>NZ_LR701532.1:0-2489 GCF_902498815.1 Roseovarius sp. EC-HK134
CGTAAGCATCCGCCGAAGGCCGTGGACGCGCTCTATTGATCAGACGGCTTTTGGTTTGCGCGGCTTGGGAGCCCACTTTTTCCCGAGGCGCTCGAAGTTGTCTAGGATACGGCCGATTTCTGCCTCGTCGGGGTTGAACTTTCCCCCATACCATTCCAGCATCTGCTCGTGCTCTTCGTGCTTAGGGTCGGCCATAGCTTCGAGGAAGTCGGCGTAACCGGGGAACCCGCCCACATCTTCAGGGGGACAAGCACCGATGGCTCTGACAAGGCGCGGGTAGTCTGCACCCGGGATGGCGTCATCGATTTTCTCGACCTTGATCACATGGTGCCAGTTGTCGCCAAAGTCATAGATGTAATGGATGGTCTTGGTGCCGACATCTTCGAGCACGTCGAGCAGGCTGGTTTTGCTGGCAGGCAACGGGCCATCGTAATAGCCGTCAGGATCAGGCACGCCCCAGCCAACACCGCCGGCCTGGAACTCATAGAGGTGACTGTCGGTCCAGCCCATGGCGGCCTGGATCACATCGTGCAGACGGTTCAGCTTGATCTTGAGCGGCACATCGAAGCGCCGCAACACCTGAGGCTCGACGTCGGATAATGTGACCTTAAGGCGCGCGACCAGCGTCATGCGGCAATCCTCTTCAATTCAGTTGCGGCTTTCCAATGCCATGGGAGCAATTCATGCACCCGTGACATCGGCATGTCCGGCAGACGTGCGAGCACATCGGCCATCCATGCCTGGGGATCAATGTCGTTCATCTTTGCCGTGACGATGAGGGTATACATGAAGGCCGCCCTGTCACCGCCACGCTCGGACCCTGCAAAAAGCCACGACTTTCTGCCCAATGCGATACCTCTGAGGGCCCGCTCGGCGGCATTGTTGGTCAGGCAAAGGCGCCCGTCATCCAAGAATGCGGTGAAGGCTTCCCAGCGGCCCTCTTCGTCCAGCATGTAATTGATCGCCTTGGCGACAGGGTTGTGCTTTGACATCCGGGCCCGCTCGGCTCGCATCCAATCGTAAAGGTCGTTGACCAGCGGCGCGACCCGCTGCTGGCGGACCTCATAACGTTCTGCAGCTGACAGGCCGGTGATCTCGCGCTCCACAGCAAAGATCGCATCGATCCGCGTCACAGCGTCCAGCGCGATGGGCGAGATCTCCTCTGCTACCTTTTTGCCCTTGCGGGCGATGGCTTTGATATCGGCCAGCTCAAAAAACTTGCGTCTTGCATGGCTCCAACACAGTGCAGATTGCACCGGCCCCGGACTGCGATCTGCCAGATACAGATCATTGTAGCCGCCATAGACGTCTGATTGCAGCACACCATGCCACTCAGTCAGGTGTCGGGTCGGATGTTCTTTGCGACGATCTGTCGAGAACTTGAAGAAGGCGGCAGGCGGCGCGCCGCCATCCCACGGCCGGTCATCACGCACATAGGTCCATAATCGTGCGGTTTTTGTGCCCCCACGGGCCAGAAGCGGCACGGTCGTGTCATCACCATGCAGACGGCCCCCATCCAGCACGTGACGCTCGATCAGCGCATGGATGGGTGCCAGTGCCGCACAGGCATGACCGAGCAGATCAGCCAGAGTGGACAGGCTAAGCTCAATCCCCTCCCGCGCAATGCGTTCGGATTGCCGGTTCAGTGGCTGGTGCTGTCCATATTTGTCAAAAGCGATCATCGCGATCAACTGCGGCCCAGCCCAGCCGCGTGGAATGGCGTGGAATGGGGCCGGCGGCTGGCTGATCTTCTCGCAGGCCCGGCAGGTGAACTTCTCGCGGACGGTCTGGATCACCTTCCACTGACGGGGGATCACTTCAAGCGTCTCGGTGATGTCCTCGCCCATCTTCACGATCCGGTCGGAACCACAGCAGGTGCAGCTGGTCGGCGCCTCGACCACAACACGTTCACGCGGCAAGTGGTCTGGAAAGGGTTTGCGCACCGGCTTGCGCCGCGTAAAGGCGCGCACCGTGCTGGTCGTGTCCGCAGCAGTGACCACTTCAGCCGCCAGCGCATCCTCGGTGGCAGCTGCCTCCAATTCTTCAAGCTGCAATTCCAACTGATCAATCAGCCGTGCGCGACGCTCGGAGGAGATGCCGTATTTGTCACGCCGCAGCTTGGCAATCTCCAGCTTCAATTCCTGGATCATTGCCTCCGTGCAGGATGCCAATGCGCGGGCCTGCGCCAACTCAGTTTCAGCAGCCTGCGCACGGGCTTGTGCAGCCTCAGCCGAGGCGGTCTGCGCGGCAAGCGCGGCGCGCAATTCGGCGATTTGCAAGGCGGCATCTGACATGGCAGATGCCTATCATGAACACGGCGAAAGGCCAATAAAAACAGGCAGTTCTGTGTAAATTATCCAGCCGTTCTCGGCCTTTGCGTCCAGCGCGGATTTCTCCAGTCGATCCCTTCCAGAAGATAGCCAAGCTGGGCGGATGATATCGCCACCGCCGTGCCGCCCTGGCTCACAGGCCAAATGAACTTACCTGCC
>NZ_LR701531.1:0-10634 GCF_902498815.1 Roseovarius sp. EC-HK134
ATCCCGGCGCTGTCATAGCCGCGATATTCCAGACGCTTGAGCGCTTCAACCAGCAGCGGTGCCGCCTCGTGATCCCCCAGAACTCCGACAATCCCACACATCAGTTTGATCCTTTGTCGCGTTTTCCGGCGCGTGCTTTCAACATATCGAACAGCTTGCGCGCGCGCCCCGGCATGTCCACCTGTGGGGCGCGTGCAATGGCCAGCGCGTCCGGGGCCACATCGCGCGTAATCACCGATCCCGAGCCGGTCATCGCCCCGTCGCCCAGTGTCACCGGGGCCACCAGCATCGTGTTCGAGCCCACGAAAACCCGCGCACCGATCACCGTTTCATGCTTGCTCACACCGTCGTAATTGCAGGTGATGGTGCCCGCGCCTATATTGCTCTCGTCGCCTACACGCGCATCGCCGATGTAGCTCAAGTGATTGACCTTGGCCCCCTCGCCGATCAGCGCATTCTTCACCTCAACGAAATTGCCAATGCGGGCATGTTCCGCCAATTCGGTGCCGGGGCGCAGGCGGGCATAGGGGCCCACCACCGCGCCACGCGCAACATGACAGCCCTCAAGATGGGAAAAGGCGCGGATATGCGCGCCAGTCTCGACCGTGACGCCGGGGCCAAAGACCACATAAGGCTCGACCAGACTATCGCGGCCCAACCAAGTGTCATAGGCAAACTGCACCGTATCAGGCGCGACAAGCGTCACGCCAGTTTCCAGCGCCTCGGCCCGTTTGCGCGTCTGAAACGCGGCTTCGGCGCGTGCGAGTTCGGCGCGGGAGTTGATGCCCATCGTCTCGGCCTCGTCGCAAGTAACAGCGGTTGCCGATAACCCCCGCGCCCGCGCCAGACCCACGATGTCGGTCAGGTAATACTCGCCTGCCGCATTGGCACTGCCCACCTCTGAAATCAGATCGAAAAGCAGCGCTGCCGGTGCCAGAATCACGCCGCTATTGCAGAGCGTGATCGCGCGCTCGGCCTCGGTCGCATCCTTGAATTCGACAATTTTAACAAGGTCTTGTCCCTGCATCACCAACCGGCCATAGCGGCCCGGATCAGCCGCCTTGAACCCCAGCACAACGATGTCATGGGCGCTGCGCGCCGCCTGCATCCGTTCCAGCGTTTCAGGCTGAATAAAGGGCGTGTCGCCATAGAGCACCAGCGCATCGCCCGGATAATCCACCAGACGCGGCGCGGCTTGCGCCACCGCATGTGCAGTTCCCAGTTGCTCGGACTGGATTACGATCTCTGCGGTCTCGTCAAAGTCATGGGCCGCTGCACGCACCGCTTCGGCCCCGTGCCCGGCCACCACGATCACCTGATCTGGCTCCAATGTCGCGCCTGCCTGCATGGCATGCCCTAGCATCGGCGCGCCGCCGATAGGATGCAGCACTTTGGGAAGGTCGGAATTCATCCGCGTCCCCTGACCTGCTGCCAATATGATCAGTGCCGTCGCCATTCCAAACTCGTTTGAATTATATTTCTTTTGAAAACGCCAGTTTAATTTTACGCATCGGTGCAGTCATTCTCCAAGAAGTGCTTTTCAATAGCTCGGCGTTCTCGAAATTAAGGGTTTCAATAATCGCAACCGCCTCGTTGAATTTTTGCTCAAGCTGTGCGGCACGCTCGAACTCGTGCTGGCGTCTATCTACGGCAGTATTCAATTCAACACGCATCTCCTCCAGCATACGAGTCAGTGCAGCCGTTTCTTGGAAACGCGTGGTTCGTTCCATCTCTAGTACGCGTTTCTCTGTTTTAATCTTTGCCTCAAGTTGTGCGGCACGCTCCGACTCACCTTCCAGGGTTTTTTTGATGGTAAGCTGCTCCGCCCGGGCTGCCTCGAGCTCACTCTCAGACTTTTCGGCACGCACACCAGCTTCACGCGCTGCATCTTGTGCCGCTATCAGTTCCTGGCTCTGCGCCTTAAGTTCCGCGTGGGCTGCATCAAGGTCACTCTCAGACTTTTCGGCACGCATAAGAGCCTCACGCGCCGCATCTTGTGCTGCTATCAGTTCCTGGCTCTGTGCCTTAAGTTCCGCGTGAGCTGCATCAAGCTCACTCTCAGACTTTTCGGCACGCATACCAGCCTCACGCGCCGCATCTTGTGCTGCTATCAGTTCTTGGCTCTGAGCCTTAAGTTCCGCCCGGGTTTCCTCGAGCTCACTCTCAGACTTCTCCGCGCGCACACCAGCTTCACGCGCTGCATCTTGTGCCGCTATCAGTTCCTGGCTCTGCGCCTTAAGTTCCGCGTGGGCTGCATCAAGGTCACTCTCAGACTTTTCGGCACGCATAAGAGCCTCACGCGCCGCATCTTGTGCTGCTATCAGTTCCTGGCTCTGTGCCTTAAGTTCCGCGTGAGCTGCATCAAGCTCACTCTCAGACTTTTCGGCACGCATACCAGCCTCACGCGCCGCATCTTGTGCTGCTATCAGTTCTTGGCTCTGCGCCTCAAGTTCCGCGTGGGCTGTTTCAAGAGCTTTTTGCACCACGGCCAAAGACTCTTCAGATTGCTTCTGTTCAGCCAAAGCAGCACTCAGGCTTGCTTTTATATCAAATATTTCACTTTGCGTTTGTGATACTTTCCTACTCCGCTGCTCGTAGGCTTCATGCAGATCTGCGAGTTCTTGTTTTTTGTTTTTCAGACCTTCTTGGGCTTCAGCATGTGCTTTCGTGGAAGCCGCAAGCTTCGACTGCAAATTGCGGGTTTCCTCAATTGCTACCAAACTTTGTCCAAGCCTACGAAATACACGCTGAATATCGCTTGGCACCTCACCATTCTCACACACAGACATGAGATTTTTAACGCGCGTGGACGTATCCTCCCCGACAGGAAAAATGCTCAGTCCAGCTCCGTAGTTAAATTCCAGTCTGTCAAGGCGACGCAACTGTTTTGCCAATCCAATACTATCATCCGCATTTTGCCATAGCGCGTTGGTGCCGTGCACTACCAAGATTCCGTTCGCTTGCAAAAGTCTGATTAAATCTTCAACATGCGGGTAATCACGTTCACCCAATGCATCTAGGTCAATAAAAAGAAGATCTAGGCTATGCTCGACCAAATTTGCAATCGCTTCGGACTTATCGCGACATGCCCTGATATCTGAAATGTCTTCATAGAACTGCTCGGCATGCTCGCTGAGTATATAGGGGGGCTGAGTTAGTGGCTCACCGCTCTTGGGGTCTTTCCAAAAGCCAAAGCCAGCACAGCTTCCTTGAGTGTTTAGCTTATCAATGGCCTGACAAAAAAGAAAATGTGCAAACCCGTCGCCGACTCCTAGCACGCAAACTTTCTGAATACGCACATCGGCCGCCAACCAAAGAAGCATTGGCGCATGAACCTGAATTTGTGAGTGTGAGCGAAAGCGTGGACGCCAGAACAAAGGTTTTATTGTTGCAGGTGCAAAGAAGTCTTGTGTCGATACGCTGACCATGGTTTCGTGGGATTTCTTACTAAGATTCATTATCCGTGGTCCTTACTATTCTTTCGCCGTTGCTCTACCGCGTCAGTTGCCTGCATTTCATAGAATGGCTCCTTTGTCGAATAGGTAGCCTGTTCAAGAGCCTTGTTAATTTCACACAGAGCTTTTCGGCCTAATAGTCCTGGCAAAACATCAAAAACAGCCATGCGACCAATTGTTTCACGCGGTTTGAGCCAGTCCTCTACAACATGATAAGGTAGACGTTCAGTATAGTCGTCAAACAGTACCGTTACCGGTTGGGTGATGCGCGCCATTACCGTCATCATGCAGGCTGCGCGGAAGCGACCGTCAATTAAGACTAAATCCGGATGACGAAAGAAAGGCTTTTCCCAAATGGAAAGCGGGTAATTATAAAACTTTGACCAGTGTGTATTGTCTAAAGGTCTACCCCAAGTGCCAGTAGGACCAATATTGGCGTGGTGAACTGTTGCCGGAGACGGTAGATTGCCAGCATCAATATAGCTTTGAACGCGTATTGCCCAACGCCAATCGGACTCAACGCTGAATATGAGTTTATCGGACATTTCAGACGCGAGCACGGTTGATCCGCCGGAGCCATATTCCAAAATAACACGAGCTTCATTGTATGCTAACTTCAGGTACGCAGCCTCCCTGCTTGGAAAAGAAAGTTCAGGGCGCGTTGGGTGAGCCGTGTATGCATCGGGCACGCGTTTCAATCTCCATAAATATTGCCGTAACTCACTTGAGAGCGTTCTCTAGTTTTTCCTCATCACAGATTAGATTGAAATCGGTTTCCCGCCTCAAAGTATGCTCAAAATTAAACTCCTCAGCGAGCGTCCCAGAGAAGAAATGCTTCATGACGTAATCAACCCCGAACTGATTAACCGTCCGTTGATCTGGGTTGAAGAACATACCGCCAGAGGGATGCGAAGAAATGATCTCATAGGATGGGAAATACGTTACATCCTCAAAATCCTCTGCCATTTCGCCAGCCACCCCACGCAATACCGATTTGGAATAGACGGCAGCGGACAGTACGTGATGTTCGGTGGCTGTCGCCGTGAGGGGCACGGGTGACACCGTTAGCAGGATGCGCGCCCCCGGATTGACCTTCTTGAGCCGTTCAAGCACGCCCTTCAAATCGGCCAAAATCTCAGAGTGACGCAGGTTGTGGAAGCGGTATCTGTTTGGCTCATAGCTGCCTGCGAGGGTCCCCGGTGCCATTGGAAACATGGTGCCATCCTCGACGCTTTCCCATCCTTCCGTCAGGCCAAGTGTAAATACAAAAAGATCAAGGGATTCGAACATCTCACGGACTTTAAAAAGATGCCGCTCGCGCAGGGCGATAACGGTTTCGGCACTATCTTGACCTACCGGGTCTACGCTTGGGCGTAGGGCGTCAAAGAAGCGACCCTGTTTTTCCCAGACCCGTTCTGTGGGGGTCCGGTTGCCGAACGCCTCGTCAAAGAGCTGGATGAGTTGGCGCGTGGTGTAGATGTTGCCATAACGGCAAGAGAAGACCCCAAAGCCCCAACGACGTGCCTCTGTTTCGGACTCGAAAAGTGGCGGGGCGGGTTCCATATCCAAGAAATTGGCACCACGCAGGGCCAGATTGTTACCTATATGTTGTGCAAAACAACTGCCTGCGGTTGCGACCTTGTGCGCTTTCTTCAATTCAAGCGGCTGCCAGAGATCTTCAAGATCCGCATAGTGGCGTTCCGCGACGGCGGGCCGCCAGAAGGCTTTCTTGTGCAGGGATTTGTAAGGATTGCTCATGTTCGACCTCCGGTCATCATCTGTTTAAAGTAGCGGTACCAGCCTTGCGATCAGGCGATTTCGCTAATTTGGCGATGTGAGCGATCAAGGGGCGGTAATAGCGATTTTCGTAGTGGAATGGCGTCACGCCCCATTTGTGACACTCATCAAGAAACGGCTCGCACGGATTGCGGAATATCTCACACCGGCCGGTTTTTTCAACACAAGCATACAGTCTATCGAGATAGTCCTCAAGCGGTCGATACTTGATCTCGGGGATCAACTGCCCTGTCCGGCTCGCACCCCCGAGCCGGACAGCATTTAGAACGACGGGCAGTGACAGCGATTGAGCGAGATCGAGAAACGTCCGAAACCCTTGCTTCCACCGCTGGAAATGCTCTTCTTCCATGCTTGGGATATACACAAAACCGTGCTTTTTGCCCACCTCTCGGAAGGCAACCGAAGACGTAGCACATGTATCCCCGGCCACGGCCAGCTGAAACCTCTCATCAATGAAATCGACGATTACGAGATCGGTGGACGGTGCTGCCCGGGTCAAGATAGTGGCCGCTGACTTGTCTAGGTCGATCGCAACCATGCTGCGTTGCAAGGCACTTTGAATGGCGCAATCGGGATCGAGTTCGTCGATGCTGAGGGGAAAGCGTTCCGATGCGAACGCACTTCCGAAAGAGCTGCGAGCCACATAGCCCGAAAGCAGAAGATCGTTGGGAATGAGACTGAACGCATCCCTAGAAACGCATGAACCGAAAATGAATACGCCCATTAGGTTATCACTTCTCGACTTAATGTCTACTTTTCAGTCAGGAATCTGACCTAGTGTCAGATCGCGCAACAGTTCGGCGCGGCGAACGTCGGCGGAGTCGGGGCCGGCGGGATTGGCCGGGGCAGGCCTTGCCGGTGTGGTAATGGCCGGTTCGCCGAGGGCGTGACGGGTGTCCAACAGGGCCGCAGATGTAATCGTTGGTGTGGCGAGCGCCGCGCGCAGCCACGGCAGCCAGGCGCGCGGCGGGGCAGAGCCGCTGTGCCCGGGAATTCCCCAGTATCCCACGTCGAAGATCACGCGATCGGCATGGGCGGCATCGATGGCGGCCAGGAACGGCGCCATTTGCCCCTGCACGTGATCGTGGTCGCCCGAGCTCTGGATATAGATCACGTGATTGTCGAAGCCCCGCGCGTATTGCGCGCAGACGTCGACGGGCGCGATGCGGGCCAGCTCCTCGACGCTGTCGGCCGAGGGCCAGCAGGCACGGCGGAACAGATCCACCCCGGACGGGATGAAATAGCTCTGCAACCGGGTCTGCGGATTGGCGGCGATGGCAATGCTGCCGGGATCGAGCCGAGCATACATCAGCGCTGCAAACCCGCCCGCCGACCCGCCGACATAAACCCGGCGTGTGCACCCCAGCCGCGCCGCCTCGTCGCGGATCAGCGCCGACAGCTGGTGCGGTAGATCCTCGCCTTCGGAGCCGACATACCATCCCGTGGGCATCGCCGGATCGGCGAACATCGTCGGATCGGAGATCGCCATCTGGCTAGCGGTTACTGGGAAGAATGGCTGAAAGAACGGAAACGGTCGCTTGTCGCGCTTCATGCCGCCGTGAAACAGCACCACCAGCGCCTCGCCACGCCCCACCCGCACGTCGAGCGGGACCCGTATCCCCGCGATCCGTACCTCTCGCGGCGCTCTGGACGATGCGCTTGCCTGCGGGTCAGGAGCGACCATCAGCCGCGCATCCTGTTGAAACTATCGATCACCGAAACCGCCTCGGGAAAGGCGGGCAGCAGCCCGCGCAACCTACGAGCAAGCGGTGCGGGCTGTGCAGCGACGGCATCGAGCATAGAGACGTAGCCCCAGGGTGTGCCGGTGTCAAGATGGTCTAACATGATCCGTTCCTTGTCGTGCATTTCGGAGTACAGGGTCGTCATCTCGGGAGCGCCCTCGAAATCGCGCAGCCAGCCGACATGGCGGTCGATCGCCAGCATCGGGATGTTGCGCCGCCGCGCCTCAAGCGAAAGGAAGATGTCCACCATCCCCCCCAGCGGCCAGCGGCGCGGGTTGAGCGTATCGAACAGCGAGTCATGGAAGCAAACCGTCCCGGTGCCGAGGTTGTTCACCAGCCGCGGGGCTGTCAGCGCGTCCTTGTGGTAGTGATAGATGAAGCGGTTGCGGAAATAGGCGGAGGGTTGCTCCACGCAGACCACGCCGTGAACCCCAGCGATGACGCGGTTGTCGAACGCACCCAGCCGGTCCACGAGGGTGCGGACATAATCGTGCGGATAGACGATGTCGTCATCGAGCGTCAGGTAATGGAACGGCGTTCCCGACTTCTTGCGCTCGTCGAAGTCTAGGAATTTCGCGTTGTCGCGGAAATCGGTGTCGAACTCCGCCGACCGCCGCACGGTTATGCCCGGGTTCGCCGTCAAGAACTCCGGCACGGCTTCGTATTTATCGAGATAGACAGTCAGATGATCGACCTGTGGCAGGATGCGGCCGACCACCTGCTCAAGCTTCGTTATCCGCGACGGGATCGAGCAGAGGTTGGCGAATACGGGTATGCGGGTGTCGGACAGAACCTGCAGCGAAGGCGAATAGGCGGCGGCCGGTGCTTTCGGCACAGGCGGAAAGGTGGCGCGATACCAGCTGCGTGGGCGCGACTTGTCGGCAAAGCGTTTCTGGAAAGTCTCGACATAGGCATGCCGCTCGGACGACGATGACTGCCTGACAGAGCCGTCGTCGCGCCTGGACATCATGTCGGACGCGAGTGACCCCTGCCGCAGTTCCGCCGCGTAGAGCGTTACCCCCAGATCGGCGACTGCGGCCCGTCCGTAGAGATGGCGCAGTCGCTGGAACCACTCGTCGTCCCCGGCCTTGCGTACCGCGTCGAAATAGCCGACCTCGCGGAATGCGCGGGCGCGCACCGCAAGGGTTATCAGTCCGAGCTTCGACATCAGATCGCCCACGCGGATTACCCGCCCTGTATGGGGGTCGAACCGGGCATATTGGGTGCGCGTCCCGATCAGTTCCGGCTGCGCCAGAAGCGGCAGGACCGACACCAGAACTCGGTCGGGGTGGGAATAATCGTCTGAGTCTTGGAACATCACGATGTCGCCGCTGGCTTCGGCTGCGGCGACGTTCTTGGCGATATATGTTCCGCTGTTTGTGCCTAGGCGCACAATCTTCATGATGCTGGGGCTGCGACGGCGGAGCGTTTGGAGAATGTTCCATGTTTCGTCCCGGCTTCTGTCGTCGCACACCACGACCTCGATCTTTGGCCAAGACTGCATCACCAGCGACAGGACCGCGCGCTCGATAGTGTCGGCGCAGTCGAAGGCGGTCATGACGACGCTGACTAGAGGCAGATCGTCCAGCGACACGATCGAGGGAAACGCCTTTTTGCCCCCGTAGGCCGCCAGACTGCCCGCGATAAAGGAGTCGATCTCGGGCTTCCCGTCATCCGCCTGTCTCTCCTTTGCAGGCCGCGACGCTTCCTGCTGCCGTTCCTCGGGCCCTGGTTGCCGCCCCATCATCTTGCCGTATTTCAGATAGTGCTCAGCAGGGTCCACGCCCAGTGTGACGACGTCGGGGTAGGTTTTCAGGTACCACTCTGCATCGAAGTCGCCTGACATGCGGATTTTCTCTGCGGTTTCTTTCAATGTGTCTGGGGTGTTCATTTCTGGGACTCCCGTCAAAGGCGCAGGTCGCTTTGATCCTTCGGAAATGCGGCTTTCATGTCAAAAAGGACGCCGTTGGGCTGCATGATCTGTCGCAGGCGGGACGCGCCGTCACGAACGATCACGCCGTGGGCGACGGCGAGGATAACCACGTCGTATGCGCCAGTTTCTGGCAAGGTAGTTGAGGTGTCTAGACCATATTCGTTATGCGCTTCGGCGGGGTCCGCCCAATGGTCGACGATGTCAATCTCCATGCCATAAGATTTGAGGTTTTTGACCAAATCTATGACTTTTGTGTTTCGCGTGTCGGGGCAGTTTTCCTTGAACGTGAAGCCAACAACAAGGACTTTAGCTCTTTTGACACTAAGGTCGCGCTCAATCATCGCCTTAACAAGCCGGGTGACCGCATTGCGCGGCATGCCGTCGTTGATCTCGCGTGCAGTACGAATGATATCTGGAATATGACCAACTGCCATAGACTTGTGAACAAGATAATAAGGGTCAACGCCAATACAGTGGCCGCCAACGAGGCCAGGACTGAGACGGATGAAGTTCCACTTCGTCGCGGCTGCGTCTAAAACCTCGTTTGTATCAATGCCTAAATAAGAAAATACAATTGAAAGCTCGTTAATGAGTGCAATGTTAACGTCGCGCTGAGTGTTTTCGATGACTTTTGAGGCCTCAGCCACACGTATTGAAGAAGCCTTGTAGGTGCCAGCTTCAATAATGCTGTTATACAGCTCGTCGACAAATTCCGCCACCTCGGGTGTTGAGCCCGAGGTTACCTTCGTTATCTTAGTCAAGGGACGTTCTTTATCGCCGGGATTTATTCGCTCGGGGCTGTAACCGGCAAAAAAATCTCGATTATACTTAAGCCCGGAAACAGTTTCTATTACCGGAATACACTCTTCTTCTGTTGCGCCGGGGTAAACAGTCGATTCATAAATCACAATGTCACCACGTTTGATGTGACGGCCTATTGTCCGAGACGCGGCAATAAGCGGAGTAAGATCTGGATTTCTGGACGCATCAACTGGTGTGGGCACGGCAACAATGAACACGTTGCACGAACTCAAATCAGCCTCGTCACACGAAAACTCTAGCATTCGCGTGGCTTTTAGCTCGCCCGTTTCGAGCTCGCCTGTCGAGTCGTATCCGTTGTTTAGTTCGGAAACCCTTTTTAGTTTAAGATCAAAGCCTACGGTATGATAGTGCTTCCCAAGCGCGGCCGCTAAAGGCAAGCCCACGTATCCTAGGCCAATTACGGCAATGCGAATGTGATCAGACTTGGAAAACTTACCGAGAGCTTCAGGTTTTTGCATCATGTCCCCAACACATACGATTTTTTTCGTTTAAGTAGCAGTCTAGACCTCCGACCCACAACGAAGCATAGTTATAGCTTTTCTGTGTTGCATGACTTTACTAGGTGCCATTTAATATTGTTACTGGCATCTACTGCTGTGGAGATCAAGACGGTAAAGGATTTGGTCTGCGCCGATGGCAGTCAAGATTCATAATTGTCGGAGGATCCTGCATTACGTACAGTTCAAAAAGGTTAGTAATATCTTCGCATCGGGGGAGTCATATGCTGCGCACAATTAAGCTGGGGTCGTGTGTCTTGGTGAATCGTCCCGGTTTCACCGGAGACCTATAGCTTCATTTCACGCGACCATATCGAGCACGTCGCGCTGTGCATAGAAGTTCTCCTCAGCCTCCGCTGGCGGGATGTTTCCGATGGGGCCAAGCAGG
>NZ_LR701534.1:0-8103 GCF_902498815.1 Roseovarius sp. EC-HK134
GCGCGGCATGGTCCACATATTCATCTGATAACGCGCATTGTCAGTCAACGCTGAAGCCCCACGCGCCGCGCCCTGCTCGCCCTGCCCGCCACCGAGCTGCGAAACCTTGTTCGTGTGATGAAGGACCAGGACGGCTGCATTGGTCTCCTGGCACATCTGTTCTAGGGCAGCGACAATCGTCGCCGCGACCGCATTGTCTTGCTCCGAATGGCCAGCGAGGAAACGCGAATAGGTATCGACGATCACCAGCCGCGCACCCTGCGCCTTCACAGCGTCGATCGACTGACGGAGATGTGCAGAAGGCTGCAAATCATCACCTTCGATCGGTCTGAACCCGCGACCGTAAAGCTCGTGAATATGAAGCTGGTCAGCCGCCTTTCGGATCGCCTTGAAATCATCTTCATTGTTGTTCTGACGCAGGTGTCCAGCGATGCCGTAGAGGCGATGCCAAAAAACATCGAGAGTGTCTTCGAGCGCAAGATAAGTGACCGGACCTGCAGTGATCTCTGCGCCTCCGTAAAGGCCGAAGAGATCTCGACCGGCACAAACAGAAAGGCACGTCTGAACGGCATAGAAGCTCTTGCCTGTCGAGCCAGCGGCAACCAACACACCTACGCTCTTCCGCATCAATCCGGGCAGCACAAAATCTAACGGCAGCGGCTCATTGTCGAAGAAATAACCAGCGCCCTTCTGGATGCTGTAGTCTTCCAACGGCCCTAATTTCTCTCTCGCCATGCCCTCTCCTATCGCCCAATAAACAACGCGGAGAAGCCCCCGGCGCCGACACGTTGCCACATCCTGCAAGAAGAAGACACATCAGTGTCACCGCCGCGCAGGATCTAGGGGGTGACGGTTTACCGTCGCCATACCCTGCTAAAGATATAGAACGACTAAAGAATAAATACAAGATATATCTTGAAGATAAATGGAAATTGCGTATATGTTGATATGTGTATCACGGGGATAATCCAATGACAATCAAATCCGACAAACTAAAGGAAGCGAAGTCCGCGCTAAGATTGATGGCGAAGAAGAGTGAGAAGAGGCTTACGAGAGCCGACTTCGTCGCGTCGCTGATCAAGGAAATCCATGAAAAGATGGAGGCCGGGTTCTCGATCGCGGAGATCTGTGAAGAGCTCAATAGAACACTGCCAGACGACCAGAAGATCAAGATGAACACTTTCAAGACATACGTTCGGAAAGCGCGTGAAGAGGCTGGAATCAAGCCCCTGCGCACCTGGACGCGCAAGGCCAATGTGGCTCCTGCAAAGGCTGAATATAGCGCATCAAAGGAAGATACGAAAGTAGATACTAAAGCGGATTTCAGAGACCAAGGGGGTGATCTGTGAAGCGCATTTTCCTGATACATGGCGACAAGGGCGGCGTCGGAAAAACCGAAGCAGCAAAGCGCACCGCCGCAGCCCTCCAAGAGACTGGGAAACAGATCACGCTAATCGACGGCGACAACAAGAATCCAGGCCTCCATGCCGCCTTCAAATCAGGTGACGCGGATGTCCGCTGCATCAATGTCATGACCCCTGCAGGCCTAGATCAACTGTTTGAGGCGATCGCGGAAAGCCCTGGCGATGTGCTCATCGATCTCCCTGCCCGTGGATCCGATGTGATGGCCCGGCTGGCATCTGGCGGCGCATCAGAGGACGGCTTCGATCTAAGCATCCTGACCGAAGAGCTTGGCGCAGAGCTCTGGATCGTCTTCGTGATCGACCAGTCTCGCGCCCCTGTCGTGGCTCTGAAAGATGAACTAGGATCGCTGCCCAACAGCGCGCGATGGATCATCGTCAAGAACCACCGAGAAGAACGCAGCTTCGATCTCTTCGATCAGAGCAAAGTGCGACAAGAGCTGGAAGCTCGAGGTGCTCCGATCATCGACATGATCCGGCTGGACCCCGCAGTCTGCGACATCATGGAAAACAGGGCACTGAACCTGATCACGGCGCGGGAGTCTGACAGCCTGTCGATGCTTCAGAAGATCCGCGCCAAGTCCGCCCTGGAGGCCTGGACGAAAGAAATCCGCAAGGCGGGAATTCTCGAATGACAGACTTCCCCGAAGATCTCTTTCAGCAGCTCTACAAGCGCGCACCGAACGATACTGACCGCGACCGGCTGATCGCCGTCAAGGCTGGCCTCGGATTGTCGCCCCGTGATGAGATGTGGCCCGTGATCATGACCCTGGATCACTACGCGGCAACAAATCAGTCCGCGCGCAACGCGGCAATCAAGGAGATGCGCCTCGTCCTCGATGCTCTGAAAGACATCCCGGAGAAGGCCGGTCCAATCGCATCCGCCGAAGCCCAAAAGGCCATCGCGAAACTCATCGGTCAGGCATCAGACAAGATCGCGCAAGCGTCGGCAGAAAAGTCCATCACAACGGCAGATCGGATCTCAAAGCGGCGGTTCATCATCGCCGCTATAGCGGGGGCTCTTGTTGCGAGTGCCATCGCGATGGCTGCGGCGGTCGCAATGTATCTGGTCCTCAATGCTCGCGGAATCTGCGCTGAAGAGCCAGCTGCCGCGAGGGACGGCAGTCTCGTCTGTTACGTGGATCGTTCTTCTGGCTGATCTTCTTCTCCACCTGCGGTGTCGGCGAGATCAGCTGTGGGCGGTAGGGAGGGGAATTTTCAAGGGAAGGGGGTAGAATACAAAAAAGAGGACTGGGCATGGCAAAAGCAGGTGATGGAAAAGAGAGGTCAGACAAGCGGAAGCGGGGGAACATTCTGCAAAAGCGGGTCAACGATGGTGAGCTGGCGGCGTTCATCGAGCGCGCCCATGAGGCAGGCTTTCCAGATCATAGAGATTATCTCGCCGCTCTGATCTTTGGTGAAGCGGGCTTTGATCGCCGGGAACGCCAAGATCTCATCAAGATCATAGGCGAACTCGGAAAGCATGGCTCAAACCTCAATCAAATTGCCCATGGTATCAATTCCGGAAAAGTATCCGCGCTATCTGCCGATGACATCAAAACGATCGAGGCCGCCCGTGCCGCCGTCGATGATGCAGCCACCATGCTCAAGGGGGCTCTGAAATGATCGGAGAGGCAATCAAAAAGGCTGGCGAGAAAGGCTCAGGCGGCGGCGCTGAAGCTTTCAAGCCCGGCGTGACATACGTCTGCTCGAAGGCCGCACGGATCGAGATGCGCAACATCGCGTCGAAAGACTGGCATGATGCATCTGACGAAATGCTGCTCACCTCAGGACTGAACGATCGTGTCCAGAAGCCGTATTACCACCTGGTCCTCAGCTGGCATGAGCTCGAACAGCCGACCGACGACCAGATGTGCGCCGCCGCGGATCACATGATCAAAAGCCTGGATCTCGATGAGCATCAAATCGTCATCGGCACGCATCACGACACCAAGAGAAAGCATATCCATCTAGTCTGCAACACAGTCCACCCCACGACCGGAAAAGTCTGGTCGAAGTCGAACGATCACATGAGGATCGAGAAGGCCTGTCGCGAGATCGAGCTGGCGCAAGGCTGGTCGCATGATCGAGGCCGGTTCGATTTTGACGTGTCTGAAGATGGCGCGGTCGAGCTGAAGCCGAACACCGAAGCCTGGGCGAAAAAGCAGGTTGAGCGCGAAGACGGCAAGCGCCCGAAGTCCTCTGGCGCCCGAAAAATGGAAAAAGGCACGGGTTTTGAGACATTCGAAGCCGGGATTCCTGACGCCCTGAAAGCCCGTTTTTCCGAGACCGTAGGATCAGCCTTCGACTGGCAGAGCCTCCACACCGCCCTCGGAGAGATGGGCTTGACGTATTACAAAGTCGGTTCTGGCGCCCGCATCGGCATCATCGGAAGTGATGAATTTGCGAAAGCCAGCGCATTCGGAAGCAAGTTCTCGATCAGCAAGATGGAGAAGGCATTCGGTCCATATGAAGAGCCAGAAGCCGCATATGTGAATGACCTGAAAGAAGAACACAAAGATATCGCAGAAATATCAGGTGTGATATCAGATGAAGATAAAAAAGCAGTTTCTGCATCATCGTTCAAGATGACACTTCTGCGGCGCATCTACTGCGACATTCATCTTGATCCCCTTATTTCAAAGGCCATACGCTTTGTCGATCTCAATGACGCTCCTCCTCAAATTACCTTTTCGGATAACTCTACGGTCGTTGATCATGGAGACCGACTATCAACATCGAGGAGCACGAAGGAAACACGGACGGCCATGATCGCGATGGCAAAAGCCAAAGGCTGGTCATCTGTATGCCCTTCGGGATCACCTGAGTTTGTGCGACAGGCTTCACTTGAAGCTGCACAAGCAGGTCTGTCTGTGCATGGCGTTCCAGAGGATGTTCAGGCGCAATGCGATGCGATCATCGAACGCGCTGAGAAGATGCAGCGGCGCATTGATGCAGAGGCCATGGCGGCGCAGAAGGAGTCCCAGGAAGGCATCTCCGAGCGTGACGCAGCGATCGATCAGAACGACAATGAACGCGACCAGAAGGCCGCACATGAAGCAGAAATGACGGCTGAAGCGCGGGCCGTTGCGGAAGCCATCGGGTCGGGCCGTGATCCTGTCCGGACCGCCTTGCGGACTGTAACGCGAGAAGAAGAGAAGCGGATCAAGGCCGATCTGCCCGATCGGCGAAACGTCTCGAAACCACAGACCGCGCCCGATGCTAATCGAGGTGAAAAGGCGAAGACACGACGGATCCAGAGAGCATTCTACGAAAACGATGCCCGTGAGCTCGACGATATGCGCGCCGTTCATATCGATGAGATCGCGGCGCGCGGGGGCTGGTCATATGACCAGAAGCACAAGGACGGTCACAACGACAAGCAGGGCAGAGATCGGAGAACATATGTCAGAGGGTCAGAAACGCTGAAGGCAACCAGGAAAGGTGCAGTCTGGGTCTGGACGAACAACAAGACCGGCGAGAGCGGCTCGGTCGTGGATCTCTGGCTGTCAGACAATGCAGGAAAAACACTCGGCGATGCGCGCCAAGCTTTCCGGGAAATAATCGGCACCGACGCGCCCATGCCTGCGCCCGTGTCATCCGGGAACAAGGAGGACGGGCCCCACGACCACACGGCAGCCCGGCAGCGGTGGGAAGAAGCGCCATATGTCGATGCACAGCGGACCTATGCTGAAGATCGCGGGATCTCGAAATCAACCTTGCGACGCTTCAACGACCAGGTGCGTGCCGGGGTCTTCGGTGGCATCTACTTCGCACACCGCAATACAGAGACTGGCGACATCCAGGGATTTGAACAGCGCTGGCAGAAAGACGGCAAGGCCAACACAGCACGTTTTGCCAGGGGCGGGTTGAAAACCGTTTGCGTCCTCGGAAATCCTGAAACAGCAAGGCGCCTGGTCGTGTTCGAAGGCGGGCTTGATGCATTGGCTCTGGCAGAGATCGAGGGCCGGGATGACACGCTCTATGTCAGCACTGGGGGAGGTTTCGGCCCTAAAACGGAGGCCGCCATCCTCAAGCTCGCAAAGGGCCGTGAGGCACTGTCGGGCTTCGACAATGACGCGCCCGGAGACGTTCTACACCAGAAGCTAAAAGGCTTTCTACCCGCCGCTAAGCGCCTTGCACCACCCTCGCGGATCGAAGGATCCAGTAAGGCGTGCAAAGACTGGCTCGATGTGCTCAATGCGCAAAAGTCCGTTCCGGCTCCGGCCATGCCGTCGCCAGATCCTGGGGCAGTAGGGCAGGAAGCGGTCGCGGCGGGGCGGTCGGTTGAAAAGCCTGATCCAAGCGATGCGAAGATGCCCCCGGGAACCCCGTCTAAAAGTGAACCCACAGAGCAACCGGAGGATGATTCCGACGCACCGGAATTCACTTAACATAAAACCCGTTCTCGGAATCTCGAAGCCCTACGGTTGAATCTGGGTTTTTCACAAAAAAGCGAACAGGCTCAGAAAGCTGAAGCTCAAGCAGCTTCCATTTCAACGACACCGACCTGAACCTGAACGTGCAGGCCAGCTGCAACAACCATATTCACGAGGGTGTCGATGGTGAACTTATCAATCTTTCCGCGCATCAGGTCGGAAACGCGAGGCTGTGTCACGCCGAACCGTTCTGCGGCCTGATGCTGGTTCCAACCCTCCGCACGGATGCGGTCTTCGATGGACCGCATCAGGTCCGACCTGATCTTCATGTTCTCAGCCTGCTCGGGAGTGTCCTCGATGGCATCCCAGACGCTGTTAAAAGTGGTCATTTCCGCAACTCCTTCAAAAGGTCCTTGTAGCGTTTCGCGGCAAGGTCCTTATCGGCCTTGCTGGTCTTCGGTGTCGTCTTCTTGAAGCAGTGGAGCACGTAGACAGTATCCGCAAACTTCGCGACATAGAGGGCACGATATATCCCACTCTCGTCCTTCACCCTGATTTCCTTGACTCCTGCTCCGATGGTTCCCATCGGTTTCCAGTCAGCGGGGTCCTTGCCATTCTGCACGTTATCGATCTGATACCCGACCTCCCGCCTAGACGGGTTCGGGAAATCGCGCAGGTCGGATAGGGACGATCCCCGGAAGTCGACATTCTTCATGGCACAAATATACAAAAATTTATATATCCGTCAAGCCCCCATGGGTCATCCATTTCGCACCAGCCCGCCCGCCCCTTGGTTGCTGGTAGGGATGAGGTTGGAGACTTTGCCACCTCCCTCCCTACTGCCCTTTTAACATGTGCAGGGCAGATGCCCTGCTAGACTTTCTTAATAAGTCTTAATACGGATTCCGACGCATCACGCAAAGCACTGAAATTGATGTATAAAACGGGTATCATCAAGGGCTGAGCGTTCCCGTTATTACAACGGAGCGTTCCCGTTACTACAATAGAGCGTTCCCGTTGTTACAACACTCCATGTTGTGGCCATAGGGCGTGAGAAGGGAAGTGGGTGGCCATCATCCAAGCCTGAAAAAGGGGCAAGCGTTCCCGTTATTACAATACTATTTCGCATCTAAAACAGACGCGCGTTGGACGTGAACAACACCGCCAGAATCCTCAGACGCCGACCAACCAGGAAGCGAATTGATCGCGACCAGCGCCTCTCGGATACGCTTTCGCCTGGTGCGACCTGTCGATGAAGTTGCGGCCTCCATTCCCCAAACTTTCAAGACAAGCTTGTCGACTCCGATGCGTTTGGATGATCCCGGGCCGCACCAGGCACAGAGCCACGCGTGAAGAACCTTCCCAGCATCAGAAGTGAGCTGCGCCCGTTCATGCAGCTCGATGCGCACATACTGTCCCGTCAGCGCCGCACAGATACGGCTGTTCAGGACGACGGCGATGCGCTGCTTTTCTTTATCGACCTGATAGCTGATGAGGCGCTGAGACGGAAAAATAAACCTCGGCGTCTCCCCTTTGAAGCTAACTCCGTCGAGGCGATCGAGGCTGTCTAAGAGCGACTTGTATGACGTAGCGGATGCCATCAGCCCCATCTCCTTCAGGATCTCATAAAAGGAAGTAGAGAACGCCACCGCAGGTCCGCTATATTCAGCGTCCCCATCGTCGCCATTCAGATCGAGCCAGAGCTGGCGACCAACTGGTGTTGTCGTCATCTTATCGATTTGTCCGCCTTTGATCGCAGCCAAAGCAACGAGGGTCAGAAAAACGCTCTGGTCTTTCGTGTCCAGACCCGTGTGAAGCTTGAAATGCAGAATCAGGTCAGCACCCCAAGGGGCTGATATCGTAAGACCTCTCGGGCGCCGGCCGCGCGTGATAGGCCGGAAAAGTGAGGCGAGAGAAATCGCGGGATCACTCTTCGCAAATGACGTAACGCCGCCGCGCTTTTTGATCGAGCTATCTGTTGTCATTCTTGGAAACGTCCCTGTCGACCGTTCTGCTGTGGCACCTCAGGCAGCGGATCAATGCCCGTCAGGACCCCTCCGCGCTGCCTCTGAAGCCACGTCTTACCCTGCGGCGGCAAGTGGTTCGCCTTCGTGGCCTCCGCAAACACATAGGCTTTGCGTTCGTCATCGGGGACACCGTGCGCTTCGGCGACCTCGCGCGGCATGGTCCACATATTCATCTGATAACGCGCATTGTCAGTCAACGCTGAAGCCCCACGCGCCGCGCCCTGCTCGCCCTGCCCGCCACCGAGCTGCGAAACCTTGTTCGTGTGATGAAGGACC
>NZ_LR701533.1:0-34252 GCF_902498815.1 Roseovarius sp. EC-HK134
AGAGCCGCTGACCGCAAAATTGCGCGACCGCTGAACATCAGGCCAGCCAGAGACTGGGGAACGTGAAGATGTTCTCTGAAAGTTCCCCCTTAGCGTGGTTCTACGAAGAAACCTTCCGATGGGGCCTTTTCGGCCGGGCTTCTTGCGCGGAGTTCGATCAAGGGATTCCCTCGCCTCTCTTACGCCGTCTAGTTGCCGGACTTCGTTGGCGGTCGTATCCTTCGACCAGGCTTTCATATAGCTATATCCCGCCCATAGCATTCGCGCTGCGCCTTGCCCTACATTCTCCTCAAATGAGTTTTTGAGTAAATGAGTTGCATCCCTGTCACTCACTTTCTTGCGGATGGATGCCGGGCATCAGTTCACACCAAGCTTGCCGCACCTCAAATACTCAGTTACTCTTTTGAGTAAATACACAAAAGAGGCAGAGCTATGAGCATAATTTCCGTCCTGAATCCGAAAGGTGGTAGCGGCAAGACCACCATCAGCACCAATCTCGCCAGATCGCTGCACGAGATGGGATACTCGGTTCTGATCGTGGACAGCGATCCACAAGGCAGCGCACGTGACTGGCACGCAGCCTGCGAAGACAATCCCATCGAGCTGGTCGCGCTGGACCGTCCCAACAACGTCAAGACGCTGACAAGTATGGCGGCAAACTACGACTACGTGGTAATCGACGGCGCGGCAAAACTAGAAGACATGATCGCCGCTTGCATCAAAGTCAGCGACTTCGTTTTAATCCCCGTTCAACCATCGCCATACGACATTTGGGCCGCGTCGGACCTGGTGGATTTCATCAAGGCTCGCCAAGAGGTCACGGACGGATCGCCGCGCGCCGGGTTTGTGGTCTCCCGTGTCGTGGAAGGAACCCGGCTGGGCAGTGACGTGCGAACCGCGCTGGACGACTACGCCTTGCCTGTCTGTGAGACGACCATAACACAACGCCAAGTCTACCCTCAGACGGCATCGGAAGGGCTGACTGTATTCGACGCCGACAATGCGAAGGCAAGGGCGGAGACCACGGCGCTGAGCAACGAAATACTGGCAGTGCTTGCAACCGCGACACGGGAGGTCGCGTGATGGCCCTTTCCGCTAAACGTCCAAGCCGTGGCGACGAGGCCCGCAAACGCATCCTGCACGAAGTCACCGAGACGAGTGAGAAGAAGAAGCGCCTGAATGCCGAGATCGAGGAGACACTTTATCGCAAAATCAAGATCAAGGCGGTCGAGGAGGGCCGGTCAATCTCCGACATCACCCGTGACCTTTGGTCTGAGTATTTGAGTAAATGAGTGTTTGAGTCATTACTCTACCAGCCGTTGCGACCGCGTTTCTTGAACCAGCTCTTGCAGAAACCGAGGAACGCGGCGTCCGGGTTCTTTGGTGGTTCTTTCTGTCTGGCGGAGTAGGTCCGCCACTCTCCTACCAGAACCTTGATGTCCCATGTCGGAGCCAGTTCCCGCGCCCGTTCCAGTGTATCAGGCGAGAGAGGCAGGACATATCCACCGGTCAGTCTATCCTGTTCTGGTTTGAGCGCATAGTTCTCCAGAAATTCAGGTTTGGGCGTTACCGTGAGGATGTCTGCTTCCATTCGGAAGGCATAGTCCGGCATGTGGTTGTGTTCCTCGTCAGCCTTACAGATTGCTCTAACGAGCCGCCGAAATTCCTTATCAGAAGATGTGGAGCCGGTTCGGTCCTTCAGCTTGTCCAGACCGCATTTCCATTCCGGTTGCGTCCCGCATTGCTTGCGTGCCAGCTCATACAGACGGCGTTCCAGAGGCTTACGAAGCTGGAAGTAGCGACGATTGAGCGTAAGAACGTCATCCCCGGCAATGGCGTTGAAGACCCAATCGGAAAGTGTGACTTCTAGATCGAGCATCCGGCCGTCGCGGGTTTCGCGAACAATCCGGTAGCGGTCTATCAGGCTAAAGCCGTCAATCTGTTCCACGCCGCCCGTGGTGATGTTAGTCTCGATCTGCGTTCCTTGGAGACGTTCCAGCGCAGCTTTCAGGCCGCTGTAACCGGTTCCCGCAACTGGACGGTTTGTCGCGACAAGTAGGTCGTACGCCTTAAACCGAAGGGTTCTGTGAACCTGTTTTCCGTCATTCAGAGCCGCCATCACTTGAGAAATGCAATAGATCAGCACGTCACGGTCGTGGACAGTTGCGAGACCGATCATGTTCGGCCTGATTTCCACGTAGCTCTTTCCATCGGTAGCCACATAGCGTCGTTTTTTGGTGTCAGGCTTGGTCGAGAGGGTGAAGATCGGATGCGCCATCGACGCCATGTCGCCTTTGGGCGCAGCGTCGAAGATATCACAAACGAAAAAATCCCCCTGTGCATGTCGCAAGGGAAGAAGAGGCGTCCGATCCGGTTTCGTAATTTCACCCACCATGCCACTACTATTCGTAATTTCACACACCAAGGCAAGGGATTCGTAGTATCACCCACCACACAGGCTTTCGTAATTTCACACACCATCTTTCGTAAGATCACACACCCGTTATCGTAATATCACCCACCGGAAGTTCAAAATATGCCGGATTAAAGCATATTTTTCAATATCTTAGGTAGGCATACGATTCGCGTAACACAGAGTCTAACACATATATAACACCCAACCTGTCAAGCTGGGACGATCACCAACAGCGCTTCACCCATTATCGTCGATAGAACACGCAGGCATCGACACCCGTGGTTGTCGTGGTCCATGATGCCCCGAGGACAGCGCATGTGGACGCGTTGCTGGCCAAGAAACGAGGAAGCGTCACCGACAGCACCAGGGCCAGAACCAATGCACCCAGACCAAACCAGGGCAGGCGGCTTTTGAGACGACCCGCTTTCTGTTCCCGTTCAAACACCTCTCGATAGGCTCTGGACCTGTCATCTTCCGATTTGGCCAAGGCCCCGATGGTCTTATCCGTCTGGACCCCGAGGCGTCTGACAATCTCGGTCAGCGCGTCTGCGGTTGCGCCCAGGTGGCTGTCGAGGGTCTGGCCCAGAAGATCCCCGTATTTTTTCGGATTGGTTTGGTCCCGTGCGGCGAAGGCCGCGATCCGCGCTTCCGTCGCGACCTTGATCTGCTTGTCCGCCACGGCGGTCAGATCGTCGATCCTGTCGGACATACTGGCGACAGCCGTTGCCATGAGATCGAGCGTTTCGCGCAGATCATCGTCGGAGAGGGCAGGGAGGTCGGGTTGGTCTGGCATCGGGAGGCGTCCTTCGGATTACTGGTCCTGCGGGACGAACAGCCCCCTGAACTCGGGATCGGTGTAGTAGCGCAGCTTCTGCGCCACGGCGGTGGCTTGCCCCTGCACGCGCAGGAGCTGGTTTTCCGGGCGGAGCTGCATGATTTCATCGGGGGTGAGCAGATCGCGGCCCGTGAGGTTGTTGCTGATGCTGGGGCCGTCACCGGGTTTGAAGCTGTCGGTCTGGAATCCGGCTGTTTCCTGGCCAATCATCTGGCTCAGCCACTTGGCCGTCTCGAAGTCATTCACCCCGAAGACCTGTTGCACCCCGGCATTGGCAATGAATGTGCCCGCGCGTTCGCCGTAGAGGTCCTTGAGCTGACTCATGTCCTGCAGGATCGGCCAGAGCTGCAGCCCATAGCCCGCCATCAGACCCATAGCGCGCTCCACGGCCTCCAGACGGCCCAGGGCGGCAAACTCATCCAGGAGGAACAGCGTGGGCGTCTGGAGGCGCTGTGTGCCCCCCTGAGCGCCTGCAGGGCCGCTCAGGGGCCTCACGGACGCCTCAGCGTCCCGTGCAATGTCCTGAAGGGCCTGAGACACCAGAAGGCGCAGCCAACGGCTGTAGGCGTCCATCCGGTTCGGTGGCAGCACCAGAAACACCGAGGCGATCCGGTGACGCAGATCGGAGAAGTGGAAATCCGACTGCGACAGGACTTTGGCGATACGCGGGCTGTCCAGAAAGTGCGTGTGGCGCTGTGCGTTCGACAGTACCGAGGCGGCTTCCCGATCCGCCTTGCCAAGGAAGCGATTAGCGGCGCGAGCGATCAGCCCGCCTGCCGCATCGCTGTCCTGCATCAGCTCCAGCAGCGCGCGCAGCTTTTCCGGGGGCAGGGTGAGATATTCCCGAACGGTGGCAAGTGTCCGGCGGTTGCGGTCCTCGTGGCAGACGCAGAACATGATCAGCCCGCCAAGGATGGCCTTGGCCTCCTCGTTCCAATGCGCTTCCGTGACCTGTCCCGGCGGGTCCATGACCAGCGCCTCTGTCAGGGAGGCCGCGTCTTCGCCCAGATCGAGGCTGTCTGGTGTCAGCCGGTCGAGCGGGTTGTAGGCGGCAGATGGCATCCCCGAGACATCAAATGGATCGAGGACATGGACTGTTCCGAACCGCCGCCGCGCTTCCCCGGCGATCCGGGCATTCTCACCCTTGGGGTCGATGACCAGGACCGAGCGTTCCGCCGCCAGCAGGTTCGGGATGACGGTGCCGACGCCTTTCCCGGCCCGTGTCGGGGCGAGGGTGATCAGATGGGCCGGACCGTCATAGCGCAGCAGCCGTCCGGTGTGCGGGTTGCGCCCGATCAGAAGGCCGTCTTCCCGCTGGAGTTTCTTCAGCTCCTTGCGGTTGGCGAAGCGGGCGGAGCCGTGGCTGTCGCCGGTCAGCCCGAAGAAGGCGTCCGCGCCAGAGGCCATGCGCCAATACTGGAATCCGAAGACGCCACCAACAAAAATGAACGGCCCGAAGACCAGCCACTGCCATGCGCTTTCTCCGGGCGGCTGGTCAAAGAAGGCGAAGACGAACGGCGTGGCGACAAGTGCCCCAATCATCGCGCCGAACAGGACAGCGCCGATCATCCAGCCCAACAGGATGGGCGTGAAGATCAATCGACCGAAGAACCGGAACAGCCCTCCGAAGACGAGCATCACGCCCCGCATCAGGACGGCGTTTCCGGATCAGAGCTGGACGGAGCAGGGGAGGGCGTCCCCCAGTCCGCGAAGGCCTTGCGGTCCTGTTCGCGGGGCAGGTTGCGGATAAGCCGGTCGAGCATGGCGGCAGCACCGGAATCCCGCTCCGCCAGGTCCATGAGCGCCCCGCCCAGGATCACCTTGCGCCGCGTGTCGAGTTTGCGCTGTCTGGTTGTTTCCCGGTTCTTCAGCGCCTGAAGACGGGCCTTGGCCTGAGCATATCGTTTCTCGGCGCGCTCAAGTTCTGTTTCTGCCAAATCTCTACCCTCGCCACCAAACATTCTTGTGGTTGAAGTTGTTCTTGCCAGATCAACCGATAACGCTTACCCGTAGGCCTGTAAAGGACAAGGGCGCACTTATGCAAACTCTCCACCTGCGGTTCCGAGCTTTGCGTGCGATCTCTCTGGGGCAAAGCCCCGGCCGATGGCCATCCCCTTCGCTGCATGCCGCCGCGACATGGAAGGGCGCGCTGCCCCTTCCAAACCATCCCAGCCCAACCTCAGCGGTTGGATCGCGTCCCGCAAGGTCGCGCCAGCGTCTCGCCCGATGCCCCACGGTGGGGGCCGGTCTGCCGCTAGCGTCTCCCTTGCGGGAGGTTCGTGTCGTCGGACCTGACGGTGCCGACACGAACCGGGTTTGCCCCCGGCAAACCGCCATTGATCTGTCCCCATATCCCGCCCCCCATGAGGCTGGGGATCTGGGGGCAGATCAATGGCAAGCCCGCGCGTCGGAGAGCCGTTGGCTCGCCTCAAGCAGGCTATCTTTTCCCCTCAGACCGCGCCGGTTCCGGGCGCACTCTTGCGGAGAAAAGACGGCTGATCCGATGGCCAATGTCAGGGCACCGGCACGGATCAGCTCCGGCGCGTGGGCGCGTTTGCATCACAGGCGAGGGGAGGGCGCATGGCCAGCTACCACCTCTCCGTGAAGACGATCAAACGCAGCGCCGGGCGCTCTGCCACGGCGGCGGCTGCCTACCGTGTCGGCGAGCGCATCGAGTGCCAGCGCGAAGGTCGCGTCCACGATTACACCCGCAAGCAGGGCATCGAGGAGACCTTCATCCTGACCCCGAAGGACGCCCCGGACTGGGCCTCGGACCGGTCCCGCCTCTGGAACGAGGCTGAGGCCAGCGAGACCCGTCGCAACTCCGTCACCGCCCGCGAATGGGAGCTGGCCCTGCCGTCCGAGATCAGCGCCGAGGCCCGGTCCCAGATCACCCGCGACTTTGCCCAGGAGCTGGTCAGCCGCTACGGCGTGGCCGTCGATGTGGCGATCCATGCGCCCCACCGCGAAGGCGATCAGCGCAACCATCATGCCCATGTTCTGACCTCCACCCGCAAGCTGGAAGCCGGGGGCTTCACCACCAAAACCCGCGTGCTCGATTCCGCGAAGACCGGCGGCGTCGAGATCGAGCAGATGCGGGGCCTCTGGGCCGAGTTGCAGAACCGCGCGCTGGAGCGTGTCGGGGAAGTCGAGCGTGTCGATCACCGGTCGCTTGAGAAGCAGCGCGAGACGGCGCTGGATCGTGGCGACAAGCTGACGGCCGAGGAGCTGGACCGCGACCCCGAGCTGAAGCTGGGGCCAGCGGCCAATTCCATGGAGCGGCGCGCGAAAACTGTGGCCGAGCGTCAGGGCCGGGAATACATCCCGGTCACCGAGCGCGGGGCCGTGGTCCATGCCGCCCGCCAGGCCCGCGCCGCCTTCCGCGAAATGCGTGAGCGGCTGGATATCGCGCGGGAGACCTACGGCATTGAGCGCGAGGCGGGGCAGGGCCGTGTTTCCGCCGGTCTGACGGCACTCCGGGCCGCGACGTCGAAAGAACGCGACGGGCGCACGTCGGACGATATCCGTGAGCGGTTGTCGCAGGTCGTGGGCCGGTCACGGGACCAAGACGACACGCCAAAGCCGGAAGGTCGCAATTACGCGCGGGAGCGTCTGAAGGAAATCATGGAGAAGGACGCCGGGCGCGACGGCCAGGCGGCGGTTCACAAGCTGGATGGTCACAGCGAGTATGATCTGGGTGAAGACACAGGACGCGATGGGCGGAAGCCGTCGGTCAACGAGCGGCTGAAGGATATGCTGAATAAGCCGCGCGAGCGGCTGGAGATCGAGGACGAGCGCGACCAGGAGAAGGATCAGGAGGTCGAGAAGGATAGGGACATCGACCGTGATCCAGGTCTCAGTCACTGACGAGGCGATGAGAGGTCGTTTCCCCATTCTTCATGGGAATGCTTGCCTGAGAGAACCCGACACCAACAAGGAATGAAATCACACCGGTTGCCGTCTTGAATTCGCGCACCCTGATCGCATTCTGCGTCACGCGCGTTCTGGCAGTGACAAGGATTTTCTCCTGCCCATCACTCCCAACCGTCCGCATGATCCACAGGCCGTACCAGCTTGGTCCCTTGCGTTCAGGATCGGTTTTGCACAGCACTTCGACCGTGTGTCCCTCCTCAGCAAGTCCCCGAAGGCCTTGTTCGGTGGTGACGTTTAGTTCGAGGTCAATCGTCTGGTTCATCGCGCATACCAACAGAAACAATAATGGTCGTCTTGTGCCTGAATCTAACGAAGGCATCAATCGTATATTATCGAGTTAGATATGGCTCGATAGAGTTCAGTGATCCCGGCAGTGCGCCGGTATCGCTTTGAGCGATAGACAGGCAAGGGGATCGACGGGCTGACGCCCGCTCACCCCAACCCTGACAGTTTCCAAATTCTGTTGATCCGCCTGCCATCCTGGCAGGTCCGAGAAAACCGGCAAGCGCCGCCTGTGGCGTCGGTTCCGGCCCTGAATTCCGGTTCCTCCCACGCGCAGGCGCGCGGTTCCCTCCCAAATTCAGGCCCTCCACCCGGTTGTCACGGCCCCGCCAGGCCGCAGGACGGGCTTTGCCCTTACCTGCTCTGCCCTTCGGAATGCATGGGCATTCCAAAGATCAGAACAGGAAGGCCCGCCCATCGGCGGAAAGGGGGAAGAGACCCGGACCGCGTCACTCGAAGGAGGGTCACAAATGACCGCAGAGAAGTTTGACGTTTATTCCCATGTCACCAGCCAGATCATCGCCCAGATCGAGGCGGGAACACCGCCCTGGCGCAAGCCGTGGACTGGCGGCGGGGCATCGGTCAGCTTGCCGGAACGGTTCAACGGGGAGGCCTATCGGGGCATCAACATCCTGATGCTTTGGGCCACGGCGATGGCCAAGGATTACAGCTCAGCTCGCTGGATGACGTTCAATCAAGCCAAGCAGCTTGGGGGCCATGTCCGCAAGGGTGAGAAATCCGCAACCGTCGTGAAATACGGCACCGTTGAGCGCGAGGACGAGAACGGCGAAGAGCGCCAGATTCCCTATGCCAGAGCCTACCGCGTGTTCAACACTGATCAGATCGAGGGCTTGTCTGCTGAATTCTACATCCTGCCCGATCCGCCCCGTGATCTTGGCACCGAGGCCGACCCCAAGCTGGAGGCGTTCTTTGCCGCGACCGGCGCGCAGATCGACAGCACCGAGGAGCCGCGCGCCTATTACAACATCAAGACCGACCGCATCCACTTGCCGCCGATCGCGACCTTTCACAGGGCCGCAGGATATTACGGCACCTTGGCGCATGAGCTGACCCACTGGACAGGGGCGACAAAGCGGCTTGACCGCTTGGGCCGGTTTAATGACCGCAAGGCTTACGCGTTCGAGGAGCTGGTCGCGGAGATTGGCAACTGCATGCTTTGCGCGCAGATCGGGGTAGAGCCTGAATTCGACCAGAGCGCGGCCTATGTCGAAGGATGGCTTGAGGCGATGAAGGAAGATAGCCGTGCGATTTTCCGCGCCGCGTCCGAGGCGCAGAAGGCCGTGGATTACATCATGGACCGAACCGCGCACACCGACCAGATGGCCGCAGAGTAGCAGCCCACCCCACTGAAATGATCGAGGCCCCCGTCAGCAGGCGGGGGCCTTTTTGTGTTTTGACGTGATCGTGGGTGTCGGCGGTTTTAGGGTGACCTGTCGGCGGGCAACCTGAAGGCCACCCGCCGACAGGCCCGGCGCTTCGCGCGGACAGGCATAAAACGCCCGCAGGTAGTGACTTTCGCCTACAGCCGGGCCAGTAACCGCAGTGCGGACTTGGACGACCTATACGAGTTCAGTCCTAACAGTCGCTTTTCCAAGAAATGCTCATGCCAACAAATCTGAAGCGATGATCGAAGATTGGTTTGTTGGAGATCAGAGCAGCGACCCCAAATCCGATCCAACACTTGGATAGGCCGCCGTCATCGACCGAAGCTGCTTTGCCGTAAGGCCCAGCTTGATTGCCAACCCGAAAAAGTTGATCAGCTCGCCGTATTCCGGGCCGAACAGGTGCGCGCCGAGGATTTTGCCGTTCGACTTGTCTACGAGGACCTTCGCTGCGGCGGACGTCTCGCCGATCCGGTAGTTTGAATACCAACCGCCAGTGTCGGTGAACCGGACATCCACGTCATGCCCGGCGTCCTTTGCCTCACTTTCCAACATGCCGACACGCGCCACTTCTGGGACCGTGAAGACGGCTGTAGGAATACCGGCATAATCCGGTACGGCCTGCGCGTCCTTGAGCATGTTGCTGGCCGCGACCTTCCCTTCGATCACGGCGACTGGCGTCAGCGGCATGCCATCGGTGTCGGCGGAATCTCCGGCGGCATAGACCGCGCTGCTTGTCGTGCTTTGCAGATGGGGGGCTACAACGATGCCCTTGTCGCTGTAGTCAACACCGGCGGCCTCCAGATTCAGGTCGGCAAGGGCAGCTACGCGGCCCGCGCCATGCACGACCAGATCGGTTTCGACTGTCCAGGTCTGATCGCCTGACTTCACCTCGACAGTGAATGCTCCATTGGTTTCCGCGACGGAGACGATTTCGGTCTCGCGCATCAGGTCCACGCCGATACCGGTGCCGCGCTCGATCAGCATTTCGACCAGATCGGGATCGAAGCCGCGTAAGGGCCGGGCGCCACGATCCACGATGATCGGGTTGGCTCCGGCCCGTGCGGCGATATGCGCAAACTCGAAGGACACGAAGCCGCCACCGATAAATAGAACCCGTTTGGGAAGGGCCTCCAAGTTGAGGAAATCCGTGCTGTCGATCGCGAGATCGGCTCCTGTGAAGCTCAGCGGCCTGGGCATGGCACCGGCGGCCACGAGGAACCGTTCCGACCGATATGCCGTTCCATCGACCTCCAGCGTGTTGCTTCCCGTGAACCGCGCGGCTCCGTGCAGGGTTTCGACGCCGTTGCCCAACAGGCCTTTTTCCATCTTGTCCGGCACCGGGTCGGTGAAGCCACGCTTGTGTGCCATCAGATCGGCCCAGTTGATCGACAGATCACCGGGATCGATCCCCTTGCCTTGCATAAGTCGTGCGGAGTCGATGATTTCCGCACCGCGCCGCAGGATTTTCTTTGGATCGCAGCCGCGCAATGCGCAGGTGCCGCCATAGGGCAGCGCATCGACAATGGCTACACGCCATCCTGCTGCGCCACACTTGTTGGCGGCGGCCACGCCTGCCATTCCAGCCCCGATGACGATCAGGTCGTAGTTTTCGCTCATTTTCTGGTCCTTATCCGGCGCAGCAGCTCAGTTTCGCCACGTCCATGTCGAAGGTTTGCGCCGCCAGCTTCAGCCCTTCCACCGTTGTCAGATACGGGAAGATCGTCTCCCCGAGCGCCTTTGTAGTCATGCCGAACTTCAGCGCCATGACGAGGGTCTGGATCGTATCAGACCCCTCGGGCGCGATGACCTGGCCACCAAGCAATCGGTCGGTCTTTCTGTCCGCCACCAGCTTGATCAATCCGCGCGTGTCGCGTGCGGCCAACGCGCGAGGCACCTGATCGAGCGGCACGATGGACGTCTTGACGTCGAAGCCCGCGTCCCGCGCCTGGGCTTCACTGAAACCGACGCCCGCGACCTGCGGGTCGGAAAACACCACCCACGGCATCGCGGCGTTGTCGTAACGATTGTCCTCACCAAGCACTGCGTTTTTGACGGCGAGCTTTGCGCCGTAGGCCGCCATATAGACGAACTGGTCGCGGTCGGTCACATCGCCCGCAGCGTAGATGCCGGGCACCGATGTTTGCATATCCTCACCGACGACGATGGACCCACGTGCGTCTGTTTCCACGCCGATTGCGTCCAGGCCCATATCTTCGGTATTTGCCCGCCTGCCAGCGGTCGCAACAAGATGATCCGCCGTCACTTCGACAGGCTTTCCGTTCTGGATCACGCGCAACGTCACGCCCGCAGCAACGTCGCGGCGCACGGTGTCGTAGCTCAATCCGGTCAGAAGGGTGATCCCTTCGGCCTCGAACGCCTCCGCCAGCGCCTCCGAGACTTCCGGCTCCGCGCCGGGCAGCAGGTGCGACCGGGCGACGAGCGTGACCTTCACGCCCATGCGGCTCATCATCTGGGCCAGCTCCGCGCCGATGTAGCCCGCGCCGATGAAGATCAGGCTTTTCGGCAGCGCTTCGAGTTCCAGAAGGCTGGTGCTGTCGAGCGCGCCGATTTCCTCGATGCCGTCGATGGTCGGCAGGATGGGACGCCCGCCCGTGGCGATGATGGTCTTCGGTGCTTTCAGGATTCTATCACCGACTGCCACGCCACCTTCGATCAGCCGCGCGGGACCTGCGTCGATGTAATCGACACTCTCATATTCCGGCAAAAGGTCCGCGTATTTCTTCTGGCGCAGGGTCTCTACCAGATCGTCTTTGGACTGAACGAGCGTCTGCCAATCATCGACTTGCGCATGGCCTGATAGACCGGGGAACCGTTTGGCAGCTCCCGCACCGTGCACGGCCTCTGCCGCGCGGATCATTGCCTTGGACGGCACGCATCCCACGTTGACGCAGGTTCCGCCTATGGTGCCATGTCCCACGAGAGCGACGCGCTTTCCGGCATCCGCGCCAGTAATTGCGGCGGAGAACCCCGCCGACCCCGCCCCGAGGACGATCAGGTCATAGCCGCCTTGGCCGTAGCCGCCTTTAATTAGGTCTTTCATCTCAGCGTACCTCACTTGATTCGTGATTTCTCGATTTAGCCGCGAGCAGATAGATGACTGCGCCGATTGCGATCAGCGGTGTCAACATGCCGAGAAGACCGAAGAACATACCGGTGGCGGTGCAACATCCCATCATCATGAGAGCGTTCCTTTCTTTTGCGCACGGTTCACGAGAACCGCGTAGAGTGCTGTGGCGGCGAAAACGCCGATTGTGATCCGTATTGCGAACCTGAATTCGAGGAGAATGATCAGGATCGACAGAACTGCCGCGAGGCCGGTGGCCCAGAGTTTCGGGGCCGGTCCCGGCTTGCCAGCGCGCAGCCAAAGGGCCTGTGCCACCACGGCGAGACTGAAAAACAGCAGCGGGAACAGGGCGTAATCGAGCCAACCCGTGAGGGCCGACAACCCGACGCCAGCAATGATGACGACCAGAAGCGGTGTAAAGCAGCAGAGCGCGGCGAAGAGCGCACCGCCAAGCCCCCATTTCAGCAGGCGGTCGGGATTTTCAGGTGTGTCAGTCAAGGGGCCGTCTTTCGTTGTGATGGGTCTGAGCTGGAGGCGCGTCTCATGTGCGAACGACGCAGTGCGCGGACGATCAAGTAGGTCAGACCCGTCAAAACCAGCACGGCAATACCGTTTACCCCGGAGAGCCAGGCACCAATGCCGCCGAACAACGCTGCGAGCACGGCAGTTCCCCCGCCGCAGCAGACGACCACGACCGGAGCTGCTATTCCGAAGGCCAACAGCCCACCCATCAGATTGTCACGCATTGCAGACGGCTCAGGAGGCTGCGTCAGGCAGCACTTGCGCCGGATAGCCATTGGCCGTCACCGCGCCGATGATGCTTTCGATGGAAGTCTCGGCGTCATCGTAGGTCACGCTGTAAACACCCTGTCCGTATTCGGGGCCGTCCTGGAACGCAGCAATCTCGACCGAAGGAACACCGCGCATCGAACTGGCAACAATGAACGAACAGGACGGGCATGTCAGTTCGCTGACGGCGATCTCGACCTGGCGCTCTTCAGCGAGGGCCGGGGTCGAGAGTGCGGCGATGGTCAGGGCGTATAAAAGGAGATGCTTCATGGTCATGGTCCTCGTTCAGAATTTCAGGATGATGGGGGTGATGTAGGGAAAGATCATAGCAACAGCGACAATCGCGGACGCGGCCCAGAGGGTTGCGCGCATGATGCGGCGGTCGATGGGGCGGGCGCAGGTGCCATCGGCACAGGACTCGGCATTTACAGGCTTGTAAGCCTTGTAGAAGCCGTATCCCAAGAACGCGGCGCTCAGCGCGAAGGTGTACCACTTGTAGGCATAGAGCGCCCCGAGCTGCGCGATGAACACGCCTGTTACGCCAAAGCTGACCAGCACCAATGGAAGGATGCAGCACGAGGTCATCGCCAGCGCACCGAGGACGCCGAGGCCGGTCACGCCCCATCCCTTGGTGGTTTCGTCGCCAATTTTCTGCGACCGAGATTGCGGAAGTTCCGCCAAATTTTGTTCCATCGAATCTTCCTTGAACAGATATTTCCACCGTTCTAGGGTCTGTAGTTGATACAGGATCAAGGGATTTTTTGGCACAATGAGTAACACAAGCGTGAGATCTATTCGGCGGAGCGATTTGGCCCGCGCAACGGGCTGCAACCTGGAAACCATTCGCTACTACGAGAAAATCGGGATCATGCCGGACCCGCCGCGCAGTGTGAAAGGCTATCGCAGCTACGATGATACCCACGTCAAGCGGCTGAAATTCGTCATGCGGTCCCGCGATCTAGGCTTTTCTCTTGAAGAGGTTCGCGGGCTGCTTGGGCTGGTCGATGACCGATGCCGGACATGCGCCGAGGTGCAGATGATCGCCGAAGATCATCTGACAGACGTTCGAGCCAAGATCGCCGACCTGAAGCGGATCGAGCGCGTTTTGTCGGACACCGTTGCACGATGCACTGGTGATGCCGCGCCGGAATGCGCGGTGATCGACGCGCTACTCGATGCTTAAGAAATCTGAGCGGTTGTGTTCGCGTTCGAAGGGCAAAAACGGTGGATTTAGCCAGTGACATAAACGTCTGAGTTCGGTCCAGATGTGGCGAAAAGCAGACCTTAGTCTCCATCTGACCATCCGGCAGCTTTGCGGACATTCCGGACATTCAGCCAGTGAACGCGATGAAGAGATTGCGCTGCGGATCGAACAGCGCAACATTTCCGCTGTGATCAAATGAGTTCATCGGGCTCGCCGCCTCAAGGTATTCCCAAAGGCTATGAGAGCCGGTCACCTTGCGGATCTTGAACCATATCGTCGTTCTATGCGGCTTGCCACGGATGATGCCTTGAATTCCCATGTCTTTCATCAGCCTTGCCACAGTGCAACGCGCGACATCGAAGTCCTCCCGGACGAGCTGCCGCCAGACCTTGCGGATGCCATAGACCCGCCAGTTCTCCTCGAACACACGTCGGACCTCGGGCCCCAGGGAGAGGGGCAGCTCAACCTCAGCGCCGCCATTGAGCCTGAACAAGAAATTAAAACGCACCCGCAGCTAAGGGTAGCGCAGGTGCGTTTATTAGAAAATTATAGTCTCAGCCTCAGTAGGCCTTCCCGCGCGCGGAAACCGGCCACAGGGTCTCTACCTTGCCGTTGCGGACGCCGACATACCAGTCGTGGACGTTGCAGGTCGGATCGCAATGGCCCGGCACCAGACGCAGCTTGTCGTTGACCTCGAGAACGGCGTTGTCGTCCTGGACCACTCCGTGCTCGTCGCTGCACTTGATGTATTTTACATCGTCGCGGCCATAGACGAGTGGCAGCCCGCTATCGACCGACTGCGCCTTCAAGCCCGCGTCCACTACCGCAAGATGCGGCTTGGCGTGGGACATGACGGAGGTCAGGATGAACAGCGCGTTTTCCCATTCGCCCTGGTCGATGCGCTTGCCGTCCTTGTCGTGGATGCGGCCATAATCCGCGTCCATGAAGGCGTAGGAGCCGCACTGGAGTTCGTTGTAAACGCCCGAGTTGCTTTCGAAGTAATAGCTGCCGGTGCCGCCGCCCGAGACCAGTTCCGGTTCCAGCCCCTCGGCCTTCAGCGCCTCGACGGCATCGGTCACTTGGGCAATGGCGGCGTCTAGCTTGGCCTTTCGGTCCTGGTAGCTGTCCATGTGCTGCATGGCGCCTTGATAGGCCTGGATGCCGGTGAACTTTAGCCCTGGCGCCGCGTCGATGGCCTTGGCGATCTCCAAGACCGCATCAGAGGTCTTCACGCCGCAGCGGCCCGCGCCACAATCGATCTCCACGAAGCATTCCAGCGTGGTGCCGTGCTTCTGCGCGGCAGCCGACAGGTCGGCCACGTTCGCCACGTCGTCCACGCAGACGATGATCCTGCTGCCCAGCTTCGGCAGGCGGGCCAGGCGGTCGATCTTCTGCGGGTCGCGCACCTGGTTGGAGACGAGCACATCCTTGATCCCGCCGCGCACGAAGACCTCGGCCTCGGACACCTTCTGGCAGCAGACTCCGATCGCGCCGCCCAGTTCTTCCTGCAGCTTCAGCACATCGACCGACTTGTGCATCTTGCCATGGGCGCGATGGCGCATCCCGTGCGCCTTGGCATAGTTGCCCATCTTCTTGATGTTGCGCTCCAGCGCATCCAGGTCGAGGATCAGGCAGGGCGTCTGGATATCCTTCTCGTCCATGCCCGGCAGCGCGGGCACGTCGAAGCCGACTTCTAGGTTGTCGAAGTTCACGGGTGCGTTCATAGTGTCTCTCCTCAGAGCCAGGGCAGCTTGTCGAGATCGACATTGCCGCCGGTGATGATGATGCCGACGCGCTTGCCGGCGAATGCGTCCTTGTTCTTCAGGATGGTCGCCAGCGGCACGGCGCTGCTGGGCTCCATCACGACGCGCAGGTGCTTCCAGATCAGCTTCATCGCGTCGACGATCTCGGCGTCCGAAGTCGTGTAGATCTCGGACACATGGTTGCTGACGAAGTGCCAGGTCAGGTCCTTCAGCGGCACCAGCAAACCGTCCGCGATGGTCTTGGGCGCATCATCCGCGATGATGTGGCCCGCCTTGAAGCTGCGATACGCGTCGTCGGCCTGCTCGGGCTCGGCGGCGATCACCTTGGTTTCCGGCGCCAGCGTCGAAAGCGTCAGGCAGGTGCCCGAGATCATCCCGCCGCCGCCGATCGGCGCGACCACCATGTCCAGCCCGCCGGTCTGCTCCATGAACTCCTTGGAACATGTGCCCTGCCCGGCGATCACGCGCGGATCGTTGTAGGGGTGGACGAAATCGCCGCCCGTTTGCGCCTGCACCTTGGCGAAGGTTTCCTCGCGCGAAGACGTGGACGGCTCGCATTCGGTGATAACGCCTCCATAGCGGCGCACGGTGTCCTTCTTGGCCTGCGGTGCGGTGCGCGGCATGACCACGTTGCAGGGGATGCCTCGGCGCATCGCGGCATAGGAAAGGCAAGAGGCGTGGTTGCCCGATGAATGGGTCGCCACGCCTCTGGCCGCCTGCGCGTCGTCCAGGCCGAAGACCGCATTGGCGGCGCCGCGGACCTTGAAAGCGGGGTCTGATGCCGGAGAGTGCAGAATCCTACGCTAAGCGCTGAGAACTCGTTTCCCGTAATCGCGTAGATTGCCGTTCGGGTCGACATACCGGTAGAGCGTGACCGGTTTGACCCCCAGTTCCTTACAGAGCTCTGAAACCGATGTGTCGCGGCTGGCCATGGCGGCTTGGGCCATGCGGACCTGCGTCTTTGTCAGCGCAAACTTCCTGCCACCTTTCCGGCCGCGAGCGCGGGCGGCTTGGAGCCCCGCCATTGTGCGTTCGCGGATCAACTCGCTTTCAAATTCGGCGAGAGCGGCAAAGATGCCGAATGAAAGGCGACCAGCCGCAGTTGTTGTGTCGATCTGCGCGCCTTGTCCGGTGAGCACCTTGAGGCCAACGCCGCGCTCGGACAGCATGCTGACAGTCTTGACCAGGTTATGCAGGCTGCGGCCCAATCGGTCGAGCTTCCACACAACCAGAATATCGCCCTCCCGCAATGCCTTGAGGCAAGCTTCCAGACCGGATCGGTCATCCTTCTTGCCAGACGCCAGATCCGAGTAAATCTGTTCGTCTTCGACGCTCGCTGCGATCAAGGCATCCCGTTGCAGGTCAAGGGACTGGCTTCCGTCAGCTTTCGAAACACGTGCATAGCCGATCAGCATGTTTCACAAACGTTCGTTTGAGGTGCTCCGGAAAGTGACATGCTTTCAGCCATGAGAATAATTCCTTATTCACTATCTTAATCAACAATAAATAAACCATGACAAGAAAGCAAAAGATACATGGCGCATCGCACCATCCTCACCGAGCGCCAGCGCTCAGCGCTTCTTGACCTTCCAACCAATGAAACGGCGATGTTGCGCCACTACACCCTTGCGGATGACGATCTGGAAATCATCCGCGCCCGTCGTCGCCCCCACAATCGTTTTGGGTTCGCTCTCCAGCTTTGCGTGCTGCGCTACCCCGGTCGCTTGCTAAGCCCGGGTGAGGTCATTCCACTGGAAGTCACGCGGTTTCTGGCAGCGCAGCTTGGGCTGACAGCGGAGGATCTGGCGGGATATGCAAGCCGTGAGGAAACGCGTCATGAACATCTGGCTGCCCTGCGTGATTTCTATGGTTACAAGATGTTCACCGGCCGAGGATCGCGCGATCTGAAGGCTTGGTTGGAGAGGACAGCCGAAACCGCCCGGTCAAATGAGGATTTGGCGCGACGCTTCGTGGAACAGTGCCGGGCGACCCAGACCATTCTACCGGGGATCACGGTTATCGAACGCCTTTGCGCGGATGCTCTCGTCGCTGCAGAGCGACGGATCGACGCTCGGATTGCCGAACGGCTGGACGATGCGATGCGCCGCCGACTTGATGCCCTGCTGACGGAAACCGCAGACAGCTCTGTCACCCGCTTCGTCTGGCTGCGCCAGTTTGAGGTGGGCCAGAACTCGGCCGACATGAACCGCCTGCTCGATAGGTTGGAGTTCTTGCAGGGCATGACTGTGGATGCTTCCATCCTGTCCGGTGTGCATCCCCACCGCATCGCGCGCCTTCGACGGCAAGGTGAACGATATTTCGCCGGTGATCTGCGGGATATCTCGAGCGACCGCCGCCTTGCCATCGTCGCAGTCTGCGCTTTGGAATGGCGTAGTGCCATTGCCGATGCAGTGGTCGAAACCCATGACCGTATTGTCGGGAAAACATGGCGCGAGGCGAAACGCGCATGCGATGCCCGGGCAGATGATGCCAAGGCCGCCTTGAAGGACACCTTGCAGGGCTTCTCTAATTTTGGATCAGCGCTGCTGGAGGCACATGAAGATCAATCGCCCCTCATCGATGCCGTTCAAAACGCAGGTGGCTGGTTGTCGCTCAGGGGGCTCGTCACCACCGCTGCTCAACTCACCGACACATTGGCTGCCGATCCGCTGGCACATGTTGTTCACGGGTATCATCGCTTCCGACGTTATGCACCGCGCATGCTGCGGGCGCTCGATATTCAGGCCGCACCGGTGGCCGAACCGTTACTCGCCGCTACCTCTATCGTCGCGGGAACGGAAACCACCGGCGACCGCCCGCGGGCCTTTCTGCGCCGCGCCTCAAAATGGCATCAGCACCTGAATAAAGACGACGGGCACCGCCTCTGGGAGGTCGCTGTCTTGTGCCACTTGCGCGACGCTTTCAGATCTGGCGACATCTGGCTTGCCCATTCCCGCAGGTATGGCGACCTCAAGGACGCGCTGGTTCCAGCCGAAGTTGCCAGGGCAACGCCAAGAATGGCCATGCCATATGAACCGGAAATCTGGCTGGCAGATCGTAAATCTCGTTTGGCTGACGGCTTGCAGCGATTGGCCCGCTCCGCCAGGGCCGGTGCCATTCCGGGAGGTTCTATCGAAGACGGCGTGCTCAAGATCGACCGCTTGACTGCCGATGTTCCCGAAGAGGCCGACGCCATGGTGCTCGATCTTTACAAACGCCTGCCAGAGATCAGGATCACCGACCTGCTGCTCGAAGTGGATGACGAGATCGGCTTTACTGAAGCCTTCACCCATCTGCGCACGGGCGTCCCGTGTAAGGACAGGGTCGGTATGCTGAATGTACTGCTGGCTGAAGGGTTGAACCTCGGGCTCAGCAAAATGGCCGGGGCCACAAACACCCACGACTATTTCCAACTGTCGCGCTTGTCGCGGTGGCATGTCGAAAGCGAGGCGATGGCGCGCGCCCTGGCCATGGTGATCGAAGGCCAGAGCGCCTTACCAATGGCCCGGTTCTGGGGCGGTGGCACCAGCGCGTCCAGTGATGGGCAATTCTTCCCCACCACGCGCCAGGGCGAAGCGATGAACCTGATCAACGCCAAATACGGCCATGAACCCGGGTTGAAAGCCTACACCCATGTCTCCGACCAGTTCGGACCCTTCGCCACCCAGACCATCCCGGCCACGGTGAACGAAGCGCCCTACATTCTGGACGGTTTGTTGATGACCGACGCAGGCCAGAGAATCCGCGAACAGTATGCCGACACCGGCGGCTTCACCGACCACGTCTTCGCCGTCACCGCCCTTCTGGGCTTTCAATTCATCCCCCGCATCCGGGATCTGCCATCCAAGCGCCTTTACCTTTTCGATCCGTCAGCTTGCCCAAAAGAACTGAAGGGGTTGATCGGCGGCAGGGTCAGGGAACCCGTCATCAGCTCAAACTGGTCAGATATCCTGCGCAGCGCGGCTACCATGGTGGCGGGCGCAATGCCTCCGAGCCAACTTTTGCGAAAATTCTCTGCATATCCCCGGCAGCATGAGTTGGCCGTCGCGCTACGAGAAATCGGACGGGTCGAACGGTCGCTGTTCATCATCGACTGGCTGCTGGACGCCGATATGCAACGTCGCACCCAGATCGGCCTGAACAAAGGAGAAGCCCATCACGCCCTCAAGAACGCTCTGCGCATCGGGCGCCAGGGTGAAATTCGCGACCGGACAAGTGAAGGGCAGCATTTCAGGATGACCGGGCTGAACCTGCTTACTGCCATCATCATTTTCTGGAACACCAAACACCTCGGTCAGGCTGTCGCCAGCCGCCGCCGCAATGGATTGAATTGCTCACCCGACCTGCTGGCGCACATCTCACCACTCGGATGGGCCCACATCCTGCTCACTGGCGAATACAGGTGGCCCAAAAGATGATCAAACCACCTTAGCGTAGGATTCTGCACTCTCCGGCATCAGACCCCAAAGCCCCCGGCTCCTGGAAGTTCTCGCACTTGAAGAACAGCTGCGCGCCGGTCAGCTCGTTCAGATACTCCGAGACTCGCACCGGCGTGCGTCGGATATAAGGCTGGATGCGCTTATGCGCGGCCAGCATGTCCCTATATTCTGGAATCAGCATCTATACTTACTCCGTTCGCTCAGGTTTTTCCTTGCTTCCGGATGGCGCGTGGGGATCGAGCGCGACAGCGTCCAGTTCGATCAGAAATCCATGGTGAAGTTCCGGCACGGGAACAACTGAGCGCGCCGGGCGCACGTCACCAAAGGCTTCAGCAAAAGCAGCGTTGAATATACCCCACTGCCCTACCCCGACGATGTAGGCTGTAACCTTCACCACGTCGCGGGAACCAGCGCCTGCTGCATCCAGAATAGACAGCAGATTACGCAAGACCAGGTGCGCCTGCTCTTCGAAGGGCAGGCTTGAAGCAATATTTTGATCGCCCGCCTTGATCGGAAGCTGGCCCGAAACGTGGATCAGGCCATTAGCTCTTACAGCATGGCTGTAATGTCCTAGAGGTTCAGGCGCGTTCTGCGTGAAAATGGACTCTATTTTGGTCATGATTGTCCTCAGGTGTTTCTGGTAGGGATCGTGGGCGAACTAGCCGCTCACACCGAGTTTTTGCTCGCGGGAGACTTCAGGAACTTGCTTCCCGAGCTCTTCTTCCCGGCCTTTGAAAAACGCGAAGGAGAGAATGGGGAGAGATCGATGGATGGTTTCATCCCGGAGATAAGCTCAGAGACGAGCATCGCCGTCATTGGCGCTCCGGTCATTCCCAAATGCCCGTGGCCAAATGCATAGACGACATTTGGCGTGCGACGCGCGTAACCGATGACTGGGAGTGAGTCCGGCACGCTCGGGCGATAACCCATCCATTTCGTGTAGCGGTCCTCCGGCCTCACCGAGGCGATTGCGGGAAGAAGAGCACGGGCGTGATCGTAGAGAACATCAGCTCGCTTCCAGTTCGGTGCCGCGTCCAAGCCGGCGAACTCAACAGTCCCACCGATCCGGAGGCCCGTTTCCATCGGGGTCGCTATGAATTTTCCGACTGCGTCCGTGGTCGGAATGCGTGGCTGAACCTCTGGGTCGCGGATCACGATGTGATACCCCCGCTCGGTATCAAGCGGCACATTGTCTCCCAGCAAGGCGGCGAGTGGCTTTGAATGAGCGCCGGCCGCAATTACCGCTGCGTCAAGGTTTACTTTTCCGTTTTCCGTTTCGACGGCGCTCAGGATCTGTCCGTTGACTTCAAAGCCGGTCACACGGCTGGACACCAAAATGCCGCCATTGGCGATCACTTTCTTGAAGAGCAATGTGACCAGTTCGTGCGGGTTGGTGGTATGCCCGTTCTCTTTGATCAAGATGCCCTTGGTGAAAGCGCGGGACAGGTTGGGGTCAAAGTCCCGGAGTTCGTCTGCGTTGAGAATGTTTGAAGTCACACCATTGCTGCGACGCAGTTCCCAACCACCCTGATCCTTCGCAAACTGCGCCTCTGTACGATACACATAGAGGTGGCCTTCGTGCCGAAGCAGATGCTCTGCACCAGCCTCTTTCGCCAAGGACGTAATCAGAGGAACGGTGTTTCCGATCAAGCTGCGCAGAGCTCGCGCCTGCTCCTCGACCTTGGCCGGTTGCCCTGCAAGCAAGAACTGGACCAGCCAGGGTGTGATTTTGTGAAAGTAGCCAAGGCGAATAGACAGCGGACCCATCGGGTCAAGGAGCCACTTCGGCACACTGGTAATCATTCCCGGCATAGACATGGGCACAACGGAAGATCCGTTGAAACACCCGGCATTACCGAACGAGGCGCCTTCGCCTGCAGGGTTAGGGTCGATAATGGTAACCTTGAACCCTTGACGTTGAAGCGTCAGCGCGGTGCAAACGCCAACGATACCGGCACCAATGACCCCTACTGTCTTATCGTTTGAATTCATAATACTCTCCCCATGGCGGGCGCGCACCGCGCCGCTCAACTGCCGTCTCAGTACTTTCGGGAATGTGCGGAGCCTATGCGGCCGCAGTCACCACGATTTCAATCAGGACATTCTGTCCCAGGTCGGACACGCCGATTGTCGCGCGGCAGGGTAGATCTTCAGCCGGCAGCCAGGAGGTCCATACATCGTTCAATTCCGCCTTCTGGCTCATGTCCGTGATAAACACAGTCGCGGAAAGAAGCTTGCTTTTGTCACTTCCAGCGTCAGACAGTAGCTTCTCAATCTTTCCGCAGACCTCAGTTACCTGGGCCCGCATCGATGTGCCATTGACCTCGTCGGCAATCACGCCGCCCAGATAAACAACGCCACTGTGTTCAACGACCCGGTGCATGATCTTGGTCTTCTCGATGCGTTTAATCATTGTTTGTCCTTTCTTGGCTTGGGTACGAGAGCGTGCCTCGCGAGAAATCATTTGAGAGGGGGCTGCTTGGGATCCGGCGGCATCGTCCACAAGCCCGGCCAACTCACCCAAGGTCACCGGCTTGAAAGGAGGCCGGAAGCGGTAGTATCCGGTGACCTCTGGCTCCGACGAGTTGGCCGCGGACAGGAGGTCATTGACCGTCAAGCCGCAATACCTGCCCTGACAAGGACCCATTCCGGCGCGGCCGAAAGCCTTCGTCTGGTTCGGCCCGAGGCATCCGAGACGTGCAAATCCAGGGATCGTGCCGGCGGTGACCTATTCGCAGCAGCAGACTATGGTGTCGTCTGCGGGAGTCAGTTTTGCCTCCGCGGGCGAATAGGCGACGTCGAGAAAGGGTCGCGCTCGCAACTCGGCAGCCCTTGCCCTGCCCCCATACGAGGCCGAAGTTGCCGCGCGAATCCCGGAAATCAAGGGCACCTGCGTCAAGGACAATTACCCGATGCCGGTGGTGCGCGAGGCCCCAGGCAATCGACAAGCCGCCGCCGCCGCCGATGATTGTGAAATGGGCATCCATGATCCTGGTCCAGTCAAACAGGGAGAAGAAGAGGGGGCGGTCGGGCACCGCCCCCGCTATTGGCCGCTACTTTGCGAGCTGATCGAGGATCGGCTGCGCGAAGTCTGCACCTATGTCGTTGACGACCTCGGGCCAGACCTTCTCACGGACCGAGGTGGCGAGAGCGGAAAGCTCCTCCGACGTCAACTCGTTGATAGTGGCGCCGGCCTGGGCAAGCCGCTGCTCGAAAGTTTTCTGCTCGGTCGGCGCTACTTCCCAGCGCTTCGCCACGAACTCTGCAGCCGCCGTCTCTAGGTTGGCACGGGCGGTGTCCTCGAGCCCTTCCAGCACACCGGTATTGATGAGCAGGTACCAGACCTCGAAATGCGTGTTGGCTGGGATATAGCTCTGAGTCACATCGCGGAAGGAGGCGTAGTACCCCTCCGCCCCTGCACCGAGCACGCCGTCAACTACTCCGGTCTGGATGGCTGTGAAGGCCTCGGAAAACGGAATCGGCGTCGAGATGTATCCAATGGCCTCACCGAGCAGTTGGTAGCTTCTGATCGGCGGAACCCGGAGCTTGATGCCCTTCTTGGCGTCGGGATTCCCAGGCTCGATCGCATCGCGATTCAGGGCGATGCCCCCGAAATATACTGGGTAGGCGCCGAGAACGGTAATATCCTGCTCGGCGTAGAGCTTGGTCATCTCGGTGCTGATCGGGCCGCCGGGCCCGAAGGCCTTTTTGGCTGCCTCCCAATCTTCCACCAGGTACGGCATCACAGAGAGCTGCATTCTCCGATCCAAGCCCGTAGCAGGGGGCTGAAGCGCCATTTCGATGGCGCCAATCGAGACGCGTTCCTGAACCACCGTATAGTCGCCGAGGGCGCTGGCCGGATAAAGCTGGATCGTGGTTTCGCCTCCTGTCGTCTGCGCCACGGCCTCGGCAAACTCAGTAAGCTCCTGGTGAACGCTTGACGCCTGGGGGCGAATGTGACCTAGCTTGAGCTCTTCGGCCTTCGTCGCAGGTGCGAGAGTAAGTAGCGCAGCCAATGCAGCCGAGCCGAGAAGATAGTTTCTCATAGGGATTCCTCCTTGTTGCGGTTTTTCATGGTTAGTAGCCAAAGAAGCGGGGCAGAGAGAGGGAGAGGTCTGGCCAGAAGGCGGTCAGGAACACGACCGGCACGTATCCAAGTGCGAGGAAAAGCATGGCCGGCGGGATCACTTTCGTGACCTTAACGTTGCCAACGCGGGCGCCGAGATAGAGGATCGACGCGTAGGGTGGGGTCACACCACCCATGGCAGTATTCACACCCATGATTGCCGCAAATTGAACCGGGCTTACCTCAATGGCGGACATCAGTGGCAGGAGCAGTGGCGCGAGCAGGATGATCGCGGTGATGTCATTCACAATCATGCCCACGAGGAAAAGTAGCAAGTTCACGAGGATCAGCAGCAGCAGCTTGTTCTCGGTGATTTCGAATATCCCTTCGACGAGGGCCTGCGGGACGCCTTCTACTACGAATATCTGGCTGAGGATCATTGAAAAGAGGATCATCACCATGATCGTTCCGACCGAGGTTGCAGCTTCCCGGCCCGCCTCGAGGAAGTTGCTCCAGGTCAATCCGCGATAGATCAGGAAGCCGACCGGCACGGCGTAGATCACGGCGACCGCAGCCGCTTCGGTCGGTGTCATGATCCCGCCGTAGATGCCGCCGAGGATGATCACTGGCATGAGCAAGGCGGGAAAGGCGTGGATGCCGCGGCGCGTAGCTTCTCCAGAAAACGCGGCCAGCGAGGGCTTTTCATCCAACACCAGCGGGAATTTGCGTGCCATCCACAGGTTGATCACACTGAAATTCAGGGTGATGAACAATCCAGGGCCGAGCGTAGCGAGAAAGCAGGCAAGTATCGACGTGTCGGTAACCCAGCCATAAACAATCATCGTGACGCTCGGCGGGATCAGGAGCCCAAGGACCGAACTATTGGTAATGAGGGCAGTTGCGTATTCCCGCGGGTAGCCGCGGCGCTCCATCTCTGGGATCAGAAGCGGTCCGATCGCGGCCACACCCGTGAACCCAGAGCCGGAGATCGCGCCAATGACCGCGCAGCTCATGGTGGCTACTACACCTAGCCCGCCGCGGATGTGGCCGATAAAGACGTTTACGAAGCGCAGGAGGCTTGCCGCGATTCCGCTCGCGCTCATGATTGTGCCGGCGAGCACGAACAAGGGAATCGCGAGCAGAATTGGATTGCTCAATTGCTGCATACCCCAAAGGATGTTTCCCTTCATGGTAACGCCGCCAACTAGGCTCATCACCATGAGGGCAGCACCGAAGCACCAGGGCAGGGGAACGCCGAAGGTCAGCAAGACGACGAGCACTGCGATAGCAAGGAGTGCGATTTCAACCATGGAGCTTCTCCTCCGAGCTGTCGACCGCGATGGCTTGATAGTCGGCCTCGTGGGTGTCGAGCCCGCTGTAGTTCCCGGCTGCCAGCGCTCGGATGTTTCTGTAGAGGTGCCAGATCGTGTAGACAGCCATCAAGACGAGGGCGATCATCAGCGCGACGTCTGTATAAAATGTTGGAATGTAGAGGGTCGGGCTTTCCCGCCAGACCCGCAATGAGTAGCTGGTGTAATCCCAGGCCCACCAACTGAGCCATGTGATCACCGTGAGGCTGAGCACTTCCCCGACGATTGCGAGTAGCGCGTGGCCCCGAGCGGTCTTGATGAAGATCTCGAGCACGTTCGCGCGGATCTGAGTATTCTCGCGCGAAGCGTTGACCGCTCCGAGCATGTAGAGCCAAATCGTCGGGTAGAGTATTGTTTCCTCGAGCCCCATCACCGGGACTTGGAGAATGTAGCGGGTGATGACCTGCACGAACTGGCCGAGGGCCACCAGGCCAATCAGGGTCGTGAGGCTTACTCGTATCAGTTGTTCCATCGGCTTCCTCCAGTACATGCCCTCTTGTCAAAGCCAGTGCATAACGTCCAATTTGAAATATCTTGAAGTCCATAGATTCGCTTTATTGGAGGCGTTCGTGAACCTATCCTTCCGCCAGCTACAGACATTTCGCGAGGTGATGAGGGCAAACTCACTTTCTGAGGCTGCACGCTCCCTCGGCCGAACGCAGCCGGCAGTAAGCGCTATGATTGCGAGTCTCGAGTCTCAAATGGGTTTTCGGCTTTTCGAGCGGGATCGCGGTCGACTGGTCCCGCGACCCGAAGCTCATTATTTTTATGAGGAGGCCGATTATATTCTCGGTCGCCTTGCCCAGACGGCGCTGACCATGCGGCAGATCGGCAATTTCGAGGAAGGCCAGTTGCGTATCGTCTGCACGCCCGCGACCTCGATTTACTTCATGCCCAAGGTCGTCGCGCAATTTGTTCGCGACCGGCCCCGCTTAAAAGTGTCGCTGATGACGCGCTCGTCGAAGGTTGTCGAGGAATCGGTGGCATCGCAGCAATACGACATCGGACTAGCCGAAGCGCCGATCACACCGCGCGGAACGCTCGACACCTGCGCCTTCGCCATGCCGTGTGCCTGCGCGCTGCCGGCAGGCAGCCCTCTAGCACAGAAAGAATTCATCAGCCCGCCGGATCTGGCGGGGCATCCGCTGGCCCTGCTCTTTTCCGAACATCGAACCTGCCGCGACATGCTGACAGCTTTCGAGGAAGCCGGGGTGCTGCCGATACAACGTTTCGAGACGCTGACTTTCGCGGCGGGATTGCAATTGGTGGCGGAAGGTCTGTGCGTGTCGATTTGTGATCCAGTGACCGCCGCGAGCTATCACGTGCTGAACGGTGCTAAAGTGGTATTCCGCCCGTTCCGACCCAAGATCGAGTTGCCTCTCGTGGTGCTGACACCTACCTACAGGCCACCTTCCCTTGTAGCCGAGGCATTCGGGAAAGAACTTAAAGGCGCGCTTTCTGACCTGATCAAGGACTGGCACTAAACCGACATGGCTCAGACTAGGTGTTTTGAGCCCACGATTTGATGATGCGATCCATTCGCTTGAATGAAAGGGCGCACTATGGGACGAGTTCGGCACGGCAGCGCCATTACCACGCACGCCGTCAGAGCAGCAGTGAGAACGTCGATCCGGTCCGCTACATTCAGGAGATCGAGCTTGCGAACAAACCGCCGCACGGAGGCAGCATCAGCTCAGTTTGACGTTCGTCCCTTCGCGACGGGCGTTTTGACCTTGGCTGTTTATGCGTTCCAGACCGGTCGTGTACGCCAATCAGTTGGGAAACCCATTTTTGCGCGGTCGGAATCTGATTGTGCTTCGATCAGACTCCGCAGCCGATCTCGCCAAGTGCTGTCCGTCGCCTGCTTGTCCATCATGTGAAGCAGAACGACCAATATGTTGTAGAGCCGATTGTCGTTCTCTTCTTGCTCGCCCTCGGTCACCAGTACCAAGTCATTCTTGAAACGCTTGATCTTGGGCAGTCGTTTGACCGTCCTACGGTTCCACAGCCGTCCGTGATGTGCGCAGATGTTTCTGGTCAACGCCAACACTTGTAGAGTGCCCTCTACGATCTCTTTGGTTGGCAAGCCCAGATCACGTCCCACCCGCGACTTGATTGAATTGTCCTTTGTTGCCTGGAACCACTTCGAGAGCTCGCCAAGCGTCATCAATTCGGTTGCTGACCAAAGGGGCGGGGAATAGGGGTCCGTGTACTTGCCTTTGTGGTGCAAAATGAAGGTTTCTTCGGATTTTTCCACGGCCCGAGCGAGACGGACGAGCTGTTCGGCATGGTTCAAAAAGCCAGAGAACAGGCGGTGATCCAGATGGGCATGGGCACCGTGAGCATGTGCCATATGGTAGGTCCAGCGCGATCTCACATGCACTTCAACACGTTCGATTGCTTCCAGTACCAGGACGCGCAACCTTCGGTCGAAGACATACAGATCGGTTACTGCGCTGAGAGTTGCGCCGCTTTCGAAGACCTTGCTGCGCGCGTTTCCGTTTGCTGGAGGTTTTTCGAAGGGGAGCCAGTAGGCGCTCAGCCTGTAGTATCCGACGGTCTCAAGCCACTTCTTTGCAGTGTCATGATCGCCGACATCCATACCACGCTGGATGAGGAGCTGTAGTTGTTGCTCGATGCTTGAAGGCGTCTTCGTGAACTTCAAAGTATTGAGCAGACCCCTAAAAATAAGTAACCCCCCGGTATTGAGCTCGGCCTCTCGACCGGTCGCCTGGGGGGTGTTGTTGAGAGAGAGATATGTGCTGTTCGGATGAATGTCAACGTATCTGTACCCAACGGCCATTTGCGAACAGTAGTGCAAGGGCGCTCTCCGCATGGCCCATCCTGTCCGTTCGTGACCTCGTGCAGTAGCTCGAGGTCACGAACGGACAGGACCGCGCCCTAGTCTCCGGCCGGCTGCACCGGCCTTCGACCCGAGCCTGTCCTCCTCGCCCTCCCTGCGGCCCGAGTGCGCCGTGTCCGGTCTCTCCGAGCCCGCCCGCGGCGCGGCCGCATGGTCGTTCAAGAAGGCAAGTCTCGGCCCATACGGGTAACGGTCTTGTTATTCCAGCATTCGTCTGCACTGCCAAGCGCGCGTATCTCAATCGCCGTCTCATGAACGCGCTCAGTCAGAGGATTGATGCTCCAAGGCTCGAAGTTTTGTGCTAATTCAGGAGGTCCGGCGGCAGGGGGAGCGCGATAGATTTCCACCACGCATGTAAAGACCTGCGTTTCACTCGCGACAACAGTGAGGCTTTCTACGCTTCCATCAGCTACAAAATGATCAGCGATGTTCTCATCCAAGCAGCCGGATAGCAGGAAGATTGCAGTTAGCGGCCAAAATTTCATGTGGCTCCGGCCAGCATGAATATGGCCAATCCGATCAACATTACTACCATGTTGCAGGCCGCGATTGCGAGGAGTCTGCCGTTTCTTCCTCGGAAGAGTCCGGACATCCACTCAGCATCATAACCTCGCGGCATCGAACCCATCCCTTGTATGAGAGCCAACGCAATTATTACATGCAATGCGCACGATCCAAGAAAGACGATAAGGGCTATTTTCGAGAGCATCATTCCGGAACATTAGCCGTATCGCGAGTGTCCGCAAAGGGCTCGTTCCCGACTTTCGCCGCGCTCTCCACGAACGTCTGCTGTTGGACAAAAACCTATGGTCAAAACGGGCGGGACAAATACGGTCCTTTTTGCCGCCCTGCCCTGTCCCAAGTAGGATCAATCGCTTAGCCATGACAAAAACCCCCGGCAAAACCTTTGCGGTTTTGGCAGGTTTTTGTCACAGTGAGGCATGATCATTGGATATGCCCGCGTCAGCACTGACGACCAGAGCCTTGATTCACAGACTGACGCGCTTTCGGACGCTGGAGCCGGGAAGATTTTCGCGGACCGGATCAGCGGATCGAAGCGCGCTCGACCGGAGCTGGACAGGATGCTGGACCAACTCCGCAATGGCGACGTTGTGACCGTCACCAAATACGACCGCCTGGCGCGCTCGATGAAAGACCTGCTGGAGATTGTCGAGACGATCCGCGCGCGCGGAGCCGGCTTCCGGTCCCTGGCTGAGGACATCGACACGACGACGCCGGCTGGCCGTCTTGTGTTCCATGTTTTTGCTTCCATTGCCCAGTTCGAGCGGGAACGGATTTCAGAGCGGACCAGGGAAGGGTTGGCCTCGGCCCGCAAGCGGGGCCGGATCGGCGGCAGGCCCCCTGCCCTTACAGCCGCCCAGAAGGATGAGGTGCGACGTATGCGCGATGAAGAACAGCGAGCGATTTCGGAAATCGCGCGCTTGTTTGAGGTCAGCGAGAGGACAGTACGGCGCGCTTGAGTTCTACCGAGGACATGTTGATGATTTTGAAAGCAGCAAGAGATGTCAGAAATTGATGAGATTCCAGAACGTATCTTCAGGATGGCGTCAGATGCGCTAACCCAAGCCAACACTCACGCGATCTTCAATGGGCCTGGGGTGGAGCACTGGGCCAACATGTCCATCCTTGACGCGGCACACGCAGGTGAGCTGTTTCTAAAAGCTGTCATAGCACAAGCACACCCTCTATTAATTTTCCGAGACCTTTTTTCGCTTGATAAGTCTGGGCAAGAGCTGCTGGACATCAGGCACATCATTGAGCATGGCCGAACCTATAATCTGGAGCACCTGCCAAAGCTGCTTTGGGTGGTTCATGGGGAGCGCCTTCCAGACTTGGATAGCTTTGAAAAGCTACGAAAAGCCAGAAATGCGATTCAACATTTTTGCGCACCAGATATCGGTTGTCCGGGCGATCTAGCACTTACTTTCCTCTACCGAAACATTGACCCACTGATTAAGCGCCACTTCTCTGTTGACGCTGTAAACTTCATCGAACCCGATGAAATCGGCTATCTCGTCGAACATTTGATTCGTTTGGAACTGTCATTTTCAAGTTCTGAGGTTATTGAAATTTCCGAGTTCGTGATTTCAGAAGCACTAGCAAACGTAAGTGGTGCTTATCGGAAAAATGTTGAGCAGCGGATCTGTCAGTATCAGCGCGAGGACCCCAACGCTAGCTAAGTGAGCGGCGGATGTTTGGTGTAACAGGGTTCAGCTACAGACAGAGGCAAACCCCACGTTTGCTCTCCGCATGTTCTGGGCAGAACCACTTTCCCTGTTTGACGAATGCTGTTCAATGCATGAATGTCTGGTTGAAGTAGGTAAGCACAACCTAGGAGCGTCATGCCGGACTATACAGAAGACTGGCACCCTGGCAGTTTCACAAAGAATTTTGGCTGGGGAAAGGACGGTCGCGGCTTGGCGGAGCTGCACCAGGCCATTCGGGTCGGTTTCGGGGACGCAAAAAACGACGTTCCACGCGACGGCTTCCGTGAGCGCTTGGAAGCGCAAGGCATCAATTTTTACATCCCAGCAAATTTTTTCCTTTTCAACTACTCGAATGATACCGGAGACTGGATCGCTTTTGATGAGCTGGTATTTCAGGCTGTTTCCTTCGAGCATTCGGCTCACTTTGACCGACTTGCGCTTTTTGCCTTCAACCTCTCGCTGGTTGGTTCATGGCAAGGCGCACGACATTTTCAAAGACGGCCAGCTTTGTGGTCAAACCGATACATCGTTGAAAGATTGGCTCAGACACACAAATGGGATGTAACGAAAGTCAACGCCAACGACATCCAATCCTTCCTTGATGGAGACGAGCGGTACAAAGCGCAGACATCTCGGAAACTAAGCACTAATTTGAGTTTCTTGTATCAGATTGGCGGCTTGAGGTCGGTAGTCGCGGACACCATTGAAAGGTGGTGGATGAACGCTTCATTCCTAGCAGCGGATCGACTTTGTCACCTTCGATATGCTCGCCGGTTGACCATATCTTCAATTAGAGAAGCTCTAGATGAGTTCGATTTTACCCCGCTGGCAGGCGGTAAAAACGTCGAAAAATCATATGCACTTGGCCGTCTGTTAGAAATGTATGTGTCTGTAGGTGGCCCGGCCAGATTCACGCGCTCGATAGAGGCTATCAGCACTGGTAAGACAAACGATCCACGCCCCTACGGTTTAGTGGACAAAAAGCTTCCTAGAGCACCCAAATCCCTCCCAGCGGGTGTTGTGAACACAATGGAGTGGCTTGACGCTTCTTATGAACTTCTCGACCACGACGAATTAAGAGCTTTCGATGTTGATCTGTTCGTTAGAGAGGCGTCGGTGCGCGCGCTTTCGAATATTCGTGAGCGTGGTATCAAACCAACCATGAGTTCATCAGACCTCATGTCGCTAATGCGAGGCTGATTTGGAACCGACATCAGCCTGCCTGGATACATCCGCTCTTATAGCACTTCTTAATGACGGTGAGGACGCGCACACGGCGGTTTTGCGTGAATTCCAAAAGTACAAATCGAGCGGAATGGTATTTATCACCGAGGTCGTTTTCGCCGAAGCGTCAGCAGGAATGAGTTCTGCTGAAGAGCTCAGGTTGGCGCTAGACGAACTTGGTATCTCAGATCTGCGCGCAACTGATGAATGCCTGTTTTCTGCAGGCCAAGTTTTCAAGGAGTATCGACGTAGCAAGGGGACAGGGAAGAAGGACGGTGTCTTGCCGGATTTTATGATCGGTGCTGTAGCTAAGGCTAGAGGCGTCGCGCTAATCACATTGAACGACCGCGATTTTGTGAATAAGTTTAGCGACTTGGCTGTTATCAACCCTGTTAAGACATGACCCTATAAATGAGGTCGTTGGGAAATACGAATGTTTGAAACAAGCACTTACGATGATCCAGATGTCATGCCCATGGAAGCGCGTAATCACTGGTCATTCATGGAAACAAACTCAGCATCTGCGGTTATGAACGCTGTCTGTCCAGAAGAGTGGAAGGACATCATAAGTATCCTGTCAACGTATCGTCTGGAGCCGCAGTATTGGTTGCGCGCAGGCGGCAACAGGGGCGATATAGCAGAACAGATCGACACCGCATTTCACGAAAGAGGCTGGCAAGAAACTCGATTAGACCTATCCACAAAAGGGCTCTTGTTTTCTAAAGATTCTGAGAAAATTGGAGAGCTGCCCGAGGTGTATCAAGAAGGTTATCTAGTCGATAACTTTAAGAATAGGGTTGTTCTAGACGTTGAGTGGAACGCCAAAGATGGCAATTTAGATCGCGATTTGGCAGCATATCGCTCTTGGTACGAAGCGGGAGTGATATCAGCTGGCGTGATAATCACTAAAGACCGGCTACCACTTCTAAAACTGGCCCGCCAACTGTGGGCTGATTACCAAGAAACACTTCCAGAAGAACAACGCACCAAGAAGCTCCCGATCGACCTTACAACCTCAACCGTCACTGCCTTTGATAAAGCTCAGATGAGAGTGAGGCGCGGAGTTATGGGATCTTGTCCTGTATTGATTGTGGCTGCGAACGAGAACACATGGGATGGGACACCTTATCAGGCTACTTAACTACTCGGCCGCGGGCCGTCCGCGTTTCCTCATCGGTGTCTCCACCAATTCTAGCAACGATCTTACCCTTTGAATGGGATAACCCGTTTCTACGGCGAGATCCCTAATGCTTGCGCCAGCTTCATAACGAATGCCTATCTCCCGCCCGATTTCAGCCGCTACTGTCTCAGGAATTTGCTCATTGGTATGTAACGGAGGGAATATCTCGCCACCAGCGTACCCTTTATGAACTTGACCGCGAGGTGCCACCTCCTCCGAAGCCTCATCTCCCCATAGCGTCCACCCCTTCTGCGGGTGGCGGGCAAACATCTCCAGATAAGGACCTGGCGAACAGGCTTCTATCAAGCCGTACTGTTCATCTGGTTTACGTGAGTGCTCACGCTTGCGGGTTTCAATCATATTTACCTGTGACCTCGCTGGAGCGAGGGTCCGCATGGAGCCTTTGACCCCAAACAATAGGATCTCAGTTACGTTTCGAAAATAGAACCCCACTCCGCGACCATCTGGACCTCCATCTTTGCGGCGCTTTGCCCATATGATGTTTGATATATAACGGAACCCCCAAGCCTCCATAACGGCGAGGCCGTCTGGCAACAGTGCGTTCGGAACCCACAGATAAAGGTGTGCGTTCTTTGCGCAAACTTCTGAAACAGGGAGGGCTTTAATCCCCTCGAGGTCCATTGTCGAATAGCGGTCGAGACGACGATGCTCCGGGGCTACTTTGCCGGTACGGTTAGTAAAACGCCAAGGAGGGTCGGCTAACACCGTTGAGAACCCACCAACTACTTTAGGCAGAGCTGGGGGCTGTGCTTCTGGGCGCAACGGATCTGCATTTTTCTTAGACATATACCACTCCAGGATCTTTTATCAGATCTTTATAGTGCCACGTCCAGAATGACTAGCCCGAAAAGGCAATTTTAGTCCCCAAAATACCGTGGATGGACCCTGGTTAAGCAATGCCTCTGTAAAATTTCCACATTTTTTCAACAAGTTGGCCTTGAATGGTTCCCAGCTTTTCGGCTTCGCCAGATATTGCATGAAAACTTTCGGATGCAGCTGATGTACGCGCGGGCTTGGTTTTGGCCCCATCGGAAGGTTTCTTCGTAGAACCACGCTAAGGGAGAACGAAGCCTGAACATGGCTTACAGCGTGGCATTTCTGATCGCCTTGTAAGCTGTTGATCTGCCTATGCCGAGGTGTTTTGCGGC
>NZ_LR701530.1:0-3781 GCF_902498815.1 Roseovarius sp. EC-HK134
GGCCCCATCGGAAGGTTTCTTCGTAGAACCACGCTAAGGGAGAACGAAGCCTGAACATGGCTTACAGCGTGGCATTTCTGATCGCCTTGTAAGCTGTTGATCTGCCTATGCCGAGGTGTTTTGCGGCTTGAGCGACGGATTTACCTGCGCCGACGAGATCTTGGAGGGCTGAGATTGTCTCGGGTTGCAATGGCGGGCGCCCAGGGGTGCGGCCATGCTTTCGAGCGTTGATCAGGCCGTCTTTGGTGCGCTCAGAGATCAGGCGGCGCTCGAAATGCGCAATGGCCCCGAAGACATGGAACACGAGCTCTCCGGCGGCGGAAGTCGTATCGATCCGCTCCTCGAGGCTGATCAGATTGATCTCTCTGGCTTTGAGGCCGTCGACGGTTTCCAGGAGTTCCTTGAGCGAGCGCCCCAACCGATCGAGGCGAATGACGGCGAGGGTGTCGTTGGGTCTTGCCTGATCAAGCAAGGCTGTCAAACCGGGCCGGTTGAACGTTTTGCCTGAGATCACGTCTTCGAACACGCGAATAGCGCCGTGTTGTAGCAGCCGATCTTTCTGTCCGGACAAATCTTGGTCGACGGTCGAGACCCTTGCGTATCCGAGGATGTCGCCAGTGCGTGGCATGGTGTCTCCAAAACGGCCGTTTTAGGGCCTAATCGCAGGTGGTGACCCTAATCCCGGATTTGCGCAGGATATCTGTCATTTTAACAGTCTCTATAATATTGGGCGTCTTCAAACTTGCAACAACGTTTTGAGGACGCCTTATGGCCCGTAGACTTCTTTCCTCCCGCGCGTATGCGGACCTCTTCGGGGTGCCGACAGATTCTGAAGCCTTGATCCGTCACTATCTGCTGAGCGGAGATGACATTGATCTGATCCGTACTCGCCGCCGCGCCGAAAACCACCTTGGCTTTGCGGTGCATATTTGTCTGCTGCGCTACCCTGGTTTGGGGTGGAGCGAAGACATCATGCCGCCAGCTGAACTGATCGCCTGGCTTGCAGAGCAACTTCAGATCGATGCTTGTTCTCTCGGTGAATATGCCGTCAGGCGAAATACGCGGCATGAACACCATGCCCTCGCGATGCGCCATTTGGGTCTGTCCCCTTTCGGATCTGAACATGTGCAGCAGGCGGAGGATATCGCCACGAGGGCGGCCTTTGCGACGGATCATGGCGTGACGATTGTCGAGACGCTGATTGCGGACCTGCGCAAGCACCGTTTGGCGCTGCCGAGCGTGGACACGCTTGAGCGCCTCGCCTTGAAGGGCCGGGCGCGCGCGCGAAGGGAGGCTGCCGCGGCGCTGTTTGATGCCCTCTCACTGGAGCAGCGTGACCATTTGCAGGCGCTCTTGGTGAATGACCCGTCCGTAGGGCAAACGCGGCTCACGTGGTTGCGCGGCTTTCCGCACTCGACCAGCCCGGCCAGCATGGCCGCGCTTCTGGACCGTTTGAAATATCTGCGATCATTGAATCTGCCGCCAGATCTTGGCCAGGGGCTGCACCCGGACCGGCTGCTCAAGTTCGCGCGCGAGGGTGCTGTAGCGCCCGTGAGCTTGCTGAACGACTTTGGCGTGCGGCGGCGGATCGCAACACTCGCGGCGCAGATGGCGGATTTATCCGTCACGATCACCGACGCGACCATCGCCAAGTTCGAGCGATTGACCGGCCAGCTCTTCTCAAGATCCCGCAACCATCAGGAGGAGGTTTGGCGTATAGGGAAGACCCGGGTTGGCAAGCTGATGCAGCTCTTCGGCGCATCCATTGATGCCATGGCCCGCGCACAAGACCTGGGTCAAGACCCCTTTGCTGCGCTGGATGCGGATGTCGGATGGGATACGCTCCTGGGCAAGCGTGACGAAATCGCCAGCTTCGGAGAACTGGCAACCAGTGACCCGCTTTCTCTGGCGACCGAGCGCTATGCGTATATGCGCAAGTTCGCCCCTGCCTTTCTGGAGGCCTTCCAATTCAATGCGACCGATGCGGGGGATGATCTCAAGGACGCCATCGCCTTGCTGCGGGATCAGAACCGCACCGGCAAACGCAAGTTGCCCGATAATCTGCCCATGCCGTTTGCCGCCAAGCATTGGCCGTCGCTGATCGTCCAAGGCGGTCAGCCACAACGGCGCGTGTATGAAACCGCTATTGTGTCCACCTTACGAGACCGCCTGCGTGCCGGGGATGTCTGGGTCGACGGCAGTCGTGAGTATCGCCGGTTCGACAGCTACCTGATGCCCCGGGACACGGCTGAAACTGTCATGCGGGATGCAGGCTTCGAGACCGATCCGGACGCGTGGCTGGCTGATCGCCGGAGCATGTTGGCGAAACGTCTTGACCAAGTGGACCGCGCCTTGAAACGCAATGCTCTTATCGGCGTCCGTATCGAGCGTGGGCGGCTGAAAATCACACCACATGATGCGGTGACACCACCTCCTGCGGTGCGTTTGGAACGGGCCATCGACGCCGTGATGCCGCGTATCCGCATCACGGAGCTGCTTTGGGAGGTGAATGCGCAGACCGGGTTCCTTGATGCCTTCACTGACCTGCGGTCTGGCAAGCAGCACGATGAACCCGCTGCAGTTCTGGCCACGATCTTGGCTGGAGCCACCAATCTCGGCTTGGAGCGGATGGCCCACGCCTCATCGCGTGTCAGCCATGCGCAACTGACCTGGGCGCAGACATGGTACCTTCGGCCCGAGACATTCGCGGATGCCTTGGGCCGCATTGTCGATGCCCATCATGGTCTGCCCTTCGCGCGACATTGGGGCGCGGCTGAGCACAGCTCATCAGATGGCCAGTTCTTCTCTGCCAATCGTGGCAGCGGACTCATCAATGCCAAGTACGGGCCTGATCCCGGCCTGAAAATCTATTCTTTCCTGTCGGGCCAGTACGGGTCGTTCCATTCCAGCGTCATCGGGGCGACGGCGGGCGAAGCGCCCTTTGTGCTCGACGGTCTTCTGGGCAATCCGGCCAGTTTTGACCCCCTCGTTCACTACACAGATACCGGCGGCGTGTCGGACCACGTCTTTGCCCTGTTCCATCTGTTGGGGATGACGTTTGCCCCGCGCTTGCGCGACTTTCCCGACCGGCGGTTGGCGTGCTTCGGTGGCGCGAAGGCGTGGCCTACCCTGTCGCCTCTGATCGGGAAGCCTATCAATGAAGAGGTGATCCGGCAGCATTGGGGCGACGTCATGCGACTCGCGGCCAGCATCCGCGACAGATCTCTGAAACCGTCTGAAATCCTGCGAAAGCTTGGGGCGTACCGCCAGCAAAACAGGCTGTATCTTGCCCTCGGTGAAATCGGTCGGATCGAACGCACACTCTTCATGCTTGACTGGATCGAAAACGCCGCTCTGCGCATGGAATGCCACGCAGGCCTCAACAAGGGCGAAGCGCGGCACTCGCTGGCCAGGGCCGTCTTTGCCCACTCACAAGGGCGCATTCATGATCGTTCTGACGCGGCTCAACAGAAACGGGCCATGGCGCTCAACCTCGTCATCGCCGCCATCACGTTCTGGAACACGATCTACATGGACAAAGCGGCCAGCCACCTCGCACAGGCCAGCCCGCTCTACGACGCCAAGCTGCTTCCGCATACCTCGCCGCTCGGGTGGGAGCACGTCATCCTTTCCGGCGACTTTGATTGGCATTCTAGAGCCGCTGACCGCAAAATTGCGCGACCGCTGAACATCAGGCCAGCCAGAGACTGGGGAACGTGAAGATGTTCTCTGAAAGTTCCCCCTTAGCGTGGTTCTACGAAGAAACCTTCCGATGGGGCCT
>NZ_LR701529.1:0-48089 GCF_902498815.1 Roseovarius sp. EC-HK134
CCTGCATCATCGCGGACAAAATAGCGAGGGACAGTCCCCTCTCGAGCTCTGGTGACTTGCATAATCTGCCCTCGGAAAAAGGTGAAAACTTCAGCCTTGGAGGTGAAATCGCAAGTGTCCAGATAATCGATCAAAGCAAGGAGATCAGCGCCGATTTTCGGCATCGGGCCCTGCGGCACCATGCCGAGGGCATATTCATGGCCGAGACGATCTTCGGCCAGACCCTCACGCTCTCGACCGGGCGCATCATCCCGACCCGCTGGGTCGGCGAACAGCACGTGAAGGAAGACCTCGGCTTCATCCCGAGCTTCGCCGACTGGGTGAAAGCCATCCGGCCCGAACCCTGGATGGGCCGGTCCGAGCGGATCGAGGCGCTGGTCGATCCGCATCTCGCCTCGCCCGTGGTCGAGGTCAGTTGACATGACTGATCCCGCATACTTGCGCCTCGATCTGCCGCCGACGGCATCGCCCCAGACAGTTCTGCGCGCGGCGGTCCGGGCGCTGCACCCTGACACGCGCGCCGTGCGCAGCTTCCGGACGGCGCGCAAGCGCTTCTACCGGCAGATGCTCTGCGCGCATGCCGCGCGGCAGGCATCGGGCGACAATCCGACCGGCTGATCGCTTCCAACCAACCCTTCATCCCAATCCAGCGCCCGGCCCCCTGGCCGGGTTTCTCAATCTCAGGAGGTCCCCATGGCGGATTACTTCACCCATTTCTCATGCCTGATCGACGTTGGCACGCCCGACAAGGCCGCCCGCGCGCTCGCGCTGTTTCATGACCTGCGCGCTGCGGATCAGGACGCCGACGACCCGGAGGTGGCGGGTTTCACCCTCGTGCATCAGGACGCGCCCGAGGGCAGCACCCTCTGGATCCATGATGATGAGCACGGCGATGTCGAGGCGGTTATACGCTTCGTGCTGCGCCTGGCCGAAGACCTCGACCTCACCGGCCTCTGGGGATTTCAGTACGGTCTGACCTGTTCCCGCCCGCGCCTCGACGCCTTCGGCGGCGGCGCGCATGTCATCGACCTCGGCTCGCGGAAATCCGTCGGCTGGACGAGCAGCCAGGAATGGCTGGCCGCCGCGCTGAATGGGGAGGACGTCGATGCCTGAGGTCATCTCCACAACAGTCTACCAGTTCCCTGAACTCTCCGACATCGCCAAGGACAAGGCACGCAGCTGGTATCGTGAGCTTGGGCCCCACGACGATTGGTGGGACGCGGTCTATGAGGATTTCGAGCGCATCTGCGATATTCTCGGCGTCCGGCTCAAAACCACGCCTGTGCGGCTGATGGGCGGCGGGATGCGGGCCAAACCCTGCATCTGGTTTTCGGGGTTCTGGAGCCAGGGGGATGGGGCCTGTTTTGAAGCATACCTCAGCCACACCAAGGGCGCGGCCGCGCGCATCCGGGACTATGCGCCCCAGGATGCGACGCTGCATGGCATTGCCGACCGGCTGCAGGCCATCCAGCGGCGTAACTTCTATCAGCTCTCCGCCGAGGTCAGCCACCGCGGGCGCTACTACCACGAATACACCATGTCCGTGGACGTCACGCGGGACAGCCCGACCTGGCAGCTGCCGACCGAAGACGCCGAGGAGATCGTGACCGAGGCGCTGCGTGATCTGGCCCGCTGGCTTTACCGCCAGCTTCAGGCTGAATACGACCACCTGACCTCGGACGAGGCCATAGAGGAGGGGATCATCGTCAACGAGTACACCTTCACCGAAGGAGGGCGCCGCTTCGGGTGAGACGGCACGGTTGAAAACTGTCAGAAACCTGCATATATTTCTGACAAAGGAGCAATCATGGAGCGCATGGCCGAGAGCATTATGAATGTCGCGACGACGTTGCCGGAGGGGGTGCCCTTGGCAGCGAAGGGGCTCCTGCACCTCGGCTCGCGCGCGGCGGTCGATCAGACGCTGTCGCGTCTGGCCGCGCGCGGCGAGTTGATCCGTGCGGGACGCGGCATCTACATGCGCCCCGTCCAAACACGCTTTGGTCCGCGCAGTCCGTCCGCTGAACAGGCGATTGAAGCGCTCGCTGTGCAGCGGGGCGAGACGATCGTGCCGAGCGGTGCTGCCGCGGCAAACGCTTTGGGCCTGACCACGCAGATGCCGGTCAAGTCGGTTTACCTCACCTCGGGACGAAGCCGTGTGCTGAACCTTGGCCGGCAGGCAGTCGAACTGCGTCATGCGCCGCGCTGGCAGTTGGCCCTTGGGAGCAAGACCTCGGGCCAGGCCGTCCGTGCGCTGGCATGGCTCGGGCCGGATGAGGCTCCCATGGCCCTGCAAATCCTGCGATCCAAGCTCACGGAGACGGCAAAGACCGAACTCGTGTCCGCCGCGCCGCAGTTCCCGACTTGGCTGGCACGATTGATCGGAAAGATGGTCCATGGCTGAGGCATTCCTGCGCCTCACTGCCAAAGACCGACTGGATGCTCTTGGCGTCGCAGCCGATCGGCTTGGCCGGCCAGCCCACCTCCTCGAAAAGGACGTCTGGGTGGTCTGGGCGATCCAGCAATTGTTTGGATCGCCCGTCGGCACAAACCTCGTCTTCAAGGGTGGCACCTCTCTGTCGAAGGCCTACCAGGTCATTGACCGGTTTTCCGAGGATGTGGATCTGACATTCGATATCCGGGCGCTGATCCCTGATTTGCTCGAGGGCCGTGAAGATGCCATGCCCGCCACGTCCAGCGAAGAGCGGCGCTGGTCGAAGCGCGTCCGACAGGCTTTGCCTGAATGGGTGGCCGGGACCATCCAGCCGATCCTGCAGCAGGCAATTGATCGGGAAGGGATCGATGCCGGCCTTCGGATTGACGGCGACAAACTGTTCATCGACTACCCGCACCTCGCCCAAGGCACTGGATACGTTTCTCCGAGCGTAATGCTGGAATTCGGCGCGCGTTCTACCGGAGAGCCGGCATCAGTGCGCGACATTGTTTGCGATGCCGCGTCGGTGATCGAAAGCGTGGAGTTTCCGTTTGCTCGTCCCCGCGTGATGCACGCCGAGCGAACGTTCTGGGAGAAGGCGACGGCTATCCACGTCTTCTGCTTGCAGAAACGTTTGCGCGGCGATCGCTTCTCGCGACACTGGCACGACCTTGCTAGGCTAGATGAGGCGGGCATTGCCACTACCGCCACTGAAGATCGGGCGCTCGCGGATGCCGTGGCTCGCCATAAGACGATGTTTTTCTCTGAAAAGACCGCCGATGGCGCAAAAGTTAACTACAGCGCAGCAACAGCGGGACATCTGCAACTGGTTCCAAGCGGTGAGGCATTGATTGTTCTCGCAGATGATTACCGCCGGATGGTCGAAGATGGTCTCTTCGCCACGTCACCAGAGCCCTTCGATGTTTTGATGGACCGCTGTGGTGAGATCGCGCTCAGGGCGAATGCCGCTTTCAAAACTTGAGGGAGCCTTTCCGATGGGAACGGGTTTAATGCGAAAAGCTTCTCGGGCAGTGAGAGGTTCGTTCCACCTTTGTTCCGAGCGGCGTCTATGGTATATGTTGGGTCAGTTATCGATTCTGGCACACGATATGGAGGCCGAGGGCATGGCAAAGAAATCAGGCGGCAACGGGCATTACCGCAGCGCAATCACAGGCCGCTACGTCACCACGGCGCACGGAAAGCGCAGCCCCAACACGACGGTCTATGAAAAGACAGGCGGCGGCGCGACCGGGTCGGCGCGTAGCGCCAAAACCGGACGTTTCGTGACTGAGGGGTTTGCAAAGCGTAACCCTCGCACGACCGTGAAAGAAGATTGATGGAGGCAGGACATGAAGGACTTGAGGCTTCGCAATCTTGAAAAGTATCGGACGGGCGGAACGCAGGATCGAATGGAACTTTCGCTGCCCAGGCCAACGAGTCCTTCGGGCAAGGTGTATCATTATTCCCCAAAGGAGGATGCTGCCCCGCGTCTCTTCTTAGTGGGTGAGGCACCAGAAGAGCGTACGATCTCAGATGTTAACAGGTCTCGCATGCGTCGCGAGCCGGGGCCGGGGCAAACGGTCTGTCCGTATTCCGGCCATATGGCTGATGATGAGGAATTCACACACGCTGATGATATTGCGGCGGTGAAAAAGCACGCGCTCTGGTTGGTCGAAAATGATGTGAGCGATTGGCTCGGTGAATATGCCAAGGATTTCAACCGCAAGTTTGGAAAAGGTGGCCTCATCTCCATGAAGATGGAGCACAAGCCGCGGCGGCGTGTTGAACCGCTTGCGATACGAGAGGATTTGCTGCGCAGCCTAGATTGCGGAGTATGCGGTCGATCCTACGGGGTCTACGCACTCGCCTTGTTCTGTCCCGATTGCGGAGCACCGAACGTAGCGATGCATTTTCGTCGCGAGGTTGAGATTGTTGGGGAGCAGATTGCTCTGGCAGATGACCTCGATGAACAGGGTAGAAGCGAGATTGCCTATCGCGTAATGGGGAACGCGCATGAAGATGTTCTGACCGCCTTTGAAGCGACGCTGAAGACGGTTCATGCGTACTTGGTTCGCACGCATCTGCCCGAGAGGGTCGAAAAACTCATCGGCAAAAAAGCGATCGGCAATGCTTTCCAGAATGTTGACCGTGGTAGGAGTGTGTTTGCCAAGATTGGGATCGACCCATTTGACAGCCTGAACGATCTCGAAATCGAAAATCTGCGTCTGAACATTCAAAAGCGCCACGTTCTCGGCCACAATCTCGGCGTGGCAGACGAACACTATGCGAGCTTCTCAGAAGATCACGAACCTGGTGAGACCGTCATGCTGATTGGTGAGGATGTGAAGCGGTTTGCAGATTATTGCCTGAGAGTGGTCGAACGACTTGAGGAGTATCTGCTTTCGAACGTGACACTGTCGGAGCCCTAAGCTGTTCCCATTGAATACTCGCTGTTTCTAAAGCTCAGCGCACAAGTCGGTTTTTACGCCAAAGCTTCCACGAGCAAGGCTTTGCGCCCTACACTGACTTTCAGCTGATCACTCTCACTTGTTCCCGTCGATCCACTTCGACATCAGCCCCTTGTCGCGGAAACACTCATCCGGCACGGCACGGCGTTTGATCCGGGCGAGGCGTTCGGCGAAGGCGACCTGCTTTGACGTCGGGCGGCTGTCCTGCGCACCCGGGTTCATCTTGGCTTGTGCGTCGATCCATGCGCTCAAGGAGCGCCGATCTTGCTGAACCTCCCACGGCAGAAGCGTCTGGTTGCGCAGGGCCAGCGCGCGCGCATAGGCGATCTGCTTGGGCGTCGCGGGCAGGGCGTAAGTGGTGCTTTCCATCCGGGATCTCCCTTCATAGCTCAGCTTTCAGTATAGAACATAACAAGAACAAAAGCAAGCCGCCTGCGGAAATCATGGGGTTTGAGAGGGAGAGGAGGGCCGGGGAAGGTCAGGCCTGAGGGTGCCCGAAAGAGGGTGTCCGGGCCCGATCCTGTTCCTCATTCCGGAGTTTCCCGATGACCCATCTCGCCCCTTTTGCGACCGAGCGCGCGCTTGCGCCTGCCGTCCCCATCCCGTCCCCCGATACGGTCGCTGCGATCTTGAGCGTGGCCGAGGCGCTGCAGCCTGATCTGGCGCAGGGTTTCGAGATCGACGCGCTGCGCCTGCGCGTTGAGATGGAGCGCGCCTTTGGCGGCTCTGATGCGACCGGCGCCTGGGACTGGAAGCTGGCCTATGAAGCGGGCGAGGTGGCGCTCGTCCTCTTCCTGCGAAAGTTCGGCCGCGCGCTGCTCGCCCGGGCCGGCTCGCCTGCGGCGCTGCTGCCGATCCTCTCCAAGGTCGCGGACCTCTTGCCCACGCATACCCGGCGTTCGGAGGAGATGGAGCGCTTCCAGCAATTCTCGACTCCGCTGCCCATGGGGCTCGCGGCGCTCACTGCTGCGCAGATCACCCCGCGTGACCTGGTCCTCGAGCCTTCGGCCGGGACCGGCCTTCTGGCGATCCTCGCGGAAATCGCCGGCGGCAGCCTTGCACTGAACGAGTTGGCAGACACCCGCGCCGACCTTCTGCGCCTTCTCTTTCCGGGTCATCCCGTCACCACATTCGACGCAGCACAGATCGACGATCATCTCGACGCGGGCGTCCGCCCGAGCGTCATCTTGATGAACCCGCCGTTTTCGGTTGTGGCGAATGTCGATGGCCGGACGACCGAGGCGACAGCGCGCCACCTCCGCTCGGCGCTTGCCCGGCTAGCCCCCGGCGGTCGTCTGGTCACCATCACCGGCGCCGGTTTCGCGCCGCATGCGCCTGCGTGGGCTGAGACATTCGGCCGCCTGACCGAGAGTGCCCATCTGGTCTTCACCGGCGCTGTGTCGGGCGCTGCTTTCGCCAAGCACGGCACCAGCTTCGAGACGCGGATCTCGGTCTTCGACAAATGCCGGGGCGGCGAGCAGGGCGGCGTCACAGCCAATCTGACGCGCCCGATATCGCCGGATGTCGCCAGCCTGCTCTCGCTGATCAACACCCATGTTCCCCCGCGCCTCGTGCTGGCGCAGATCGCATCAGCCGGGCAGGCCCCCACTTCCCCCTTCCCGGGAAATTCCGCCCTCACCGCGCGCACAGGCATCAGCTCGTCGCGCGCCACGCCTGCAACAGCCCCCACCAACACCGCGGTGCAGATCGAGGCCGCAGACCTCGCCTATACCCTGCGCAATGCAACCGAGGACGGGGCCAGCGCGCGCCTGTCGGATGCTATTTATGAGACCTTCCGTCTGCAGGCGATCGACATTCCCGGAGCGGAACCGCACCCGACCAAGCTTGTGCAATCTGCGGCCATGGCTTCGGTCGCGCCCCCAAAACCCAGCTACCGGCCCAAGCTTCCAGCCGCCATCCTGCACGATGGCCTTCTGTCCGACGCGCAGCTTGAGACCGTGATCTACGCGGGCGAGGCGCATGGCGCGCATCTTGCCGGATCATGGTGCGTGGATGAGACCGGCGACATGGTCTCGGCCGCGCCCGATGATGCCCCTGACGCCATCCGCTTCCGCCGTGGCTTCTTCCTTGGCGACGGCACCGGGGCGGGCAAGGGCCGCCAGTCGGCCGGGATTGTGCTCGACAACTGGGCTCAGGGTCGGCGCAAGGCGCTCTGGATCTCGAAGAGCGACAAGCTGCTGGAAGATGCGCAGCGCGATTGGTCTGCCTTGGGGCAAGAGCGGCTGCTCGTAACGCCGCTGTCGCGCTTTGCCCAAGGCAAGGACATTCCGCTGACCGAAGGCATTCTGTTCACCACCTACGCCACACTGCGCTCGGAAGAGCGGGGCGCAAAAAAGTCCCGCGTCGACCAGATCGTCGACTGGCTCGGGGCGGAGTTCGACGGGGTGATCCTCTTCGACGAAAGCCACGCCATGGCGAATGCCGCCGGATCGAAAGGCGAGCGCGGTGACACCGAAGCGTCGCAGCAGGGCAGGGCGGGCTTGCGTCTGCAGCACAAGCTCCCCAATGCCCGCGTGGTTTATGTCTCTGCCACGGGCGCAACTTCGGTCCATAACCTCGCCTATGCGCAGCGCCTCGGCCTCTGGGGTGGCGTCGGGCCCTCCGCTTGCGCGCCGGGCGTTCCTCACTCAGATCGTGCCACTGGCACGCTCTGTGCCGTGCCGGCAACGCTCGTCACTCCCTTCGCCACCCGGGCGGAATTCGTCGAGGCGATCGAGGCCGGTGGCGTTGCCGCGATGGAGGTCCTCGCACGCGATCTGCGCTCCCTTGGTCTCTACACCGCCCGATCTCTTTCCTATGACGGCGTCGAATACGAGATGCTCGAGCATGCGCTCACGCCTGAGCAGCGCGGTATCTACGATGCGTATGCCGGGGCCTTCGCCATCATCCACAACAACCTGGCCGCTGCGATGGAGGCCGCCAACATCACGGGGGATGCCGGCACGCTGAACCGGCAGGCCAAGTCCGCTGCACGGTCAGCCTTCGAAAGTGCCAAGCAGCGCTTTTTCGGCCATTTGCTCACTTCCATGAAAACCCCCACCCTGATCGCCAGCATCGACGCTGATCTGGCAGTGGGCCACGCGGCCGTGATCCAGATCGTCTCGACCGGCGAGGCGCTGATGGAGCGCCGCCTGTCGGACATTCCCACGGATGAGTGGAACGATGTGCGCGTTGACATTACGCCAAGAGAGGCCTGCCTTGACTATCTTGCCCATTCCTTCCCGGTGCAGCTCTACGAGCCCTTCACCGACAGCGAGGGAAATCTGTCGTCCCGTCCCGTGGTGCGCGACGGCCAGCCGGTGGAATGCCGCGAGGCCGCGCGCAGGCGCGACGCGCTGATTGAAAAGCTGGCGTCGCTTCCTCCCGTCCCGGGCGCGCTCGACCAGATCGTCCAGCGCTTCGGCACCGATCTCGTCGCCGAGGTCACGGGCCGGTCGCGCCGCATCGTGCGCAAGGGCGAGGGTCCTGCCGCGCGTCTTGTCGTGGAAAGCCGAGCCGGATCGGCCAACCTCGCGGAAACCGCCGCCTTCATGGATGACCAAAAGCGCATCCTGATCTTCTCGGATGCGGGCGGCACCGGGCGCAGCTATCACGCTGATCTTGGGGCCAAGAACCAGCGTCTTCGGGTCCATTACCTTCTGGAACCCGGCTGGAAGGCGGATGCTGCCATCCAAGGCCTGGGCCGCACCAACCGGACCAATCAGGCGCAGCCGCCGCTCTTCCGGCCTGTGGCCACGGATGTTAAGGCGGAGAAGCGGTTCCTGTCCACCATCGCGCGCCGTCTCGACACACTCGGGGCGATCACGCGTGGCCAGCGCCAAACCGGGGGGCAGGGGCTGTTCCGACCCGAGGACAACCTCGAAAGCCCTTACGCACGCGACGCCTTGCGACAGCTCTACCGGCGCATCTATCGCGGCGATGTGGCGGGCTGCTCGCTGATGGCGTTTGAGGATGCCACCGGTCTCAGCCTGACCGACGACAACGGGCTGAAGGACGACCTGCCGCCGATCACGACCTTCCTCAATCGCCTGCTGGCGCTGACGATTCATATGCAGGCCGTGCTCTTCTCGGCCTTCGAGGAATTGCTCGACCAGCGGATCGAGGGCGCCATCGCCGCCGGGGTCTATGACCTCGGGCTCGAGACGCTGCGCGCCGAGAGCTTCCGCGTCACGGATGCACGCGTCATCTACACCCATCCCGGCTCTGGCGCGGAAACGCAACTGCTCACCATTGCGGAAAAACGGCGCAACACGCCGACTTCCCTCGTCGATGCCCTCGACTGGCTCGACGACCCCAAAGCACGCTTGCTGGTCAACAGCCGCTCGGGCCGTGCTGCGGTTCAGGTGCCAGCCACCAGCCTGATGCTGGATGACGGCACCATCGAGCCCCGCCTGCGGCTGATCCGGCCAACGGAATCCAGCACGGTCCCGGCTAAGATGATGGAGGACACCCATTGGCTGGAGGCCGACCGCGCGGCCTTCGCCGCAGCCTGGACCGGGGAACTGGCCGAGGTGCCGGAGTTCTCGGAAACCACGCTGCACATCGTGGCGGGCCTCTTGCTGCCGATCTGGAAGCAGCTCCCCCAGGATGAAACCCGCGTCTACCGGCTGCAGACCGATGACGGCCAGCGCATCATCGGTCGCCGCGTCTTGCCCGCCTGGGTCGCGACCACGCTTGCGACGGATGCGCCGAAGCTGACGGCGGCGCAGGTCCATGCCCTCGTACTAGAGGGCAAGACCGTGGTGCGGCTGGCCGAGGGCATGGAGCTGCACCGATCCCGCGTCATGGGAGTGAACCGCATCGAACTCTCCGGGTTTTTGGGCGCCGCCAAGGACCGGCTCAAGGCGGATGGCTTCTTCTCGGAGATCATCGCCTGGAAACTGCGCCTGTTCTGCCCGACGGACTCGGGCGGTATCGCAATACTGGATCGTTTGCTTGCACGTTGTCCTGTGACAGGACTACATGTGCCCGGAGGATGTTGAGTTATGTATTCTGAGACAGAAGATTTGATCCGTGCACTCGCGGAGAGTGCTGAAAGCGTTTGTCGCCATTACCTTCCCGCCGGACGGCGGGAAGGGTCCTATTGGATCGTGGGCGACCTGCAGAACAACCCCGGCCGGTCGCTCTTCGTGCGCCTGACCGGGCCTACCTCAGGGCCGGGTGCGGCTGGTAAGTTCACGGACGGCGCAACGGGCGAGCACGGTGATCTTCTCGACATCATCCGCGAGCGAACCGGGATTTCGCGCTTTCCTGATCTTCTGGCCGAGGCCCGAGCGCATTTGGGCCGTCCCCAGCCGATCCTCCCAAATACGCCAGTGCCGAAGAAGGCCAAAGCCCCCGGTGGCACACGAGCCGCGGCGGCGCGGCTCTTTGCAGCCTCTATGCCAGTCGCAGGCACGCTTGCCGACACTTACCTTCGCGCCCGGGGCATCACCCAAGGCGGCACGATGAGCGCGCTCCGCTTCCACCCGAAGTGCTGGCATCGGGATGAAGGCCAGACCCGGAGCGTCCCCAGACCGGCGTTGATCGCCGCGGTCACCGATGGGGCAGGGGCATTGCAGGGCGTGCATCGCACCTGGCTGGCACCTGACGGACAGGGCAAGGCGGGGCTCAAAGCGCCGCGACGTGCCATGGGTCACCTGTTGGGCAATGCTGTCAGGTTGACCCCGCATGAAGACATCCTCGTGGTCGGCGAAGGAATCGAGACCATGCTGTCCCTGTCCGAGGCGGCCTCCGGCCTTCCCGTCTGGGCGGCTCTCTCGTCGGGTCACCTCGGGGCGGTCCTGCTGCCGGAGGGGGTGCAGCGCCTCTACATCGCCATCGACCGCGATCCGGCGGGGCGAGGCGCGGCAGAGAGGTTGAGCGCCAGAGCAACCGAGGTCGGAATTGCCGTTCGGGTGTTGGAGCCGCGTCTCGGGGATTTCAACGATGATCTCCGGGCGCACGGCGCGGACGCGCTGCACGAGCATCTGGCCATTCAGATCGGGCCCGAGGATCGGCATCGCCTGTCAGGCTGAGCAGCGTCGCGCAGGGGGTGAGCAAGGGACAGCGGGGCAGGGGTCACGAATCCGTTTCGTGGCTCCGGACCGTCTCCTTGCCTCTTTCCGGGTAAATCTCATCCACCCGTCACCCGCACGGCCTTCAAGAGATGGGCAGGCGGCCGTCAAAGGGGCCGCCCCTTCAAGGACGGGGGGCGACTGATTTCCGCCGGCGGCAGAGCCGCCTTTGCATCGCGAAGCAAATCAGCCGCCCCCCGTCCTCCTCCACATGCGTTCCGGCCCCGAAGAGGGGGTGAAGGGGCGTCCGCCATGACGGCTCAGAGCTGCCCATGAAGGCCGCGCGGGTTGTCGCGCGGACGAGACAGGCCCGGAGGCAAGAAACAGATGACGATCCACACTCACGACGACACGTATGAACCCGCCCACACCGCATCCCAGACCGCCCATGCGCTCGATGAGCTGCAGCTCTATGGCTACCGCCCCTTTGACGAGCCCGATCCGCGCCCGATGCCCGATGGGCAGCGCCTCGCGGTCGCCGTCGCCGACATCTTCGATGCTCTCGTCGCGACCCTGGAAGACACCCGCATGGAACCCGACCTCGAAGAGGTGCTCTGGGGCCAGGTCAACCTCTTCCACCGCGCGACGGCCCGGATCGAGCGGTCGCTCGACGAGAACGAGCAGGCGCAGCGCCGCCTCCAGCGCGAGCAGGACGGCTCCGAGGTGAAATCCGTCGAGCTCGAGCGCCTGACGGCCGAAGGCCTCACCCTCATTGAGCGGCGCAACTGCATGGACATGATGCGCGATCACGCCGCCACGGAGTTTGTCCATCACACGGGATCGACCTGGCGCCCCCGCACAGGATCGATGGTGAACCGCCAGCACATGACCGCAGCGCTGATCGACAGCCGCGACTTCCTGGCCGCCAAGCGCCGCGCGGAGAACGAGGTGATGCTGCCCGCAGGTCCCAAGGTTGCCCTCACCGGCGGGACCGACTTCAACGATCACCGCCTGATCTGGGGCAAGCTCGACCAGGTCCGGACCAAGTATCCCGACATGGTCCTTCTGCATGGTGGCAGTCCCAAGGGCGCAGAGCTCATCGCTGCCAAATGGGCCGAATCCCGGGGCGTGACGCAGGTGGCCTTCAAGCCTGACTGGACCAAGCACGCCAAGGCCGCACCCTTCAAGCGCAACGACGCCATGCTGGACGTGCTGCCAGTGGGTGTCCTCGTCTTCCCGGGCAATGGCATCCAGGAGAACCTCGCAGACAAGGCCAAGAAGCTGGGCATCCCGGTCATGAAGTTCGAGAAGGGGGCGTGAGCCCCCTTTCCCTTCAAGGGGACATCATGGTGGAAGCAATCGGCTCCACCTGATATCATGACACAAAGACCCGCGCCGGATTACGATATGTTTGATACCGTCAGCCAATTGGAAATCTTCCCGACCGACCTGCAGATGCGGCGGATCGATCCTGCGTGCAACATGCGCCGCTTTTACCGCATGAGCATCCAGCCCGACCTGTTCGGCGGTGCAAGCCTTGTGCGCGAATGGGGCCGCATCGGATATCGCGGCCAGATGATGGTCGAGCCGCATGCCGATGAAGGCCAGGCCGTGACCGCGCTGATGAAGCTCGCGCGCGTAAAGCAGCGGCGGGGATATGCGTGAAGTGTGTGCGGCGACACTGCGCTAAGCCAGGCGAGGCAAGGAGGGGATGATGACACTCGACACCGATAAGATCGATGACGCAACCCTCGCGATCCTCAGCCTGACGTTGCATGACGGCGATCGGGTCTGGAAGGGGATCGATTGGCACATCACCGACCGGCTTTTTGAGAAAGGTCTGATCGATAATCCGAAAAACAAGGCAAAATCACTGACCCTGACGCCTGAAGGCGTTGAGCGCGCGCGGGCAGTTTTGGAACGGGAGTTCACAAAGGCAGAGTGATCAACCGTCAAGGGTAAGCAAGGCGGGCTGAGAATCTGGCTATCGAGAGACAATACAGGACGTGTCCGGCCCAATGCGGTCATTGCTGAACAGGTCAGCGCAGCTACCTAATGGGTCCCGTCAGTCGCAGCTATCACGATCTCGTCCTCGGCCATCCACCCGTTGGAGATCAGAAACCTTCGGATGGTGTCGGGGGTTTCGGAGTAGAGCACAAGCGCGAGGCTCTCTTCTGCGCGGGTACAGGTGACGTAGAGCAAGCGGCGCGTGCGCTCGATCGTGGTTTCCTCGCCGTTGTCCGCCTTTTTCTGGGCGGCTGGGCCTAAGGGTTTCACACCAAACAGCGTCTCGTAAGATGCAAGGCCTTTGAAGCGCGTGTGTGCATCGTCGGCGATCACCATGACCCGGGGAAATTCGAGCCCCTTGACCCCCTGGTGGGTGCCATAGGGGCTGCGGTCTTCGACATAGGCGAGGTAGCGCGCCACCTGGGAAAACGGGGCCTCAAGCGCCTGCGTCCAGGCCTCAATGATGGTGGTTTCAGTGGGTGGTGAGCCCTCGGGCGTAGTGATGTCCAGCTCGTCAAACAAGGGATCAAGCTCAGCAAGGATATCGGCCATGTCCTGGGCCACCGGATTGTTGTCAGGCAAACAGGCCCGAAGCTGGTCAGGGATCGGGAACAACCGGTGCTCGGCCACGACTGCCAACACGTCGGCACAACTCGGATCCGGTTCGTCCTTAAATAGCGTCATCAGCGCCGCAACGCCCGCCCGCGCCGCGTCGAGGCCAGTGGCCTGACCCCCGCCCCCCTCCCGGATACCTCTCTTATCGACCAGCGGTGAGCCGTCGCGCAGCACTGCCATCGCGGCAAAGGCATCCCCATTCCTTTGTGCCGTCACCAGAGGCAAGACCCGGTGGGTGAAAAGCCGCATCGCGGGTAAGGTGCCGTCGCGAAACCCGTCCTTGAGCTTGTCGGGTTTGCTCAGGGGCTCAAACAACTCACTGAAACCAAGCCGTGCGGCGGCCATGTGACGCTCGATCGTGAGGGTCTTGATCGCCTCCGCTTTCTGCCACGCGGAATCTCCGGTGATGCGGGCCATTTCTGCACGGGCGGAGGCCTCGAAGGCTGCGCGATCTGTGCACTCGCTTGGCGCAAGAAAGACACGCACGGTGCCACCCGGTTTGTCTTCGCGCGCCCGCTGCTGGCGGCCATCATCGTCGCGCCGGATCGAATTCGCCAGGTCCACGATCCGCTTGCGGCTGCGGTGGTTCATCTGTTTGGCCGGTTGCGAAAAATCCCCCACTCGCTGGTCAAGATCGCGCAAACCATCGGTATAAATGCGCTGCATCGTGTCCCCGAGCAGCCCTAGGGCGATGCGGCCGCGATGGCGTGCCTCGAAGGTCAAGAGCGCCTCCATCAGCGGTTTCATCGTGTCCTGACTCTCATCGATAAGGATGAACGGGTAGCGCGCCAGAACGATGTTCTGAAACGTCTCGCTTTCAGTCAGGAAATGCGCGGCGAGCGCAATGACTTCGGTATGTTGCAGCGCATCGCGGCCGAAATTGTCCCCCTCGGGCGCATAGGTGAAGGCGCGGATTTCAGCCAGGCGCTCCAGACGCTTCGTCTTGGAGGCCATCTTCCTCTCGCGTTTGTCATGGGCGTCGGTGCCCGCACGGCCCTTCGCATGGGCTGCCTGGATCTCGGCAATTTCTGTCCGCAGGTTGCTCTCTAGCCAGCCCCGAATATCCGCCGTGCGCCCCTCGATGAGCGACCAAGCGAAGCTGTGGATGGTCTGTACCTGAAACACCGGATCGGCCTTGACGCGGCGTGTGATCTCATCTGCGGCGGCGTTAGTATAGGTGATGACGGCGATCTTGCGGCTGTGTTTGCGCAAGGTGGTCAGGGTCTGTGTGTCCAATCCCTCAAGTGCCTCCTTGAGAGATCGCGTCTTTCCAGATCCCGCCCCGGCAAAGAGAAAGAAGCTGCGCGGCTGATCAAGGGACAGGCACGCGCGAATCGTCGCGTCAGCGCACGCGTCGCGGGTGGCGTCGGTCACGTCTGTCACGCTGCGCCCTCCACGCCCTTCAGTTGGCCCGCGAGCCAGGTAAGGCCGGTGTTGATATAGGGCGGCGCGCGCAACACTTTGATATCTTTGATGTACAGAAGATCCAGTGCGAAGGCGGCCTTTTCCGGTCTTTTTGCCAACCTTTCAAAGAGCGCCTTGGCGAGGTCTTCAGGGGCCTGAGCTTCAGCGATGGATTTGGCAAAGGCACGGGTCATGAGGCAGGAGAACTCTGTTCCTGCGGCGTCCGTCACGGCTTTCGGGTTACTCAGGACCAGAGCATCCTCGAAGGTGCTGGGCGTGACGCTCGCGGACACCGAGCCAAGTGTCACTTTTTGCGGGGTTTGATAGCTGACGGCGATGGGGCGGTCAGGGGCCGTGTGACACAGAGCCGTGGGCGGAGAGCCTACCAGCTCATCAATCTCTGCCAGCTTGGGGAGCCAGGTCTTTAGCACGTGGTTGGCTGTGGTTTGAGCAGCCCCGCAGCAAGGCTGGACCGATTCTTTAACGACCTTCCCGCCTTTGTCGACCTCTGCCACCGCGTCGAGATCGGTGATGATCAGCGTCGGCACCTCCAGCGCCTCGATCAGAGGCCGCAACCTATGCGCGTGACTGCCCCCCAGCTCTAAAAAGGATAGATAGGCTGCAGCCAAATCAGGGTAGTGATGTTGGATCAGATGCGGCAGCAGAATCCGCTCCGCAGCACCCTCGATTACGATGATGGCGTCGGCAAAGAATAGATCAAAATGTGTGCTCAGCAGATAGCGCGTCACGAAGCGATGGGTTTCATTGTCCGCACCAAAGAGCCCAGTCATATTCGCCACACTGGCCGTGGGCACAACTCCTTGACTTGGCAGCTCGCGCTTGAAGTAACGCAGCTCCTCAAACGCGGCGGCGTGTGCAATATGGCCCGAATGGGTGCTCACGACCAGCTGAGTGGTAAAGGCCGAGCCCTCCTGCTCCAGATCTTTATGGTTGCGCAGCACCTTGTGAGCCCTAGCCATAAAGACCTGCTGTACCTGAACATGCAGATGCGCCTCCGGTTCCTCGATTAGCACCAGTTGCAGAGGTTCGATACCCTTGTCGTCTGGGGTCACTAACTGCGATTTGAACTTGCCTACTTGCATCCAGTCATCCCGGAAACGCATTAGCTGAAACACCATGGAGATGAGGTTCTGGAAGCCGAGGCCGTTGTAGCTTTCAGGCAACTTCACCCCAGATGTGTCGCCCGAGATATCGTATTGCACCGCAGCCGGGTGATCGAGCCCGTCAACGGGTTTGATCTGCGTGGCTATGAAGAGTTTCGGATTGTTCAGCCCACCGGGATAGCCGAGACTTTCCAGTTCCTTGATAGCATCAGCGAAACCATCCTTGAGCCGGGCATTAAAGGTGGTTTCGGCATCATGGATTGCCTCGAGCGCTTTGACGTCGTTCGGCGTGGGGTCCTTTTCGGGGTCGATATGTTTACGGAAATAGGGCTGAATCTGGCTGGCAATCTTGCGGCTAGTTGCGTTCGTCGGTTCATCGTCGTCGCCATTACTGTCCCCTGCGTCTGCGAAACCGCGTTGCGCGTTGATCTCACGAATGTGGATGAGTCCAGCAAAGGGGTTCGAACCGATCCCCTCCGACAAGGCCGGTAGGGCCTGCGGCTTAACCGGCCCTGTCGTGGTGAAGCTCATGGGATCCAGAATATGGGCGTTAAGCTCGAATAGGTCCCTCAGGCGCTTGTCTAGAAATTCTCGAAAGTCACGTGGCCAAAGCGCGAACCCTTTGGCCGTTGCGCCGCCGGGTTGCAGCGTCTGAGCGGCATCTCGTGCGGCCAGGTACTGCGCCTTGATGTCCGCCCCCTTCTTTGGCTCCAAGCGTAGGCGCACGCCCAGCAAGCCACCAGTCCAGGTCAGTGTTGGGATTAGGTGCGCGACATGGTGCAGTTCTGACGTGTCAGCATGGAGCCAGACGTCAATGAACGGAAGCTGGGCCAGGAGCGGGCTGAGATCCACCTCGACCTCCTGTGTCCAGGCTCCCGCGATCTGTTCAATTGCGGCCCAGTTTGAGGCTGTTACATCACGCGTGTCGATACCGCCGCGATCCTTAAGGAATTTGCGCAGCGCCTTCATGGCCGATGTCTTGCCGCTGTTGTTGGCCCCGACGAGCAGAGTCTGCTTGTCCGACATATCCAGACGGGCGCGCCGCAATTTGCGAAAATTGAAGACTTCAATGCGTCTAAGTTTCATGGTGTTGTTGCCTCCATCGCAGGAATTGCTGCGCTGGCGCCTGTATACATGCTTGTCCTGTGGGTTTGTAGCCGTGCTCAACCGCAAGGGCCCATGCCGATCCTCACATGTTGGGCTATTCGCTTCGCGCACTCAAAGGGAGCGGTCGAAGTCGAAGGTTGAGTGGTGGGCCCCGCATCCGCTTCGAGGCGCAGCGCCGAATGCCTTTTGGCGCTTAGTCTTTGGTCGCGCCGTCTTCCAGAATGCCACGCCTTGTGATGCAAAAGAGCTCTCATGCGTTTTAGGGGAATGACCGCTCCCCGCCCTACGTGACCACGGCCCGATTCATGTTTCGTCCGGCGTAGCCGTCAGCAGAGTAGCGAACACCAGCCGAATGTTCTTTCAGTATTTGACGCGAGAGCATCGGACTCAACGACCTCCTCACGTCATTGGCAAACCCCGCAAGCGGGGCCGGGCTGTTGAGGCTTTGCCCTGAATTCTGATCCCGCTGTCTTCCTGTGCCAATACGACTTGGCAGGTCTCATCCTGAGCCATACCGAGACGTTTGGCAACTGGTGGCCACCACGATCTGCTTTCAGCCCTCACGGGTCTGCATCCCTTTTGCAGGCAGGTAGCGTGAAAACCTGTCGCCTTTGCAACGAGGTTTGTCCCGCTCCGATCGCTTGCGAGCATTTTAGGGCTGGAGGCGGTCTATCCTGCGTCCTCATAGGGCACGTATCTCAGGTTTGCGCTTTCCACCTGATCGAAGTCGTCGGACCATCTGGTACGGCGCATGCCGCAGATCCACTGGAACACGACGCCAACCTCGACCTCTTCACCGTTCACGGTTGCCCAAATAACTTCGACGGGATGCCCCGCATAATTCTTCATACTTACCTCCTGACCTCCATTTGGTCGGGGCCGCAGGTATCAGGTGGCAGGTATATGCCGGTACCTATATATGCGTGGCCAACACAAAACGGAGCTTACAAACTTGCTTTACAGGCCTCTACATATTGCGCTCTTTCTGGGCGCGGCTTCACCGGTTGTCTCTGCCGATTGGGAGATCGGCTTGTCGCGAGGTCTGGAGACCTATGCCGCGACTTCAAGCGACGGGACTTTGCTCTTAGTTTGCGATCCCGACCGTGTCCACAACCCAAACGAGAGCCATGCGTATTTTTTATCGCGCGTCGGTGAAGATAAAACACCCCATCGGGTTGTGTTTCTCGCGGCAACCGGCGAGCAGGCCTCCTTCGCTGTGCGGGACGGAATTGCAATGCAACGCGATGCCGATCCTGCAGAGTGGGCACAGCTCATCGACATGATCGAGGCGGGCGGTAAAATCGCTGTCGTGACTGCGCGCGATGCCTTTACGTTGGATCAGGACGCGCTGCCCGGGCTTCGATGCCGCTGATCTTTTGAGCGAGCCCGGCGATCTCGGATCTCAGCAGCGCCTTGCCGAAGGCGGACAACAGTTGCGTGACCCCATAGACGTTGAGCGGGTCATCAATGCTTGTCTGCAGCGCTGCCACATGGGCGGAGTCGAGCCTGATCATCGATTTCAGGAAGGGGGCACCCGTGCCTTTTGGCTCGGCCAGGCGCGGTCGTGCAGCGGAAGCAACCTCATGCCAGGTCGCGGTGTCACGCAGGTTTTGCATGCGGGCTCGAACCGCTTTGATCAAGGCACGCCGAACGTAATCCGGGTCAAGGCCAGAACGTTCTGCCAGCGTATCAATGCGAGCCTGATCGTCAGCCCCGATGCGCACATAGAAAGTTCGAGGCAGGGCGTCTTTGTCGCGGCAAGCATCATCGACCAACGGCTGGGTGGATACTTCCGAGTTGATGTGGGCCGTTTCAGCCGAGGCTGCGTTTTCCCCTTCTCGGGGTTCTTTCTCGTCCGCTGAGGTTGCCGTTTGGTCTTCTGTCGTGGCTTCAGCCGCTGCACTCTGATCAAGCGATGCATATTTCGTGGCGCTCGTGGCGAACTGTCGCGACCGTGCCAGCCTGTCTTCGTTCGAGACAGCGGTCCCGAACCGGTTTGGAATCTTTCTAGCCATTTGTGGCGTCCACCATGGCCTCAATGTCTGCAAGGACGTCGCCGCAGAGGGCGAGGGCTGAGGAAAGATGCCCCGCCTGCAACCGATAACGAAGGTCCTGTTCATAAATATCCCGCACGTATCCGAGCGGTCCGGTCAGCGGCATGCGCTGGATCGCAGTGAGATGGGGCACCGGCGTTGGAAGAAGCGGCAGGGTGGAAATCACCTCGAAGACCTCGAGGTCCTGCCGGTGAACCTTACGTCTTGCCGCGTCACGCTCAACGTCATCGCCTGCGGTCACGAAATCGATCGCGCGTTTGTCCGCGTTCATCAATACCGCAGAAAACAGCGGGGCGGGGTCGTCCGGCCCGAGGGTCTCGATCATGCGGATCACCCAGGTCAGGGTTTTCAGGGCCGCCACGAAATCCGATTGTACCGGCACGGCTGGCACCAGGATCATGTCGCACGCCAGCGCCAAGGTTTCGGTGTCGGGGTGCTCGCCGGGGCGGGTGTCGATCAGGACGAGGTCCACGCCTTCGGCCTCAAAACCGTCCAGCGCGTGGTAAAGGCCTTCAACGGTCTCGGGGGCATCGGCCACGGTCAAGCCCGCGGGCCATGGAAGATGTGGCAGATCACCGAAGTCGGCGCGCGCGCTTTTTGATTCCCATTCGAGGATTTGCTTGTCTGCATCCGCATCCATGACGTGCACACGGCGACCGCGCGCCAGCATGGCGGACGCAAGCATCTGTATGAGCGTTGTCTTTCCTGATCCGCCTTTGGTGGAGATCGCTGTCACAACAAGCATTCATTGGCCCTATAACATATATTTTGTGCCGTTATGGCGATGCTTCGGTCTGGCGTCCAGACCTTGCGCGATACAGGCGGTCACCCCTTGGGTCAGAAAGACGGACCACGGTTGCGACGATCTGCTGTTGCTGCAATCGTCTTTGTATGCGTTAGGTCAATCGCTCACTCATGCAGACAGCCGTTGCGGCATGCATCGCTTGTGCCATCGCGCCATTGCATCACTGCTCCAACGATGCCCTGAACCTTCGAGGTGTTCGGGCACACGGGCCTTTTGGTGTCTGGCGAATGATCCTCGACCATCCGCGTCGGCACGGGCCGAATTCGCATGGTGCGGCGCGGGCGTTCCAATCCTGCAAGGTCTTCTTCTCTTCCCGGGGAAAATCCCCTTGCAGCAGTCAACGCCAATGAAGGGATGTTGTGTCGGCTGCGCCGACATCATTCCCGCGCCTGTTCAGGATCCGGGCGAGGGCCCGGATCGCGGCGCGGGGGAGGCGGTGTCCCTTCGGTCTGTTCGTTGTCGCGGGGGGGGGTGCAGCACGCATGGCCAAGGCCCTGCGTGCTGATCACCGAAGGTGCGACAACGGACCGAAGGGACGTTGACAGGAACGGTATTATGTATGACAAAACTTGTACGACGACTCATTAGAGTTTTTGTGTTTACAAGAACTATCTAATGGTAAATCTTGCCGCCCATGTCCAAACGTCTCTCCACCACTGCCCGACAAGAAGTTCTCCGGCTTGCCGCTCAAGGGCTTGGCGACGACGAGATCGCACGGCGTGTTGGCTGCTCACGGCCCACTGCCGCCCGGGTGCGGGCGCGCGGTATGGTGACGGATCGAACCACCAGGGGCCGCGTGCTGCAGGTTCGGGTGTCCGCCCGTGAGGCCGAAGCATTCGAGGCGCTTGTGGCCGAGACGGGCATGACCACGTCGGGTCTGCTCCGGCACATGATCCGTCTGTCATCCGGCATTGTCGCGTTTCGCCGGGACGAGGTCACGGCGCTCAAGGCGTCGGCCAATCAGCTCAATGCCTTGGCGCGCAATCTTGTGCAGATGCTGAAGCTTGCCCATGCGGGCAAGCTGCGGTGGAACGCGCGCGACGCGGCACTGGTCGGTCGGCTTGCGGACCGGGCTGAAGAGGTTGCCCGGGCTGTGCAGGCTTTGCGCGCGGCCTCGCTGCGCGGGTCCTTCGTCCGGGTGTCCGATCTTCGGGACGTTGGGGAGGGGCAGCGCGATGGCTGAAACACGCACCCTCCAGCAGGCGGTATTGGGCGAGATACTGCCTCATGTGGGACGGCGTTCTGCAGCCATGGCGGGCGAGGCGCGCGTATCGCCGGGCCGTCGGCGTGGCACGTCCGGCGGGGCAGTTGCGGTATTGTCCTGGAACGCGCTGCGCGTGCCGCAAAGCGTGGTGAAGCGGGTCGGCACGGGCGGGTGTCATTCGCCCAAAGAGTTACGCCGACAGATGAAATACATCCTGCGCGACGAGGCGCAGGTCGCAGCCTGGTCGAACCAGATCGGCGTCGATCGTGTCTTTGGCGAGCGTGGCATGGAAAGTGTCATTGCCGATTGGAGCGCATCCTGGTCCGGCGCGCCGAAACGAGGCCATACCGATCACATTATCCTGTCCTTTCCCAAAGGAACCGAGGCGGAACTGGCGGAAGCCATCTCGCGTGAGTGGGCGCAGGAGGTCTTCGGTGGGGATTACCGGGATCGATATCGGTATGTGGCGGCTCTTCATTGCAACACAGATCATGTGCATGCCCATGTTCTTGTCGATAAAGTCGGGATGGAGGATGGCAAGTTCCTCTCGATCAGCCGCCATTCCGAGATCAGCTATGACATGATGCGCGAGTTGCATGCTCAGATCGCGGGCGAGCACGGGCTGGTGCTGAACGCCTCGTCCCGTCTGTCGCGCGGCATCATGGGAAACGCCCCGCGCGACACGGATTTGCAGGCGGCCCGCAAGGAGGGGCGGGAGCCGGTGGTCGCGCCGCTGGATCCTGCAACACGCGCCCTGCGAGAGGTTGAAATACACAGACATGCCGAAGAGTATCGGCAACTGGCGCAGCTTGCCGGGTTGAGTCTGGAAATTGCCGCCCCTCCGGACGGATGGATGGGGCGCATCGCGCAAGGCGCAGAGCTTGCCGCCAACAACTTGATGAAAGGACTGCCGGTGAAAGAAGGGTTTGCCGAAGGGGCTGATATCCCCGTGGCCGGGGCGGATGTGATCGGTCGTCTGATCGCCGCCCGCGAAACATTGCGGGCGGAAGCCGACACCGCCTGGAGCGCCATTCAGGACATGGCACCCGGTGCCGAAAAGGTCGGACTGGAACAGCTCTTTGCCGGGCAGGCCCGCGAGATGGGCACGCTTCTGGGCCGCGACTTTCTTGCGGATCATTCTTCACCGGTGTCGCCGGAGCGCGATCCCTACAGTGTGCAGGGGATTGCGGGCCTGGCCGCACGCGCAGGCGAGGAGGGCAATCCGCTCGCAGCTGAGGCCGCTGCTGCGCTTGAGAGTTTCCGAGCGGAATTGTCGCGCGTTCTGGCACCGATGGAGACCCGGCTTGAGGAGGCGGGAAGCAGCATCGAAGAAGTTGCTGCCCGTTTCACCGCACCCCATCGCAGCGAGGCGCAACTCGAAGCGTCACGCCCAGTGGACGCTCAGGAGCGCTCGGACTGGCTTGGGCTCGAACGCGACCTGCAGGCGCGCGCGCGTGATGTTTTTGCGGGGCTGCACATGGATCGTGATCTTTTGGCGGATCTGGCGCGTCAGGACATTCTCGACGCGGGGCAAGGCAGCCGCCTTGCCGACATCGTCACGCTGGACAAGCTGATCTCCGACGTGCGGCAAGACCTGCGCGACGGGGATATGGATCAGCTGGCAGCGGGCCGGATCGATCCGCTCATGGACCGCATCGAAGACCCTGGTCTGCGACAAGCCGTGTTCTCGGAGCTAAAGGCCATCGCCGCGGTGGATGCGGGTGATGACATTGCCGGCCGCGACAGCGAACCCGCCGCCACCTATCGGACCCGGATCGAGGCTTTCGAGCGCGCCGAGGAGCGGGGGCGCGACCGGGACGATACCAGTGGCGATTACGGCCTCTAGAGGATTCAAAACATGCTGCATGCAATGGAAAGCCGTTGGCGGTATCCGATCGCCATCCTGCTCGGTCTCGGTGTTGGCACCTGGATCGGTGCCGCGATCGCCACGCTCTATCTGATGGCGCGATTTGGCGAAGACCTGGGTGGGTTCGATATTTTCGAACTTTGGCTGCTCAATCTGTCTGATCCACGGATCAAGGCGAACCCTGCGGTGGAACATACTGCGTGGCTCATCACGGCACTTCCTGCCCTGCTTCTGGCGGCGACAGGAGCGACATCCGTTCATCGCGGGTCGCTCACCGATTATGATGATGCGCATTTCCAGTCGCGTCCCGAGCTCCGCCGCAACCGTATGTCGGCTTCTCTTTCCCAGAACGGCTTTCTGTTCGGCAAGCTCGGGTCACCTGCGTCCCGCGCGCCCTTCGTGTCTGCCACGCCAGATCGCTTTCCACACGCAATGATGATCGCGCCAACGGGCCGGGGCAAAGGGGTAGGCTTCGTTTTACCGAACCTTTTACACTTCCAGGGCAGTGCCGTGATCCTCGACGTTAAGGGCGAGAATTTCGAGAAGACATCCATCCACCGCCAAAAGGCGCTGAACAATCAGGTCTGGTACTTTTCGCCCTATGACTACGTTCAGCCCGAGGGCAAGAACGGGCCTGTCCTGACCCGCACGCACCGGTTCAATCCTCTCCAGCGCATTGCCGATCTGCCCAGCCCCGAGCAGCAATACACCGCCGTCAACACCATGGCGGACTTGTTCCTCATCGTCGAAAGCGTGAACGCGCAGAGCTTTTTCCAGGCCGGACGCAGCCTGTTCGTGGCGTCTTGCCTCTATGCCATCGAGACCGGAAAGCCGACGATCGGTGAGGCGCTGCGGATCATGACTGGCGGCGGCAATAAAAAGGAATTCTACAAACGGGCCGCGATGCAGACCGCAAACCCGGTGGTGGCAGAGATTTTCCTGAGCATGGCCGACGAAGTGGACAAGATTCTCGATTCCTATGTCAGTGTGATCCGCGGGGCCGGATTGGAGCTTTGGCTCGATCCGGCGGTGGACCGAGCGACACAGGCAAGCGATTTCGACTTCGGGACGTTCCGACGAGAGCCACAGTCGCTCTATATTGTCGTGCAGCCGGAGCACCTGAAAACACTGGCCCCCCTGATCCGGCTCCTGTTCGCCGATGCCATCGCATGTCTGCAGCGCGCGCATCCCGGACCGGACGAGCCACATCCCGTCATGTTTCTGATGGATGAATTCGACCAACTGGGCAAACAACCCCTGGTCTTGCAGAGCATCAAGACGATCCGCTCCTATGGCGGGCGGCTCTTTATCATCTCGCAGTCGATTCCCGGCCTTGAGGGCATCTACGGCGAAACCGACCGCCGCGCGCTGCAGGCCGGTGCTGGTGTGCAAATCTACATGACCCCGCAGGATGATCGCACCGCAGACGTGCTGTCCGCAGCCCTCGGCAAGCGCACGATCGTGGGCAAGACCAGATCACAGGCAACCGTGCGCAAGCTCTCGGAGAGCGCAAATATCAGCCGTCGCTCGGAAGAACGGGCGTTGGTATCGCCCGCTGAATTATTGCGTTTCCCGCTCGACAAGGTCCTTGTCCTGCCCGAGGGGCAATATCCCATCAAGGCGGATCACATCCGTTACTATGCGGACCGGCATTTTGAGGAGATCGACAAAGCACGGCAGGGGCATGCCTTGCCCTATCCTCCTGCTGCAGCGCCAGTCTCGAACAGGCCGAAGAAAATCACCCTTGAGCAACCAGAACCCGCAGCACCCGCGGCGATCTCCATGGGCGACAAGGAATTCGAGACTGCGGTGCAGACCTACACAGGCGCGCTACAGGGATACGCAGAAGCCGCGAGGGCAAAGCCAAAGAAAACACGTTTCGGTGGTCGGGCGCGCTCTTCGGACGCAAAGGCGAGGGGATGATCTGGAAATCGAATGTGGCTGTGCTGTTCTGCCTGCATCATCGCGGACAAAATAGCGAGGGACAGTCCCCTCTCGAGCTCTGGTGACTTGCATAATCTGCCCTCGGAAAAAGGTGAAAACTTCAGCCTTGGAGGTGAAATCGCAAGTGTCCAGATAATCGACCAGAGCAAGGAGATCACTGCTGACTTCCGGCACCGGGCGCTGCGCCACCATGCCGAGGGCATCTTCATGGCCGAGAGGATTTTCGGCCCGACCCTCACGCTCTCGACCGGACGTGTCATCCCGACCCGCTGGGTCGGCGAACAGCATGTGAAGGAAGACCTCGGCTTCATCCCGAGCTTTGCTGACTGGGTGAAGGCCATCCGACCCGAGCCATGGATGGGCCGGGCCGAGCGGATCGAGGCACTGGTCGATCCGCATCTCGCCGCGCCCGTGGTCGAGGTCAGCTGACATGACTGATCCCGCATACTTGCGCCTCGGTCTGCCGCCGACGGCATCGCCCCAGACAGTTCTGCGCGCGGCGGTCCGGGCGCTGCACCCCGATACGCGCGCCGTGCACAGCTTCCGGACGGCGCGCAAGCGCTTCTACCGGCAGATGCTCTGCGCGCATGCCGCGCGACAGGCGGCGGGTGACAATCCGACCGGCTGATCGCTTCCAACCAACCCTTCATCCCAATCCAGCGCCCGGCCCCAAAGCCCGGGTTTCTCAATCTCAGGAGGTCCCCATGGCGGATTACTTCACCCATTTCTCATGCCTGATCGACGTCGGCAGCCCCGAAAAGGCCGCCCGCGCACTCGCGCTGTTTCATGACTTGCGCGCCGCGGATCAGGACGCCGATGACCCGGAGGTCTCGGGCTTCACTCTTGCGCACCAGGGCGCGCCCGAAGGCAGCACCCTCTGGATCCATGACGACGAGCACGGCGATGTCGAGGCGGTTATCCGCTTCGTGCTGCGCCTGGCAGAAGACCTCGACCTCACCGGCCTCTGGGGGTTCCAGTATGGTCTGACCTGTTCCCGTCCGCGCCTCGACGCCTTCGGCGGCGGCGCGCATGTCATTGATCTTGGTGCCCGCAAGTCCATCGGCTGGACCAGCACGCATGAATGGCTGGCCGCCGCGCTGATCGGTGAGGACGTCGATGCCTGAGGTGATCTGCAAAACAGTCTACCAGTTCCCCGAGCTTTCGGATGCAGCCAAGGAAAAGGCGCGCAGCTGGTATCGTGAGCTTGGGCCCCATGATGATTGGTGGGACGCGGTCTACGAGGATTTCGAGAGGGTCTGCGAGATTCTCGGCGTCCGGCTCAAAACCACCCCCGTCCGCCTGATGGGCGGAGGGACGCGGGCCAAGCCCTGCATCTGGTTCTCCGGATTCTGGAGCCAAGGGGATGGGGCTTGCTTCGAGGGTTATCTCAGCCACACCAAGGGCGCTGCCGCGCGCATCCGGGACTATGCGCCCCAGGATGCGACGCTGCATGGCATTGGTGACCGCCTGCAGGCCATCCAGCGGCGCAACTTCTACCAGCTCGCTGCCGAGGTCAGCCACCGCGGCCGCTACTACCACGAATACACCATGTCCGTGGACGTCACGCGGGACAGCCCGATCTGGCAGCAGCCGACTGAAGACGCCGAGGAGATCGTGACCGAGGCGCTGCGTGACCTGGCCCGCTGGCTCTACCGCCAGCTTCAGGCTGAATACGACCACCTGACCTCGGACGAGGCCATAGAGGAGGGGATCATCGTCAACGAGTACACCTTCACCGAAGAAGGGCGCCGGTTCGGGTGAGAGCGCGGGCAGTTCATTTGATCTTTACAATGAGGCCATATGATCTATATTCAGCCCAATGGAGGACGCCATGTACATTGCTGAGAAAATCCGGGAACCCGCACAGATCAACGCCGTCGCGTTGAAGGCTTACGCGCGCGTGGTCGATGCTTGGGGCCTTAACCTGAACGAAGCGGCTGGCCTTGCCGATATGACGGTGAGCACGTGGAAGCGCGCCAAGAAGCCGGACTTTGCGGGAGAACTGACCAAGGATCAACTCCTGCGACTCAGTGCGGTGATCGGCATCTACAAGTCGCTCGAACTCTACTTCTCCGAGCCGCTCGCGCGAAGCTGGTTCACCCGACCGAACACAGGGCCGCTGTTCGGGGGTAGCCGTCCGGTTGATACCGCCATCGACGGGGGCTTGCCGCAAATTCTCGCGGTTCGGACCTATCTTGATGCATTGCGCGGTGGGGCATGAAGCAGACCGAGATTTCTGATCGTGGTCTCGTTCGTCTCCTGCCCGCCACTTACCACAAGCCGCCATCCCTGCGCGGTCTCGTCGATACCGATGACGAGATGGAGGTCCTCGCAGAGATCGAGGGCCTGACCAGCGGCCGTCTTCTGGCGGAACGTGGCCGCAACCCGCATCTGGACCCGCGCGAGCTGGCCTGGCAGCGGCGCAGCCGCGATCTGCGCATTTACGGCGACAGTCATGTCAACGCCGCCTTCACCTATACCCGCGCCGACGGGAACCGCTTCAACACCGAAGATCGTGGCGCCTGGTACTGCGCGTGGGAGGTGATGGTTTCTGTCAGCGAAGTGGCCTGGCACCGCACCCGTGAACTCGGCTTTACCGGCAGCTTCCATGACAGCGCTCGCTATGTTGAACTGCTGGCGGATTTCATCGGGATTTTCGATGATCTGACCGATGAACCGGGCCATCCGGCGCTGCATCCCGATCCGGCTGTCGGATATCCTGAGGGCCAAAGCCTCGCCCAGCATCTGCGCCGGGCTGGATCGCGTGGCCTGATCTATCCCTCGGTCCGGGCACCTGGGCCGGGTGGGAATTGCCTCGTCTGCTTCGAGCCGCACGCGATCCAGAACGTCCGGCCGGGCGCATCCTGGGATCTTGTTTGGAATGGGACACCGCACTACTCGGTTACGGTTGTCGGCTGACGAGTTACAGCGCAAGCGCCCTTGGAGGTCCGAAGACATGAAACCGGCAAACGGCAACAGGCTGGACGTCACGCACTTGAAGCCGTGTGACCATCAGTTGTTCTTTGAGGCTTTGGACTGAGTCCGCCGGTCTTCTGGGCTTCCTATAGACTCGCTGAGGAAGGCGACGTCTCTGCCCCAAGAGACCACTATAGTTTTCTTCGATGAGGTTGCTTTTCCAGCGTTATGGACGCTCCAAAATCACCATTTCCAAAGAACTGAGGGGCTAGCCCCAAGTGGAGGAAGATCTGAAGACGCTGGGTCGAGAGACGACTACGACTTGCGGTGGTTGCCGAAGGCAGATGTGGGCACCTCCCGGCGTCCCGCCGGGCCCAGGTCTTGGTCCTTCGGACAGGAGCTTGACCGAGGCTGATGTCCCAAAGTGCCCCTGCCAACCTGTAGGTTGGCAACTACGCTCGGTTTGCCAAGCCGCGGTATGGCAGAAGCTCCGGAAGGCCGGAGTCAGCCGGTGCCGTCCTCACCTATTCCCGTCGATCCACTTCGACATCAGCCCCTTGTCGCGGAAACACTCATCCGGCACGGCGCGGCGTTTGATCCGGGCGAGACGCTCGGCGAAGGCGACCTGCTTTGATGTCGGGCGGCTGTCCTGCGTGCCCGGCTTCAGCTTGGCCTGCGCGTCGATCCAGGCGCTCAAGGAGCGCCGATCTTGCTGAACCTTCCACGGCAAAAGCGTCTGGTTGCGCAGGGCCAGCGCGCGGGCGTAGGCGATCTGCTTGGGCGTCGCGGGCAGGGCGTAAGTGGTGCTTTCCATCGGGGATCTCCCTTCTTAGCGTGGCTCGTAAAATAGAACATAATAGGAACAAAAGCAAGCCGCCTGCGGAAATCATGGGGTTTGAGAGGAAGAGGATGGCCGGGGAAGGTCAGGCCTGAGGGTGCCCGAAAGAGGGTGTCCGGGCCTGATCCTGTCCCTCATTCCGGAGTTTCCCGATGACCCATCTCGCCCCCTTTGCGACCGAGCGCGCCCTTGCGCCTGTCGCCCCTATCCCGTCCCTCGATACGGCCGCTGCGATCTTGAGCGTGGCCAAAGCGCTGCAGACTGATTTGGCGCAGGGTTTCCAGATCGACGCGCTGCGCCTGCGCCTTGAGATGGAGCGCGCCTTTGGCGGCTCTGATGCGACCGGCGCATGGGACTGGAAGCTGGCCTATGAAGCAGGCGAGGCAGCGCTGGTCTTGTTCCTGCGGAAGTTTGGCCGCGCGCTGTTGGCGCGGGCGGGCTCGCCCGCAGCGCTGCTGCCGATCCTTGCCAAGGTGTCCGGCCTTTTGCCGACCCATACGCGGCGGTCTGAAGAGATGGAGCGGTTCCAGCAGTTCTCGACGCCGCTGCCTATGGGGCTGGCCGCAATGGCTGCAGCACAGATCACCGCGCGCGATCTGGTGCTGGAGCCATCGGCTGGGACGGGCCTTCTGGCGGTCCTCGCGGAAATCGCGGGCGGCAGCCTCGCGCTGAACGAGTTGGCCGACACCCGCGCCGATCTCCTCCGTCGCTTGTTTCCGGGCCGGCCTGTCACGGGCTTTGACGCAGCCCAGATCGACGATCATCTGGACGCAGGGTTGCGCCCGAGCGTGATCCTGATGAACCCGCCGTTCTCGGCGGTGGCCAATGTCGACGCCCGCACCACCGAGGCGACATCGCGGCATCTGCGCTCGGCGCTGGCGCGTCTGGCCCCCGGCGGACGGTTGGTCGCCATCACCGGTGCGGGCTTCGCGCCCGACGCCCCTGCCTGGGCGGAAACCTTCGCCCGCCTGACCGAGACCGCGCATCTGGTCTTTACAGGTGCCGTAGCCGGTGCCGCCTTCGCCAAGCACGGCACCAGCTTCGAGACGCGGATTTCGGTCTTCGACAAATGCCGCGGTGGCGAGGCGGGCGGCATCACAGCCGATCTGGCGCGCCCGATATCGCCTGATGTCGCCAGCCTGCTGTCGCTGATCACTACCCTTGTCCCCCCGCGCCTCGAACTGGCGCAGGTCGCACCAGCCGGGCAGGGCCCCACTTCCCCCTTCCCGGGAAATCCTGCCCGCACCACGCGCACAGGCATCAGCTCGTCGCGCGCCACGCCTGCAACAGCCCCCACCAACACCGCGGTGCAGATCGAGGCCGCAGACCTCGCCTATACCCTGCGCGAAGCAACCGAGGACGGGGCCAGCGCGCGCCTGTCGGATGCTATTTATGAGACCTTCCGTCTGCAGGCGATCGACATTCCCGGAGCGGAACCGCACCCGACCAAGCTTGTGCAATCTGCGGCCATGGCTTCGGTCGCGCCCCCAAAACCCAGCTACCGGCCCAAGCTTCCAGCCGCCATCCTGCGCGATGGCCTTCTGTCCGACGCGCAGCTTGAGACTGTGATCTACGCGGGCGAGGCGCATGGCGCTTATCTCGCGGGGTCTTGGACCGTCGATGAGACCGGCGACATGGTCTCGGCCGCGCCGGACGATGCCGCTGACGCCGTCCGTTTCCGCCGCGGCTTCTTCCTTGGCGACGGCACCGGGGCGGGCAAGGGCCGCCAGTCGGCCGGGATTGTGCTCGACAACTGGGCTCAGGGTCGGCGCAAGGCGCTCTGGATCTCGAAGAGTGACAAGCTTCTCGAGGACGCTCAGCGCGACTGGTCTGCCCTTGGCCAGGAGCGGCTGCTGGTCACGCCGCTGTCGCGTTTTGCACAAGGCCGCGACATCCCGCTGAGCGAGGGCATTCTGTTCACCACCTATGCCACGCTGCGCTCCGAGGAGCGGGGCGCAAAAAAGTCCCGCGTCGATCAGATCGTCGACTGGCTGGGGGCTGATTTCGACGGGGTGATCTTGTTTGACGAAAGCCATGCCATGGCCAACGCCGCCGGATCAAAGGGCGAGCGCGGCGATGTCACGGCCTCGCAGCAGGGCAGGGCGGGTCTGCGGCTGCAGCACAGGTTGCCCAATGCCCGCGTGGTCTATGTTTCGGCCACCGGCGCAACCTCGGTGCACAACCTCGCCTATGCGCAGCGCCTCGGGCTCTGGGGTGGGGAAGATTTCCCGTTCGCCACCCGCGCGGAATTCGTCGAGGCCATTGAGGCGGGCGGCGTGGCGGCCATGGAAGTGCTCGCCCGCGACCTGCGGTCCCTTGGCCTCTACACCGCCCGGTCGCTTTCCTACGACGGCGTCGAATACGAAATGCTGGTTCATGCGCTCAGCCCAGAGCAGCGCGGCATCTATGACGCCTATGCGCTCGCCTTCGGAGTCATACATCGGAACCTGTCCGCGGCGCTGGAAGCGGCCAACATTACTGGCGAATCCGGCGGCACGCTAAACCGTCAGGCCAAATCCGCGGCACGCTCGGCCTTCGAGTCCGCCAAGCAGCGCTTCTTCGGTCATCTCCTGACCTCCATGAAGACCCCCAGCCTCATTTCCAGCATCGAGGCTGATCTGGCAGCAGGCCATGCTGCCGTCATCCAGATCGTCTCAACCGGTGAGGCGCTGATGGAGCGCCGCCTGTCGGACATCCCTACGGACGAATGGAACGATGTGCGCGTTGACATTACGCCAAGAGAGGCCTGCCTTGACTACCTCGCCCATTCCTTTCCGGTGCAGCTCTACGAGCCCTTCACTGACAGCGAGGGCAATCTGTCCTCGCGCCCGGTCACGCGCGATGGCCAGCCGGTGGAATGCCGCGAGGCGGTGCGCCGCCGCGATGCGCTGATCGAGCATCTGGCAAGCCTGCCGCCTGTGCCCGGCGCGCTGGACCAGATCGTCCAGCGCTTCGGCACCGATCTGGTGGCGGAAGTGACGGGCCGCTCGCGCCGCATCGTGCGCAAGGGCGAGGGTCATTTGGCGCGGCTCGTCGTCGAAAGCCGGGCGGGGTCTGCCAACCTCGCGGAAACCGCCGCCTTCATGGATGACCAGAAGCGCATCCTGATCTTCTCGGATGCGGGTGGCACGGGGCGCAGCTATCACGCCGATCTTGGGGCCTGGAACCAGCGCCTGCGGGTTCATTACCTTCTGGAACCCGGCTGGAAGGCAGACGCTGCCATCCAGGGCCTTGGGCGCACCAACCGCACCAATCAGGCGCAGCCGCCGCTGTTCCGGCCCGTCGCGACCGATGTAAAGGCAGAAAAGCGGTTCCTCTCGACCATCGCGCGTCGCCTCGACACGCTTGGTGCGATAACGCGCGGCCAGCGCCAGACCGGCGGGCAGGGTCTGTTCCGGCCGGAGGACAATCTGGAGTCCCCCTATGCCCGCGACGCCCTGCGTCAACTCTACCGCCGCATCTATCGAGGCGATGTTGCGGGCTGCTCGCTCGGGGCGTTTGAGGATGCGACCGGCCTCAGCCTGACTGATGACAACGGTCTGAAGGATGACCTGCCGCCGATCACGACCTTCCTCAATCGCCTGCTGGCGCTGACGATCGACATGCAGGCTGTGGTCTTCGCGGCCTTCGAGGAACTCCTCGACCAACGGATCGAGGGCGCTATCGCCGCCGGGGTCTACGACCTCGGGCTCGAGACGTTGCGCGCCGAAAGCTTTCGCGTCACGGATGCGCGGGTGATCTACACCCATCCCGGCTCCGGCGCGGAAACCCAGCTTCTGACCATCGCGCAAAAGCAGCGCAATACACCGCTGTCACTGGCGGATGCGCTCGACTGGCTCGACGATCCCAAGGCTCGCCTTCTCGTCAACAGCCGCTCGGGCCGGGCCGCCGTGCAGGTGCCCGCCACCAGCCTGATGCTGGACGACGGCACCATCGAACCCCGCCTGCGGCTGATCCGCCCGACGGAGGCCAGCACGGTGCCGGCCAAAATCATGGACGACACACACTGGCTGGAAGCCGACCGCGCGGCCTTTACTGAAGCCTGGACGGCAGAACTGGCTGAAGTGCCGGAGTTCTCGGAAACCACCCTGCATATCGTGGCGGGCCTCTTGCTGCCGATCTGGAAGCAGCTCCCCCAGGATGAAACCCGCGTCTACCGGCTGCAGACCGATGACGGTCAGCGCATCATCGGTCGCCGCGTTTCGCCGTCTTGGGTCGCGACCACACTGGCGAGCGACGCGCCGAAGCTCACGGCGGCGCAGGTCCATGCCCTTGTTCTGGAGGGCAAGACGGTCGTGCGCTTGGCCGAAGGGATGGAGCTGCACCGCTCGCGCGTCATGGGCGTCAACCGGATCGAGCTGTCGGGCTTTTTGGGTGCCGCCAAGGACCGGCTCAAGGCAGATGGGTTCTTCTCGGAAATTATCGCCTGGAAGCTGCGGCTCTTCTGCCCAGCAGACTCGAGCGGCATCGCAGTGCTTGATCGTCTGCTTGCACGTTGTCGCGTGACAGGACTACATGCGCATGGAGGGTGCTGAGCCATGTATTCCGAGACTGAAGATGTGATCCGCGCTCTGGCGGAGAACGCAGAGAGCGTGTGTCGCGCCTACCTTCCCGCCGGACGGCGGGAAGGGTCCTACTGGATCGTCGGCGATTTGCAGAACAACCCCGGCCGGTCGCTCTTCGTGCGGCTGACTGGACCCACATCAGGACCGGGAGCCCGTGGCAAATGGCAGGACGCGGCTGTCGGACAGCATGGCGATCTCCTCGACATCATCCGCGAGCGAACCGGGATCTCGCGCTTTCCCGATCTTCTGGCCGAGGCCCGAGCGCATCTTGGCCGTCCGCAGCCGGTCCTCCCGAATACGCCAGTGCCGAAGAAGGCCAAAGCCCCCGGTGGCACGCCAGCGGCGGCGGCGCGATTGTTTGCAGCCTCGGTGCCGGTCGCAGGCACGCTTGCCGACACCTACCTCCGCTCCCGAGGCATCACCCAAGGCGGCACGATGAGCGCGCTGCGCTTCCACCCGAAGTGCTGGCATCGGGATGAGGGCCAGACCCGGAGCATCCCCAGACCGGCGCTGATAGCTGCGGTCACCGATGGGGCAGGGGCCTTGCAGGGTGTGCATCGCACCTGGTTGGCACCTGACGGACAGGGGAAGGCGGAGGTCGAGACGCAGCGGCGGGCCATGGGTCACCTCCTGGGCAATGCCGTCAGGCTGACCCCGCAGCACAACATCCTCGTGGTCGGCGAAGGCATCGAGACCATGCTGTCCCTTTCCGAGGCGGCCTCCGGCCTTCCCGTCTGGGCGGCTCTCTCGTCGGGTCACCTCGGGGCGGTCCAGTTGCCGGAGGGGCTGCAGCGCCTTTACATCGCCATAGACCGCGATCCGGCCGGGCAGCGCGCGGCAGAGAGGTTGAGCGCCAGAGCCCTTGATGCCGGGATTGCCGTCCGGGTGCTGGAACCGCGGCTCGGAGATTTCAACGATGATCTCCGGGCGAGCGGCAAGGACGCGCTGCGCCAGCATCTGGCAGGGCAGATCGGGCCAGAGGATCGGCAGCGCCTGTTGGGCTGAGCTGCATCGCGCAAAGGGTGGCCCGGGAGTGCGGGGTAGGGTCCCTGCAGTCCAGTCGTGGCTGTAGATCGTCGCCCTCGCCTTGTTCCCGGGCCTTGCTCATCCACCCGACACCCGAGCGGCCTTCAAGAGATGGGCAGGCGGCCGTCAAAGGGGACGCCCCATCAAGGGCGGCAGGCAAGCTATTTCCGCCGCGGGGGACGAGCCCCCGCTTTGCATCGCGAAACAAATAGCTTGCCTGCCGCCCTCCTCCACATGCGTTCCGGCCCCGAAGGCGGGGTGAAGGGGCGGCCCCCGTGACGGCTTTCGCAGCCCATGAAGGCCGCGCGGGTTGTCGCGCGGATGAGACAGGCCCGGAGGCAAGAAACAGATGACGATCCACACCCACGACGACGCGTATGAACCCGCCCACACCGCATCCCAGACCGCCCATGCGCTCGACGAGTTGCAGCTTTATGGCTTCCGTCCTTTTGATGAGCCCGATCCGCGCCCGATGCCCGATGGGCAGCGCCTTGCGGTCGCCGTCGCCGACATCTTCGATGCCCTCGTCGCGAGCCTTGAAGACACCCGCATGGAACCCGACCTCGAAGAGGTGCTCTGGGGCCAGGTCAACCTCTTTCACCGCGCCACGGCGAGGATTGAGCGGTCGCTCGACGAGAACGAACAGGCGCAGCGCCGCCTCCAGCGCGAGCAGGACGGCTCCGAGGTGAAATCCGTCGAGCTCGAGCGCCTGACGGCCGAAGGCCTGACGCTGATCGAACGACGCAACTGCATGGATATGATGCGCGATCACGCCGCCACCGAGTTTGTCCATCACACGGGATCGACCTGGCGCCCCCGCACCGGCTCGATGGTGAACCGCCAGCACATGACCGCGGCGCTGATCGACAGCCGCGATTTCCTGGCCGCCAAGCGCCGCGCGGAAACCGAGGTGATGCTCCCCGCAGGCCCCAAGGTTGCCCTCACCGGCGGGACCGACTTCAACGATCACCGCCTGATCTGGGGCAAGCTCGATCAGGTCCGGACCAAGTATCCCGACGTGGTCCTTCTGCACGGTGGAAGCCCGAAGGGCGCAGAACTCATCGCTGCCAAATGGGCCGAGGCCCGGGGCGTGACGCAGGTGGCCTTCAAGCCCGATTGGACCAAGCACGCCAAGGCGGCGCCCTTCAAGCGCAACGACGCCATGCTGGATGTGCTGCCCGTGGGTGTTCTGGTTTTCCCCGGCACGGGTATCCAGGAGAACCTTGCCGACAAGGCCAAGAAGCTCGGCATCCCGGTCATGAAGTTCGAGAAGGGGGCGTGAGCCCCCTTTCCCCTCTCGGGGAAATCGAGGTGGCAGGGAATGCGTCCATTTGATATTATGGAAGAAAGTCCGCTGGATCACGATATGTCTCACTCTGTCGCTCAACTTGAGGTGTTCCCGACCGACCTGCAGATGCGGCGGATCGATCCAGCCTGCAACATGCGCCGCTTTTACCGCATGAGCATTCAACCCGATCTCTTTGGGGGCGCCAGCCTGGTGCGCGAATGGGGCCGCATTGGCGAACGTGGGCAGATGATGATCGAGCCGCATCCCGATGAAGGGCGCGCCGTCACCGCGCTGATGAAGCTTGCCGCGGTGAAGAAGCGGCGAGGGTATGCATGACGCGCGCGCGTACGAAACGGCGCGAAACCAACGTAAGGGGAGGGGATGACACTCGACACTGACAAGATCGATGATGCGGCCATCGCGATCCTCAGCCTGACGCTGCATGACGGTGATCGGGTCTGGAAGGGGATCGATTGGAACATCACAGACCGGCTTTTTGAGAAAGGCCTGATCCATGATCCCAAAAACAAGGCGAAGTCGCTGAGCCTGACCCCAGAGGGGGTCGCGCATGCGCGGGAAATTCTCGCGCGGGAGTTCAGCAAGGCCGAGTGACGGGCGGCTTTGCGGGCGACCTTCCAGTCGTTCGCTGCATCTGCGCGCAATTTGCCCGCATCCGCAGCATCAGCAACGTGCAGGGCGGACACCGGACCTTCGCTGTCGGTGCGATGCTTTCATTCGGTTTTGATGGGAGCAGACATTCAGGTGGCAGAAAGTCAGGTTATGTTCTGCACCGCCACAGGACCGTTGCGAGTCCAAGCGTAAAGTGTGCACCGCTTGGTGTTCGGCTGGATCGGCTATCATAACCTTGTAAAAAGGCCCTTAATCGCATATCCGTCGAACTGAACAAAGAGGAGATCTGACGTGCAATTCCAGCTCAACACCGACAGCCACATTCTGGGTGATGAGCGTCTCGCCCAAATAGCCGAGTCAGCCGTTACCAGTGCATTGGGTCATCTGACTGATCGCCTGTCACGTATCGAGGTGCATCTGGTCGATGTGAACGGGGCCAAGGGCGGTGCGGATGATATTAAGTGCACGATCGAGGCGCGACCCGAAGGGATGCAACCGCAGACCGTCACCCATAGCGACAACGACGTCGACGCGGCTTTGCGCGGGGCCGGTAAGAAACTGCGCGCGCTGCTGGACAACGAGTTCGGCAAGCTCGACAAGCGGCGCTGATCCGGACGACGTCCGGCCTTGCCTGTGCAGGGCCGCCTGAATTTGAGCAATACAGGTTCCCGTATGGGCTGATCTTTTTATCGAGAGGAGCGAGCCGGAAAATCGTTTCTCAACCGTCGCAACTTTCGCCGCCACGTCAAGCGGCGTCACCCCTCCAATTTGCCGCAGGTTCAATCCAAGCGGCAGTGGCGTGGTCGATCATCACAGCCTTGCGTTGGAATTCCCGAGAACGGGCAAGTCATTGACGACAAGTAGCCATATCAAATCGCGAGCCACCCGACCTGCGACGGGGCGGAGCTTCGCTTGGCTCTTTGGAGTTCGCAAGGCTTCGGCACACTGGTTGGGATGTCAATCAGAATAGGAGACACGAATGCGTCGGCCCGTCCGTTCGACGAAGATACTTGGTGATGTCGGCGCCGTTTTTCGCGTGTCGGTTGCGATCGTCGCGATCTTCGTACTGGCTGCGGCGATCGCGCCCGTGGCGGTTGAGCGTGTGGCGCGGGCCGTGCTGCATGCGACAGCGGTGAACGTCGGCTGGATGTACCTTCTGGTCATGACGGGATTCGTCTTTTTCGTGCTGTTCCTTGGCCTGTCGCGGATCGGAACCATAAGATTGGGGGCCCCGGACGAGCGCCCCGAGTTCTCATTTCAAAGCTGGCTTGCGATGATCTTTTCGGGCGGCATGGGCGTTGGCCTCGTGTTTTGGGGCGTGGCCGAGCCGATGATGCATTTCAACGCCCCTCCGGTCGACTCCGGGCTGCCGCGCACGGCCGAGGCGGCACAGACCGGCATGCTCTATGCCTTCTTTCACTGGGGGTTGCACCAATGGGCGACTTTTGCGCTGGTGGGGCTTGCCCTCGCCTATGTCCGGTTTCGCCACGAAAGCCATGGCTTGATAAGCGAAACCTTCCGCCCTCTTTTGGGAACTCGCGTGGATGGCGGCTGGGGCAAGGCGATTGACGTGCTGACGGTCGTCTCGACGGTCTTCGGCGTGGCCACGACGCTGGGGCTTGGCGCGTTGCAGATCAACAGCGGTGTCTCACAGCTGACCGGCATCCCCTACGGCTTCCCGGCGCAACTGGTGATCCTCGCTGTTATCGGCATCCTCTTCACACTCTCGGCGATGACCCCTCTGGACCGTGGCGTACGGCTACTGAGCAATGCCAACATGATGCTTGCGGCGGCGCTTCTTGGCGCGGTACTGCTCTTTGGGCCGACATCCTTTATCTTCGGGGTCTTTACCCAAACCCTGGGCGAATACCTGGGCAACGTCATCCAGATGAGCCTTGTCACCTCGCCTTATTCGGATGGCGCGTGGGTTGAGCAATGGACCATGTTCTACTGGGCTTGGGGGCTGAGCTGGGCGCCGTTTGTCGGGAGTTTCATCGCCCGGATTTCGCGTGGGCGAACCATCCGCGAATTTGTCCTGGGCGTGATGATCGTGCCGGTGGCACTGAGCATGTTGTGGTTTTCGACCTTCGGCGGCGCGGCCATCCAGTTCGAGATCTTCGAGAATGCCGGTATCGCCGACGCCGTTGCGACCGAGGTTCCGGCCGGGCTCTATGCCCTGCTCGATCAATTGCCTGCCAGCGGGGTGCTGACCGTCGCGTCCATCGCGCTTGTCGGCATGTTCCTCGTGACCTCGGCGGACTCGGCCACGTTCGTGCTTGGCATGTTCACGTCAAAAGGCGTGCTCAACCCGACACGCGCGGTGCGGGTGCTTTGGGGCTCCTTGCAGATGGTGCTGGTCGTAGTGCTGCTTCTGGCCGGGGGGCTGGAGAGCCTGCGGACCGTTTCGATCATCGCGGCGTTCCCGTTCATGCTTTTGATGATCCTGCTCGCGGTCTCGCTTTACCTTGACCTGTCGCAGGAGATCGCGACCCGCGATGAGACAGCGCGCCTTCTCGAGCAGCGGATCGAACGCCTGCTGCTGCGGGAATCCGAACGCGAGAAGGCCGAGAAGGCCGAGGCCGAAGTTCATCCGACCGTCCCAGAAAACGGACAGTCGGACGAGGCACCTGATGAACGGAACGGCAGCGCCAGTCCGTGAGCGCACAGTTTTAGGGAAGCTGAGCTGTGACGCGCATCTGGTGCTTGAGATCAGCTCTGGGCTGTGAAGACGGCCCAGTCTTTTAGATTGCGATAGCTTCGGCGATACCCGAAACCGTCATTCAGGAACAAAGCCGAGCGCTTGGTGCCGATGTTGTCGTGATGGGACCAGTGGCCAGAACCGGCCTGAGTGGGGTGTTCATCGGCAATACCGCCGAAAACAGCATCAATACGCTCGAATGCCCCGATCTTGCGGTGAAGCCTGATGGCTTCATAAGCCCTCTCGACCAACCGTGTGGAACGGCAGAGACCTAAAAACTCCCGAACGCCATGCCAAGCGCGATAATCAAGGAGCAAGCGATGGTCGGCACAACAACTGCCACCACAAAGATATCGCCATAGGCCTGCCTGTGCGTCATGCCACAAATGCCCAGAAGGGTGACGACAGCGCCATTGTGCGGCAGCGTATCCAACCCCCCGGTGGCCACCGCAATGACACGATGCAACAAGGCGGGATCAACGCCCTGTAGGGTTGCCTGCGCTATAATTGATGGCCCCAGCACGTCCAGCGCAATTGACATGCCCCCCGATGCGGACCCTGTAATCCCGGCAAGGGCCGCCGATGATAGCGCCGCTGAGATGAGCGCATTGCCACCTGCCAATCCGTCAAGGCTTTGCCGGAAGACGTCAAACCCCGGCAGGGTGGCTATGACGGCGCCGAACCCTACAAGACTTGCTGTGTTGAACAGGGGAAGCAGGGCAGACTCCGCGCCGTCGTTCAGGGACTGCATAACCCGTGGCGGGCGGCTGAGGATCAAGGCCAAGATCAGTGCCACAGCAAGCGCCGTAATGACTGACCAAAGCCCTCGCAAACGAGACAAATCGGTCGCGCCATAGGCGGCATCGGCCAGATATCCGGTATCCAGCAGGGGTAACACGACGCTGCCCATGATCAGCGTAACGACCCCGACCGACAGGATCGGTGCGGCGGCTCTCCAGAGCGGCAATGCTCCAGAGGTTGTCGGCGTATTGGTTACGGCAGCCACGTGGTGACCGGCAAGCTTGCGCACCCGCCATTGCAGCCAGACCAAACCGAGCACCAACATTACCGCACCGGCAATCAGCCCCAGTCCGGGGGCCGCAAAGGCCGTGGTCCCGAAGGTCGCCATGGGGATCGCGTTCTGGATGGACGGCGTGCCGGGCAAGGCGGTCATGGTGAACGTGAAGGCACCCAAGGCTATGGAAGCGGGGATCAATCTTTGCGGAAGACCAGTTTGCACAAAAAGCGCGTGGGCCAGCGGCCAAGCTGCGAAGGCCACTACGAACAGCGATACACCGCCATAGGTCAGCAGGGCACAGGCCAGAACAACCGCGAGGATCGCGTTTTTCGCACCCAGGGCCGATGCAATCGCACTGGCCAAACGCGCTGCGGCACCTGATGCTTCCATCACCTTTCCAAAAAGCGCACCTAGTAAGAACAACGGAAAGAAGGCGATCACAAACGCCCCCGCTGCTTGCATGAAGATCTGCGTATAGCCCGCAAGAACGGGTGCGCCTGATGCGAATGCAGCAAGCGTCGCGAGCACTGGTGCAAGGACCAGCACAGATATACCGCGCCATGCCCCTGCGATCAGTAGAGTCAGCGCCAAAAAGATCAGGATAACACTCATGCCTACGCCTCTTGCTGCGATGCAGCATAAGCGAACAACAGGAAGTCGTGAAGGAATTTAAAGATTGGTTTGTGCGCTGACTGACGATTCAGTCGATGAAATGCTGCGCGATGTACGAGTGGCCGCTTCGACGGGCCGCACCACAGCATTGGAGCGGCATGGTAAATGGCAGCAAAGGGCCGAACACGATGCCGCACCTGCGAAAGAGGCTTCCATGCTGCGATGTGCGTGACTGTCTGCAATGGTGAAGGTTTCGACATTGGCAAGCCCCGCAAGCGGGGCCGGGCTGCTGAGGCTCCGCCCTGAATTCTGACCTTGCTGTCTTCCTGTGCCAATACGTCTTGGTCTGTCTCATCCTGAGCCACCCCAAGCCGTTTGTCACATGGTCGCCATCACGATCCGCTTTCAGCTCTGACGGGTCTGCATCCCTGTTGCAAGGCGGACGCTGCCGCCAGGCGAAGCCGAGGGGCTCTAGTGTTCGCCACCTGGCATAAGATTCCGAAGGGCTATGCGTCTGGCTTCTGGTCGAACAGAATAACATGCGCGCCTTCTTCACTGTCAGGGTTGCCTACCAGCACGAACGGCATATCCGACCCGTACTTCTCGTAGAGACAGCGGTATTTCATCTGGCCGCTGAGCGGATCGCGCACTTGGTCATAGCGAAAGCTGTGCTGAACGCCGTCTTCGATCCAGGCCTTGACGCCATCGGGGGTCACCAGTGCAAGCGGCGCGCCGTCCAGCAAGATTGTCTCGCCAACGTTGAAAATCTCTTTCATCTCATGGGTCTCCTATCGGTTCTCTTTGGTAGCGTTGCAAGCCGTCGTCGCCTTTGCAACGATCTCTGCCCCGCGTGTTCTCTCTCTCGGTGTCATTGCCCCCGGATCACAATCGTGTCCTGCTCAGCTCGCTCGCGAGCATTTTAGGGCTGGAGGCGGTCTATCCTGCGTCCTCATAGGGCTCGTACCTCAGGTTCGCACCGTCCGACGGCTCAAAGTCATCGGACCATCTTGTACGGCGCATGCCGCAGATCCACTGGAACACGACGCCAACCTCGACATCTTCACCGTTTACCGTCGCCCAAATGACTTCGACCGGGTAACCCGCATATTTCTTCATGCTCAACTCCTGACCTCCATTTGGTCGGAGCCGCAGTTATCAGGTGGCAGGTATATGCCTGTACCTATATATGCTTGGCCAACACAAAACGGAGTTTACAAACTTGCTTTACAGGCCTCTACATATTGCGCTCTTTCTGGGCGCGGCTTCATCGGCTGTCGCTGCCGAGTGGGAGATCGGCTTGTCGCGAGGTCTGGAGACCTATGCTGCGACTGCAAACGACGGAACTTTGCTCTTAGTTTGCGATCCTGACCGTGTCTACAACCCAAACGTGAGCCATGCGTACTTTTTGTCGCGTTTTGACGATGACCAATTCCCGCAACAAGTTGTTCTTCTCGCGGCGACCGGAGAGCAGGCTGCCTTTTCTGTGCAGGACGGGATCGCAACGCAACGCGATGCTGATCCTGCCGAATGGGCACAGCTCATCGACATGATCGAGGCGGGCGGTCAGATCGCTGTCGTGACCGCACGCGATGCCTTTACGCTGGATCAGGACGCGCTGCCCGGGCTTCGATGCCGCTGATCTTTTGAGCGAGCTCTTCGATCTCGGAGTTCAGCAACACCTTGCCGAAGGCGGATAGCAGTTGCGTCACCCCATAGACGTTGAGCGGGTCATCAATGCTCGTCTGCAGCGCTGCCACATGGGCGACGTCGAGCCTGATCATCGATTTCATGAAGGGGGCACCAGTGCCTTTGGGCTCGGCCAGGCGTGGTCGTGCAGCGGAGGCAACCTCATGCCAGGTCGCGGTGTCGCGCAGGTTTTGCATGCGGGCGCGAACCGCTTTGATCAAGGCACGCCGAACGTAGTCCGGATCAAGGCCAGATCGTTCTGCCAGCGCCTCAATCCGTGCCTGATCCTCAGCTCCGATGCGCACGTAATAGGTTCGAGACTGCCCTTCGGTGCGAGTGCTGCAAGCATCATCCGCCACCGGCTGGGTGGATACCCCCGAGTTGATGCGCGCCGTTTCAGCCGCGGCTGCCTTTTCCCCTTTCCGGGGTTCTTTCTTGTCCACTGAATTTGCCGCTGGGCCTTCTGTCGCGACCGCTGCCGCCGCACTCTGATTAAATGCGGCATATTTCGTGGCGCTCGTGGCGAACTGCCGCGATTGCGCCAGCCTGTCTTCGTTCGAGACAGCGGTCCCGGACCGGCTTGGAATCTTCCTAGCCATTGGCAGCGTCCACCATGGCCTCGATGTCGCAAAGGACATCGCTGCACAGTGTCAGGGCTGAGGAAAGATGCCCCGCTTGCAACCGATGACGAAGATCTTGTTCATAAATGTCCCGCACATATCCCAGTGGTCCGGTCAGCGGCATGCGCTGGATCGCAGTGAGATGGGGCACCGGCGTGGGCAGGAGCGGCAGGGTTGAAATCACCTCGAAGACCTCAAGGTCCTGCCGGTGAACCCTGCGTCTTGCCGCATCACGCTCAAAGTCATCGCCTGCGGTCACGAAATCGATCGCGCGTTTGTCCGCGTTCATCAATACGGTTGAAAACAGCGGGGCGGGGTCATCCGGCCCGAGGGTCTCGATCATGCGCATAACCCATGTCAGGGTTTTCAGGGCCGCCACGAAATCCGATTGTACCGGCACGGACGGTACCAGGACCATGTCGCAGGCCAGCGCCAGTGTTTCGGTGTCGGGGTGCTCGCCGGGGCGGGTGTCGATCAAAACCAGATCCACACCTTCAGCCTCAAAGCCGTCCAGCGCGTGGTAAAGGCCTTCAACGGTCTCGGGGGCATCGGCCACGGTCAAGCCTGTGGGCCATGGAAGGCGTGGCAGATCACCGAAGTCGGCGCGCGCGCTTTTTGATTCCCATTCGAGGATCTGCTTGTCAGCATCCGCATCCATGACATGCACACGGCGGCCGCGTGCGAGCATGGCGGACGCAAGCATCTGTATGAGAGTTGTCTTTCCCGAACCGCCCTTCGCGGAGATGGCCGTCACAACAAGCATTCCTCGACTCCATAACGTATATCTTGCGCCGTTATGGCGATGCCTCGGGATGGCGTCCACACCTTGCGTGATACAGGCGTTCAACCTTTGGGTCAGACAGATGTGCAGCTGCTGAGGCGATGTGCTGTTTTGGCGATCATCTGCGTACGCGTTCGGTCAATCGGTCAGCAGGTCACTCACGCCAACCCTCATTGCAGCGTCCATCCTTTTCCCCATCGCGTCGTTGTGGCAATTTCCGAATGCTGCCATCAGCCTTCGAGGTGTCGCGTCACCTGACCATCGACTATCCGTATCAGCGCCGACGTAATACGCACGGTGCTGCGCAGGCGGTCCAATCCCACAAGGCCTTCTTCTCCTTCCGGGAAAACCCCTTTGAGCATTCAACGCCAACGAAGGGATATCGTGTCGGCTGCGCCGACGTCATTCCCGCGCCTGTTCAGGATCCGGGCCTACGTCCCGGATCGCGGCGCGGGGGAGGCGGTGTCCCTTCGGTCTGTTCATTGTCGCGCGGGGTTTGCAGCAGGCATGGCCAAGGCCCTGCCTGCTGATCACCGAAGGTGCGACAACGGACCGAAGGGACGTTGACAGGAACGGTATTGTGTATGACAAAACTTGTGCGGCGACTCATTAGAGTTTTCGTGTTTACAAAAACTATCTAATGATAAATCTTGCCGCCCATGTCCAAACGCCTCTCCACCATAGCCCGACAAGAGGTTCTCCGGCTTGCCGCGCAAGGGCTTGGCGATGGGGAGATCGCCGTGCGTGTTGGCTGCTCCCGGCCCACTGTCGCCCGCGTGCGGGCGCGCGGCGTGGTGGCGGATCGAACCACAAAGGGCCGCGTGCTGCAGGTTCGGGTGTCCGCCCGTGAGGCCGAAGCATTCGAGGCGCTTGTGGCCGAGACGGGCATGACCACGTCGGGTCTGCTCCGGCACATGATCCGTCTGTCATCCGGCATTGTCGCGTTTCGCCGGGACGAGGTCACGGCGCTCAAGGCGTCCGCCAATCAGCTTAATGCCTTGGCGCGCAATCTTGTGCAGATGCTGAAGCTTGCCCATGCGGGCAAGCTGCGGTGGAACGCGCGCGACGCGGCACTGGTCGGTCGGCTTGCGGACCGGGCCGAAGAGGTTGCCCGGGCTGTGCAGGCTTTGCGCGCGGCCTCGCTGCGCGGGGCCTTCGTCCGGGTGTCCGATCTTCGGGACGTTGGGGAGAGGCAGCGCGATGGCTGAAACACGCACCCTCCAGCAGGCGGTATTGGGCGAGATTCTGCCTCATGTGGGGCGGCGGTCTGCAGCCATGGCAGGCGAGGCGCGCGTATCGTCGGTCCGTCGGCGTGGCGCGTCCGGCGGGGCTGTTGCGGTGATGTCCTGGAACGCGCTGCGCGTGCCGCAAAGCGTGGTGAAGCGGGTCGGCACGGGCGGGTGTCATTCGCCCAAAGAGTTACGCCGACAGATGAAATACATCCTGCGCGACGAAGCGCAGGTCGCAGCCTGGTCGAACCAGATCGGCATCGATCGTGCCTTTGGCGAGCGCGGCATGGAAAATGTCATTGCCGATTGGAGTGCATCCTGGTGCGGGGCGCCGAAACGGGGTCACACCGATCACATCATCCTGTCCTTTCCCAAGGGAACCGAGGCGGAGTTGGCGGAAGCCATCTCGCGCGAATGGGCGCAGGAGGTGTTCGGCGGGGATTACCGGGATCGATATCGGTATGTGGCGGCCCTTCATTGCAACACAGATCATGTGCATGCCCATGTTCTTGTCGACAAGGTTGGGATGGAGGACGGCAAGTTCCTCTCGATCAGCCGCCATTCCGAGATCAGCTATGACATGATGCGCGAGCTGCATGCGCAGATCGCGGGCGAGCACGGGCTAGTGCTGAACGCCTCTTCCCGTCTGTCGCGCGGCATCATGGAAAACGCTCCGCGGGACACCGATTTGCAAGCGGCCCGCAAGGAGGGACGGGAGCCAGTGGTTGCCCCGCTGGATCCTGAAAGCCGCGCTCTGCGCGAGGCCGAGATACGCAGGCACGCTGAGGGGTATCGGCAGCTGGCGCAACTTGCCGGGATGCGCCTGGAGGCCGACACCCCTCCGGATGGATGGATGGGGCGCATCGCGGAGGGCGCAGAGCTTGCCGCCACCAACTTGATGAAAGGAATGCCGGTGAAAGAAGGGTTTGCCGAAGGAGTTGATATCCCCGCTGCCGGAGCGGATGTGATCGGTCGTCTGATCGCCGCCCGCGAGACATTGCAGGCGGAAGCCGACACCGCCTGGAGCGCCATTCAGGACATGGCGCCCGGTGCCGAAAAGGTCGAACTGGAACAGCTCTTTGCCGGGCAGGCCCGCGAAATGGGCACGCTTCTGGGCCGCGACTTTCTTGCGGATCATTCTTCATCGGTGTCGCCCGAGCGCGATCCCTACAGTGTGCAGGGGATTGCGGGGCTGGCTGCACGGGCAGGAGACGAGGGCAATCCGCTCTCGGCTGAGGCCGATGCTGCACTGGGTCATTTCAGAGCGGAATTGGCGCGGGTTCTGGCACCGATGGAGTCACGGCTCGAGGAGGCGGGCAGCAGCGTCGAAGAAGTCGCTGCCCGTTTCACCGCACGCCATCGCAGCGAGGCGCAACTCGAAGCCTCACGCCCAGTGGACGCACAGGAGCGCTCGGACTGGCTTGGGCTCGAACGCGACCTGCAGGCGCGCGCGCGTGATGTCTTTGCGGGGCTGCACATGGATCGTGATCTTTTGGCGGATCTGGCGCGTCAGGACATTCTCGACGCGGGGCAGGGCAGCCGCCTTGCCGACATCGCCACGCTGGACAAGCTGATCTCCGACGTGCGGCAAGACCTGCGCGACGGGGATATGGATCAGCTGGCAGCGGGCCGGATCGATCCGCTCATGGACCGCATCGAAGACCCTGGTCTGCGACAAGCCGTGTTCTCGGAGCTAAAGGCCATCGCCGCAGTGGATGCGGGTGATGAAATTACCGGCCGCGACAGCGAACCCGCCGCCACCTACCGGACCCGGATCGAGGCTTTCGAGCGCGCCGAGGAGCGGGGGCGCGACCGGGACGATACCAGCGGCGACTACGGCCTCTAGAGGATTCAAAACATGCTGCATGCAATGGAAAGCCGTTGGCGGTATCCGATCGCCATCCTGCTCGGTCTCGGTGTTGGCATCTGGATCGGTGCCGCTATCGCCACGCTCTATCTGATCGTGCGATTTGGCGAAGACCTGGGTGGGTTCGATATTTTCGAACTTTGGCTGCTCAATCTGTCTGATCCACGGATCAAGGCAAACCCTGCGGTGGAACATACTGCCTGGCTCATCACGGCACTTCCTGCCCTGCTTCTGGCGGCGACAGGAGCGACATCCGTTCATCGCGGGTCGCTCACCGATTATGATGATGCGCATTTCCAGTCGCGTCCCGAGCTCCGCCGCAACCGTATGTCGGCGTCTCTTTCCCAGAACGGCTTTCTGTTCGGCAAGCTCGGGTCACCTGCGTCCCGCGCGCCTTTCGTGTCTGCCACGCCAGATCGCTTCCCGCACGCAATGATGATCGCGCCGACGGGCCGGGGCAAAGGGGTAGGCTTCGTTTTGCCGAACCTTTTGCACTTCCAGGGCAGTGCCGTGATCCTCGACGTCAAGGGCGAGAATTTCGAGAAGACATCCATCCACCGCCAAAAGGCGCTGAACAATCAGGTCTGGTACTTTTCGCCCTATGACTACGTTCAGCCCGAGGGCAAGAACGGGCCCGTCCTGACCCGCACGCACCGGTTCAATCCTCTCCAGCGCATTGCCGATCTGCCCAGCCCCGAGCAGCAATACACCGCCGTCAACACCATGGCGGATTTGTTCCTCATCGTCGAAAGCGTGAACGCGCAGAGCTTTTTCCAGGCCGGACGCAGCCTGTTCGTGGCGTCTTGCCTCTACGCCATCGAGACCGGCAAGCCGACGATCGGTGAGGCGCTGCGGATCATGACTGGCGGCGGCAATAAAAAGGAATTCTACAAACGGGCCGCCATGCAGACCGCAAACCCGGAGGTTGCAGAGATTTTCCTGAGCATGGCCGACGAAGTGGACAAGATTCTCGATTCCTATGTCAGTGTGATCCGCGGGGCCGGATTGGAGCTTTGGCTCGATCCGGCGGTGGACCGGGCAACACAGGCAAGCGATTTCGACTTCGGGACGTTCCGACGAGAGCCACAGTCGCTCTATATTGTTGTGCAGCCGGAGCACCTGAAAACACTGGCCCCCCTGATCCGGCTCCTGTTCGCCGATGCCATCGCATGTCTGCAGCGCGCGCATCCCGGACCGGACGAGCCACATCCCGTCATGTTCCTGATGGATGAATTCGACCAACTGGGCAAACAACCCCTGGTCTTGCA
>NZ_LR701529.1:48152-183652 GCF_902498815.1 Roseovarius sp. EC-HK134
TTGCGACTTCATCGGCGGCCTTTTTCTCGGCTGTTGACCGGACATGCTTCAATTCCGTGAGGGGTGATTTAGCAACTTCCACGCCCAGTTCGGCGAGGAGGGCATCGTCATCGAGGTCATCGGAGTCTGATGCTGAGGGCGCAGGGGTGTTTGCTAGGAGATCCTGCTCGTCGAGTGGGGCAAGGAGGTCGCGGCATTCCTGCAAGTCGCGGATCCGATCAAGACGCACGGCGTAGAGGCGTTCAAAGATATCACGATCCTCCCCGTGCTGGGGAGGCAGTCCATGCTCATCTGCAAATCGCAAGATTTCCTCAAAACCTGCGATGATGCGCTCTTCGCGTGGTGTGCGGCTGAGCTGCTTCTTGACCTCGACCTCGACGCCAAGCTCAGCAAGGAGGGCATCATCTTCGTCGGTGAAACTCTTAGCCATTGGCAGCCTCCTGCTTCATGCGCGCGAGATAAGCCACACCTTCGGCCATTTTCTTTTCCCACGGGTCCGGTGAAGTAATCGACGGCAGGCGGCCTCGCTCTTGCTTGAACTTAACGGCTCGCTTCGCAAGATCGCGCGCCTCATCCGGTGACAGCTGCACTTTTTTCGCCGAGATGACGGCCTGGACCTGCCGAAGGCTTTCCTCGCTCATAGTCTTTGCCAGAATCGAGTAGGCTTCGCCGAACGGGTTGATGCGATCAATCAGGTCGATGTCGAGTTCGCGCACGTCCATTGCGAATTTGCGCACGCCGTCGATCAAGGCGGTATTGCCGGTTGTTTCTGTATCATCGCGGTTCGACAGCGCGATCTCTTTCGCCTTCTGGGTGAGGTTCAGTGCAGCAACTGCATGTTGGCGCACCGCTTCCTGATCCTCTGCATCTAGCTCTGGGAACCTCGCACCGACGATCTTGCCCATGCGGACCTGCGTCAGTTCCTCCGGCACCAGCTCTTCGTCGAAGAGGCCCCGTTCGATCGTGGTCTTGTCCTGGACGAAGGCGGTGATCACCTCATTCAGGTCTTCTTGGCAGATGCGCTTGGCTTCCTTGCTCTTCGGCTCAACAAGCCCCTTGATTTCGATCTGGAACTGACCGCTGGCTTCGTTGAAACCCACGTTCTCCTTGGCGGGATCGTAGCCGCCCTCACCGTAATCGAACCCTTCGACAGGGCCACTTTTCACGGTCTTGGGTGTGAAGTTGAAACGTGGGGCCAGCACCTGCTCCATCAGCAGGCTTGCGGCGATCGCCTTCAGCGTATCGTTCACGGCCTCGGTCACTGCCTCAGCTGCCGCGTCCGGCTCCGCGATCAGGTTAGTAAACCGCGCCCTTGTCTTTCCCTCGGCATCGCGGGTGGCGCGGCCGATAATCTGAACGATCTCCGTCAGGCTGGCGCGATAGCCGACTGTCAGGGCATGCTCACACCAGATCCAGTCGAACCCCTCTTTCGCCATCCCGAGGGCGATGATGATATCGACATGGTCGCGGTTGTTCTTCTGCGCAGGGTCTTTCAGCGCAGCGGAAACCTTGTCCCGCTTGGCCGGTTCGTCATCCACCAGATCGGCGATGCGCAGCACACGCCCCTCGGGCGTCTTGACCAGCTGAAAGCCGGTGGCGGCGTCCGTGCCCTGCCAATCGCCCAAGGCATCGATGATGTGCTCGACCTCGCGATGCTTGTCCTTGGTGCTCTCGCGCGAGTTCACGTTCGGGATGTGCAGGATGGTCTTCTCGGTCGGGTCCAGCACCTTGAGGATGTCATCCGCATAGGACCCGGAATAGAAGAAATACCCGATGTCGAGCGTCTTTAGGTATTTGTAGCCGTTCAGCTGCTCGTAATAGGTGTAGGTGACGGTGTCGAACCTCGCCTCGTCTTCGGGTGACAGAACCGCCTCGGCATCGCCCCGAAAATACGATCCGGTCATCGCCACCAGATGCACCTTGTCGCGGGCGACCAGCGCGCCCAAATGCGCGCCCAGCTTGTTATCCGGGTTGGCTGAGACGTGGTGAAACTCGTCGACCGCGATCAGCCGATCATCAAACGCTTCAATCCCGAACTTGTCCACGGCGAACCGAAAGGTCGCGTGGGTGCAGACCAGAATCTTGTCGTCGCTCGCCAGAAACTTGCCGACAGCGCCGACCTTGCCGTCATCCCTTGCGACTTCATCGGCGGCCTTTTTCTCGGCTGTTGACCGGACATGCTTCAATTCCGTGAGGGGTGATTTAGCAACTTCCACGCCCAGTTCGGCGAGGAGGGCATCGTCATCGAGGTCATCGGAGTCCGATGCTGAGGGCGCAGGGGTGTTTGCTAGGAGACCCTGCTCGTCGAGTGGGGCAAGGAGGCCGCGGCATTCCTGCAAGTCGCGGATCCGATCAAGACGCACGGCGTAGAGGCGTTCAAAGATATCACGATCCTCCCCGTGCTGGGGAGGCCGGCCATGCTCATCTGCAAATCGCAAGATTTCCTCAAAACCTGCGATGATGCGTTCTTCGCGTGGTGTGCGGCTGAGCTGCTTCTTGACCTCGACCTCGACGCCAAGCTCAGCAAGGAGGGCGTCGTCTTCGTCCGTGAAACCCTTAGCCATTGGCAGCCTCCTGCTTCATGCGCGCGAGATAGGCGACGCCTTCGGCCATTTTCTTCTCCCACGGATCAGGCGATGTGATGGAAGGCAGACGGCCCCGCTCCTGCTTGAACTTGACGGCGCGTTTCGCCAGATCTCGCGCCTCGTCCGGTGACAGTTGCACCTTTTTCGCCGAGATGACGGCCTGGACCTGCCGAAGGCTTTCCTCGCTCATCGTCTTTGCCAGAATCGAGTAGGCTTCGCCGAACGGGTTGATGCGATCAATCAGATCGATGTCGAGTTCGCGCACGTCCATTGCGAATTTGCGCACCCCGTCGATCAAGGCGGTATTGCCGGTTGTTTCTGTGTCATCGCGGTTCGACAGCGCGATCTCTTTCGCCTTTTGGGTCAGGTTCAGCGCAGCAACTGCGTGTTGGCGCACCGCTTCCTGATCCTCTGCATCTAGCTCTGGGAACCTGGCACCGACAATCTTGCCCATGCGGACCTGCGTCAGTTCCTCCGGCACCAGCTCTTCGTCGAAGAGACCCCGTTCGATCGTAGTCTTGTCCTGAACGAAAGCTGTGATCACCTCATTGAGGTCCTCTTGGCAGATGCGCTTGGCTTCCTTGCTCTTGGGTTCGACCAGGCCTTTGATTTCGATCTGGAACTGCCCGCTGGCCTCGCTGAAGCCAACGTTCTCTTTGTTGGGGTCATAGCCGCCCTCGCCGTAATCGAACCCTTCGACAGGGCCACTTTTCACGGTCTTGGGTGTGAAGTTGAAACGTGGGGCCAGCACCTGCTCCATCAGCAGGCTTGCAGCGATCGCCTTCAGTGTATCGTTGACTGCCTCGGTCACGGCTTCGGCCGCGGCGTCGGGCTCCGCGATAAGGTTGGTGAACCGCGCTCGGGTCTTGCCCTCGGCATCGCGGGTGGCGCGGCCGATGATCTGCACGATCTCCGTCAGGCTGGCGCGATAACCCACCGTCAGGGCGTGTTCGCACCAGATCCAATCGAACCCTTCTTTCGCCATACCCAGGGCGATGATGATGTCGACATGATCGCGGTTGTTCTTCTGCGTGGAGTCTTTCAGCGCGGCGGAAACCTTGTCNCACCCTCTTGCATTTCGCGCATGCCAAGCTCGTTCGATTTGGTCGAGCTTCCATTGGCCGCGTAATTGACAGAGACGGAAGGAACCTGCTGTGTCATGATGTTTTCCTTCTGAGGGGCGCGGAATCATTCGCTTTGGGGCAGGCAATCAAAACCCGATCAAGTAGCGATACCGCACCCTGCCTATCGTAACAGTATGATTTATATGTATTTTCCAATTTACGCCCTCTAGCCTACATACGCACAATCAAAACCCGATCAAATGTTGTCCCTGTCACGCCCATGAGGGGACATATCCGGCCCGAGGGCGTTCAGCATCCGCAGGACGGATCAGACCAGTATCCAGCGTTGCGCGAATAACCCGCGACGCCTGCGCAGCGTTCTGGTCGTCGATGCCAAGCCGCTCCCGAAGTGTCGCGTTCGTCATCTTCTGTCCGCCCACGTATTTGAGCGCAGCATGTTGGTAACACGCTCGCACGGCTTCTTCCGGTGTCATGTCCGCAAAGCGGCGTGGTGCAAACAGAACTACGCGCACTGCGTCACCCTCCATGCGGAAATCCGGTGGCGGCAACTGGTGTAGCTCAACCGCCGAGATCACCTTGTCGATGCCGGTGCCTTGTTCTTCGCAAAGTTTCATCCGCCGCATCAACGACGCAAGGGCTTCATTTCGGGAACGCGGCGGCGAGTCCAAAAACCGGTCGGGGCTAACCAAGGGGGCGCCCGGATTAGTGATTTCCATTCGATCATTGAACAACTCGATGAGTGGTCCTGCACCGGTGATTGTCATGTCTTGGTGGATCAATGCGTTGGCGATCAATTCGCGGATCGCGATCGACGGGTAAAGCGGTCGCTCCTCGCGGAACGCTTTACCAATCAGTTCGTTGCGGGGCAGAAGACCGTCGATATAGTCCACCAAACCCTGAAAACCCGCTGCATAGCCGCGCTGGCCATCCTGGCGGTGACTCACGTCATCTGCACGTCCGGTGCCAGCATAGGCCACGAAACGGACGCCTTTGCGCTCTACAGAGGGGCCGAAATCGGCAAGTTTCTTGGCATACAGGATTGCACCCAGATTGGTGATGTTCCAACGGTCGCTTACATCTTTCTGGATCAGGCGATCTGCCAATAGCCTGTCGAAGATCCCCTGCCTGTTATCCGGCAAGGGCTGGCCCGTAAGATCGAAGTAGTTGGCGTAATTCAGCCGCTCAAGAACGTCGTCGCCGGTTAGGAACTGCGCTGCGACCCCTGTCTCCCAAGCGTAGGGTTGCAACTTGGCCCAGAGGGCGCGCAGGCGTTCTGGATGGTCGGACAGGCGCGGCGTGGCGCTGCCGATGCGCAAATAGGCTGTGCGGTCAAATTCTACCGGGGCGGTTGCGGCGGCGGGGATAGTTAGCAGGATCAGGCGCCCCCCATCGTGATCGACTTCTTCGAACCGAAACTCGATGCTTGGCGACAGGTGGTTCGCAATCCACAATTCGAGCGGCTGCCCCTTCTCCTTCTTCACGGTCGGCTCGAAACTCGTGCCGACAACCGCATGATCACCGTCTCTCACCCCCCAGACCACATAGGCAAAGTGCTGATCGGCCAGCCGTGCGGCATTGGACAAGGCCGAGATCAGCTTGCCGATCAACGGCCCGTCAGCATTGTTTTCCTTGAACTCGATCCAGGTGGTTTCCGCTGGTTTGGCGCGCAGATCATCCACCAGCCTGCGGGTGCGTTCGGCGCTCATGACAGGGTCAAGGGTCATCGCGTGTTCACTTTCTGAGCCACCACGCCCGGGCAGAGTTTGTCATAGGCGCGTTCCTGCATCGCGCGCATGCCTAGCTCGTTCGACCTGGTCGAGCTGCCATTGGCGGCGTATTTGACAGAGATGGAAGGAACCTGAGCCATGATCAAAACCCGTGAAACAACATGTCGAGCGCGGATGTGACCGCGTCGAAGTTTTCGGACAAATCCCCGACCGGGGCTTTCAAAATGCTGGCCGGGACAGCGGCGATGTATTGCGTCATCATCAGATGCGTTGCCCCCTCGATCTCGAACACCGGGTTCAGACGGCTGGCGGCGATGGGGGCATTGCCTTGCGGCAAGAGCGGCACCACCGTGCGCACGTTCAGCCCTTCCAGCAGGTCGTTCTGCACATCCAGCATATAGCCATCGCCCGTAGGGTTCGGGAACACGTCATATTGCGCCATCAGAACTGCCGGTAGCGTTCAAGCGGCAGCCCGTGCTTTTCCACCCAGTCATTCGAGCTTTGGATCGCGGCACGGTTTTCTTCCAGCCAAGCGGCGGCCTTGCGCGCACGCACGGCCTCGCGCAGGCTGGCCTCGAACGTGGCGGACAGGTTGATGTTCAGGCTGCGCGCCTCGTCCAGCAGGGCGGGGTCGATGGTCAGGTTTGTGGCGCGTTTGGTCATGGGTGCCTCCTGTGGGCCGATCATGCGCATTCATAGCACACATCCGGGCTATGGCAAAGGTCAGGCGCTCACCTTGGTCGTCATCCGCGTATACATCTCGAACAGTTTTTCCAGCCGCTCGGTGTCGTTTCGGAAGCGGCGGCCGATGTAGATGCGTTCCAGCACCTCGTCGTTGTGGTCATGCGCGGCGCGGAGGTTGGCGGGCATTTTCTCGGGGTTGTAGAGATCGGCGATGGTGGCGGGGAAATGCGCCTCGCGGGCCAGAAGGATGCCTTCCGCCGCCGCTGTCAGGTCGGCGCGGTTCTTTTCGGTCAGTTTGGGGACGGGGAAGGTGTTCCAGCCAAGGGTGTTGGAATAGCGGAAATCGGTTTTCATTTTCCCGCAGACCGTCGCGATCCAGACCAGATGCAAGCGCGAGGCGATCAGGGCCATATTCCAAAGCGGCGCGTCGTAGAGGGCGAAAGCGAGATTTGATACAATGCTACCGGGAGCTGAATAACCGCAAGGAAGATATGGGCGGCTCTCAGATGACACGCTCGGGACAATAATCACTGTTTCCGAACCTGTTTGCCGCACTTCCCCAAAGCGATGGGGCGTCGCTGCCAGCGCCTTGGTTGTTGCTCGATCCGATTTCTTGCGCTGTTGCTTCACTGCGGCAAAACGTTCTTTCAGCCACTCTACACAATTAGCCTCGTCGAGATCTTCATCTGTTACCCATACGCAACGTCGTTCGTTACCTCGAATAAACTCCTGCGATCCGACAAACGGACGAATGAATTTGCGCGGCACACCGTAGCGCTCAATCACTTCTTCTGCCTGTGATGCGTTCAACAGAAGGTGGCCGCCTTCGTTCGGCATGTTGCCAAAACTCATAGCATTTTGACCGCCTAGCGGTTTTGGGGCTGCGCTCACGGTGATGTTTGCCGCCGCCACCAAATAAGCGTTGATGTTATCAGCATCCTTGACCACTGCGCCACCATCATCGGCCAAGTTAAACAGCTTCCGCACCGGACCCGGGCGATTTGCAATGCCAACGATCACAACGGTCACACCTGCATTATGGCTGGCAAGGTTCGCCCATTTGAAACTGGTATGGGCAAAGGCGATCTCGTGTTCTGTCTCGAAAATTAGTGGCCATAGGGTTGCGACCTGTCGCCCCTGACAGACCGAGTTGGTGGACACGAAGGCCGAGACGGTGGGCGTGTGCAGCCCGTAATCGGCGGCCTTCATGAACCAGCCTGCGACATAGTCGAGCGATTTCCAGCTTTTCGTGCGCCCGTCGAAAATGCGCTGCAAATCCTCTTTCTGCTCTGTGCTTTGCCACTGGCTCCCCAGATAAGGCGGGTTCCCGCAGATATAGGTCTCGCCCCCCTCGTTCGCGAAGTCGATCTGCGCCTGATCCAGCGGCGACATGAACAGGTCATCGGCCTGAAACTTCACCCCCGTCCCCGTGGGCGGGCAGACCGACAGCCAGTCCAGCCGCAGCGCGTTGCCGCAGGTGATCCAGTTCTGCGCGTCCAGCGGCAGGAACTCGGCCAGCGCCTCTTTCTGGCCGCGATAGCGCACGTCGCATTGGTATTCCGCGATGATCAGCGCCAGCCGCGCGATCTCGGCCGAGAAGTCGCGCAGCTCGATCCCGCGATAGTTGGTCAGGGGAATGTCGGTGCGGCGCAGCGGCTCGCCCCGGCGCTTGTTGATCTCATACTCAAGGCTGCGCATTTCCTTGTAGGCGATGACAAGGAAGTTGCCCGACCCGCAGGCGGGATCGAAGACGCGGATCTTGGCCATGCGCGCGCGCAGATTGGCCAGCTTGCGCGCGTTGTCGCCCGCCGACTCCAGCTCTGCGCGCAGGTCATCGAGCAAGAGCGGGTTCAGCACCTTCAGGATGTTCGGCACGGAGGTGTAGTGCATGCCGAGGACCGAGCGCTCCTCCTCATCCGCGACGGCCTGGATCATGGACCCGAATATGTCGGGGTTGATCTGCGTCCAGTCGAGGCTGCCGATATGGGACAGGTAACGCTGCGCGATCTTGGAAAAGCGCGGCACATCGGTGCTGCCCGAGAAGAGACCGCCGTTCACGTAAGGAAAGGCGTCAGCCCAACGGGGCAGCTTGGCCTCGGCGCGTTTGGGTATGGCGGTGTTCATCGCGCGGAAAATCTCGCCGATGACTTCGTGCGTGTTGGACCCGTCGCGGTTGGCCATCTGGTCGATGGTGGCGGTGAACAGGTTGTCGCTGACGAAGATGTCGGTGTCTTCGGCGAAGAAACAGAAGATCAGCCGCGCCATGAAGTGGTTCATGTCGTGGCGTTTGTCAGCGCTGCCCCAGTCGGGATTGTCCTTGATCAGCTCGACATAGAGCCGGTTGAGGCGGCTGGTCGCGCGGATGTCAAAGGCGCTTTCGCGGATTTGCTTGACGGTGGAGATACCGGCGAGCGGCAGGAAGAAGCCGAAATGGTCGGGGAAATCGGTGTAGCGGCAGGCGATGGTTTCGCCGGTGGTGATATCCTCGGCCTCGAGGTCGATACCATCGGTGGCGAGGATGAACTTCGCCTTGGCGCGGGTGGTCGCGGGGCTGTCGCGAAGGGCGGTCAGGGTCGCCGCGATGTTGCCCGGCGCGCAGGTGGCAAGGTGGATGTTGTTGGTTTGCAGGACGCCGCCCCAAGGGCCATCAAAGTCGGACTTGTTCGACGCGCCGGTGCGCAGCCGCTTGATCGTCGTGTCCTTGTTGCCGAAGGCCAAGAGGAAGGCATAAGGGAATTCGGCCGCGTCAAAGGGCTGCTCGGCGAGTTCGGAAACGGCTTGTTCGATTTCAACGGCGTTCATGCGGCTGTCCAGGGGTTGATCAGGTCGATCTCGCAGCCCTCGAAGTCAGGCGTATTGCGCGTGGCGACGGTGGCGCCGCAGGCGTGGGCAATGGAGGCGATCTGGCAATCGGCCTGGGCAATTGGCCGCCCGGCGGCGCGACGTGCGGCGGCGATGGTGGCGTAGGCCTGCGCGGCGTCGCTGTCGAAGGGCAGAATGCGACCGGCAAGGTCTTCCCGCAGGATACGGTCCACGGCGTCAACCAGCGCGGCGCGGCGCTTGCCGTTCCCCATGATCGCGAGGCCATAGCGCAGCTCCGCCTCCGATATCGAGGTCAGGTAGACGTTGAGCCCGTCCTGGGCCGACAACCAGTGTTCGACCTTGGGCTCCGGGGCCGGGCGCAAAAGCTCGGAGATGACATTCGTGTCGAGGATGATCATGCTTCAGGCCCGATCAAATGCGGGCGGTTCACGCATGGCCTCACGCTGCGGAAGGTCGAGATCGACGCCACCCAGAGGTGCGACCCGTGCGCGGATGGCCGCGGCAAGATCGTGGGAGGGCTTCGCTTCGCCGACGACATGGCGCAAGATTTCTCGTGCCTCCTCTTCCATTGAACGGCCATGTTCGGCCGCGCGGATGCGAAGGCGGCGCTTCACGTCATCGTCAAGGTTCCGGATGGTAATGCTTGCCATGATATCCTCCTGAGAGGAGTGTAATCATCGCAATCAATGCGATCAAGTGCAAACGCGCTTATGTTGTAGCAAGACGGGAGAGATTACCGTCCGAAAGTACTCAATGCGCACGCTTCCAAACATCCTTCAGCTGGTCACTTCTGATTTTTCGATACCAGGCACCCACACCTGTTCGACCCCGCGCCGTCCGTCCTTGCGCCCAAGCTGCACCACGACATCGATGCTGGAGGCGGCATAGCGCCTTACCTCCTCAAAACTCATATTGATGCCCACAGACATGACCATGAGGGCAAGGCGGTCGAGCGCCTTTTGCGCCGTATCTGCGTGAATTGTGGTGAAAGAGCCGGAATGGCCGGTGTTGATCGCGTCGAGGAAGGTCTTGCACTCATCGCCGCGCAATTCGCCAAGAATGATCCGGTCAGGACGCATGCGCAAAGAGGTCTCCAGCAATTTGGCCGCGGTGCGTTCACTTGAGGGGATACGGTCAGCCTTGAGCATCGCGCGATTGGGCTGTGGAGGAAAGAGCTCGAATGCGTCCTCGATGGTCACGATACGTTCCGCCTCGGTCACCAGCGCGAGAAGTGCCCGGGCAAAAGTCGTTTTGCCCGTGGACGTCCCGCCGCTGATCATGATGTTCAACCGCTCATCGATGCAGAGTTTCATGGCGGCTCGAATATCCCCCGCTTGGGTCAGCGCGATCACCCGTTCGGCTTTTTCCTGTCGTTCGGCGTCCAGGTCCACCAGTGCACCGTGCAACAGACCGATGTCGCCCAAGGTGAGTTGGTCTTCACTGTAGCGGCGCAAGGTGATCGACGGCCCGCCATCCACGACCGGTGGATAGACGACCTGTGCCCGGATCGGCTTGCCGTTCATCTCGATCTTGCCGGAGACGAGCGGCTTTTTCTCGCTGATCTGTCCGTGGGTGGCGCTGGCAATGGATGTTGCAAGGTCCCGAGCTTGGGAAGGGGAGAAAAACACACCTTCGAGGCCGACCATATGCTCAGCCCCCCGGGTTTCCACCCAGACCTTTCCATCGGGATTGACCGCTATTTCGACCACGCAGGGATCGGAGAGCGGTGCAGCCAGAGGTTTTAGATAGGTCGAAAGAAAACTGGTTTTTTCTGCCGACGGGTTCATGGCTGGCCGCCTGTGCGTTTCAGGTTTGTGTTGTTTTGAGACACGCGGCCTCTCCCTTCGGTCGAACGCGTGTTTCGGCACATGATTATTTTGTCGAACCTGAAACGCACTCAATAGAACTCGAGATCACGGTCGACGATCACACTGATCGCAGCACCTGGCTGGACCGAGATAACCGGAGGCAGGGTGGCATATTCGCCGATCACCGCATCGGTGGTTTGCGTAAAACTGCCCGCGACATCCTCGGCAATTTCTGATCCGGTCTCGGAGCTGGCCTCGGATGCGGCGATTGCCGGTCCTGCGCCGATGATCGAGAGCAATGCGGCTGTGCCAAAGCGCAGCCCAAAGCGGGAGTTCACGGAGCCCGTCACGCCCGAGCGGCCCTGATCGTCCGCGCCAAATGCGGCGAGCTGAACCGATTGCCCCTCGGGTGTGACGATGCGTGACCAGCCAACCAGAATGCGGGCCTGGCCCAAAGAGACATTCGAATTATAGGTCCCGAAGAGGCGGGAGCCTTCGGGAATGAGAACGCGGGACTGATCGAAACTCCAGACCGGGTAGTTAACGATGGCGGTAATCTGTCCGGGCAATGTGGATTCGATGGCGGTTTCCAGTGACGCTTGAATGAGCGTGCCCTGCAGCACCGTATTGGAAGGATTGGCGATAACCTCCGCTGTCGCGACTTGAACGGGCAGGGCACCGTCCAACACGAAGGCGCGCGCCGCTGCATCTCCGACCGCAGGTCCCCTCTCAGGGTCAGATGCCGGACTGCCCGTCTGGCCGCCCGCATCAAAGATCACCCCTTCGGACCGGATTTGTGTGTTGCGCAGCGCCGCCGCCTCGGCACGCCGACGGTCCAGTTCAGCCCGTCGCGCGGCTTCCTCGGCAGCGAGCTGATCCCGCTCGGTTTGCGCGCGTAGAGCGTCACTCATACCGTCATCGATCTGCTGTTGCAGGGCGTCGTTCTGGCGCTGCAGTCCGAGCATTTGCTCCATCAACTGCTCCATCCGGCCATCGGCAACACGCGCGCGTGCGGCAACCTCATCAGCGAGACGTTTTTGCGCTTCAAGATCGGCTTCTGCCAACCGGGTGTCCATCTCGCTTTGCATCTGGGCGATGAGCGCCGTGTTCTGTTCCTGGACCGAGCGCAGCGCTTCGGCCAGCTCGGCGGAATTGTCGGGGGCAGGGGCCTCGGCCAGTCTTGACAACTGGGCTTGTAGGGCGACCACGTCGCTCGCAAGCTTGGCGTTCTGTTCCTCGAGGGCTTGGCGCTGCGCCGCGAGTTCATCCTCGATTGGTCCGGGATCGAACCTCGGCTCCGATCTTTGTCCGGTCGGTTCAGCGTCGGCTGTCATGCGGCCAAACCCGTCGCCGTCGACCTGATCCTGAAAGTCGTCGGCTTTCGATGTTTCAACGGCAGAAGTGATGCCGCTGCCTTGCACAAGCGGGTAGGCAATTATGGCCGTTCCCGCCAATAGGAGCGCACCCAGACCAAGTCTCAGCCCGAGAGATGCACGCCGCCTGGGCGCGAAACTGTATTCCTTTTCCCCGGCTTTCCCGTCGCTCATGATCAGAACTCCCGTCCACGCAGGGCGGCCACGGCAGCAGCCTCGGTCGTGAATCCACCTGTCTCGCGGATAATGCAGATATGATCGTCGCCCATACGGATCGTGTAGGCGTCCCGCACGCCGGTGACCCTCACGACCGCACCTTGGGTCTGGCTGTTCTGGGTGATCTCGTAGCCTTGGGCGTTCAAGCCGAAGATCGAGGGCCGCACGCCGGGCCGGAATTCAAAGAAGGTCGAGCGCCCATCATTCCAGACCCGCACCGGGCGGATCGCACCGCTGCCCGCGAACTGATAGCCGGTATCTCGGCCTCCAGCCGCAAGCTGGCGCCCGGCGGGTCGCTCGTCGGGAAAGTTTACGACGACCCGGAAAGACTGTGTCCGCGAGCGTCCCTCTGTCAGATAGAAGGCGACAGCGCGGCGGTTGGTAAAGATCGTCAGGTTTGTCGCAGCCCGTGCCTCGACAGGCTTGATCGAGATCGTATTGCGGTTTGACAGAACCTCCACTTCATAGGACGCGGAGTCACCGATCAGGACTTGATTGATCCGTTCGCCGGGACCGAGTTCGATTGACGTGTTTACCCGAAGGTGGGTGTCGATCCGGATCACATCCGTAGGGTTGAAGGTCACGTGGCGAACGCGGGCGTCCTGACCCATGGTGACCGGTGCACGCTCGGCCCATGCGGGCGTTGCGAGCAATCCCCAGACCGTTGCGATGGCAAGAAGAAAGGATTTCATGAATTATTCTCGTGTCAGTGTTTCGGCATCGACCCGGTAAGCGGTCACCGAGAAGCCAAGGGGATTTTCCCAAACGCGTGTCAGGGAGCGTTCGCGGCGGGGGGCAAATTCAAACCCTACGGTGGCGATGAATGTTTGCGTGACGGGGGTCTGGTTGGGTCGGGTGAGGCGTTTGTCGAACCGGATCTGGGCCACTTCGTCTTGCAGGAAGGTGATCGCCCGCACGCGGACATCGACCTGCGCATTCGCGCCATAGCTGCGTGGTGGATAATTCTCGGACCCCGTGGTCCAGAGTTCTATCAGCGAGGCGCGCGCTGGCCCGCTGGAGCGCCGCTGGACACTTTCGAGCCGTTCTTGAATGCCGTTTCTAAAATAGCTTTCGCGGTCGCTGATATAGCTGACAAGCAGGGATTCCTTGATCGCTTCCTCATCGGTGATACCGGTCGGCTGAACCTGGTAGATGCGTTCTGCTGCACCCGACGTGCTGTCGACGAGGACCGTAAACACTTCGGTTTCGCGCAGGGGCAACATAACCGTAATGGTCAGAGCCAACAGCACGGATACGGCGCAGGAACAGCCCGCAACGATCCATGCGGCGCGCGCTGCCCGGCGCGGACCCATCACCAAATCGATATCGAAACCACTCATGACTATCCCTTCTTCATCTTTCCGGCGAGCTTGACCGCACCGCCCGCATAGCTCCCGGCACGGGCCGCGCTGGATGATCGGTCGGAGACGCCCTGTCCCTGAACTCCTGCGTTGAAGCCCCGTCGCATGTCATCGCCGCCCCGGATCGTGGCACCGGTATTGCGCCACGCGTTCCCCGGCATCCGCGCGGCATTTGCACCGATCGAGGCGAGGCCGATGTTCGTGGCGGCAAGCCCTTGCGCGAAAGTTGGCACGAGCAACATCAGGCCGGCGCCGATCATCATCACCACGACGAACGAAATCGCGTCCCCGAGTGTTTCGACGCTGTCGAGGCTCCCCGGCGCGACGGCGTTGCCAGTGGCAATGGTAAATCCTGCCATGGCAGCCACGAAAAGCGGCACAAAGGAAAAACCGATGGCGAGTTTGACCCAGGCCTCGAACAGCGGCGCGGATTGTTTGAACAATGTGCAGGCCACGGCCACTGGTGCGATGGCGATCAATACCGCCAACATGATCTTGGCAGCCGACAGAACGATGATGGTGATCGTCGCCATGGCGGCGGCCACAAGAAACATGACCACGCTGGTCATGGCACCGGCCAGCCAGCCTCCATTCTGGCTGATCGCCTGTCCGACATTCAGGGCTTGGGAGTAGAGATCGTCGATTCCATCATAAAGGTTCCCAACTGTGCCGCCTGACAGTGAGTTCAGTATCCCAGCGCCGAGCTCCGCCGGGGCGTTTGTCAAAGCGTCATAGGGGACAGAGAGGTTCGCGAAGGTCAGGAACACGTTCACCAACGCCAAACGCAGACCAAGGGCGACGATCGTTGCACGCGTAAGTTCAACGCTTTGGATCAGCAAATTGGCACCAACGAGGATCGTTACTAATACGGACGCTGCTCGCACCACGGGGCGCACAGCTGCAACGGTGTTGTCATAGGTATCAGCTGCGACACCTGCCACAGTCGCGTCGACCATAGTCAATACGTCCGCGATGATCGCCATTACGAGCCACAGCTTTCTTTGCGAAAGGTTGCATACCGTTGATCAATGGTATTCCACTCAGCATTTCGATACCGGCGCATGGTATTGAAATCCGCCGCTGTGAGCGCATGCGCAGGCTTGTCGACCCGTTCAGTTGTGAACGCATCGAGCGACCCGAGATCATAGATGCAGCCGCAGAAGCCCTGCGACATTGCTAGCTCTCTCAGGTCAGTGCCAAAGCCCCATCGAACCGCTCCACGGAAAATCTCGTTGCCGAAAAAATCAGTGTCCGGATAGCTGAATGTGCAGGTTTGCGGCTTCGGGAACATCAAGAGCCCTCTTGCCTGTACCTCGCGCATCAGATCGAGGAGGCGTTCTTCCTCCCCATTTTCGGTGGCAGTGACGACCTCCCCGAGCAACGTATCGTCGGGCAGGTCTTGCAAGTCTTCCGCCCAGGCACTGCCTGCTAGGGCGATGAAAACTGCAACTGCTTTGAGTGATGTATTCAAGGGTCAGTCCTCAGCGCCGGAAAAATCAAAAAAGGAGCGTGTGCGGGCCTGCTCGGCCGCGAAATCGATGCCATTTTGACCTTGCGCCAAGCCTTGGGCGGCATTCAGGCGCCACATCTGGCCCAGCATGTAATTCGTCTCCGCGGCCATACGCGTGTTGAGATCGATCGATTCCTTGAGCGTTTCCTGATCGCCAATCGCTTCCACCAGCCCATCGATACGCTCGATGCTCTGGGCGGCTTCCTCGTAGGAAATTTGGGCTTGCCCGATAACCATGGCATTGGCAGCCGCCAGATCGGCTATGGCAGCGCCTTGCGGGTTCCCGGCGTCGTTCAGCTCGGTGAGCTTTTCCGAGTTGAACCCCGCACTGGCCATGGTCTCGCGCATGGCATCTGCGGCGCGGCGCTCACCCATGGTGACGTCGCCATCGAGCAGATCGTCCAGCAGGCTGTCAAAATCCCCGAGCGACAGACTGTCCATGAAACCCGATAGATCGGTGATCTTCTGGGCGCGGGCACGCAGGTCCTCCACATCGTTGTAGAGGGCTGCGATTTCATTCAGGCCGGTAATTGAACCCAGGACGTCATCAAGAAGGCCCTGAATATCAGTGAGGCGTTCGATCTGGGTACGCAATTCCTCGATTTGCTGGAGCTGGTTTTCCGCATCGCGCAGCGCGGCCTGCAGCTGCTCGATATTCTGCGCGAGGTTCGATCCATCGATCACAGGCACACCCTGAGCGAAGGCAGGGGGCGGGTGTGCCGCCATGAGAGTGCCCGCGACAATAATTGCGGCAATGCGGGTGTCAGCCCTCATCGGAATACCTCCAGAAAGTGGATTGCTCCAGGTGATCGGCGGCCTCGGTCAAACCTTGTGCCGCTTCGACTTTCACGTGGGCCGCGCGCAGACGCAGCGTCAGCGCCATGAGCCGCGCCCGTTCAGCAAGCATATAGGTGGAGCGGTCCAGCGCCTCTTTTGCGTTACCGGGCGGATCTTCACGCAAAAGCGCCGCGATCCTCGTCATCGCCTGATCGATCTGGGTGCCCATGTAGGTGCCATAGCCGACCGAGGCATCCGCCCAGTTGCCCCAGGCGGCCGAGGCACCATCGAAGCCCGCCAGTGACCCCGTCATGTCGACGCCGGTGATGGTGCCAAGATAGTCGTTGTAATAGCCGTTGATGCGCCGGACGTAGGTCTGGGTTTCCTCGAAAGGAGGCACACCACCATACTCGAGAACACGGCCAGGACCTGCATTATAGGCCGCCAGAGCGTGATCGATCCGACCGAAGCGGTTCAGTTGCGTGAGAATGTAGCGTGCGCCACCGTCCAGGTTTTCCCAAGGATCATACGGGTTCACACCGAGATCCGATGCTGTGCCCGGCATCAGCTGGCAAAAACCGCGCGCACCCACGTGGGAGACGGTTGCATTGTTGAAACGACTTTCCTGCTTGATCAGTGACTGAAACAAGATACGCCATGTCAGTGGCGTCAGACCGGCGGCCGCAACACCGGGATGACCCTCATAGCGCCGCGCCACCGTGATGATCATGCGCTCCACGTCGCTTGGCTCACCGAAGAGGCGATCGGCGTCAGGATGATCTTCTTGGGCTGGGTAAGTCTCTGCAGCGCTCGCCCAGCCAGGCCCACCAGCCTCGAACCCACTCAGGTCGGTGACACCGGTGGTCTCCGCCAGGAAACGCTCATAGGCTTCAAGCTGCTCTTGATAGATATCCGCTTGTTCCTGGCGGGCGTCGCGCTTCTGGCCCTGCCGCAAGGCGTCGCGTGCGAGCTCTTCCACGCGAGACACAGCGCGGGCAAGGTTGGAGCCATCGACCACTGGCACGCCCTGCGCGGAGGCAAGCGAGCCAAGACCCAAGGCCAACGGAATCGCCATTCTAGAAGCTCTGGAAATCACAATGCGCATTCCGTGAAACAAGGTCGGGAGCAGGGGCCGAGAACGCCATCGCGGGCCGTTCAAAACAGGGCGATCGCACGCCTGTTGATGCACCTTCGCAAGCGCTCAGGACCGTCATGGCGACCAACAGAAAAAATCGTGCTTTCACATCATGTCCTTCCAGAATTCTTCTTTCTTGCGCCAATTGGCAGGCGCCTTTTCCTCGCCGGTCTTGCCGCCACCAAGAACAGTAACCAGACCGCCCAAGCCTGCGAGATCGGTATTGACGAACACGCTGTCGGCGCCAGAACGGATCAATGCCAGCCGCAACCCGGCTGTCGGGCTGGAAAGAAAATCCGCCTCGCGCGCATTCAGGCGCAGGATGCTGTAATCCTCCGGATTTGCCCGTGGATTGGGAAACAGGATCTGGGTTGCCACACTTTCTGCGATGATCTGGCCGACCGAACTTTGGTCCAGATGGCCCGGTGTCTGGGTCAACATCATCACCACGCAGTTGCGCTTGCGCATGGTAACCAGCCAGTCATGGAGGCGCTTGACGAAGATATCGTCAGCCAACATCTTCCACGCCTCGTCGATCACAATGATCGTTGGTCTACGATCCTCGATCACGCGCTCGATACGGCGGAAGAGATAGGCGAGCAGGGCGGAGCGTTCTGCGTCCTGGTCCAGAAGTTCGGTCATGTCGAGACCAAGGACATCCTCGCCAATGGCAATCGACTGGGCACTGGGCCTTGAGAAAAGCCAACCGTACCGGCCGGCTTCTGTCCATTCCCGCACGCGGGACACCAGGTCGCCGTCATCATCGGTAGATGCCACGAGGCTTGCCAAACCGTCAAAGGTTCTAAGGCCCGGCTCCGCAGCGGCAATCTGACGAACCGCCTCGTTCAGTGCTGCGGTCTGGACCGTCTCAAATGGACGGTGACGGGCCAGAATGTCGCCGAGCCAATCTGTCAGCCAGGCGGCCCCCCGCGCATCGGTCTCCGTGGTCATCGGGTTAAAGCCGGTGGGTTTGCCCACCTTGATTTCGCTGTAGCTGCCACCCAAAGCGCGGATCGCCATCTCCAACCCCTGATCCTTGTCGAAAACGATGACCCGCGCACCCACTCTTCGGGCCTGTGCCATGAGAAAAGCCGTGCCGAGTGTCTTGCCGGACCCGGTGCGTCCCAGAACAAGCGTGTGCCCGACGCTTGGCTCATCGGTCCGGCGCCCCGCTTCGTGAAAGTTGAACCGGTAGAGGCTGGAGGTCACGGTCGGGAAGGCCGTGATCGTCTTGCCCCATGGGCTGGCCTCAGGTCCGCGCCCTGGCCGTGTCTTGTGAAAGGCCGCCAGTTCCGCGAAATTGTGCGACGAAACGATCCCGTCACGGATCCGGTAGGCCCAGTTTCCGGGCGCTTGCGCGAAATAGAGTGCCTTTGCGGCCCAGGATTCCCGGACCAGAACGGCACCGGTCTCTTGCCCCGCCCGCCAGATCTCGGAAGCTGCCTGTTCCAGTTCCTCGGCGCTGTCACAGAAAACCTGCACGGAGGCGTGATGTGTCCCAAAGGTCGACCGGCCGGATGCCACGGCGTCGGCGGCTTCGATCAATTGCTCTGTCAGGCTGACACCAGCATCCTCGGAGGCACCCCGCTGGCGAAAGGTGCGTTGAATGCGCTCAACCATCTCATTGGCGCGCCGCGGCGTGAAAGAGTTGGTGATCGTGATGTCATAGGGCAGTTCCAACGCGTCAAGCATGGTTGGCCAGGTGCGACTGGGATAGGATTTTATCCCGAAAATCGCGCCGTATCGTGCGCTGTCGCCGCTTTCCAGCCGCATGGTTTTGCCTTGAAAGCTGACGTCGAAATTGCTCATCGTGTCAGCCAACAGTTGCCCGGGGGCCGCGATGATTTTGCCGTAGCTCTGTCCGTGAACCGCGGCCAACACTGCAAGCCAGTCCCCGCTCGAGACTGTCAGGCGCGCTGCACCTGCGTCGGAATACATCGCCATGAGCAGCGTCATGGCCTCTTCCAGGGCAACAATTCGCGTATCGATGTCTTTCTGGAAATCGCGGCCGCCTCCAAGGGCGCCCAGAACCTTCGAGAATGCCTGCGGCATCGACGGACGCATCAATACTGTCAGCATCAAGGTGCGGGCTTTCAGGTCACGTGCGCGCAGGCTTCTCTGCCACGCCGCGTCTACCGCATTTGCAAAAGGCATACCGTCAGGCGCAGCAAGGTCCGCGACATCCGGGCGTGATACCTTGTTGATGTGGAAACCGAAACGCTCGCCCAACTGACTGACGATCCGGGCAAAGCCTTCACTGATCTCATCGATCCGGGCGTCATCGCTGGTGAAGCTGTCGATCCCGCCAAGCGTGACCGACGCCATCAGATCACCCTGCCGCGTCAGGATGACATTGTCTCGCACCGCAGCAATGTAAGGTAGGTGCCGCCCAAGACGCTCGGCTTTCAAAACCTTGTCCCCAAGTGCATCCCGAACAGCGCTGCTGGCAATTAACCCCCGAAACTCACGCGACATAGAGATCGCCCCCCTCATCTGATCGCGCGCTCGTTCGCGGGGTGCGCGACATCACGACGTTCAAAATCTGAAACAGATGTGGATTGCGGTCAGCGACCAGCCAATGCTTGGCGACAGGTGGTTCGCAATCCACAGTTCGAGCGGCTGCCCCTTCTCCTTCTTCACTGTCGGCTCAAAAACCGTGCCGACAGCCGCATGATCACCGTCTCGCACCCCCCAGACCACATAGGCAAAGTGTTGATCGGCCAGCCGTGCGGCATTGGACAAGGCCGAGATCAGCTTGCCGATCAACGGTCCGTCGGCATTGTTTTCCTTGAACTCGATCCAGGTGGTTTCCGCTGGTTTGGCGCGCAGATCGTCCACCAGCCTGCGGGTGCGTTCCGCGCTCATCACAGGGTCAAGCGTCATGGTGTGTTCACTTTCTGACCCATCACGCCCGACCTGCGTTTCTTATAGGCGCGTTCCTGCATCGCCGGCATGCCCAGCTCGTTCGACTTGGTCGAGCTACCATTGGCGGCGTATTTGACGGAGACGGAGGGAACCTGAGCCATGTTCAAAACCCGTGAAACAGCATGTCGAGCGCGGATGTGACCGCGTCGAACCGTTCAGACAAATCCCCCACCCGGGCTTTCAAAATGCCAACCGGAACGGCGGCGATGTATTGCGTCATCATCAGATGTGGCGCGCCGTCGATATCGAACACCGGGTTCAGGCGGCTGGCGGCGATCGGGGCCCGCCCCTGTGGCAAGAGCGGCACCACCGCGCGCACATTCAGCCCGTCCAGCAGATCGTTTTGCACATCCAGAAGATAGCCATCGCCCGCAGGGGTCGCAAACAGATCATATTGCGCCATCAGAACTGCCGGTATTTCTCAAGCGGCAGCCCGTTTTTTTCCACCCAGTCGTTCGAGCTTTGGATCGCGGCGCGGTTTTCTTCCAGCCATTGGGCCGCCTTGCGGGCGCGCACGGCGTCGCGCAGGCTGGCCTCGAACGTGGCGGAAAGGTTGATGTTCAGCGCGCGCGCCTCGTCCAGAAGGGCGGGGTCGATGGTCAGGTTGGTGGCGCGTTTGGTCATCGTGGCCTCCTGTGGGCGGATCATGCGCATGTGTAACACACATGGGGCGTGCGGGCAAAGGTCATGCGGCCCCTTTGGTCGTCATCCGCGTATACATCTCGAACAGCTTTTCCAGCCGCTCGGTGTCGTTGCGAAAGCGGCGGCCGATGTAGATGCGTTCCAGCACCTCGTCGCCCAGGTCATGCGCGGCGCGCAGGTTTTCGGGCATTTTTTCGGGGTCGTAGAGATCGGCGATGGTGGCGGGGAAATGCGCCTCGCGGGCCAGAAGGATGTTTTCCGCCGCCGCGATCAGATCGGCGCGGTTCTTCTCGGTCAGTTTGGGGACGGGGAAGGTGTTCCAGCCCATGGTGTTGGAATAGCGGAAATCGGTTTTCATCTTGCCGCAGACCGTTGCGATCCAGACCAGATGCAGACGCGAGGCGATCAGCGCCATGTTCCAGAGCGGGGCGTCGTAGAGGGCGAAACACAGGTTCGTGACTGTTGCCCTGTTATCCAGCAGCCCCACCGGAAGATATCTACGATTTTCAGAGGAAACGCAGGGCATGGCGATGGCCTGTTGCTTTCCTATATTCATCTCGCGCATTTGGTGCGCGCGGCTTGCCATCTCGTTCGCGCTTTTGTCGCGGCTATTCAGGCGCATTTCGCGCACGCCCTCAACACGCTGGCGGATCGTGTCAATCGCCAAGGCGTCTGGCAAATCGTCATCCGTGATCCACAGGCAATACCGCTCTAACCCGCGAATGAACTCTGCGGAACCATAAATCCGACGAATAAATCTGTCGTGCTGGTCAGGCGTCAAACCAAGCGCGCGCACCTCATCTGCACTTAAAAGTAGATGCCCACCATCCACCGGCTTATTGCCAAAGCTCATCTCTGCCCCGCCGTTCAGCGGCTTGCTGGCTTTGTTGATGACAACATTCGGCGTTGCAACCAGATAGGCGTTGATATTGTCCACTTCTTTCACGACGGACCCGCCATCATCTGCCAACGTGAACAGCTTGCGCACCGGCCCCGCATGATTGGAAATCGCCACAATCGCCACAGTGACGCCCGCATTATGGCTGGCAAGGTTCGCCCATTTGAAACTGGTATGGGCAAAGGCGATCTCGTGCCCCGTCTTGAAGATCAGCGGCCAAAGGATAGGCACCTGCTGCCCCTGACAGATCGAGTTTGTGGACACAAAGGCCGACACGGTCGGCGTATGCAGCCCGTAATCGGCAGCCTTCATGAACCAGCCCGCGACATAGTCGAGCGACTTCCAGCTTTTCGTGCGACCCTCGAAAATGCGCTGCAAATCCTCTTTCTGTTCGATGCTTTGCCACGTTGACCCCAGATAAGGCGGGTTGCCGCAGATATAGGTCTCGCCCCCCTCATTCGCGAAGTCGATCTGCGCCTGATCCAGCGGTGACATGAACAGGTCATCGGCCTGGAACTTCACCACCTTGCCCGTGGGTTTCAGGATCGACAGCCAATCCAGCCGCAGGGCGTTGCCGCAGGTGATCCAGTTCTGCGCATCCAGCGGCAGAAACTCGGCCAGCGCCTCTTTCTGACCGCGATAGGTCACGTCGCACTGGTATTCCGCGATGATCAGCGCCAGCCGCGCAATCTCGGCCGAGAAATCCCGCAGCTCGATCCCGCGATAGTTTGTCAGAGGAATGTCGGTGCGGCGCTGCGGCTCGCCCCGCCGTTTGTTGATCTCATACTCGATGCTGCGCATTTCCTTGTAGGCGATGACAAGGAAGTTGCCCGACCCGCAGGCGGGATCGAAGACGCGGATCTTGGCCATGCGCGCGCGCAGATTGGCCAGCTTGCGCGCGTTGTCGCCCGCCGCCTCCAGCTCTGCCCGCAGATCATCGAGGAAGAGCGGGTTCAGCACCTTCAGGATGTTCGGCACCGAGGTGTAGTGCATGCCGAGGACCGAGCGTTCCTCTTCATCCGCGACGGCCTGGATCATCGAGCCGAAGATGTCGGGGTTGATCTGCGTCCAGTCGAGGCTGCCGATATGCGACAGGTAGCGCTGCGCGATCTTGGAAAAGCGGGGGGCCTCGGTGCTGCCCGAGAAAAGCCCGCCGTTGACGTAGGGAAAGGTGTCGACCCAACGGGGCAGCTTGGCCTCGGCGCGCTTGGCGATGGGGGTGTTCATCGCGCGGAAAATCTCGCCGATGACCTGATGGGTGTTCGACCCGTCGCGGTTGGCCATCTGGTCGATGGTGGCGGTGAAGAGGTTATCGCTGACGAAAATGTCGGTGTCTTCGGCGAAGAAGCAGAAGATCAGCCGCGCCATGAAGTGGTTCATGTCGTGGCGTTTTTCCGCGCTGCCCCAGTCGGGGTTGTCCTTGATCAGCTCGACATAAAGCCGGTTGAGGCGGCTGGTCGCGCGAATGTCAAAGGCGCTTTCGCGGATCTGCTTGACGGTGGAAATGCCCGCGAGCGGCAGGAAGAAGCCGAAATGGTCGGGGAAATCGGTGTAGCGGCAGGCGATGGTTTCGCCCGAGGTGAGGTCTTCGGCCTCAAGGTCGATGCCATCGGTGGCAAGGATGAACTTGGCCTTGGCGCGGGTGGTGGCGGGGCTGTCGCGAAGGGCGCTCAGAGTCGCCGCGATGTCGCCCGGCGCGCAGGTTTTCAGGTGGATGTTGTTGGTTTGGAGAATGCCGCCGAAGTCGGATTTATTCGACGCGCCGGTGCGCAGCCGCTTGATGGTGGTGTCTTTGTTCCCGAAGGCTATGAGGAAGGCATAGGGGAACTCGGCCGCATCAAAGGGCTGCTCGGCGAGTTCGGAAACGGCTTGTTCGATTTCAACGGCGTTCATGCGGCTGTCCAGGGGTTGACCAGGTCGATCCCGCAGCCTTTGAGGTCAGGCGTGTTGCGCGTGGCGACCGTGGCGCCGCGGGCGCGGGCAATCGCAGCAATCTGGCAATCGGCCTGGGTGATCGGTCGCCCGGCGGCGCGGCGTGCAGCGGCGATGGTGGCGTAGGACTGAGCCGCGTCGCTGTCAAAGGGCAGAATGCGTCCGGCGAAGTCCTCTCGCAGGATGCGGTCCACCGCGTCAACCAGCGCGGCGTGGCGCGCGGCCTGTCCCATGGTCGCGAGGCCGTAGCGCAACTCCGCCTCCGATATCGAGGTCAGGTAGACGTTGAGCCCGTCCTGAGCGGACAGCCAGTGTTCGACCTTGGGCTCCGGGGCCGGGCGCAACAGCTCGGAGATGACATTCGTGTCGAGGATGATCATGCGTCAGGCCCGATCAAACGCGGGCGGCTCACGCATGGCTTCACGCTGCGGAAGGTCGAGATCAACGCCGCCCAGAGGCGCGACCCGCGCACGGATCGCCGCGGCAAGATCGTGGGATGGCTTCGCTTCGCCGACGACATGGCGCAAGATCTCGCGCGCCTCCTCTTCCATCGAGCGGCCATGCTCGGCCGCACGGATGCGAAGGCGGCGCTTCACGTCATCGTCAAGGTTCCGGATGGTAATGCTTGCCATGATCTCCTCCTGATCGAAGTGTAATCACCGCAATCAATGCGATCAAGCGTAAATGCATTCATGGAGGGTAAGAAGAGGATGTTCTCAGGCAGGGGCAAAACACCACGACAATCGTAAACTGTCGATTTTTTCATCTGTTTCAGCTTTCCTCCAACGTACTCGCTACAGGACTGGACCTGCCCTTTAACCACATGTCTGCGTCTGGGATGCCGGGTGTGCAAACCCCATTTAATGCTTATCGTCGACGAGCAACTTACCCATCTTCGCACCCCATCAGCATCTCACGTGCGCCCGGCATACGCTCCAGCGTGCGCTCAATCCTCTCGCGCCACCTGGGGCCGCGCGCCATTGCGTCGGTGTAAGCGTCCCAGAGGTCGGACGGGCGATCCTCAGTCATGGTCTCAATAATGAATGCGGCCTGCTGGCGATTCTTGTCGGCCTTGAAGGACCCGGGCCCGTCGCGGCGGCGATCCGCGACGATCAGCTTATGGATTGCGAATTTCTCAGGCCTGGGGATCTGCACAAGGATTCCATCCCGATAGAGTGCAACGGCGTGGATCGGGTCCGAGATCAGGTAGTTTAAATGATGCAGGGCCCGCGCCTTGACGCCCAGGGCGGGAAGATCGCGAATGCCTTCTTCGGCATCAAAAGATGGTGTCAGGAATTCGATCATCATGCCCGTCTGTCCGCTTTGCCGCCAGCGCCAGACACTGTCGCGGTCAAGACCCTGAACGGGGTCAAACTTGAGCGCCGCGAATGTCTGAGCCAGGGATGGCTCGACGGCATCAGCCAACATTTTCACAGAGAGCGGTGAGCATCTGATGGAACTCGCCGAAGTGGAGGCGATTTCACCTATCCTATCTGCAACAGCACAGCTGACCAACGAGCAGGTTCTTCTTCTGGCAAGTTTTCTCTCGTCCCTGGAAGATGCGGACGCGATGCCCGCTCCCAACTGAAGTTCGGTCTCGCCATAGCGCCAGGAAAGGGCTGCGCCTTATTCCGCCAAATCGTCGAGCGCAACGTTGAGGGCATCCGCCAAGGCTCGCAGGGTTGTGACCGACCCTTGTTTGCGTCCGGTTTCGATCTCGGCCACTGTGACCCGGTTGACGCCTGCCTTTGCGGCCAGCGCTGCCTGTGTCAGGCCACGCCAATCCCGGTAGACGCGCAGGGCGCGCTCGCCATTCAGCAGGCGATTTACGAATTGCGCAGGCACAAGCTGTTCCTCTCCCGCCGCCAGCGCTGCCTTGGCACGGTCAAAGCTCTGCAAATCCGCCAGATCCTCAGCCGCAGCCTGCAGGCGGTCATATTCCTCGCGGGGGATCGTTACCATCTCGTTCATGTCATGTCCTTTCAGTCATAGATGCCGCCGCGGGGTCCGATATCCAGAACAGCCAGGACATTGCCCTGATCATCCATGATAACGCGCCAATCGCCTACCCGTAGCCGAACGCCCTCTCGCCCCTTGAGGGACTTCACATTATTGGCCTGCGAGCCTGGGTCTTGCGCATAGACCTCGATCTTGGAGCGGATCAACGTGGCAGTGTTCACAGGCATTCGGCGCAACGCTTTGATCGCGGCTTTCGTATAGCTGATCTGCTTCATTATGTAGCTGTAAGCGACATGTCTGGCAAAGTCAAGGCAAATGTCTCTGAAGGCTACATGTGCGTTTGGTTCAAGGCGCACGCACGCGCAACCTGATCTGTGAAGCTGGACCGAAAAACCACTATTCCTGCATATCGTGGATATCCGCGCTACCCCGCTTCGCACCCCATCAGCATCTCACGTGCGCCGGGCATGCGTTTCAGCGTCCGTTCAATCCTCTCACGCCACCTGGGGCCGCGCGCCATTGCGTCGGTGTAAGCGTCCCAGAGGTCGGACGGGCGATCCTCAGCCATGGTCTCAATAATGAATGCGGCCTGCTGGCGATCCTTATCGGCCTTGAAGGACCTGGGCCCGTCGCGGCGGCGATCCGCGACGATCAGCTTGTGGATTGCGAATTTCTCAGGCCTGGGGATCTGCACAAGGATTCCATCCCGATAGAGTGCAACGGCGTGGATCGGGTCCGAGATCAGGTAGTTCAAATGATGCAGGGCCCGCGCCTTGACGCCCAGGGCAGGGAGATCGCGAATGCCTTCTTCGGCATCAAAAGATGGTGTCAGGAATTCGATCATCATGCCGGTCTGTCCGCTTTGTCGCCAGCGCCAGACACTGTCGCGGTCAAGGCCCTGAACGGGATCGAACTTGAGCGCCGGGAATGTCTGAGCTAGGGATGGCTCGACGGCATCTTGCAGGGCAACGGACAGACGCTCGAATTGCGCGATGTCGACATCACCGGTGTTGGCCACGCTGCCAAGGGGGAGGGTGACGCCCAGTTCTCCCTCCATGAAGCGAAAGGCATTCGTGCCGACCAGGGTGCCGCCCAGCCGGAACGTTCCGACCTTGGCCATGGCAAGCAGCAGACCGCCTGTGCCCCGGTCGACCGGCGTCATACCTTCGGCGCGCAGCAGACGCGCGAGGCGGGCGCGTTCGCGCTTGCGCTCGGATGCTTGCTCGCGCAGGTCGTTCATGCGGTCCACGCGAGTGCGCGTCTCAGTGCTGTCCGGACCAATATACCAGAACTTCACATCGCGGCCGATTTTCTCAGCCGCGTACCAGTAGGTCTTGCCGCCACGCTCCTTTGTGACGAGCGAGCCGCGGACATTGGCGACCATGTCGTCCTTCAGAAGACGCAAGAGGTCGCCATAGGCAGAGCGTGCCACTGAGCTTAGATTCGCCATGTTGGCCTCCGAGTTACGGTCTCGGTAAACCTATATTTTTTGGTTGACCGTGACAACCGGTAAACCGATTGCTTTCCGTTGACCGAATAAGCCGTTGCGCTATAACGCATTTGCGGATGCAGGCCCCATCCGACGCAGACCCGCAGATCTCTTCAGGGATTTGAGCTGCCCGGCAGCCACACCTGTTCGACCCCGCGCCGCCCGTCCGTCCGCCCAAGCTGCACCACGACATCGATGCTGGACGCGGCATAGCGCCGTACCTCCTCAAAACTCATGTTGATGCCCACGGACATGACCATAAGGGCAAGGCGGTCGAGCGCCTTCTGCGCGGTATCTGCGTGAATCGTGGTGAATGAGCCGGAATGGCCGGTGTTGATCGCGTCGAGGAATGTCTTGCACTCATCGCCGCGCAACTCACCCAGAATGATCCGGTCTGGACGCATGCGCAAGGATGTCTCGAGCAACTTGGCTGCGGTGCGTTCACTTGAGGGGATGCGATCAGCCTTGAGCATCGCGCGATTGGGTTGTGGCGGGAAGAGCTCGAACGCGTCCTCGATGGTCACGATACGCTCCGTCTCGGTCACCAGCGCGAGAAGCGCCCGGGCAAAGGTCGTTTTGCCCGTGGATGTCCCGCCGCTGATCATGATGTTCAGCCGCTCGTCGATACAGAGTTTCATGGCGGCTCGAATATCGCCCGCCTGGGTCAGCGCGATCACCCGTTCAGCTTTTGCCTGTCGTTCGGCGTCCAGGTCTATCAGTGCACCGTGCAACAGACCGATGTCGCCCAAGGTAAGTTGGTCTTCACTATAGCGGCGCAGGGTGATCGACGGCCCGCCATCCACGACCGGTGGATAGACGACCTGTGCCCGGATCGGCTTGCCGTTCATCTCGATCTTGCCGGAGACCAGCGGCTTTTTCTCGCTGATCTGTCCGTGCGTGGCGCTGGCAATCGACGTGGCAAGATCCCGAGCTTTGGCAGGGGAGTAGAACACGCCCATGAACTCAACCATATGCTCAGCTCCCCGGGTTTCCACCCAGACCTTTCCATCAGGATTAATGGCGATTTCGACGATGGCGGGATCGCAAAGCGGTGCAGTCAGCGGTTTCAGATAGGTCGCAAGAAAACTGGTTTTTTCTGCCGCCTGGTTCATCAATAGAACTCGAGATCACGGTCAACGATCACACTGATCGCAGCCCCCGGTTGGACCGAAACAATCGGCGGCAGGCTGGCGTATTCGCCGATCACGGCATCGGTGGTCTGGGTGAAACTGCCCGCGACACCCTCGGCGACGTCTGTGCCGGTGTCGGAGTTCGCTTCCGACGCGGCGATTGCCGGCCCTGCGCCGATGATCGACAGCAATGCGGCTGTGCCAAAACGCAAACCGAAACGTGAGTTTACGGAGCCCGTTACGCCAGAACGGCCCTGATCGTCCGCACCGAATGCGGCGAGTTGCACCGATTGCCCTTCGGGTGTGACGATGCGTGACCAGCCAACCAGAATGCGGGCCTGACCCAAAGAGACATTCGAATTGTACGTCCCGAAGAGGCGGGAGCCCTCCGGAATGAGAACGCGGGACTGATCGAAGCTCCAGACCGGATAGTTCACGATGGCCGTGATCTGTCCGGGCAATGTGGAGTCAATGGCGGTTTCCAGGGACGCATGAATGAGCGTGCCCTGCAGAACCGTGTTGGAAGGATTGGCGATGACTTCCGCAGTCGCGACTTGAACGGGCTGGGCCCCCTCCAACACGAAGGCGCGCGCGGCGGCATCCCCGATCGCCGGACCCGTCTCGGGGTCGGATGCCGGACTGCCCGTCTGGACGCCCGTGTCAAAAATCACCCCCTCGGACCGGATTTGTGTGTCGCGCAGCGCCGCCGCCTCGGCCCGCCGACGCTCCAGCTCGGCCCGTCGCGCGGCTTCCTCGGCGGCGAGTTGGTCCCGCTCGGATTGCGCGCGCAGGGCGTCACTCATGCCGCTGTCTATTTGCTGTTGCAGGGCGTCGTTCTGGCGCTGCAGGCCGAGAATTTGCTCCATCAACTGCTCCATCCGGCCGTCGGCGACACGTGCGCGCGCGGCAACCTCATCCGTAATCCGTTTTTGTGCCACCAGATCGGCTTCTGCCAATCGCGTGTCCATCTCGCTTTGCAGTTGGGCAATGAGCGCAGCGTTCTGTTCCTGAACCGAGCGCAGCGCGTCAGCCAGCTCACCGGAATTGTCGGGGGCAGGAGCCTCCGCCAGTCTTTCCAACTGGGCTTGCAGGGCGACCACGTCGCGCGCAAGCTTGGCATTCTGCTCCTCCAGCGCCAGGCGCTGCGCCGCGAGTTCATCCTCGATCGGGCCGGGATCGAATCGGGGCTCCGATCGTGGTTCGGTCGGTTCCGCTTCGGCTGTCATGCGGCCAAACCCGTCCCCGTCGACCTGATCCTGAAAGTCATCGGCTTTCGATGTCTCAACGGCCGAAGTCACCCCGCTGCCTTGCACAAGCGGGTAGGCAATGATGGCGGTCCCCGCCAAGAGGAGCGCACCCAGACCAAGCCTCAGCCCGAGCGATGCGCGCCGCTTTGGCGCAAAACTGTATTCCTTTTCCGGGATCTGTTTTTCGGACATGATCAGAACTCCCGCCCACGCAAGGCGGCCACGGCGGCAGCCTCGGTGGTGAATCCACCAGCCTCGCGGATAATGCAGATATGATCCTCGCCCATACGGATGGTGTAGGCGTTCCGCACGCCTGTAACCCGCACGACCGCGCCTCTGGTCTGGCTGTTCTGGGTGATCTCGTAGCCTTGGGCATTCAAGCCGAAAATCGAGGGCCGCACGCCGGGCCGGAATTCAAAGAAGGTCGAGCGCCCGTCATTCCAGACCCGCACCGGGCGGATCGCACCGCCTCCCGCAAATTGATAGCCGGTATCACGGCCCCCAGCCGCAAGCAGGTGCCCTGCGGGTCGCTCGTCGGGAAAGTTTACGACAATCCGGAAAGACTGTGTCCGTGTGCGTCCCTCTGTCAGATAGAAGGCGACAGCGCGGCGGTTGGTATAGATCGTCAGGTTTGTCGCGGCCCGTGCTTCGACAGGCTTGATCGAGATCGTATTGCGGTTCGACAGAACCTCAACTTCATAGGACGCGGAATCCCCGATGAGGACCTGATTGATCCGTTCGCCGGGACCGAGTTCGATTGACGTGTTTACCCGAAGGTGGGTGTCGATCCGGATCACATCCGTGGGGTTGAAGTTGACGTGACGAACGCGGGCGTCCTGTCCCATGGTGACCGGCGCGCGCTCAGCCAGGGCAGGCGTTGCGAGCAACCCGGTGACGATTGCAGTGGCAAGCAGAAAGGTTTTCATGAATTATTCTCGTGTCAGTGTTTCGGCGTCGACCCGGTATGCTGTCACCGAGAAGCCAAGGGGATTTTCCCAGACGCGTGTCAGGGAGCGTTCGCGACGGGGGGCAAACTCAAACCCGACGGTGGCGATGAACGTCTGCGTAACCGGTGTCTGGTTGGGCCGGGTGAGGCGCTTGTCGAACCGGATCTGGGCCACGTCGTCCTGCAGGAAGGTGATCGCCCGCACGCGGACATCGACCTGCGCATTCGCGCCATAGCTGCGCGGCGGGTAATTCTCGGACCCCGTGGTCCAGAGTTCGATCAGCGAGGCGCGGGCGGGCCCACTGGAACGCCGCTGGACACTTTCGAGCCGTTCCTGAATACCGGCCCGAAAATAGCTCTCGCGGTCACTGATATAGCTCACAAGCAGGGATTCCTTGATCGCTTCCTCATCGGTGATACCGGTTGGCTTCACCTGGTAGATGCGTTCGGCTGCACCTGTGGTGCTGTCGACGAGGACGGTAAACACTTCGGTTTCGCGCAGGGGCAACATGACCGTGATGGTCAGGGCCAACAGCACGGTGATGGCGCAGGAACAGCCCGCAACGATCCATGCGGCGCGCGCGGCCCGGCGCGGACCCATCACCAAATCGATATCGAAATCACTCATGGCTATCCCTTCTTCATCTTTCCGGCGAGCGCGACCGCACTGCCCGCATAGCTGCCGGCACGGGCCACGCTGGAGGATCGGTCAGAGACGCCTTGTCCCTGAAGCCCTGCGTTGAAGCCCCGTCGCATGTCATCGCCGCCCCGGATCGCGGCACCGGTATTGCGCAACGCATTTCCGGGCATCCGCGCGGCATTTGCACCGATCGACGCGAGGCCGATGTTCGTGGCGGCAAGCCCTTGGGCGAACGTCGGCACGAGCAACATCAGACCGGTGCCGATCATCATCACCACGACAAAAGAGATCGCGTCCCCGAGCGTTTCAACGCTGTTGAGCTCCTCTGGCGCAACTGCATTTCCGGTGGCAATGGTGAACCCGGCCATGGCAGCAACGAATAGCGGCACGAAGGCAAATCCGATGGCGAGTTTGACCCAGGCCTCGAAGATCGGCGCCGATTGCTTGAACAATGTGCAGGCCACAGCCAACGGGGCGATGGCGATCAAGACCGCCAACATGATCTTGGCGGCAGATAGAACAATGATGGTGATCGTCGCCATGGCGGCCGCTACGAGGAACATGATCACGCTGGTCATGGCTCCGGCAAGCCAGCCCCCATTCTGGCTGATCGCCTGTCCGACATTCAGGGCTTGGGAATAGAGATCGTCGATGCCGTCGTAGAGATTTCCGACACTGCCCCCAGAGAGGGAATCGAGGATCCCGGCCCCAAGTTCGGCCGGGGCGTTTGTCAAAGCGTCATAGGGGACCGAGAGATTGGCGAAGGTCAGGAACACATTCACCAGCACGAGCCGCAACCCAAGAGCGACGATAGTCGCACGCGAAAGCTCAACCGTCTGCACAACGAGGTTTGCACCGACGAGCGCTGCTACCAACACCGACGCGGACCGCACGACAGGACGCACGGCGGCGACCGTATCGCCATAGGTGTCGGCTGCGACACCAGCCACGGTCGCATCCACCATGGCAAGAACCTCGGCAATGATGGCCATCAGTCGCCGCAGCTTTCTTTGCGAAATGCCGCATGGCGTTGGTCGATATCGACCCATTCGCCGCTGCGATACCGACGCAATGCGTTGAAATCTGCTGCAGTAAGCTCTTCCGGGGTCTTTCCGACACGCGCCTGCGTGTAGTCGTCCAGCGATCCGAGATCATAGATGCAGCCGCAGAAACCTTGCGATATGGCAAGCTCGCGCAGGTCGGTGCCAAAGCCCCATCGAACCGCCCCGCGGAAAATCTCGTTGCTGAAGAATTCCGTGTCCGGATAGGTGAGCGAGCAGGCTTGCGGCTTCGGGAACATCAAAAGCCCCCTCGCCTTTACCTCACGCATCAGCTTGAGAAGCCGGTCTTCCTCTCCGGTTTCGGTTGCAATGACGACCTCTCCGAGCAACGTATCGTCGGGCATGTCTTGCGGGCCTTCGGCCCAGGCATTGCCTGCGAGGGCGATGAAAACGGCAAGTGCTGCGAGTGAAGTGTTCAAGGGTCAATCCTCCGCGCCGGAAAAATCAAAAAAGGAGCGTGTGCGGGCCTGCTCGGCCGCGAAATCGATGCCGTTCTGACCCTGCGCCAAGCCTTGGGCGGCATTCAGGCGCCACATCTGGCCCAGCATGAAGTTCGTCTCGGCGGCCATCCGCGTGTTGAGATCGATCGATTCCTTCAACGTTTCCTGATCGCCGATCGCTTCCACCAACCCATCGATCCGTTCAATGCTCTGTGCGGCTTCCTCGTAGGAAATCTGGGCTTGCCCGATGACCATGGCATTGGCCGCCGCCAGATCGGCTATGGCGGCACCTTGCGGGGTCCCGGCGTCGTTCAGCTCGGTGAGTTTTTCCGAGGTGAACCCCGCACTGGCCATGGTCTCGCGCATGGCATCGGCGGCCCGGCGCTCACCCATTGTGACGTCGCCATCGAGCAGATCGTCCAGCAGGCTGTCAAAATCCCCGAGTGACAGGCTGTTCATGAAACCCGATAGATCGGTGATCTTCTGGGCCCGGGCACGCAGGTCCTCCACGCCGTTGTAAAGCGCGGCGATCTCGTTCAGGCCGGTAATTGACCCCAGGACGTCATCAAGCAGGCCTTGAATATCGGTGAGGCGCTGGATCTGGGTGCGCAATTCCTCGATTTGCTGGAGTTGGTTTTCCGCATCGCGCAGCGCGGCCTGCAGCTGCTCGACATTCTGCGCGAGGTTTGATCCATCGATTACAGGCACACCCTGAGCGACGGCTGGGGGGAGGGGCACCGCCAGGAGCGTGCCCGCGACAAGAATAGCGGCAAGGCGGGTGTCAGCCCTCATCGGAATACCTCCAGAAAGTGGATTGCTCCAGGTGATCGGCGGCCTCGGTCAAACCTTGTGCCGCATCGACTTTCACGTGGGCCGCGCGCAAACGCAGGGTCAGTGCCATGAGCCGCGCCCGTTCGGCCAGCATGTAGGTGGAGCGGTCCAGCGCTTCTTTTGCGTTCTCGGGCGGGTCTTCACGCAAGAGCGCCGCGATCCGGGTCATGGCCTGATCGATCTGGGTGCCCATGTAGGTGCCATAGCCGATTGAGGCATCCGCCCAGTTGCCCCAGGCGGCCGAGGCGCCATCGACGCCCGCTAGTGACCCCGTCATGTCGACGCCGGTGATGGTGCTTAGATAGTTGTTGTAATAGCCGTTGATGCGCCGAACGTAGGTCTGGGTTTCCTCGAATGGCGGCACGCCGCCATACTCAAAGACACGCCCGGGGCCTGCATTATAGGCCGCCAGAGCATGGTCGATCCGACCGAAGCGGCTCAGTTGCGTGAGAATATAGCGTGCGCCACCGTCGAGGTTTTCCCAAGGATCATGTGGGTTCACACCGAGATCCGCTGCTGTGCCCGGCATCAGCTGACAAAAGCCGCGCGCACCTACGGGCGAGACGGCCGCATTGTTGAAACGACTTTCCTGCTTGATCAGGGATTGAAACAGGATCCGCCATGTCAGTGGCGTCAGCCCGGCGGCTGCAACACCTGGATGACCCTCATAGCGCCGCGCCACCGTGATGATCATGCGTTCGACGTCGCTGGGTTCGCCGAAGAGCCGCTCGGCATCAGGATGATCTTCCTCAGCCGGGTAGGTCTCTGCAGCGCTCGCCCAGCCGGGTCCACCAGCCTCGAATCCACTCAGATCGGTGACACCGGTGGTTTCCTCAAGAAAACGCGCGTAGGCTTCACGTTGCTCTTGATAGATGTCCGCTTGTTCCTGACGGGCATCGCGCTTCTGGCCTTGGCGCAAGGCGTCGCGCGCAAGTTCCTCAACGCGAGATACGGCCCGGGCAAGGTTGGAGCCATCGATCACGGGCACGCCCTGCGCGGCGGCAAGCGAGCCAAGACCCAAGGCCAACGGAATCGCCATTCTAGAAGCTCTGGAAATCACAATGCGCATTCCGCGGAACAAGGTCGGGGGCAGGGGCCGAGAACGCCATCGCAGGCCGCTTGAAACATGGCGATCGCACGCCTGTTGATGCACCGTCGCAAGCGCTCAGGGCCGTCATGGCGACCAACAGAAAAAATCGTGCCTTCACATCATGTCCTTCCAGAAGTCTTCTTTGTTGCGCCAATCGGCAGGCGCTTTTTCCTCGCCGGTCTTGCCGCCACCAAGAACAGTGACCAGACCGCCAAGGCCTGCGAGATCGGTATTGACGAACACGCTGTCGGCGCCGGAGCGGATCAATGCCAGCCGCAACCCGGCTGTCGGGCTTGCGAGGAACTCCGCCTCGCGCGCGTTCAGGCGCAGGATGCCGTAATCCTCCGGATTTGCCCGTGGATTGGGAAACAGTATCTGGGTGGCCACACTTTCCGCGATGATCTGGCCGACCGAACTTTGGTCCAGATGGCCCGGTGTCTGGGTCAGCATCATCACCACGCAGTTGCGCTTGCGCATGGTAACCAGCCAGTCATGGAGGCGCTTGACGAAGATATCGTCAGCCAACATTTTCCAGGCCTCGTCGATCACGATGATCGTTGGTCTGCGATCCTCGATCACGCGCTCGATACGGCGGAAGAGATAGGCGAGCAGGGCGGAGCGTTCCGCGTCCTGGTCCAGAAGTTCGGTCATGTCGAGACCAAGGACATCCTCGCCAATGATAATCGACTGGGCACTGGGCCTTGAGAAAAGCCATCCATACCGGCCGGCTTGCGTCCATTCTCGTACGCGGGACACCAGATCACCGTCGTCATCGGTAGAGGCCACGAGGCTTGCCAAGCCGTCGAATGTTCTGAGCTCCGGCTCCGCTGCAATGATCTGACGGACTGCCTCATTCAGTGCGACGGTCTGAACCGTCTCAAGCGGACGGTGGCGGGCCAGAATGTCGCCGAGCCAATCTGTCAGCCAGGCGGCCCCTCGCGCATCGGTCTCCGTGGTCATCGGATTGAAGCCAGTGGGCTCGCCCACCTTGATTTCACTATAGCTGCCACCCAAAGCGCGGATCGCCATCTCCAACCCCTGATCCTTGTCGAAAACGATGACCCGCGCACCCACTCTGCGGGCCTGCGCCATGAGAAACGCCGTGCCGAGGGTCTTGCCAGACCCGGTGCGGCCCAGAACCAGCGTGTGCCCGACGCTTGGCTCATCGGTCCGGCGCCCGGCTTCGTGAAAGTTGAACCGGTAGAGACTGGAGGTCACGGTCGGGAAGGCCGTGATCGTCTTGCCCCATGGGCTGGCCTCCGGCTCCCGCCCCGGTCTTGTTTTGTGAAAGGCAGCGAGTTCCGCGAAATTCTGCGACGAAACGATCCCGTCACGGATCCGGTAGGCCCAGTTCCCGGGCGCCTGCGCGAAATAGAGCGCCTTTGCGGCCCAGGATTCCCGGACCAGAACGGCACCGGTCTCTTGCCCCGCCCGCCAGATCTCGGAGGCTGCCTGTTCCAGTTCCTCAGCGCTGTCACAGAACACCTGCACGGAGGCATGATGTGTCCCAAACGTCGAGCGGCCGGATGCCACGGCGTCGGCGGCTTCGATCAACTGCTCAGTCAGGCTGACGCCGGCATCCTCGGAGGCACCCCGCTGGCGAAAGGTACGTTGAATGCGCTCAACCATCTCATTGGCGCGCCGCGGCGTGAAGGAATTGGTGATCGTGATGTCATAGGGCAGTTCCAGCGCGTCAAGCATGGTTGGCCAGGTGCGGCTTGGATAGGATTTCATCCCGAAGATCGCGCCGTATCTTGAGCGTCCACCGCTTTCCAGCCGCATGGATTTGCCCTGAAAGCTGACGTCGAAATTGCTCATCGTATCAGCCAACAGTTGCCCGGGGGCGGCGATGATCTTGGCGTAGCCCTGTCCGTGAACCGCGGCCAACAGCGCAAGCCAATCCCCGCTTGAGACCGTAAGTCGCGCCACACCCGCGCCGGAATACATCGCCATGAGCAGCGTCATGGCCTCTTCCAGGGCAACAATCCTCGTGTCGATGTCCTTCTGGAAATCGCGGCCGCCGCCAAGGACGCCCAGAACCTTCGAGAAGGCCTGCGGCATCGACGGACGCATAAGAACCGTCAACATCAGGGTACGGGCTTTCAGATCGCGGGCGCGCAGGCTTCTTTGCCAGGCGGCGTCTACAGCAGTCGCGAAAGGCATGCCGTCTGGAGGGGCAAGGTCCAGGACGTCCGGGCGCGAGACCTTGTTGATGTGGAAACCAAAACGCTCCCCCAACTGCCCGACGATCCGGGCAAAGCCTTCGCTGATCTCATCGATCCGCGCGTCGTCGCTGGTGAAGCTGTCGATCCCGTCCAGCGTCACCGACGCCATCAGATCGCCCTGCCGTGTCAGGATGACATTGTCACGCACTGCAGCGATATAGGGAAGATGGCGCCCAAGACGCTCGGCTTTCCAGGCCTTGTCCCCGAGCGCGTCCCGAACAGCACTGCTGGCACGAAACCCCCGAAACTCACGCGACATAGAGATCGCCCCCCTCATCTGATCGCGCGCTCGTTCGCGGGGTGCGCGACATCACGACGTTCAAAATCTGAAACAGATGTGGATTGCGGTCAGCGACCAGCCAAAGCGGCGGGTAGCCAACGATGAACACCAGGAGAAACCGCATGTCGTCAACCAGAATGAAAGGGATCACGGATGCAAAGACCAGTGCCACGAAATATCCGANAACCCCCGAAACTCACGCGACATAGAGATCGCCCCCCTCATCTGATCGCGCGCTCGTTCGCGGGGTGCGCGACATCACGACGTTCAAAATCTGAAACAGATGTGGATTGCGGTCAGCGACCAGCCAAAGCGGCGGGTAGCCAACGATGAACACCAGGAGAAACCGCATGTCGTCAACCAGAATGAAAGGGATCACGGATGCAAAGACCAGTGCCACGAAATATCCGATCGGCAGACCGAATATCCGTGGCGGCTTGGTCAGCCCCAGAAAGAGTGGTGTGTCGCGCATGTGGGTCTCTGCCGCAGATCAGATCAAGGAGCCGCAAAGCCGTCGATGATGGTCTCGGCCGAAAAGATCAGAACCACGCCGACAAAGACGGCAACGAAGATCGGCCAGTTGAGCCGCCCGAAAAACATCATGACACCGGAGCCCACGAGCGCGAGCACGCCTAGGCCGCGCCCGATGGGACCTGTCACGGCGTCAACGACCGTGTCGATCATGTCGGAGACCGGGCTGAGATCCTGCGCGACGGCCGGGCTGGCGGCCAGTACAAGCACGGCCAAGAAGGTTGCCGGGGTATAATCGATGCGTTTCATGTCTGGTCTCCGATGGATTGGGCATAGACGGCCATGACCTTGCGGACATGGCCTTGGGTTTCACGGTAGGGGGGCACACCGCCGTGACGCGCCACGGCTTCGGGCCCGGCGTTATAGGCCGCGAGCGCAAGCTGCGGCGTGCCGAAACGATCAAGTTGTGTCAGCAGGTAGCGGGCGGACCCATGCAGGTTTTGCTCAGGATCATGCGGGTCGACGCCAAGCACACGCGCGGTGTCCGGCATCAACTGCCCAAGCCCGATTGCACCGACATGCGACCGCGCGCCTGGGTCAAACGCGCTTTCAACAGCGATGTTGGCGCGAAAAAAGGCCACCCAGTCGCGAGAGGTCATGCCCGCCCGGCGCAGGGCCGGGTGGTCCGCATAGACCGACCCCACATCGAGGATCATAGCCTCGATAACGGGACGACCCGATGGGGTCCGAGACGGGGAAAGGCGTTGTGACTCAAGAGGAGCGGCCTGAGAACGTGCGACAACGTCGCTGTGCTCGGGTTGAGGTCTTGCGAAGTCGAGAACGCTGCTGGTCAGACGGCCAACACGGTCTGGAGCATCGAGATCGATAACGGATTGTGCATGGGAGGAAGGGCTTGAAAGCCCCCAGAAAACGAGGCTAGCCGCTGCCAGGATACCTTGTCGTCTCAAACTCCCACGTGCCTCTCTCACCTTCCCGGAGAGGGCAGCTGAATACTTTTGCGCCCAGCTCCAGGCAGAAGCTCATGAGCCCTGCAGCGGTCTTGAAGACGCGTGGTTTCAGATCCCGGTTGGTCACATAGACCGACCGGTGCACACCGCCTTGACCGTCATTGGAGCAGACGAAAACCGTCCAGCCACCCCTATGCGTATTGCCGCCCTTTTCCGGGGCCTCGACGCATTCCACCTCGATCCATGCCCCACCCTCGATCGCCTCTTGCATGTGCGATGTTAGGATCACGGGATATTTTGTTCCTGCCATTTTGCCTCCGAAGGAAAGAAGTTCCTACGGAAGTAACCTGCTTTTGCACCGCTTCAAACAGTGCATGTTGCAAGATATGCGGCGACGTAGCGTAAGACATATAACATGGTCAATAGATATCTTTTGATTGATTGTGATATTTTTTCGGTGATAGGTCGAGCACACGATTCGCCCCCAGATTGTCGGGAGACCACCAGATGTCGCGGTTGCTGGCATATAGCACATTCATCGTCCTTGCGCTCCCGGCACATGCCGAGACGCAGGCGATGGATTGCGTGACGCCGTTGCGGCCGGAGCTCGCGGCCTCGCCTGCGCTCCTGAAGGAGTATGGCGACGACATCAGAGCCGAGTTCAACACCTACTTCGATGAAGCACAAACCTATCTGAATTGCCTCGCCGCAGCATCAGCTTCCGCGCAGGCCGAAGTCCGTCTTGTGCTTGACGCTTACCAGGAGATGTTCCAATGAAACGACGCGCAAAATATGTCAGTAATTTGAAGCACAAACCTATCTGAATTGCCTCGCCGCAGCATCAGCTTCCGCGCAGGCCGAAGTCCGTCTTGTGCTTGACGCTTACCAGGAGATGTTCCAATGAAACGACGCGCAAAATATGTCAGTAATTATGACACAATTAACATAAGTCTTATTATGCGCCAAAAGGTTAGCGGCGGTGCTCTGTCATGAGGTGGTTTCTGTCAACGACCGCAATGCTCGCGATCGGGCTCACACCGCTCGCTGCCAAACCCGCTGCCGCACAAGGCTACCAGATCGACTGCGCGATCCTGTTGTGCCTCGCAGGCGGCTGGCCTGCATCGGTTCCCTGTGCGCGGGCGCGCGCGGAGTTCATTCGCCGGATCACGCCTTGGCCAGTCGAGCCACCACTGCAGATCTGGCGCTGTCCGATGCACGCGGCGCTTGAAACGCCGGCCCCGGTCGCGCGCCTTTACAGGCTGGCGGGGTTCGATCCCGGGCCAGCAGTGTCCCAGGTACCCGAAATGGAGATGCTCCATCTCGCGCAGGCCGTCGGGCGCGGGGCTGATATCGATGTCAGCGGGTCCGCCTTTGCCTTCATCCGCTCCATTGATGTGTTTGACGCTTCTTTGTCCCAGGGGGTGGTTGGCGAAGGCGAGCATTGTCGACGCACGGACCTGATCCGGCATGGTTCTTACGACAGCACCGGACAGTTTCGATGGCGGATCGCGTCCCCGGGTGAACTACCACCGGCATTTCAGGGCGACGAGGGTTTTGGAGCCACCTGCCCGAGCATCCGGGCCCGAGCTGTCTTTGTCGACTGGGAAGATCACGAGGGCACTTACGGCTCTGAGCAGGTCAATTACTGACCCACACCCCTGACAGAAGGAACCCTCACCCGAAAAAGAGAAACCCCCGCAAGGCGGCAACCATGCGAGGGGCTCCAAGAACAACGGAATTGGCGTTCCGACAGATCAACTCACCTTGTGGCTCTGTTCTAGCAGCCCCGACAGTCAAGGCAACGAAAAAACGCATCTCTTGCCGGGATGCGGATGCCCTGTTGCGGCCTTGTCCCATACTGAAAAGGACAAGATTTGAACTCCATTCGAAACCACCCGGCCTTGCCGGAAGGCTGGACCAAAGGCGCTGTCATGGCGCTTCTCTCGGAGATAGCCCCACATATCGGTCTGCGCCCGGCGCGCCTCGCGGTGCTGAACTACATCATCGGGCGCACCCGCGCCTCCGACTGGATCTCCCCGCACCGAGAGCCGGTGTTCTTTGGGGCGCAAGACCTCGCAGCGGTCGAACTTGGCAAGACGTCGCGCCAGTTGCGAACGGATGAGGCTGCGCTGGCGAGGCTCGGCCTGATCGTGAAACGCGTCGCCGCCAACGGGGCCCGCTTTGGTCGCGCCGGTCTCGGCTTGATCCTCACGCCGCTGATCGCGCGCCTGGAGGAGTTCATAGCCCTTCGCGATCGGCTCCGCGCGGAACGGAAGCATTTGCGCGCTTTAAGGGATCTTCGATCACTGCGTCTGCGGCACATGAAGCGGGCCATCTCCGCCCTGCCCTCGTCGGCTATCGAGGATCCGGAGGTCGCAGATATTCTTGCTAGTTTCGCAAGCTGGCCACGCAGCGATAAGTTGAGCCGTCTTGGTTTGGACCGGCTTACCGCCCACCTGAAGGCAAGTTCCGAGTTGTGCGACCGCATCGACGACTGGCTCAAAAAGCATGGACTTTCTTCCGGCGAACCAGCGGAAAACTTCCGGCCCTTTACACAGAACACCAAGGAAGAAATTCAAAATGTAGAAGAGCCCTCTGCTGTGGATAACTCGACAAAACGCGAGGCATTTGCAGATAATGAGGCGGCGCCATCTCCTCCCTGCCCCGCGCCACGCACTCTGACGCCTGAGACCCTTTACGACATTGCAGGTGACGGGCTACGCATGCTGCTTGATGCCCGCCGGGAACAAAGCCGACCCCTCAGAGACCGCGACATCATTGAGGCCGCCTGGCAATTATTGCCGATGCTCGATATCCATCCGTCAGTCTGGTTTGAGGGTCAGAGCACCTTGGGCGACCACGGATTGGCACTCTGCCTTCTTCTGGTCGATGCTGGACGAGATCACCCGATATATCCTGTGCGCAATCCGGGTGGTTTGATGCGAGAAATAATCCGGCGGGCCAAGGCTGGAAGGCTGGACGTCGATGCAAGTATTGCGGCTCTGCAAAAACGGCGAAATGGGGTGAGGTAAAGTTTCCAACCCGCAACTTAACTTGCCCAAAAACGCGCTGAAAACTGGTAATGATAGTTATGTTAAGTGGCTTTCCAAATCCCTTCGTCCTGAATCACCCGCGATTCTGAAAGAAGCTTCTCCAGATGCGCCGCAACGTTCCGTTCGGCGGCCAATGCAATATGCGGGTCGGACTTCCTGTAGACCGAAGTGGCAATATTCTGGAGCGAATCGGAGGTATTCGAGAGGTGCGCGAGAATTTCTGCCTCCCGACGCATTCGATTGGCGAGCAACCGTTGGGCGTAAGGTCTCAGGTCGCGGAGTTCGGGTCCGTGCCCCGGCAGGCAGATCTTATCGTCGCGCTCAATGAGCCGCTGAAGCTGGGCGCAGTAATCGCGCATGTTGCCGTCAGGGGGGCTGACGATCGAACTGTTCCAACTCATCACGTGGTCGCCCGTGAAAAGCACTCCATCCGGCCTCGCGAAGCAGAGGTGATCGCTCGCATGACCAGGTGTGTGCAGGACAGTGAGACCAGCGACCACCTGTCCGTCTTCCAAGAACCCGTCAGGTTCAAACGCATCGTCAGGAAATGCCCGCGAAACATAAACCGGCAAACCTGTGCGTTCGCGCAATGCCGGCACGGCCCCGAAATGATCGGAATGGTGATGTGTCAGGAGAATTCCGGCTGGGTTGGCTCCCAAATTCTCGACGATTGCTTCGAAATGTGCACTGTCTTCTGCTGGACCGGGGTCGATAATGAACCGACCGTCAGGAGTATCAATGATATAGCTATTCGTCCCGTGATAGGTCATCTTCCCGGGATTGTTCGCAACGATCCTTAGGATTCCCTCGGCCACCTCTACGCCATGCGCACGAGGAGGGTCAGGCTCAGAGTAAAACATGTTGTTTCTTGTCATTCTTTACGACCATGTATTGACTGCGAACAATCCGGATCATGCAGCTCCGCCTCTTGCTCTTGCATAGATTCGGAATCCTCAGGCTGGTTTCCAGCGTCGGTCAAACCCGGCACTGGAACAAAGCAACGAAGCCCAGCGTTCAAACACGGCCCCGATTGTGGAACCCTGTATACAGCACCACAGCAATTGCCGCCTTGGCCAGATCTCCAAGCAGGAACGGGTAAAGCCCGACGTTCAGCAATTTTTCTCCATAGCCGACAAAGCCGCCCAACCATAACAGCCCTGCGCAATACATAAGTGCAGAACCGAAAAGTACAGCGACAGTTGCTCTGAATGCAGGCTGAAACCCTCTCAACTTTTGAACCATCCATCCGGCGGCAGCCGCTGCGAATGCGAACCCAATCAAGTATCCGCCTGTGGGGCCGGCAATATAGACCAATCCGGCCGGCGCGGGAGGCGTGCCAGCGAAAACCGGAAGGCCAAGCGCGCCTTCCAGAAGGTAGATTACTACAACAAGACCACCGCGAACCGGACCCAGAAAAAGTCCAAGGCCCAGGACTACTAGGGATTGGGTCGACATCGGAACCGGGTAGAAAGGCACCAAGATTTTCGCGGAGAGTGTCAGAAGAATGGTGCCGATGAGTATAGTTGCGAACTCTCGGGACAGACTTGCGATCGCTTGGCGTTGAGTGGATTCCAAATTCATGTCGTTAGTCCTTGTGTCAGCTGGTCGTTGATATGGTTTTTGTAATGGTGAGGTCACATCCGCTTGGCGACCTCTTCGAGCATGACCTCGGTGGCACCGCCGCCGATGGCCTGGACACGGGCATCGCGCGACATGCGTTCCACGGGTGTTTCCCGCATATAGCCCATACCGCCATGGAACTGGACACAGTCGTAAAGCACGCTGTTCACCAGCTCGCCGCAATAGGCCTTGACCATCGATACTTCCTTGACGCAATCGCGGCCCGCGGCATCCAGTGACGCGGCGTGATAGATAAGCTGGCGTCCCGCCTCGATCCGGGTCTGGCAATCGGCCAGCCGCTGGCGCACCGTTTGCTTGTCCCACAGCACACCACCGAAAGCCTTGCGCTGCTTGACATAATCCACAGTCATTTCCAGTGCGGACTGCGCCTCGGCGCAGGCCATGGCGCCCAGCACGATCCGTTCGTTCTGGAAGTTCTTCATCACCGAATAAAAGCCCCGGTTGACCTCACCCAGCACGTTCTCTGCCGGGATGCGCACATCCTCGAAAATCAACTCGGCGGTGTCCGAGCACAGCCAGCCGGTCTTGTTCAAGGCCCGGCCGACCGAGAATCCGGGCGTGCCCTTTTCAACCGCGAACATGGTGATCCCGCGCGATCCCTTGGCGTCCGGGTCGGTCTTGGCGCCAACGAAATAGATGTCGCCATGCACGCCGTTGGTGATGAACATCTTGGTGCCGTTGATCACCCAGTCCGATCCGTCCTGCACCGCGCGCGTGCGCATCCCCGCCACGTCAGACCCGGCGCCGGGTTCGGTCACGGCCACCGCAGCGATCTTTTCGCCCGAGGTGATCGACGGCATCCAGCGCGCCTTCTGTTCGGGTGAGCCGGCGTTTTCAAGATGCGGCGAGGCCATGTCGGTATGCACCAGAACCGTGGCCGAAAACCCGCCGAAGGTGGAACGCCCCACTTCCTCGGCCAGCACGACGCTGGACATCACATTCAGCCCTGAGCCGCCATATTGCTCGTCATAGCGCATGCCCAGCACGCCCAGATCGCCCATCCGGCGCAGCACGTCGCGCGGCACCATGCCGTCTTTTTCCCAAGGCTCGGCCTTGGCCGTCACTTCGGTTTCGATGAACCGGCGCAGCTGCGCGCGGATCATGTTCAGGTCTTCACTGAACGGGCCTGTGGCCGCATCAGTCATGCCATGCTTGGTCATTGGATTTCCTCCGGATCGAGTTTTACAAGGGGCGCTTGCCCGGCGACGGTATCGCCGGCGGCGCAGTAGATTTCAGCTACGATGCCCGAAACGGGGGCGGTCAGGCTCTGCAGCAGTTTCATCGCCTCAAGCACCACCAGCGTGTCGCCGGCCGCCACCCGGTCGCCGGGCGCGACGCGCAGTTCGACCACGGCACCGGGCATCGGCGCACGCAGGGTGTCTGCCCCCCCGGCCTGTTCCGAGGCGCGTTGCAGGTGGCGGTCTGCCAGCGTTTCAAACCCGAAGGTGGCCATGCCGTCGGGCGCGGACAGATGCACCTGCCAGTGATCTTTGGCGCGGCGCAGATGCGCGGTGCGGGCAAAGGGGGTACTGTCGATGCGCCCGGTTAGGCGATTGGCGGCCAGGTCGGGCGCTGCAATCGCCAAATGGGCGCCGTCGGGCAATATCACTGCCAGCTTCGTTGCATCGCCCGCCACGCGGGTCGGATCGTCATCGCCCAAGGCCCAATAATATGCCGCACCCGGTCGACCCGCAGGCGCGGTCAGGCGCCATGCGCCCAGCGTTTGCCACGGGGAGTTGCCGGTCTTTGGCGCCAGATTCAGATGCAGGGCCAGTGCTGCCAGCGCGCGGCTTTGCGCATCTGGTTTGGGGGGTGTCCATCCGTCTGGAAACAGCTCGGCTAGCCCGGCGGTATGATGCCGGAGCGCGGCAAAATCGGGATGCATCAGCAAGGCGCGCTGAAACGCGAGGTTCACCCCCACCCCGCCCACGGCGAAGCGATTGATCGCGGCCACGCTCTCGCGGATCGCCGTTGCCCGGTCGGGGGCATGGACGATCAGCTTGGCCAGCATGGAATCGTAATGGTGGCCGACAACCGAGCCCTCACTGACGCCGGTATCGAGCCGAACGCCCGAAGGCGGCGCCCAAAGCGTGATCGTGCCGGTTTCGGGGCGGTAGTTTTCAGCCGGGTTTTCGGCGGCGATGCGCACCTCGATGGCGTGGCCGTCGAAGCGCAGATCGGATTGCGCAAAGCCAAGCGCCTCGTCCCGCGCGATGCGCAATTGCCACTCCACCAGATCAATCCCGGTGATCGCCTCGGTCACGGGATGTTCGACCTGAAGGCGGGTGTTCATCTCAAGAAAGTAATACTCGGCGTGCTCGGGGTCATAAAGATATTCCACCGTCCCGGCAGAGCGGTACCCGATCGCCTGCGCAAGCCGCACGGCGGCGGCGCGCATGTCCTCGCGCAGATCGTCCGGCAGATCGGGGGCCGGGGCCTCTTCGATCAGCTTCTGGTGGTTGCGCTGAAGCGAACAGTCGCGGTCGCCCAGGTGCAGCACGGTGCCGTTTGTGTCGCCCAGCACCTGCACCTCGACATGGCGGGCGCGGGGGGCATAGCGTTCCAGGAATACCGCCGGATCGCCGAATGCGCCCTGCGCCTCGGCCCTGGCAGAGGCGATCGCCTCGGGCGCGTCGGCCATATCGGTGACAAGGCGCATGCCGCGCCCGCCGCCGCCGGCGCTGGCCTTGACCAGGAACGGCGTGCCGAGCGCCTTGGCCTCTTGCAGCAGTCGCGCGTCGGACTGATCGGCACCGCGGTAGCCGGGCAGGACGGGCACGCCAGCGGCCTCGGCGGCGGCCTTCGCCGCGATCTTGGACCCCATCTGAGCGATGGCGTCGGGTTCCGGCCCGATAAAGACCAGCCCCGCAGCTTCGACCGCCGCCGCAAAATCGGCGTTTTCGGACAGAAATCCATAGCCGGGATGCACCGCACCCGCGCCCGTGGCGTGCGCGGCCCCGAGGATGGCCTCGATGTTCAGATAACTGTCAGATGGCGCGGCCCCGCCAATACAGATGGCGTGATCCGCCTCTGCCACAAACGGCGCGTCGCGGTCGGCTACGGAGAACACCGCCACGCTTTCCAGCCCCAGCTTGCGGCACCCGCGTTGGATGCGCCGGGCGATCTCGCCCCGGTTGGCGATGAGGACGCGAGTAAAGCTCATTTCACGCGCCATGACGGGCTGCCTTTGGCAAGAAAGCTGTTGATGCCCTCGATCCCTTCGCTGGTTTCCCAGGCATCGGCCAGCCGGTCGGCGGTGTAGATCATGTTGGTTTTCAGGTCATGCGCCGCGACATGGGCGATCAGCGCCTTGGTATCGGCCACGGCACCGGGTGCAGCCTGAAGGTGATCATGCACCACCCGTTCAACGGCAGCGTCCAGCGCGTCGGGGGCCACGACCTCAGTCAGAAGCCCGATCCGTTCGGCGCGCGCGCTGTCAAACAGGGCGCCCGAAAGCATGGTCTCGCGCGAATGAACCTTGCCGATGCGGGCGACCACATAGGGCGAGATATTCGCGGGCAGCAGGCCCAGTTTCACCTCGGTCAGGCCGAACCGCGCCTCTTCGGTGCTGATCGTATAGTCGCAAACCGATATCATGCCGACCCCGCCGCCATAGGCCGGGCCGTTGATCCGCCCGATCAGCGGTTTGGGCAATGTGTCGAGCCGGTGCAAAAGCTGCGCAAGCGTCGCACTTTGCGCGACCCGCTCGGCGCGGGTCTTTTCTATATTCGAGGCGAACCAGTTGAAATCCCCTCCGGCGCAGAAGCTTTTGCCGACGCCAGTCAAAACCACGATGCGCACATTGTCGGCGAATGCCAGCCGCCCCGCCGCATCATGCAGTTCCGCAATCAGCGTGCCGTTCAGGGCGTTGTGTTTCTCGGGTCGGTTCAGGGTTACGGTGGCGACACCGCGCGCATCGGTCCCGATCAGGAGGGTTTCATACGTCGTCGTCATGTCATTGCCTCACATTCTGAATACGGGTGTATGGCGCCCTGCCCCTGGCACCGATGTTACGATGGCCAGGCACAGGCCAAGGATGTCGCGGGTCTGGCCAGGTTCGATCAGCCCGTCATCCCAAAGCCGCGACGTGGCATAATATGGATCGGACTGTTCGCCATATTGGGCGCGCACCTGCGCCTCGATCCGGGCCATGTCGGCCTGCATCCGGTCAGGGTCGCCGCCTTTCTGGCGGCGCAGTTCCAGCATCACGTTGGTGGCGATATCGGCCGACATAGTGGCCAGTTCTGCCGTGGGCCATGCGAACAGGAAATCCGGCCCGAAGCCGCGCCCGCACATGCCGTAATTGCCCGCGCCGTAAGAGCCACCCAGCAGGACCGACAGTCGCGGCACCTTGGCCACAGACATGGCATAGACCAGCTTGGCGCTGTCCTTGGCGATGCCGCCGCGCTCGGCCTCTGTCCCGACCATGAAGCCCGAGATGTTGTGCAGGAACAAAAGCGGGATATTGCGCTGGTCGCACATCGAAACAAACTGCGCCCCCTTGAGTGAACTGTCCGACAGAAGCGCGCCGTTATTGGCCAGGATGCCGACGCGATAGCCATGGATGCGCGCCGTGCCGCAGACCAGCGTCTCGCCCCAGCCGGGCTTGAATTCCCGGAACTCGCCCGCGTCGATCATGCGCAGCAGAACTTCGCGCATGTCGTAGGGCTCCTTGCGGTCGGCGCTGATGATGCCGGGCAATTCGGAGGGATCATGTGCGGGCGGCGCGGGGGCTGCGTCGGGCTGCATCGGGCGCGATTGGCCGAGCTCGGCCACGATGTCGCGCATCAGCGCCAGCGCATGGTATTCATCCTCGGCAAGATGGTCGGACACGCCCGAGACGCGCGTGTGCATTTCGGCACCGCCAAGCGTTTCGCCATCGACCTCTTCGTTGATCGCCACCTTGACGATCGAGGGTCCGCCCAGATGGATGCGGGCGTTGCCGCGCACCATGATGACCTCGTCCGACAGGGCGGGGATATAGGCACCGCCCGCCGTGCAGCCCCCGAACACCGCCGAGATCTGCGGCAGCCCGCTGGCCGACATGTTGGTCTGGCGATAGAAGGAATTGCCGAAATGGCGGGCGTCGGGAAACACCCGATCCTGTTCCGGCAGATAGGCCCCGCCGCAATCCACCAGATACAGGCAGGGCATCCGGTTGTCCGCCGCGATTTCCTGGGCGCGGATGTGTTTCTGCACGGTCTCGTGGTAAAAAGAGCCACCCTTCACCGTCGCGTCATTGGCGATCACCATGCAGGGCAGCCCATGAACGATGCCGATGCCGGTCACGATCCCCGCACCAGGCACCTCGCCGCCGTATTGCCCGTAGGCCGCGAGCGACGACAGTTCCAGAAACGCCGTGCCCGGATCCACCAGCAGGTCGATCCTCTCGCGCACAAGGAGCTTGCCGCGTTTGCGGTGACGTTCCACCATATCGGGGCGTCCGCCCGAGGTGGCCTCGGCAATCCGCGCGCGCAGCGTCTCGACCCGCGCGCTTTGCGCCTGGTGATTGCGTGCGTAGATCTCTGATGCGGTCAGCACGGCTGTTTCAAGGCGCGCCATGGGTCAGGTCTCCTGTTCTTCGAGTATTCCGTGGAGGAACACATCGGCATAGGTTTGCGACAACGCATCTGCACTGCCGCGATCTGGGTCGAACCATTCAAGCGTGGCGTTCAACGCGCCAATCAGCATCAGGCGCAGGCGGCGAATGTCGAGGCCAGCTTTCAGCGCGCCGGTATTCTGAAGCCAGGACAACAGGTTGTCCCATTCGGCCTCATAGGCGCGGCGGGTGGGCAGATTGGCATCCCGGACGGATTGCGGCACCTGCCCGAAAATGCGCACATTGGCCGAAGAATAATCGCTTGCATCGAGAAGCGCGCGCAGATGCGCTCCGATTGCGGTTCTCAGGATCGCTTCGGCACCGGTGCCCTCGGGCAACGCGGAAACGGCTTGGCGCATGCTCTCGTGAACGACTTGAATACCTGCATCCAGAACGGCCGCGACGATCTCATCCTTGGAGCCGAAATGGTAGTAGATGCTGCCCGCCTTGATCCCTGCGGCCTCGGCGATCTTTCTGAGCGACACCGCTCCATAGCCCTGTTCGCGGAAGAGTCGCGCGGCAACATTCAGCACGCCCTCGCGGCCCACCACGTTGCGCGGGGTCTTGCTGGTCTCGCTCATCGTGGTATCCGGCAAGGCTTTTCTTTCGCAAATTACATAACTAACATACGTTAGGCATTCCAGCACTACCCTGTCAACCTTCTCGACACGTTTACCGGCGGTCTCTGAAATAGCCGTGGCCGTGTCGATGTCCTGATGAGTCGTCAAGACATATGCGGCCATCGTAGCCTCCCTGCTGCCGAAACAGTGCAACCAAGTTTTTCGCGGTGATTTGGTTTGCCCTGGGTAGTGCCCCACCGGGTGGTGTAAGAGGCCGCACGCGGAGCCTTTTGGCGTAGCGTAGCGTGCGGCCGGGCTGGCGGCCACCGCGCTTCTTCGTAGTCTGAGGTTGTTCAAAGACCGATGACAACGAAGGAGAGCACGATGACCGAGACCATGATTGACCTTCCGAGCGTGATCGCCAAGAGCGATGATGCCGATTTTCTGCGCGAGCTGATCCAGGATGCTGCACAGCGTCTGATGGACATCGAAGTGGCTGCTGTCTGCGGTGCCGGACACGGCGAGCGCAGCCCGGACCGGGAGAACCATCGCAACGGCTACCGACCGCGGCAATGGGACACCCGGGCAGGCACCATCGGCCTGAACATCCCCAAGCTGCGCAAGGGCAGCTATTTCCCCACGTTCCTGGAGCCGCGCCGGACAGCCGAGAAGGCGCTGATGGCCGTGATACAGGAAGCCTATATCCACGGGATCTCCACGCGGGCTGTCGACGATCTGGTGCGCGCCATGGGACTGACGGGCACCTCCAAGAGCCAGGTCTCACGGCTGTGCGAGGTGATCGACGAGAGGGTACAGGCATTCTTGAACCGGCCCCTCGAGGGCGACTGGCCCTTCCTCTGGCTCGACGCCACTTATGTGAAGCTGCGCGAGGGCGGACGCATCATCTCGATGGCGGTGATAGTGGCCGTCGCGGTCAACACTGACGGGCGGCGCGAGATCCTGGGGATCACTGTCATGCCCTCCGAAGCCGAGACCTTCTGGGTCGACTTGCCTCACGGTCTCTCACGCGTCGTGGGTTGCGTGGCGTGCAGTTGGTCATCAGCGATGCGCACGAGGGCCTCAAAGCGTTCGTCGGGCAAACGGTCCCCCGGACCGTTTGCTGATCCTCCTTACCACGCAAGGTCCTGGGCACCGGCTGGCAGCGCTGTCGCGTGCATTTCCAGCGCAACCTCCTCACCCGTGTGGGAAAGACCAACAAGCCGGTGATCAGCGCCGTGGTGAAGACCGTCTTCGCCGAGAAGGACCGCGACCAGGCCCATGCCCGCTGGCGCGAGGTCGTCGACAGCGTGCGCGAGCGGTTCCGGGATGTCGCTGAGCTCATGGACGAGGCAGAGCATGACGTGCTGGCCTACATGGCTTTCGATGAGAGCCTGCGCTCGAAGCTGCACAGCACCAACCCGCTGGAGCGCGTCAACAAGGAGATCAAGCGACGGACCAACGTTGTCGGGATCTTCCCCAACCGTGAAGCCGTGATCCGGCTCGTCGGCGCGCTGATGCTGGAGCAGAACGACGAATGGGCCGTCTCCCGCCGCTACATGCCGGTGGAAAAGCTGACCGCCATGTGCCACGATGAAAGTGAGACGGCGATGATCGCCGCTCAGTGAACGAGCAGCACCAGCTATGAAGAAGCAGGTGGACGCCAGTTCCTACACCACTCCTCGGGGCACTACCTTGCCCTGACCGCAGGTGTCATAACATCCTAGCCCTATAGCCTCGGATTTTTCCGGCCTTTGACATGGAACAATCCTGACATGGCCAACTTAAGCCTTGTCGCGCTTTTCTTTCTTTCATTTCTGATTCGGCGTACTATCAACGATGCGCCGGTTTGCCTCGCTGCCTGATCCGCCGCGCTTTCTGCTGATTTCGATCGTCTTTTGATCAAAGCAGATACGTACCCAGTTCTTGTCTCAGTTCGAGGGCCAGCGGCCGGGCAGTTGACGTGTTGCCAAAGCCTCCCCGCATCTTTCTTTCGCTTTGGGTGCAACGTCCCGTCGCAAAAAAGCTTGGCTTGATCTAATTTCTAACATGTGTTTGATTTCAGTCGACGCGATTGACACTCTGTTCGGCGGGTAAATACATGAGCGAAGAAAAAGCGCGGCGCTTTGCGCCAGACCTTATGGCCGGCCAGGTCGCGCTGGTTACCGGCTCCGGCTCGGGCATGGGTCGTGCCACGGCGCTGGAAATGGCTTCTTGCGGGGCTAGGCTGGCGCTGTTTGCGCGCCGTCAGGAGCCGCTGGAAGGGACCGCCCGGATGATCCGCGCGGCGGGTGGCGAGGCCTTTGTCGTGCCCGGCGACACCCGCGACGAAGACAGCATCGAAGCTGCGATGGGGCGCATCAAGGACCACTACGGGCAGCTTGACGTGCTGGTGAACAATGCGGGCGGCCAGTATATCGCTGCCGCGCGCGACATCACCAACAAGGGATTCGAGGCCGTGATCCGCAACAACCTGATCGGATCCTGGCAGATGACCCGCGCCGTGGCCGATCATTTCATGTATGACAGCGGCGGCTCCATCGTCTTTGTCACCGCCATTTCAGCGCGCACCGCGCTCACCGGTTTCACCCATACCGTCGCCGCCCGCGCCGGTGTGACGGGTATGATGAAGACGCTGGCCGCTGAATGGGGCGAATACGGTATCCGCCTTAACTGTGTGGCGCCGGGCACGATCAAGACCGAGGCGCTTGGCCGCTACCCCATTCCGCCGGAACGCTGGCAGGAACTCAACCGCTCGGTCCTGAACCGGATGGGCGCGGCCGAGGACATCGCCGGCACGATCATCTTCCTCGCGTCCCGACTGGGGAATTTCATTACCGGTGAAGACATCTATATAGACGGCGGGGAAACCCTGCACATGGCTCACGATGCCCGTGACATGATAAATCCCGAAATGTTCGAGAAACGCGAACGAGGAGATGGCAAGAATGAGTAAACCCCCCGTTCTTCTGGATATCTCCGACAGGATCGCCACAATCACGTTGAACGATCCCGAACGTCGCAACCCGGTTACCGGCAACGACATGATTGCTGTCCTTCTCGAGACATTCGAGAAGGTACAGGCAGACCCGCAAGTAAGCGTCATGATCCTGACCGGGGCCGACCCGGCCTTCTGTGCAGGCGGCGACATCAAGGAGATGAACGACCCCGAAAGTGTCTTTCGCAAGGAACCGTTTGCGGCGGCGCAGAGCTATGTCGACGGGGTGCAGCGCCTGCCTCTGGCGCTTTACAATCTGGATATTCCGACCATCGCCGCGGTCAACGGCCCGGCGGTTGGCGCGGGATGCGACCTGACCATGATGTGTGACATGCGCGTCGCCTCGGAAAAGGCGCGGTTCGGCGAGGTGTTCCTGAACCTCGGCATCATTCCAGGCGACGCGGGCAGCTGGTTCATGCTGCGCCGTCTGGGCCACCAGAAAGCCGCCGATCTGACCTTTTCGGGACGCATGGTCGATGCCGCCGAGGCGCTGGAGCTGGGTATGGTTCTGGAGGTCGTGGCCCATGACCGGCTCATGGACCGCGCCCGCGCCCGCGCGGCCGTCATCGCATCGAAGCCGCCGCGCGCAGTGCGTGTCGCCAAGCGCCTGATGCGCAATGCCGAACGGATGGATCTGCCCGATTTCCTGAATTCCGCGGCGGCCTATCAAGCGTTGATGCATCAGACCGAAGACCACCATGAGGCGGTCGCGGCGTTTCTTGAAAAACGAAAACCGAACTTCACAGGGCGCTAGGGGAAACAACGCATGCGTGACATTACACGGGAGAAAATTGACCAGATCGCACAGATGTGGAATGCGCGCGGTAAGGGTCTGATTGACCATATGGCGCTTGAGATCGAAGAAGTATCGACCGAAGGCGTTCGGGTGAGGATGCCGTTCAATCCGGATTTCTGCGTTGACAGAGATCAGACCCTTCTTCACGGCGGCATCCTGACGGCCCTTCTCGACAGTGTATTCGGACTCGCAAACTTTATTGCCATCCAGGGTGTCAGCACGATGGCAACGCTTGACCTAAGGGTCGATTACCTGCGGCCTGCACATTCCCGAGCAGATATCTTCGTGCGTGCCCATTGCTATCGTCAGACTCGTCATATCGCCTTCAATTCTGGCAATATCTGGTTCGATGGCCATGAGGATGCGGAGATTGCCCGCGGATCCGCCTCGTTTGCCTTGACGCGCGGTGAAACCAGCCTGTTTGACGCCATGACAAGGGAAAAATGAACATGATGACCTTGCAAATCGTCAATGCAAATGTCTCCCGGGTGCCGTTCTTCCGATTTCTCAACTTCGAGGTCCAGAGCATGGACAGTCTCCATGCCGAAGCTGAGATGACCTTTTTAGAACGCCATATCGGCAACCCGGTCATGGAGCATTACCACGGCGGCATAATCGCAAGCTTCATGGAAGCCACTTCTGCAATCGCTGTTCAGCCGGATTTTGCGGACGTCCCTGCCAAGCCGATCAATCTTACCGTCGATTATCTCAGGCCGGGCGTGAGAGGCCCGCTCTATGCCCGCGCTACGGTGACGCGCAAAGGCAAGCGCATCGCGAGCGTGAGGGTGATGGCATGGCAGACGGACCAAGAAAAACCAGTCGCGGAAGGGCTTTACCACTTCCTTTTGGTCTGATCGCAATAGTTGCGATCATTAAATTCCTGTTTGCGTGGCGCAACTGGCGTTATCCCTGTCGCAGATCCCTTCAAGAAGAAGCCTAATGAGCATGTCAGAAAACTCGGGCAGTGAAAGATACCCCTGCTTTTCTGCCTTGTTGGGATCGAACCACTCCACCGTCCAATTCAGGGCACCCAACATAACCTGACGCAGGGGTACAATTTTGATATCGGACCTGATAGCATCGTCTTGCTGCGCTTCGCGAAGAACCCTGTCCCAGAGTCGTCCGTATTCATGTCGAATCTTCCTGTGTCGCTCCCTGAAATGTTTGGGTAGCATACCGTAGCTTCTGATGTTGGCAGACGTGAATTCGCTTGCCTTGAAGAGAAAATGAAGATGTGTCCAGATTGCGGTCGCGATCCTTGCATGATGGTCATATGGCTTATGAAATTCTTCGACTGCGGCGCTGACACCAGATAGCAAATCGCTCAATCCGGCGTTCAGAACCTCGTTTACGATCTCTTCTTTGGATTTGAAATGGTAGTATACGCTGCCTGCCTTCATATCGGCTTCTGTCGCGATCTGTCTTAGCGTTGTCGCTTTGTAGCCATTGTCCCTTAGCACGCATGCTGCCGCCCTCAGGATTTCCGCGCGGGTATTTGCGGCCTTGGTGATCGATTTAGCTGCTTGGACGGGAATGGCGGCGCTTGTCTTCTGCCCCTCTGTGTTAGCTTTGTGGCGCGTACACATTCCGTCGAGTATCAGTTTGCTCATACGGTCCGAGAGGACACTCACGGGATATCGATCCACATCATACCATTCAACAGTCCAGTTCATTGCGCTCAAAACGAACTGGCGGATCGCGGTTATGGAAATGTCGCTTCTCAGGTGGCCGGCACGCTCCGCGTCTTTCAGAAAACTGCTCCATACCTCTGCATACGCGGCACGCAACTCACGGTGTGGGGCGCGGGCCTCATCCGACAGCATCGGATAGTTCCGGATATTGGCCGAGGTGAAGTCGCTGTCAGCCAAGAGAAAGGTGAGGTGCGTTTCGATGAGAATGGCGAAGGTCTTGCGAAAGTCCGGTATCTTTGCCAATCGGACGATGGCGCTGACCTTTTCGTAGAGTTCCCGAACCCCGATATCCAGCACTTCACTCAGAATTTTATCTTTTGATTCAAAATGATAATAGATGCTTCCGGCCTCTATTCTAGATTTCTGCGCGATGTCGCGCATCGTTGTCGCATAGAAACCTTCGTGCCGGAAAAGGTGAGCCGCCGCAGAAAGAATCTCCCCGCGAGTCCTCTCTGATTTGCTCAGATCGTCTTCCGTATTCTTGATTGCATCAAACGATCGTACCATTGGCTGTCGATACTTGTCTGCCACAAGAGTGTCCATTGCAATAAATCTAACAATTGTTAGAATGAACGATGAGACGCTTCGAATCAAGATCTTTACCAAGATGATACCGGAAAAGGAGGACCTCCATATGAGAGGGTTAAGGGGAAAACGCGTGATCATAACCGGCGGCGGCAGCGGCATCGGACGCGCGGTTTGCGAACGTTTCGGTGAAGAAGGTGCCGAGGTTGCGATTTTTGACCTGAACGACGAGGGAGCGCATGAAACGACCCGTTTGATCCAGCAAGCGGGGGGAACGGCGCAAGCATTCAACGTGGACATCACCGACCGCACCCAGGTCGACAAGGCCGTAGCCGCAGTCGAGGCCGGAGGCCCGATCGATGTGCTGGTGAACAATGCGGGATGGGACGAGATCAAACCGTTCCTCGACACGGACGAGGCCCTTTGGAAGAAGGTTATCGACATCAACCTTTACGGCCCGCTCAATATGCACCACGCGGTGTTGCCGGGCATGGTCAAGAACGGTGGCGGCCGCGTGATCAACATCGCCTCGGACGCCGGCCGCGTCGGCTCGTCGGGAGAGGCCGTTTACTCGGCCTGCAAGGGCGGGATCATCTCGTTCACCAAAACGGTCGCGCGGGAACTGGCGCGCAAAGGCGTCCAGTTGAACGCTGTCGCGCCAGGCCCGACCGACACGCCGCTCTTTGCCCAGATTGCTCAGGGTGAGGGCGGTGAAAAGATCGCAGAAGGTCTCAAGCGGGCCATTCCGATGAAGCGGCTGGCAAAGCCGACAGACTATCCGGGAATCATCTGTTTTCTGGCATCCGACGACGCCGGGTTCATCACAGGCCAGGTCATTTCGGTTTCAGGTGGCTTGTCGATGCACGGGTGATCGCGTCGCGATGCGATGTGATACGGCACAGCCGTAAGGCCGTGCCACAGGCGCGGCCTTGTCTGGCTTAGAGAAAGGTCAAGGATGTTCCAGCCATCTCCCGACATTCAGCGTTCAAGTACGCTTGCCGCTTTTCTGGCTGACTGTGCCGCGGACAGCTATGAAGATCTCGTCCGCCGCGCCAACGCCGCGCCGGACTGGTTCTGGCGCCGGATCATCGACCATGCCGGCATCCGGTTCAGCCGCCCCTACTTACAGCTTCGCGATATTTTCAAGGGACCCGAATCGATCCGATGGGCCGTTGGCGCCGCTCTGAACCTGACAGAGACATGCCTTGATGCGCGCATCGAGGAGGGGTTGGCGGACAAGATGGTGATCGACTGGGTCGGCGAGGATGCAAGCCGCCGCTGTTGGACCTATGCCGAGCTTGCCGCCGAGACCGCGCGCGTGGCATCGGCGCTTGCCGCGCGCGGGGTGAAACCGGGCGAAAGGGTGGGCATCTACATGCCGATGATCCCTGAAATCGCGGCGGCGCTTCTGGGTATCGCCCGGCTGGGGGCCGTGGCGGTGCCGCTGTTCTCGGGCTTCGCGCCGCCTGCCATCGTCAGCCGCCTCCAGGATGCCGGGGCGGTGGCGGTTCTGACGGCGGATGCCACGCCCCGGCGCGGCAAGCCCGTCTGGATGGAGGCCGCGCTGGCCGAGGCGCTGACCGAGGTGCCCGCGGTCCACACCGTCATCAGCCTGCGGCGATTCGGGGGCGTAGTGGCCGATCCGGCGCGCGATCTGGACTGGCAGGAGAGTGTCGGCAAGGCCGATCCGACACGCCCCGCCCATCCGGTCGAGGCCGACGCGCCGCTGCTGATCGCCTATACCTCGGGCACGACCGGCAAGCCCAAGGGCGTGGTGCATACCCATCTTGGTGTGCCGGCCAAGGCCACGGCGGATTTCCTGCTGTGCCTCGACATGAAGCGCGACGACCGGCATCTGTGGATGACCGATATGGGCTGGGTGATGGGGCCGCTCACCCTTCTGTCGGTGCTGCTTTCGGGGGCTACGCTGGTTCTGGCCGAGGGCGCGCCCTCGATGCCCGGCGACCCCTTCCGGCTGTTGCGGATCACCGCGGACATGAAGGTGACGCACCTGGGCATTGCACCGACGCTGGTGCGCCAGTTCATGACGCACGATCCCGCGCCGCTTTCCGGCTATGACCTTTCTCCCCTGCGTATCGTCGCCGCGACGGGGGAACCCTGGACCGACGATGCCTGGCTCTGGCATCTCGACCATATCTGCCGCCGCCACGCCGTGCCGCTGAACATCTCCGGCGGGACCGAGTTGTTCGGGGCCATCCTGACCTCGACCGTCCTGCACGAGATCAAGCCCGGCGGGTTTTCGGCCGAGGCCCTCGGTGTGGGCGCGAAAGTGCTGCGCGAGGATGGCAGCGAAGCCGCGCCGGGCGAGGTGGGCGAACTGGTCGTAAGCCAGCCGCCCATGGGCCTGACCCCGGCGATCTGGGGCGACCGGGAAAGATATCTTGAAACCTACTGGTCCACCTTCCCCGGTGTCTGGCGGCACGGCGACTGGGTGCGCCGCGATCCGGACGGCACATGGTATATCCTCGGCCGCTCGGACGATACGCTCAACATCGCCGGCAAGCGCATCGGCCCGCCCGAGATCGAGGCAGCCCTGACCGAAACCGGAGAGGTGGTGGACGCCGCCGCCATCGCCGCGCCCGATGATATCAAGGGCGTGGCCGTGGTCTGCATCTGTGTCGCGGCACCAGGTGTGACGCCCGATGCCGCCCTCGTGGACCGGCTCAAGGACCGGGTGGGCGAGGTCGTCTCCAAGCCCTTCCGCCCGCGCGAGATCCATTTCGTCGAGGCGCTGCCCAAGACCCGCAGCATGAAGACGATGCGCCGGATCGTCCGCGCGGCCTATCTGGGCGAGGATCCGGGCGATCTGTCATCGGTCAGCAATCCCGAAACCATGCAGCCCATTGCAGACCTGCGAAAGGAAACGCCATGATCACTGTCTTCGGAGCCACCGGAAACACCGGCGCGCCGCTTGTCGATACCCTTCTGGCCAAGGGGGCGGCAGTGCGCGCCGTCACCAGCGATCCCGCCAAGATCGAAAATCTCAAGGCCAAAGGGTGCGAGGCGGTCACCGCCAATTTCACTGACCCCGCCGCCCTGGAACGGGCCTGTGCCGGGGCCGAGAGGATCTACCTGGTGACGCCTGCGCATCTGGACATGCGCCGCTGGAAGGCGAATGCGATCGCGGCCGCCAAGGCCGCGGGCGTGCGCCATGTCGTTCTGGCCACCGGGCTGGGTGCGTCGCCCAAGGCCAAGGTGACCTTTGGCAAGTGGCACTCCGAGACGCAGGAACTGCTGAAGGAAAGCGGGCTTGACTGGACCTTCGTGCAGCCGACCTATTTCATGCAGAACCTGCTCTGGCAGGCCGACACCATCGCCAAAGACGGTGTCTATTACGACGATCTGGGCGGTCCTGTGGCCTGGATTGACGCCCGCGACATCGCCGATGTCGCCGCCGAGGCGCTGACCGGCCCGGGCCATGAGGGCAAGACCTATGGCCTGACCGGCCCCGAGGCCCTGACCGGCGAAGATATCGCGGCCATGCTGTCAGAGGTGACCGGACGCACCATCACCTGCGCGCCCCTGTCGGTCGAGGACTCCAAGGCGGCCATGATCGCCGCCGGGATGCAGGAAGAGGTCGCCGCAGCCATGGTCGAACTCGCCTCCATCGCCCCAAAGGGCTATCTCGCGGGGATCGAGACCACGGTCAGCGACGTGCTTGGGCGCCCGGCCCGCCGCCTGCGCGATTTTATCGCCGAGAATCGGGATGCCTTCGTCCAGTGACCTGACGGCGGCGCCGTTTTATCTCGAGTTCGCGCCGCCTGCGGGCGCGGAAGCACAGGTCGAGACTCTGTACGTTTTCCGCGACGCTGGCGTGCTGAGCCGTCGCGGAAGGGGGCTGTTCGCAACCGATCTGTTCGACCTGTCGGTGAGCGTTCTCAACGCCTGCGATACCGGCCCGCATGTGTCGCTCGCGCCACCCCGCCCCGGCTTCGTTCCCCGCCGGGCGTCTTTTTGCGGCATCGTGGCCGGGCTGCGGCTGTCGTCGCGACCGCAGCATATGCCCCCGGCCGAGACTTTCGACTCTTTGGCTTCGATCCTGCGACGGGTCAGAGTCGGCGATGACGCGATGCCTGAACTTGTCACCGCACTCGATGGATTGGCCGAAGACCTGTCATTCGCGGCGATCCCGCAGGCGTTCAGCGACCGGACCGGACGCCGCAGAATCCGGGCAGAGACCGGCATGTCACGAAGACGGCTCGCCGCGATCCGGCGTTTTCGCCGTCTGGTTGACGAACTTGCCTGCCAGACCCTTCCGTTGAGCGATCTCGCCCTGGACGCCGGATTTTACGACCAACCGCATATGTCATCCGCTTGTCGGGCCTTTGCCGACATGTCCCCCGGCGCGCTTCGCGGTCAGGCGGCGCGGCAACCGCTTGGCCATTTCTTACAAGATGAGCGGCTGAAGACCCGTGTAAAACATATCATCAACGGATAACGAGAGGAGCAAAACCAGACCATGCCGAAATTCGAGCCGCGAGACCCCGATTTTGATACGCGTGTGCGCGACAGTTTCAACCGCCAGAACGTGATGCGCACGATGGGGATCACCATTGCCGAGCTTACGCCCGGTCATATCGTTCTGGAAATGCCGCATGATGACGCGCTGACCCAGCAGCACGGGTTCCTGCACGCTGGGGTCGTTGCGACCGCGCTTGACAGTGCGTGTGGCTATGCCGGGTTTTCGCTGATGCCCGCCGAGGCTGCGGTGCTGACGGCGGAATTCAAGATCAACTTGGTCAACCCGGCGGATGGCGCGCGGTTTCGCTTTGTCGCCGACGTGCTGAAACCGGGGAAAACCCTGACCATCTGCGAGGCGCGCGCCTATGCCGTGAAGGGCGGGGAGGAAAAGCTCGTCGCCACGATGACCGCGACGCTGATGGCGATGGTGGGGCGGACCGGCGTGGCCGGGTGAGGACGCGGCGCTTGCCCTCGTGATTTCCCGCGCCGATCGGCTTCCCATGCAGGCGGTATCACCAACCGCCTGCTGACCTTGCCTGTCCCCGGCCGCTGTCGGGTCAGAGACCTTGCGCCAGACGTACCCCTTCATCGATGGCGCGCAAGGCATCAAGTTCGGCGGCCTCCTTTGCCCCGCCGATCATCGTGACCGGGACGCCACGCGCGGCGAGGGCCTCGGCCAGGGCGCGTTCGGGTTCCTGCCCGGTACAGAGCACGATCGTGTCGGCGGCGATGACCTCTGGCTTTCCGTCCACGAGGATATGCAGCCCCGCGTCGTCGATGCGGTCATAAACCACCCCGCCGATGGCCTCGACCCCATGCTTGCGCAGCGCGTTGCGCAGGATCCAACCCGTCGAAACGCCAAGCCCGGCACCCGGTTTCGAGGTTTTTCGCTGAAGCATGACCACCTTGCGCCGCGATGGTGTCGATGCCAGCGGATCGCCCACCAGCGCGCCCGACGCGGCGAATTCCGGGTCTACGCCCCATGTCTCGCAGAATGTGTCAGCGCTGCGGACCTCTGCCGATCCGGTCACGAGGAACTCGGCCACGTCATGGCCGATGCCCCCTGCCCCCATCACCACTACCGTATCGCCCGCCATGCTTTCGCCGGACAGGATTTCGGCATAGGTCGCGACCTTGGGATGGTCGATGCCCGGCAGGTCGGGAATGCGCGGCGTCACCCCGGTGGCGATAACCACATGGTCAAAGCCGGTCAGATCACCGGCGTCAGCCCGCTGCCCCAAACGTAGCTTGACCCCGTGTTTTATCATCTGACCGGTATAATACCGCAGGGTTTCGTCGAACTCATCCTTGCCCGGCGCGGCGCGCGCCAGGTTCAATTGCCCGCCCAGCTTGTCCTGAGCCTCGAACAGGGTAACGTCGTGGCCCAGCCGCGCCGCCTCGGTGGCCGTGGCCATTCCTGCGGCACCGCCGCCGACAACGGCCAGCTTGCGCGGCTGCGCGGCGGGGGTATCGCGGAATTCGGTTTCGTGACCCGCCCGGGGATTGACCAGGCAACTCACTGGCCGGTCGGAGAAGATGAAATCCAGGCAGGCCTGATTGCAGGCAATACAGGTATTGATCTCGTCCGCGCGGCCCTCGCGCGCCTTTTTCACGAAATGCGGATCGGCCAGAAAGGGGCGCGCCATCGAGATCATGTCTGCATCCCCCGAGAACAGGATGTCCTCTGCCATTGCGGGCGTGTTGATTCGGTTGGAGGCGACCACCGGGATCGACACCGCCGCCTTGATATTGGCCGCCGCCTTGCGCCAGGCGCCGCGCGGCACCGGATAGGCAATCGTCGGCACGCGTGCCTCGTGCCAGCCGATGCCGGTGTTGAGAATGTCGGTCCCCGCCGCCTCGATCTTGCGCGCGAGCGCGGCAATTTCATCTGCGGGCGCGCCGCCCTCGATCAGGTCGGCCGCCGAAATCCGATAGATGATCAGGAAATCCGGCCCGCACCGCTCGCGCACCGCGCGCACAATCTCGACCGGAAAGCGATGGCGGTTCTCGGCGCTTCCGCCCCAGTCGTCTTCACGCTTGTTGGTATGCGTGACGGTGAATTCGTTGATAAGATAGCCCTCGGACCCCATGATTTCCACGCCATCGAACCCCGCTGCCTGCGCATTGGCGGCGGCTTTGGCGAAATCCTCGATAGTGCGGCGGATATCGGCATCGGTCATTTCACGCGGAACGAAACGGTTGATCGGTGCCCGGATCGGAGTTGGGGCAACGCAGCCTTCGATCTTTGCATAGCGCCCGGCATGAAGCAGTTGCGCGCAGATCAGGCTGCCTTCGGCCTGTACCGCCTCGCAGATCGGGCGCAGGTGCCGCGCCTGATCCGGGTCATCGATGCGCGGACCTTCGGGATCGAATATCCCCTCGGCATTGGGTGAAAACCCGCCCGTGACCAGAATCGCCGCCTCGCCACGAGCCCTTTCGGCGTAAAAGGCGATCTGTTTGGCGAGACTGTCCGGCTCGGTTTCCAGCCTGGTGTGCATCGACCCCATGATAACACGGTTTCGCAACATGTGCCCGCCTGCGCGGATGGGCGAAAGCATGGTCCCGAAGCTTTCCCTCTGCGTATTTTCCACTGTGAACGCTCTCCTCAAAACTTCGCTTGATCTATATTCTAACATTCGTTAGATTTTTGGAAAGAAGAATTTTCGGTCACGGGGGGCAGCACCGATGCAATTCCAGCCAACAGAAGATCAAAAGGCGTTTCGCGAAACCGCGAAGCGATTCGCCACCGAAAAGCTAGCGCCCGGCTACCAGCAGCGCGCAAGCGGCCACACCTTTGATCGCGCGCTGATCAGGAAAATGGGCGCACTGGGTCTAATCGGTGCCGATCTGCCCGAGGCATTCGGCGGGCTTGGCGAAAGCTCCGTCACTGCGGGACTCATAGTTGAAGAGATCGCCTATGCCGATTTCAACGCAAGCTATGTCCAGCTTCTCGGCTCTCTCATGGGGGGAATGGTGGCCAAGCACGCCTCCAAGGATATCGCGTCGGAATGGGTGCCCAAGGTTGTCTCGGGGGATGCCGTCATCGGTCTGGGCCTGACGGAGCCGCGCGGCGGATCGGATGCGGCGAACCTGGTTCTCAAGGCCACCAAATCCGGCAACGGCTGGCGGCTGAACGGCGAGAAGACCTCGATGAGCTTTGCGTCCCAAGCCGACGCAGCCGTGGTGTTTGCACGCACGGGCGATCCTGACGGGGGCTCGCGCGGGGTCAGTGCCTTTTTCATCGATCTGAATCAGGAAGGCATCACGCGCACCCATTTTGACGACATCGGCACCAAGCCGGTTGGGCGCGGATCGGTGTTTTTTGACGATATTTTTGTTCCGGCCGAAAACATGATGGCCGAACAGGACCGCGCCTTTGGCACGATCATGGCGGGGTTCGACTATTCCCGCGCGTTGATCGGGCTGGAATGCCTGGGCGCAGCGCAGGCATCGGTGGATGAAACCTGGGCCTATGTCAGGGAACGCGAGGCGTTCGGCACCCCCATCGTACAATATCAGGGCGTGAGCTTCCCGCTGGCCGAGGCCGAAACCCAACTGACCATGATGCGGCAGCTTTGCTATTACACGCTGGACCTGCGCGACCGCGGCTTGCCGCACACCTCCGAGGCGGCGATGTGCAAGTGGTACTTGCCCAAGACCGCCTGCGAGATCCTGCATCAGTGCCTGATCCTGCACGGGCATTACGGATACACCACCGACCTGCCCCATCATCAGCGCTACAACGACGTGCTGGGCCTACAGATCGGTGACGGCACTGCGCAGATCCAGAAACTTGTGATCGCGCGCGAAAAGGTCGGCCGCGTGGCGCTGCAATACGACAAGAAGGCGAAGGGAGTATCGAAATGAGTGATCCCGTCGCCGTAAGCATCGAAGGTAGCGTAGGCATCATCGAGTTGGCGCGCCCCGAGAAATTCAATAGCCTCTCACTCGAGGTGCATGAATGCATTTCGAACGCGCGCGCCAGCTTCGAGGCCGCCCGGAATATCCGGTCGATCCTGATCCGGGCGCAGGGCAAACATTTTTGCACGGGCGCCGATCTGACTGAGGTGAAGGGCAAACTGACCGACCCCGCCGCGCTGGACCATTTCATCTCCTTCGGCATGAAAAACCTGCGCGCGCTCGAGTCGAGCCCGCTTCCTGTCGTGGTAGCGGTGCAGGGCTTGTGTTTGGCCGGCGGGATCGAACTGATGCTGGCATGCGACGTATGCTTTGCCGCCGAAACCGCCCAGTTTGGCGATCAACACGCACAATTCGGCCTGATCCCCGGCTGGGGCGGGTCGCAGCGGCTGACACGTCTGATGGGGCTGCGCCGGGCGCTCGACCTGATGTTCTCGGCCCGCTGGCTCAAGGCGGACGAGGCCAGAGAGGCTGGTCTGGTCAATTACATCGTGCCGGATGCCGAGTTGCACAAGGCCGCGCTGAACTATTGCCAGACCATCGCTACCCGCTCGCGCCGCGGTATCGCCGAAATGAAACGGCTGGCGCGGGAAGGTGCGGACCTTGGCATCGACCAGCAGATGCGGCTTGAGCGCGATGCAGCCGTGCGCGCGCTGCCCGGCGATGACGTCGCCGAAGGGCTAGATGCTTTTGAGGGCCGGCGCAAACCGGCTTTTCAGTGTTGAGGAAGAACCATGGATTTCACCCTGAATGACGAACAACGCCAGATCTACGAATACGGCGGCCAGTTGGCGCAAAAATTCGACAATGATTACTGGCTGCGGCACGCGCGCAAGCACGAGTTTCCGCACGAGATGTTCCGGCAGATCGCCGATGACGGCTTTCTGGGCATCATGGTTCCCGAAGAATACGGCGGTGCCGGGCTTGGCATGACAGAGATGGCCCTGTTCATGGAGGGCACGGCCAATCACGGCATTCCGTTGCTGATGATGGTGGTCGGCCCAACCATGTCACTGGCCCATATCGCCAGCCACGGGACCGACTTCCACAAGAAAGAGCTGCTTCCGGCCGCCTGCCGGGGCGAAATCCAGTTCTGTTTCGCGATCACTGAACCGGGGGCCGGGTCCAACACGATGAAGACCACGACGCTGGCCAAACGCCGGGGCAACCGGTTCAGCCTGTCGGGGGAAAAGACCTTCATCACCGGGGCCGACGTGTCTGACTATTGCTTGGTGGTGGCGCGAACCAAGCCGCACACCGAGGTCAGCCGCAAGACCGACGGGTTCACCCTTTTTGCCGTGGACCTGAAAAAGAAGGGCGTCGCGCAACAACGGGTGAAGATCTCGATCCCCCTACCCGAAGAACAGTGGACCCTGTTTTTCGACGAGGTGGATCTGGGTCCCGAGGACGTGGTCGGCGAGGTGGACGAAGGGTTTTCCATCCTGTTCGACAGCCTCAACCCCGAACGCATCATCCTGGCCGCGCTGTGCTGCGGCATCGGCCGCTTCGCCCTGAACAAGGGGGTGGCCTATGCCTCCGAGCGCAATGTTTTTGGCCAGCCTATCGGCGCACATCAGGGGGTGCAACACCCGATGGCCAGGGCGCATACGGCGGTCGAGATGGCCAGCCTGATGACCCGCCGCGCGGCATGGGAGTTCGACAACAAGCTGCCGGCGGGAGCCTCTTCCAACATGGCGAAATATGCCGCCGCCGAAGCCGGGATCGAGGCTGTGGACGCAGCACTTCAGGCGCATGGCGGATCCGGCTTTACCGAGGATACGGGGCTTTACGAAATGTATCCATTGGTGCGGCTGCTGCGCACCGCGCCGGTGAACCGCGAACTGTGCCTCAGCTTTATCGGCGAAAAGGTCATGGGCCTGCCAAGATCTTATTGATCTCACCGTCTGTCAGGGAGAACGACATGCAATTCGGAATGCGCTTCCGGCGGCAAGACGCCGCCGACAAGGTGAACGATCGCTTCTGGCACGAAATCGAGGGCACCTCCCTCAACGACGTGCGCCGCATCCAGGAAGAGCGGCTGCGCGAGCAGATGGCCTATCTCAAGGCGAACTCGACATTCTATCAGGAGAAGTTCGCCAAGTCGGGTGTGGATTTCGACGATATCCGAACCATCGAAGATATTCAAAAATTGCCTTATACCTACAAGACCGAGATCCGCGAAAGCCTGGCCACCGAGCCGCCCTTTGGCAAGCACCGCGCCGCGCCCATGGCCGATATCATCCAGATGCAGGCCTCGTCGGGCACCACCGGCAGCCCCTCATATGTTGCCCTTACCGAATCCGACGCCGAGATGTGGCACGAGATGACTGCGCGCTGCTTCTTCGCCAACGGGGTGCGTCCGGGCGATTTGGTGCTGCACGCGTTTTCGCTGGCCAAGGGTTTTGTCGGCGGTATCCCGATAATGCAGGGGCTGCAATACATGGGCGCGATCGATGTGCCGGTGGGGGCGGATGGCGGTGCCGAACGGCTGCTGCGCGCCTGTGACGACATCCACCCACGCTGTATCGTCGGGGCACCGAATTTCGTGTTGCACCTAGCCGAAAAGGCTCCTGAAGTGCTTGGTTGCAAGGCCAGTGAACTGGGTGTCGAACGGGTGGTTGTGGGCGGCGAACCGGGTGGCGGTATACCGGCGATCCGCGCCAGGATCGAAGAGGCCTGGGGCGCCAAGTGCACCGAAATGCTGGGTGGCACCGATCTGGGCGTGACCTATTGGGCCGAATGCGACGCGCAGTCGGGGATGCATATGGTCAACATGGACTATGTGCTCACCGAACTGCTCGACCCCGAAAGCGGCGAGATCATTCCATGGCAAAAAGGCGCTCAGGGCGAGATGATCTATACCGCGCTTGGCCGACAGGCGTGCCCGCTAGTCCGGTTCCGGTCGGGCGATTATATCGAGGTCATCGACACCGAATGCTCCTGCGGGCGCACCGGCCCCAAGATCCGCTGCACCGGGCGGACCGATGATATGCTGATCGTGCGCGGGGCCAATGTGTTCCCTTCCGCGATCAACAGTGTGATCACTGAAATGGCGCCGGAAACCAATGGCGTCATGCGGATCGTGGCGGATTTCGAAGGCCACACCACCCAGGACGCGCTGAAGGTGATCGTTGAACGCGGTCCCGGTCGCGATCCGGCGGATGACAACGCCCTCAAGAAGAAGATCGAGCAGCGCTTGCGCGATGCCCTCGTCTTCAAGGCCGACGTTCACCTGGTGGCGCCTGACACGTTCGAAAAACCCGGCGCCGCCAAGGTTGCCTTTGTTCTCAGAAAGTATCCTGACCTGCCATGACCAGAATGAAATCCCTGCTCGACACCAGGTCCGACGACTTCCGGGCAAATGACGCGGTTTACCGCGAAAAGGTCGGCGAGTTGCACGCTCTGCGGTTGCAGCAACGCGTCGGTGGCCCGGAAAAGGCGCGGGAACGGCATGTGAGCAAAGGCAAGATCCTGCCGCGCGAACGGATCGAGCGGCTGATCGACCCGGGCACGCCGTTTCTTGAGATCGGCGAGCTTGCCGGGCTGGACAAATATGACGGCGTGCCGCCGGGCGCGGGCATCATCACTGGCATTGGCGTGATCGAGGGCCGTCACTGCATGATCATTGCCAACGACGCCACCGTGAAGGGCGGCACCTATTTCGGCATGACCTGCCGCAAACACGTCCGCGCACAACGCATCGCCTGGAACAACCGCCTCCCGGTGATTACCCTGGTCGATTCCGGCGGGGCGTTCCTGCCCGAACAGGCGAACATCTTTCCCGATGATGGGCAGTTCGGTTCGATCTTTCATCAGCAGATCGGCATGTCGGGCGACGGTGTGCCGCAGATCGCCGTGGTCATGGGGCCCTGCACCGCGGGCGGGGCCTATATCCCGGCACTTTGCGACGAGGTGGTGATCGTGCGCGGGCAGGGTTTCATGTATCTGGGCGGGCCGGAGCTGACCTTTGCGGCGACCGGCGAAACGGTCGATGCCGAGACGCTGGGCGGTGGCAAGATGCATTCGTCCGTCTCTGGCGTGACCGACCACCTGGCCGAGGATGACGCGCACGCGCTGGCGATCACCCGCGAGATCGTCAGCCATCTGGGCGAAAAGGCTCTGCCCCGCAAGACGCCCATCACCCCGCGCCCGCCCGCCTACCCGGTCGAAGAAATCTATGGGCTGGTCAGCCGCGACCCGAAGGTGCCCACCGACAACCGAGAGATCGTCGCGCGCCTGGTGGACGACAGCGATTTTCACGAGTTCAAGCCGCTTTACGGCGACACGATCATGACCGGCTGGGGGCGCATCCATGGCCACGAGGTGGGCATTCTGGCCAATACCGGCGTGCTTTTCGTCGAGGCGGCGCTGAAGGCCACGCATTTCATCAATCTCTGCGTGCAGCGCGATATCCCGCTGCTGTTTCTCGCGGATGTGAACGGTTTCATGGTCGGCCGCGAGGTCGAGCAGATGGGCATCGCCAAGGCGGGTGCCAAGATGATCACCGCCATGTCCTCGGCGCGGGTGCCGAAATTCACCATCATCACCGGCGGTTCCTACGGGGCGGGGTATCTGGCCATGCTTGGCCGACCGTTCCAGCCGGACGCGATGTTCGCCTGGCCCACGGGCCGGTCCGCGATCATGGGGCCGGAACAGGCCGCCAGCGTGCTAGCGCAGGTGCGCGCCCAGATCAACGAACGCGAAGGCAAGAAATGGACACCCGAGGAGGAAGAGGCCTTCAAGGCCCCTATCCGCAAGGACTACGAGGATTTCCAGGGCGCCTACAACTTCGCCTCGAACCTCTGGATCGACAGCGTGATCGAGCCGTGTGAAACGCGCGATGTCATGGCGCTGATCCTCGATCTGGCGTCGCGCAGGCCCAGGGTCGAAACCCATTTCGGCGTGTTCAGGATGTGAGGCGGATCCCATGAAAATCAAGACGCTTCTCATCGCCAATCGCGGCGAAATCGCCTGCCGGATCGCGCGCACCGCGCGGGTCAGCGGCATCACTCCGGTCGGCGTGCATTCGCAGGCCGACGCCAACGCGCTGCATGTCCGCGAGATCGGCAAATCCGTCTGCATCGGTGCCGGTCCCGCCTCCGAGAGCTACCTGAAGATCGACGCAGTCATCGCCGCCGCGAAATCCGTCGGCGCGGATGCGATCCATCCCGGCTATGGCTTTCTTGCCGAGAACCCCGATTTTGCCCGCGCGGTCGAGGCCGCGGGCATGATCTTCATGGGGCCGACGCCCGAGACGCTGGAACGTTTCGGCGACAAGGCCAGCGCCAAGGCGGCCGCCGTGGCCGCCAGCGTTCCGGTGATCTCGGGCGCGCAGGGCGCGCGCTCGGACCCTCGGGAAATCGCCGAGGAAGTGCGCAAGATGGGCCTTCCGGTGCTGCTCAAGGCGGTGGGCGGCGGCGGCGGGCGCGGGCAGCGGCTCGTGACCGACGAGGCCACGCTGGAGGAGGACATCGAGGGCGCGCTGCGCGAGGCAAAATCCACCTTCGGGTCCGAGGGCCTGCTGCTCGAACGCTTCCTGCCCGAGGCGCGCCATGTCGAAGTGCAGATCGCGGGTGACGGCAAGGGCCATGTGGTGCATCTGTTCGAACGCGACTGCACGCTTCAGCGCCGCCACCAGAAGGTCATCGAAGAGGCCCCGGCCTGGGGCCTGCCGCGCGCGCTTCTGGATGAGATTGCGCATGATGCGGTGCGACTGGGCGAGACGCTCCACTATCGCGGCCTGGGCACGGTGGAGTTTCTGGTTGCAGGGGACAAGTATTACTTTCTCGAAGTGAACCCCCGCATTCAGGTGGAACACCCTGTCACCGAGGCAATCACCGGGCTCGATCTGGTCGCGCTGCATCTGCGTATCGCCGAAGGTGCGGGCCTTGGCCTTGTGCAGGGTGATCTGAAGATCAACGGTCACGCCGTCGAGGCCCGGCTTTATGCCGAAGACCCGGCGATGCACTTCGCCCCTTCGACGGGGACATTGACCACGCTCAGCCTGCCTGACGGGTTGCGCATCGACAGCGGCGTTGAGCAGGGCGACGCGGTCACGCCCTATTACGATCCCATGATCGCCAAGCTGATCGTGCATGCGCCCGACCGGGAAACCGCGCTGGCGCGGCTGGCGACAGCACTCGATCATGTCGCGGTGGAGGGGGTTGAGACCAACCGCGCCTTCCTCAGGGCGCTGGCGGGCAACGCTGAATTCGGGCAGATGCAGGTTCATACCCGGTGGATCGACGGGCACCTCGACGCACTGACGCAGCCACGCGCCCTGTCCCGTCCGGAACTTTGGAAAGCCGCCGCCGCCATTCTCTTTGTGGCAGCGTTGCGCCGCGATGCAGAGGCAGATCCCTGGACCAACCGTGACATTTTCACCGGTTGGCGGCTTGGCTTGGGCGGCGATGCGATCGAGGCGGGACAGCGTGTGACCCTCACGGATTCCGTCGGCATATCAGAGGAATTGCGCGTCGGACCCGTCAAACCCAAAGACAGATACACGGTCCTTTCGGAAAACGGCGATGCGGTGACCCTGACAGCGCGTGAAATCACGCCGGGCCGCTGGCGCCTGAACGAGGGCGATGCCGTCCTTCTGATCGACGCGCGGCAGCACGCCGGGGTGATCGAACTGGACACGCCCGAAGGCCGCCTGATCTTCCGTCCGGCGGCCCCGCTTGACTTCGTTGGCGGAGATGCGACGGCGGATCGCTCCGTGACCTCGCCGCTGACCGGCCTGATCGTCGAGATCAAGGTGGCAGAGGGCCAGACTGTGGCCGAAGGCGACGTGATCGCCGTCCTGGAATCCATGAAGCTCGAAATCTCGATTCGCAGCAACGCCGCTGGCACGGCCAGCAACATATCCGTCTCGAATGGTGATATGGTCGATCGCGGTCAGGTCATCGCCGAAATCCTAGCACCCGAGGAGTGAACACATGAGCGATTTTCCAAAATTCGTCGAATTTCGCGAAGAGGGCCCGCGGGAGGGCTTTCAGATCGAGAAGAAGATCTATCCGATCGAGCAGCGAATCGAATTGATCGACATGCTCAGCGAGACCGGGCTGAAACGCATTCAGGTGGGCAGTTTCGTCAGCCCGAAATATGTGCCGCAAATGGCCGATACCGGCGAGTTGTTCCAGCGTATCAAGCGCAGGCCCGGCGTGAACTACACCGGGCTCTGGTTGAACGACAAGGGCTTTCGGAAGGCGCTGACCGCGCATGAGGTCGATATCGACGCCCGCCTGCTGTTCTACCCGTCCGAGGCTTTTGCGCAGGCCAACAACAACTGCTCCGCCGCCGAAATGCGCGAGAAACAGCGCGAGTGGGTCCGAATCTATAAGCAGGAGGGCTACACGGTCGATGCTGCCTATGTGATGACGGCCTTTGGCTGCAACTATGAAGGCCCGATCCCGCAAGAGCGCATCCTTGATGATTTCCGCTTTATCCTGCAGATTTGCGAGGAAGAGGACATTCCGGTCCCGATCCTTGTCATCGCCGACACCATGGGCTGGGGCAACCCCGAGGCGGTCAAACGCATGATTGGCGCGCTGCGGGATCTGGCGCCGGATGCGCGGATCGGGATGCATATCCATGACACGCGCGGCCTTGGCATTGCCAATCTCTATGCGGCCCTGTCGATGGGGGTGGACATGTTCGAAAGCTCGATCGCCGGGCTGGGCGGTTGTCCGTTCGCTGGCCACGGCCACGCGCGCGCCGCAGGCAATGTCTGCACGGAGGATGCCGTGTTCCTGTGCCACGAGCTTGGTATCGAGACGGGAATTGATCTCGACAAGCTGATCGCGGCGGCGCTCAAGGCAGAAGAAATCATCGGCGCGCCGCTCATGGGTCGGGCCATGCATAGCGGCGGTCTGGACAAATATCGCAAGGCAAGTTGAGGAGGGAAAAACATGGCAAGGGCACTTGAGGGAAAGGTGATCCTGGTCACCGGGGCAGGTGGCGGGATCGGTCGCGATATTGCCTTGATGGCAGCGTCCGAAGGGGCCGCGGTGGTGGTCAACGATCTGGGCGCGTCGCTGAAAGGCACCGGCCAGACCGAAACCGCGGCGCAGAAGGTCGTCGGGGAAATCAAGGCCGCGGGGGGCGATGCGATCGCCGATGGCGGGTCGGTCGCCGATCCCGACGCCGCGCGCGCGATGGTTGAGGCCGCCGTCAAGGAGTTCGGCCGCATCGATGCGGTGGTGAACAATGCCGGCATCCTGCGCGACGGGTTCTTCCACAAGATGACCTATGAGGATTTCGACGCGGTGGTGAAGGTCCACCTTTACGGTGCCTTCAACACATCCCGCGCCGCCGCCGATTACTTCCGCGAACAGGAAAGCGGGGCGCTGGTGCATATGACCTCGACCTCGGGGCTGATCGGCAATTTCGCGCAGGCGAACTATTCCGCCGCCAAACTGGGGATCGCGGCGTTTTCCAAATCGGTGGCGCTTGACCTCAAGCGCTGGAACGTGCGCTCGAACTGCATCGCCCCCTTCGCCTGGAGCCGCATGATCTCGTCGATCAAGACCGATACGCCCGAGCAGCAGGCGCGGGTCGAGAAGATCAAGCAGATGACCCCTGCGAAGGTCGCGCCGATGGCCTGTTTCCTGATGAGCGACCGCGCGGAAGGCGTATCGGGCCAGATCTTCGGGGTTCGCATGAACGAGATATTCCTGTTCAATCAGCCCCGCCCGGTGCGATCCGTCCATTCGAGCGATGGCTGGACAGCAGATGAAATCGCCGAGCGCGCCATTCCCGCACTCAAATCGCAATTCACACCGCTTGAGGTTTCGGCGGATGTCTTTTTGTGGGATCCGGTCTGATGGGAAAACGCAAGGAAAGGATCAGCTCGAACATCGGCTGGAGCACCCCCGACAAGATCTGCGTGCGCGGCCTTGACCTGCCGAACGAGATTCTGGGCCACATGAACCTGGGCGATCTCGCCTTTCTGCAACTGACGGGCCGCAAGGCGACGCCCGAGGAAAGCCGGGTCTTCAACGCCATCGTGATCACCTTGGTGGAACATGGCATCACGCCTTCGGCGCTGGTCGCGCGCATGACCTATATGGGCGCGCCGGAATCGCTTCAGGCGGCGGTGGCGGCCGGGCTGTGCGGGCTGGGCACGGTCTTTGTCGGCTCGATGGAGGGCGCATCGAAGATGCTCTATGAGGCGCTGCCGCAGGACAGGCTCGGCACCGGCGCCGATCTGGATGCCATCGCTGCGGATACGGTAGAAAAACTTCGCGCCCGCAAGGACATCGTGCCCGGGCTGGGCCATCCGGTGCACAAGCCGGTTGACCCGCGCACCCCACGCCTGTTCCAGATTGCGGCCGAGAACGGAAAATCCGGCGAATATGTCGAACTGATCCAGAAGATTCAGGGCGTGGCCGAGGCGAAATCGGGCAAGATGCTGCCGATCAACGCGACCGGCGCCATTGGTGCGATCTGCTGCGAATTCGGCTTTCCGTGGAAGATCGTGCGCGGCTTCGGTGTGATGGCGCGGGCCATCGGGCTGGTCGGCCATATCCTTGAAGAAAGCGAGAACCCGATTTCCTTCGAACTGTGGCAACGCGCCGAAGAGGAGATCCTCGAAACCTCCGGCCCCGGAGCGAAATAGGCGATGCGGACATCGGCCCCTGAAAAGCATAATGACCTGCGCGACGCCCTGCGCGCGCTTTGTGCGCAGTTCCCGCCGGAATACCATCGCGAAGCCGCCGCCGCCGAGACCTACACCGAGGCGTTTGTCCATGCGCTGACCCGCGAGGGCTGGCTTGCCGCGATGATCCCCGAGGAATATGGCGGCTCGGGCCTTGGCTTGACCGAGGCCTCGATCATCATGGAAGAGGTCAACCGCTGCGGCGGCAATGCGGGCCATTGCCACGGGCAGATGTACAATATGGGCACGCTTCTGCGGCACGGCTCGGACGCGCAGAAGCAGAAATACCTGCCCGGCATCGCCAGCGGCGCGCTGCGCCTGCAATCCATGGCCGTGACCGAGCCGACCACCGGAACCGACACCACCAAGCTCAAGACCACGGCGGTCAGAAAGGGCGACCGCTACGTGATCAACGGCCAGAAGGTCTGGATCAGCCGCATCCAGCATTCGGACCTAATGATCCTGCTCGCCCGCACCACGCCGCTGAGCGAGGTGAAGCGGAAATCCGAGGGGCTGTCGATCTTCATGGTCGATCTGAAAGAGGCTATCGGAAGCGGCATGGAGGTCCGCCCCATCGCCAACATGCCCGGCCACGAGACCAACGAGGTGTTCTTCGACAATCTCGAAATCCCCGCCGAGAACCTGATCGGCACCGAAGGCAGGGGCTTCTACCACATCCTCGACGGGCTGAACGCCGAACGAACCCTGATTGCCGCGGAATGCATCGGTGACGGCTACTGGTTCGTGGACAAGGCGCGCGCTTATGCTGGCGAACGGATTGTGTTCGATCGCCCCATCGGTCAGAATCAGGGTGTGCAGTTTCCCATCGCCCGCGCCTATGTGAATGTCGAGGCTGCCAACCTGATGCGCTTTGAGGCGTGCCGGCGTTTTGACGCCGGGCTTGATTGCGGGGCGCAGGCGAACATGGCCAAGCTGCTGGCGGCCGATGCCAGCTGGGAGGCGGCCAATGCCTGCATCCAGACGCATGGCGGTTTTGGCTTTGCGCGCGAATACGATGTCGAGCGCAAGTTCCGCGAGGCCCGGCTGTATCAGGTGGCGCCGATCTCGACCAACCTGATCCTGTCCTATGTGGCCGAGCATATCTTGGGTATGCCGCGGTCCTTTTGAACTAAGGAAGTTTCAGCAGATCAATCCTGGCGTGCAGGGGCCTTGCCGTACGCGCCAGATTCAGGGACGACCGGAACGGGCGGCGCGCTTTCATGACCGGTCGTTCCAGCACTTGACGACCATCCCGGACTGGATCGTGAGGGATCAGACGTCTTTCGCGTTCACGATCAGATCTGCCCCTTCCGGTAGTTCAGCCAACACATTAACTGCATCGGCGCGGATTCTTGCGTGCTGCTTGAATGCCTCGGCAGCTGCAGCCACGGCGGTAGCGGAATCGGCACCGCTTTCCAGGACGAGCGATAGGCGGATGATGTCGCGGTCGTTCTCGCGCGTCACCACGGCTTGCGCGGCCCTGGCGCCCGGCGTTGCGATGACGACCTCCTCGATGACGCGCGGATAGACGAAGATCTCGCGCACCTTCACGGCCGCGCCGACCCGGCCCTGCAAGGCGGAAAGGCGGCGGACGCCGCCATCCTTGTTGCTTTCAAGGGCGAATGCACTGTCGCCGGTGCCGAAGCGGATCATCGGCCAGGTGGCGTCGCGCGCGGTCACCACAACCTCGCCCGGCTCGCCATGGGCCACCTGCGCGCCGCTGACCGGATCGCAGATCTGCACCACCCGATCAGGATGGACCACATAGCCCTCGCCGCCATCCTCATAACCGACAAGGCCCAGATCGGCGGTGGCATAGGCGGCCCAGGTGGAGACGCCATACTCGGCCTCGATCCGGCGGCGCTTGGCCATCCAGTCGCCCATCTCACCGCCCAGAAACGCGGTTTTCACCTTCCAGGCGTCGCGCCCATAGGTTTCGATCACCTTGTCCGCCAGCGTCAGGAAGAAAGCGGTCGATGCGCAGATTGAGGTAACGCCGACCTCGACAATGATCTGCGCCTGAAGTTCGGTATTGCCGACGCCGCCGGGGATCACCGTCGCCCCCGCAGCCTGCGCCGCTTCGTCGAACAAAAGCCCCGCCGGCACGAGGTGATACATCCAGGTGTTCAGGATGATGTCTCCTGCACCCACGGCGGCCGTCTTGAACAGCAGATCCAGACCATGCCCCCCCGCTCCGGGAAGTGTGGGTTCGAAGATCGGGCCGGGCGAGACGTAGATCCGCCCGATATCCTTGAGATCAGCGGCGAGGAACCCGCCGAAGGGCGGGGTGTCACGCTGGAGCTTGAGAAGCTCTTCCTTCTTCATCATCGGCAGGTGCGACAGATCCGCCAGGGATGTGACGGCGGCCGGATCGAACCCGACCGCCGCGAATCGCGCTTTCAGGCCCGGGGCCTTTTCGGCCGCGGCGGCATAGGCTTGTGCGATGTCCCGGTAGATATCGTCAGACATGACCATGCCTCCCTGACCGTGTGTGGATCAAAGCGGGCAGTCCTTGCGGAAATTCGGCGCGCGTTTTTCGCGGTGCGACAGAACCCCTTCCTTAACATCCTCGCCCATAAAGCCGAGCATTTCCAGCGCCGTCGAGGCATCGAAGATCGGCCCGGCCTGGCGCAGCCAGTTGTTGAGCGAATACTTAGTCCAGCGAATGGCGCTTTGCGAGCCGTTCGATAGTTCCACAGCCGTGTCCAGCGCGATCTGTTGCAACTCGTCATCCTCGACGCACATCGACACAAGACCGATGCGCTCTGCCTCTTCGCCGGAAACCGGCTTGCAGGTCATCAGATAGTATTTCGCCTTGGCCATCGAGGTCAGCAGCGGCCAGATGATCGCCGCGACGTCGCCAGCGGCAACGCCCAGGCGCGGGTGACCATCGACGATCTTGGCCTTTTTCCCGGCGATCGAGATGTCGGCCAGGATGGCAACAACAAGGCCGGCACCAGCGGCAGGGCCATTGATGGCGGAAATGATCGGCTTGTTGCAGTTGATGATGTTGTAGACGAGGTCCTTGGCCTCTTTCCACGTCTTCATGATCTCGTAGGAATTGCCGATCATGTTCTCGATCAGGCTGAAATCGCCGCCGGCCGAGAATGCATTGCCCGCGCCGGTGACGATCACTGCATTGATGTCGGGGTCGCGGTCGATATCGATCCACATATCCGTCATTTGAGTGTGGGTTTCCGCGTCCACGGAATTGAATGACTCGGGACGGTCGAATGTGATGCGCAGGACGCGATCAGCCGGGTAGTCGAATTTCATCTTGTGATATTTTGCGTAACGGTCCGACATGATTCTGTTCCTTCGTTTGATGTCAGTGTGGGTTCAACCAGGCAGTCCAAGGACGGCCTTGGACACGATGTTGCGTTGAATCTCGTTCGATCCGCCGTAAATCGTTGTCGGGCGGGCCTTGTAGAAGTTCGACAAGACATCCACGCTTACGTTGCCAACCTGAAGCGGGCCAACAGTGCCGCCATCGGGTCCGGCCGCCTCGATCATCAGTTCGCTGATGCGCTGAAAGCACTCGGTCACCCAGATCTTGAGCATAGAGACATCCGCGCCCAACGTTTCGCCTCGCTTGAGTTGGTCGGCAAAACGGGCGTAAAGCGCGGCGTGATCTTCAACATCTAGCGCGGCTTGGGCAAAACGGTCGCGGAATACCGGATCGTCGAAAGCGCCACGGCTCCGGGCGAAGCTTTCAAGCTGACCCAGGGCGTTCTGGGCCAGGCTTGGCGAACCGATGAAGATACGCTCGAAACTCAAGAGCGCCTTGGCCATCGTCCAGCCCTCGTTCAGCTCGCCCACAAGGTTCTCGCGCGGGGTGCGGGCATTGTCCAAAAAGACCTCGCAAAACTCGGGTTCCCCCGAAAGCGTCGTGATCGTACGCACATCGACGCCGGGCTGATACATCGGCGCCAGAAGAAAGCTGATGCCTTGCTGTTTCTTTGGCGCATCCGGATCGGTCCGCACCAGCATGAAGATATGCGTGGCATCATGCGCCATTGTGGTCCAGATCTTCTGGCCGTTGATGACAAAATCGTCGCCGTCGATCTCTGCGCGGGTGCGCAGGTTGGCCAGATCCGACCCGGCTCCGGGTTCGGAATAGCCCTGACACCAGATGTCTTCGCAGCTCAGAATGCGCGGCAGCCAATAGTCTTTCTGCTTCTGGGTGCCGAACTTGATGATCAGCGGACCGACCATCTGGACACCCATGTCACGCCCACGGTTCACGCCCCAGAGCTGCTGTTCCTCGTAGAAGATCAGAAGCTTGGACGCGCTCAGCCCCATGCCGCCATATTCCGTGGGCCAGGCCGGGGCAACCCACCCCTTGGCGTGAAGCTTGCGGTGCCAATGCTCGATTTCGGAAAATTTCGGACGGTACGGCAGATGTCGCAGATCATCGGGGTATTCCGCCTCAAAGAACTGCCGGATCTCCTTTCGAAATTCCGCGTCGCTCATTGCGTTCCAGTCGGTCATTATGCTGCCCCCTCTTCTTCGCGCGTCTCGAACCAGATCCTTCGGTGATGGGCGTCGTCGCCCAGCCAAGCCGACAGGACGAGCGCGCGGTTCAGGTAAAGCCCGATATCATACTCGTCTGTATAGCCGACCGCCCCGTGCATCTGGATCGCATCTCGCGTGATCCTCCTGGCGGCGGTGACCGCACGCGCCTTGGCACGGCTGGCAAGCCGCGTGCGGATCTTTTGGTCGGTTTCGCAGTCCATCTGCGCGAGAACTTCGCGCACGGTCGCCTGTGCAACCTCACGCATGATGTGCAGGTCCACGGCGCGGTGCTGAAGAACCTGAAACGTCCCGATGGGCTTGCCGAATTGCTCGCGGGTCTTGATGTAGTCCAGAGTAATTTCGAATGCGCGATCACTCAGGCCCACAAGCTCGGCGGCGGCCAGCGCCGTTGTATCGCTGATCGCCTCGGCGAGCGCATCCTGGACCGCGGAACCCTCAGCCAGTTGCTCTGCCGGAGTTCCGGAAAACGAAAGCTCGCCCAGCGAACTGCCGTCGGCCTGCACGCGCTTGTCGAAGGAAAGTCCGGCCGCGGTGGCCTCGGTCAGGACCAGAACCGGACCATTGTGCCCCCTAGCCACGACAAGGAAACCATGCGGCCCGGCCGCGCCGACAACCCAGGCCTTGCTGCCGGTCAGTTTTCCGTCTGCGTAGCGGCATGTCGCATCAGCGGGCGCTCCGCCCGGGCCGCGTTCCTGCCAGGCCACCGCCAAGGTAGTTTCGCCGTTGATGAGCTGCTCCATCTTCGGATGATCCGGGCGAAGGCGACGCAGAAGGCCGAGGCTCAGCCCGATCGTCAACACCACCGGTTCCGGGGCGATCACGCGGCCGACTTCCTCGGCGATGACGCCCCCGGCGGCGAGGCCCATGCCAAGCCCGCCATTTGCTTCGGGCACCGTCACGCCGAAAACGCCGGCCCCAGCCAGTTCACCGATCATGTCCGAATCCCAGCCGCCACTGGCGTCACGCAGTTTTCTGGCCCTTCCACTTCCGCCAGCCCGTTCAAACAGGGTGCGTGCGCTCTCGCGCAGCAGGCGAAGGTCTTCCTGGTCGCTGGAAAGCATATCAGTCTGTGTCATTTCGTTTTCGCTTCATCATCAATGGGGCGTCAGCTGAAAGAACGACCTCGCCCTTGGGGTTCCTGGCGCTGAGCGTATAGTGCATAACACCTCGGTCGGGCTTGCTTTTGGACGGCGTGACCGAGTTGATCGTCATTTCGATATCGAGGGGTTCATCCGGGCGGACAGGCAGCAGCCAGCGCAGATTGTCAAAGCCCATGCCGCCTATGTTCGCCATGCCGGTCATCAAATCCGTCACGACAGGTTTGAACACCTCAAGCACGGTCTGAAATCCCGAGGCGATCAGGCTGCCATGTATCGCGGTCGCATAGTCTTCGTCGGTGTGCAGCCGTTGCGGGTCCCACTCCTGGGCAAAGGCCTTTATGGACTGTGCGCTCATCGGGGCGCTGCGAAAGTGAAACACCTGGCCAGGTGCGAAATCTTCCAAATACTTCACGTCGCCGGCTCCGCTCCAAAAGCGGAATCATACCCGCTCGAATCTCTGGAAATCCGAACGCGGGTGAACTCCTCCAGTTTCGGATAGGTTTCCTTGAAGGCCTTCAGGAACTCACCTATCGGCGCATCGACATAAAGACCCCGGTCGTTCACATACTCCATGTGGCGCTGGTCCTGTTCGTCGAACTCGTGGAAAAGAGCGTCATGATAGCCGTCAAAGACCAGAGGCTTGACCCCGAATCTTTCACACATCTCTATGTTGAAAGCGGGTGTTACCTTGTAAGGTTCACCACCCAGCCACAGTTGAACGTAGCCGTGATAGATAAAGAGATCGGTCCCCATCAGCTCCTGCAGCTTGGGTGTATTCAGGTGGTTGCGCACATCTGCGAACCCCAAAGCGGCGGGGATACCGACGGCGCGCAGACAGGCTGCAAGCAGGATTGCCTTGGGGACGCAGTACGCTGCCTTCACCCCAGCGATCCGGCTGGCACGGTAGGAATCTTCATCCAGCGCAAAACAATACGGGTCGTAACGGATGTCGTCGCGAACCGCCTCGAACAGGCGGATCGCCTTGTCTCGTTTGGTCGCGCCCACAGGAAGATTGCGCAAAGCCGATGTGACGAAACCCTGCACTTCGAGGCTGTCGCTTTCAACAAAGTGCGACGGCATGACATAGCGCTCGGCCTCCGCCGGCAGGTCGTCGTGGGGCTGGGCCAATGGACCTCTCCATCTTTTTCTAACAATTGTTAGATTACAATCCGGAAACCTGCGGGTCAATGAGATTTATTCTGTCTTTCGCAAGTTCTGGCCAAAGCGGGTATTATCTTCCCCCAAGGCCGCAGCACGTCCGGCCGAACCTGCCGCAGATCGGAATTCCGGAGCAATTGGCAGCGGCAGCGCCGGTACCTCCCGACCAGAAATGTTCAGCTTTCGCGCGAATACGCCGCGTGCGATAAAATGCGGATCCGCCGCAGCTTCGGCGGGCGTTTTCACGACGGAACAACAACAGTCCGCCGCGGCCAGCAAAGACTCCCAATGGGTCGAGGGCTGGTCGCCCAGACGGCGCGTCACTTCCGCAACACTGGCATTGGGGTCGGACCAGTCATCACGAAGCTCCTGCGGCAGGCCGATGACATCGCAGAACGACTGCCAGAACTTTTCTTCCAACGCGCCAACGGCAATCTGACGTCCATCCGCAGCCGTATACAGCCGATACCGGGCCAGACCGCCTGTCAGGCGGTTGTGGCCGCTCTCGATGTTCTGCCCGGCGATCACAGCTTCGGCATGGGCCCAGTAGGCAAAGGCAAACGCCCCCTCGGACATGGCGATATCCAGATGCGTCCCCTGACCGCTTGCCTGCCGCGCAATCAGGGCCAGCAGGATATTCACCACCGCCGGATAGGTTCCGCCCCCGATATCAGCGACCAGCCCGAAGGGTATGGTTGGCTGGGCATCCGGGCCCCGGCTCAACGACAGAATCCCCGAATCGCCCACATAATTGAGATCGTGCCCGGCAGTCGAAGCCTTCGGGCCGGTCTGTCCATAGCCGGTGATCGAACAATAGATGAGACCGGGATTGATCTCGCGCACGGCCTCGTATCCCAGACCGAGCCGGTCCATCACTCCGGGGCGAAATTGCTCTACCAGAACATCGGCCTTTTCAAGCAAAGGGCGTAGAACATTCATTGCGCCCTTTAACTTGAGGTCGATTGCCACCGACCGCTTACCGTGATTCAAAACAGCGAAGCCAATGCTCTCCCCGTCTATTTTCGGCGCGGTCAGGCGCGCATCCTCGCCCGTGCCCGGACGCTCGAACTTGATAACCTCGGCCCCGGCTTCGGATAACATGAGCGTGGCCATCGGGCCGGGAAGAAGGGTACTGAAATCCAGCACCAGGATATCCTTGAGCGGCTGTGTCATCGTCCCTCCCTCACGCGAAACGCGCAGCCCCGTTGTTTAGAACCACCACGTCGCGGGCCGGGATCGAAGCGCGGAACCGGGCCTCGCCACCCTCTTCCCAGATATCAAACCGCACGGTCTCGCCGGGATAGACCGGGGCGGAAAACCGCACGTCCAGCCCGACAAGCCGGGCGGCGTCATAATCGAGCAGCGATTTGAGGATCGCCCGCGCCGCCAGACCATAGGTCGCAAGGCCGTGCAGGATCGGGCGGTCGAACCCGACCGAACGCGCCACATCCGGGTCGGCATGAAGCGGGTTCATGTCACCGCTAAGGCGGTAAACCAGCGCCTGGCGCGGCAGTGTTTCGATATCGCAGACATGATCGGGCGCGCGGTCGGGCAAGGCCGCCGGGGCCGGGCCGGGCCTGTTTTCGCCACCGAACCCGCCATCGCCGCGGCAGAAGGCCGACATCGCCACGCGAGCCAGCTTGTCGCCGGTGTCGGCGTCAATGATGTCGCGGCTTTGATAGATGACGGCGCCCCTGCCCTCGCCCTTGTCGGAAATAAAGTCGATCCGGGGACGGCCGATGATGTTGCCCTTGACCGGCAACGGTTTGTAGATATCCAGCCATTGTTCGCCGTGCAAAACCTTCTGCCAGTTCACCCCGGTTTTCGGATTGCGCAGCCAGAAGCCCGGATACCCCATCGTGACCGCCATCGAGGGAACGGCCCTCAGCCCATCTTCATAGACGAAGGCCAACTCTTTCCTGTCGGTCGGATCCTCGCCGAACCCGAGGCCGAGCGCATAAAGGATCGTATCCCGCTCGGTCAGCGTCTGCTCGATCTCTTCGAAGTCCCAGTTCGATAGCGCGTCGAAATCCAATGGCATGATATTTCCTCCCTCGATCGCTGTCAGAGCGTGTTTTGCGAACCCAAGATTGCCGTGACCTGACTGGACAGTACACCGCCGTTCCCATGCGCCAGCGCCAGGTCGACATCCTTCAACTGAATGCCGGGTGCATCACCACGGATCTGCCGCGCCGCCTCGATCACGGTGAAAATGCCATACATGCCGGGATGCACACAGGACAAACCCCCGCCATTGGTATTCACCGGCAAGACCCCGCCCGGCGCGATGCGCCCGCCCTCGACAAAGGCACCGCCCTCGCCCTTGGCACAAAAGCCGAGATCTTCCAGAAATAGGATCGTATTGATAGTGAACGCATCGTAAAGCTCGACCGCTTGAATGTCCGAAGGCGACACGCCCGCCGCGGCAAAGGCGCGTGCGCCCGACTCGCGGGCGGCGGTCACGGTGAAATCCTTCATCTGCGATATTTGCCGGTGCGAGCTTTCCGCCGCGCTGCCCAAAACGTAAACCGGGGCCTTAGGGAAGTCCCTGGCACGGTCGGCGCGAACCATCACGATCGCCCCGCCGCCATCGGTGACAAGACAACAATCGCGCACAGTCAACGGATCGCCCACCATACGCGCGCCCAAAACATCCTCGCGGCTGAGCGGGCCGCGCTCGAATGCCTCGGGGTTGTGCTGCGCCCAGGCCCGCGCGGCCACGGCCACATCGGCCAGTTGCTCGCGGGTGGTGCCGTATAGGTGCATGTGCCGGGCCGCTGCCATCGCATAGGCGGAAATCGGATAGCGCGGATTATAGGGCGCCTCATAGGCGGGCGGGCGCGAGGCCGTCACCAGCTTGCCCGACGCGGTGCGCTGGTTGGAGCCATAAACGATCAGCGCCACATCACACAGGCCAGCCTCCAGCGCCATTGTGGCGGAGGTCAGGTAATTCACGAAGGACGACCCGCCCGTCATGGTGCCGTCGATGAACCTGGGCTGAATGCCCAGATATTCGGCCGCCATAAGGGCAGGCATGCTGTCTTCCATCATGGTGCAGAACAGACCGTCCACATCGGACAGCTTCAGCCCCGCATCGCCAAGTGCCGCAAGTGCGGATTGCGCCATGACATCATAGGCCGTCAGCCCATATGCCTCGCCGAAACCCGCGTGCCCGGTTCCCACAATGGCGGATTTTCCCCGAAGTTTAGCGGTCATGAGTTATACCTCCACTGGCTTGAAAAGCACAGCCGGTTGGCCCTCGGCCTCGCCCACGAAGGCTGTCACGGCCATGTCGATGACAATGTCACCGGGGGCAATGCCTTCGACCCGGCTCATCATCCGAACGCCTTCCTCCAGTTCCACCACGCACACGTTATAGTCGCCGCCGCGCTCGGGCTTCTGACGCACGACAGTGGTGGTGTGGACCCGGCCCTTGCCGCTGGCGGGATGCCAAGAGATCGCGGTCCCATGGCAGTGCGGACACAGGACCCTTGGAAAGAAATGATAGGCTCCGCAATCATCGCACCTGGGCAGCATGATCTCCCCGTTTGTCAGCGCGCGTTGGAATATCTGGTCTGGTCCTGTGGCGTCCGGCACCGGCATTCTCCTCAAATGGTCCATTCCTGGTTAATCGTATTGATAATATTTCTAACAGCTGTTAGATTTTGTCAATCCCATAGGTTCACTTGAAAGAACGCCATGTCAGATTCAAGTTCAGCCCCCCTTTCCGGCAAGCTCGTCATCGCGCTCGAACAGGCGGTGGCGGCGCCCTTTTGCTCTTCGCGGCTTGCCGATGCCGGTGCGCGGGTGATCAAGGTCGAACGCAAGGGCGTGGGCGATTTCGCGCGCGCCTATGATACTGCCGCCAACGGCGAAAGCGCCTATTTTACATGGCTAAACCGGGGCAAAGAATCGGTCGCACTGGATATCAAAGCAGCAGAAGATCGCGATATCCTGCTGAAAATGCTGGAAAACGCGGATGTGTTCATTCAAAATCTTTTGCCGGGCGCCCTGGCAAAGCTGGGTCTGGATTCCGCGAGTCTGCGAGAGAGGTTCCCGCGTCTCGTGACTTGCGACATCACCGGATACGGCGAAGACGGCCCGATGCGCAACGCCAAGGCCTATGACCTTCTGGTGCAATGCGAAAGCGGCCTGGCATCGGTGACCGGCACGCCGGACGGGCCGGGGCGGGTTGGCGTGTCGGTCTGCGACATCGCCACGGGCATGACAGCCCATGCCGGGATCTGCGAAGCGCTGATCGGGCGTGAGCGCACCGGCAAAGGTAGCGGCGTTTCGGTGGCCATGTTCGACGTGATGGCCGACTGGATGTCGGTTCCGCTGCTCTATCACGACTATCTTGGCAAACCGACGCCCCGCGTCGGTCTGAACCATACGGTGATCTGCCCCTACGGCGCCTATGAGTGCAAGGACGGTCAGCTTGTCGTCATTACCGTGCAGCACAGCGGCGAATGGCAACGGATCTGTGAACACATACTGGGCGATGCAACTCTGGCAGCCGACCCCCGGTTTCATGACAACACGGCGCGAATTGACAACAAGCCCGCGCTCGAAGCGCTCATCAAGACCGTGTTCGCCTCGCATGACCGCGCCGAGATGCTGAAGCTGCTCGACGCTGCGGGCATAGCATCCGGGGCGGTGAACGACGTGGCGTCCCTTTCCGGCCATCCGCAGCTTGACCGATCCACCATCGGCACGCCGTCTGGCGAAATCAAAGTTCCTGCGCCCCCGATTCGGCGCAGCCTCGGAGAGACGACCCTTGGCGCCTGCCCGGCTTTCGACGCGGACGGTAAAGCCATCCGCGCCGAGTTTGACCCTCGTGCATAAAACAGGATGCTCACATAGATGACTGCCGCGCAGAAGCCCGCCATCCTTGATAGCGTGAAGATTATTGATCTGACTTCGGTGGTTTTCGGCCCCCTAGCCACGCAAATGCTGGGCGATCTGGGGGCGGATGTGATCAAGGTGGAAAGCCCCGAGGGAGATCTCTTGCGCCAGGTCCAGCCGTCACGCAACAAGTTGATGGGGGCCGCCTTTCTGGGGGCCAACCGCAACAAGCGTAGTGTTATACTCGACCTCAAGACGCCAGCCGATCGCAACCGTCTCCGCAAGCTGTTGGCAGATGCTGACGTGATGATTTCAAGCATCCGACCGGCAGCGCTTGCCCGACTGTCGCTCGATCCCGACACATTGCGCCGCGAGAACCCGAATCTGATTACGGTATCCGCCACCGGCTTCGGGCAGGACGGGCCCTATGCCGCCAAACCAGCCTTCGACGACATCGTCCAGTCGGTCTCGGGGTTGGCCAGCCTGGCATCAATGCGCGACCCTGAGGCCGCGCCCGCCTATGCTCCGACGATCCTTGCCGACAAGCTTGGCGGCGTCACGGCGGCCTATGCCGTCATGGCGGCCCTGTTCCACCGCGAGCGCACGGGCGAGGCCCAGCATGTCGAGGTGCCGATGTTCGAGACGCTTTCGGCGTTCCTGCTGGTTGAGCACATGGATGGCGCCACTTTCGAGGACACACCACAGGATTTCGGCTATAATCGCATGCTGGTCCCCCACCGCCGCCCGGTTCAGACATCGGACGGGTTCATCACGATCCTGCCCTACACCAACGTGCAATGGGCGCGGTTCTTCAAGGCGGTCGGGCGCGATGACATGCTCGCCCACCCATGGGTTACCGATATGGATACCCGCAGCCGAAACATTGGCGCACTTTACGATCTGGTGGCGCAGATCGCGCTGACACGGACAACTGAAGAATGGCTTGTCCTGATGAAACAGGCCGACATTCCCGCTATGCCGGTCCGAAACCTGTCGGACCTGCCCAGCGATCCTCATCTTGCCGCGACCGGTTTCTTTCAGCAGATCAATCATCCAACGGAAGGCGCCATCTGGACGACACGCCCACCAGTTCGGTTTTCGGCTACCCCTGCAAGGCACGACTACCTCCCGGCCCCTTTGCTTGGAGAACATAACAAGAGCATACTGGGCAAAGGCGAGTAATTCCGCGCCCACGGGAAAGACCCGCCGGGTGGTGGGCCTTCCAGTATCGGTTACAGCTTTTCGGTGAGTTTTGGCAGGGCGGTGAAGAGATCCGCCACGAGGCCATAATCGGCCACCTGGAAAATCGGCGCTTCTTCATCTTTGTTGATGGCGACGATGATCTTGCTGTCTTTCATGCCGGCCAGATGCTGGATCGCGCCCGAGATGCCCACGGCGACATAGAGGTTGGGGGCCACGACCTTGCCGGTCTGCCCGACCTGCCAGTCGTTCGGCGCATAGCCCGAGTCGACCGCGGCGCGGCTTGCACCCACAGCGGCGCCCAGCTTGTCCGCCAGTTTCTCGATCAGTGCGAAATCGTCCTTGGAGCCGACACCGCGCCCGCCCGAGACAACGACGCCTGCCGAGGTCAGTTCGGGGCGGTCGCTTGCTGCCACCTTGTCCTCGATCCATTCCGACAGGCCGGGATTGGCCACGGCCGAAATGGTCTCGACCGGCGCTGCCGCCTGTTCGCCCGCGGCGTCAAAGGTCGAGGTGCGGAACGAGATGACCTTTTTTCCGTCACGCGATTTCACGGTCTGGATGGCGTTGCCGGCATAGATCGGGCGCTCGAACGTATCGGCATCGACCACGCCCGAAGCGTCGGAAATGACCATCACATCGAGGAGGGCCGCGACGCGCGGCAGCACGTTCTTGGCATCGGTCGTGGCAGGGGCGACGATATGGCTATAGTCGCCCGCGAGGCTGACGATCAGCGCGGCTGTTGGCTCGGCCAAGCGGTGCCCGAGCGAGGCATCCTCGGCCACCAGCACCTTTTTGACACCGGCGATCTTGGCCGCCGAAGCCCCTGCGGCAGCAGCCGAAGCGCCACAGCAAAGGACGGTCACATCGCCCAGTTTGGTCGCTGCCGTCACCGCCTTGGCGGTGGCGTCGAGCGCCAGTTCCCCATCGGTGACTTCTGCGAGAAGAAGAACAGACATCATACGGCTCCTACTTCCTTGAGTTTCGCAACCAGCTCGTCGACCGAGCCGAGGATCACACCGGCCGCGCGGCTTGCGGGCTCGGATGTGCCGGTAACTTCCAGCCGGGGGGTGACATCGACGCCGTAATCGGCGGCGGTTTTCTCATCCAGCGGCTTTTTCTTGGCCTTCATGATATTGGGCAGCGATGCATAGCGCGGCTCGTTGAGGCGCAGATCGACGGTGACGATGGTGGGCGTCTTGACCTTGATGGTCTGCAAGCCGCCGTCAACCTCGCGGGTAACAAGTGCTGTGTCGCCGTCGAGATCGAGTTTCGAGGCAAAGGTTGCCTGCGACCAGCCCAGAAGCGCCGAGAGCATCTGACCCGTCGCGTTCATGTCATTGTCGATCGCCTGCTTGCCGCAGAGCACGAGGCCCGGCTGCTCTTCTTCGACGATCTTGGCGAGGATCTTGGCCACGCTCAGCGGCTCGATATCCTGATGCACGTCATCGGCGGCAATCACGAGAATGGCCCTGTCCGCGCCCATGGCCAGCGCCGTGCGCAGGGTTTCTTGCGCCTGTTTTACGCCGATGGAAACCGCGATTATCTCATCGGCTTTACCCGCTTCCTTGAGGCGGATCGCCTCTTCAACGGCAATCTCGTCAAACGGATTCATCGACATCTTCACATTCGCAAGATCGACACCGCTCCCGTCCGCCTTGACACGAACCTTCACGTTATAGTCGATCACACGCTTGACAGGCACAAGCACCTTCATTGGCATGGTCTCCTTGAGTTTGCGATTTGGCTTCAATAGATCTAGCGATCTTGGAAGCAGGGTTTTCGTTTTTCGGAGAACGCTTTCATGGCTTCGGGAAAGTCATGCGCGCACAGCAGAACGCTTTGGGCATCACGCTCGATTTCCAGTGCTTCAAAATAGCTACATTCCGCCGAAGCGCGCATCACGCGCTTGGCGGTCTGCACGCCGAACATCGGATGTGGGGCAATCTCGTGAGCGATCTCAAGCGCGCGCTGCTCAACCTGTTTGGCCGGAACGCACTCTTCCACAACGCGGAGGTCCTTCGCGGTCTGCCCATCAATCTCGCGGCCCGTGAGCACAAGCATCCGCGCCACCCCCGCGCCGGCGCGTTGCTGAAGAAGCCAGCTCGATCCGGTATCGGGACACCCGCCCACACGGGCAAAAACCTCGCATATCCGGGCATCTTCGGCGGCCACTATGATATCCGCCGACAGGGCCAAGCTCAGACCGGCACCGAACGCGACGCCGCAGACTGCGGAAATCAACGGTTTGCGAAAGAGATAGGCGGCGCGCCCACCATCATGAACCTTGTCGACCATTTCGGATGTGGCCCTCGCACCCTTGGCGATCTCAGCCTGGAAGCCGACCAGGTCACCCCCGCTGCTGAAGTGTTCGCCACCGGTCATGACCATGGCCCGGATCGTATCGTCCAGTTCGGCCTCGCGCAGATACGTGACCAATTCCTCGACGAACGCGATGCTGTAGGGGTTCCGTTTCTCGGGCTGAAGGAAGCGCAGGATGCCCACTGGGCCATCCCTGTCCAAGCGAATAAGATTGGTCATTAAGGTCTCCATCAGGTTCCTGTCCAGACCGGGGATCGCTTTTCGGCAAAAGCCTTCGGTCCTTCGATCGCGTCATTGCTGACGTAAACGGCCTCGTGCTGCCGTTTGCCCGCTTCCAGACCGCCAGCGCAGCCCAGATCCATCGTGGCGCGAACGCTGCCTTTGGCCGCCGCCACAGAGAGCGGTGCGGCGCTGGCGATCCGTTTGGCAAGATCGAACGCCCGCGCGCGCACGGCGTCCGGCGTATTCTCGAGATAGTTGGTAAACCCATACGCATGCAGCCGTTCGATGGGCATCAGATCTCCGGTTAAAACCAATTCCATCAAGATAGGTTGCGGCAGCATCCACAGCGCCGGGGCCGCCCAAGGTGAGCCACGACCAATCTTGACCTCGGTGACGCCGACACTGGTGCCCTTGAGACCGACGCGAAGATCGCAATTCAGCGTCAGCATCATGCCCCCCGCCATCAGCGATCCGGTCATGGCCGCAATGATGGGCTTCTTGCAGGCGCGCATCGTTTCATGAAAAGGGTCGCGCATTTTCATCAGGATATCGACGCCTTCATCGCGCGCGATCTGCCCAGCTTCCTTGAGGTCCAGCCCGGCGCAGAACACGCCGCAATCGGTCGAGGTAAGAATGGCCACGCGGACACTGTCATCGGCTTCGATTGTCTCCCAGGCATCGGTCAGCCCGTTCGTTGCTGCGACCGACAACGCGTTCTTGCGCTCGGGCCGGTCTATGCAAACCGTTGCAATCCCGTCTTCAATCGTCACATCGATGGGGTTCATCAGCCACGCCTCTTCTAGTCGTAAATTTTTCGGGTTTGATTCCGTGAGGGGTCCCCCGCAGCTGTTGCGCTGCGGGGAAGTTGATACTCATTCAACCGTGTACTTCGCCGAACTTTCCTTGATCACTTCCCAGACCACATCGAGATAGTCGGCGCTCCAGTCGGTCATCGGAACCCAGGTGTCGCCATCCCACTGTTCGACGCGCGTCTTGCCGCCGCCGCCGTGATCCGAGGGCGTGACGGTCACGGGGGCCATCAAGCCATTCGCATCGAAGTTTTCGATAGACTCAAAGGCCGCCTTCATGGTCTCGGGCGTCAGCGGCCATCCGTTTGCCTTGATCGCCAGCCGCGCAGCTTCGAACCCGGTCGAATAGATCGCCATTCCAGTGTTGTAATACACGTCGCGAACCAAGCTTTCAGGGCCTGAGCCCTTGCCATTGGCATAGTAAGTCTCGAGCATTGTCTTGACGATTGGCACGTCCTGGCCACCGGCAACATTGGTCCCGCGCAGGATGCCCTTGGCCTCTTTCGCTCCAATATTGCTAATATCGACCTCGTTCATCCAGTTCACCGACAGGTAGCGGTCGATCGGGAAGCGGTTGCGGCGCATTTCCTTGGACGCAACCACGTGTCCACCAGCCAGAAGCCAGCTGATCACATAGTCAGGCTTGTCGCGTCGGATATTGCTCCAAGCGCCGGATTGGTCGGACCCCGGCAACGGAACCGGATAGAGGTCCAGCTCGAAACCTTCTTTCTCGGAGATGGCCTTCAGAATCTCGATCGGTTCCTGACCGAACGGATAATCCAGATAGATGAAGCCGATTTTTGCGTTTTCGAGATTGCCACCCAGTTGCTCCTTGATGAAGGCAACATCGTTTGCCGCTTGCTGCCAGTAAGTCGGCCCAACCGGAAAGACCCATTCGAACACCTCACCGTCCACTGCGTCACCGCGACCGACGAAAGTTTGCATCAGGATATTTCCGTCTTTCATGGCACGCGGCAGCACCGCGTTGGTCACCGGCGTAGACAGGAAGTAGAAGTTGAAGACACCTTCACGCTTGAGTTGCTCATAACATTCCACGCCGCGCTGGGGTTCGTTGCCATGGTCGCGGACGATAATTTCAACGGGATGGCCTTCGATGCCGCCGTTGTCGTTGGTGTACATCGCGAGATCCTGAGCGGCCTGCGCCACCTGTGGCGAGACGAAGGAATAGGACTTGCTGAGGTCAAAGCAGAGGCCAAACCGAATTGGCTCTTCGGCTTGGGCGGATGCGACCGCAGCGCTTGATGCTAAGGCAGTGGCAAGTGCCACTGCCTTGACGTGCTGTTTGAGTTCCATTTCTCTCTCCCTTTGGACTGAGTGCAGGGTATCTTTACTTCTTCCGACGCATCCCCCGCGTGACACTGCGTCTTCTGCCGCCATACCGTCATTAAACGTATTTCGAGGACCTTCCGGGACCACGTTTCAACCGATAACGGCATGTTCGGCAATCCCATCTATTCGCGAGTCCCATACCTGGCGGCCCCATATCTCGATGCGCGCCTGGCCGCCGTCATGGGGGTCGACCGCCACTGCTATCGAGGGCATCAGACCTCTTGCATGGAAGTCTTCCAGCGCACCAACGTCTGCGCCGCAGGAAGGCGTCGTAATCGGCAGTCTGCGGAGATACACAACCTTGCGCGCGACCCCCAAGATGATCGGATCCACCGCCGCCTGCGAAATTTTCGTTGAGCCAGTGGTATTGGGCTTGCGGAGATCGTACGAAACGCCAACTTTGACAGGCGCGGCCAAAGCCTTGGCACCGGACATAAGGCCTGCAGTCACCGAAAGAACCGCTAACGCCTTCGCAAGTGCTTGCATATTATTCCCCTTTAACGTTCACTCTTTCGGATATCAGCTCAGCCAACGCTTGCGTCGACTGTAGTGCTTGACATTATGAAAATCGGTGCCTTCCCCACCGCCGAGATAAAATTCCTGAATGTCGGAATTGGCCTTCAGGGCTTCAGCGGTGCCGTGCATAACCACTCGACCATTTTCAATCAGATATCCTTCAGAAACGATCTCCAGAGCGGCGAGAGCGTTCTGCTCCACAAGAAGAACTGACATGCCCTCCTCCCGATTGATCTTTTGAAGGATGCCAAAGATCTCGGCCACCAAGAACGGCGCAAGCCCAAGACTCGGCTCGTCCAGCATCAGCAAGCTCGGCTGGGTCACCAGCGCCCTACCGATGGCAAGCATTTGCTGTTCGCCGCCCGATAGATAGCCTGACTGCGAATTTCGGCGCTCGGCAAGCCGGGGAAAATAGCTGTATATCTTGTCTTTTTCCACATTCAGCTTTGATCGGGACATTCCCATCGGTGCGGCCGCGGTAAGGTTCTCGTCTGGTGTCAGATGTTCAAAGACACGCCGCCCTTCAATAACGTGACAGATACCCATTTCCACACGATCTTGCGCGAGCATTTCGGTAATGTTGGTCCCTTCGAACGTGATCTCACCCCGGCTGATATGTCCGCGTTCGGATTTTAAAAGACCGCTGATCGCTTTCAAAGTTGTGCTTTTCCCCGCTCCGTTCGAACCCAGAAGCGCGATCATCTCGCCCTTTGGCACCTGAACCGAAACACCTTTGATCGCCAGCATCACGTTGTCGTACAGCACTTCGACACTGTTCATCACCAGAATGGACGGGGCTTCGACTTTTTCCTGCATCGGGTTCTCTCTTTACTTTCTGAGTTGATCGAAGGGCCAGACCATCAGATAGTCCCTGATGTTGCCGTAGAGCTTTCCCAGCCCAAGCGGTTCGATCAGAAGAATTATGACGATCAGCGCGCCATAGACCGCGTTCGGGATATGGGCGAGCGTTTCAACGTTGATCTGCATTCCAAGCGATTGGCTTGTCACGACGACAAACCCGTTCACCAAGCCCGGCACTAGCAGGATCAGGGCAACCCCGAAGTAGGAGCCGATTATGCTCGACAATCCGCCGACGATCACCATCGCCAGCACCTGAATTGATACGTTTACCGAAAACTGCTCCGGTGCCGCCAGAAAGAAGAAGGTCGCGACCAGCAAGGCCCCGCTGACCCCTGCGATGAAGGACGATGTCGCGAAGGCCAGGATCTTGTAGTAGAAACTGTTCACGCCTAGGATCGCGGCGGCAAAGTCCTTTTCCCGCACGGCGACCAGCGCCCGCCCCAGCCCGGTGCGCTTGAGGTTCAGCATGAAGATTGTCACCAGCACACACCAACCAAACGCGACATAATAAAAGCCGGTATCGGAGGTGATCTCCTGTCCGAGCAGCGCCAGCGTCGGCGATTGGAGCGAGGCGTGCGAGCCCCCGGAAATCGCTGGTGAGTGGTTCAGAACCCAGTCCATCACGAACTGCATCGCCAGCGTCGTAAGCGCGAGATAGAGACCTTTCACCCGCAAGGCGGCAAAGGCGAACAGGCTACCTATCACCGACGACGCCAGCCCGCCGATGATCAGAGCGAATTCCCAAGGCACCCCGAACCGCGCAGCGTGAATCGCCGAATATGCGCCGACGGCCATGACGGCGGCATAGCCCAGATGAAGCTGCCCGGCCCATCCCGTCACCAGGTTCAGTCCCAGGGCGGCCGCCGTCCAAATCAACCAAGGCAGCATGTAACTGTTCAGGTAAAGCGACGGTATGATGAACGGTGCCCCAAGTCCGAACAAAAGGAAGAACACCGCCAAATTCCGGTCTGCTGGAACCTTGAACATGCGGCTGTCCGATATGAAGTTGGCGTGATGGACACCGGAAAGTCGATAAAACATCACTACACCCTTTCGATGTCGTGGCGGCCAAACAGTCCGTGCGGACGGATCATGACCGTGAGAATCAGGACTGCGGCGACGATGAGTTCACGACTCCCGCCGCCGACAAGCGGATCGAGAAAATCTGCGCCGACGTTTTCGATGATCCCAAGGATGATCCCCGCAATCACCGCACCCAGAATGCTGTCGAGACCACCCAGAACAGCGACCGTCAGACCTTTTAGGAGCAAGAGCGAAAGCGCCTGATCGACGCCCTGAATTTCGCCCCATATGACACCTGTCGCCAAGGCCACCACCGACGCCAGTGCCCAAGAAAGCCCCACCCCGCGCTCTACCGAAATCCCGACCGACCACGACGCCATGTAATCGTCCGCAATCGCCCGTAATTTAATCCCGGTCCGGGTCCGAAAGAACAGCATGAAGGCAACAAACAGCGCGAGCGCAACTCCGGCACCAACGAGATGGATGCGGCTGATGAAGATATCGCCCAGAAACAGCGGCTCATAGCTGACGCCCAGCTCAATCGGACGCGACGTCCCACCCCAGATGGCAAGCGTCGTGCCCCGCAGGAAAATGTCGAGGCCAAGTGTCAGCATCAGGATCATGACAACAGGACGTCCAGCGAGGCGCCTGAGAGCAACACGCTCGATACCGAAGCCAAGGCCGAACATGAGAACTGCCGCCAACGGAATGGCTAGCCACATCGGCAGACCCGCGTCGCGCGCGAGCGCGAGAACCACGTATGCCCCGAGCATCGTCAGTCCCCCCTGTGCCAGATTGGGCACCGAGGATGCTTTGTAAATCAGCACGAGGCCAATGGCAAAAAGCGAATAGAGCAGACCCGTAAGGGCACCGTTGATCGCAAGCTCTGTCAGAAAGACCCAGTCCATTCATACCTCCCTTATGGGAAGAGTTCGGTCGACCTTCCCCGTTTCACCGGTTTCGTAAGTCACCTGCGCACTTACATGGACCTCGTTAGATCCGTCATAGAGTGCCGCGATAACGTCTGCATAGCGTTCCTGAACGACCTTCCGACGCAGTTTCCTTGTTCGGGTTATTTCTCCATCGTCCGGATCGAACTCCTTCGGCAGACTTACGAAGCGCTTCAGGTGTAGCGGCTCGGGGATGACCTTGTTCACCCGCTCGAAAGCCTCGCGCAGAAGCAGGGCTACCTCGTCGCGTTGCGACAAATCCGAATAGGACACGTAAGGTACACCGTTCACCTCGGCCCAATGTCCTACCGATTCGAAGTCCACACAGATCATTGCCGTCAATTCGTCCAGACCGGCGCCGATCACGGCAGCATCCTTTATATACGGGCTGAATTTCAGCCTGTTCTCGATATAGTTGGGCACATACCGTTCACCGCCTGCCGTGTGCATGACTTCGGACACGCGTCCCAGAACCACAAGATGGCCGTCCTCCTCCAGATAGCCGGCGTCGCCGGAATGCAGCCACCCGCCCTCCAGGGCCTCTGCGCTTGCTTCGGGCTTGTTGAAATATCCCTCGAACACGCTGTCAGAGCGCAACAGGATTTCCCCATCCTCCGCGATCTTCACTTCGACGCCTGGCACAGGTTTGCCAACCGTATGAAGGCGCACCTCCTCTGGTGACTGAATTGCATTGATCGCGCTGTTCTCGGTCTGACCGTAAAACTGGCGCAGCTTGATCCCTAAGGCGCGATAAAATACGAACGTGTCTTCGCCGATCGCCTCGCCGCCCGTGAACGCATTCCTCAAGCGGCTCATGCCGAATTGGTCCTTGATCGGGCCGAAGATGATCGCCTCGCCCAATAGTCGGCCCAATGGTTCCAAGATCCCGCCGCCCTGGCCGTTCAGCTTTCGTGTCTCGGCGGCAATAGCCCGGTCCATGAAGAAATGGTACAACCATTTCTTCAATGGGGTTGAGTCCTCCATTCCGACCTGGATTGTTGTCAACATCTGGTCCCAGCTTCTGGGGGCTGCCAGATAGAAGGTCGGCGCAATTTCGCGCATGTCACGAAGGACTGTTTCTTGTCGCTCCGGCACATTCACAGTGAAACGCAGAAGCAACGCGGCTGCGACCGTTATGGCGTAGTCGCCGACCCAGGCCATGGGCAGATAGGCAAGGATTTCCTCGTTTTCGTCGAATGTACCGCCAGCGTGCCCGTTGCGCGCTGCGGCCAGAACGTTCTTTTGGCTCAAAACTATGCCCTTCGGTTTGCCCGTTGTGCCCGACGAGTGCAGAAAAATTGCCGGATCTTCTGGCTTGGTCCGATGCAGGAGGTTTTCGCGCCTATGCGGATCTTCGTTGAGGACGTGCCGACCCACCGCGGTTAGATGGTCCCAGGACATCAGGCCATCAATCTCGTAAAAGCTAAGCCCGCGCGCTTCGTCATAGATAATGTGAGCAATGCCGCGAGCCCCTGCGTCTCGCACCTCAAGGATCTTGTCCACCTGCTCTTGGTCTTCGGCGACGGCCGCGACGATTTCGACCTCGCCAAGGAAATGCTGAAGCTCTTCGAGCGTCGCGCCTGGATAAGCTGGCATCGCATAGCCCCCGAGCAGCGCGACCGCGATCATGCTCATATAGAGCCGGGCACGATTGTCGCCCAGGATGAGCACGGCCTTGCCGGGCGCGACACCGAGCGTTTCAAGACCAGTCGCGCATTCAAGAACCTCTTCAGTATATTCGGCCCAGGTGGTTTCCTTCCAGATGCCGCGTTCCTTTTCGCGAAGCGCGATATCCGTTCCGTGGCGCGACGCGTTCCGCGCCAGCAATGCGCCGAGCGTATTGTCCCCCGAAGACTGCATTTTTGCCCCCTCAACCATGAGACCCTCCGATATAAGCCTCGATGACCCGGGGGTCGTTCACAACCTCCCTCGGAATGCCGCTGGCGATCATTTCGCCATAGTTCAACGCAAGCATCCGGTCACAAATGCCGATGATGACATCCATATGGTGCTCGATCAGCAACACGCTGACGCCGCGTTCCGCCCGCGCATCCAGAATGAAGCGGGACATATACCCCTTTTCTTCCTGGTTCATGCCCGCCATCGGCTCGTCGAGGATCAGCATCTGCGGCTCTGCCACCAGCGCCCGGGCCAGTTCGACCCGCTTTTTTAGCCCGATCGGAAGGCCATCGACCAGCTCGTGCCGGATGCTCTCAAGTTGCAGAAACTCGATCACCTCCTCGACGATTTTACGGTTCTCGATTTCTTCACGCTGAGCCGCCCACCAATAAAGTGCGGTGCGCAAAACGCCCGGATTCATGTGGATATGCCGCCCGAGCAGGATGTTGTCGAGAACGCTCATCCCGTTGAACAGGGCGAGGTTCTGGAATGTCCGGGCGACCCCGAGCTTTGCAACCTTGTGAGGCGTCGTGCCGGTGATGTCCTTGTCGGCCAGTCGGACTGTCCCCACATTCGGCGGGAAAAACCCGGTGATCGCGTTGACAAGCGTTGTCTTGCCACTACCATTCGGACCGACGAGGCCAAAAATTTCGCCCGCCCGAATGCAGATATCCACACCCGTGACAGCGACAATACCGCCAAACCGGCGCTCGATCCCGCTGCACTCCAGTATCGCACGATCACCGATGCCGATTGCTGATTTGCTTTTTGCTGTCATCTAATCCTGTTGTCCCCACTAGGTTCGTAGCTTGCGTCAGGAAATCCGGAAATAATCCGGTCTGCCTGTTGGCCAGGGATCTCCCCACAACTGCTGACCGCCGTCTATGTTCAAAACTTCACCGGTCACAAATTTCCCTGAATTGGCCGCCATATAAACAACGCCTTCGGCAACATCCCATTCGTCGCCTGCATGTCGCATCGGATTCGAGTCCTGAAAGGTTGCCGCACCATCCTCGGGATAGCGACTGAAACCAGTACTCTCGCAACAGCCCGGTGCCACACAATTCACACGGATGCCGTGCGGTGCCCATTCGACCGCGACCGACTTGGACAGGTAGATCACCCCTGCCCGCGCCGCACAGGTATGCGCGATGCCCGGCATCCCGCGCCAAATATCGGCCACGATATTCACGATAGAGCCGGGACGCTTTTGCTCGACCCAGCGGCGCGCGGTGGATTGCATCATCCACCAGGTTCCGTTGAGGTTGGTGTCGATGACCGCGTTCCAGCCTTTTGGGGAAAAATCCAGCGCCGCCTGGGGAAACTGTCCTCCGGCATTGTTCACCAGAACGTCAATCGAACCGAATTCCCGATTGACCTCACCGACAAAACCCTCGACCCGTTCTGGGTCGCGGATGGTCATGGGCATGGCAAACACATTGCCGCCAAAAGTTTCGAGAAATTCCTTGGCCGAGGTCAGCTTTTCCGCGTCACGTCCATTGATCGCAAGACTGGCACCCAACCTGGCGAACAGGACCGCAATGGCCAGACCCAGACCACCGCCAGCGCCGGTCACGACAACGGTTTTGCCCGCGAACAAGTCGCTGGCATATACGGTTGCGCGTGCCGCTAGGGCTCCTCGCGAAGACCCGTATTGCGTCTTATACATGACGCCTCCTCCCTGTGTCCCATTCGGGTTAGTTGGAGATAATCTAACGGGCGTTAGAAAAATAATCAAGACAAGAATGAGCCATCGTCCAGCCCATTACTTTTAGTCAGTAAGACTTTGGAAGCCCGAGTGCTTTTTCAGCGATGAAAGATAAAAGCATCTGTGGTGTCACGGGCACGAGGCGAAACAGAAGCGCCTCCCTTACCAGACGCTCCACATGATATTCCTTGGCGTATCCAAACCCGCCAAATGTAATCTGCGCTGCTTCGGTCGCTTCAACTGCGGCATCTGCGGCCAATAGCTTGGCGGCGTTGGCCTCCACTCCGCACGCCTCTCCCGAATCGTAGAGGGCGGCGGCATGCATCACCATGAGATTGGCCGCTTCCACCCGTGCCCAGGCCTGCGCCAGTGGATGCTGAACACCCTGATTCTGGCCGACCGGCCTCCCAAAAACCACACGCTCCCTGGCATATTTCGCTGCCCGCACCAAAGCATTGCGCGCAATACCAATGCATTCGCCGGCCACAAGAATGCGTTCGGGGTTAAGCCCGTGCAGGATCTGCCGGAACCCCTTGCCCTCTTCGCCGATCAGGTCTTCGGCCGGAATTGGCAACCCATCGATGAACACCTCGTTCGAGTCGACCGCTTTGCGCCCCATCTTCTCAATTTCGCGCACATCCACGAAATTGCGGTTGAGATCGGTATAGAAGAGACTCAGCCCTTCAGTCGGATCAGTCAGATCCTCAATCCGTGTCGTCCGGGCCAGAAGCAGCATCTTGTGGGCCACCTGCGCGGTGGAAATCCAGACCTTCTGCCCGTGCACGACATACCTGCCGCCCTGTCGCATCGCCATGGTTTTCAACTTCGTGGTATCTAGGCCCGTCGTCGGTTCTGTCACAGCGAAACAGGCCTTTTCATCACCGGCGATCAGGGGGGGCAGCATACGCGCGCGCTGTTCTTCTGTCCCGAACTTCACCACCGGATTGAGGCCGAATATGTTCATGTGGATAGCCGAGGCTCCGCTCGCGCCAGCCCCCGACTCCGCGATCGCCTGCATCATGATGGTCGCTTCGGTAATCCCCAGACCGGCACCACCGACCGCTTCGGGCATGGCAATGCCAAGCCACCCGCCATCGGCCATCGCCCTGTGCAGCTCATAGGGAAAACCACCGTTGCGATCCCGCTCCAACCAGTAGTCATCATCGAACCGCGCGCAAATCCGCAGGATCTGTTCGCGGATTTCTTTCTGTTCATCTGTCATTCGAAAGGTCACGGTGTGGTTCTCTTCCCGTCCAAATCCACAATACCCGCCTCGCAAAGGGCCGTGATCCTTGCATCTTCAAAACCCATATCGCGCAGTATGTTGCGGGTGTCCGCCCCCGGCGGGCGTCCCAACCATCGAACCTCACCTGGTGTGGCGCTCAAATGCGGAATAGGCCCGACGACCTGCGTCTGCTCTCCGTCGACCGATACGATGTCTCCGCGATGGCGTATCTGCTCATGCGTCGTGATCTCTTCGACGCTTAGAACCCGCGAGGCGACCGCATCATGGCGGGCGAATTCCGCCTCGACCTCGGCAAGCGTGCGCTGTGTGACGTAATCATTGATGGCATCAAAAACCACAACCATATGCCGTGACATCAGGTCTAGGGTCGCGAACCGTGGATCATCGGCCAGAGCGTCTCCGCCGACCGCCTGCAGCAGCCGCTGCGCCGTTTCTGCGCTGCCTGCGGAAACGGTCAGCCACACCCCATCGCACGTGCGGAACATGCCCCCCGGCGCAAAGTCCATCGGTTGGCGCAAGCCATTGCGTCCTGGTGAGAGCTTCGCACCCGTCAAGGCGGGAACAGGATAGTCCATCAACCGAAGCAATGCCTCGAACACCGCAAGATCGACGACCTGACCGCGCGCAATCCCCTTTTCGCGGGCAAACAGCGCGATCATGATACCCAAAGCGCCCATCAGCCCTGTCGTGCTGTCGGCTGCCGGAAATCCGGGGTGCATCGGCGGCCCATCCGCAAAACCAGTCAGATGGGCGAGACCACTCATCGCCTCTGCCGCGCGCCCGAAAGCGGGCACGTCCCGCATCGGGCCGTCCTGTCCGTAACCAGACACACGCAGGATTATCAGATTCGGGTTCCACTCGTGCAGGGTCTCCGGCCCGACACTCGCACGTTCAAGCACACCGGGCCGGAAATTTTCGACAAGTACATCCGCACCTTCAACCAGCCTGCGCAAGATGTCCCGGCCTTCGTCCGATTTCCAGTTCAGGCTCAGGGTTTTCTTGTTGCGGCCCAGCGTCTTCCACCAAACGCCCACCCCATCCTCTGCCTTGGGTCCGAGGTCGCGCATCATATCGGTCCGGTTGACTGCCTCGATCTTTGTTACATCTGCCCCGAAATCGGAGAGCAGAGCTGATGAAAGAGGCCCGGCTATGACGTGACCAAGCTCGATGATTTTCAATTGATGAAGTGGGGTTGTCATTCGATCAGCGACCTCCAGTTCTAACAATTGTTAGTTTTTGGTCTCTTCGAACGCAAGACCGTTCTTTCATCCCTGTGCCGGAGTAATACTACAGATGGAGTGGTTGCCGCCCTCCCGAGACGGCATCGCAATGTGCCAAGCTCGTGGTGTTTAAAGCCACGCAAAGAGGAGGACAGCGAGATGGAGGATATGATGATTGGTGTCGATCTGACAAAGAATGTTTTCCAGATTCATGGTGCCGTCCGGACGGAAGAGATCAATTTCGGAAGAAGCTGACGCGACCGCAGTTATCTCCATTCATGTCTCAGCAAAAGACCGGCTTGCTCTATTTTTGAAGCTTGCGGCAGCGCGCACTACTGGGGCACGGGAAAAGGAAGCTCGTGGCCAAAAGGTAAAATTGATTGCATCTGATTATAAGTCAAGCCAGACGAGTGCCGCTCACCGGCTGAACAAACCGTGAGTAGTTACCGTGTCTTTCTGCAATCCTAACCCGGATAATTCATGAAGCTGCATTAATGTGTTCCCGGGGCCGGTTTCACGGATCTCGGGTCTGTCGCGCGCATCCGATGTTTGCGTCCGGTTTGCTGGCCGGTCGTTGACGTGGTTGTTGGGTAATATGGATTGATGTTTCGGGGTTGTCGGGCCGCTCGCGTCAGGCTGCTTTCGGTGGGGCGAGCGCGTCGAAGAGAAGATGGAGGAGACCCTGTCGCGGACATGATGTCGGCAGTGTGATGCTGATCCGGGTCTTCTTCTCGACGATGGTTGCAGCCAGCTTGACGAGATGCAGCCGCAGGGTGTCGAATTGGGCGCGGCGCCATGGGGATCTCCTTGGACAGGCGGCGCGCAATTTCCACCAGAGCCAGTAGGCGCAACTGTGCAGCATCAGACGCATCTGGTTGGCGTTCGCCTTCGAGCATGATGTTCGGTCTGATGGGAGATGGGTCTTCCATGCCTTGATGTGGTTTTCCGCCTGACCGCGTGCGGAATAGAACTTCTCGTAGAGATGCTTGCCGCGACCGCCCTCGAGATTGGTGACGATGTAGCGGGTATCGCGCCCCATTGGGCCAACCTCGACGCGGGCTATCACGCGGCGCGGTTTCGACCACGACCGGGCCGCGTAGGAAAAGGTCTTGAACCGGCGCAGTTTCTGACCAGGGGTGCGTGTGTAGCGCGCTGCCGTCGATGCCTCCATAGCCGAGATGTTTTGCGCCAGACGGCCGTTCTTTGACAGACCGAAGACATAGCTCAGCCCGAGCCTGTCACACAGGTCCAGAACCTCCGGGGTGCAGTAATGGCCGTCCGCCCGCAGCAGGATTTCCGTCTCGGGCCAATGCCTGGCAATCTGCCGAATCAACCGGCGGATATGGGCCGCGCTCTCGGCTCCCTTGGGCCGGCGGGCCGGGCGCAACAGTATCCCCACGAGCCGGCCTTCACCGTCGAACACGACGATCGGCTGGAAGCCGAACTCGTCGTAGAACGCATTGAACAGGCGCAGGTGCTGGTGGCCATTCACCGCATCAAAGGTATCATCTATATCGAGCACGATCCGGCCTGGAGCGCGCGCAAAGGACTGACAGTAGAACCGGACCATCTCGCGACCCATGTGGATCAGCGCGCGAGTATCGGGCAGGTTTTCCATGCGTGGAATCGTCGGCTGCGAACATAATGCCGCCCCGGTTTCCGGGCCGCGCTCCAGTGCAATCCTGAAGCTGGGATCGTGCCGCAAGGCGTTCGCGTCATTGCCGTCTTCATACCCAGCTGCGATCATCATGATCCGGAAACGGATGATGTCGCACAGGCTATGCTGAACTTTTGCCGGATCGCGCGGATCGCACAGGCAATCTGCAAGCCGCTGCGCCAGACCCGCCTCGCGCTCGATCTCGCGCAGCAGCGTCAGCCCTGCGTCGGAGCTCATGTCTGCGCCGTCAAATCCAAGCAGGACCGGCTTGCCATTGAGGGGTGACAGGCGGGGCGTGGAGCACGTAGATTGGACCATGGCGGGGGTCGTCCTCTCAAAAGCTGCATGTTTGGCGGTAGCACCCAAAACATACAGCATTTCAGATGGTTACGATACCTCCGCCGCCTTCTCGTGAATTATCCGGGCTAAAATAGTTCTTCTTCTCAATTCCTCGCCTTGTATCCTGCCCGTGTCGGGATAGTATGCCGACGCATACTGGCGGAGGAAATCATGATCATTCGCGCCATTGACGGGCTTAACGAAACCATCGGCAGAATCGTCTCTGTGGTGGCGATCGTGTTCGCGGCATTCATCATCTATGACGTATTCATGCGTTACGTGCTCAACGATCCGACTCGCTGGGCGTTTGATGTCACAAAGCAGATGTTCGGCTTCTACTTTGTGCTGCTCGGCGGCTATGCGCTGCGGCATCAGGCGCATGTGCGGGTGGATCTGCTGACCGCCAATCTGTCCGAGACCCCGGCCCGTATTGTCGATGCTCTGGGCTATCTGATCTTCTTCTTTCCCTTCGCCTGGGTGTTCACGACCCGCTCCTATGAATTTGCGATGCGGTCCTATGCGCAGGGTGAAACCACCTATGGCTCGGTGCAATTGCCCGTCTATCCGCTCAAGATGGCGATGGCTGCGGCGGCGGCCCTGCTCTTGTTGCAGGGGATCGCAGAGGTTCTGAAACTCGTATTCAATCGTCAGGAGGTGCGCAGTGACGCCTGAAGTCATCGCCCTGTGCATGTTCGGCCTGCTGCTGCTTGGCCTCTTCATGGGCCATCCGCTGGCCTTTGTGCTGGGCGGCACCGCCGTTCTGGGTGCGCTGATCGCGGGCAAGCCGATGGTGCTGGGCATCGTCATCAATCGCATCTTCGGCGATGTGCTGGATAATTTCACGCTGATTGCCATTCCACTGTTCGTGCTGATGGCCCGGTTTCTCTCGGACAGCGGCGTCACCGACCGAATGTTCGAATCCCTCCGGCTGATGATGTCCAATGTGCGCGGCGGTCTAGCACTGGCGGTCGTGTTCATCTCGATCCTCTTGGCGGCGACCACCGGCATCATCGGCGCCTCAATCACCGTGATGGGCGTCATGGCCCTGCGCCCGATGCTGCAATATGGTTATAGCCCGACGCTCACCACCGGCGTCATCGCGGCCTCGGGCTGCCTCGGCATTCTCATTCCGCCCTCTATCATGCTCATCCTGATGGCCAGCTACTCACCGCTCTCGGTAGGCGAACTGTTTGCCGGTGCAATGATCCCCGGCATGTTGCTCGGACTGCTCTACGCCGTCTGGGTTGTGATCGTGGCCTTCGTGCGCCCCGATATGGCCCCCGCCGTTGAGCCGGACGAAAAGGTCAGCCGCAGCGCCCTGCTCAAGATGCTGGCGATTGAGGCCGTACCGCCCCTGGTGCTGATCCTCGGCATCCTCGGCTCGCTCCTAGCGGGCATAGCCACGGCAACAGAGGCCTCTGCCATCGGGGCCATGCTGGCGCTGCTGATCGTGATCTTTCGCGGCAAGTTCAGATGGATCAGCTTCTACGGCGCAATGCTGGAGACCGGGCGCACCTCGGCGATGATCCTCTTCATCGTGATCGGAGCAACCGCCTTTACCGGCGTGTTCAACATCACCGGCGGGTTGCGCGCCACTCAGGAAATCATCCGGGGCATGGATATGGAGCCGTGGATGCTCATTACGATGATGCTGTTCATCGTGTTCATTTTGGGCGCTTTCCTCGACTGGACGGGGATTGTCTTGCTTTCGTTCCCGATCTTTCTGCCCATCGTGCAAGAGATGGATGTCAGCCTCTTGTGGTTTGTTGTTCTCATGTCGGTGGTGTTGCAGACCTCGTTTCTGACGCCGCCTTTTGGCTATGCCTTGTTCTATTTGCGCGCTATCGCGCCCAAGTCGGTCAAAACCTCACAGATCATCATCGGGGTGTTGCCATTCATTGGCTTGATCCTGATCATGTGCCTCGGTGTAGCCATCTTTCCGCAACTGGTCACATGGCTACCAGAGACGCTCTACACCAAGTAAACAAGGAGACTACCCATGCTGACGAAGATTACTCTCGTAACCGGCCTCGCTCTGGCCGCAGGGATTGCGACGCAATCTGCCGCGCAGGAAAGCTGGACCATGACAACCACATGGCCCAGCTCTCTGGAGCTGATCGAGATCGACAAGCATTTCGTCGACCTCGCCAACAAGCTGACCGGCGACGCGTTGACCATCGAGTTCTTCGAGGGAGGCGCGCTTGTGCCCGCAGGCGAAGTCTTTGGCGCAGTGGAATCTGGCACCATTCAGGCTGGCGGGGATTGGCCGGGCTATTGGGCAGGCCGCGATTCGGCGTTCTCCCCCTTGGCAACCACCGCCAGCCTCTTCAACGCCATCGACTACGTCAACTGGATCGAACAATGGGGTGGTGCCGATCTCTATAACGAGATCTACGGCAAATTCGGCATGGTCTACCTGCCCTACGGCGTGACCAACAACGAATCCGGTTTCCGTACCAATGAGCCCATCGTGACCCTTGAGGATCTGCAAGGCAAACGCCTGCGCCTGTCCGGTCTGGAACAGGGTCGCCTGCTCGAAAAACTCGGCGGCAATCAGGTCTCCATGGCCGGTGGCGAAATCTATCAGTCGCTAGAACGCGGCGTGATCGACGGCGCAGAATTCTCGACCCCCAATGTTGATTATTCAGGCGGCTTCCATCAGGTGACCAAGTTCTGGGCCACTCCGGGCTGGCACCAATCGGCTTCGGTCTTTGGCGTGATGATCAACAAGGCCTCGTGGGATGCGCTCTCTCCTGAAACGCAGGAGGATCTGAAAATCGCGGCTCAGGCCAATCTGATCTGGTCGCTTTCCTTCACCGAAAAGCGCGCCACCGAGGCCTATCAGCAGTTCAAGGACGCTGGCATCGAGATCACCCGCTACGACGACGAGACCTTGGCGCGCGTGCAGGAACTCGCCAATGAGGTGATCATCGAGACCGCCTGCGAAAACCCCGCCTCGGCCAAGGTCTATCTCAGCCAGCTCGAATATCTGGCCGATTACGCCAAATGGCGCGATGCGTCCGCCCCCTTCAATCTGGGTCGGTCACCCAATGGGCCGGACATCGAAGCCATCCGCGCCTGCGCGAACTGATACAGAGAATTCAACCGGAAGGCCCACCATCACTGGTGGGCCTTTTGCGTTTAACGAACGGACCGCTTTGCGGCAACATTCTCTTTTCCGGGCGTAGCTGACCCTCGCGCAAGCAAGAAATGTTGATGGTCTAAAGAAAATATCGCCTGCCTTCGCCACGATTTAGAAGCTGGCGCTACTCTACAAAGGCATTTTGTTCCAAGGGTGATCCCTACCTACTTGAAGCATGAACCACTTCAACCAGAGGCTGTTCCGGTTTTCGAGTCGGTGCTTTCTTCTTTTGGTGGACGGATACGGAAAAGAAGTGCGTAAAGTACCGGCACGGCGACAAGGGTCAGCACCGAGGCAAACGCGAGGCCACCCATTATCGTCACCGCCATAGACGCGAAAAACGCATCCGGCAGCAGGGGTATCATGCCGAAGATCGTCGTGCCTGCGGCGAGCACCACAGGGCGTAGACGACTGACCGAACCGTCAATCACTGCCTTGTAATCCGCCACACCCTCTGCGCGCTGAACGTCGATCTCTTCGACCAGAACGATCGCGTTCTTCATCAGCATTCCCGACAGCGAAAGGAAGCCGAGCAGAGCAGTGAAGGTGAAAGGCAGGCCGGTGAAAAGCAGCCCGAGCACCATGCCCGTCACGGACATTGGCACGACAAGCCAAAGGATGAGGGGTTGGCGCACCTTGTTGAACATGAGAATGGAGATTGTCAGCATGACAAGGAAGCCTAGGGGAAGCTGTTTGCCAAGGCTGGTCTGGGCGTCGGTTGAACTTTCATACTGGCCACCCCACTCCATGCTGTAGCCGTCGGGACGCGGGAGTGCCTCGATCTCGGCCCGCACGCTTTTGAAGGCCTCATCGGCGGTGAGATCCGCCCGTGCACCGCCAAGGGCAGTAATGGTGCGTTCGCGGTTGCGCCGGTGAATCAGCGCCTCGACGAGGCGCGGCTCGAACCGTTCCACAAGGTTGGCCATGGGAACGTAGGTGCCAGCACCATCGGACCAGGCCGACAGATCCCGAACGCGGTCAACCCCGTCCCGTTCGGTCGCGGGCAGCCGCAGGTGGATCGGGATGACCTCGTCGCCTTCGCGCAATTCACCGACCCGCAAGCCCGACGTTCCGTAGCGGACGGTATCGGCAATCGCGCTGCGCGTGGCCCCGGCCAGCCGCATGCGCGACTCATCGACGATCGGCTCAACAAGGATTTCGCGCTGGCGCCAATTGGTGCGCGGGTTGGTAATTGTGCCGGCGGCCTCGTATATCCGTAATGCATCGTCGGCGAGTTGGCGCAGAACGACCGGATCGGGACCAGAGAACCGGACCGCCACATCGGCACCGGAGGGCGGGCCGAAGACAAGCTCTTCGACCCGGACGAGCGCGTTGGGAAATTCGGCCGGCAGATCACGATTCAATCGATTGGCCATAGCCGGGATCGCCTCGGCGTCGGCCACACGAACGATAAGCTGGCCATAGCTGGCATCTGCCTGCTCCGGGTTGTATGTCAACATGAATCGGCTCGCGCCGCGCCCCACCAAGGTCGTCACGTCGGTCACCTTGTCTTCAGACAGGATCAACTGTTCGAGCCGTTTCATTTCACGGTCGGTGACGTTGATGTCGGTCCCTTGCGGCATCTGGAATTCGACATAGAAAAGCGGGGTATTTGACGCCGGGAAAAAGGCCTGCTTGACCTGCCCGAAGGCCATCACCGACACAATCGTGATTCCCACGATTACAAGCACAACCAGCACACGCGCGCGCAGCACGAGCCAGAGCAACCCGCGATAGATCGCGTAGAACGCGCCCTTGTAGGGATCATCCGAGGTATTTTTTTTTGGCGCCTTGAGCAGCAGCATGCCGAGATATGGCGTGACCGTAACAGCCAGAATCCAGCTCATCAGCAGCGAGATGGTGATCACCGCGAAGAGCGAGAACAGAAACTCGCCGGTGGAGTCCGGCGAAAGTCCGATCCCGGAAAAGGCCATGATCCCGATCACGGTGGCTCCAAGCAGCGGAATGGACGTGGAACTTTCGGTCTCGGCCGCAGCTTTTATCGCGCTCTTTCCGCGCGCCATGCCAATCACCATTCCTTCGGTGATCACGATGGCGTTGTCGACCAGCATCCCCATCGCGATGATCAGGGCACCAAGGCTGATCCGTTCCATCGCGATCCCGAAGACCGACATGAAGAACAGCGTGACGAACACAGTGAGCCCGAGCGTCGTGCCGACCACCAGGCCGGCGCGCCAGCCCATTGTGATCATCAGCGCCCCGACAACGATGGCGACCGACATCGCAAGGCTCAGGAGAAAGCTGGAGACGGCCTCGTCAACGACGACGTGCTGTTCGTAGATCGGCGTGATCTCGACGCTGTCCGGCAAGTCGGCCTTCAACGTCTCAAGCCGGGCCGCGACCGCCGAACCAACTTCGACCACGTTGCGGTTCGTCAACGCCGAAACCCCGAGGGTGAAGGCTGCCGTGCCATTGTGGCGGATCACCTGGCTCGGCTGTTCCGCCTCGTCGCGGGAGACGCGGGCGATGTCACGGATCGCAACCTGTCCGACCTCTCCGGCCGCGCCAAGCCGTAATTGTTCGATCCCCTCGGGGGTCACGTAACCCGGCGGAACGGACAGGCCGATGCGGGCCGTCGCGGGAGACGCGGGCGATGTCACGGATCGCAACCTGTCCGACCTCTCCGGCCGCGCCAAGCCGTAATTGTTCGATCCCCTCGGGGGTCACGTAACCCGGCGGAACGGACAGGCCGATGCGGGCCGGCCCCTCGGTGATCTCGCCATTATCGAAGACGAGGTTCTCGTCGTTCAGCACGCTCAGAACCTGGTTGGGCGGAAGGCCCAGCTCTGTCAGGCGCGCGGATGGAATCGAGATCGTGATCACCTCTTCGGTGAGGCCCTGAACCTCGACCTTGGCGACACCGTCCACGGTCACTAGGCCCAGCCGCAATTTCGTGGCCAGATCCCGCTCTTCGCGCGGGCTCAGACCTTCGGTTTTCACCGCATAGAACATGCCGTAAACGGCGCCGAAATCGTCGTTGACGATGGGCGCGCGCGCGCCTTCGGGAAGCTCCCCCTCCACGTCGCGGATGCGCAGGCGCATCTCGTCCCAGACTTGCGGAATCTCATCCGGGCCATATGTGCCCTCGATCTCCACGGTGATTTGCGCCATGCCCGGCATCGACTTGGATTCGACCCGGTCAAGCTGCTTCATCTGCTGCAGCGCGTTTTCGATGACGTCAGAGACCTCTTCCTCGACCTCGACTGCTGTCGCGCCGGGATACGGCACAAAGACGAGTGCGGTCTTGAGCGTGAAACTCGGGTCTTCAAGGCGGCCCACCGTGTTCAGTCCCCAATACCCGCCAAGAAGGCAAAAGAGAATGAGGAGCCAGACCGCGACGGGCCGCTGGATGCTTGCGCCTGAAATGCTGAATGCCATGGATCTGTTCGTGTCCTGTCAAGGGGGCGGGATCAGAGCCCCGAAACCGTCACGGTCTGATTGTCCCGAAGTCGCCACCACCCGCCGGAAACGATCAATTCATCGCCCTCCAGACCTTCGAGAACCACGATCTCGTTATCGACGGGCAGCCCCAAGCGGATCGTCTGGCGTGTGACCTGTCCCGACTGTTCGTCGTAGATCCAGACTGAAGGCTCGGTTCGGCTTGAGGTATCGATCGCCGAAACCGGGACCATGACGGACTGTGCACTGGCTTCGGCGGCTGCGTTTGAAAGACGCACCCTGGCCGTCATCCCGGGCAGAAGACGCGAATCGACATCGCCCGTGATTGCGAATTCCACATCATAGGTCTGCGCCGTGCTGTTCGCATCGGTTGCAAAGGACCGAAGCACGAGCGGTGCCGTGTAGCCAGGCACCGCCGGAAAACTCGCCACGAGATCGAAAGCGTCGGGCGCGCTTCGTGCGACGGCCGCCAGTTCTTCCGGCAGAGAAATCAGGATCCTTAACTCGCTGACGTCCTGAAGACGTGCCACCGATGCCGCCGAGGTGACGTTGACATAATCTTCTATGAATGTGCGTGCCACGATCGCGTCGAAAGGCGCGACGATCTGCGTCTGGGAGAGGCGTCGCTCGGCCTCGCGCAGCGCAACTTCCGCCTGCGCGTATTCGGCGCGGGCGGTTTCAAGCCGGGATTCCGCAGCAACGCCCCGTTCGGCAAGACTCGCTGCGCGGTTGATCTCGGACTCAGCAAGGACGAAGGCCGCCCGCGCCCGATCCACGGCGAGTTCGAAATCGACCGGATCGAGCGCCGCGATCAGATCGCCCTTGCTGATCTTGTCACCCGGTTCCACCTCAAGGCGCAGGACCTGTCCGGACACCTGAAACGCGATGTCCACGGTGCGGGCCGGCACGACCCGTCCGGCAACGGTGCGACCGCGCGTAACGGTCCGGCGCGTTGCTCGGGTCACCTCGACCACGACCTCCTTGTCGGACGCGCCCGCCTGGCTTGTTTCGGCACCAGGTTCACTCGACTCCTGGCCTGTCTGGGCCAGCACTTCGCCCAAGGACACAGGAAGAAAGGACACCATCAGGAGTGCCGCCCCCGCCACAGCAATAACCGCAGCGATCCCCTTCCAGCTTTTGTCTTTTTTACTTGAGATCATCGATCAGGGCCCTCAATCGTTCGATGACGCGTTCTCTGGTGTCCGCACCGCCATCCGGTAGCTTCAACAGCTTCTGGAAACGCAGCCCCTGGATTGCCCAAAAGGCCACCATGGCACCCGGCGCGTCTTGTGTATCGGACAGGATACGCCCGAGGTCGTCGGTCAATTCCGCCCGCAGCGGATCGAGCAGTTGCGGATCTGATGCAGCGGTCGCGAGGATCGCCATCGACAGGTCACCATCCACCTCTTCCGACTGTAGAACCGTTTCGAGATGGCCCCGGAGCGTGCGTGCGGGGTGCCGCTCGGGCACGCTCTCGAGCAATTCGCGGTGCTCGGCCAGCATCTGCGCCAACAAGCCAGACAGCAGCGCTTTCTTGGTCGGGTAATTGTAAAGCAAGCCGCCCTTGCTCAGGCCGGCCTCCTTCGCGACCGCCTCGATCGTGATCCTGCCCGCGCCCTCACGGGTGGCAATCGCACGCGCCGCTGAAAGTATCCTGCGCGAGGCGTTTCTGCATTCTGAAGGGGGCATGGGCTTGCTCAAACTATACCGTCCGGTCGGTTTATGTTACGTGGGAGTTAGTCTGTGGGTCGGTCCGGGTCAAGAATTCAATCTCATCTGATCCGGCACGGCGCTCGATAGCGCCCGCAGAAGTACGAGAAGGCAATCCATTGACCACGCCACTTCAAGAGGCATCGCGTCCGCCATATGCCCCCAAAAACGCATCAACCGCCCGTCTTGAGTGCTCAGACACATCGATAGGCTGATCGACGGCCAGCAATTGCGGCATGATAACGCCAGATACAGAGAGATGAATAAATTGAGCAGAGGCGTTTTGGACGTTTTTCACGTCCAGTGATTTCGTCTCATGCAAATTTCTGAGTATTTGCGCGACGATCCTGATGGCACGCCTCGGACCTGCGTTCATGTATATTTCACCTGCCTCCGGCAGAACCGAAACCGCGCCGATGCAAACGCGCAGGAGGCGCATATAGTCATCATCCATGACCAACCCGATCATCCGCCGAGAGAGTTCTTCCAGCATGCTCCGCGCATCATTCTGGCTTGTAAGCGGACGGCAGATTTCCTCTGAAAGGCTGTCGCACTCGGATTGCAAGACGCTCAAAAAGAGTTTGTCCTTGCTTGGAAAATGCGCATAGAGGGTTGCCTTCGACACCTTGGCTTCTTCGGCAATCGCATCGACGCTGGCACCTTCAAAACCGCACTTCAGGAATACCTCTCTGGCTCCTTTCAGCACATCGGCCACTTTACTTTCCCGCATGGCGATCACCTGATTCCAAAACGTGATATCGAATGCACGGCGCAACCTGTCTGACCGCGCTCACAGGCAGAAGCCGGGTGGCGCAGCCTAACTCACAAACGCGAGTTTGGTGAAGCGGCCCCGCCCAAGTCATCACCTTCAAATACCCCCTCGGTCTTCCATCGTTCCGCGATCTCGCCCATTGCGTCGAGAACGCCGCGCAGGTCGTTGCCGCGCGGCGTCAGGCCATAGGTGACCGCAGGCGGGATCGTCTCGGCCTGTTCGCGCCAGACGACCCCGGCGCGCTGAAGCATCCGCAGCCGCTCGGTCAGCATTCGGGTCGATATTTCCGGCACGGCGCGTTTCAGAACCCCGAATCTTTGTGGCCCCTGATCGCTCAGCACCCAGATGATGTGGGTTGTCCACGGTCCCATGAGCAGACGCAGGATCGAATCCATCGGGCATTGTGGCGGCGTTCTGGGCATGGGATCGGCTCGATTTTATAGTTACTTTTTCGTCCCTACTTTAAATAACGACACAACTCAACTACTCCTTATCCATACAACGAAAGGCAAGGTCTCGAATGGCCTGACCGGTGAGGATGATGCAACATGACCCGTATGCCCACGATGTTCATTCCCCATGGCGGCGGCCCGTGTTTCTTCATGGACTGGAATCCGCCCGATGAATGGGACCGGCACCGGAAATTCCTGGAGGATCTGCCTGCCACATTGCCCGAACGTCCCCGCGCGCTTCTGGTGATTTCGGGCCACTGGGAGGAACCCGCCTTCACCGTGCAAACCAATCCCGCGCCACCGCTTCTGTTCGATTACCGCGGCTTTCCACCGCACACTTATGAATTAACGTGGCCCGCCCCCGGCGATCTGGCGCTGGCAGACAGGGTGCATGAGCTGACCCGCGCCGCCGGGTTTGCCGCTGCGAAGGATGCCACGCGCGGGTTTGACCACGGCGTTTTCGTGCCGCTCAAGGTCGCCTTTCCCGATGCCGACATTCGCTGTGTCCAGCTTTCGGTTGCCAGCGATCTCGACCCCGCGCGCCACATTGCGCTTGGCCGTGCCCTGGCCCCCCTGCGCGACGAGGGCGTGCTGATCCTCGGCAGCGGCAACACCTATCACAACATGTCCGTGCTGATGCAGAGCCTGCGTGGCGGGGCGCGAGACGACATCGTTGGCGGCGCGTTCGATGCCTGGCTGACCGAGGCCGTGACCTGCCCCGATCCCGAGGAACGCAACCGCAGGCTTGCGCGCTGGTCCGATGCCCCGGGCGGCCGCGAGGCCCATCCGCGCGAAGAGCACCTGATCCCGCTGCACGTTGTGGCGGGCGCAGCAGGCGCGGACATTGGGCGCAAGACGCTAGAAGACCCCGTTATGGGCGCTGTCGAAAGCGCCTTTCGGTTCGGTTGAGTTGAAAAGACACGAAAGGAGCACCACGAAAAATGCCCGACATCACCGGACCCAAGCCGGTCAGCCCTGCCAAGATCGCCGGCAGGGAAATTCCCCATGTCCCGACCATGCGCGCCGCCCTGGTAAAGGCGATGAAGGAACACGACCTGCCGGAGGCGATACCGTGCTGAAGATACCGCCGCGCGAGGGGCCTAGGCCTGCGACCACGCCTTGTGCCCCGCATACCCAGATTTCCCAGAACCCGGATGCCGCAACGGTTCGGGCGTTCAGGGAACGGGCCTTTGATTTTCCCTTTGTCATCCGCCAGCCCTCGATGATCTCGGTGCCGGGCGCAGAGGCGCTCTGCCTCGAACACGGGCGCGGATGCGGTTGCCGTGAGGCGTTCATGGTCGGCAGGGAATTCGCCCATGTCCATCCACCGCAGGACGGCAGCCTGCACATGATGCTGCCCGAGGACGCAGTGCCGAAAATCATTGATCTGGGCTGGGCAGAACCGCATCCGATGGCCGCGGCGGGCATGATCCCGCCAACCGCTGTCATGGTCTATGCGCCCAGAAACGCAGCAGAAATCGAAACCGTTCTCGGCCTTCTGGGCCTGTCCTGTGACTTTGCCAGTGGTCGGCTCGGACGGGTGGACAACGTCGTTCTGTGACGGGATGCGCCGTTCAATCCGGTTGTGAAGCCCTATGCGGATGATCTAGGGTTCAAGCGCGTCGCAAGAACAATAAGGACGCCCGAATCATCACAGCAAGCGAGTATACAGTGGCAAAACCCAGCCCCGTTATCATAGCCGCGATCGTCATCGCTGTCGCCGTATCCGGCTTTTTGCTCTGGCAAAGCACCCGCTCCGATACGGACGCGGAAGGATTCGCGCGCGGCAACGGGCGGATCGAAGCGGTCGAAATCGACGTTGCGGCCAAGCTGCCCGGGCGGATTGACACCGTGCTTGTGAACGAAGGGGAACTCGTCGCGGCGGGCGCGCTGCTGGCCGAGCTCGACACGCGGCAATTGCAGGCCAATCGCAACCAGATGGTGGCAGAACTGCGCCGCGCCGAAATCGCCGTGGAAAACGCTACGCTGCTTGTCGAACAGCGCGCGGCCGAAGTGCGCGCGGCCGAGGCCGTTCTGGAACAGCGCCGCGCGGAGGAGGATGTCGCGCGGCGCCAGTATGAGCGCTCCGAGTCTCTGACGCAGAACAGCATCACATCCGAACGGCAGTTCGAGATCGATCGGGCCAATGCCTTTGGCGCCGCGGCGGCGGTTGCCTCGGCAGAGGCGTCGCTTGCGGCGGCGCGGGCCGGGGTCTCTTCGGCGAAAGCCTCGGTCATTGGGGCCGAAGCTTCGGTGACCGCGGCCCGGGCGACGATCGAGGCAATCGACGTGCAGATTGAGGACAGCACATTGAAAGCGCCGCGTGCCGGACGGGTGCAATATATCGTCGCGCGTGCGGGCGAAGTCGTGGGTGCCGGCGGGCGCGTTGTCAACATGGTGGACCTCAACGACGTTTACATGACGTTTTTCCTTCCGACGGCGGATGCGGGGCGTATCGGGCTGGGAACCGAGGTGCGTTTGCTGCTGGATGCGGCACCCGGCATCGTCATCCCCGCGCACGTTTCCTTCGTGTCGGACGTGGCGCAGTTCACGCCCAAGACGGTCGAGACGGAAATCGAGCGCGAGAAGCTGATGTTCAGGGTGCGGGCCAGGATCGCGCCGGAGCTGCTGGGAAAGCACCTCGATCAGGTCAAGACCGGGCTTCCCGGCGTCGCCTGGGTGCGGCTTGACCCGACCGCGCCCTGGCCGGCTGAGGCGCAGGGGCAGGTGCTGGAATGACCGATCCGGGGCCTGTGGTGCGTGCCGAGGGGCTCTCGCTCCGCTATGGCAAGACCCGGGCCGTGGACAATGTGTCGATCGACCTGCCGTCAGGGCGTTCCGTCGGCGTCATCGGGCCAGATGGCGTGGGAAAATCGAGCCTTCTGGCGCTGATCGTCGGGGCGCGGCGGATGCAAGGAGGGCGGCTGGAGGTGCTGGGCGGCGACATGGCGCGCGCCGGGCATCGCGCGCGGATCGCCCCGCGCATTGCCTATATGCCGCAGGGGCTGGGGCGGAACCTTTACCCGACACTTTCGGTTCGCGAAAATGTCGATTTTTTCGGACGTCTTTTTGGCGAGGGCGCGCAGGAACGCGCGCAGCGGATCGACGAATTGCTCAGGGCGACCGGGCTTGCCCCTTTTGCCGACCGCGCGGCGGCCAAGCTCTCGGGCGGGATGAAGCAGAAACTGGGCCTGTGCTGCGCACTGATCCACGATCCTGACCTTCTGGTTCTTGATGAGCCGACCACCGGCGTCGATCCGCTGTCGCGGCGCGAATTCTGGGCCCTGATCGACCGAATCCGCGCTGATCGCCCACATATGAGCCTGCTGGTGTCGAGCGCCTATATGGAAGAGGCCGCGCGCTTCGATCACCTGGTGGCGATGGACGCGGGCAAGGTTCTGGCGACCGGCAGCACGGCCGAAATCCTGGAACGCACCGGTGCCGCTGATCTGGATGCGGCCTTCATCGCACTTCTGCCCGAGGAAAACCGCAGCCGCCACAAAGACCTGAGCATCCCGCCGCGCGATCCGGCGTCCGACGGGGAAAACGTCATCGAGGCCGAGAACCTTACCGTGCGGTTTGGCGATTTCACAGCTGTGGACCAGGTGAGCTTTCGCATCAAGCGGGGCGAGATCTTCGGCTTTCTGGGCTCCAACGGGTGCGGCAAGACCACCACCATGAAGGCGCTGACCGGGCTGCTGGATCCGAGTGACGGCACCACGAAGATTTACGGTCGCAAGGTCGATGCCCATGACATGGCCACCCGCAAGCGCATCGGCTACATGACGCAATCCTTCTCGCTTTATTCCGAGCTGACGGTGCGGCAGAACCTTGATCTGCACGGGCAGCTTTTCGACATGACATCCGCAGAGATCGTGCCGCGGATCGCGGAACTCGCTGAGCGGTTCGATCTTGAAGACGTGCTCGACAGCCTGCCGATGCGCCTGCCGCTGGGTATTCGTCAGCGCCTGTCGCTGGCGGTCGCGCTGATCCATCGCCCCGAAATCCTGATCCTAGACGAGCCGACATCGGGGGTGGACCCTGTGGCGCGCGATATCTTCTGGCAATCGCTGATAGATCTGTCCCGAAACGATGGCGTGACGATCTTCATCTCCACCCATTACATGGCCGAGGCCACGCGCTGCGGCAGGATTTCGCTGATGCACCAGGGCCGCGTGCTTGTAAGCGACACGCCCGAAGCGATCCGCGAGGAGGTCGGCGCAGAGACGCTGGACGATGCCTTTGTCCACCATCTGCAACGCGCGCAGGATCAGGATACCCCGCCTGCGCCCGAGATGAAAGAAGAGCTTTCCGCCGGGCCCGCCACCTCCGCCCGGCGGCGGCGCGGGGGGTTCAGCCTGGCGCGGCTGCTGAGCTTTTCATGGCGCGAGTCGCTGGAGTTGCGCCGCGATCCGATCCGCCTGACGCTTGCCAGCCTCGGCAGCGTGATCCTGATGATCGTGCTGGGCTATGGCGTGTCCATGGATGTCGAAAACCTCAAATTCGCGGCACTCGATTTCGATCGGAGCATCCTTAGCCAATCCTATGTCAACGACCTGGCCGGGTCGCGTTACTTTGACGAGGAACCGCCGCTTGTCGATCATGCCGATCTTGACTACCGGATGCGGGCGGGTGAAATCAGTCTGGCTCTGGAAATTCCGCCGGGGTTCGCCGCGGATCTTGAACGCGGCCGCCCCGTCGCCATTGGCGCGTGGTTCGACGGGGCCATGCCGATGCGCGCCGATACGGTGCGCGGGTATATCCAGGGGATGCACGCCCACTGGCTGACCGAGCAGATGCGTCAGGTCTTTGGCGATCAAGCGGTGGCGGGTAACTTCACGCTTGAGGTGCGCTACCGCTACAACCCCGATGTCGAGAGCCTGGCGGCCATGGTGCCCGCGATGATCCCGCTGTTGCTGATGCTGATTCCGGCCACGCTGGCCGTCCTGTCCGTGGCCCGCGAAAAGGAAACGGGTTCGATCGTCAATCTTTATGTCACCCCGGCGCGACGGCTGGAATTCCTGCTGGGCAAACAGGTGCCCTATGTCGTTCTGGGTTTCATGAATTACCTTTTGCTGTTGGCGCTGGCGGTGGTGGTCTTCGGGGTGCCGGTCAAGGGCAGCCTGCTCGCGCTTTCGCTCGGGGCGCTGATCTATGTCGTGCTGGCCACCGGGCTGGGCCTGCTGATTTCCGCCTTCACCCAAAGCCAGGTCACGGCGCTGTTCTTCACCTTCATGGCGACGCTTATCCCGGCGATGCAATATGGTGGCATCATCGATCCGGTTGCGTCAATGGACGGCATGGGTCGGGTGATCGGTGAAATCTATCCCACCAGCCATTTCGTCACCATCTCCCGCGGGGCCTTTTCAAAGGCACTGGGATTCGATGATCTGGGCGGGTCTTTCCTGCCGATGCTCGCGCTTGTGCCCGTGGTGGTGCTGCTGGGTGCCATCTTCGTGCGCAAACAGGAGAAATAAACGATGCGGCTCAGGCATGTTCTGCAACTGTCGCTGAAGGAAATTCGCGGGCTGTTNCGTCGCGGGAGACGCGGGCGATGTCACGGATCGCAACCTGTCCGACCTCTCCGGCCGCGCCAAGCCGTAATTGTTCGATCCCCTCGGGGGTCACGTAACCCGGCGGAACGGACAGGCCGATGCGGGCGGGGCCCTCGGTGATCTCGCCATTGTTGAAAACGAGGTTTTCATCGTTCAGCACGCCCAGAACCTGGTTTGGCGGCAGGCCCAATTCCGTCAGGCGCGCGGACGGGATCGAGAGGGTGATCGTCTCTTCCGTAAGGCCCTGAACCTCAACCTTCGCAACGCCGTCGACGGTCACCAGCCCAAGCCGTAATCGCGTGGCCAGATCCCGCTCCTCGCGCGGGCTGAGACCTTCGGTTTTTACCGCGTAGAACATGCCGTAGACATCGCCGAAATCGTCGTTGACAATGGGTGCGCGCGCGCCCTGGGGTAGGTCGTCCTGCACGTCGCTGATGCGCAGCCGCATCTCGTCCCAGACTTGCGGAATCTCATCCGGGCCATAGGTGCCCTCGATCTCGACCGTGATCTGCGCCATGCCCGGCATCGACTTCGATTCGACCCGGTCAAGCTGCTTCATCTGCTGCAGCGCGTTTTCGATGACGTCCGAGACCTCTTCCTCGACCTCGACTGCTGTCGCGCCGGGATACGGCACGAACACGAGCGCGGTCTTGAGCGTGAAACTCGGGTCTTCAAGGCGGCCCACGGTGTTCAGCCCCCAATACCCGCCCAAAAGACAAAAAAGGATGAGGAGCCAGACCGCCACGGGCCTCTGGATGCTTGCGCCGGAAATGCTGAATGCCATGGATTTGTTCGTGTCCTGTCAAGGGGGCGGGATCAGAGCCCCGCAACCGTCACGGTCTGATTGTCGCGAAGCCGCCACCACCCGCCGGAGACGACCAGTTCATCGCCTTGGAGACCTTCCAGAACCACGATCTCGTTATCGACGGGAAGGCCCAGACGCACGGTCCGGCGCCTGACCTGCCCCGACTCTTCGTCGTAAATCCAGACCGAAGGCTCGGTTCGGCTAGAGGTATCGATCGCTGACACGGGGACCATGGCAGATTGTGCACTGGATTCGGCCGCCGCATTTGAAAGGCGCACCCTGGCCGTCATCCCGGGCAGAAGCCGCGAGTCGACATCGCCCGTGATGGCGAATTCCACATCGTAGGTCTGCGCCGTGCGGTCAGCATCGGTTGCAAAGGACCGAAGCACGAGCGGAGCCGTGTAGCCGGGCACGGCTGGAAAACTTGCCACGAGATCAAAGGCGTCGGGTGCGCTGCGTGCGACCGCCGCCAGTTCTTCCGGCAGAGAGATCATGATCCGCATCTCGCTGACATCCTGAAGACGCGCAACCGGCGCCGCGGAGGTGACGTTGACATATTCCTCGATGAAGGTGCGCGCCACGATTGCATCGAAAGGCGCGATGATCTGCGTCTGTGAGAGGCGCCGCTCGGCCTCGCGCAGCGCAACTTCGGCCTGCGCGTATTCGGCACGGGCGGTTTCGAAGCGCGCTTCGGCCGCAACCCCTCGTTCGGCAAGGCTCTTCGCGCGCTCGAGCTCGGATTTCGCAAGGTCAAAGGCGGCCCGCGCCCGATCCACCGCAAGTTCGAAATCGACCGGATCGAGTTCCGCGATCAGATCGCCTTGGCTGATCTTGTCGCCCGGTTCCACCTCGAGGCGCAGGACCTGTCCAGAAACCTGGAAAGCGATGTCTACGGTGCGGGCTGGCGCGACCCGCCCGGCAACGGTGCGGCCACGCGTGACGGTGCGACTTGTTGCTCGGGTCACTTCTACTGTGACCTTCCGGTCGTGTTCAGCCCCCTCGCGGGTTTCGGCCGCAGGCTTTGGCGCGTCAGTCGTTGTCTGGGCCCGGACATCGGTCCGGAGCGCCGGAAACACCGACAAAACCAGCAGCGCCGCCGCCGCGATCACGGTAACCGATGCGATCCGTTTCCAGCTCTGCTTCATTCTATTCGAGTTCATCGATCAGGGTCCTTAATCTTTCGATGACGCGACCACGGAGATCCGCCCCGCCGTCTGGCAGCTTGAGAAGTTTCTGGAAGCGCACCCCCTGAATCGCCCAAAAAACCACCATGGCACCCTGCGTGTCTTGTGTGTCGGACAGGATACGCCCGATGTCGTCGGTCAATTCTCCCCGCAGCGGATCGAGCAGTTGCGGATCTGAGGCCGCTGTCGCGAGGATCGCCATCGACAGGTCATCATCCACCTCTTGCGATTGCAGAACCGTTTCGAGATGCCCACGCAGGGTTCGCGCGGGGTGCCGCTCCGGCACGCTGTCCAGCAGCTCCCGATGTTCGGCCAACATCGCATCGAGCAGCCCCGAGAGCAGGGCCTTCTTTGTCGGGTAATTGTAAAGCACGCCCCCCTTGCTGAGGCCCGCCTCCTTTGCAACCGCGTCGATCGTTATCTTTCCCGCACCTGCGCGCGCGGCGATAGCGCGCGCAGCAGACAGTATCCTGCGAGACGCGCTTCTGGTTTCTGCTGGGGTCATGTGCTCACTCAAAACTGTACCGTCCGGTCGGTGCATATGCTAGGGTAGCTAGTGTCCGGCACCATCTGGGTCAAGTGTTCAACCGGATCAGTCACCTTGAGGCGCGGCATGGCACCTGTCGAAGCACCAGAAGGCAAGCTGTTTGGGCCTCCCACGCTATAAGTCATTGCGTCGGCCATATACCGCCAGAAAAGCGTCAACCGCCCTCTTTGAATGCTCAGATGCATCGACAGGCTGGTCGACGGCCAGCAATCGCGGCATGATGACGTCGGAGATGGACAGGTGAATGAACTGACTGGCGGCGTTTTGAACGTTTTCAACGTTCAGTGATTTCGTTTCGTGCAAGTCTTTGAGTATTTGCGCGACGTGTGTGATAGCGCGCGTTGGGCCTGCATCCATGTATATTTCGCCTGCCTCCGGCAGAACCGGAACCGCGCCGATGCAAACACGAAGGAGACGAATGTAACCCTCATCCATGACCAGCCCGATCATGCGCCGCGAGAGCTCTTCAAGGGCATCTTGTGCATTGCCCAGGTTTGAAAGCGGACGGCAGATTTCTTCAGAAAGTCTGTCGCATTCAGCTCGTAAAACGCTTAAGAAGAGCCTGTCTTTGCTTGAGAAATGCGCATAAAGGGTCGCCTTCGAAACCTTGGCTTGTTCGGCAATGGCATCGACACTGGCGCCTTCGAAGCCGCACTTCAAAAAGACCTCCCTGGCCCCTCTGAGCACATCGGCACCTTTACTTTCTCTCATGGTGATCACCTGCTTCCAAAACGTGATAACGATCGCACAGCGCAACATGACTGGCCGCGCTCAAAGGCGTCCAACAGGTCCATCAACTGTCATTCGCAAAAGCCGAGCGGCGCTGCGTAGCTCACAACCGTTATGAATCGGCACCGCCCAAAGCTGGTAAACGCACGCGTTTTTCGGGCTGGCGCAGTCAAACAGCGCCCAAGTCATCGTCCTGAAACACCCCCTCAGCCTTCCATCGTTCTGCGATTTGTCCCAGGCCGTCGAGAACGCTTCGCAACTCGTTGCCGCGCGGCGTCAAGCCATAGGTGACGGCAGGGGGGATCGTCTCGGCCTGTTCGCGCCAGATGACCCCGGCATCTTGCAGCATCCGCAGCCGTTCGGTCAGCATTCGGGTCGATATCCCCGGCACGGAGCGCTTCAACGCCCCGAACCTTTGCGGCCCCTGATCGCTCAGCACCCAGATGATGTAGGTGGTCCATGGCCCCATGAGCAGCCTCAGGATCGCATCCATCGGGCACTGTGGCGGCGTTTTGGACATCGCTGTGCGCTTCCTTTCCAGGTGGTTACTTTATCATCCCTACTTTAATTTTTGCCATATCTCAACTATTACTCCTCCTGATACAGCCACTCGAGGGTTGCCTTGGCAACCGGGAAGGACAATCGGACATGGCCCGCCAGCCCACGCTCTTCATTCCCCACGGGGGCGGCCCTTGTTTCTTCATGGACTGGAACCCGTCCGATGAGTGGGACCGGCACCGGCAGTTCCTGCAGGATCTCCCGGGCACGCTGCCTGAGCGCCCCGGGTCAATCCTCGTGATCTCGGGTCATTGGGAAGAGCCCGCCTTCACCGTGCAGACCAATCCCGCCCCACCGCTTTTGTTCGACTATGGCGGTTTCCCGCCCCATACCTACGAGTTGACCTGGCCAGCCCCTGGCGATCCGGCGCTGGCCTATCGGGTGCATGACCTGATCCGCGCCGCTAGGCTTCCAGCCGCGAAGGATGCCGCACGGGGTTTTGACCACGGCGTCTTCGTACCGCTCAAGGTCGCCTTTCCAGAGGCTGACATTCCCTGCGTCCAGCTTTCGCTTGCCAGCGATCTGGACCCCGCGCGCCATATTGCGCTTGGTCAGGCCCTGGCCCCCCTCCGTGATGAGGGCGTGCTGATCCTCGGCAGCGGCAACACCTATCACAATATGGGCGTGCTGATGCGGAGCCTGCGTGGCGGGCCGCGGGGCGACATCGTTGGCGGCGCATTCGATACCTGGCTGACCGAGGCGATGACCTGCCCCGATCCCGATCAACGCAACCGCAGGCTGACGCATTGGTCAGAGGCGCCGGGCGGCCGCGAGGCCCATCCGCGCGAAGAGCACCTGATGCCGCTGCATGTCGTGGCGGGTGCGGCGGGCCACGATATCGGTCGCAAGACGCTGGAGGATCACGTTCTTGGCGCTGTCGAAAGCGCCTTTCGCTTCGGTTGAACAGAAACTTGGAAAAGGAACACAAAACCATGTCCAATGCCATCAAGGGTCCCTTCATCGTGACCGGCGCATCTGGTCAACTCGGCAGTCAGGTCATCGAGAACCTGCTGGCGCAGGGGGGAGAACCCCTGGTCGCGATCACCCGCACACCGGAAAAGCTCGCGGCACTTCGGGCGCGCGGGGTCGACGTCAGGGCGGGCGATTTCAATGACCCGACCACTCTTGGCAAGGCCTTCGCCGGCGGCGGGCGGCTGCTGATCATCTCGACGGACGACCTTGAGCCGGGCAAACGGCTTGCCGCGCACCGCAACGCGATCGCCGCCGCGCAGGAGGCCGGTATATCGCATATCGTCTATACGTCGCTCACCAATCCAGATGAAAGCAGCCCGATCACCTTTGCCGCCGATCACCGCGAGAGCGAGGCGCTGATCAAGCAGACCGGTATCCCCCACACGATCCTGCGCAACTGTCTTTACGCCGATCTCTTGCTGATGAGCGGGGCGCAGGCGATTGGCACGGGGGCGCTTTACGCGGCGGCGGGCGACGGCAAAGCGGGCTATGTCACGCGCGCCGATTGTGCCCGCGCCGCTGCCGCGGCCCTGTTATCCGAGACGGGCTCGACCCTGCGCGACATCACCGGACCCGAGGCCGTCGGCCATGCCGAGATCGCCGCGATACTGTCCGAAGTTGCCGGCAAGGAGATCCCCTACGTCCCGATCGCGCGCGACGCCCTGGTTGAGGCGATGGTCACGAATGGCCTGCCGGAGTTCATGGCGAATGTCTTCTCGTCCTTCGATGTCGCCATTGCCAAGGGGAATCTCGACATGGCCTCGGATGACGTGGAAAAGCTGACCGGACTAAGGCCACAATCGGTCCGCGATTTCCTGCTGGCCAACACGCCCGCACTGACCGGGCAGGCGTAAACAACACCCACGGAGGCCCCGTTATGCTGAATATCCCGCCGCGCGAGGGGCCAAGGCCCGTCACCACGCCTTGTGCCCCGCATACGCAGATCAGTCAGAACCCTGATGCCGCGTCATATCGCGCTTTCAAGGACAGGGCCTTCGATTTTCCCTTTGTCATCCGCCAGCCCTCGATGATCTCGGTGCCGGGGGCCGAGGCACTTTGCCTCGAACACGGGCGCGGCTGCGGCTGCCGTGAGGCGTTCATGATCGGTACCGAGTTCGCCCATGTCCATCCGCCGCAGGACGGCAGCCTGCACATGATGCTGCCAGAGGATGCGGTGCCGAAGATCGTCGATCTTGGCTGGGCAGAGCCACATCCGATGGCTGCGGCGGGCATGATCCCGCCCACGGCTGTCATGGTCTATGCGCCCAGAAACTCGGCGGAAATCGAAACCGTGCTCGGCATTCTGGGCCTGTCCTGTGACTTTGCCCGGGGCCGGCTCGGACGGGTGGACAACATCGTTCTGTAACGGATACGACGTTCAATCCGGTTGTGAAACCGCATGCGGATGATTTAGGGTTCAGGCGCGTCGCAAGAATAAAAAACACGCCCGAATCATCACAACAAGCGAGTATCCAGTGGCAAAAAACAGACCCGTTATCATGGCCGCGATCGTCATCGCTGTCGCCGTATCCGGCTTTTTGATCTGGCAAAGCACCCTATCCGATACGGACGCGGAAGGATTTGCGCGCGGCAACGGGCGGATCGAAGCGGTCGAAATCGACGTTGCGGCCAAGCTGCCCGGGCGAATTGACACGGTGCTTGTGAACGAAGGAGGGCTCGTGACGGCAGGTGCGCCTCTGGCCACGCTCGACACGCGGCAATTGCAGGCCAATCGCAACCAGATGGTGGCGGAACTGCGCCGCGCTGAAATCGCCGTGGAAAACGCCACGCTGCTTGTCGAACAGCGCGCGGCCGAAGTACGCGCGGCCGAGGCCCTTCTGGAACAGCGCCGCGCGGAGGAGGATGTCGCGCGGCGCCAGTATGAGCGCTCCGAGTCTCTGACGCAGAACAGCATCACATCCGAACGGCAATTCGAGATCGACCGGGCCAACGCCTTTGGCGCTGCGGCGGCGGTTGCCTCTGCAGAGGCATCGCTTGCGGCGGCACGGGCGGGGGTAGCATCGGCGAAAGCTTCGGTGATTGGGGCCGAGGCCGCAGTGACCGCGGCCCAGGCGATGATCGAGGCGATCGACGTCCAGATCGAGGACAGCACATTGAAAGCGCCGCGTGCCGGGCGGGTGCAATATATCGTCGCGCGCGCGGGCGAAGTCGTGGGTGCCGGCGGGCGCGTCGTCAACATGGTGGACCTCAACGACGTTTACATGACGTTTTTCCTTCCGACGGCAGATGCAGGGCGTATCGGGCTGGGAACCGAGGTGCGCCTGCTGCTGGATGCGGCACCGGGCATCATTATCCCTGCCAGCGTTTCCTTCGTGTCGGACGTGGCGCAGTTCACGCCCAAGACGGTCGAGACAGAGGTTGAGCGCGAGAAGCTGATGTTCAGGGTTCGGGCCAGGATCGCGCCGGAGCTCCTTCAAAAGCACCTCGATCAGGTCAAGACCGGGCTTCCCGGCGTCGCCTGGGTGCGGCTTGATCCGACCGCGCCCTGGCCGGCCGAGGCACAGGGCAAGGTGCTGGAATGACCGATTCCATGCCTGCGGTGCGTGCCGAGGGGCTCTCGCTCCGCTATGGCAATACCCTGGCCGTGGACGATGTTTCGATCGACCTGCCGTCAGGCCGTTCCGTCGGCGTCATTGGGCCGGACGGCGTGGGAAAGTCGAGCCTTCTGGCGCTGATCGTCGGGGCGCGTCGGATGCAGACAGGGCGGCTCGAGGTGCTGGGGGGCGACATGGCCCGCGCCGGGCATCGCGCGCGCATCGCCCCGCGCATTGCCTATATGCCGCAGGGGCTGGGGCGGAACCTTTACCCGACGCTTTCGGTCCGCGAAAATGTCGATTTTTTCGGGCGCCTTTTTGGCGAGGGCGCGCAGGAACGCGCGCAGCGGATCGACGAACTGCTCAAGGCGACCGGTCTCGCCCCGTTTGCCGACCGCGCGGCGGCCAAGCTTTCGGGCGGGATGAAGCAGAAGCTGGGCCTGTGCTGCGCGCTGGTCCACGACCCCGACCTTCTGGTTCTCGATGAGCCGACCACGGGCGTCGATCCGCTGTCGCGGCGCGAATTCTGGGCCCTGATCGACCGCATCCGCGCTGATCGCCCGAACATGAGCCTGCTGGTATCAAGCGCCTACATGGAAGAGGCCGCGCGTTTCGATCATTTAGTGGCGATGGACGCGGGCAAGGTTCTGGCGACCGGCAGCCCCGACGAAATCCTGGAACGCACCGGTGCTGCTGATCTGGATGCGGCCTTCATCGCACTTCTGCCCGAGGAAAAACGCAGCCGCCACAAGGACCTGAGCATACCGCCGCGTGATCCCGCATCCGACGGGGAAAACGTCATCGAGGCCGAGAACCTTACCGTGCGGTTTGGCGATTTCACCGCTGTCGACAAGGTGAGCTTTCGCATCAAGCGCGGCGAGATCTTCGGCTTTCTGGGCTCCAACGGGTGCGGCAAGACCACCACCATGAAGGCGCTGACCGGGCTGCTGGATCCGAGTGACGGCACCACGAAGATTTACGGTCGCAAGGTCGATGCCCATGACATGGCCACCCGCAAGCGCATCGGCTACATGACGCAATCCTTCTCGCTTTATTCCGAGCTGACGGTGCGGCAGAACCTTGATCTGCACGGGCAGCTTTTCGACATGACATCCGCAGAGATCGTGCCGCGGATCGCGGAACTCGCTGAGCGGTTCGATCTTGAAGACGTGCTCGACAGCCTGCCGATGCGCCTGCCGCTGGGTATTCGTCAGCGCCTGTCGCTGGCGGTTGCGCTGATCCACCGGCCCGACATCCTGATTCTGGATGAGCCGACATCGGGGGTGGACCCGGTGGCGCGCGATATCTTCTGGCAATCGCTGATCGATCTGTCCCGGAACGACGGCGTAACGATCTTCATCTCCACCCATTACATGGCCGAGGCCACGCGCTGCGACAGGATTTCGCTGATGCACCAGGGCCGCGTGCTTGTCAGCGACACGCCCGAGGCGATCCGCGAAGAGGCGGGCGCAGAGACGCTGGACGATGCCTTCGTCCATCATCTGAAGCGCGCGCAGGATCAGGATACTCCGCCCGCGCTCGAGACGAAAGAAGGGCTTTCCGCCGGGCCTGCCACTTCCGCCCGGCGGCGGCGCGGGCGGTTCAGCCTGGCGCGGCTGCTGAGCTTTTCATGGCGCGAGTCGTTGGAGTTGCGCCGCGATCCGATCCGCCTTACGCTTGCCAGCCTTGGCAGCGTGATCCTGATGATCGTGCTGGGCTATGGCGTTTCCATGGATGTCGAAAACCTCAAATTCGCGGCGCTCGATTTCGATCAGAGCATCCTCAGCCAATCCTATATCAACGACCTGGCCGGGTCGCGTTACTTTGACGAGGAACCGCCGCTTGTCGATCACGCCGATCTGGATTACCGGATGCGTGCGGGTGAAATCAGCCTGGCGTTGGAAATTCCGCCGGGGTTCGCCGCGGATCTTGAACGCGGCCGCCCCGTCGCCATTGGCGCGTGGTTCGACGGGGCCATGCCGATGCGTGCCGATACGGTGCGCGGGTATATCCAGGGGATGCACGCCCACTGGCTGACCGGGCAGATGCGGCAGGTCTTTGGCGATGAGGCGGTGACGGGAAACTTCACGCTTGAGGTGCGCTACCGCTACAACCCCGATGTCGAGAGCCTGGCGGCCATGGTGCCCGCGATGATCCCGCTGCTGCTGATGCTGATCCCCGCCACACTGGCCGTCCTGTCCGTGGCCCGCGAAAAGGAAACGGGGTCGATCGTCAATCTTTATGTCACCCCGGCGCGACGGCTGGAATTCCTGCTGGGCAAACAGGTGCCCTATGTCGTGCTGGGTTTCATGAATTACCTTTTGCTGCTGGCGCTGGCGGTGGTGGTCTTCGGGGTGCCGGTCAAGGGCAGCCTGCTGGCACTTTCGCTTGGGGCGCTGATCTATGTCGTGCTGGCCACCGGGCTGGGCCTGCTTATTTCCGCCTTCACCCAAAGCCAGGTCACGGCCCTGTTCTTTACCTTTCTGGCAACGCTTATCCCGGCAATGCAATATGGCGGCATCATCGATCCGGTTGCGTCAATGGAGGGCATGGGCCGGGTGATCGGTGAAATCTATCCCACCAGCCATTTCGTCACCATCTCCCGCGGGGCCTTTTCAAAGGCACTGGGATTCGATGATCTGGGCGGGTCTTTCCTGCCGATGCTCGCGCTTGTGCCCGTGGTGATGGTGCTGGGTGCCATCTTCGTGCGCAAACAGGAGAAATAAACGATGCGGCTTTGGCATGTTCTGCAACTGTCGCTGAAGGAAATTCGCGGACTGTTGCGCGATCCGCTTCTGATGGTGCTGGTCGCCTATGCCTTCACGCTCGATGTCTATGTGAGCGCGACCGCCATCCCCGAATCGCTCAACCGCGCCACGATCGGGATCGTGGACGAGGACGCCTCGGCCCTGTCGCGGCGCGTCGCCGATGCGTTCCTGCCACCCTATTTCGTGCCGCCGACCCAGATCGATATCGCGCAAATGGATGCGCGGATGGATGCCGGGATCGACACGTTCTCGCTGGTGATCCCGCCCGAGTTCCAGCGCGACCTGCTGGCCGGGAACCGGCCCGAGTTGCAGCTCAATGTCGATGCGACGCGGGTCAGCCAGGCCTTTACCGGGGCGGGCAGTATCAGCGCCATCATCAATCAGGAGATTGCCGGATGGCTGGAACGCGATGCCGCCCCGACCGATATGCCGGTTGACCTTGCCGTTCGGGCCCGTTTCAACCCCTCGCTCGACCCGGCCTGGTTCGGGGCGGTGACCTCGGTCATCAGTACGGTGACCATGCTGTCCATCATCCTTTCGGGTGCCGCCCTGATCCGTGAGCGCGACCACGGCACGTTGGAACATCTGCTGGTCATGCCCGTGACCGCCGCCGAGATCATGACGAGCAAGGTGCTCAGCATGGGCAGCGTGGTGCTGGTGGCGACGGCGCTTTCGCTCACTCTGGTGGTTCAGGCGGGGATGGGTATCCCGATCGGGGGATCGGTTGCGCTCTATCTTGTGGGCGCGGCGTTGCACCTTTTTGCAACGACCTCGATGGGCATCCTGCTGGCCACCATCGCAGGCTCTATGCCGCAGTTTGCCATGCTGCTTTTGCTGGTGCTGTTGCCGCTCGATATCCTGTCGGGCGGCGTCACCCCGCGCGAGTCGATGCCCCAAGCCGTGCAATACATCATGCTCGCGGCCCCCAACACGCATTTCATCGCGCTGGCACAAGGGGTCTTGTTCCGCGGGGCCGGGCTGTCCGTGGTCTGGCCGCAACTTGTGGCGCTGATGCTGATCGGGTCGGTGATGTTCGCCTTCGCCCTGCACCGGTTCCGCGCCTTTCTGCGCTGACTGCGGGGGCGGCGTAACCGCTTTTCGGCTATACTTGTTCAGCCTTGGTGGAAAGCTCAGACTCCTTGACGACCTTTTGCGACTCTGTTGCACAAATCGGCTGATGGCCGAGGGGCCCCTTTCCCTGGGCAGACTCATCCTGCGGCCTCTGTGATGGGTATGCCGAGCGCGGAGAAGCCGTTCAGCATGGCGACGCGGACCTGGAACTCAGCGACTTGACGGTCAAAACCCCTCGCGCTCAAGCGTTGGCCGAGCTGCTTCACGCAATGCATCTTTGTTTCGACGCGGCTTCGGCGGTGATAGCCGCTCCATCGTCGCCAGATGGTCCTTCCGCCGCGCTTCGATCTCCGCAGGATTTCGTTACGGTCGACTGCGCCGACGGTGTCGGGTTTCTAGGATTTGACGTTCTTGCGGGGCGGGAGTGAGGGCACGAACGCCACTGGTTCGAGACGTCAGGGTTTTCTGGCGACGTGACAGCGTGCTGAAATCGGGCACCGCCCAGTCAAGGCCGATCAGGCGCAGAAGGCTCTCGACAAACCCGGTCGTCTGCCTGAGCGCCATGCCGAACAGAACTTTCATCGTCAGGTAGGTCTGGATCGGGTTCGTCGGGAAGCAGTCCCCCGGACTGTTTCCGACCCTCCTCACCGCTGTAGTCGGGCGGGCGACCACGCTTACCGTTGGGCGCGGCTTCCCAGGTCATGGCGGGATCGAACCAGATCGATAGCGAGCCACGGCGCTTGAGCGCTTCGTTATAGGCCGTCCAGTTCCTGGTCTTGTAGGCGGGGGGATGGGTCTGCTCATGCAGTCCAGCTACCACACTGGATTCACAAGATGAATCCCTCACGGAATTTGTGCAACAGAGCCGGTCGCGGGTCTCTCACGTATGACGGAATACGAACTGGATCGTATCGCAATCGGCAGGGGCGCTTCCAGCGTCGCCGGAAGCACCGCGCCGGAACAGCTGGCACCCGACATGCAGTGACCTGACGGACTGCTTGCAGGAGCCGCTGACCTATCCACATGCCGGTCAAGCGACGCGCCTACAATAGGTCGGATGACACCGACGCCTCGTCGTTGTGGATCTGGCCCAACGTCGCCGAAACCACCATGGCCACAACGATGAGAAAGTGCAGCACCGGCGATCTTGCCGACAGCACTTTCTTCAAGGACAAGGTGATGCGTCGTCCCGTCATGGCCGACCCGGAATCTCCCCTCGCCCCTATGTTATCATAAGGCTTTCGATTGCGCAGGTATTAATCTGGATCAATGTTCGCGCGTTACATTCGCCCCGGCGTCATGTGCGCCTGCACCTCACGGCCCCGCGAATACCCGGACCATCAGCAGCCCGGCAGCAAGCGCCAGGACGGAAAGCCCGGCCATGGCCCAGATTGGTGGCGCATGGGAAGTCGTGCCTCTTCGCTTCCTGGAGACATCGCGCCGGGAACCGTGAGTGAGTTCGACACGGAATACGATCACGCATAGTAACAATTCCCTGGCGCTGATATAAACAAGGAGAACGAAGGAGGACGCCCGCGTGAGAAATACATGGCTCTTGAGCGCGCTGTTGCTGGCCATCATTGCTGGCGGCTCTTATGGCTTGTTCCTCTATTTGCGGCCAGCGCCGCTTCCTGAACAGTTGCTTTACGGCAACGGCCACATCGAAGGTACGGAAGTGCGGGTGGCCGTCGAGGTCGCGGGCCGTGTCGTCGAGAGTGGGATTGACGAAGGTGTAACCGTCACCAAAGGCGACCTCCTGCTTCGACTCGATGACGCCGATTTCATCCTGCGCAAAGAGCAAGCCGAGGCCGGGGTCGAGGCGCGACGGCGGGAGCGCGAACAGGCGGAGCGCGAGCTGCAGGTCTGGCGCCATCACTATGAGATTGCCGAGCGTGAGCTCTCCCGCTACCGGGAACTTGGCAGGCGGGGTACCGTGACGCCACAGCGGGTCGAGCAGGCGGAAAACGCGTTCCGGAATGCCCAGGGCCGGGTTGGCGCTTTGGAAGCGGAGATCGGCGCCACCGAAGGCCGGATCGAAGCCGCGCGCAAGGAGCTTGCCGTTGTGGCGAACCAACTGAAAAAGACGCGCGTTTTCACACCGGTCTCCGGGACCGTTCTGGCGAAGACGATAGAGGTGGGAGAGTTCGCCCAGCAAGGTCGAACGGTGGCTATCCTGGCCGACCTTTCTCGCATCGAACTCAAGGTTTTCATTCCCGAGAAGGACATCGGCAAGGTCAAGCTCGACGCCTCCGCGCGCGTTCGGGTGGACGCCTTTCCCGACCGTCTGTTCGAAGGGCGGGTTGCGCGGGTCGATCAGCAGGCGCAGTTCACGCCCCGCGATATCCACATGCCGGAGGAGCGGACGCGCATGGTTTTCGGCCTGACGCTCGTTCTTGGCAATCCTGATGGTGTGCTCAAGCCCGGCATGCCTGCTGATGCCTGGATACTTTGGGATTCCGGCACGCGATGGCCACCGCAACTCTTCGTTCCGCAGTGAGGCGGGGGCGATGAGCGGCGCGGGCGACAACATGATTGAAACCGAGGGACTGGGCCGGCGGTTCGGCCACGCTCGGGCCATCAGTGCAATCGATCTGCGAATTGCGCGGGGCGAGATCTTTGGTCTCGTCGGGCCTGATGGGGCGGGCAAGACGACACTCCTTCAACTCTTGGCCGCCATTCTCGATCCGAGTGAGGGCAGCTGCCGGGTCCTCGGCTTCGACACAGTACGGCAAGCCTCCGAAGTCACGTCCCGGATTGGCTACATGGCGCAAGGCTTCACGCTCTATGATCACCTGACCGTCGCGGAGAACCTGGCCTTCGCCGGCAAGGTGCGCGCCGTGCCTCGGGCTGTGTACGCCGCAAGGAGCGAGCGCCTCCTCGCGATGGCCGCGCTCACCCCCTTTCTTCATCGCCGGGAGGGCACACTGTCGGGCGGCATGCGCAAGAAGCTCGCCCTCTGCACCAACCTGATTCATCAGCCGCCCCTGCTTCTCCTCGACGAGCCCGGCCTTGGGGTGGACCCGCTCTCGCGCCGCGAACTCTGGCGGATGCTGGAAGACTTCCGGCACGAGGGTGCGACGATTGTCTTTGCAACATCCTACATGGACGAGGCGGAAATGTGCGATCACGTCGCTTTCCTCGACCACGGTTCGATAACCGCGCAAGGGACGCCCGACGCGCTGCGTGCTCGCGCGCAGGGAGCTGTCTTTCAGGTGGAAACGGACAATCCGGTCGCGGTCGAGGATGTCTTGAGTGAGGCTCCGGAGATGCTGGGAAGCCAGTGGCGGCCGACGGACCTCCGCTTTGTTGTGGAGTCGGCCAAGGGTCTTTCGAACGAGTTACGCAAACAGCTCGAACAGCTCGGACGGGTGGAACCGGCCACGCCTTCGATGGAGGATGTCTTCGTTGTCCTGCGCAAGGGCGAGCGTACCGAGGTTCCGACAGGCATTGCAGAAGTCGCCCGGCTTGCCGCTTCGAAGGGTCATCGCGAACCGGCCCAGAGTGTGGAAACGCGCCGGCTGACCCGCCGCTTTGGTGATTTTGTCGCTGTAGACGATGTCACCTTCGAGGTGAACCCCGGAGAAATCTTCGGCCTGCTCGGCCCGAACGGCGCCGGCAAGACCACACTCATCCGCATGCTCTGCGGCCTTTTGCCGCCTTCGAGCGGGACCGCGCGCGTCGTGGGTATCGACATTGCTTCGCAACCGCGCCGTTTGCGCCAGCGTATCGGCTACATGTCCCAGCGTTTCTCGCTTTACCACGATCTCACCGTGCATGAGAATCTTGCATTCTTCGCCAGCGCCTACGGGATAAAGCGCCGCCCGGCCCGAGAGGCCATAGCCTGGGCAAGCGCCGTCACCGGGCTCCATGGCCTCGCGGACGAAAGTGTCTCCGGCCTTTCCGGCCCCGTGCGCCAGCGGCTTGCACTCGCCTGCGGCATCCTGCACCGTCCGGCCGTCCTGTTCCTTGACGAGCCGACCTCCGGGGTCGATCCCCAGGCGCGTTCCCGCTTCTGGCGTCTCGTCAACACGCTGGCTGCGGCCGGCACAGCTGTGCTCGTTACGACGCATTATCTGGAGGAGGCCGCCTACTGCCACCGCCTCGGGCTCATGTACGAGGGCCGCCTGATCGCGGCGGGCGACCTCGCGGCCTTGCGCGCCGGCCTGCCGCAAGATGGTCTGGAAACGATCGAGGACGTGTTTCTTGCCTATATCGAGCGGGAGCGCACGCAGGCAGTTCGGCCAATCGAGGAAGCAGGATGAAATTCAGCCGTATAGCCGCTATTGTTGAAAAGGAAACGACCGAGATAGTTCGCGATCCCATCACGGTCGTGATCGCCCTTCTCATGCCGTTACTGATGCTCTTCCTGTTTGGTTATGCGATCTCGCTCGACGTGGACAACGTTCCCATGGGGGTTTTCGACCAGGACCGGTCCCCGGACAGCCGGGCACTGGTCGATCGTTTCATTCAGAGCGGCTACTTCCAGCTCGCACAGGATTTCACCGATGATCGGGATGTCGAGAAGGGGCTGCAGCGTGGCACTGTCAAGCTCGCGCTCGTTATCCCGCCGAAGTTCCAGAACACCCTCGCGCGCGATGGAACGGCACCTGTCCAGGTGCTCGTGGACGGCACTTATTCCGCCACTGCCAACCTCGTCGCAGCCTACGCAACAGCCATCGTCTCGGATTTTCATAGTGAGGCGTCCCCGAGCGTCCACGTTGAGGCCCGCGTCTGGTATAACCCGGCGTTGCGCAGCGTAACTTTCGTGATCCCAGGCTTGTTCGGCGTGATCTTGATGGCGTTTCCGCCGCTTCTGACGGCGCTTGCCATCACCCGTGAAAAGGAAAGTGGTTCGATTCAGCAGATCTTTGCATCACCTCTTACACCGGCCGAATTTCTGACCGGCAAGCTCGTGCCCTATGGCCTTATTGCCTTTGTTCAAATCGTCATGGTTATCGCCGTGGGCTTTCTGTGGTTCGATGTTCCGCTGCGCGGCAGCATTGGCCTCCTCCTTCTGGTGGGGCTCGTCTATGTTTTTTGCACCGTCGGCATTGGGCTCTTGGTTTCCACAGTCACCAAAAGCCAGCTCGTCGCCATGTTACTGGCGCTCATCGTGACGCTGATGCCGTCGTTTCTGTTCTCGGGATTCCTGTTCCCAATATTCACCATGCCATATGTCCTCCAGCTCTATACGCGCCTGTTCCCGGTGCAATATTTCGTGGACTTCTCGCGGGGCATCGTGCTCAAGGGCGCCGGTTTGCCGGAACTCTGGCCCTCGGTCCTGCTTCTCTTCGCCTATACGGCGATCATCTTCGCGCTCGCGGCGTGGCGGTTTCGAAAGAAGGTGGCGTGATGGGCACGCGGCTTGCGGGCCTCCTTGTAAAGGAGATGATTCAGCTGCTGCGCGACCGCGTGATGCTGGTCTTGATCCTCTGGCTTTACACGATCGAGGTAGTGATCTGCGCCTACGCCCTGTCCTTCGAAGTCAATGACATGCCGCTCGCCGTCGTCGACCTCGATCAGACATCAGCGAGTCGCGCCCTGGTCGAAAGCTTTATGGTAACAGACGCGTTCGCGCCCGCCGGGTATCCCGCCAGCGCGCCTGCGGCGACAGATTGGCTTCAGACGGGCCGGGCCCGTGTTGCGCTCGTCATCCCGGAACGCTTCCAGCATGATCTGGCGCGGGGCGACGCGCCTACCTTGCAGGTAATCCTTGACGGGACCAATTCTAACATGGCGGCACAGGCCCGCGGTTATGCGCTTGAGATCGTCAACCGTTTCCGGGCGGCTCCGACAATCGCAGCGGTGTCCGGAGGGGGTGTCCAGCCGGTCGTCCGGGTCTGGTACAACCCTGACCAGACCTACACCTCATTCGTGGTGCTCTCCATGATTGCGCTTGCCGCCATGATGGTGGGGGTGATCCATCCAGCGGCCTCCATCGTCCGCGAAAAAGAAACCGGCACTATCGAGCAGCTCCAGGTGACGCCGATCGGCACGGCGGAGCTCTTCGTCGCCAAGACCTTCCCGACACTCGTTATCGGGCTCCTCTCGATATTCCCGAGCCTCTTGATCGTCTGGTGGTTCGGCGTGCCCATGCGGGGCAGCATCCTTCTCTTCCTTGCGCTCACTGCCGTATTCCTTGTGAGCGCGATTTCGCTGGGCGTGCTGATCGCAAGCGTGAGCCGAACATTGCAGCAGGCCCTTTTGCTAAGCTTTTTCAGCTTGTTCCCGTTGATGTTCCTCTCCGGGACACTTGCACCCGTTGAAAGCATGCCCGCGCTGTTGCAGACTCTCTCTCTCGGGAGCCCGCTGCGCCATTACATGGACGTGATCCTCGGCGTGTTCCTGAAAGGGATAGGCCTGTCCGAGCTTTGGCCGCAGGCGCTCGCGCTCCTGGCGATCGGCGCGCCTCTTTTCGCCATAGCGATGCTCATCTTTCGGCGCGGCAAGCCATAGTGGTCTGGCGATCGGACGCGTATCTTTCGACCGCTGGGTCGTCTTCGTCTGGCCCTTGCTGCTGATCCTCGTCGTTTTCATCTCGGCCGGGATCAGTCTGGCCACCATTCTTTGATTGAAAAAAGGAGGCATCCCGGATGTCTGAACCGAAATTGGGTGTCCATTGCGTATTCCGGGATCATCCGGCCGCCGATTCCGGGACATCCGGCCACCCTGTGATGTGATGCTGCGAGGCAATCTGAAACCGGCTATCCGATGGGGCCGAGCAGGCGGCGGTTGTTATACCAATCCACCCATTTGAGGGTTTCCCACTCGACCTCGCGCATCGATTTCCATGGGCCGATCTGGTTGATGACCTCGGTCTTGAACAGCTCGATGACACATTCTGCAAGCGCATTGTCATAGGAATCGCCCACAGTTCCGACCGATGGATCGATACCCACTTCGATGAGCCGCTCGGTGTATTTGATCGACAGATATTGAGATCCGCGATCTGAGTGGTGGATCAACGCCTTGTTATCAGGCGTTTTTCTTGGCGGTTGTCGCGTAGCCCTTAATTGGGCTCTGCCTCAATCTGTGTGGCGGAACGGTAGCATTCTCGCCCGCAACAATTCTGGACCGGCTCGACCGTACATGGCGCGTTTGAGCGTCTTCAGGCGATTGATCT
>NZ_LR701536.1:0-1709 GCF_902498815.1 Roseovarius sp. EC-HK134
TGTCGCGTAGCCCTTAATTGGGCTCTGCCTCAATCTGTGTGGCGGAACGGTAGCATTCTCGCCCGCAACAATTCTGGACCGGCTCGACCGTACATGGCGCGTTTGAGCGTCTTCAGGCGATTGATCTGACCTTCTGCTTGGCCGTTGCTCCATGGCATCTCGATGGCGTTTTTGACTGCATCGAAGTCCCGGTTCAATGTGCGGGCAAAGCGCACGATGGGCGCCAGATCGGTTTCGATCGCGTTGTCGATCCATGCTGGGAGCGGGTCTGCTTGGCGGCCGCGCAGGATACCGTTGAACCGCATGGCGAGACTTCGCATCGTTGCGAAGGCGGGAGAACCGGCCTTGAGCGCGTCGACTTTCCGCGCTTGATCCGGGGTGAGCTTTCCGCGGGGTTTGATGCACAGCGCGGCTGCGATGACCGGGGAAATCGCGTGCCCCGTTTCCGGGTCCCGGACTGGCTTAAGGATTTCGTGCTCTACCTTGGAGTCGCTCCCTTGCTGTTCTGCTTTTCGCCAGCCCGCCAACAGACGCTGCAAATGCGACTGACTCCCCTCGTAACCGCGCTCTCGGATCAGACGGAACAGGGCGCTGCCAGTTCGAATGCCCTCCTTCCAGCTTTGGCTCAGGAACTCTTCAAAGTACCACGGCGATGTCGGCTTCAAAGCGGCCCGCCTGCGGTCCGGTGGTGTCTCGAACTGCAGCCATTTCGCGATGCTGCGACGCGGGAACCCTGTTCGCCGCCCGATCTCGCTGCATGAAAGCCCCTGATTTCGGAGCGCATGAATGGTGGCGAAAATCTCTTCCCGAGACGTCCTATGCGCCAGGCGTGACTTCAGAAGGCTGCCGGCTGCGGTGATGTTGTCGGCGTCGGACAGCAGCGCCCTGCCGGTCGCACGGCCGTGAAGGTTCATTTGCTCCTCGATGGCCTGCCGCAGGTTTTGTACGATATGGAACCGGTCAGCGACCTGCTTCGCCTGCGGTGCCCCTTGCCGTGCTGCCTGGGCGTAGAGACCGCAGCGATCTCTGCTGATCACTTCCACCTCGGGGTGTCGCTTCAGCCAGTTGGTGCAGCTGACGACATCTCGATCCTCAAGAATGTCGATCACCACGCGACGCTCCAGATCCACAATGATCGTGCCGTAGGTTTGCGATTTCCGCCAACTCCAGTCGTCGATCCCGATGACTGTCGGCGACTCGCCACTGTCTTGGGCACGGTTCTTCAGCTGCCTAAGCACCGTGTCATCGCTGACTCCAAGGCCCAAACGATGCAACAACCGCTCGGCTGGCCGTCCGCCGGTCGCATGCCCAAGATGGGTGACAATCTCCCCGACACGCGAAGTACGACGTGCAAATGGACGCGCAATCGAGGCGATTTGGTCTGAGAATGTCCGGCGTGGGCAAGCGGGTGCCTGACATCGCCAACGGCAAATTGCGAGATCAACCGTTACCTCGTCTCCATGCGCGGGATAATCCTGCAGCCGCCGACGCCGCCAGCCGTGACGTCGGCGTGAATGCAATCCACAGTCTGGGCAAATGCCGTTGGGAGCCAAGACGCCAGATACAATCCACCCGCCTCTTTCACTTCGCTCAACGCTTTGAACGGCAACATCGCTCCCGGGCGACCAGTGCTTCTTCGAACTCACAACTATACCTCCTGAATTTTCCAGTTTCAGGATAGTTGCGCCACACAAAGTGAGGCAGAACCC
>NZ_LR701535.1:0-5128 GCF_902498815.1 Roseovarius sp. EC-HK134
TTTTCGATGAGGTACGCTTGGCGGGGGCCTGTGTCTTCAATCAGGTCGGTGGTGTCTTCACTGGCATCGGTGATGTGCTGGCGGATTGAGGCCGCGGCCTTGGCCCGGCGTTGGTGCCAGCGGCATTGGCCGGGTCATGGCCTCGACGTCGCGCCGTTTTGCCGGTAATCGTCCATGATGATCAGGGCAGGGACAGGGGATTCCGTGTCCGCCGCCGGACGCCGATGCTTTGCCTGTTCAGTCCGGGGGCGGCTGTTTCGGCGGTTTGACGGCGCTTTACGACATGTCGTCGGCATCGGGCCTTGGGCGCAATGCCTATGTTCAAGAAAAATCTTGAACTCTTTGAATTCGATCAACACTCGTTGATAGTTCTGTGCTAACTTCCGCCGGTAAATTGGAGACGCGACATGGCCCTTACTCCCAAATCAGATGGCTCGGGTGCAACCGGCGATGAAAGCCTTGGCATCGAGGCTTTTCAGGCCGTTGACCGCATACGAGAGGCGCTCTCGGGACAGCTCAGCGGCGGGGTCTCGCCCGGCTCGCTGATGATGGCCTATGTCGACTGGGCCTTTCATCTGGCGCAGGCACCGGGCAAGCAGATGGAACTGGGCGTCAAGGCGGGCCGCAAATGGCAGCGTCTCATGGCGCATCTGATGGCCTCGGCGATGGATCCGCAGGCCGCGCCGGTCATCACGCCCTTGCCGGGCGACCGCCGTTTCGCCGGTGAAGCCTGGGCGAAACCGCCCTTCAGCTGGATGTCGCAGGCTTTCCTGCTGCAGCAGCAATGGCTGCATAACGTCACCCATGAGGTTCCGGGCGTGACGAAGCACCACGAGGATGTGGTGTCTTTTGCCGCGAAACAGATCCTTGATGTCTGTGCGCCTTCGAACAACCCTTTCACCAATCCCGAGGTTGTGGCACGGACCTGGGCTACCGGAGGCATGAACCTTGTGAAGGGCTGGCAGAACTGGCTGCAGGACGTCGTCCGCCAGATCCGGCAGGAGCCGCCAGAGGGTGTCGAGGCCTTTACACCGGGTCGCGATGTGGCGGTGACGCCGGGCAAGGTAATCTTCCGCAACCACCTGATCGAACTGATCCAGTATACGCCCACGACAGAAACCGTGCACCCCGAGCCGGTGCTGATCGTTCCGGCCTGGATCATGAAATACTATATCCTCGACCTCAGCCCGGAGAATTCACTGATCCGCTGGCTGGTGGCGCAGGGCCACACGGTTTTCGCCATTTCCTGGCGCAATCCGGGTGCAGAGGATCGTGATCTGACGCTGGAGGATTATCGCCGGCTGGGCGTGATGGCCGCGTTGGATGAGATCACCCGTCTAATGCCCGATCAGAAAATCCACGCCACCGGCTATTGTCTGGGTGGCACTTTGCTGTCGATCGCGGCGGCTGCCATGGCGGGGAAGGGGGACGCGCGTCTCGCCTCGCTGACGCTGCTTGCCGCGCAGGTCGATTTCGCCGAACCGGGCGAGCTTGCGTTGTTCATCGACCCAAGCCAGCTGCATCTTCTTGAAAGCATGATGTGGAACCGCGGCTATCTCTCTGCCGATCAGATGGCGGGGGCGTTTCAGCTTTTGCGCTCGAATGACCTCATCTGGTCCCGGATGGTGCGCGATTACATGATGGGCGAGCGGACGGCGATGAATGATCTCATGGCCTGGAATGCCGACAGCACCCGGATGCCCTATCGGATGCATGCCGAATATCTGCGCAGGCTTTATCTGAATAATGAGCTTTCTTCGGGACGCTTCACCGCCGGGGGCAAGACAGTTCTGTTGCAGAACATCCGGGTGCCGATCTTTGCCGTCGGGACCGAGCGCGATCATGTCGCACCCTGGAAGTCGGTCTACAAAATCCACCAGTTCACCGATTGCGAGGTGACTTTCGCGCTGACGTCGGGCGGGCATAATGCGGGGATCGTCTCTCCTCCCGGTCACCCGCGCCGCCGCTACCGGCTGGCGACCCGCGCCCATGACGACGCGCTTTTGCCGCCCGAGACCTGGGTCGAGGCCAATCCTGCAACCGAGGGTTCGTGGTGGACGCCCTGGCAGGCCTGGCTTGCCGCGCGTTCGGGTGCCCCCGCCGCGCCGCCCGCAATGGGCAACGCGCTGGCAGATGCGCCCGGCACATATGTTTTCCAGAGGTGACAAGATGACCGGCACTCTGACCAACTATCTGTTTCACCAGATGAAAATCGGCGACCGCGCCAGTCTTGTCCGCCACGTCGGTCCCAAGGATATTGAATTGTTCGCCGCTGTTTCCGGCGACGCCAACCCCGCGCATCTGGATGCCGGTTTCGCCGCCCATGGGCCGTTTGGCCATGTCGTGGTGCACGGCATGTGGACTGCGGCGCTGATTTCGGCGGTGCTGGGCACCCGCCTGCCGGGGCCGGGGACGATCTATCTCGACCAGCAGATCCGCTTTAACAAGCCGGTTTCGCCAGGCGATACCATCACCGCCGAAGTTGAAGTGGCCGAGCTGATCGAGGGCAAGAACCGTGTCCGCCTGACGACCACCGCCCGCAATCAGCGGGGCGAGGTGGTGCTTTCGGGCGAGGCGCTGGTGCTGGCCCCGGTCGAGCAGGTGACCTGGGTGCCGGGTGACCTTCCCGAGGCGGTGGTCTTGCCGAAGGGGCGCTGGCAGGGCTTTGTCGAAGAGGCCCGCGCATTGCCCCCGGTGCGGGCGGCGGTGGTGCATCCCTGTTCGAAATCCGCGATCCTTGGCGCGATCGAGGTGCGCGACGAAGGCCTGCTTGACCCGATCCTGATCGGTCCCGGCGCAAAGATTCGCGCGGCGGCCGCCGAGGCCGGGGTCTCGCTTGACGGCTTCCGGATCGAGGAGACAGAGCACAGCCATGCAGCGGCGGCGCGGGCGGTGGAACTGGCGGCCTGTGGCAAGGTCCAGGTGCTGGTCAAGGGCAGCCTGCATTCCGATGAACTGCTTGCGGCGGTGGTTTCGAAAAGCGGCGGCCTGCGCACCGAACGCCGGATCAGCCATGTCTATGCGATGGATGTGCCCGCCTATCGCAAGCCGGTGATCGTCACCGATGCCGCGATCAATATCGCACCGACATTAGAGCATAAGCGCGACATCTGCCAGAATGCCGTCGATCTGATGCGGCTTCTGGGGCGCGATCAGCCGAAGGTCGCGGTGCTGGCGGCGGTCGAGACAGTGAACGCGACGATGCCCGCCACGCTGGATGCCGCCGCGCTGACGGTGATGGCGGCTCGAGGCCAGATCACGGGCGCGCTGGTTGACGGGCCGCTGGCCTTCGACAATGCGATCAGCCCCGAGGCGGTGGCGACGAAGGGCATCGTCTCGCAGGTGGCGGGCGAGGCCGATATTCTTCTGGTGCCGGATCTCGAGGCCGGGAACATGCTTGCCAAACAGCTGATCTATTTCGCGGGCGCCACGGCCGCGGGGCTGGTTCTGGGCGCACGGGTGCCAATCGTTCTGACAAGCCGGGCGGATCCTTTATCGGCCCGCATCGCCTCGGCTGCGCTGGCCAAGCTGGTCGCGGTCCGCAAAGCGGAGGGGAAGGCGTGACCCGCGATCTGATCCTGACATTCAACACCGGATCCTCGACTATCAAGCTGGGGTTTTACGCACTGGAGGCCGCCGCGCCGCGCCCGCTGGCCTCGGGCGTGATCGATTTCCGCGATGAGCCTTTCGAAGTGCGCCTGACGCGCGAGGGCAAGACCTTTTCAGGCCCGATCACAGCGGATCCCGGCGATCTGACAGCCGTGCTGAACCAGGCTTTTGCCTGGCTGGCCGGGCATTTCAATCTTTCGCGCCTTGCGGTGATCGGCCATCGGGTTGTGCATGGCGGCGATGTCTTCACAGGACCAGCCCGGATCACCGATCAGGTGATCGCGCAGATCGACGCGCTGGCGCGGCTTGCGCCGCTGCATCAGCCGCAAAGCCTTGCGCTGATCCGGGCGATGCGAGGGCTTTACCCCGATGTGCCACAGACAGCCTCTTTCGACACGGCGTTTCATGCCACCAACCCGCCCCTGATCCGCCGCTTTGCCCTGCCGCGCGCGCTTTATGATCAGGGGATCAAGCGCTATGGCTTTCATGGTCTCTCCTACCGCTATATCGCCGGGCAACTGGGCGATCTGGCCACCGATGCAAAGGTGGTCGCCGCACATCTGGGCAGCGGCGCAAGCCTTTGTGCGATCCGGGGCGGCAAGAGCATCGACAGCTCGATGGGGTTTTCGACGCTGGACGGCATCCCGATGGCGACGCGTTCGGGTGCGCTGGACCCCGGCGTGATCCTGCATCTGATGGGCGAAATGGGGCAAAGCCTGAAACAGGTCGAGACCATGCTCTATCGTGAAAGCGGCCTTCTGGGCGTGTCGGGTTTCGAGGCTGACAGCCGCGAGCTGATGGCCAGCACGCGCCCAGAGGCTGCCGAGGCGATCGACCTCTTTTGCCTGCGCATCGCGGGCGAGGTGGCACGGTTGGCGACCAGCATGGGCGGGATCGATGCGCTGGTCTTCACGGCAGGAATCGGCGAGCATCAGCCCGGTATCCGCGCCCGTGTCGCCGCGCGGCTGGCCTGGCTTGGGGCAGAGCTTGACCCCGATGCCAATGAAGCAGGGTCGCGCAGGATCAGCACCGCCGCCAGCCGGGTGCAGCTTCTTGTCATTCCGACCGATGAGGAAAGCATCATCGCCCAGGAGGCCGTCAGCGAAGAGGCAGCGACATGATTGATCTGAAAGGCAAACGCGGCCTCGTGGTTGGCGTGGCGAATGAGGCCAGCATCGCCGCCGGTTGCGCCAGGGCCTTTCGCGCGGCGGGGGCAGAGCTGGCGCTGACCTTTCTTAATGAAAAGGCCCGGCCATGGGTCGAACCCGTGGCGCAGGAAGTGGGTGCGCCGCTGTTCCTTCCTTGCGATGTGCGTGAACCCGGCCAGTTGGAAGGGCTCTGTTGCACAAATCCCTTTTGGGATTCATCTCATGAATCCAGCGTGGTAGCTGGAATCCATGAGCAGACCCACACCTCCAACCTACAAGACCAGGAACTGGCCATCCTACAATGAAGCGCTCAAGCGCCGCGGATCGCTGACGATCTGGTTCGATCCCGAGATGTCGCGTAGCCCTTAATT
>NZ_LR701538.1:0-3400 GCF_902498815.1 Roseovarius sp. EC-HK134
TGGTTCGATGTTATCCCGACAATCAAGCTGTTTTTGTTCTCCTGGCGGGGGTTTGTCGTGGTTGTCCATAGGAGGGCCCCCGCCGCCCGCGTAGCGCGGATACGCGCGCAGCGGAGCGGGCGGCGGGGAGGTACCTGTGGGCTACCGCGACATTTTCAGTGCCGCTTCGACTGTCTCTCCAACTTCCTGTGCCGCGTCTGCGACTGGCTCGCCCAGTTCGACGAGAAGCTGTTCGATGCGGAAGGCTATTCCTGAATGCCGCTCGATCTCTCGTGTCCAACCCCGGCAACGCGCATCCTCTGTCAGATTAAGTTCGAGGCGATGGCGCGCCCGCAGTCTCGGTGCATAGGAGCGGGTGGTGACGAATTTGGCGCAGTTCAGGTAAAGGTCGCATTCACAGGGTCCCTCTTCCGGCAGCCGCAGACAATGGCCGAGTTCGAGCTCGGTCTTCAGGAAGTTGCACTTCAGCCAATCGACCGTGCTCTGTGGAAGGCGTTGATTGCGGATGATCTCGGCCGCAGGTCCGGCGATCGGCGCATCGGGTTTCAACACGGCTTGATAGTCAGCGAGCACCGCTTCATCGCTGACACGGATATAGACCATCGACATATGCGGGCTTTGGTGCCCTAGCACGTCCATGATCGTCTGCATCCGCGCCCCGCCTTCGGCGAGTTCCGTGCCGACCGTGTGGCGGAAGCGATGCGCCGAGATGAGATTTTGCCCTTTTCCATCGACCAGACCAAGTTTTTGAGAGATGTCTTTGAGCGGATAGTTGAACAGGTAGTCGGGCGAGATTGCGACACCACGGCGGTAGAAGAGCAACTTGACGTGTTGTCCGGTTCTGGCATCCGGGACCGGGCGTTCGTCCGACTTTGCGCGCAGGTCTATGACCTTGCGAAGAGATTCAGCAGCCTCAGGGTGAAGCGGCACAAGCCGCTCCCTGTAGGTCTTTCCGGCCGGAATGCGCAGCCGTGGCGTTCCGTCAGGATAGGCGTCCAGACAGTCGACGGGCAACCTTGCGATCTCTGTCCGACGGGCGCCGGACCATCGCGCGGTCAGGATTGCGGCGCGCTGGAAATCGCAGGGAAGCTTGCGGACCTCTTCCATGAGTGGTCCGAGCTGCTCGGCGGGGATATACCGGGGCAGGCGCTGTGGAAGGCGGGGAAGGTCACGTGTGTTCAGAACCGGTCGCGTCGGGAAATCTGGCCATTCCCAGGCTGCGCCCTCGCTGAGGAATTGCGCAACATGAAGCGCACGGGATCTCTGGGCGGTAATCGACAATGTACGCTTGGTTCTGGCGCCGACTTGGCTTCTAAGATCGATCAGGAAGGCAGTCATCACCTCGGACGTGACATCAGCGAACTTCTCAATTTTTGGATCTTGGCGAACCAGGAAGTCGACAAAGCGGCGGAGCGACACGGCGCAGTGGTCGACCGTCACCCTGGAAAGGCTGGTGCGCTTGATCTCCAGCCAGCGCTCGATGAAAATACCCATATCCGGCCTCGGATAGACATAAGGCCTCCGCTTGTCGGCGGTCATGCGTGGTCGCGCGATGCCGTTGCCGAGGTGGTGCAGGACAAGCTGTGTCTGTCGGACATAGCGGTGCCAGAAATGGGCGGTCGTCTTGGCCTTCTGCGGGTCATAGCCATGGAAGCGCTTCATCAGGGAAGACGCCGCATATGCAGAAATTGCATCGTTCAACACGTCAAGGTCGTTGGAGGTGATCAGTTCAGGCGAACGCATGCCGGTATGAAGCGCGATGCGAGAAACCACCCAGGTGGTCGACCCCTGTGGCGTCGTCTGGTGATACCCCATCGCTTTCTGGCGCTTGCGGAGATCCGGAATACCCAGATCGATGCCCAGGTAATTTGCGAGTTGGGCGGCATACATGGGCGAAATCGACAGGAGGAACCCATAGTCGAGGCGCAGGCGGTCCGTTAAGGCGAGGTAGTAGAGATATTGCCGCGCCCAGAACGAGGCGGGGTGTTCAGGTGTGAAGGCGGATGTTCCGTGAAGTCGCCCGAGCCGAACCTCAAGCGGTTGTTCGCACCAAAGAGCGAGATCGGGAAAGGCGACGACGAACTCTCGACGTTGAGCGACATAACGGTTCTTCATATAGCGGGTCATGTCGAGGCTGCGGATGAATGTGCGATATTCCTCCTCCTCGCAGTGCGACGGTGAGATATCAGTCGGGAAGGTTTGCAGGGCAGTCGGTGGTGGAGTCGTCATGGCTTTAGCCCCATTGCACGGCTGTACTCGGCGAGCACTGTGGCGTCGGACACGCGGGTGTAGATACGTGTTGATTCCGGTGATGCATGCCCGAGCCGGCGCTGGAGAGTCAGCTCTCGCATGCCTGCTTCCCACATGCGGGTGGCGTGGGTATGCCGCAGCGCATGCGGTGTGACGCCGGGAGATTTGATCCCGGCGCGCTCCGCCGCTCGCGCGAAGGCTTTTGCCAACGCGGCATAGGACAAGGGCTCAGATCGCCTCGTGCCGTTTCCGCCGACCAGAAAGATGAACGGCGTGTCTGTCTCGCGGGGACGGTCGCGCATAACATAGCCGCTGATGGTATCGAGGGCCTGCCCGTCATGCAGGTCGACGACACGCTCGACGCGGGACTTTCCGCGTGCCCCTTTCGGGTGGTCATCGCGACATCGGACGGTCACGCGCCGCCGTCCATAGGCGATATCCTCGAGATGCAGGCTGAGCGCCTCACCCGGCCGCAGGCCGCCATGAAGCATCAGGAGCACGAGGGCGCGATCGCGCAGGCAGGTCAGCTCGGCTAGGAGACGTTCGATTTGGTCGTCATTCATCGGACGAGGCAGGCGGTGAACGCTGCGGACACGGATTACGCGCACGCTCGCTGAGCGACGGGAAATGCCTTCAAAGAACGGTCGGTGCCGATCGGTGACCGAAGGCTTGTTGATACTCTTGCTGACCCGCATCGGGTTTGGCGGGGTCAGCGTCCCTGCGATGATCGCCCAGTCGCAAAACGACGACATTGCGGCCAGTGCTCGATTGACCGTTGCCGGTGACAGCCGATCCGGGCCAGGCGCAGTTGCGGACCGGCCGGGGCGCATATCGATCCGGTCGTGCAGGTAAGCGATCAAATCGACGGCATTCGCGATGTTGAAGCCCTGCCACTCGAGCCCTCGGGCTTCGAAGAACTCCCACACGCGCCGCAGGTCGTAGGCGTAGGAGCGAATGGTGTTCGGGGATGACCCTCGAGCGTCGAGATAACGGAGGAAATCGTGAATCGGTTCAACGGAGTTGCCTGCATCATCGCGGACAAAATAGCGAGGGACAGTCCCCTCTCGAGCTCTGGTGACTTGCATAATCTGCCCTCGGAAAAAGGTGAAAACTTCAGCCTTGGAGGTGAAATCGCAAGTGTCCAGATAAT
>NZ_LR701537.1:0-5494 GCF_902498815.1 Roseovarius sp. EC-HK134
CGATGCCCGCCCACCCGATGCGCCAAGCTGTGCTGCCATCCAGCGTTTGGTTCCGAATACGCCTTGCATGAGGGCTGGCACATACACATCCGCGTCCAGCTGGGGCCAGTGCAGTCCGAGGCCCGCAGGCGTGATCTCGATCTCGCGCAGGCCGTCAGTATCCGCGTCCACCAGGTCTTCCAGCAGATGCACGGGCACTATGATCGTGACGCCGGTGTTGAGGTCTACGACCAGCCGGTTCTGGCGGGCATCGTATTCTGCCCCGACAGCATAACCGTTCCGGCGTATCTCTTCGCCCCGGATGGTTGCCGCCTGAAATTCCTTTTCAGTAATCTCCATGAAACTCCCTCCATTTTGGGCAGAGGACTGACAGGTGGAAGGCCAGTTCCTTCTGCATCCTGTTCACGGTCCGCAACGACACCCCATGCCGTTCCCGCAGCTCGGGAGGGCCCTCAGGGCAATTCAGCACGAACACCGCCTCTCCCTCGGTCGAGATGACGTGAACATGGGCAGGGCGATGATCGTTCGTGTAAATCATCACCCGTAAGCCATCGAGGCGAAGGACAGTTGGCATCGCCAAGAATATATCCTAAGCGCTTGGGTTTTTCAAGTGGACAGGGCGGCGAATGGCTGGTTCGTCCGCGCACCTGCCCTTCGGCACTAGTTGCCGAACAGCTTTTTCCAGAACCCGCGCGGGCGCTTGTCTTCCAAGAGAGCTGTAGCCTGCTGCCGCCACCGGTCCCGATCTTCACGAAGGTCAGTTATGGTTTCCTGCAACTGCTGGCGCTCACGCTCACGCTCTTTTTCAATTGTTGCCAGTTGGATACGCAGCGTTCCGAGGTCGCTTCCCGGGTGTTCCCTGTCGTTCCGAATGGTACGTTCCGCGTTCCGTTCCGCTGGAACAGGCGGGAACACCCGATGCAGTTCCGCCGGTTCGATGGAATATATGCCATTTTCTGTCTTAGTCGCTGAAACTTTTCCGGATTTTAACGCGCGATGAATTGTGGTTTTGCTCTTTCCCGTAGCCTTTGCGGCTTCTTTCAAGGTGTAGCTCATGGCGTTCCGCTGCGTTCCAAGCGGAACGATAAGGAGCGTTCCGCTGTGTTACGCATCGTCTTTGCCAATTTTTGTGGCGGGCAAGTCGGGTTCCATGCCAGGAAGGGTCGGTTCGGAAGGTGGTGGCAGGCCATCCCCTGATGGAAGCTGTTGTTCGTCCCGCAGCAGGCTGGGGACACGTCGCAGCGGCTCCTGTTGGCCGAGCTGATCGCGATCCGGCTGTTCCTCCTCCGACAGAACGACCGCTGCGCTGAACAGACTGTAGCGGATACCATCACGCTTTCCGGTCCAAGCCACCCGATCATTGATGATGTAGGCATTCACAGTGCCACGCTCGCCGACCTGCCGTATCTCGATCCAGTTTCGATCCCGAAGCGTCTTGAAGGCGGTTTTCACCGTGTTGACATGGCGACCCATGATTTTCGCCATCGTTTTTTGGGAAACGACGACGGCGTTGTGTTCGCCCACCCGCGCGACCAGCAGGTGCATCAGCATTGCCGCGTTTGGGCTGTCGCGCATAAGAGCAGCCCAAGCTTCATGCGCCGCTCGTTCGGTCTGAACCCAAGTCCCTGGGCGTTTCTTGTCCGGCAAATTCACTGTCCACCCCCAACCATTTCACTGTCAGTTTCTGACATTAGTAACGCACAAACATTGTCAGTTATCAATACGAGATTGTCAGAAACTGACACCAGATTGTCTAGGGGTGGACAATCCTAGGCTGTCTAGGGGTGGACAATCCTAGAGAGTCTACCCCCCCCCTATAACCCATTGAAATCATTGGCTCGAAATTTTGCGCCTTCTAATGATCTACAGGAGGGCAAAAAATCCACGCCCGTTCGGACGGGAGCGCTCGTCAGGAAGCTGGCGACCGGCCGGGCGGGGGTGGAGTTTTTGATCGACGCAGGCGACGAAGGAGCCTGCTTCTTCGACAGTGCCAAACTCGAACCGGTGGTGGTGAGATCAAACCTTGCCACGAGCGCAACGCTGACTGGATGGGGTGGGTCAGGCAGGGAGGGGAAGGTTTCGCGAAAACCTGATCGGCAGCACCAGCGGCAAGTGTTGGATTTGCCGAGAATGGATTGGGGCAAAATGAGACGTCAGTTCCCAGTTTGCGGCGGTCGTCTGATCCAGACGGCGCAATAGCTGGAACCGTCGTTCTGCTTGACCACCTGACCGCCTGCGCCGCTGCAAAAGATGCCCGGATAATCTCCGAATTCCCGCGCGGCGATTTCGCCACCGACCCAGAACGCCGCCAGTGCGCCGAGAAGCGCTCCTGTGGCTCCTATGGAGGCCAACCACACCCAGAACCCTCCGAACCAGCGCCACGCCTCTTTGCGGGCCTCTCCTGCGGCCTGTGTGAACTTCTGGCGTTCTTGGGTCAGTTGCTCCCGGATATCGCCCAGAACGCGCTCAGCGGCCTCTGTCGCCGCCTGTGTGGCGCTGCGGGCCATCTGGTCCCTGTCAGCCTTCAGAGCGCTTTTCAGCGTCCGTGGGGCTTCCTGCGCAGCCCGTTCCATCCTGCCGACCGCTTGGGTCAGGGTTTCATGCAGCGCCTCGGCCTCCTCGTGGTTCAGGCTGGTGCGTTGCAGGCGCTGCATTTCCAGACGGATCAGATCGAGGGCATCGGCAAATTCCTGAAACGGATCCTTGCTCATGTCTGATCCGCCTTCGCCGCCACCTGATCCAATTCTTTCAGCAACCCGGTCAGTTCTTTCTGATCGACTTCGCGGGTGGCGTTCTTGCGCAAGGTCGCGGCCATCCATCGGGCAATCTTCGGGTCTTTCAGAGCTTCGGTTGTCACGATGGCCCCGACGATGATTTTCCGCCGGGTCTCGCTGGCCTTCTGGCGCTGTTTCAGGCGGGCAAGCTTGGCCTGTGTTGATGCGATTTGCTGATCTATCGTCCGCGCCATTTTGTTTCCTTTTGCACTGCCCTAGGTTGCTTTTAGGCTACCGCCGAGGTAGAGAGCAAGACACGAAGTGCCCACTTATACAAACGCTGCGCGTTTGTGTGGGCGGGGGAGACTGGCGTTTCCCCTCGACCCCTAATCTAAGTGCGGCACCAAATGGCGATCTATCATTTACGCGCAACGATGATTTCCCGCAGCCAGGGCCGCAGCGCCACGGCGGCAATCGCTTACCGCGTGGCCGAGCGGATCGAGGACCGCCGCACCGGGTTGGTCTTCGACTACGCGGCGCGGGGCGGTGTCGATCACACTGAAATTCTCGCACCGGATCATGCGCCGAATTGGGTCCGTGACCGATCCGAGCTGTGGAATCGCGTCGAGGAAGCCGAGACCCGCAAGAACAGCCAGGTCGCCCGCGAAATCCGCGTGGCCCTGCCCGCCGAGCTGACCCACGACGAGCGGGTCGAGCTGGTGCGGGAGTTCACCCAAGCGCAGTTCGTAGGCCGGGGCATGGTGGCCGACATCGCCCTGCACGCGCCGGGGCGCGAGGGCGACGAGCGCAACCATCATGCCCATATTCTGCTGACCACCCGTGAGGTGGATGCAGAGGGTTTCACCACCAAGAACCGCGACTGGAACAAGGTCGAGGTTCTTGAGGGCTGGCGGGAGGCTTGGGCGCGGGACAGCAATGCCGCCCTAGAGCGCGCCGGCATCGAGGACCGCGTGGATCACCGGACCCTCGTGGCGCAACGCGACGAGGCGCTTGAGCTGGCATCGGCGGCGCGGGAGCGCGGCGACGAGGGCGCGGAGCTGGTGCAGACGGTGCGGGCGATGTCGCTGGACCGCCCGCCCCTGCCCCAGCTTTCCCCCGGCGCGTGGCAGATGAAGGAGCGCGGAATAGAGGTCGGGCGGGTCGGGGCCTGGCACGAGGCCAAGGCCCGTGCCGCCGAGGTGATGGAGGTCGCCCGCGAGCTGGCGGGCCACGTCCGCGACTGGCTTGACCGGGCTGCGGAGCGGGTGCTGGGATCGGGGCAGTCCGAGCTGGCGCTTGCCGGGGGGCGCGACGGCCGGGACCAAGACCCCGACCAGTCCGATCGGCGCGATCTTGTCACGCGGTTTCGGGAGGCATGGGAGGCCCGTCAGAGCCAACCGGAGGTTCGGGAGACCGCCGCGCCGGAGCGAGAGCGCGAGACGCCGCAGGAGTTCGCGGCGCGGTTGCGTGAGGCGGCAAAGAGGATCGACCGGGACGCGCTGGCCGACCGTGCAGCGGCGTTGCGCGAGGGCCGCGAGGCAGAGGAACGGCAGGCCGAACTGGACGCGACGCAGGAGCGCGAGTTGGAGCGCCAGCAGGAGATCGAGCGGGAGGCGGACAGCATCGCCGAACGCGACCGAGGGCTGGGCCACGGGCTATAGAAGGGCTGTGATCTAACCGGGTTAAGTCGTACAAGCACAGATTGCGAGGTCGGGACCGGATCAGGTTCAGTTATTGAATCCGTAAGGGCTGCTATCATTGTTGTCGAAGTATCCGTCGTTATCACTATCCGAGTCCAGATAATTAGGCGTACCGTCTCGATCATAGTCTCGACTGCGGGGATTCATGAGCTGATAGCTGTTCGTAGATGGGCCATAATTATTGGAGATACTGCTGTCAGGCGAGGAACGGATGTGGGGACGCACATAGGTGCCATCGCTTCTATAATATCCTTTCACAGTAACGTCCTGCGCCAGGCCGAGGGAGGGTACGATGGCCAGTGCAGCCACCGCCATCGAGATCAAATTGAACTTTTTCATGCCCTAAGTCTCCAATGTAATTGGGTAGCTCAGTACGCGACGAAAGATTTCCAAACAAGAAGTTTGAACAGCTTCTTGAGGCATGTTTTCCTTCGAAAGGGGACTTGCAGTGGCGTGGAAGGCGCGGCTACTTTCACACAACTTTTGGAGGACTGATAGTGAACAAGATCATTACAGGATGCGTTGCCCTGTGTCTTATGGCCGCTCCGGCATTGGCGCTTTCCACGACCGAGATCAAGAGAATGATGATCGACCAATCGATCAGGTCTTACTCTGGAAATTGCCCTTGCCCCTTTAATCGGGCGAGCAACGGCAGCAAGTGCGGAAAAAGAAGTGCCTGGAGCCGTCCCGGAGGGGCCTCCCCGATTTGTTATGAGAGCGACATTTCCGATCAGATGCTGGAGAATTTCATTCGGCGTAACGGCCTAAGCAGGAACTAGCTTACGCGAGGCGTACAGCATCGCCGAGCGAGACCAAGGCCTTATAGGCTGTCGCGGATCGCCCGCGCCCTCCCCGCCTTGTGGGGGCGGTCGGGCGCTACCGTCTCACGCCTTCTTCTTCGGACGCCCGCCCTTCGCGCCGTTTGCGCGGGACGCGGCGGTTTTTGCGGCGGTCGATGCCCGCCCACCCGATGCGCCAAGCTGTGCTGCCATCCAGCGTTTGGTTCCGAATACGCCTTGCATGAGGGCTGGCACATACACATCCGCGTCCAGCTGGGGCCAGTGCAGTCCGAGGCCCGCA
>NZ_LR701539.1:0-1213 GCF_902498815.1 Roseovarius sp. EC-HK134
TCTCTCCATGCTTCCAGAAAATCCGCCAATATCCGCCGCATCGCCTCCGGGCGGGTCGGGACATCATCTAACGTTCGTCGATAAGCATCAATCTCACTGATCATCTCGGGTTCCATTCGGATCATCACGGGCTTGGTGTCCGTCTTCGGGCGACCGATCTTCTTTTTTTGCTCAGGCATGTCGAATCATCCTCAAATCTGCTTGACTATTTGATTACAACATTACATGATAGGCGGACCAAGGCAAGAGCGGTAACTCGAACCTTGGCCCTAATCATCATCATTCCTACGGAGAAATCAGATGACTAAGCAAACTCCTATCATGCCCGATCTCGGGCATGAAGCCCTTCGCGAGACAGCAATTTCGGTCGCGTTCCGCAATGTTCTCAGCACGATGCACGCCTTCATTGATGCTGAGCGTGATCTGGAAGACATCGCACACAGCCAAGATCCGGCATATTCAGCCTGGGCGGCGGACACCGAGCAGGCATATGAAAATCTTGCCGATGCACTGGCCGGGGTGCATTGCCTGCCCATCGAATTGCGCGAAGACTTGCCGCTCAAGCGGATGGCCCGGCTTGCGGACGCGATGATCGGGCACGAGGAACCGGGTGGTGCGCGGGCGATGCACGACGAAATGCAGATGGCGTTTTTCTCGCAATTTCAGGCCTCGGGGCTTTCCCAGACGGCGATGCATCGCAACGGCCTTCTGCTCCACGCCCGTCATCTGGTGAACGCCATGATCAGCTTGCCGTTGTTCGACTGCACGCCGGTCGACGAACCTCTGGCCGTTGATAGCCGGGCTGACGAGTTGGTGCTCGACTGCTGACGCCACATCCCATCTGACCGCTTCCTCCCCCCGACATGGGAGGAGGAAACCCGTTTCACCGAATTTCAAACTGACCGGCCGCCCGTTCGCGCCGCTCCTCTCAACGTGCGCGCACAATCGCGGCCAAACCGGAGATCATCCCATGACAAATACTCTCACAATTTCTGGCACGCCCATTCCCATTTATCCAGGGCAACTGATGCCCCATTGGATCTCTTCTGCCAAAGCGAAGGGGTATGACATCGTAGCCCGCGTGATCGACCGTTTTCACCTCGCGCTGCGTTGTCGCCTTTGTGGCGCTGTAATCAAGGTCAGGCTGTTCACGCTCATGTCGGCGCAACCGCTGTGCCCCACCTGCGTGCAGACCGGTTGGATTTCAACGGCA
>NZ_LR701540.1:0-1327 GCF_902498815.1 Roseovarius sp. EC-HK134
TGAATCGTCCCGGTTTCACCGGAGACCTATAGCTTCATTTCACGCGACCATATCGAGCACGTCGCGCTGTGCATAGAAGTTCTCCTCAGCCTCCGCTGGCGGGATGTTTCCGATGGGGCCAAGCAGGCGTCTGTGGTTGAACCAATCGACCCATCCGAGGGTGGCCATTTCCAGATCCTGCATGTTACGCCACGGGCCTTGGCGATGGACAAGTTCGGTTTTGTAAAGCCCGTTGATCGTCTCAGCGAGGGCGTTGTCGTAACTGTCACCAACGCTGCCGACCGATGGTTCGATGCCAGCTTCGGCCAAACGCTCGGTGTATCGAATGGACAAATATTGCCCACCGCGATCCGAATGATGAACCAATCCGCTTTTCTGGACTGGCCGTCGATCATGCAGGGCCTGTTCCAGCGCATCGAGGACAAAGTCTGTTTTGGCGGATCGCGAGACCCGCCATCCGACGATGCGATCAGCGAATGTGTCGATGACAAAGGCCACATAGACAAAGCCCTGCCTTGTCGACACGTAGGTAAAATCGCTGACCCAGAGCAGGTTCGGAGCAGGCGCCCGGAACACGCGGTTCACCTTGTCACGCGGACAGGGCGCTGACGTGTCAGGAACCGTTGTCTTGACCACCTTCCCGCGCACCGCGCCGCGGATGCCGATCTGTTTCATCAGGCGCTCCACAGTGCAGCGCGCAAGCTCAAAACCCTCGCGCTTGAGCTGATGCCACGCCTTGCGGACCCCGTAGACCTGATAGTTTTCATCCCAGACCCGTTTGACTTCCGGACGCAGCTCCATGTCACGCTGATGCCGGGTCGAAGCTTTGGTCGGGTCCGCTTGGCACGCTAGGTGATGATAATATGTCGACGGCGCGATCGGCAGGACTCTGCAGATCGACTCGACGCCGTAGACAACGCGCTGATCTTCAATGAAGGCGATCATCGCTTCAGTGGGCGGTCGAGTTCCGCCTGCGCAAAATACGCGCTTGCCTTGCGCAGGATCTCATTCGCCTGGCGCAGCTCGCGGACCTCACGTTCCAGTGCTTTGATCCGATCCCGTTCCTCGGTCGTGACACCGTCGCGCATACCGCTGTCTTTCTCGGACTGCTTGACCCATTCGCGCAAGGTTTGAGGAATACAGCCAATCTTGGGTGCAATGGCCGCAATCGCGCCCGCCTGCGTTTCATAAGAGCCTTGATGCTCAAAAACCATCCGGACCGCACGTGCGCGGACCTCTGGCGAGTAGCGATTTGCCATTTTGCTTTTTGTCATAACCATCATCCTTACTTAAGTTGACGGTCTCCGACAAACTCGGGGCGATTCAG
>NZ_LR701541.1:0-2755 GCF_902498815.1 Roseovarius sp. EC-HK134
GGTCTTGGGCGTGATCCGCATGCGGGTGAGATTTTTTGCTTCCGGGGTCGCAAAGGTGATCTGGTGAAGCTGCTCTGGCATGACGGGGTTGGAATGTCGCTGTATGTGAAACGGCTTGAGGCAGGTAGTAACCGCGCCATTGGGACCGCCTGCCTGACCTTGGCGTCCTGCTCTAAGACACGTGTTTAGCGACGTCGCTTGCGACGTGTCTTATGGGGGATCAGCGATGCGGGGCGAAATTCTGGGGATTGAGCGGCGGCGACTTTGGCGTGATGAGGACAAGCTCGAGATGGTCCTGTCGGTTGGGGTTGGCGGGGCGACAGTGACGCAGGTGGCGCAACGCCACGAGGTGACCCGGCAGCAGATTTACAAATGGCGGCATGAGCTGAAGAAGAAGGGTCTGTGGTCGCCTGATGCCGGGGCGCTTTTCTTTCCGTTGGACATGCCAGTGACGGCTGCTGAGGCGCCTCCAGCGATTGCGGTTGAATTGCGCCTGCGGGGTGGGCGTAGTTTGCACTTTGACAGCACTGTGGACCCGGCCACGCTGATCTCCCTGATCCGTGCGGTGGACGCCGCATGATCGGGCCTGGGACTGGCGTGCGTGTGTATCTGGCCTGCGGTGTCACGGACATGCGCAAGGGGATCGCGGGGCTGGCGGCATTGGCGCAAGACGTCCTGCATCAGCAGCCCGCCAGTGGCGCGGTGTTTGCATTCCGTGGGCGCCGGGGGGATCGGATCAAGTTGCTCTATTGGGATGGCCAGGGGTTTTGCCTTTATTACAAAGTGCTTGAGCGCGGACGCTTTCCTTGGCCGAGTGCTGCGAATGGGTCGATACGGCTGACCTCTGCGCAGCTTGCGATGCTGTGGGAAGGGATCGACTGGCGGCGTCCCGATTGGGGCGCTCCGCCTGCGCGTGTCGGATGATTTTGCGCGCCCATTAGCTTTATTTATATGGTGCTTTGGCCTGACTTTTGGTAGTCAGTTGCATGTCAAGTATTGTCGAAAATCTGCCTGATGATCCCGCCGAATTGAAGGCGATGATCGCGGTATTGCAGGCAGAAAACGCCAAGATATCGGCCACGTTGCGCGTCCATGATCAGTTGGTTCAGGCGCTTCGTTTGCGGATCGCCAAGTTACAGAAACTGGCCTTCGGTAAGTCCTCGGAAAAGGTTGAGCGCGAGATCGAGCAGTTGGAACTGGCGCTCGAAGACCTGCTGGTAGCGGTGGCTGAGGAAGATGATGCGCCCATCGACGAAGGGCGGGATGAACCGTCACCGGAAGCTGCCGATGCACCCGCTTTGCGCCGCCGCCCACGTGTCTCGGATACGACCCCGCGCGAGCGGCGTGAACTGGACCCCGGCACATGCTGCCCTGACTGCGGCGGCGACCTGCGCGTGGTAGGCGAGGATGTCAGCGAATTGCTGGACATGATCGCCGCCCAAATGAAGGTGATCCAGATCGCCCGGATCAAGAAATCCTGCCGCCGCTGCGAGCGGATGGTGCAGGAGTCGGCCCCCAGTCGTCCGATCCCGGGCAGCATGGCGGGGCCGAACCTGCTTGCGCATGTGCTGGTCTCCAAATTTGACGATCACCTGCCTTTGTATCGTCAGCACGAGATCTTCGCGCGTATGGGGGCAGACATCCCCGAAAGCACGCTGGTTGGTTGGTGTGGCCGCGCCATGAAGACCCTGTCGCCGCTGATCGAACGGATCGAGGCTGACATCATGGCCAGCGACCTGTTGCACGCAGATGACACGCCGATCCGGGTGCTGGACCGGTCATTGCGCGACAAGGGGCTTGGCAAAGGTGTTAGGCAAGGCCGGATCTGGGCCTATGTGCGCGATCAACGCCCTTGGGCGGGGGCATCGCCACCGGGTGCTGTCTATCGCTTTGCGCCAGACTGGAAGGAAGAGCATGTTCTCGGCCATCTGGCCAACGCCCGCGGCATCCTCCAGGCCGATGGTTACAAGGGCTATGCCAAGCTCTACGCGCCTGAACCCGATGGCACAGCCCGTTTGAGCGAGGCGGCCTGTTGGGCCCACCTACGACGCGACTTCCATGACTTCTGGACCTCTACGAAGTCCGAGATCGCCCGCGAGGCGCTCGACCGGATCGGCAAGTTCTACGACATCGAGCGCGACATCAACGGTCAGCCCGCTGACGTCCGCCATGCGGCGCGGCAAAAGCTGAGCCGACCAAAGGTCGAAGCCTTCTTTGCCTGGTCCGAACAGCAACTCCTGCGCATTCCAGGCAAAAGCGATCTGGCCAAGGCCTTCCGCTATGGCATCAGTCGGCAGGAGGCCTTCAGCCTGTTCCTGACCGACGGTCGCGTGGCCATTGACAACAACCCCGCTGAGCGCGCCCTGCGCCCGATTGGAATAGGACGGAAGAATTGGTTATTCGCAGGGGCCGACACCGGTGCGGAAACCCTGTCCCGCGCAATGACCATCATCGAGACCGCTAAACTTAACGGCCTCGACCCGCTGGCATATCTCGCTGACATCCTCGACCGCATCCATGATCACAAGATCAACCGGCTGGATGAACTGCTGCCCTGGCATTGGGCACCACTGGTATCTGTGACGGACAGTCAAGCCGCATAACCTGCGGTATCAACGGGGCGCTTACGGCAGGTAAGTTCATTTGGCCTGTGAGCCAGGGCGGCACGGCGGTGGCGATATCATCCGCCCAGCTTGGCTATCTTCTGGAAGGGATCGACTGGAGAAATCCGCGCTGGACGCAAAGGCCGAGAACG
>NZ_LR701542.1:0-275463 GCF_902498815.1 Roseovarius sp. EC-HK134
AGAGCCGCTGACCGCAAAATTGCGCGACCGCTGAACATCAGGCCAGCCAGAGACTGGGGAACGTGAAGATGTTCTCTGAAAGTTCCCCCTTAGCGTGGTTCTACGAAGAAACCTTCCGATGGGGCCTTGGAAACGACAGTCGATGACCAACCGGTTTCACTCGCAAGCACGGGACCATGCGCGGGGACCATGCGGGATGCGGCTTCCCCCGGACGGCCCGACTGCGATATTGTCATTCGAAGGCCATTCGGTATCTCTTCCGTTTCAACGCTCGCGCCCAGAATTAGCTGGGTCATGTCGACCAAGTGAACGCGCAAGGCGTCGATATCAACGCGCTCCCAATCGGTGTCCGGGTCTTGCGCCAATATTTTCACAATCTCGCTAATTGCGGCAAAAGAGGCATCGCCCGGTTCCGTTGGCATGGTCGTGGTCGAATGCATGCTTCCATGATTTTGATGATCACTGTGCTGGGCTGACGTCGTACTCGCCGTCGCAAGCGTCCAAGTCAGGATAAGGCAAGGGAGGTAAAGAACTTTCACAGGAGTTTCCTTTCTTGGTTGGGATGATAGGTAGCGTCGAGCGCTCTATGCGAATATGATTATGGTCATGTCGACTGTCGATTTTTTTGCTGAACTGAACCATAATTGCGCACCGGCCAAAGCAAGGCGGGTGATGCTGAACGCTGGTGAAGTCCTATTTCGCCAAGGAGAAACGAGCCCGGGTTTCATGAAGGTGCATGAAGGCCGGATTGATCTGGTCAGGTGGTCCGAGACGGGGCGTTCGATACGCATTCACGCGGCAGGGCAGGGCGAAACCTTCGCTGAAGCATCCCTTTTTGCTGAATCCTGCCATTGCGACGCTGTCGCACGCGCACCAGCCGCAGTCGATCTATTGCCTCGGAAGGCCGTTCTGGATGCTTTGGCGACGTCACCTGACCTCGCACAGCGCTTTGCTGCTTATTTGTCAAAGTCGCTGATGCAGTCCCGGCGATTGCTCGAACTGAGGGCAACCAAGCCTTTGACCGAGGGCATTATCGCGAGGCTTATTGAGGTGGTGGATGAGAATGATGATTTGCCCGAAGACGTTCCGCTTCTTTCATTGGCGCAGGATTTGGATGTGACTGCACCGGCACTTTACAGGGCACTCGCCAGACTTGAGAAACAAGGGCGGGTGATCAGGCCGGCACGCGGGCGTGTGCGCCTTGTCTCATAGCGGCTTAGTCTTGCAATACGATTCTGGCGGTCAACGCACGTCAATTGCTTTTGCTGTCCTGCGCGGTGACTTGCGCTTGGTGGCCGCGCTCACGATCGGGCCATTGGGTTTTGATCCATGCCAGCACGTCTTGAAGCTCATCTTCTGAGTACATTTCGCCAAAACCAGGCATGTTGCTTTCATATCCATTTCCGACCACGGCTGCAGTGCCCAAAGCGGTGATTTGAAGCAGCAATCGATCTGGATGGTGCCATGTGTGACCGGTTTCGTCATGCGGTGGTGCAGGTAGACGTCCATCTGGTCCCGGCGATTTCCAATTCGGTTGCCCTTCTAGATTTGCGCCATGACATGAAGCACATGCCTCCGCATAGACCGCTTCACCGCGCGCAAGGTTCGGCAGATAGTCTCCACTGGTGACAGAGGTCTTCGGACCTGCGTCAAAGAAAAAGAATGCAACCATACCCGCCAGTGCAGTCGCGATTCCGATTGAGACGACCAGCTTCATAATTTGATACCCCGCAGTCTCAGCGAGTTGCCGATCACGGATACCGACGACAGGCTCATTGCCGCCGCAGCAATCATGGGTGACAGAAGCACGCCAAAAACTGGGAACAGGATGCCCGCTGCAATCGGGACGCCCGCCGTGTTGTAGATGAAAGCGAAAAACAGGTTCTGGCGGATATTGCGCATCGTGGCTTGCGCCAGAACCCGCGCACGCACGATGCCGCCGAGGTCGCCCTTCAGCAGGGTGACGCCAGCGCTCTCCACCGCAACATCCGCGCCTGTGCCCATTGCGATGCCGACATCCGCCGCCGCAAGGGCGGGCGCGTCGTTCACGCCATCCCCAGCCATGGCAACCGAATATCCCTTCGCTTTCAGTTCCGAGATCAGATCCGCCTTGTCTGCGGGCGAGACATCGGCACGCACTTCGTCTATCGAGAGGTCTCGTGCGACGGCGTCGGCAGTGCCTTGGCTGTCTCCGGTCGCCATGATGATCTTGAGACCGGCCGCATGCAGATCACGAATGGCCGCAGGTGTCGTGTCTTTGATCCGATCGGCAACTGCGACAATTCCGGCAAGTTTAGCGTCTGCAGCCAGGAGCATGGCGGTTTTTCCGCTGTTCTGAAAGGCAGCCAGTTGGTCTTTGACAGCAGAGATGTCGACCCGAAGGTCTTCCATCAGTGCCGTATTGCCAAGGGCGACTTCGGTTTCGTCAATTCTGCCGCGGACACCTTTGCCAGTGACCGCACTGAAATCCGCAAGGTCCAGCTTATTGGCCCCGCGGTCCTCAGCGCCTTTCAGGATAGCCTCGGCAAGAGGGTGCTCTGATCCGCGTTCAAGAGCCGCTGCATAACCCAACACCTCTTCCTCTGTCTGATCGCCCAAGGCGACAACATCTGTCAGAGTCGGCTTTCCTTCCGTCAACGTGCCTGTCTTGTCGAGCACGAGAACATCAACCTTTGCAAATCGTTCCAGCGCCTCTGCGTCTCGGATCAGGACACCTGCCTGAGCGCCCCGTCCAGTTGCCACCATAATCGACATCGGTGTGGCTAGCCCGAGGGCACAGGGGCAAGCGATGATCAGAACGCTGACGGCAGCGACAACTGCATAGCCAAGTGCTGGTGTTGGGCCGAAGACCATCCACACAACGAAGGCCAGCACTGCAATGCCGATGACGATCGGCACGAAGTAGCCTGCCACTCGGTCTGCCATCGCCTGGATCGGCGCGCGCGAACGCTGAGCACTCGCAACCATCGCAACGATCCTTGAAAGCACCGTATCGCTGCCAACGGCCTCCGCTGTCATCACGAACGAGCCGGTCTTGTTCAGGGTACCGCCCGTGACCGCGTCTCCCGCAGCCTTCTCGACCGGCACAGGTTCCCCGGTGAGCATGCTTTCATCAACTGATGATCGGCCTTCGTGTACAATACCATCCACGGGCACAGCTTCACCGGGCCGCACCCGTAGCTTGTCGCCTGTGACCACGTCATCAAGTGCTACATCTTCGTCGCCAGCATCCGTTACGCGTCGCGCCGTCTTGGGAGCCAAATCCATGAGTGCGCGGATCGCGTCACCGGTCCGTTCTCTGGCCGTCAACTCCATCACCTGCCCGACCAAGACAAGGATAAGGATCACTGCCGCAGCCTCGAAGTAGAGAGGCGGACCGTGATCGCCGGATAGATTGGCCGGGAAAATACCCGGTGCAAGGAGAGAAACGATACTGAAGACATAGGCGGCCCCTGTGCCAATCGCGATCAGCGTCCACATGTTGAGATTGCCGGTCACGATCGACGACCAGCCACGCTTGAAGAATGGGAGCGCGATCCAGAGGACAACCGGTGAAGCGAGCAGGAACTGAAGCCAGCGGACGGTTTCAGCGCCGAACCACCCAGCCCACGGAATGCCGATCATCCCGCCCATTTCAAGCGCCAGGACGGCCAGCGCCAATGGTCCTCCGATCCAGAGCCTGCGTCGAAAGTCGACCAATTCGGGGTTTGGTCCTGCATCAGCTGTGGGCATCATCGGCTCGAGTGCCATGCCGCATATCGGACAGTCACCCGGGCCTTCCTGAACTATCTGAGGGTCCATCGGGCAGGTGTACATGGTGCCTTCCGGCATCGGCTCACTCTCGGCACGATCCCCCAGATAGTCGTTGGGAGCTTCATCGAACTTGTGCTGGCAGCGTTCCGAGCAGAAATAGAAACGATCACCCGCATGTTTTGACAGAAACTGCGCTGTCGCCCGCGTGACGGTCATCCCACAAACGGGATCGGTCGCCTCGATATACGCCTCGGGATCTTTGACGAACTTGTCCCTGCATCCGTCGTGGCAGAAATGATAGACATGCCCATCATGCTCCAGACGCGGTTTGTCCGCGTCCGCGTCGACTGTCATTCCGCATACGGGATCGCGCGTGATGATTTTCTCTGCGAGTGCTGTCTCCGACATTCTCAGGTCCTCCATAGACGCAACATAGTCCTTCCAGTGACTGGAAGGTCAAGGCCGCCTTATCGCCCATCTATTTCCGGCGTCGCGGGCGGTCCTCCCTGAAGGTCAGCGATCAAGGCATTCATTTCCGCAATCTCGAGGCGTTGCGCTTCAACGATGTCTTGGGCAAGTCGCTGCACTCGTGGGTCAGAGATTTCCGCGCGCTCACTGGTCAAGATCGCAATGGAGTGGTGCGGAATCATCGCCCGCATCCAAGACACATCCTGAACGGTTGTCTGTGATCGCAGTAAGAAGAGCGATACGGCAAAGACAACCACGCTCGATCCGATGATGGCGTAGTTGAACGCTTTCTTTTTATACATGCCCCACATGAAAAGCAGCATTATGACTGCCATCACCGCACCCATATAAAGCGCCATATACGTCCGTGTTTCGCTGAACTGGATGTGTCCCAACGCGTATGTATTCAGATACATTAACCCGAACATTACGACCGTCGATGTGACGATCATTGCTAGAAATCGCGAGTAACTCATTGTCATTCTCCAAATTGCAGCCTTTGAAAACAAACAACATTCCTACGGTGGAAGGTTCCAAACAAAAAAGGAAATCGATGACAAGTTGGATGCGGCAGACCTTGAAAGCGTTTCGTGTGAACGATCAATCAGCTTTTATTTGCAAGGCCTTGGCGTTCGCAGATCTTCGCTGATCAGCCCGTTCACGCTGATCTGACTTGCATTTCGGTCGTGAACACTGGATGACCTCTGCATGACATGGCTGAATGAAAGATTCGGGATCGGGTCGGTTTTGCGACCGATGGGGCTTTTGCTCCTGATCTTGGTGTTCGTTTTTCAGCTCATATCGCCTTCTGCACATGCCGCTGCCTCTATGTTCGATAGTCAGGCGCACCACCAAGTCATGTCGGGTGCAGAGAGTGACTGTCCGATGCACTTGGCAAAGATGGCGTACACTGCCGAAACCGCCCAAGAAAATGGTGTGTCACAGGAGAAGTGTGCGCACTGCGTGCTTTCAATGTGCTGCTTTCACATGACGTTCCCGTCATCGGAAATCCTCGCTGCGGGCATGCTTTTGCCCGATGCCACATTGCTGGATTGCGGCAGGCTTATGACTTCCAGCGTCAGCTCCTCAAAAGATCGACCCCCAAGAAACCTCTGATTGATTTCCGAACCGTGGCCGCATCCTGCGACTGCGCGACTGCAATTGATTAGAAACAGTTCCGTTGTCGGAACTGGGGTCGAGGCAACAATGCGTGGACGATATTCAGCCCTGAGCATTCTGGCGCTTGCCGCCGGGGTTGCTGGTGGCATCTATCTGGAAAGACTGTACTTCAATCCTTCGGACATGGCCGGGTCGACGGGGCCAGAAATCCTCTATTGGGTTGCTCCGATGGATGCCAATTTCCGGCAGCCGGGTCCCGGCAAATCCCCCATGGGAATGGATTTGGTGCCAGTCTTTGCAGGTGAGGAGCCCTCCGGCGATCCGTCCGAGGTGACGCTGTCAGCGGCCGAGATCAATGCGATCGGTGTCCGCACCGCGATTGCGCAGACCGCCGAGATTTCGCAGCGGATCGAGACGGTGGGTTTTGTGGGCTATGACGAACACCTGACAAGCCATGTGCACACCCGCGTCGAGGGCTGGATCGAGGCGTTGAACGTCCGCGCCGTCGGTGATCCGGTGCGCAAGGGCGACGTCCTTTTCGAAATGTTCTCGCCCCAGATCGGCTCTGCCAGCAGCGATCTGGTGCGCGCGGTTGAAGATGGCGACCCCCGCATCCTCGAAGCCGCCCGCAGCAGTTTGCGGAGCCTCGGCATGTCGGACGACCAGATCGCCCGGATCGAAGCCGAAGGTGTGCTTGCGCGTAACATTGAGGTTTTGGCCCCGCAGGACGGGGTGGTCATCTCCCTCGAGGCAGCAGATGGGATGTTCCTGCAACCTGGTGTTCGCGCCGTCTCTTTGACCGACCTCAGTGCCGTCTGGCTGATCGTCGATGTCTTCGAACGAGACATCGCGCGCATGACGGATGATATGCGCGCGGTCGCGCGGTTCGAGCACTTGCACGGACGCACCTTCGAGGGCGTGGTCGATTACGTCTATCCCGAGCTTGATGCCGAGACCCGCACGCTGCCCGTGCGCCTGCGGTTCGACAATTCCGAAGGGCTGCTCAGGCCCAACATGTTCGGCAATGTCAGCTTGATCCCGAACGAGACCCGCATGGCGCTGACGGTTCCGACCGAGGCGATCATTCGCACAGGCGCTGCCGAACGCGTCATTTTGAAAACCGGAGAGGGCACGTTTAAGCCCCGCCTGATCACAACGGGCTTGCGGGACAATTTCGGCGGGGGCGGCCGGACGGAAGTTGTTCAGGGCCTGGCACCCGGTGAAGAAGTCGTGGCCTCCGCTCAGTTTCTGATCGACAGCGAGAGCGCGTTGAGCGCCGGTCTGATGCGCATGGCACCGACTGATGAGGCTCCCGCGCGCGGGACGGGCGAGTTGATTGCGCTCGACATCGATAACCGCAGCGCCACGATCAGACATGCGGCACTAGACGCGCTGGATTGGCCTGCGATGACATCGGATTTTCCGCTGCGCGCCGATATTCCGCTGGGTCGGTTGGAACCGGGTCAGCAGGTGGCGTTCCGCGCGGCACGCGGTGCGGACGGGTTGCTCAGCCTGATCGAGCTTGGCAGCGATGATGGCATTGCCGCAACAGGCACAGGAACTGTCATGGCCGTCACGGCGGATGGCAAACTGACGCTATCTCATGATCCGATCCCGGAATTGGGGTGGCCTTCCATGCAGATGGACATGCCAGTCGCAGGGTTCGACGTGGCAGAGGTGCCGCTCGATGAGCCCGTCGAGTTCGATCTGTCCAAAGGGGAGGATGGGCTCTTCACAATCGTCGCAGTGCGCGGCGACGGGATGATGAGCAAAAACCAGATGAGCACACCCGAACCGGTGGAAGCGGCAACAGAAGATGCCGCGGTCCCGCCGATTGTGGTGTCTGGAACCATCGAGAGCGTTGATCAAGAGACCCGCATGGCCACCATCGCGCACGGACCAATTGTCGAGATCGGGATGCCCGGCATGACCATGGGCTTCGCCATGGACGCGGGGCTTGATCCTGGGGCGTTGATCACCGGGCAGGAGATGACCCTGACCTTCGCCCGCCCGGATGGCATGACAATGATCCTTGCCTCGGCCGAACCGATTGTCCCGCCGATGGAAGTGTCAGGCACGATCAACGCCCTTGATGCAGCGGCGGGTATGGCCAACATCACCCACGGCCCGATGATGGAGATCGGGATGCCGGGGATGACGATGGACTTCGCCATTGATCCGTCAGTTGATGTCTCGCGCCTGCCGGAGGGAGATGAGGTTACGCTTCTGCTCAAGCGCAACGCGGACTTCTCATTGACGCTTGTTGGCGTGGCTGCGGCACCCGAGGTGATCCAATGATCCCGGCCATCATTCGCGCTTCGATCGCGAATCGCGTGATCATTCTGGCCCTCGCGGTCATGATCGCCGTTGCAGGCATCTGGGCGATCCGGGAAACCCCCGTCGACGCCATTCCGGACCTGTCGGATGTGCAGGTGATCGTCAAAACGCCCTATCCGGGGCAGGCGCCGCAGGTGGTCGAAGACCAGATCACCTATCCGATTGCAACTGCCATGCTTGCCGTGCCGGGGGCGAGCGACGTGCGCGGGTTTTCATTCTTCGGCGACAGCTATGTCTATGTGGTTTTCGAGGACGGAACCGATCTTTATTGGGCGCGCACGCGGGTTTTGGAATACCTTGGCCAGATCGCTGCCGATCTGCCCGAGGGTGTCTCACCCCAGCTTGGACCGGATGCGACGGGCGTGGGTTGGATCTACCAATACGCGCTCATCGACCGCACCGGTGGCCATGATCTGGCCGAGTTGCGCACGCTTCAGGACTGGTTCCTGAAGTACGAGCTGCAAACTGTCGACGGCGTGTCCGAGGTCGCCACCATCGGTGGCATGGTCAAGCAATACCAAGTCGTCGTCGATCCCAACAAGCTGCGCGCCTATGACGTGACACTTGCCCAGATCCGCAACGCCATTCAGGGCGCCAACCGCGAGACAGGCGGTAGCGTGATCGAGATGGGCGAGGCCGAATTCATGGTCCGCTCCACGGGCTACGTCGATGAACTGGCCGATCTGGCCAAGGCGCCGTTGATGGTGAATGCGCGCGGTGCGGCAATCACTTTGGCCGATGTCGCCGACATTCGCCTTGGTCCTGAAATGCGACGTGGTGTGGGCGAGTTCAACGGCGAGGGTGACGCCGTCGGCGGCGTGGTGATCCTGCGCTGGGGCGGCAATGCGCTGGCCACGATCAAGGCCGTGGAAACCCGCATCGAAGAGCTACGCTCCAGCCTGCCCGAAGGGGTCGAGATCGTCACCACCTACAACCGCGCAGGCGTGATCGAGCGCGCAATCGAGAACCTGCAAAAGAAACTGACCGAGGAATTCATCGTCGTCATTTTGGTCTGTGCGGCTTTCCTTTTGCACATCCGGTCATCGTTGGTGATCCTGCTGTCGCTCCCGCTTGGCATCTTTGCGGCCTTTATCATCATGAAGCTGCAAGGGGTGAACGCCAATATCATGTCGCTGGGCGGCATTGCCATTGCCATCGGCGCCATGGTGGACGCCGCGATCGTCATGATCGAGGCGATGCACCGGCGGATCGAAAAGGAGAAACTGACGAACGAAAATCGTTGGCGCATCGTCAGTGAATGTGCCTCAGAGGTTGGGCCCGCCCTATTCTATTCGCTTGCGATCATCACGGTCAGCTTCCTGCCGGTGTTCGTGTTGGAAAGCCAGGAAGGGCGGCTCTTCAAACCGCTTGCCTTCACCAAGACCTACGCAATGGCCGCCGCTGCGATCCTGTCGATCACGCTGGTGCCGGTGTTGATGGGATACTTCGTGCGCGGGCGCATTCTGCCTGAACGAAAGAACCCGCTGAACCGGATCGTGATCTGGATTTACCGCCCGTTTTTGGACGCCGCCGTGGCGTGGCCATGGGCCACGACGCTGCTGGCGGGCGCACTTGTCGCCTCGATGATGTGGCCGCTTCAGCGTATCGGAACCGAATTCATGCCCGAACTGAACGAGGGCGATTTCCTCTATATGCCATCGCTCTATCCCGGTGTGTCTATCGGCAAGGCGCGCGAGGTCTTGCAACAGACGGACCGCCTGATTGCGACGGTGCCCGAGGTTCTGACCGTGCATGGCAAGCTGGGCCGGGCGGACACCGCCACCGATCCCGCGCCGTTGACGATGATCGAGACCACCATTCAGCTCAGACCCGAGGACGAGTGGCGCCCCGGCATGACGATGGAGATGATCCGCAACGAGCTTGATCGTGTGGTACAGATCCCCGGCGTTACCAATGTCTGGATTCAACCGATCAAGAACCGGATCGACATGCTGGCGACCGGCATAAAGACACCCGTGGGCGTCAAGATATCCGGCGCAGACCTCAGTGTGATCGAACAGATCGGGATCGAGGTAGAGCGCGTGGTGGCCGACATTGATGGTACGGCATCGGCCTACGCTGAACGCCCCATTGGCGGGCGTTTTGTTGAGATCAACGTCGATCGCGATGCCGCTGCCCGCTACATGATGTCTGTCCGCGACATTCAGGATGTTGTGCAGACTGCCATCGGCGGCATGCAGGTGTCGGAGTCGGTCGAAGGGCTGGAGCGTTTCCCCATTAATCTGCGTTACCCCCAAGAATGGCGCAACAGCCCCGAACGGTTGCGCGATCTGCCCGTGGTAACCCCATCGGGAGCGCACATTCCGCTCGGCAGCCTTGCCGAAATCAAGGTTGTCGATGGACCTGCCATGATCCGCTCTGAGAACGCCCGACGCACAGGCTTTGTCTTTATCGACATCGCGGGGCGTGATCTGGGGGGATATGTAAATGAAGCCCGTGCGCTTGTCGCCGATCAGGTCACACTGCCAACGGGTTATTCGATAACATGGTCCGGCCAGTACGAATATATCGAACGCATGCAGGAACGGCTCAAGCTCGTAGCCCCGGCAACACTTCTAATTATCACCCTGATGCTGTTCATGGCCTTCAATCGGGTGATCGAAGTGGGGATTATTCTTGCCGCGTTACCCGTCGCCTTGGCCGGAGGCGTCTGGTTCTTGTGGTATCTCAGCTTTGATATCTCGGTTGCGGTTCTGGTGGGCTTTATCGCGCTGGCTGGCGTGGCGGTCGAAACGGCCATCGTGATGCTGCTGTATCTCAATCTGGCATGGGAAAAACGCAAGAAAGAAGCCGCGACTGAGCGGCGCGAAATGACCTCGCTAGATGTGGAAGAGGTTGTTTTTGAAGGCGCGCTCCTGCGCGTCCGTCCCAAAGTCATGACAGTTGCAACGATCTTCGCAGCACTCATTCCGATCATGTACGGCACCGGAACTGGTTCCGAGATCATGCAGCGGATTGCGGCTCCGATGATCGGTGGCATGGCGACCGCGACCCTTCTGACGCTCTTTGTCATTCCGTCGATCTTCGTGATCTGGAAAAGGCTGGCCCTCAAACGGGTCAACAAAGAATTGCTGCAACCAGCTCAAGACGCCGCAGCACCTGTACCGGCAGAATAGGACCTGCCAATCACCCCAACCTGAAAGGACTACCGATGAAAACTCTCTCTCTTGCCCTCTCTGTTCTCGTTCTGAGCGCGCCACTGGCGTTTGCGCAAATGAACCACTCGGACATGAACCACTCGGACATGGACCATTCGAACATGCCGATGAGTGACGAAATGATGGAAGGTGCTGTGCATACCAGGGCGGTGGTGAATTCCATCGGCGAAGGCACTGCCAATGTTAGTCACGAACCCATCCCTGAAATCGGCTGGCCCGCCATGACGATGGATTTGGCGATGATGCCCGACGCGGAAATGATGGGCGAAATTGCGGCCGGAGATTCCGTCACGCTGATGCTGATCAAGGGCGACGACGGCATGTATGCAATTGGCGCGATGATGCCTGAATAAGGCGGCGACGGCTGGCCGGAGACCTTGTTTCCGGTCAGCGTTTTTCGAACCCGGGGCTCAGGAGAAAAATATGAAACCTGCCATTTACCTTGCCGTGATCGCAGCACTTTCACTGGCGTTCGCACTTCCAAGCGCAGATGCGCATTCGAAGAAAGAGGCAACAGAGCCTACAGATGGGGCTGTTCTGGAGACATCTCCACCGACAATTTCAATGCGCTTTGACATGCCAATGCGCGTCACTCTGATCTCTCTCACCGATCAGGACGGGGCTGCGCATGATGTGACGCGCAGCGACAATATGCAGCCTGTCAGTGAATTCAGTGCCGCGCCGCCCGCGCTGCCGGCTGGGCAATACAAGGTCGACTGGCGAGGATTGGCAGCCGATGGTCATCCAATGCAGGGAACGTTCAGTTTTGAAATCTCGAATTGAGACCCGATGCTGAGCGCCCTCGCTTCGGCTGATTTGCTCACTTGGCTGTCCATTTGTGTAAAGGCGCTTGTCTACGCGACGGCCTTGATCGCGATGGGCAGCATATTGAGTATGCTTACGCTCCGCCGTCTTCCCGCACCCGAAGTGCAAGCGCTTCGCCGGTTGTCGGTCCTCTGCGCCATTGGGGCAGCTCTTTTGTCCCTAATGCGACTTCCGCTGCGTGCGAGTTTTCTGATGGGCGGCACATGGCAAGGCGCAGCTGATCCGATGATGCTGACGATGGTTTCGGAAAGCCCCCTGGGCTCCAGCATCGCTTTGCGGCTTGTCGGACTGGCCTTGATTTGTGCGATCCTGCTGCCCGCACGTCTCGGGCGACCGCTCGCGGTCTTCGGTGTCCTTGTCGTGGCGGCATCTTTCGTATTTCGCGGCCATGCGCTGGAAGAACCACGCTTTTTGCTTGCCGCACTCATCTCGCTCCATATCCTGGGCTTGGCGTTCTGGATTGGGGCCTTCACGCCGCTCTACCGCCTTTCGGGGGCGGACACGGCCAGTGTCGCCGGGCAGGTCAGCCACGATTTTGGCCGGATTGCCATCTGGGTCGTTGGTGCGTTGACCTTGGCGGGGGGAGTTACCCTATGGCTGCTAACTGGCAACGTACTAGATGCGTTTTTTACCTCCTACGGGCAGTTTTTTGCAATCAAGCTGGGCGTTTTTCTCGGCATCATTGGCTTTGCCGCATGGAACAAGTTGCGCCTGACGCCTGCCTTGCTTCGGCAAGAGCCGGGTGCCAGCGCGCATCTGCGTCGGAGCATTCAAATGGAATCGGTGCTTGTGGCATTGATCCTTATGACAACAGCAATCTTGACCACGATCAGCGCGCCCGAAGCGACAAACCAAATCGGTAGTGCGGCCGCCAGCGGTCAGACCACAGAAACGAACAGAGGGGGTTTCTTATGAAAACGATCACACGTCGGAGGTTTGGAGGTGGGATGGTTGCGGCATTGGCGGCAACTGGCTTTCGTTCGACAGCTCTACAGGCTGGAACGCCGCCAGACCTGATCGCGCGTGAAGGCGTGCTTCAACTTGCGCCCGCGAACTACCCTGAAACACAGGTGTGGGGCTACAACGGAGCGGTTCCGGGTCCTATGATCAGGCTGCCGCAAGGCGCCCGAATGACGCGCCGATTTCAAAATGAACTCCCGCAGCCGAGCACCATCCACTGGCATGGGATCCGCATCGACAACGCGATGGATGGCGTCCCCGGTCTGACACAAGACGTCGTCGAACCTGGAGCGACATTTCTCTATGACTTCGTTGTGCCAGATGCCGGAACTTATTGGTATCATCCCCACAATCGGTCTTATGAGCAGATGGCGCGGGGGCTATCCGGGGCGCTGGTCGTCGAAGAGGCCGAGGGAGGCCCCGAAGTCGATAACGATGAGGTGCTTTTAATTGATGACTGGCGTCTCGCGGAGGATGCCCAGATCGCGGGCGGTTTCGGTGATATGCACGATTGGGCGCATGCCGGTCGGATTGGGAACTGGATCACTGTGAACGGATTGGGCGACTGGCGGAAACCTGTTCAGCAGCACAGTCGTCATCGTTTGCGTCTTGTGAACACCGCAAATGCGCGGATTTTCTCGCTTGAGGCTCAAGGTTTTGCCGGATGGATTGTTGCTCTGGACGGCATGCCGCTTGATGCGCCACAACCGTTGGATCGCCTGACACTGGCGCCGGCGCAACGGGCGGATATCATTGTTGACGTGACGGCGAGCGTTGGCGAGGAAGCTTTCCTTATCAGCTTTGAGCGTGACGGCGGTTATGCAATCGCGACATTTGACGTCACAGCGGTTGCCCGATCCGAACGTCTGGACGCTCCGTCACCCCTGCCACCCAACCCGGTGCCGCAGCTTGGCCCTTTGGAGACTGCCAGAAGGGCAGCCCTTCTGATGGAAGGCGGGGCCATGGGACGTATGGGTGGTGCCATGATGGGCGGACAGATGATGGGCATGCGCGAGATGGCCGGCGCCGGTAAAGTCTGGGCCTTCAACGGCATGGCCGACATGCCGGATGAGCCTTTGGTTGCGGCTGATCGGGGCGAAACCGTTTGGATCGACATCACCAACGATACGGCCTGGCCCCACGCGATGCATCTTCATGGTCATCACTTCCGCCAGATCGCCACGAATGGGACGGCAGGTCCGCTGCGTGACACGCTTCTTATAGACCGAGGCGAGACCGCGCAGATCGCCTTTGTTGCCGACAATCCCGGAGATTGGCTTTTGCATTGCCACATGCTGGAGCATTCTGCAGGCGGAATGATGACATGGCTGCGCGTGGCTTGAACCGATTAGCGCCAGAATAAAACACTAAAGGAGAAATCCAATGAACCGTAGAAACTTCCTAATGATCGCCGCTGGCTCAGCACTTGCCGCTGGTCCGGTCTTTGCCGCAACGCCAAGCATGAAAGTGCTCAAATCCCCGACTTGCGGATGCTGCTCGGCATGGATCGCCCACGTTGAATCCGCCGGGATTAACGTCGATGCGCAAGACATCACGCAAGATGCCTTGTGGGCCGCCAAGGACAATGCAGGGATAACACCCGAGCTTAGCTCCTGTCACACAGGGTTCATAGAAGGGTACGTCATCGAGGGCCATGTCCCGGCGGCTGACATCCAACGCCTGTTGGCTGAGCGTCCAGATGCCGTTGGCCTGACCGTTCCCGGAATGCCGATCGGCTCGCCCGGCATGGAGATGGGGGACCAGCGCGATGCTTTCGAAACGCTACTTGTACTGCATGGTGGAGAGACCATTGTGTTTGAGCGCCATTCGTAGGTCTAACCACCTAAGTCACTTGCTTTGATCGCCACTTCACATGGCGTGGCGGTCAGCTATGGGACAGAAGTTTGGATTATGGCTCGAAGTCGGAACGATTAGCAGACTCTCTTACCGGATCAAGACCATTACCAATGAAGGTCAGCAATTCATCTTGAAAGGCCGCAACGCGCGCTTAAGCATCCGTACACGCATGCGCAGCGAAATTACGCTTTCTCTGAGACGTGCGCCTTGTCAAATCCATAAGCGAAGGTAGGTATTAGCCGGATTAAATAACATAAACTTCATTATGCGAATCTATCATGTACGCGGGTGCGCGCTACCCCCGACTGCGACTCTTGTTAGAAAACAAAAGGCGCAAGATAGAAGGTTGGCGGTACGCTGGGGTGCCGGTGAACGTGATGGCGCTCGACCATATTCCGCGAGTTCAAGCGCAATCCTTCTCCGATCCATGCATCCCGCTGGTCGAGGTGCCATAGAGTGTCACGCAGCATCTATTGCGGCATCTCCCCCGAAATCCGTTTGAGTTCGGCAGCGCGGGGATCATAGCGATAGCTCGTTATTGTGCCATCCCTGATCTTTTCAACAGCGTCGTTGATGACGAAGATGGGTACGAGGAACCATTCTCGTGGGACCACAGGCCTTCCAAAGCGATCCATGATTTCGATCTCGAGCCGTGCGGGTTCGAAAATGCGATGGATCAGGTTCTCCAGTTTTGTTCGGTTGATGTTGTAGAGTTCATAAGTCGCAACCACCTCGACGTTCGCCATCAGAAACGTCGGCTGCAAGTGCGCGCCAGCAATCCGCTTATCAACGCTCATATTGGTGACGCCGATCTTATGCACGAGTTCCCGGTTTGCCGTGACGAGTGGATGATCGGATTTGCTGCGAAGAACATAAATGATCCCGCTCGCCTCATCACCGTCGAGTGTCTGATCGGAAAAAAGTGGCCCTGCCGAAGGATCGGTGATCCGCCGTCCGGCGTCGTCCTTGTTCAACGCGCGCTGAAGCGAGCGCATCAGCATGTTGCTCTCGGTCCCGTTGTCGAAAATCACCCGCAGACGCGCATCCGTGCGACCTTGCTCGTTGGATGTCCGATAAGTTTGCATTATCGGACATAAAAGAATATGCTCAGCGCCATGTCAGAAAACCCCGAGAAATCTGTTGTCGGATGACCGGAATTCACGAGATTCAAGCACTTCCCCGAAAAACGAACCGGGGTTCATGAGATTCTGGAGCGGTATTGATGAGACTGGACGAGTCGGAATTCATGAGACTGTAAGCAATAACCGGCGGCTTCGGTCCGCCGGCGCGCGTCATCACCGATCTGAGTGTGATCGCGCTTGCCTAGAGAACACAAACGTCGAGAGAGAGGCCCAGCCATGAACGACGAAGAAACTTCTATTGCTCTACCCTCCCATGTGGCTGGCTCCGGCAATCTAGATCGCTTGGTCGATACGGCGCGGGATTATGCGCGCGCCGCAGCTTCCGAAAATACATTGAAGGCTTATACGAAGGACTGGGCGCATTTTGCGCGCTGGTGCCGGATGAAGGGCGCAGACACCCTGCCCCCTTCTCCGGAGATGATCGGGCTCTACCTTGCGGATCTGGCGTCCGGGTCGGGGCCCTCCCCTGCCCTCTCGGTTTCAACCATTGAACGGCGCCTGTCGGGGCTTGGGTGGACCTATGCGCAGCGCGGGGTCACCCTTGATCGCAAGAACCGTCACATCGCGACTGTGCTGGCCGGGATCAAACGCAGGCATGCGCGTCCGCCGGTCCAGAAGGAGGCAATCCTGGCCGAGGACATCCTCGCGATGGTTGCCTCCCTGCCCTTCGACCTCCGTGGGCTGCGGGATCGGGCAATCTTGCTCTTGGGCTATGCGGGCGGATTGCGGCGTTCCGAGATTGTCAGCCTCGACGTCAACAAGGACGACACGCCGGACTCGGGTGGCTGGGTTGAGGTCTTCGACGGCGGCGCCCTGCTCACCCTCAATGCCAAGACCGGATGGCGCGAGGTTGAGGTCGGGCGTGGCTCAAGCGGCCAGACCTGTCCCGTCCACGCGCTTGAGCAATGGCTACACTTTGCGAAGATCGACTTTGGGCCGGTCTTCGTGCGCACCTCGCGGGACGGCAAGCGTGCCCTCGAGTCCCGCCTTTCCGACAAGCACATAGCGCGACTGATCAAGGCAACCGTTATGAAGAGTGGCATCAGATCCGATTTGCCGGAAGCCAAACGGTTGGCAATGTTCTCGGGGCATTCCTTGCGTGCCGGGCTCGCCTCGTCGGCAGAGGTTGATGAGCGCTATGTTCAAAAGCAACTCGGACATGCGTCGGCCGAGATGACCCGGCGCTATCAGCGCAGGCGCGACAGGTTCCGGGTGAACCTGACCAAAGCCGCAGGGCTGTGAAGCTCAGGATTCTTGACCCATTGGTGAAGCGCTAAGGTGAAATTCCAGCGCTTCAGTTTCAGCTTACTGCTTCAATTGAAATCGGGAACTAAACGCGACAACCAAAGATCGTCCTCAGACGACTGTTCCACCTCCTCAGCGTCGAGGAAGAGAACGTCCGATTCATCATGCAACGCAGGCGCTTGAGGCTTCATATGTGCAAAATACTGGAATTCTGCACGTTACCCAAGGGTTTTGTCAGAGTACGCCCGCGCTCCTTATATAGCACGCGCGGGTGATGGTCGGCGAGGGCTCTCTAGTCGCGCTCAGCCTATGGAAACCAAGGGTTTTCCGTTGAGCAAGGCCACAGAGAGCGCCATTGCATTCGTTTACAAACGGTCGTTTAATAACGGTATATGAAATTGCAAACGGCTGATTTTCATGCCCCTGATAGGCTATGCGCGCGTATCCACAGAGGATCAGACCCCCCTGCCCCAGTCTGAGGCNTATATAGCACGCGCGGGTGATGGTCGGCGAGGGCTCTCTAGTCGCGCTCAGCCTATGGAAACCAAGGGTTTTCCGTTGAGCAAGGCCACAGAGAGCGCCATTGCATTCGTTTACAAACGGTCGTTTAGTAGCGATACCGAAAACTGTAAAAAGCGTGTTTTGATGCCCCTGATAGGTTATGCTCGGGTCTCGACCGAGGATCAGACCCCCCTGCCCCAGTCGCAGGCCCTGAAATCTGCGGGCTGCGCCGAGATCCATGAAGAACAGGCCTCGGGCGGCAATCGTGCGCGGCCTGTGCTTGCGCGGGTATTGGAGCGCATCGGCAAAGGCGACACGCTGGTCGTGGTGCGCATCGACCGCCTCGCGCGATCCCTGTCGCATCTGCTGGAGGTGATCGAGCGGCTGGAGGCCAAGGGTGCGTTCTTTCGCTCGATCCAGGACCCGATCGACACCGGATGCCCGCAGGGCAAGTTCACGCTTCAGATTCTGGGCGCCGCGGCCGAATTTGAGCGCGCCCTGATCCGGGAACGCACCAAGGCCGGCCTCGCCAGCGCGCGCACAAAGGGCCGCGTGGGCGGGAACCCTGGGCTGCGGGCCAAAGACCCAGCCGCTCTTCGCAAGGTGCGGCTGGCGCGGCAGGACGGCTACATGGAACGGCTAAACGAGACGGCACAGGACTGGGTGCCCCATGTGCGCCGGTTGCGCCCCGACCTGGCTTGGGAAGACGTGGTGCGCATCATCAACGGCCCCCTGCCCGACGCGCGTCGCTGGACCCAAAGCCGTCTCTTGCGCGCTGTGAAGGCCTATGTTCGCGACGGCTTCCTGCCTGCCGAGGTGCTGGCCCGCGCCGGGCGCTGCGAAACCGACGACCGTCTGCCCGCCATCGTCGCCGGCATCAAGGGTGCGGATCCCGACATCACGCTTCAGGCGATCTGCACCCGGCTGCAAGCGATGCGCGAGCGCACGCCACGCGGGCGGACAAGCTGGCAGCCCTCGTCGGTAAAGATGCTGTTGGAGCGGGCCGAGAGGCTGGGGCTGCTTGAGTAGCCAAACAACCTTGCAAATCCTCTGCGCCATGGAAGGATTACAAGGCTACGGCCAGCGCCATGCTCAGAAGCTGTCCGTTCATGCGAACGGGTTCACGATCCTCAGCCTGCTTTCCACAAGCAGGCCATTCTGCATGTCCTCGCTCCACAGCGTCGTACATCCCGCGACCAAAGCGCTGGCCACGATCATCGCATCGTAGATTGAGAAGCCGTAGCGTTCCGCCAAGGCACGGCCGACGTCATGGGTCTGCACAGTTAGATCTTCGACGGGACACAAGGCGCGTACGCCTTCGAGAAATGCCGCTGCTTCCTCCCAACTGAGGCCAGCCTTGCGGCGGCAGTTCACCAGCGCCTCGTTCAGGACCTGAACGCTGATCCGGGGCCCCTGTCCCAGGATTGCCTCGGCTCGATCGGCCTTCAGGCCTTCGTCGAGCAGGTAAAGAACGACATTTGTGTCCGCGAATTCAGCGCTCATGCGCGTCGTCGCGGCTCAGGCGTTCCGCAGCGGGCAGCTTGCCCCGGAAGCGGCGCAGACCCGTCAGCACCTCGTCCGCGCGAGCAAGGCGACGGACTCTGACCTGGCCGTCGTCCTTGACCAGATCGATCTGGTCGCCTTCCTTGAGGCCAAGTTCCCGGACAAGCTCTGCGGGCAAGCGGACGGCCAGCGAGTTACCCCATTTTGCGACCTGCATCGTGGCCCCCTGCGTGGATATACGTGCTGGAATATATATCAAACTGGTTGCATGGGCAAGCTTGCCATCGAACCCAAGCTGCTCTTGTGCGTCACGCAGCGCATGACACCAGATTTAGAAAGAGCTTGCGCGAATCTGATCCCTCGGGCAATAGTCACGGAAAAGGGCGACTAAACGCCACGATCCGTGAACACGATGCGGACGAGTGAGGGCAGATGAGCAGAGCAGATACCCACGAAGACCTGAACGCCGTGATCCGTCAGCACTCTGCGTTGCTGGCGGCACAACTGCATTCGCAGCGCGAGAGCCTCTTCCCACCTGACGCATCCAAGTCTATGCGCAAGTTCACCTCTGGGGAAGCCGCTGCGCTGCTGAGTGTCAACGATTCATACCTCAGAAAGCTGCATCTTGATGGCAAGGGGCCTTCGCCTGAGATCACTTCGGGGAACCGCAGGCACTATTCGGCTGAAGACATCCAGAACCTGCGGGTTCTGTTGGAAAAAACAGCTCGGAAGCCCGGCGACTATTTGCCTGGTCGCCGCGCAGGTGACCATCTTCAGATCATCGGCGTGATGAATTTCAAGGGCGGCAGCGGGAAAACGACCTCGTCTGCACATCTCGCTCAACGGTTGGCCCTTAAAGGTTACCGTGTTCTAGCGATCGACCTTGATCCGCAGGCCTCACTGACAGCCTTGCATGGGGTTCAGCCTGAATTTGACCTGCTGGATGGCGGCACGCTCTATGATGCGATCCGTTATGATGACCCGGTTCCGATCGCAGAGGTTATCCGCAAGACATACATCCCGAACCTAGATTTGATTCCCGGTAATCTCGAACTCATGGAGTTCGAGCACGAAACACCGCGGGCGCTTGCCAAGGGCAATGCCGGCTTGTTCTTTTTCAGGGTGAAGGAAGCACTGGCACAGGTCGATGAGCAGTACGACGTCGTCGTGATCGACTGCCCGCCGCAGCTTGGGTTCCTGACCATGTCCGCTTTGTCGGCCGCGACGGGCGTCCTCGTGACGATCCATCCCGAGATGCTCGACGTGATGTCAATGAGCCAGTTTCTCAGAATGACGGCCGACCTGATGGACGTCATCGCCGACAGTGGGGCCGACATGTCGCATGACTGGATGCGATATCTGTTGACCCGCTACGAGCCAACAGACGCGCCTCAGAACCGAATCGTTGCGTTCTTGCGCACGATGTATGGCGACAAGGTCCTGAACGCACCCATGCTCAAATCGACTGCGATATCTGACGCGGGACTGACCAAGCAAACGCTCTACGAGGTCGAGCGGAGCGCCTTTACCCGTACGACCTATGATCGGGCCATTGAAAGCTTGAACGCGGTCAATGACGAGATCGCCCAGCTCATACAAAAGACTTGGGGGCGCTGATGACCGACAGCAAAAAGAAGCGCATGTCCATGCTCGACAGTCTCGCAACAGCGGGGACGCCGCCTGTGGCTGGAAGCATGATGTCGAGCAATCGAGCGCTGCGCTCTGCGCGTGATGCCGTTGATGCGCATCATGTTTGGGATCTAGATCCAGCCGAGATCGAAGACGAGCGGTATTCCGATCGCCTCGATCCCAAGGATGTCCACGATCTGCGCGTGTCGATAGAGCAAAACGGGCAGACGGTCCCCATCCTCGTTCGGCGCCACCCCACCGAGAGCAACCGCTATCTGCTCGTCTATGGCCGCAGGCGTCTTGAGGCAATCCGTGCCTCTGACAAGGTGAGCAAGGTCCGCGCGCTCATTGCGAATATGGATGATACGGCGGCGCTTCGCGCCCAAGTTTCGGAAAACACCGGCAGACGTGACCTAAGCTACATCGAACGCGCACTTTTCGCCCAAGAACTGCTCGATAGTGGCTTTGGCTCCCAAGCGCAGATTGCCGAAGTGTTGAATGTGACTCGTTCTGCAGTATCGATGTCGATCTCAGTTGCCAAGGCGATCGGCACGGCTTTGGCCCAGGCAATCGGACCAGCTCATGGTGTCGGCCGTCCCAGGTGGGAGGCAATGGCGAAGGAACTTGCCGATAACCAGATCGGTATCGATGACCTTTGCCGAGTTGCTGTTGATGTTCGTGCAACTGCAGCCGCGAGCGAACACGCCGACGAGGAGACTCAGGTTGATCCTTCGGTGGCGGCTTTTGAGGCCGTTGCACGGCAGGTCAAAAAGAATGTTGGCCAAGGATCGGAGAACGGGGCGCTCGGCAAGAAGCCGAGATCAAAGACCACTGCCCTTGTGATTGATGGCACGCCCGTGGGCGCCATCAAGAGATCTGGCCGGGCGCTTCGCTTGGACCTGACGGATGTGGATGATGCCTTTGCGGAGTGGCTTGATGCCCGCGCGCAGGACGTCCTCGAAGATCTTCATGATCGCTGGAGACGCGAGACATGAAGAGAGGCAGAGCAGCAACAAAAAGGAGGCACGTTACAGGCTAAAGAAAAGGTCCCGCAAAGCTTGCGCTCCACGAGACCCCAACTTTGATCTTCGCACTTTCAAGGTAATGGGCCAGCGCGCAAACCGCAAGTCATATGTGATTCGCGGAACAGCTTTTCTATGCCTTCGTGAATGCATCATGGAGTACACCCCGATTTCGCCGTTTATGCGGCCTATCTCGCACGCCCATCTTCGTGTGGTCGAGCGGCCGGAAGCGTCTATTCCCGGCAAGCCCGTTAACAAGTGGGAGCTCTTGCGCGAATTGTCCAAGGCGCAGGCAGCCTTTGGGGTTTCCGAGCGCGATCTGACCGTTCTTCAGGGACTTCTCAGCTTCTTTCCGGACGATGCGCTTGGCGGGAACACCGAAATGGTCGTCTTCCCATCCAACAAGGCGATCTGCGAGCGGCTGAACGGCATGCCTTGCTCGACGATGCGCCGTCACCTCGCCCGGTTGGTAGACGCAGGCTTGCTCATCCGGCGCGATAGCCCTAACGGGAAGCGGTATGTGCGCAAGCGTGGCGAAGATCGCGTGGCCTTCGGTTTTGATCTATCCCCTCTCTACTGCCAATCCGAGGAGATCGCTCGGGCCGCTGAGGCCGTGCGTGAGGCTGAGGAGCGTGTCAGGCGTTTGAGGGAGGTCGTAAGCCTCATGCGGCGTGATCTCGCTGCCCTCGCGGAGTTCGGAGACGAAATACAACCAGGCCTGGGCATCTGGGATAAGCTTCGTGACAAGGCTGTCCTTACGGCCCGCGCGCTTCGACGCAAGCTTTCGCTCGAGGGTCTCTCGGTCTATCGAGCTGATCTGGAATCTCTACTCGATCAGGCACGCAATGTCATTGATGGCCCTGAAGCAGAAGAAATGAACACCAATGACGCCCATTTTGAGCGTCACCATCATAATTCAAATAAAGAATCTATAGATCTTGAACCTGCCTTAGAAAAAGGCGGGACGGCGGCGGGCAGCGCGCTTGATGTTGATACGGGTGAGCCTGTGGCTGACGTTGAAGAGCTTGACACGAGGCGGGTGCCGAAAATCCCACTTCACCTGGTGATTGCCAGCTGTCCCTCGCTTAAGACTTTCTATCAGGGTGACGTTCGACATTGGCACCAGCTGTTCGACGCGGCTTGTCATGTACGGCCAGCCATGGGGATCAGTGTTTCCGCTTGGGAAGAAGCGCAGCGCTGCATGGGACCAGAGCAAGCCTCGATCGTTGTCGTGGCCATGCTGGAACGTTTTGCCGACATCAGATCACCGGGTGGTTACTTGCGGGCGCTGACGTCCAAGGCCGCGGCGGGCGAATTCTCTTGCGGTCCGATGGTCATGGCGCTGATCGGCCGACGGAGCGCGGCGTGATGTTCACAGCTGTGAACACCCACGGCCTCAACCGCCCATTCGGCAAAGTTCACAGCTGTGAACTATTTCCATTGGCGCATGACCAAACGACATCGAGAGGGAAAGAAGTGTTGGTTTGAGGTTGACGGGAAGTGAGATCGGGAGAGTGGCTTCCGACGCCCGTTGTGGAGAAGATCTGATGACGAAAGCTGTCCAGAAAATCACTCTGTCCCCGTCCCGGGATATCCCCTTTGACAAGCTCGTGCTGAGCCAGTCCAATGTGCGGCGCATCAAAGCTGGCGTGTCTGTCGATGAACTGGCCGAAGACATCGCTCGCCGCGGCCTCTTGCAGAGCCTGAGCGTACGGCCGGTGTTGGATGATGATGGCACCGAGACCGGCAAGTTCGAGATCCCGGCCGGCGGCCGGCGGTTTCAAGCCTTGTCACTGCTGGTGAAGCAAAAGCGTTTGGCGAAGACCACGCCCATTCCCTGCATCGTGCGGGATGCGGGGTCCGCGATCTTGCCCGAGGACGATTCCCTTGCGGAAAACATGCAGCGCGTCGCGCTGCACCCGCTCGACCAGTTCCGCGCGTTTGTGTCCCTGCAAGACAAGGGTCAGACCGACGCAGAGATTGCTGCCGCCTTCTTCGTAACGCCGCAGGTCGTGAAGCAGCGCCTGAAACTCGCTTCCGTCGCCCCTGCCCTGCTTGAGATCTATGCCGAGGATGGCATGACGCTGGAGCAGCTCATGGCCTTCTCCGTGAACCCCGATCACGCGCGCCAGGTTCAGGTCTGGGATGTGATCCATTCATCCTGGAACAAGGAGCCATTCCAGATCCGGCGCATGCTGACCGAGACCTCGGTCCGGGCGTCTGACCGACGCGCGGTATTTGTTGGTGGTGAGGCCTATGAAGCGGCGGGCGGCACGATGCTGCATGACCTGTTCCAAGGCGATGACGGCGGTTGGCTCGAAGACCCTGCCCTGCTCGATCGGCTGGTGACGGAAAAACTCCAGGCCGAGGCTGAGACGGTTGCGCTTGAGGGCTGGAAGTGGATCGACGTCGCGCTTGACCTGCCCTACGGCTACAGCCACGGCCTGCGGTCCCTGTCCGGCGATCCCGCACCAATGACACATGACGAAGGCGCGGCTTATGCCAAGCTGCTCGCCGAGTATCGGGCGTTGGAAGAGGAATACGCGGGTCAGGATGAATTGCCTGACGAGATCGACACGCGGCTTGGCGTGTTGGAAACGGAGATGGAAAAGATCGAGACTCGGCCGTTGATCTTCGATCCGTTGGAAATTGCACGGGCAGGGGCGTTCGTTACGCTCGACCGCTATGGCGCGCTGGCAGTCTATCGCGGCTATGTGCGTCCAGAGGATGAGCCCGTTGGGGAGACCGCGGTACAGGATGGTAATGATCCTGCGGTGGCGGGGCAGGGGCATTATCGTGATCTCAACGATGGCCATGGCAGTGCCGCTCATGGCGAAACCGTCATCATGTCGGGTGGCCAGCCGATCGGAGCTGACTTGCCGGAGGATGAGGATGACGGAGCGCTGAAGCCACTGCCCGAACGGTTGGTCATGGAGCTAACGTCCCACCGGACGCTGGCGCTGCGTGAAGCGATCGGGCGCTCGCCGGATGTCGCGCTGACGCTGCTGCTGCTGAAGCTGGTGACGGATACCTTCCGCACCTCCTCTGCTTCGGGAAGCTGTCTCGAAGCCTCCGTGCGTCAGGTCTATATGTCGGCGCAAGCGCCCGATTTGAAGGACAGCGTGGTGGCCAAGCTGGTCGACGAGCGTCACGCGGAATGGGAAGCCGATCTGCCGCTTGGCGACGATGCAGCGCTCTGGGACTATCTCACAGTGCTCGACCAGGGAAGCCGTCTGGCGCTGCTGGCGCATTGCCTCAGCTTCGGCGTCAACGCGCTGCATGAGAAGGTGAATCCTTATGGAGCAGGCATCTCTGCAGGCGGTTTGACCCGGCGCATGGCGCATTCCGATCTCGTGGCGCGCGCCACAGGTCTCGATATGGTGGAGGCGGGATGGCAGCCGACGGTCGACACCTATCTCAACCGTGTGCCCAAGGCCCGCATCCTCGAGGCTGTGCGCGAGGCGAAAGGGGAGGGGACTGCCCAGCTCCTCGATCGCCTGAAGAAAGGCGAGATGGCCAGTGAAGCCGAGCGCTTGCTGAAGGGCAGCGGCTGGTTGCCCGAGGTCCTGCGCCGGAACGATCTCGTGGCGCTGGACGGTGAGGATTGTGCCGAAGGGCAAGGGGCGGATGCCGAAGTGGCTGATAGCGTCAGTGAAGCTGACCTTCCTGCATTCCTGACGGATGACCTTCCAGCTGAAGGCGCGTCGATGCTGGCCGCAGAGTAACGTGATCCAGCAGGGGGCGGGCATTCCGCCCCCTATCACCCTATAATGTAACAATATCAATAAGATGAATGCGATTTCTCGCATTCGGAATGAGGAATCATGTCTGCAACAAGCATCATCGACACAGCCCCCCTCGGGGCGCTGATCCGCTACACCGACGGCAGCCGCAAGCCGCCGGCACGTTTCACCAAGAAGCTGGCGGCCTGGGAGCGCTCGAACGGCGTGGGCCGTCTTGTGAAAAAGGAGCCACCCCGGCCCTATCCGACCTGGACGGCTCCCGCGTCGTTCACGTTGCATGAAGGCAACTTCTCCTCGGACGGGGTGATCCTCGTGACCATCATGCGCAGCCATTCAGCTGACAGCGCCCTCGTCTTCGAGGTGGCTGAGGAACCGAAGCCCGGGCAGGTGCGCGTGCTCCTCGACTTCGGCGGCAACACCGAGTTGCTGCATCTGGCAGAGTCCGTCACTGCGGCCGAGCTCTGGATCGCCAAGGAAGGATACCGCAACGCGCGGCTCGAGATCGTCGGCGATGAACAGGGCGAAAGGGCAGGGGGAGCGGACCTGGCCGCCTGAGCCCAACTGAAACCGAGGGGTCCGCCCAAGCGCGGGCCTCTCACCGACCACACCCTCGTCCCGCTATGACGCGGGGCGCCAGAGGATCCATCCCCAAAGACAGAGGTCTTCAACCAAGAGCCGGCCCGGGAGGACGGCGGCGTTCGAAGCATCGGCGGGACAACCGGCTCCAGTCGTCAGGGCACTATCCCCCGCTCGCCATTCCCTTCCTTGCCCCGAATCCCGTCTTCGAGATCAACCCTCAAAGGGGTCGGACTACGGGCGAGCCCGTGCCGCCGGGTGGATTCGGGGCTTGCCCGAACGCACCCGGTGATGTCAGCCAGAATTCGGGCCTTCGAGGTCCTGTCGCGCGGGGAATGGTCCCCCGCCTCCAAGACAGGAGCCAAACAGATGTCCCGCAAAGATGCACACGCCTTCGCCGCCTCCCTCGCCGCAACGCTCATGGTCTCGATCGTCGTCTTCCAGGCAGGGGATGGAACCTTCGGCGCCGTCCCCGCCGATGAAATCGACGGAGACGAGGTCGTGATCGTCTCGGAGTATGATCCCTTCGGGTGAGGCTTCGGCCTCACTTTTCAAGGGCTGGGGCGCGGCGCAGTCGCGCCGCCAAGCCCATCTTCAGCCGCGTGATCGGCGATGCCGATCTGAGGAACATCGGTCTGTGACCTAACGCTGATAGAAGCACGCCCCGGTTGAACGAAAGGTGGCTATTTAAGATCTTTCAGCAATGGGCTGTCATTGCCTTTAGAGGCTATCGAACGCCCCGAGAACAACCCCGCGATCAACTATTGATCCGTGACTGAAGTTGTAGATGGCAGATGCCGGAAGACACCCCACGCAGACCATATCAGAATGATCCCGAGGCCAATCTTGAGCGATTGTCCGGGCACCAGACCGAGCGCCAAAGCACCGAGGACGGCGCCAAGGACAGAACCCACGCACATGGGAAAAATGGTCGTCCTCCAGACCGGCCGCTCGCGTAGTACTGACCCCTCTCCGAAGTGCCGCAATAGCCCGACTGCGATCGTGGGTATCCCCACCAGCATCGACATCGACCCTGAGAGCTTCACGTCAACTCCAAAGAGCAGGATGAACACGGGGATGATCAACTCGCCCCCAGCAACGCCGAGCAGCGAGGAGACGAGGCCGATCACCACCCCGCAGGCGGCGGCGACCAGCGCGGTTGGGACAATCCCTTCGCCTACAAGCCGGGTCGGTTCGGCCACAAAAACCCCTTCGGCGATCAGCAAGCAGCCAAGGGCGACCAGCAGCATCAGGATCAGCCGCCCCAGCAGCTTGTCCGAGGTGCGGCGCAGCCATCCCGCGCCAACCCACGCCGCCGAGAGCGAACCGGCCAGCATCCCCAGCACCGCCGGAAGATGCGGAGCGATTTCGGCCACCGGGACATTCGCGGCGCGGAACGGAAAGGCTGCGGCCAGCACGATAAAGCTGGCGAAAAGGTTGATCGCCACCGCCTCGCGCGCGGAAAAGCGCAAGGTGCCCACCAGCGCGGGCAGGCGGAATTCGGCCCCGCCGAGGCCGATCAGCCCACCAGCCCAGCCTACGGCAGCGCCGATGCCGAATGACAGCGTGGGGCGGCTCGGGCGGGTCATTCGGACTGGTCTTTTTCGGGCGCGCGGGCAACGTGATCACGGGCGATCGACATGGATTTCAGGATGGCATGCACCGTGTCGCCTTGTGCCAAACCCAATTGTTCGGCCGCGCGGCGCGTGATGCGGGCGAGGATTTCGCCCGCACCGATGGCGACATGCACGATCACGCCGGGCCCCGCGCCGGGCACAACGCTGGTCACGGTGCCCGCCAGAATGTTCTGCGCCGACAACCCCTCTGGCCGGGCGCGCGACAGGATCACCTCATGCGCCATGATCCGCACCCGCACCCTCGTGCCCGGTGCTGCGTCCACACCCGGCAGGAACAGCGGACCCGTGGCCGCATCCAGCCTGGTCAGGCCATCGGAGAAATGCTCGATCACCACGGCCGGCAGCATCGCGGCCACTTCGCGGATGCCCATGGCGCGCAAAGCATCCGGTTCGGCCATGACCTCGGCCGTGGTGCCTGCGCGCACGGTGCTTCCCTGGTCGATCACCACCATGCGGTCGGCCAGAAGCTGGGCTTCGTTCATGTCGTGGGTCACCAGCACCACCGGCATGGCCAGGGACGCCCGCAATTCGATGATCTCGGCATAGAGTTTTTCGCGGGTGGCGCGGTCCACCGCCGAAAACGGCTCATCGAGCAACAGCGCCTCCGGCCTGCGGGCCAGCGCCTGCGCCACCGCCACCCGTTGTTGCTGCCCGCCCGAAAGCTGCGCCGGTTTGCGATCCGCCAGCCCGTGCAGGTTCACCAGATCGAGGATGCGCGCGGCCTCATCCCGGTCGGGCGTATCCATCGCGGCCATGACATTCTGCACTGCCATCATATGCGGGAAGAGGGCGTAATTCTGAAACACCACGCCAACGCGCCGCTGGTGGGTGGGCAGATCGACCCGCGCGGCGGTGTCGAGCCACGCGGTGCCGTTCACCGTCACCCGCGCCACCTCGGGCCGCCATAGGCCCGCGATAGTGCGCAGAAGCGTCGTCTTGCCGGACCCGGAATGGCCCACCAGCGCCAAGAGTTCCCCCGGTTCCACCCGGAAGGAAATATCGAGCGGAATGGGCAAATCCGCCTTTGCCATCACCTCCAGTGCCATCAGGACAACCTCCGCCCCATACGCGCCGACAGCCAGTAGGTCAGCGCGATGGTAAAGAGCGAAATCGCCACCAGCACCGCCGACATGGCGGCGGCAGCCCCGTCGTCGAATCCCTGCACCTTGTCATAGATCGAAATGGCGATGGTCTTGGTCTCGCCGGGGATTGACCCGCCGACCATCAGCACGATGCCGAATTCACCCAGCGTATGCGCAAAGGTCAGCACCATTGCAGTCATCAGGCCCGGCCAGGCCAGCGGCAGTTCGACCTTCCAGAGGCTGCGCAGGGGCGACATGCCGCAACAACTCGCCGCCTCGCGCACCTCCACCGGGATCGCCTCGAACCCGCGTTGCGCGGGCTGGATGGCAAAGGGCAAGTTGAAGATCACCGATGCCACCACAAGCCCCTCGAAGCTGAACACAAGCTGATGGCCGAACGTCTCCTGCCAGAAGGCTCCGATGGGCGAGTTTCGCCCAAACGCAACCAGCAGGTAAAAGCCGAAGACGGTGGGCGGAAGTACAAGGGGCAGCATCAACAGCGCCTCGACCAGCCCCTTGGCGCGGAACTGGCGATAGGCGAGGAACCGGCCCATCAGGATGGAGACCGGCAACAGGATGGCCACCGTCCACGCCGCCAGCCGCATCGACAGCCAGAGCGCCGTCCAGTCCATGACTCACGCGCCGTCCGGCAGCACGAAACCGTAGCGTTCCATGATCTCGCGCGCTGCCGGCTCCTTCATGTAGGCGTAGAAGGCCTCGGCCACCGGCCCCGCGCCGTTCAACAGCGCCATGCGCTGACGCAGAGGTTCGTGGAAGTCTTCGGGGATCAGGTCAGAGGTGCCCAAGTCACGCAGTTCCGGGGCCAGCGCCAACGCATAGGCGATGATGCCACCATCAGCATTGCCGGACAGGGCAAACTGCGCGGCCTGGCTGACATTCTCGCCCAACACGAGGAAGGGCTGGATGTCCTCCCAGAGGCCCGCATGTTCCAGGGCTTCCTTCGCGCGGCGGCCATAGGGGGCATGGTCCGGGTTGGCGATGGCAAAGCGGGTGATCCGCCCCTCGGCCAGGGCGGCCCGCAGGCTTTCCAGCGAGCCATCCGCCGCAAGCGTGGATCCGGGCGGCACCTTCACGACGATCCGGCCGATAGCATAGAGATCGCCTTCGTCCCGGGCAAACCTGTCACGCGCCAGATCGAAGATGAACTGTTCATCCGCCGCCATGAAGATCTGGAACGGCGCGCCTTCGCGGATCTGGCGGGCGAAGTTCCCCGTTGAGCCCATCGACAGCCGCACCTCCATTCCCGTCTCGGCGGTGAAGGCCGCAGCGATCTCCTCGACCGCGAATTGCAGGTCGGAGGCTGCGGCGATCACAGGCGCGTCGTCCTGTGCCAGCGCGGGACCAAAGGCGAGGCTAAGTGCGGCCACAGTGGCAAGGACAGGACGGCGGCTGAAGACCAGCGGCATGGGCAGCACCCTTATGATATGTTTCTCGAAACATATCGTCAGAGGCGATCTGACCGGTCAAGCGTTATCTTTCTTCGGGAATATCCCTCAGCAGCGCTTGCAGTGCTTTTAGCCTTGCGGCACCGCCCGCAGCGGCGTCGCTCTCAAAGGCGCGGTAAAGGGCCAAGACATTGCGCCCGGCCTCCGTCAGCACCGCACCGCCACCACCCGGCCCACCCCGTGTGCTGTCCACCAGCGGTTCGCGGAACATCGCATTCAGCGTGCCGATGAGCTGCCAGGCACGCTTGTAACTCATCCCCATCTCGCGTCCTGCGGCGGCGATGGAGCCTGCGCGATTGATGCGCTCCAGCAGTTCGGCCTTTCCAGGACCAATCATCTCCTCGTCACCGAAGACAATGCGGATGCGCAAACGGGGGTGATCGGTTTCGTTTTCCATATCGCGACATTCTTCTGAAGGCTTTCGACTTGCAAGTGGGCAGCGCCGAGGGGCGAAGCCTTGCGAGAGGCGGCTTTCCCAATTTGTCGTAGCAATTGCACGCGTATGCCGAAGGTAGCTCGGGGTCAGGTGCAGCGCCGCAACCCCTCAACCGATTGCAAGTTCCTCTGCAGTCTGTCCCGCTGCCACCGCATTCACAAACCACTGCGGTTTGTGGCGGCGGCCTGACCAGGTGAGCGCCGGGTTTTCAGGGTGACGGTATTTCGCCGCGGCAGGCGCGCGCGAGGTTTTCGTCTCAGTGCCGACGAGTTCGGCCAGGGAGTAGCCCATATCCCGGGCGAGAGCTTCCACCTTGGCGCGGGCTTCCGCTTTCTGCCGATCCTCATTGGTGGAGATCGCCTTGGCGACGTCCTTGCGGCATTTTCGTCAGCTCGGTAAGCGACAGACCCTCGAGATTGTAATCAGCCATTGATGCGATCCGTGTCCTGAATTTCCCGGTATCGATAGCCCGTCGCGGCAGGGCGCCGCAACACCTGGAAGGCAAGGGCAGGGGTGGCGGAGGCTGTTGATCGCCGTCGTCGTCGCCGCTGAGGTGCTGAATTGGGGGTCAGGCCGTCCCGATGGGCAAGGTGACAGGGTCTGGCATGGGCTCCCCGCGCATCTCTGTCTCTTGGGCCATCCCTTCGACTGACAATCCCCTAATCCCGTTCGCTTGCCTGCGCGCAACCCCGCGTCAGTCCGGGCCGTGTTGCCCCTTTGGGGCTGCCCGCTCCACCCCGGTCCTCTGGGGGTTTCCGGCGTCCGTTCCGTCCACCGTGCACGCGTCACCCGACGGGCTTTTTCAGGGTCTTGTCGAAGGGACGGTCCCGAAGACAGGACACACAGGAGCTTAACATGCAGAACATCGTCATCCTCGCCGGCAACATCGGTCAGACCCCCGAAGTCCGCACCACCCAGGGCGGCACCAAGATCACCAACTTCAGCCTCGCCACCTCCCGCCCCCGCCTCTCGGAAGGTCGCGTCCTGCGCGACGAGAACGGCTACCGGGTTATGGACACCGAATGGCACCGCATCACCTGCTTTAACGGTCTCGGCAAGACGGTCGCGGAGCATTGCGAAAAGGGCATGAAGGTCCTCGTCCACGGCCGCATCCACTACACCAAGTGGATCGACAGCATGGGGAACGACCGCTATGGCTGCGAGATCATCGCCGAGAAGGTCGACTTCCTGAGCCGCCCGAAGTCGGCCGAGACCGAAAACCCCGAGCTGGTCGACCGCGACGACGAGATCCCGTTCTGAAAGGAACGGGGTCTCCCCCTCGGGCCCGGCGGGGCAACCCGCCGGGTTCGGGGTGATCTCGGCCCTAAGCCCACTGTCGGTGCTAAGCAAATGCTCAGTGGCAGCGCTCCCCAAAGCCACCGTCCAGCTTGCAGTAGATGCGCCAATAGGCGACCAACGCCAAGCTCGAAGCTGTTAAACTGAGCAGCCTCACAATCTATGCCAGTGCTTTTGCTGTCCCGTTCCTAGAACTCGCCGGAGCTAATGGCCCTCGAACTAGCAACCATTTCCATTGATATTTTGGATTGAGACCCAACAGCGTCTGGCGCTGTTCAAGCACCAGGTCGAGCAACTCCTGCGTCAATTTACTATCGCTAGTGTAAATTACAGCGAAAAAGGTCGAGTAGTCAGTTGAACCCTAAGTGCTCATATCGGCCAATAGACCGTCGACAACATTCGAGAGGTCCGAGGGGGATCGCGCCACCTTGGTTTCGACGCACGCCTTGATCATGGGCACTGAAAGGTCCGGCACGTGTCCCTTCAGGGCTGAAGGAAATGCCACCTTGCCGTCAGGAAGCGCATCTTTAAATGCAGCTTTGATGCACGCGAATAAGACATGCTTGACGTGATGCTCGCTCTTTGGAATTTCGATCATCTTTTTCTGCATTAGAAAGAGAAGCGAATCACCAATGTTTTGGCAGATCATCCGGAGCCGAACCTGCGGTGAAGTTAGTCCATGGTCTTGTTCTTGAACATCGAGCCCGTAGATTGCGGCGAGCCGTGCCGCCAATGACTGCAATACGAGCACATGGACATAGGCTTCCTCTTCATGTTCCTCAGTATCATCAACGGGAACTGACACAACGGCAGTTGGATCACGCAGCGCATCCCTAATAGCCTCATCGACCAACCCAACCAGTGCCTGAGCCACGGCATCAACGCGCGCAAGCGCGCTCATCGTGTCTGTTGCGCTATTGAGGATGACCTGCATTTCACGCCGCTCATCGGCCTCAATGAGGCCTAGTTGGTCGGCCTCTTCGACCGCAAAGAGCCGCAGATTGAGACGAGAAATTAGGTCAAGCGCGCGTAGATATAAGCCGCGAGCTTCGTTTCGATTTACGGTCATTGTGAACAGCTTTCAAATTTATCGCGACGAACGGGTCTTGTGATTGCGCTCTGGCAGATAACGCGCCGACTTCCAGCGCGTCCAGCGTTCAGTTTAGCGGCTAAGCATGCACCTAGGCGATGTGCAGTGCCGCCGGTCGCGTCCCTCAGAGTAAGAGGAGTGCCGGTTTCCCGGTGACGGGTTGAGGGCTGGGAGAGTGGCTCCCGGCGCCTGTCGCGGGAGATAGCCGATGGGCGTTGTTGAAATTCTGGATCCGGTCGCACCGGTGCGGGCTGGTGGCTGGAAAGTGGATGTGAGCCGGGGAGAGCGGAACGGGCGGGTGTCGTCCGAATGGTTCAACCGGCCCGATGACGAGCGGTATCTGTCGCTCGACGATCTCTGGGCCAAGGTGAAGGGCCGGTCTGAGCGCAGCCGCAGCCGTGTGGTGCAGACGGCCGACATCCGGGTCGAAGCCACGCGCGACAACCCCGAGCGGTTGTACCTGATGCTACCGAAAGCGCATGAACTGGTCGTACCCACGCATTGGGCCTTCGGCCAGCTTGCCAGCATCGTCGGCGCGCCGGCCTCCTACCTGCGGCAGTTGCCCGCGCCGCTGGCGGGCATCAACCTGCAATACGGCCTGACCAACCACCGCGCCGAGCAGGTCAAAACCTTCGAGACCGAGGATGGCCGCACGGAACTGCGCGCCGTGACCGGCCCCGACTATGGCCGCATCCACGATTTCGAGCTGGTCGAGGCGGTGCAGCGCATCGCGGGCAATGGGACGGGCGACACGCGCTGGAAGGTGCCGGGCGTGCTCGACTGGTCGACCGGGGTCTACAACCCCGATGTCGAAATCAGCCGCGACACGACCACGCTCTATGCCTCGGACCGCGATGTCTTCCTGTTCCTGGTCGATGATCGCAACCCGATCGAGGCGGGCAAGCTGCCCGATGGCTCCCCCGATCTCTACTTCCGGGGCTTCTACTGCTGGAACTCCGAGGTGGGCGCCAAGACGCTCGGCATGGCAAGCTTCTACCTCCGAGCCGTGTGCCAGAATCGCAACCTCTGGGGCGTCGAGGATTTCCAGGAGATCAAGATCCGCCACTCGAAATACGCCGCCTCGCGCTTCGCCCATGAGGCGGCCCCGGCGCTGACGCGCTTTGCCAATTCCTCGCCGCAGGGGTTCGTGAACGGCATCAAGGCCGCGCGGCAGCAGATCGTGGCGCGCAGCGATGAGGATCGCGCAGATTTCCTGCGCAAGCGCGGCTTCTCGAGGCCCGAGTCCGCCAAGATCATCGAGAAGGTGCTGATGGAAGAAGGCCGCCCGCCCGAGAGCATCTTCGACTTCGTGCAGGGCATCACGCGGCTCGCGCGCGACAAGACCCAGCAGGATGCCCGTCTCGACATGGAAGGGCGCGCCAAGAAGCTCCTCGACCGGGTCGGCTGACCAAGCGCCCATGCAGCGATCGCCCGACACCGGGGCGGTCGCTGCAGCTATTTCTCAACAGGCACGCCGTTGGCCTTGCCCCGAAAGGGCAGGGGGCGTCGGTGTGCGCATTTCAGCGAGACGTCCATGACCCCCCAAGAAGAAACCGTCATCCTCGAGGCCCGCGAGATCCTCGGCCGCTACCTTAGCAAGAATCCGGTGATCGGCAGCTGGCACGCGCTGATGGACTATTGCGCGTTCAGCGTTCGCGGCCCCATCGAGCGCTTCCATGTCCTCTACCTCGACCGCAAGAACCGCATCATCGCCGATGAGCTTTTGTCGACCGGCACAGTCGATCATGTGCCGGTCTATCCGCGAGAGGTGATCAAGCGGGCGCTGATTCTGAACGCCAGCGCCCTGATCCTGATCCACAATCACCCTTCGGGCGATCCCACGCCGTCCGAGGCCGATCTCAGCATGACCAAGGAGATCCAGAAGGGCTGCAAGTTTCTCGGCCTGACGCTGCATGACCACATCATCGTTGGCGCCGGGACGGAGCTGAGCCTGCGGGCCCTCGGCAAGCTCTGACGCTGTGGCCAGATCCATCACCGTCGCCCCTTCGAGGAAGAGGGTGGCGGTTTGGTCTTTGACGGATGAGGCGGGGAGAGTGGCTTCCCGCGCCGTTGGAGATATTGCCATGTTTGATCTTCCCCTGCCGCTCCAACCGAGCCCGCGCCCGATGGGTCCTGTCGCAAATGGTGGGACTGTCGCTTCTGATCCCTGCCTGCCCTTCGCGCTGACGCGGATGCACCGGACGCCTGCAGCCCTGATGTCGGGCACCGCTGCCCCCGTGGTCGTTGAGCGTTTTGCGACGCTGGCCGATGCCATGCAGGGGGCGTTTGAACTTGTGGCGGACAACGGCCTCGATCCAGCGCCGCAGCTTCTGGCCATCCTTGATTGCCACCAGCGCCTGGTTCTTGCCGGGGCCGCCAGTCATGGCGCTGTGGCTTGGTGCCACCCTGTCGCCAACGCTCCTGAGGCGCGGGCCATTGTGACCGAGGCGGTTCAGCTGCGCGGCCAGGCTGGCCGTGCCACTGACTGGCATGAGCCTGAACTGGCGCAGCGGCTGCGTCACCGTGCTGATCTGCTGGATGCCCGCCTTGTCGATCCGCTCTGGCGCGCCTTTGCCGCCCGCGCGCTGCAGATCGCGGCGTGACGCCCGAGAGACAGAGGAGGGATGAGAGGGGTTTGAGCCTTCGGGGGGCAGAGGAGTGCGCCACCCGGGGGTCTGACCTGTCCTCACTGAACGGAGATATCCATGACCCAGACTGAACCCACTCTGGCCGCCCCGCTGCGACCATCCACCGTCGATTTCGGGGCGATCCTTGCCGCGCATGCCGAACGCACCGCCCGGACCCTCGCTCTACGCCCCGGCAACAAGGACCGCCTGTTCGATGGCCTCATGGCCGCCGGGATTACCCATGTCACCGTGACCTTCGACGGTGCCGGTGACAGCGGCCAGATCGAAAGCATCGGGGCGTGGTCCGGCAAGACCGCCGTTGAGTTCCCCACGACCGAGATCGACTACGCTGCTCTGACCTGGGACGACCCTGAGGTCGAAATACGGCAGCTCTCGCTGGAGGATGTCGTCGAGCAGCTCACCTACGACTTCCTCTCCGACACCCATGGCGGTTGGGAAAACAACGACGGCGCTTACGGCGAGTTCTGCTTCGACGCTGCGGCCCGCTGCATCCATCTCGAGTTCAACGAGCGCTTCACCTCGTCCGAACTCTACACGCACGATTTCTGAGGGGGCGACGATGGCACATCCCTACCACCACGCCCTGTCCTCAGTGAAGAAATGGGGCGGCACGGTCGATGATTTCATCGCGGTGCATACATGGTTCGATGTTATCCCGACAATCAAGCTGTTTTTGTTCTCCTGGCGGGGGTTTGTCGTGGTTGTCCATAGGAGGGCCCCCGCCGCCCGCGTAGCGCGGATACGCGCGCAGCGGAGCGGGCGGCGGGGTGGGGCGGCCATGGGCGTGGCTTCTGCTGTGGCCATGGGCGCGGCTCCGCTGGGTTCAGCGGGGGCAAGCGGGGCGGGATCGGCGCTGAGCGCGGCTGTGGCGGGTGCGGTGCTGCCTGCGGGCGCTGTGGTCGGCGGCGCGGGCATGAGGGGGGCCGCGATGGGCAAGGCAGAGGCGGCGAGTGGCAGAGCTTCGGCGGTTTCCGGGGGCTCCATGCTCTCGGTGGGCTCCGATGTGTGGGCGATGTCGGGCTCCGAGGCCGCTTGTGCGACCTGCGCTGCAACGGGCGGGACTGCGCCCGCTTCGGGGGCTGGCGTGGCGATGGGCAGATGATCCGTTGACCCCTGCGCAGAGGCGGCTTCGGACAGGGGTATATCCTCGGGCGTGATCTGCGCCTCGGGGGCGCTGTCCGGTTGGGGTGGGACGGCCTCGGTGATGATCCGAGGCGGTTGGAAATCGCCGATTTGCACGCCCGCAGGATTTGCCACGGGCGTGGGCATAGGCGCTGTGGGCACGGGCGCTGCGACAGCAGGCGTGGGGCCCGGCGTGATCGGCCCGAGGTTGGGGGTGGAAAGCTGCGCCGGGGCCTGTGCTGCGTCCAAAAGGGCAGAGAAGCCTTGGTTTGGCACGCCAGCGCCTTGGCCAAGCGCCGCAGCGGCACGGCCGGGGGCCGTGGCAGCGGGGTTGGGAAGGCTGGTCAATACCGGGGCGATCATGCCGGGCTCCGTCTGGGGGTCACTCCAGAAGGTGCAAGCATCATGCCAAGCGCAGGCTGGGCGCGGCCAGACGATATGCGCCCGGCGCAATGAAAAAGGCACCCCGGATCGGGGTGCCTTTGCGGCCCTTGGTCAGGGGCGTTTACTTGTTATCTTCGATCGAAAGCGCCACGAACCGCGGATCGCCACCGCTGCGCACCAGCATCAGCAGGGATTTGCGCCCGGCCTCTTTTGCCTCGGCGATGCGGTCGTCAAGATCAGAGATGCTGGCCACTTTTTGCTGTCCAGCCTCGGTGATCACATCACCCGCCCGCAGACCTTTTTCATAGGCCTCGGACAACTCGTCGATATTCACCACGACAAGGCCCGTTGCCGAATTATCCAGCTCAAGCTGCGCGCGCAGCTCGTCACTGAGCGGGGTCAGCGTGAGGCCCAAAATGGTCTTTTCTACGGGTGCCTCGGGGGTGGCCTCCTCGCCGGGCTGGGCCACGGGAATGGCACCTTCGGCCTCTTCGCGGCGGCCCAATGTGATCTTGAGCGTGGTTGTCTTACCCTCGCGGAAGACCACGACGCGCACGGTCTTGCCCACCTCGGTATTGCCCACGGTGCGCACAAGGCTGCGGGTGTCGGACACATCCTGCCCGTCAAAGGACGTGATCACGTCACCGGCCAGCATGCCGGCATCGGCTGCGGGGCCTTCGGGTACATCCGTCACAAGAGCACCGGCGGCTTTCTCAAGCCCCATCGCCTCGGCCACATCGGCTGTGACGTCCTGAATCCGTACGCCCAACCAGCCGCGCCGTGTTTCCCCGAACTCCTGCAACTGATCGACCACGCGCTTGACCACATTCGAGGCCATGGAGAAACCGATACCGATCGAGCCGCCGGTGGGGCTGAGGATGGCAGTGTTCACGCCCACGACCTGACCGTCGAGATTAAAGAGCGGCCCGCCCGAGTTGCCCCGGTTGATGGCCGCGTCGGTCTGAATAAAGTCGTCATAGGTGCCGCTGAGCGCGCGGTTGCGCGCCGAAACGATGCCCGCAGACAGCGAGAATCCCTGACCAAGCGGGTTGCCCATGGCCAGCACCCAATCGCCCACGCGGGCGGTGTCACTGTCGCCAAAGCTGACGAAGGGCAGCGGTTTATCCGCCTTGACCTTGAGCAGGGCGATATCGGTCTTGGGGTCGGTGCCGATCACCTCGGCGGCAAGGGTTTCACCGGAAAAGAATTCGATGATGATTTCATCCGCGCTTTCGATCACGTGGTTGTTCGTGACCACAAATCCATCTTCGGAAATCACAAAGCCGGACCCAAGCGCTGAGGAACGCTGTGGCCGGTCACCTTCGCCCAGACGGTCGCGGAACTGCTCGAAGAAGTCTTCGAAAGGCGAGCCTTCGGGCACGATGGGCGAGGGGCCGGTGCCCCGTTCGACCACGGTTGACGTTGTGATGTTCACCACCGCCGGGCTGATTTTGTCCGCAAGATCGGCAAAGCTGTCGGGCCGTGCTGAGGCGGCCATTGCCTGAGCGATCAACAGCCCAACCATCAGGGCCATGACCCAAAGAGCCCGCAGGCCGGTGGGCAGGGATCGTGTTGTGGAAATCGTTTGGGTGTTCACACCAATGTCTCCTTTGGTTCGTGCATCGGGCGGCACGCGCGCCCTCTTGCACTTGAATGTAGGTGGTCTTTGCCGGATCGCAAAGTTTGCGGGATCAATTCACATCCATGTGACCGCTTTGGCGGCCCAAGATCAAGCGCCAAGCGTCTTGGCCGCCCACACAAGGATCAGCCCCAGCACCAGCGCAATCGCCCCCATGAGGCGCCGCGCCTCGACGGGCAGCGCCGACAGAGCCACAAGCATCTGTTCAATAAGCGAAGGGGCCAGTGCATAGACCAGCCCCTCCACAATCAGCACCAGTCCCAACGCAAGAAGCGCGGTTTCGAGCATTATGGCGCGCTTCCCGACTTGAGATAGTCAAAGAATTCGCTGTCCGGTGTCATTACCATCGAAGAATTGTTGCCTTGCAGCGCCTTTTCATAGGCTTCGAGCGAGCGGTAGAAGGCAAAGAACTCGGGGTCGGCACCGAAAGCCTCGGCAAAGATCGCGTTGCGTTCGGCGTCGGCCTCGCCTCGGATCACCTGCGCTTCACGCTCGGCATCCGAGAGCGTCTCGGTCACGGTCCGGTCGGCAAGGGCGCGCACGCGCTGTGCGGCCTCGTTACCACGGGCGATCTCATCGGCGGCTTCCCGCTCGCGCTCGGCGCGCATCCGGGCAAACGTTGCCTCGAGGTTCTGCTCGGGCAGGTTGGTCTGCTTGAGCCGCACATCCACCACGTCAAGGCCAAGGCCCGCCGCACTGGTCTGTGCCTGCCGCTGGATGCGGCGCATCAATTCGCGGCGATCTTCGGACAGGATCGTATCGGACGTCACCTGATCGGCACCCAGAACTTCGCGGATCTGCGCGTTGAGAATGGACGACAGACGATCCTCGGCCAGACGCACCCCGCCCACGCCGACGGCCTGACGGAACTGCACCGCGTCGCGGATGCGGTAACGCGCAAAGGCATCGACCACAAGACGGCGGTCATCCGACGGCGTCACCTCGATGGTGTCGGTATCGAGCGACAGGATGCGGTCATCATAGCGCACCACCTCCTGAATGAAGGGGATCTTGAAGGAGAGGCCCGGTTCTTCCTTGACGGATTTGATCTGGCCGAATTGCAGCACCAGAACCTTTTCGCGCTCATCGACCACAAAGACCGAAGAGAGACCCAAAAAGCCCAGAACGACCACAAGAGGGATTAGAAATTTGGTCATGATCTTAGTTCCCCTGTTCTGTCGTAGAGCGGCGCAGTTCGTTCAGCGGCAGATAGGGCACAACCCCGTTGCCGCCTTCGCTGCCGACGATGGAACTGTCGAGAATGGTCTTGTCGATCCCGCCAAGAACCCGCTCCATTGTCTCGATATAAAGACGTTTGCGCGTCACATCCGGTGCCTTGGCGTATTCTTCGAGAACCGAGGTGAAGCGGCTCGCGTCACCCTGTGCCTCGTTGACGACGCGGGCGCGGTAGCCCTCTGAATCCTCTAGGATCTGGGCGGCTTGACCGCGCGCTTCTGCCAGCGCCCGGTTGGCATAGGCATCCGCCTGCCGTTGCAAACGGTCGCGTTCCTGTTCAGCAGCCTGCACTTCGCGGAAGCTGTCGATCACTTCGCGCGGCGGATCGGCCTTGTCGAGGTTGACCCGCACCACCTGAATCCCGCTGTCATATTCATCAAGCGCCTCTTGGATGTTGCGCATCGCTGTGTCTGCGATGATCCCACGATCCCGGTTGAGGATGGGGGCCAGATTGGACGCAGCGATGATCTCGCGCATCACGGATTCCGACACCGCCTGCACCGTCAGTTGCGGATCGCGGATGTTAAAGAGCAGCTTGGCGGGATCGGAAATGTTCCAAACCACCTGAAAGCCGATATCGACGATATTGGCATCGGTGGTCAGCATCAGCCCGCCTTCACGCCCGCCGGTGCTGCGACCGATATCCTCGGTCCGTTCCGAGGTCACATTCACGATTTCAGCCGTCACAATGGGCCATGGGGCAAAATTCAGACCGGGATTGCCTGTCTTGTAATAGGCCCCCAAGAAGAGCTCGACCGATTGCTCTTCGGGCTTGACCGTGTAGACGCTGGCAAACACCCAGAGCGCGACTGCACCCAAGGCCGCAAGGCCAATGGTGCCCTTGCCGAACTGTGGCCCGCCTTCGCCACCGGTGCCGCCACCCTTGTTGCCGCCGCCGCGCCCCCCCATGAGAACCCGAAGCTGATCCTGACCCTTGCGCACCAACTCGTCGATTTCGGGCAGCTGCGGTCCTCCCTCTGGGGGACGCCTGCCACCCCCACCATTGCGGTCGCGGTCATCGCCGCCGCCGCCCGAATTTCCGCCGCCGCCCCATGGGCCGCCAGAGTTTCCAGCCATACGTTTGTCTTCCCTTGTTGTCCTGCCGTTCCCGGCCCGTTTCACAACCTGTGCAGCACAGGCGAAAAATCAAGCGGTGCGCACAGGCGTTTTCATCGTTACAAGCTCTTCCGACATGGTCGGATGCACCGCTACGGTGCGGTCGAAGTCTTCTTTTGTCGCGCCCATCTTGACGGCGATCCCCGCCATTTGGATCATCTCGCCCGCACCCGGAGCGACGATATGACACCCCAGCACCTTGCGGGTGGCCTGGCTTACGATCAGTTTCATCAACACCCGGTCGGGTCGCCCGGCAAAGGCCGTCTGCATGGGCCGGAACGAGGTGGCATAGACCTCGATCGGCTCTTGCTCGCGCGCGGCCTCTTCGCTCAGGCCCACGGTGCCCATCTCGGGTTGGGTGAAAATCGCGGTGGGGATCAGATCATGGTCCACCGGCGTCGGGTTGCCGTTGAACACCGTTTCCACAAAGGCCATGCCCTCGCGGATGGCCACCGGCGTGAGGTTCACACGGTCGGTCACATCGCCAATCGCATAGACCGAGGGCACGCCGGTCTGGCTATAGGCATCCACGACAATCTCGCCTTTGCGGCCCACGGACACGCCTGCGGCCTCAAGCCCCAGATTTTCCGTGTTGGGCGCGCGCCCGGTTGCGAACATCACCTGTTCAAACACCGCCTCGCTGCCATTGGTGCCGGTCACGCGATAGCCGCCGTCGACCTTTTCCATCGTCTCGATATTGGTGCCCAGATGCAGGGTGATCCCCGAGGCGATCATCTCGTCCGAGACCAGCCCGCGCGCCTCTTCGTCAAAGCCGCGCAGAATTTGCGCGCCGCGATAGAACTGCGTGACCTTGACCCCCAAACCGTTGAGGATGCAGGCGAATTCGCACGCGATATAGCCGCCGCCGACGATCAGGATCGACTTGGGCAGCCGCTCTAGATGAAAGATCTCATTGCTGGTGATCGCATGCTCCGCCCCCGGCAGATCGGGTTTCACGGGCCGCCCGCCGGTGGCGATGAGGATATGTTTGGCGCTCCGCCGCGTGCCGTCGGCCAGTTCCACCGTATGCGGATCAACAAGGCGCGCCCGGCTATCATAAGTCTCGACCCCGTTGTTTTTCAGAATACCGCGATAGACCCCTTCGAGCCGGTCCAACTCGGTATGCAGCTTGTCGCGGAAGGTGACCCAATCGAACCCGCCCGCATGCACTGTCCAGCCATAGGCCTGCGCATCAGCCATGGCCCCACGATATTCCGAGGCAAAGACCATCAGTTTCTTGGGCACACAGCCGCGAATAACGCAGGTGCCGCCATAGCGATCCTCTTCGGCCAAGGCGACGCGCGCGCCACCCTGTGCCGCCACCCGCGCCGCGCGCACGCCGCCAGACCCGCCGCCGATCACGAAAAGATCGTAGTCGAATTCGCTCATCATCGTCCCCTCAATCCGTCAGATCACGAAAGAGATTGTCGGTCTCGACAAAATCGAGCCGGTCTTCCTCCACGGTGCCTTCGTTGATGTCGCGGGTTTCCACACGGCCATCGCCATAGCCAAGAATGACCACATCGCAGATATCGAGGAAAAGCCCGTTTTCAACCACCCCCGGCATCTGATTGAGCGCCATCGAGAGTTGATGCGCGGCCCCAATCCGCCCCAGATGCAGATCGAGAATATAATTGCCCTCATCGGTGATGAAGGGCCGTGCGCCATTCATCCGCAGCGTGGCATCGCGCCCCAGCACATCCATATTGATCAAGAGTTCCTCGACCAGCGATTTCGTCGTCTGCCAGCCAAAGGGGATCACCTCGACCGGCAGGGGGAAGGCGCCCAGCGTCTCGACCTCCTTGCCGACATCGGCGATCACGATCATCTGGTCAGAGGCTGTCGCCACGATCTTTTCTTGCAAGAGCGCGCCGCCGCCGCCCTTGATCAGATTGAGATTGCTGTCAAATTCATCGGCCCCGTCAATTGTAAGGTCGAGCCATTTCGCCTCATCCAGGCTGATAACCTCGATCCCCACCTCACGCGCCAGTTCCGCCGTGCGCGTCGATGTCGGCACGCCCCGTATGCGCAAGCCGCCCTCGCGCACCAACTCTCCCAGACAGCGGACCATCCACGCGGCGGTTGATCCGGTGCCAAGGCCCACGCGCATCCCGTCCTCGACGAAATCCACCGACCGCTTGGCGGCAACGAATTTGGCCTTGTCAATCGGCGACAATTCTCCGGTCATGGCAGCGACTCCCAGACTGTTTCGCAGGGGTTATAAGAGAGATGCCGCGCAGGTGCGAGACCGAATTCGCCCGGTTTCAAAGGGCAGCCAGCGTTAACCATTCTTAAACCTCTGCCGCGCTACGCATTAACCTTGTTAGAAGCATAGGGAACCAAATGGTCGCGCGCGCCTATACCGTGGCCTTTGAAGGGGTCGAGGCCAAGACCGTCGAGGTGCAATGCGCCATCACGCCCGGTGTCCCCGCCTTTTCCCTCGTGGGCCTGCCCGACAAGGCGGTGTCCGAGGCGCGCGACCGGGTGCGCGCGGCACTCTCGGCGATGGCCATCGCCCTGCCGTCGCGGCGCATCACCATCAATCTCTCGCCCGCCGATATGCCGAAAGAGGGCAGTCATTTTGACCTGCCCATCGCGCTCGCCCTTTTGGCGGCGCTCGAAATCATCCCGCATGATGCGGCCGAGGGGACAACGGCACTGGGCGAGTTATCCCTTGATGGCACGCTGATCGCGGTGATCGGCGCGTTGCCCGCCGCCATGGCCGCCGCCGAGGAACACCGTATCCTGCTTTGCCCCAAATCCTGCGGCCCTGAGGCGGCTTGGGTCGGTGCGGTGCAGGTGATCGCCGCTGCCTCGCTCTCGGATGTGGTGCGCCACTATACCGGACAGGCCCCGATCCCCGCCTCGGACCCCGGCGAGGTGATCGCACCGCCACAGGGCCGCGACCTGCGCGACGTCAAAGGGCAGGAACGCGCCAAACGCGCGCTGGAAATTGCCGCCGCTGGGCGGCATCACCTGATGATGATCGGCACGCCGGGATCTGGCAAATCCATGCTGGCCGCGCGTCTGCCCGGTATCCTGCCACCGCTGTCGGCCCCCGAGGCGCTGGAAACCTCGATGATCCATTCGCTTGCGGGCCTTTTGTCAGAGGGGGGGATCAACCGCGCGCGCCCCTTCCGCGAGCCGCATCACACCGCCTCGATGGCCGCCATCGTCGGCGGCGGGCGCAGTGCCAAGCCGGGCGAGATCAGCCTTGCGCATAATGGTGTGCTCTTCATGGATGAGTTTCCCGAATTTCCCCGCACCGTGCTGGAAACCCTGCGCCAACCGATCGAGACCGGCGAGGTTATGGTCGCCCGCGCCAATGCGCATGTGAAATATCCCTGCCGGTTCATGCTGGTGGCGGCGGCCAACCCGTGCAAATGCGGCTATCTCTCTGATCCCGCCCGCGCCTGTTCGCGCGCGCCCAACTGCGGCGAGGAGTATATTGGCCGCATTTCCGGCCCGCTGATGGACCGCTTTGATCTGCGGATCGAGGTGCCGCCCGTGGCCTTTAGCGACCTTGATTTGCCCGCATCCGGAGATGTCTCGGCCACGGTCGCAGGGCGCGTGGCCGCCGCGCGCGCAGTGCAGGCTGCGCGCTATGCGGGCCATGCCCATATGCGCCTTAACGCCGATGCCGAAGGGGCGGTGCTCGATGATGTCGCCACGCCGGACGCCGAGGGGCGCGCCCTTGTCACGCGCGTTGCCAGCCGCTTCGGGCTTACGGCGCGGGGCTATCACCGGGTGTTGCGGGTGGCGCGCACCATCGCCGATCTTGACGGCTCTGATCAGGTGCGCCTGCCGCATGTGGCCGAAGCGGTCAGTTTTCGCATCGCCGGGGTCAAAGAGAGCTGATCCAGGCGGCCAGATCGCGCAGGGTGCTGCCCGCCTCGGGCAGGACATTGTGAAAGATGGGCCAGACATGCGGATGATCGGGCGCGACGGTGAGTGTGCACTGCACCCCCTGCGCCACCAGCGCGGCCTGCATCCGCAGCGTATCATCGCGCAGGATCTCGGTGTCGCCCACGGTCATCCACACGGGCGGCGCGCCGCTGAACACACCAAAAAGCGGCGAGGCGCGCGGGTCGCGCGGGTCTTGCCCGCGCAAGAACATCTCCAGCATCTCGCCGACCCGGCTGGCCGACAGCACGCAATCGCGCGCGGCATTCTCGGTGACGGACGCGCCGGAATAGGTCACATCGGTAAGGGGCGAAAAGGCAAAGACGCCCAAGGGCGGGGCAAGACCCTGTGCAAGGATTTCATGCAAGAGCGCAAGCGCCAGCCCGCCGCCCGCGCTATCGCCACCGATGATCACCTCCTGCTTGGCCCTCAGCGCGCGGTATGCGGCCAGCGCATCCGCGATCTGCGCCGGAAAAGGATGCTCGGGGGCCAGCCGGTAATCGGGCAAACAGGCGGGCAGCCCGGTCAGCGCCGAGAGCTTGGCCAGCATCGCCCGATGCGTGGTCGAGGTGCCAAAGACATAGGCCCCGCCATGGAAATAGAGGATCACGGGCGCAGGTCGCGCAGCGCGGGCCCGCGCCCATTGCACCGGCACCCCATCAAGGGTGTCACGCTGAAAGGAACTGCCAAAGGGGGCATGAAAATAAAGCCGCGATTTGAACGCAAAGGACCGCCGGAGGCGGTCCTTGTCATGGCGCGCCAGCGCCGGCTTCTCGAACCAGCGCAACTGGCGGTTCAAGAGGCGCAGTTGCCAGCTCATCCCCGCCGTGTCGCGATCGCATCCCAGATCAGCCCGGCACCATTGGTGCCGTCAAACCGCTCCAGCTCTTGCAGGCCGGTGGGCGAGGTCACGTTGATCTCGGTGAGATAGTCGCCGATCACGTCGATGCCGACGAATATCTGCCCCTTCTCGCGCAAAAGCGGCCCGATGGTGGCGCAAATCTCGCGGTCGCGGGCGGTCAGCTCGACCTTTTCCGCGCGCCCGCCCACATGCATGTTCGAGCGCGTCTCGCCCTGCGCGGGCACGCGGTTGATGGCCCCGATGGGTTCGCCATCGACCAGAATCACCCGTTTGTCGCCCTTGCTGACGGCGGGCAGGTATTTTTGCACGATGAGCGGCTCGCGGCTGAATCCGGTGAACATCTCATGCAGGCTGGCAAGGTTGCGGTCGCTCTCGGGCAGGTGGAACACGCCCGCGCCGCCGTTGCCGTAAAGCGGCTTGAGGATCACATCGCCATGCCGTGCGCGAAAGGCGCGGATCGTCTCGAGATCGCGGGCAATCGCCGTGGGCGGCATGAGTTGCGGGAAATCGAGAATCAGCAGCTTTTCAGGATAGTTGCGCACCCAGAACGGATCATTTGCCACCAGTGTGCCGGGGCTCAGCCGTTGCAGGATATGGGTTGTGGTGATGTAGAACATATCGAACGGCGGGTCTTGGCGCAGCCAGACCACATCGAAGGTGCTCAGATCGACTGTTTGCTCTGCGCCCAGCCGAAAATGATCGCCCTGCACCCGTTGCACGGTCAGGGGCCAGCCCCGCGCCGTCACCCGCCCCTCGTCATAGGCCAGCCGGTCGGGCGTGTAGTAAAACAGCTCATAGCCGCGCGCCTGCGCCTCTTCCGCGATGCGAAAGGTGCTGTCTCCGTTGATATTGATCGGCCCGATCGGGTCCATCTGAAAGGCGATTTTCATATCCTGCCCCTTTTCACCGTCTCCTGCCTACATGCGGCAAGAGCGCGGGGCGCGCAATTCAGAAATGACCAAAGGCATTCTCAAGAATGCGCACATTGCCCCGGCCATCCACGATCCCCAGATCAAAACGAACAGAGGCCAATTGCCCCTCGGGCAAAAGGCCCAGATATTCCGACGCGGCGGCGTGAATGCGCCGCATCTGGCCTTGGTGCAGCCGCTCGATGGCCAGATCAAAGCTGGCCGCCTGCTTGACCTCGCAGAAGACATACGTATCGGGCGCGCGCAGGATCATGTCGATCTCGCCACTTTGCCCGCGCCAGCGTTGGTGCAATGCTGTCACGCCCCGCCGTTCGTAGGCGCGCAAAACACCGGCCTCCGCCGCCCGACCCGAGAGATAGGCGCGCCGCCCCCGATCCTGACGGCGCAAGACAAGCGGGGCCACCACAATCGCCGCCCCGCCAATCGCCTCAAAATCAAATGCCAGTTGCCGCATCTCTCAATCCGCCTCTGAATCTCCGCTCTTTGCCAAAGAGAGCGCCCGTTGATAAATCTCGCGCCGGGGCATGCCCGTGTCCGCCGCCACCAGATCCGCCGCATCGCGCACAGAGTGCCCCTTGAGCGCATCAAGCACCATACGGTCTAAATCAACTTCCTTAATTTTCTCCGAACCGCCACGATCAATAATCACGACAATTTCGCCTTTTGGCGGCGCATCCGCCCAGATCAGGGCCAATTCACTGAGCGTGCCGCGCCGGACCTCCTCGAATTTCTTGGTCAACTCGCGGCAGACCGCCGCGGCGCGCGCACCGCCCAACACGTCGGCCGCATCGCGCAGCATCGCCGCCACCCGCTTGGGCGATTCGTAAAACACCAGCGTTGCGGGCACGCTTGCCAGCTCCTTGAGCACCGTCTTGCGCTTGGAGGCGGTGTTGGGCAGGAACCCGGCAAAGAGAAAGCGATCCGTGGGCAGGCCCGCCAGCGTCAGCGCCGTGATCACTGCCGAAGGGCCGGGGGCCGAGACAAGGTCAAACCCCGCCGCGACCGCCGCGCGGCCCAGATCGAATCCGGGGTCTGCCACCATTGGCGTCCCCGCCTCTGAGGCGTAGACCACCGATTGCCCAGCCTCAAGCGCCGCCAGAATCCTTGGCCGCATCTGCCCGCCGTTGTGGTCGTGATAGGGCCAGAGCGGGCGATCATCGAGCCGCACGCCGTGAATCTCCATCAGCCGCCGCAGGCTGCGCGTATCTTCGGCCACCAGCACATCCGCCGAGGCGAGGATGTCGAGCGCGCGCAGCGTAATGTCGCGCGCGGTGCCGATTGGGGTGGCGATGAGGTAGAGACCACCGGCCAGTTTCTGCTGTTTGGGATTCACCACTGGACCCGCTCCATATGACCGTTATGATTGTCCGCAATCGCGTCTGGCCAAGGGCAAAGCGCAACAAGGGAGTGAGAGATACGCATGTTCGCCGTTTTACACATCATCCGCAAGTCGGTCGCCACCCTGGCGCTTCGGCCTTTCCTGATGCTTGCAGCACTCGTCTTGGCCGCCTGTCAGCCTGTGTCGGTGGCCGCGCCCGGTGGTGGTGGCACGGCACCTTCGGGGCCGGTGCCGGTGGCCTTGCTCGTGCCGCATGGCAGTGCGGATGCGCAAGAGGCGCAGTTGGCGCGCGATCTTGAAAACGCGGCGCGGTTGGCGGTTGCGGACCTTGCAGGCGTGCAGATCGACCTGCGCGTCTATGGCACCGCTGGTCAGGCTGGACAGGCGCAGCAGGCCGCGCTCAATGCCGCCGCTGACGGCGCGCGGATCATCATCGGGCCGCTCCATGCCGAATCGGCCAATGCCGTGGCGGTCGCCATGGCCCCGCGCAACATCAACGTGCTGGCCTTTTCCAACAATCCGACCATTGCGGGCGGAAATCTTTTCATCCTTGGGCAGACCTTTCAGAATACGGCCAACCGGCTTGCGGATTTTGCCACCCGGCAACAGAAATCCCGCATCATGGCGGTCTATTCCGACAATCTCGCGGGTCAGCTTGGCCGCACAGCCATTGAGCAGGCGGTGCGCGACAATGGCGCGACCTTGGCAGGCAGCGTGGGCTATGAATTCTCGCAAGAGGGCGTGATTGACGCCATCCCCAAGATCAAGACTGCCGCCGAAACCAACGCTGCCGATGCGATTTTCCTCACGGCGAATTCCGCGGGTGCCCTGCCGCTCTTTACCCAAATGTTGCCTGAAAACGGGCTTGGCCCGGACCGGGTGCAGTATATTGGCCTGTCGCGTTGGGATACCCCGCCGCAGACGCTTGATCTGCCGGGGGTGCAGGGCGGATGGTTCGCCCTACCGGACCCGGCCCGTGCAAGCCAGTTCACCCAGCGATTCAGCGCCGCCTATGGCAATGTCCCCCATCCCATTGCAAGCCTGTCCTATGATGGCATTGCTGCGGTCGGGGCCTTGGTCAAATCCGGCAGCCGCGAGGCTTTGGGCCGAGCGGCGCTAACCCAATCGGCCGGGTTTCAGGGCGTCAGCGGTGTTTTCCGGTTCCGCCCCGATGGCAGCAACGAGCGCGGTCTGGCCGTGGCCACGATCCGCGACCGGCGCGTGACGATCCTGTCCCCCGCCCCCCAAAGCTTTGGCGGGGCCGGATTTTGATCCCAACGCGCATCATGGCACCAACCTCTGACGAGGGTGCGAAACGTCGGACATGATTCAACTCATCACGGCGCGGGATGATCTGATCTGTCCTGCCGAAACGATTTTCGACATTCCCGCCGTTGCGGCCGAGATCGCGCGGGCCGTGGCCGAGGCGGGGCCAGACATGGGCGCGCTTCGGCGTGGGGTTGTGGCCTGTCTCAGCACACGGATCACCCAAGGTCGCGATGCGATCGCTGAGGGGCTGGCGGCACAGCCCTTTGCCGCGCGCCCCGCCACCCGCTCCTATTGCTGGCTCACGGATTGTGTGATCCTGACCACGCTTGATGTGGCCACCCGTGTCATGCACCCGCTGCCCAACCCGACCGAGGCCGAGCGCATCGCCGTCTTTGCCGTGGGCGGCTATGGTCGCGGCGAGATGGCACCGCATTCCGATGTCGATCTGTTGTTCCTCACGCCCTACAAGATCACCCCCTGGGCCGAGAGCGTGATTGAATCCATGCTCTACATGCTGTGGGATCTGCGGCTCAAGGTCGGGCATTCCAGCCGGACCATCCGCGATTGTTTGCGCCTTGGTGGCGAGGATTACACGATCCGCACAGCGCTCCTCGAAAACCGCTTTCTCGCGGGCGAGGGGGATCTGGCCGAAAAGCTCAACCAGCGCCTCTGGAATGACCTCTTCAAAGGCTCTGAGCGCGCCTTTACCGAGGCCAAGCTCGCGGAACGCGACGCGCGCCATGAAAAGCAGGGCGAGCGCTATATGGTCGAGCCCAATGTCAAAGAGGGCAAGGGCGGATTGCGCGACCTGCAATCGCTGTTCTGGATCGCCAAATACCTGCACCGTGTTCGTGACGTAAGCGAACTGGTGGCCTTGGGCATGTTCACGCCCGAGGAATTCGCCACCTTTTCCAAGGCTGAGAATTTTCTTTGGGCGGTGCGGTGCCATCTGCATCTGATCATCGGGCGGCCCAATGACCAGCTCACCTTTGACATGCAGGTCGAGGTGGCGCAGCGCATGGGCTACAAGGATACCGCCGCCCGGCGTGGGGTGGAAATCTTCATGCAGGACTATTTTCGCCACGCCACTGCCGTCGGCGATCTCACGCGGATTTTCCTGACCAAGCTTGAGGCGACGCAGATCAAGTCTGAGCCGCTCTTGCAACGCCTTCTGCGCCGCCGCAAGACCCTGAAAGAGGGCTATGTCGAGGTGCACGGCCGCCTTGGTATCGCCGATCCCAAAAGCTTTCTCACCGACCCGCTCAATCTTTTGCGCCTGTTCGAAGAGGCGTTGCGCACCGGCCTCTTGATCCATCCCGATGCGATGCTGCTGGTTTCGGCCAATATCCGGCTGATCGACGAGAGCATGCGCAATGACCCGGCAGCGCAAAAGCTTTTTCTCGACCTGCTGCTGAAACATGGCAACCCGGAACGCGCGCTCAGGCGTATGAACGAATTGGGCGTGCTCTCGGCCTTTATCCCGGAATTTGAACCCATCGTCGCGATGATGCAGTTCAATATGTATCACCATTACACGGTGGATGAGCATATCATCCAATGTATCAGCCACTTGGCCCAGATCGAGCGGCGCGAGCTGATCGAGGAATTGCCGGTGTCCTCGTCAATTCTCAAAGAGGGGATCAACCGCCGCGTGCTCTATGTGGCGCTCCTCCTGCATGACATCGGCAAGGGCCGCGAAGAGGATCACGCCATCCTTGGCGCGCGCATCGCCCGCCGTGTCGGGCCCCGTCTGGGGCTGAAACCGCGCGAGGTGGATACCGTCGAATGGCTGGTGCGCTATCACCTTTTGATGTCTGACATGGCGCAGAAACGCGATATCGCCGATCCCCGCACCGTTCGCGATTTTGCCAAGGCGGTGCAAACCCGCGAACGGCTTGACCTGCTGCTCTTGCTCACGGTCTGCGATATTCGTGGCGTTGGCCCCGGCACCTGGAACAATTGGAAGGCGTCGCTCTTGCGCGCCCTTTACCGCCAGACCCGCCGCGCCATGGAAGGCGGGCTTGAGGATCTCAACCGCGAACAGCGCGGCTCGGATGCCAAGCGCAACCTGCGCGAGGCGCTGCCGGATTGGGATGCCAAGGACCTCAAGCATGAGACCTCGCGCCATTATCCGCCCTATTGGCAGGGGCTGCATGTTACCGCGCATGTGGTCTTTGCCCGCCTGCTGCACAATCTGACCGAGGATGAGATTGCCATTGATCTGGCGATTGACGAGGATCGCGATGCCACCCGCGCCTGTTTCGCGCTGGCCGATCATCCGGGTATCTTTTCGCGTCTGGCAGGGGCCTTGGCGCTGGTCGGGGCCAATGTGGTGGACGCGCGCACCTATACGTCCAAGGATGGCTTTGCCACTGCGGTCTTCTGGATACAGGACGCCGATGGGCACCCCTTTGAGGCCGACCGCCTGCCGCGCCTGCGCAACATGATCCAAAAGACCCTCAAAGGCGAGGTGGTTCCCCGCGAGGCAATCAAATCCCGCGACAAGCTCAAGAAGCGCGAGCGCGCCTTTCGCGTGCCCACCCATATCACCTTTGATAACGATGGCTCTGAAATCTATACGATCATCGAGGTGGATACCCGCGACCGCCCCGGCCTGCTCTACGATCTTACGCGGACCTTGGCCGCCAACAACGTCTATATCGCCTCTGCCGTGATCGCGACCTTTGGCGAACAGGTGGTCGATACGTTTTATGTCAAGGATATGTTCGGGCTGAAATTCCACTCAGACAGCAAGCGCGCCGCGCTTGAACGCAAACTGCGCGCCGCCATCGAAGAAGGGGTCGAGCGCGCCTCAGCCTGAGGGGCATTGCGACTCTCTCTGGCAGGGATGCGTGCCCCCACAACTTTACATCATATGTCGCGCGGTGACTGCTCGTTATAGGGGGTGGCTGCTCAGCGACTGTGCAACGTCACGGCTGAAATCGAGGGCATTCTGCCTCGCTACAGGACCCTTATTACAAAGGTCTTGATCTGGATCGGATTTACACGCAAACGTTACCCACCGTCAATTTATGTGAACAGTGATGGCTCCCTTTTGACCAACAGGAACAATTCATGGAACCTATTCAACAATCTGTCGTCGCTCAGTGGAATGAGCTTCAGCTTCAAGTAATCCGCGAAGGGGGACCAGCCCCGACACCGACCACCTACCAACTGCACCTTGCAAATGCTGCGATTTATGACGCCTACGCTGCCTTGGCACCGTCGGCCTCTGGTCACTACTCTGACATCGAAACCTCGCTTGAGAATAACGATGCCAACCTCGCCGAAGCGATCAGCTATGCCGCTTTCACGGTGATGAGCCAGCTTCATCCGGCCCGCGCTGCTGATTTCGAGGCCTTACTTGTCGAATTGGGCTATGATCCCGCCAATGTCTCGACCGATCCGGACACCGCGGCCGGTCTTGGCAATCTGGCCGCGCAAAACGTCTTTGCCGCCCGCGCCAATGACGGCTCGAACGCGGCGAACGGATTTGCCGATACCACAGGTTTCGTGCCGGTGAACGAGGCCGATCCGACCTCGGATCGCGCGCCCGGTGGCGAGAATTTCGATCCCAACCAATGGCAGCCGCTGCGCGAGCCCAATGGCACGCTGACCGATGACAATGGCATTCCGATTTTCGACAATGACGATCCCAGCACGTTCAAGGATCAACGCGCGCTGACCCCGCATTGGGGCGGCGTTGACAGCTTTGCGCTCGACTCGAACGATCAGTTCCGTCCGCCTGCACCGCCGCAATTGGGCGACTTTTCCGAATATGTCGACGGGCTTGGCAATGTGACGACAGGCGATCAGGCCTATCGCGATCAGGTCACCGAGGTGCTTGAAATCTCTGCCAACCTGACCGACGAGCAAAAGCTGATTGCCGAATACTGGGCGAATGGCCCGCGCGGCGAAACCCCTCCGGGTCACTGGTTCCAGATTGCACAGGATCTTGCACTGCGCGATGGCCATGGCAATGCGCAGGACGCTGAGATGTTCTTTGCGCTCAGCACGGCCATTTTTGATGCCGGGATCGCGACATGGGAGGCGAAATATACCTATACCTATATCCGCCCCTATTCCGCGATCAGGGATCTGTTCTTTGATCAGGAAGTTCAGGCATGGGGTGGTCCGAACCAGGGCACACAAACCATCCTTGGTCAGGAATGGCTGCCGTATCAGAACGTAACGGCGCCCACACCGCCGTTCCCCGAATTCGTCTCGGGCCACTCGACCTTCTCGACAGCCGCCGCGCGGACCTTGGCCGCCTATCTGGGCAGCGATGTCTATTACGATGGCACCAGCGTCAGCAACTATGATCTCGACGGTGTCGCAGGTGCGGACCTGATTGGCGAATTCATCACCTCCGAGCTGACCTTCGAAGATCGCGCCGACGGCGGTGATCCCATTGTTCTGCGTTGGAACACCCTGAGCGAGGCAGCCCAAGAGGCGGGACAATCGCGTATCTTTGGGGGCATCCATATTCAGGACGGTAACTTGTTCGGTCTCCAAGTGGGCGAGCAGGTTGCGGCCAGCGCCCAAGAGCGTTGGAGTGCTCTCTTCTCGAACGGCGGGTCGTCTCTGACCACATTGTCCGATGCTGGCGAGCTTGCACTGGCGGGCGCTGGCAATGACAGCGTTGCCGGCGGCGCCGGAGATGACACGATCGAAGGCGGCTCTGGCGATGACGTTCTGGCGGCCAGCGCTGGCAATGATGTCGTGCTCGGTGAGGCTGGCAATGACCGCATCGGCGGCGGCTTGGGCGATGATACGATCGACGGCGGTGCTGGCGATGACGTGATCGGCGCGGGCCAAGGCAATGACATCGTCGAAGGCGGTGATGGCAATGACCTGATCAGCGGCGGTGCTGGCGATGACACGCTCAACGGTGGTGCGGACAATGACTCGATCTCTGGCAGCTTTGGCAGCGACAGCATTGACGCGGGCGCTGGCGATGACGTGATTGGCGGCGGCGCAGGCCGGGATACGATCGAGGGCGGCGCGGGCGATGACGTGATCGGCGGCGGCGAAGGCGATGACGATCTCTTCGGCAGTGACGGGAATGACTTTATCGCTGGTGGCGGGCGGAATGACTTCATCCTCGGCGGCGCAGGGGATGACACGATCAATGGCGGTGCTGGCAACGACATCATGTCGGGCGGCGAGGGCGCAGATGTCTTCGTGTTCAACGAATTTGTCGCGGGCAGTTTCGAAAACATCACCGATTTCGAGGCGGGTGTAGATACCGTCTTTATCCGCGTTGATGGCCTCGACAACGGCGGCAACGGCCTTCAGGGCTACCTTGACGCCCTTGGCATTGTCGATACGGACCAAGGTGCGCAGTTCACCGTCAATGATAACGGCGTCCTCTTCGTGGACGTGCTGGCAGCGGATCTGACGCTCGACAGCTTTACGTTCCTCTGATAATGGGCACGGGGGGGCGGCGCAGGCTGCCCCCTAGTGATCCGGCGAAACGCGGACCAAAGCAAACAAACCAAAGGCCCCGAAAGGGGCCTTTTTCATGCGGCTATCGTTTGGGGACTATCACTGGTCGGGCTGAGAGGATTCGAACCTCCGACCCCCTGCTCCCGAAGCAGGTGCGCTACCAGGCTGCGCTACAGCCCGACCGTGAGACAGGCGATTATACCGCGTGGCGGGGCATTGCAAGGGGTTTCACGGTCTTTCGCCCGCCCTGCCTGACTGGTCCGAAGGTCGGATTGACAGGGCAGGGACCTGCGGCGTCTAAAGGGCTATTCCACCACAACGGATATCACCGGAGCCTGCCAGATCACCCACCGCCGCACCCATATCGACAAGGTTCTTGAGGACTCACACTCCGCCACTGCGCCCGCACGGTCGCGGATCGCGGCGTCGTGGCGGCGCTCGATGCTCAAGCATGGTCTGGACCCGGCCGAACGCCGCGCGCCGGGGCGTGTCGAGGCCAGCGATCTGGCGACGCGCCAAGGCGCGCAGGCGCAATTCCTGCAGGTCGCCGCCCCCAAACTCGACCAGCTTTTTGGCCTTGTTGGCCATTCGGGCTGCGCTGTGCTTTTGACCGATGCCGAGGGCGTCGTTCTCGATCAGCGCTGTGCGCAAGGGGATGCCGCGATCTTTCAGGATTGGGGCCTCTGGCAGGGGGCTGACTGGTCCGAGGCGTCCGAGGGCACCAACGGCATCGGCACCTGTCTCGCCGAGGATCGCCGCGTCATCATCCACCGCGATGAGCATTTTCTGGCGCGAAACACCGCCATGAGCTGTATGGACGCGCCGATCTATGGCGCGGATGGGCGTATCATCGGTGCGCTCGATGTCTCTTCTGCCCGTTCCGACCAGACCGAGGCGTTTAACCGCCTCATCGCCGCGATGGTGGCCCAGACCGCCCGCCAGATCGAGGCTGACAATTTCCGTGCCGCCCATCCGCGCGCCCGCATCCTTTACGCCGACCATGACGAGACCGAGGCCGCGATGCTGCTCGCGGTCGATGCCGATGACATCGTCGTGGGGGCCACCCGCGCCGCGCGCAAGGCGTTCAATCTGGGGGCCATCGGCCCGATCCGACCCATCCCCGCCTCTGATATCTTTGGCCGCGACGAGGGCCCAAGCGGCTTTGAGCGGGCCGAGCGGGCAGCGGTGATTCGCGCCCTTGCCCGTACCTCTGGCAATGTGTCCGAGGCGGCGCGCGCGCTTGGGATCGGGCGCGCCACGCTCTATCGCCGGATGAAACGGCTGGGGATCGGTGAAAACCTGCACTGAGGTGTCTCAGTCCTGAGACAGATGGGCATCCCGGTGCCCCGTCCCCCCGGTGACGCAAGCCGGGGTAGGGCGCATGCTCTGGTCATTCCCGGCGGAGGACCGGGCGTAACCGGAGGACCCCCAATGAATGAGATGACCCAAGTCGCGGGCAGCTATGCTTCGCCCTTCAAAACCCGCTATGACAATTTCATCGGCGGCACATTCGTGCCCCCCGTCAATGGCCGTTATTTCGACAATATCACGCCCATCACCGGCGAAGTGATCTGCGAAGTTGCGCGCTCTGACGCGATGGATGTGGAACGCGCACTTGATGCCGCCCATGCCGCGCGCGAGGCGTGGGGCCGTATCTCTGCTGCGGATCGTTCCAACACCCTGCTCAAAATCGCCGATGTGCTCGAGGCCAATCTTGACCTTCTGGCGCAGGCCGAAACCTGGGACAATGGCAAGCCCATCCGCGAGACGACCCATGCCGATATCCCACTCGCCATCGACCATTTCCGCTATTTCGCAGGCGTCTTGCGCGGGCAAGAGGGCACCATGTCCGAGATCGACCATGACACGGTCGCCTATCATTTTCACGAACCCTTGGGCGTCGTGGGCCAGATCATCCCGTGGAACTTCTCGATCCTGATGGCGGCATGGAAATTGGCCCCGGCCTTGGCCGCTGGCAATTGCATCGTGCTGAAACCCGCCGAACAGACCCCCGCCGCGATCATGGTTCTGGTCGAACTCATCGCTGATCTGCTGCCTGCCGGTGTGCTCAACATCGTCAACGGCATGGGGGCAGAGGTGGGCGCGCCGCTCGCCAAATCCACCCGTATCGCCAAGATTGCCTTTACCGGCTCGACCGCGACGGGCCGCAAGATCATGCAGGCCGCAACCGAAAACCTCATTCCCGTGACGCTGGAGCTGGGCGGCAAATCCCCCAATATCTTCTTTTCGGATGTGATGGCCGCCGATGACGCCTTTCTCGACAAGGCGGTCGAAGGCTTTGTTCTTTTTGCCTTTAACCAGGGCGAGGTTTGCACCTGCCCATCCCGCGCACTGATCCAGGAAGACATCTACGAGGAGTTCATCGCGCGTTGCATCGCCCGCGTGAAGGCGATCCAGCAGGGTGACCCGCGCGAGATGGCGACCATGGTCGGCGCACAGGCCAGCCAGCAGCAGTTTGACAAGATCATGTCCTATTTCACCATCGGCGTGGAAGAGGGGGCCGAGGTGCTGGTGGGCGGCGACGCCGCGCGCTTTAACGGCGAGATTGCGGGCGGCTATTACATCCAGCCGACCATCCTCAAGGGGCACAACAAGATGCGCGTGTTCCAAGAGGAAATCTTTGGTCCGGTCGTGTCCGTGACCACCTTCAAGGACGAGGCCGAGGCGCTCGCCATTGCCAATGACACGATGTATGGCCTTGGCGCCGGTGTCTGGACCCGCGATGGCACCCGCGCCTATCGCTTTGGCCGCGCTGTCGAGGCGGGCCGCGTCTGGGTCAACAACTATCACGCCTACCCGGCCCATGCGGCCTTTGGCGGCTACAAGCAGTCGGGCATCGGGCGCGAAAATCACAAGATGATGCTGGATCATTACCAGCAGACCAAGAACATGCTGGTCAGCTACAACCCCAACAAGCTCGGGTTTTTCTAAAGGTTCGCAGGTCACGAGTGCAAGCCGCCGGGGTCTTCTCCGGCGGCATTTGTATTGGGTGACGCTGGCCTCAATCGTCAATGCGCGGCTCATCCCTTGTGGCCATGGCCACCTGCACTCAGCCAAACCTACGCCGTGCACCCCCAACAAAAAAGGCCCGCACAAGTGGCGGGCCTTTCCGTGTTGAACCTGCGTTCGCCTCAGAGGCTCGCGTCAAGCGCCGCCACAATCGCATCGCCCATCTCAGTGGTCGACACCGGCGTCACACCATCCTCACCCAAGAGATCAGCGGTGCGCAGACCGTCCGCCAGCACCTGCTCCACAGCCTTCTCCAGCCGCGTCGCCTCGGCCCCTTGGTCAAACGAATAGCGCAGCGCCATGGCAAAGCTGAGGATACAGGCAATCGGGTTGGCCTTGCCCTGACCGGCAATATCGGGGGCAGAGCCATGCACCGGCTCATAAAGCGCCTTGGGCCGGCCATTGGCCATCGGCAAGCCAAGCGAAGCCGACGGCAGCATGCCCAGCGATCCCGTCAGCATCGCCGCCGCATCCGACAAGAGATCCCCAAAGAGGTTGTCGGTCACGATCACATCGAACTGCTTGGGCCAGCGGCAAAGCTGCATGGCGCCTGCGTCCGCATACATGTGGCTCAGCTCGACATCAGGGTAATCGGCGTCATGCACCTTTTGCACAACCTCGCGCCACAGCACGCCCGATTCCATCACATTGGCCTTTTCCATCGAACAGACACGGTTGCCCCGCTTGCGCGCCAATTCAAAGGCCGCGCGCGCCACGCGGTCAATCTCGCTCTCGGTATAGCGCTGCGTGTTGATGCCGACCCGCTCATTGCCTTCGGTGAAAATGCCGCGCGGCTCGCCGAAATAGATGCCAGAGGTCAATTCCCGCACGATCATGATGTCGAGACCGGCCACCACATCGCGCTTGAGGCTCGAAAAATCCGCCAGCGCGTCAAAGCATTGCGCCGGGCGCAGGTTGGCAAATAGGTCCATTTCCTTGCGCAGGCGCAACAGGCCGCGCTCAGGCTTGACGCTGAAATCGAGGTTGTCATATTTCGGCCCACCGACGGCCCCCAACAGCACGGCATCGACCTCTTGTGCCTTTGCCATCGTGTCGTCATGCAGCGGCGTGCCGTGCTTGTCATAGGCGGCACCGCCCACAAGATCCTCGGACACGTCAAACGCCATCCCTCGCTTAGCCCCGTACCAGTCGATGATCTTGACCACCTCGGCCATGACCTCGGGGCCGATCCCGTCACCGGGCAGAATAAGAAGCGATGGGTTGCTCATTGGGCGTTTCCTTGGCTTGCGTTTGATGTTGCCCGTTGGCCTATACGCAAGCCCCGCAATGGTCAAGAAACCCCGATGTCATGGCAGGCTCAGATCGACCCAGACCAGCCGATGACGGCTGGCGGTGGCGGCCAAATCCCCCTCTGGCGTGCCCTCGGGCGGCCAATGCACGCCGGCACCCGTGACGCTCAGATCGGCGGCGGGCAGGATATAGGACACCCGCCGCGTGCCGGGGCCGGGGGGCGGCCAGTGAACGGTGGCAAGCGGTGGTTCCACCGCTCCGGGGCGCAGTGGGCGGGGGTCTTGCAGGCGCGGATCGGCCAGCAGCGCACGCAGGGCCTCTGGCCGCCCGCCACCCGCCTCCGGGTCAAGATTGGCATGGCCCATGAGCACGAACCATCCCTGTGGCGGCGGCCCGAACGCCCCATCCAGATAAAGCTGCCAGAACCGGAGTTCATCATGGTTGCGCCGCCCGTTCCGATCCTCTGGCCCGTCAAACACCGGCGGTGTGGCGTGAAAGGTCATCACCTGAAGCGGCCCAGAGGGCAGCAGCACCGGCACCACCCACTGCCCGCGCGACGCGAGGCGCTGCACCGCCTGCGCCGCCTCTGACGGGAAGGGTTGGCCGTCCCGCAGGGGCAACAGCGCGCCGGGCAGGTCGCGCCAGAGGACTGCACTGAAATCCTGCGCGCCCGACTGATCCACAGGATAGCGCGACAAAATCGCCATGCCCCCCTGACCGGTGAAATCACCATAGCCCTGGGCGTCGCGCGGCCCGCCGCGCCGCCCGTCGCCATCCATATCGAGCCCGGTGGCGAGACCGGCATTGGGGGTACGGGCAAAGAGGTGATCGTAACGCGGCCCGCCCCCTTCGGAAATACGGTCGCGCAGCGCGCTCAGCGCAAGCAGGTCAAGGTCGTAATCCACCCCCTGCAAGACCAGAATATCGGGCTGTTTTTGCGCCAGCACATGCAGGATTGCGGCAATCTGCGCATCCTCGCCCCGCCGCAAATCCCGCAACAGCAGCCCCGGCCCCGCGCGCTCCAGATCCACATTCCAACTCGCCAGACGCAGCCTGTCTGCATATGCGGGCAAAGCGCAAAGAAGAAGCGCGCAAAGCCCCGCGATCAGGCGCCTTGCAGCCCCTTGGCTGTCAATGCGTCGCCTTCGGCATAGGCGCGGCGGCGCTTGTCCTCGATCATGTCGGCAATCCGACCCATCGCGATACCACGCATCAACATACTGGCAGGAAGAAACGCCCATGCGGCCATCGTCCAGATCAAGGTTTGCGGTTGCGCGATCGAAATCGGATCAATCAAATCCGAGGCCGCGCGCACCGCTGCTGGAATCAAGAATGGCAGCAAAGATCCTAATACAACATTAAGACCGGCATCCCGGCGCAAACGGTGCAGCACATCGCCGCCCCCCGTGGGATCAAAGAGCGGCAGGTTGATCCAGACATTGAACGCGCCCGAGCGCGCAGGCCAGCCCAGAAATCGCACCAGCGTCACGAAATAGAGGATCATCACCAGCGACACGGTATAGGAAATCCCCGAGGCGATCCGCACCATGTCAATCAATGCGGCATCGGCATCGGCGGGCATCATCAGAACCACCAGACGCACGGGCGAATAGGGAAAATCAATCGCCTCACCCAGACCCCGGCCCAGGTGTGTCAACCATTCGGTCGCTTCGGTCGGGTGGGTGGTGCCCCGCACGATCATCGCCAGTGAGACAAGGATGATGGTCAGCGCGAAAAACTTGGCGCGGTTGAAGGGCGGGGCAAAACGGAATTCGATGATGCTGGGATATTTGCCGTAATATTCGATAAAGGTCATGAACCCTGCAAGGATCGAGAGCACGATTACGATCTGTGCGGTATCCGCACCTGTGGACGGCACGACCAGCGAGGGCGTGGCGACCAGCATCGCAATCAATATGGCGCGCGCGAGCGCACCTGGAACCAGTGAAAACACTGCCCTTTCCCCTTCAACTTGGTCGGTCGCGATGCGGTGCCGCGCCCTTGTGCCAACTTGATCCCACACTTTACGGCGGGCTGCCTCAATCTCGCCCAATTTTTGCCTTCTTTCACTTATCACCACAAGTCCTTGGTTAATCAGACAAAAGATTTAGGGCCGATTGAGGGTGTAAGTGGTGCAGGATTGCATCAAACTTGGTTCAGCTTTGTGGCGTAAGGGACTGTAAATACTGCATCTTGTGGAATGGGCTGTGCGGGGCACAAGACGCATAGCCAAAACAAAACGCCGCAGAGTGCTCTGCGGCGTCTTTTTATGTGTTTTTGATCCGGTTCAGACCCAGGGACGCGCCTGCGCCGCCTGCGCCTCGAAACTCTCGATGGCTGCGGCCTTTTCCAGCGTCAGGCCGATATCGTCCAGCCCTTCCAGCAGGCAATGCTTCTGGAACGCATCCACCTCGAAAGAGAACACGACCCCCTCCGATGTCGACACCGTCTGCGCCTCCAGATCAATCTCGATCCGCGCATTGGCGCCCTTTTCGGCCTCTTTCATCAGCACATCCACCTGCTCTTGCGGCAGGGCAATCGGCAGGATGCCGTTCTTGAAACAGTTGTTGTAGAAAATATCGGCATAGCTTGGCGCGATGACGCAGCGGATGCCGAAATCCTTGATCGCCCAAGGCGCATGTTCGCGGCTCGACCCACAGCCGAAATTATCGCCCGCAACCAGAATCTGCGCGTCGCGATACTGCGGCTTGTTCAGCACGAAATCGGGGATTTCCTTGCCGTCATCATCATAGCGCATCTCGTCAAACAGGTTCACACCCAAGCCCGACCGCTTGATCGTTTTGAGGAACTGCTTGGGGATGATCATATCGGTGTCGATATTGATCAAGGGCAGGGGGGCGGCGATACCGCTCAGTTTTTCGAATTTTTCCATCACATCATCTCCCGCACATCTGTAAGCCGCCCTGTCACTGCCGCCGCTGCCGCCATGGCCGGTGACATCAGGTGGGTGCGTCCGCCGCGCCCCTGACGCCCCTCAAAGTTGCGGTTCGACGTGGCCGCGCAGCGCTCGCCCGGTGACAACTGATCGGGGTTCATCGCCAGACACATGGAACAGCCCGCAAGCCGCCATTCAAACCCGGCCTCGATGAAAATATCCGCCAGCCCCTCTTCCTCGGCCTGCGCGCGCACAAGGCCAGAACCGGGCACAACCATCGCCCGCTTCACAGCGATTTTCTTGCCCTTCAGGATTGCCGCCGCAGCACGCAGATCCTCGATCCGGCCATTGGTGCAAGACCCGATAAAGACGGTGTCGATCTCGACATCGCTCAGCTTCTGACCGGGCTTGAGGCCCATATACTCCAACGATCGGCGCGCGGCTTCAACCTTGCCGCCCTTGAAATCCTCCGGCGCAGGCACGCTTGCGGTGATCGGCAACACGTCCTCGGGGCTGGTGCCCCATGTGACGACGGGGGCAATATCCTCGCCCTTCAGCGTGACCACCTTGTCCCAATGCGCGTCATCATCGGAATAGAGCGTTTTCCACCAGTTAAGCGCGGCCTCCCACTGCGCGCCCTTGGGGGCATGCGGGCGACCTTTGACATAGTCATAGGTCTTGTCATCCGGCGCGATCAGGCCTGCGCGCGCGCCGCCCTCGATCGCCATGTTGCAGACCGTCATACGGCCTTCCATGCTCAGATCGCGAATGGCCTCGCCGCAATATTCGATCACATAGCCGGTGCCGCCTGCGGTTCCGGTGGCCCCGATCACCGACAGGGTGATGTCCTTGGCGGTCACACCGGGGCGCAGCTTGCCGGTGATCTCGACTTTCATATTCTTGCCCTTGCGCTGGATCAGCGTCTGGGTGGCCAACACATGCTCGACCTCAGAGGTGCCGATGCCATGCGCCAGCGCGCCAAAGGCCCCATGCGTCGCGGTGTGGCTGTCGCCGCACACCACGGTCATGCCGGGCAGGGTCCAGCCTTGTTCCGGCCCCACGATATGCACGATCCCTTGGCGCACATCCGACACCGGATAATAATGAATGCCGAAATCGCGCGCATTCTTGTCCAGCGCCTCAACTTGAATACGGCTGTCCTCGGTCATGGTGGCGGCATTGGCGCGGTCCAGCGTGGTGGGCACGTTGTGATCCGGCACGGCAATGGTCTTGTCGGGGGCATGCACCGTGCGGCCCGCCATCCGCAGCCCTTCAAAGGCCTGCGGGCTTGTCACCTCATGCACGAGGTGGCGGTCGATGTACAAAAGGCACGTGCCATCTTCGGCCTCATGGGCCACATGGGCATCCCATATCTTGTCATAGAGTGTACGCGGAGCAGACATGGCTCTCTCTTTTCGTGTTTGGTTTCGATCAATAAAGGGGGGAGTGGGCATGCGCGGTCAGCGCCGGCCCTCACGCACGTGCGAGGACGGTGCAGGTCATGCCAAAAAAGCGGGCCGGTAGCCGCGCGTGGTCGGTTATGTTGAAAAAGACGAACCGTTGCATACCCTGCACATAAACCCGAATGGGGTCTCAGGCAAGGACAAGAGCAGAGTCAAAGGGGCCGCATGAACGGCCCCTTTCTGGACGTATCAGGCAGGCTGATACTGTCTCACTCCCGATGGTCCGGGGGTCACAAGCACGCAGAGCGCTCCAAGCACGCAGGCGGCATAGGCTATAGGCATAAGATAGACAAAGGTTTCCGCCGGGCTTGCAGCGAGGAACTTGCTGACACCCATCGCCAGAGCAAGCATCCAACTGGCGGTAGAGATCCCTCCGATCAGTCCCATTCCAAACCGCTGTCGCCGTGACAGATCAAGGATCGTCTGGCCGATTGCATTCTTCAAGATCGGCATGACCTTGGCGGCGATGAACCACGCATTGATCGTGAGCAGCGTCACGGTGATGACTTTCCCCACCAGCTTTGGCGTCATCTGAGCCGCGTCAAATCCGGTTTTCATCCCGATGATCACCAGACCACTCGCCCACATCACGACAAGCGCGGCCACGACGACCTGGTGGTACCGATGCAGCAGCTCAAGAAACTCGTCATCTATCCGTTGTCTTAAACGGCTGGCTGCGTGGATATCTGCAAGAATCGACGTCCCAAGCCCTGCGCAAACAGCAAGAATATGTACAAAACGAATACCGTCAGCATACAACTGTGAGTCCATTTCAGTCTCCCGATTTGCCCTGATTGGCACTTACGATCACCTATGTGTTCCGGCATCGCGCCATCGGGGTACGGGCAGTCACGCAATCGTGCAAATCGGGTGGCGCGCCGTGGTGACGTGTTTTCGCCTGAGGATCGGCAGTTTTCTGCGCGCGCCGTGTTTTGGCTCTTGTTCGGGGCTGAAACGGCCCAAATGGCGCTGATTTCGGCGGCGGGTTGCCCATCCAGCAGCGGCATTGCGCCAGTGTCAGGGCGACGTCCAACCCGTATTGGGGCAAGGGTCTACAAGTCTTGCGCTAAAAAATTCTCGCTCTAGGCGCGAATCGATCATGGTTTGACGCTGGTTCCCACCAAAACTGCCGGATTTCATGGTCGTTGCGCCGGCGAGCGTCACGCGCGGCGATCCGGCAATGCCATGCGGTTCCGGCTTCATCTGGCCCGAAATACCTCGGGGGGGCCCCGGACAGGGTCCGGGGCGGGGGCAGCGCCCCCAGTCTGCGCTGTCGTTTAATCCGACGCGAGCATATAGCCCTCGCCGCGCACGGTTTGCAGATAGCGCGGCTGCTTGGGGTCGCTCTCGATCTTGCGGCGCAGGCGGGTGATCTGCACATCCACGGCGCGCTCTTGCGCCTGCCCGCCCGCGCGGCCCAGATCCTCGACCAGCTTGGCGCGGCTGACCGGCTTGCGCAGGTTCTCGGCAAAGATCCGCATCAGTTGCACTTCGGTCGCGGTCAGGCGCACAGGCTTGCCTGCCCGGCTTAGTTCCGCGCGCTCGATGTCATAGCGCACCGGCCCCAGATGCACGACCTTGGGTTGCGCCGGCTCTTGTTCCGGCTCGGGCATCCGCCGCAGGATTGCATTGATCCGCAGCAAGAGCTCTTTGGGCTCGAACGGCTTGGGCAGGTAATCATCTGCACCCGCCTCCAACCCTTCGATCCGGTCGGGGGTTTCGCCCTTGGCCGTCAAAAGCAGGATCGGCGTCTTGTGGGTGGCCCGCAGCGCGCGCGTCAACTCGACACCGCTTTCGCCGGGCATCATCACATCCATCACGATCAGGTCGAAATCCAGCCCCGCCAGCACCCGCCGCGCGTGGCCCGCATCGCGCGCGATCGAGACCAGGAAACCGTGCCGCATCAAAAATTTGCGCAAGAGGCCGCGAATGCGCTCGTCGTCATCGACGATCAGCAGATGGGGGGCGGGCTCGTTCATGTGTCACTCTCCCGAATGGCGTGATAGCGGCGGCGCAATTCAGGCTCCATCATCGCCTCCAGAACCTGACGAAACCCGGCCACGGCCTGTGGCCCCGCCGCGCGATAGGCGGCACGCATGCGCGCGCGCTGCGCATCCGACAGCTTGCGTTCCAATGCGGCCCCCGCTTCGGTCAGCGTCAGATGCCGCTCGCGCTTGTCTGCGGTGCCGACCCTGCTTTCGACTAGCCCGTCTTCGATCAAGGTCCGCAGCACGCGGTTCAGCGATTGCTTGGTCACGCCAAGAATGGCCAGCAGGTTATTCACCGTGGTGCCGGGGCTGCGGGCGATGAAATGAATGGCCCGGTGATGCGCCCGGCCATAGGCCATAGTCGCCAGAATACGATCCGGGTCAGCCGTGAACCCACGATAGGCGAAAAACATCGCCTCAATACCCTGCCGCAATTGCTCGTCCGTTAGAAACAACAGGTTTTCGCCGCCATGCATTTCGGCCATGCCTAGGCTCCGTTCACAATTTACGAGCTACATATTTCACATTAAGTCAGCTTTGTTGACATTCCAAGATCAAACTGCTACCGAATCTCAGTTTTTGCGCAATATTATGTCCGAGGCGGACATATACAGCGCAATAAATGCAAACATGGTGAAGAGGAAGCGGAAATGTCTGGCTATGACGATCGGGACGGCAAAATCTGGATGGATGGCAAAATGGTGGAGTGGCGGGATGCCAATGTGCATATCCTGACACACGCGCTGCATTATGCCAGCTCCGTCTTTGAGGGCGAGCGCTGCTATGGCGGCAAAGTCTTCAAAAGCCGTGCCCATTCCGAACGCCTGCTGAAATCCGGCGAGCTGATGGATATGGCGATCCCCTATACGGTGGACGAGATCGAGGCCGCCAAACGCGCCGTGCTCGAGGCCAATAACCTGACCGATGCCTATGTGCGCGTTGTCGCGTTCCGGGGGGCTGGCCCCGATATGGGCGTTGCCGCCGCGCGCAACCCGATCCGCATGGCCGTGACCGCGTGGGAATGGGGCAACTATTATGGCGACGCCAAAATGAAGGGCGCCAAGCTCGACATCGCCAAATGGAAGCGCCCCAGCCCCGAGACCATTCCCGTCGCCGCCAAGGCCGCCGGTCTCTATATGATCTGCACCATGTCCAAACATGCCGCCGAGGCCAAGGGCTGTTCGGATGCCATGTTCCTCGACTATCGCGGCTATGTGGCCGAGGCGACGGGGGCCAATATCTTTTTCGTCAAGGATGGCGAAGTGCATACGCCGCTGGCGGATGCCATCCTTAATGGTCTCACGCGCCAGACCGTGATCGGTATGCTCAAGGATCGCCAGATCAAGGTGCATGAGCGCCATATCATGCCCGAGGAACTCGAAGGGTTTGAACAGTGCTGGCTGACCGGCTCTGCCGCCGAGGTGACGCCCGTGGGTCAGATCGGCGATTACACCTTTGAAGTGGGCGCGATGACGCGCGACGTTTCTCAGGCCTATGAGGCGCTCGTGCGCGCCTGACCCTAGGTCCTAATTCTGCCACAATCGCCGTCCGGTCCTGCCGGGCGGCATTTTAATGCGGATTCCAGCGGTTTTGCCCCGTTCGGGCCGAGTGATTCGCCGCAATTTCCCGCCGCGCGGCTGTTTTAGCCCGCAAAAGGATACTGTCCAGCTCTCCTTAAACGTGTCCGAATTGTGGCAAACCTGCGTCGCACTTGCTGGCGCAGCGTGCGCGCGCCTTGGTTTGCGCCCCGGCCCTTGCCCTGTTTCCCAAGGCGCAACATTACGCTGCGTCGCTTCCCGGACTTGGCAACCAATACGTTATTTTTCCCCCTATCCCATAGGCAATGCGCCGGGTATCGAGTGGTTGTTTCGAGAGGCGATACAATTCGGCGTGCTGCCCCGCATGTGACCGGTGATCTGATGACCATTTGGCGGGACAGTTTGTGGTGAAAATGTGGCGTGATCTGGTCGCAGACGGACAAATTGGCTCAGGCGCATTGCGGCAAAACAAGGGCTGTTACCGGATGGCCTGTCGCTTTTGAACGGAAGTGTTGGAAGGGTAAAACACCCCTAAGTTGTATTTTTTTGGGGTTATTGACTTGGTTCTGGGCACGGTGCATCAACGTTTAAGTTAGCTTAATACTTAGTAAATCTGGAAACGACAGGCAGTGGGGGCATTGGCCGGTTGTATCCTTGGGGTAAGTTGCCCGACCGAAGTCATATGCGAAAAGTGACGCATTACGTGTGCCTAAGCCTGCCGAACTCTGGCGACAGTTACGCCATCTTTCGGACATAATTGCGGAGACGTGCCAGACGACCGGCGCATCCCGTGACAACGGGCCGGGCAGAGTGTGTGTAAACGGTTTTGGGGTTTCGAGATTCTGGGGAGTGCTGCCATGTCTTTGCGATCGGTTTCGGTGCCTTTGCACCGAGAGGACGCGAATTTGATTCAAAATCCGGCTGTCGGATTGAAATCGATTCAGGTCTACGGAAATTTTTTTAAACGCGTTCTGGACATCGTCATCGTCCTGCTTGCGGCTCCGGCCGTGATCTTGGTCGTGGCTGTGCTCAGCGTCTTGATTGCGCGCGATGGGGCCTCGCCCTTTTACGCGCAGAACCGGGTTGGCAAGAATGGCCGCATCTTCCGGATGTGGAAGCTGCGCAGCATGGTGCTGAACGCCGATGCTCAGCTTGAAAGCTATCTTGCCGCCAATCCTGCGCGCCGGCTGGAATGGGACGAGCATCAAAAGCTGCGCCATGATCCGCGCATCACCCGCATCGGTCGCCTCATCCGCAAAAGCTCGCTTGACGAGTTGCCGCAGCTTTGGAACGTGCTGATTGGGGATATGTCCATCGTCGGCCCGCGCCCGATGATGCCCTGCCAAACGCCGCTCTATCCCGGCCGCGACTATTACGCGCTGCGCCCCGGTATCACAGGCTTTTGGCAGATTTCCGTGCGGAACGAGAGCAGCTTTGCCGAACGCTCGGAATTCGATCGGAAATACTTGCGGGATCTGTCTTTCTGGACCGATCTGCGGGTGATGCTCTGTACGTTCCGCGTGGTGCTGACTGGAACGGGCTGCTAGGCGCTTGCGCCCATGGCCTGTGCGGAGATCCTCGCGCACGGGACAATCTGCCCCGGACTGGCACATTGATGCACCTTGCGGCCAAAATCCCGATCCGACGGTTTGAATTTGTTGAAATTTAGGGGTCTTGGCACTTAGGCTGACCCTGCCATCCGGCCTTTCCGGGCCGCGCCGCGCCCTGCGGCAAGACTGGCGAAACAGTCAAAGAGGTGCCCGGCGCGTCATGCCCAATGCCTTGGCCTATCTGATGCTGGCCGCTTGGCCGCTGATCACGCTGGTGATGTTCCGGCGCTGGCCCATTGAGCGCGCGCTGATCTGGTCCCTCTTGGGGGCCTATATGTTCCTGCCGCCGCCGCCTGCCGCCTTTGATTTCCCGCTCATGCCGCCCCTGACCAAGGAATCGCTGCCCAGCGTTGCCACTTTCGTCATTTGCCTCATCCACGCCAAGTCCCGCGCGCCGCTCTTGCCGCAGAGCTTGCCTGCCCGCGTCCTCATCGCGCTCTTCATCTTCAGCCCCATTGCCACGGTCCTTACTAATGGCGAACCGGTGTTCTACGGGCGCATCGGCCTGCCCGCACTGGGCCTCAAGGACATGGTGGCCCTTGTCCTTTTGCAATCCATCCTGCTCTTGCCGTTTCTTTTGGCCCGGCAGCATCTGGCCACGCCCAAAGGCTTGCGCGAATTGGTCATGGCGCTGATGCTGGGCGGGCTGATCTATTCCCTGCCGATGCTTCTTGAGGTGCGCCTTTCACCGCAGCTTAACATCTGGATCTACGGCTATTTCCAACACAGTTTCGAACAGATGATGCGCTCGGGCGGGTTCCGCCCCATCGTTTTCATGTATCACGGTCTCTGGGTTGCCTTTTTCACTGTCATGGCCATAACCTGCGCCATCGCTCTGGCGCGCGAGGCCGATGTGCGGCGGCGCATCTTCTATCTTTTGGCGGCGCTCTACCTTGGGGCTGTGCTGGTGCTTTGCAAATCGCTGGGCTCGCTCATGTATGGCGTCTACCTGGCACCGCTGGCACTCTTCCTGCCCACGCGGATGCAAATCCGCATCGCAGGGGTCATGGCGGTGGTGGCGATTGCCTATCCGGTGCTCAAGGGCGCAGGCCTGATCCCGGTCGACTGGATTCTTGAACAGGCCGCCAAGGTCGATCCCGACCGCGCCAATTCGCTGCGCTTCCGCTTGGATAACGAGGATATCCTGATGGAGCGCGCTCTGGAAAAGCCGCTTTTGGGCTGGGGCAGCTGGGGGCGCAACCATATCCTCAATCCCATCACCGGCGTGATCGAAACCGTAACTGACGGGCGCTGGATCATCCTGATCGGCATCTTCGGATGGGTCGGATATCTGGCCGAATTCGGCCTTGTAGCCCTGCCGGTCCTGATGCTTTGGGTCTATGCCCGCCGTCTGGGCGATGCCGCGCATATGCGCCTGATTGGCCCCGTCGCGCTTTTGCTGGCGATCAACCTGATTGACATGCTGCCCAATGCCACGCTCACGCCGCTTACATGGCTCTTTGCCGGGGCCGTGCTTGGGCTGGCCGAGGCCGCGCGCCATCAGCGCCCCGAGACATCCCGCCGCCGCCCTCTGGGCTGGCGCCCGATCATGTGAGACAGGCCCCATGACCCGCCCCCGCGTGCTGGCCATCGCCGAGGCCGCCAATCCCGAATGGGTCAGCGTGCCGCTGGTCGGCTGGTCACTGGCCACCGCCCTGCGCGAGGTGGCCGAGGTGCATATCGTCACCCAAATCCGCAACCGCGATGCGTTTTTGCGCGCGGGGCTGACCGAAGGCGTGGATTTCACCGCCATCGACTCCGAAGCGCTCGCGCGCCCGCTCTGGGCCTTGGGCGAGCGGTTGCGCATGGGGCAGGGCAAGGGCTGGACCACGCTGCAACTGATCAACGCCCTCAGCTATCCATGGTTCGAGCATCTGGTCTGGCGACAGTTCGGCGAGGCGATCCGCGCCGGGCGCTATGACATCGTCCACCGCATCACCCCCCTCAGCCCGACGATTTCCTCGTCCCTTTCTGGCAAATGCGCCCGCGCGGGTGTGCCCTTCGTCCTTGGGCCGCTCAATGGCGGCGTGCCATGGCCTGCAGGCTTTGACGCCGAGCGGCGGCGCGAGCGTGAATACCTCAGCTATCTGCGCAGCGCCTACAAGGCGCTGCCGGGCCGCACCGCGACCCTGCGCCACGCCGCTGCGATCCTCGCAGGCTCACGCCACACGATGGGCGAATTGCCCGGTTTTGCCCGCGCCAAAACCGTCTATCTGCCCGAAAACGCCATCGACCCGGCCCGCTTTTCCCGCATCGCCACACCGACACCCGATGGTCCCCTGCGCGCGGCTTTCGTTGGGCGGCTGGTGCCCTACAAAGGCCCCGATATGTTGATCGAGGCTGCAGCCCCTCTGCTGCGCGCGGGGCGCCTGCATCTTGATCTGGTGGGTGACGGGCCCATGATGCCCGCCTTGTGCGCGCAGGCCGACGCCTTGGGCGTGGCCGCGCACATCACCTTTCACGGCTGGCTCGAACATGCCCATGTGCAGGACGTGCTGGCCACCTGTCATCTCTTCGCCTTTCCCTCGATCCGCGAATTCGGCGGCGGCGTGGTGCTCGAGGCGATGGCCCTGGCCGTGCCGCCCCTGATCGTCGATTACGCAGGCCCCGGCGAATTGGTCACCGCATCGCGCGGGGTCAAGGTGCCCTTGGGCAGCCGGGCCGAGATCATCGCAGGCTTTGCCGCGGCCCTGCAAAACCTCTCCCAAGACCGCGCCGCCCTCGCCGCCATGGGGCAGGCGGGCCGCGCTTGGGTGCTGGAACAGGCCACGTGGGCCGCCAAGGCCGGCCAAGTTCGCGCCGTCTATGATGCCCTGCTGGCCAAGGCCCCGTTGCCAGAGGTCTTTGCCGCATGAGCGCCGCCGCCTATCGCCCCGAAATCGACGGGCTGCGCGCCATCGCGGTGCTGTCGGTCGTGCTCTATCACTTCGGGATGCCGGGCATCCCCGGCGGCTTTGTCGGGGTCGATATCTTCTTTGTCATCTCTGGCTTTCTGATCGGTGGCATCCTCTGGTCGGACCTGAGGGAAACGGGCCGCATCCGCCTTGCCCGCTTTTACCTGCGCCGCCTGCGCCGCTTGGCCCCTGCCTATTTCGCCATGGCGGCGGCCACATTGGTGATGGGCTGGCTCATTCTTTTGCCGTTCGAATACCGTGAATTCGGCAAGTCCCTCATCGCCGCCACCGTCTATCTCTCCAACATCCATTTCTACCGCGAAGCGGGCTATTTCGACGGCGCGTCCGAGGAAAAGCCGCTGTTGCACACATGGTCGCTGGCGGTTGAGGAACAGTTCTACATCGTTCTGCCGTTCCTTCTTTTGGCCCTCGCCCGCTGGCGGCCCGCCCTGCCGACGATCCTTGCGGTCCTCGCCGTGCTCTCGCTCGCCGCTTGCCTCTGGCTCACGCCGCGCTCGCCCACGGCGGCGTTTTACCTCTTTCCCTTCCGCGCGTGGGAATTGCTGGCGGGCGTCTTGCTGGCCATCGCGGGCCAAGAACGAGGCTGGCGTTTCGCCCTTCACCCCGCGCTTTCCTGGGCTGGTCTGGCGCTGATCCTCGCCAGCATTACCCTGATCCGGGCCGAGGGATTCCCCGGCTGGCAAGCGCTCTTGCCCGTCGCAGGCACGCTGCTCATCCTCGGGAATGGCCGCGATACCAACCCCGTCAACCGCGCGCTGATGCACCCTGCGCCGGTTTTCATCGGCCTCATCTCCTATTCGCTCTATCTCTGGCATTGGCCGGTTTTCGTTCTCTCGTCCTATTGGCGCGATGGCTACTCCGGCCCGATCGAAGCGGCCCTTTGGCTTGCGCTCGCCTTTGCCCTTTCCTTCCTCTCGTGGCGCTATGTTGAACGCCCCGTGCGCCAGACACAGGGTGGCACCCGCGCGCTTGTCTCGGGCACGGCGCTCGCGTCGCTGGCTCTCTTGGCGGTGGGCCTGCTCCTTTGGCGCGGTGATGGATTGCCCACGCGCTTTGCCCCCGAATTGCGCACGCATATCGCCGCCTCTGGTGATTTCAATCAGGACTGGTCACGCTGCACCATCCCCGCCACCGGCCCGCTCGCGGGCGTTGAAACCTGCCCCATCGGCCCCGATGGGCCACCGCAAGTGCTGATCTGGGGCGATAGCCACCTGCGCGCCATGAAAGAGGGGCTAGAGGCCGCCGCCTTCGCCGCCAATCGCCCCGCGCTGATCCTGTGGCACGCGGGCTGCCCGCCGCTCTTTGACGTGGCCAAGACGGAAACCGCCGCCACCCCGGCGCAGGATGCCGCCTGCACCCGCGCCAATCAGACCATCCGCAGTGGTTTGGCCCAAATTGAGAGCTTGCACACCCTGCTTCTGATAGGCCGCTGGTCCTATTACGCCGAAGGGCAGGGCGTCGGGCTGGACGCCCACAACCGCATCACCCTCACGCCCGAACCGGGCAGCCTCTTGCCCCAAGGCCCGCAACACACGCTTTTCAATGCCGCCCTCACCCGGACCCTTGCTGAACTCGCCCCGCAATTCCCCCGTATCCACATCCTGCGCCAACCGCCCGAGGTGCCAGAGTACGATTCCCGCGCCGTGGCCCGCGCGCTCGTGCATGGCCGCATGGGCGTGGACGACACAACCCGCCTCACCGTGCCCCGCGCCACGGCCCTTGCGCGCGCCGCCCATGCCGAGACGCCGCTGATGGCCTTGGCGCAGTCTGGCGCGATCACCCTCATTGACCCGTGGCAGCGCCTCTGCGATGCCCGCACCTGCGGCGTGATGCAGGCGGGCCAAGCGTTCTATTTCGACAACAACCACCTCACCAACCGCGCCGCCATCGCGCTCAGCGATCTGTTCGCCCCCGTTTTCGAGGCCCCGCAATGACCGCCGCGATCCAAGAGGGCAAATGGGACGTGATCGTTATCGGCACCGGCATGGGTGGCGGCCTGATCGGGCGCAGGCTGGCCGAACGCGGCCTCAAGGTGCTTTTCGTCGAAAAGGGGCCCCAAGGCCACCGATCCGAGCGTCAGGGGCTCAATCCCGAAATCTTCGATCCCACCGCCCGCCAATTGCGGGGCTATTGGCCGGGGCCTATCCGCGCACAGATCAATGGCCGCGCATCGGAATTCTTCGGTCCCATCGGGGCCGGGGTGGGCGGGTCCTCGGTGTTCTACGCCGCCACGCTGGAACGCCCCGAGCGCCATGATCTAGAGGCGACAGAGACCCGCCCGCACCCCACCGGCGGCTGGCCCGGCGGTTTTGACGCGATGCGCGATTGGTATGCCGAGGCTGAAACCCTACTGCATATCTGCGGCGATCCCGATCCGCTCTCGCCGGAGCCGGTCATGCCCCTGCACCGCCCGCCGCTCTTCTCTGCCACGGATGCCGCGCTCATGCGCAGCCTGCAATCGGCGGGGCTGCATCCCTACCGCCTCCATTCCGCGATCCGCCACCTGGCCGATTGCCATGAGTGTCTGGGCGTCAAATGCCCCAAACCCTGCAAGATGGATGGCCGCTCTGCCGGGGTGGAACCGGCCCTTGCCACTGGCAACGCGGCTCTTCTCGATCGTTGCACCGTGCGCCGCCTCTGCGGCACGGCCCACACCGTCACTCATATCGAGGTTACACGCGACGGCGAAACCTTCACGCTCACCGCCCCCCGGATCGTGTTGGCCGCAGGCGCGCTTGGCTCGCCCCGCTTGCTTCTGGCCTCCGCCTCCGAGGTCTGGCCCGACGGCTGCGCCAATGGCTCGGGCCTCGTGGGCCGCAACCTCATGTTCCACCTCAACGAGATTTTTGCCCTCTGGCCGCCGCGCGGTACGCCTCAATCCGGCCCGACCAAAACGATCTCGCTCCGCGACTTCTACCACCGCGACGGGCAGCGCTTTGGCACGGTGCAGGCCATGGGCATCGCGGCGGGCTATGGCGAGATTGTGCATACTTTGAACGGCATGTTCGACCGCTCCGCGCTACGCCACATCCGTCCCTTGCGCCACCTCACCCGCCTGCCTGCGGCGCTCGCGGCGCGCATCCTTGGGCGGGCGCAGGTCTTTGTCGGGCTGATGGAGGATCTGGGATACCCCGAGAACCGCGTCACCTATGACCACACAGCCCCCGATGCCATCGACATCAGCTATACGCTTCACCCCGAATTGCTCAGCCGCCGCCGCGCCTTTCGTCGCGCCCTGCGCGCGGGGCTGCGCGGGCATCGGCGGCTCTTTCTCACCCATACGCCAGAGTTGAACTTTGGTCATCCCTGCGGCACGCTGCGCTACGGCACCGATCCCGCGACCAGCGTTCTTGACCCCGAGTGCCGTGCGCATGGGGTGGACAATCTCTATGTCGTGGATGCGTCCTTCATGCCCTCGTCTATGGGGGTCAACCCAAGCCTGACCATCGCCGCCAACGCGTTGCGCGTGGCCGAGGGGATCGCGCAGCGTAGAAAGGCAGAGATATGAGGCTCTCGGATGGCATGGCGGTTGTCACCGGCGCAGGCGGCGGGCTAGGGCGCGCTCTGGCGCTCGAACTCGCGGCACGCGGTCAGCGCGTCGTGGCCCTTGGCCGCGCGCCCGAGGGGATTGCCGAGACCGCCGCGATGGACCCAAGCGGTCGGATCACGCCCCTCATCGCCGATGTCGCAGACCCGCAGGCGCTGCGCGCGGCCTTTGCCCAGATCATCCAAATCGCGCCGGTGACATTGCTGATCAACAACGCCGCCATCTATCCGCGCCGTGATTTTCTGGATGAAACACCCGAGAGTTTCGCGCAAACCATGGCGATCAATCTGGGTGGCACCATGGCCTCTACCCGGCTTGCCTTGGACAGCATGGTCGAGACCGGCTTTGGCCGCATCCTCAACGTCTCGACCTTTGCCGATCTGTGGCCTTTGCCCGCCTCCTCGGCCTATGCGGTGTCCAAAGGGGCAGGGCGCATCCTGACGCGCGCGCTGGTGGCGGATCTTGCCGACCGCTTTCCGGGGATTGTCCTGACCGACTGGATGCCCGGCATGCTCGCCACCCGCATGGGCGTGCCCCATGGTCTTGACCCGGCGCAGGCGGCGCGCTGGGGGGCCGCGCTTGCGCTCTGGTATGACCCCACGCTCAATGGCGCAGTGTTCGAACAGGATCGCGAGATATTGCCGCCGCGGGGTCTCAAAGGCCGGATCAAGGATGCGCTCTTGTTGCGCCGCCGCACCGCACGCGTAATCCTTACCTGACCGTTACCGGCAATAGGGCCCGTTGCCATGTTTGGCCGTGTCGAAATGCAGATGGTCCAGATGGTGCCGGTCCGAATTCGGCCCCAGCACCGTGCCGAATGTTCCGCAGGCCTCGCCATGCACGCGCTTGAGAATGCGGCCCTTATGTCCGCTATTCCAATCCCGCAACACCGAAATTTCCGTGCCATCCTTCAGCAGCAACGCCGATACGTCGATAGCCTTTCCGCGCCCATGTTCAGAAATGCGTGCGCCGGGCTGGCTGTTGCGCGTGCGGCAGACGTAATGCGCGGGCACCTGTAGCCCCGTCAAACCGCCGCCCATGCGCCCGACCGCCGGCTTGGCGCTCCGGTCCACCCATTTTCCCAACGCCCGCGCCGTCGGGCAATCCAGCGTCGCCGCTTGGCTCAGCCGCACGCCATGCACAGATTCAAGCCGCACCGCGCGCTCGATGCCACAGCCATTCACCTCATGAGGTTTGAACCCCGAGACAGACCCGATCAGCCCCGGATCACCACAAAGCCCGCCGCCCCGGCTGACCTCGTCATTGTCGCTGCGCCCGCAACCCGAGGCGATCAGGCTGAGCCCCATCGCCATGCCCAGAACCGCCCGCCTCATGCCTTCTTGACCCGGCCAAAATCCGGCGCGGCGGTGTCCTGCCCGGCTTCGATGATGCCCCGCCGAATGGCGCGGGTGCGGGTGAAATAGGCATGCAGATGCGCCCCGTCGCCAATGCGAATGGCGCGTTGCAGCGCAAACAACTCCTCGGTAAAGCGGCCCAGAATTTCCAATGTCGCCTCCTTGTTGTTGAGAAATACATCGCGCCACATGGTCGGATCAGACGCGGCGATCCGGGTGAAATCCCGAAAACCGGCAGCGGAATACTTGATAACTTCACTGTCCGTCACGCGGCGCAAATCGTCGGCCACGCCGACCATCGTATAGGCAATCAGATGCGGCGCATGGCTTGTCACAGCCAGAACCAGATCGTGATGCTCGGCGTCCATCTCATCGGTGTTCGATCCAAGCGCCTGCCAGAACGCCTCCAGCCGCTCCACCGCCGCCCGGTCACTGCCCGCCTGCGGCACAATCAGGCACCAGCGATTGTCGAACAGCTCGGCAAAGCCCGCGCGCGGCCCCGAATGCTCGGTCCCTGCCAAGGGATGCGCAGGCACGAAATGCACGCCAGCCGGGATATGGGGCGCTACCGCCTCGATCACCGCCTTCTTCACCGATCCCACATCGCTGACCGTGGCACCGGGCTTGAGCGCCCCCGCGATGTCAGCGGCCACCGCCCCCATCGCGCCCACCGGCACGCAAAGCACCACCAGATCGGCACCCGTCGCCGCCTCTGCCGCGCTCTCGCAGACGCGATCACACAGCCCGATCTCGCGCGCCACCTCCCGCGTCTGGTCAGAGCGCGCATAGCCGGTGATCTCGCCCACAACGCCCGCGCGGCGCATCGCATGCGCCATCGACGATGCAATCAGCCCCAGACCGATCAGCGCCACCCGGTCATAGATATGCGCCATCAGCGAACCCCCTTGAACAGGCCAATGACATGCGCCACCCGGCGACAGGCGGATTCCTCGCCCACCGTGATCCGCAACCCATTGGGAAAGCCATAGCCGCCCACCCGGCGCACGATGATCCCATCGGCGCGCAAGGCCGCATCACAGGCCGCCGCCTCGTCTTCGGACCCAAACCGCGCCAATACGAAATTGGCATGGCTCTCGTCCACCTCGACGCCGGTTTCTCGCAGCGCCTCGGTCAACCATGCGCGATTGCGCGCGGTGTCGCTGACCACTTTGGTCAACCACTCCTGATCGCGCATCGCCGCCTCTGCGGTTGCCAATTGCGTGGGCGACAGGTTAAAGGGCTGCCGGATACGGTTCAGCACTTCGATCATCGCCCCCTGCGCATAGCCCCAACCGATCCGCAGCCCGCCCAGACCATAGGCCTTGGAAAAGGTGCGCGTCATGATGACATTCTCGCGCGCCTCAACAAGGGCCACACCACCGTCATACCCATCGGCAAACTCGGTATAGGCCCCGTCCAGCACCAGAATGGCGCTCTCGGGCAGGCCCTCTGCCAACCGCGCCAACTCCGCCTCGGGCAGGATCGTGCCCGTGGGATTGCCGGGATTGGCGATAAAGACAATCCGCGTCCGCGCCGTGCAGGCGCTCAGGATCGCGTCCACATCCACCACACGGTCCCGCTCGGCCACACAGACCGGCGTGGCACCAACCGCATGCGCCAGAATGGGATACATGGCAAAGCCGTGCTCGGTATGGATCACCTCGTCGCCCGTCCCGGCATAGGCTTGGGCCACGAATTGCAACACCTCATCCGATCCCACGCCACAGATCACGCGCGCGGGGTCCAGCCCATGCACCTCGGCAATCGCGGCGCGCAAGTCGGCATGGTCGGTGCCGGGATAGCGGTGCAACGTCGCGGCAGAGCGGGCAAAGGCCGCCTTGGCCTTGTCCGAGGCCCCATAGGGGCTCTCATTCGCCGAGAGTTTCAGCGTCTCGGATTTGCCCGCGATCACGGCCTCCCCGCTCTTGTAAAGCGCGATTTCCATGATGCCCGGCTGCGGCGTGATCTTGGTCATGTCATTCCCCGTCTGTCGTCAGAGGTTCTAGCTTTGGTGCCCCGGCTTGACCAGCACCAAAAGAAAAAGGCCGCGGCGGTTCCCCGTCGCGGCCTCTTCGCTGAATTTCAGAACGCTTAGTTCTGCGCGTAGAATTCGATCACGAGGTTCGGTTCCATCATCACCGGATAAGGCACATCCGACAGGCCGGGCTGACGGACAAAGGTGGCCTTCATCTTGGAATGATCCGCCTCGATGTAATCGGGCACATCGCGCTCGGCCAGTTGCACGGCCTCAAGCAGAACAGTCATCTGCTTGGAACGGTCGCGAACTTCGATCACATCGCCCTCTTTCACACGGTAGGAAGGGATGTTGACCCGCTGGCCATTCACGGTGACATGGCCATGGTTCACGAACTGGCGCGCAGCAAACATGGTCACAACGAATTTGGCGCGGTAAACCACGGCATCCAGACGACGCTCCAGAAGGCCGATCAGGTTCTCGCCGGTGTCGCCCTTAAGACGCTCGGCCTCGGCATAGATGCGACGGAACTGCTTTTCGGTCAGGTCGCCGTAATAGCCCTTCAGTTTCTGCTTGGCGCGCAGCTGCAGGCCAAAGTCAGAAATCTTTGCCTTGCGGCGCTGACCGTGCTGGCCGGGGCCATATTCACGCTTGTTGACGGGGGATTTCGGGCGGCCCCAGATGTTTTCACCCATCCGGCGGTCAATTTTGTACTTGGCAGACGTGCGTTTGGTCACGGCTGATCTCCTTCACTTGAATCGAAGGGCGTTGTCCTCTGCGTCCCGGCACGTTCCGGTCAGCCGACAGGTCTCCCCTTGCAGGGTCCACCAACACCAATGAAGCCGCGCTTATACAGGCGCCCCAGCGGGTGTCAACAGGGGTCTTGCGCGTCCAAAGCCCGCCTCACCCCGCCTGCCGGATATGCGCCAACAGCGTCTCGGCATCCGACAGCTTGACCGGCACGCCCGCCGGATTGTCCTGCAACCCCGGCTCGGCAAAAAGCGCGGTGATGCTGCCATCCTCCACCAGCATGGAATAGCGCCAGCTGCGCTTGCCCATCCCCTGCCGCGAGCGATCGACCAACATGCCAAGGCCTGCGGCGAAATCGCCATTGCCATCCGGCAGCATCATGGTCTTTTCGATCCCCTGCGCCTTGCCCCATTGAAACATGACAAAGGCATCGTTGACCGCAGTGCAGATCACCCGGTCAATCCCCGCGGCCAGAAAATCGTCATAGAGCCGCTCATAGCCGGGCAGGTGGCTTTCGGAACAGGCGGGCGTGAACGCGCCGGGCAGGCCAAAGACAACCACACGCTTGCCTGCAAAAATATCGGCAGTGCTCACATCCTTCCATTCAAACGGGTTGTCGCCCTCCAGCGCCGGATTGCGCACGCGGGTATGAAAGATGACATCAGGGACAGTTTTGGGGGTCACGTCGGGATCTCCGGTTCAGGCTTGAGCTATTGCCCGTCATAAACCACCCATGCCCGGGGTAAAGGTCGGAACGCAGCCAAAGCTGCGCCCGCGCGTTCATCTGGCCAAAAATACCTCGGGGGTCCGGGGGCAGCGCCCCCGCCCCTCAGGCCGCCTCATGCGCAAGGATCGCCGCCTCCGATCCGCTCAGACAGCGCCGGGCATAGCCCCCATAATGGTTGGGCTCATATTCGAGATTGGGATTGATCGCCAATAGCCGCGCGCGGTCACCTTCATCCAAGGTCGACAGCGCCGTGCTCGCGGGATGAAAGCTCTCGGTTTCCACGCCATTGGCCCAGATGATCTGATGGCGGGGTAAAAGCAGATGGATATAGGTCACCTCGCGCGATGCCAGATCGACCGCCACCGTGTCATTGTTGATCAGGTCCCGTGCCATCACCAGCACCTCGGGCGTGTTGAAAAGCGCGCGCGCCACATCGCCCCGCACCAGCATCCGGTGCTCGGGGCTGACCAGCAATTCGGCATCCGGCCGCCCAATCCCAAGCGCGCCGGCCCGCAACCGGATCGGCCGTAGCTTGGGCATGGCAAAAAGCCGCGCGCCGCTCATCCGGCGACTGCCGATCCATTGGATTTCCTCGGCCCCATTGTCGCGGGTCTGCACGTGGTCGCCCTCGCGCAACTCCTCGACAAGACGCGGGCCCTCGGGCGTCTCGATCCGCGTGCCGGGGGTGAAACAGATCACCCCCCCGCTTGCCGGTCCGGTTGACGCCCCGCGCATCCCCTCAAGCGAGTGATGCACGATCCACATCTCGCGCCCTCGCGGCGGAATCTCGTCATGAAACATCAAAAGCGGTGCCGCCTCGCTGCCCACTTCGATGATCGTGACCGTGTAACTGCGCGTGCCGTCGGTAACGACAAAGCCCAGATCCATCAGCGGTTCTTCCATCTCCGCCGGGATCAATTCGCGCGTGTTGTTCATCGCCGCGCCCACCAGACGCCGCACCATCCGTGCCGCACGTTTGCGGTTCACGGTTTCCCCATTCGCCCCTTCCAGGCGCAACAGTTGATTTGGCCCGTCGACCCGCACCGCATCGCCCCGCCAGGACCATGTTTGTCCTACCGAAAGCGACTGCACCGGTGCAGTCGACATCCCATCCAGTTCTGTTTGCGACCAGGAAATAACGAACGTGCCTCGAAAGCCCGTCCCCATAACCCTGACTGCCTGCCTCTTCGTTTCTTTTTTTTATCGCTTATTATTATCGTTAAGGTAGCAAAGGCGAATCAGTCTGAAAAGCCCTTGATTGCATTTTTGTCAAAACCGAAGCCGGAACTGCACAGCGCCCAGAAATTGGCCTTCGCGCTGCTCGTCGAATTCCTCGCTCAGCCATGTCATGCCATAGAATAGCGACGCGCCGTTGTGGTTTTCCCAATGGATGCCCGCCCGTACGCGGGTGCGATCCTCGGTCAGGGTAACACCGCTGCGCGCGGGCAGGTAATCACTGTCATCGACATAGGCGATATCCGCGCCCAAAAGAAACGCCGTGCCCGCCTGTTCGGTGCGCACCACGCGGTAACGATGGCCGGTCACGGCATCCCGCACCAGCAATTCGCCGCGCCCAATGTCACCAAAGGTGATGTCTGCCCCGGCCCGGATCAGATCCTCAACCCCAAGCCGCGCCTCGGCAAAGGGGCGCAGCCGCGCGAACCCAAGCTCGAACTCACGGCTCGCCTCAAACACACCCGAAGGGCGGATCCCATCGTCGATCTGATTCCGCCTAACCCGGTTGCCAACGTCGCGCCCGCCCAGAAAGCCGTGCAAAAAGTCTTGAAAATCATCAAGCTGCGTCTGCGGCCCGGTCACGATCAGATCCGCCCCAAGCGCGTAATCCACCTGTGCTCTCTGAAAATGCGTATGCAGGCCAAAGCCAAGCGCGCCCACATAGGGCCGATCCAGCGCGGCGGGGCGGCTCAGGTTTTCGGGCGCGATAACCTCGCCGTGAAACCGGAATTCCAGCAGCTGTCCGATGCCCGAAGGCGCTTGGCCCTGCCATGTCGGCCCCCAAACCCGGCTCGACGTGATAGAGCCCGTGCGCCAACGATCATCCGTGTCGCCCAGAACGTCATTGGTGAACAGCAGGCCATAGCCCAGACGTTGACGCCCCTCGGATTGCGCCGCGGCACTTGTGGTCAGGGCCGTCAGGCTCAGTATCGCGCTCAGGCTCACGCCAAGGGCGATGGTGAAAATCCGTGTCATCCGTCACGTTCCCCATTCTGCGCCCCCCGGCACGTTCTGAGTAGCAAAGCAATCCGTGGAATGACCAGCGAAACTTTCGCTTTTTCCGCCAAGCGTGGCGCAAATCCCATGGCCGCAGATGCGGCGGGCTCAGAGCGCGCGCATCCAGACTTGCAGATCATGCGCGCTCTCGCTTTCTGCGCCAATCTCCCGCCAGTTGAATGTGGCAATCGCTCCTGACAGCGGGGCATAGCCCCGTTTGCGCCAAAAAGCGTCAAGCGGCTGATATCCCTCGGGACGCGCCGGATGATCCTTGGGCCGCACAACCGAACAGAACGCCGCATATTCGCGCCCCAACTCTCGCGCCTGCGCCTCTCGCAGATCGAAAAACCGATGGCCAATGCCCTGCCCGCGATAGCTGGGCAATAGCACGCTTTCGGCGCAGTAAAAGATCCGTTCCAAGGCGATGCCGCTCTCGGCAAAGGCCGCGCCGAAATCGCCTGCATGATCTTCCATCGGCGCGCCCGTGGCGGCACCAATCAGCCGGTCGCCCTCATAGGCCCCCACCAGAATGGCATCGGCACTGTCGCGGTAAACCTGCAAATACCGCTCTTCATAGGCGGCATCGCCGTCATAGAGATAGGGGTAGGCGCGAAACACCTCGATCCGCAGGCGCGCCACATCCGGCAGCGCCTCACTCAGCGCCGCCCCCGTCAGCCGCGCGACCCGGATCATGCCGAAACCTGTTTCACCCAATCTGCAAGGTTGTAATAGGTCACGACGCGGGTGATCAGCCCATCCTTGAGCGTGAAAAACGACCCGGCGGGCAGGATATAGGTCTGGCCGTGTGCCTCTGGCAGGCCCGCATCGGTTTCCAGATAGGTGCCATTGACCACGAATTCCGCCGCCGCCCGTGTGCCGCCCTTGGCGTCAAAGATCACCATATCGGTCAACTCTTCGCGGTAACACCGGCTCATATGGTCGCAAAAGTCACGAAACAGGTCCTTGCCCGTCCGCACCTGCCCCTCGTTCACATGATGGCGCACATCATCGCTCAGACAGGCCAGCATCGCGGGCACATCGCCCCGGTTGAAGGCATCGAAATAGGCTTTGACGGTCTCGTTCATAAATCCTCCCGGGGGGGTCCCCAACGGTCTTGCAAATGCCCGATGATCTGGTCTCGGGTCTGACGATAGCTATCCAACCGCGCCTCGCGCGTCTGTGCAAGGCCGGTCGGGTCCATGATCGGCCAATAAACGACATCGAGATGAAAAAAACGTGTCAGTTCCAGCGCCCGCCGCTGGCTGGCCGGGCTAAGTGCCACAATCAGGTCAAACGACGATAGATCGTCGCCCCATTGCTCCATCTGGTCAAAGCTGCGGCTGCGGTGCCGCTCTAGCTCCACCCCCATCTCGCGGCAGACAGCGATACTGAACCCGTCGATCTCCATGTCATTCTTGACGCCGACCGATTGCACATAGGTCTCAGAGCCATAGAACTTTTTCATGATCCCCTCGGCCATGGGCGAGCGGACAGCGTTGTGATCGCAACAGAACAGCACCGACTGCGGCAGCGGTTCGTGCATTCGTCAGCCCCCGAAATGCAGCACGCAGATCAGCGTAAACAGGCGCCGCGCGGTGTCGTTGTCGATCTCGGCCTTGCCCTCCAAGCGTTCGGCCAACACCCGCGCGCCCTCGTTGTGAATCCCGCGCCGGGCCATGTCGATCGTTTCGATCTGGCTGGGGGGCATGTTCTTGACCGCGTCGAAATAGCTTTCGCAGATGGCCCAGTAATCCTTGACCACTTGCCGAAACGGGCTCAGCGACAGATGAAACTCGGCTGCGGGTTCGTCCGTGTCAGTGCGGATGTCAAACACCAGCCGCTTCTCGCGGATCGCCAGCCCCAGTCGATAGGGCCCCTCGGGCACAGCCCGGTCTTCGCGCATGGGCAGCGCAAAACTGTTTTCCTCAATAAGGTCATACATCGCCACCTTACGCTCCTGCTCGATTTCGGGCGTGGGCGGCGGAAGGTTGGCATCGTCCAACTCGATATGGCAAATCCGGCTCATGGGTCTTACTCGTGCTGCGTCCTGGTTCCGTCCCTAGCGCAGCGCGGCGGCTGGGGCAATCTCCGAGACCTCTTGACCCGTCGCTTGATGCGCGCGGCGTCACCCACTCGCAACGCCTGTCCGGAAATTGCCATGAAATCTTGGCATTTGATCACAATCTTGCCTTGTTGCCGTGGCAAATTGTTCCCAGATCGGCAATAATAATAAAAAGCAGGCTAAGCCGACCTTAAGACTATCCCGTTATAGTCGGGGAGAGCAGGTTTACCGGGGCGATTGAATGCTCGAGTTTGAGAACGTCAGCAAGTCCTTTTGGACAGGCACACAGCGCAAAGTCATCCTCGACCGGGTGTCGTTCCGCGTTGAGCTTGGCCATAGCCTTGGGATCCTCGCGCCCAATGGCACCGGCAAGACGACGCTGATCAACATGATGGCTGGGCTGGAAAAACCGGACGAGGGTGTGATCCGTCGTGGCTGCCGCATCTCCTTTCCTCTGGGCTTCATGGGGGGCGTTATCAATCGCCTCTCGGCGCTGGATAACTCGCGCTATATCGCGCGGCTCTACGGTCTCGATCCTGATTACATCGAGGCGTATTGCCGCTGGCTCTGTGGCTTGGGCGAATATTTCGACCAACCGCTCGGCACCTATTCTTCGGGCATGCGCGCGCGGTTCAGCTTCGCGCTCATGCTGGCCCTCGATTTCGATATCTATCTGATCGACGAGGGCATGCCCGGCTCGACCGATGTCGAGTTCAACCGCAAAGCTGGCGATATCCTTCAGGAACGCCTGCGCACCACCACCGTGATCATCGTCTCGCACGATCCCAAGGTGTTGGAGAAATTCGCCCGGTCCGCCGCAGTGCTGATGGGCGGTAAACTGTATATGTTCGACACCTTGGAAGAGGCAAAAGAGCTTTATGACTACGAAACCCAAGGCTAGAAAATTCCGCATCCGCCGGACTGCCGATCCCCTCGCGCCGCGCGTTGCCACCTCCGCTGACGCAGCCCCTGCGGCACCCGTCGCAGAGACACCCCCACCCCTGCAGGAGGGGCTGGTATCTTCGGCGCGCGAAACCGCGACCAGCCAGAATATCGACGATATCCGCCGCGAGGGTCTGACTGGGCGCGAATTGCGCATGGCCCGGCGTCTGGCGCAAAAATACGGGCTTGCCCCGACATCGGATTTCGACGCCGTGCGGCTCTTGCGCGCGCGCGGCATCGACCCGTTCCAGCGCGCCAATATCCTCGAACTTGTGGCCAGCGATGGGGGCGCCACCCCGCCACCGCCGCCGCCCACCGCTCGCACCTCTGCGGCCACACCCCCGCCCGAAGGCCGGGTGCAATTGCCGCAAACCGTGCCCGTCGCGCGCCAAACCCTCCCCTCGACCGAGGTCAGCCCGGCCGACCGCCGCGCCAAGGAAATTCAAGAGATTCAGCGCGATATTGGCCGCCGCCGCCGCCGTCGCCTTTTGTTGCTCTTCTCGCGCCTTGCGGCGTTTGTTCTGCTGCCAACCATCGTGGTTGGCTATTATTTCTACGTGATCGCCACGCCGATGTATGCGACCAAATCCGCCTTTCTGATCCTCTCGGCGGATGGCGGCAGCAGCACGGGCGGTGGTCTTGGTGGCCTCATCCCCAGCCAATTCGCCACAGGTCAGGATGCCATCGCAACCCAAGAATATCTGGAATCCAAAGACGCCATGCTGCGCCTTGACGAGGAACTCGGCTTTCGCGCGCATTTCAGCGATCCCTTGATCGACCCGCTCCAACGGCTTGATCCCGATGCCAGCCACGAAACCGCCTATAAACTCTACCGCAAATACGTGAAACTCGGGTACGACCCGACCGAAGGTGTCATCCGGATGGAGGTTTCGACCGCCGATCCAACCCTCAGCGCCACGTTCTCGGAACGGCTCATAAAATATGCCGAAGAACGGGTGGACGACCTCAGCCGCCAGAAACGCGACGATGCGGTCAGCACCGCCGCCGACAGCCTCGAGCAGGCCAAGGCCGACCGCCGCGCCGCTCAGCAAATGCTGGTGGCCCTGCAAGAGGGCAGCATCCTCGATCCCGAGGGCGAGATTGCCAGTATCCGCAGCCTCGTGAACACTGTCGAACTCCAGCTTCAGGAAAAGGAACTGGCGCTTAATATCCAGCTCAACAACGCCCGCCCAAATCCCGCGCGCGTCGAGGCACTCCAGAGCGAGATCGAGATTCTCAGCGCCGAACTTGCCCGCCAGAAAAGCCGCCTGACCGAGGCCACCGCCGGCGAAAGCTCGCTCGCCTCCAAAACTGCCGCCATTCAGATGGCACAGGCCGACCTCGCCACCGCCGATCTCGTGCTGCAATCCGCACTCGAGGCGAAACGCCAATCCGAGATCGAGGCCAACAAGCAGGTTCGCTATCTGACAGTCAGCGTGCGGCCCCTCGCATCGCAAGATTCCTCCTATCCGCGCGCCTTTGAGAATACGATACTGGCCTTCCTGATCTTTTCTGGTATCTACCTGCTCATCTCGCTTACAGCGTCCATTCTGCGTGAACAGGTGTCTTCCTGATATGAAACATATCGACCTCAACGGGTGGGCCATCGGCAATGACCGCCCCCTGACCCTCATCGCCGGGCCTTGCCAGCTCGAATCCGCCGATCACGCCCAGATGATCGCGGGCACCCTGCAAGAGGCCTGCGCCGCCCACGGCGCGGGGCTGATCTTCAAGGGCAGCTTTGACAAGGCGAACCGCACCTCGCTTTCGGGCAAGCGCGGTCTTGGGGTCGATGAAGGTCTCAAAGTGCTGCAATCGGTCAAGGATACGCTTGGCCTGCCGGTGCTGACCGATATCCACACCGCCGACCAATGCGCGCCGGTGGCCGAGGTGGCCGATGTGCTGCAAATCCCCGCCTTTCTCTGCCGCCAGACCGATCTTTTGATCGCAGCGGGCGAAACCGGCGCGGTGATCAATGTGAAAAAGGGCCAATTTCTCGCCCCTTGGGACATGCCCAATGTCATCTCCAAGATCGAAAGCACCGGCAACACCCGCATCCTACTGACCGAACGCGGCACGTCTTTTGGCTATAACACGCTTGTCGCCGATATGCGCAGCCTGCCGCAGATGGCCGCAACCGGCTATCCGGTGGTGATGGATGCCACCCATTCGGTGCAACAGCCCGGCGGGCGCGGCGGCAGCAGCGGCGGGCAGCGCGAATTCGCCCCCGTCATGGCCCGCGCGGCGGTCGCCTTGGGCGTGGCCTGTGTGTTCATCGAAACCCACGAAGACCCGGATAACGCGCCCTCTGATGGGCCCAACATGATCCCGCTCACGCAAATGTCAGCCCTCATCGACACGCTGATGCAGTTCGACCGTCTGGCCAAGGCCAATCCGATCCACCTCTGACCGACAAAGTGCTTTCATGACCAAACCCTTGCCAACCGTCACGCCAAACACGTGGGAATTTCTGCGCGACCCGATGATCGCCCCTACCGGCTTTCGCGAATATGACGCGCGTTGGAAATATCCCGACCAGATCAATCTGCCGGGCATTACCGCGCTTGGTCTCGGTCTTGGCACGCAAATGCACGCGCGCGGCATTTCGCCGGTGATCGCGGTTGGCAATGACTATCGTGACTACTCGCTTTCGATCAAGAACGCGCTGATCCTTGGCCTTATGCAGGCCGGAATTCAGGTCAAGGATATCGGCCCCTGCCTTTCGCCCATGGCCTATTTTGCGCAATTCCACCTCGATGTGCCCGCCGTCGCCATGGTCACCGCCTCGCATAATCCAAACGGCTGGACCGGGGTCAAGATGGGCTTTGACCGCCCGCTAACCCATGGCCCGGATGAAATGGCCGAACTGCGCGATATCGTGCTTGAGGGTCGCGGCGAGCCGCGCCCCGGCGGCGCATACGACTTTGTCCCCGGCGTGCGCGAGGCCTATCTTGACGATCTCGTGGGTGATTTCCGCATGACCCGCAAACTCCGCGTCGTCTGCGCCACCGGCAACGGCACCGCCTCCGCCTTTGCGCCTGAATTGTTCGAACGCTTGGGGGTCGAGGTGATCCCCTCCCACAACACGCTCGATTACACCTTTCCGCATTACAATCCCAATCCCGAAGCCATGGAAATGCTGCATGACATGGCCGAAACCGTGCGCGCCACGGGGGCCGATTTCGCGCTTGGCTTTGATGGCGACGGCGACCGCTGCGGCGTTGTGGATGACGAGGGCGAGGAAATCTTTGCCGACAAGGTGGGCGTCATCATGGCGCGCGACCTGTCCAAGATTTACCCCAACGCCACTTTCGTGGCCGATGTGAAATCCACCGGCCTTTTTGCGTCTGACCCTGAACTCATAAAGAACGGCGTCACCGCCGATTACTGGAAAACCGGCCATAGCCATATGAAACGCCGGGTCAAGCAATTGGGCGCGCTCGCAGGCTTTGAGAAGTCCGGCCATTACTTTCTCGCCGAACCCATCGGGCGCGGCTACGATTGCGGCATGCGCGTCGCCGTCGAGATTTGTAAACTGATGGACCGCAACCCAGATATGTCGATGTCCGACCTGCGCCGCGCGCTGCCCGTGACCTACTCGACCCCGACCATGTCGCCCTATTGCGCCGATACCGAGAAATACGCCGTACTGGATCGCATCGTCGCGCGCCTTGTCGCGCGCCATGCCGCAGGCGAACCGCTCGCCGGGCGCACCATCAAAGAGGTCGTGACCGTCAATGGCGCCCGCGTCATTCTCGATAACGGCTCTTGGGGCCTTGTGCGCGCCTCCTCCAACACGCCCAACCTTGTTGTCGTCTGCGAAAGCAGCGTGAGCGACGCCGAAATGCGCGCCATCTTCGCCGATCTTGATGCCGTCATCCGCACCGAGCCCGGCGTGGGCGACTACGATCAGACGATCTAAAACCGGGGTTCATCTGGCCCGAAATACCTCGGGGGAGTCCCGGATTTTATCCGGGACGGGGGCAGCGCCCCCAATCCCCGCTTTGACCTTACATAATCACCTGTCAAACCTTACAGAGCTTACACCGCTCACGCCGCAAGCCCGCGTCCTTTGAGCAGCGCCGCCACCCCCGGCATACGCCCGCGGAATTTTAGATAGAGCGTTTCAGCATCTTCTGACCCGCCGCGCGAAAGAATGTGCGATTCCAAGGCCTTGGCCCGCTCCACATCAAACGCCCCGCCCGCTTCCTCGAAACTGGCAAAGGCATCCGCATCCATCACCTCGGACCACATATAGCTGTAATAGCCGCTGGAATAGCCATCCCCAGAGAACACATGCGCGAAATGCGGGCTGGCATGGCGCATGGTTATGGCTCTTGGCATTCCAAGATTATCCAATATTTCCAATTGCTTGGTCATGATGTCGGCGGGCGCTTCGCCCTCATGAAAGGCCAGATCGACAAGGGCAGAGGCGACATATTCCACCGTCTGAAACCCTTGATCAAAATTCGCCGCCTTCAGCAATTTCTCCAACAATTCCCGAGGCATAGCCTCGCCCGTCGTCACATGCGTCGCATAGCGCTCCAGCACCTCGGGCACTTCCAGCCAATGCTCATAGAGCTGTGAGGGCAGTTCAACAAAGTCCCGAGCCACGGAAGTCCCTGAAATGCTTTCATAATTTACATCTGACAGCATCTGGTGCAGCGCATGCCCAAACTCGTGAAAGAGCGTGCGCGCATCGTCATAACTCAAAAGCGCCGGATCACCCTTTGCGAAGTTGCACACATTGATCACCACCGGGCCCTGAACCGCTGGCCGCTTAGCCTGACCGCGCATCGCAGAACACCAAGCGCCCGATCTCTTGGACCCGCGCGCAAAGTAATCTCCAATGAAAACAGCTACATGGCTGCCATTGCGCGTCACCTCCCAAGCCCGACAATCGGGGTGGTAGAGGGCCACATCCAGCGCGCGAAACTCCAACCCGAATAGCCGATTGGCACAGCCAAACGCCGCCGCGATCATCCCCTCCAGCGACAGATAGGGTTTGAGCGCCGCCTCCTCCAGATCATGCTCGGCCTGCCGCCGTTTCTCGGCATAGTAACGCCAATCCCACGGCTCTAATTCTCCATTGATTCCATCGGCTTGCATCATTTCCGTAAGCCGCGCCGCGTCCCGTTTCACCTGCGCCTTGGCCGGTTCCCAAACCGCCATCAACAGGTCGCGCACCGCCTCCGGCGTCTTGGCCATCTCGGTTTCCAGCTTGTAGGCGGCAAAGCTTTCATAGCCCAACAACGCGGCCCGCTCTGCGCGCAGGCGCAAAATCTCGGTGGCCACCTCGCGATTGTCGGTCTCACCGCCCATGGCACCGCGCGAAACCCATGATTCATATGCCTTTTTCCGCAAGTCGCGGCGCGGCGAAAATTGCAGGAACGGCACGATCAACGACCGGGACAAGGTGATCACCGGCTGCTCTAACCCCTTTTCACGCCCCGCCAAACGGGCGGCATCGACCAGAAAGTCGGGCAATCCCTCCAGATCCGCCTCCGACAATTCCATATGCCACCCGACCTCATCCGCCAGAAGGTTCTGCGTGAAGGCGGTTCCCAATTCCGCCAACCGCGCCATGATTTGGCGCATCCGGGCTTCTTCATCCCCGGTCAATGCCGCGCCAGAGCGGCGAAATCCCCGGTGGGTCAGCATCAGCAAACGCGCTTCTTCCGGTGTCAGATCGAGCGTATCCCGCGCCGCCCAAAGGCTCTCAATCCGCGAAAAAAGCGCTTTTTTTCCATAGAGTTCCGACGAATAAGCTGCGAGCTTTGGGGCAAATTCGCGCTGCAATTCCTGCCGCTTGGGATTGCTGTCCGCGCCCGCCAATGTGTAAAACACCGACAGCACGCGGTCCAATCCCTTTCCTGACGCTTCTAGCGCCTCAATCGTATTGGCAAAGCTGGGAGGGGCCGAGTTTTCCGCGATGGCCATCACCTCGGTGCGCGCTTGGGCGAGGGCGGTGTCGAACGCGGGCGCAAAATCCGCGTCTGAAATCGCATCGAACGGGGCGAGATCAAACGCCGTATTCCAATCAGCCAGCAACATGTTGGTCATTCTTCTCTCCTCTTCCCCCACATATGGGGCAATTTTCTCGGCGGCTTAGCCCGATCTTGCGGCTTTCGCCATAAAGCGCGTCATAGATCAGCATCTCGCCGCGCAGCGCCTGCCCCGCGCCGGTGATCACCTTGATAGCCTCTGCTGCCATCATCGCACCGACTACGCCGGGCAGGGGCCCCAATACGCCCGCCTCAGAACAAGAGGGGGCAAGACCGGGGGCAGGGGCCTCTGGGAAAATGCATTGATAGCAGGGGGTGCCATTGGCCGGATCGAACACGCTCAACTGTCCTTCCCATTGCGACAAAGCGCCGGAAATCAGTGGCTTAGATGTCTTGACCGCAGCTGCATTGGCGAGGTAGCGCGTGGTGAAATTGTCAGTTCCGTCAAGGATCAGATCATAGTCCGCAAAGAGGTCTGCGGCAATCTCGGGCGTTAGCCGCCGCTGATATGGGCGCACCACGACATGCGGATTTTGCGCCTGCATCGCCGCCATGGCCGATTGCACTTTGGGTAGACCAATGTCTGCATCGCGGTGGATCACCTGCCGCTGCAAGTTGGAATTGTCTACCGTGTCATCGTCGATGACCCCAATGGTGCCCACACCCGCCGCCGCCAGATAGAGCAGCGCCGGAGAGCCAAGACCGCCCGCGCCAATCACCAGAACGCGGGCCTGTTTGAGCGATTTTTGCCCCGGCCCACCAATTTCCCTGAGCACGATGTGACGCGCATAGCGTCCAAGCTCTGTCTCTGAAAACAAGGGCTTAGCTGCATTTGGTGGTGTTTCGCCCCGCACTGAGCGGGCGCGCAAGCGCCGCAATCCTTGGCGGTACACCAGCCCGATTGCCACCGCCCCGCCGATCATCAGCCAGAGCGCCGGGCTCTCTCCCGTGGCCATGCGTAGCGGGTGGCCAGCAGGCAGTACGAAATGCGCCAGAACGACCCCCGCCCATAGCCCTGCGATCATCCCCCACCGAAGCCGCCGCGGTGTTCCCAATGCAGCACCGATGCCCCAGAGCACCGCCGCCATGACCCCCACCAACAGCATCACTCAACCCCCGTCGAGCCGAACCCACCCGCGCCGCGCGCTGTCGGCTCAAGCGTTTCGACCAGGTCAAACCGCGCCTGCAGAACAGGGGCCACCACCATCTGAGCGATCCGCATTCCATGTGTGATTTCAAAGGCTTCTGTTCCGGCATTCAGTACAATCACGCCCAACGGCCCGCGATAATCGCTGTCGATGGTGCCGGGGCTATTGGGGAGTGTGATCCCGTGTTTCAGGGCAAGGCCAGAGCGGGGCCGCAGCTGCACCTCATACCCCGTTGGAATGGCCAGTCGCAGCCCCGTGGGCACCAGCACCCGCGCGCCGGGTGCAAGGGTAACTGCCCCGCGATCCGGGAAATTCGCGCGCAGATCGGCCCCCGCCGCGCCGGCGGTTTCATAGGTAGGCAGGCCAAGGGCCCGGTCGGCGCCCTCCTCCCATTGAACCGCGACGGTCAGCATGGGCCCCTCTTCATCGTTTTGAAAATACGCATGATTTCAGGTCAGCACCGTTGCAATCCGAGCAGCCAGCAACTCTGCCACCTGATGCTTTCCCATGCGCGGCCATTCCTCGGCCCCGTCTGCGGTGATCAGCGTCACGGCATTCTCGGTGCCGCCCATGATGCCCGTAGAGGGGCGCACATCATTGGCGACGATCCAATCACAGTCTTTGCGCACCCGTTTGGCGGTGGCGTTGTCGATGACGTCATCGGTTTCCGCGGCAAAGCCCACGACCAGCCGAGGTCTGCTTTCCGCTCTTTGACTGAGCGTCGCCAGAATGTCGGGGTTCTCGGCAAATTCCAGCACCGGCAGACCGCCCTTGGTTTTCTTGATTTTGCTCTCGCTGGCACTGGTCACGCGCCAATCCGCGACAGCAGCGGCACAAATAGCGGCGTCGACCGGCAGGGCCTGTTCAACCGCCGCTAGCATCTCTTGCGCTGTCTCGACGCGGATCACTGTTACCCCATCGGGTGGCGGCACCGTGCTTGGGCCAGTGACAAAGATCACCTGCGCCCCGAGCGCGGCCAACGCGCCGGCAATTGCCGTGCCCTGCGCCCCTGACGAGCGGTTGGCGATATAACGCACCGGGTCGATGGGCTCATGCGTGGGGCCGGAGGTTACAAGCACGCGGCGTCCGCGCAAGAGGCCGATGCCAAGCGCTGTCTCGATAGCGCTTAGGATTTCCGGCACTTCGGCCATGCGGCCCGGACCGTGCTCACCGCAGGCCATATCGCCCGCATTGGGGCCAACAAAGGCAATGCCATCCCCTTTGAGCGTGGCGATATTGCGCTCTGTGGCAGGGTGTTGCCACATCCGCACGTTCATTGCAGGGGCAATCAGCACGGGCGTATCCGTGGCGAGTAGAACCGTCGAGGCAAGATCATCCGCCCGCCCCGTCGCCATTTTGGCCATGAGGTCAGCGGTGGCCGGGGCCACCACGATCAGATCGGCAGAGCGGCTAAGTTGGATATGGCCCATCTCTGCCTCATCGGTGAGGTCGAACAGGTCTGAGAAGACTTTGCGCCCAGCCAAGGCCGAGACTGACAAAGGTGTCACGAATTCCGCTCCGGCGCGCGTCAGCACCGGCGTTACCATGGCCCCGCGTTCGCGCAGACGCCGGATGAGGTCAAGCGTCTTGTAGGCCGCGATACCGCCGCCGATGATCAAAAGAATGCGTTTCGAGCCGAGCATGGGGGTTCCCTGTGACATGTGCCCTGACACTAGGGCCGGGGCAGGGGCCGCGCAAGGGTGCGGCAGATCACTGAAAGGCCGCGCAGGGATCGGGCCGCTCGACCGCAGGCGCGCTTGTGACCATGTCAAACCCACCGTCAAGCGGGCTGTCATCTTCGGTTTGGCCCAAAACCCAGATGTCAAGATCGGGCGCGACCTTGGTCAGATAGGCGGGCACGCCCCAATCGCGGCGAGCGTGGCCATTGCCGGTGATCACCGCCACTGGGCCGCCGGTTGCCTCGAGCGCCTCTATCGTTGTACGGGCTAAAACCGCATCGCGCAGGCGTTGGATGGCAACCATACCGGGCAGCATCTCTGGGGGCAGGGCGTTGCAATGCGCCTCCATCTGGAGTGTTTCCCGCGCGGTCTGTTCCTCTGGGGGCAGGTCGCGGTCAAGGCCGTAGCGTGCGGCCTCTGGGCCAAAAGAGGCGGCAGGCCCGGTGGACAGCGCCGATCTTGCGGCCTCACGAGGGACCTGCGCGCCATAGATCCGCGCCTCTGGTGCGGCGCGGAAGATGGGATAATACATGGCAAAATCGGGCCAGCCGCTTTCATCCCATGCAAGGGCTTCGGCCAATTTTGCTTGATCCCCGCGCAGCTCGGGTGTCACCTTTGATGCCTGCTCTGCGGTCAGCATCTCGAACACGATTGCCTTGGGTTGCATTTCAAGCACCCGCGCTGCCTGTTCGGCATGATGCGCGGGGTTGTCATGCACCTCGCCCAAGATCGCCACATCCTGCGATAGGGCGGGTCCGGCTATCAAGAGGCCAGTAAAGAGAGCAAGCGCGCGCAGGATCATGCGAGCAGGTTTTGCACCTCGCCCCCATGCTTTTCAAGATGTTTGCGCATTTTCTGGAAGGCTGCTGCCTCAAGCTGTCGCACGCGCTCTTTGCTAAGGTTCAATTCCTCACCAAGGCTTTCGAGGGTGCGTGGATCATCGCGCAGCTTGCGTTCGCGCACGATAAAGCGTTCGCGGTCGTTCAATCGAGACAGCGCATCGGCCAACCATGTGCGCAGGGCATGCATGTCGTGGTCGCGTTCCACGATCTCATCACCGCGCGCGCCGTCATCCTCAAGCGTGTCGATCCACTGGCGGCCTTCATCCTCTGACGATTGCGTTGCGTTCAATGAAAAATCAGACCCCGAGAGCCGACCTTCCATCATCTCAACATCGCGCAGCGGAACACCCACCTCATGCGCAATCATTTCGCGCAATTGATAGCCGTCAAGCTGCTCGCCACTGGCAAGCGCCTCACGTTCCAGCCGCGCTTGCACCCGGCGCATATTGAAAAACAACGACTTTTGCGATGAGGTTGATCCGGTGCGCACCATCGACCAATTGCGCATCACATAGTCCTGAATGCTGGCCTTGATCCACCAGACCGCATAGGTCGAAAAGCGTACGCCGCGATCAGGGTCAAATTTGTCAGCAGCCTTCATCAAGCCGAGGCCAGCCTCTTGGATGAGGTCATTCATCGGCGCACCGTAGCGGCGGAATTTCGACGCCATGGAAATCGCGAGCCGCATGTAGGCGTTGATGAGGCGATGCAAAGCCTCTTCGTCGCGCTGATCGCGCCAGGCGTAGGCGAGCGCCAATTCGGTTTCGGCATCCAGCATTTCCGCTTTCATGGCGGTGCGAGACATGGACCTTTGCTGCGGTGCGTCGAGTGGCATCGGATTTCCCCCTATCGGCGGCGTGACTTCGTTGCGCCCTTTTTCCTCTTGTCGCAAAGTGCTACGCAGCGCAGGCGTGACCGGATTAAAAAAAGGAGTGCGCGTGTCGAACCATCCACGACTGAGCCTTGTTCTAGGTGGGGCCGCTTCGGGCAAGTCGGGCTTTGCCGAGGCGCTTGTCACCGGCACGGGCCGTAACCGCGTTTATCTTGCGACGGCACAGGCCTTTGACGACGAAATGCAGGCCAAGTTGGTGCGTCATCGGGTGATGCGCGGCCCGGATTGGCGCACGATCGAGGCGCCACTTGATCTGGCGCCCGCGCTTCAACAGGCGGCGGCGGACGATATCGTGTTGCTCGATTGTATCACGATGTGGCTCAGCAATCACCTCTTGGCGGAACATGATCTTGAGGCGGCTCAATCGGCGCTTCTCGCGGCGCTGGATGCCTGTGTTGCGCCGGTTGTTATGGTCTCGAACGAGGTGGGCCTGTCGGTCGTTCCGGATAACGCGCTTGCCCGCCGATTCCGCGACGCGCAGGGGCGGGTCAATCAGGTTTTGGCAGCGCGGTCTGAACTGGTGGTGCATGTTATTGCGGGCCTGCCGCAGGTGCTCAAGGGCACGCTGCCTTGAGCCGCTTTTTCTGGGTGCGCCACGGCCCCACCCATGCCAAATCCATGGTAGGTTGGTCGGATATCCCTGCAGATTTGAGCGATGCGGCGCGGCTGGCACGGGTGGCTTCGCATTTGCCCAGCAATGCCATAGTGATTTCGTCGGACCTGAGCCGTGCGCGCACAACCGCTGACGCCATTTCAGGTGGGCGTGAAAGGCTGCCCGATGATGCTGACCTGCGCGAAATCCACTTTGGTGCCTGGGAGTTACAGGCCTTTGACACGGTGCCCGACCAACCCCTTTTGCGCGCCTTCTGGGAGCAACCGGGCGATATCCGCGCGCCCGGAGGCGAAAGCTGGCATGAGGTATCGGCGCGTGTCTCTCGGGCCGCAGAGCGGCTGCGCATGGCCTATCCGGGGCGCGACATCGTAGCCGTGGCTCATATGGGCGCAATCCTGACCCAAGTCCAAGCGGCGCTTGGCGTCACGGCCTATGAAGCATTTGGGCATCGGATCGACAACCTTTCAGTGACGGAGCTGCACTGGCTTAATGGGGGCTGGCGCGCAGAGGTGATCAATCATCATCCGTGATGTCGAGACGCACAAAATCGCGCTAGGAACCAGCCACAGCCAGAGATAGCATCGCGCCATGACCTATGATCTCATCCTTGGCGATTACGCCTATTCCTCTTGGTCCCTGCGCGGGTGGCTCTTGCTGGCGCGCTTTGGAGTGCCGTATCGCGTGCGCTTGCTCGATTTTGATGCCGAAGCAAGCGTGGCGCAGCAATTGGCGGATCTGGCCCCGGCGCGCACAGTGCCTGTGCTGGTCACCCCCGAAGGTGTGGCGGTGTCAGACAGTTTCGCCATGGCCGAGGAACTGGCCAGCCGCCATCCCGAGGCGGGGATATGGCCCAAGGATGCGCGTGCCCGCGCCACGGCGCGAACGCTTGTAGCCGAAATGCACGCGGGCTTTGGCGCGCTGCGCGGCGACTGCCCGATGAACCTGCGCACTGCCTATTCCGGCGTGACACCTTCGGCGGCGGTGCTGGCTGATCTGGCGCGGATCGAAACCTTATGGCAGCACGCCCGCGCCACCTGCGCGCCGACCGGCCCTTGGCTTTGTGGTGATTATAGTGCGGCAGATGCGTTCTTTGCCCCAGTGGCAGCACGGATTGCGGGCTACGGCCTTTCGGTGTCCGAAGATGCCCGTGCCTATGTCGCCGCTCATCTGGCCGACCCCGCGTTCCGCCGTTGGCGGGCGATGGGGCTGGTGCGCGGTGCGACGCTTGCCCGCTATGCCAAACCCTATGCCACAGTGCCTTGGCCCGGGCCGGTGCCGCGACCGGCACGCGCTGTGGCCGAGGGCACGCCTGAGAACATGGCTTGCCCTTATTCCGGCGATCCGGTGACCGACCTCATGGAAAGCGAAGGCCGGATCTTTGGCTTTTGCAATCCCTTCTGCCGGGATAAGACCGTGGCGGACCCGGATGCTTGGCCCGCGTTTGTTGCTCTGCGCGACGGCGTTTGATCCTATCTCAGTCGCAGAACTGGCGCAGGGCCTATCGGGATAGGGCCAAGCTGGATACGACCGTTGCGAAACGTCAGCGGTACATCCAGCGTTTCGGGATTGCCCGACATTTGCGCCATAAGGGAAAATCCGTTTTCCAGCGTCCCAAGCATGCTCTCAGGCACCGCACCGGTTTCAGCGGCGATGCGCAGCATGTCGCGCCAGTTGCGCGCCTTGAGCGTGATCTCGCCCTCTGGCCAGCCTTCAGGCGTTACTGTCACCTCACCTGCCGCCTGCAGATGCAACTGTCCCCATTTGGCATCCGCCAGCTTTACTTTGATCTCGGTCGGCTGTGGCCGGGCATCCTCAACCGCGCTGCGGTCCCAGACCCGGTCAAAACGCACCGTCAAATCCGCATGCAGCCCGGAAATCTGGCGGGGCAGGCGGCCTTGCGGATCAAGTCGCGCCTGCCAGGGTGCGGCGAGCGTCAGACCTTCGGCCGATAGGCCCAGACGGTACTCTGTCTCTTGTTGGCGTTCGGCAGCCAATGTCAGACTGGTCAGAGCGGTCGCCTCGTCCGGCCGGGCCTCGGGGGTGATTTGCAGGAATTCCGCCGTCAGCGTGGCGCGTTCCGGGGCCAAACGCGTGTCGGGCGCAATCCGCAGGCTGGCGCGCATATCCTCGCTCTCGACCAAGAACTTCTCCTGTGGTGTGGCGATCAACTGCTGATCTGGCCAAACAGCGATCAGATGATTTGGCTGATAGCTGAGCGCCAGGATCTGAAAGAACTCCGCCTCCCACGCCAGCCCCGTCTCGGGATCGGCGAGCACAAGGTCCGTGAAGCCCGTGTCAAAGCGGTTTGGAAACCCCTGCACCGCAATGTCCGAGGCTTCGGCAACCCAACCGTCGGCGCGCCGGGATTCGAACCAAGCGGCAAATCCACGGTTCAACCCGCTTTGCCCGATAAACCAATAACCGGACCAGCCCGATGCGGCGATCACGATCACGGCAAGCAGAAATCTCATGATGCGCGCCCCTTTCATGCCTATCAAGAGCTGTTTATAGGGGGTAGGACGCAAGGAACAGAGGCAAAGGCGATGTGGGTTTTCGGATACGGATCGTTGGTGTGGAACCCCGGCTTTGACGCGGTAGAGCGCGTGATTGCCCGTCTGCCTGATTATCATCGCAGCTTTTGTATGCGCAGCATTCACCATCGTGGAACCGATGACCTGCCCGGTCTGGTGCTGGCGCTCGATGCCAGCCCCGGCGCGCTCTGTCAGGGGGTCGCGCTCCGGGCCGATCCAGCAGAGGCCGAAGACGTGCTGGCCTATTTGCGCGAACGCGAGCTGATTTCCTCGGCCTATCTGGAGCGGATGCTGGAGATTGATCTAACCGATGGGCGCCGGGTCGAGGCTGTGACCTATGTGATCGACCCTGATCACGTCCAGTATTGCGGCGGCCTTGATCTTGAGGAGCAGGCGGGCATCATCGCCCGCGCGGTGGGGGGGCGCGGCCCCAATACCGAATATCTCTACAACACTGCCGATCATTTGCGCCAGTTGGGCATCCATGACAAAGAGCTAGACTGGCTGGTGCGGCGGGTACGCCATATCTGTGGATAAATCCTTGGCTTAGGCGTTCAAGCCGCGTAGGGTTGGGCCAAGAAATCCAAGTGTCGGGAGCGTCCAGATGGACCAGCCGGACCGTGAGGTCGAGCCGCAGTTTTCATATCCCTACCGCCAGATATTTTTGATGCTGGTGGTGCTCGGGCTAACCGCTCTTGGTGCTTTCCTGGCGCTTCCCAGAGTGCTGCCGGTGTTCGAGGCCAATCTCTGGCTCAACGGGTTCATTTTCTTTGTCTTCGTGCTGGGGGTGATCGCCACCTTTTGGCAGGTGCTACAACTGATCGGTTCTGCCCGCTGGATCGATGGCTTTGCTGCGCAACTGCCCGGGCATGAGATGACGCAGCCGCCCTCGATGCTGGCGCCCTTGGCCACATTGCTGCGCTCGCGTGGCAAGCGGATGCAGATCGCCTCTACCTCGGCACGCTCGATCCTAGACTCGGTCGCGCAACGGATCGACGAGGCGCGCGAGATCACCCGCTACATCGTCAGCCTCTTGATTTTCCTGGGACTTTTGGGCACGTTTTATGGCTTGGCGACAACGGTGCCTGCTGTTGTCGACACGATCCGCAGCCTTGCCCCGCAAGAGGGAGAAGAAGGCATTGCCGTTTTCAATCGCTTAATGAGCGGTCTTGAGGCGCAATTGGGTGGCATGGGTGTGGCCTTTTCCTCGTCGCTTCTGGGGCTTGCTGGATCGCTGGTGGTGGGGTTGCTGGAGCTATTTGCCGGGCACGGGCAAAATCGGTTCTACCGCGAGCTTGAGGAATGGATGTCCACGATCACGCGGGTGGGTTTTGCCAGTAGTGACGGCGAGGGTGGTGACGGGGGCGGTGGCGCTGTGACGCATCTGCTCGATCACATGGCCGAGCAGATGGATGCGCTGCAATCCATGCTCAGTCAGTCAGACATGAGCCGCGCGATGGTCGATCAGAAACTTGGGGTTTTGGCGGATTCCATCGAGCGTCTGACCCATCGGATGAGCGATCAGAACCCCGTGCAATTGGCACTTTTGCGTCTGGCTGAGGGGCAGGAACGATTGATTGCCACACTTGAGGCGCGCGAAACGACCCCACATGAGGGGATTGATGCGGAAAGCCGGATGCGACTTCGGTCAATCGATGTGCAGATGCTGCGTATTCTTGAAGAAATCAGCGCCGGACGACAGGAAACCATGACCGAATTGCGCACCGATCTGGCGGCCCTGACGCGGGTTCTGGGGCAGGCGCGCCCGGCGACTACGCCGCGTCCGACACGCCCGGTCGTGCCACGCTCCGATCCGGATCAGGCTGAGGAGGGCTGAGCATGGCCCTCTCGCGGCGCAGTGGCGCGCGGTTGCAATCGTCGATTTGGCCAGGTTTTGTCGATGCCATGACTGGCCTCTTGCTGGTGCTGATGTTTGTGCTCACGATCTTCATGATGGTGCAATTCGTCCTGCGCGAGGAAATCAGCGGCCAAGCGACAAAACTTGATGCGCTCTCGGCGGAGGTGGCGGCGCTGTCGCTGGCGCTTGGACTGGAACAGGATCGCAGCGCGGGGTTGGAAAGCCGGGTTGGCACCTTGACCGCAACGCTTGACGACGCCCGCACCCGAGAGGCTGCACAGGCCGAAGCGCTGCGAGTGGCGCAGGGGCGCATTGCCAGCTTTGAGGAACAGGTCGCGGGCCTTTTGGCGGAACGCGAGACTGCACAGGGGCGTATCTCCGATCTTGAGACCGCGCGGGCAGAGTTGCTGAGCGAGCAAGAGCAGTTGCAACTGGCTCTTGCGGGCTTGCGCGACGAGGTGGATGCTCAGGCAGAGGCCGCGCGCCTAGCTGCCGCCCGGCGTGAGGCGCTTGAGGCGCTCGCGGCGGACCTGCGGCAGCGCAACGCCGATGCGGCTCAGACGCAGGCTGTTCTTGAACAGAGGTTGAGCGCCGAAGAACAGGCGCGTTTGGCTGAGGCCGCTGCAGCCGAAGCTCTGCGTGCGCGTTTAACAGAGGCGGATGCGGAACTGACCGCGATGACGCTGGCACTGGAAGAACAACGCAAGCGCGCCGAGGAAACGCTGACGCTACTTGCGGCGGCGGAAACGGCGCGGGCGGATTTGAACAGCCAATTGGCACAGGCGCTCTTGGATGCGGAGCAGGGTGCCGCAGCACAAGAGGCGGATATCGCGCGGCTGCGTGGCGAGTTGGACGAGACCCGCGATGTGGCGGCGCAAAGCGCGCAAGAGGCGCAGGCTGTGCGGGATCAATTGGTGGCCGCCCTTGCCGCGCAACGCGCCGCCGAAGCTGCCGCTGCCACGCAGATGACTGAGGCCGAAACACGCGCTGCGCTATTGGCCGAGGCGCGCTCGAAGCTATCCGAAGAGGCGGCGCAGGCCACCGAGGCACAAAAGCAGCAGGCTTTGCTCAATCAGCAGGTGGCCGCCCTGCGCCAACAACTTTCAGGTCTTCAGGCGCTGTTGGACGAATCCAAGGCCCGTGAGGCGGAGACCGAAGTGCAGTTGCAGTCGCTTGGCAATGAGTTGAACACCGCCCTCGCCCGTGTGGCCGCCGAAGAGCGGCGGCGGCGGATCGCGGAAGAAGAGCGCGCACGTCTTCTGGAAGCCGAGAAAGAGGATCTGGAAAAATACCGCTCGGAATTCTTTGGCCGCCTGCGTGATGTGTTGGGTCAGCAGCAGGGCGTTCAAATCGTAGGCGACCGGTTCGTGTTCTCGTCCGAGGTGCTCTTTGCTCCGGGTGAGGCGGATTTGTCAGCCGCAGGGCAAAGCGAGATTGCCAAGGTTGCAGGCATCCTGCGCAATGTGATTGGAGATATTCCCGAGGGGATCGACTGGGTGCTTCAGGTCGATGGGCATACGGATAATGTGCCGATCATCGAGGGCGCGCGGTTTGCCGATAACTGGGCGCTAAGCCAAGCGCGCGCGCTTTCGGTTGTACGTTACCTTACGGGGGCTCTTGGTTTTCCGGCAGGGCGGCTCTCGGCCAATGGCTATGGCGAGTTTCAGCCTGTCAATCCAGAGGATACGCCCGCCGCTCGGGCACAAAACCGGCGCATCGAGTTGAAGCTGACAACCCGATAACCTGCGCGTTAGGGTGCGATGGTGATATCAGCGTGCCGAACTGCAAGAATCGTCTCGCCGCGCGTCAGGCGCACATAGCCACGATAATCGCCCGGCTCCCATCCGCCCTCCGGCGCCTTGCGCCCAAAGGCACGAAAGAGTTGGGCTTGCGGGGCGTCGAGCGTGATCTCGTGGGTGAAAATCTCGCCCTGCGGTCCCTCTGCGGTCAGAGTTAAAAGGTCGCCCGGTTGCGCATAAAAGACATGGCCATAAAGGACTATTGGCTGATCGGGTTGCGCGGTGCTGGCACGCGCAGCGCCAGAGCGCACCGCCTCAAACTCTGGTACAGCGGTCGAGAAGCCGGCGGTGAACAGCCCGGCGGGATCATAGGGCAGCGCGATTTCCCACAGGCTCTGATCGAGGGGCGCACCGCAAGTATCACGCGCGTCGGGCGCAAAGGGATCGACAATCTGCCCGTCCCGCAAGACACCCAAATGCACATGGGGGGCATTGGTTAACCCGCTAAGACCCACCTGACCCAGCACATCTCCTGCCTTTACCATGTCGCCTTTACGAACGCTGAGAGAGCCTTGTTTCATGTGGCAATAGAGCGTTTGCCAGCCGTCGCCATGATCAACGCGCACCGCATTGCCGCATTCCTGCCCTCGGATGGCATCGCGGGTTTCGGCTGTCACAGGGGTGTCGGCCATGCCGTCGCGCGTGGCGGCAACGGTGCCCGAGGCGGCCGCCAGCACATTGACGCCTGCCTCCATGTCGTCGAAGGATAAAAGCATGAAATCAATGCCGCGATGATCATCCCGGCTTTTGATGCCACAGGTGTAGTCACGTTGGCCGGGTCCCGGATCGGTATCAACGTAATCTTCAATATAGCACGTTCGCCCGATGTCGCAGTCTAGCGGCAGGCTCAACTTGGGTGGTTGGGCGGTGGCCGGAAGGGCCACCGCCAGTGTCAGGATCGCAACTGCCGTTCCAAGCCTAGCCGTCATTCGGCGGTCAGCAAGGGTGGCTTTTTCTTGCCGGTAAGGCGGCGCGTCACAGGGCCTTCGACCACGAGGTCGATCTTGTTGTCTTTGACTCCAACGGTCACCACACCGCCCTTGAGAAGCTTGCCAAACAGTAGCTCCTCGGCCAGCGGCTTCTTGATGTGCTCCTGAATGACACGGGCCAAGGGGCGTGCGCCCATCTTGTCGTCATACCCTTTGTCCGCCAGCCATTCCGCCGCCGCCTGTGTCAGTTCGATGGTCACATCGCGATCCATCAACTGGGCCTCAAGCTGCAACACGAATTTCTCGACCACTTTGAGGATCACCGACTTCGGCAGTGCGCCGAACGAGATAACAGCATCCAGGCGATTGCGGAATTCGGGCGTAAACGTGCGCTCGATGGCGGCTGTATCCTCGCCCTCGCGCCGGTCACGGCCAAAGCCGATGGCGGATTTCGCCTGTTCTGCAGCCCCTGCGTTCGAGGTCATGATCAGAACCACATTGCGGAAGTCCACCTTGCGGCCATTGTGATCGGTCAGCGTGCCGTGGTCCATCACCTGCAACAGGATGTTGAAGACATCGGGATGTGCCTTTTCGATCTCGTCGAGCAAGAGAACGCAATGCGGATGTTGATCGACACCGTCGGTCAGCAGGCCGCCTTGATCAAAGCCGACATAGCCCGGAGGTGCCCCGATCAGGCGCGAAACCGCGTGTTTCTCCATGTATTCCGACATATCGAACCGCAAGAGTTCCACGCCCAGGGTATCGGCCAATTGCTTGGCCACCTCGGTTTTGCCCACGCCAGTTGGGCCGGCAAACAAGTAGTTGCCAATCGGTTTTTCCGGCTCGCGCAGGCCAGCACGTGCCAGTTTGATCGCAGAGCTGAGTGCCTCGATAGCTGCGTCCTGGCCAAAAACCACACGCTTGAGCGTGCCTTCAAGGTCCTTGAGAACTTCGGCATCGTTCTTGGATACGTTTTTCGGTGGAATACGGGCGATCTTGGCCACCACCTCTTCGATTTCCTTGACCCCGATACTCTTGCGCCGCTTGGAGGCTGCCAGCAAATGCTGGGCGGCTCCGGCCTCGTCAATCACGTCGATAGCCTTGTCGGGCAGTTTGCGATCATTGATGTAGCGCGCCGAGAGGTCGACCGCAGAGCGGATCGCCTCATTGGTATATTTCACACTGTGGTGATCCTCGAAATACGGTTTGAGACCTTTAAGGATCTTGACCGCATCCTCAACCGTCGGTTCTGCCACGTCGATTTTCTGGAACCGGCGGGCAAGCGCGCGATCCTTTTCGAAATGCTGGCGGAACTCCTTGTAGGTGGTTGAGCCCATGCAACGCAGTTTGCCGCCCTGCAAGGCAGGCTTCAGGAGGTTTGAGGCATCCATCGCCCCACCCGAGGTGGCACCAGCCCCGATCACTGTGTGAATCTCGTCGATAAACAGAACCGCATCGGGGTGTTTCTCAAGCTCGGTCACGACCGCTTTGAGGCGCTCTTCGAAATCGCCCCGATAACGTGTGCCCGCGAGCAGGGCACCCATATCAAGCGAATAGATCGTGGTGCGCGACAGGACGCGCGGGGTTTCCCCCTGCACGATCTTATGCGCCAAGCCTTCGGCGATGGCGGTTTTGCCTACGCCAGGATCACCCACCAAAAGCGGGTTGTTCTTGCGGCGGCGGCAGAGCACCTGAATGCAGCGCTCAACCTCCGCATCGCGGCCGATCAGTGGGTCGATGTCACCCTTGCGGGCCTTTTCGTTGAGGTCGACACAGTATTTCGCAAGCGCCGAGTCGCCCGCCTCGACCGCATCGGTTTCTGTCGATTTGGCGGCACCATCACCCTCTTGGCTGGAAGCGCCGGTAACGGGGCGAGATTCGCCATAGGCCGGGTCCTTGGCCACGCCATGGGCGATGAAATTCACCGCATCATACCGCGTCATATCCTGTTCTTGCAGGAAATAGGCGGCGTTCGACTCGCGCTCTGCAAAGATCGCGACGAGCACGTTGGCCCCGGTCACTTCGGTGCGGCCCGAAGATTGGACATGGATTGCCGCGCGCTGGATCACGCGCTGGAATGCCGCCGTTGGCACCGCCTCTGACCCTTCGATGTCAGTCACCAGATTGGCGAGGTCATCATCGATGAATTCCACCAGAGTGGTGCGCAATTCCTCTGTATTGACGCTACACGCCTTCAAGACGCGGGCGGCGTCGGGTTCGTCGACAAGGGCGAGCAGAAGGTGCTCGAGTGTCGCGAATTCGTGCTGACGTGCATTGGCAAGAGCCAATGCCGCATGGATTGCCTGTTCGAGCGTGTTCGAGAATGAAGGCACGGTCGTGCTCCTTCTGATCTTGGCCGGGGCGGGCTGCCCACTAACCTTGGCCTCATAATCTTAAAGTTTGGTCGATAGTGGCCAGTCTTCAAGGATTATTTCATCAAACTGGCTCACATTTCGTGTGACCAGCGTTGTTTTCATCACGCCCCGCTCAGAAACGGTCCTTGCGGGCGCGGATTTCGGCAAAGACATCAACCGGAGCGCGACCGGACATGCCCAAATGTGCCTGCACGCTCGCGTTTTCAGCGCGCAGAAACGGGTTAGTGGCCAATTCCTCGGCCAGGGTTGAGGGGACAGTGGGCCGACCTGCGGCGCGGGCGGCGCTGATCTCTTTGACCCTTGATATAAGGGCGGGGTTGTCGGGGTCAACGGTCAGTGCGAATTTCGCGTTGCTTTGCGTGTATTCGTGACCGGAACAAACCAGCGTCTCAGGCGGGAGATTGGCAAGTTTCCCAAGGCTTTCAAACATTTGCGGCATTGTGCCTTCGAATACGCGCCCGCAGCCCATGGCCATCAGGCTGTCGGCGGTGAAGACCACGGCGCTTGTGGGGAAGTGAAACGCGATATGTCCGAGCGTGTGGCCAGAGACATCGAGGACGCGCCCCTCTTCCGATCCGATCTTGATCAGGTCGCCTTCGGTGACGCGATGATCAAGGGGGGGCAGGCGGTGTGCGTCAGCGGCGGCACCGATCACCGATACGGAATGCCGCGCGCGCAACGCATCAAGGCCCTGAACATGGTCGGCGTGGTGGTGGGTAAGCAGCACCAAAGAGGCGGACCAACCTTTTTTATCAAGGGCTTGCAGGATCGGTTCGGCCTCTGGCACGTCGATCACCGCGGTCACCCCCGTGGCCGGATCATGCGCGAGATAGGCATAGTTGTCGGCCAGGCAGGGAACAGTAAGGATTTGCAAAACCATGGTATTTTCCCGATTGCCGGTTAGTGTTAGGGTCGAGAGTGACTGATCTTTGGCCGGGCTGCAATGCATCTGGACGTTCAAGACCTGCGAAATTTTTACTACCGCAGCACATTGGGGCGCGCGGTGCAGAAAACCTTGCGCGCGCAGGTTGCGGAGTTCTGGCCCGAGGCACAAGGCCAGACCGTGGTGGGCTATGGATTCGCTGTGCCGTTTCTGCGCCCCTATCTTGCCGATGCGCGTCGGGTGATTGGATTAATGCCCGCACCTCAAGGGGTTATCGGATGGCCGCAGGGGATGCCGAACATCTCGGTGCTTTGTGAAGAGACGTTTTGGCCTGTGGAAACGGGGCATGTCGACAAGCTCTTGGTTGTGCATGGGCTGGAGACTTCGGAGCAGCCGGGCGCGGTGCTGGAGGAATGCTGGCGGGTCTTGGGTCCGGGAGGGTCGGCGCTGTTTATTGTGCCGAACCGGGCTGGTCTGTGGTCGCGATCGGATCGCACGCCGTTTGGATTTGGGCGGCCCTACAGCCAGACGCAGCTGGAAAGCCAATTGAAATCGCAGAACTTTTTGCCCGAGCGCCATGCGACGGCTCTTTATCAGCCACCGTCAGAGCGCCCGTTCTGGCGCAAGACGGCGGGCATGTGGGAGCGGATGGGGGGCAAGCTATCGGTCGTAGTGTCGGGCGGGGTGCTGATGGTTGAGGCCACCAAACGGGTGCAGGCCCCAAGCGGTCCGGGGTTGCGGGACAAAGTGCGCAAACCGCTGTCGGTGCTGAACCCGCAGCCAGAGGCCAAGCCGGTCTAAGACCTTACAGACCTTAAGGAATCAGGGTTGATTATGTAAGGTCGCGGCATCCGCAATCGGTGGCCGCTGGTCGAGTGCGATGTCGGCTAATGTGCTGCGATCGAGATCGTCGAGAAAGGCGCGCTCTGCCGCCTTCAAACGCGCCTTGAGTCGGCAGCGCCCGTCGAGGGAACATTCACTCGCATCTGCCCCAAAGCAGACCACAAGTGCCTGACCGGATTCGAGGTGGCGGATCACATCCCCCAAACGAATCTCTGATGGAGGGCGGGCGAGGATCGCACCGCCGCCGCCGCCACGCTTTGTGTCGATCAGGCCAGCCCGTGACAGCCGTTGCATGATCTTGGCGAGGTGGTGGCGCGAGAGGTCAAACTCGGCTGCCAACTCGGCACTGGAAAAGGCGCGGTCGGGGGCGCTGGCCATCCGCATGAGCATCCGCAGGCCGAAATCGGTAAAGGAGGTGAGGCGCATGGTCGCTGGCGTTCCGCTTTAATCGGTATTTACAATACCTATTAGCAGGGCTAGACGAGAATGCAAAGCGGGATTGGTGCCGCGTGCCCGTCCCGGACCACGGAAAGGACCGCGATATGTCCGATACCTCGAAGCCGGGCACATATGCCTCACCACCCTGTATGGCGGGGGAGGTGGACCCAGCCTATTTCGACCCTCTTGTCACCGATCCGGCGCAGGCGCGCGATGTCGCGCGGTGGCGCAAGGCCGAGCGTCAGCGTCTCAGACGCTTGCGCGATGCCTTGAGTGTTACGGCGCGGCAAGAGGTTGGGCGGAGCTTGGCGGATCATCTGCGCACGGTGGTGCAAGAGAGGTTCAACGGGGCGCGGGGCAAGGTGCTGTCCTGCTACTGGCCCATCAAAGGCGAGCCGGATCTGCGTGATCTGATGGCGGAGTGGCATTCAAGCGGGGTGCGGATTGCGTTGCCCATCGTCGAGGTCAAGGCCGCGCCGCTGGTCTTTCGTCGCTGGACGCCAGAGACCAAGATGGTGCGGGGCGATTGGAATATCCCAGTGCCGCCGCCCGAGGCGGAGCAGGTGACGCCCGAGATCACCCTTGCGCCGATGATTGGCTGGACGGCGGAGTGTTACCGGCTGGGCTATGGCGGCGGCTATTTCGATCGCACGCTGGCGGCGCTTGACCCACGCCCGGTGAGCATCGGCATTGCGCTGAGCTCGGCGCAGATCGAGACCATCTATCCGCAGCCGCATGACATTCCGCTCGACATGGTCGTGACGGACACGGGCCTTGGGGCCGAAAGGAACAAGAGATGACGAGCACGGCGGAACAAATGCGGAGCTGGCGCGGGCCTGCGGTCCTGAGTTTCGGGTTTCGGCCCTTTTTCCTAGGGGCGGGCCTCTGGGCGGCGGGGATCATGGCGCTTTGGGTGCTGATGCTGACGGGGGCGCTGAGCCTGCCGACAGGCTTTGACCCGGTGAGTTGGCATGCGCATGAGTTTCTCTTTGGCTATCTGGCGGCGGTGATTGCCGGATTCATGCTGACGGCGGTGCCGAATTGGACGGGGCGTTTGCCCATTGTCGGCTGGCCGCTGGCGAGTTTGGCGGCGCTGTGGCTGTTGGGGCGCGTGGCGGTCCTAGTGTCTGCCGGGGTGCCACCTATGGCGGTGGCGCTGATGGATCTGGCGATGCCGGTTGTTCTGGGCGCATTCATGCTGCGCGAGATCGTGGCGGGCAAGAACTGGCGCAATCTGATTGTGCTGGTGATGCTGGCGGTCTTTGCGCTGGGCAATGGCCTGTTTCATTGGGAGGCGGCGCGGGGCAATTATGCCGCGCAGGGCTATGGGCTGCGGGTGGGGCTGGCGGCGGTGGTGATGATGATCGCGGTCATTGGCGGGCGGATCATTCCGTCGTTCACGCGCAACTGGCTGGCGCGGCGGGGGCCTGGGCGGCTGCCCGTGCCGCCGATGCAGCGGTTCGACAAGCTGGCGCTCTTGCTGCTGTTGGGGGCGCTGGGGATGTGGGTCGCCCGGCCTGATGGATTGGCCACGGGCGGGGCGCTGGTGGTGGTCGGTGCATGCCACGCGATGCGTCTGGCGCGCTGGGCAGGGGATCGCACCGGGGCAGAGCCGTTGGTTTGGGTTTTGCATCTGGCCTATGCGTTTGTGCCGCTGGGGGCGTTGGCCATTGGGCTTGAGGGGCTGAGTTCGGGTATATTCGGCATGGCTGCGGTGCAACACCTGTGGATGGCCGGGGCGGCAGGGCTGATGACGCTGGCGGTGATGACGCGGGCGACACTGGGCCATACGGGTCGGCCATTGACGGCAGGGGGCGGCACGGTGGCGATTTACCTCGCGCTGGTGGTATCTGTGCTGGCACGACTGGCGGCGGGGGTTTTGCCTGCGGAGGCGGGTATGTTGCATGCGCTGTCGGGTGCCGCGTGGATCGGGGCCTTTGGCGGGTTTGCGGTGCTGTACGGGCCGCTGATGCTGCGACAGAAACCGGCAAAGACGATCCCGGCGGCGTGATGGGCTGGGCGGAATTCATCGCGGCGTTTGGCGGGTTTTTCCTGAGCCATTCGGTGCCGGTGCGCCCCAAGGTCAAGGCATGGCTGGTGGAGCGGTTGGGGCCGAGGGGATTCACCCTTGGCTATTCGCTTTTGTCACTGGGCGTCTTGGCATGGGTCATTGGTGCGGCGGGGCGCGCGCCGTTTGTGCCGCTCTGGGATTGGGCGCCGTGGCAAGGTTACGTGACGCTGGGCGTGATGCTGGCGGTCTGCATAATTCTGGCGCTGGCCATTGGCAGGCCCAATCCGTTTTCCTTTGGCGGGGCGAACAACGCGCGGTTCGATCCCGAGCGGCCGGGGATTGTGCGGGTGACGCGGCATCCGATGCTGGTGGCGCTGGCGCTTTGGGCCTTGGGGCATTTGCTCGCCAATGGGGATCTGGCGCATGTGATCCTGTTTGGCAGTTTCGCAGGCTTTGCCATCTTGGGGGCGGTGCTGATCGACCGGCGCAAGCGGCGGATCATGGGGGCAGAATGGCTGCGGCTGGACCATGCCCGGCGGCGGGCGGGAATGGCACCGCAGAGCGGAGGCGTGGCGCTGGTGCGGGGCATCTTGGGCCTGTTTCTATACGCCGCGCTTTTGGCGGCGCATCCGCATTTGGTTGGCGTCTCGCCGCTGGGCTAAGGGCCCTATTGCGGCCTTGGCGGCGTTTGGCCGATGGCGCAAAAATCGCGCGACGCCTCTCAAAAACACTGATAGCGTTAACGCTTGACCATGCTTTGGGCGGGGCATTCGTGAGGGGAATCGCCATTTCGTAGTAAAAAGTGAAACTTTTTGAAGATTAAAATGCGCGCAATAGGTCGCACCTGATTTAAGTCTTTGAAATTGCGCTGTATTCATTAGTATACAATAGTTTTCAAGCGGCTTGCCCGCTTGGGAAGGCTCTGCTACACCGCAGCCGAATTTGGGTGCGTCGTTGGGCGCAACCTATGCCAACGTCCCCGGATGTGACCCCGCGTCACGCCTGACCAACCGGGGCCAGATTATCGGAAGGGTGGACGTGTCCGAACCAGCTTCGATCTCTACTGGCATTGCCGCGCGCTATGCCACTGCGATATTCGAGCTTGTGAGAGAGGCCAAAGGCTTGGCCAAACTCGAAAGCAATCTCACTGATCTGGCACAGGCGCTGAATGACAGCGACGACCTGCGTGCGATGATCGCCTCGCCGGTTCTGAGCCGGGATGTGCAGGGTGCTGCGATGTCCGCCGTGGCGGCCAAGATGAAGCTGCTGCCCGAGCTGCAGAATGGTCTGGCGCTGATGGGCCAGAAGCGGCGGCTGTTTGTGCTGCCGCAACTGATTACGCAGCTCAACGCTATGATTGCCGAAGACAAGGGCGAAGTAAGCGCCGACGTCACCAGTGCCAAGGCGCTGACCAAGGCGCAGTCCGACAAGCTGGCCAAAGCGCTGAAGGCGCGCGTGGGCAAGGATGTCAAGATCAATGCGACCGTTGATGAAAGCCTCATCGGCGGTCTAGTCGTCAAGATGGGCTCGAAGATGATCGACACGTCGATCCGCTCCAAGCTCGATTCCCTCCAGAATTCAATGAAAGAGGTCGGATAAATGGGTATCCAAGCAGCAGAGATTTCTGCGATCCTGAAGGACCAGATCAAGAACTTTGGCCAAGACGCCGAAGTTGCAGAGATCGGCCGGGTTCTCTCGGTGGGTGACGGGATCGCACGGGTTCACGGGCTGGACAATGTTCAGGCTGGCGAGCTTGTCGAGTTTCCGGGCTCGATCATGGGCATGGCGCTGAACCTTGAGAGTGACAACGTCGGTGTCGTGATCTTCGGGTCGGACCGTGACATCAAGGAAGGCGACACCGTCAAGCGCACCAAGTCCATCGTGGACGTGCCGATTGGCGACGAGCTGTTGGGCCGCGTTGTGGACGGTCTGGGCAACCCGCTGGATGGCAAGGGCCCGATCAAAACCAAGAGCCGCGGTCTGGCTGACGTCAAAGCCCCCGGCATTATCCCGCGTAAATCGGTGCATGAGCCGATGGCGACTGGCCTCAAATCCGTGGACGCCATGATCCCGATCGGTCGCGGTCAGCGCGAGCTGATCATTGGTGACCGTCAGACCGGCAAGACTGCCGTGGCGCTGGACGCGATCCTGAACCAAAAGATCTATAACGAAGCGGCGGGCGACGACGAGAGCAAGAAGCTCTATTGCGTTTACGTCGCTGTGGGCCAGAAGCGCTCGACCGTGGCGCAGCTGGTGAAGAAGCTCGAAGAAAGCGGCGCGATCAAGTATTCGATCGTCGTGGCCGCCACCGCGTCGGACCCCGCGCCGATGCAGTTCCTGGCACCCTATTCCGCAACCGCGATGGCCGAGCATTTCCGCGACAATGGCCGTCACGCGCTGATCGTGTATGATGACCTTTCCAAGCAGGCCGTGGCCTATCGCCAGATGTCGCTCTTGCTGCGTCGTCCGCCCGGTCGTGAAGCCTATCCGGGGGACGTGTTCTATCTTCACTCCCGTCTGCTGGAGCGTTCGGCCAAGCTGAACAGTGACAATGGTTCGGGCTCGCTTACCGCGCTGCCGATCATTGAAACCCAAGGTGGCGACGTGTCGGCGTTTATTCCGACCAACGTGATCTCGATCACCGACGGCCAGATCTTCCTTGAGACGGAACTGTTCTATCAGGGTATCCGTCCGGCTGTGAACACCGGTCTGTCGGTGTCGCGTGTGGGCTCTTCTGCTCAGACCAATGCGATGAAGTCGGTCGCGGGTCCGGTGAAACTGGAACTGGCGCAGTATCGCGAGATGGCGGCCTTTGCTCAGTTCGGGTCCGACCTTGACGCGGCAACGCAGCAGTTGCTGAACCGTGGTGCGCGTCTGACCGAGTTGATGAAGCAGCCGCAGTATTCGCCGCTGACCAATGCCGAGATCGTCTGTGTGATCTATGCGGGCACCAAGGGTTATCTGGACAAGATCCCGGTGAGCCAAGTGGGCCGCTATGAGCAAGGTCTGCTCAAGCACCTGCGCGGCAAACATGCCGATCTGCTGGCATACATCACCAAGGAAGACCCCAAGATCAAGGGTGAGGCCGAGGACCGTATCAAAGCTGCGCTGGACGAATTCGCCGCTGACTTCGCATAAGGGGGAGATAAGGCAATGCCGAATCTCAAGGACCTGAAAAACAGGATCGCGTCGGTCAAATCGACCCGCAAGATCACCAAGGCCATGCAGATGGTTGCCGCGGCGAAACTTCGCCGCGCTCAGGATGCTGCCGAGCAGGCCCGCCCTTATACCGAGCGTTTCAACGCGGTAATGGGCAAGCTTGCGGCCTCTGTCGGGGATGCGGCCAATGCGCCGCGTCTTTTGGCGGGCACGGGTGAGGACAAGGTGCATCTCTTGGTGGTGATGACTGCCGAGAGGGGCCTTTGCGGTGGCTTCAACGCGAACATCGCCAAGCTGGCCAAAACCCATGCCGCCGAGTTGCTGGCCAAGGGCAAGACGGTCAAGATCTTGACCGTTGGCAAGAAGGGGCGTGACGCGATGAAGCGCGACTTTGGTCAATATTCCGTGGGTCACGTCGACATGAGCGAGGTCAAGCGCCTTGGGTATGCCGATGCCCAAGGCATCGCGGCCGAAGTGCTCAAGCGGTTCGACGGGGGCGAGTTCGATGTCGCGAAGATTTTCTTTTCGCGGTTCGAGAACGTGGTCAGCCAGATCCCGAGCATGCAGCAGGTGATCCCGTTCGACGTGGACACCACGGCGGGCAAGGTCGATACCGACAGCTTCTATGATTACGAGCCCGACGAGCAGGCGATCCTTGCCGATCTCTTGCCGCGTGGGGTGGCGACCGCGATCTTTGCCGCGCTGTTGGAAAATGGTGCCTCTGAGCAGGGTGCGCGTATGTCCGCGATGGACAATGCGACGCGCAACGCTGGCGATATGATCGACAGGTTGACGATTGAATACAACCGTTCGCGTCAGGCCGTGATCACCAACGAGCTAATTGAAATCATTTCCGGCGCGGAAGCGCTGTAAGAGAACCGGAGACGAAACATGGCAAATGCAAAAGGCAAGGTGACGCAGGTCATTGGCGCCGTTGTGGACGTTCAATTTGACGGCGATCTGCCAGCCATTCTGAACGCGCTGCAGACCGACAACCACGGCAAGAAGCTGATCCTCGAAGTGGCGCAGCATCTGGGCGAGAACACCGTGCGCACCATCGCGATGGACGCGACCGAAGGCCTCGTGCGCGGTCAGGCCGTGAGCGATACCGGTGCGCCGATTTCGGTGCCGGTGGGCAACGCAACCTTGGGCCGCATCCTGAACGTCATCGGTGAGCCGGTGGACGAGGGCGCGCCGATCAAGGCCACGGAATACCGCTCTATCCACCAGCCTGCGCCGGAGTTTTCCGAGCAGTCGACCGCCTCTGAAATCCTCGTGACGGGGATCAAGGTTGTTGACCTTCTTGCCCCCTATGCCAAGGGCGGCAAAATTGGCCTCTTCGGCGGTGCCGGTGTGGGCAAGACGGTTCTCATCATGGAACTGATCAACAACATCGCCAAGGTGCACTCGGGCTATTCGGTGTTTGCCGGTGTGGGTGAGCGGACCCGTGAAGGGAACGACCTGTATCACGAGATGATCGAATCCAACGTGATCAAGCCCGATAATCTGGAAGAAAGCCAAGTGGCCCTTGTCTATGGTCAGATGAACGAGCCTCCGGGGGCGCGTGCGCGTGTGGCCCTGACCGGCCTGACGCTGGCCGAGCAGTTCCGCGATCAGTCCGGGTCGGACGTGTTGTTCTTTGTGGACAACATCTTCCGCTTTACACAAGCAGGGTCCGAGGTGTCGGCGCTGTTGGGTCGTATCCCGTCTGCCGTGGGTTATCAGCCGACGCTGGCCACCGACATGGGTGCCATGCAGGAGCGCATTACCTCGACCAAGCAGGGGTCTATCACGTCCATTCAGGCCGTTTACGTGCCTGCGGACGACTTGACCGACCCGGCACCTGCCACGACCTTTGCCCACCTTGACGCAACGACCGTTCTTAGCCGTGCGATTTCCGAGCTTGGTATTTACCCGGCTGTGGACCCGCTCGACTCGAACTCGCGTCTGATGGACCCGCAGATCGTGGGCGAAGAGCATTATCAGGTTGCGCGTGACGTGCAGGGGATTTTGCAGCGTTACAAATCGCTTCAGGACATCATCGCCATTCTGGGCATGGACGAACTGAGCGAAGAGGACAAACTGACCGTGGCGCGTGCCCGGAAAATCCAGCGTTTCCTCAGCCAGCCGTTCGACGTGGCCAAGGTGTTCACTGGCTCTGACGGGGTTCAGGTGCCGCTGGAAGAGACGATCAAATCGTTCAAGGCCGTGGTCGCGGGCGAGTATGATCACCTGCCCGAAGGTGCCTTCTACATGGTGGGCGGCATCGACGACGTGCTCGCCAAAGCCGAACGTATGGCTGCTGACGCGGCCTGATCAACGCCTGTCACGGTCCTGCGCGGGTGATCCCCGCGCGGGCCTGACACCATGAGGGAGGCCGAGATGGCTGAAACAGTGCAATTCGATCTGGTGAGCCCCGAGCGGCTTTTGGCCTCGGTTGCTGCCCATGAGGTGAGCATTCCGGGGGCTGAGGGCGATCTGACCGCCATGGCCGATCACGCCCCGCTCATCACCACGCTGCGGCCCGGTATCCTGCGGGTGTCGGGGCCGTCGGGCGAGAAGGAATATGTTGTGACCGGCGGTTTTGCCGAGATCAGCGGCAAGAGCGTGTCGGTTCTTGCGGAGCAGGCCGTTGCGCGTGAGGATATGACGCGCGAAGCGTTCAAGGCGATGGTGGATGCGGCGACCGACAAGTTGGCGCATGCGCAGGAAAAATTCGTCAATGAGCCCGGCCCTGTCGACGAGATGGCCAAGCTCTTGGCGGATATGGTGGCTGTAGGCGACCATATCGGGTTGTCTTCCAACTGAGGTTGCGGCGGATTCTGCTATCAAAGGGGCCGTTCTGCGGCCCTTTTTTCTTTTTTTTTGCTCTCAATTTTGCCGGAAAATCGGTGTAGGCTCGCCAGAGTTTCGGAAGGCATCGTATGAAATTCTTGATCAATCAAGCTATTGGGATCGAACAGGGGGATGATGTCCTCTTTTCAGATTTTGCTGATGGGGGCGAAATGTGGACCGGATCAGGCGCGCGTGAGCGGCGCAAGTTGATCACCTTTGCCAGCCCGTTCAAGTCCGAACCTGCGGTGCATGTGGCCCTGTCGCTTTGGGATATGGACAGCGCCACCAATGCCCGTGCCGATGTGACGGCGGAAAAGATCACGCCAAATGGGTTTGAGATCGTGTTCCGCACTTGGGCGGATACGCGGGTGGCCCGGGTGCGGGTACGTTGGATGGCGCTTGGTGAGGTGTTCCACGAGGATGACTGGCAAGACGTTTACTGAGGCGGAGAGCGTTGGGATGGACATGCGATTGCGTCCGGGCGAGGAGACCACGGTGCTGCCAGAGGGGCAGGATGCCGCGCTGCATTTCATTGGGCGGATCAACACCCCATGGACCCGGCGCGAAGAGTGCCCGCGGCAGGGGCAGCTAGAGGGACCAGAGTGTCGGATTGAGGTGTTTGCACCTTGGGTCGCGGCGCTGGAGGGAATCGCGGCCTATAAGCATCTTGAAATTCTGTATTGGTTGGACCGGTCCCGGCGGGATCTGGTGCGGCAGAACCCGAAAGGGGATGGTACGCGCTATTTTGGCACCTTTGCCCTGCGCTCGCCGCAGCGGCCCAATCCCATTGGCACGTCGCAGGTGCGCCTGATCGGGGTAGAGGGGGCGGTGTTGATCGTTCGGGGGCTGGATTGTCTGGATGGCACGCCTTTGGTGGACATCAAGCCTGATCGTTGTGAGTTTACCCCACAGGCCCCGGCAAAGCCGCTATAGCCGTTTGATTTAGCGCTATTTTGGTGAGAGCAGCCTATCGACGCTCTTTGAAATTCGTTTCGATCACGATCAAACCCGCAGGGGTTTTACGCCCATGTCGGATGGAATTTTCCCGCAGGCGAGAGGGTGAAAATCTCGGCGCCGGTGGCAGTCACACCGATGGAATGCTCGAATTGCGCCGACAGAGATTTGTCGCGGGTGACGGCGGTCCAGTCATCGGCCAGCACTTTGGTTTCGGGGCGCCCGAGATTGACCATCGGCTCGATGGTGAAGAACATGCCTTCTTCCAGACGCGGCCCGCTGCCTGCCCGCCCGTAATGCAGCACATTGGGCGGCGAATGGAACACGCGGCCCAAGCCGTGCCCGCAGAAATCACGCACCACCGACATGCGATGCGCCTCGACGTAAGATTGGATCGCGTGGCCGATATCGCCAAAGGTGGCACCGGGGCGCACGGCCTCGATGCCCTTCATCAGGGCGTCATGTGTGACCTGGATCAGCCGTTCGGATTTGCGGCTGAGTTTGCCTGCTACATACATCCGGCTCGTGTCGCCAAACCAACCATCCACGATCACCGTCACATCGACGTTCAGAATGTCACCATCCTTGAGCACCTTGTCGCCGGGAATGCCATGGCAGACCACGTGATTGACGCTGATGCAGCTGGCGTGCTGATAGCCCTTATACCCGATGGTGGCGGATTTCGCGCCAGAGGCGTTAACCTTGTCCTCGATCAGCTTGTCGATGGCGGTGGTGGTTTGTCCGACAAAGACATGCTCTGCGATTTCGTCGAGGATTTGCGCGGCAAGTGCCCCCGCCCGGTGCATACCAGCAAAATCCGCAGTCTCGTGGATGCGGATGCCCTCGCGCGTCAATCGTCCTCGATGTGTTTCGTTCACGTCCGGCCTCGTATGGTGTGCATTTTCCGTTTATCTAGGGCTATTTGCGCGAAAGGACCAGAGGGGGGTCGTTTGCAAGGGGCAGGCCATGACCAATTGTGATCTCTTGCGGGGTGATATTGGCACGATATGACAGCACTGTGACCCCTGCCGCGCGGGCGCGCTGCAGGGCGTTAGCATAGGTGGGGTCGATGTCTTGGGCCACGGTCACGGCCTGTGCATCGCTGCGTTGCACCAGATAAAAGAGCACGGCGCGATGCCCGGCACGGGCCATTTCGGCCAGATCCCCCAAGTGCCGCGCGCCGCGTGCGGTGACGCTATCGGGGAATTCGGCCAAACCGGGCGTGCGTGACAGGGTGACGGATTTTACCTCGACATAGGCATCGGGCAGGCCTGCGCCCGAAAGCAGGAAATCCACCCGGCTGGCAGTGCCGTAGGCTTGTTCGGGGCGCACCCGGTCATAGCCGGCCAGTTCCGGGATTGTCCGCGCCTCAATCGCGGTCCTGACGATCCGGTTGGCAAGACCCGTATCGACACAGACGAAATCCCCGCACGAACGCTCCAGCAACCGCCAGCCGAATTTGAGTTTCTTGCGCGGATCGTCATTGGGTTCGACCCAGATGGTTGCCCCCGGATCGGCCAGCCCCATCATGCTGCCGGGGTTGGCGCAATGCGCCGTAACCTCGCGCCCATCCATCAGGCGGATATCGGCGAGAAAGCGTTTGTAGCGGCGCAGCAGCACAGCCTGCACAAGAGGGGTTTGAAAGCGCATGACCTGCGCCTATACCGGGTTTGTCCCCGGATCAAGGAGTCTGCCATGCCCAACCCGACCGCTGCCATGCTTGTCATCGGAGACGAAATCCTGTCGGGGCGCACGCGCGATGCCAACATGCATTATCTGGCGGGTGAGGTGACGAAGGTCGGCATCGACCTTAAGGAAGTGCGCGTGGTCAGCGACGATCCCGGCGCTATTGTTGCGGCGGTGCAGGCGCTGAGCGCGGGGTATGACCATGTGTTCACCTCGGGCGGTATTGGTCCCACCCATGACGATATCACCGCCGAGAATGTGGCCGCGGCCTTTGATCGGCCGATTTCGGTGCGCGACGACGCGCGCGCCATTCTGGCCGCGCATTACGACGCGCGGGGGCAGGAATTGAACGCGGCGCGTTTGCGCATGGCGCGTATTCCGGACGGGGCCACACTCATTGATAACCCGATCAGCGCCGCGCCGGGGTTTACCATCGAGAATGTGCATGTGATGGCCGGGGTGCCGTCGATCTTTCAGGCGATGCTGGCCTCTGTGCTGCCCAAGCTGACGGGCGGTGCGCCGATCCTGTCGCAGGCGCTGGAAATCCGGCGCGGCGAGGGCGATATTGCAGGGCCTCTTTCCGATCTGGCGGAGAGGTATCCTGACCTCAGCATCGGCTCTTACCCGTTTATCCGCGATGGGTGTTACGGGGCGCAGATCGTGATGCGTGGGCAGGATGGTGCACGGCTTGAGGCTGCGATGTCTGAATTGGCGGAGATGTTTCCGGCATGAGCCCTGATGTGCAGACGCTTTATGCGGTGACCGAGGCCACGTGGCCGCCTGCGCGCTGCGAACAGCTTGGTCCTGTGACCCTGCGCGAGGGCAAGGGTGGTGGCAAGCGCGTGTCTGCCGCCACCGTTACGGGGCCGATCACGGGCGCGGAACTGGTCGCCGCCGAGATGGCAATGCGCGCGCTCGGGCAAAGCCCGCTCTTTCAGGTGCGCGAGGGGGATGGCGCGCTGGATGCGCTTTTGGCCTCTGAGGGATATGAGGTGGTTGACCCGGTTAACCTCTATGTTGTGCCGGTTGCGGCGTTGACAGGCGAAAAGCCGCCGCGTGTCAGCACCTTTGCGGTTTGGGAGCCTCTTGAAATCATGCGCGAAATCTGGGCTGATGGGGGTATTGGCCCGGCGCGTATTGCGGTGATGGAGCGTGTTACCGGCCCCAAGACCGGGCTTTTTGGCAGGCATAAGGATCAGCCCGCCGCCACCGGCTTTGCCGCGATTCACGCGGGCGTGGCCATGGTGCATGCGCTGGAGGTTCACGCCCGCCACCGCCGCGCCGGGATGGGGCGGTTGATGATGCTACAGGCGGCGCTTTGGGCGCAGGCAGAGGGTGCGCAGTATCTGTCGGTGATCTGCACCAAGAGCAATCAGGGGGCCAATGGGCTATATACGGCGATGGGGTTTGCCCATGTTGGCGACTACCATTACCGGCAAAAGGAGTGAGACATGACCAAGCCATCCGAGCCCACAGCGCTTGATTTGCCGATGCTTGACCCGTTGCCAGAGGCGACACAGAAGTATTTCGACATCTGCGCCGAGAAACTGGGGATGATCCCCAATGTGCTGCGGGCCTATGCCTTTGACATCGACAAGCTGAATGCCTTTACCACGCTCTACAACAACCTGATGCTGGCCGAGAGCGGGTTGAGCAAGCTGGAGCGCGAGATGATCGCGGTCGTGGTCAGTTCGATCAACCGATGCTGGTATTGTCAGGTGGCGCATGGCGCGGCGGTGCGGCAACTCTCTGGTGATCCGGCGCTTGGTGAGGCGATGGTGATGAACTGGCGCGCGGCAAAGCTGGGTGCGCGGCAGAGTGCGATGTTGGGCTTTGCCGAAAAGGTCACGCGCGCCTCGTCTGAGATTACTGAAGCCGATCGTCAGGCGCTGCGCGATCAGGGTTTGAGCGCGCGCGATATCTGGGATATCGCCAATGTTGCGGGGTTCTTCAACATGACCAATCGCGTGGCCTCGGCGACGGGCATGCAGCCCAATCCCGAGTATCACGCGCAGGCGCGCTAAGGTCTGATGCGGCGCGTTATCCCTTTTTTGCTATGGAGTTTTCTGGCGGGCGGCCCGGCGGTTGCGGTTGATCTGACCCTGCCTGCGGGGGCCAGCCAGACGCTCGAGGTGATCCGAGAGGCGGATACGGTGCGCCTGCCGACGGGGCCGCATTCGGGGACGGATGTGCCAAACTTGCGGCTTGAGGGGCGTATTGTCAGCCGGGCTTGGCGGATGCCGGTGCAGGGGGTCACGACGCTGCAACTTCTGACGCCATTGCGCGATCAGTTGGAGGGCGCGGGCTGGGAGGCGGTGTTTGCGTGCGAGGCTCTGGACTGTGGCGGCTTTGATTTCCGCTTTGCCCTGCCAACACTGCCCGCGCCGGACATGTTTCTTGATCTCTTCGACTATCGCTATCTGTTGCTGCGACGGGGCATGGGCGCGACGCAGGAGCATGCCGCACTTATCGTCAGTCAGAGTGGGCGCACAGGCTATGTGCAAGTTCTGGAGGTGACAACGCTGGCCGAAGGCTACACCGTGCAGCCCATTCCGGCGGAGGAGCGCGAAGCGCTGCCGCGCGTTGATCTGGTGCAGGCGTTGCAAACGCAGGGGCATGCTGTGCTGGAGGGATTGGATTTTGGCCTGGGGGACAATGCACTTGGGGCTGGTCCCTATCGCAGTCTTGTGACCTTGGCGGAGTTTTTGACGGCGTCGCCAGAGACACGGGTGGCCCTAGTCGGGCATAGCGATAGCATTGGGGGGCTGGAGCAGAACAGCGCCCTTTCGCGCGCCCGCGCCGAGGCGGTTTTGAACCTTTTGGTCGAGCAACATGGCGTGTCCCCGGCGCAGGTTGAAGCGCATGGGATCGGCTATCTGTCCCCGATTGCCTCAAACACCAGCCCAGAGGGGCGTGAACGCAATCGCCGGGTTGAGGTTGTACTATTGGACGCGGAGCCGCAGTAAGCGCGCTGCTCAGCGCCACCAAGCCGCATGTGAGGCGAGCGCGCCTTGCAGCTTGGCGAGCAAGCGGTTGGCCGGGCCGGGCCGGGGTAGGGGGCCATGCGCCAGCCGTTCGACAACCACCTCGACCGGGCATGGTCGCCCGGTCACGGGATCGCGGTAGCGCGGGTAATCAATGAGTGCCGCATGCACAAGACCGGGCAGCGAAGGCCGTGCGCTGCGTCGCGCCGGGATGTCGCCCAGATCACGGGTCAGGCCCCATCCGGCATAAAAGGGCGCGCCGGTTGTGGTAACGCGCACCCCGCGCAAGAGCGCCTCGAACCCCAAGAGCGAGGTCATGGTCCAGACCTCGTTAACCATGCTGAGCACGCGGGCGGGATCGGTGTGATCGAGGATGAGATCGGCGAGGTCGCGGGCGGCATCCGGTGGCACGGCGCCGGGGCGCAGCCCTGCTTCGACATCGGGATGGGGTTTGTACAGGATCACGGCATCCGGGTTGGCGGCGCGTGCGGCGTGCAAGAGGGCGAGATTGCTGGTGATCGCCCCAGCCCCAAGGCGGATCGAGGCATCATCTTCGACCTGACCGGGCACGAGGATACGCCGCCCCTCGGGCAGGTCGGGCACCGATTGGCCAAGGTTGTATTTGCTGAGGTCATGGCGGGTCAGTGCTGCGATCAGTGCCTCGGCGCGGCGTTCTTGATCGGGGCGCAGGCGGGTGCGGGTGGCGATCAGGCGTTCTAACCGGCTTTCGCGCGTGGGATCATAGTAGATGCCCAGATCGTCACAGACGAGCGACAGGGGGGGGATAAGATCGGCACCGAGCCCGCGCGAGCGCAAGAATCCGTCCTCGATGCGCACGGCCCCTTCTGGGGCTGTGTCGGCCTGTGAGGCCCAGACCATGACGCGGCGGTCGGGCTGGGGCGTGCCGCCAAAGACCACCCGCCGATGCGTGCCAAAGAAGCCTTGGAGCGGCGCGCGTTTCCACAGGCGCATGCCATGGGCCTGCCATCCGGCGTGATCCTCGCGCCAAGCCCGTGTTTCGGCCTCTTGTGTCGAAATTGCCTGATCCAGATCGCAGAGCCGGTCGCGGTAGGGGTCATACCATGTGGGATAGAGCAGCATCGCGCCGGCAAAGAGCTGCGCGCGCGTGAGGTTGCGGCCCCGGCGGGTCAGGGGCAGGGGATGGCGATCCTCGCTAAGGCCCCAGCCCGCATAGAACGGCTGGCCAAAGACATTTGGGCGGTGTCCGGCCAGAATGGCCTCGAACCCCATTTGCGAGGTGACGCAATAGACCGCGATGGCCCCTTCCATCAGCGCCCATGGGCTGACCGGATCGGACAAAAGGCGGATGCGCGCGCTCTCGTCCTTGGCGGTGAAATAGCCGGGGCGGTGGCCTGCGGCGGTTTCGGGATGGGTCTTGATCACGATCCGCGCGCCGGGGTGATCCTCTTGTGCCCAATAGAGCATCTCGCGGAAGGTGTTGGCATCGGCCCCGCCATGCGTGACCGAGGCATCGCCGCGGGTCTGGTCGATCACCAGCACATAGCCCGGATCGGGGCAGGGCGTTTGCGGGTCGAAGGCACTGTATTTGCTTAGATGCGCCTCTTGCAGGCGCGCCATGCCGCTGCGGGCGCGGTTCAGCAAAGCCGTATCGTCGAGCGGGTGCGTGGCCAGCAGATGCTCGAGATCCGAAGGGTGGCGGCTGTCGAAATAGATGCCGCGTCGGTCGATCACCAGACCAAGCGGCGGCGCGCCGCTGCGCCCCGGCTGGAGTGAGCGTAGAAAGGCATCCTCGATCCGCAGCAGACCGGCACCAGTGCGGGCCGCCATCCCCTCGCCGCGCGCGGCATAGGGGCTGCGACCCCAGACGGCAATCAAATCCTCGGTGCCGGGTTGCCCAAGGCTGAGGTCATAGCCCGCCAATGTCAGGATGCGGCGCAGGCGGCGTTGCCAGAGAAACCCGCCGTTGAAATAGAAAACCCGCCGGGAGGCCCGAGCCTCGCCAGCGGGTTGCCCGTCAGAGGGCTGGCTCAAAAGTCGCCCGAGAGCGTTGAGGACGCCGTTGATACCGATCCAACCGCGCCAAGCGTGCCGGTGAAGGCGCCGATGACCTTGGACCATTGCGTGAACGGTGCCTCGGTCACATAGATTGTGTCGTCGTCACGGATCGAAAAGTCGCGCGCCAGAAACAAGCCGTTGGGCTTGGTCAGGTCAAGCACATAGACCAGACGTTGCGCGCCCTGAAGATCGTTGCGGCCTAGAACCTGATTGGCGATTTCCATCGGTTCGTTGCGCAGCACAAAGACGCCGGTGGGATCGGCCGCAGCGGTCGAAAGGCCACCCACCTGTGCAATGGCCTCAAGCGCGCTGAGAGTTTGGGTTTCGAACGTCACGCGCGATTGCGCACCGGTTGCCCCAAGGGCGGTATAGGCGCGGGTATCGGCCTCGACCAAGATGCGGTCACCGCCGCGCAGGGCGATATCGAATTGCGGGTATTTGAACAGGTCCTGAAACCAAACCTTGGAGCGTTGATCGCCCCGGATCACGGTGATCTGTGCCACTTCTGGCGGGATCGCGATGCCACCTGCCGAGGCGATCATGGCCGAGAGGGTGCGCGTGGGGGCCTCGATCGGATAGACGCCCTGACCGCTGACAGCGCCGCTGATTGCCACTGTCGAGCCATTGCCAGCCAAACGGCGCACCTCGACCTGCGGATCGGGGGTTTGCTGTTCGAGTTTCTCGGTGATGACCCGGCGGACACCTTCGGGTGTGTTGCCTGCGGCCTTGATCCGGCCTGCGTAGGGGACAAAGATGAAGCCAGAGCCGTCTACCTGCACTTCGCCAAGGGTTGTCTGGTTGGTTGCTTCGCCCGCCAAAAGCCCGTCATCGACGTTTTCCCAGATCGTGAGGCCCAGCGTGTCACCGGGGCTGATGAGGTCAGACCCAAGCAGGCCAGCGTTTTGGAATTGTTCGGTAAAGCCAAGCGCCGGTTGCACGGCGGTCGCGCGGGTCACCCTGTCATTCACCGTCACGACAAAGGAGTCGCCCTGTTTCTGGACCGATCCGGCGTAGATTTCACGTTTGGTTGGGCCCACGCGCGGCAAGCCGCATCCGGCCACAAGAGATGCCATAAGCAATAGCGCGATAGGGCGCGCCCATCGGGTGTGTCGGGATGTCACTGCTCGGTCTCCTCGACCTGTTTTTGTTCTGCCTCGGGTCTTTTTTGATTACGCTAGCGAACAAACTTGTGAAAATCCAGCGTTTCAATTGCTTGCGCCTATGTGATGACGCGCAACTGTTGCCGAGGGGCCGCGGTGCCAGAGCGCAGCGCATCATAGGGGTCTTCGGGGGCAAGCATCATGTCGACCGCCTGACGCAGCAACTGTCGACGCCCCGAGGAGGAATAGAAGCCACCCGCAATCTGGCTGGTTTCCAGCAGAAATCGCCGGTAATCGGCATAGGCGCGACGGTCTGGGCGCTCTGCTCCGGCAAAGAAATCGGCCAAGGGTTTGGTCGAGACGAATTGAGGTTTGGCATAGACCGCCTGACCAAAGGTGCGCAGTGGAATGCCCCGCCAGAGCACCTGTTGTGCTGCTGTGGAGTTGACGGTCACGGCAGAGCGCGCCTCGTCCAAGAGTTTTGCCAGCTTGCCGCCACGCAGGTAATGCACCCGCCCGCGCAGGTCATAGGCCCGCACTAGGCGGCGCAATTCGCTGCGAATGGGGGCGCGGCCATCCTCTAGCGGATGTGCCTTGATCACCAGATGGTGATGCGGTGGCGCGCCACGTGCAAAGCCGTCAATCACGGTTTCCAGAAACTCGGTCATTGTGGAAAACGGCGAATGCGCCTGAAAAGAGGCGTCATGTTCCAGTTGCAGAAGGGCGATGTGATAGGGGAAGCCACCGGTGCGCACCCGCCATGTGGTCAGGCGTCGCTCGATTGCCTGAATTGGCATCAGGACCAGACGTTTGAGGTAGAGTTTGAATTCCTGTCCCACGGTCAGCGCACGGTGCGGGCGGAAATGGCGATAGCGGCGGTTCAGAAAGAGAACAAATCCGTGATAGAGCGCGCCGTAGAACACATGCTGGCGCATGTCACCCCAACTGGCAGGGGGCAGGGCGGTGTCCATGTCCGAGTTTTCCAGCGCCTGCCGCATCTCGGGCACGCTCATTTCCATCAGGCGGGAATTGCCGTTGGTGCCGCCGCGCTCATAGGTCACCCAATAGGGGCGCATATAGCCTTCTTCGAAGACATGGATCGTGAGGCCGCGCCCGCGGGCCATGGCGACGGCTTGGGCGTGAATGGGCCGGGTATCGCCATAGAGCACAAGATCGGTGATACGTTTGTCGTCGAGAATGGTGGCCAAGGTCGCGGGCCAATCCTCGGCCTGACCGAGAAAGGGCAGAAAACTTGCGCGCTCGCGCCAGAACGCCTGATCCCCGGCATTGAAACCCACGCGCCAGACATCCGCCCCTGCCCGGCGCAGCATCTGCCCGAGTTTGTAGAAGAAAGGCCCGTGCGGTCCCTGAAGAAACAGAAACGCGCGGTTCTTGCCGGTCAGGCCCGTCATGGCGGTGTCTCTTGCCTTTGCGCTCGGTCACGCTTTTTACTGCAAAAATCGGGCGAAAATAAGCCCCTATCGCTGCGGTCTCTTGTCTGGCGGCGGTGGGGGCGGTAGGGGTCACGGCAGAGCAAAAGGAGGGCGGTCAATGTTCACGGGCATCATTACCGATGTGGGGCGCATCGAGGCGGTCGAGCATCGGGGCGACCTGCGCGCGCGGATCGGCACCGGCTATGATACCGGCCGGATCGACATCGGCGCGTCTATTGCCTGCGACGGCGTGTGCCTGACGGTCGTGGCGCTAGGGGCCGGTTGGTTCGATGTGGATATTTCCGCCGAAACCCTATCAAAAACCAACCTGTCGGGTTGGGCTGAGGGGCGGCGGGTCAATCTGGAGCGGGCGCTGCGGGTGGGCGACGAATTGGGCGGGCATATCGTGTCGGGCCATATCGACGGGTTGGCCGAAGTGGTGGGTTTGCGCGATGAGGGCGACAGCACCCGTGTCACGCTGCGCGCGCCGCAAGCCTTGGCGCGCTTCATTGCACCCAAAGGGTCGGTTGCCCTCAACGGCACCTCGCTGACCGTCAATGAGGTTGAGGGCTGCGATTTCGGGATCAACTTCATCCCGCATACCAAATCCGTGACCACCTGGGGCGATGTGGCCATGGGGGATATGGTCAACCTCGAGATTGATACGCTGGCGCGGTACGTGGCGCGGCTGGCCGAGGCGGGCTAGCCATCATTGGGCACGGCGGCGCGGTAGAGATGCCACGTTGCGTGCCCCAAGACCGGCAGCACGATCACCAGACCCAAGAAGGCGGGCAGCATCCCAAGGGTCATGCTGCCGGCCACGATCAGCCCCCATGTGGCGACGATGCGAGGATTGCGCCGGGCCACCGCGACAGAGGTCATGACCGCCACGGGCAGGCCCACGCGCCTATCGATCAGCATCGGGAATGAAATCAGGCTGAGCACCAGCACGGCGGCGGCAAAGACAAAGCCTGCGGCCATGCCCAAGACGATCATCTGCCAGCCCGCAGCGGTGGTCAGCACATCCTGTGCAAAGCCCATGAGGCTGGTCGGGGGCAGTGGCCCGAGGGTGAGGTCGTAGATATATTTCGCGGCGAACATCCAGACGATGAAAATCCCCATCAGGTAGACCCCCAGCACCAGAACAGGCCCCAGAACATGCGCGCGCAGGGCGCGCAGCGCTGTGCCCCAGCCGGTGGCCTGACCGGTTTCACGCTGTCGGCTCATTTCATAAAGCCCGGTGCCGATCACCGGGCCGAGCAGGGTGAACCCGGCTGCCAGCGGAAAAAGCAGGTGCAGATTGGCTGAATGAAAGGCGCTAAGCGCCAGTGTGATGCCGATCAGCGGATAGATGGCGATGAGAAAGAACACGTCACTGCGCAGGGCCACGAAATCGGCCAGCCCTTTGCGCAGGGCGTCGCGCAGGTCATCGTGACTGAGGGTGCGCACGTCGGGTGGGGTGGTAACCTCGCTGCGCAGGGCACCTGTGGCGTCTGAGGCACCGCGCCCCGCGCTTGCGGTGGTGCCCGCCAGCCATGTGAGTGGATTGCCGATGGTCTTGGTCATTCTGGCCTCCCTTATCGGGGCGCGGATGCCGAAGTTTGGGCGTCGCGCCGTGGCGTTGCCGTGAGACCAAGATAGCATGGATTACGCCTGTCGTCACATCCCGATGGGGGATGAGACGATATCAGCCGTGGCGGGGACGCGAGGGCACGCGATTTTCGATCCAGCGGAACATCAGCGCGATGAGGCCCGCAATGATCATATAGACAAGGGCAAGCAGCAAAAGCGGCTCGTAGACGATAAAGGTATCGGCGCGCACGCGGCTGGAGACCGAATAAATCTCGATCACGGTGATGGTTGCCACCAGCGGCGTTGCCTTGAGTTGCAGGATGGTTTCGCCCCCCAAGGTGGGCAGCACATTGCGGATGGCCTGCGGCAGCCAAATGCGGCGAAAGATCGTGAAGCGCGGCATGCCAAAGGCGCGCGCGGCCTCTAGCTGGCCTTTTTGCACACTGGCAAAGCCGCCGCGCATGACCTCGCCCTCATAGCCTGCGTAGGATAGGGTGAGTGCCAGAACGGCATAGGGCCATGCCTGCCGCAGATAGGGCCAAAGCTCGGACCCTCTGATCCACGGGTATTGCGGGAAGAGAGAGCCTAGCCCGTAATAGAGCAGCCAGATTTGCAGGAGAAGGGGCGTGCCGCGAATGATGGTGCAGAAGAGGCGCGCGGGTGCTGCCAGATACCAAGGCCCCGCCGCCTGTGCCAGACCAAGCGGCACGGCAAGCGCAAAGCCCAGCACCACCGTCACCACCAAGATCCAGATCGTGCGCCACAGCCCCTCTAGCGCCAGAGGCAGGTATTGCGGCAGCCAGTCCCATCGTAGCGAGAGCGCGCACCAGATCACGAACCCGGCGAAGAGCGCCATGAGGAACAGGCGGCGCGGGATCAGAAGGGCGCGCAGATCGCTCATCGCCCACCCTCGCGCAAGGAGGGTTGACCGCGCCGCGCCCATTTTTCGATCCGGGCAAAGATCGCACCGGAAAAGAGAGTGACAAGCAGGTAGAGCGCGCCTGCCGCGAGGAAAAAGGTGAAATAGGCCCGTGTGCTGCCCGCTGCCTGCCGGGTTTCGAGGGTCAATTCGCTAAAGCCCACGATGGCCAGGAGGGCCGTGTCCTTGGTGGCGATGAGCCAGAGATTGGCCAGCCCCGGTGTGGCAAAGCTCATCATCGCGGGGATGGTCACGCGGCGTAGCGTCATCAGCGGCGGCATGCCAAAGGCGCGCGCGGCCTCTAGTTGCCCCGGTGGGATCGCCTGAATGGCGCCGCGCAACACCTCGGTGGCATAGGCCCCTTGCACCACGCCCAAGACCCAGATGCCCGCGACGACGCCGCTGATCTCAATCCGGCCATAGCCCATGGCGATGGCGGCCTGATTTATAAGGTCAGAGCCGACGTAATAAAGGATCAGGATCAGTACCAGTTCCGGCACGGCACGAATGACCGTTGTGTAGATCGCCAGAAGATCACGCAAGAGAGGTCCGCCGTAGAGCTTGCCATAGGCACCGGCCAGCCCGATCACAAGGCCAAAGCCAAAAGCGCCAAGTGCGATTTGAAGCGAATTGGCCAGCCCGCGCAAGAGGTTGGCCCCCCATCCCGGAGGTTCAAGCGCGAGGAGGCTGGCGGTTTCCGCCAGCCCCAATGTGTCAAGCAGCGCCTCCAACGTGCTTAGTAGATGCTGGCATTGAAGTAGCGCGCGGTGATCTCCGCATGGGTGCCATCGGCCAGAATGGCGGCGATGCCCTTGTTGAGCGCCTCGCGCAGGGCGTCCTCGCCTTTGCGCACGCCGGCCCCCACGCCCAGGCCCAGAATGGCGGGATCATCGGCGACATTGCCCTTGATCTCGCAGCAGGCACCGGCGTCTGTGGCGACGAAATCCGCCATGGCGATGCTGTCGGCCTGCGTGGCGTCGATCCGGCCTGCGACCAGATCTTGATTGGCCTCGTCCTGTGTCTGATAGATGCGGATTTCAGCGGCGTCCTTGAAGTATTCCTGCGCGTAGGCCTGATGGATCGTCGAGGCCTGCACGCCGAGGATCTTGCCTTTCAGACCTTCGGGGGTGGCCTCTAGATCGAGCGATTTGTCGGCCACGACCACGGTCGGTGTGTTGTAGTAAGGGTCGGAAAAGTCGATGGTTTTCATCCGCTCTTCGGTGATCGACATGGAGGCCATGATGGCGTCGATTTGCCCGCCGGTCAGCGAGGGGATGATCCCATCCCATGCCACGGGGGTGATCACGCAGGTGAGGTCTGCGGCTTTGCAGACGGCGTCGATCACATCGACCTCCCAGCCGACCCATGTGCCCGAGCTGTCGAGCGAGGCGAAGGGCGGATAGGGTTCGGCGGCGATGCCGATCTTGACCTCTTGCGCGGCAAGCCCGGTGCCGAGGGCCGCGAGCGTCGCGGCGGCGAGGATGGTTTTGAGTGTCATGTCAGTCTCCCTTGTTGGTTGGTTTGATCTGCCCCGTCTTATCCGACGGTTTGCAGGAATTGCTTGAGGCGGGCCGATTGCGGCGCGCCAAAGACGCGCTCGGGGGGGCCTTCTTCCTCGATCCGGCCTTGGTAGAGATAGACCACATGGCTGGCCACCTCGCGGGCGAATTTCATTTCATGCGTGACGATCAGCATGGTGCGCCCTTCGGCGGCGAGATCGCGGATCACGCTGAGCACTTCGCCCACCAATTCGGGGTCAAGCGCACTGGTGGGTTCATCGAACAGCATCACGGCGGGATCGACCGCAAGCGCGCGCGCGATGGCCGCGCGCTGCTGCTGGCCACCGGACAGGAAGGCGGGAAAGGTATCGGCCTTGTCGCCAAGCCCCACCCGGTCAAGCAGCGCGCGCGCGCGTTCAATCGCCTGTTTTTTCGGGGTTTTTAGTACATGCACCGGCACTTCGATGACGTTTTCAAGGAGGGTGCGATGCGTCCAGAGATTGAAAGCCTGAAACACCATGCCAAGCCGGGTGCGAAGACGCTCGATCTGGCGGCGGTCGGCGGGGCTACCATCCGCGCGCATGGCGATTTCCTCGCCATTGACGACAATCCGGCCCGAGGTGGGGGTTTCCAGAAAGTTGATACAGCGCAGCATGGTCGATTTGCCCGATCCCGACCCACCTATGATCGCCACCACATCGCCCTTTTGCGCGGTCAGTGACACGCCTTTTAGCACTTCGAGCGCGCCAAAGGATTTGTGCAGGTCGTCGACAATGATCGCGGTCCCTTCTGGGGCGGGCGCGGGGGATTGTCGGGGCTCTGCTGTCACGGGCATGTCTCCGGCATTGGCACTTTTCGGCTTGTAGTAAGGCGGAAGAGTCGTAATTATGCAAGCGTATAATTGACCGCGCTGAGGATGGAGGTGCCCATGACTGGAGAACGCCGTAAATTCAGGCGCGAGGGGGCCGACAGCCGTCGTCAGGCGCTGGTCATGGCGACACTTGATCTGATCGCGGAACAGGGCGTGCGTGGGGCCACGGTACGGGCCATCGCAGAACGCGCGGATGTGACCCAAGGCCTTATCCGGCATTACTTTTCCACCAAGGATGAGTTGGTGCAGGAGGCGTATCTTGCGCATATGGCGGGGCTGACCGAGCAGACCTTTGCTGGGGTTGCAGAGTGCTGCACGGCAGGCGCGCGGCTGGCGGCGCTGGTGGTGGCCTCGGTTACGCCGCCGGTGGTGGATGCGGCGTCGGTCGGGCTTTGGGCCGGGTTTCTCAATCATGTGCGGCAGGATGCGCGGATGCGCGCGGTGCATGCGCGCACCTATCACGATTTTCGCGACCGGCTGGAGCGGTTGATCGTGGCGGCGCTGGAGGAAGCGGGGCGTGTGCCGGACGCAGGGCAGTCGCGGCGCTTGGCGATTGCCTGCAACGCGGTGATTGACGGGCTCTGGCTGGAAGGGGGCGCGCTGCCCGAGGCGTTTGAGCCTGATGAACTGATCGGAATAGCCCTGACGGCGGTGGGGGCGATTTTGCAACTGGATTTGGAAGAGGCGGCGAAGACATGAGATTTTCCTCGATAAATGAACGGCTTGCCGGTCTTGGCGGGGCCAAGTGGGAAGTGCATGCGCGGGCCAAGGACATGGCGCGCGCGGGCCGCGACGTGATCCGCCTGACGATTGGCGAGCCGGATGTGCCAACGCCTGAACGTCTGAAGGACGCTGCTTATGCCGCGATGAAGGCGGGGCGCACCGGCTATTCGGACGGGCGCGGTGAGCCGGGGTTGCGGGCGGCCTTGGCGGAAAAATACAGCAAAAACAGGGGCCGCGCCTTTCATCCCGATCAGGTGATGTGCTTTCCGGGGACGCAAACCGCGCTCTACGCAGTGATGATGGCGGTGGCCGAAGAGGGGGCCGAGGTGCTGGTGGGCGATCCGATGTATGCCACCTATGAGGGCGTCATTCGCGCCACGGGGGCTGCGATGGTGCCGGTGCCGCTGCGGCCTGAGAATGGCTTTCGGATGGCGGCGGCAGATGTGGCTGCGCGCATAACCCCTAGAACACGCGCGATTTTATTGACCACGCCGCATAATCCCACAGGGGCGATTCTGACCCGTGAGGATATTGCGGCGTCGGGGCGGTTGGCGGTCGAGCATGACCTCTGGATCATTTCGGATGAGGTCTATGAGGATCTGGTGTTTGAGGGGTCAGAATTTGTCTCGCCGCTGTCCGATCCGGATTTGGCGGAACGGGTTGTGGCGGTGTCGTCAATTTCCAAGAGCCACGCCGCCCCGGGATTTCGCAGTGGTTGGTGTGTTGGATCGCTGGAGTTTACCGCCAATCTGTTGGCCCTGTCCGAAACGATGCTCTTTGGAAATCAACCGTTTATCGCGGATATGACCGAACAGGCGGTGCGCGAGGGATCGGATGTGGCAGCAGGCATGCGGCAGAGGTTTGCAGCGCGGGCGGAATTGTTGGCCGCGCGGTTGGAGCGCGAGACGGCATTGCGGGTGCATCGCCCCGAGGCGGGGATGTTCGCGATGGTGGATATTGCCGCGACGGGGCTGGATGGCGAAAGCTATGCCTGTGATCTATTAGAGAAAACCGGCGTGGCGGTGATGCCCGGTGCGTCCTTCGGCAAGACGCTGGACACTTGGGTGCGGTTGGCGCTGACGGTGGAGGATGCGCCCTTTGCCCAAGCGATTGACCGGATCGTGGCCCATGCCAATGCGCGGCGCGTCAAGATCGCCTGAAATATAATATAAACAGAGGGTTAGATGATGAATTCCAGCTATGAATTCCGCCGGGCGATCACCCGCAAACCGGGCCGGAGCATTGTGAGTGGGTTGCGGGCTGAAGATATTGGCACGCCGGACCTGGCGCGGATGCTGGAGGCGCATGCCGCCTATGTGGCGACCCTGCGCAGCACCGGGGCCGAGGTGGTTGAACTGCCCCCGCTGGAGGATTATCCCGACGCAGTTTTCGTAGAAGATACAATGCTTTGCCTGCCCGAATTGGCCATCGCCATGCGCCCCGGTGCGCCCACGCGGATGGGCGAGGTGGCCGAGATGCGCCCGGCGATTGCGGGATTTTATGGCGACAAGATCGCCACGATTACCGCGCCCGGCACCATTGAGGGGGGCGATATTCTGGTGACGGGGCGTGAGATTCTGGTGGGATTGTCGGCCCGGACCAATCGCGAGGGGGTGGCGCAACTCTCTGATATTGTGCGCGAATATGGATATGTTTTGCGATTGGTCGAGACCCCAGCCGGGGTTTTGCATTTCAAGACCGATTGCGGTTTGGTCGGGCCCGAGACGATCCTGAGCACGCGCCGGCTGGCGGTGTCGGGCTGTTTTGACGGATATGACGTGCTCGAAGTGCCTGAGGGCGAGGAAGCGGCGAGTAACTGTATTCGGTTCAACACTCTGGTGATCATGGCCGCCGGGTTTCCGCGCACGGCCGAGATGCTGACGGCGCATGGCTATGAGGTGGTCGAGATCGACAACAGCGAATGTGCCAAGCTCGATGGCGGGATGTCTTGTCTTTCGCTGCGATTTTGATCTTACACTCCTTACGAAATGAAGCGGATTTTGTAAGGTCCACAGCTGCGCCATGACGGTGCGAGATCAGGAGAGTGGAATGCGGATCGAATGGGCACGAGAGGCCAATCTCGGCACGCCGTATTGGTGGTCGGCGCTGAGCGCGACCGAGGCGGGCGAGGACCTGCCCGACACCTGTGATGTGCTGGTGGTCGGTGCGGGCTATGCCGGATTGTCGGCGGCTATTGCGGCGCATGATGCCGGGGCGCGGGTGGTGGTGGTTGACGCGGCAGAGCCGGGGCATGGGGCCTCGACGCGCAACGGCGGCATGTTCGGTGCACATCCCCGTCTGGGCTGGGGCGAGTTGGAGGCGAAGTTTGGGGCTGGAGTTGCCAATGCACTCTTTGCCGAGGCCAAGCCCGCGCTCGACTGGGCCAAAGACTTGATCGCGCGCGAGGGGATTGACTGCGATTTCCAGAACACGGGGCGGGTGCAACTGGCCTATACGCCCGCGCATTTTGCCAATCAGCGTCGTATGGCCAAGGTTGTTGGCGAAAAATCCCAAGTGCAGGTGCGCCTTATAGAGCGTGCCGATCTGGGGCAGGAGATCACGACCGACAAATATCACGGTGGGCTGCTCTTTCCGGAGCATGGCGCAATCCATCCGGCCAAGTTTCATCAGGGTCTGTTGCAAGCCGTGCGGAGGCGCGGGGTGCCGGTGGTTCCCCATGCAGCGGTGACAGCGCGCGAGGCAGAAGGGGCGGGCTACCGGGTGCAGACCGCCAAAGGGGTGATCCGCGCGGGCAAGGTTGTGCTGACCACGAATGGCTACACCCGCCGACCGTTTCGCTGGCATATGGCGCGGGTGTTTCCGCTGCCGTCTTATATCATCGCGACCGAGGAATTACCGTCGAACCTGATCGGCCATATCGCGCCGGGGCGGCGGATGATGGTCGAGACGCGGGCGCGGCACAGCTATTTCCGCATCTCGCCGGATGGTCGCCGGGTGCTGTTCGGTGGGCGCGCGTCGATGGCCGAAATGGGGCCAGAGGCAGCGGCGGCGCAGCTCTATGAGGTTATGGTGGGGATTTGGCCCGATCTGGCGGGCGTCAAGCTGAGCCATTCGTGGCAGGGTTTTACCGGCTATAGTTTCTCGCATATGCCGCATGTGGGCCATGATGAGGGCGTGCATTACGCGATGGGGTTCTCTGGGTCGGGCACGGTGATGGCACCGTGGCTGGGATCAAAGGCCGCGTATCAGGCGATTGGCGATGCGCGGGGGGCAACGGCCTATAGTGCCACGCCGCTTAGCCGAAGCTGGCTGCATCCGGGGGAGCGCCCGCATTTCCTGCGGGCTGCGAATCTGTGGTATCGGCAGGTGGTGGACCGTGTCGAAGATTGGCAGGCGGGAAAAGGAGCATGAGATGAGCGCATTTGACGAGGACCTCTTTCTGAAAGGGCTGGAGCAGCGCAAGGCGACGCTGGGCGCGGAGTATGTCGAGCGCAGTCTGGAGGCCGCCGATGACTTTACCCGCCCGTTTCAAGAGGCGATGACCGCTTGGTGCTGGGGTTTTGGCTGGGGCGACGAGGTGATTCCCCCCAAGACCCGTAGCATGATGAATTTGGCCATGCTGGGCGCTCTGGGTAAGATGCATGAGTGGGAATTGCATTGCCGGGGGGCCATTAACAACGGGGTCACCCCCGAGGAAATCCGCGCCATTATCCATGTTGTCGGAATTTATTGTGGTGTGCCGCAAGCGCTTGAATGTTTTCGGGCGGCAAGAAAAGTGCTGGAGGACCAACAGGGCTGAGCGATGCGCCTTGTTTAAAAGGCCTCTGCGAAAAGGGTGTGGTTTCTGCGTCACATTCACGGCGCGATGCGGTCGGAGCGGGGAGGTCGCGTTGACAGTTTGGGGGGGAATGGCGCATTTCATAGCGCAAGCCGTTTCCAATGACTGGTGCGGCGGATCTGATTAACCTGCTTCTGAGGAGGGACACCCTTGAAAAAGCAACTTCTGAGCACCAGCGCGATTGCACTCGGCGTCGCCATGGCCGCACCGGCATCTGCCCAAGAATGGAATCTGGATTGGGGCGGGTACTATAACTCGCACGTCGGTTATGTGACTGTCGACTCGAACACTGCTGCCCAAGCCGGCGCAGATTTCGACGGCGTTGACGTATTCACGAACGCTGAAATCCACTTCACCCCGTCGGTGACGCTGGACAACGGCCTGACCTTCGGTATCAACGTTCAGTATGAAGCACTGAACGCTGGCGGTGGTGCAGACGGTATCGACGAGTCGTTCCTCTCGATCTCCGGCGACACGCTGGGCCGTATCGACCTCGGCGCCGAAAACTCGGCTGGTTACAAAATGAGCATTGGCGCACCGCAAGTTTCTGGCGGTATCGGCATCAACTCTCCGTCGGTCTCGGGCTTCGTTCCGATTTCGATCGGTTCCGGCGGCAACCTGCCCTTCGCATTCCGTGACTCCGGCATCTCGTCCTATGCTGAAGTTCTCGGCAACAACGACGTGCAGCGCATCACCTACTACACCCCGTCGTTCAACGGCCTGACACTCGGCGTGTCCTATGCAGCTAACGCTGCTGGTAATGCCGTGAACAACTTCGGTGTGAACCGCAATGCGGGCGTCACCGACGTGTTCGACATCGGTCTGGCCTACAGCCAGTCGTTCAACGGTGTTGACGTTGACTTCGCTGCTCGTTGGGGCACTGCAGAGTCCAACGTTGTTGGCACCAGCGATCCCGAAGTGTGGAACATCGGCCTGAACGTCGGCTTCAACGGCTTCGTCATCGGCGGTGGCTACGGCGAGAACGACAACGGCGGTCTGCGTGCATGGGACTCCGAAGGCTGGAGCCTCGGCGTGACCTATGACATCGCTGGTCCGTGGTCGGTTGGTTTCGACACCTACCAGGGTGAGTACAGCGGTATTGGCGCCGCATCCGGCGACAAAGCCGAATACGAAGCCTACCAGCTGGTCGGCAGCCGTTCGCTCGGCGCTGGCGTGACCTGGGCCGTGTACGCAGCCTATGTTGAAGGTTCTGTGAACGCAGACGTTGGCGCGACCTTCGGCAACGCAAACACCACTGTCGAAGGCACTGTCATCGGCACCTCGGTGAACCTGTCGTTCTAATCGACCGGTTAAAAGACAAGGGGCGGGGGGTGACATTTCCCCCCGCCTTTTTTATGTCTTGCGTCCAAGTAACAACGTTGTGGAGGCTGACAGGGCATGAAGCGAAGTATCATCTGGCTGGCCTCTTATCCGAAGTCTGGCAATACGTGGACGCGGCTTTTCCTTGCCAATTACCTGATGAACGCGCAAACACCGGTGCCGATCAATCAGGCCCATCGGTTCGCAATGGGCGATGCCATGGTCAAGATGTACAGCCGTGTTGCAGGTAAGGCGATTGATCCACATAATCTTTCACTCTGCCTGAAGCTGCGTGATCCGGTGCTACGCGCCATTGTCGGCAACAATGCAGATGTGAATTTCGTCAAGACGCATAACGCGCGGGTAGCCCCCGACGGGATCAAACTTATCCCGGACGACTATACGCGCTCTGCCATTTATATCATCCGAAATCCGCTAGATATGGTGCTGTCTTATGCGCGCCACTACGGCATCACGCAGGAAAACGCGGCGCAGAAGATTTGCCATCCCGACAATGGCAATCTGCCGACCCCAACCACAGTGGCGCAATACCTCAGTTCTTGGGATATGCATGTCAAGAGTTGGATGGCCTATGCGCCCTGGAAGCGGCTGATCGTGCGCTACGAGGATTTATTGGACGATCCCGAGACGCATTTCGCCAAGATTCTTGAGCTGGTCGGCGTGCCGGTCGACGCCGAGCGGCTGGAGCGCGCGATCCGGTTTTCCAGCTTTGACGAATTGTCGCGCCAAGAAGAGGAACAAGGGTTCATCGAGCGGCCCGAGCAGAGCGAGAAGTTCTTTGGCAAGGGGCAGAAGGATCAATGGAAAACCGATCTTGACCCTGCGCTGGCAGAGATGATCCGCGAGAAGATGGGCGAGACGATGAAACGATACGGGTATCTGGAATGAGCGATCTGCGGCGGATCATCTGGCTGGCGAGCTATCCCAAATCGGGCAATACATGGATGCGCAGCCTTTTGGCGCATTACTTCATGCCTTTGGGAAAGGCACCGGATATCAACAACTTGCGGCAGTTCACCACGGGCGACACGCGACAGGATTTTTTTGACGCGGCCAATGGCGGCCCGTTTCGGGGGCAGGGGGTGGAGGACTGGATGCGGGTGCGAGGCCGGGCGCTGCGCCTGATTGCGGCCTCGAAACCGGACCATCATTTCGTCAAGACGCATTGTCAGACGGTGCGGATTTTCGATCAGGATGTGATCCCGCCGGAATTGACCGCAGCCGCAGTTTACATCCTGCGCAATCCATTTGATCTGGCGCCATCCTTTGCCCGGCATCAAAATTGTGATCTTGATCTGGCGATCGAGCGGATGTGCAACCCTGATACGATCACTGGGACGCCGAATGGGATCATGGACCTCTTGGGGCGCTGGGACGATCATATTCGGGTCTGGACCGGTGCCCCCGGCCTGCCGATCCATGTGGTGCGCTATGAGGACCTGTTGCACAATCCCGGTCGCACAATGCGCGGGTTGTTGGAAAAGTTTCTCAAGGTCAAGGTGGACGGCCCCAAGCTGGCGCGCGCGATCAAGGCCACGAGTTTCGAGGCGATGAAGCGGCAGGAAGAAACACTGGGTTTCGCCGAACGGCCCCAAGGCATGACGGCGTTCTTTGCCAAGGGGCAGGCCGGGGTTTGGCGCGAGGATTTGACGCCTGCGCAGGTCGCCAAGCTGCGCGCGGCGTTCTTGCCGACGCTGGAGCGGTGGTATCCCGAGATGCTCAAGGAAACGGGGGCTGTTGCCGCGCAGGTCTGAGGGCCAAGCTGGCAATCCGGGACCGGGGCGCTATGCTGGGCGTTGAGAGGCTGCAATCGGAGGGCCAGAGATGATACGCAATGGAATGATGCTGGCGGCACTGGCGCTTGCCGGGTGTACGGTAGCTGGTCCGCAGATGGTGGCGCGGTTGGGCGCTGATCCGGTGCTCTCGGGGGGAAGCTATAGTTCCGGGGGCGGGTTGACCGTGGCTGCGGATATGCGTGAACAGCAGGGCCGGGTGCTGCTTTGTGGCGTTTGGGCGCAGAGCCATCAGCAATCGGTGCTCACCAAAGGCAAAGCGAGAGATGTGATGGGCACGGGCGCGGTCTATCTTGGGGATCAGGCGCTGGCGCGGGGCTTGGTCTTTATGCGCGAAGTGCCGCCCGCGTTGGACTATGCGGGTCAAGAGGCGGGGTGCGTTCTGACTGGTCAGGTCTGGCAGGCAGGCTATGCCGAGACCAAGCCGGTGATCCGACTGCCGCGTCAGGTGGTGCATGTTGAAGGGGATTTGGGGCATTTTGTCGTGACTTTTCAGCAGACGGGCCCGAGTGCGGGCGCGCCCAAAGCCACAGAATAGCGCGAAAAGCGGTAGATTTGCCGAGGCAGTACCGGGAAAGAAATTGACAGAGCGCGGTTATCCCATACCATCGCTCACGTGTATTCCCGTTTTCCCAAGAGGTTTCTCATGCTGCGCGCATCTACCCTGATTTCGGCCCTTGCCATTGCGGTTCTGGCTGCCCCCGCCATGGCGCAAAGTGCCAAAGTCTATGCCTATGAAAGCCACGCGAATTACTGCCCGGCAGGGTTGCAGCCGGTGACCATCAGCGGGGTCATTTGTTGTGGCCAGCCCAATCAGACCCAGACCTATCAGCAGGTCATGCGCCATCCGGTCGCCAAGGTGAAGCATCGCAGCTACTCGGCCACCTCGCATCTCAACTGTCCGGTGGGTGCGAAGGGCTGTTACTAAAGCCCGTGCGGAGAGAAAAACATTCTGGAAACAGGGCGTGCTCTGCGCCGCCCTGTTTGATGTTTGAATGTGATCCGGCGTGACCTAGGGGTAGCGGGTGCTCATTTTCGCAAATGGGCGTACCCCCGAAGCTGACGTTTTAGAGCAGCCGCAGATCTGATGCCATTTGTCGACCGTCGCGCCCTTCCTGAAGCTCGAAACCGACCTTTTGATTGTCTGCGAGCCCTGTGAGCCCTGAGCGTTCGACCGCAGAGATGTGCACGAACACATCTTTGCCGCCGCCGTCCGGGGCGATGAATCCATAACCTTTAGTGGTATTAAACCATTTCACGGTGCCGGTCGGCATGCCGCTTCTCCTTTTGCGTCGCTTCCCCGGGAATATGCCGGGCCATGTCTTGCCGGACCCTCAGGGACCGGCCAAGCGTTGCAAAGGCGGATTCTGAATGCCCATCGTGACGAAGATCATGATTGCACCGCCATTGTAAAAATCAAGCGAAACTCCGTGACGCGCGGGTTTTTGCCCGATAAACACGCAAAAATAAAGGAGTGCGCCATGATCCTCTACGGTATCAAAACCTGTGACACCTGCCGCAAGGCATTGAAAGCGTTGGGCAATGTGACGTTTCACGATGTCCGGGCCGATGGTTTGCCTAGGGAAGTGGCACAGGCGGCTTGGGCGCGATTTGGCGACGCAATAGTGAATCGGCAATCAACCACATGGCGGGCCTTGGCAGAGGATGAGCGGGCGCGCGATCCGTTAGACCTTTTGGCGGCCCATCCAACGCTGATGAAACGGCCCCTGATTGACGCGAGCGGAACGCTTTATCTGGGATGGGGCAAGGATACGCAGGCGGCGCTGCTTGGGTAAAGCGGGGCAGGACCCCATATCGGGTCAAGGATCAGGAGGCGGGTGAATGCGCAGTGCGGCAATGGTGTTGGGGGTGATTGGTGGCTGTCTTGCGGTGCTGGTCGGGTTTTTCAGCTATGGCTATACCGAAGTGGTCAATCGCATCGGTGAAGTAGACGGGTTGCTCACGCAGGTCAGCGACCCCGCGTTGATCCGCAGCGCGAGCTTTCTGGCCCCGCTCTTGGCGATTGCCGGGGGGGCGATGGCCAAGGTGCGGGCGCTTTGGGGTGGGCTGTTGCTGCTCGTATCGGCGGGGCTGATGCATTACGCATTTGGCTTCAACGTCTTTACCATGTTCCCGCTGGGCTTTACCGCGCTGGCCGGGGTGCTGGCGATTGCCGCAGGCAAGCCAGACGAGCCAAAGGCGCATTTCTGAACCCTGTCACAAGGCCGGCAAACGATACATGCCAGAGCTGGAGAAGGCGATGGAACTGCCGTCTGATATATCCTCGGCAAAGCGTTGGGCGATGACGCGCAGCGCGGTCTGACGGCCCTTGGCGACCAGTGCCCGGCGCGAGGGCAGCGAGGGCGTGAGACCGGGGCTGAGCAGGGTTTGCGACCAGATGAGCGGATGCAATTCCTGCAAGTGGTTTTCCAACAGCCAGTCCAGACAGTCATGGATGCGGCGGCGCGATGCTTCTGCGGGGCCAGACAGCCGCTGATTGCCAGTTTTGGGGGCCATCACGATACCGCAAAAGGCCGAAAGCTGATTGATCACATGCTGGTCGCGGCGACGGGCCACGATGTCACGCAGGCCGTCCACGAAGAAATCGGCATCAAGATGCGCGATTGCGCAGGGGTCGAGCGCGAGAGCATCGAAATAGACCCAAGCATAGGCGCCTGCGCCCCATATCTCGCCGGTTCGCGCGGCGGTGCGGCGCGCCTCGAGATCGAGCATTTCGTAATTGCCATAGCGTGCAGGCAAGAGCGCCTCGCCAAGAGCGCGCATGTGGCGGGGGCTGTCGGGATCAAGGTCTATCAAGCGTTCGTAATCGTCGGCCACGCGCATCCCGGGCTGTCGCCGCGCGGCCAGAAGGGCGCATTGTGCCGCTGACAACGAAGGCGCATCGAGATCGACCCCGTCGAAGGGCGCGAGCATGTCTTCCGCGCGTTTGAAATGTTCGAGAAAGCGCAACTCATGCGCCGGGCGCGTGCGATCCGTGGCGGTGGTGCGCCAAGCCCAGCCAATGTCGATATGCGCGAGCGCCACGATCAGCGCGCAAGGGTAGCTATCGGGGTTCTCGGCCTGCATTTCTTCGAGCGCGTCGATGCCAGAGGGGTCTGGGTCTACGCCGTCATGAAGTGCGTCTTCGGCGGCTGCCACCACATCGGCGCGCGCACCGACCGCCAAAAGCGTGGTCGCATTCTCGCCCCCCGGTGTGCGCAGCCGCGCGGCATCCGTGTATTCCATCACCTGCGCCAGTTCTGGCCACAGATCCTGGCGCGCGAGCTTTTGCCCCCGGTCCTGATGCATGGCGCGGGCCATTTCCTCATCCGTGACCGGCAGTGAGGGCAGCAGGATGCGTTTGGACAGGCTATCGAGGTCTGTCTCGGGCTTGCGCCGCAAGAGACCCAACAGATCCGGCCAACGGCTGGTCGCCTTTGACTGACGCTTGTGCGGGGTGGGCGCGGTCGGTTCTGGATTGGCAAGCGGTTCAAACGGCATGGGGGCTCCGGCAATCAAGGTGCCCCTCCAAAGTGCCGTCGGATTTCGACCAAAAAAGGGCGATGCTTGGGTGAAGGCAGGGAATATCCCGGACGCCATCTAGGGCGTTGCCATAAACCTATCCTTGCGTCAGAATTGCCGAATGAGGGGTTTTTTGATTGTTGTTTTCATTATGTTTTTCTCTCTTCCCGCCGCAGCGCAGGACGGGAAAACCGCTGATTTGACCCTGAGTCCCCCGGCGCGAGATGGCAATATTCCGCGCACGCGGTGGGAACATCGCACTGAGGCCGAGCTTTGGACGCGCAGTGCGCTGTCGGCGCTCAAGGCGCATGGCGCGCCGCTGGTGCGGAGTGTGCCGCGTGATATTGCAAGCTGGTGCCCCTCCTACGCCACGGGTGGCGAGGCGCGGCGGCGCGCGTTCTGGGTGGGGTTCCTGTCGGCCTTGGCCAAGCATGAAAGCACCCATAACCCCAAGGCTGTGGGTGGTGGTGGGCAGTGGCATGGGCTGTTGCAGATCGGGCCTGCTACGGCGCGGGGCTATAAATGCCGGGCGGGCAGTGGCGAGGCGTTGCGCCATGGGCCGGACAATCTGTCCTGTGCCATTCGGATCATGGCCCACACCGTGCCGCGCGACGGTGTGGTGTCAGAGGGGCGGCGCGGAGTGGCCGCCGATTGGGGGCCGTTGCACAGTGCGACCAAACGCGAAGATATGCAGCGTTGGACGCGCGCGCAGAGCTATTGCAAGCCCCTCTCTGCGGTGCGGCCACGGGCGCGGCCGACACGGGTGGCGCGCGTGGCTGAGTGACAGGGGTGATCGCGGCGTAGAATGGCACGTGCGCGGCGCCAATCCTTGCTTCAACTCCCCCGAATTCGCCCCACCATTTCTGTCGTGTCGCGGCTGAGGTTTGGTGTCGCAAGGATGCGGTCCAATTCTGCCGCGATCATGCCCTGACGCACCGGATCGTAGCGGCGCCATGTCTCGAAGGCCGAGCACATCCGCGCCGTGGTCTGCGGGTTGAGGGGATCGAGCCGAATGAGCATATCCGCCAGCAGCCTGTAGCCACGCCCGGACGCGTGGTGAAAGCCCGCAGGCGACATGGTGAGCGCGCCCAGCGTGGCGCGGAACCGGTTGGGATTGCGCAGGGTGAAATCGGGATGGCGGGTCAATGTTTCGGCCACCTCTGCGGCGCGGTCGGGCGCTGTCTGCACGATTTGCAGGGTGAACCATTTGTCGATCACAAGCCGGTCGTGTTTCCACTGGGTATAAAAGGCCTCGGTCGCGGCCGCGCCTGCGCCGGCCTGCAAGAGGCAGGACCAAGCCGCCAATTGCTGGGTCATGTTATCCGCCGCGTCATATTGCGCCTGCGCGCGCGTGCCCCCGTCGCAGCGGCTGAGCATGGCCAGGGCCGCGTTGGCCAGCGCCCGTGCGCCCGTTTGATCGGGATCGGGGCGATAGGGGGCCGTGACCTGATAGCGGCTGTAGAGATCCTGTGCGATGCTCTCCAGCGCCTCGGCGCGGGTGTCGCGCAGGGTCTCAAGCGCGTCCCAGATTGCTTGTGGATCGGGCACGTGCCCCGCATCAAAGAGCGCTTGTGCCAGATCATCCTCGGACGGCAGGCCGAGCGCCAGCGCGCGAAACGCGGGATCAAGCGTGTCGTCACGGGCGACACGGGCAATCGCATCGAGATAGGCGGCATCGGGGGCTGCGCCCTCGGTCATCATTGCCAAAAGGCCCGCGCGGGCCAGAGCACGCCCAGCCTCCCATTTGTTGAAGGGGTCGGTATCATGCGCCAGAAGAAAGGCGCGCTCGGCATTGCTGCTCTCGCGCTCTAGGATCACGGGGGCCGAAAAATCGCGCAGGATCGAGGGGATGGGGCGCGTTGCTAATCCATCGAAGCTAAAGCTCTGGCGCGCTTCTGTCATTTCCAGCACCTGCGTCGGCTGCACCTCGTCGCCATTGGGGCTGAGCAGGCCCACGGCAATCGGGATTACACGCGGCTGTTTATCCTCTTGTCCCGGTGTGGGCGGGGTTTTCTGTTCGAAATGAAGCGTGTAGCGGCCATTGTTGAATTCTTCGCTGACGCGCAGACGGGGTGTTCCGGCGTCGGAATACCAGCGTTTGAATTGAGAGAGGTCGCGGCCCGTCACATCCTCGAACACCTGAAGCCAATCCTCGATGGTGCAGGCCTGCCCGTCATGGCGGGTGAAATAGAGATCGAGCGCCTCTTTATAGGCGGCATCGCCCACCAATCGCTTGAGCATGCCGATCAGTTCGGCCCCTTTTTCATAGACCGTTGCGGTGTAGAAGTTGTTGATTTCAATAAAGCTCTCGGGGCGCACCGGATGCGCCAGCGGGCCGTTATCCTCGCGGAACTGGCGGGCGCGGAGCGCGATCACATCCGAGATACGCTTGACCGGGGCGGACCGCAGGTCTGCGGTGAACTGACTGTCGCGGTAGACCGTCAGCCCCTCTTTGAGGCAGAGCTGAAACCAGTCGCGGCAGGTGATGCGGTTGCCGGTCCAGTTGTGGAAATACTCATGCGCGACAATCGCCTCGATACGTTCGAAATTGGCATCTGTGGCGGTCTCTGCTGTGGATAAGACGCAAGAGGAGTTGAAGATGTTCAAGCCCTTGTTCTCCATCGCGCCCATGTTGAAATCGTCGACGGCGACAATGTTGAAAAGATCGAGGTCATATTCACGCCCGTAAACCTCTTCATCCCAGGCCATGGATTTCTTGAGCGCCTCCATGCCAAAGGCGCATTTGCCCTCATCCCCCGGCCGCACCCAGATGTTGAGATCGACATGCCTGCCCGAACGGGTGGTGAAACTATCAGGATGTGCCACCAGATCGCCCGCGACGAGCGCAAAGAGATAGGCCGGTTTCGGCCATGGATCGTGCCATTCGGCCCAGCCTGCGCCGCTGCCCGTGGGGTTGCCGTTGGAAAGCATCACCGGCGTGTCGCCCTCAATCCGCACGGTGAAGATGCTCATCACATCGGGGCGGTCGGGGTAATAGGTGATCTTGCGAAATCCCTCGGCCTCGCATTGGGTGCAATACATGCCGTTCGACATATAAAGCCCTTCAAGGGCGGTGTTGCCCTCTGGGTTGATCTCGACCTCGGCCTCGAAGGTGAACGGCGCGTCGGGGACGATGGCGCTGAGGCCCTGAGGTGTCACCTCGGGTGTGATTTCGGCCCCGTTGATGCGGGCGCTGATAAGTGTAAGCGCCTCGCCATGCAGGAAAAAATCGCGCGATGTGGCGTCTGGATTGGGGCGAAACTCGATCCGGCTGAGGACGCGCGTGGTGTTGGGGGCAAGACGAAAGGTCAGATGCACCGCATCCACCAGATAGGCGGGGGGCGTATAATCCTCGAGATAAACGGGCTGTGGGGCTGCATCTTTCATGGCGCTCTCCTCTGGTTTGGCGTGACCCTAAGGGCTGGCGCGGGGGGCTGCAATGGGGCTTTCCTTCGGGCTGCCTGCTGCTATTTGCCTTGCCATGGAACGCCCGGTCATTCTCTGGTTCAAGCGCGATTTGCGGGTGCAGGATCACCCGGCGTTGACCCATGCGGCGCGGCTGGGGCCGATCCTTCCGCTTTATATTGTCGAGCCTGGCTTGTGGGCAGAGCCGGATGCGTCGGGGCGGCAATATGCGTTTATCTGCGAGTGTCTGGAGAGCTTGCGCGAGGATCTGGCGGGGCTGGGCCTGACGCTTGTGGTGCGGGTGGGCGATGCGGTGACGGTGCTGGAGGATTTGCGGGCGGCGCATGCTGTCGTGCATCTGGTCAGTCATGAAGAGACCGGCCATCTCTGGAGCTTTGGGCGCGACCGGCGCGTGGCGGAATGGGCCCGTGGGCAGGGGGTGCGTTGGGAGGAGATGCCCCAATCGGGTGTGGTGCGGCGGCTTGGCAGTCGGGATGCGTGGCAGGGGGCGCGCGACAGGGTGATGCGCGCGCCGGTGCTGGGGCCGGTGCAGGGCGTGCGGGGGCTGGCGGTGGCCAGTGATGATCTGCCTGCGCCTGCGACGCTGGGGCTAAAGGACGCCTGTCCGCTTCGGCAAAAGGGTGGGCGTGGGGCAGGCATGCGGGCGCTTCAGTCTTTTCTAAGCACACGCGGAGAGAGCTATCAGCGGGCCATGTCCTCGCCTTTGCACGGCGCACGGGCCTGTTCACGGATCAGCCCACATTTGGCCTTTGGCACGCTGTCGCTGCGCGAGGCGGTGCAGACGGGGGCCATGGCACCCGGCGGGCGAGGCGCGGATTGGGCGCGCTCGATGCGGTCGTTTCAGGCGCGTTTGGCGTGGCGGGATCATTTCATGCAAAAGCTGGAGGATGAGCCCGAGATTGAGCGCCGTTGTCTGCACCCGGCCTATGAAGGGCTGCGCCCGCGTGAGGCCGATGCCCTGCGGTTGGCGGCATGGTCGACGGGGGAAACCGGCCTGCCCTTTGTTGATGCCTGCATGCGGTCGCTCTTGGCGACCGGCTGGCTCAATTTCCGCATGCGCTCGATGTTGATGGCGGTGGCGTCCTATCACCTCTGGCTGGATTGGCGCAGCACCGGGCCGGTTTTGGCGCGGGCGTTTACCGATTACGAGCCGGGGATTCATTGGCCGCAGGTGCAGATGCAATCGGGCACTACGGGGATGAATACGATCCGGATTTACAACCCGGTGAAACAGGGGCTGGATCAGGACCCGACCGGGGAATTCACGCGACGGTGGCTGCCGGAATTGGCGCAGGTGCCGGATGCGTATTTGCAACGCCCGTGGGACTGGCCTGAGGCGGAGAGGCTGTTGGAGCGTGGATACCCTGCACCGATTGTCGATCCGGTTGAGGCGGCGCGCGTGGCGCGCGAGGCGGTCTGGGCCTGTCGGCGGGCGCATCGTGGGGATGCCGTGACGGCGCGGATCGTGACCCGCCATGCCAGCCGCAAGCGCCCGAGGCGGGCCAAGCCCAAGGCGGCGACGGCGCAACTGAGTTTGGATCTCTGACATGCCGCGCGCACCCCGCAAATCTGACCTGCCGGTCAAGACCTGCGCCACCTGCGGGCGACCGATGGAATGGCGGCGCAAATGGGCGCGTGTCTGGGACGAGGTGCGCCATTGCAGCGAACGCTGTCGGCGCAGCCGCAAGAGGGCTGGTGTGGACGGGAAAGACCCGACCGGTCGGGATGCGTTTGACCAGTAACGAGGTGCCCCCGCCCACAGCGTCAGAGTGGCGCCAAAAGGTAAAGGTTCCTGCAATAAATTCGGGCAAATTCGCATCATCGCACGAAAACATGTGCGGGAATTGGTGTTTTGTTATTCCATTCTGCGGTATATTTTATGCAAATGAGTGAGCGAGTGGCGCAATCTGGAAAGACAAGAATGAAACGCCCGGTTGTTGGTGTGATTGCCAACCAATACCAGATCGAAAACCGTTACCCGACCCATGCGGGCGGAACGATCAACTCTTCCGCGGTGGCCGATGTTGCGGGCTGTATGCCCCTGATCATCCCGGCTGATGCGCGGTATGTGTCGGTCGCAGAGTTGCTGGAAACCTGCGATGGCTTTCTGCTCACGGGGGGGCGGCCCAATGTGCACCCCGAGGAATATGGTGAGGCCGCGACCGAAGCGCATGGCGCGTTTGACCGTGCGCGCGATGCGATCACCCTGCCGCTGGCGCGTGCCTGTATCGAGCGTGGGCAGCCAATCCTGGGCATTTGTCGCGGTTTTCAGGAGGTGAATGTTGCCATGGGTGGCACGCTCCATCCTGAAATTCGCGATTTGCCGGGGCGCGACAATCATCGGATGCCCCCTGAGGGCACGATGGAGGAACAGTTCGCCCTGCGCCACAAGGTGCGCTTTACCTCGGGCGGGGTGTTTCACCGGCTGATGGGGGCCGAAGAGGTGATGACCAACACGCTGCATGGGCAGGGTATTTTGCGCGCGGGGTGCGGTGTGGTCATCGACGGTTGGGCACCCGATGGCACGCCAGAGGCGCTCTATATCGACGGGGCTCCGGGCTTTACCTTATCGGTGCAATGGCATCCGGAATATAATGCCGCGCATGATCCGGTCAGCCGCCCGCTGTTTTCCGCCTTTGGCGATGCGGTGCGGGCGTGGGCATCGGGGCAGGCGGCCCCGCTGCTCAAATCGGCCTGACCTCGGTCAGGCCACGTCTTTTTCTCCCAAGGAACACAGGAGTTGCGCCTCGTGGCGGCGCAGGCAACTGCGCGCGGTGTCGCGGTGGTGGCCCGGCGCGCTGCGCAATTCCGGGAAGATCGTGAATAGTTCCTCGCGCGCTGCCGCATCGATTGCGCCGAGCGCCATGTCGCCAGCATAAAAGCTTTCGGTGCCGATGCCGTCGGCATAGATGATCTCGTGCCGGTCGAACATGATGTGGATATAGGTCACGGCGTCACGGGGGCTGACGGTTACGTCGCGACCGTTGACCATATGTTTGGCCGCGACCAAGACCTCGCTTTCGCCAAAGAGCAATTCGGCCTGATAGCCGGTGAAGAGCAGCCGGTGTTGTGGCGAGACCAACAGAGGTTCTTGCCCGCCCATCACGCTGGAGGCGATGGAAATCGGGGCGAAATCGCCCAGACCCGCCACGGTGCGTTTGCCGACCCAGCGGATCGGTTGCAGCCCGTGATCGCGCGTGACAACCATATCGCCCAAGCGCAGGCTCTCGACCGGGCGTTCGCCCCATTGGGTGAGAATGCGCGCGCCGGGGGTGAAGCAGATGATATTCTCGATCTCGGAGAAGTTGACCACAGTGCCGTCGGTCATGGTGAACGTGCCCGCAAGGCCGCCCGCCGCATCATCGGTGTTGGTAAAGCTGATGTCGGCCTTGCTTGCGAATTCACCCAGCCAGAGCGTATCGCCGAGCGTCTCGTCGCCCTCACCGCCGATGAGGGTGATCGTATCGGTCGCGGCTTCGCCCAGGTCGGTCAGGCGGAAGAAATCGTCGCCATCGCCGCCCTCGGCGCTGTCGCCCTGGCTGACATTGATCGTGTCATTGCCGGTGCCACCAAAAAGCGTATCGGCATCGGCGCCGCCATCAAGGCTGTCGTTGCCTGCATCGCCAAATATGCGGTCGTTGCCAGCCCCCGCGAGGATGCTGTCGCTGTCATTGCCGCCCTCGATCGTGTCATTGGCGGTCCCCCCGATCAGGGTGTCATTACCGTCGCCGCCAACCAAGCTGTCGCCGGTTTCGAGCGTGGCCGATCCGGTGAAGCCCGAATAGATCAGGTCGTTTCCAGCGCCGCCAATCAACGTATCCGTTTCGGAACTGCCGGAGGCGGATTCCCAGCCTCCATTTATGCCCGAGTCGCCCGAGATGGTGTCGTTCCCATCTCCGCCGTCGAGATATTGGCTATTGTTGCTGCCAAATAGCTGATCGTTCCCGTCTTCGCCATAGAGCGTATCATTGAGGTGTTGAGGATCACCAACCCCCGTAATCGCAACGGACAGCACGTCGTCGCCCGCACCCCCGTAGACGACGTCTTGGCCAAAGCCACCATTGATGGTGTCATTGCCGTCCTCGCCCAAGAGGGTATCGTTGCCGCTGCCCCCGGCAATCGAGTCGTCCCCGATGCCGCCATAGACGGTATCATTGCCAGCGCCTGCGTCGATGGTGTCATTGCCTGCCCCTGCAATGATCTGATCATCCTGAGAGCCGTCGGCGGCATCGTTGGCGTCGACCCGGTCGCCGCCGGGGTCGCCGGTGTAATCGACGGTGATGAGGTCGCCCGCATCCGTGCCCTCGACGATGAAGTTGCGCCCATCGGGGATGCCCATGGCCACAAGGGCGGGGGTGTTGTCGACACTGGACATCGGCACGCCGACGAGTGTCAGGCTCTCACCGCCGGGGAAGGTGAGGATCGCATCGCCGGTGCCATCGCCATTGGTGTCGGTGACGGTCACATCGGCGGTGGTAACAGGTGTTGTGCCATCCGAAGTGAGCCCCGTCACATCCAGCAGATCGCCGCTGGTATAGGTGCCATCGCCGTTGTCGGTGGGGGTCTCGAAGCCGGAGACCACATCATTGCCAGAGCCATCGGCCAGAACAAGCAGGTCGCGGTCGCCGTCATCCGGCCCAAGGTCGATCTGATCGTTGCCCGCGCCGCCCACGATCGTATCCGCGCCCGAGGCGGCAAGAATCGAATCGTCGCCCGCGCCGCCATCGACAAAGTCATTGTCAAAGCCGGAAAAGATCGTGTCGTTGCCGCCGCCAGCAAAGATCAGGTCATTGCCGGAATTGCCGATGATCTGCTCGACCCCGTCCGAGCCGACCACCGTATCGTCTCCGGTGCCCATTAGTAAGCGTTCGATTCCAGAGAATTCGGTCATCGAGACGTCATCGGCGATGGAGCCGACTCCTTCGCCGAAGTAGTAGACCAGCAATCCGTCGGAGATGGAGGACAAGTTGATCAGGTCGCCGAGGACCTCATCGGTGTCCCCGCCGAAAATCGTGTCATTTTGCAGCGTGTCATCAAGAACAATCTCGTCATCGCCTGCGCCCGCAACGATCACGTCATTGCCCGCGCCGGCGTCGATGGTGTCATTGCCCGCCCCTGCAATGATCTCATCATCCTGAGAGCCGTCGGCGGCATCGTTGGCGTCCACCCGGTCGCCGTCGGGGTCGCCGGTGTAATCGACGGTGATGAGATCGCCCGCATCCGTGCCCTCGACGATGAAGTCGCGCCCATCGGGGATGCCCATGGCCACAAGGGCGGGGGTGTTGTCGACACTGGACATCGGCACGCCGACGAGTGTCAGGCTCTCACCGCCGGGGAAGGTGAGGATCGCATCGCCGGTGCCATCGCCATTGGTGTCGGTGACGGTCACATCGGCGGTGGTAACAGGTGTTGTGCCATCCGAAGTGAGTCCCGTCACATCCAGCAGATCGCCGCTGGTATAGGTGCCATCGCCATTGTCGGTGGGGGCGGCGAAGCTGGAGACCACATCATTGCCAGAGCCATCGGCCAGAACAAGCAGGTCGCGGTCGCCGTCATCCGGCCCAAGGTCGATCTGGTCGTTGCCCGCGCCGCCCACGATCGTATCCGCGCCCGAGGCGGCAAGAATCGAATCGTCGCCCGCGCCGCCATCGACAAAGTCATTGTCAAAGCCGGAAAAGATCGTGTCGTTGCCGCCGCCAGCAAAGATCAGGTCATTGCCGGAATTGCCGATGATCTGCTCGACCCCGTCCGAGCCGACCACCGTATCGTCGCCGGTGCCCAATAGTAAGCGTTCGATTCCAGAGAATTCGGTCATCGAGACGTCATCGGCGATGGAGCCGACTCCTTCGCCGAAGTAGTAGACCAGCAATCCGTCGGAGATGGAGGACAAGTTGATCAGGTCGCCAAGGACCTCATCGGTGTCCCCGCCGAAAATCGTGTCATTTTGCAGCGTGTCATCAAGAACAATCTCGTCATCGCCTGCGCCCGCAACGATCACGTCATTGCCCGCGCCGGCGTCGATGGTGTCATTGCCCGCCCCTGCAATGATCTCATCATCCTGAGAGCCGTCGGCGGCATCGTTGGCGTCCACCCGGTCGCCGTCGGGGTCGCCGGTGTAATCGACGGTGATGAGATCGCCCGCATCCGTGCCCTCGACGATGAAGTCGCGCCCATCGGGGATGCCCATGGCCACAAGGGCGGGGGTGTTGTCGACACTGGACATCGGCACGCCGACGAGTGTCAGGCTCTCACCGCCGGGGAAGGTGAGGATCGCATCGCCGGTGCCATCGCCATTGGTGTCGGTGACGGTCACATCGGCGGTGGTAACAGGTGTTGTGCCATCCGAAGTGAGTCCCGTCACATCCAGCAGATCGCCGCTGGTATAGGTGCCATCGCCATTGTCGGTGGGGGCGGCGAAGCTGGAGACCACATCATTGCCAGAGCCATCGGCCAGAACAAGCAGGTCGCGGTCGCCGTCATCCGGCCCAAGGTCGATCTGGTCGTTGCCCGCGCCGCCCACGATCGTATCCGCGCCCGAGGCGGCAAGAATCGAATCGTCGCCCGCGCCGCCATCGACAAAGTCATTGTCAAAGCCGGAAAAGATCGTGTCGTTGCCGCCGCCAGCAAAGATCAGGTCATTGCCGGAATTGCCGATGATCTGCTCGACCCCGTCCGAGCCGACCACCGTATCGTCGCCGGTGCCCAATAGTAAGCGTTCGATTCCAGAGAATTCGGTCATCGAGACGTCATCGGCGATGGAGCCGACTCCTTCGCCGAAGTAGTAGACCAGCAATCCGTCGGAGATGGAGGACAAGTTGATCAGGTCGCCAAGGACCTCATCGGTGTCCCCGCCGAAAATCGTGTCATTTTGCAGCGTGTCATCAAGAACAATCTCGTCATCGCCTGCGCCCGCAACGATCACGTCATTGCCCGCGCCTGCGAGAATGGTATCGGCCCCGTCCTGACCAAAGATCGTATCGTCGCCTGAGCCGCCCGCCAGCCCGTCATTGCCGGAGCCCGCGAGGATCGTCCCGGAGGTGTTCGACAGGGTGATCGTGTCGCCGAAGTTCGAGCCGATGACATTCTGGAAATTGCTGATGACATCGCCATCGGCATCCGACCCGAAGGCGGTGTTGGTTTCGAGATTGACGGTAACGGAACCGGCAGAGCCCGAGTAATCCAGCGTGTTGCTGCCGGTGCCGCCATCCAGCGTATCGGCCCCGGTGCCGCCTGCGATGGTGTCATTGTTGGCACCGCCCAAAAGCGAATCGTCGCCTGCGGCCCCGAGGATGAGGTCGGCCCCATCCTCACCCAGCACCGTGTCATTGCCTGACCCGGCAAGGATCGTGTCATCGCCCGCGCCCGCGACAATTTCGTCGTCATTGGATCCGTCGGCGGCGTCGGTATTGTCCACCCGGTCGCCATTGGGGTCGCCGGTATAGTTAAGGTCAATCAGGTCGCCGCCTGCCGTGCCTTCGACAATAAAGTCGGACAGAAGGATGTTTTCGATGTCCGTATAGTTGATTGTCGCCGACTGGGCCCCGCGGGAAAGGAAGATCTGACCGCTGAACCCCGGACTGCCGTTATTCTCGGAGTTTTGCGTCATGCTGCTGATGGTCCAGCCATCCGCGATCAGGGCCGAAAGATCGAGCGTGTCATTGTCCACGCCGCCAAATCCACCATCGACGTTGAAGCTGTAGACGCCAGAGGGATCAGTGGCCGTGGCGCGGATCACATCCGCCCCGTCGCCCCCCTGCAGGCTGTCGTTTCCGCCCGAAGTGAGGATCGTGTCGTTGCCCGCGCCACCTTGAATGGTGTCGCTGCCTGCGCCCCCGTCGATCAGGTCATTGCCGCTTTCGCCACCGATGGAATCGTTGCCCGCATCGCCGCTGAGAATATCGCCCGCCGAAGAGCCAAAGATCGTATCGTTGCCATCGCCGCCCGAAACGGTGCTGGCATCGGCGGTCGAGTCAAAGCCCAAGGCATCGTCGATGAAATCGTTGCCCGCGCCCCCCTCGACCGAGTCATTGCCGGACCCGTAATAGATCGTATCGTTTCCGCCGCCGCCGAGGATGGTGTCGTCGCCGCTGCCGCCCAGCAGCGAGTCGGCCCCGTCGCGCCCGTCGATGGAATCGTTGCCCGCGCCGCCGTCGATCACGTTGGTGGTGGTGCCGCCGTCGAAAATGTCGTCATAGCCCACAAGCGTGTCGTCAAAGGCTGAGCCGATGATGCCGTCCACACCGCTGATGATGACATCCCCGGTCGCATCCCCGCCGGTAAGGGTATTGGTTTGCAGGTTGACGTTTACCGCCGCCCCTGAGGTGGCGTAACTCAAGAGGTCGAGGCCGGTGCCGCCGATAAACGTATCCGCCCCGGCCCCCCCGATCAGCGTGTCGTTGCCATTGCCGCCATCGAGCGAATCGTTGCCCGTGCCACCATCCAGCAGGTCGTTGCCGTCACTGCCAAACACGGTATCGTTGCCCGCGCCCGCGCGCACGGTGTCATTGCCCAGACCGGCCGTGACCAGATCAGCGTTTGTGCCGGCCAGATTGTCCGTGTCGTCGATCCGGTCGCCTTCAGGGTCGCCGAGATAGGCAGCGTCGATCAGGTCGTTGCCGGTCGTGCCCTCGACCACGTAATCAGAGAACGTGAGGTCGTAGCGATCCGCAGTCATGGCATAGACATCGGTGCCATTGGACGGGGCGGCGGTGCCGAGTGTGACCGAGAGGATCGGTTTGGCTTCGAGCGCGTCGGAATAAGCGGTTGGGCCAGAGGGCGGCGGGATCAGGTAAAGGGTGCCGTTGGTGGCTTGCATGACGATCGCGTTGACGGTCGCCGTTGTGCCATCGGTATAGGTGATGACCGTGTTGTTGTAGATCATCGTGGCGTCATGCGTGTATCGCACGCCGCCGATGACGAATTCTTCGTTGCTCAGGAAGTTGTTGGAATCATAGGCGTTGGACGTGGCCCCGCCGGTGTAATCGGGAAAGAGCAGCAGGTCGATATCGGGTGAGAGCGTCGCAACAGTCCCCGCCAGCGGATTGGCGGTGCTGCCGAACACGAGCCCCTCGAGGGCCCCATGGTTCTCGGATGTGAGGTTGCCTTCGATCGTGTCGATTTGTGGGGCCGTGCCAAGCACAAAGAGGTCGAAGGTCGTGGCCATGGTCTGCTGTCTCGCTGTCTTTGAAGGCGGTACGCGGCTGCTAAGAGCGTTTTGAAAGGATCAATCGGAGAGGTGCGATGCGCCTGACCTCAGCCGGTGGATTTTCCGGGCGTAATCACCCCCGCCGCCCCTGACCGCGTCCATGCCAAGACCATCCCGCGAGAAGCGAGAGGTGATGCAGGCGTTATTCTATTGAAATTAAACATAAATACTCACTCTCCACGCACTGACACTTTGAGAACAACATCCCCGAGGATCATAGTCTCTACCCTTTGGAAAAGTGTTAATGTCGCGGCTTGGTGTTTCTTGGGCTCTTTTCAGACACTTTAACGGCACCCAAGCGCGACAATTTAGGGGCCTTATCCGCAGGGTTGCAAAAGACGTGCCTCGTGCCGTTTGAGGCAGGGGCGCGCGGTGTCGCCATAGGCATTGGGATTGCTGCGCAACTCTGGGAAGATCGCGAACATCTCTTCGCGCGCCTGATCCGTAATGGCCGATATGCCGATGTCGCCTGCATGAAAGCTCTCGGTGGCCGCGCCTTCGGCATAGATCACTTCATGGCGGTCGAACATGACATGGATATAGGTCACGGTTGCCTGATCCTCTTGGGTGACGGCCAGGCCATCGACCAGATGCCGTGCCGCGATCAAGACCTCGTCACAGCCAAACAGCAGTTCGGCCTTGTAGCCAGTGAAGAGAAAGCGGTGTTGCGGCGAGACCAAGAGCGGCGCGCGCCCCCCGTCGAGCACGTGGGCTGCCACGCGCACGGGCGCAAAGCGACCGGTCCCCGGCACGGTGCGCCGTCCGATCCAACGGATTGCCTGGGGGCCATGATCGCGGGTGATCACCAGATCGCCCGCGCGCAAGGATTCAACCGCGCGCTCGCCATGGGGGGTCAACAAGCGGATGCCGGGGGTAAAGCAGATGATGTTCTCGATTTCCGAGAAATTGACCACCGTGCCATCGCTGAGGGTAAAGCTGCCCGAGAGACCGCCCGCCGCGTCATCGGTGTTGGTAAAGGTGATGTCTGCCTTGCGCGCCTCGGGTGACAGGAAGAGCGTATCGCCGTTTGTCTCGGCCCCTTCGCCGCCGACGATGGTGATCGTGCCGGTGCCGGCCTCAGCCGGGGTTTCGATGACAAAGAGATCATCGCCGTCGCCGCCGATCAGCGTGTCATTCTCGCCCGCGATCAGCGTGTCATTGCCGCCCTCGCCAAACAGAAGGTCGGCACCTGCGCCGCCGTCGAGAAAATCATTGCCCTCAATCGCGTCGCTGCCGACGATGAGCGCACTGGTTGCAAGATCCTGCACCGCCCCGCCGGGCAGGGTGACCGTGCCCGACAGCACGTTGCCGCCAAGGTTTTCCCAATAGCGCACCTCGATGGTATAGCTTTGGCCCGCCTCTAGCGTGACATCGCCAAAGCGGGTTGTCGCGGCCTGATGGAAATCGTTGTCGAGAAATGATCCGGTGGTGCCGATCTGGTTGGTAAAGGTCAGCGGGTCGCCGTTGCTGTCGAGGATACGGATGGTTGAACCATCGTCTGACGTGGTGGCAAAGCGGTAGACCCCATCGGCAGAGGCGATGAGATTGGAGGTATAGATGATGCCGTAATCATTGGGATCGGCCTGGCCTGTGGCCTGTTGGCCGTGCCCGGTGACATCAAACCCCGCAGAGGTCCCAGATCCTGCCAAGGTGCCGCTTTCGATGGTGAAAGCCTGCCCGTTGGCTGAGGTGAAATCGCGGGTGTAGACATCATAGCTCCAGCGTGTGGCGGTGCCGCCATCGCCGTAGAGCACATCATTGCCCGCGCCGCCCTCAAGACTGTCATCGCCATTGCCGCCGATCAGCGTGTCGTTGCCGCCTTGGCCCAGCAGCGTGTCATTGCCGCTTTCGCCGCTCAGGCTATCGGCGCCGGTGCCACCCTGCACGGAATCGTTGCCAAGGCCCGCGAGCACGGTGTCATTGCCCGCGCCTGCATTGATGACATCGTCGTTAAAGCCCGGACCGCTTACGCCGTCGCCATTGTCCACCCGGTCAGAGCCGTTGGCGATGGGTTCGATATAGCTGCCATTGATAAGGTCATTGCCGCCGGTGCCATCCACGACGCCGTTATCCCAGGCCTGCGCAAGGCGGTCCGCGCCAAGGTTGGTATTGGTGCTTGCGTTGACGCTGTCGAGCGTGATGGAAACAATCGGCCCGGCCTCGAAGGCGGTGACATCGGCGTTGAAGCTGATTTCGGGTGCGAGAAACAATTCGCCGGTGGTGGATTGTGCAATAACGGCCGTCACCACGGCTGTTGTGCCATTGGCATAGGTGAGGGTGGCGTTGAAAACGCTCAACCCATCGAATGTAAAGGTCTGGGTTCCGGCCCCGATGTCGGTGGTAAAGGCGTCATTGGTGACGGTGTTGTTCATGTCGAGCGCACCGACTGCGCCACCGTTGTTGATGGTTGTGACGCTGGAAATGCGTTGATACAGCGGGTCTAATGCGCTGCCGTAGGTGCGGTTTTCGAAAAGGGCTGCGTTCTCGGCATTGCTGTTGCCTTCGGTCGGATCAAGAAAATCCGTCTCGGTCCCTAAAAAGATCCAATTAAAGGTCGTTGGCATGATACTGGCACCCTGTTGTTTCCAAACTGGGTACACAGCCTGTGCGGCGGCATTGGGCGCGCATTCGGGAGAATTTTAGACGATTGTGTCTAAAGCCGGATCAATCATGGCAGTGATTAGGCGGGGCTGCTGCCGTTTTTGAGTATTTTCGCCAAGAAGAAACGGGGGCCGGATCAGACCTGACCGCCCGCAATCTCTATGGTCTGGCCATTGATGCTGGACGAGCCCGGACCACAAAGCCACAGAGCTGCCTGTGCCACTTCCTCGGGCGCAATCAGGCGTTTGTGGCGGTTGGCCTCGACCATGAGGGTGCGCGCCGCCTCTTCTGACACGCCGGCGCGCTGAGAAATAGCGGTGGCGTTGCGGTGGACAATTTCAGTGTCCACATACCCGGGACAAATTGCGTTGAAGGTCAGGCCGGTGCCCAGGTAATCCTCGCTCAAGCCACGAATGAGGCCGATCATCCCGTGTTTTGAGGCCGTATAAGCCGCCGCGCCCTTAAGCCCTTTGAGGCCTGCAATCGACGACATGGCTATGACCCGTCCCCAATCGGTCTGGCGCATGCCAGTCAGGCATTCGCGCAGGGTGTAAAACGCACCGTCAAGATTGGTGGCCATGATCTGCCGCCAGAAATCCGCATCGGTCTTGTGCAGGGCGCGCCCCTCGGCGATGCCCGCATTGGCGATGCAGATCTGCACCGGGCCGCGCGCGGCGACCGCCTCTGCCACGCCCGCGATGACCTGTGCCTCTTGGGTGACGTCCATCACGATGGGATGCAGACCTGCGCCGTTGACCGCCTCGAGCACCCCGGCGCGGCGTCCGGAGATGGTCACCTCTGCGCCCGCCTCGGCCAGAGCGCGGGCAATAGCAAGGCCGATGCCGCTGCCGCCGCCCGTCACCAATGCATGTTTGCCCGCGATTGTCATCTTGCCTCCGCCCTCATGCGCGCTACTGTAACTGCTTTTGAGCAAGAGACAACCGTGAGAGGGGCGGGTGAGACCCATGTTGAAATGGATTGACATGCCGCCCGTCTGGCTTGCCGGGTTTCTGGCTGTGGCATGGATGCAATCCAGCCATTACACCATGGGCCTGAGCCTTGGCGAAACATGGGCCGGTCTTTTGGGCGGGCTGCTGGTGGGCGGGGGAATTTTGCTGGTGGTGATGGCCGCGCTGGAATTTCGCCGCCATAAAACCAGCATCGTGCCGCATGAAACGCCAGAGCGCCTGATCCAGTCGGGAATTTTTCGGCGCTCGCGCAATCCCATCTATCTGGGGGATACGCTGATTCTCGGAGGGCTTATTCTGCGTTGGGATGCGGTTCTGGCGCTGCCACTGATTCCCATATTCGTCTGGGTCATAGAAAAACGCTTTATTATTCCGGAAGAGGACCGGATGCGGCGCAAGTTCCGCATGGATTTTGCCCGTTATTGCGAAAAAACCAGACGTTGGTTGTAGAAACCGCGACAATCTTGATCTCGTCACTCATGAAATAGTGTGAAATAACGACGTTCGGGACAAGGAAACCGGCACGCCGCGCTGCGGGGCCAAGAATACACGTCATCTGCCAAAGGGGGAGACAGCATTGAAGATCGGAACGCCAAAGGAAGTGCATGAGGGTGAGAATCGGGTTGCCATGACGCCCGATTCGGCCCTGCAACTGCAAAAGCTTGGGTATGACTGCGCCATCGAGAGTGGTGCTGGCACCGTGGCCGGGTTCTCGGACGCGGCCTATGAGGCGGCCGGAGTCGAGGTGATCAAGACCGCCGCCGCGCTTTACAAGGCCGTCGATATCGTAGCCAAGGTGCGCCCGCCCAGCGAGACGGAGGCCAAGCGCCTGACCGAAGGCCAGCTTCTGATCTCCTTCTTCTGGCCGGCGCAGAATGAGGCGCAGATGAAACTGCTCGCCGAAAAAGGCGCGTCGGTCATCGCCATGGACATGGTGCCGCGTATCAGCCGCGCGCAGAAGATGGACGCTCTGTCCTCAATGGCCAATATCGCGGGTTACCGCGCGGTGATCGAGGCAGGCAACAACTTTGGCCGCTTCTTTACCGGGCAGATCACGGCGGCGGGCAAGGTGCCCCCGGCCAAGGTGTTGATCGTCGGGGCTGGCGTTGCCGGTCTGGCGGCGATTGGCACCTCGACCAGCCTCGGGGCCATTACCTATGCGTTTGACGTGCGGCCCGAAGTGGCCGAGCAGGTCGAATCCATGGGCGCGCAGTTTGTCTATCTTGATTTCAAGGAAGAGCAGCAGGACGGGGCCGCCACCGGCGGATATGCCTCGGTGTCCAGCCCGGAATTCCGCGAGGCGCAGCTGGCCAAGTTCCGTGAACTGGCCCCGGAGATGGATATCGTCATCACCACCGCCCTCATTCCGAACCGCGAAGCGCCCGAGCTTTGGACCGAGGATATGGTCAAGGCGATGAAGCCCGGTTCTGTGATCGTGGACCTTGCCGCTGAAAAGGGCGGCAACTGCAAGATGACGGTGATGGATGAGAAGATCGTCACCGAGAATGGCGTGACCATCATCGGCTATACCGATTTCCCCAGCCGTATGGCGGCGCAATCCTCGACGCTCTATGCCACGAACATCCGCCACATGATGACGGACCTGACCCCCGAGAAAGATGGCAAGGTCAATCACAACATGGAGGATGACGTGATCCGGGGGGCCACGGTCGCCCATGCGGGCGCTGTCACCTTCCCGCCGCCGCCGCCAAAGGTTGCGGCGATTGCTGCCGCCAAGCCCAAGGAAAAGCCAAAAGAGCTGACCGCAGAGCAAAAGCGCGCGGCAGAGATGGCGGCGTTCAAGGCGCAGACCAAGAGCCAAGTCACGCTTTTGGTGGGGGGTGCGGCCCTGCTTCTCGCCGTGGGTCTGGTGGCCCCGGCCAGCTTTATGCAGCATTTCATCGTCTTTGTGCTGGCCGTTTTCGTGGGCTTCCAGGTGATCTGGAACGTGTCGCATAGCCTGCACACGCCGCTGATGGCGATCACCAACGCGATCTCGTCGATCATCATCCTGGGCGCGCTCATGCAGATCGGATCTGGGTCTTTCCTTGTCATTCTGCTGGCGGCGCTGTCGGTGTTCATGGCCGGGATCAATATTTTCGGTGGCTTCCTCGTCACCCGGCGCATGCTCGCCATGTTCCAGAAGTCATAAGGAGTAGAGGATCATGGATTACGGTTTCACGACGGCCGCCTATGTGGTGGCGGCCATCCTCTTCATTCTCTCTCTGGGCGGGCTCTCGGGGCAGGAAAGCGCCAAGCGCGCGGTGTGGTATGGCATGGCCGGTATGGCGCTGGCGATTGTCGCCACGCTGATCGGCCCCGGTGCCGGTCTCTGGCTTTTGTCGCTGGTGCTGATCGCGGCGGGTGGTGCGATTGGCTATGTGGTGGCCACACGCGTGCAAATGACCGAGATGCCGCAGCTTGTGGCGGCGATGCACAGCCTTGTGGGTCTGGCAGCGGTCTTTGTTGGCTTTAACGCCGATATCGAACTGGGCCGCGTGCTGGCGATGGACGAGACCGCGCGCAAGGGGCTTGAGGGCTTTGCCGCTGTGCTGGCCAAGAAAACCAGCGTCGAGGTGGCAATCCTGCGGGTCGAGGTGTTCTTGGGCGTCTTTATCGGGGCCGTGACCTTTACCGGCTCGATCATCGCCTTTGGCAAACTGGCGGGCAAGGTCGATACCGCGGCCAAGAAACTGCCGGGTGGGCATGTTCTTAATGCGGGGGCTGCGTTCCTGTCGGTGGTTCTGGGGGTCATGTATTTCAACGATGCTGGCATCTGGACGCTGGTGGTGATGACGCTTCTGGCGTTCTTCATCGGCTATCATCTGATCATGGGGATCGGCGGGGCCGACATGCCCGTGGTGGTCTCGATGCTCAACAGCTACTCGGGCTGGGCGGCGGCGGCGATCGGTTTCAGCCTTGGCAATGACCTTTTGATCGTGGTCGGTGCGCTTGTCGGTTCTTCGGGGGCGATCCTGAGCTACATCATGTGTAAGGCGATGAACCGCTCGTTCATCTCTGTCATTCTGGGCGGCTTTGGCGGCCCGGCAGGCGAGCAGATGGCGGTTGAGGGCGAGCAGATCGCGATTGACGTCGATGGTGTCGCGGCGGCTCTTAACGAGGCCGACAGCATCATCATCATTCCGGGTTACGGCATGGCGGTGGCACAGGCGCAGGGGGCGGTTTCCGAACTGACCTCGAAGCTGCGGGCCAAGGGCAAGAACGTGCGCTTTGCCATCCACCCGGTCGCAGGCCGTCTGCCGGGGCATATGAATGTGCTCTTGGCCGAGGCCAAGGTGCCTTATGATATCGTGCTGGAAATGGACGAGATCAACGAGGATTTCCCGGATACGGATGTGGCCATCGTCATCGGTTCGAACGACATCGTGAACCCGGCGGCGCAGGACGATCCCAACAGCCCCATCGCCGGGATGCCGGTGCTGGAATGCTGGAAGGCCAAGCAGGTGTTCGTCTCGAAGCGCGGGCAGGGCACCGGTTATTCGGGGATCGAGAACCCGCTCTTCTACAAGGACAACACGCGGATGTTCTATGGCGATGCCAAGGCAAGCCTTTCGAGCCTTTTGGCCAAGATCGACTGATCGTTTGGGTGGAAAAGAAAAAGGGCGCCTTGCAGGGCGCCCTTTTGCATTTGTCAGTAGTGATATCTGAGCTGCGCAATGTCGAGCTGTTGGCTCTCGCCCTTGCCGCTCACGCGGTAGACAAAGCGATGTTCGTCGGTGATCCGGCGTGACCACCAGCCGGTGAGATCGCCTTTGAGCGGTTCAGGCTTGCCGATGCCCTTGAACGGCAGGCGCTTGGTGGCGTTGATCAGATCAATAACCCGGTTCAGCCCCTTGTCGCGCCCGGTGGATTGCCACCAGAGAAAATCTTCCCAAGCGTCGTCGGAAAAGACCAACCTCACCCGTCGATGTCACGCGCTATGCCATTCCCGGCGGTCAGTTGCGCAATCGAGCGGTGCAGCCGGCGGGCGTTTTCCGGGCTCTTGAGCAGGTGGAGGGTTTCCTGAATGGCGTTGTATTCGTCGAGCGAGATCATCACCACTGCCTCGCGGTTCTTGCGGGTGACGACCACCTCTGTGCGGTCGTGAATGACGCGGTCCATCACCTCCTTGAGCGAGGCGCGGGCATCGGTATAGGTGAACACGTCCATATCTGGCCCCCTTGTCTGCAATGCGTATATGCACATAATTCTGTACAAGTCAAGGCAGCGGTCGTGGGCTGCGGGCCATGACGCATTCCCCTTTGGCAACTGTCGGAATTTGAGTAATTTGGGAAGGAGGAAGCGCGAAACGCGGGCAGTATACACTTGTGTTCCGCTAAATCATTGGGGTTGAACGAAAAACCTCTTTTTTGCAGGCGCGGCACGGGGTATGCAGCGCTGAGGATCAGGAGAACGGCGCATGCCCCCCATTCAGGACCACCCGCTGCGCTATGAGATGGCCAATGAGCTGCATGCGCGGCCATTCCCGTCGCTTGAGGCCCCTTGCACCGCCGTTTATTTGGCCGTCAAGCAACCGCATGATGCGGCCAAGCGCGACCGCGCGGCGGATCTGGCGCATCTGGTGGCACTTTTGGATCGCTATGGGGCCAAGCATCCGCAGCCGGGGGCCACGCATTATTCCGGCCAGATCGGGCGGCACAGTCTGAAATGGGAAAGCCATACCGAAATGGTGACCTATACCGTCTTTACCGATGGGGTCAGTGCGCGGCCGTTTGATCCGGCGGATTTCGAGGTCTTTCCAAGCGATTGGCTGTCGGATGCGCCGGGGCTGCGCGTGACCTCGGCGATGATCCGGGTGACCCCGTGGAAGAGCCGCGAGGCGACGCGCGACGAGATCGACCAGTGGTTCGTGTCCGAGAGCGTGGCGGTGGCGCGGGTGCTGGATGATGCCGCCGTGATGGCGGGGGATTTCCGGATTGATCCGGCGGGGCATTTGCGGTTTTCGCTGCATGTGGCCCCCACGACGGGCGCGCGCCGGATTGGCCGCGTGGTGCAGCGCCTTTGCGAGATCGAGACCTACAAGGCGATGTCGATGCTGGGCTTTGCCCGCGTGCGCGAGATGGGCCGCCAGATGGGCGACACCGATAGCCAGTTGAGCCGCCTCATCAACGATATGACCGGTGGCAGCCAGCCAGCGGAGGAAACGTTGCAAAGCCTGTTGCGCGTTTCAGCCGAGTTGGAGGCGCTGGTCGCGCGCTCGTCCTTCCGCTTTGGCGCGACGGCGGCCTATGAGCAGATCGTGAACCAACGGATTGCGGTCTTGCGCGAGGAACGCTTTGAGGGGCGGCAGACATTCGCGGAATTCATGATGCGCCGCTATGATCCGGCGATGCGCACCGTGCGCGCCACCAAGGACAGGCTGGACGCCATGGCCGATAGGGCGATGCGGGCAGGCGAATTGCTGCGCACGCGGGTGGATGTAGAGCGCAGCGCGCAGAATCAGGCGCTCTTGGAGAGCATGGACAAGCGCGCCGATCTGCAACTGCGGCTGCAAAAGACCGTTGAAGGCCTGTCTGTGGTGGCGATCAGCTATTATGCGGTCTCGCTGGCCTCTTACCTTCTGTATCCGCTGGCCGAGGCGCTTGGCATGAGCAAGGGCAGCGTCACCGCTGCCGTCACCCTGCCGGTTATTGCCCTTGTGTGGTGGATGGTGCAGCGGATTCGCAAAAAGCTGCATTAGAGCGCGGTGCGCCCCATCGCAACCACACCCGTTCCGGGCTTGATCCGGAACCTCGCCGAGGCAGCCCCGAGGCCCCGGCTCGGGGGCCGGGGCGATGTGAACCCGATCAGACGCAGCCCGCTCTAACGCGGTTCAGGTGATGTAATGTAGCCGGTCAAAGCTCTGGCGCCAGTCTGAGACCTCTGGGCGCAGCGCATCGGGGTCATTGCCGCGCAGCGCCCGCGCGATCAGTGCGGCCATGCGCGGCGCATGCTCTGGCGTGACACCCCAGCGGACCAATTCGGGCGTGCCGATGCGCAGGCCGTTCATGTCGCCCGCCACGGGCGCAATCGGCAGGCCGATGCCACAGGCAAGAAAGCCCGCGCGGCGCAGCGTCTTGGATGCCGCCTGACCGCCGCCGAACCCCGCCGCCGCGATGGCGAATTGGTGCGAGGCCGTGGCGATACCCCCGGCCTTGAAGACGGGCAGGCCCTCGGCCTCGAGGGCTGTGGCAAGCGCCTGCGCCACGGCGATCATCTGGGCGGCATAGGCGTGGCCATGGCTGCGCCAATCCAGCAGCGTCACCGCCAGAGCCGCCGATTTCGCCGCGTCAAAATTGGCAGTCATGCCCGGAAAGGCGATGGCATCCAGCGCTTGCGCCAGAGCGGTGTCATTGGTGACGATGAGGCCCCCGGCAGGCCCCCCGAGGCTTTTATAGGTGCTCATCGTCATCAGATGCGCGCCCTCATGCAGCGGGTTTTTCCATGCGCCACCTGCGATGATGCCGCATTGATGCGCCGCGTCAAAAAGCAGATGCGCGCCGACGTCATCGGCTATTGCGCGCACCTCGCGCACGGGGTGCTCGTGTAGGTTGAGGCTCGCGCCAAGTGTGATGAGCCGGGGGTGTTCGGCCTTGGCCAAGGCGCGCAGCCCGTCGACATCGACCGTATAGCCATCGGCGTGAACTGGGGCCTCAAGGATACGCAGCCCGTAGAGCCCGGCACAGCCCGCCCTGTGATGGGTGACATGACCGCCGATGCTGGCAGGCGGCGCAATGATCGTGTCGCCGGGTTTGCAGGTGGCCATGAAACCGTAGAGATTGGCGATGGCCCCCGACGGCACGCGGATTTCGGCATAGCGGGCACCGAACACCTCGGCGGCGAGTTCTGCCGCGATAACCTCGATTTCCTCGATCGCCTCGAGCCCCATTTCGTATTTGTCCCCCGGATAGCCCAGCGACGGGCGCGACCCGATGCCAGAGGCCAAAAGCGCCTCGGCGCGCGGGTTCATCACATTGGTGGCGGGGTTGAGGTTGAAGCATTCAGCATTGTGGATGTGGCGATTGTCCTGCGCCAACGCCTCGAGGCGCGCGGCGATGGTGCCTGCGTCTTGGGTGGCGGTGCGGGTGGCAAGCGTCTGGATCAGGTCTTCGCATAGCGGGGGCACCCAAGGGCGGCGGGCAAGGGTCATGGCGGTCTCCTCTGGATCGGTTTCCGGCAGGATGGCGTGGCGGTCTGGACGGCGCAAATGAGAATATGTAAATATCAGCGTAGAAAAACTAAGGCTAGAAAATGTCTGTATCTCCTCCGCGCCCCAAGGGGCCGCCGCTCAATGCGTTGCGCGCGTTCGAGGCGGCCGCGCGTCTGGGCGGCTTTGCCAATGCCGCTGAAGAGCTTTGCGTCACCCCCGGTGCGATTTCGCAGCATATCCGCGCGCTGGAGGCGTGGATTGGTGCGGACCTCTTCGAGCGTCGCTCGCAGGGGGTGCGGCTGACGGCGCTGGGGGCAGAGGCGCTGCCGGGGTTTGCCACGGCCTTTGATGCGATGGGGGCGGCGGTGTTTGGCCTGCGGAGTGCCGCGCGCCATGGCGCGTTACATATCGCGGCGCTGCCATCGGTGGCGCAACTCTGGCTCTCGCCGCGCCTGCCTGTGGTGCGTGCGGCGCTGCCGTCGTTGCATATTTCCGTCTCGGCGATCGAGAACCCGCCCAATCTGGCGCGGGATCTCTTTGATCTTAGCCTTTTTATCCGGCCCCCGACGGGGGCGCGGGGCGAACAGGTGCTGGCGCAGGATATGATCCTGCCGGTCTGTGCGCCCGAGATGGCCGCAGGTTTGCGCAGCCCTGCCGATCTGATGGGGCAAACCCTGTTGCATGATGCGCTCTGGTCCGAGGATTGGGCGCTCTGGGCGCGGGCGAGGCTGCCGGGCATCAGCCTGCCCACCACCGGGCCGCGCTATTCGCTTTATGCCATCGCGTTAGAGGAGGCGCGGCATGGGGCGGGGGTGTTGATGGGGCATCAAAGCCTTGTGCAGAGCGCCTTGGACGACGGCAGCCTTGTCGCGCCCTTTGATCTGGCTGTGCCGACCGGCAAGGCGCTGGTGCTGGAACATCCGGCCTTTGATCCGCCCCGCGCCGATCTGGCGCGGGTGTTGGCGTTGCTTGGGGGGCAGGTCACGGGTTGATCCCCTCTGGCCATTGCCGCGCGGCTGCGGTATCCGGGCCGGGTTGCAACACCCCGGAGGGCGCGCCCATGTCCGACACCGTTCCATTCGAGAAACCCGGCCCCGTCGAGGCCGATTTGCGCCATGCCATCGCGCCCACCGAAGAGATCATCGCAGAGGCGCGCGCGGGCCGCATGTTTATTCTCGTGGACCATGAGGACCGCGAGAACGAGGGCGATCTGGTGATCGCCGCCGAATTTGCCACGCCTGAGGCGGTGAATTTCATGGCGATGCATGGGCGTGGCCTGATCTGTCTGCCGATGACCGCCGAGCGGATTGACCGGCTGGGATTGCCGCTGATGGCGGTCAACAATTCTTCGCGCCACGAGACCGCCTTTACCGTGTCGATCGAGGCGCGCGAAGGGGTAAGCACCGGCATTTCCGCAGCCGACCGGGCGCTGACCATCGCCACGGCGATCAACGAGCAAAACACCATGGCGGCGATTGCGACGCCGGGGCATGTCTTTCCTTTGCGGGCGCGGCGCGGCGGCGTGCTGGTGCGTGCCGGTCATACCGAGGCGGCGGTGGATATCGCGCGGCTCGCAGGGCTGAACCCGTCGGGGGTGATCTGCGAGATCATGAAGGAAGACGGCTCTATGGCGCGGCTGCCCGACCTGATCGAGTTTGCCGCCAAGCATGATCTGAAAATCGGCACCATTTCCGACCTGATCGCCTATCGCCACAAGCATGACAATCTGATCATCGAAATGCGCCGGGAATCCGTAACCTCGAGCCATGGGGGCGCGTGGGACATGCGGATTTTTGCCGATCAGATCACCCAAACCGAGCATGTGGTGCTGAGCAAGGGCGATATCACAGATGGGCGGCCCGTGCTGGCGCGTACCCATGCGCTGAATGCGCTTGAGGATGTGCTGGGCATCGGCCTGAGCAAACGCGCCCACGGTCCCACAGGCAAGCTGCCGCGCGCGATGGAGATCATCGCTCGCGAGGGGCGCGGTGCGGTGTTCCTGTTCCGCCAACCCCGTCCCAAGCTGGCAGGCGAGATGGAGGATGAGGATGCGCCGCGCACGATCAAACACACGGGCCTTGGCGCGCAAATCATGTCGACGATGGGTATTCGGGAATTGATCCTGCTGACGGATAGTCCGAAAACCCGGTATCTGGGGCTGGATGCCTATGGCATTTCGATCACCGGCACCCGGCCCCTGACGGAGGAGTGAAAAAGATGGCGGAACACGAATACACCCTGCCGCGCGCGGAATTCGACAAGCCGGTCAAGATCCTGATCGTCGTGGCGCCGTTTTATCGCGACATTGCCGACAATCTGATTGCCGGGGCCACTGCGGAAATCGAGGCGACAGGCGGCACCTTCGAGATTGCCGAAGTGCCCGGCGCGCTGGAAATCCCCACCACCATCGGCATTGCCGAGCGTATGGCCAATTTTGACGGCTATGTCGCATTGGGCTGTGTGATCCGGGGCGAGACCACGCATTACGACACAGTGTGCAACGACAGCTCGCGCGGTATCACGCTGTTGGGCTTGCAGGGCCTGTGCATCGGCAATGGGATCCTCACGGTGGAAAACCGTGCCCAAGCTGAGGTGCGCGCCGATCCAAAGGCCATGAACAAGGGCGCGGGGGCGGCAGCGGCGGCCTTGCATCTGGTGGCTTTGGCCCGTAAATGGGGCGGCCCGCGCAAGGGCGTGGGATTCAAGCCCGCGACCGATGACATCCAGATCGCAGGCGCAACAAAAGGCAAACCCATCGCATGACCACCGATCCCGCTCTCTCTGGCAACCGCAAGCGCCAGATGAAATCCGCCGCCCGGCTTTATGCGGTGCAGGCGCTGTTTCAGATGGAACACTCCGGCCAGAGCTCGGACACGGTGAGCGAGGAATTTCTCGATTTCCGCTTTGGTGCCGAGGTGGATGAAGGCGTGGACATGGCCGAGGGCGATGTTGACCTCTTTCGCAAGCTGCTCGACGATGCGGTCAGCTGGCAGGCCAAGATTGACCAGATGACCGACCGCGCCCTAGTGGCGAAGTGGCCGATCGCCCGGATTGATCCGACGCTGCGCGCGCTCTTTCGCGCGGCAGGGGCGGAATTGGTGCAATCCGACACACCGCCAAAGGTGGTGATCATGGAATATGTCGATGTCGCCAAGGCGTTCTATCCGGACGGCAAGGAATCGAAATTCGTCAATGCCGTTCTGGATCATATGGCGCGCGAGGCACGGCCCGAGGCGTTTTGATCCTCGGGCTGCGCGCATTGAGGCCGGCCCGTTGCTTTTGTTCTCGCAGAATTGGCACAATACCGGCGCGCCACAAAAGTTTTTCGGCCAAATGAAGCCATAGGGTGAAAGGGTCGCGGGGCGCTGACTTGTAATCCCGTGCCAAAGGCGTAGACTCAGCCTGTAAGCAAAGGAGTCGTCAAATGCCCAAGCTTGTCCGCCTTTATATCACGCAGGTCGCCATCGGTTTTGGCATCGCGGGGGCCTTTGTTGCCATGTTGCTGTGGTTCAATATCGCGAACTTGTGGCATCTTGTGACACATTCCGACAAAGGGCTTTTGGCGGTTGTCGTCCTGTGGTTCGCCAATGGGATCGTCTTTGCTGGCGTGCAATTCGCCATCGCAATCATGCGGATGAAGGATGACGATGACGACGAGCCGCGCGGTGGCCATCGTCAGGGTGTCATGGCGCGGGAATATATGGCGATTCCGGTGCGCGTGGATGACCGGCGTCGCCCGGCACCGCGGCGCTGAGCGCCGCGCAATTCCGACCTGCATCAGGGGTGTGACGGGCCCGTAGCAACCGTTCGGTGGTATGATTCCCGAGGACCTGTATGTACAGGTGGGCATCGGGTAACTGGACCAGGGTCCAGACAGAGCCAATTCCCTCGGAATTGCTTAAGGCCACTGGAATGCAACCGTTATCGAGAAGAACAGCACCCGTCACGCCCCAGAGGTAAGCCTTTGTTTGCCCTTCGACAAGGGGTTGCGCGCGTTCGTGGTTTGTTCATAATCCCGTCATGGATTTTGGAACCGATCAGATGCTGCAACCGGGGCAGGTTCTGGCGCGGGGCGTGTGCCGCCATCTGCGCAGCCATGATTTTGATTCGATGGTAGAATTTGTGCCCGAGCGGGGGCGGCGCGTCGATGTGATGGCGCTGGGTCCCAAGGGCGAGATCTGGGTGATCGAGTGCAAATCAAGCCGTGCCGATTTCATGGCGGATGCCAAATGGCAGGGCTATCTGCAATGGTGTGACCGCTATTTCTGGGCGGTGGATGCCGAATTTCCGGTGGATTTGCTGCCAGAGGGCACCGGCCTGATTCTGGCTGATGCCTATAGCGCCGAGATCATACGCATGGGGCCCGAAACCCGGCTTGCGGGCGCGCGTCGCGCCGCGCTTACGCGGAAATTCGCGCGGCACGCGGCACGGCGGCTGCAATCGCTGCTTGATCCGCGCTTATGAGCCCTTGGCGCGCGCGGCCTGAGCGGAGGCGATGATTTCCTGGGCGATTTCCTCGGCCTCTTCGGGCGTGAAATCCATCGGAAGGTCAATGCCCTGCGCCTCGATATAGAGGCGGACCATGCCTTGATCGGTCGGCCCGATCTGGAGGTTGGCCTCGATGTCGCTCTCTGAATTGATACCCATGGCGCTCTCCTTGCAACAAAGGGCGTGCTATCCCTTTCCCCCTTGATTGACAAGCGTCTTGGCGCTTTGCTGGGGGTATGGATACGATCACGCTGCGCCTGTTCCAATCAGAGGATGCCCCTTGGCTGATAGAGCGTCATGGGACGCTTTATGCGCGTGAGGCGGGGTTTGACGGCACATTCGCGCCGCTGGTGGCCAAGATCATCACGGATTATCTGGCGCGGCACGATCCTGCACGGGAAGCCGGCTGGATTGCCGAGGCGGGGGGGCGGCGGCTTGGCTCGATCTTCTGCGTGGCGCAGAGTGACGATGTGGCCAAGCTGCGGCTCTTTCTCTTGGAGCCAGAGGCGCGGGGTCGGGGGCTTGGTCAGCGGATGCTGGGGCATTGCATGGATTTTGCGCGGGCCAAGGGCTATACGGGCATGACGCTGGCCACCCATGAGAGCCACCGCGCCGCCTGTGCCCTTTACGCGCGCAATGGGTGGCAGATTGCCCAAACGCGTCCGGTGCGGGCCTATGGCTGTGATTTACTGGAACAAACCTGGGACATCGCCTTTCATTAGACTTGCATTCCGAAGACGGTAAAGCTAAATCGCCCCCCAGTGCCGCCTTAGCTCAGTTGGTTAGAGCGCTGGATTGTGGATCCAGAGGTCCCCTGTTCAAGCCAGGGAGGCGGTACCATCAAAAAATCTATGAATTTGTACAGGTATGCCGCCTAGATGTTGGGACTTTGGGGAATGTCCCTCGAGACCAACGGTATGGCCACGACATCAACCCTTGGAACTCGTAGTGGCGAGCGCCTTGAGCGTTTGAGTTTGCGCCTCAGGTGATTCCCACGCGGGCTTTGGTCTGGGCCGTTTTGACGCCGCCAATGCCCGCGGGTGTAGCCATGATCTCAAGACACCGCATTTGGTTGAAAACGTGAGAGGTGGCCCCGAAGCCCGGCTGGGCACCCCGAGCACCGCCGCCTCTGGAACACTCAGTTCTGCACCACGCGGCTCTGACGTCAGGGTATCCGCGCCGTTTATGTCCTTAGGCTGCGATCTATCAGAAAAACAGGCAAATCCTGTTGGGGCTGCTTAATTTTTCGGCGCGGCGGACAAGTCATTGCATGTTCGGCCCCGTTTAAAGCGCAAATGCTTGCGTCATTTGCAAAATCGCTGTGCTTAGCTCGTCGGGTAAGAGCATCAGGTTCGGACAAGGACTTTCGCGATGGGGCACGCGGTCAGTGATGGCTGAGGTGTTACCCCTGCACGGGGAAAGACAATGAATCTCGACAAAACGCCGGTCAAGATCGGTTTTCTCTATTCCAGAACCGGCGTGACGTCCGTGGTTGAAAGCCAGCAGCGAGAAGCGGCCATATTGGCTGTTGAAGAGATAAATCAGGATGGTGGACTTCTGGGCGAAGAGCTTTTGTTTTCCGGCTGTGACACGCGATCCAATCCTGCCGCGTTCCGGGCAGAAGGTGCCCGATTGCTGTCCGAGGAGCGGGTAGATGCCCTATTTGGTTGCTACATGTCCTCTTGTCGCAAGGCCGTGCTGCAGACCGTGAACGATCACAAGTCGACCTTGTTCTACCCGACACATTACGAGGGATTCGAATACGCGAAGGGATGCATCTATTCTGGTGCAACCCCCAATCAGAGCGCCAAATGGCTCGCCGATTTCATGACGCAGACCTATGGCGGCCGCTTTTTCTTTGTTGGCTCGAATTACATTTTTCCATACGAAATCAACCGCCTGATGCGTGATCTTCTTTCTAATCGCGGCGCGGATGTTGTGGATGAAGTCTATATTCCATTGGGTTCGTCCGGCGACGAGATCGACTGCGTTATCAACCGGATCAAGCAAAGCCAGCCTGTCATCGTGTTTTCCACGTTGGTCGGAACGGATGCCGTTGATTTCTACAGGGCTTATGACAACGCGGGGTTTGACAGGACGATCATGCCCATTTGTTCGGTTACTGCGGGCGAACCTGAGATGGCCGCGATGGGCCGAAGTGCGGCAGAGGGCAATATCAAGGCGGCTCCGTATTTCAGCGTGATCGACAGTGACGTGAACCGCCGCTTCGTCTCGCGCTTCCGGGAGCGTTTCGGGGAAGAGGCATCGCTTTGCGCCGAGGCGGAGGCTGCCTATTTTCAGGTCAAGCTATTCGCAGAGGCCGTACGGCAGGCCGGGGGAACCGATCGCGACGATCTGTTGCGTGTTCTGCCGACATTCTCACTAGAGGCCCCGCAGGGCTTGGTGCGGGTGGACGCGGCGACAAATCACACGGTGTTGTGGCCTAGGGTCGCCATTGTCGATGCGGATGGCAAGTTCCGGATCGTGCGGGAAGCGTCTTCGCCGGTGATCCCCTCGCCTTATCTTATCCAGCTGGAAGATCCAGTTGCCCTTTCACATGCCGCTTTTGCCAAGAGCAGCCTATCATGAGCATCTTTCGATTAAAAAACCTTCGTGAGATTGAAGTTGTCGTTGTGCATCCCCCCGATGAGGATGGCATGATGATCCTTGACCAACTTGGCCGGATCGGTTGCCGCAAATCCCTGGCATGGCCGCCACCCAACACGCTGGCCGAGCAGATCGACGTGGCGTTCATCGGTCTGTTTTGTGACCACCATGAAGAAATCAAAGCGATGTTGAAGCGAACCGGGAAGCCGGGGCCGACCATCATCGGTTTGGTGAATTACGAAAACCCGGCCATGCTGCAACTGTTGCTGGATTTGAATGCGACGGCTGCCACCTCAAAGCCCGTCAAGAGCTTTGGCGTGCTGACCAATCTTGCCCTCGCGCGTGCGATTTGGCAGCAGCAGCTTGCCTATCAAGAACAGATCGAGCGGCTGGAACAAAAGATCAGAGGTCAGAAGGCTTTGGCCAAGGCCAAGCTGATTTTGATGGAAATGCACAATCTTAGCGAGTGTGATGCGCATCGAGTGCTTAGAGAACAGGCAATGTCCAAGCGTATTTCCATAGATGACATGGCCCAAGCGATCATCAGCGCGAGTGAGCTATTGTCAATGAAGCGAAGCGATGTATAGTTAAACCGTTGGCAACCATAGGTGCTTGCCAACACGGAAGAAGGCTGAACGCGCAATCTTACTATGACCCTGCGCGTTGATGACGGTGGATGCAGTGTCGTATCCAAGCCTGACCGCCCCTTAGGGGATCTGACCTCCGAAAGGCTGCATCATGAAATGCAGGGTCGCCGTCTTATGTCTGATCTGAGCCACAACTCGATGTGCTGAACGCCTGCGCGTGAGCATTACAATCCTGTTCTGGCTTTAACCGGCAAATTCACTTTTCGCATCGGCGTGCTCGGTTTTGACGGAGTTTCAACACGCCGACCTTCCAGGAGTAAGGCTATGCTTCACCGCTTGCATTGCAGGTGCGTCTCTAGTCGTGGGCGCATGCTATGAACATATTCTCCGACATCATCGGTGCGGCCGATCAACCCGGTTTCCGCGAGGATCTGCACCGGTTGGACCACGCCCATGCGGTTGACCACCTGCGCCTGTCCCGGTCCGATCTGGCGCGTCGCCGATTTCGGGGCCTAACGGATGCGGGGCGCGAGATTGCGATTGCGCTGCCCCGAAGCCAACAGCTGTTTGATGGTGCAATTCTGGAATTGAAGGCCTCTGCGGCGCTCGTGGTGCGCGTCGAGACCGAGGACTGGCTGCGGTTTGTGGCGCGGGATGCGGCCACAGCGCTCAGATTGGGGTATTTCGCGGGCAACCTGCATTGGCGGGTGCGTTTTGAGGGCGATGTGCTTTTGATCGCTGTCGAGACTGAGCGGCGCGTCTATCTCGACCGGCTGGAGCCGATGATTCAGTCGGGTGAAATCCGCCCCCTGCGCACCGCTGAAGTCGCTGTACCATGACGGATGCCTTGTCTCTGCTCAGGATGTTGCAGACGACCGATAGCGCCTTTCCTTCGGGCGCCTTCGCGTTCTCGTCCGGGCTTGAGACCCTCACAAACGAGGGCAGGGTGCGCGATGCCACAGGTGTTCACGGGATACTCACGCATCAGATCATCCCTCGATGGTTCAGCTTTGATCGCCCCTTCCTGCTCTGCGCGATGGACGCGGCCCATGATCCGCAGCAGCTTTTGGACATTGATGCGCGGTGCCACGTGCAGAACACCTCGGACCGGTTGGCGGACGCCTCGCGCAGGATAGGACGCTCTTTGTTGTCCGTTCATAGCCGTATCGGCACGCCATTCGTTGCCAGCTTCAACGCGGCCATCGCTCAGGCCATGCGGGGCCATGCGGGGGGCTATGAACCGGTGGTGCAAGGTGTCGTGGCCGCCGGCTTGGGGCTGTCGCCCTTGCAGGCCCAGGCTGGTGCGCTGAACGGGGTGGTCACGGCGTTCACCTCGGCTGCGGTGCGCCTTGGCACGCTAGGAGCCATTGAGGCGCAGTCGCTGCTGGCTCAGATCGCGCCGACGATGGCCAAAGACCTGAGCACGCCATGCCCCGAGAAACCGGGGAGTTTTTCACCCCTCTCCGAGATTGCCGCCGTCCGCCGCCCCACTGCGCATGCCAGCCTTTTTGCGACCTGAAAGACCATGATGAGGATCAAGGATACGGAATGCTTTTGACACCGACCGAAACTGAACGCTTGACGATCTTTACCGCTGCGCAACTGGCGCGGCGGCGTCGCGACCGTGGCCTGGCCCTGAACGCGCCAGAGGCAATTGCCATCATTTGCGACGAAATCCTAGAGGGCGCGCGCGACGGGCGCAGCGTGGCCGAGCTTATCAGTTATGGATCGACAATCCTGACGCGGGACGATGTGATGCCCGGCGTTGCCGATCTTGTTCCCATGATACAGGTCGAGGGCGTCTTTCCAGATGGCACCAAGCTGGTCACGGTTCATGATCCGATCCGCCCCGGTGCAAACCCCGTGGCGGATGCCGAGATCAGACCAGGCGAATTCCGCGTCGCGGAGGGTGAGATAGAGCTCAATGCCGGGCGTGAAACGATCACCCTGACCGTGCGCAACACTGCGGATCGCCCGGTGCAGGTTGGCAGTCACTATCATTTTTTCGAAGCCAACAAGGCGCTGGACATGGACCGCGCCGCCGCCTTCGGCTTTCGGCTGAACATTCCGGCGGGCACAGCCGTGCGGTTCGAACCGGGACAGGAAAAAGAGGTCAGCCTTTGCACCTTTGGCGGTGAGAAGCGGCTGACAGGGCTGAACAATCTGACAAATGGCGAGGTTAACGAGGCCAACAAGATCGCGGCGCTAGAACGCGCACGCGCTGCGGGATTCAAGGGGGCCTGATCATGGTAAAGATGACGCGAGCGGACTATGCGGCGATGTTCGGCCCGACCACGGGCGACATGATCCGCCTTGGCGATACCGAGCTATGGGCCGAGATCGAGCATGATTTCACGGTCTACGGGGACGAATGCCTGCATGGGGGCGGCAAGACCCTGCGCGACGGGCTTGGCATGGCCGTGGGCGTGACAAGTGCGGGCGGATCGCTCGATATGCTGATTTGCAATGTCGTGGTGATCGACGCGGTCGTCGGGATCGTCAAAGGCGATATCGGCATCAAGAACGGCAAGATCGTCGCCATTGGCAAGGCAGGCAATCCGGCGACGATGGACGGGGTTGATCCGCGCCTGATTGTGGGGGCTGGCACCACCGTGCGTGACGCCGAAGGCATGATCGCGACGGCGGGTGCAATTGACGTGCACGTGCATTTCGACAGTGCCCAACTGGTAGAGCATGCGCTGTCGTCAGGTATCACGACGATGCTGGGCGGGTCCTTGGGGCCGATCACAGTCGGGATTGATTGTGGCGGCGTGTTCAACACTGGTAAAATGCTACAGGCTGCCGAGCATTGGCCGATGAATTTCGGGTTCTTGGGGCGCGGCAACGCCCATCAGCCCGACGCGATGGTCGAGCAGATCGAGAACGGCTGTCTGGGTCTCAAGATCCACGAAGACTGGGGATCCATGCCGGCAGCGATTGATGCCTGCCTGACAGTCGCCGACGCGCTTGATTTTCAGGTGCAGATTCACACCGACACGCTCAATGAAAGCGGGTTCGTCGAGGATACGCTGCGGGCCATCGGGGATCGCACGATCCACATGTATCACACCGAGGGCGCGGGCGGCGGTCATGCCCCTGATATCATTACGGTGGCGGGGCGGGCGAACTGCCTGCCATCGTCAACCAATCCGACAAACCCTTTCACTATCAACACCTTCGACGAACATCTCGATATGACGATGGTGTGCCATCACCTGAATCCGTCGATCCCCGAGGATGTGGCCTTTGCCGAAAGCCGCATCCGCGCGCAGACTATCGCCGCCGAGGACGTGCTGCACGATATCGGTGCCATCTCGATGCTGGGCTCGGACAGTCAGGGGATGGGCCGTATTCACGAGGTTATCACCCGAACATGGCAGCTTGCCTCGAAGATGCGGGTTCAACGCGGGCGTCTGCCCGAGGAAACCGTAGCAAAAGGCGACAATCACCGGATCAAACGGTTCATCGCGAAATACACGGTCAACGCCGCGCGATCTTTTGGCATTGCCGATCACATCGGGTCGCTTGAACCGGGCAAGATGGCGGATGTCGTGCTGTGGAAGCCGGGATATTTCGGCATCAAACCCGAGTTGGTGGTCAAGGGCGGCTTTATCGCATGGGGTGCGATGGGCGATAGTGCCGCCTCGCTGATGACCTGCGAGCCGCTGATGATGCGACCGCAATGGGGGTCTTTCGGCAAGGCCGCGCCAGCCTGTGGGGCCTGTTTCGTGAACCCCCGCGCCATTGATGGCGGTCTGGCACAGCGGCTGGGCCTGACCAAGGCGTTGTTGCCCGCGCAGGGCACGCGGACGCTGCGCAAATCGGACATGTTCCTCAACGATGCCTGTCCTGACATCACCGTGGATCCCGCGACCTTCGAGGTATTCGTGGATGGCGTTCTTGCCACCTGCGAGCCAGCGGAAAGCCTGCCGCTTACGCAAAGGTATATGCTGCGATGAACCAGTTTATTCCCCTGAGCAAAAGCAACAATCCCGGTCCAGCCCGGATCGGGATCGGCGGGCCTGTCGGCTCGGGCAAGACGGCGCTTATCGAGGCGATGATGCCGGTCTTTAAGGCGCGTGCGATCGAGGTGGCCGTGGTGACCAATGACCTTGTCACCAAAGAGGATGCCCGGCGCTTGCAGGCCAGCGGCCTGATAGATCCAGACCGCGTATCTGCCGTCGAGGCCGGGGCCTGCCCGCACACCGTGATCCGCGAGGACCCGACGCTCAACATCGCTGCCGCCGATGATCTAGAGGCCCGATTTCCCGGGCTTGACCTGATCCTGATCGAGTCAGGGGGCGACAATCTTGCCTCGACCTTCTCGCTTGATCTGGTGGATTGGTGGATGTTCGTCATCGACGTGGGGCAGGGCGACGATATCCCCCGCAAACGCGGCCCCGGCATCCTGCAATGCGATCTTTTGGTCATCAACAAGCTGGACCTTGCGCCGCATGTCTTTGTTGATGCGGATAAAATCCTGATTGAGGCGCGCGAGATCAGGGCAAAGGCGCCCGTGATCGGCTGTTGCTGCAAAGGGGCCCGCATCACAGGCGTGGACGAAATCGTCGACATGCTGGCGCGTGAGCTGCTGTTTCGGGGGGGCGCGTCTTGAACGCCCTTGGCGCGATAGGTCTCGGCGCGCGCCCGGTTGCGGCGGAGCTTCGGTTTCGTGCTCTTGGTGGGCGCACATTTCTTGCGCGCCAGTTCACGCCGCATCCGTTTCACATCACGCGGCCGTTTTACCATGCGGGTGACCCGCAGGGAATGGCAACGCTCTATCTGCAATCGTCGTCGGGTGGGGTCTATTCGGGCGATGACCTGTCGCTTGAAATCGGGCTTGATGCGGGGGCGCAGGTGCATGTCACGACACAGGCCTCGACCATCGTGCATGACGCGCGCGGACGAGAGGGGGCCCGGCAAACGGTCTGTCTCGATGTAGCGGAGGGTGCTCGGCTGGATTACCTGCCCGATCCCGCGATCCTGATGACCGGTGCCAAGTTCTGCAACCGTGTGACGGCGAGGTTTGGACGGGAGGCTCGCGTGATCCTGGGGGATGCGCAACTCAGCCACGATCCCGAGGGGCATGCACGACCGTTTTCAAGGCTTGAGAACGAGGTTGAACTTATCAGCCCCGAGGGGACGGTGCTGCTTGATCGCTTTGATCTATGCGGTTCCGACTGGCCCGCCCGTACGGGTGGGTTCGCGTGTTCGGGGATGATGATTGTCGTCGGGTGTGCAGATGCGGGCGCGCAGATGCAACGTGCGGCAGATACCGTGCCCGGCGTTTATGCCGGCCTGTCTGTGTTCAGTGACCGGGATATCGCCCTCATCCGTTTTCTAGCCCCGGACGGGGCTGCGCTGTCCAAAGTGATGGCCGCCTTGTGGCGGGCCGCCGCGACCGTGCTGGACGGCCAGCCACCTGCGGAGCGCCGGAAATGACCCAATCCACCACATTTGCCACTCCTGAAATCAGAAGGATCAAAGACCATGCATCACGGTGATATCGCAAGCAGCCACGACTCCGTCGGAGTCGCGGTGGTGAATTATAAAATGCCCCGGCTGCACACGCGGGCCGAGGTGATCGAGAACTGCCACAAGCTCGCGGAGATGCTGAAGGGCATGAAGCGCGGCCTGCCGGGCATGGATTTGGTGATCTTCCCTGAATATTCCTCTCATGGCGTCATGTATGACGAGACGGAAATGTACGAGACCGCCGCGTCAATCCCGGGCGAGGAGACGGCGATTTTTGCCCAGGCCTGCATTGCGGCGGATGTCTGGGGGGTGTTTTCGCTGACCGGCGAGCGGCACGAGGAGCACCCGAACAAAGCCCCCTACAACACGCTCATCCTGATGAACAACAAGGGTGAAATCGTTCAGAAATACCGCAAGATCATGCCTTGGGTGCCCATCGAGGGCTGGTATCCGGGCAATTGCACCTATGTCAGCGAAGGCCCCAAAGGGCTCAAGATTTCCCTGATCATCTGTGATGACGGCAATTATCCCGAAATCTGGCGCGATTGCGCGATGAAGGGTGCCGAACTGATCGTGCGTTGTCAGGGCTACATGTATCCAGCCAAGGAACAGCAGATCACCATGGCCAAGGCGATGGCCTGGGCCAATAACACCTATGTCGCCGTGGCCAATGCAACCGGCTTTGACGGTGTGTTCAGCTTCTTTGGTCATTCGACGATCTGCGGCTTTGACGGGCGCACGTTGGGAGAGTGCGGGACCGAGGAAATGGGCATTCAATTTGCGCCCCTCTCGGTCACGGCGATCCGCGAAGCGCGGCGCACGCTGCAATCCAACAACCACCTCTTCAAACTCGTGCATCGTGGCTACACGGGGATGATCAACTCGGGCGATGGGGACAAGGGCACCGCAGAAATGCCCTATGATTTCTATCGCAAATGGGTCGAAGACCCCGAAGGCACGCGCGAGATGGTCGAGGCCATGACCCGTTCCACCGTCGGCTCAGAGGAATGCCCGATCGACGGCATCCCGAACGAGAAAACCAAGGAAACGCATCGGTAATCGACAGTCTGGTCGGCGGAACGTCCGCCGACCCCCCCTTTTTGATGGAAACAGCATGTCACTCGAAACGTACCGCCTGACCGAAGAGCCCCGGTACCACCCAAGTGCGGATGAGATTGCGCTTTATGAGGCCGCGTATGAAATGCGCTTGCCCGTGATGCTCAAGGGACCGACCGGGTGCGGCAAGACCCGGTTTGTCGAACATATGGCGTGGAAACTGGGCAAGCCACTTGTCACGGTGGCATGCCACGAAGACATGACGGCCTCTGATTTCGTCGGGCGCTATCTCTTGGGGGCTGAGGGCACGTATTGGCAGGATGGGCCCCTGACAAGGGCGGTTCGCGAAGGCGGTATCTGTTATCTGGATGAAATCGTCGAGGCGCGTCAGGACACGACCGTCATCATCCACGCCTTGACCGATGATCGCCGCGTCCTGCCCTTGGAAAAGAAGGGTGAACTGGTCCGCGCGCACCCGGATTTCCAGTTGGTGATTTCCTATAACCCCGGCTACCAGAGCGTTCTCAAGGACCTTAAGGAGTCGACCAAGCAACGCTTTTGCGCCTTGGATTTCGATTATCCGGCGGCCACGATCGAGGCGAATATCATCGCCTCTGAATCCGGGCTCAACCCGCAGGATGCAGAGCGATTGACGCGGATCGCGGGCAAGAGCCGCAACCTGCGGGGCAAGGGACTGGACGAAGGCGCATCCACCCGGATGCTCATTCACGCAGGCCGCTTGATGGTTGCGGGGCTTCCCATCACCCAAGCCTGCAAATTCGCGGTGATCACCCCAATAACGGACGATCCCGAGATGCGTTCAACCCTGTCGGCGGCTGTTGATGCTTGTATCTGACGGGATAAAGGCCGAGGCGCTGACGCCGGCCATTTGTCAGGCCTTCGCTGGCCCCGACCGTGACGTGTATCTGCGCGCCTATGATCGCCTGAATGGCGCAGGATATGGCGCAGGGGTCGCGCGCGCCTTTGCATCCGCAGCACCGCGCGTGGCCGAACATGCGGGATCTGCGCAGGCCATCGCCATTGCTGCGGATGCCTCGCGGATCGCAATCAAGGCGCGGCCCCGCCTTGCGGCGACCTATCTCGAGCTGTGTCCCGCGATGGCAGTGAAGCTGCGCAATGCGGCCGATTTTCAGCAGTGGCGCGGGATGATCGCCGCGGTTCTTGGCCGCAGCCCCAAGGCTGTCGGTGCGGTGCTTGACCGCGCGGACCTGCTGCTCGACCGTCTTGGCCTAGAAGGGTTTTGCGCTTGGACCGAAACCGGGCTGATGGTGGGCGAGCTCGACACCGATCAGACCTTGGGCTTTTTCCGGCTAGAGACACCCGAGGCGCAGCGCCTGCTCGAACGCTACGCAGGAGAGGCGAATTTCCCAAGCCTTGAGGCCGGGCTTACGTCTTTTCACACCGCTCTCTGGCGGCACGCGCCGGTTCTGCGCGAAGCGGTTGCAGATGCGTCGAACCGCCGGGCGCGGCGGACGGGCTTTTCGGACGGTATCATCAGGATGCCTGCGTCGTTTCCGGGCTTCAAAGGACAGGAACAGCAGCTTTACCGCGCCGCGCTTGCGCATGTCGGCGCGCATGCCGCCTATGGCGGGCCGCGCTTTCCATTGGGGCAGCTCAAACCGCTGCAGCTTGCCGTTATCTCGTTGATCGAGGATGCGCGGGTGGAAGCGCTTGCTTTGCGCGATATGCCGGGCCTCATTCGCTTGTGGTTGCCGTTTCATACTGCGCGGTTTGACGGTCTTGCGACGGCACCAAACCTTTTTGCCGGTCTTGCGCGGGCCTTGATTGATCCGGCGTCCTGCCCCACCCACGGATGGATCCGCAAAGGTGTTGCGATGTTCGATGCCGCGTCCGGACGTCTGGACGATCCGGCCATATCGCGAGAAATCGGCAATATTCTGGGCAATGATCTCGGTCAGATCCGCGTTCAGTTCGATGCGCTGAGCTATGTGGTTCAGCCCGCCTATCGTGACGACAACCTCGGTCTTTGGGACTTGCCGGATGACCCGGATACGCCGCCCCCCTCTGACGAAATCGAAGTCGATTTGCACACCGCGCGGAACAGCGAAGTTGACGACCGACCGCAGGACCGCACGCAAGAGCAGACTGTGCCAGATGCGCAGGCCCGGTTGGACACAGTCAAGATCATCGGCGCGCCCCTTGAAGGGGGGCGCAAGGTATCCTGCCTGCCAGAATATGATCATTGCGCGGGTATCGAGCGCGACGACTGGGTGACGGTGAACAGCTATGAACCCGTCGCCGGGGATCATGGATTCTGGGATGCGCTGCGACAGCGGCATGGGACCACGATTGCGCGCATCAACCACGTGATCGTCAAGAACGAGGCGGGCAAAAGACGCAGGCTGAAGCAACAGGCCGAGGGAGAGACCCTTGATCTTGACGCCGCCGTTGATGCGGTGATCGCCATCCGGGCCGCGCGGCAACCAGATGATCGGGTCTACGCCTGCATCTTGCCGCCAGAGCGGTCGTTTGCGGTGCATCTTGTTCTGGATATTTCACAATCAACAGCGGACCTTGCCGCGCCGGGCATAAGCATTCTGGATATGGAACGCGATGCCGCAGCGATCCTTGCTGGCACGATGCAGCAACTGGGTGACGATCTTGCCATCACGGCATTCAGCTCGGCGGGACGGCATGATGTCCGTGTGATCCCGATCAAGACATTTGGCTCGCCTTTGGATGAGGCAACGGGGCGGGCACTGGCCGGGCTGCGTCCGGGGTTTTCAACGCGCATCGGCGCTGCGCTGCGCTTTGCCTCTCAACGTATGCAAGACGTGTCGCGGTATCGCAAACTTGTTCTTTTGGTCACTGATGGCGCACCGTCTGACATTGATGTGGCAGACCCAGAGTATCTGGTCGCGGATGCAAGACGCGCTGTTCAAACCATGCGCAGTCAAGGGATCGACGCTGTGTGCGTGGCCCTAGGCCCGGATGCCGGTCAGCGCCAGTCAGAGATCTTTGGGCGCAAATCCTGCGCCCAGATCACCGACATCGCAACTCTGCCAAGCACCCTTTCGGCGTTTTACCTGAGGATGACACGATGACCCGGATGCACCGCCTTTCAATGCCGTTCGCACCTGTAAAGACCTGCCTGTCGGTAGGGTGTGCAGGCCATTCCACGCGCAAGCTTTGCAACCTGGAAAGCGGCCTGTCACCGCAGCAAGAGAATCACCCGATCAGCATCAAACAGGCTCGGTATTTCGCGCTAAAGTTCAGTCCGATGTAGTTCACGTAACGCATTAAAATTAGACAGTTTTTCACAAATTTGGGCAGTCCTTCGGGGCAGTAAGACTTGTGTCTAAAATTTTCTCTATAGGAATAAAATATTCCCCTTATTAATTTTAATTGCTTGACGATGCTTCGGGATGGTTGCCAAATTTCTGTAATTGCACGGCAAAAAAACAACCAGCCGGCAAGCTAGAAAAACCCACAGAGAGGAACAAGAAGATGAAATTCAGCAGACGGAAATTTCTGAAGACTTCGGCAATGGCGGGCGCACTCGCGGCACCGGGAATATGGATTCCCAAATCGCGTGGCGCTTGGGGTGCCACGTTGACCGAGGGTAAGCCGATCAAGGTCGGCGTTCTGTTCTCGCTTACGGGCGGTCTGGCGGTGCCAGAGGAAGACTCGACGCTGGTCATGCAATATGCGATCGACGAAATCAACGCGGCAGGCGGCATCGCCGGTTCTCCGATCGAGCCAGTGATCATCGACGCCAAATCCGATTTCAGTGTCTACTCTGAAAAGGCGCGCGAACTTATCCTGCGTGATCAGGTTATTTCGATTTTCGGCTGCTATACCTCTGCCAGCCGCAAGGCGATCCTTCCCATCGTGATGCAGCGTGACAACCTGCTGTTCTACCCAACCTGTTACGAGGGGGCGGAATGCACGCAGAATACCGTCTGCACGGGTCCGCTGGCCAACCAGCACTCAAAAGACTTGATCCCCTACATGGTCGAAAACTTCGGCAAGCGGGTCTTTTTTGTCGGCTCCAACTATGTCTGGCCGAAAGAGTCGAACAAGAACGCGAAAATATGGCTGGAAACCGCGGGCGGCGAATTGCTGGGTGAGGAATACATCCCGCTTGGGGATTCAGAGTTCGGGCCGGTTCTGAACAAGATCCGCGAAGCGCAGCCTGATTTCATTTTCTCGACCGTGGTGGGCGCGTCTGACATCGCCTTCCACCGCCAGTTCAAGCAGGCTGGGTTCGATGCGGAAAAGATGCCGATTGCCTCGCTGACAACAGGTGAAATCGAAACCAAGGCGATGGGCGCGGAATACGGTGCTGGTCACTTCCTGTCTGCCCCGTATTTCATGGCGCTGGACAATCCGACGAACGAGAAATTCGTCGATGGCTTCCTCTCAAGCCCCTACGGCAAGAACGGTGTCACCCATTACAACATGTCCGAGACCTATAACTCTGCATATGTGTTCAAAGCGGCCATGGAAAAGGCCATCGCCGAACACGGGTTTGAAGAGGTTACACCGGCCCGCGTTCGCGATGCCTGCGCTGGCGTAAAGCTGAGCGCGGATATCTCGCCAGAAGGCGAAACCTGGGTGGATGAAGACAACTTCAACACTTGGTTGGTTCCCAAGATTGGCATCTGTCAGTCTGACGGCAGCTTCAAGATCGTCAAGCAGGCGGATGCGCATGTCGCTCCTGATCCGTACTCGATCTATCCCGATATCGGAACGTGCAAGGCGAATGGTCTTGTTGCACCGGACGGAACTGTTCGGACCGACGTTATCTGATGCTGACCCGTGGTGGCGGGACGCACCCGCTACCACGCCTTCCATACCGATCCTTACTTCATGTCAGGGGGCACGAAATGGACATCTCGTCTATTGCTTTCGCCAATTCGCTCATTCTCGGGCTGAGCATTGCCGGAATTTTCTTTGTTGCGGCGCTTGGGCTGACGATCATCTACGGAACCGCCGGTGTGATCAACATGGCGCATGGCGAATTCATCATGCTGGGCGCCTACACGGTCTATGCGCTGCAAACCTTTATGGGCGTGCCGTATTTTCTATGTATTCCGGTCGCCTTTGTCGTGGTGGGCGCAATCGGCTTTGCGATTGAAAAGTCCCTCATAAGGTATCTGTACAATCGTCCCCTCGATACGCTGCTCGCGACCTGGGGGGTGTCTCTTGTGCTTATTCAGGGAACGCGCCTGATCTTTGGCAGTGATCCGAAATATGTCCAAATCCCACAGTTTCTGTCGTCGAATATCGAAGTTGGCGGGCTGAGCCTTGGGGTGTTCCGCGTCTTTATCATCTTCATGGCGCTGGTGCTTGCGGCGGGTGTCTGGCTAATCTTTTACAAGACGGATTTCGGGATCAAAATCCGAGCCGTGACGCAAAATCGCGAAATCGCCGCGTCCTTCGGTATCAACTCGGGGCAGGTCTATTCCTTTACCTTTGCCTTGGGGGCCGGGCTTGCCGGTGTTGCCGGGGCCCTGTTCGGCGCGTTGAACATTGTTCTACCGACGATGGGCATGGGCTATGTTGTCGAGGCCTTCCTTACGGTTGTGACCGGCGGCGGCGCGCTTTTGGGAAGCGCCATTGCAAGCCTTGCGATTGGCGAGCTGCAATCCTTCTTCGCGCTCATCACCAACAGCACCTTCGCCAAGTTCCTGATCTTTGTGCTGATCGTCGTTTTCCTGAGATTCCGCCCGCAAGGACTGATCTCGGCAAGCGGCAAGCGTCGCTGAGAGAAACCATAATCTTATGACAGGCACTGATAAAAATGACCCATAACGCATATCACAACAAGACGCTGCAATGGCTCTTCTACATCGCCGTTCTCGCGGTTCTGGGCGCGGTGCCCCTGATATCAAACGACGCGTTCCTCCTGAATCAACTCGCGATTTACGGTGTCTATGGAATGCTCGCTGTGTCGATCAGCCTGTGTTGGGGCAGTGGTGGCATCCTGAACATGGGTCAGGGCATAGCGTTCGGGTTGGGTGCCTATTGCATGGCGATGACCATGCAGATGCAGACCCAGGCCGATGGCACCATCCCGCCTTTCATGCTCAACAACGGTCTGGATAGCCTGCCGCTGCTCTGGCAGCCTTTCCAGAACACCTCGACAGGCATCTTCCTCGCGCTTTTTGTGCCAACGGTGTTCTACCTGATCTTTGGTGGGATCATGTTCACGGCGCGCGTGTCGGGGCCGTTCTTTGCGATCATGACATTGGCAACGCTCAGCGCCTTTGCGACGATCTTCGTTGATCTGCAACCCTACACCAATGGCGTGAACGGCATTTCGCCGCCCAGTTCGCTCAAGCTGGACCAAACCGAGATCGACCCCTATTCAAGCGGTGCGTATTGGTTCGTCTTCGCCTTGTTGGCGGCATGCACTGTGGCGGCAAAGCTTATCAATCAAAGCAGGTTTGGCCTGATCGTGCGCGCCCTCAAGGACGATCCGGAACGTGTCCGGTTCCTTGGCTACAATGTCGCGATCTACGAAACGCTGGTCTACACTCTCTCGGGTTTGATCGCGGCCATCGCAGGCTGCTGCTTTGCGGTGCTCACGCAATATGTTTCGCCCGCGCAATTCGAAGTTGGGTTCTCGATCTCGATTGTGATCTGGGTGGCGCTTGGGGGCCGCAACTCTTTGATATGGGCGATGTTTGGGGCTTTCACGGTTCAAGGCGCGCAAAGCTATGTGGGCGACCAGTTTCTCAGCACATGGATACTGATCCTCGGGTTCTCGTTCATCCTTGTGGTGCGGTTCCTGCCTGGCGGCCTTGCGGGCTTGGTCGAAACGCTTCTTGGGCGGACCACCAAGCTGAAGATGGAGGCCGAGCACGCCAACCTTGAATTCAGCGACGGGAAAGAGGTGTTGAAATGATCGGCGGATTTTTCAAGGTCGTGAACATCGAGAAAAGTTTCGGCGGGAACAAGGTTATCAATGGCTTCAGCCTCGATGTGGCGGAAAACACGCTGCAATGTCTCGTCGGTCCGAATGGGGCGGGCAAGACGACCATGATCGACCTGATCAGTGGCCGCCAGAAACCCGACGCAGGCAAGGTCTATCTCAATGGCGATGATATCACCGGCAAGGGAGAGCACGAGATTTCGCGCAAAGGTATCGGGCGCAAGTTCCAGATTCCTGCCGTGCTCAAGGGGTTATCCGTGCGTGAAAACCTTGAGGTCGCCTATAGCCGCGAAGTGAACGCGCTGCGCAACATGTTCTCGATGCGGGCCAAGGGATGCGCCGAGAAACTCGACGAGATTTCCCAGCAGGTGCGTTTGACCAAACGTCTCGATGTAGAGGCGGGGCTGTTGTCACATGGCGAAACCCAATGGCTCGAGATCGGCATGGTGCTAATGCAGGATCCGGCGATCCTGTTACTCGACGAACCCGTGGCCGGCATGACCGAGAACGAGATCGGGCTGACGGTCGACATCCTCAACAAGCTCAAGCGCACCCATACGATCATCCTCGTCGAGCATGACATGGGCTTTGTGCGCAAGATCGCTGACGTGGTCACCGTGCTCCACATGGGGGCGCTTCTGGCGCAGGGCAGCATCGAGGAAATCGAAAAAGACGACCGCGTGCGCGCTGTCTATCTTGGTACGGAGGATGCACACTGATGCTGTTGCAACTGGAAAAGGTGTCGTCGTTCTACGGGCGAACACAGATTTTACGCGATATTGATTTCGGCGTGACCAAGGGCACCTGCATGTGTGTCTTGGGGCGCAATGGCGTGGGCAAGACCACCCTTTTGCGCACGATCATGGGTCTTGTCGACAAAATGACGGGCACGCTCTCCGTCTCGGACACCAACCTGACAAAGGCGCGCACCGATGAGCGGGCGAAATACGGGCTGGGCTATGTGCCACAGGGCCGTCAGATCCTTGGCAACTTTACGGTGCGCGAAAACATCCTGCTTGGCACTTTTGCCAAGGCAGATCGGAGTGGCAAGGTGCCAGAGATCTGTCTGGATCTCTTTCCCTACCTTGCCGAAAACCTGAACCGGCGCGCCGGTGAGCTATCGGGTGGGCAGCAGCAACAGCTTGCGATTTCGCGCGCGCTGGCAGTGGATCCGCAAATTCTTCTGCTGGATGAGCCCACCGAAGGCATCCAACCCAATATCGTGGCCGAAATCGGAGAGACGCTGCGCATGCTCAACAAGAAGATGGGCATCAGCATGATCCTGTCCGAACAGCATATCAAAGTGGCCCGCGATCTGGGGGATCAATTCGTGATGATGGACAACGGGCGCATCGTTGAATCCGGCGTCATTTCCGACCTCACCGACGAGATGGTCGACCGCCACATGACCGTTTGAAAACCAAAGCCACACATAACCAAGGGAGAAAAAAATGGAATCCATTCCAAAGAAGGGAACACCGGAGCGAGAGGCGCTGATCAAAGCGCATCTGGAATGTACGGAGTCGATGAAAGGCGTTGCCGGATTCTCGATCCTGAAATGTGAAACCCCCGGAGATACGACGGTTGTCTCGGGCGGGGTCCATGACGATCCGTTGCTAAAGCGGGTTTTGCTGCGCATGCGCGGGGAATCCACGGCGGGCAAGCTGATCATCATCTGCACAGAGGTCGAAAAGGAATGGCGCATCGGTCGCCTGTCGGGTGTGCGCGGCGTGCCGCCAGAGTTTGTTGATGACCGTGTTTTCACCGATGAGCAGGACGCGCAGCACGCCATCTTTCTGATGCGCCTCGACGAGCTGCCGGAAACTGCGGGCATGCCCGAGCACTACCGCGAGGGCTGGAAGCACCGCGACGACAACTGGCCTGTCACCTGATCCCACCCGGACAGGGGCCAAAGGAAAAAACCATCGTAACGGCAGGGGGCTGACAAGACGTCAGGCCACCTGTGAGACAGCCATAAGAGGAAAAGAACATGTCTGCAGCTATGCGACTTGCCGGCTATGCCGACACTTTCGGGGTGCATCCCGGAGGCACCATCAAATTCATGATCAATTGCGACGGCCCCAAGGAATTCAAGGCCGAAATCGTCCAGATGATCAACGGCGACACCAACCCACGCGGTCCCGGCTTTATCGAAAAAGCCGTGCCGGGGGGGCTGAACATCACGGTGCCCGGCCGCAAGCAGGTGATCCACAGCGGATCTTACGGCTATGTCGCCGATTGCAAGCAATTGCGCGTCGAGAGCTTCACACTTCAGTGCTGGATCTGGCCAACCGCGCCCAAGACGCATCCGAAATACTGGAAGCATGGCGAACAGGCCTTGGTCACCAAGTGGAGCGGCGGCAAGGGGTACGGCCTGTTTCTCAATGCGAAGGGGCATGTCGAGGTGCGCGTGAACGGCGTCACTCTCGAAAGCCCAGAGCCTGTCCGCGATCACGCCTGGCATTTCGTGGCCGCCACCTATGACGCGGCAAGCGGCGAGCTGATCCTGTATCACGAGCCGCAGGTGCATTACGCGCTTGATCCGGTGATCCCGCCCGTCTCCAAGACGATTTCGGAAAAAATCGAGCATCTGCCGATCCCTGCCGCTGTTGCGGCCTATGCCGAATGCCTATCGGACGATCCGACCGCGCAGTCTTCGGTGCCTGCTGGTGTGGTTCTGGCCGGAAAGTACAACGGCAAAATCGAAGCACCGCGCATCTGCTCCAAGGCCTTGTCGCGTCAGGACATCGAGACGATGAAACTGGGCGCGCAATCGGGCCTGACAGAACGCCGCAACTCTGGCCCGACCGGTGCCTTGTCAGAGGTGATCGTTGCGGCGTGGGATTTCTCCCACGGGATTGACACGATCAAAGGCAAGGATTTCGGCCCCTATCGTCTGGACCTCGATTTCGTGAACCTGCCGACCCGAGGCATGACCGGCCACAACTGGAGCGGCACCGTCTTTGATTGGAAGGAAGCCCCAAAAGAATACGCGGCAATCAGCTTTCACGACGATGATATCGACGATGCGCGCTGGGAGGTCGATTTCGAATGGCAGGTGCCCGCCGATTGCAAGAGCCGCTCTTACGCGGCCAAGCTGACGACGGCTGACGGCGATGAGGACTACGTGCCGTTCTGGGTCGTCCCGGAAATCGGCAAGGAGCAGTCCAAGATCGCCTTCATGGTGCCCACGATCAGCTATATGGCCTATGCCAACGAACATGTCGCCTGTAACGCGGGCGCGGCGGAGCTGTTTATCTACCGCGTGCCCATCATGCAGCATCAAAACATGTTTCTGGCCGAGCACCGCGAATACGGTGGCTCGATCTATGACACGCATACCGACGGCACCGGCATCTGTTTCTCGTCCCGCCTGCGCCCGATCCTCAGCAACCGGCCCAAGTATGACCACTTCCTGGCCCAGGCCCCCTGGCAATACCCGGCAGATCTGCATCTGATCTACTGGCTGGAAACCATGGGGTATGAATACGACTGCATCACCGATGAAGACATCACCTATGACGGGCTCGCGCGTCTGGAAAACTACAATGTCATCATCACCGGATCGCATCCCGAGCATAACTCGGGAACCCAGCTTGATGCGCTGCACAACTACACGCAGCGCGGTGGACGGCTGATGTATATGGGCGCGGATGCTTGGTATTGGGTCCATTCCTTCCATCCCGCCTACGAGGACAAGGGGCGTGGTGTCATCACAGAGATGCGGCGCTGCGAATCCGGCATCCGTACATGGCGCGCCGATCCCGGTGAATACTATCACGCGGGCACGGGCGAGCTGGGCGGGATGTGGCGTTTCCGTGGCCGCTACCTGCACTCAGTGGCGGGTGTGGGCATGTCGTCAGAAGGGTTCGACGTTTCGAGCTATTTCTCAAGAACCCCGGAAAGCAACAACCCCCGTGTATCCTGGGCGTTCGAGGGGATCGACTATGACGAAATGCTGGGCAATTTCGGGCTTGTGGGCGGTGGTGCTGCCGGTCTTGAACTCGACATCGTCGATTTCACCCTCGGCTCGCCCCCCCACACGCTGACGGTGGCAACATCGGCGGGCCGTCATACCGAGGCGTATCTTCTGGTGACCGAGGATTTCGGCTTTAACCAGCAGGGGCTTGACGGCACGACGCACCCGCGCGTTCGCGGCGATATCGCCTTTCACGAAACGCCGAATGGGGGCGCATGTTTCTCGTTCTCGTCAATCGCCTATTGCGGCTCACTGCCTTGGAACAACTGCGACAACAATATCTCCAAGTTGACCAAGAATGTGCTGGATCACTTCATGGTCGATGGTCCGTTGCCCGCAGCACCCAAGTCCGAGATCCGGGCGCGGGGCCGTGCGGATGGCGATGCCGGAAACCCCGATCTGGTCCCGGCAGAGTAACGCAAGAGGGGGTCGGCGCTGCGTGCGCCGGCCCCACCTTTAGACAGCCCACCCAAAAACCGGAGGCACCAATGGTACGCAGACCTGACCTTGGCTATCGCGACGAGGGCGTGAACCTAAGCGACCCAAGCGTGTTCGACAGGGTGCGCCGACCCTTTGGCGAGGCAATCGGTCTGCCCCGGGTTGCTTACCGCTCGCTTCAGTTTCTCTACCTTGAAGACGAGGCCATCTGGACCCGAGACTGGGTGTCTGTCGGTACGGTCCATGAAATTCCTGCAGAGGGCGATATCCTGCCCTTTACCCTTGGCTATCACGGCGTCCACGTTCAACGGATGGAGGATGGCAGCCTAGAGGCACGGTTCAATATGGCGCAACATGGCGGGTGCCGCATGGTGCCAACGCAATGCCAGCAGGGTGAGCGCACCAGTTGTTCGTTCACCTCTTGCGGCTATAGCCGCGACCGGGGCCCGATTACCACAGGAGAGGGGCCGGACAATACCCGCATCAAGTACCAATATCTGGGCCTGCGCCCTGAGCGGCTGCATCCGGTTCACGTGGCACAGCTTGGCGATCTGCTGTTCCTCAACATCGACCCGGGCGGCGCCGACAGTGATCTGGCAGGTGATCTGACCCTGCCCGTGCCGGTAATGCGGCCCGATGCCGTGCGGGCGCATCGTCAATGGCTTGAGTTTGACGCCAATTGGAAGTTTTCGGGCCAGATGTTGGCCCGCGTGGACGAGATGCTGACGTCTTCGGATCGTGCCATGCAGGGCCGCAGAGCCGCGTCTGACGGGTCGCAGATCGCGGTTCAATGGATTTTTCCCAACCTCATTCTGCTCACGCAAGGGGCCGAGACCTGCGCGATCACGCTTCAGCACACGGCGATCACGAAAACCCTGTTCCGGATAGAGATCCTCTCGGACTGTCCGCTCGATGCCGAACGTCTGGCGTTCTGGCACAAAGAATTGTTGCATGCCGGAACCGGGGCAGAGGCGCTTCAGGATAGCATCCCGTCAAGCGCGTCACGCGACCGCGTCCAGGACTGTGCCGTTGATCAGACGCAGGATCAGATCGCCGCGTGGTGGGCGCATAACGCGCTCATCTCGCGTTTTGTGAAGATGCCGCAGGTCGACAGCGACATCCCGATTTTCCGCAACGTGGAGCATTATCTGATATGACCGATCTTTCCCTGCAAGAGCCTTCGGGCAAACTTGGCGACACCCTTATGGATGGGGTGGCCCTTTACGAGGCTGGCAAGTTCAAGGCTGCCTATGACCTCTTTTATGACTGTGCCAAAGCTGGCGATGCGACCGCTTGGTTCTGGCTGTCAGTCATGCACATGAATGGCGACGGGGTCGCGGTTGACAAGCAGATGGGGTTCAAATGCTGTCTCAAGGCCGCCGAGATGGGCAGTGTTCAGGCGCAGACAAATCTTGGCGTGATGTATATTCAGGGCGACGGCGTGACCGAAGATGCGCGCACTGGTCTGATGTGGCTGTGCCGCGCCGCCGATGCCGGTGACACCGGTGCGCAGTTCAATGCGGCCACGCTTCTGTCTGCGGGCAAGGTTGTGGACAAAGATCTCGAAACCGCGGCCAAGTATTACCGGATGGCTGCCGAAAGTGGGTATTTCCCGGCGCAGGCGCGGCTTGGGTTCAGCTACAGGAATGGGTTTGGCGTGGCCAAGGATTGTCAGCAGGCGTTTTTGTGGTTGACGCTGGCCTCTCAGCACGGCGCGGGCAGCGCGATCAGCATGCTTGAAGGTCTCGTGTCCGAGATGACGCCAGATGAGCTGCACCGTGGGCATCAGATGGTCGAGAAATGGATGCAGGACCACCGAGGCGGCGCAGGTGACGTTCGGTTCCGGGTGAGCACCAATTAACCTGAAAGGATCCGGTTTTGCGGTTCAGCGTTCAGCAGATCAAATACGATTTCCTCTATGCCATCAAAGAGTTCGACTCTGACGGTACGCGGTGGGGGGTGGTGACGTCGCCCGTGCCCCCATCTGAGACGCTGTCGCGGATGGGCTTTGATGTTGCGGATTTCATCTATCTGGGTAAACCGGCGGGCACCCCGCGCGCCGCCGAGATTGTGAAGGCGTTCTTCATTCAGCGCTTCGGGACCGTAGACTCAGGGCAATTAGAGGCAGAGGGAACAGCCGAATGGGTTATTCTGTTTCGTTCCAAAGAGAGCCTTCCGAGCAAGGCTGATCTGCTGGAGCCGTTAAACGCGGTCGGGGATTGAGCGCAGCCCGGTCAGTTCTCAGGGACACTCAACACGGATGACCTGAATAAGTTTTAAAAGGCTGTTATCAGATAGCTTCGTGGGTCCAATGCGCCCTTGGTCCAGTCAGGGGTGCGGCACCACCCCCCAAACGTATCAATTCTGCGTCTCGATGTTCACGGTTTGCCGCAGCGTGCTGCCTGTGCGATCGTAAATCAGGATGCGATTGTCCTCAGTCACAATGGCAATCCAGTCCGGCCCTTGGGTAAAGGCGGTGGCACGGGTGCCCTCGGGTAGGGTCAGGCTGTCGGGCAAGGACAGCGCGCCCCTATCCTCGCCCCAGAAGCGGGTGACAAAGAGGCCGATGATCACTATGAGGCCGACAACCATCGTGGCGGTCAACAGCGTGACCAACCGCGCCAGAAACTTCAAAGTGGCCGGGCTGACCGGCGGAGAGTTGTCATTCATGGGCTTGGACCCGCTTGTTTTCCGGATCGGGGATGATCCGCCTCAGCGCCTTGATAAGGCGCTTGTCCGCGATGTGCCAGAGGCGGCGGTGCTGTCGCGCACGCGCCTGGCACGGCTGCTGGAAGAGGGGGCCGTACGGGTCAATGGCGCGGTCGTGTCTGAGGCCAAGGCGCGGGTGCAGGCGGGGGACCTTATCGAGATTGTCGTGCCCGAGGCGCGCGAGAGCCATATGGCGCCAGAGGCCATCGCGCTAGAGGTGGTCTATGAGGATGACGATCTCATCGTCGTCAACAAACCTGCGGGCATGGTGGTGCATCCCGCCCCCGGCAGCCCCGAGGGCACGCTGGTCAATGCGCTTTTGCATCACTGTGGCGACAGCCTCTCGGGCGTGGGCGGGGCCAAACGACCGGGCATTGTCCACCGCATCGACAAAGAGACCAGCGGCCTTTTGGTGGTGGCCAAGTCGGATGCCGCGCATCAGGGCCTTGCGGCGCAATTCGAGGCGCATAGCGTCGAGCGCCAGTATCGCGCCGTGGTCTACGGCGTGCCCGAGGCAAGCGATCCACGCCTGCGTGGCCTGCGGGGGATCAGCTTTGAGCCCGGCAATATCTTGCGCATCGCCACGCGCCTTGCGCGCCACAAAACCGACCGGCAGCGGCAGGCGGTGCTGTTCGAGGGCGGGCGGCATGCGGTGACGCGGGCGCGGGTGATCGAGAGCTTCGGCACGCCCGGCGTTGCCGCGCTGATGGAGTGTTGGCTAGAGACCGGCCGCACCCATCAGATCCGGGTGCATATGGCCTATGCGGGCCATGGGTTGATCGGGGATCCGGTCTATGGCGGGCGGCGCAAGCTCAAGGAAAAGGCGCTTTTGCCTGCGGGTGTCGCGGCGGCGCAGGAATTTCTGCGTCAGGCGCTGCACGCGGCGGTTCTGGGCTTTGTGCATCCCGGAACGGGCGCGGCGCTGCGGTTCGAGGCGGACTTGCCTCAGGATATGCTGGCGCTCCTCTCTGCCTTGCGCGGGGCATGACAGCGGCGCAATATCTTGTGAATTCCTGTCACAATACGGGTGCAGCGACGGAAACACCTTAGATGCGCGTTAAGATAGTCATGTACGGCTGTCTTGAAAGGACAGTAGCGCATACCTAGTTGAATGTTAACGATGCAAACATCAGGAGGGACGACAGCGTGGGAAATTATAACAATCTGCCAGCCCCGACCCCGGAAGGCGGGCTGAACCGCTATATGCAGGAAATCCGCAAGTTCCCGCTTTTGGAGCCGGAAGAAGAATATATGCTGGCCAAGCGTTGGGCCGAGGAGCAGGACACCGAAGCCGCGCATAAGATGGTCACAAGCCATTTGCGCCTCGCGGCCAAGATCGCCATGGGCTATCGCGGTTACGGTCTGCCGCAGGCCGAAGTGATTTCCGAGGCGAATGTGGGCCTTATGCAGGCGGTCAAGCGGTTCGACCCCGAGCGCGGCTTTCGTCTGGCGACCTATGCGATGTGGTGGATTCGTGCCAGCATTCAGGAATATATCCTGCGCTCGTGGAGCCTTGTGAAACTGGGCACCACCTCGGCGCAGAAGAAGCTGTTTTTCAATCTGCGCAAGGCCAAGGCCAAGATCGGCGCATTGGAAGAGGGCGATATGCGGCCCGATGTGGTCAAAAAGATCGCCACAGATCTGGGCGTGACCGAGGCCGAAGTCATCAGCATGAACCAGCGTATGGCGGGTGCGGATGCCTCGCTCAATGCCACGGTCGGGGCCGAGGGCGAAGGCTCTATGCAATGGCAGGACTGGCTTGAGGATGAGGATGCCGATCAGGCCGGCGATTACGAGCGGCGTGATGAATTGGATGCGCGGCGCGAATTGCTGGTGCAGGCGATGGATGTGCTCAACGAGCGCGAGCGCGACATTCTCACCCAGCGGCGGCTGAGCGACGAGACCGTGACGCTCGAGGATCTGAGCGCCGAATATGACGTGAGCCGCGAGCGCATTCGTCAGATCGAGGTGCGGGCCTTTGAAAAGCTGCAAAAGCGGATGCGGGCCTTGGCCCAGGAAAAGGGCATGCTGACCTCGGCCTAAGGTCTCTTGGCGGCGCGCGGCTTTGCGCGTATCTCTCACGCCGAACATGAGCGTGTGAGGCAGGGTATGGGGCAGGGTGTAAACTGGGCAGAGAGTGTCAGGCGCGCGATGCTGGGCGGCGCAATCCTGCTGCTTGCCGCCTGTTCCCCGCGCGTCACCGCAGAGCGCGCGGCCCCCAACCCCGCCGCCACGATCCAGCCCGTTTATGTGGCGACGGGGCGCAAACTCGATCAGACCGGGCCGATCTTTGGGCTAGAACGGCCTGAGGGTCTGCGGTTCTTCCGGGCGGATGTGTCGGTGCCCCCGACCCACACGCCGGGGCAGATCGAATGGCCCGATGGCCCGCCTGATGCCGCCACCGATTTTGTTGTGACGGGCACCGAAGTCTATGACGGGGCGGCGGCCATGCAACGCGCGATGCGCCGCGCCCATCCCGAAACACGCGAGACGCTGCTCTTCGTGCACGGCTATAACAACACCCTCTCCGAGGCGATGTATCGGCTGGCCCAGATCCAGACTGATTTTGACACGGCCATGCCCGGCGTGCTGTTTTCCTGGCCCTCGGCAGGGGACCCGCGCGGCTATATCTACGACCGCGACTCGGTGCTCTTTGCGCGCGACGATCTGCAAAAGGTGTTGCGCCAGTTGACGGGCGCGCCGGGCGACCGGGTGTTCCTGCTCGCGCATTCCATGGGATCAAGCCTTGTGATGGAGGCGCTGCGCAGTATTGCCCTAAGCGAAGACCGCCATTTGCTGCGCCGGATCAGCGGCGTGGTGCTGATGTCGCCCGATATTGATCCCGATGTGTTCGACCGGCAGGCCGAGGCGATTGGCGAATTGCCCCAGCCCTTCCTCATTTTCATCACCAAGGCCGATCGCGCCCTGTCGCTCTCGGGCTTTATCACCGGACGCAAGCCGCGCCTTGGCATGATCGACCGCGCCGACAAGGTGCAGCGCCCCGATGTTCAGGTGATCGACTTTACCGCGCTGGCCGATGGCTCTGGCCTCAACCATTTCGTGCCCGTGACCTCGCCTGCCGCCATCGACTTTTTGCGTGGCATCATGGCTGGCACCAACGGTATCAGCGGCGAGTTTGTGCGCGATATGACGCTAAGCCTGCCCAAGCCCCGCGTTTTGCTGCCCTGAGCGGCGCGGAATTGACGGGACGCGCGCAAGGCGTAAACTGACCCCGGCAGAGGAGCGAGGCGACATGGCCGGTGGATGGGCGCGCGACGGCGCGGTAAGCGAACAGATCGAGGCGTCGATTTCCGACGAATTGGCGCGCCTCAAGGCGCGGCGTGGGCCAGAGGGCGAGAGCCTGACCCAGTGCGCCGAATGCGAAGAACCCATCCCCGAGGCGCGGCGCGTGGCCATTCCGGGGGTCAAGCTCTGCATCGACTGCCAGCAAGAGCGCGACGCGGCGCATCAACCGCGCGGCGGCATCAACCGGCGTGGATCAAAGGACAGCCAGTTGAAGTGAAAGGTTGGGGGGCTCTGCCCCCCGTGCCCCCCGAGGTATTTTGGGCCAGATGAAAGCCACTTTTGGCTTCTTTATGGCTTAAATACTCATTTCTGAGGCCTGCGGCTTAGCCCTCCATCGCCTCTAACTCGTCGATCATGCCTGAAATCATGCTCAGCCCCTTGTCCCAAAAGGCCGGGTCCGAGGCATCGAGACCGAAGGGCGCCAAAAGCTCTTTGTGATGCTTGGAGCCCCCCGCCTTGAGCAGATCGAAATACTTGTCTTGAAAGCCGTCGGGGTTTTCTTCGTAGACCGCATAGAGCGCATTCACCAACCCATCGCCAAAGGCATAGGCATAGACGTAGAAGGGCGAGTGGATGAAATGCGGGATATAGGCCCAGAAGGTTTCATACCCGTCCATGAAATCAAAGGCTTCGCCCAAGCTCTGGGCTTGCACGCTCATCCAGAGGGCGTTGATGTCATCGGGGGTCAATTCGCCCTCGCGCCGCGCGGCGTGGAGCTTGCATTCAAAGTCGTAGAAGGCGATCTGGCGCACGACCGTGTTGATCATATCCTCAACCTTGCCCGCGAGCAGCACCTTGCGTTCGGCCTGGGTCTGCGCCCCTGCCAGCATGCGGCGGAAGGTCAGCATCTCGCCGAAAACGCTGGCGGTTTCGGCCAGAGTGAGCGGCGTCGAGGACAGCAATTCGCCCTGATCCGCCGCCAGACGCTGATGCACGCCGTGGCCCAATTCATGGGCAAGCGTCATCACGTCGCGCGGTTTGCCAAGGTAGTTCAGCATCACATAGGGATGCACCGTGGTCACGGTTGGATGGGCAAAGGCACCCGGCGCCTTGCCCGGTTTCACGCCCGCGTCGATCCAGCCCCGCTCGAAAAACGGCTGCGCGAGATCGGCCATGCGCGGATCAAAGGCGGCATAGGCGCCCATCACCGTATCGCGGGCCTCGTCCCAATCGACAAGGCGCGTGGCCTCCATCGGCAGAGGCGCGTTGCGGTCCCAGACCTGCATGCGCTCCAGCCCCAGCCATTTGCGCTTGAGCTCGTAATAGCGATGCGAGAGCTTGGGATAGGCCGCGACAACCGCATTGCGCAGCGCCTCGACCACCTCCGGCTCGACATCGTTGCTCAGGTGCCGCCCGGTCTGCGCCGTGGGCATCTTGCGCCAGCGGTCGATCACCTCTTTTTCCTTGGCTTGCGTGTTATGGACACGGGCAAAGGTGCGGATATTCTCGCCGAACACCCGCGCCAATTCGCGCGCCGCGGATTCGCGTTTGGAGCGGTCCTGTTCGGTCAGAAGGTTCAGCGTGCCCTCGATAGTAAGGTCGTCGCCATCCACGGTAAAGGTCAGCCCGGCGATGGTCTCGTCAAAGAGCCGTTCCCACGCATCGCCCACCACGCCCAGATCATGCAGGAATTTCTCAAGCTCATCCGACAGCTGATAGGGTTTCATGGCGCGGATGCGGTCGAGCACCGGCTTGTAGCGGGCAAGATCGGCATTTTCGGCATACATCGCCGTCAGCGCGCCCTCGTCGAGCCGGTTCAGTTCGAGCGAGAAGAACACCAGCGGGGTGGTGGAATTCGTCACCTTTTCTTGGCAATCGGACATGAATTTTGCCCGCCCGCCATCAGTCGTAAGCTGGTAATAGCGCAGCCCTGCATAAGACATGATGCGCCCCGCCGTGGTGCTGATCGCCTCGTCGCGGCGGATACACTCCAAGAGGCCCGCCGCGTCGAGCGTGGCCAGCTTGCCCTCGTAATCGGTGGCGAATTCAGCGCAGGCGCTGTGCAGCCAGTCCAGATCACGCTTGAGTTCGGGGGCTTTCTCAGAGGTGTAGAGATCGCTCAGGTCCCATTCCGGCAGTTGGCCCAAGTTCCTGTTGCCAGAGCTGGCATTGGCATCGCGGACGGGAAACGGCAGGTTGAGCATGAGAGCACCTCTTGTTGACATGGCCCAGACATAGGCCGGGGGGGCGGGGGCCACAAGGGNCGATTCATCATGCAACGCAGGCGCTTGAGGCTTCATATGTGCAAAATACTGGAATTCTGCACGTTACCCAAGGGTTTTGTCAGAGTACGCCCGCGCTCCTTATATAGCACGCGCGGGTGATGGTCGGCGAGGGCTCTCTAGTCGCGCTCAGCCTATGGAAACCAAGGGTTTTCCGTTGAGCAAGGCCACAGAGAGCGCCATTGCATTCGTTTACAAACGGTCGTTTAATAACGGTATATGAAATTGCAAACGGCTGATTTTCATGCCCCTGATAGGCTATGCGCGCGTATCCACAGAGGATCAGACCCCCCTGCCCCAGTCTGAGGCCCTGCAAACTGCGGGATGCGCCGAAATCTTCGAAGAACACGGCTCTGGCGGCAATCGCGCGCGTCCGGTGCTTGCGCGGGTACTCGAACGTGTCCAGAGCGGCGACACGTTGGTTGTCGTTCGGATCGACCGGCTGGCGCGGTCTCTCTCACATCTGCTGGAGGTGATCGAACGGCTGGAGGCCAAGGGGGCGTTCTTTCGTTCCATTCAGGACCCGATCGACACCGGATCCCCGCAAGGCAAGTTCACGCTTCAGGTTCTGGGCGCCGCGGCCGAGTTTGAGCGGGCGCTGATCCGCGAACGTACCAAGGCGGGGCTGGCGAGTGCCCGTACTAAGGGCCGGGTCGGCGGGAACCCGGGCCTACGCGCCCGCGATCCAGCGGCGCTACGCAAGGTGCGGCTCGCGCGGCAAGACGGCTACATGGAGCGTCTGAACGAGACGGCACAAGATTGGGTGCCCCATGTGCGCCGGTTGCGCCCCGACTTGGCCTGGGAAGACGTTGTGCGCATTATCAACGGCCCCCTGCCCGAGGCGCGTCGCTGGACCCAAAGCCGTCTCTTGCGCGCTGTGAAGGCCTATGTCCGCGACGGCTTCCTGCCTACCCAGGTGCTGGCCCGCGCCGGGCGCCGCGAAACGGACGATCGACTGCCCGCCATTATTGCTGGCATCAAGGGCGCAGATCCCGACATCACGCTTCAAGCGATCTGTGAACGGCTGGAATCTATGCGCGAACGCACGCCTCGTGGCCGAACAAGATGGCAGCCGTCTTCGGTGAAAATGCTGTTGGAGCGGGCGGAACGACTTGGCCTCATGCCGTACGAATCGAGCCAAAATCAGATGTAGCTTCTGACCCGAATCCAAAAAATTTCACCGGGAGAAAACTCCGCAGGAGGCAGAAAGTGCCATTAGTTGCTTGGGGTTAGCTGCTAATGTGCCAACTCAACAGAGTAGCGGCTCGATTTGGTTAGATCTGCATTTAATATATCTATATCAATGACTTGATGAGTTTTTTACACGACAACACCTATAGGTGTTGTGGATAACTTTCACACTACATTTAGATTCTTCTTGCCGGACTCACTGGATCGTGGCATTCCCATTCTGACGGCAAAACGCGTCAGACACGCTGTACACCGTCAGAATGACTAAGAGCCTCAACAGAGGCCGAGAGTGGGCGGCAGGACATGGATGATCGTAACATTGGATACACGCAAGGCATAGGCTCTTCCGATATCGGAGCATTTGCCGACAATCTGGCTGAGTCTTTGGATCGCCAGATGAAGATCGCTTTCGAACCCGAAGAACGAAAGTCCCTACGCCGCTTCAGTTCCACCGAAGTCGCCGGCCTCCTGCGCGTAAGCACATCTAACCTGCGCAACCGGCACAAGGACGGCAGCTTCCCGGAAGTGCATACAGACAACCGCGGACACCGGTTCTACACAGCCCAAGAGATTGATGAGTTGCGCGATGTTCTTGGACGCACTGGAAAGAACGCAGAAAGCTACCGCCCAGGTCGACGTGATGGCGATCGTCTCCAGGTGATATCCGTCGTCAACTTCAAAGGCGGTTCATCAAAGACTACTGCAACGATTCATCTTGCGCAAAGGTATGCCTTGCGCGGTTACCGCGTGCTGGTCCTAGACCTCGATCCGCAAGCAAGTTTGACCACGTTTTTCGGCTTTCGGCCCGAGCTTGAGTTCGCCGATGGCGGCACAATCTATGATGCTTTGAGATATGAGGACCAAGTTCCTCTCTCGAACGTCATCCAAAAGACCTACTTCCATAAGCTCGACATGGTGCCCGCCGGTTTGATGCTCTCGGAGTACGAAACCGAGACCGCAAACGCTCTCGCCCGTCGCGTACAGCCCATCTTTGCAGAGCGCCTCGCCTTGGCGCTTGAAGAGGTTGAGGCAAACTACGACATCGTCCTGATCGACTGCCCGCCTCAGCTTGGGTTTCTAACCCTGACTGCGCTGGCAGCCTCGACGGGGCTTTTGGTTACCGTGGTACCTGGCATGCTTGACATCGCATCCATGAGCCAATTCCTGAAGCTTGCTTCAGAAACGGTCAAGGCCGTGGAGGAAGCCATCGGTCGGCGTGTCACATGGGATTTTGTCAAGTTCCTGATTACCAGATATGAACCGTCGGACGGTCCGCAGACCCAAATGGCAGGCTACCTGAGATCAATTCTGGCAGGTCAGGTCATGACAGAGCCGATGCTGAAGTCTACGGCGATCTCCGACGCGGGAATGACCCAGCAGACCGTCTACGAAGTCGATCCAAGCCAATTCATCAGAAAGACAATTGATCGCGCCCTGACCAGCGTGAATGGCGTTGGCGATGAGCTAGAGCAGACGATCCAAATGGCATGGGGGCGTCGCTGATGGCCCGAAACATCTTCAACCAGCCTCCAAGGAATGAGACGGAGAGCGGAGCCCCCTCCCCTACCCCGCTAAAAGCGGCAAAGCTGCCGGGATCTGTTGGAGGATTGCGCGACTCTTTGCGCGAGATCACAGCAAACTCGATTCGCGATATCGAACCCGATCAGATTGACATGGATGGGCTGCGCGATCGGTTGGTACTGGAAGATTCCAGTATCGATGAGTTGGCCGAGAGCATTCGCAAGCATGGCCAACAAGTGCCTATCATGGTCCGTCCATCAGCCCAACCGGACAGATACCGCATCATCTACGGCCGCCGCAGGCTTGCGGCGATCCGTAAGGTCGGTGGAACGGTCAAGGCAATTGTTCGAACCTTGGACGATGACGCATCTCTGATCGCTCAAGGCCAGGAGAACAACCTCAGGCTTGATCCGTCTTTTATAGAAAAGTCTCTTTTTATCAAAGAGATGCAAGAATCCGGGTACAAACCCGGTGTCATTCAAGATGCTCTAGGTCTGACCCGGCAAGGCGTATCCAACCACAGGGTCGTCATAGAACAACTGCCAGACGGTCTTGTTCAACTCATCGGGCCAGCACATGGGATCGGACGACGGCAGTGGGGTGATCTAGCTGCCTTGTCGGTGAAGGTAGATTTGGTGGACATCGCCAAAGAGGCGCTCGCCGCCCTGCCCGACGACACTCCTAGTTCCGAAAAGTTCCAAGCGGTCTATTCGGCTTGCTCGAGCAAAGCACGTAGCGACAAGAAGCCGCCCAATCGTGGGCTGACTTCGGTCATCAATGATGAGAACGGCAATTCATTGGGCACGCTGACAATCGATGAGAAGGCGATCGCTCTCAAGGTCACCAAGAAGGACAATCCAGAATTCGGCCAATGGCTCGAAGAGCACGCGGAAGCTACGCTTTTGCAACTCTTCGTACAGTGGCGGAATGAGAGAGGCTCTGGGTCCTAACCCAGGCCACACAGAGCAACACGAGCAGAGGAGAAAAGCGAAGACCCGAAAGAAAAGAGCCCCCCAAAGTTTCCCCTGGAGAGCCCTCATCATCTGATTAGCATCTTTGATGTAGCAACCTCCAGCATACCGGTCAAGAGTCACCGATTCGGTGGACTGATATTTTTTGCCTTTTTCCGCGAAAATTCGAGGAAAGAGACGGGGAAGTTGTGGGCCGAACGGTCGTCGTGAACAAGCCATGGCATTTACAAAACTCTCGATCGAAGCCGCAGGTGCTGATGCAACCCGCGGCTCATTTCCCCCATCTGAAGCCGACGTCTGGACCATCTTCAGAGCCCTGAGAGATGCACGCAGCGTGTTTGGTCTACGTCCTGGCCACATACAGACACTTCAAGCAATGCTCAGTTTTCTGAAACCTGGCCATGGCGAAACGGTTTTTGCGTCTAACAATTCACTTTGCCAGCGCGTTGGCGGAATCGACGAACGGACACTCCGGAGGCACATCAACCGCTTCGTTGAACTCGGATTCATCAAGCGCAATGACAGCTCGAACCGAAAGCGCTACCGCGTTCGCTCATCCGGCGGGGAGTGCATCAGTTATGGATTGTCTCTCACCCCCCTGCTCCAACGTGCGAGCGAGCTTATAGCCATCGCGCAAGAGATGGAGAATAACCGGCGAGATCGGATATTTGTCCGCAAACAGATCCTTACAAAGCTCGCCCATTTGGAAGAGCACGATCCTAGCAACGCATTCATCAACCACGCACGGAAAGCTCTACGCAGGAAGCTGAGCCTCCCCGAATACCACGCTCTGCTCGCCAATACAGATGCAGAATGCCAGAGTTTGTCTACCCCGGATGACCCGCCTGAAACTATGGAATTGCCCGCCAATGACGGACAAACTGTCCGGCATCAATCTAAGTCTGAAGAAGAAAAAAAAGATTTAGATAGCAACATAGGCCTTGAGGCCCTGAAACCAGACTTGCTGACCTCAGTCTGCGATCAAGCGACATCGTTCTCCACAGAGAGACTTAGAAACTGGTTGGACATTGAAAACCATGCTCGAACACTTGCACCCATGATGGGCATTCACCCAGAGACTTTCGAGAAAGCCAAGAATGCTGTAGGAGTTCAGAAAGCGTCATGCGCGATCTTCATCATGCTACAGCTTGGAAAACGCATCAGGGATTTTGGAGCGTATTTTCACAGTATCACCCTGGGTCAAAGGCAAAACCAATTTGATCCATTAGCTTTGATCAAGCGACTTTCCGAAACCAATGAGCGAACTGTCTAATGTCCACCGCGGTGGACTTCGAACGAGAAGCGGCGCTTGTGGCAACCAAAACTGTCCAAGCGCACCTAGCGGCGCGTGGTGGTTCTTCAGTTTATCTCAGACCAGCAGATGTCCACCACGGTGGACAAGTGACACACGAGCAAGCCTTGATGAAAATCTGGCCGCCCATGGAAGAAATCGGCGGCCAGGCATTACACCCTAAATGCCTAAAGTTATTGTGGGAGGTCACCGTCTCCAAAGAGGTTTGGAAAGAGCCGCTCTCGATAATCCAACGGAAACGCCAACCGAACTGGCGTCTTCGGCGAGACGGACGTCAGGTATCCGGCGGCAGTCAGTTTACTCAGCGTGTTGCGAGCAGTACGCTCGGACGTCTTGAGCACAATCTGCGCGTCGCCACGTTCCAGTGCGCCATGCCGAAGAACCGCCGAGATTAGTTCCGGCGCTCGCTTGTCATCGATGGTATCTGCAACGAGACGACGATACCGTTGGTCCAATCCGCCGAGATCGAACAATCTTGCTGAGAAGGTGATCTGGTCGAGCGTCACCTTTAGGAACCATTCACTAAACGTCTTCAATGCCGCTTCTGACAGGTTCCCACGTCCGTCGCGGTCTCCGCGGCGTGGACTGTCGGCCAGATCCATCATTCGTTTGTACTCGCCCCGATCGGTTAGCCCGCGGGCCAGCCCACGTGATACGGACCAGAGCCCTTGGCCACCAATCCCCGCTGTGAGGGCCATGGCATGAGACATCAGTCTACTGACACGGCCGTTACCATCCGGGAAAGGGTGGATGTAGTTCAGCCGGTGATGTGCAGAGGCGATCGCGATGATACGTCCGCTCGAAGACCGCGCCGCAATCTGAAACCGTTTGTCGAAATGGTCCATGAATGCCGCAATGCGCGACGATGAAGGAGGTAGGTGGCGCCCGACCGCAACTTCCCGATCGTCATCCTGGCGCATACGTCCCGGAACGATGGGCTCTTGTGTGCCGTCGGGATGTTCGATGACCCGAAACTCATCCGGCATCTCGTCGTAGAAGCTCTTATGGACCCAAGTCAGGAATTCGACTGATGTGGGACGGGGCAGGGTGCCTATGCGATGCATCTCATCGATGGCCCGTTGAACGATCACGTGCGCCCGGGCCTCAAGGGCGAGAGGGCGGGTTTCTTCCTCAAGCTCGGCACCAGCCAGCGCCCTTTCGATGTCGCGGGGGCGCGTGTTGTGTCCTTCGATCAGGTTGGAGTAGTAGCAGTTCATCACACGGACGAGATCGGCAAGTTCGGCTGCGCTGTCAGGATGCAACCCTTGTCCCAGCCCGGTGGCTTCCCTCTGGATGTCGACCGAAAGGTCTGCCAGTTCTGTAGGAATATGCTCCTCGAAGAAGCAGGGTTCGATCCTGGCGGGTGTTTCCAGCATTTTGCCGATCTTCCATGTTTGCAAAGTAATTGAAAAATAAACACATTTCGTATTTTCAAGCAAGGTTTTGCCGATATGCGTTGCCGATCTTGGTTGCCGATCTAGAATTGCTGCATGAAATCAATGGCTTCGGCAGAAGGGCCGGGCTTTTCGGTTTTGTTGTGTGCCCAAAGGGGCCGGAAAAAGAGAAAGTGTTCTTCGGGTTTTGTGACTGACGGATGAGGGCCTTTGGAGTCCCTCGGATGGGTCCGGGCCGGGTTCCGGTCTGCCGTTCCTGATGAAGGGCATTCCAATGCAAACAGGTGTCTTACGCGTGCTGCGCGCGACCGCTGCCTCGTGGTGGCGGCACTAGGAACTCCGCCGAACTGGCCAGACGTTGCTGGCACAGCGGCTCGAACGCCAGACCGTCCTGCGTGATCTCGGCTATCTCAGGCAGGCGGCGAAGCTGCCGAATGCCCATGTGATCTGCGGAGAGGGCGGCACGTTCATCCATCTTGGTTGGACCATCGTGTCCACCCTCGCGCCGATCGAGCGTTTTCCCTTGGCCACTCTTGCGGTCGCACGAGGGACCCCGTTCATCGATATCCGACCCGTCACCGATGTTATCGCCTTCGCGAACCTGCCGCGGGTGACACAGAACGGATCGGTCGACCCTGAACCCTTGGGCCCTGGCAGGTCCGTCTTGCTGACCACCTACATCGACATGGTCGAAGGGCTCGGCGCGAGGATCCTCAACGATCCGCGGTCCCATCAGTCAGCCTGATCACCACTTACTCTCACCACCACACGAAAGGAGGCCAGCCATGGCCCGATCCCGCACGCCCAAATTCGATGCCTCCGAGGCCATCACAAACGAAATCATCCGTATCATTGAGCGCGGCGTCCTGCCGTGGCGCAAGCCATGGACCGCAGGTGGCAGCTCTCGTCCCCTGCGCGTGGGCGGAGAACCCTACCAGGGAGTGAACAACTTCCTGCTGACGATGCGGACCGTGATGGCGGGCCACAGCTCTCCCTTCTGGATGACGTTGCCGCAAGCCAATGCGTTGGACGCAAAGGTCCGCAAGGGCGAGAAGTCTGCTGTCGTCGTTTATTACGGTCAAAGCAGGAAAGACGCGGGCGCAGATGAGCATGACCGCAGCGACGGGGATGATCACTCCGAGGAAGCCCGTATATTCCGCTTCCAGAAATCCTACCGCGTGTTCAATGCCTGCCAGATCGAGGGCTTGCCCGACAGTTTCTACCCTGACCCGGAGCCCGTGCCCGAGCATCCGCCGTCCGAGCCCATCCCGCACATGCAGGCGTTTTTCGATGCCATCGACATCACGACCGTCTTCACAGGAACGGAAGCGTACTACCTGCCGCCCGTGGACAAGGTTTACATGCCGTCCATCACGCGGTTCCAGGACCCGCGCAATTTCTACGGGGTCTGGGCCCATGAGCTGGCCCATGCCACGAAGGCCCCCCATCGACTGAACCGTGATTTCGGGTTCTCGAAGTTTGGCAACACGTCCTATGCGCGCGAGGAGATCGTCGCGGAATTGACCTCGGTGTTCCTGGGTCAGACGCTCGGCTTCACGGCGCATACGCTCGAGATGAATGCCGCCTACCTCCACAACTGGTTGCGCGTCCTTCGGTCGGACAAGGGTGCGATCTTCAAGCACGCCGCGGATGCGCAGCGCGCCTGCGACTATCTGATCGCCAGATCGGAGACGGGCAGGGCAGGGCGCAGTGCCGAGGCCGCCTGACCACACGGAGAACGGAGACTCGCATGTCATGCAAGGAACTCAAGACGCTGCGGGTGGCCTGCTTCAACGACGGCCGCTAGCCGGATCATCACCTTCAAGCGCGGTGCCTATTGGTGGAGCACGTCTGAGGGCGCTTATCCGCTCTCGGCCGCGCTCGAGAGCATCATCGAACAGGGCGGCTGGATCGAAACCATCCCCAACCCGAATTACAGACCCAAAGGGCTGTTCGGGTAGGGCACCTTCTGCTTCGGTCCCTTCGCCAGGCAGAAAAGAAAAAGCGGGCTTTGAGAAGGGTGTTTCAACTTCTCAAAGGAGATCCCCATGTCCATGACCGTTCAACCCCAGCCAGACCGTCCGGATCCGAGAGTGATCGCTGCGCAAAACGACGCGTTTCGCAAGCTCGCATGCCTTGGAGTGCCGCCCGCCCAGCCCATCCAGGGCCGGATGCATGTCACCCGTTCGCTCATGGAGGCTGGTGATGACTTCATGGCCGAGGCGGTGAAGGCCACCGGTGCGATTGATACATTCGAGCCCGAGAATGACACGGAAGGCTGGCACGATTTTGGCGCGGTCGAGATCCGGGGCGAGACCGTGTTCTGGAAAATCGATCTGCATGAGGAAATTACATTTTCAAGTCCTTTTCTTTCTGTGCAACGCTGGTTTGGCTCCTCGATTATGCTCACTCCAGTGGCATCGACTTGCATACGGTGGGCGTGCTGCCCGAACCAAATTTCCGTTCACGTTCCCGGAATGGAGCCGCCTTGGTTGGGACCAAACTTCTACAGGGTTTGTGAAGACCATCAATCTTCTCGGTCACTCAACCATCCGGCGTTGCGCGTTATTCTGAAGTTTCAGTATCCCGTATTACACCTCCGCCTTCAGAACCGCGCCAGACGGGACAAGTCCCGTTTCCACATATCGCCACAAGGCCACGATGAGCTTGCGGGCAAGAGCCACAATGGCGACTTTCTTTCTCACTCCCGGGTGTTCAGCCGTGTATTTTCTGAACCAGCGCGCGAGTGCGCTTTGAGGCTGATACCGCAGCCAGCACCACGCCAGTTCGATCCCGAGGGTGCGCGCCGGTCGGTTTCCAGCTTTGCTGATACCCTGGCTTCGTTCGACATCACCACTGGAATAAGGGCTGGGCGTCAGGCCAAGGTAAGACGACAGGTGTCGCCTGTTCTTGAACTCTCGCCCGAACACCTCTGCGGACAAGAGCATCGCACTGTGTCGTCCAACACCGCGAAGCCCTTCGAGCAGCACGGCCTTCTCGTGTTCAGGAAACCGCTCCGATTCAGTCGCAAGGGCTTCGTCGCGTTCCTCCGCCAGAGCCTTGATCATCTTGTTCGTCAGTTCCAAGCGTTCGAAAGAGCGCACGATCTCGCGCATGAGCTGATCGGGGAAAGGGCGGCCATCGGCAGTTTCGAGGCCATCCAGTTTCTTGCGCCATGTGACCATCGCTGGATTGATATGCCGGACGCCTTGCAGCGCGAGGAGGGCACGAATGCGATTGATGTGGCCAGTGCGCTCGCTCATCAGCCTCTTGCGCTCTCGGTGAAAGCGTTTGGCGTCTTCTTCAGCAACGGTCGGGACGCGCACAGTTCGGAATGCCTTTCGATCACCGGAACAGTAGTTCTTCAGCAGAACGACCATGCCTTCGGCGTCGACGCGATCCGTTTTGACCCGGCGGGCTCTGCGGTTCACGAGAAAGCTGGTCGGATCCAAAACCAAGGTTTCGATCCCTTCGCTGGACAGCAGCCTCTGCAGCCAGAAACCATCGTATCCAGTTTCGAAGCAGACGATAGGTCGCTGATGAGGCCCGCAAAGCTCACTCGCCTCCGCAACGGTCGCTCGAACCAGATCAATCAGTCCTGCCGTATCAAACCCGTCCAAACGCACGGATTTGATCTTGGCCAATTGCGGCGCATCAAGCGCCACAAGCCATTTCGATTTGCTCAGATCAATGGCGACAAAGCAGGTCGCCGCAATAGATGGTGTCATCATCTTGGAAATCTCCCGTTTTGTGAATCTGCGCCCAACCTATCCGGTTCGCGCAACCTCCTGCATGGAAACTTCTATGAAGCAGACTCGGATTTCCGCTACGGGGCTGAGACCCCGGACAATCCTGCCACCACCATGCGCGTGCTGACCATCATGCTGGCGCGCGACTGGTAGGGGAGGGGACTCCTCCCCCCTGACATCTGAGACGATGAAGGCCCGCTGCCCCTCAAAAGGGAAAGATGCCGTAATGGGGCTTTCGGCGAATCGAGCACGTTTCGCTTGTTTGTCAGCATGATCTGAAGTGCCGTTGCCCTTGATGCGCCTGCAGCGCGTCTACGAGGTCGTATCTTTCCTGCGCCTCAATTCCTAAGAATAGAAGGGCAACGACATGAATGTATTTATCGGATTGGATGTATCTCTGGCAAGCACTGCGATTTGTGTGCTGGGGCCACAGGGGAGGATCGTTGAAGAATTACAGGCGGAGAGCGAGCCTGAGGCATTGGTACGTGCAATAGCGTCATTGTCATATTCGATCGATGCGATCGGGCTCGAAGCCGGACCTTTGTCCCAATGGCTGAGCAAGGGAATGGAAGAAGCTGGCTTTGACGTGGTCATGATGGAAACACGATTGGTGAAGGCAGCCTTGAAAGCCATGCCGATCAAGACCGACAGGCGCGATGCCCAGGGCATTGCGCGCTTGCTTCAAATGGGATGGTACAGGCCCGTGCACCGCAAATCTGTGTCCTCCCAGGAAATCCGCGCGTTGCTGACGGCGCGCAAGTCAGTTCAGCAGGCCATCATCAACCTTGAGCTTTCGATGCGGGGTGTTCTGCGAAACTTTGGCATGAAGCTGGGGCATGTCACCCGGATTAGGTACGAGGCCCGGGTGAGGGAACTGGTTGAGCAGAATGAGATCCTGTCCGCGTCGACTGAGGCTCTTCTGCGCGCGCGTTCCCAGTTGCGCGCCGAGTTGGCTGACTTGGATGCCAAAATCGCGGGTCTGGCAAAACACGACGATGTTTGCCGTTTGATGATGACGATGCCGGGTGTCGGTCCGATCGTCGCTCTGACAGTCAAATCTGCGATTGATGATCCGACCCGCTTTGCGCGGTCGAAGGATGTCGGACCGTGGGCGGGGCTTACGCCAAGGCGCACGCAATCCGGAGAGATGGACATCGTTGGACAAATCACGCGAGCCGGTGATCGCGGGCTTCGAACCGCGTTGTATCAGGCAGCGATGATCCTGATGCACCGTGGTGCCCCGAACTGGCTGCAATCTTGGGCACTTAAAGTAGCGCACAGGCGTGGAGCGAAGAGGTCCATGATTGCACTTGCTCGACGCATTGGCGTCGTCTTGCACCGCATGTGGATAGACGGCACGCCGTTCCGCTACACGCAGAACTCCGGCGCGACTGCATGAGCGGGAAGCTTCAAGGACAATTCAGAGCGGAGGGTTGAGCTGCGCCTCATGACAGGTACGTCGAGGTCCCTTGCCGGGACGAGGTTCCTGGAGATGCCGAAGGCCCGCAAGTTATCAGCAAATGCTGAATACGCGGGAAAGATGGGCACCCAGGACCAGATTTGGACCAGGCATAGAGTGGCAGCTATGAGGCTGACTACGGACGGAAGAACGAAGCCCGGGTAGGGGGTGTCCCTCAGTCCTGATGTGCGGTTGCAGTGAAAAAGGAAAAGTAAGCTTTTGAATTTGTGTCTTAAACTTGGTGAGGAATGAGATCTTCGCCGGGATTTTTGACTTGCCCGAAACCCTTGACAGAGGCCCGCCCCATTACGGAAGCGGGCCTTTTGTCGTGGTGATCCCTGAAGCCGGGGATTGGTTACGCGCGTGAAGGCGCGGGCCACACCTCACCCACCTGGAAGGATATCCCATGACCACAAGCTTTGCCCCTCTCACCGTCGCCATCGGCGATCTGGTCCCGCATCCTGCCAATGTGCGCAGCAACGCGCCGGAAACCTATGATCCCGAGAACATCGCGCATCTGAAGGCCAGCATCGCTGTGCTGGGCCTGCTCCAGCCGCTCTTGGTCCAGAAGCTTGACGGCAAATATGCTGTCCTCGCCGGTGGCCGACGCCATGCTGCGCTGAAGGAGCTGGTCGCCGACAAGGCCACCAAGGGGTTCATGGCGAAAACCAAAGTCGACTGCCGCCTTGTCCCTGACGACTGTGACGTCACCACTGCGCTGTCGCTTGCCGAGAACATCACCCAGGCACCGATGAACGCAATCGACGAGTTCGAGGCTTTCGCGCGGATGATGGAGGTCGACGGCCAGACGCCCGAGACCATCGCAAAGACCTTCGGTACCACGGTGGCCGCCGTGAAAGGCCGGTTGCGCTATGGCCTTATCCACCCCGACATCCGCGCCGCGGCACGGGGCAAGGTGATCACGCTCGACACGATGAAAGCCTTTGCCGAGCACCCGAGCCAGGAGGCGCAGCGCGAGGTCTTCGAGGCGCTCACGAAGGACGGAGGCTATCTGCAGGCCTATACCGTTCGACAGGCGCTCAAATCCCGCGGCGTGCAGGTCAGCGACGATATCGGGGCCTTCGTGCGCGCGGACTACGAGGCGCGGGGCGGCGCCGTCGCGGCCGATCTTCTGGAAGAACATTCCGTGCTCGAGGATGCAGCACTGGTCGAGACCATCTTGCTCGAGAAGCTCGGTGCGGCTGCCGAAGAGGCCCGCACGAGGCTGGGCTTTGCCTGGGCCGATGCGATGGTGCGGTATGATTACGCGACAATGGCCGACTACGGCCGCGTCTATCCCGGCCCGATCGAGCCCGACGAGGCCGCCCAGAAGCGCGTGGATGAAATCACCGCCGAGCTTGAGAAATTGCAGCTCGAAATGGAGGACGAGGGGCTCGAGGACGGTGCCTACAATGCCCTTTACGACCGCGTCGACGCTCTGGAAGAGGAAGCCCGCGACCTGCAGGAGGCCTACAGCGCCGAGGACCTAGCGCGATCTGGGGTGATAGCCTCGTGGCAGGGTGGGCAGATCACGCTCCATGTTGGTCTCGTCCGCCCGGAAGACACCGTCAAAGAGGAGGGCGCGCGCGGCTCCTCGGCTAGCCCAACCGGGGAGGAGGCCCCGGACCCGGGCGAAATCACCTACCCGGCCTCGCTGGCCGAGGACCTCAAGACCGAGCGGGCCATGGCCCTCGGCGCCGCGATGGCGCTGCATCCGGAGGCCACGCTCGATCTGACGCTCTTCAAGCTGGTGAGCGACGTTCTGGCCAGCGGCATGAGTGTCACGCAGGCGATCAAGATCGATGCCCGCAAGGAATACCGCAACCACGCCAAGATGGACGAGATCGACGAGACCTCGCTTGAGCAGGTGGCGGCGGCGCATGATGCGCTGGACCTCTCGTGGCTCGATGATACCCGCCCGCCCGCCGATCAGTTCGCGGCGTTCCGCGCGCTGGAGGCAGGCGAGAAGGCCAAGCTCGTCGCCTTTGCAACCGCCAGCACCACGCAGTCCTGCTTCGCGCGGGACCGCCAGCGCGACAGCCTGATGCATGCGTTGGAGATCGAGATCATGCCCGACATCCGCGCCCACTGGACGCCGAATGCGGCGCTCTTCAATCGCTTCAAGAAGGCTTGGCTCCTGAAGATCCTCGGCGAGGATCTGGGTCTCGCCCAGGAGGCGGTGACGCTGGCCTCGTCGAGCAAGAAGGAGATCGTCGCCTTTTGTGACAAGCTCTTCGCCGAGCCCTTCGCCACGCTCACGGACGCGCAGCGCGCTGCCGTGGCCGCCTGGTGCCCGCCCATGATGCAGACCGCCGGTGTCGCCTGTGATGAGGCGGAGCCCGCTGCGGAAGCCCCCGAGCCTGACAGCGAGGTCGCGCAAGCGGCCTGAGTCCTCACGCGACCCGCGCGAGGCATTCCCCGCGCGGGTCGACCCTCCCACACCCAACCGAAAGACATCCTCATGGCTATTCTCAAGTTCTCTGCGTCCGCTGTTGCGGCACAGATCGCCCATGCGCGCGACTGCAAAACCTTCCTGCCCAACTGGAACGGGCCCGTGGACAGGCCCGCCCTGATCCTGATCGTCGGCAATGGTGTGCATCTGCGCTCAAACGGCATCGATGGCACGACCACCCGAATCGTCACCACCGAACAGGCCGATCCCTCTTTCGCCTTCGCCGACGGCATGAACCCGTTTCGGGACACCGACTGGATGGCGCAGCGCCGCATGGCGTTTCGCGATCTGACCGGCCAGTTTTACACCGACATCCTGGATGACGTGCAGGTGCTCATCGACCGGGGGCGGGGTGCGATCCGGCTCGCCACCGATGGCCACAGCATCCGCGTCTTCGTGCGCCGGGCCTCGGATTATCTCATCGGCGGGACCTACGAGGTGCCGTCAGGCCTCGGCGGCACCTTCCGGGTCATCCTCAAGGATGCCTGCGATACCTTCGCGATCGTGCAGAACTGCGGCAATTGCGAGGATTTCGACGCCATGCAGCCCTACCGCGTGCCGCTCGATGCGCTGATGGAAATCGATGACCGGAGGGCGGCGTGATGGGTTGGCTCTGCTACACCGACGGCCGCGTCCAGACCTACGCGGATGAGAAAGCGGAGATTGCTCGGCTGTGCACCTTCGAGGGCGAAAGGCGCAAGACGGAACTGGTCAAAGCCTGCAAGGTGGGTTCGACTTGGTACGCGGCGGCAAAGGTCACAAATATCGACGGCACCCCTGTCGAAGACACGACCTATGTCACCGATGCGGATGGCTCCATCACTTTCGCCGCCGTATTCCTTACCCGATATGATGACGGCTGCTGGGGCTACAAGGACATGGAGGAAAGCGCGGGACCGGTCGAATCCCGCGCGCCACTGAGCCTATTGGCCCTGCTGTCCGAGCTGAAAGACCCAGACAGCTATGCTCATGCCTGGCGCCAGCGCTGCCAGGACTGGGCTGCGATCCCGGACTACGAGGAAGGCGACAAGATCAAGCTCGCAGCACCTGTGACGCTCACCGATGGCAGTACCTGCCAGATTGTCACCGCGACCCACTACAGGCGCGGGCGGCAAAAGCGCCGCTGCTACCGCATCGAGGAAACTGGTGGGCTCGTACGCCTGTCGAAGGCCTCGCTTGCGGGCTCGGAGCTGCTCAGCTCCGCGAAAGGTGCGGCTAGCCCGGTGCTGGCGGAGTTCCTGGCGGGGCGAAATTAGGTCCTGCGCCGGACGGTTCATCGACCTGCCCGGCGACAGCAGATGCTGCGGCTTGTCTTGACAAGGCAATGCAAATGCATTACCTATCGCGGGCAGCAAAGAACCTTTTCTTCAGGAGACTGCCATGACAGCCCTCGCACAAGATGTCTCGAAACTCACGGATCGGTATCAGACGACCGTGCCGGCGGGTGTGCGCAAACAGCTCAAGCTGGGCAAGGGCGACCAGATTCGTTACTGCACCGAGCCGAGTGGCAGGGTCTATATCGAGCCCGTGCGCAGCGACGAGGAAGATCCCGTGCTCGGAGCCTTTCTCGATTTTGTCGAGGCCGATATCAAGGCGCATCCGGACCGCATTCGGGCGTTCGATGGGGCTTTGCATGACCGTCTTGCAGCACTGGTCGGAGACGTTAACGTCGATCTCGATGCGCCGCTATCGCTCGAGGATGAATGAGCGGCGATAGCGTGCCCGCAGGGGCGCCCCTTGTCGTAAACGGATGGTCGATTTATGCGCATCCGCTCTTTCTGGATCAGCTCGAAGGGCTGATTGAAGAGGTCGAGGCGCGTAAGGCACGCGATCCCAAGACCTGGCGCAAGAAAAACCCGACGAAACGGCTGGCCGCCATCTTCAAGCTGGTCACCGAGGCCATACCGGCAGATCCGGGTGCCGCCGCCTTCCGGCAAGGCGGCACACTCGGCGATCACCGCAAGCATTGGTTCCGGGCGAAATTCTTCCAGCAGTATCGGCTGTTCTATCGGTTCAACAGCGATGCGAAGGTCATCGTGGTGGCCTGGGTGAACGACGACAAGACCCTGCGCGCCTACGGCAGCAAGACGGATGCCTATGCGACGTTCAAAGGGATGCTGGAAGATGGCAACCCACCTGACAATTTCGACGCGCTCTTGAAAGAAGCTGCAGCGGCAGGCAAGCGATTCGAGAAATCCCTTGAAGCGGTGCCCGATCGGTAAGTGGGCCAGCTTGCTGTGACCCTTTGGCATTATCGTTTACGACGCCACGCTCGAAGATGTAGCATCGGCTGATAATGCGGTCGGAGAAAGCACAATGAATGAGACGGAAAAGGATAGGCAGCACCTCGGGCTAGAGGAGCAATGCGCGCCTGACCTGACGGGGCACCGTTTCCCAATTGCTGTGCGCGTTGCAGACATGCCCGATGACCTCGGCAAGCTGCTGGATATCGGGCTCGAGGAGCATTTCCGTGGCGGCTGATGTCAATTCGTATGACGCGTGGTTTCGCGCGAAGGTGCAGGCCGCGCTGGAGGAGGAGGAATGCACGGGAACATCTCAAGTTCAGGTGATGCAGGCCGCACAGGCATTGATTGATGCGAAACGGGAGGTCGAACCCAAGTCCTGACCAAGCCTTGGAGGTCAGCGCAGTCTGACTACGTCACCCTGAAAAGCGAAAGCGGGCTTTTTGTCCTTTGGAACTCAGACCCTGATCCAAAGGAAACCCCCATGTCCAAGCCCCGCTCAACGCTCCCCAATCCTTTTGAATCCGACGCTAACCTCACCTCTGCCCTCGCGCAGATCGGCGCGGAGGTCGACCACCAGCCCCTGCGCAGTTCAGCGCTCGCGCGTATCATGCGCGAGACGTTCCATGGCAGCGATGCCGGCGGTGCCTGGGACTGGCGCATGGCCTATGACCTGATGCAGGCCGCGGCTGTCCAGGTGCTGCTGCGTGGGGACGGCGTGGCAGGTGACATCGCCGCTGCAAGGCTGCTTGCCTCGCGGCTGCTGACGGAAACCCGCCGCTCCGAGCAGCAGATCAGGCTGCAGCAGTTTTCCACGCCGCTGCCATTTGCGGCGCTGGTCTTGCAGGCCACGGCGATCCGCAAGGGCGAGACCGTTCTGGAGCCCTCGGCTGGCACCGGTGCACTGGCCGCTTTCGCCGCCCGGGCTGGTGCCACGCTTTTGCTCAACGAGATCGACCCCTTTCGCCAGCGCCTCCTGCGCGCGGTTTTCGGCGGCGAGGTGACGGGCCATGACGGCGAGCATATCGACGATCTGCTGCAGACGCCGGTTCTACCCGACGTCGTGGTGATGAATCCGCCCTTCGCCTCCTCGGTCGACCGATCCCGCGACAAGCACATCGCTGCCAAACATCTCATTGCGGCTGCAAAGCGCCTGGCACCAGGTGGGCGGCTGGTGGCGATCATGCCGCCAGGATTCACGCCCGAACGCGATGCCGCGCATTGGTCCCGCGCCTGCGGTCTCCTGACGCCGCGATTGGCGTTGACGATGCCGGGGCAGGTCTACCGCAAGCTCGGCACCTCTGTCGAAACCCAGCTCATGGTCTTCGACAAGGTGCAGGAGGACGGCGAGATGATCCGCGCCAGTGTCCGGGGCTTGGATGAAGCCCTTCCTTTTGTCGACGCCGTGGCCGAAACACGGACCGAGATGCGCCCGGCCCAACGGGTTGAAGCGATCCCTCATCCTCGGCCGACCGTTCCGTCATCTGCCCAAAGCAAGACCGCCGCTGCGCCTGTTGCCACCTCCAAACCACGGGCCAATGCCGTCTGTCCGCTCAGCTTCGCAAGCTTAGAGACCCCGCGCGACAACAGGCCCGTCTCGGACATCTATGCGCGTTACCGCCCGCAGAGGATCGAGATTGCAGGCGCGCAGGAACATCCCACCCCGCTGGTCGAGAGCATCGCCATGGCCTCTGTTGCGCCACCCGTACCTTCGGGTGCCGCCAGCTCGGAATTACGCCTGCCCGCCAAGCTGATCGAGGAGGGACATCTCTCCGAGGCGCAGCTCGAGACCATCATCATGGCGCATGATGCCCATGGGCGTGATTTGCCGGGCCGGTTCACGATCGATGACGACCAGACCAAGCTGACGTGCGCCGATGATGACCCGGAGGCACGGGCCTATCGCCTTGGCTATTTCCTCGGGGATGGCACCGGTTGCGGCAAGGGCCGCGAATGCGCGGGGCTTATCCTTGTCAACTGGCTTGCCGGGCGCAGAAAGGCGGTCTGGGTCTCCAAATCCGCCACGCTCATCGAGGACGCGATCCGCGACTGGACCGATCTTGGCGGCTCGCCAGCCGACATCCAGCCGCTCTCCAAATGGAAACCGGACCAGCCTGTCCCTATGGGTGACGGCATCCTCTTTGTCACCTACGCCACGCTGCGCTCGGCGGGCAAATGCGGCACCACGCGGCTGAGCCAGATCCTCGACTGGATGGGCGAGGGGTTCGAGGGCGTGCTGGCCTTCGACGAGGCTCATGCCATGCAAAACGCCGCCGGATCGGCTGAGGGCAGGGGGGTCAAACCCTCCCAACAGGGCCTCGCAGGTCTGCGGCTGCAGTTTGCCGCGCCGCGCGCCCGTGTCTTCTACATCTCGGCCACGGGTGCCACGAGCGTGCACAACCTCGCCTATGCCGCGCGGCTGGGGCTCTGGGGGCAGGGGCCGGAATACCCCTTCCCAAGCCGCGAGAGCTTTGTGTCGGCGATGGAAGCCGGCGGCGTTGCCGCCATGGAGGTGGTCGCCCGCGATCTCAAGACGCTCGGGCTTTACACAGCGCGGGCCCTCAGCTTCGACGGCGTGGAGTATGACGTGCTCGAACACGCGCTCACCCCGGCCCAGATCGAGATCTACGACGCCTATGCGGGCGCCTTCCGCACGATCCACCACAATCTCGAAGCCGCCCTTACAGCCACCGGCGTCAACGACGCCTCGGGCGAGACCAATGCCTCGGCCGCTCGCGCCTCGGCGAAGTCCCGCTTCGAGAGCACAAAGCAACGCTTCTTCAACCATCTCCTGATGGGCATGAAGGCCCCGACCATCATTCGTGCCATCGAGGACGACCTGGCGGCAGGATATGCCTGCGTCATCCAGGTGGTCTCGACAGGCGAAAGCCTGTTGAAGCGACGGCTCGAGACGATTGACCCAGAGGACGAACTGGTCGAGGGTGCCTTGACACCTCGCGACTACGTGCTGGGCTACCTCGAACAGGCTTTCCCGATCCATGCGCAAAAGCTGGTCGAGATCGATGGCAATATGGTGGCCGAGCCGCTCCGGGATGCGAACGGCGCGCTGGTGGTCTCGCGCGAGGCGCTGGCCTTGCGCGACGCCGCGATGATGGAGCTGATGGCCTTGGCGCCGATCCCCTCGGCGCTCGACCAGATCCTCTGGGCGTTCGGCGACGAGGCTGTCGCCGAGGTCACGGGGCGTAGGGTCCGGCCCCTCAAGGCCGAGGACGGCCATCTCTTCATCGAAAAGCGCAGCGCCAGCAGCAATTCGTCCGAGACCCAAGCCTTCATGGACGGCGAGAAGGATATCCTCATCTTTTCTGACGCGGGTGGGACGGGCCGATCCTATCACGCGGCCCAAACGGCGAAGAACCAGAAACGGCGGCGGCACTACCTGCTGGAGCCCGGCTGGCGTGCGGATGCGGCCATCCAGGGGCTGGGCCGAACCCATCGCTCAGCCCAGGTCAGTGCGCCCTTCTTTCGGGTCTGCACCTCGGATGTGCATGGCGAGAAACGTTTCACTTCGACGATCAGCAAGCGCCTCGACCAGCTGGGAGCCCTGACCAAGGGCCAGCGCGAAACCGGCTCGCAGGGCATGTTCCGCGAGGAGGACAATCTCGAAAGCCCGATCGCACGGGCGGCTCTGCGTGGGTATTTCGCCGATCTTGCCGCCGGGCGCGCCGAGGCGATGAGTTACGAGAGCTTCACCGACTGGACAGCCCTCCGACTGATCGACAAGGACGGTGTGCTTCTCGAGGAGCTTCCCCCGATCCAGCGGTTTCTGAACCGGGTGCTTGCCCTTCCCATCCACATGCAGAACGCGCTCTTTGCCGAGTTCATGCGCCGGATCGCTGATCAGACCGAACGGGCGCGTGCGGCAGGCACGCTCGATCTCGGCGTGGAAACCCTGCGTGGCCAAAAGATCGAACAGGTCTCCACAGAGGATCTCTGGACCTGCCCGAAATCCGGCGCCGTGACGCGGATCATCGGGCTGGAGGTCACCGACCCGGTGCATGTGCTGGGCGCCGAAGAGGCCATATCGCGCAACCCCGACAAGCTACCGATGGTGAATCGCGCCTCCGGCCGCGCGGCGCTCATCTCGGCGCGCCCTATGCAGATGTATGACGAGGACATCGTCACGCTGATGCGCAAGGCGGTGCGGCCAAACGGGTCGAGCTATCTTGAAGAGGCACGGTTCGGGTCTTCAGCCTGGGAAGAGATCGGCAAGCCCGAGTTCACCCGGCTTTGGGATGCCGAGGCTGCGTCCCTGCCAAAAACCACCACGACCAAGCTCTACCTGCTGACCGGGCTGTTGCTGCCGATCTGGAGGGATATTCCGACCACCAATGAGCGCATCTACCGGGTTACGCCTGACGGGGCGACCGCGATGATCGGGCGCACGCTGAGCGAGGAAGGGGCGGCCGCACTGCGCGCCCGCTTCCTCGTCTCCAATCCGCAAACGCCGGAGGAGATGTTGACCGCCGCCCTCGGCACCACCGTACCTGTCGATCTGGGCCGAGGACTGACCCTGATCCGTCGCCGGGTCGCAGGCGAGATGCGCCTCGAGCTCTCTGGTGCGGATCGGGGCATGATCGACGGCCTCAAGGCCCTCGGCTGCTTCACCGAGATCATCGCCTTCCAGCTACGGGTATTCCTGCCGCATGGGGACGGGGTCGACACGGGAAACATTCTGGCCCGGATCGTGGGGCAGGAAGCCGTCATGACGTCAGAACAAGCCGCCTGAAAAGTCAAAGCGGGCTTTCGGGCGGGCGTCGCAGATCGGGATTTGACCGGTCTGCGCGTTCCGGGCGCGCGCGAGCCAACACCACGCCTGGCCCCCCAAATTCAGACGAGAGGACAGACCCATGACCAATCCCCAAATGGACTATGCCGCGCTTGCGGCTCAGTGGCGTGCAGAGCGCGAAACCACGCTGAAGGCATCCCGAACGGAGCTGCTCGCGCAACTACGTACGCTTGGCATCAGCGAGGTCACTGCCGAATACGAAGGCTATGGCGATTCCGGAAATGTCGAGGATGTGACGGTGCAGCCTGCAGACGTTAACCTGCCGGAGGCGCTTGTCACAGAAGTTGGCGACTTCGCCTGGTCGCTTGCCTATCACCATCATCCGGGGTTCGAAAACAACGAGGGCGGCTACGGCACGCTGACCTGGGACTTGCGCAACGACAGCATCACCCTCGATCACGCGGACCGCTATGTCGAATGCTCGCACAGCTATGTCGAGGGTCTTTGAGATGGCCCATCCGCTTCATCATGCTGAAAGCTCTGCCCGAAAATTCGGCGGGGTGCCGTCTGACTATCAGGCTGTGCACGATTGGTTCGATGTTATCCCGACAATCAAGCTGTTTTTGTTCTCCTGGCGGGGGTTTGTCGTGGTTGTCCATAGGAGGGCCCCCGCCGCCCGCGTAGCGCGGATACGCGCGCAGCGGAGCGGGCGGCGGGGCCGCAAAACACCTCGGCATAGGCAGATCAACAGCTTACAAGGCGATCAGAAATGCCACGCTGTAAGCCATGTTCAGGCTTCGTTCTCCCTTAGCGTGGTTCTACGAAGAAACCTTCCGATGGGGCCTGCTGCGCGCAGAAAACTTTTGCGCCCGGCAAGCCGGCGGCTGCGCCGTCCCTGACCCGGGCAGATTTGGAAACCAGGCATTCGGCCATGCCCCCACACTCACGTGGTGGCCTTGGAACCGAACACTGGAGACCAGACATGGCTTATGACAACGCAAACACCTACGAGACCATCGAGCTTTTCGGACTGACCGAGAAGGACGTGCAGCTGCCGATCCCCGAGGATCACATCTTGACCGACCACATCATCCGCGAAAGCTTCGAGGCTTTGCTCGGTCAGCTGCGCGGGACCGGGCTTGAAGCCGAAATCGAACCGCTGGCCCATGGGCTCGCGACGATCCTGCAGCGCCGCAAGGTGGCTCTCGGCAAGGAGGTCGACCGCACCGCCGACAAGATCGGCGCGCTGGCAAAATCCCACGACGGATCGGAGATCGCCGAGACCGCGCTCGAAGAAGCGCAGGCGCGCTTTGTGCAGCTGCGCGAGATCGTCAGCGCCATCGAGGTGATGAGCGAGGCAGCGGCGGAATGCTACGAGATCGAGACGGGCCATGCCTTCATCCCGGCAGCCGGGTCGCGCGCAAGCGTCCGGGCGCAGGAGACTGGGGCGGTCTTCGAAGCACGGCAGCTCCTCGAGCAGCACGACCGTGAAACCGCCGAGAAGTCGAAAGTCGAGGGGGTGCCCCTGATCGTCTCAGGCGCCACCGACTGGACCGATGTCGATGTGATCTTCAACACGCTCGACAAGGTTCGCGAACGGATCAGGCAGAACCGCAATCAGGAGATCTTTCTCTGCCACAAGGGTGGCAAGCACGGGGCGGAGATGATTGCGGCTCGGTGGGCCCGGGCACGCGGGATCGCGCAGGCGCGCTTCGATCCGCGCTGGTCCGCGCACGGGCGGGCGGCACCGTTCAAGTGCAACGACGAAATGCTGGACGACAAGTTCGCGGCGACGGGGGTTGTACTCTTCGGCGGCAACGGGGTCGCGCTGAACCTCGGGCAGAAGGCGGAAGCGAAAGGTCTGACGGTCATGCGGGTTGCTGACCCGGCGAAGACGGCGTCGCAGGATTGAAGAGAGGGGGTCGCGCTTGGCGCGGCCCTTTCGTCATGTCTCATGGCGCGTGCGGTCGGTCACGTGTGATTGGCCCCTCGCGGGGGACTGGCCTTTGCGTTTATTGGTCCCGGACTTCGGGGTGGTCTTGAAAGGGTCAGCCACACATCGCTGACGTCTATTTTCTGTCTTGCCTAGCAATTTCCCATTTTGATAGGTATATGCGTGCCAAGCAAAACTTGGAAATGATTGGCATGACACCTCTTAGCAGCATCGCAATGAGCGCCTATACCGATCTGGTGCGTCTCCTGAAGGACGACGCTTTGTCCGGTGTGGAAGGCAAACCAACGCTCAAGGAGCGCGGCGACAAGGCCTATTGGTACGCTGCCCGCCGTGTCGGAACCGAGATGCGCTTCATCTATATCGGCGAAGACAGCGACGAGACGCGTGCACGTATCGACCGGATTGAGGAGCTGCGCGCGACCGCCAAGGATCGGCAGGCAGAACGGTCTCGGCTTGTTCGGCTCCTGCGCGCCGAAGGCATGACCCCCACCGGCCGGGCAACCGGGTCCATCCTGTCGGCGATGGCGGCAGCCGGGACTTTCCGTTTGGGTGGCACCATCGTTGGAACCAATTCGTTTCGCCTCTATGAAGGCGAGCTTGGTATCCGTCTGCCCATTGGCGGTATGGCCAACACCGGCGACATCGACATCGCCCAGTTCGAAAAGCTGAGCGTGGCGCTGCAAGATCAGGTTGACCCGGGTCTGGTGGAGACCTTCTCGGCGCTCAAATTTGATCCCCTACCGGCCCTTGACCAAGGCCGGACCTGGCGATGGGCCCAGGGTGGCAGTGGCCAGCTGGTCGAGTTTCTCACACCGGCCTTCGGAGATGAGACCATCCGTGATTTGCCCGCCTTGGGCGTGAACGCCCAAGGATTGAACTATCTCAATTTCCTGATCGCCGAGCCGATCCATGCGGCGGCGATCTATCGATCCGGCATACTCGTACAGGTCCCGCGTCCAGAGCGCTATGCGATCCACAAACTGATCGTTGCTGATCGGCGGCGTGACGGGGCAGGCAGCCTCAAGTCTGCCAAGGACCGGGAACAGGCGGCCTTCTTGATTGTGGCGATGGCCGAGGATCGCCCTGATGATCTGGCCCGCGCCTATGCCGCTGCTCTGGAGGTTGGCCCGCGCTGGCGGGAGCACATCGGCAACTCGCTGAAGCGGATGCCTGAGACGAAACTAATCCTCGACAGGTTGGGAGTGTGATTGCCGCAACGGGGTCGCACAGAACCTCGGGCAGAAGGCGGAAGCGAAAGGTCTGACGGTCATGCGGGTTGCGGACCCGGCGAAGACGGCGTCGCAGGATTGAAGAGAGGGGGTCGCGCTTGGCGCGGCCCTTTCGTCATGTCTCATGGCGCGTGCAGTCGGTCACGCGTGATCAGCAGCTCGCGGCGGCCAGCACCGTCATCGTTCTACCTGGTCCGTCAGAGTGCGGCCCATCCGCATCGGTACGGGCCGGGCATGGTGCGCATCTCACGCGGATCGCCAGCAGCGCAAAACGCGAAGGCTCGAGACGTCGCACTTGAGGCTGAAGACTTGCGCGTCCCTCGGGTGGTGTTTCGGAACATCGCATCCACGCGGGCGGGCTCCGTCAGTACCCCGGCCAGGATCGGCGGGACGAGGACGAGGACGCGGATGGTGGCTGCGGCGTGATGGCAAGGGTCATCCGGGTCACTCCTTTTTGCTATGCATGTGGATCGCACGGGGTCGGCCCGTTCGTGCCCTCAGCTCACGCTTCGGCAAGCACAAATACGGCTTCCACGGCAGGGCCGCGGACCCTCCGCATTTGCACTTGCGACCGGGCCTCTTACCCCGTGCTTGCAGATCCCCATCGCAACAAGGAGTAACCCAAATGACCAACCACTACGTCGCCACCGTCCCCGTCAAGTTCACCGACACCGATGGCCAGGAGCGCACCCGTTTTCAGCGCGTGGGCGCGATGTTCCGCAACACCCGCAATGGGGACGGCTCGGAGTTCTTCAGCCTCAAGCTCGACTTCCCGGTCGCGGTCTCGGAGCTGGTGATGTTCCCACCGAGCGCGAAAGATCCCCAGGACTAATAAATCCTCTCACGAGGATGGGCCGCCAGCAGGCGGCCCTCTCCCTGCCCGATGGACACTGCCGCCGCCGGCGGACAAGCCCGCTGATCGCGACTACGCTTGACGCCCGTCCCGGCGCGAAGGCGGTCTGATCGTTGCCGGGTCCGCATGAGGTCGTGGAAGCCTGTCCAGCGAGCGAAGCGCTCATATTCTTTTCAGGCCACCGCCTGCGTCGGTCCTGCCAGGTGAAGTCCTCGGGCCGACGAACCCATCGTGTGCCAAAGGCCACGAAACTGCAGATTAACGTCATGCATCTGAGGGTAACGTCTGACGTCAGGGTCACCGCCGCGTGTCTTTCGGTCGACCTGTTGGCCTCAAAGATCGCTAGCCCGGGGTCGAGCGGTCGGCAACGCCGGGGGCAGGTTTCTGGACGGCTTACGCCTTGAGCGCTGCGGTGCATCGCCCACAACAAACCTGCCCCCGGCGTGCTCCATTTCATTCCGCCCTGTGCCGGGTGCAGCCCGCTCTCATGCCCCCGGTCTTTTCCACGATCCGTCCAACGACGATCGTTGGGCCGGATCACATCATGACATATGAGCAATCCATCGACCTCGCCGAACTGCAAGCCGACATGGCCTTCGAGGCCTACCTCACCGCCTTCGATGAAGATGCCCATCCCGAGACCCTCGACAGCCTCGAGACCGAGGCTCTGATCGCCCGCAGCTGCTACGACGACCTGCGTTCTCAGGGATTGGGTCACTGGCCCAGACATCCCTGCGGGTCCTCGGATCCGCAGGGCTTTGATGCCGTCTCTCAGAAACTTCGCTACTCCCTCAAAGGGTGTGACTCGCGCCATTTCGCGCGGGACATTTTCGTGTTCCTGGCACCTGATCCGAGACCGGCTCGGACGCTCGATATGAGTGCTTTCACGCGGTGCGCGGACACTGCTTCCAGAAGCTTTTCTCCAGCCGATTTTCACCATCGGTGGTCACTGCGCATGTTCCATGCCGCGCTGCGCCGTGGTTTTGCACACGTTCAATTCCCGCAATAAAACAAAACATGCAAAACGTAATATTGCGCAATGTGATGTATTGAAGTATAAGCGAAGGAGAGAAGAAGGACGTTGGCAGGATATGGCCAATGTTTGCACATTTTGTCCGAGGGGTCTGACCCGTGCCGAGGCCAGCGAAAAACCTGAAGCTTGAAGAGCGCATCGAAGTCGCGCGGCGCTTCGCGGCGGGCGAAAGCGCGAAGGACCTCGCAGTTGCGTTCGGCATTTCCCCGCGCCACGTAAACCGGCTCGCAAAAGAGGAGGCGGGCGAAGGGATCGCGGTGCGCGATCCGAGCGAGACTGTGGCGTTCCGGGCAAGCCGATCCGGGCTTGCAGCGTTCGACGCGGAGTGGCGCGCCCGGGGTTATGCCAACCGGTCTCAGGCGCTCAATGCGGTGCTGCGCGGACGGTGCGGTTTCCTCGATGTACCACGCGATCTGATCACCGAATTCTGCGCGGCGTGGCGTCAAGCGAAGGACGTGAGCGACGCCGGACTGGTGCTCGCCAAGGCGGTGCATCGCGGTCGGTTGGAGGTCTTGGAGGCGGACCGCGCGGTGCTGATCGAACTGCTCGATCTGGCCCAGTCGATGAGCCGTGAGATGGGCCGAATGAAGGATGCGGCGCAGGCGCTGCGTCATCAGGAGTGGCCGCAAAGGGAAGACGGGCAGGGGGCGGAGAGCGCGGTTCTGGTGGATGACCCGCGCGCGATCGGGAGCGGTCTGAGGCTGGTGCGAAATGGCTGATCCGCTCGCCCTCTACACCTCGGTCATGGGGCGGCTCTGGGAGGATGAGCGCATCCGGGGCCAGGCTGCGGCGCGGATCGACGCGCGGCTGGCGGGGCGTCGGCAGGGTCGGAGTTTCGCGCGTGTCGGGTCCATGTCGGCGCGCAACGCGCTGAAGGCGGCCTCGGGCCAGAGCCGGGCGGCGGTCTTCAAGCGGATCCGGGCCGGGGGCTGCAAGACGCGTACCTCGCTCGGGGCGCAGCTCTCCTACATCAACGACAAGGCGGTCTACACCTACTCGACGATGACCAACGCGCTGACCGATGCGGCGGTCCTGACCGGCGAGCAGAAAGAAGACATCATCCAGGATTGGGCCGGCACCTGGCGCGGCTCGACCAAGCTCGGGTTCACCTCGCACATGCTGCTGTCCTTTCCGACCGACGTGACGGTCGATCAGGTCCGAGACATTGCGATGGACTGGACGGAGCATTTCTTCGAGAGCGGCGAATACGGCGATCAGTGGGACTATGTCCTCGCGGTCCATGACGACCGGGCGCACAAGCATGCCCATATCATCCTGAATAATCGCGGCATTGAAAATGGTACTTGGTTTTCCTGCTGGGCCGAGGGTGTGATGTCGCCACAGCTGATGCGCGAGAAGCAGGCAGAGATTGCCGAACGCTACGGCGTCATACTCGACGCCACGACCCGGCTCGAACGCGGCATTTTTGAAAAGCCCGCAGGTCTCGAAGAAATCTACCGCGCCAAGGAAGAGGCACGTTTGCCGCGTGAGATCGTCATGACCGCCGAGGAATCCACCATCGCCCAGGCGCAGGTGGTGGGCTTTGCCAAGGACTACAAGAACCTCGCCGACCTCTTGGATCGAATGGACAGACGCCACATGGCGCGCGCCATGCGTGGCATGGCGGAAGGTCTCGGCTCCGGTACGCCGTGGAATTTTGTGCAAGGAGAGATAGACATGAAGGACATCACGACCGTCGGTGATGCGATCGACTATTCAGAACGCACAATAGAGGCGCTGCGGCTCAAGGCCGAGGAACTGGACCCCGCCGAGCGCGCCGCCTTCGAGGCCAAGGCAGCGCCGATCATCGCGGACCTGTCGCAGATGGTGCCGGACCCGGAGCTGCGCACACGCTTTGGAAAACAGCTCGAGGAACCCTATCCGCCGGGGGCGGGGAGCGAGGTGCTGATCGCCGCGCTCCAGTCAGGCAATGACGAGGGGCTGCGCGACGTGCTCGAACGCGCCGAGGAGGCCGGGATGGACAGCGAGGACCTGTTTGCACGCATCGCTGTCGGCGGCACGCGCAACTACGGGATGGCACAAGACTGGGTCGAGCGCGACATGAACGCGGTGCTGGCGAAGGACGGCCTGACCGTTGAGACCGCGAGTGACGACCAGCTCGATGCCGCGCTGGAGAAGGTCGACGGGGTGATGGACGCGCTGATGGGACGCGCCAAGGAAATGGACGTCGAGATAGGTCGCACGCTCGCGGACGAGGAGCAGGCGATACTGCCCCTCATCGACGAGGACGACCGGACACCCAATCCCTACTTGCAGGACCTCGCCGACATGTTGCGGGACGGCAAGCTCACCGAAGAGCAGGAAGAGACGGTTGAGCGGACCCTGCAATCCGAGCTCTTCAAGGAATTGGGCGAGGAAGGTTTGGCCGAGCTTCGCCGTGGCAACTTCGAAGTGCTGGACGCGGCCCTGCCGAGCAAACTCGACCAGATCACCGTCACTCAGGAGTTCCTCGAGATGACGCACCAAGAGACCGGCGATCAGGTCTTCACCGACCGTGCGGCGGGATTGCAGCAGAACAAGGCGACGGAGGTGGCGCGGCTGCGTGGTCAGCAGGAGGCACAGGAGCTGGGTCGCGATCTCGGTCGCGACCGCGGTCTCGACGACGAGATGGATTTTTGAAGCGAGGATGACCACCATGACAAAGACACTTCCCCTCTGGGCCGCGCTGCTCTTCGGTGTGGTCTGTGGCGCCGTCATCGGCACCATCGTCGCCGCCTTCTACCTGACCCTGGCATTGAAAACCGGGTTCGGTAGTTTCGACATGTTGACGCTCTGGAAAGCCAGCGCCGTCACACGCGTCGCACATCCAGAAGCCTTCAAGGTGGGTTTTGGCGCTGTCGGCTTCGGGGCCATCGGGCTCGGCGGCTTGGCGCTAGCCTGGACTTGGAAGAAGGAGCGAGACGATTACGGTTCGGCCCATTGGCAGACCAAGGCGGAGCTGAAAAAGAATGACATGCTCCAGACTCCGGGCGAGGGCTTCGTCTGCGGCAAGCTTGGCGCGCCGCACTCCAAAACGGAGTTCATCTCCTCGACGACCATTCCGCATGTGATGATGGTCGCGCCGACCCGCGCCGGTAAGGGCGTGGGTTTCGTGATCCCGAACCTGCTGAGCTTCGCTGGCTCGGTCGTGGTGCTCGACGTGAAGGGCGAGAACTTCGAGAAGACAGCGCGGCTCCGGGCGTTGAACGGCGATGAGGTTTATCGATTCAGCCCTTTCGACTGGGCCAATGCTACGCATCGCTACAACCCGCTCGCGCGGATCGCGAAGGCGCCGAGCTTTGCGCAGCGCTTCACCGATGTGTCGATCCTGGCCGACCTCTTCCTCGACAAGGACAACAAGACGCTCGACACCTTCTCGGAGGCGGGCAAGTCGATCTTCGTCGCGGCCTGCCTGCTGGCGATCCAGCGCGGCACGCCGAACCTCGGCGTCGTCAACCAGATTGTAACAGGGGGTGAATATAAGAACGCCCAGTACAAGACCTATGCCGACGAGGCCGAAGAGGACATCCTGCGCGAGCTCTGGACCAATGCAGCTTCGGCCTCGTCTCGCCTGCTGACCTCGAACATTCAGGCGCTGATGACTGCTGGCCTCAAGCAGTGGGACAACCCGGCGGTGCGCTCGGCGACAGAGGCGAGTGATTTTGATTTCTCGACCTTCCGGAAGACACCGCAGTCGCTCTACATCGCTGTGTCTGAAGATCACATCGCAACCCTGGCGCCGCTCCTGCGCCTGATGTTCGCCGATCTCATCGCCTCGATCCGGCTCAACGAACCCCGCCCGGACGAGCCATGGCCCGTCATGATGATGATCGACGAATTCCAGCAGATGGGGGCGATGCCCTATCTCGAACGCGCGATCCATTCGCTCGCGAGCTATGGCGGTCGCGTCGCGATAATCGCGCAGTCGTTGGCCTCGCTCGACCGCATCTATGGGCCCGAGGGCCGAGAGAGCCTCGAGAATGGGGCAGGGCTGAAGCTGTATATCACCCCGCGTGATCAGCGGACCGTGAAAGAGGTCTCAGCCGCCGTTGGCAGCACCACGCGCGAGGCAGTCACCCGGATGTATGGCCGCAACAAGGGCTTCCTCGGCGCAACCTCGACCTCAGCGCGGCTGGAAGAACGGCCGCTACTGTCGGAGACTGAAGCGCGCCTAATGGACCCCGATGAGGTGATCATTCTTGCCTCGCCCCAGCATCCGATCAAGGCGAGCCGGATCAAGTATTATGACGATCCGTTGTTCAAGGACATGGTGGCGCGCCAGGAGGGCAAGCCGTTCCCGTACCCGCCGAGTGTGCAGGGCGTGGGGCCTTGGGGTGCCGACGCTGATGAAGATGCCCGTGAGGATGAACCGCGGAAACCTGCAGAACGCGCGCCTGTGCGGGATCGTTCGCAACGCCGTGAAGCGCGGGCGATGAGCGTGATGGCGCTCGAGGGCGGGCGCGGGCAACCTGAGCCAGAGACGCTCGAGCGGGAAGCGGGTGTGCCGAAGGAATGGGAGGCGGCGCTCGACCGGCAGGAAGATTTTATCGAGGAGTTGTTGGGCGGGTGAGGGCCTGAGCATGCCGTGATTGGCCTGTCACGAAGGTGCTGACGCGATCGGCCCTGAGCCGCCGTTCGTTTGTCCCGAAGATGCCGCAGTGCGGCTGTCGCATTGCTGCCATTCGTTCTACTCGCAGCATTTTCGATGGTCGGATGCTGGCAGATCGGACGAAACGGACCCGTGGGCAGTTGATCGGAGCGGCTTCAGGAAACATGATCTACTTTTAGCAACATGTGAACCGCTAAATTTCAGGACCATGAGCAAAAGGGTATGAGGCTTCGATACGGATACCTGCTGGCTGGTGTCGCGTGGGCCCTGTTTATTGCACCGGCCGCCGCCTACGGCGTGCTCGGCGTCGTTCCGGCGCGCTCTGGCTTTATGTTTTCGGCGATAATCCTTGGCCTTCAATCACCGAATGGGTGCTCCCGACCACCGGCCTGGTGGTCTTCGTATCGATTGCAGCAGGTTGCGTACAAGTCGCTTACAGGTATGACTTGCTGACGTCCTAATTTACATAGACGGGCTGATCGCTTGGTCGGCTGCACGGAGGGGTCAGTGGTGTCAGACCCGCGGTGTCTGCGTCAGATCTTCGCTCGCCGGTTCGTCGGGAATGGGTTCGATGGGGCGTCCGCTGAGGAAGTTGCCGAAAGTTGCCAGCGCCGGCACGTGATCGCAGATCACCTTGATCAGCACGAGGATCGGCACCGCCATCAATGCGCCGGGAATGCCCCAGAGCCAGGCCCAGAAGATCACCGTCAGGAATACGGCAACCGTATTCAGTTGCAGGCGGGCCCCCAGCAGCATCGGCGTCAGAACCTGCCCCTCGATCGCGGTCAGCGCCTGATAGGCGATGGGGGCCAGCATGGCATAGTAGAGGCTGTCAAAATGGACGATGGCAAAGGCACCCACCCCGATCGTGCCGATGACGCCCCCGAGAAATGGCAGATAGTTGAGGCAGAAGGCCGCGAGGCCCCAGACGAAGGGGTAGGGCATATCCAACAGATTCATGGCGGCGGCGATGGCAAGCCCCAGCACGGCGTTGATCACGGTGATCGCCACGATGTAATGCGACATCCGTCTTTCTATCTCGTAGATGACCGTGAGGGCGCGCTTCTTGTCGCCGAAGCGGGGAAAGGATTCCACGATCTTGACGTAGAAAAGGTTGCCTGCCGACAGCAGGAACAGGGCTAGCACCAGACCCGCGGTGAGGGAGGTGACGAAACTGGCCAGATTGCTGACGGCTGTGGTCAACAGGCCAGGTTGTTGCAGGACGACCGTGGCGGCGGCATCCTCGCCACCCTTGGCGAGATCCTCGACCTGTTTCGAGGCATCCTGCACCGCAGCCAGAGACGCTGTAATCCCGCGAAGTTTTTCGCGCAGTTCAAAGGAGATGCGGGGGATCTCGTCGAACCAGCTGGCGACTGATCCGCCCAACAGCAGGACGGCGCCCGCGATCATCCCCGCAAGCCCTAATATCATAACCGCCGCCGACAGCGGTGCGGGCACGCCCCGGCGCGACAGTCTGCGCACCCACGGGCCCAGCGAGAGCGCCAACATGAAGCCCAGAACAACGGGCAGAACCACGTCTTTTGCGAAATAGATCGCGGACAGGGTCATAAGGATAACGATCGCCGTCAAAAGCCTGTTGGTTGTGGCTGTCTTGTCCATGCTCTCCACGAAACTCATCTCCGATGATCGGGATCAAACTGATCCATAAATTGGGCGCACAGCCTTTGACGGGATCATCTGACGCCATGCCGGGTGAGCTGATCTGTGGTGCAGACACATGATACACGGATATAGACGGATGGGGTGCATCATAATCCACCGGGCCGGAGCCAGTCGGATGCATCTGGTCCAGAGCGTGAAGGCAGGTCGTGCAAGTCAGGGTTGCTGCGCCGGCTACAGAAAGCTTCCCTCCACTTGCACAGGCGCCTGTGGCATGAAGTTCCACGATTGTTTCTTCGAAAACCTGCATCATCGGTGTTTTTGGCTCAAGCGTGCCGTCCGGCCTGACGCAGTCTGATCCTCTTGAGAGGGATGGTTCACAGTCACTACCTCTTGGTCATTTTCCGCGTATTCTGACGCTTCCGAAGCTGCTGTAATTGAAGATTTTCATCTAAATTCTGTAATTTTTACGCAACCAGGAAAACCTGCCAGTGCGGCAAGCGTGACGACCATCAGCATAGCACCACCGATCATCACTCCACGATCAGCCACCCTGTCCAGCACACGTGGCAAGAACAGTGCAGCAGCCATCGACCCCGCCCCGAAGGCGAACAGCGTCCATGCAAGGGCGGATGCATCCAGCCCGAGCGTGCCACGCACCAGCACAACAGAATTGACCAGCACCATCGCGCCTGCGGCCGCTGCGGCCATGTTCAGCGCCAGCAGCCCGCGCAGACGTGGTGTGGCAAGGTAAATGCGGATGCCACGCGTCGTTCGGTCATAGATGCCGCGTGGTGCGGAGGGTTTGGGGCTGGTCAGCATGACCGAGATAATCAGCATGGCCGAGGCGGCAAAGCCTGCCACCGTGCCCAGGAACAGCGCATTATAGCTGACCATCGCCAGCAGTAGCCCCGCCAGCAAAGGGCTTGCGATATTTTCGAGATCATAGGCCAGTCGCGACAGTGACAGCGCGCGGGTGTATCGGGCCTCGTCCGGCAGGATGTCTGGGATGGTTGCCTGAAACGTCGGCGTGAAGGCGGCTGAGGCGGATTGCAGCACGAATATCAGCAGATAAACTTGCCAGATCTCCGTCACGAAGGGCAGGCATAGCGCCACACCCGCCCGCACCAGATCAAGCACCACCAGAAACACGCGCCGGTTCACCTTGTCGGCAAAAGCAGCGGCGACAGGTGCAACGCCCACATAGGCCACCATCTTGATCGCAAAGACCGTGCCCAACACCATCGCGGCATTCTCGCCCGCCAGATCATAGGCCAGCAGGCCAAGTGCGACGGTTGCCAAACCCGTGCCCAGCAATGCGACGACCTGTGCCGCGAAGAGGTGACGGTAGGTCCGGTCGGCAAGGACTTGCAGCATGGGGGCGGTCCTAAAGGTAGCGCGAGATCGCTTTCAGTTCTTCACGATCCGCAGGGGATTGGTCTGCATCGAGGCAATGGTCGATATGGTCATGGATCAGGGCGCGCTTTGCATTGGCTACTGCATTTTCGACCGCCTGCATCTGTTGCGCGATCTCGACGCAGGGTTTGCCTGCCTCGATCATCTCGATCACTGCACGCAGGTGCCCATCGGCGCGTTTGAGCCGAGCGATCAAAGCAGGGTGGGTTGCATGGGGATGGGGCTTTATCATAGAACAGAATTATCCCCCCCGAGGGGATAGAACAAGATGGCATGAACAACATGCTGCGGACAGGATCGAGCAGTCAGGAATTCCCGTGCAACGGCTGAGAACTTTCGGACGAACCGCGTGGTCGGCACTTTTGTGTCTGGCGCTGGTCGTGTGGTCGATCGCACCTGCGACGGACCATGCGCCAACGGTGTTCGATGTCATTGCAGATCATCGCGCGATGATCGCGGAACATGGGCATACCCACGGCTTCCACGAAGACTTGGCATGGGCATTACATGGCCATAGCCATGATGTGGCTGATCATGACCATAGTCCGGCTGTGCTGGCGCTGGCCGCGATGACGAACGATGTATGGGACAGCCGTGATGTCTGGCATCTCCATGCTTCCTCGGCAGGACCACATCGCAGTTATATGATCGACCGACCTCCACGTGCATGATGCGGGCCGCGTTGCGGCACGACCTTTCCATCAATCACATACTGGAGACAAATCCATGACCTCGACTTCGCGGGTCCTGCGCGCCGTGGCACCCAGCCGCCCGATTACGCTGACCTTAATCTTGCTCGCAGCTTTCATGCTGACTGCGGCCCAGGCCTTTGCCCATAACGTCACCGCTGGTGACGCGGGCTACATTCAGGAAATCTGGGGGGTGAAGATCATTCCCTTCATCTACCTCGGGGCCAAACACATGGTCACGGGGTATGACCATATCCTGTTCCTGCTCGGCGTCGTCTTCTTCCTTTATCGGATGAAGGATGTCGGCATCTATGTCAGCCTGTTTGCCATCGGCCATTCGGTCACCATGCTGTTGGGCGTCTGGTACGGCTGGGGCATCAACGCTTACATCATCGATGCGATCATCGGGCTGTCGGTGGTTTACAAGGCGCTCGACAACCTTGGCTATTACCAGAAATGGTTCGGCTTCCAGCCCAATACCAAGGTCGCAACGCTGATCTTCGGGCTGTTTCACGGCACAGGTCTGGCCACGAAGATCCTTGAATACCAGATTCCGCAGGACGGTCTGTTGGCGAACCTTCTGGCCTTCAACGTCGGGGTCGAGGTGGGCCAGCTGCTCGCCCTTGCCGTGATCCTGATCATTATGGGCTACTGGCGGCGGCACCCCAACTTCATGCGCCAAGCCACCGTCGCAAACATCGTAATGATGGGCCTTGGCATCTGGCTGACGGCCTATCAGGTCGCCGGTTACATCGCTTCAACCTGAACAAAGAACGGATAGTCACATGCATAATGCACCCAAACCAAACATCGAAGAATTGCCAACCAAGGCGCAATTGTTCCGCTCCACCATCATCGCAGGCATCGGCGCTGTTGCGATCATGGTCACGGTTTACCTGCCCGCCGAATATGCCATCGACCCCACAGGCCTTGGCCGCGTTCTGGGCCTGACCGAAATGGGCGAGATCAAGGTTCAGCTGGCCGAAGAGGCCGAGGCAGATCGCTTGCTGGATGAACAGCGCGCGCTGGACCAATCGTCCAGTTTGCTGGACAGCGTGTTCGGCCTGTTCGTCGGTGCCGCCCATGCGCAGGAAGCCTGGCAGGATGAAGTCACCTTCGTTCTGGAACCCGGTGACACGGCCGAGATCAAGATGACAATGGAGGCTGGCAACACGGTCACCTACGCGTGGACCGCAACTGGCGGACGGGTCAATTTTGACCTGCATGCCCACAGCGGCGGGGAGTCTGTCGACTATGAACGTGGTGCTGGCCAGACAGAAGGTGAAGGCACAATCGAAGCGCCATTCGCTGGTGATCACGGCTGGTTCTGGCGCAACCGCGACAGCACGCCCATAACGATGACGATCCAAGTGCGCGGTGAATACAGCAGTATCGTTGAGACGTACTGAACCATTCCGTGCCTGCAGCGCAGATGAAGCCGGTCCCAGCTACCTTTGTGCGCTTGGATTAACGGGTTGCATCGATAACTGTTCGCGTGGCGACTGGCCGCTTGTGCACTTTGCTGCGCATGCAATGCCGCAACCTCACATGCCGTTTCCCGCCCATCCTGTAGAAAATTGCCGTCAGCCCGGCAAATAGAACTCCGTAATCCCCCGCGCCCCCTCGGCCCGCCCGAGCTGGACGATCACATCGATGGATTTCCGGATGTATTCGCGCACCTCGGCAAAGGTCAGCGGGGTCCCGGCCTGAAGCACCATGATTGCCAGCCGGTCGATGGCGAGTTCCGCGGTTTCGGCGTGGATGGTGGAGACCGACCCGCCATGACCTGTGTTGATCGCTTCGAGATATGTCAGGGCCTCGGCCCCGCGCAGCTCGCCAACGATGATCCGGTCGGGGCGCATTCGGAGGGAAGCCTGCAGGAGGGCGTTAGCGCTGCGTTGCGACCCGGCGCCGCGGTCAGCCAGGAGGGCGACGGTGTTCGACTGGCCGGGGAAAAGCTCGAAGGCGTCTTCGATGGTGATCAGCCGTTCGGGCTCGCCCACGTAGGTCAGAAGGTGCCGTGCGAAGGTGGTCTTGCCGGTCGAGGTGCCACCGCTAATCAGGACGTTGAGTCGCGCCTCGACCAGGGTCTGAAGTGCTGCCTCAAGGTTTTTTTCGGCGAGTGTGGCGATATTCTTCATCTTCTCGGCGCGGAGGGCATCGAGCGAGACGGCCTTGCCGAAGAGGTAGGCCGGGGCGTAGTCCCGGATGCTGCCGGAAGCGAAGAGACGGATGGTGATCGAGGCGCCGCGATCAATGGCGGGCGGCACGGCGACCTGGACCCGAAGGGGCCGGCCTGCATAGTCCACTTTGCCGGAGACGAGGGGGTTCTTTTCAGAGACGCGGGCCTTGGCGTCGCCGACAATGGTTTGAGCCATGTTGAGCGCGGTGGTGCGATCCACGGTCTGGCCTTCGTGGCGCATGGTGGCGTCACCCGCGACCTCGAGCCAGACCTTGCCGTCCGGGTTGATCGCGATCTCGACCACGTCGTCGCGTCGCAGAAGGTCGCGGAACGGGTTGAGATAGCGCTCGAGGTAGGACGTTGGCGACGCCTGATCCATCAGTAAATCAACACGTCTCTATCTACGAGCACGGTGACCGAGGTTCCCTGATCGACATAGATCGTGGGCGCGATCGAGACCTGATCGGCGATGACCGATCCAACCGCGTCCTGCAGGTCGCTGCCGACATCGCCCAGAACAATGCTTGTGGTTTCATTGTTGGCACTTTCTGCCGCGACGGCCGGTGCTGCTCCGATCACGGAAATCAGCGCCGCGCCGCCGAAGCGCTCGGCGAACTTGGTGTCGACGAGGCCTGTCAGGCCGGAGCGGCCAAGCTGATCACCGCCCACGGCGGCAATTTCCATCGAGGTGCCGTCCGGCGTCAGGATGCGGGTCCAAAGGATCAGGATGCGTTTCTGGTGCATCTCGATGCTGGAGCGGTATTGGCCAAAAAGGCGGGAGCCGCGGGGGATCAGGATCCGGTCCCCGGAAAAGGCCGGAACCGGCTCGGACACCATCGCGACCACTGAGCCGGGCAAGTCGCTGTTGATGGCGGTCTGGAGCGCCGCCTGAATGACCGAGCCTTGGGTCAGCGTGCGCTCGGGGTGGGTGAGGCGAGCCGCCTCCTGCACTTCGAGCGGTCGCGCGCTCTGCAGGAACTGCTCATTGCCCGAGAGGGCGGATGCTCGGGTCCCAGCGACCGCGGGATCGGCCGCCGCCGCGCCACTCGCGCCGCCACGTGGACCGTCGGCATAGACGACAGCGGGAGATTTGATTTGCGCCGTCAGAAGTTCTTCGGCAACCCGCTCGGCCTCACGCTCACGCTGTTCCTCTTCCTGCCGGCGGCGTTCTTCGAGAAGCCGCTGATCGGCGATCAGCCCTTCGCGGTCCAGCTCGGCCTCGAGTCCCTTGCGCTGCGCCCGTTCGGCATCGAGCATGGCCTGCAGACCTTCGATGCGGGTCTCGGTCTGGCGCTGCAGGTTGGCGAGTTCGGTTTCCTTTGCGGTTAGGGTCGCTTCGAGCGCGGCCTTCTGCTCGTCGAAGGCTTCCCGAAGATCCGCGACGGCGAACTGGATTTCCGAGTTGCGGACGGCCTGGCTGGCGGCGAGGGCCTCGCGGAGCTTGGCGATCTCGGCCAGCACCTCGGCGCTCGGTTCTGGTGCCGAGACTGCGGGCACATCAAGGGCCTCCTCGACGGTGATCAGCGCATCATTCGCCCGTTGCTCTGTCTCGTCGGGAGGAAACTCCAACCGCCCGCCGGTGCCGGGGCGGCGGTCCTGAAAGGTCTCGACATCGGAGGTCTCGAGCGCGCTGTCGCGTGTCTGAAGGCCGGTCGCCAGGAAATACGCGACCCCAGTCCCACCAAGGGCAAGGGCGGCGGCGAGCGCGCCGACCCCGAGGCTGGTGCTGCGGCGTCTGGATTTGCCGCGCTGGCTGAACTGGTCGAGACGGTCCTGAAGATCGGGAGGGGTTTGGTCGGCCATGGTCAGTTGCTCACGTAAATCGCGCCGTCGTCGCGCATCGCACAGATCGCTTCGTCGCCGATCCGCAACGTCCAGTAGGTGTTCACCCCGAGCACGCGGACGGTGTTGCCGGCTTGCGTCCAGTTGACCGTGCGCTCACGGCCCTGGTCGTCAGCCTTGAAGAGGGCAGGCTGACGGGCGTTTTCCGGGAAGACGAAGTAGGTGTAGCGCCCGTCGTCATAGATATGGCTGGGGCGGAAATCCCCCTCGCCCGAGACGCGGTAGTTGTAATTGCGCGGGGCTTCGAATCCCTTGGGCTGCGTGGCAGCGGCCGCGCGGCGTTCCTCATCGGGGTAGCGGAAGCGGACCTCGAAGAACTTGGCCGACCGGTTCGGGATCGAGCCTTCGCGCAGGTGGAAAGAATAGGTGCGGCGGTTGGTGATCACCGTCATGTTGGTCGAGGCCTGCGCCACATGCGGCTTGATCGTGAGCACATTGCCAAGCTCGGGGATCGGATCGACCTGGAAACTTTCGGTGTCGCCAACGATCACCGCTATAAGCCGTTCCCCCGCCCCGAAGTGAATCGTGGTCGAATGCCGCAAGTCCGTTTCGATCCGGTAGACCTGGTTCTCATTGTAGACGGCGGTGCGGATACGAGTGTCGAGCGGGCCGCCTTGCGGTGTGGCCTCGGCGTTTGCGGCAACAGGAAGGGCAAGCGCTACAAGAATCGTGGTGAGGAGCGCGGGGAAGGATTTCATGTTTGTCAGTTCTCCAGCGTCTCGGCATCGACGCGGTAGGAGGACACCACGAAGCCCAAGGGGTTGGCCCAGACGTCCTGAAGGCGCTGGCGGGTTTCGGGTTGGAAGTCGTAGCCGACGGTCGCGACGTAAGACCGGGTCACGGTGCGCGTGTCGCGGGGACGGCGCAGCGTGCGGGTGAAGCGAACCTGGGCCACGCCGCGCTCGATCTGGTTCACTGATTTGATCACCACCTCGATCTTGGCATCGCGGCCATAGACGGTGATCGGGTAGTCCTCATTGGTCGAGGACCAGAGATCGCGCAATGTGCGGGCAGCATCACCGTCGGAACGGTCGAGGACCGAGTTGATGCGGCTCTCGCCATCGGTCAAGTCATAGGTCTCGCGGTCATCCACATAGGCTACGAGATTGGCCTGGATGATGGCGTCGCTTTCCGAGAGCGTCAGCGCCTGGACCGCGGCAACCCGGTCCATCTCGCCGGTTTCCTTGTCGACGACGACCACGAAGGTTTCGGTCGTCTTGAGCGGAAAGAGGCTCGCGCCCGCGACCATGCCTGCGACGCCGACCAGCACGCCTGCCGTCGCGACGAACCACGCAAAGCGTTCACGCCGCCTTGGCCCGTAGATGAAATCCGCCTCGAATGCGTCGCGGTCTTGGCTCGCGGAAGGGGTTATGGTCTTCTTCAAGTCTTGGGTCTTTCAAATCAGGGTTTGCGGAAGGATTTGGCGGCGGAAAGGAGCGCGCCGGGGCTCTGGCGGATGAGCTCGCCGGTTCTTATGACGCCGGTATTGGCGGCCTGATTCAACTCGTGCGGGGATTTGCCGGTGACGAGGCGCGCGGCCGTGCCGGTGCCATATTGGCGCGTGTTCACGAACCCCTGGCGCGCAAGGCCGGTGAGACCCATGGCATTGGACGCAATGCCCACGACCCCGGTGAGGTTGGAGGCGATATACGGCACGGAGGCCATGATCCCGGCGCTGAGGATCAGGATGACAAGGAAGGGCAGGATGAGGCTCACGGTCTCCACATCGCCCGGATCGGCGGAAGCGTCCCCAATCGCCTCGGCGATAGCGACGATGATGCCCGCGGCCCCGGCGGCGGCGACCGGCATGAGCGCATAGCCGATGGTGGCGCGAGTCCAGGCCTCGAAGAGCGACTGCGTCGGTTTGAAGAGCGAGGTCACGATCATGAAGGGGGCGATCACGATCATCAGCGCGAATACGATGCGCGCGAAGGCGATGATCCCGGCGGTGACGGCGGCAAAAACCGCCGAGAGGACGAAGAAGATGGCGCCCAGGACCGCCCCGAAGACCCAGCCTGCGCGGTCACCGATTGTGTCGCCATAGGCGGTGATGCGCGCGACCATGCTGTCGAGGCTTTCATAGATACCAGCCTCGTCGCCGGTTGCGGTCAAATCGAGGATGGCTGCGCCAATGTTCTCTGGAACGTCCGTGACGATGTCATAGATCACGCTGAAATTGTCCCAGCTCTGCGCGAATACTCCCACCACGGCTACCTTCATGCCAAAGGCAAAGCCGACGCCAAAGGGCAGGGGGCGAAGCTGCATCACCGCGTTGATACCCAGAACCACAAGGAGGAGTGTCGCGCCCGCCGAGATGACGTTGCCGACCGAGGCTGCCGAAGAGATAAATCCGTCCTGCGCCACGGTGTTCACCGCAACATCTACCTGATCCAGAATGTCACGTATGATGCCCATTAGTTTGCGCAGGCCTCATCACGCCGAGCCAACATCGCATCGGCTCTTAGCCTCAGGTCGGACACATCAAAAGGTCGGCGGACGTCTTCGGAAACTCTGAATGCGTCCGACTTCTCGACAACTTCCTCCCACGAAATAGTGTTCATAAAGCATTCACACGACTTTGTTTCGTGCCATTTCTCAGCAGCCATCAGTCTCATGATTGCGCGGTAGCCATTCCGAATATAGGCCGTCTCAGCGAGGTCCATGGGAGGTTTTGGGGCGCGACAAGCCCCAACCTCGTCCGGTGCAACCGTCATGGAGGAGAAGGACCTTTGTGCAGTAGAACCTGGTGTCGATGAATCGGCAAATGTTGGGAGTGGTCCAACCAACAGGAGAGCCGTCAAGGTACAGAGCGTCTTTGCGGACATTATCGTCATTGATAGTCTCCTTCTTATGGATCCACCGCCATCGAGCGGAACTTGCGTTCGTCTGCGAGGGTCGCGGCATCAACCACGCCAAGCTGGCCAGCACTGACGCCTTGCGCCGCTTCCAGCCGCCAGATCTGGGTCAGGATGATGCCAAGCTCGGCGGTGACGCGGGTGTTGAGATCGACGGCGGTCTTGAGCCCGTCCTGATCATCGATCAGCCCGACCATGGTCTCGAGCCGCTCGAGGCTTTGCCCGGCCTCTTCATGGCTTTCCTGTGCTGCAATCGAGAGCATTGCGCTCGCGCCAGCGGAATTGGCAATGCGGTTGTCGGCGGGCTGGTCTGAGCCCGAGAGCGTGTTCAGGCGCTGCGAGGTGAAACCGCTGCCCGACAGCACCCGCTCGACGGAAGCAGACAGTTCAACGCCGGGATTGAAGCCGCTCAGGAAATCACCGCTGGCAAGCGATTCCGCCGTATTGAGAGGAGCGACGAGCTTGCCGCGTAGGGCACGGAACTCTTTGACCGTGGCAAAAAGCTCACCAAGCCCACTACCGTCGATCAGCGACGCCAGTTGCGCGTCGAGATTGGTCAACTGCGACAGCTGGGTTTCGAGTTCGAGTTTCATTGTGGCGAGCTGTTGCATCTGGACGTTCAGATCCTCGGCCATGTGTTCAAGCTGGGCGACAAGCTGGCCGAGTTGCGCACCGTCAAAGGTCGGAACGCCCTGGGGCATGGCGGGCCCCGAGAGCCCGAACGTGGCGACCGCGGCGGCGGTCATGAGAAGTCGTCTCATTCGGGAACTCCCATATGCATGAAGTCGCGCTCGGCCAGCCTGTCCGCGACAAGATGTTGCGCGTAGGCCGCCGCGCGCTGCTGACCTGCGGCCATCAGCCGGACTCGGAGGTTGAGGATGCGGCCGATCTCGGCCTTGGCGTAGGTGTTGAGCTCCCAGGCCGCCTTGGCGCCTTGCTGCGCGTCGATCTGCAGGATGATCGCGCGCAGCCGGTTGATGACCTGTTCTGTGGTGGCATGGCTGCTCGCGGCATAATAGACACCTGCCTCCGAGATGTTGGCATACTCGGCCAGCGCAAAATCGGAAGGAGAAAGCGTGCCGAGCGCGTCGGCGCCGCCCACCACGGCGAGGTATTCGTTGTAGAACTTTGAGATATTGCGGACATAGCCCTGGGTCTCAGCAAAGGGCGGCACGCCGCCATAGTCCACGACCCGGCCCGGACCTGCATTGTAGGCTGCGAGCGCATGCGGGATGTTGCCGAACTGATTGAGCTGGGTGGTGATGTAGCGTGCACCACCGCGGAGATTGTCAATCGGCTGAAAGCGATCGACGCCCATGTCGGTGGCCGTGCCGGGCATGAGTTGGGTGAGCCCATAGGCGCCGACGGGGCTTTCGGCGGTGAGGTTGAAGCGGCTTTCCTGCTTGATCAGGGCCTGGAAGAGGCAACGCCATTGCGTGGGTGAGAGCCCGGCCCGGACAATACCGGGCGCGCCTACGAACTCGCCAGCCACCTCGACGATCATCCTCTCGACCGTCTCGCGGGTCTCGCCGAAGAGGCGGCGCACCATCGGGTTTGGGTCGGTATTGGGGTAGACCGCCGTCCCCCCGAAATCCGCATTCCCCTCGAGCGCTCGGATGTCGAAGCCCGGGCCGGTGATCGCGGCGGTCATTCCCTCGAGGACGCGCAGTTGGTCGGCCTGGACTTCAGCGAGCGAGGATTCGGTCAGGTCCTTTTCTTGCTGGACGCTCAAATCTTCGGCGAGCGCCGTTACCCGTGCGATGGCGCGGCCGACTGCGGAATTGTCCTGCGTCGGCACGCCTTGGGCGAGTGCTGGTAGGGTGCTGAGGCCAAGGCAAAGCCCGGCAGATATGAGCGTGGCGCGTGTCATCTTGGGCGCGGCAGGGGCGCGAAGGTGCAATCCGACTTGGTGCCGGACGGGCCCACGCCGCCCTTGGTTGAGAACGAGAGAGCCGTGCGGCTGACCTGTGTGTCGCCGCTCCGCATGAGGCATGGTGAGGTTTTTTCGGTATATGTCTCGCAGGCGGTAAGAAAGCCTGCAGTGGCGCAAAGTACGAGGAGGGGTTTCAAGCTCATATCACATGTCTCCAGAAATCGGGGTTGGTGCGCCAATCGGCTGGAACGCGCGCCTCGCCCGTGGCGCCGCCACAAAGGATGGGAAGGAGGTCGCCAAGTGCGGAGAGATCGGCATCAACGAAGACGCTGTCGCCTGCCGAGCGCACAAGCGCGATGCGTTGGCCTAAGGTGGGCTGGACGAGCAGGGCGGCCTCCTTGGCGTTCACCCGTAGAAAGTCGTAATCCGAGATGGTGGCCCGATCGTTGGGGAAGAGGATCTGGGTTGGCACCGTTTCGACGATGGTCTTGCCTGCGCGGCTGCCCTGCAACTGGCTTGGATATTGTGTCATCATGATCACGACGCAGTTCATCTTGCGCAGGGTCACCAGCCAGTTCTCCAGCCGCGCCCCGAAATACGGATCGTCGAGTAATTTCCAGGCCTCGTCTAAAACGATGATGGTGGGGCGGCGGTCTTCCACCAGTCGCTCGATCTGGCGGAAGATGTAGGAGAGGACCGCCATGCGCTCGATGGTCATGTCCAGAATCTCGGTCATGTCGAACCCGATGATGTCGCCCGACATCTTGAGGCCGCGCCCGTGCACAGGCTCGTCGAAGACCCAGCCGTAGCGCCCGCCAGGAGCCCATTCGGCAACGCGGGATTGCAACTCGCCCTCGTCATCGAGCGACTGGAACAGAGTCTCGAAACTGGCAAAGCGCTGCAGGGCGGCGCCCGCCTCGGCGTTCTGGCCGACGGCGCTTTGGATATGGCGCGACTGCTCGCCGGTGAGCGCGCCATTGCGTGTGAGAAGTGTCGCGAGCCAGTCCGAGAGCCAGGCGCGGCCCCGCTCGTCGATCTCGGTCATCAGCGGGTTGAGACCCGTCGCCACGCCCGCGCGGATTTCGTTGTAGCGCCCCCCGAGGGCGCGGACTGCCATCTCGTGGCCACGATCCTTGTCGAAGAAAAAGAGGCGCGCGCCGACCCGTTGGGATTGGGCCGCAAGAAAGGCCGCCGTCAGCGTTTTGCCGCTGCCAGTGCGCCCTAGCACGAGCGTATGGCCGACAGTGGGTTCTTTGCCCGGACTTCCTGCCTCGTGGAAATTGAAGCGATAACCTGAGGTACCGACCGACGGCAGGACTGAAATGGTCTGGCCCCAGGGCGACTGGCCTGGCCCTCGTCCCTCGACGCTGCCGTGAAGCGCGGCGAAATCTGCGAAGTTGATGGAGGAGATTGGGGTCTTGCGGGCCCGGTAGCCGAAATTGCCGGGGCTTTGCGCGAAATACGTCGCCTTCAGCGCCATACTCTCGCGCACGATCACTGCCATAATCTCCTGGCCGACGCGCTTGATTTGCGCCGCGGCGCGCTCAACCGTGTCGCGGTCCGACGCATAGACCGCGATCGAGAGGTGATGATCACCAAAGGCGATGCGTCCTGCCTCCTGGTCATCGGCCGCCTGGCCCAGTTGATCGCGCAAGGACACGGCGGCATCCTCGGAGGCCTGCATCTGCCGGATGATCCGCTGAATGCGCTCGGCCATGATGTTGTTCGGGATCGGGTTGAAGGAGTTGGTGAGAACGATGTCGAGGGGCAGGTCGAGCGCGTCGAGGAGCGTGACGTCCGTGAGGGCCGGATAGCTCTTTAATGAGAAGAGAGCGCCGTATTTGACCGCGCCCGTAACGACATCGGTCAGGGTGACCACGTTGCCGCCAAACGTGGCCCGGCAAGTGCTCAGGGTATGCGACAGGGGCAGGGCGCTCTGGCAGACGGCTACGGGCGAGAAGCTGCCTGCATTCAGCGTATTGAGAAACCCCAGCCACTCGCCGCCCGTGCGGGTCAGTCGGACAGGGTTGGCCGAGGCGAGCGCCACTTCGAAGAAGCTCATGACCTCGTTCAGTTCTTGCATGCGCGTCGCGCGGTCCTTGATCCAGGCCTTGCGGGCGAGATTGCGGAAAAGCGGAATGCGTGCCGAGATGTCGGGTCGCCGGAGGACACTGAGATAAAGCTGGCGCTTGGCCGGCCGGAGGTCTTTGATATGAGCCTGCCAGTGGGCGTCGATCGCGGCGGCGAAGCCGCCTCCCTCAATGGTCCGCATTACGAGGTCCTGCGGCACGGAGAAGCGGTGGATGTAGAAGCCGAAGGCATTGCCGGTCTGGGCGACAATGGCGGCCACCGCTCGTTTGAGCGCATCGAGGTGCGCGTCCTCTGTCGTCATCGGGTTGAGCCCGTCGAGACGCAGGGTGGCCATCAGGTCGCCCTCGCGCAGCACCATCACATCGTCGCTTGCCAGTGCAAAGTAGGGCAGATGCTCGGCGAGATAGCTCTCGCGCGTGAAATCACGGCCGCCAGCGCCCAAAAGAGCGTTGCCGGGGTTGGAGAGGAGACCTGCATCAAACGCCAAAGCTGTCACCTCCGTGTAGACGGCGGTTCTTCGTCGGGCGTACCATGCCGTAAGACACGCGCAGCACTTCGAAGAAATGCGGCTCCTTGTCGGCGACAAACCAGAGGATCGGATAGGCGATGATCCCCAGAGGCAAAAAGATCAGGGATCCTGTCCAGATGAATGGCAGAACAACCCCCGTCGCAAGAGCCACCAGGTATCCGACGGGGAGGCCTAGGTACTTTGGCGGCCTTGCTAGACCCTGGAAGAGGGAGGATTGCTCTGCCATGGGCTCAGGTGAACCCATCGACAATGGTACCAGCGGAGAAGATTAACACAATCCCGATAATCACAGAGGCGAACCAACCCCAGTTGAGCCGTCCCATCATGCACATGAAGCCGGTGCCGATAACGGCGAGGGTGGACACGGCGATGCCGATCGGCCCGGTCAGCGCCGCCTCGACGGTTTCCAACATGGTCTGTATAGGAGACAGGTCTTGCGCGACCGCGGGTGTTGCCACGGCAGCAAGAACTGCAACAATGGGCAAAAGACGACGTAGTCGAGATCTCGGCATAGGGTCTCTCTTGATCAGTTGAGGTCGATGTGGACCGGAGGGCGCTCGGGTTTCCGGTTTGCGAGATGGACGGGGGGCTGCGAAACAGGCTGGCCCGTCAGTCGATTGCGAATGCGGTGAATGCGCGCGATATAGGCGCGGGTTTCAGCAAACGGCGGGACACCGGAATATTCGACCACTCGGTGAGGTCCGGCATTATAGGCTGCAAGTGCGAGGTCAATGTCCTGGAAGGCCGACAGCTGCGCGAGCAGGTAGCGTGCCGCGCCATCAAGGTTTTGTGCGACATCGCGCGGGTCAACGCCAAGGGAGCGTGCGGTTTGCGGCATGAGTTGGCCGAGACCATAGGCCCCCTTCGGGCTCACAGCAGTCGGTTTGTAGCTGCTTTCGGCCTCGATCATGGCTTGAAAGAGGATGTGCCAACTTCTGGCCCTCAGACCAGATCGGGTCAGTGCGTGGTGACTCTGGTGGCGCGTGGAGGTTGCGCGAATGAGCTTCAGAATTCCCACGCGCGAAGGAGCCGTTGTGGCCTCTTCCGGTCGCGGTGTCTTCTTAGGTGGGCGGGGAGCGTGTGCTGTCCCAGCCGAGTGATCGAAGCTGGCCCAGGTTGGGCGTTCACCGTGGAACACCCAGCCGGATATGCGCGCCGAGCCGTCCGCGCCAAAGACAATGACGTCAGCCGTCGCCCTCGAAGGCGATGCGGTAATCAGGGTCAAAGCGCAGATCGCGCCCGTCGCCAAATTCGAGATGATGTTTGAACAGACCCGGCCAGATGTTGAAATACCGCGGCTCAGGTCCAAGCGGTGTGATGCGGGTGGACACAAGGATGGCCTCTGGCTCGCCCGCACGCAGATAGATGCATTGATAGCGCGGCTTGCCATCGTCCGTGAACCCCACGAGCTCATACCGGCAGCGGAATGCAATGCCCCTCTCCTGAAGGTCTTTGACACCATCGATGGTGATCAGGATCTGATTGCGCGCTATCGGCATTTGGACTCTCCCAGTGAAAGCCCTTCTAGTGCGAGTCATTAATGGCATAAAGACACAATGAGTCAATACAACATATTGCAGAAAATATCATATTGATGAATAATTGCCGAAACGGACAAGGAGCGTGCTGTGAAAAAACTCATGATGACGGTGGCGATCGGATCTGTTGCGGTATTTGGATCCACAGGACAGGCATTGGCTTATGACATCGACTGCGCGATCATTCTGTGTATGGCTGGGGGATTTCCGCCAGGTCCTGTCTGTACCCATGCCTATCAGACGATGATCCAGCGCATTACGCCGATTCCTGTCTTGCCACCGTTCGGGGTGTGTACTTTCGCTGCGGCCTCGACGAGTCCTGGCACGCCGGGACAGGAAACGGAGCTGGATATTTCCCTGCCTGAGTATGCCTGGCTCCACCGGATACAGATTCATTGGTTTGAGGGTCGCGCTTTCGAGGATCGCAATGGAGACCGACGCTGGAGTTGGTCATTTCGCTCCTGTGATAATGTGAACAGTGGCTGCCGAAACATCATCTTCGAAAACCGGTCAGCGACACCTTGGCCGAATGCGTTTGTCTCGGACAATGATCAGCTCGTGCTCTATCCGGACCCCCATAAACCGGGAAACTTTGCTCATCGCGTGGTCATGATCGAATTTGGAAACTACGAGGGTGACATCGAGCATTCGGAATGGATCTCTTACTGATCCTGACTGCCTTTGGATTTCATTCTGATTGGTCGGATCAGGATATCGGAGGCGAGGACCTCTTCGGCTTCCATGAACCACCACCTGACAACCTGACCCGTGTTCCACCGGTAATCGCGCCAAACAACATGTGTGTCGCCGGAAATCTCAATGAGTCCCTCCCGGACGGGCTCTGCGAATAGTAGTTTCATGCACATATCGAGGATCCTGCGAGACACTGGTCGTTACGGTGTGTTGCGGGCCGCCGCGCGCACACTTGGGCGCAAGGGATCCGGGCGTACAGGTGCCGGGACGGCACTGATGAGCGGCAAGACCTCTGTTCTGGCGTTGGACGAAGGTTCAAAGCCCATCCACGCGCTCATGTGCTGGGTCATGTGGGAGCCGCAACCGATGTCTGACCGCCTTGCGTCCCATCAGTTCTTCGGAGGCGGCCCGGCGATCTGGTGGCCACAGTGAACGGCGACCTCTTGGGACAGTTTGGAGAAGGACTCAACCCAATGTCCGGCCTGTGCCGCCAGAAGCGGGTCTGTCAGCGGATCATGGTGACAATCCACGACATCCACCACATAGTCAGGCCCAATATTCTCGATGATCCGGCCAAGCGTTCTGGACAGGAAATCGCGACTGTCAGGGATGCTGTATCTCCGGCACATTTCGGGGGACGGATTGCTGATCAAGATAATCGGCATGTCCACAAATTCTTTCACGTATCGCTCCGCCATGTTGGCACAAAATTTCGACCAGAGCTTAACGGACATGATGATCTTGTGCTCGACCTCCAACGAGAGCTCGGTTCCAAATCCAACATCCCCGGGACCAGAGACATCATTGCCCGATGCAAACCTCAGCAGATCGCAAGGGTCCAGACCGATTGTTGCCAGCAGCGCCTCAGACGCGGTGATGGATTGAGACGCCGTCGGGTAAGCATTGGATATATACATCACTGTGTTCCTGTTCGTGAGTGAGGGGTCAGAACATTCGTTGAGAATGCAAGAAAGCTGCCGTCCTGATTGTGCTGAACGGCACCAAGTTTGCGCGTCGCATAACCCATGCGACTGGCCATGCGCATGAACGCAGGGGAGCCCAGAAAGAGACATTGCTCGGCGCCGACACTTGCCAGAAACTGATCGGTCGCCTGCAGGATGCGTTCGCTGAGTTGGATGCCGGGGTAGGTGACAAGCCGGGTCAGTTCCCAGACCTTTGGGTCGACAGTTGGGGCCGCGTCGCAGATCGCGGAGGGTAGTCCGGAAAGCTGGTGAAGGTAGGCGTCCCGTATCATATATGAGAACCTGCCATCTGGATCAGTGCTGGTGGTGTTAAGTAGTCGTGCCCCTGCGAGGACGCTTGAGCCGTCATGGACAACGACATAGACACTGTCCGGGCGGTCATACTGTTCGGCCTCAAAGACGGCGCTATGGGGAATGTTCCAGCCGAGGTGATCGACAAAGATCTGTTTACGCAGTTTGAGAAAGGCAGGTATCAATCCTGTTCGATCCTCAGCGGCGCTTAGCACGGAGATCTGGCAATTGTTCACCCGTGCGCGCACGGCTTGCATGATGGTATTCACCCTGAGTTTGGGTCTGGCGGGTGTTTGATCTGTGAACATTAGAACCTGCTTCCTGATCGCGATTGTCCTTTAACTGCACAAGACCGAGCGGGTCGTCCAAGGGTTTGAGCGGGAACGTTGAAAGATCAAACCTGGGGTCAGGTTTGGCAATTCAACGACCCAAAAATTGACCTCAGGTCAGGTTCTTCCCTCTGATACCCACGTACCTGACCACAGGTCAGGTGCCTGAACGAGGACATTGACATTGCTGGCCAATATATTGTTCCTCCAGACACGCTAAAATTGTGCCGGTAAACAATGATGTCAGATGAGCTTTTGCCTGTTCTCGCAGCAGATCAGCTGTTCAAGGAGAACGCAGAACCGGTCCTCTCCATCGGGACCGAAGGGTTTTTCATTATGGTTAATCATACCAGGAAGGGCCCGGAGTTTATTGAAAGTACCTATCCGGAGGCTTGGAGGGAGGAATACGACAGTAATTCTTACCACCTGAAGGATCCTGCTTTCCTTTGGGGCCTCGCGAAGAACGGGAACAAGCGGTGGTCTGAAGTGCGCCTCCCGGATGTTGCCGGCGTGTTCAGAAAGGCACGGCGCCATGGTTTGATCTACGGGGCGATGTTCAGCCGCGGATATCCTACCAGAAAATCAGTCCTGAGTGTGGCCAGAGACGATCGCGAACTGACTGATGACGAGCTGGTGCGTCTGGCCATCTGGTTTGACCAGTTCATCGACGCCTGCAATGCCAAGCAGATGTTTTCTCCGAAGGAACTGGAAGTTCTGCAATGTCTGGCCAATGATATGACGATTGACCAGGCGGCAGAGGAGATCGGGATTTCCAGTTCAGCAGCAAAGGTTCGATTGAAAGCTGCACGGGATCGGAGCGGCCGAAAGACAAACAGTTGGGCCGTCGCCGCTGCACTGCGAGCGAAGCTCATAGATTAGTCGAGAAAATACAATACAACGCGGTTCGGCAGGTGCGTACTTCTGTTTCCAGAGCGTTGTTGCATAATAACGAGTGGCTCCCGGGTTAGTTCTACTCGAACTTAAAACACATACGTCAGCATTCATGACCTAGTTAACATAAGTCTTATTATACGACAACAGTTTAGCGGCGGCGCTCTGTTATGAGGCGGCTTCTGTCAACTGCCGCGATCATCGCGATCGGGCTTACACCGCTTGCTGCCAAACCTGCCGCCGCACAAGGCTACCAGATCGATTGTGCGATCCTCCTATGCCTCGCAGGCGGTTGGCCTGCGTCGGTTCCCTGTGCGCGGGCGCGTGCGGAGTTCATCCGCCGCATCACTCCCTGGCCGGTCGAGCCACCACTGCAGATCTGGCGCTGCCCGATGCGCGCGGCGCTTGAAACGCCGGATCCGGTCGCGCGCCTTTACAGGCTGGCGGGGGTCAATCCCGGGCCAGCAGTTTCCCCGGCCCCCCAGATGGAAGGGCTCCATCTCGCGCAGGCTGTCGGACATGGTGCTGATATCGATGTCAGCGGGTCCGCCTTCGCCTTCATCCGCTCCATTGATGTGTTTGACGCTTCTTTGTCCCAATGGGTGGTTGGCGAAGGCGAGCATTGTCGACGCACGGACCTGATCCGGCATGGTTCTTACGACAGCACCGGACAGTTTCGATGGCGTATCGCCTCCCCGGGCGACCTACCGCCAGCCTTCCAGGGCGACGAAGGTTTCGGGGCCACCTGCCCGAGCATCCGGGTCCGTGCCGTCTTTGTCGACTGGGAAGATCACGAGGGCACTTACGGCTCTGAGCAGGTCAATTACTGATCCCAAACCCCATAGAAGGACTCGACACCCCAGAAAAGAGAACCCCCGCAAGGCGGCAACCATGCGAGGGGCTCAAAGAGCAACGGAATTGGCGTTCCGATAGGTCAACTCAAACTGTGACCCTGTTCTAGCAGCCCCGACGGTCAAGGCAAAGAAAAAACGTATCTCTTGCCGGGATGCGAATGCCCTGTTGCGGCCTTGTCCCATACTGACAAGGACAAGATATGAACTCCACTCGAAACCACCCGGCCTTGCCGGACGTCTGGACCAAAGGCGCTTTAATGGCGCTTCTCTCGGAGATAGCCCCGCATATCGGTCTGCGCCCGGCGCGCCTCGCGGTGCTGAACTACATCATCGGGCGCACCCGCGCCTCCGACTGGATCTCCCCGCACCGCGAACCGGTGTTCTTTGGGACGCAAGACCTCGCAGCGGTCGAACTTGGCAAGACGCCGCGCCAGTTGCGCTCGGATGAGGCCGCGCTGGCAAGGCTCGGCCTGATCGTCAAACGCGTCGCGGCGAACGGGGCTCGCTATGGCCGCGCCGGTCTCGGCTTGATCCTCACGCCGCTGATCGCGCGCTTGGAGGAGTTCATTGCCCTTCGCGACCGGCTCCGCGCGGAACGGAAGCATTTGCGCACCTTGAAAGATCTTCGGTCCCTGCACTTGCGGCACATGAAGCGTGCCATCTCCGCCCTGCCCTCCCGGGCCACTGAGGATCCGCAGGTCGCAGATATTCTTGCCAGTTTCGCAAGCTGGCCACGCAGCGATGCGTTGAGCCGCCTAGGTATGGACCGGCTTACCGCCCACCTGAAGGCAAGTTCCGAGTTGTGCGACCGCATCGACGACTGGCTTGAAAAACACGGGCTTTCTTCCGGCGAACCAGCGGAAAACTTCCGGCCCTTTATACAGAACACCAAGGAAGACTCTCAAAATGTAGAGCAGCCTAGTGCTGTGGATAACTCTACAAAACGCGAGGAATTTGCAGACAGTGAGGCGCCGCCATCACTGCCCTGCCCCGTGTCACCCACTTTGACGCCTGAGACACTGTACGACATTGCTGGCGACGGCCTACGCATGATGCTTGATGCCCGCCGGGAACAAAGCCGACCACTCAGAGACCACGACATCATCGAGGCGGCCTGGCAATTATTGCCGATGCTCGATATCCATCCGTCAGTCTGGTTTGAGGGTCAGAGCACCTTGGACGATCACGGATTGGCGCTCTGCCTTCTTCTGGTTGATGCGGGACGAGATCATCCCAAATATCCTGTCCGCAACTCGGGTGGCTTCATGCGCGAGATGGTACGTCGAGCCAATGCACAAAGGCTTGACATAAATGCAGGCCTTGCAGCTCTGAAGCGGCGCCGTACCGACGTGTCCTTGGCAAAGTAAACTGATGGGCTCTATGTCCTCGACGACATCGGTCTGTTACAACTGTTCGGAAGGAACCAACGCGTGAGAGTTGCGATTTGAAACTAATTGCATATAAGTGGTTGCGGTTCAGACCTCGAGACCGGCCGTCTGAGTCATCCCGGAGGCGAGGTATCCACCATCTACCGGCATCGTATGCCCGTTAACGTAGCGCGCCTGCTCTGACGCCAGGAAAACGATGGACGGCGCGATATCTTCAGGCACTGCGATGAAGCCCGACGGGATCATTTTGAGGAATTCTGCCTTGTTCTCGTCTGTGTAGGCGGCAGCGGTCATGTTGGTCATCGTGGCGCCCGGCGCAACCGCGTTTGCGGTTACACCATAGCGGCCGAGTTCGAGGGCCATCTGCCGGGTGAGTTGGGCGACCGCGGCCTTCGATGTCCCGTAGGCCGTACGACCCACACCGGCGCGAAAACCTGAAACCGACGACAGATTGATGATCCGGCCATACCGAGCTTCCATCATGCCATAGGATGCACGCTGAGCGCACTGGAAGCTGCCCGTGACGTTCACGTTCATGACGTCGTTGAAATCCCGCGGGGAGAAGGTATCGAACGGCTGGACACGAAGGATGCCCGCACTGTTGACGAGGATCGAGACCGTCCCCTTCCAATTCTCAGCCGTCTCGAAGGCACCGTCGATGGCATCGACATCCGTGACGTCCAGACCGACGGAGATCGCGTTGCCGCCTTCTCCCGTAATGATGGCGGCAGTCTCTTCGGCCGATGCCAGATCGATATCGGCCACGACGACTGCAACGCCCGCCTTTCCCAGCATGACCGCCGTCGCCCGGCCAATGCCGGAGCCTCCACCGGTGATCAGAGCGGGTCCCGTTGCGAATGTCAGCATAATTTCCTCCCAGGTGCCGGGCTATGCCCGGGCAAAGTCAGTTCATGACCATCATGTTCGGCAGCCAGGTGATGATACCCGGGAATGCGAACAGGATGATTATCGTGACGAATTCCATGGCGACGAACCACAGGGCTCCTCGGAAAATCGTCGGCAAGGGTGTCTCTCTGTCGATCCCTGCTATGACAAAGCAGTTCAGCCCCACCGGTGGCGTGATCAGACCGATTTCGCACATCTTCACCGTGAGGATACCGAACCAGATGGGATCGAAACCAAGTGAGCGCACGGTCGGAAACATGATGGGGATCGCGATCACCATCATCGAGAACGCATCCAGGAACATGCCCAGAGGAACGAAGACCAGCAGGAGGCAGGCGATAACGAGATATGGCGGAAGGCCTGAATCGACGACTGCTTGGGCGAGCTGGTTGGGCACTTGCACGAGCGTCAGGAAGTATGAGAATACTCCCGCCCCGATGATCGTGAAAAGGATCATTACCGTGGTGTCGATTGTCGAGCGGAAGCTCTCGGTTATCTTCCCGAGTATGCCTTCCTTCCACGCTCCGCGGTGTGACAGAAGCATGAGAAAGGCGGCGAACGCGCCCAGAGCACCGGCTTCGGTCGGCGTCATGAGGCCAAGGTATATGCCACCCATCACTACCATGAAGAGAATGAGTACCTGCCAGGCCTTGCCGGTTCCGACGACAGCCTCTCCCCAACCGGCGCGTGGGGTCACGGCGTTCCGCGAGGCGCCGTTCTTTGCGATGAAGTAGATGCCGATCATGAAAACGACGGTGGTCAGCAGTCCCGGTACAAATCCGGCAATCAGCATCTTTCCCGCTGAGGTCTCCGTCAGCGCCGCGTAGAAGATCAGCAGGACGCTCGGCGGGATCAGAACGCCGAGAACGCCACCCGCAGCCACCGCGCCCGCAGCAAGAGACGGCTCGTACCCGGCTTTCTTCATCTCGGGAAGGGCAACGCTGCCAACCGTCGCCGCGGTAGCAACCGATGAACCCGATGTGGCAGCAAATCCCGCGCTCGTAAGGATCGACGCCATCGCAAGACCGCCGGGAAGATGTCCGACCCATTTGCTCGAGACCTGAAAGAGTTTCTTGCCGACCTCGGCATGATGGGCAAATGACCCCATCAGGATGAACAGGGGAATGATCACCAGGGTGTAGACGGCCGTGGTCGAGTACGGCAGGGACTTCAGACGTGTCATGATGACCGCGAAGTCTTCGACCATGATGATCCCCGCCGCCCCGGACAATGCGAGAGCCGCGAAGACAGGGACGCCGAAGGCCATGAAGAAGAAGATGAGCGCGACCGCGATATACGGCGCCAGTGACGGATCCATGGGGTACCTCTCAGTTGCAGCGCGGGCAGCGCGGGCAGTGGCGGATCATGCTTCTGCTACGCTCGACGTCTCTTCCGCCTCATCGTGAATGAGGGCGGTAACCGCATGGAAAGTCATCTGGATCGCGGCAAGCCAGAGCCCGACAGCAACGCCAACCTTGGTCCACCAGATCGGAAACTGGATGTAGCCCCAGCGGAATTCCCAGATCGAGACGGAATAGATTGCCTCCTGGGTGGAGGACCATGCGAACATGAAGAGTGCGAGTGCTCCGCATCCCCAGGAAAACGCCATCGCGATCCGGTGCGGAAGCCCGGACAGCTTCCTGGTCAGGATGTTGACCCGGATATGCGCATGATCGTTCTGAGCCCACATTGCGCCGAGAAAGACGATCATCACCAGGCTGAGCTCGGACATCTCGAAGACGCCGGAGATCGGATTGCCGGTGATTGCCCGTGTGATGACATCTGCCGTGATGCCGAACATCAGGAAAGCAAGGAAGAGCATCGCGACCGCTCCGAAGGCATCGGAGATCAATTTCAGGATTTTCCTGATTAGGTTCATGATTTACCTCGTGAGCGGTCGCGCGTTATCGTTCGACGTGTTTACGATTCTTGGCTGATCTCATACGGGCGCCTGAGCGTGCCTTCAGGATCATATTTCGAGATCGCATCCGAAATCATCGACTGCATCTCTTCACCGTCGATGCCTGCCTGGGGCGCGGTCTCCTCGACCCATTTGTTGACTTGGGCCGGTTGCACGAGATCGCGAGCGCGCTGCTTCTCGGTGTCAGATACCTTGTTCAGCGTCACGCCTTCCGAGGTCGCCGTCTCCACGTAGCTGGCCAGCACATCCTCGTATATCTCGGTGAACTTGCCGCCGTAGATCTCGCCGACAATCTCGTCCGAAACGGTCCGCACGTCATCGGGTAGTCCATCGTAGACCTGCTTGTTCATGATCGTTGCCGCGGGCGCGTGGGGGCCATCGCCGATATCGTAGAAGTTCGGCGCAATTTCATGAAGTTTGTAGGCCACAGCGGTGACGAAGTCGAAGCCATACACCCCGTCAAGGATGCCCCGTTCAAGTGCCTGGTAGACCTCGCCCGCCGCCATCGGGATGGCGGTTCCGCCAAGCGCCTCGATGACGTCAGTCGCAACACCGTATCCGCGGATACGCTTGCCCTTGAGGTCCTCGAGGGATTCGATGGGTTCGCGCATGACCAGCGGCGCATAGTTCCAGTTAGTCCAGTAGAGAACCTTCGAGCGATGCCGCTGCTCCCATTCAGCGCGCAGCGGTTCGTAGTTCTCGTATACCTCGCGGCATACCCGCTGGAGTGCGTCGGCGTAGTTCATGCGGTAGTACCACTCGAGGCCGCGCGTCACCGGCAGCTCCGCCTGGTAGTAGCCGGGCGAAATCAGCGTGATTTCGGACGTGCCATCACGGGCCGCCCCGAGATGCTCGCCGACCTTGTTCAGCGATCCCGACCAGTAGCGGCGGATTTCCACCTCGCCGTTGGTCCGTTTCTCGAGCTCGTCGAGATACCAGCTGTCGATCCAGGACGGTCCGGCGGTATCGGACACGTAGCTGTCGAACTTGAGTGACGTCGCCGCCCGCAGGATCGACGGTGTACCCATCACGAACGCACCGCCAGCGGCGGCCGCGCTCGTTGCCAGGAAATGTCTGCGCTTCATTTGGTTCCTCCCTTACTTCTTGGATTTTTCCGGTTGTCTCGTCACAGATCCTCTTCTGCAACCGCGAGACGTTCTCGTAGACTGGTCTTCAGAACCTTGCCGTAGCTGTTCTTCGGCAACTCGTGAACGAACACGTATTTTTTGGGCTTCTTGAACGAGGCGATACGGCTTCGACACCAGGTGTCCAGCGCATCCCTGTCGCAAGTGGCCCAGTCGTTCATCACCACGAAGGCCACGACCTCTTCTCCCCACTCCGTGTTGGGGCTGCCGATCACCGACACCTCGTAAACACCGTCATGTTCAAGGATAGCCTCCTCCACTTCCCGGGGATAGATGTTGGTGCCGCCCGAGATGATGACATCCTTTGACCGGTCCGTCAGGGTCAGAAACCCTTCGCTGTCCATCGCTCCGAGGTCGCCGGTCTTGAGCCATCCGTCGACGATGGTTTCGTCGGTTGCTTTCTGGTTTTTCCAGTAACCCTTCATGATCGTATCGCCGCGCACGATGATTTCGCCAACTTCTCCCGTCGGCTTGTTCTTCATGTTATCGTCGACGACACGGACTTCGACACATGACTGGGCAATACCGACAGACGCCCTGCGAGCATCGGCGCGAGGATGAATCCTGTCGGAAACCACATCCCGCGGCATTGCAGTGATGGTCATCGGGGACTCGCCCTGCCCGTAGATGTGGACAAAAAGCGGCCCGAAAGTCTCCAGCGCTTTTGTGATGTCCGCCAGGTACATCGGTCCGCCGCCGTAGATCATGGTCCGGATGCCCTCCCCGCGATAACCGGTCTGCTCTGCATGCCTGACCAGTCGCATCACCATTGTCGGCGCCGCAAAGAAGACAAGGTTGCCCAGCGACTGGGCGAGGGCCTGGATTTCAGCAGGATCGAAACCCTGCGATTCTGGGATGACATGACAGGCACCGGCGCGCACGAACTGGAAGTTGTATAGCCCTGCCCCGTGCGACATGGGAGCCGCGTAGAGGGAATGGTCGCGGCAGGATACGAGGTCGGCATCCAGCGCGTAGCTCGTCGCCATCATGCGCAGGTTCCGGTGCGTTGTCATCACGCCCTTGGGACGGCCGGTTGTGCCCGACGTATAGAACAGCCACGCGATGTCATCCTCTTCGGCATCGACCGGAGGGCGATACTGGTCGGCATGCGACCGGCCGATAGTGCCCGCGAACTCCGGTGCACGGATCCCGACTTCACGGCATGCGACATCCAGATCACCAGGACGGGAGTACAGATCACCTGTCTCGGTTATGACCAGCTTGGCTTCCGAATTCCCGATGATCCAGGCAGCTTCCCGCGGGTGCAGCTTGTTGTTGATCGGAACCACGATCGCACCGATCCAGATCACGCCATAGAGCATCTCGAGGTATTCGGCGCAATTCTTGGCGAAGAGCGCCACGCGATCACCCGGTCGGATGCCATACTGGGACTGCAGGTGGCTTCCGATAGCCCAGCTGTGGAAGGCGAACTCGGCATAGTTCGCGTGCAGGCGCTTCCCGAGCCGGATGGCCGGAGCATCGGGACGCACGAGAGCCGTCTGGTGAAGCCATTTTGCGATGTTCATGTTTTCAGGATTTCTGCGCTTCCAGGACCGAGACGTAGTTGGCCACCGCTGACCCACCCATGTTGAAGACAAGTCCGACGCCTGCATCGGGGAGCTGCATGTCGCCCGCCTGTCCCGTCAGCTGACGGTAGGAGATGGCATGCATCGACACACCCGTCGCACCGACCGGGTGGCCTTTTGCCTTCAGGCCGCCCGAGAGGTTCACAGGAAGCTTCCCGTCCCGGTATACGATACCTTCCTCAAGTGCCTTGCCGCCCTGCCCTTTGGGCATGAGCCCCATCGCTTCGTAGGTCAGTAGTTCCGCGATGGTGAAGCAGTCGTGGACTTCTGCGAAATCAACATCACCGAGTGACAGACCGGCCTCCTCGAATGCCTTGGCAAACGCGCGCTCGGGCCCTTCAAAGGCAAGAAAGTCGCGGCTCGACATCGGGATCAAATCGCTCACATGCACGGCGGAGCGGAAGCGGACGGCCTTGTCGAAACAGGCTGCATTCTCTTCGGTCGTAAGGATCACCGCCGCAGCTCCGTCGGTGACCAAGGAGCAGTCCGTCAAGCGAAGTGGTGGCGCGATCTCGGGGTTCTTGTTGGTGACCTGAGATGTCTCCTCGAAGGTGAATTCCTTCTGCATGTGCGCCAGTGGATTGCGCATGGCGTTGGCATGGTTCTTGACGGAGATCCGCGCCATCGCATCCAGCGGACTTCCGTACCGGCTGGTGTAATCCTGCGCGGCAACACCGAAAACCTGGGGAAAACTGAGCTTCTTTTCTTCTTCGTCGTTCTGGTAACCTGCACCTGCGAGGGCGAGGGTAACGTCCTGCGTCGAGCGGTGAGTCATCTTCTCTGCACCCACCACGAGCACGGTCTTCGACTTGCCCGCCAGGATCGAGTTCATGCCGGCATGGATCGCCGCAGAGCCGGATGCACAGGCGTTTTCCGCCCTCATGCCAGGCTTGAAGCGCAGTTCAGGGTAAGCCTGATGGATCAGGGACGAGGCAAAGCCGTCTGTCACCAGTCCCGAATTGAAGTGACCCAGGAACACCGCGTCGATATCGGCGGGATCGACACCTGCCTCCTCGACTGCTTCTCGCGTGACCTCGACGATTAATGTCTCGAGGTTCTTGTCCAGGCGCCCGAACTTCGAGTGCCCACTTCCGATGATGGAAATCCGCCTAGTCATGAAAAAGTCCTCCTCGAAGAAAATGGTATCACGCACAACTGTTAGGTGGTATTCGTAGAACTACGCGTATATCTCAGTAGTTCTACTGATAGATGGGTCGGGGGGAGGCTTCATGATCGACACATCGACACCCGAGAAGGCCGGTCTCCTGGCCTTTCGCGAATCGCCTGTTGCTCAGATCATGGTGCGATATCGGCGGATCGTTGAGATCAACCGCGCCATAGAGACGCTGTTCGGCTTTGCACGAGTCCAGCTTGTCAACAAGTCTGTCCAGCTCCTCTACCCGACCATCGCCGATTTCAAGCGCATCGGAGAAAACTGCGAGGAAACGCTGCGCAAGGGGGCCACCACGCTCTACGAAGACGAGCGATTCATGCAGACGGCGAAGAAGGAGCTCTTCTGGGCACGTGCCAGGGGCATCACGCTCACGCCCGAGGATCCGTTCAAGCTCATGATCTGGAGCTTCGACCGCATCCAGGACAAGAGGCAGTACCAGTCTGTGAACCTGACCGGTCGTGAACGCGAAATTGCACCGCTTATTGGTCAGGGAATGACGTCTCGGAAAATCGGCGAGCAACTCGGCATCTCGGTCCGCACGGTGGAGTCTCACCGCGCGAAGCTGATGCGGAAGTTCGATGTCAGCAACACCGCCGAGCTCGTATCGCAGATCATTGTTTCGATCTGACATCATACAAGCCAGGGGTTATTCATAGTGCGGATTTGTCGCGCCGCATGACAATCGGGATTAAAGCACTCGATCCACTTGCGGGCATTGACCGTGCTGATGAATAAGCCTCTGGGCGTGATGTGCTCGCACAAATATGCGCGCACAGTAGACCATTATATCCCGCCAGCGCGCCGGAGACGCCGCAATCCAGCGATCTCAACCATTGGCCGCTTGGACAAGCAGGCATCGGGACTTTGCTGCTGACCGATGACGCCGATCGCCTGCACCACATCAGCGGCCCGAAAAATAAAGTCAGAAAGACCTATCGCGCGATAGCTGGTGGGTCATTTCGACGATAGCGAAAGCGCCCTGTTTGCATCGAGCACCTTAAAATTCAAGGGAGATGACAAACCGCTGGCATCTGCCGAATTGCAAACACTCTCAGAAACCGAAGCGCTGCACTGTGTGACCGCAAGCAGATACCGCCACGTGCGCTGCATGTTTGCGGCGACCGGAAATTTCATCGAGGTCTTGCGGCGCGGAAGCCTAGGCGATCTTTGCTTGCCTTAGAACCTGCTCCCCTGTGAGCGGAAGCTGCCGGGCCAATAAGAGATCTCCCTTGTCTTTCGCCATCCTGCGGGGCCGACTCAGATTACTCCAAGCAGCCGCATCGCTTCGGCAACTCGGACGAAACCTGCGATGTTGGCGCCCAGAACATAATCCCCGGGAGCGCCGTATTCATCGGCAGTTTCAGCGCATCGGTCGTGGATACTCTTCATGATCTGCGCCAACCGCTGTTCGGTCTGTTCGAAGCTCCAGCGGTCGCGGCTGGCGTTCTGCTGCATTTCCAATGCCGAGGTCGTAACGCCCCCGGCATTCGCCGCCTTGCCCGGCCCGAACAGGATGCCGGCCTCGCGCAAGATTCGGATCGCCTCAGGTGCGCAAGGCATGTTGGCACCTTCGCTTACAGCAAGCACGCCGTTCCTGACTAGGGATTTCGCATCCTTGCCTGACAGTTCGTTCTGCGTGGCCGAAGGCATCGCCACCTCACAGGGGATATCCCAGATCGAACCTTTGCCCACTGGTAAGAAATGCACGTCGCCGCGCAGCCGTGCATACTCCGAGATGCGTTTGCGGCGGACGATCTTGACTTCCTTGAGAAGTTCTAGATCAATCCCCGCCTCGTCTATGATATAGCCGCTTGAATCCGAACAGGCGATGACCGTGCCGCCAAGCGATTGCACTTTTTCGATGGTGTGGATGGCAACGTTGCCCGCGCCCGACACCACCACGCGCTTGCCGTCGAACTCGGTGTTACGGGTCTCGAGCATAGCCTTAGTGAAATAGGCATTGCCAAAACCGGTGGCCTCAGTACGGGCGCGGGAGCCGCCGTAGGCAATGGCCTTTCCAGTCAATACACCGGATTCATAGCGGTTTGTTAGTCGTTTGTATTGGCCGAACATGTACCCGATTTCACGCCCACCCACACCGATGTCGCCTGCTGGAACATCCGTCTGTTCGCCTATGTGGCGGTGCAGTTCGGTCATGAGCGATTGGCAAAACCGCATGATCTCGCCATCGGATTTGCCCTTGGGGTCGAAATCCGTACCGCCTTTGCCACCACCGATCGGCAGTCCAGTCAACGCGTTTTTGAATATCTGCTCAAAACCGAGAAATTTGATGATGCCCAAATTAACGGACGGGTGGAAGCGCATTCCACCCTTGTAAGGGCCAAGAGCCGAGTTGAACTGAACGCGAAACCCGCGATTGATCTGGACGTTCCCCAGATCGTCGACCCATGGAATGCGAAAGATGATCTGGCGCTCGGGTTCGCAGATCCGTTCGATGAGTGCGTGCTCGAGGTAGTCCGGCTTCTTTGCGACGACGCGCCCGAGACTTTCCATCACCTCGTGTACGGCTTGGTGGAATTCAGGCTCACCGGCATTGCGCCGCATCACTTCCGCAAAGATTGGGTGCAGTTTTTCATCGATATTGTTCATTGATTTAGTCACTTTTCGCGGACAATTTTGGTCGGGTGATGGATGCGCGGGCAGATAAGTTGTCTTATGCCAACCATAGAGCCAGTTATTTGATCCTCAACCGCTGTGCAAGGCGTTCTCAATCAGGATGAGGTCGAGAAAGGTATGTCATGAGGTCGCGGTTAGATGGTTCAAGTTGTGCGGCCTCCAAACCGATGCCGATAGCAATAGGTTTCTGGGCGCGGGTGATGCGCCGATGCCTGATCGTCTAATTACGCGAAGATCGCTGCGGCAATCGATTAATGCAACAGTCCCATCTTGCGGCAGATTCTGCAGGTCAAGGCCATTTCCCCGCAGGACGGATATGTTATGCAAGATTGCTGATTCATAAATTTCTTGAATTGCCGGGGGCGCTGGCTGCACCTCCAAGGATGCAGCCCGGATCGGTCGGAGGCGGAGTTACGGTGCCAGATAGCAGATAAGTGGGCACGTCACGCGCCCGGCATCAACCATGCACTAGAGGGAAAGCTCGTCCTCAGGATTGCCCGAAGCGACCCTGAGTACGGTCAGCGCGCGACGCTCGCCTTCTAGTGTCTGCCAGTGGAAGACTGCACCTTCGGAGAGACCGATGAGTGCGACGCCGATGGGGGTCATGACCGAAACGCGTTGCTGTGAGATGTCGGCATCTTCTGGCAGGACCAGCCTGACAGTGCTTTCATGCGCGGTAGTTTCGTCGCGATAGGTCACTGTCCGGCCAAGCGAAACAGCATGGGGTGGGAGCTTTTTCGCGGGTACTATACGCGCGCGATCAAGTTCATCGAACAAGCGATTCGCAAGGTCTGGATTGCGTCGAAACCCGCCTTCGGCGAGTGACTCTAGGATGTTGAAATCCTCCTGGCAGAGGTCGAGTCGGGGGCGGCGGCGCAGCAGGTTCGACTGGGTCATGGATTTTTGCATGGTGTTGTTCCTTTGCGTGCAATGCGCTGAAGCGCGTTTAAGAAATTCATGGATTGGATAGCGCTGGCCTGAAGCGAATTGGGCGGCCTAGACCGCCGCAATATCCTGATGCGGTAAGGTTTCGAGGATCACGAGCGTGTCGACGGTTCCGTCCTCACGCAGCATCGGGGCACGCTGGTGCCGACGCATTCCAATCATGGTCGCGCCCAGCATCGAGGCGACCCGTATGACACCGGGGCGCTGCATCAGGTCAAATGTCAGGACACCGCTTTGAACACCGCCGCCGCTGATCATGTACACCACATGACAGCCGCCGGTGACCAGATCCTCGGAGGCCGGTTCGCGGGCCGGTATCGCGGTGCGTAGCTTGTGACGCAGAAAGCCGGTCAGGATGATCGGGTAGGGTGTTTCGAACAGCGCCCTGTCCAGCAGTAGCCGTTCAAGCGACGTCCGGTCACTGCGGGTCAGCGAGAACGCGCTTCGTCTAGTGAGGCATTTCCGGTTCGGCCAGGGCGCACCGGTGCCGTGATGTTTATGGGTATTGGTATTGGTTGTGGACATAGTCTTACTCCCGGGAGCGGCAATATATTGCCTACACTTTTCAAGGATTTGAAGAGCCCCGGGTGGTAGGGAAGAACGCTATGCGTCGACCGCCCGGGGAGCCCGGCGGTTCAGAACAGGAAACCGGATATGATTCATGTTCGCTACCATGTAACCCACGGTAGACGTACCCGGTTGTCTGTCAACACCTATTTCCTGAACCGACAAAACCCCGCCTATTGCACACGCCGATAGGGCACCTCTGACTTTGAGCCGACTACTTTGCCCGGATCCGGACAATCTGTTTGCGCGACATCGCCCAGCTGTGGCCCAGCGAATGGTCGATCGGAGTTTGAGTCAAACCACCCGAGAATTGGCGCCAATCGTATGACTGCCGGTATTCATGAACAGGTTGTCATATTGCATCGACCCCAGAACAGGCGTGCCATCAGGTGTAATCGGTCGCAAAACCGGTCCAACCTTCGGCTTTGGAAGTGTCTCCGCGCCGGGTAAGCTGATCGCCAATGACGTCTTTGACTGTATTCGTGGCATGTGGGCCGTGTCGGTTAAAATAGTCTGCAATCTCCGTTCACCTTGCCATGCGAGTGCTGCTACCCAAACGGGCTATCGCACGTTTGTGGGTTTCATCTATGATCGTAAACTTCGGCGCGAAGGCATCATTCGTCACCGGATAGGTGACGGAATATCCCTTCACGGGGCTAGACTGGCAGCTTGATCCCAATGAGGTTCAGCGCGCCCTAGGCATAGCTACCCATGGCGCAAATGTAGGCGCCACCCGTGATGCGGTCGGCGATCTCTGTGTCGACGCCTGCAATCTTACTCCCAATGTTGCATTGTCTTCACGAAGCGGCCATATGGATGGCATGGTGATGTTCACGATCCATAAGAGGTTCCTGCAGTACGCGGGAAATCTGCTAAACCGCAGGTAACCCCGAGCGGGCAATAGTATTATTGCCGTGCTTCGGGGAATCGATCGAACAGCCATCGCAAACCGTTCAAAGCAAGTCATCTCGAACGTGTCGGCAATTGGTTGGCGCGTTGAAAATGTTCGAAGGTTTGGCCTCTTACGAATGGACGACCATATGTTTGCATTTGAGCCTCTCGATGTACGCGCATCCCTGAATAGACGTACCTTTGGGCTAATGGTTACCGTTCCGTTCAGGCGGTGGATGCGGGCAGCAGTCAAGAAATGGCAAGGGCGGACGATGACTGCGGCTCACGCCGCCGGGGATGATCCAACCCTGTGAGATATCGCGATGCATCGGTACGAAATCGCCTGCGGATTCGATGGAATTGGCGACCCAGCGTTTACGGGTAAACAACCCACTCGAAGGAGTGTTGCACCATGACTAAGCCTTTCTTCTTGTTCTGGAACATTGTCCCAACGCGCACGCTGCCCGGAGTGGGTTCATATACGCGCTCAGTGTCGCTGCTCCGGGACCTCCAACACCAACTAACACTCAAATGCCGTGGCGACATTCTTGTCGCCCAAGGAGGTTGAAATGGCCTATTCCGATTACAGCGGACTCGTCCTCGACACAAAATCCAACGAAAAAAGCGAGTATGAAATTCTGAAATCACATTCGGGCGAATGCCGGCTTTCAAAGCGCGATAGACGCGCCCTTACAGCGTACCTGGAACACGCAGTCCATGTAGATAAGGGTTTCTACTTGGCATTGTCGCGTCTTCTGCGCAGGAAATTAAACTATGCGCTGGACTTAGCTGCAGCCTCTCATTTGCGCTCGACTGCGATCGGGGGATCTCGGATCACGTTCGCAATCGACAGGCTCCGAACGCAAAATGGGCGGTTGGTATATTGTGAAAACTACAACCCGAGACAAGACGATATTAACATGGCGTCTTTGCTTGGTGCAACATTGACCGGGATGGAAACGGGTGAGACCGCACCTTTCCTTCAAGCGGACGGATCGTTCCGGCAAGTGCATCTCTTCAGTGTCGTTCACCAAGTGGAGCAATCCTGATTTAGGAATATTCTACGCGATTTCACTCAGGTCCGCTTGCCCAGGTTTGCTGGAATTACCCGTCGCAGGTGGACCTAATTCTCTTTAGCAGACGCTCTGGAAGCCACACGATCAAGAGATTTCCTTTCGCTCTTGAATAGGCATGGTATAAATTTTTCGCTCAAATGTTGAGCATACTTGTGTCTGGGCAGTTTCAAGTCAAAGGTGCCACAACATGTCGATCCTTCTCAATCTAAGTCCCGCCATGGCCGAATTTCGCGCGGGCGAACCGCTACGCGCCGGTCTTGGAGCGCTGGTCGGCATAACGCTCTGCGCCGTTGTCGTCAGCCTTGATTACTTCGTCCCGTCTAGCACCGCTGATGCTGGTTGCACTGGCATGACGAACACGAATGCGTCGGGGTCAACACACGGTGGCATAACTGATCAGAAGCTGCCACTTCGGCAACCATCTCTGGAGTCCGATCATTCGGCGTGGTGTAGATCGCGCGCGTAAACTGCACGGTCGGGTGAGCCGGTGGCTCGATTGCAAGATCGAGATAATCTATCAAAAGGTCTGGCACACGGTCGTGCAACTGCTCGGCAAAGTATTTGGACAGGGCGCACTGAGTGTGCTCCCTTAGAGCTGGCGTCTACATGCATCAGTTTCAAGATAACTCTCCAATCTTGAAAAAGTGAGAAGGCGAAGCAAATTGATCAATGGAAGCGGGCTGGTCCCCGAGACCAAGCAACTACGTCACAGACCGGCAAGGTCCTCGCCCCCGATCTCTATGTCGCTGTCGGCATTTCGGGCGCAATCCTGCACCTCGCCGGTAGGAAAGAAAGCAAGGTAGCCGACCAACACAGTTTGCTGACACCCCTAGTTTAGTGGGAATATCTTTCCGCAGTCAGCCCATCCATTAAAATCTCTGGCGTTTTGCCCAACACGACGTCGGCAACCGCGCGCCCGGAACCGCAAGCCATGGTCCAACCAAGCGTACCGTGGCCGGTGTTCAGGAACAGGTTGTCGTATTGCGTCGATCCGAGCACGGGCGTGCCATCGGGCGTCATCGGGCGAAGACCTGTCCACCCTTCGGCTTTGGAAATATCACCTCCCTTGGGGAACAGATCGCCAATGACGTGTTTGACAGTATTCGTGGCATGTGGGCCAAGTCGGTTGGAGTAACCCGCAATCTCCGCCTGCCCTGCCACGCGAATGCGGTCGCCCAGACGGGTGATTGCCACCTTATGAGTCTCATCCATGATAGTAGACTGAGGCGCATAGGCATCATCCGTCACCGGCAGTGTGACGGAATAGCCTTTCACGGGATAGACCGGCAGCTTGATACCGATCGGATTCAGTACGCCAGTAGCGTAGCTGCCCATGGCGCAGACATAGGCGTCGCCTGTAATCCGGCCCGCGATTTCGGTATCGACGCCCGCAATCCTGCCACTAACGACAGCGATTGATTTAATCGACTGGCCATACTGGAACTCCACCCCCATCTCGACACACTTCTCAGTAAGAGCGATGGTGAACATGCGGCAATCACCGGTGCGGTCAGCGGTCAAGCGCAGACCACCAACGAACTTGTTACGGACTTCCGCCAGTGCAGGTTCAACGGCAATGCAAGCCTCGGGGTCCAAGACCTCGTAGGGGCTGTCGTATTCGGTCAGAACGTCTTGGTCGGCCTTCGATGCCTTGAGCTGTTTTGCGGTGCGGAACAACTGCAACGTGCCTAGTTGGCGGCCATCGTATTCAATGCCCGTTTCGGCGATCAAATCAGGCATAACATCCCGCGAATAGCTAGACACACGTACCATGCGTCCCTTGTTGATGCGGTAGGCATCCTCGTTGCAGTTGCGGACCATCTGCACGCACCACTTCCACATCGTCGGACTAATCAGCGGCCAGATGAACAACGGACGGCGCTTCATGAACATCCATTTGACGGCTTTCATCGGGATTCCGGGGGCCGCCCACGGAGAGGTCATGCCATAGCTCAGCTGTCCCGCGTTAGCGTAGCTGGTTTCAAGCCCAGGTCCGGATTGGCGATCAATCACCACAACCTCAACGCCCTGCTTCGCTAAATAGTATGCGGTGGTGACGCCGATAACGCCCGCACCCATGACAACAACTTTCATAGCAAATACCTTTCGTCCGCAGCTTCAGGCGCAAATTATGCCCTCATCGCGATTACATAATTGCAGACGAGCACCATTCTGCGAGGATGGTGCCCATCGAGCCTTTCGAGTTCGACGTACAGCTTCAGTGGTCCGAAGAAGGTTGGTGAACGCTTAGGATCGTCAAAATGCGCCGCTGGTTCGCCCGCGTGTCCCAATAGAAACTGGCTCCCTCAGCCAAGCCCAAGAGCGCGACACCAATAGGTGTCATGACTGATACGCGCATTTTGGCGATATCTGCCTCTTCGGGATAGACCAGCGTAACGGATTTTTCCTGCCCCGTGGTTTCGTCACGGTAGGTCACGGCGCTGCCCATGCTGACGACGCCTCGGGGCATCTTTGAGGATGGCACGATACGCGCACGCCCGATCTCGTCGAATAGGCGGTCTGCGACTGCAGGTTGACGCTTCATCATGCCGTCGGCCAAACTCTCCAGATGCGTCAGATCATCTAAATTGAGAACTATCTTGGGATTCCGTCTGCTCGGCCTTTTTGCTGTTTGAATAGATCTAGACATCTTTAACTCTCCCTATTTTGGTGATGGTCTTGGGTTTTGCCCAGAGACCTAAATCGAACTTCTAACGTCTTTCACAAAAAGCCTGCCGATACTGCCGTCTTCAAGCAGTAGCGGAGCACGCTGCCCGGTCCTCATGCCGATTAAGGTAGCCCCCAGCAGTGAGGCCACGGGGATGACTCCGCTGGGCTGCCCAGTTCTAGCACGGTGGACAAGCAGACGTGTCTGGGGTGCCGTCCCATCAATGACATAGGTGACGCACGACCCTCCAATCACCAGATCGGTGTAATGCACATCGTCAGCGGGCCGCGTATTCATCAACTTGTTGGCCAGCACATAAGCAAGCAATCTTGTGCCGGCACGACTGGCACATTCGCAGTCCTCAAGGTGCTCCTGTAGCTTTTGATAGTCCGCGGTTGGCATGGTTGCGGGAGTGTTGCGAAGCATTCTGAGCGGGTATTGGGTCTGGATATCTGACGGATCGGGCTGATTGACATCGAACATAGCTTCTCCTCGGGCGAATTTCGCCGCGTTCAGGTTTCATGACTGTGAGGAGCCCCGGGAAGTATGGCAGGCGCGAACGCGTCTAAACCGCCCGGGGGAACGGGCGGTTTAGAAGTAGAAAGCGAAAATGATCTACATGTTCCAACATAGCGTAGAAAGTAGGTCTGGAGCTCTTACGCGTCAATCCTGACTTGTGAATAATTGCGGATCAGCATTTTTGTGCCCTAAATGACCCACTTTTTGGAAAGACGGCTCGAACCAGAGTTGAGTTGGGCTTTAACCGTTGAAAGCGCGTGTCATACCCCCATCTCAAGAAACATGATGATCCGCTGTCATATGGGGTTCGTGCTCTTTGCAGGGCAGATACTGAACCGCCGTTAGCCCCGGGCGGGGCTGGCATTTTTGTGCCGCTTCACGCAGTGGGGCTGCTAAAGATCACGCTGATCTTCTAAATTAGAGATGGTCGTTCCATCTGACGAAATCAAATTGTGATAGTGTGCAAGTTCGATTTCCGGATGCGCGCAGGAACCCGACGTTATTGTTTCAAGTACCTTGTTGTTGGAAGATGACATGCATCCCATGATCTTTCACCAAAACCACACCTCTCTGCACGACGATCCCGTTCTCATGCAGGGCGGAGGTATGTGGCACCGGACACGCGCGGCGTATGAAAGCTGGAAACGGTTCGGAACGATACCGGCTTTCAAACCCGTAAACGATCGCTGGCTCAGGGACATCGGGATTCTACGTCGCCATATCAGGCGCATTTCACACAGCCACTGTGGTGTCGACTCCTGCATTTTTGAGAACGGCGGTGCGAAAGTAGGCCACGGTAGCGGCGGGATGAGCCTGCTGCGGGCGGCGTAAAAGTCGTCCACCTTTACCCTTTCTGGTCACAGGGAGGGCGGGAGGATTTTCACTGTGGATTTGTATCGGAAGGTTCGGCTGGCCTGTGCTGAGGGCATGAGCCAGCGTGAGGCGGCGCGGCATTTCAACATCTCGCGCGATAGCGTAGCCAAGATGATGGCGTTTTCGGTTCCACCTGGATATCGGCGGTCGGCACCGGTTAAGCGACCGAAGCTGGATGGCTTCACCGGGATCATCGACGGTTGGCTGGACGGCGATCGGGAGGTCCATCGCAAGCAGCGGCACACGGCGACGCGGGTGTTCGAGCGGCTTCGCGACGAGCACGGGTTCACCGGCGGCTACACGATCGTGAAGGATTACATACGACAGCGCGAACGGCGCGGCCGGGAGATGTTCGTGCCGCTGGCGCATGCGCCCGGTCATGCCCAGGCCGACTTCGGCGAGGCGGTGGTCGTCATCGGCGGCATTGAGCAGAAGGCGCATTTCTTCGTGATGGATCTGCCCCACAGCGACGCCTGTTATGTCCGTGCCTATCCGGCGGCCACTGCCGAGGCCTGGGTGGATGGCCACGTTCACGCCTTCGCGTTCTTCGGCAAGGTGCCGGTGTCGGTCCTCTACGACAACGACCGCTGTCTGGTTGCGAAGATCCTGCCGGACGGGACACGTCAAAGGGCCACGCTTTTCAGCGGGTTCCTGTCGCATTACCTGTTCCGTGATCGTTACGGGCGGCCCGGCAAGGGCAATGACAAGGGCAACGCGGAGGGGCTGGTCGGTTATTCCCGCCGCAACTTCATGGTGCCGATCCCGCGGTTCGCGACCTGGGACGCGTTCAACGATTACCTGGAGGCGCAGTGTCTCAAACGTCAGGCGGATGTCCTGCGAGGTCAGTCTGAGACGATTGGCCAACGCCTCGAGCGGGATTTGGCCGCGATGTCCGACCTGCCTGCGGCGCCGTTCGATGCCTGCGATCAGGCCACCGGACGGGTCAGTTCGCAGGCGCTGGTGCGCTACAAGACCAACGATTATTCAGTGCCGGTCGCCTACGGCCATCGCGACGTCTGGATCAGGGGCTATGTCGACATGGTCGTGATCGGCTGCGGTGGCGAGGTGATCGCCCGTCATCCCCGCTGCTACGACCGCGAGGACATGGTCTTCGATGCGGTGCATTACCTTCCGCTGATCGAGCAGAAGATCAATGCCCTGGACCAGGCGGCACCCCTGGCGGAATGGGACCTGCCGTCGGAGTTCACGACCCTGCGCCGCCTGATGGAAGCGCGGATGATCAAGGCAGGACGCCGCGAGTATGTTCAGGTTCTGCGCCTGCTCGAGACCTTCGACATCGACGATCTCCACGCTGCGGTGAAGAAGGCCCTGCAACTGGGCGCGGTCGGCTTCGATGCCGTCAAGCACCTTGTCCTCTGCCACGTCGAGAAACGGCCGCCGAAGCTGGATCTCGATGTCTATCCATACCTGCCGCGGGCGAACGTCGAGACCACGTCCGCGGCCAGTTATATGGCCCTGATGTCGGAGGATGCGGCATGACCGACACCCCGAAGATCCTGCTCGCGGATCATCTCAAGACGCTGAAGCTGCCCACCTTCCTGCGGGAATACGAGAAGCTCGCCCGCCAATGCGCCGCCGAAGGGCTGGATCATGTCCAGTTCCTAGCACGTCTGGTCGAGCTGGAATTGATCGACCGCGAGCGGCGGATGATCGAGCGGCGTATCAAGGCAGCGAAGTTCCCGGCGACCAAGAGCCTGGACAGCTTCGACTTCAAGGCGATCCCCAAGCTGAACAAGATGCAGGTACTGGAACTCGCGCGATGCAACTGGATCGAGCGACGCGAGAATGTCATCGCCTTGGGGCCCAGTGGCACCGGCAAGACCCATGTTGCCCTCGGGCTGGGGCTGGCGGCCTGCCAGAAGGGCCTCTCGGTCAGCTTCACCACCGCCGCGACGCTGGTCAACGAGATGATGGAAGCCCGAGACGAGCGCCGTCTGCTACGGCTGCAAAAGCAGTTGGCCGGCGTCAAATTGATGATCATTGACGAACTGGGCTTCGTGCCACTGTCCAAGACCGGTGCCGAGCTCTTGTTCGAACTGATCTCGCAGCGCTATGAGCGCGGGTCCACGCTGATCACCAGCAATCTGCCCTTCGACGAATGGACCGAAACCTTCGGCACCGAACGCCTGACCGGCGCTCTCCTCGACAGACTGACACACCACGTAAACATTCTCGAGATGAACGGCGACAGCTATCGCCTCAGCCAAAGCCGCGCTCGAAAGGCCCGATCCGCCACCTGATCACACCTAACAGAATTGGCCCTCCGGGCCAATGCGCCATGGCACGTGCCAGCTATTTGGGGAGCGCACGCTATCTGGAAAGATGGCACCGAATTTGAGGCAAAGGAGGCCTAAAACCAAACGCAAGCCGCGACATACCGCGCCCGCAAAAAGTTGCCGTATCGACCACAGCGGCAGGCAATCGACAAAACCCGAGCGATCTACATGCGAGCCCTACGCATCGCGAATATCACCGTCGGGAGGTCGACGCCTTGGATGCCGAGATGAAGCACCAAATGGGATGACTTCAAAAAGAACCTTGCAGGTGGCCGATACACTCGACAATATCGACGAGCGCAGATGATCAATTAAAGAACCTACATCCCCATGGCGCGTGGGTTCATCTATCTGGCGGCCGTGCTCGATTGGCTCACGCGGCGCGTGTCGATCACGCTGGAGGCCGATTTTTGCATAGAATTTGCATAGAAGCTGTGGAAGAGGCGCTGGCTCGTCACGGCACGCCCGAGATCTTCAACACGGATAGTCTATGATGGTCACCAGTTCTCGGGTGGTTTGACTCAAACACCGATCGACCGTTCGCTGGGTTGGTGCCGCTTGGCTTTCCGGTTTGGTCTGACCCAAACAGCGACCGACCAGACACGTGTCTTTCCCTGGATCTGTCGACCGCCCGGGAACGCCTTGCGGTGAGGCTTTGTCTCAAAGATGCCGCGTGAACCAAGAAGGGCCTGACCATTTGGTCTCATGACTGTCCTGTCCGTGCATTTTTGTCAACGAAGCAAGTCTGCCACTGCCGGGAAGGATGATCCTATAGCCAGATCCAAACAAACCACCCCAGTTGTTGGCGGGGTTGATACGCACAAAGACCTTCATGTTGCAGCTGTTGTGGATGACAATGATCAAGTGCTGGGAACGCAGAGCTTTGCCACAACACGGCAGGGCTACAAGCTGATGCTGACATGGATACGCTCATTCGGAGACTTGCAGCGGATTGGCATTGAATGCACCGGCAGCTATGGTGCCGGGCTTTTGCGATATATGCAGGTCGCTGGTGTGGACGTCTTGGAGGTGACCGCGCCGGACAAATTGGACCGAAGGCGGCGTGGCAAGAACGATGACTTCGATGCACAGAGCGCTGCCCACGCGGCCTTCGCAGAGCGGCGCACGGTAACCCCGCGCAGCCGGGATGGGATGGTAGAATCCCTGCGTGTATTAAGGGTTTGCCGCAAAACGGCTGTTCAAGCCCGGCGGGTTGCATTGCAGATCATCCAAACCACAATCATCTGCGCACCTGACCGTCTACGTGATCTTTTGCGCAATATGACCCGCATGCAATTGATCAGGACACTGGCAGCTTGGCGTCCGGATTTGACAGGGTTTCGGGATGTCGAAGAATCTTACAAGATTGCGCTCAAATCGCTAGCACGTCGATACCTTGAGCTGCACGATGAGGTCGCCGATCTGGACGACATGATCGAAGCAATCGTCACTGACCTTGCCCCATATCTGATTGCATGCAGCGGGATCGGCTTTACCAGCGCGGCTCAATTGTTGCTGACCGCAGGCGACAATCCTGAACGGCTCAGATCCGAAGCCAGCTTCGCTGCTTTGTGCGGCGTCAGCTCAGTTCCTGCATCCTCGGGGAAAACAACACGACACCGATTGAACCGGAGTGGCGACCGAGCCGCGAACAGCGCACTCCACATCATCGCAATTGGGCGGTTACGGCTGGATTCGAAGACAAAGGAATACGTTGCGCGACGAATAGCTCAAGGCCATTCAAAGCTGGAAGCTATTCGGTGCCTGAAACGATACATCGCACGTGAAGTCTTCAACATCATCGCGCGACGTCACAAACAGATCAATCAGGCTCAAATCGCGGCTTGACACTTAGAAGGGCGTCCAGGGATCGCAGTTCACATCCACCGACTTCATCAAGGTGCTGGCCGCCCGTGAGATCAAGATCAGCATGGATGGCAAGGGCGCCTGGCGCGACAACGTCTTCGTCGAGCGGCTCTGGCGGACCATCAAATACGAGGAGGTCCACCTGCGGGCCTATGCCAGCGTGTCCGAGGCCCGGGCCGGAATCGGACGGTATCTCGCCTTCTACAACAGCCGACGCCCGAATTCATCGCTTGACGGGAAAACCCCCGATCAGGCCTACTTCAACCAGCCAATGCCCGAGGCGGTAGCGGCATAAAAAAGGCGGAAAACCACTTAGAAAACGCCCGGAACCTGTTCAGATCAACCGAACCACCTCTCTGTCGGGCTTGGCTGGGCCTGACCACCCGGCGATACCAATCCGGGGAAGTCGACTACGACGGTCACACATCCCGGCGCGGCGACCGCCATGTGAGAAGCCTTCTCTATGAGGCGGCAACGGTCATTCTGACCCGCAGTCTTGCCGACAGCGATCTGCGGACATGGGGGCTGAAACTCAAGGGACGCATCGGCTTCAAACGCGCTGCCGTCGTGGTGGCTCGAAAACTCGCAGTCATAATGCATGCAATGCTCCGGGATGACACCCCGTTCGTGCGGGTCGCAAAGGCCGCAACCTGACACGTCACCAATAGCGCTCAAGTCGCGAGCGCGCGAAGGCGTCCCTGCCGGGACGTAGGTCGAGCCATTCCGCTGATCGAGTTGCACCAGCTAAAACAGCTGAGTGCGTTTCGCACATTGGAAGGCTCCTCCGCGAAGACCCATCATGCGGCGACCGACGTGTCGACCGCGAAGACGACCCTGACCCGGCAAACGTTTCGACGACGCGCACTCGGAGCCTCAGGCGCATTGGTCTCACGCATGACCTGAAGACCGACCTCCCGCCGTCCAACGCCCGGTGGTGCAAAGAAAATGCTTGCAATTCTGGCTGCGATTAGACGACTCGATCACACGCCCCTGGGGTCAGAAACTTCTTGCCTGACGGGCGGCAACCACAGAATTTGCGTTTTGAACGACCTCAGATTAAACTCTCTCTGATCGGATGGTTGTGCCATTTCCGTTTCGGATTGGGCGGGTTCGAAGCTACGCGCCTAAAGGCGCTCGGTGATCTCGATGGGGTTTTGGTCATCGATGATACCAGGTTTCTGAAGAAGGAGGCTCACTCCGTCGGTGTTGGTCGACAGTATTCCGGTACGGCAGACCGGATTGAGAATGCCAGATCGGTGTATTCGCCGCCTATGCCAGCCGCGGGAATCACGCACTGCTTGATCGGCGGCTTTACCTGCCGAAGGACTGGGCCAACGAGTTGTAGCGGTGCATAAAGGCGCGTGTGCCGGAAAACGTTATATTTGCCACAAAGTCGGCCATGGCCTGCGAAATGACAGAAAAGCTGCTGGGTGAGGGGGCGCCAAGCGCCTTTGTCCTCACCCATGTGGTCTATAGCTCGGACTATGGGTTCCCGCACATGCTGGAGGATCGTGGTCAGCCCTATGCGCTGGCGGTGCGTTCGACCCACAACTTGCACTTTCTGGAAGAGCGGCGCTGGTACAGACAAACCTGAGGACGATGATTTCCGAACCGCCCACAGAGGCCTGACAGTTCCTGTCCGCCGGTAAAGGTGCCAAGTGCATACGCCGATGGAGAACCGTTCGGCTGGACTCAGGTAAATGCCATTTTTTGCTCGATATCCACGGAGAGTACAAGACTGGATGGCGGGGAATTCCGCCACTTACGATTAGCGGGTCCAAGTGATTTTAGGCACGATCAAGATCTTGATGATTGGGTGCTTTACCTACCCTTTTGGTTGCTTGGATATGAAGCTATGGCTTCTATCTTCGTGGAGCGTTCAGCCCGATGTTTAATACAAAAGCCCGACTCGCCTGCACCGAAGCCGCTTGAAAACGTCAAGCGAGCCGAGTGACGCTCACCGGCTTAACGAACCGTGAGTAGTTACCGTGTCTTTCTGCAATCCTAAAATAGTTCTTCTTCTCAATTCCTCGCCTTGTATCCTGCCCGTGTCCGGATAGTATGCTGACACATACTGGCGGAGGAAACCATGATCATTCGCGCCATTGACGGGCTTAACGAAACCGTCGGCAGAATCGTCTCTGTGGTGGCGATCGTGTTCGCGGCATTCATCATCTATGACGTATTCATGCGTTACGTGCTCAACGATCCGACCCGCTGGGCGTTTGACGTCACAAAGCAGATGTTCGGCTTCTACTTTGTGCTGCTCGGCGGCTATGCGCTGCGGCATCAGGCGCATGTGCGGGTGGATCTGCTGACCGCCAATCTGTCCGAGACCCCGGCCCGTATTGTCGATG
>NZ_LR701543.1:0-253036 GCF_902498815.1 Roseovarius sp. EC-HK134
CCTGCATCATCGCGGACAAAATAGCGAGGGACAGTCCCCTCTCGAGCTCTGGTGACTTGCATAATCTGCCCTCGGAAAAAGGTGAAAACTTCAGCCTTGGAGGTGAAATCGCAAGTGTCCAGATAATTGACGCCTCGAAAGAGCACCTCGCGCTCTTCACGCACCGAGCCATGCGCCACCATGCCCAGGGCCTGTTCGAGGCCGAACGGGTTTTCGGCCTGACCCTGACCAATAGCGCAGGTCGGGACATTCCCGTGCGCTGGATCGGCGAGCAGCATATCCGTGAAGACTGCCAGGGCCGTATTCCGAGCATGGCGGACTGGCTGCGACGGATCCAGCCCGAGCCATGGATGGCCAATGGCCACATCGACCGGCATGCTGGCGATGAGCCCTGCGGCGACCCAAGGGTCGCCTGGGCATCTGAAGTCGCCGCCGGAAGAACGGTTCTTGGCCTGAAGGATTGGATGGCGGCGCGCGCGACGCAAGCCACGCAAAGCGCCTGACAGCTCTCGACTGTTTGCCAAACGAATACTGCATGGAAGCCCGGTTGGAAGATCGGGCTTCTTGCGTCGTTTCCCCACCATTCTTCTTGAGGAGGATCGCATGACACTCGAAGACATCAAGGCGGCCGTCGATGCCGGCCAGACCGTGCATTGGGCCAATACCGGCTACGTTGTGCACAAAGACCGGCTCGGTCAGTACCTCATCACCTATGTGCCGAACGGTAGCTGCATCGGTCTGACCGACCGGGGCGGGCACGGGTTGAACGGAAAAGAGGCGGAGTTCTTCATCGCGCGATCGGAGGACGGCGCGGAAAATCCGGGCAGCCAATCAAGACCAGACGGGCAGGGGAGGGGCGTAGCACCAGGAGGCGCGGGGGCATTCCCACTCGGACGGCAGCTCTGACCCGTGGGCGGGGCTGAAAAGGAAAGCAAGCTTTCTGATTTGTGATCCCTCAAGGGGTCGAGAAAGCAATCCCGGATGCGCTGGCAAGGACGTCAGACACCGGCCAATCCAAAAGGAACCATCCCATGTTCGCAGGAACCCTCACCCGCAATGTCGAGACCGCAGCCGCCGAGTACACCGGCATGATCCACTCGACGCGTTTTGACATCGCCATCCAGTTGGAAGCGCGGGCAAAGATGTCCGAACGCAGCCCGGATTTTGACGTGACGGCAGTCAACAAATCAGGCCGCAAGGTGCGCATCGGCACGGCCTGGAACGAGACCGGCAATACCAGCGGCAACCCCTACATCTCGATGCAGATTGATGTCGGCTTGGGCCCGTTCCGGGTCAACGCGGTGCAGACGAAAGAGGCGTGTGCGGCCCAAAGCGGCGAATTCGAGATCATCCCGCTGGTCTCGAACGGCCTGATGAAATCCGGCTCGATCTCGGGCGAGCTCACCGCCATGGACGCCGACAACGCCTTCACCGGCTACATCGCGAACATGATGTTCGATCTGGAGTTCATGCTGATCGAGAACAGCTACAAATCCGAAGAGACCCACCCCGATTACCGCATCGAGGTCAGCTCGCCCCGGGGCACACCGATACGCGTCGGCTCGGCCTGGATGGCGAAAAGCAGCCGCACGGGCAATGACTACCTGTCGCTGCTGATCAACACGCCCGATGGCGACCTGCGCGTCAACGCCGTGCAGAACGAAGAACAGCGCGGCGGGCAGACCTTCTCGATCATCCCGTTCATCGACAGCGGTGAGCAGCCGCAGGACGCGGGCGCGGGGCTCTCGCTGGTCGCATGATCAACGCGCAAGATTAGACGATTTGCACCGAAAGGGGAGCCGTGGGATCACGGTTCCCCTTTAGTCTTGGCTCGATGTCGCAGCGAGACATATCTTACGATCCTTGAAACTACACCATCCATATACTACCAGAAGTTGAGATTGACAGCAATTTCGGTATGTTACACTGCAGCTTGGCAAATGAATCACTCGCTGTGGTCGTTGGGTGCCGGGTCAAATGAACTCGCACATTGCTGCGCAGAGCGTGGTCTCAGGGGGCTCCTTTCGCGCGGCACTATGGTCTTCTCTCACTTGCTGTTCCTAATGCGACGTGGTCAGTCCAACATTAAGGTGCGCCGAAAGAGTTGTTGCGGAAAGGGCCCGAAGACGCATTTTACGTCTCATAGAAACGCTTTAGATCGCGTCGCTTGCTCAGCTGTTGCGGTCGATATGGTTTGACCTCTCCGAATTGAGCGACCGCGGTCGCCTGCATGCGTTCTTGTACGGATGGGTGGAGAGGGAAATCATCGCCAACTTCTCGGATTCCTTTTTTCCATGGGATGCTGATTGGTCCTAATCTCACGATCGCGTCCTCGCGATGCTGCAGGCCCAAGGGGTCAGGAGCGCGGTTGAGATAATTCTCGTTGATTTTGATTGAAGGCACACACTCCTTCAACTCATCGATCATCCAGTCTAGGGCGATATCACTGAGACGGGATTCGGCCTCGGGGTAGCTGCCACCGATATCGCTGTGACAACCCGGAAACCAGACCTGCTTGAGCCAAGCCGGTTCTCGATCCTTGGTCTCAATCGCGGCTTTTTTGGACGCCCATCCAACTCGTGGGAAGTCTGCGCGGTCTTCGTCGATCGCCATTGCGTGGCGGGCGTGGTTAACGTCGGGATCCAGCCACATGTCGTAGTTGCGCTTGTTCCAAGCGGCGAAATGCCCGGTCTTCAGTATCTGCGGCCAGTCTGTAAGGCGCCAAATCTTCAGTTTGCGATCAGGATCATCCGCGAAGTACTTGAAATTATCCAGTAGTAGAGAGCCAAGCTGCCAAATGAGGGCTCCGAGTAAGGCACCGAGAGGGATGACCAGAAGCAATGACCACCCTAGAACAAGACCGGCGACGAAGGCGGCGCCGGTTGCAAACGTAATACCCCAGACGAGAGTGCGCACGACTGCCGTCCGGAGTGACGCCACCGTATCGAAAACCCCGATGAAGGTCGGCTGGACGTTGCCTTGGTTTTCATCGCCCTCCTGCGGGGCACTCGAATACTTCTGGCGAAACCTGCGACCAAGCTCTTCGCGGTGCTTGAAGTAAGGGTTCTGCCCGCGAGGCTTTCCGGCACCGTGGTTATAGACGAACTTCACTGCATCCTTGGCGATCTTGCGTAAACCGGGCCCGTGTCGCGGAACGGGTTTGCCATCGGGCATTTCTGTTGGGATTCCGCAAAGGTTCATGACATTCGCCAGTGCCCTGACCGTGTAAGCCCCGCGCGAGAAGCCGAACAACAGCACGCGGTCGCCGGGCTCATAATGGGCGATGATTTGTTCATAGCAATCGATGATATTGTGATCGATGCCGGTGCCGACTGCACTTTCGAGGATAGGTTTGACGCGGCCAAAGAGCCCCCCGCTCTCGCCCGTACCCAGCCCAGGATCGTAAAAGGCGACTTGATCCTTTGGGTTAATTGGTGAGTCTGGGCCGGGACGCATGGCGCGATACATCTTGTAGACGTTCGAAAGGCGTTGGTCTGGCCTAGATCCGCCCATTTGCCCGGTTCCATCGGAAAAAATACAGATATTCTTTGTCATTATTTACCTTTTGCCTTCAGTCTGATTGACTTATTTCTGTTTAGGTCGTCCGCCGGATCGCTTTAGCGAGAGCGGAAGAAAACAGTCTATCTCGTCATCTGTGACGGTCATGTCTTCCATCTCCTTCAGCTGTCTTTGGGCCTCCTTGTAGGCTTTTCCGTCAGTCTGAGGGGCTCCTTCATAAAGGGCTGCAAGCATAGCCTGTAATTCGTCGCGACGCTCAACTGCAACTTCATGTGAGAGTCTTGGAAGGTCGGTTAGAAGCGAGAGGTAGCATTCTCGGACGTTCCAGAGTTTCGCGGCCGCGTCACGGTGCTTTTGGGCGATGGCGCCGGGATCGAAGTTCTTCAGGTAAGCGGCCACGAACAGCGTTAGGAAAGAAATAACGACGGTTACAATCTCGACCCATGTCTCGTCTCCCACCACGACGCCGACTGCGCCAGCACTCGTTAGGGCTGAAAGCGCAATCTGAGCCATCTTGTACCGGCGAAGTGTGTCGGCAGAGCGATCGGCCATACGTTCGTGCGTTTTGTGGGTATAGACCACCCGTCCGAAGCATTCACGGACCTGATCCTCGAACGCGATATCGTAGTCAGGCGGCATAGTCTTCATCCTCGGCATCCCGGACACGAATCGGAACCCGGACGGTGTCGCGCGCAACGACCACGCCCCGACTGACCGCGTAGCATTCTACGAGGTGATCACCGCGGAAATTTGTGGTCTCTCGGCGCTCACCGCGACCTTCGTCGCGCACGATCTGCCCCCGGATCATGTCTCGACGCTCGGCTTCTTCGCCACGGTTCAAGACCTTCCAGAACACCTCGGCATCATCGGGAAGATCGGTTGCATCTGCGATGAAGAATCGAAGGCTCTTCTTCGGAAGCAGGACGCCATGCCGCTCCAAAAGGTCACGGAGCATTCCCGGCCGGAATCCATCCTGCGTCACTTCGCAGTTGATGCGAAGGTGGTATCGAATATCGACCGGAAACCTTTCTTCGACAAACTGCTCAGTATTTTTGAAGACATGCGCGAATGCCGCGGCCTCTCCCGCAGCACTCCTTACCGGTGCTGGGTAGGCGTTCCCGAACACATCCCGCCATTTCTGGCGCTCATTCTTCTGTCCGCTCGCGTCGATGGCTTTCACACATAGATCGTATGCCTTCTTCGCCTTCCGCTCGAACCGCTTCTTGACACGAACGCGTTGACGACTGCCAAGAGCTGCATACTCGGATTGCTTGGGCTGATCAGCCAGGAACTTGAAGAAATCCCGGCACATGTAATCGTAGTAGTGGAAGCTTTTGGTATCGTATTCGTCGGTTGACTCGAGGAAGTTGTAGGCGAGAGTGTCGATCAGAAGGCCGCCCATGGCGACGCCCTGCTTGTTCTTCCAGGCGCGCGCCATCTTGCACAAGTGGCGAAGGTTTCGGTTCTTGCGCTCATTGGCTTCTCTCATTTCATCGAGTTCAGCCTGCGGCTTGGTAATCTTCCACGACCCACCTTTTGCGTTGTCAGGGTACTTGTAGCTCCCATCAGCCAGCTTGAAGGCCGGCATCACTTCGATGTGGAAATCGTTGTACAGCACGCGGACAACCAAACGATCCACCTTGACGGTTGTCGAAGGGTATCGCCTCTTGATCGCATCCCTAGCATCATGAAGAAGCCTATTTTGGCCCTCTTCCTTGTAGGTGTCCCACTTCCCGGCGGGCATGATGTAAATCATGTCCAGGTCGGAAATGCCCTTGATCGCCGTCCAACGGCCATAGGAGCCAACTTGAAGGCTGTTAGCCGTTTTTGACTCTGTGTCGCGAAACTCCTTGTTAAGAGAAGCAGTGACTTCGCCGTATCGCAAGGCAATAGTCGCGGCATTGTCGATCTTGATATTATCGAGAAAGGTCTTGAAGTCGTCTGAGATGCCCATTGAAGCCTCACGATTTTTTGCCCTCAATGGGCGATTAGATGGTTGGTTTAGTCAGCCGCTTTGCCCTATCCGGTCGTTATTTCTCACGGACGGTGATCTTCGGATTTGACTTGCCGTGCTTCGCGGTGACAAACCGACCACTGATGGCGCTTCGATAGCTGCCGCCGGTTGACCCGCTCTTCCCGCGAGCTTCTTTCACGGTTGTTCGCGGGTGCGACTTCCCATGCGCCTGCGTAACATAGCGTCCTGATTTTGCGCTTCGGTAGCTACCGCCAACCTTTCTTTTCCCTGCCACTGCACTGCTCCTTTTTGTTGCATCTTCGCCAATTCGGACTAAACTAAGATTTGAGTCCTCATATGGACAGTCTACATAGGGACTCTTTTGGACGTCAAGTCCAAAAGCGGATAATAGGAGGATCAATGCAACCACATATAGGTTCTGCGCTTCAACCCGGCGCGGACAACATCAGGATTCCAGCCATTATGGATGCTTTTTCGAGACTTGCCGAAGACTGGGAGCTCTCGACTGATGAGCAGATAACGCTGCTTGGCTCGCCGGGGCGCTCGACGTTCTTCAAGTGGAAGAAATCCGGTGGCAATCTTCCGCATGACACTATCGAACGCATTTCTCACCTGCTCGGCATCTACAAGTCTCTGCAAATTGTGTTGCCGAACCCTGAAGCGGCGGATGGGTGGATAAAAAAGCCGAACGCGTTTTTTGATGATCGAAGCGCACTCGACGTGATGCTTGGTGGTAACGTTGTCGATATTTACAAAGTAAGAGAATATCTTGATGCACAACGCGGTGGATGACTTCGACGTAAAGCAGATCAATGGCGTTTTCTATGTGCTTATCCCGTCTCGATTTCCACCTGTGCCGCTCTATCAGCGCATCGCGGGTGGGCGCGACGACCAGGTCGCGGCTGTCGCAGATCTTCATAACCCTCGTGTTATGGAAAAGCAGCGCCTGCTAGGGCAAGGTTGTGTGACCGCAGATGATGTGTCTCCACGTTTTCAGAACTGGAACCATGCCCCGTTCGCCTATTCAAATCCGGAAGGTAGTTGGTTCTTCGACCGGTTCGTACGATGCCTAGAGATGTCGCAAGACAAACAGACAGCCTTGGCGGTCTCGGTTGCGAAAAGAGCGCTGTTCCTTAGCCGCACGGCGGAAGCTCCAATCGGGCTTGACATGCGGATGCTAAGCCGAAAGGTGTCTGGCGCGTTCTTAGACCTACGAGCGTTGCCTGTTGAGCTTTGTCAATCAGAACGGCGTAAACTTGGAAAGTTGCTTTGGGAGCGCGCCAAGACCGAAGGTTTGTCAGGCGTGCTATTCCGGTCATTCGAACGACCAAGCGGCACTCGCATTTGCGTGCTCGATGGCAATGTGCTTGACCGTGCAATTCAAGGTGAGCACTTCAGGTACTCATGGGATGGTGAAAAGGTTTCGTCGCTTTATGCTTTCGACAACTCTGGAGGTGACGAGGACAATTCGATCGATCCCCGCGACCTTGGCCAAGACGAAGATATTCTGGCGGCTTAGCATTGGTCATTTTGTCGCCAAGCTGACTGAAGGCTGTCGAGTTGACCCACTTTCAAATAGTGAGCGCTTCCGTGCCGCTAAATAGCGAATGATTGTTTCTGGTCCATCCTGCCGGACGTCCCATATATGACATTAACGTTTCCGACGCGACCGCTTCTTAGAAGCGGCATGACTTGATCATTGACCTGAGTCCCAGCCTTGTGGCCTCCCCTGCTCGGCTTCGCGTGTCGCAGAAGAGAACGGCCCTTCGGGCCGTCGCGCATTCGGCCATGCGGCCTCCCCGCGGCGTTGCACCCAGGCCCCCGGCTTGCCCGCCTCGCGAGCACGTCCCTCCCCGGCCGCTCCGCCGGATTGCGCTCTGGTCTGTTTTGCGGGGCAAAACGATCCCGCCGCTCCATCCGTCTCACGCGTCCGGTCTGGCCGTTTGCCTGCTCGGGTCGGGCAAACCTACCGTCAAAACACACACACATGAGCGCGGAAGCATATCCTCCGGATGGCCCCCAAATCAGCCCGCGTCAAGGATCGCAAAACTTTTCGGCGGGGGCGGGGCATGTGGCGCGGGATGGTCCCGTGCGTGAGGGCGCGCATGTGTCCGGTGCTGCGCGCAGAAAACTTTTGCGCCCGGCGAGCCGGCGGCTGCGCCGTCCCTGACCCGGGCAGATTCGGAAACCAGGCATTCGGCCATGCCCCCACACTCACGTGGTGGCCTAGGAACCGAACACTGGAGACCAGACATGGCTTACGACACCGCAAACACCTACGAGACGATCGAACTTTTCGGGCTGACCGAGAAGGACGCGCAGCTGCCGATCCCGGAAGATCACATCCTGACCGACCACATCATCCGCGAGAGCTTCGAGGCTTTGCTCGGGCAGTTGCGCGGGACCGGGCTTGAAGCGGAAATCGAACCGCTGGCCCATGGGCTCGCCACGATCCTGCAGCGCCGCAAGGTGGCGCTTGGCAAGGAGGTCGACCGCACCGCCGACAAGATCGGCGCGCTGGCAAAATCCCATGACGGATCGGAAATCGCCGAGACCGCGCTCGAAGAGGCGCAGGCGCGCTTTCTGCAGCTGCGCGAGATTGTTGGCGCCATCGAGGTGATGAGCGAGGCGGCGGCGGAATGCTACGAGATCGAGACGGGCCACGCTTTCATCCCGGCAGCCGGGTCGCGCGCAAGCGTCCGGGCGCAGGAGACCGGGGCAGTCTTCGAGGCGCGGCAGCTTCTGGAGCAGCACGACCGCGAGACTGCCGAGAAGTCGAAAGTCGAGGGGGTGCCGCTGATCGTCTCAGGCGCCACCGACTGGACCGATGTCGATGTGATCTTCAACACGCTCGACAAGGTTCGCGAACGGATCAAACAGAACCGCAACCAGGAGATCTTCCTCTGCCACAAAGGTGGCAAGCACGGGGCGGAGATGATCGCGGCTCGGTGGGCCCGGGCACGCGGGATAGCACAAGCGCGCTTTGATCCGCGCTGGTCCGCGCACGGGCGAGCGGCACCGTTCAAGTGCAACGACGAAATGCTGGACGACAAGTTCGCGGCGACGGGGGTTGTCCTCTTCGGCGGCAACGGGGTCGCGCTGAACCTCGGCCAGAAGGCGGAAGCGAAAGGCCTGACGGTCATGCGGGTTGCGGACCCGGCGAAGAAGACCGCGGAGACGTGAACATAGAGGGTCGCCTTCGGGCGGCCCTTTCGTCGTTTCTCATGGACGTGGTGGTGCCCTCTTGTCCTTTTGCCTAGCAATTTCATGTTTTGATAGGTATATGGATGCCAAGCAAAACTTGGAAATGATTGGCATGACCCCACTCAGCAGCATCGCGATGAGCGCCTACACCGATCTGGTGCGGCTCCTCAAGGATGACGCCCTATCCAGTGTGGAGGGAAAACCGACACTCAAAGAGCGCGGCGACAAGGCCTATTGGTACGCCGCGCGACGCGTCGGAACGGAGATGCGGTTCATCTATATCGGCGAGGACAGTGACGAGACACGTGCACGTATCGACCGGATCGAAGAGCTGCGCGCAACGGCCAAGGATCGGCAGGCGGAACGGTCGCGGCTTGTTCGGCTCTTGCGTGCGGAAGGCATGACGCCCACCGATCGGGCAACGGGGTCCATCCTGTCGGCGATGGCGGCTGCTGGGACTTTCCGTTTGGGTGGCACCATCGTCGGAACCAATGCATTTCGCCTCTATGAAGGCGAGCTTGGTATCCGCCTGCCCATTGGCGGTATGGCCAACACCGGCGACATCGACATCGCCCAGTTCGAAAAGCTCAGCGTGGCGCTGCAGGATCAGGTTGACCCGGGGCTCGCCGAGACCTTCTCGGCGCTCAAATTTGATCCCTTACCGGCTCTTGATCAGGGGCGGACCTGGCGGTGGGCCCAGGGTGGCAGTGGCCAGTTGGTTGAGTTTCTCACGCCGGCCTTCGGAGATGAGACCATCCGTGATTTGCCAGCATTGGGCGTGAACGCCCAAGGATTGAACTACCTCAACTTCCTGATCGCTGAGCCGATCCATGCGGCGGCGATCTATCGATCCGGCGTTCTGGTCCAAGTGCCACGTCCGGAGAGATACGCAGTCCATAAACTGATCATCTCCGATCGGCGACGCGACGGGGCAGGCAGCCTCAAGTCGGCCAAGGACCGCGAGCAGGCGGCCTTCCTGATCGAGGCGATGGCCGAGGACCGCCCTGATGATCTAGCCCGCGCCTATGCCGCTGCTCTGGAGGTCGGCCCGCGCTGGCGGGAGCATATTGGGAACTCACTGATCCGGATGCCTGAGACGAAACTAATCCTCGACGGGTTGGGAGTGTGAATGCCGAAATGGGGTTCCCTGAACCTCGGGCAGAAGGCGGAAGCGAATGGCCTGACGGTCATACGGGTTGCCGACCCGGCGAATAAGGCTGCGCAAGATTGAAGAGAGGGGGTCGCGCTTGGCGCGGCCTTTTCGTCATGCACTCATAGTGCGTGCGATCGGTCACGCGTGATCGGCAGTCTGCGGCGGCCAGCACCGTTATCTCTCTACCCGGTCCGTCAGAGTGCGGCTCATCCGCATCGGTACGGGCTGGGGATGGTGCGCATGTCACGCGCATCGTCAGCAGAGCAAGACGCGAGGGGTCGAGACGTCGCACTTGAGGCTGAAGACCAGCACAACCCCCGGGTGGCGTTTCGGAACATCACACCCACGCGGACGGGCTCCGTCAGCACCCCGGCCAGGCTTGGCGGGACGAGGACGCGGACGGTGGCGGCTGCGTGATGGCAAGGGTCATTCGGGTCTCTCCTTTTTGCTCATAGATGTGGATCGCACGGGGTCGGCCCGTTCGTGCCCTCAGCTCACGCTTCGGCAAGCACAAATACGGCTTCCACGGCTAGCCGCGGACCCTCCGCATTTGCGCTTGCGATCGGGCCTCTTGCCCCCGTGCCGGGTGATCCCCATCGCAACAAGGAGTAACCCAAATGACCAACCACTACGTCGCCACAGTCCCCGTCAAGTTCACCGATACCGATGGCCAGGAGCGCACTCGTTTTCAGCGCGTGGGTGCGATGTTCCGCAACACCCGCAACGGGGACGGCTCGGAGTTCTTCAGCCTCAAGCTCGACTTCCCGGTCGCGGTCTCGGAGCTGGTGATGTTCCCGCCGAGCGCGAAAGATCCCCAGGACTAAATCCTCTGACGAGGATGGGCCGCCCCAGGATGATCTTGGGGCGGCCCGATCCCTGTTCCAGGGATGCCGGTCCCTGCGCGTTCAACGGACGCACTCTCCCCGGAATGATCAGGCCGCGACAGACCGGCCAGTCAGCCTCAAGGGGGCCATCCACAAAAACCTATCGGCCAGGGCCTCCCGGTTTTTGCGGCAGAGATTTGGGGACCCAAATCTGGCCCTCCTTGACCCTGCCTGTCCGCCCTGTCGGTGGGGTTTGCGCCCGCCCGCGGTTCGGTCCGAACACATGCGTGTTCGTCCAGACCCTCGGGCGGTGCTGGCGGACGGGACCCCTAGGACAGGTGGGTCGCCCGGTGGTGAGGGCGGCAGAGCCGCGTCCCTGCGGGCCGCGGCGTGAAGCGGACACCAAGGCTGCCTGAGACTGAAGGCGACGTAAGTATATAATTGACAGCTCGGTATATTATCGTAAGGTAGGGGCAGCCTTGGTGGAAGGTGGCAGGAAATAGGGGGTCTTTCTTCGCATGTCGCGCTCAAAACGTCTCTCAGATGCGGAACGCATGAAGATCGTTCGCGAGGCTGCGGAAGGTGTCTCGACATCTGTGCTGGCGGAGCGGTTTGGTGTGTCGCCTCGGGCAATCCAATACACCTTGAAAGCCGATGCCGAGCGCCAGACGGATGCCGCAATTCCGGTCTCAGCGGTCAGTGTGAAGGTCACGGCCGCCGAGCTTGCGGCGCTCGACGAAGTGCTGGCCGCCGCCGGGATCGAGAGCCGGGCCGAGGGGCTTCGGCGGCTCATTCAGGCGGCAGGCGGGGTGTTCGTTCCGGACGCGCAGATGGCGGCCGAGATGGCGCGCTACCGCGCCTCGCTGCACGAGGTCGGTAATGGGGTCGCGCAGATCGCCAAGCAGATGACGCAGGCCAACCGGCAGGGGCAGGGGGCCGTGGGCGGCACGAATGCCGAGTTCACCGAATTGCGCCTGGCGCAGATGCGCGGGCTGGCGCGGTTCATCCTGGATTCCGCTGACGAGATCGACCTACTGCTGCGCCGCCGTCGGGACGCGATGCAGCTCGAGGCCACAGCCGCGCTGAGGGAGTTTGCCCATGCGGCTGAATGATGCGGTCGATGCCGTCACGGGCGAGGTCTTCCGGGACGGCTGGAGCCGCATCCGGGGCTCGATGCAGGGGCTGCATGTCGCCAAGCAGAGCCAGCTTGTGCGCGCGGCAGCCGGGCATCGGCCGGCGGTCTTCAAAGCGATCCGGGGCGGGGGGACGCATACCAAATCGCAGCTCGCAAACCAGCTCGATTACCTCACAACCAAGTCCACCCATATCGTGGACAGTAGCGGGTTCCTGGATGGCAAGGCCAAGCTCGAGGCGGGTGACATCAAGGATCTGACCGAGCGCTTTGCCAAGCGCTGGGATGCGGGCTTCAAGCCCAAGCTGGGCCAGACGACCCATATGCTCATGTCGTTCCCCATCGGCACGCGCGGGGAGGATGTGCGCGACATCGCGACGGATGTGGCCGAGCGGTTCTTCCAGACCGACGCGGGGCATTTCGACTACATCATCGCGGTGCATGAGGACCGCGATCACCCCCATGCGCATCTGGTGCTGAACCGCCGCTCGCAAGAAGGCGAGTTCTTCTTCCTCGGCCGCAATCACCGCTTCAACTATGACGACTTCCGCCTCGCCATGGTCGAGGAGGCCGAGAAGTATGGCGTGCGGCTGGAAGCCACGCGCCGGGTGGATCGCGGGGTTGTGCATTACCCAGCCCCTACCCGCGAGGTCTACGCGGCGAAAGACGAGGGTCGCGCGCCCCGCGAGCGCGAACGCGTGGGGCAGGACCTGACCCGGACGCTGGCGGAGATCGCCAACACCAGAACCGTCTACCATTCGCTTGCCGCGGAGGCCTCCCGGGAGGCCCGCGAGGATATTGCCGCGGCACTCTTCCGCGCGGGCGAGGTGCTGGCGCGCGGCGGGCAGGTGGACCGAACAGGAGATGTGTATATGGCCGAGGATCAAAGCTTCGAGGACCTGAGAAGCCTCTATGCGGAGAAGCTGGCGCGGGTGCAGGGCATGATCGCCGAGAAGTCCGACACGGAACGTCCCGTGCTGGAAAAACGTCTCATCGAGATCCAGACGCAGGTCCAGCACATGCAGCCTCTCGGTTTGCGATCATCCACGCTTTCAGAGACCCCCTCGGAGGGCGGGATCTATTCCGAAGCCAATATTGACGCCAGCCAGCGCGAGCGACTGGCCGAGCCCGACCTGAGATCGCGCATTGACGCGGCACTACGGGGCACCGGGATCAGCACATCGGAAGTGGTGGCCCGGATCGAGACGGGCGCCTCAAATGCAGCGCTCGAGCATCAATGGATTGCCAATGATCTCGCCAAGGTGGCCGAGGCGCGGGATCTGAACCTTGAACGCCGCGCTGATCTGGAACAGGCGCGCGACGTTCTCAACGATGTGCATGTCGCGCTTGGCACGCTGCTGGAACGGGAGAACGTGCTGCGCCGGGATGGTGTCATGGAAGCGGAAGCGGTCAGCGAGCGGTTCCATTATCATGAGGGCGCGGTGCGGGCGATGGAAGGAACAATCCGTCAGGAGATGCGCGCAGAGGGCCTGACAGCGCAGCAGATCGAGGACCGGGACTGGGAGGTTGTCTCAAGGGCGGAGCGCCGGATCGAGACCGAGCAGCGCGCATATCTCGAGGCACACCCGGACTTGCTCGTACGTCCCGGCGATGTGATCGACCGGTCTGAGCCCTACAGGGAGACCATCACCGATGCGGCCCGCGCCAGCGCGATCACCCGCGAGGTCGACCGGATCATGGAGGGACGCGACGTCCGCACGCCCGTTGCAGATGCTGTCACGGATGACTTGCGCACGCGCTATCCGGACATGCCGTCCCACCTTGCCCGTGGGCTCGGTGCGACCTATGCGGCCGTCGTCGAGATACGCGACACGGAGGCCATCAATCAGGTCCGCCGCGAAACCGAGATGCGCGATGGGCTTGGGTCTGGAACGCGCGACGCACTCCTCGCAGCCCGCGGTGAAACTGCTTCGCAGTCTGACCGTGCCGACCGCCTTGCAGACGAGATTGCGCGTGTCCTGGAGCATGAGCGGGCGGGGGAGTTGTCCGCGCCCTTCGAGACCGAGGCGGAGCGGGACGCCTTCCGCGACGAGATCGCGCGGGTACTGGACGTTCGCCAACTCGACCGGCTCACATCTGGCGATGCCGATGCGCTGGAGAAGGTTCTCGAGGACCGCCTCGACCGGCTCTATGTCGCCAAGGTCTATCTGCAATCCGATGCCGCGACGGCCAACACGGAGGCCTTGCGCCAGGTGGTCGATGATCTTGCCGACACCGAATATGAAAAACACCGCACCGCTGACGTGGATGGCGAGACCGAGAGGGGTCAGGTCCATTGAGCGCCGCCATGGGAAAAGCGCGGATCGCAACAGGGGTCTTGCTGGTAACGCTGGTGACCGGGGCCATGGGCTATACCATCGCCTCGGCGGTGCTGACCTACCAGGATCTCGGGTTCGGTGCCGAGATCGACTTTGCCTATATCGCGCAGAACTATCTGGCGATCCTCGATCACCGCCCGGAGGACGCGCAACTTATTCACCTGATCATCGGCAGCTTCGCCGCCGCCGGCCTGATGCTGAGCCTCGCCCTCTCGGGGTCCGCTCTGACACGGTTTGGCCAGACCCATTGGCAGACCGCGCGCGAGATGAAGGCCAATGGGTTCTTCGGGGTGCCCGGGACCGGGTTCATCCTCGGCAAGCTGGGGACGCCGGGCTCCCGCGCCAATTACATTTGCTCGAAGGTTTTCCCGCATGCGCTGATCGTGGCGCCCACGGGCCGCGGCAAGACCACGGGCTTCGTCATTCCGAACCTGCTGACCTGGCAAGGCTCCGCCGTGACGCTCGATGTGAAGGGCGAGTGTTTCGAGGCCACGGCCCGGCACCGCGCCGCCCAAGGCGACAAGGTCTATCGCTTTGCACCCACCGATTGGGAGGGCAAGCGCACGCATCGCTACAACCCGCTCTTGCGCATCTATCAATTGAAAGATCCCGCGCGCCAGCAGATGGAATTGCAGCTCCTGGCGACGCTCTTCCTGCAAAGCGACAATGACCGGGTGCAGGGGCTGCTCAAAGGCGGGATTGATCTCTTCGTGGCGGCGGGGCTTCTGGCCTTCCAGCGCAAGCGTCCGACCCTGGGCGAGATCTACCGCATCGCCGCCTCGGGCGGGAACAAGCAGAAGGAGTATTTTGCGCGGGGCCACGAGGTCGACAACAGAGCGGCCAAGCTGATCTTCACGCGGCTGGCCTCGACCAACAACGACACACTGACCTCTTATGTCTCGCTCCTGATGACCTCGGGGCTCGATCAATGGCAGAACCCGGCCATCGATGAGGCGACGTCCGTGTCGGATTTTGATTTCCGCACGATCCGCAAGAAGCCCTTTTCGGTCTATCTCGTGGTCCAGCCTCTCATGGTGAAGCCGCTCGCGCCGCTGATCCGGCTGTTTTTCTCCGACCTGCTCTCGGCCATGCAGGAAAAGGATCCCGGGCCAGACGAGCCGTGGCCAGTGATGATCATGCTCGACGAGTTCAACCGTCTCGGAAAAATGCCCATCGTGGTCGAAAGCATCGAGACCCTGCGCACTTATCGAGGTCACCTTGCCGTGGTCACCCAAACCATCCCCGCCCTCGATGAAATCTACGGCGAGAACACCCGCCGCGCCCTGCAGGGCAACGCGGGCGTGAAGCTTTACTTGACACCTTCGGATGAAAAGACCGTCGAGGAGCTGAGCAAGGCGGTCGGCAAGACCACGAAGACCGTCATCACGCGATCCCAGTCCATCGGCAAGAACCCCTTTGAAGGGCGCAGCCAATCCACACGGACTGAAGAGAGCTCGTTGTTGCCCGAAGATGAGGCGCGCCGCCTGCCGCTCGACGAGATCGTCATGGTCATCGATGCCCAGATGCCCGTCCGTGCAAAGCGGATCCAATATTTTGACGATCGGCTGTTCAAGGCGATCCATGCGACGCAGACGGGCGAGTTGCCGTTTCCGGAGCCGGGGGGAGGGGGACCGCAGGGGAACCTGCCGCTGAGTGTGCGCGCCATGCCGATGACTCCGCCAGCGAACGGACCAAGTGGGTCTGACGCCGTTGTGGAGACCACACGCCAAGAAGCGGGTAGTCAAACGTCAGGGCAAACCGACGTCGCACCAAAAAAGACTGCGCCTGTCGTTTACGCCGTCGTCGCGGAGGAACAGCGACAGATGGAGATGGATTTTGGGGGCCGAGTTGCGGATGCCGAGACAGTGGGCGTGGATGATGAGGCACAGGTGCGCTCCGCCGTCGATGGCTTGGACGAAATGGAAGCGATCTTGCAGGAGGGGGATGGCGAAAAGCTGGTTGCTCGATAGGGTGGCGAGCATGGCTTGTCTGTCGGGCAGACTGTAGCGGGAAACTCGCCGGATCACTTAGAAGGCCGCGTGAAGACGGATTACCGCGATGCCGCCAAGCTGGCGAAGTTGCGCCAAATCGGGGAGCTGATTGCCTTTAGGGCGGTCTTGTTTGGGTATAGAACCCCGTTGGAACTCACAAAAATGGAATGCAAGAAAATTAAAGCTAGGCGGACGATACATCGAGCCTTTAGCCTAACGTCTAGTGGATTTCGCGAAGATTACAGCGGCGTCATCTAATATTTATGAAGCAATTTGGTAATGAGAGGATAATGAGGGACAATTTGGCGAAGGTCGACAATAGGATAAATTCAAAGTGGCGGAAATAGCTTTTGCCAGCGAGAGACAGACAGCCATACGCTTACTTGCCTGCATTCAGGCGGCGGGCGACACAATCAATCCTATTCGCTGGGGACATGATATTGTTTGCGTGCTGCGCTCTCAGTCGCGCCTGCAGGCACTCGACTTCTGGATGCGCAATCCAGACTATCTCGCCAACGAGCTCCTAACGGAGTTCGAGTCGTCTGGTGAACGCGATCTACTTACGATCGCACAGCGGATATTCGATGATCGTGAGCCCGATCTCAGGCGCCTACCGATGGTGCGCTATCTTTTTGGGGCATTTGAACCGCTCGACAATGCACTGGCGATCCTGCGGGCTGCAGACCTCATTCGCATCAAGCGCGACGGTGTTCCTGGCGTCAAGATCCGTGAGCATCTCTATCTATTGACCACTGCAGGCGAAGACGCGTTGGGACGGATCTCTGCTGCGGCCCCCGAACTCAGCTGGTATCGTGATCGTGCCTGCATCGTGGCGCGAGTGGCGGGCGCACAGGGTGGCAAGGCGCTGAAGGACCGACAGTATCTTCAGGCCGAATATGCGGGAACGGAACTTAGCCATACGATCCAGCCAATCACAGATCGGGTGCTGGCACGGCTCGCAGCAATCTTGGAAAGGCTCGATGAATGACCGGTAGTTGGCTAGAGGCAGTCGCAGAAAAGGCAGGTATGAGCCTCACAGTAGCGGAACTGGCTCTGCGCAAGAGAGGAATTGTGGCAGACCGGCCGCTGCGACCCGCGCCCACGTTGACGATACGCCGTATCGCGTTCAGGGGTGAAAAGCGCGGAACCGCACAGGGTGCGATCGACTTTGACTGGTCGGAACTGACCGCCGGCGTCTGGGCAGTGACGAGCCAGAGGAACCTCCGGGGCAAATCAACAGTGCTGGAAATCCTGCTGTGGGCGCTGCGAGGCAGGCCGAAGGGCCTGCAGGACGACGTGCGCCGGTGGTTGTCCTCGGTGTGCGTCGAATTTGACGTCGATGATCAGCGTTACGTGGTGGAGTTCGCGGTCGATGAGCGTGTTCCGCGCGGCAGCTTGGCGCGCCGCCGCCCGTCAGGAGAGACGGACGAACTGGATCGCTTCATGTCGGACGAGGGCTTCGAGGCAGCGATGTCGCGCTTCATGATGAATACGCTCGATCTCGACCCGGTCACGGCGATGCAGGGCAAAGAGGACGAGCGCAAAGTTGTTGAGCATGGCTGGGCCGCGCTTTCGGGCGGCCTCTACTTCGGCGGCGACCACAAGCAGTTACTAGGTGACGTCCAGATGGGGGGTCTGCCAGCACGCATGTTGCAGATGTATATTGGTATACCTTGGGCGACAACGGTGATGCAGGCGAGCACCGTCAAGCGCGAGCTTGAACAAGAAGCCGAGAAAGCGTCCAAGGCTGCGACGGCAGCGGCGAAGGACGCGGAGATTGCCCGCGCACGAATCGACGGTGAACTTCAGGCAGCGAAGAAGATTCTGGACGGCTTCGCACAAGTGACCGGAACAGCCTCCGAAATCGAGCGCCTGGCCGGCGAAGTCGCTCGCCTTTCGCCAATTGCGCTCGATCTCGCGCAGCGCCTGGCCCGTGCCGAGGCCGAAACGACCGAATTGGAACGCCTCGCGACCGGGGACGAGCGTGCTGTGCGTGATCTGCGCGAGAACATCGTTGCGACGCAGTTCTTCAACGGCCTGAAACCTGTTTGTTGCCCGCGCTGCGAGACGCGGGTGTCGAACGAACGGCTGAAGCGCGAAAGTGCTGATCTGAGTTGTTCGCTCTGCGCTGAGGAAATCCCGATCGATGAGATGGAGGGCGCGGACGACGGGTTGGACGCGATCGAACAGCGTTTCGCGGCCGCCAAAGCTGCCGCCGATCGTGCGCGCGCCAACACCAACGCGCTGAGTGTGAAGTCGAAGTCGAGCAGCGACGAGCTCGAGAATGCACGGCGGGAACTGACCAAGGCGGCAACGAGTGCCACATTCGAAGAGCGTCGAAAGGCAGAACTTGATGTTGCGCGACTGGAGGGCGCATTGAAGGAGCGCCAGACACCCGCGAGACCCGTCATTGTTTCTTCCGATGTTACGCTTATCAACGCGGCTCATGCCGAGGCAGATAAAGCCTACAACGCTGGTCGCGGCGACATACTCGAGCGCTTGAACACGGAGATTCTCGCGCTGGGGCAACGGCTCGGTGTGCAGATGCTCGAGGAGGTAAAGCTCAATACCAACGCCTCTCTCCGGCTTACCAAGGGTGGCGAGTCGACCAGCTTCAGCAAGGTGACTGCAGGCGAGCGGCTGCGGTGGCTTTGATTCGGGTTGGACAAGAACGGGGCCTCGGTCGTCATCCCGGCCTCCTCATAGTTGACTCTCCTGCTGCTGAAGAAGTGAGCCCCGATGATCTGACCGCCGTATTGAGCGAGCTTCAGGCGATTTCGCGTGAAACCGTGGGGCTGCAGATCATCATCGGGAGCGCCAATGCCAGTGCGATTGTCGATCAGCTTGGCGAGCAATGGTGCCGCTCCGCGACGGGAGACGATTATCTATGGTAGCGCAGCCGCCAGCGCATTCTTCAGCATGAGCGCGCTTGATCTTCTCGAGTCGCGTCTGGCTAGCAATCAGCCGATCACGATCGACGATCTCGGCGGCGTGGATGAAATCCTCGCTGACGCTGATCGACTCTATGCAGCACCTTTCCTCGACATTCTCGCCTACATGATCAGTGCGGCCCCGCCCACGGAAGGTGCACGCCTGCATGATTTCTTGGTTGACGGCTTTGATGCGGCACGCGACCCGCAATCGTTCCGTGACGCGATTGACCAACTCATTAGGAGTGCAACGCTGCGTGCTGCCATGGCGCAGGCGGTCGTCGCAATATTCACGCGACGGATTCGGGAACACGCTACCGAGCGCGAGGCGCTGATCGCTGCCTATTCGCTCGAAGGCCTTTTCCGTCTCGCGCTGGAAGGCGATGTGAGCCGTCACCGGCCCCTGCTCGAACTCGCCGAAGTCGCACCCGATGCGCCAGGCCCCTTCGCCCAGCATGTCGCGAAGATTGGCGGAGCTGCCTTCCATGCATGGGGCGATGACGATCTGCTGACTATGCTCCACCGGCTGCTCGACAATGAGGAAGCAGAAGGCGAAGCGGCTTTCGAACTCGGGCTGGCACATCTGGCCCGCGCGCTCGAAGGCGAAGATATGGCGACCATCCATGCCCGTCTCGGCACGGCGCGGCTGCTCTTCGAGCGCGCTTGCGAGGCAGATGATGATCGTTCGGACGCGCGGGCCTATCGATCAGCGATTGATCTCGTTCTCGGCTTTGCGGCGAACCGGAGTGCCGCTGATATGCAAGAGACGCTGGCCGACCTGGTCGCTGCCGCTCGGGATCGTGCAGCGGTACTGCGCACTGGCTGCGTGACTCCATGGCTCGCGCCCCGTCAGGACGTGGATCTTGAATGGTTCGAGCTTGCACGCACGGTCCAGCGTGCGGCCGACGATCTTGCCCGTCCGAGCTGGATCAATGCCGCCACGACCATGGATCGCATCCTAGCCGTCTATGACGCAAGCTGCACTATTGCACACGGCGACGGTCTGCGGTCCATGTTGCGGCCCCGGGTAGAAGCTTCTTTCTTACGCGAACGCGGCCTCGCTGCACATCTCGACGATCTACTTAGCGAAGGCCAATGGTCGGATACACAGCGAACGATCGCGCAACATCTCCGCTGTCGATTGGATGAGGCTTACCGTGCCGGTGCCTTACCGGGAAAAGCCGGGGAGAATGAGCAATATCCGCTGCTCGCGCGCATTCTCCCTAAGGGAACTTCGACCGAGCAGATTCCCTCCGACATGGTACGAGCTCTCGAAGCCGGGTTAGCAAGCCATGCTGCGCGTAGCACCGAGCTTGCCAATCCGATCCTTCAACGTATGCTGGCGTTGCTACGTGATCAGCTGTCAGACAGCAGCGAATATAAAGGCGAAGTCCAACGTTCGTTCGACGCCGTCCTGCAACAGATTTTGATTTTCTGTGCTGACCGGCAGAATGCTGATATTCGCGATCTAGGCACGCGCGGAGATTATCTGCGTGTTAGGGATCCAAGCGAGGCTGACCTCCAGTCTGACCTCCGCGACTTCCTTAAGGGTAATCTCGTGGGCGCTGAAGTGCTGACCGAAGTGCGCGGGGTCGCTACCGGGCGAACAGATATCTACATCAGTCTGGGTGGCCCGGCTTTCGTTATCGAGCTCAAGAAGCATATTGGCGAGTTTTCACCCGAGGCCGCTAAACGCTACGTGGCGCAGGCAACCAGCTATCAAGCCACCAATGTCAAGCTTGGTTTCCTTGGAGCTCTCGAACTCGTCGATCGCTCAGGGCCGGTTCCAAGCATCGAGGAGTGTCTCTGGCACAGCGCTTATATTCCCGAAGGTGGCGCTCTCGGCCGGCACCTCATCGTCTTCAGGGTTCCCGGCCGCCTCAAATCCCCATCTGCACTCCGCTAGATAGCCTAAATCCCAGAACGGCGACAGTTAGTCTCTGATGATCTTAGATAGTGCGTGCACCTCAAACCGCTCTCCGAACGTCTGCACTACACGTCTCCATCCCTGTATCGAATTGAGGGTGAGCGCATAAGGCTGCCCATCAACCATGATATCCTGACCGTGCGCGATTTTATTTCGGACCTGATTCATAATCCTCAGTTTCTTCTTCAAGGTTGTGGTCGACTGGCCCTGCCAAGAAAGGCCGTTGAACACGTCGTTTATGCCGAGGCGTCTGAACAGAGCGATGATATTTTCGTCGCTCGGGTTTCCCCATCTCGACCACGTTTTGGCGTAGTCCTTCCGCTCATCTTCGGTCAACTGCCGGCCGAATGCTTTTTCGGAGCACGCAAGGAACACATCGCCGATGTAGGCTTGCAAAGTAGACGTCAACATGACGACACAGGCTCGGTTCAATGCACGCCCCTCGTGATTCCCGTCTTCGAGCCTCCTTGGGGCTCCCCTTGCACCGCCGTGAAGGCTTCTTCTGGCAGCGATAAGCTCATCGACAAGTCCAAGCTCTAAAGGCAAATTGGCATCCTTTTTGCGAAAATATCAATGTTAGAGCGCACAATGCCTGCCTAAATCAAGCGCCTTTGATTGGTCGAGTGAAATTTTCCCGATCTCGCCGCCGACCAGCCCTAAGCGTCGATCTTATTTCTGCTCATCGAGTCACTCTTATTCCCATCACCGCAAAATGTCCTCAACGTAAGCGGCTTGCAGGATGACGGATTTCATCGCTTGCGGTCGGCTGATCTCTGAGCGACCGCCACACTCTCTTATCTCTCCTGTCGCCGAGGAATCGAGTTGTAGCACGTCCCCGTCTTGTAAGGGAAACGGCTGTTTCGTCTGCAGCGCGCGACACCATCCCGAGTCTTCCTACGGAACAGTTCGAAGGCCGACTTTGGAGAATGCGGCGGTGCGGCATCCTTGGCAACTGGGCGGCGGCTCAAGGCCGTCATCGCCGCCCAAGTCGCCCCAATCTCGCCAGCTGCGCTAGCATTTTTGATCCTGAGTCTGCGGATCCTGTGCCGCCTCCGGAACCCGTCTGCCCCATGCCTTGCCGCACTGGCATTTGCTGCACGCCAAAGAACTGCCGCGCCCTGAGGGCTGCGTATTCTGCGCCACTTGCGCCTCCGATCAGGTAGCGATTGTAGGCCTGCTGGCTTCCCATGGCGGCGCGGGCAAAGCTGTAGCCGCCACCGAGGCCGCCGGAGAGCGCTGGCATCATGATGTTGCCGGAGATTGCGCGGACGATGAATGGCGTGGCGACAATGAAGCCCTTGGCCATGAGCACCATCATGAAGAAGGGGATGAGCGCGCCTATATTTGAGGCCCCTTCCGGGTCGCCAAGCTCACCGATCAGAGCGGAAGAGACGCCTGTGATCGTTGCGAAGACCCCTGCGACCACGATAGGGTAGATCGCGAATGAGATAAGCGCGGATAACCAGCGCGCGAAATAATCCTTGGTGACCTCGAAGAGGGTCAGGAAAATCATCACCGGGGCGATCCCGATCAGAAGCGCGATCATCAATCGGGAGGCCACGAGGATGAAGGCGGCCAGTCCGCCGAGGATCGAGAGCAGAAGCACACCGACGATGTCGAGCATGGCGCCAGCCATCCAGTTCAGCTCGGACCCGGCAGCGTTCAGATAGTCGCCCAGCTCCGCGATCAGCCGGTCGAATTCTTCGGCGAAAGTTCCAGAGGGTCCCGGACTGCCGCCGCCGACCGAGGCCACCAGCGCGCCCGCGATACTGTCGATCCCATAGAGAATGGCAGACGAGAACGCGTTGAACTGCATCCAATTGGTCGCGAATATCCCGATGAGCCCGATCTTGACCGCGAGCCAGAAGGCCGTGTGCCCATCCATGGCCCGATATTGATAGATCATGTTGATGCCGACGAGAATCACCACCAGCGTTGTCCCCAAAACCAGGAGCGTGCCGACTGTTGCCGCAACCGCACCAAACTGGGTTTCGGCAGCGGTATCGAGATAGGATTGGGAGGTTTCAACGAAATAGGTGACGACGCTCATCGGGGATCAGCCTTACCAATTGCCCGCGGCTTCGCAGATGGCCTTGGCGGCAGGGCGGGCGGCGTTGGCGCGGCGGTTGTAGGCGTCCGAGGCCTGCAGCATCTCCCATCGTTCGTCACTCGCGTGGACCTCGCGAAACATCGCCTCGGCATCGTCCCAGGACGGGAACCGGATCTCGCAATCGCAGCTGCCAGTCTCGACGATGCGCTCAAGGTTTTGGGCACGGTAGATGTCTTGGACCAGCACGCGCTGATAGGCTTGGCGCAGGGGGATTTCTTGCATCCAGCTGAGTTCAGTGGGGCGGTCCGGACAGACATCGAAGCGGCGCTCCAAGGTAGGGACTAGGTCGCGCTCGGCGAACGCGGGGGTGAACGTCAGGCTGAGGCCGAGGGCGAGCGCAGCCAGGATGAGGCGAAACCGCGTCACTCTCATGCCGTGACTCCAGCGGCTGTGGTCTCACGCTTCAGGAAGACCGTGTGTCCCACATTGGCGAATTCCGAGGAGCTGATCGACACCACCTCCCAGCCTTCCGCACCTTTGGCATTCAGGCTGGCTTGCATGTCGGCAAGGCTGCTTTTGCGGGTCATGGGAAAGGACAGGATAACGTATTCAAAGGTCTTCATAGGGAAGTTCCAATCTCATTAGCGCCGGGGAGGTAGAATTCCGTGATGCCGCGTTTGCCGTCATGCCGGCCTGCCTGGATGATCACATCGATCGAATTCTCGATGTATTGGATCATGTCGGCATAGGTCATCGGGATCTCGGTCTTCAGTGCTGCGATCGCAAGCCGCTGCACGGCCAATTGCGGGGTTTCGGCATGCAGCGTGGTCATGGACCCGCCGTGGCCGGTGTTGATGGCTTCCAGAAAGGTCATGGCCTCCTTGCCGCGCACTTCGCCCAGGATGATCCGGTCGGGGCGCATGCGCAGCGTGGCGGTGAGAAGCACATCGGCGGTCTGGAATTCCGCGTCGCGATTGGCGATGAGGGTCACTGCATTTGGCTGGGTCGGCAGCAGCTCGGCGGCTTCTTCGATGGTCACGATGCGTTCCTCGGATGGCACGTGAGATAGGATCTTGCGCGCGGCGACGGTCTTGCCAGTGGAGGTGCCACCCGAGACGATCATGTTGAGTTTGTTCTCGACGCAGAAGGCGAGCGCATCATCGATCAAACCCGCGGCCACCACTGCGCGCAAGGCGCGCTTTTTTTCGACGCGCAGGTCTTCGAGCTTGCGTTCTTTGCCATAAAGAAAATCGAGCGCAATGCCCTCGAGCGGCAGGCTCGAGAAGAACCGCAAGCTGATCGACATGGCCGAGAGCACGGCGGGCGGGGTGATGACCTGTGCGCGGATCGGGCGACCCTTGTAGGTGATCGATACCGAGACCATGGGGCGGTCCTTGCTCATCGTGGTATTGGCAGAGGAGGCGATCTGGTTGCCGAGGTCCCTGACCTGAACGCCCGTCAGCCTTTGATCCAGCGCGCGCATGAAGTGATCGCCCTGGAATTCTCCCCAGCAGGTCCCGTCGGGGTTGATGCAGATCTCGATGACATCGTCGCGGGCGGCGGCGTCGATCCGGTCGAGCGAGGTTTCGAGATAGCTCAGCGACATGGGCTCAGAATATCTCCAGATCGCGGTCGACCATGACCGTGACGCGGGCGCCCTGGTCGACATAGATGACGGGGCCGATAGAGAGGTAATCGCCGATGACGCTGTCCGTCGCATCTGCCAGATCATCGCCTACGTCTTCGAGAACGTCGGCGGCAGTCTCATCCTGGACCTCGGAGGCGGCGGCACTGGGTGCCGCGGAAATCAGCGAGATCAGGGCGGCAGACCCGAAACGCTCGGCAAAGCGCGTGTCCACGAAACCCGTGACACCGGAACGTCCCAGTTCATCGCCCCCGAATGAGCTGATCTGGACGGTCTGGCCCGCGGGCAGGATGATCCGGTCCCAGGCGATCGTGACGCGGCGCTGCGCGATATCGACGCCAGCGCGGTAGCGCCCGACGAGACGGGATCCGCGGGGGATCAAGAGGCGCGCGCCATCGACGCTGTAGACATCCTCGGACACCACGGCACGGGTCTGGCCGGGCAGGGAGCTGTCAAGGGCGGTTTCCATGACGGCCTGGATCATGGTGCCCTGGATGATGGTGTTGGAAGGATTGGCGATCACCTCGGCCTGCGTCACGGTGGAGGGCAGCGCACCGTTCAGCACGAAATCCGTCACCTCGCCAAAAGTGCGTTCGGTCAGAGCCGTTTCATTCGCTCCGGACGTGCCGCCAAACGCGATGGTGGGCGAGGCGATGCGCCGCTCCTGGAAGGCGCGTTCCTCCGCGGCGCGGCGCTCCAGCTCGGCCATGCGCCGGGCTTCTTCCTCGCGGCGCAGTCGCTCTTGCTCGCGTGCGCGCAGGTCATCCTCCGTGGGGCCCGCTGGGGCGGGTTGGGGCCGGCTGGCCTCGAGTTGGGCCAGTTCCAGATCCATGCGGAGTTGTTCAAGACTTCGATCCCGCGCCGTCAGTTCGTCCTGGAATCGTTGCTGTGCGGCTTCCGAGGCGGCTTGTAGCGCAGCGATCTGAGCGGTCAGCGCGTCGATCGCCTCTGCGGCGGCGGTGTCTTCCTCGACGACCGGTTCGGGGGCGTTGCGTAATTCCTCGATCTGAGCCTGCAGCGCGGTGATCTGCGCCAGAAGCTCCGCGTTGGGCTCGACTGGATCCGGTCCGACAAACACAACCTCGGGCTCGGGCGGGGGCAAGGTCTCGATAGCGCCAAAGCCGTCCCCCTCGTTTTGGAAGACGTCCGGGGTGGCCGTCGGCAAGGCTTCCTCTTCGTCGGGCTGTGAGAGGAGATAGAGCAGGGCACCACCCGCGCCGATGACGAGGACCACGATCAGCGCGAGAAGGGGCGACCGGCGCTGCGACGCCGTGGGGGCGCGGGCACTGCCTTTCTCAAGGGCGGCGAGGCGCCTTTCCAGCTCGGTGTTCCCGGTATCGCTCATGAGGTGGCCTCCGCGGGCGGGATCGCCTCGATGCAGACCACCTCTTCGCCAAGTCGCAGGACCCATTGGCGGTTCACGCCGCTGACGCGGATCACGCCGTCCTCAGGGGCTTGCGTGTTGACCGTGCGCTCACGGCCGCCCGCGTAGCGAAAGATCGCGGGCACAGGCGCGTTTCTTGGAAAAGCGAAATACGTGAACGTCCCGTCATCCCAGATGCGGGTTGGCGTGAACTGAATCGCCCCGAGTTTGTCGGAGACCGTCAACTTAAGTAAGGATGATGGTTATGACAAAAAGCAAAATGGCAAATCGCTACTCGCCAGAGGTCCGCGCACGTGCGGTCCGGATGGTTTTTGAGCACCTGCTTGGCCCCATCGGAAACATCCCGCCAGCGGAGGCTGAGGAGAACTTCTATGCACAGCGCGACGTGCTCGATATGGTCGCGTGAAATGAAGCTATAGGTCTCCGGTGAAACCGGGACGATTCAAACTCGGTCCGCGCGCTGGCACCGTAATTGTAGTTTGGTGCTTGGGCGGCGATGGCCCGGGTCGGGCGCGCATCGTCCTCCGGATAGCGGAACTGCACCACGTAGAAGGTCGGGCTGCGGACCTCCTCGACGTTGAAATAGTAGCTTCGCCTGTTCGTGTAGACCGTCACATTGGTATGGACACCGCGCGCGACGGGCTTGATCGCGAAGGCCTGCCCGCCCGGCACGCCATCGATCTCGAAGCCCTCGGTGTCGCCCGCGATGATCGAGCGGATGCTTTCGCCCTCACCGAATTCGACCGTGGTGACATGGGTAAGCGAGACGCTGAGACGGTAGACCTGACCCTCCTGGTAGGTGGCCAAGCGCACGCGGCTGTCGTTGGGACCGCCACGCGGGATGGCTTCGGCAGAGGCGAGGCCGGGCAACAGGGCAATGACAAAAATAAGCGATCTTATAAACAACAACGTCAGTTCTCCAATCTGTCGGAGCGGATGGAATATTCGAGGACGGTGAAGCCGAATGGATTGGTCCAGACCTCATCGATGGAGCGGCGGGTCTCCGGGCGGAACTCGAAGAGAAGCGTCGTAGTGAAGAGGCCGGTCTGGGTGCCGTTAATGGACGTCAGGCGCTTGCGCAGGCGGACCGTCGCGCGGTTGGTTCCGATCCGGTTGATGCTGAGGATTTCCACGTCGAGCCTGGCGTTGGGGCCATAGACGGTTGGCGGGTAATTCTCGTTGGCGCTGTTCCAGATCTGCCGCAACCCGCTCTCGGCGGCCCCGTCCGAGCGGCGCAGAACGCTGCGGATGCGTAGATCGTTGTCGAGCTGGTTATAGACTTCCCGGTCGGTCACATAGCGGAAGACCTCCGCCTCGATGATCGCCTGGTTGGCGGTCACCGAGGAGGCGCCCACCGAGGCTTCGGGGAGTGCAAAGCCGGTGGCGGGATCATAGGGGACAACGACGGGGGGCGGGTCGACATCGAGGATCGAGACAGCCGCGGCACTCAGACAGCCGATGATACCGAAGACAAGGCCTATCAGGCCAAGGCGTTGCCAGAGCCGTTCGCGGCGCAGGGCACCATAGACCAGTTCTTCCTCGATGATTTCTTGTTCAGTCGCCACCATTCATGCCCCCGCGATTACTCGGCCCGCAGGTCCGGCAAGGTGAAATCCATGAAGCGCTGTTCTTCGGCGATGGTGGCGGCATCGATCACGCCGCCGGTGCCATCGCCCACGGTCTGGATGGCTTCGAGTTGCCACATGGCGACCAGTGCAATGGCGAGCTCCGCAGTCACGCGCGTGTTGAGATCGATACTTTCCTTGAGTTCGTCCATGTCGTCGATGAGCCCGACAAGGCGGTCTACCCGCTCGAGCGACTGGCCGGCATCCTCATAGCTGTTCTGGGCCGCCGCCGAGACAAGGGCACCGGTGGTGGCCTGCGTCGCCACGCGGTTGGCCCCGGGATTGCCGCTCGTGGCCATTTCCGAGAGGGTGTCCTCGTCAAAGCCGAGGTCGGCCAGCACCCGGTCCATCTGGGTTTCGATCTCGCCTGCGCCAGAACCGGACAGGCCGGAGAAATCCCCAGTCTTGATCGCCTCAATCGTGGCGAGGATGTCCCCGAACTCCTGGTCGAGCAGGCCATTGAGTTCGTCTTCCATCTCGGTGCGAATGATTTCTGGCAGCTCGGCAAGTCGGGTGAGCGCTTCATAGGTTCTTTGCAGCTCGGCGAGTTGATCCGTGAGAAGGCCGAGCTGTTCGCGGAGCTGCGTCAGCTGCTCGTTTTGCAGGATCTCGTCTTCGATCATCTGCCGCAGCTGCTGGATGTTTTGCGCGATGTTCTGGGTGTCGACGACCGGTACACCTTGTGCTGCGGCAGGGGGTAGGGCGCTGAACTGCAAGCCAACGCCAAGTGTCGTGGCCAAAGCTGTCCTCAAGAGCAGATGTCCCATCATTCAATCTCCCTGATCGTAAAATCCATGAACGCGCCTTCGGCCATGCGGGCGCTGGCCTGGGCCAGCTCCTCGGCAGAAAGGACGCGGGTGCGTGCCGCCTGAAGTCGGATGCGGGCGGCCACGAGACGCACCAGTTCGGCGCGGGCATAGGTGTTGAGTGCGACGCTCTCCTGCACGTCCTCGGTTTCGGAAATCCGTTCGACGATATCCGCAATACGCAGGGCGGCTTGCCTGATCGCGGCGGGCGAGTTGTTGCCATAGAAGGCCGCCCCATGACCCGTGAGCGAGAGGTTGGCATTGGCGAGAAGCGCGGGGTCGATCGTGCCAAGCGCTTCGATCCCGCCGATACGGGTCAGATAGAGATTGTAGCGTTCAGGGATGACCGACACGTAGTGCTGTGTCTCGCGGAAGGGGGGCACGCCGCCATACTCGAAAACCCGGCCGGGTCCGGCGTTATAGGCCGCGAGGGCGTTGATGATGTTGCCATCGAATGTGTTGAGCTGGGTCGCGAGATAGCGCGCGCCGCCATGCACCTGAAGGTAGGGGCTGTCGTAATATTCCGGGTTGATGCCCAGATCGCTGGCCGTGCCCGGCATGATCTGGGTGAGACCATAGGCGCCGACGGGAGACCGTGCCCCAATCGTAAACCGGCTCTCCTGCCAGATCAGCGCTTGCAGCAGCGCGCGCCATTGGACGGGGGAAAGACCCGCGCGGCCAACACCCGCAAAGCCACTGGTCTCCTGAGCCACGCGGATGATGAGCTGCTCGATGGTCTCAGACGCATCCCCAAACATCTGTTCACCGCCGGGATTGGGATCGATCTCGCCCGTGCCATAGACCGCCTCGACTGACCGGGCCGGATCCCCGCTGCCGCTTTCCAGCCCCGAGACCATAGCCGGCAAGCCCTGACCGCCGAAGCTGGTCTGGGCATCAAGGATGCGTTGCAGGGTTTCCAGCTGCTCCCGTTCGATCTCCGCGATGAGTTCGCGCACGGCGAGCTTGTCGGCCTGAACGGCCAAGTCAGCCTCGCGATCACCGGTCTCGACGATGTCACGCGCGGTCAGCCCATTGTCATTGGTCGGCACGCCTTGGGCGAAGCCGAGACCGGGCAGCAGGCAAAGTGCGAGGATATGGGGCAGGCTAGACTTCAATGTCGCCCTCCGGGGTGCCAAGGGGCGTGAAGTCACAATCAGGCGCGACGGGTGCCGTGGACGCAAGGAATGTGAAGCAGTTCGCCTGCGGCTCCCGATACTGGGTGCAGGAGGCAAGCGCGCCGAGCGCAGCCAAAGCCAACAATTTGGCGTTTCGAGATTGTCTTGAATCGTTTGTTCGCTGCCTCTCGCTTCGCTCGAACGCGAAAAACGATGCAGGATTTATTGGTGAAATCTCGATACGCCATATACGAATCATGAAAGCCTCCAGAAGTCTGGGCGGTCGCGGTAGTCGGCCCCAACAAGCGCTTCGCCTTTCTCCATGCCGCCAAGGATGGTGAGATTGGGTCCAAGCGCGCTCAGATCGGCATCGACGACGATTGAGCCCTGATCGTCGCGGATCAGTGCGAGGCGGCTGTTGCTGCCCGTGTTGAGAAGGACGTCGAGCTCCTTCTCCGTGAGGTTCAGCATGGCGTAGTCCGCAGGCTGCGCGCGGATATTGGGCAGCAGGATCTGCGTCGGAACGGCTTCGACGATGGTCTTGCCGGTCCGGGTGCGCTCAAGCTGGCTGGCATATTGCGTCATCATTACTGCGACGGTGTTCTGCTTGCGCGCGGTCACCAGCCAGTTCGACAGCCGTTCGGCGAAATACGCGTTGTCGAGCGCCTTCCAAGCCTCGTCGATCACGATGATGGTGGGGCGGCGATCCTCGATCTCGCGTTCGACCCGGCGGAAGAGATAGGACAGGACCGCCATCCGTTCCTTGTCGGCCTCGCTGTCGAGAATGCCGGTCAGATCGAAGCCCACGACATCGCCTTTGAGCGAAAAAGTGTCCTCGAGGCTCTGCCCGAAGATCCAGCCATAGCGGCCGTCCTCGGTCCACTCGAGCAGGCGCTGGTGCAGATCGCCGCCATCATCGGTGGACACAAAAAGCGATGCGAAATCCCGCCAGTTCCGCAGGGCCGGATTGGAGGCCTGCGCGTTCTGGCGCACGACTTCTTGGATGCGATTGGTCTGTGCCGGTGTGAGCGGCTTGTCGGCGCGGTAAAGAAGCGTGGCAAGCCAGTCCGAGAGCCAGGCGGTGCCCCGCGCATCGGTCTCGGTCCAGAGCGGATTGAGACCCGTGGGCTGGCCTGCGTTCAGGGAGGCGTAGCGCCCGCCATTGGCGCGCACCGCCATCTCCATGCCAAGACGGTAATCGAAGACGAAGATCCGTGCGCCTGCGCGACGGGCTTGCGTCATCAGGAAGGCCGAAAGCACCGATTTGCCCGACCCGGGCCGTCCCATGATCAGGGTATGGCCGCTGGTCGGTTCTTTGTCGGGCGAGCCTTGTTCGTGATAGGAAAACCGGTAGGCGCTCTGCTCCGGCGTGGGCAAATATGTGACGACCCGGCCCCAGGGGGTAAGTGCTGCAGGTTTGCCGAGCTGTGTCCGGTGGAAGGCCGCAAAATCCGCGAAGTTGCGGTTGGTGACGGCGCTGGCGCGGACGCGCTTTGGCTGGTTGCCGGGGTGCTGGCTGAGGTAATGCGCCTTGGCCGCGACCCGCTCGCCGATCATCTTTACGCCTTCGGTCGCGGCGGCATTTACGATCTCAGCGCTGAGCGCTTGCAGCTCTTCAAGCGTGTCGCAGAAGAGCGTCACGACCATATGATGCTCGCCGAAGCTTTGGCGCTTGGCCTCGAGATCATCGGCGGCGATGTCGAGGGCTTCCAGGAGCGAGAGGGCTGCGTCCTGGCTCGCCTGCATCTGGCGCTTTTGCCGTTTGATACGGCCCGCCATGAGGTTCGAATTGATCGGCGTGAAGGAATGGGTGACAATCATGTCGACCGGCAGGTTCAGCATGTCGAACATGGTGCAGGAGGTGCCTTCCGAGTATTCCCCGATGGTGAAACTCTTGCCGTAGCGGTGGCCCACGACGCCCTCGGAAAGCTCGAAATGGTCGCCGTGAAACGTCACGCGGGTATTGGCGACGTTGAAGGACAGAAAGCCGTAGGTGTTGGCCGGGTAGAGCGGCAGCTCGGTGCCCGTGTTGAGCGCGCCCAAAAATCCCACCAACTCTCCCGATCCGGCTGACAGCAGGCGCGGCCTGAGCTCGGTCAGCCCCGAGAGGAAGACGTTCACAGCCTCACCGAGGCGCTGCAGGCGTTTGCGGGTCTCCTCCTTCAGTCGGTCCGGCGCGCTGCGGCTCAGGAACGGCAGGAGGCTTTTCGGGGGCGGGCGGTGAATGACGGTGAGCGTCAGGGTCTTGTCGCGGAGCCCGCTGGTCTCGAGTTTCGCGCGCCAGCGCCGGTCCACCTCGCCTGCGAAGCTGTCCTCGCGGATGGGGTCGAGATCAGGTTTGATGGCCTTGGAGACCTTGTGGACGTAATAGCTGAATTCCGGCCCAAGTTGCGCGACGATGCGGGCAAAAAGCGCCGTCACCTTGTCGAGATAGGCATCGTCCGTCGTGTAGCTGTTGATCCCCTCGAGCCGGATGCAGCGGAAGAGCTCATTAACCCGGGTGCGCACGGTCTGGCCATCGACGAGGCTCACATAGGGCAGCATATGCGCAAGGCGGGTCTCGCGCGCATACCATTCCGGCGTCATCGTGCGGGGATCGAGCGCAGCATCAGGGGCTTCATCACGGGGCATAGCTGTCCCCGCCATGGATGGACCTGTTGCGCGTGGGCGGTGTCTCCTGCAGCGACGTCATCATCACATCGATGAAGCGCGGGTCCCAATCTGCGGCCTTCCAAAGCACCGGATAGAGCAGAGCCGCGACAGCCAGCATCGCAATATGCTGGACCCAGACGAAGAGAAGCACCGAGCCGAAGAGCCAGACCATCGCATACATGATGGGCAGGCCCAGGAGCTTCGGCGGACGCACGAGGCCGAGGAAGAGAGGCGCGCGCTCAGCCACCGGCAAAGACCGCGGCAACGATGGTGGGGGCGGCGGCGACACCAGCGATCCCGACAAGCACCCAAAGCGCCTGGCGCAGGTCGATGATGTTGAAGAACCAGCTCAAGAAAACGCCGAGGACCGCGAGCGTCGCGATCACAACACCGAGCGGACCTGTCAGCGCATCGACGATACCCTGCAACAGGCTCTGGATCGGGGAGAGATCGATGCTTTGAGCAAGGGCCGGTTCGGCAATGAGCAGGAATAGCGCCAGCGAGGCGACAAAGAGGTTTGAAATCTGTTTCATGAATTTGATCCTTCCAATCGGGCTACGACAGCCATGACGCGGGCCACGTGGTTCTGGGTTTCTCGGTAAGGGGGAATGCCACCGTGTTGGCGCACGGCGTCGGGACCGGCGTTGTAGGCCGCCAGCGCCAGATGCGGATCGCCGAAGCGCTCCAGCATCATCGCGAGGTAGCGGGCAGAGCCGTCGAGGTTCTGTTGAGGGTCACGCGGGTCAACGCCGAGGTCGCGCGCGGTGTCGGGCATCAGCTGACCAAGGCCAATGGCGCCCGCATGTGAGATCGCATCCTGCCGGTAGGCGCTCTCAACCTCGATATTGGCGCGGTAGAGAGCCAGCCAATCCCTCACGGAGAGCTCTGCGCGCCGCAGGCCCGGATGGCCGGCATAGCGCAGGGCCGTTGCCTCGATGCCTAAGAGAACGTCTGCGCGGGGCAGGGGTGCTGGCTGGGCGAGTGCCGCAAACCTCAGCGCGTCAGGTTCGGAAGCTGCTTCAGTCTCGCCAAGAATGGCCAAACCATCGGACGCCGATCCCTGACCAATGCCGTCATTGTAGTTTCGAGCAAAGCTGCTTTGGGAGCGTGACGGGATCAGGGAGCCGTCGCTCTCCATGACCAGGACCATTTGAGCTGAGGCAGGTGCTGCGACCAGCCAGAGACAGACGAGGTTAGCTGCCAGCGCCCTTGTCTGATGGGGCTTTGTCTGGCGGCGCAAGTTTGTGCGTACGGCTTGTCCCCGCCTCAAGCGGCAGGTCGACATGCGCAAAACCAAGGCCAATGAAGAAAGACACCACGCCGGAGATCGTCTTGAACTCGCGGATCTTGATATCGTTGTAGGTCGTCCGCGTGCGGGCGGTGACCAGGAGCTTTTCCACCCCGTCATCAGAGACAACGCGCATGATCCAGACCCCGTAATAGCTGGGGCCTTTCTTATGTGCCGACTCCTGGCACAGGATTTCTGCGCTATAGCCGCTTTCCACGAGCTCGCGGAACCTGGCTTCCGTAACCACATTTGGTGCTTCGATGTCCCAGTTCATGGCCCGGCTCACGCTTTCTCCAATGGCGCGACCCCAGGCATTCCCACTTGAAGCCCAGAGTTACGATAGTATACTATCAACCGCAAGATGTAATATCGTGCTTTAGCTGTAGTTTGGTCACGCAAACACTAGTCACGGCCAGTGTCTGCGATCAAGGAGATAACAGGTTTGAGAAACCCACGGTTGACGTGCCTGCTCCCATTGCAAGCTATGGTCCTTCTGATCTGCGTTCCCGGGCCGGTCTTGGCGGAATCCTGCCTCGCCCCGGCCCGTCCTTTCCTGCCAAGCGATTCGCAGGCAGCGCGGGACTATGCGGACATCATCCGTGGCGATTTCGAAGACTACATCCAGGATATCCAGAGCTACTTCCGTTGCCTCGACAGCGAACGCGCCCGCGCCTTCGAGGAAGCGCGCGAAGTCAGCGAGGACTATGGCCGGTTCCTGCAATTGGTAGGGGATTGATGGGCAACCTCGGGAGCATCAGACTTGCAGCCCATGGAAACCAGACGCCGATAACACCCTCATATATCTACTTTTTAGATAACAGATTTCATCCGCTAGCGACGTCACAAAAGGTATGTGACGCGTGGCAAAAACAATCAGAAGCAAAGGGCAGGTGGCACTCTGCCAGGCGTTGGTCGACGCGCGCAAAAGCGCAGGCTTGGGCCAGGACGACTTGGCGGACAGGCTCAAGTGCCATCAATCTCTCGTGGCACGCATTGAGAGCGGCGAACGCCGGATCGACGTCGTCGAGCTGGTCGTCCTTGCGCGCGCCATCGGCTTTGACCCCTTCGAGGTTTTGGCGATCGTCAAAGCCGCCACGGAGCCCGACCACAGGATTTAAGCGATTTCATATTTCGAGAACACGGGAGCTGACTTCTCCCGTTGTGAATTCGTTACCGCGAGGACGAACAGTAACCGATTTTAACGAGGCCCGGCACACGGTTGCAGCAAACGCTTTGGATCTGAGCTGCTATCCGCAACGCCAAATTGCAGGAAGTCAGTAAACAGTGAACGAAAATGAGGTCGAAGGTGTCGCCATCGCCAATTTGATTGCAGCCGATGAAGAAACCATTGTTGGCTGGGTTTATCGATGGAACACAGGTGCTCTGGCAATCCGGTGGGACATGCATGGCCCACAGCGCGTCTCAAAGATTTACCCGGATCTCTGCGATGCCGATAAAGCTGAAATCGACTTCGCGTCTCTCACGCAGCTGCCCTGACGCGACGACTGACATGGTGGAATATGGCCTTTATGGCCCTCGATTGTGTGCGTGTGCCTGCGTTGCAGGTTTGATTTCGTACAAGGCCCTGCGCGACTTCGCTGCGGCTCAACAGTCAGTAATTGACCTGCTCGAAGCCGTAATTCCCGCTATAGTCACGCCACTCTACGAAGACGGATCTGTGATAAATGTTCGGGCAGTGCTCGCCCCACCGCTCGAGACCGGCATGCGCAGCAGGAAGCGCTGCGGGTGACGACGCCCTCCAAGAAAAATCGCCCTGGATCCCGTAGGTGCCGAGGACAACGACGGCGCTGCGGTTGCAGTCGCCATCTCGCCCGGATTCGTGCTGGCGGGCATAACGAACGTCAAAGACGCGGATGGAGCGCACGAAATTGAATTCCGGCCCGCTGATATCGATATCGGCGTGGTCTTCTACGAGCTGGAGGGCGTAATCAGCCCGCACGAGGTTCCCCCAGACAGCGTCGGAGCCTTTCAGCCCGAGCATTCCGCCAGCCTCGGCTGCCTGATCGAAGAGCGGGGCTGAAGAGTTTGGTGGGGTTCCTGAACCACCATATAGGGCATCGAAGATCCGGTCCGTGGGGCGCGACCTGGCAGGCCCATCGAAAGACGCGCCCATGGGGCAGCGCCAAATCTGCAGCGGCGGCTCCACCGGCCATGGTGTGATGCGCCGGATGAACTCGGCCCGCGCGCGTGCGCATGGCACGGAAGCCGGCCACCCACCGGACAAACACAGCAGGATGGCGCAATCGATCTGATAGGTTTGGGCGCGTGCTTGCGTCGGAACTGTTGGGCCGATCAAGGCGAGAGCTAAAAAGGCCACCAGAGGGAGATTTTTGAATTCGAAGCGCATGGCAAGGACCCTTGACGATCTTCACCCAGCATACATACGAAAATATACTATTGCAACATTGATGATGCGTATGACAGTTGCGGTGATCAGCAAGATCGCGAGCTGACAGCGTCGGCTTGCCCACCCTGAGGAAACCATGCGTTCCAGCGATTAGCCTTGATCGCATTGATTGCGATGATTACACTCCTATCAGGAGGAGATCATGGCAAGCATTACCATCCGGAACCTTGACGATGACGTGAAGCGCCGCCTTCGCATCCGTGCGGCTGAGCACGGCCGTTCGATGGAAGAGGAGGCGCGCGAGATCTTGCGCCATGCCGTCGGCGAAGCGAAGCCCTCCCACGATCTTGCCGCGGCGATCCGTGCGCGGGTCGCGCCTCTGGGCGGCGTTGATCTCGACCTTCCGCAGCGTGAAGCCATGCGCGAACCGCCCATGTTCGACCAGGCCTGACGCATGATCATCCTCGACACGAATGTCATCTCCGAGCTTTTGCGCCCGGCCCCGGAGCCCAAGGTCGAGCAATGGCTGTCGGCGCAGGACGGGCTCAACGTCTACCTGACCTCGATATCGGAAGCGGAACTGCGCTACGGCCTCGCGATCATGGGGAACGGCAAGCGGCGCGCCGCGCTGGTTGATGCAGTGGACAGCATCCTGCGTGAGGACCTTGCGGGGCGCATTCTGCCTTTCGACAGCAACGCCGCGCAGTCCTATGCCGCCATCTCCGCCGCACGACGGTCCGCCGGGCGACCGATCGCCCAGGCCGATTGCCAGATTGCCTCAATTGCCCACACCCGTGGTGCCTCCGTCGCCACGCGTAACACGCCTGACTTCGAGGGTTGCGATATCGACCTGATCAACCCCTGGACAGCCGAATGAACGCCGTTGAAATCGAACAAGCCGTTTCCGAACTCGCCGAGCAGCCTTTTGACGCGGCCGAGTTTCCCTATGCCTTCCTCATGGCCTTCGGCAACAAGGACACCACCATCAAGCGCCTGCGTACCGGCGCGTCGAACAAGTCCGATATCGGCGGCATTCTGCAGACCAACAACATCCATCTTGCGACCTGCGCCCCGGGAGACATCGCGGCGACCCTGACCGCCCTTCGTGATAGCCCCGCCACCACTCGTGCCAAGGCGAAGTTCATCCTCGCCACCGATGGCATCGACCTCGAAGCCGAGGATATCACCACCGGCGAAACCATCGCCTGCCGCTACACCGATTTCCCCGACCATTTCGGCTTCTTCCTGCCGCTCGCTGGCATCTCCACCGTCAAGCAGATCCGAGAGAGCGCCTTTGACATCCGCGCGACCAGCCGCCTCAACCGGCTCTATGTCGAGCTGATCAAGGACAACCCCGACTGGGGCAGCGCCGAAAAACGCCACGACATGAACCATTTCATGGCGCGGCTGATCTTCTGCTTCTTCGCCGAAGACACCGACATCTTCGTCAGCGACAACCTGTTCACCGCCACCATCGACCAGATGGCGAACCGCGACGGGTCGAACACGCACGAAGTCATCGGCGAGATCTTCCGTGCGATGAACACCGCCATCCCCAAACGGGCCGAGGCCAAGCTGCCCCGCTGGGCCGACACCTTTCCCTATGTGAACGGTGGCCTCTTCTCGGGCAGCACCGATGTGCCGCGCTTTTCCAAGATCGCGCAGCGCTACCTGTCCCATATCGGCAGCCTCGACTGGACACAGATCAACCCCGATATTTTCGGCTCGATGATCCAGGCCGTCGCGGATGAGGAGGAACGCTCGGTCCTCGGCATGCACTACACGTCCGTGCCGAACATTCTGAAGGTGCTGAACCCGCTCTTCCTAGATGATCTGCGGGCAGAACTGGAGGCGGCGGGCGACAACGCCCGCAAGCTGGCCAATCTGCGCGCCCGGATGGCCAAGATCCGCGTCTTCGATCCCGCCTGCGGGTCGGGTAACTTCCTTGTCATCGCCTACAAGGAAATGCGCGCCATCGAGCACGAGATCAACAAGCGCCGGGGCGAGCCGCTGCGCCGCACCGACATTCCCCTGACCAACTATCGCGGGATCGAACTGCGGGATTTTTCGGCCGAGATCGCGCGGCTGGCCCTGATCATCGCGGAATATCAATGCGACGTGACCTATCGCGGCCAGAAAGAGGCGTTGGCCGAGTTCCTGCCGCTAGACGCGCAGAACTGGATCACCTGTGGCAACGCCCTGCGGCTGGACTGGCTGTCGGTCTGCCCGCCCACGGGGACGGGGGTGAAGTTTCAGGCCGATGACCTGTTCATGTCACCGCTGGATCAGGCGCAGATCGACTTCGCGAACGAAGGGGGCGAGACCTATATCTGCGGGAACCCACCTTATTTGGGCTCAACCTGGCAAAGCACGGAACAGAAAGAAGATTTGCAGCGCATATTCGAAGGGCGCACGAAAAGTTGGAAATCGCTCGACTATGTCGCGGGCTGGTTCATGAAGGCCGCAGATTACGGGCTGCACACGCCCACCGTGTCGGCCTTTGTGTCCACCAACTCGATTTGTCAGGGGCAGCAGGTGCCGATCCTCTGGCCGCTGATTTTCAAGACAGGGCACGAGATTGCTTTTGCCCATACCAGTTTCAAATGGGCGAACCTTGCCAGCCACAATGCAGGCGTAACCGTGGCGATTGTGGCGATTTCCAATCACGCGGGGCCAGTGCGTAAGCTTTTCACGCTGGCAGATGATGGTGGGTCAGTCGTGAAGGAAACGGACAACATCAATGCTTATTTGGTGGCTGCGCCGAATGTCGTGATCAACAAAGCCTCCAAACCAATAAACGGCACCGCAGAAATGAGCTTTGGAAATAAACCTGTGGATGGTGGGAATCTGCTCCTGAGTGCAGATGAAGTAAGCGCCCTTAGCTTGACGCCCGAGCAACATCAGAAATTCATCCGCCGGATTTACGGTTCCGCTGAGTTTATTCGAGGTCTGGAGCGTTATTGCCTGTGGATTGAGAACACGCATCTGCAAGAAGCGATGAGTATTGAGCCAATTCGCGCACGGATCGAGGGCGTGCGAGTTATGCGTCTAGATAGCACAAAACAGCCGACAGTTGATTCTGCAAAGACGCCTCACAAATTCGGAGAATTGCGTCAATCCGGCTCAGAAACCGTAATCGTTATCCCAAGTGTGTCTTCGGAAAGCCGTGAGTACTTGCCTTGCGGGTATTCTGCCCCTGGAACAATCGTCTCCAATCTTGCCTTCGCCTTCTACGACGCCCCGCTCTGGAACATGGCCCTGATCGCCTCGCGCCTGCATCTGGTCTGGATCGCCACGGTATGCGGCAAAATGAAAACCGATTTCCGCTACTCCAACACCCTCGGCTGGAACACCTTCCCCGTCCCCAAACTGACCGAAAAGAACCGCGCCGACCTGACAGCGGCGGCGGAAGGCATCCTTCTGGCCCGCGAGGCGCATTTCCCCGCCACCATCGCCGACCTCTACGACCCCGAAAGAATGCCCGCCAACCTCCGCGCCGCGCATGACCACAACGACGAGGTTCTGGAACGCATCTACATCGGCCGCCGCTTCCGCAACGACACCGAACGGCTGGAAAAGCTGTTCGAGATGTACACGAAGATGACGACTAAGGTGAGTTGAATGAAATTGAACTTGGAGAGTCTGAAAGAAATCTTGGCCGCTGTAGAGAATTGCCCGTCTCACCAAATTGACGCGCTCGATCTAAAGCAAAGCGTGCTAGGCGCAACGAAAGATGATGCAGCTTATGACGCCTATGTTGGGCACGTTAGGTTGCTTATACGTTCTGACCTTTTGGTGTGTAGCCATGATGATGGTTTTGCTAGCTACGCCAGTGGTCCCCGGACCCCTATCCGTGGGGCGACCTATGAACTTTCGATGACGGGGTATCAGCTCCTCGAAGGTCTTCGAAATCAAACAATAATGGGTCAGATCAAAACGTATTTGAAGGGTGTTGGTGCGTCAGGTCTAAAGAATGCACCGGGTTTTGTCGTTGCTACTGCCATTCAGCTCATGCTGAAGGGGTGAGTATCGTGATTCAATCGGTTCCCTCCGTCTCCGTCAAATACGCCGCCAACGGCAGCTCGACCAAGTCGAACGAGCTTGGCATGCGCGAAATGCAGGAGGGCGCCTATGAAAAGCGCCGGTCGGGCGAGATGGGTCAGAAAGTGAACACACCATGACGCTTGACCCTGTCATGAGCGCGGAACGCACCCGCAGGCTGGTGGACGATCTGCGCGCCAAACCGGCAGAAACCACCTGGATCGAGTTCAAGGAAAACAACGCCGACGGACCGTTGATCGGTAAGCTGATCTCGGCTTTGTCCAACGCCGCACGGCTGGCCGATCAGCACTTCGCCTATGTGGTCTGGGGGGTGCGAGACGGTGATCATGCGGCTGTCGGCACGGTTTTTGAGCCGACAGTGAAGAAGGAGAAGGGGCAGCCGCTCGAACTGTGGATTGCGAACCACCTGTCGCCAAGCAAGAGCCGCTGACCGCAAAATTGCGCGACCGCTGAACATCAGGCCAGCCAGAGACTGGGGAACGTGAAGATGTTCTCTGAAAGTTCCCCCTTAGCGTGGTTCTACGAAGAAACCTTCCGATGGGGCCTGTTTGCGCGAGAGCCAAAGCCCCGCGTCCTGCATCCATTTGCGCAACGTCTCGCGCGAAACCTTCAGCCCGTGATCTTCGGCAAGCTTCTCGGCCGCGAAGGTCGGCCCGAAGTCGATGTAATTCTCTCGCACCAACATCACCGCGAACTCCCGAACCGCCGGATCGATCCGGTTGTTCGACGCCAGGCCGCGCGCCTTGTGCCGGATCGCCGCCGGACCGTCAGCCTGAAACGCCATGAGAAGCCGGTGAACTTGCCTGCGGCTCAATCCCAGGACATTTGCCGCGCTCACAGCCGTCATCCTGCCTTGGCTCACCTGGCTCAGCACCTCGATCCGGTTCAGCTCGCGCTCGCTCATGATCACCAGTCCCACAGCCACACTCCAATCCTGCTAGATCAACAGGGAAGTGTGACACTTCTACTTTGCAGATGTGGGACATTCTAACTTTGCGCGTACAGATGATGAACTCATAACGTTAATTATGTAAGTCATTTTCCTGTTGTTGTGTTCACTGCGCGGATTAGAAAATCCTGACCTGGGTGCCAACTTCTGCGAGATCGAACAACTCCGCAATGTGTTCGTTGTACAAACCGATGCAGCCGTTGGAAGACTGCCGCCCGATCTTGCGCGTGTCACCGGTTCCATGGATACGATAATACTGCCATGACAGATAAAGCGCATGCATGCCAAGAGGGTTATCCGGCCCGGGCGGCCAGTAGTCAGACCATTCAGGGTTGCGCTCTTTCATGGATGGTGTCGGTCTCCAACTCGGTCCTTCGACCTTGCGAACAACTTTCTTGTATCCTCGTCGGGTCAATTCTTGCGAAGCAGGTACGCTCGACGGGTAGAGTTTGTATACGCTCTCGTCTTCAGACCAGTATTTCACCGCCCTCGAATCAATATCTCATAGGATCGCCCCATGTGTGAGGTCCTCAAAATGGTCTTGCCATGGCTGGACCTGGAACGCAGAGGTGTTTCTGCGCACCGCAGTTCCTTCTGGCTCATTAAAAGACTGGGCTATTCACCAATGAAGGAAGACCGATAACAGCAGCAGATGCCGTCAATAGAAACTGTCTGCGATTTTGCATAACCTTACTTTCACTTTCCTCAGATTTTTTGCGTTTTGGGACCTCTAGTAGCTAGAGGGTCAACTCCCCAAACATGACGTTTTTGTGAGGGATTTCAGAGAATCCGGCGCATGGCTTCAGGGTATGCGTCAAACTTCGCACGGTACTAATCTCCCAGACGCGGCTCTTCCGTAAATGCCGCGGAAGACCATTGCAATTATAGCTAGAGCGCTAACGAGGGCACAGAATAAGAAAATGACGCTGCAATCACCTGTTGCGTACCCAAGCGATTGCCACATCCATTTCCGCCGTGTCGAAATGGCGGACTTCGGCCTTGGTCAGCAGATCGGCGAATCTAGTGCCCCACTCCATCAAAGCTCCCTCGCTAACCACAGCGACCCGACGAAAGTCATCCCTATGAGCTGTGTCGATCTTCAGATCTTCAAGCAGAGCAGACGGCCCATCGTAGCCTTCGAACCTTGTGAGATCGAGAACCAGGCCGGGCTTGCTCATCTCCTGAAAGCGCTCATGAAGCAGGGCGTGCATCTCTTTCAGGTCGCTCTCGCTGAGCTTGCCCTGACAGGCGAGGCCAATCGCTTCATCATGATCTGTCAGTGTCTCGGTGAACATGGTTTTCCTCCTCTTCTTCGGGCTTGCCGTGACCGTAGAGGTCGGCATTTTCATGCGCGCGGTCTTCGTGTTCGAATTCCAAACTCGAATGGCCGATGCCGAAATCGTCCTTCAGCTGGTCCTTGATCGCGGCCTTGACCTTTTCGATTTGACCCCAGCCGTCAGCTGTCAGCACAACGTGGCAGTCCAGCGCCGCCTCTTGCTCCTGCATCTGCCACAGATGCACGTGATGAACGTCCGCAACACCATCGACGCCCCGCATCGTCTCAACGACGGCTTCATTGGCGATGTCGGGTGGGCTGCCGAGCATCAACGTCCGGATCGGACCGCCGATCTCGGTGAAAGCCAGATAGAGAATGTAAAGGGCGATGCCGATGGTGATCGCTGGGTCGACCCAACGCATGTCGTAGAGGAGGATAAGCGATCCGCCAATGATGACTGCCACGGAGGCCAAAGCATCCGATAGGTTGTGTAGGAAGAGAGCGCGGATGTTCACGCTGCCCTTCTGCATCGAATAGGTGAGCATCGCCGTCAGTGTGTCGATGAAAAGCGCGATGCCGCCTAGGATCACGACGGTCCATCCCGCCACTGCGGGCGGGTCGATCATGCGCATGCCACCCTCATAGATCAAGTAAAAGCCGATCAGGATCAGGGTCGTGTAGTTGATGAGGGCTGCAACGATTTCGACTCGCCCATAGCCGAAGGTCATCTGCTCGTCTGCGGGCCGTCGCGAGATTTTCCGGGCGGCAAAGGCGATCACCAATGACGCCATGTCCGAGAAATTGTGCAGCGCATCCGCGATCAGCGCCAAGCTCCCTGACAGAATGCCGCCGACGATCTGCGCGACTGTCAGAAGGCCGTTGGCCCAGATGGCGATGGCGACCCGTTGATCACCAGATTCAGGATCGATGTGGGCGTGGCCGTGATCATGCGGCACGATTTGTCTCCTCGTGGCTATGATTGGGCCGACTGAGACCCGGGACCCGTGGCAAAACTCCCCGGCGAATCGCACGCACCCGTGCATTCATCCATTGCCGAAGGACATGGCGATAGAGCAGGTCACGCGCGAATCCGAAGCTCTGGCGATATTTCAAATAAAAGTCGTCGGGTGCATCGAAGGTTCCGAAATCATTAATGATACCTGTTTTCTGAATGTAAGTGCTGCCGCCGCTCCAACTGACTGGTGGCGCGCTCAGGCAATCCGTTCCGGCCCCGTAGCCGCAAAGGCTTTCTGTATCGCTGAACTCCTTCTGAAGCGTCTGCAAGAAGTGCGCGTCCAGAATGAAGCCTTCCAGATTGATCCATCCCTCATCGGTTTCGACTTCGACCCATGAATGAAGGATTTCGGCCGGTGCGAGGGGGTAGACCAATTCGGGCACCACGCCGCGCTGAAGCGCCTTGTGGATGGTGAAACCGTGCAGTCGGCAGGGAATGCCCAAGCCGCGCAACAGTGCCATGAGAAGCGTACCTTTCGTGTTGCACTGCCCGTAACCATCCGCCAGTACCGCAGAGGCAGGAATGTCGTCGGCGCGGTTGTAGCCGAAGGCAATCTCGTTTCGGACGAAATCGTAGATGGCCCCAATTCGGTTGTAACGGTGAAGTTCTGCCCAGCCGCGCTCTTCGATCAGTTTTGCTATTGAAGGCGCGTCAAAATCCAGCAGCCGGGTTTTGGCCAAATGAGGGTCGGCGGGGTTCACGGAATATCTCCTCGAATCGTTCACAAGACAATGTAGTTGCTACAGTCACTGTAGCTTCAAGCCCCAATTTCAGGTCGTGTCCTTGGTCACCTGGTCGTCATTGTGCTTTGCCTTGTGGTGTTCACCATGCGCGTCTTTCAGGATTCCGACGCCACCCCAGGCCGCGATACCGGCGACAATCACGCCCACCACAAGGTCCGGCCAGTTCGTACCGAGCCAGGCCACGAGCCCTCCTGCGGCGACGATTCCGAGATTGGCCGCGAAGTCGTTCCAACTGAACGTATTCGCCGCTCGGATGTTCACGTCTGGATCGCGAAGCCGCGCCAACAACCAGACGCAAAGTGCGTTGATCGCCGCCGCTACCAGCGCCATGATGATCATGATAGTGCCAATAGGATCCGATCCGCCAACGTAGCGGCGCCAGGCGTCATAAAGGATGCCAAGGGCGAAGAGGATCAGCAGGCCGCCCGAAACATTAGCCGCTCCGCGCTTCCATGTGGCGGAACGAGACAGTGCAAAGAGGCTGATTGCATAGACGAAACTATCCGACAGATTGTCGAGCCCATTGGCGATAAGCGCGCTTGAATCGCCGAATGCGCCCGAGGCGAAGAAAGCGATTGCCAGCCCGATGTTGAGACCCAGCACGATCCAGAGTGTGCGTCTTTCCGATGCGTTTTTCTGCTCCGCCATGCCGGGTGTCCCATTTCAGTGAATTGCCAATGAGTAACTAACACCGGGCTTTTTGTGTTCCGATCAAAGGTGGTCAAAATAGCTCAGGCGCCAATGTCCTCATGCTCTGTCAGGCATTCGGAATGGTCGCGCAGCACCTCGAGCACACGGCAATCAGAAGTCTGTCCGCCGCTGCACTCATGCACCATCCGCTTTAATTCCGTGCGCAGCGCCTCTAGCCGAGCCAGTCGTTGCTCCACTTGCTTAAGCTGTCGACGGGCAATTGCATCCGCCTCTGCGCAGGACTTTCCTGGATGGTCGCTGAGATCAAGCAGTTCGCGGATCGCATCCAGCGAGAACCCCAGTTGCCGTGCGTGCCGCACGAACGAAAGACGGTCGAGTTCGGCATTGCCATAGCGGCGTTGGCCCCCCTCGGTCCTGCCGGGCTCAGGCATGAGCCCGATCTGCTCGTAATATCGGATGGTCTGCACTTTCGTTCCGGTCTTCTTCGCAAGCGTCCCAATCGTCAGCATTTCAGGCTCTCCACATTACCTACAGTGGGTGTAGCTTTATGCAGTGCGCATCACAAGCTTCACCTGAGTTTCACAGATCGGTGATTGTTGGCCGATCGATGACAATCGCGCTTGAACCTACAGTAGCTAGAGGATGTAGACCCACAGAAACATAGAATCAATTTCGGGCGGAGCGGTGTGAGGCTTTCAGGTCTTCAAAATGTATTGTGGGTGCTTGCGGGCGTGGCCGCGTTCGTTTCCATCTGGCTGTTCCTGTGGGCTGACTATTGTATCGCCCAGCTTCGACTCTCGACAGGCTCCCTATCGGAAGTACCGTGAACAGCTGGTTGATGACTGAACTTTAAGGGGCCCCTAGCCTACAAATGCGACCACATGGAGAGCGGATCAAATTTGTTCTCAAAAGAACGGCTGTTGTACAGGAGGTTCAAACGAACAGCGCTGTTGCCCAGTTACTCGGACTCTTGGATGGGCTCACTGCACAAGGGGTTGACGGCGTCAAAAGGCATTAGGAAATAGCACGTTACAGGAACTTCCCGAGACCGAGCGCGAAGAAAAAAGAGGTCAGAATATGCGTATAGCCTTGTCAGGATTGCTTGTCAGTCTCGCACTCTTTCTTGTTTTAGTGGCAAGCCCTGTTCGCGCCTTGGAATCCAATGCATATCGTTCCGAAGCACTGACTGCGCGCTTGATCGTCGCGGAAGCGGGAATCGCCCCAGGGTCGCGGTTCCTTTCGGCGGGTTTGAAGATTGAACTGGAGGAAGGATGGAAAGCGTACTGGCGGTCGCCGGGCGAGGTTGGCCTGCCGCCGGAGATCGATTGGGAGGAGTCCACAAACCTGGAAGACGTCGAAATCCTTTGGCCTGCACCCACGCGGTTCCGAGCCTTCGGAATTGAAAACTTCGGCTACGCCAAGCAAGTGACATTTCCGTTGCAACTGCAGCTTGTGAACTCTGATAGGTCAGCCGAGCTGAAGGCAATCGTCAATCTGCTGATCTGCTCCAATGTGTGCGTTCCGGAAAGGTTTGAACTGACTCTCCCTGTTCCATTGGGATCCGGCGTCGACGCTAAAGCCGCGACCGAAATCGCGATATGGGCCGCTCGCGTACCTGTCGCAGGAACAGAAAGTGCAATAGCGATCTCGGGCGCAGCGCTGAAGCAGGGTCAAGCTTTGGTTATTCAGATGACGCGGCCTTCTGGCTGGAACAATCCCGATGTTTTTCCAGAATTTGGTGCAGGCACTGTATTCGGCGCGCCCGATATCCGACTCACAGATGATCGAACAGGTCTTTGGGCAAGCTTCCCAATTCTTGCGTTGAGCGAGGAACAATCCTCCCTTCGAATTACCGTAGTAGACGAGGACGTCGCGGTGACATTCGATGATGTGAACACCACCGACTTGGCGCCTTCTCCACCCTACGTATCCGAAACCAGTCAGGATAACGTTAAGTTCTTCCTTATTATACTGCTGTCTTTCCTGGGAGGTTTGATCCTGAACATAATGCCGTGCGTCTTGCCGGTTCTATCGATTAAATTCGGATCGGCGCTCCGAAATGAGGATCGCTCCGTCTCACAATTGCGCGCCGGATTTCTCGCCACGGCTGGCGGAACTGTTGCTTTCATGTGGGTGCTGGCCTTTTCGATCATAACGCTTCAGACGCTCGGATATGCCGTTGGATGGGGTATGCAATTTCAGAATGCATATTTTCTGATCGCACTCATCCTCGTTGTCGGACTCTTCTCAGCAAACTTGTTCGGAATTTTTGAAGTGTCCTTGCCAAGTAGCTGGATGGCTCTGCTATCTGGCCGCTTTGGGCGGGGGTATGTCGAAGACTTCTCCACCGGCGCACTGACTGCGGTACTTGCAACGCCTTGTTCCGCCCCTTTGCTGGGAACAGCCATTGCCTTCGCCCTTTCCGGCACGGCAGGAGATATACTTGCGGTTTTCACGGCGATGGGGATTGGGCTTGCACTGCCATATATTCTGACTGCCGTTTGGCCTGGTTTCCTCTCCCGACTGCCCAAACCGGGACCCTGGATGATGAGCTTAAAGATTGTTCTCGGATTGTTGCTTGCCGGAACCGTTGTATGGCTATGCTGGGTCTTGATTGGTGTAACGTCGCCAACCCTCACAGGCTTGGTGCTGTTGGGCCTTGGGCTTATCGTACCGACTGCAAGAGCCTATCAGGTCCAGCCCCGTAGAGGTTTGCTGTGGGGGATGACCGCAATTGTAGGCATGACATTGGCGGCCCCTGCACTGCTGCCGAATAGGCCCGCTGACGCAACAAACTCAAGTGCTTCTTACTGGGTCGAGTTCGATCGGTCCCGGATCGCGCGTGAAGTGTCGCAGGGCAAAACTGTATTCGTGGACGTTACTGCGGATTGGTGCATTACTTGCAAAGCAAACAAGACGCTGGTCCTGGATCGTGAACCAGTTTTTGGAGCACTTGGCGGGGAAGGCGTGATTGCGATGCGCGCGGATTGGACGCGACCGGACGCGACAGTCCAATCCTATCTCGAGGCGCACGGCCGATACGCAATTCCGTTCAACATCGTTTACGGTCCAGATGCGCCTGAAGGTATCATTTTATCCGAATTGCTATCCGTGGATGCCGTTCTCGAAGCGCTGTCGACTGCTAATCTCAGCGCTGTCCCAAAACGATGAAACGGCGCCGTTGCATTGTTCAAGAGAGGCAGAAATTGCAACGGTTTGGTTTTGGGAGAGGAGAAAGTGCTCTTGTATCGGTGACCTCGTGGCCCAAATCTATTTTTTGATCTGATCCAATCGGGCCGTGATAGCGGCACGCGTAGGATCGGTTTCCGGAAGGCTTTCTGCCAAGTTGCGCGCTTTGTTGGCAGCGTTCTGAGCAGCATCAATGTTGCCCAATACACTGTACGCCTCCGCAAGCCGAAGCCATCCTTCAAGATTGTCAGGGTCATCCAACAATCGCGCCGCCAAGCGGTCAACCATGGAGCGGACAAAAGCCCTGCGCTCCTCGACTGACATATCCTGGGCGGCCTCGATGTCGGCCGCACTGGGACCACGCACATCCTGCGGTTCTGGCAGAAAGTCAGCGAGATTTACAGGATATTTCTCGACCTGTTCTCCCAACCGGTTGGCGAAAGAGACGAAAACCTCCATCCACGGATAGGCGCGATCCGCTCTCTTGAGACGATCGATCAAAAGCGCCCGAGCTTCATCTGGAACCCCATTCTGTTCGAGGGCTTGGGCCCTGAAGAAAATCGCGCCCGGATCGTCAGCGTCCATCTCTAGTGCCCGTTCGATCACTCTTTCCGCTTGCGGCGTCACCACTCCGTTCTCGGCTGCGATCAGAGACTCGGCAAACTGTAATAGAGCAGCAATACCCGCATTATCGCGAACGGCGACGTGTTCGAATGCATCCACGGCATCATTGTAGCGAGCCATGCGCATGTAGGTCTGACCGAGCAGAAGCCAACCATCGCTTGGTCCACCAGACTCGTCTGCTTCAAGACGAGTTTTTAATTTCTGGGTCAACTCTGCGAGGTTTGCGGCTTCCAGGATTTCAGATGCGCGAGACGCCAGAGGCTGGCTTTCGATGTGCGGAGAGCCGATTTGCGAATACAGAGCGAAGGCGACCAACGGTACGACAATGGCCGATGCGAGGATGGTGCTTCGCCCACTTGCGCGCGACGACCTGCGTATCGCAAGCCGACCAGTGGCCAGAATGCGCCGTTTGATTTCAACCCTGGCCGCGGCGGCTTCGGTACCGGAAATCAGGTTCCGCTCTTGATCAGCATCAATTTCGGAAAGCTGATCCTTGAGGATTGCCAACGCCCCATCCTTTCTGTTCAGGCCTTCGCCCGTTCGAAAGAGACCGGACAAGAACAGGAGGGCAGTGATGGATGCCATCGCGCTAAACACCAACCAAATCATGGATATTTCTGTCCTTCATCTTCATGAAAAATGGCCTCGAACTCACGCTCTTCATCGGGACTCAGTGGATCAGTAGCGCCATCAAGAACCGCAGTGCTTCGGCGCCGGAGTGTGATTAGAACAACACCAATCCCAATGGCAAAAAGAACTGCAGGTCCGAACCACAACAGATACGTAGCGGGTTTGAGCCTTGGTTGGAACAGGACGAAATCACCATAGCGATCAACGAAAAATGCGGTGATCTCGCCATCTGTATCACCTGCAATCAGGCGTTCGCGCAGCAACGTGCGCATTGTTCTGGCAACACCTGCATTTGAGCTGTCGATATCTTGATTTTGACAGACAACGCAGCGCAGTTGCTTTGAGAGCTCCCGGGCGCGCATTTCCAGCACCGGATCATCCAACAGCTCATCGGGTTCAACTGCCCACACAGATGATGTCGCGGAAAGCGCTAGCACCAGCACCAGTGAACCGAGCCAACCTTTCATGATTGACCACCTGCTGCGGCCAACGCAGCACGAATTTCAGCCTGTGCCTCTGGCGTCACGATGGGACCAACATAGCGATAGACAACGATCCCCATTCCATCGATCACAAAAGTCTCCGGCACGCCGGAGATACCCCACTCAATCCCGACGCGGCCTTCGCTGTCTGATCCGATCCTCTCATAGGGGTTGCCAAGTTCATCCAGCCAATTGGCTGCATCTGCTGGTTTGTCCATGTAGTTGATCCCCATCAGCCGGATACCGTCCTGTTCGACAAACCGGGTGAGCACCGCATGCTCAGCACGGCATGGCACGCACCATGAAGCGAATACATTGACCAAAAACGGCTCGCCAATGCTGCGAAGGGCTGCGGCTGACAGGCCAGGTGTCTTCGTGCCATCTACTGGTGGCAGTTCAAAATTCGGTACTGGATCGGAGATTAAAGCGGAAGGAATTGCATTAGGATCTCGGTCAGGGTTGAGTCCCCAGAACAAAAAACCACCCAAGACTACTGCGACCAGCGCAGGTGTCGCGAGAAGGATTTTCTTCATCATATCATTCCGCCGGCTGAAGCGCAGACGACTGGCTCTTTGGCGACGGCGCACCCACCCGCAATCTGCGATCCGATAGCGAAAGGGACCCGCCAAGCACCAGCATCGTGGCTCCGATCCATATCCAGTTGACCAGTGGCTCGTAGAGAATGCGCAAATTCCATTCGCCCGACGCCGTATCGGCCGCGGGCTCACTGATGGTGACGTAGAGATCTCCGACGAGGGTTGATCGGATTGCAGATTCGGTTGTGGAAGTGCCCGCGACCGGATAACTTCTGCGCTCCGGATGCAGCTTCGCAATCTCACTCCCATCTTTCAAGACGCGAAGCTGGCCTCGTTGTGCGATGTAGTTTGGACCACGCAACTGTTCGACGCCGTCGAATATCACCTCAAAACCGGCAATTTCCACGGTCGTCCCCGGTTCTGCGAATAGCACACGTTCTTCCTTCCAAGCAGTTGAACCTACGAACCCAAGCACAAGCATTGCAACGCCAAGATGCGCGAGGGTCATACCGTGCGCAGCGCGCGGCAGGTTGCGCGCGCGACGCAGAGACTGAGAAAGCGGTAGATCAAAGAGCTTGATGCGCATTGCCCATTCGCGCAACGTCGCAACAAAAACCCAGGCGGCAATCCCTATTGAGACCACAGCAAGCAGTGGCCCGTCTGTTTGAAAGTACCAAACGATCCCTGCAACGCCAATCGCGACACCAAAAACCCAACGCAGCCGCTGCCAGATTCCGGGCAGATCAGCGCGTTTCCAGGAAAGGAACGGGCCAACTCCCATGATGATGACGAGGGGCAGCATGAACGGAATAAACGTCGCGTTGAAATATGGTGGACCAACCGATATTTTTTCTTCAGTCACCGCTTCCACAAACAATGGATAGAGTGTTCCAAAAAGAACCGTCGCTGCTGCGGTCGCAAGCAGAAGGTTGTTGAGCAAAAGCCCAGCCTCGCGGCTGATTGGCCGAAAGACGCCACCCGATCCAAGCTGAGGCGCGCGCCATGCGTAGAGCGTCAGAGATCCCACAATTGTCACACCAAGAAGGCCGAGAATGTACACGCCGCGCGCAGGGTCAACCGCAAACGCGTGAACAGATGTCAAAATGCCGGACCGGACGATAAATGTCCCCAGAAGTGACAGTGAAAAGGTCAGGATCGCCAGAAGTATAGTCCAACTTTTGAACGTATCCCGCTTTTCCGTGACAATAGCGGAGTGCAGAAGTGCAGTGCCCAGAAGCCATGGCATGAAGGATGCGTTTTCAACCGGATCCCAAAACCACCAGCCGCCCCAGCCAAGTTCGTAGTAAGCCCACCAAGAGCCGAGGGCGATCCCTGCAGTGAGGCTGATCCAGGCCGTCAATGTCCAGGGCCGCACCCAACGTGCCCACGCAGGATCCACCCGACCCTCTATCAGAGCCGCGACTGCGAAGGAAAATACGATAGAGAAGCCGACATACCCGAAATATAAGAGTGGGGGATGCATCGCCAACCCGATGTCCTGCAGAAGCGGGTTGAGATCCGTGCCATCTAGAGGCGGCGGGAAAACCCGATCAAACGGATTGGACGTGAAAAGCATGAAGCTCAGGAAGCCGACGCTGATCCAGGCTTGAACGGACAACGTTCGTGCCTTGAGACCCGTCGGAATGTTTCTGCCCAGCAGCGCGACCCCCGCCCCGAAAATAACGAGAATAAGAGTCCATAGAAGTAGAGACCCTTCGTGGCTGCCCCAGGTGCCCGCAACCTTGAAGAGCATCGGCTTCAGCGAGTGGGAATTCTCCACTACGTTGCGGACTGTGAAGTCACTGACAACAAAAGATCGCATGAGTGCGCCGAACGCTATGGCAACCAGCGTCACCTGAAGCGCGGCAGTCGTTTTGGCGCTTTCCATCCAAAGCACGCGCCCAGTGCTTGCCCCGACAATCGGCAGGATGCTTTGGACCATCGCGACAGCAAGCGCCAAGATCAGTGCAAATTGTCCGATTTCAGGCGTCATTTTTCTATCTCCCTGAGTAGCGCTTCTGCATCCTAGCCGGACAAAGTTCCCGCATCGGCTGAATTCAGCATGATCTTCGAGTATCCCATTGCGCTTCGGTGGATTGCAAATGGGGTGAAAGCGGGCGGAAAACCAAGCGGGTTGAAGTATTTCGTGCTTGCATGCCGTGAGCAGGACCCCATCAACGATTCGCAACATTTCTAGCTCCTACAGTAGCTGTAGGTTCAAGCATTATTTTGAACTGATAACTTTGAAAATGACCCATGCTTGCAGTGCATCTGATTGGCAGCTTAATGTCTGCGGGACCGTTTTCCTCAAGCATCTGACTCAGTGGAATCTGCTCGGATCTTCCCTTGATGGCCACCCTTAGAGTCGGACGAAATAGGGAAAAACTGAGTGTTGGCAGGTTTTGAAGCGCTGAATAGTGAACATTGACTTCACAGGTGCGTGACGCGCTGTCGCAGATGCAGAATCATGCTTGAACCTACAGTAGCTAGAGGATGTAAACACACACAAAACATAGAATCAATTTCGGGCGGAGCGGCGTGAGGCTTTCAGGTCTTCAAAAGGTATTGTGGGTGTTTGCGGGCGTGGCAGCGTTCGCTTTCATCTGGCTGTTGCTATGGTCCGACTACCGTGCCGACCTTGCCCGAGCCGAAGATGAACCACCGCTCTTCGCTGATTTCGAAATGACCGATCATCGCGGCATGATCCAAACGGAGGAAGATTTCAAAGGTCGCTGGATGTTGGTCTTCTTCGGCTTCACCAATTGCCCCGACGTATGTCCGACAACACTGTCCGAAGTCGCGGCCGTGATGGAGGGCTTGGGCGACGAGGCGGCAAAGGTCCAGCCGATTTTCATAACGATTGATCCGGAGCGGGATACGCCGATGGCACTTGCCGAGTATGTGCCCCTGTTCGACGCAGGGATCATCGGGCTGACCGGCACGCCGGAGCAGATCGCCGCAACATCCGAGACCTTCCCAATTTTCTTTGAGCGGATCGAGGAGGCCACTGCGCCGGATGGATACACGATGGGTCACACGTCGCATCTTTTCCTTTTCGATACGCAGGCAGGCTTCGCGGACTCTTGGCCCTATGGCACGCCCGCCGAAGAGATCCTCGCCGATCTGAGAGAGAGGATCTGATCGTTATGACCCGACTTTCTGGAGAAACTGCACTTGGCCTGGCGTGGGGCGTTGCGCTTATCGCATCGCTTGCCGTGCTCTTCATTGGCGAGGTTCTTGGTCAAACGCCTTGCGTTCTTTGCTGGTTCCAGCGCGCCTTCATGTTCCCCCTGGCTATCGTTCTTGGGCTCGGGCTGTGGTGGCAGGATCCCCGCGTGGGGCGCTATGGCGTTGCGCTGGCGCTTGGGGGGGCGGCAGTGGCGTTGTATCACATCGGCCTCTATGTCGGGGTGATCCCCGAGGCGATCCAGCCCTGCACGGCGACCGGCCCCTCTTGTACCGACGACAACCAGGTGATCTTCGGCATTCCGATTCCGCTGATGGCGCTTGTCGCCTTCACGATGATCGGGATGCTGTCAGCCCTTTCACTGAAGGAAAAACAAACATGAATCGACGCGGCCTTATTCTATCCGTTCTGGCTGTTGGTGCCGCAGGTTTTGGCGGCGCGGCCTGGTATGCCACCCGCCCCCAACCCATGGCAGAGGCAGTCCCTGTCGCGCCGGAAGTGAACGATGTGCTGATCCGGCCTTATTCCCCGATCCTCGGCCCCGAAACGGCACCTGTCACGATTGTCGAGTTTTTCGATCCAGCTTGCGAGGCCTGCCGCGCCTTCTATCCCGTGGTCAAAGAGGTCATGGCTGAGCACGGTGATGCGGTCCGTGTCGTCATTCGATATACCGCGTTTCACGGGGACGCGTCGGTAGAAGCGATCCGTGTTCTCGAAGCTGCGCGGATGCAGGATGTGTTCGAACCCGTGCTAGAAGCGGTCCTGCGCGAGCAGCCCCGATGGGCGTCCCATGGCACTCCGGCACCGGGTTTGATCCTTGAGATTGCCGCAAGCGGTGGTCTGGATGTCGAAGCTGCCCGGACACAGATGCTGTCCCCCGGTGTCGTGGCGGTACTCAATCAGGACCGCGCTGATGTCGAAGCGGTTGGCGTACGACAAACGCCCACGTTCTTCGTCAACGCCAAGCCATTAGACCCGTTCGGTGAGGCCGAACTGCGGCGACTAGTGGCGGCGGAAGTTGCGGCCAGCCAAAGTTGACGCTCGGCCAGATACAGGAGAATTCATCATGAAAAAGCTACCTTACATCAATGGTTTGACCCTTGTCTTACTGCTCTCGGGCATGTCGATTCCAGCATTTGCCGGTTCGGAGGATGTGGTCGTCGAAAACGCGTGGTCCCGTGCTTCAATCGGCGTCAACCGACCGGGCGCTGCCTATTTGACCGTGCGAAACACGGGTAACGAAGCGGTCACGCTGACCGGGCTTACAACACCACTGGCCGTGATGCCCCAGATCCATGAGACGAAAACCAACGCCGACGGCGTCAGTTCTATGGCGCCTGTTGGCGAGATGACGATAGACGCAGGGGAAAGCGTGGCATTGGAACCGGGCGGACTGCACGCCATGCTCATGAAGCTGCAAAACCCGATGATCGAAGGCGAGACCTTCCCGCTGACGCTGACCTTCTCGGACGGTGGCGAAGTGACTGTCGAGGTCCCGATCCTGGGCATTGCCGCGCGCGGGCCGGAGGGCTGATGCAGCGTCGGCATTTGCTTGGATACGGTGCAGCCGGTGTTGGCGCTCTCGGTCTGATGCTCGGGGTCGGCTGGTGGCGCGTCGACGGGCCCGGTGCCCCCCAACCTGCTGGCCAACGGCCCCTACCCCTATCGGCGATGGATTTCCGTATGACCGATCATGAAGGCAATGAAGTAGGCCCGGACACCCTGATCGGACGCCCGACCATGGTGTTTTTCGGGTTCACCTACTGCCCGGATGTCTGCCCCACGACGTTATCGGATATCTCAGGCTGGCTTGAAGATCTCGGAGACGGAGCCGCGCAGATGAACGTGGTCTTCATCACAGTCGATCCGGAGCGGGACACGGTCGAGGCCATGGCCGAATATGTCGGCTATTTTCATCCGGCTATTCGCGGCTGGACTGGGCCGGCAAACCAGGTTGCCCGCGCTGCAGAAGGATTTCGTGCCTCGTATGAGCGCGTCCCGACTGAGGGCGGCGGCTATACGATGAACCATACGGCAAGCGTATTCCTGTTCGATGTCGAGGGTGAGCTCGTCACCATGATCGACTATCACGAGCCAAGAGAATTCGCGGTGCCGAAGATCCGGCGTGCACTGACAGAAGACGTAGAGGGGGCAACATGAAGATTAGAATTGTTTTAGCGACCGTGGCCATCGCAGGCACATGTTCGGTTACTGCCATCGCGATCTCTGGGATGCTGTCCAAAGAGCCGGTGCCTCTGGCGATTGCGAAAGCGGCGCTTTGGACCCCCGATCCGCTCTCGGCACCACGACTTGCCGACAGAGTTGTGACGCTGCCCACAGCGATACAGATCGACGTGGCACGCTCAATTCGACCTACCCCTCTCTTGCAGCCTGCCTTCACTGAAACCGCCTTGCCCGAGATTGAACAGCCTTTGATCACCTGGTCGCGTGAGATTGCGGCGGGCGAGACGCTGGATGCGGTCCTGGCGAACGCGGGTATCGCTGCGCCTGCGCGTGCCGAAATCGCGCTCGCGCTTGGTGCAGAATATGACTTGCGCCGATTGCGCCCGGGCCATGAGATCACTGTGATCTCAAAGGTGGACGGAAATCCGAGCCGCGTGGAACTGTCAGTTGACGATGGGGTGCGGATTGAAACGGTCTTTGGTCAAGAACTTGTCACACGCGTGTTGGAGCCAGACCCTGAAATGGTGACGTTCGCGGGCGAGGCAGTGATCGAAAGCTCTGTCTTCGCGGCTTTGGACAAGGCGGGCATCCCTGCTCGCTTTGCGGTCGACATGGCGCAGATGCTGGGCGGCACAGTGGATTTTCGACGCGACCTTTCCGGTGGCGAGACGATGCGTCTTCTTTGGCGCGAAGCGCGCGACGGAAACGAGAGGATCGGTCAGCCGGAACTTGCCTTTGCCGCACTGAATCTTGGTGAAACGGTCTACGAGATCGTCTGGCCGGATGACGGCAGCGGTAAAGCGACGATCTATGTTGATGGAGAGGTCCTGCGTGTCTTTGCCCAACCGGTGGAAGGAGCGCGGCTGAGTTCCGTCTTTGGCCGTCGCACACACCCGGTCTATGGGAATGTGCGCATGCACACCGGCGTCGACTTTGCTGCGGCCCGCGGTACGCCGGTGAAAGCGACGGCGCCAGGACGCGTGAGCTTCATCGGACGTCGTGGTGGATATGGCCGGGTGGTGGAGATAGCGCATGGGTCCGACACCCTGACACGATACGCACATCTGAGCGCTGTAACGGACGGCCTCACACAAGGGCAACGCGTGATGGCCGGAGATATGATCGGGCGGGTCGGTGCGACGGGTACCGCGACAGGCCCCAACCTACATTACGAAGTGCTGGTGGACGGTCGCCCGACCGACCCTCTCTCTGACGACCGTTTGGCAGAGGCGGCCGAGCGTGAAGCGGACGACACGGCTGCGCTTGAGCGACTGGCTGAGGCACGCTCGCTACTGGCCGAGAGGCTCACCAGCGAATTTGTGCAAACAACAACCGAAAGGCTTTAATCCATGAAACGACTGGCTCCCGCCCTTGCAGTCACGCTGGCCTTGTTTCCCGCGGCGCAAGCTGTCGCCGATGCGATCCAGATTGACGTCCGGAAGACAAACGGCTGCGGCTATTGTCTGTCCTGGATGAAGCACCTCGAGGAGAACGGATTCGCGCCGACAGGCGAGGACATGTTCGGGGGATCTCTTGTGCGCTTCAAACTCGACAATGGCGTGCCTCAGCGCATGGTCTCCTGCCATACGGCTTTGGTCGACGGCTACGTGATCGAAGGTCATGTACCGGCATCAGACATTCAGCGTTTGTTGGATGAGCGTCCAGATGCAGTGGGGCTGGCGGTGCCGGGAATGCCCTATGGCTCGCCGGGCATGGGACCGGAGGATGATCGTGAGGCTTATGACGTCTTCCTGATCCGCGGCGATGGATCGACCGAGGTCTACACCAGCTACCCCGGTTCCTGACTGAACTCGCAGCAAGACTTTAGCAATTGGAAACCCTCTCCCCAATAGCGCTTGGCTTTCTTGGAAGCCTGGCAGCCGGATCGCTGACCGCGGTCGGGGCGATCCCCGTTCTTTTCGGGCGCATCCCGTCCCGGTCCACACGCGATCTCTTGCTCGGCTTCGCGGCGGGTGTGATGCTCGCGGCCTCGTTCTTCTCGCTGATAATCCCGGCCCTCGACGCGGCCGAAGGGCAGTTCGAGAATGCTGCCGCCCCCGCAGCCATTGTTTGCCTTGCGATCCTGCTCGGTATGGGCGCGGTTGCTTTGATGAACGAAAAGCTACCGCACGAGCATTTCAAGTCCGGACGCGAGGGCCCTGATGCAGACTCTCTGCGTCGCGTCTGGCTCTTCATCATCGCGATCACGATCCACAATTTCCCCGAAGGGCTTGCCGTTGGTGTCGGGTTCGGGGCTGATGGATTCTCGGGCGGGTTGCCACTTGCGATCGGTATCGGACTGCAAAACGCTCCCGAGGGTCTCGCCGTAGGGGTTTCATTGCTTGGTGAGGGATATTCCAGGAGTCGTGCGTGGGGGATTGCCGCACTGACAGGTCTTGTCGAGCCGGTAGGCGGGCTTCTTGGGGCTGGGATCATCAGCATCTCGCAGCCGCTGTTGCCATGGGGCCTCGCCTTCGCCGCCGGGGCGATGCTCTACGTCATCAGCCACGAAATCATTCCCGAAACCCACCGTTCCGGCCATCAAAACAGGGCGACACTCGGTCTCGCGGTCGGCCTCGTGATCATGTTGTTCCTCGATGTATGGCTGGGAGGATGAGATGAAACAGTCCCATTTCCAAGGTTTCATTGCGGCTGGAACTGCTTTTCTTGTCGATCAGGTGACAAAAGCAATTGTCGTCGCCAATGCGGCAGATTTGAGCACCGGAATTCCGGTCTTTCCCGGTTTCAATCTCATCTACCTGCGCAACGATGGCGTGACATTCGGACTACTTGGTGGAGCGCCATGGTGGAGCCTTACAGTGTTGGCCCTCGCTGTCTGTGGCTGGTTGACGGTCATGTTGGTGCGCACTGCCAGCCCGGTTGAGGCTATCGCCTATGGTGCGATTATCGGTGGCGCGCTCGGCAACGTCCTCGACCGCATCCGGTTTCGGGGTGTGACAGACTTCCTCGATTTCTACGCCGGATCCACGCATTGGCCCGCCTTCAACATGGCGGATGTTTTCGTGGTCGGCGGGGTGGGCCTACTGCTCATAGCTCCTTGGTTGAGCGCCAAGTTTCAGAATGGCACATGATGACGGGTTTGGCGCACATGTCTGTCTGGGGCCATTACATTCCTCTGCGTTCCGGAATTAGTTTTGTGGCGGGCGGTTTGACGGTTTTAGCCCTTCCGCCGTTCTCATGGCTCATCGCCGTTCCGGTTGCCTTCTCGGCGCTCTTTCTCATACTCCGACAGGTTTCCACAGCGCACGCTTTCTTTATCGGCTGGGTCTTCGGAATTGGCCAGTTCGGGTTCGGAATCTCTTGGATCGCCGAGAGTTTTTACGTCGATGCCGAACGTTTCGCCGCGCTGGCGATCCCGGCCGTCGCGGGGTTGTCAGCGGGCCTAGCCATTTTCCCGGCCATGGCTGCGGCGCTCTATGCCGTCATCGCGCAGCGCAGACCCCTCGGGAGCATTGCCGCAAGTCTGCTTCTCGCAACCTGCTGGGTGGCGACGGAATGGTTGCGAGGTCATGTCCTGACAGGTTTTCCGTGGAACCTGGCCGCTTATGCTCTGGTCGATCACGCCGCGCTGCGACAGCCGGCAGCCTGGGTCGGAAGCTACGGGTTGAGCTTTCTCACCGTCCTTGTCGGCGTCATGCCGGGAGCTGCGTATTCCGCCGTGCCACGTCAACGGTCAGCCGTTCTGGTCTTGTGCGCGATGGCCATCATAGGACTCTGGGGTGCCGGTACGTTCCGCCTTGGATCAGAGGCGCCCTTGCCTCGCGTCGACTTGCGCATCGTGCAAGGCAACGTGCCGCAACGGGAGAAATGGGCGCCCGGAAACCGGGACGCGACCCTTGAGCTCTACCTCGACCTCTCATCTCGTCCCGGCAACGTCGATCTTCTGCTTTGGCCGGAGACGGCCTTTCCCGGTTTTCTCGACGAGGACGCGGCAGCCCGTACCCGGATCACCGGTTCTCTGCCCGAAGGTACGCTGCTTCTGACGGGAGTGCCCGATCGAGTGGAGAGCGTTGCGGGTACCCGCTATTTCAATACGGTCCAGGCCTATGACAGCAGCGGGGAAATACTGACCGGATATGCAAAGCATCATCTCGTGCCGTTCGGGGAATACGTTCCCTTCCGGGGCTGGCTGCCTTTCGCACGGCTGACCGAGGGATTGGGCGATTTCACGCCCGGACCGGGACCACGCACGCTCGCGCTCGCGGGTGCGCCGCTGGTCGCGGTCGCGATCTGCTACGAGATAATCTTTCCGGGCCACGTGGTCGATGATCTTTTCCGCCCCGACTGGATATTCAACGCCACCAACGATGCCTGGTTCGGAACCAGCATCGGGCCCGAGCAGCACCTCGCGGCCGCGCGCATGCGCGCGGTCGAAGAAGGTCTTCCCGTGGTCCGCGCGGCCAACACCGGGATATCCGCGATCATCGACGCCAATGGAGATGTCGTCGCGCGTCTCGATACCGGGGAAACAGGCGTCATTGACGCCAGCCTGCCCGGCGCGCGCGCTCCCACGCCCTACGCACGTTTCGGCGATTGGACATTGCTGATGCTCATCGGTGCGGCCTGGACCCTGGTCTATGCCGTCGGCTTGGCCGGACGACAGCCCAGTGCGGAGCATTCAAGAATGGAGGAATGGTGATGCTGGTACTCGCGGGTTTTGTCGGAGGTGCGATCTGGGGTGGCTATCTGGCGCGGCGGCGGAAAGGAAACCGCCTGGATATGCTTCAATATGCGACAAGCTTCGGCATTGCCTTCGGCCTCCTCGCCTTTTTCGCCTCGGTGATCCTGTTGCGCATCACGTCCTGAAAATGCTTCAGCATCGGCAACGAATTGAAACGACTGTTCAACATATTGCTTTACACTTTCCTGACGGTCTGCGCAGCGGGATTGGCCGTTTCCGGTACCGTCTACTTTCTGCTGCGTGCCTCCGTTCCCGACTATGACGAGGACTTCAGCGTTGCAGGCATAGATAGCCCGGTCGATATCCTGCGGGATTCTTCAGCCTTACCGCACATCACGGCGGGGTCCGCCGAGGATGTCTATTTCGCCATCGGCTTCGTTCACGCGCAAGACAGGCTCGGTCAGTTGTTGAGGGCAAGGCGTGCAACGAAAGACCTGTTGCCACTGGAGCCGACGACCGAAATTGACTCTTCGACATCCGATGCGCTCGAAGCATACGCCGCCGGTGTCAACGCGTGGCTTGGGCTGGTTTCCGAAGGCGGGCGCGGCAGGGGCTCACCCGAACTGTTGATCGCTGACGAGAGAATGATAGCGGCCTGGAGACCTGTCGATAGCCTCAGAATAGCCCATGCATTTTTGAGCGATCTTCGACCCAAGAGCCGGCAAGAATTGTCAGTCTCGTCAGATTTGCGGGTCCCGTCAGATCGCCCCGTCACACCCGAGTTGTTTGCGACCCCGCCCGAAGTCAGCCTCAATGCTTGGGCGCTGTCCGGCGACCGAACGGCCACAGGGGCACCAATTCTCGCCGCGGACATCGTTGGCCCTTTGTCGCTCCCCTCTGAATGGTACCTGGCGGATCTTCAGCTTCCGACAGGGGCCGCGATTGGCGCCACGTTGCCGGGCGTGCCGTTCGTTGTCATCGGCCGCAACGAGCGCGTCGCATGGGCGTTTGGATCAACTCCCCAAAAAGCCGTCAGAGAGCCAGAAGCTCCTACAGGCAGGGGTGCTGGCGATTATCTGATGATGCTTGACCGTCTCGCGAGGTCCACCGATGCGAACAACGCCCTTAGCGGAACCTCCGAAATGTTATCGGCCGGAATGGAGGTTCTAGCGATCGACCGTGAAACCTTGGCCCGCTGGCCCGAACGGGAGGTCGAGCGCCCTGCATCGTTTCGAGACGCCCGTTTGGCTGTGCTTGATGATCGACAGCTGATAATCTCGGTCGAGGGCGCGATTGCGGTTCAACGCGACACTGTCAGCGCAGCCGCACGCGCCCTTCTTCCTCTGATGGCAAAAGAGCTTTGGTTCGTGAGGTCCGCAAGCGGCATCGAAGAGACCCGCACCGAAAGGCTTCGCAACGAAATACTGGACAAGCTTGCGCAATGGAATGGCGACATGGATCGCTATTCACAGGAGCCGCTCGTGTTCTGGGCATGGGTCAGTGCTTTGCAACGACGCATTCTTCAGGACGAATTTCCGGCGGCGAACGCGTTTTGGACCAGACCGAATCCAGATTTCCTTTACGCGGTCCTTTCCGGTCGCGGCGGGAGCGCTGTCTGGTGCGACATCCGCCCTTCCGCACGCATGGAAACCTGCGAAGATCAGGTTCGAGCGGCTCTGGATGATGCCCTCGGCTGGCTGGTCGACCGCTACGGATCCGATCCCTCCGACTGGTCCTGGGGTGAGGCGCATACTTTGAACATGCAGTGGTCGCCGATCAGACCGGGCGGGATGGTGAGCGACTTGTTGTCTCTCGAAGCACCAACGCCGGGCGATCCCTTTACTCTGATGTCGACAGTATTTGCATCGGACGATGCTCGGCCATTTGTCTCCAACGCGGGCACCAACTTTCAGGCGGTCATGTCGCTTTCGGACGAAAGCGGTTCCTATTTCATCACGCCCGCCGGTCAGTCCGGGCACCCTCTCTCAAAGTTCTACGAAAACCTCTTTCCGAAGTGGATGCAGGGTGAATACATAATGATGAGCACGGATCTGTCCTTGGCCCGCGGTGGCGCCGCAGGAACATCTCGACTGTCACCCAAATCAGAGGACAGCTCGAGTACGATAGAGGATAGGAGCCAATGATCACATATCTCATCCACTACGATCCGTTTGGCTATGCGATTTCACCGGTGTCGTTTGTTTCCGTCGGATTGGCCGCATGGGTCTACATGCGCGGCCTCGCGCGATCCTCTCGCATTCTCGGAAGGATTACTGTCTGGCGACAGGTTCAGTTCTTCACCGGCATTGCCTGCCTCCTCGTCGCCACGAACGCGCCCTTGGCCCCGTTGGGACACAGTCTCTTCTCCCTGCACCAAGTGGAGCATCTTCTTCTCCGCCTTGCCGGACCGCTGCTTTTCGCGGTGTCCCAACCATGGCGCATACTGCAAGCTGGTCTGGCAAGAGAATGGCGACGGCACCTCAATGCGCTTGGCAATCGTGGCATCGTGCGGTTCATGGCGCATCCCGCGATCGCCACTGCCTTGCTTGTTGCCGCGCTATACGTTTGGCAGGTTCCTGTCCTTTACGGACTTGCGCAGCGCGTTGCGGCGATCGAGATGCTCGCGCACTTGTCGATGGTGTTGGCAGGGATCTGGTATTTCGGCATGCTGTTCGACCCCAGGGATCCGCCTGATGGTGCGCGGCGAGGGGCGCGGCTGATATCCGGTTTTGTAGTGATCGTTTCGAATATTTTTCTGGGCGCCCTCACGACGCTAAAAGAGGTAGGTCTCTATGCGTCCTACCAAACGGCAAGGAACAGTAGCGGACTTAGCGCCTTGGCTGACGAGACGATCGGTGGCTACACAATCTGGGTCCCGTCCTCGATGGTTTTGATTGCGGCAATTATCCTTGTGCTGAACGGCTGGAACGCGGCGGAAGTGCGCCGATGGAACACCCGATACGAGTTGATGCGGGGTTCGAATGCGGCGGCGCTCGAGTTTCCGGAAACCGCCGCGGAGTTGCGTCTGAAAGTGAAAAAGCCAAATCGCGACATGGGCCGAACACTAGCTCTGGGCGCATTCGCCATGTTCTCGATTGTCATGATCACGCTGGTGACGATCGTCTACGCGCTCTGAACGATCGACAAAAATTCAGGGTAGCGCCCACGGCATGTCCCAACGACCGGAAACTTCGGCCAGCAGTCAGTCGTAAAGAGAGGATTAGGTACGCACCACCTCCGGCTTACCTGGGTACTAAAGACCCAATCGGCTTTTAGCGCCAGAGTTCGGAGTCAGCATACAAGCCTCGTCCCGGACTTTGACCGCTGGCCTCGCTTCCCTGGTCGTTGTGATCTCATCATTATCGCGAGAGCCCGCTGAGGCGCTATTCATGCCTCCAGGATTGCTTCAGCGCTTGTCCGAAAGCCTCCAGCGTTGTTTCGCTGACGTGATGCTCGATCCCTTCCGCATCGCGTTCCGCGGTTTCTTCGTCGATCCCGAGGCTGCAAAGAAACGCAACGACGATCCGGTGGCGCTGTCGACAGGCCTCCGCCAGCTCCTGGCCAGAATCGGTGAGGAATATCGCGCGGTATGGCTCCCTCCGAACAAGGCCAGCGGCCTTGAGCCGCGAAATGTTCTTCGTCACGGTTGGCGGTTTCACGCCAAGTCGTTCTGCAATCTCGACCGGTCTGGCCTCTCCGCGCGTCTCGATGAGTTCCGCGATCAACTCGACGTAGTCCTCCGCCATTTCGCTCTCATGCGCCTGACGCACGGTCGCAAACCCCTCGGCCTGTGCTTCGGGAGCTCTGTCGACAGTTTCAAACGGTTCACGCCCATGTGATTGCAGCTTTGTCATACTTGGGACTTTGCAGCGAAACAGCGGGATTGACAACTTGTTTGCTGAGGGTAGATAAGTTAGCCATGTCTAACTTTTGTCTCTGGAGGTTATGGTGATACGAAATTTCCTGGGAGTGCTGCTCGCCACGTTGGCCAGTGTGCTCGTCCTGTCCGGACCTGCGGCCGCAACACCTGCTAAGGAGACCCCCTGGCTTCCCGAGGCGGGGGCCTACCGGCTGACGCTCTTTCTTGGAAATCTCGAGCCGTTGCCCTGGGATGATATTGAGACCGCCTGGAGGGAACCCTACCGGGGTTCGGAATTCTCCATCGGTGCCCTGGCGTGGCTGGATCGCGAAAGCGACATTGACGCTGCCCAGCTTCTGAACGCGATCACGCATGAAGACCGGCAGGCGGTCTTTGCAGAGGCGACGCGGCTCATAGCGCTCAGGATCGAAGAGGAACTGAACCGGGCTGTTGCGGCCGAAGACCCGGCGCATGCGCAGCAGGCCGTGCGGACAGCTCGGGAACTCTATCGCGCGTTTGCGGACGGTATCGCCACCGCCGAGCCTGATGTTGCGCGGCAGATCGGCCTTGCCTGGCTGGAGTTGAACAGCAGTACGGGTTCCGCAGGGGTCCTGGGCGCGGGCGTCACATCCGCTGACCGCGACACGATGGCAGCCGCGCGCAGGGTCATCTCCGGTTACATTGCGGAGAACTACCTCATTGCCGATTTTGCTCCTCGCCAGACACTGAGCGCCTTGCCGGAAACTGCGATACTCAGCGGTCGCGCCATCGAGGTGCCGCCAAGCCTGCCGCCCGGCTCCGACATATTCGACCAGGATCCGTTGCCTCGGCTTGTTCTCAATTTCGAGGAACAGGGCATTGACGAGACCGATCTGCCGCTCGTGGCCTACGGCGACATGCTGTTCGACAGCGCGCAAATCTTCGGAAGCCCGGCGCGCGATCTCGGTCTCGCCTGCTCGACCTGTCACAACCGTTCGGACGTCAACCAACGGCTGTTCATTCCGGGTGCCAGTCACCAGCCGGGCGCGATCGACGTCGACGGCGCCTTTTTCAACCCAATCTTCAACGACCGGCGTAGCGACCCGCTCGACATCCCGAGCCTTCGCGGCTTGCGTTTCACCGGGCCCTATGGCCGCGACGGTCGTTTTGCCTCCCTGCGCGACTTCACCCGCAACGTTGTCGTCAACGAGTTCGGCGGCGCGGAGCCGACGCCTTTCATGATGGACGCGCTGGTCGCCTACATGCTCGAGTTCGACTTCCTACCCAACTCCATGCTGACACCGGACGGCCAACTGACCGAGTCGGCCCCAGAGGCCGCGCAACGCGGCGAAGCGATCTTCAACACGCCCTTCGCGGGACTCGGCGACCGCTCCTGTGCCAGTTGCCATATGCCGGACGCCAACTTCCTGGACCGACAGGCGCACGACATCGGCTCCGTTGCGCCGGCCTATGAAGGCGCCCGTGCTGGTGCGCTGGACACCCCCACCCTGCTCGGCACCGCCTATACCGCGCCCTATTTCCATGACGGATCGCTGCCGACCCTGGCGGCAGTCGTAGACTGGTTCGACGAGACGAAAGCTCTTGAGTTGACCGACGAGGAACGCGCCGACCTGACCGCCTATCTGGAGACCGTGGGCGCGGCGGACGAGCCCTATGAAGCTTTCGACGCCGAGAACACCGCCTTCCGGCTGGCATTCTCCGAACTGACGACCTTCGCCTCGACACTCGATACGCTGCTTCCGCGGCGGGACGCGGAGCATATCCTGCTGCTGACCGACACCGTGGCCGCCGACCTTGCAGCCGACGCCAGTACCATGTCGAACCTTGCTGCGCGTCCCGAGGTCTACGCGTTGGCCGGGCGGTTGGCCGATGTCGGCGCCGCCGTGCGTGACGGCGACTGGGCAGCCGCCGAAGCAAGCTGGAGCGCGTTCCAGACCGAGGCCGATACAGTCGAAGCGAGGGCCTTTTGATGGCGATGCACGTGAACCGCAGAACGGCCCTGCTTCTGGCCAGCGCGAGCGCTATGTCTCTGGCGACCCCGCTCACCGCGCAGGACGTCAGGTTGCGGCTAGCCTTCATCCCGCAAGAGAACCCGGAAAAGCTGCTGGGCGATATCGAGGCCATCACCGGCTGGCTGGCCAGTGAGGTCGGCGTCCCCGTCGAAGGGTTCGTCACCATCGACCACGCCGCCGCGGTCGAGGCACTGAGAAACGGCGATGCAGATATTTCCTTCATGGGCGCCCTGCCCTTCGTTCTGGCCGAGGCCGAGATCGGTGCCGTGCCGCTTCTGTCCGAGGTCTACCGCGACGCGCCGAGTTACACGGGCCGCATCTTCGTGCGCCGCGACAGCGGCATCGGCTCGCTCGCCGACCTGCGCGGGCGTAACATTGCCTTCGCTGATCCAATCTCGGAATCGGGCTATCTCTATCCGCTCGCCGAATTCGTTAAGGCCGGGCTGATCGAAGGCCCCACCGCGGCGGATGCGTTCTTCGGCCGCGTCTTCTTCGCGGGCGGCTACCAGCAGGCGATGCAAGCGATGGCCGAGGGTCTGGTCGATGCCGCAGGCGCCAGCCAATACGCCGATCTGCTTCTGACGCCGCGGCAGCAGGCAGAAGTAACCTGGATCGTGGAAAGCGAGCCAATCCCGAGTCACCTCGTGATCGCACGCCCGGGGCTCGACGCCGGCCTTCAGGACCGGTTCATCGACGCGATGCTGCGGCTCAACGCACCAGAGAACCGCAAAAAGCTGCGCTATCTCTACGGCCCGGACGGCTATGTCAGGTCCGACTCCGCCGCCTACGACGGCGTGCGCGACATGGCGCGCCGATACGGGCTGTTGGAATGAGCATTGCCGCCCAAATCGACGACCTGAGCTTTACCCATCCGGGAACGGACCTCCCGGCGCTGGAACGGGTTTCGCTTACGATTCCGGCGGGTGAAAGCGTCGCTTTGCTGGGCCCATCCGGGGCAGGGAAAACGACCCTGCTGGCACTGCTCGACGGCCGGCTCCGGGGCTGGAGCGGGCGGGTATCGGTTCTGGGGGCACCGCTCGATCCCGACCAGCCGCCGCCGCGTGTGCGCCGTCCGGATAGCGGTTTCGTGTTTCAGGAGTTTGCGTTGGTCGAACGCTCCACGGTTCTGCGCAACGTCCTCAATGGTCGCCTGGGACGCATGCCCCCCCTACGGGCCCTGCTGGGATCACCAACCGCGCATGATCTGGAGATTGCGCGCGCAGCCCTTGCCGATTGCGGCATTGGTGATCTCGCCGGGCGCCGGGTCGACAGTCTCAGCGGCGGTCAGCGGCAGCGTGTGGCCATCGCGCGCTGTCTGGCCCAGGAACCGCGTCTGATCCTCGCCGATGAGCCGGTGAGCAGTCTCGACCCCGCCCGCGCCGGCGAAATCCTCTCGCTGCTGACCGGGGCGGCGCGGGCGCGCGGAGCGACGGCGCTGTTTTCCTCGCACCAGCCTGACCTGGCGCGGCGTTTCGCGCAGCGTATCATCGGCATTCGCGGCGGGCGGATCGTCTTTGACGTGCCGACCCCCGAGTTGAACGAGGCTGCAACAGCGGATCTCTACAGGGAGACAGAACCAATGCCCGGTACCGGCCTCCGGGCGGTGTCCTGATGCGGTTTCGCGAATTCGGCGGGTACGCGACAAGCGCCCTGATCGCCGGCGCGATCCTGTGGTCCTTCGCCACGGCCAACGTCGAGTTGTCGCGTCTCATGTCCGCCGGTCCGCGGATCGCCGATTTTCTTGGTCGGATGTTTCCGCCTGACCCGACGGTGATGGCCGAGATCAAGAAGGGCAGCGCGGAAACGCTGAGGATCGCGATCCTCGGCACTCTCGGCGCGGTGATCCTGTCAATCCCACTCGGCATTCTGGCGTCCGAGACGATGGTAGCGCGTGCAGTTTTTCGGCCGGTTCGAACGCTGCTTGCTTTCATCAGGGCGATTCCGCTGATCCTGGTGGCCATGCTCATGGTGGGCGCTGTCGGGCTCGGGCCGCTGCCCGGCATCATCGCGGTCGCGTTTCATGCGACGGGGATGCTCGCCAAATTCTATGCCGAGGCGATCGACGGCGTGTCCCGCGCGCCTATCGCCGCACTGGAAAGCGCGGGCGCTGGACCGCTCGTGCGGCTCAGACATGCGATCTGGCCGCAGATGGCACCGGTCGTCGCCCGCGACACGATCTTTCGGTTCGAACTGAACCTGCGCGAGTCGCTGATCCTCGGGATTGTCGGCGCGGGCGGGATCGGCTTTTACATCCAGACCTACGTGCGCTCTTTCCAGTATGACAAGGCGGCCAGCGTCACGGTTGCCGTCGTCGTCATGGTCATCGCCATTGAGGCGATTAACGTCGCGATGCGGCGCCGCTTCACCTGATCCTTAGGCGTAAATGTCGATCGGCGTCCCGTCCCTGACCATGGCATAGATTTCCTCGATCTGGCGGTCAGTGACGGCGATGCAGCCTGCCGTCCAGTCGCGGACATTTATTGGGTCGATCCCCTTGCGCGGTCCGCCGTGGATGAAAATGTCGCCACCGGGCGACTTTCCTTCAGCCTGCGCCAAAGCGATGTCTGCGGCGTTGGGATATGAGATGCCGATGGAGAGGTGAAAAAGGCTGTCTGGGTTGCGCCGGTCAATCACGTAGGAGCCCTCCGGCGTACGGCCATCCCCCTCGAACTGCTTGTGACCTTCGGGCGCGAAGCCTAATCCGATGGGATAGGTCCGCAAGACGTCATCCGTTCCGTCCAGAACCAGAAACCGCTGTGCCTTATACATGCGCAGCCGGGTCACTTCGGGTCCGTTGTACGACCGGAACTTGCTGGCACAGCCTGATAGAAAGGCAACCAATCCGCCCATCAGAAAGGCACGCCGCGGAAATTTGGTGTTTGTCACTGCTCGACGCCCCTTTTTGCGAGGTCTGCTTGATAACAGACGTTACTCTACCGAAGACGTCGGATCAATGACCGTGCGCCAGTGCTTCCTTCGCTATTTGCTCGCCCACCGGTTCACCGCCCGAGGGCCCGTCCTTGATCCGATGGCCGTTCAAAAGCCGCAGCGCATTGGCGACCACCAACAGGGATACGCCCACATCCGCTGCGATGGCGCCCCACATCGAGGCCATGCCAAACGCGGTCAGCCCGACGAACAGCGCCTTGGTCGCCAACGATATGCCGATATTCTGGTGGATGATTGTCATTGTCCGGCGAGAGTGGCCGATGAGCCACGGCACTTTGCCGATATCGTCGGTCATCAGCGCGATATCGGCCGTCTCGATGGCCGCGTCCGATCCTACAGCCCCCATGGCGATGGCATAGTGCGCCCGCGCCATGGCCGGTGCGTCGTTCACACCGTCACCGATCATCGCGACCATGTCGTGGTTCGCGACGAGTTCTTCGATGGCTGTCACCTTGTCTTCTGGCAAGAGCTCGGCGCGCACCTCGTCAATGCCGACCTCGGCCGCCACGGCACGCGCGGTGCGTTCGTTGTCGCCTGTCAGCATCACAATCGTTTTCACTCCCTGCGCGTGCAGCCGCGCCACGATTCCCTTGGCATCGGGGCGGATGCGGTCGCGAAGCTCTAGTACGCCGGTCACGCCGGTCTCGTCACCCACGGCAACGAGGGTGTTCCCTGCCCCTTCGATCCGCTCCCGCAGATCCGACGGAATGGAATTGCCGAAACCTTTCTCCTCGGCGAACCGATCCGAACCGAGCCAGATAGCGCACCCATCGGCGCGCCCTTCGAGCCCGCGCCCGGGCACGGTGCGTGTGTCCTCTGCGGCAGACACAGAAACACCATCGGCTTCGGCGCGGGCGAGGATGGCGCGCGCAAGCGGGTGCGAGGACCGCGCCTCTAGACTTGCTGCCAGCATCATGAGATCGCGTGCGGAGGTGCCGCCCAGTGGGTGAACTGCCGCCACCTCGGGCTCGCCCATGGTGATCGTTCCGGTCTTGTCCATCGCCAGTGCCGTGGTGCGCCCTGGCGCTTCGACATAGGCGCCTCCCTTGATGAGCACGCCAGCACGCGCCGAAGCGGTGAGCGCCGCGACGATGGAGACCGGTGTCGAGATGACAAGGGCACAGGGGCAGGCGATGACCAGCAGAACCAGCGCATTGTAGAACCAGTAGTTCCAGGCACCGCCCAACAGGAGAGGTGGAACCAACGCGATGGCGATCGCCATCGCCATCACGATCGGTGTGTAAATGCGTGCGAACTTCGCGACCCACTGCTCGACCGGCGCTCGGCGGGCATGAGCATCGCCCACCATTCGGATGATCTTTGCGAGCACCGTGTCCGAGGCGGCCTTCGTCGCCCGCACCGTCAGTGTGCCCTCGCCGTTGATCGTGCCGGCATAGACCTCGTCGCCGGGTTCCTTTGGTACCAGTGCGCTTTCCCCAGTAATCGGGGCCTGATCGACGGCCCCTGCCCCGTCCACGACCTCACCGTCGAGGGGAATCCGGTCGCCGCCGCGCACGATAAACCTTGCATTGACTGCCACGGCAGCGGCCGGAACGTCGGCTTCCGATCCGTCGTCGTAAAGAACCCGCGCCGTTGGCGGCGCCAGATCGAGGAGCGCGGAAACCGCATTACGCGCCCGCCCCACGCTCCAGCTCTCCAGAAAAAGCGAGAGCGAGAAGAAGAAGGCGACCGTCGCGGCCTCGAAGAACTCGCCGAGGCCGATGGCGCCCGCTACGGCCACCACCATGAGCAAGTTCATGTCGGGGCTAAGCCTTCGCGCCGAAGACCAGGCCTTGGGCGCGACAAGCCAGACGCCAAAAAGAATTGCGACGGCGAAGAGCCCTGCTTCCGCCATAGGCATCGGCACCTCGCCATGCCCCGCAAAGAGCCCGAGCGCGCCGCCCATGCCGGTCTCGACAATGTGGAAAAGGAATCCCGCTGCCCAGAAGCCGCCGCTCAACGAGGTAAAGCGCTTCTGACGTGCCAGATGCGCCGCCTGGTCCTCTGCTGCGTTGTCGGCATCCCACGGCTTCGCGCTCATGCCGGTCGTCGCGACCAACTGCGTGACTTCGTCGTCTGGTATCCTCTCGGCGCTGTCGAGGATGGTCATCCGTCCGTTGATGACGTCGAACGCAAGATGCTCGGTTCCGCCAACTTTTGGACCGACAACCCTGTTCAGAATCGCCACCTCTTCGGCACAATCCAGACCGGAGACTTGAAAACTTCGTCCATTCGACGGGATGGGTTGTGCCGGTCCCGTGTTGGCTCCAGCACCGCAGCACGCAGCACCTTCTCCATTAGAGTGGGAAACTCCGCTCGCATGTTTGTGATCATCACCATGATCGTGACTGCAGTCAGAGCTGTGCTTGTGGTCGTGGCGTTGGCCATTGGAAGACATGGGATTGACCTCGGGATTCGTTCATTCCACATTGAGATAGCCCCTACAGTAACTAGAGCTTCAAGAGCTAAAACCAAAACTTGGTCAAATAAGGACACCGACCTGCGGAACCTTCAAACGCGCCGCTAAGTCTGAAGACGCGGCTGACCTGCCAAAGAGTGAGATAGATATGCTTCAAAAATATGCGGTGATCATGGTTGCAACATTGGCCCTGGCTGGCTGTGCGGTGCCTCCGAAGGAAGACAACGATCCATTCAGGATCGGGAATATTCCAGAGTCTGTCGCAGCCCTCGCTGCACCCGACCAAGATCTTAACGCGGCACGGCTACGTCCCGAAGATAATTGCTATTGGTATGAGCATAATGGGCCGGTTGAAACGACCTTGGTCCCGTTGCGATCGCCGGGCGGCAATCCCATCTGCGTCGCGCGCCAATCCTGATTGGCACGTTCGAGCTTCGGACTGACGACGCGCCTTGGGTCAACTCTGCGGAGTCACGCTGTCCTCGGCCGAATATAGGAACGCCGTCGAGCCAATCTCCACGTTTGGGTACAGATCGTTTATGTGCGCCATGACCATCCGGACGCAACCGGAACTTGCTCGTCCGCCGATGCTTCGCGGCTGTGGTGTACCGTGGATGCGCAGATAGGTGTCTCGGTCCCCGACATAGAGATAAAGCGCCCGTGACCCGAGCGCGTTCTCAGGTCCGGGTTCCATACCGTCAGCGATGTCGGCGTAGAGCTCCGGGTCGCGGTTAATCATGTTCTGAGTTGGCTGCCAATGCGGCCACCTGACCTTGCGCTTGATCGTGTAGACACCAGGCTCATAAAGTTTGCCGCGAGCGATCGCGACGCCATAGCGCATCGCAGTGCCGCCTTCCTCGATATGGTAAAGATAGCGCGCCACGGCGTCGACATGAATGTCACCGGCCACAAGACCATCTTTAGCTACAACCCGCTGCGGCAGAAAGCGCGGGTGTAGGCCCCACGGGTTTGATGTGGCTGGGTTATAGCCCGGCGGTGTTACCTGTGCATCCCAAGCACCCTTTTCCGCTTCAGTGGGCCAGGTGTCAGCGAGGAGCGGACTTGAGATAGACGCGGAGAAAAGTGCAGCGGTCGTCTGGATGAAATGTCGTCTTGTCAGCATCTTTCTTGTTCCTTTCACGCTATTGGCGGCGATCCAACCCACATCCCGAATTTTTTTGCCTAGGAAGGAGTCAAGTTATTACAGACGACTATGCTCCATGGGGCCGACCGTTATCGATGCCTTAACTCTTAAAGTTACTAGGGGCTGTTGACGTTCATCTGAGTTGAATGATTGATGCGGCCAGTGAAATGAAGGCCTTGAAGCTCTGGTCGGTCTTGCACGAGCGCATGGCGATGCCTCTGTTTTCCTTGAGCTTTCCGAAATGGTTTTCGATCAGATGCCGCCATTTGTAGGTTTCCTTGTCGAACTCGGCAGGAAAGCGGCGGTTGGATTTCGGCGGGATGACTGGTGTAATGCTCCGTTCGGACAGCGCGGTTCGGAGCCAATCGGCATCGAAGGCGCGATCCGCGAGCAGGTGATCTGCGGCGAGCGTGTCGATCAGCTCAGGCACGCCGCGCAGGTCATGCGCTTGCCCCGGCAACAGGCGGAAGTCGACAAGGTTGCCAAGCGCGTCGGTCAGGGCAACGATCTTAGTCGTCATGCCGCCGCGCGAGGCCCCTATGGCCTGGCTCTGAGTCCCCCTTTTGCGCCCTGGCCGGAGCGGTGGACCTTGACGATGGAGCCGTCGATCATCGCGTATTCGAAGTCGGCGTCCGCAGCCAAGGTTCTGAACATGTTGTAGAAAGCATCAGCTTTCACCCACCGCCGGAACCGCTTGAAGACAGAATTCCACTTCCCGAATTCGACGGGCAGTTCCCGCCATTGCGCACCGGTTCGCACAATCCACAACACAGCCTCTATGAACAGACGTGGATCGCGTCCGGTTTGGCCGGGATCTGTGGTCTTGCCAAGGCAGAAAGGTTCGATGACCGCCCATTGGGCGTCGGTCAAGACATGACGGGTCAAGGCTGCTCTCCTCTGTTTGCAACCTTGAATCAGAACTCACAACAAATAGGAACCCTGAACGTCAACAGCCCCTAGAGGTTCAAGAAAAATATTGATCCCGCACGGGCATGTGTTTTCGCAACTTACGTATGGACAACCCTTGGTGCCTAGGTCAGTTCAAAAACCTCTGACCTCAACCGCCCTTCATTGTCACCGTCTCGAGTTCAGGCTGCCTCGTAGTTTGTGAACGGCTCCGTGGTCCCCTCTCGATTGACCAAATGTACAACATAGGCCTCACGTTCCGATTCTGGCCCATGCCCTGGCGATCCGTAAGGCACACCGGGGACTTCAAGGCCAACAGCGTTTGGGCGCTCATCCAACAGACGGCGAATGTCGGCGACCGGGACGTGGCCTTCGATCATATAGCCGCCGAAGGTTAATGACTTTTCGTTTTCCATAGTGAGACCTCTTGCTCCAGATAACTTCGGAGATAGGGGTTCCAGCGGGTGGAAGATCAAGGGCTATAAGGGCCGATCTCATAATCGTCCCCCCTTTCACTCGGGGACGAGTTCTGCTATCTTTTCAAGAAGTGTGCCACGCTCAATCACACCGGGGATTATTTCGTCACCCAATACGAACGTCGGCGTTCCAGTTATACCCAAAGCTTCTGCGAAACGCAGAGAGTCAGCAATGTGATCACTCACTGAATCAGATTGCATATCTGTTTTCAAAATTTCGAGATCGAGCCCCACATCGCCTGCAATTTTCATAACGCTTGCTTCAACGGCTTGCGCGTTCAATGCCATCATTGCCTCGTGAAACTGCTGATATTTACCTTGATTTCTCGAGGCAAGTGACGCGCGCGCCGCAACTTCGGAACCGGGCCCTAGGATTGGGAATTCACGATAAATAATGCGGACATCCTTGCTTGCCTCCAGTACCGCTTTGACCTCAGGTGCCGCGCGGCGGCAATATCCGCAGTTATAATCAAAAAATTCGACTAGCGTGACGCTGCCATCCAAGTTCCCGAAGATCGGAGCATTCTGTTCGAAATCATCGCGCAACTCAGACAGGGCGTCAGTCTGCGCTTCGGCGAGCGCTACATTTTCACGTTCCTGAAGGATTGAAAGCGCTTCGATCAGAATTTCGGGTTTTTCCAAGATCGCTTCAAGTGCGAGACGCTTGATATCTGCTTCATTGAGCTCTTGTGCGGCCACAGTAGTAACAGGAAATGCTGCTAATACTGTTGCAAGAACAATTTTCGACAGGCCGCGTCGCGCTAATAACATCTTAAATCCTTCCTAGGATTGAGAGAGATCCGGGGTGATTGAGTTATCTTCCCTAGGAAATCTTCTGCTGAAAAGCTACCAAAACACGCTGATCTCGCCAAGGCAGTGTTCTAAGTTGCGGGGTATAGGATCACACGGGTGTCCAGCGGGACTTTATCATAAAATTGGACAATCTGATCGTTCACCAATCTGGCGCACCCGTTCGAGACTGCACGGCCGATAGTGGTTGGGTCATTTGTGCCATGCACACGCAAAAAGGTATCGCCACGACCCGGTTGAAAAAGGTAGAGGGCCCGCGCACCTAGAGGATTGCTCAGACCGCCAGGCATTCCATTTCGTAAGGGACCATATTTCTGAGGCTCACGACGCAACATGCCCGGGGTCGGTGTCCAGCTGGGCCATTCCTTCTTTGCCCCAACATAGAATTCGCCTGCCTCATAAAGACCCGGGCGACCGATCCCAACGGTATAGCGAATTGCAGTGTTGTCAGGTTGGGTCCAGAAGAGGGCAAACTGGCTTGGGAAAACATGAATTTCGTAGGGATCAGCGCCTCCTGGGATGCTTACTACTTGAGGCAAATACTCCGGCGGCAAATCATACTTTGGCAGCACTACATGAGCTGAAACGGGCTGACTGCACAAAGCACCGACAGCCCCGGTGGCAAGGAGAAATTTTCTTCGTTTCATGAAACTATGGCTTTCGAGTAGTGAACGTAGAATGAGCGCTGGTACACGAGATCAGACTTTAACAAGTCATGCGAAGTGCGGGATCAAAACAGCTTGACTTGTGTTCCTACTTCGGCCAAAGCGAACAATTCTTTGATATGTTCGTTATAAAGACCAATGCACCCATTTGATGATCGGCGGCCAATCTTCCGCGTATCTCCTGTCCCGTGGACGCGATAATACTGCCATGACAGGTAGAGAGCGTGCGTGCCCAAAGGATTATCAGGACCAGGTGGAAAGTAGTCGGGCCATTCAGGATTGCGGATTTTCATTGAAGGAGTTGGGCGCCAGCTTGGTCCCTCCACTTTTTTGATCACGCTAGTGTACCCGCGTTTGGTAAGATCTTCGGACTCAGGCACACTGGAAGGATAAAGCTTATAAACGCTTTGGTCTTCGGACCAATACTGCACCGCTCGGGAATCTATATCGCAGAGTATTACCCCATGTTTCAGGTTGTCGAAGTGATCCTCCCAATTCGCGACAGCAAAACCGGACGAGTTCCTACGTACAACCGGTGATGCTAGCGGAGGCGTGTTTTGGGCAAATGCGGTGCCCGCTTTCAGAGTGAGGCCGCTCGCCGCTGCTCCAAGCAGGATACTGCGCCGCGAGATAGCCGCATCTTTTACAAACTTCATTCCACTACCCTCAAACTAAACTTTTCCGGTTCATACAACCTTCACCCACTGGAGGTTCAACCAATTTAATATCACAAAAATGTGAGGTCAGTAATTTTGAGATTTTCGACAGGCGAGTGATAGCGTCTGAGATTCTCCCCGAAATTCGGACACTGGCGTAAGCTGCGATTTGTAGTCTGCTGATCTTCAACACGAAGGAGATCTGACATGTCGAAACGGAAGCAGCATCGCCCAGAATTTAAGACCAAGGTCGCATTAGAGGCGCTGAATGGCGAAGAGACGGTCAGCGAGTTGACCAGTCGATTTGGGGTTCACTCAACGATGCCCCCTCAATGGAAATTATATGCCTGCCCGGGTCGCTTCTGAGTGGAAATCAACAGCCTCGGCAGGAAATGGATGCCGCCCTGCAATTTCCCGGCGTATCGAACGCCTGGACGATGCCGATCCGGCCGCGCATCGACATGCTGTCCACCGGCATCCGCACGCCTGTGGGGATCAAGGTCTTCGGCACCAGCCTGACCGAGATGGAAAAGGTCGCCCGTGAGGTCGAAGCCGTGGTACGAACGGTGCCCGGAACGACCAGCGCCTATGCCGAACGGGTGATCGGCGGCTATTACTTCGACATCACCCCGGACCGTACAGCGCTTGGCCGCTACGGTCTGTCGGTGCAGGATGTGCAAGAGGTAATCGGCATGGCGTTGGGGGCCAAGGCCATCACGCAGACCGTCGAGGGGCGCGAGCGCTACGACGTCGCAATGCGCTATCCGGCGACACTGAGGTCTGATCCGGAGGCGATTGGACGCGAGGTTCAGGTTGCACTGCCGGGCGGTGGCACCATTCCGCTGGGGGACGTGGCCACTATTGAACGCACCTGCGGAGCTACGTCGATCCGCACCGAGAACGGACAGCTTGCCGTATATATCTTTGTCGATATCGTCGGACGCGATCTTGGCGGCTATGTGGCCGAAGCTCAGGCGGCGGTCGCGGCCTCCGTCACTCTGCCACCCGGCTATTCTTTGGGCTGGAGCGGTCAGTTCGAATACCTTGAACGCGCGAAACAGCGGCTGGCCGCTGTTGTGCCGCTGACGCTGGCGCTGATCTTTCTGCTACTTTACCTAAACTTCTGCCGCCTGACGGAAACCTTGATCGTGATGCTGTCGCTGCCTTTCGCTCTGGTCGGTGGCATTTGGCTCATGTGGTTCATGGGCTTCAACATGTCGGTTGCGGTGGCCGTCGGGTTTATCGCGCTGGCCGGGGTGGCGGCTGAAACCGGAGTGATCATGTTGATCTATCTCGATCAGGCGTTGAATGAAGCGCGTGCCCGCGCGGGCGACAGGGACCTGACCCGCGACGAGCTCTACGCCGCGATCATGGTGGGTGCAGTAGACCGCGTGCGCCCCAAGATGATGACAGTTGTCGCAATCATGGCCGGCCTGATGCCGATCCTTTGGGCGCATGGCACCGGGTCCGAGATCATGCAGCGCATCGCAGTGCCCATGATCGGGGGAATGGTGTCGTCAACCTTGCTGACCCTGATCGTCATTCCGGCGGTTTATGCCATCATCAAAGGGTGGAGCCTGAAGCAAGCCGGTACAGTGCCTGATTTGGCCCTCGGGTGGGCCGCAGAATAAGGGCAACGGCGTCAAGCAAGCAATAGGATATTGAGATGTATGCTCGAAACCTATGGAGTCACCGCGACTTCGACCATGCGGATTGTAGTGTCCCCATCCCCGCCGCCGGTCGGCTGCGTCCAGGCCACAAACGTACCGGCGTCTCCGCGCGCCATTCGGGGAAAACCGATCGATCCGCCGCCCCGATTGATATGGAGCGCCTGAGGCGCTGCGCATCCGGTACTTCGCGATATGTGGCACATGACGATCGCTTCACCGCCTCCCACATATTCAATCCAGAGCGCCAATGCGCTTCCATCCGGCATTTGCAGAACATCCACCCGTCCCGCGGCTGTGCCGAGGTCAATGCGGAGCGGTTCGTCAAACTGCGCACCGCCATCGTCCGAAAACGCGATATAAACCTCCGGTTTATTCCCAGCTGCAGTGAACCAGATAACGGACACCTTGTCGTCCATCGTATCAACGGCTGGGCCATTTACGGGGCAGCCGGCAATTTCCCATCCGTCGTCGTGAACAGTGAGGGGTTGCGTCCAGTCCCCTCCGGTAGATCGAACAATCGAAATGTCGCGGATTTCATCGGCGGTTCGATCACGATAGACCACCACGATATCGCCCGAAGCGGTCCGCGCTGCGGACGTCTGACAACAAGTACAAGCGCGCGCGTCCAACAGGCTTTCTGGCTTCATCGTTCCATCAGAGTTGATCTGTCGTGCGCGCAGCTGCATCGCATTCTCGAAGTTTTCGCCTTCTGTTTGACTGTCATACTCCCGGCCATCCAGCCACAGCGCCGTCAACCCGCCAAACTGATCGGGAACCAACGAAACAAAACCGTGCTCGCGTTGTGATCTGTCATCATGGGGAACAAGCGGTTCCGTCCAGCTTCTGCCTTCATCTTCAGAAAAAGCGATATTGACGTCATATTGGTAATCACCCTCCCCATTCAGTTTAAGCCATTGTGCCGCCAGGCCGCCATCAGCCAGCACCGCTACCGATGGAAAATCGGCCCAGTTGATGTAAATCTTTGACGATTTATGAATTGTGCGAGCGTCCGACCACTCACTGCCATCGAGGATGGCCATGCGAACTTCAGATTCGGCTCCTTTTTCTTCTGTCCAGCTCAATATGATCCGGCCATCCGGCAAGGTTGCAAGTGATGGTTCACGGGCGCCGATGCCGACCGGTGCTGCGCGGTCGGTCAATCTAAAGAGGCCGGTTTCCTCGGCATGAGTTGCGGTGGAAGATCCGAAAAATGCAGCAAGGATCAGGATCGATGCAGCGAGACACTTACTCATCTAGAGAATTTTCCCCAACAGTTGTCGCCATGTCGCAGCGAACAGAATGGTAGTTACCCGCGAACCAATTCCACCCTTTTGACCGTCGAAACGGCTCAATATATCCCGTTGGCACGCTGCAATGCACGAATGTAAGACACGATATCGAGAATATCTGATCGCGTCACGCCTTCAACCGCTGGCTTGTTACCAAATTTCCAATGATGCGCCCGAACTCCATTTTGAGCCGCGAGGACAAACGCCATGTCGCCGTGATGGCTCGGCTCATAGATCTTGTGTACGAGCGGTGGAGCGACGCCATCCTGACCCTGTCCATTCAGGCCGTGGCAGGCGGCACAGACCGCATCATAAGCACTTGCGCCAATTTGCTCCTGCTCGGTCAAGCTGCTTGGCAGCTTGACAGTTGCAAGCGCACCTGCAGGGAGCACCCTGCGCTCCTCCGTCCGGGTGCCCGTTTGGGAGTCTGTTTGCTGCTTGAAATACCATCCCGCCGCAGCAATGGCGACCAGAGCAAAAAATATCGCGGCCCATCTCATTCTATCGGACTCCTTCATGATGTTGCGATCGCCCCCTGTCTCTTCACAGACAAAGCCGGGTATCTCAGTGTAGCTTCCTCGAATTCGCGGACCTTTTCCGGCTTGTGATCGTCTGCCCGAGCTTTCCCCGATCGCTGAATCGATCCAGTGAAAAAGGTCGTGATTTCCTGGTACCGGATCCGCGTGTCTTCCAGCGTCTGATAGTAATTGAAGAGCTCTTTCAGCGGTGCCGAGAAGTCCTTGTGTGCTGCCAGGACGGCCACCAGCGCGCCGAGTGTAATGCGACCTTCGATGACGAAGTATCCGCCTAGAGAATAGAACAAGAACGGTGTTAGCGCGGTCAGAAAATTGTTGAGGGCCTTGATGAAGAACTTCAGACGGAAAATCTTCCTGCGCACGTGCTCAAGCTCTCTAAAACTTGCACTCACTGGCAGCAGCCCGGCCGAATTGACCTGTCGTTCGCGCAATTGATCGCTGAGCTGCCTGCCAAGTTGTCGGACTTCCTTGATCCTGGTGCGCGAAAGCGCGTTGACCCGGCGTTGCAGCTTGGGAAGCAGCACAAGCTGAATCGGCAGTACGGTCAGTGCTGCGGCACCCAAGACAGGGTCCTGAACGAACATGAAAAACAGGATCGTCAAAAGCGTACCGCCTTGCAGGATTGGCAGCGTAAGGACGTCCGCCGCGAAGCCACCGATGGGCTCGACTTCCTGTGCGAGAATAGGGACGATCTCGCTTTGGTTTCCGGAGTCTGCATCGCTGCGCCATTGCCGATAGACCAGCAGGCGGAAGCGCCGCAGAAAACGCTCCGCGACATACCCTTTGAAGACGTTTAGGCCATATTTGTTTAACCCATTCAGGATGATCGCCAGAAGATAGAGACCGCAAAGAAGTATGAGGAAAACGACCTGGTCGAGGTCTCGTCCCAGAACGACAATCGGGAAACGGTCGGAATCCAGAGCGTTGTTCACGATCTGTTTTGGCAGTTCCAGGGTCAGATAGAGAATAGGCATCGCGATGAGGCTAACCATGATCATCAACGCTTGCTGCCTTCTTGAATAGCGCAAGACGGTGCTGAAAAGACTTCCTTCGAGCCCTCGTATGGGCTCTGGGTGGATCGCAGGCGTGCAGCGGTACTTCCAAAGCTTCAGAATGCCGCGAATAGCAAGATATGAGCCAACGGTGATCAGCAGCGCGGGGGCCAAGACCAGTATGAGATGAATGAACGGATGAACCCAGTCTGGCGTGGCATCGTTGTAGTCGTACCCAAAGGCGGCAGCTACGTCGTGTACAAGCAGGTGATACCTGTCCAAGAGTGACATTGAAAAGTCTAGCCCTTGGATTTCGGCGCAAGGTGATCGTGCACGATGATGACGCCCCACATGCCCGCTTCCCGGTGGCCGGGGATCAAGCATACGAACTCCAGGTTGGTCATATGTAAGCGCCAGCTGGGCCCCACGGGCTTTTCAGCTTGACGGCTGGAAGTTCCAAGGGAGGAGTTCGTCGATCCGGTTTTCCGGATGGCCGTCGGCAATGGCCTCGAGTGTGGCCTTGAGATAGGCGAAGGGCTCGACGCCGTTTATCTTGGCGGTTTCGATCAGGGACGCGATGCGGCCCCAGGCCTTGCCGCCCTTGTCGTGACCGGCGAACAACGCATTTTTCCTGTTCAAAGCGATCGGGCGGATCAGGTTTTCGACGCCGTTGGAGTCGATCTCGACGCGGCCGTCACGGAGAAAGGTCTGCAGGCCCTCCCAGTGGCGATGGATATAGGCCAGCTTCTCGCCGAGGCGGGACTTGGCCGAGACCCGAAGCCGCTGTTCCTGTAGCCAGTCGCCGAACGCCGCGACCAGCGGGGCCGTTCGTGCCTGTCGGGCCGAGAGGCGTTGCCCGGGAGCGCAGCCGCGGATGTCGGCCTCGACCTTGTAGATCTCGGCGACGCGGCGCAGACCCTCGGCGGCGATCTCGGAGCCATCGCGGTCGAAGACCTCCTTCAGCTTGCGCCGGGCATGCGCCCAACAATGGGCCACGCGGATCGGGTCGCCGCCCTTGCGGGAGGGGCGTGTCAGGCGGTTGTAGCCTGTATATCCGTCGAGCTGGAGGATCCCGTCGAAGCCGCGCAGGAAGGTTTCCGCGTTCTGCCCGCCCCGACCCGGGGCGTAAAAGAACACCACGCCGGGCGGGTCAGCGCCGCCCCAGTTGCGGTCGTCACGGGCCAGTGCCCAGAGATAGCCGGTCTTGGTCCGTCCCCGCCCCGGATCCAGCACCGGCGCCGTGGTCTCGTCCATGAACAGCTTGGTGGACGCCTTCAGGTGCTCGGCCAGCCGATCAACGACGGGCCGCAGGTGGAACGCGGCGACACCCACCCAATCGGCCAGGGTGCCGCGGTCGATGGTGACACCCGACCGGGCGAGCATCTGGCTCTGGCGGTATAATGGCAGGTGGTCGGCATATTTGCTGACCAGCACGTGGGCGATGGCGCCCTCGGTCGGAAGGCCACCCTCGATCAGGGCCGCCGGGGCCGGAGCCTGTTTCACACCATCGGTGCAGGCGCGGCAGGCATACTTGGGACGCACGGTCACGATCACGCGCAGTTGCGCCGGCACGATGTCCAGCCGCTCGGTGCGGTCTTCGCCGATCTTGTGCATTTGCCCGCAGCCGCACGGGCAGACGAGGCTCTCGGGCTCGACGACCTGCTCGATCCGCGGCAGGTTCGTGGGCAGGTTGCCACGGTTGCGCCTGGCCACCCGTTTGCGTTTCGGCGTGTCATCGCCGGGCGCTTGATCCTGTTTCTGTTCCTCGGCCTCGGAGATTGCAACGTTGAGGTCCTCGAACGCCAATTGCCGGTCGTCCTCGTCGAGCTTCTCGGACGTCTTGCCATGCACGACATGGTTCAGTTCGGCCACCAGGTGCTCGAGACGCTTGACGACCTCTTTCAGGCTGACCGTCTCGTGCAACAGCGCGGCGACTGCATCGCGTTGGTCCTCGGGGATGGCCGAAAGGTCGATATGAGGCAGAGCCGACATGCCCCGAACATACCCCGAACCGGCTGGAAATGCGCGCCAAATCAGTCGCCTGATTCATTCTGCCGCAGCCGGCCGGCGTGCCTCCAGCGCCTTCACCCGGCGCCAGTCCAGGCCAGAGAAAAGGGCTTCGAACTGCGCCCGGTTCAACGTCATGAGGCCGTCCTTGATCGCAGGCCAGGTGAACGTTGTCTCCTCCAGGCGCTTGTAGGCCATCACCAAACCGGTCCCATCCCAGAACAGGATCTTCAACCGGTCGGCCCGCTTCGCGCGGAACACGAACACCGTGCCCGTGAACGGATCCTCCCGCAAAACCGACTGCACCAGAGCGGCCAGCCCGTCATGGCCCTTACGGAAGTCCACCGGCTGCGTCGCCACCAGGATGCGCACCCTGTGCGTCGGCATGATCATGTCCGTCATCCCACCGCCCGCACGATCTCGGCAATCCGTGCCGCCGAAGTGCCCGCGTCCAGACGGATCGATACCTCGCCAACCGCGATCTCGATCAAAGGCGCGCCCGCGGTCGATGTGGCCTCGGGCGGCGCGTCGGGATGCCCATCATCGCACAGCATCAGCGGCGCGAACCCGGGTGGCCCTTCCGCCGCCGGAAGAACCAGCTTGCCGTCCTTCGCAAGACGCCGCCATTCCGAAAGCCGGTTCGCGCGCAGCCCATGGCGCGCGGCAACACCGCGAACCGTCGCTCCCGGCTCAAGCGTCTCCGCCACGATTTGCGCCTTGAGCGCGTCAGGCCACCGCCGCCGACCCACAGCGGAGCTATCCACTCCACCCGACCGGAAAAACTCCAGCATATCCTCCACGGAGAAACTCCTTCCCTGTTCCAAGACAGGGACGGACTCACAGAAATCATGGATCAGAAGAAGGTGGGGTCCAGATCGCGCTTACGGTCATATCGAAGAACTCCCAGATCAACTCGGCATTTTGTCCACTAGGGATCGAAACTGAATTGGCGTTGTCATGTTGCATATCGGGATGTTCGCGCATCCACTGCTGGTGTTCTGCAACCTCGTTAAAGGAGCCGAGAAAAAACTCGTGATCCAGTCCGCCCAGATTGCTGATCAAAAAGCGGATAACTGAACCGCTCTCGATGTGGAGTGCGTCCGGCTCGAAAAGCATGTAGCCGCTTTCTGTCTCCCTGATGGACAATTCAATCGTCGTGTCGATTGAGGAGCCATCACCGGGTTTCCCGATCGGATCATGGCCAGGCACTTCGAAGGCTCGGGCGTGAGGCTGCTGGCCCTTGCCACTGGAAGCGCCCACTGAAAAAGCCGGAAGGACGAGCGCAAGGGCGATGGTGCAGGTTCTCAGGAAATTCGTCATGCTCGGCTACCTCCGTAGCGCTTGATTTTATGGGATCTTCTTGTTGGGCCAAGCGATCAAGGCGATGGGGCCGGAGTGTTTACCCCCGACCCCATTGTTTGTAGTTACTTCATCTGCGTGACGGTCAGTTTACCCTTGACCCGGTCAGCGACGAATTCGATGCCCTGACCTTCCGCCATCTTGGCCATCATTGCTTCGTCGGCGCGAAACACCATGGTCATCGCGGGCATATCGAGGTTGACCAGAGGGCCGTGGATGATTGTGACCTTGCCGGCCTTGGCGTCGATTTTCTTGATGGTCCCGCTCGTGTATTCCACGTCAGCTTGGGCCATCTGGTCACCGACTGCGACCTCACGGTGCATGCCGGATTCGTAGTGGCCAGGGATCAGGCACGCCGCTTCGAACGTACCAGAATTCGCGAAAGTCCAGACAACCTCACCCGACGCGCCCGCATCGAGACGGATACGGTTCGGATCGTCGTGTTCCATATCCATCTTGGCCATTTCGATCTTGTGCTCGGCATTCCGCTCTACCGTGTCGAGGACGAATTCATGCTCCAGCTCACCCTTGTTGGTGATGTTGAAGCGGATGGTTTCGCCCTCCTTGATATTCATCGGCTCACTCTCGATCAGCATCTGGCCCTCATCGTTTTCGAGCAAAGTGACGTCGATTGTGCGGTCCACCTTGGCGGCGTCACCAGGGACACCGATGTCCATCTGCGGTGCCGCCGTTTCAGCTTTGCTGGTATGCCCGGGAGATGCATAAGCGCCCGTGGCAAGTGTGAGAGTGATGGCCGTGCTGAGAAGTATCTTTTGCATTTTATTGTCCTGTAGGTTGGTTCGGTTGGGGATGACGAAGGGCCGCTCAGCCCTTCGAGGTTGGTTTCGGTGTGAGAATGGTCTTGGGGCTGTTGTTGGAGGCAAATTCGGGTAATTCGCCGGTCCATTCGTAGGCCATCTCGCCCGGAGGATTCTCGTACCAGCCGGGATCGGAGTAATCGTCCGCGTCGATGCCGTCCCGCACCTTCACGACCGAAAACATGCCGCCCATCTCGATGGGTCCGTACGGGCCCCAACCCGTCATCATCGGGATGGTATTGTCGGGTAGCGGCATTTCCATTTTTGCCATGTCCCCCATGCCGGACATGCCCATCGGCATGTATTCCGGCTGGAATTGACGGATCTTCTGGGTCAGCGGCTTCTTGTTCACCCCGATGAACGTCGGCACGTCATGGCCCATGGCGTTCATCGTATGGTGCGATTTGTGGCAATGGATCGCCCAATCTCCCAGATGATCGGCGACGAATTCGTAGGCGCGCATCGCACCTACGGGAATGTCGATGCTGACCTCCGGCCACTGTGCTTCAGGCGGCACCCAGCCGCCATCCGTGCAGGTGACCTTGAAGTCATAGCCGTGCATATGGATCGGGTGGTTCGTCATCGTAAGGTTCCCAACCCGTACTCGCACCCGGTCGCCCTTGTTCACGACCAGCGGATCGATGTCGGGGAAGATCCGGCTGTTCCAGGTCCAAAGGTTGAAATCCGTCATCGTCATGATGCGGGGTACATAGGTACCCGGATCGATGTCGAAGGCATTCAGCATGATCAGGAAATCACGATCCACCGGCATGAATGTGGGATCCTTGGGGTGGACCACGAACATGCCCATCATCCCCATCGCCATCTGGGTCATTTCATCGCCGTGGGGGTGGTACATGAACGTTCCGGACTTCACCAAGTCGAATTCGTAGACGAAGGTTTTGCCCGGCGGGATGCTTGGATGGCTCAACCCGGAGACCCCATCCATGCCTGAGGGAAGAATGAGCCCGTGCCAGTGCACCGTTGTGCCTTCCGGCAGCTTATTGGTGACGTAGATGCGCACCCGGTCGCCTTCGACTGCTTCGATCGTCGGGCCGGTGGATTGGCCGTTGTAGCCCCACAAATGCGCGATCATGCCGTCGGCAAGCTCGCGTTCTACCGGTTCGGCCACGAGGTGAAATTCTTTCACCCCGTTGTTCATCCGGTGCGGCAGGGTCCACCCGTTCAATGTGACCACAGGTGTGTAGTCCGGCCCGGTACTAGGACGCGCCGTGATCGCCGTTGCTGCGCTATCCATTTGGGCAGCTTCGGGCAGGCCCATGTTCAGGGTTTGACCCCAGGCTTTCGAAGAGACCAGCGTTGCACCTGCCGCGCCGGCTCCGAGTAATTGACGTCTATTTAGCATGTCAGTTCCTTTCAGTGTCCTGCGCCGCCACCGGCGGCAAGTGTCGCGCCTTCTCCACCAGCACCGCCACCGCCTTCGCCGCCGCCATAGATCGCAGCGGTCAGATCAGCCTGTGCCATGTAGAATTCGCGTTTTGCGTTTGCCGCTTCCAGTGATGCGCCCAGTTTCTCGCGCACGTCTGTCAGCAGCTCGAAAGTGTTGGTGATCATGCCGTTATAAGACAGCAGCCCCTCTTCTTCGACGGTCGTGCGTAGCGGCACCAGAACGTCGCGATAGTGGCGGGCGATCTTATACGCGGCGTGATAGGAGGCTTCAGCACCACGCGCTTCGGACCGGACGTTGACGGCTCTTTCTGCCAGCACGTTGGCTGCTTGCAGGTACGACAATTCCGCCTTGCGCATCCGTGCCTTCCCGGTGTCGTAGATCGGGATTGCGAACTCCACCTCCACCTGAGGGGTGGTCACGGTCTCCGTTTCTCGGTCCTCAATTTCCCGCTCCGCTTCGAACCCGGCAATGAATTCGAGATCGCTGATAATGCGAGTCTGATCAGTCAGACCAAAAGCCTTGGCCTGTGCTTCCAGGCCAAGTTTGGCAACGCGCAGATCAACCCGATTTCGCAATGCTTTCGCTTCGATGTCAGTCACACGGCCGACGGAACGCGGCAGCGCAGGAAGGGCATCGGGCACATAATAGTCGACTTCGGTGCCCCACAGCCCCATGAGCCTGGTCAGCTGCTCTTTGGACCGGGTAGCATTCAAGCGTGCCTGGGCAAGTTGTCCGGCGAGTTCGGCATTGAATGCCTGTTCACGGGCCTGCCCGGCTGTGTTAAGCGCGCCGGTCTCGCCCAGTCTCATCGCTAATTCCGATCCGGCGTCAGACGTCGCTTTCGCACGGCGGAGATAACTCACAGCCTCGAAGGCGGCTACGGCATCGACCCATGCCTTCCGCGTCTGATTGGCCAGTGCGAGTGTGTCGTTCACGGCGCTCAGTTGAGCCTGCCGGAAGTTTGCGTCTGCAATGGCCGTACGCTGCTTGCGAGTGGTGGCACCGAGCACGTTCGACCGGATCAGTCCCTCGATCGCCCTGTAGGCACCCAGTTCGGGCGCACCGATGCCCAGTATACCAATCGACACGATCGGGTTTTCCGGCGTCGATTGCTGCCAGGCCTCTGCGGCCGATAGGCCAACGTTCGCATAGGACGCCTGCAACCCTTTGTTGTTCAGAAGCGCGACCTGAACGGCGGTGTCCGCCGAAATGGTCTTGCGGTGCACCATTGCGTGCACCTGCTTCTTCAAGGCCTCGTTTTCGGCCTGGGTTTCGGCGAAGGCTGTCCGTTTGCCGATGGCTGGTGTGACCTGGCTGGAAATATTGGCGAAGCCAGCTTTTGGTTCCGTGTAGATGCCTGGTACAGCTGTAGCACAGGCACCTAAGATTAGCGGAAAGCCGAAAACCAGCGGAAACTTCGATACCCGCATCAGTTGCCCTCCGTCTGTTCTTGATTGACGGAACGCCAGTCGCGGGGACCTGTGGGGCCGCGGTAGGTGTAGCCCGCCAAGGGGTCCTGATAGCTGATCGGCGATGAAACTGCCGTGTTGACGACGGCCTGTTGGGTCGCGACGGACGGCAACGGGGTGGGCTCATAGGCGCATGCGCCAAGCCCGAGGGCCGAAGCCCCCATAAGTAGATGAATTTTCATGAAAGTAACCTGATTGGTGAACGTTGTCTCACGCAGAATCTGCGCAAGGCTCACACCCGATTTGGGCGCCGGTTCAGATCAGGAATCGAGGGGGCCGAAGAAACCCTGCTGTTTCTACCGAATACGTTCGACCGTCCAGAATGACATATTCACTTGTACCAACCGGCTCTGCTCTAATCCTGGTGTCTTCGATGAAGACGACAGAAATACAGATGCCGTTGCAACACTCTTGGGATTGTTGCTCTTTGCCATCCTTGTCGGACGCTGCGATGTCGATGTCGCTTGCGACCCCAAGCTTCTCATGCGCGTGATGCGCATCGCTTCCGGTGTCATGAGTCATGGCAGCACCAACGACACCAACAGACTTGGCTTGATGTCCGTCATGCATGCCGGACGCCGCGTGAGCGGCAGAAGGTGGTGACAATACCAACGCCAGCGCAAACGCAATGCACGTAAACGCCCTTAACCAGCTTGACATGAAAACTCGGAGGCTCATGCCGCGAATATCGGAGAGCGATGCAGTACAGTCAATCCGTCCTGCGCAGGAAGGTTTGTCGCTTTTTTTTAAACAGGCGAGTTTTGGCCGCTGCTGTCAGAGAGTGTTGCATATCAGCGACATAGAGAGAGAGCCACTATCTCCGTCCAGCGGAGCGTTGCTGACGCATCTTGGCTACTGAACCTCTGCCAGCTTCTCAGACCTGTAGCCCGCATCGCTGATCGCTGCGGCCAATGCAGTTTCATCCAGAGTGCTGTCGACGTCGACGATACGTGCAGTCAGATCGCACGAAACCGTTGCATCTGGGTCGGCCGCCATAATGGCCTTTTGGATGGAAGCGGTACAATGGCCGCAACTTATGTTCGGTACGCTGAATTTGAACATCGCAATCTCCTTTGACGACATGCATGTAAGGCGTTCCGGCGCGGGAAGGTCAATGGCCAGAATTTTATTCTACATGCCTGTTGACCTTCCAGTAACTGGAGGCCCTATCTGCAGGAGTATCAGAACAAGGAGATTCTCATGTCGGATCCGCGCACCCTTCGGCTTTCCCTGCAAAACATGTCCTGCGCTTCCTGCGTCGGGCGCGTGGAACGTGGCCTCACGGCTCTGCCGGGGGTCAGCGATGTCCGTGTCAATCTCGCCAACGAGACCGCCCAGGCGCAGATCGACGCACCGGAGCGCATCGCCGAAATCGCCACGACCCTTCAGGAGATCGGCTATCCGGCCCGGAGCCGGAGCGTACGTCTGAACATTTCATCCATGTCCTGTGCCTCGTGCGTCGGTCGGGTGGACAAGGCACTGGCAGTGCTGCCGGGCGTGCTGGACGTGAACGTCAACCTGGCCTCGGAAACCGCTACTGTCAGCTATCTGGAGGGCGCAGTCGCGGTTGCCGACCTCATCAAGGCGGCCAGCGACGCGGGTTACCCCGCCACGCAGGCCGAAGACAGTTCATCGGAAGACGCAGGAGCCCGCAAGAACGAAGAGGCACGGGTTCTGGCTCGCCGGACTGTCGTGGCGGCGACCCTCGCCCTGCCCGTGTTTTTGCTCGAGATGGGCGCACATCTGATCCCCGGGATGCACGGTCTCATCGGCGACACCATCGGCCATCGGGCCAGCTGGATGATCCAGTTCGTGTTGACCACGGCAGTCCTGCTCTGGCCAGGACGTGCTTTCTACACACGCGGTTTCCCGGCACTGTTGAAAGGCGCGCCGGACATGAACAGCCTTGTCGCGGTTGGCACATCGGCGGCCTACATCTATTCACTTGTGGCGCTTTTCGCACCGACGCTGCTGCCCGCGGGATCGCGCGCGGTCTATTTCGAGGCAGCGGCCGTCATCGTGGTGCTGATCCTTCTGGGCCGCTGGCTGGAGGCCCGCGCCAAGGGCCGGACCGGGGCTGCGATCCAGAAGCTGATGGGCCTTCAGGCAAAGACGGCCCGTGTGCTGGTTGACGGGGAGCCGCAGGATGTGGCCATCGACCGCATCGTCGCTGGCGACATTCTGATCGTGCGCCCTGGCGAGCGGATCGCAGTGGATGGTGAACTGACCGAAGGCAGTGCCCGTGTGGATGAGAGTATGATCACCGGCGAACCGGTGCCGGTCGCCAAATCCGTGGGCGATCCCGTCACCGGCGGCACCGTCAACGGCAGCGGTGCCTTCCGGTTTAGCGCGACGCGTGTGGGTGCCGACACGACGCTGGCCCAGATCATCCGGATGGTCGAAGAGGCGCAGGGCGCCAAGCTGCCGATCCAAGGGCTGGTGGACCGGATCACCCTGTGGTTCGTGCCCGCGGTCATGGCATTGGCGCTGTTGACGGTGATTGTCTGGCTGTTGGTCGGTCCTTCGCCCGCGCTGTCATTTGCGCTGGTGGCTGGCGTATCCGTACTAATCATCGCCTGCCCCTGCGCGATGGGTCTTGCCACGCCAACGTCGATCATGGTCGGCACGGGACGTGCCGCCGAGATGGGCGTGCTCTTTCGCAAGGGCGACGCGTTGCAACAGCTATCCAGCGTTGATGTTGTGGCGCTGGACAAGACCGGAACGGTGACCCAGGGCCGCCCGGAACTGACAGATCTCGTGCTTGTGGACAGCTTTGACCGCACCGAGGTGCTGGCGCTTGTCGCCGCTGTCGAGGCGCAATCGGAACACCCGATCGCCGAGGCGATTGTGCGCGCGGCAAAGGTTGAGGGCGTCGCGCGGCATGACGCCAAGGATTTTGAATCCATCACCGGCCACGGCGTGCGGGCAAAAGTGGCGGGCCGCGAGGTGCTTGTCGGGGCCGACCGCCTGATGACCCGCGAGGGGCTGACAATCAGCGATCTGGCCGACGAGGAGCGTCGGCTGGCCGAACAGGGCCGCACCGCACTTTTCGTGGCGATCGACGGTCGTGTCGCCGCCGTCATCGCGGTGTCCGATCCGGTGAAGCCGTCCAGCGCCGCTGCAATCCGCGCATTGCACGCACAGGGACTGAAGGTCGCCATGATCACCGGTGACAAGCGCGAAACGGCAGAGGCTATCGCCCGCGAAATCGGCATCGACCATGTGATCGCTGGCGTTCTGCCCGACGGTAAGGTGGCGGCGCTCGACGATCTGCGCGGCGCGGGCAAGCGCATCGCGTTCGTTGGCGACGGGATCAACGACGCACCCGCGCTTGCCCATTCGGACGTGGGTATCGCCATCGGCACCGGTACAGACGTGGCCATCGAATCCGCAGATGTGGTGCTGATGTCCGGCGATCTGCGCGGCGTCGTGAACGCCCTCGAGGTGTCGCGGAGCACCATGCGCAACATCCGCCAGAACCTGTTCTGGGCATTTGGCTACAATGTCGCGCTGATCCCGGTTGCGGCGGGCGTGCTTTATCCGGTGTCAGGCCTTTTGCTCTCACCGGTTCTGGCGGCGGGTGCGATGGCACTCAGCTCTGTCTTCGTGCTGACGAATGCGCTGCGGCTGCGCCGCGTGCGCCCGGCGATGGACGAGACGGCGCGCCCCGTCTCCGAAGCCTCGGCATCCCCAGTTCCAGCTGAATGAACTTTAGGAGGAAACGATCATGAACATCGGAGATGTGGCCGATCTTTCCGGCCTTCCCGCCAAAACGATCCGCTACTATGAAGACATCGGTCTTGTTGAGCCGCTGCGCAGTTCAAATGGCTATCGCAGCTTCCGGCAGAGCGACGTGCACAAGCTCGCCTTTCTAGGCCGCGCCCGCGCCCTTGGATTCACCATCGAGGATTGCCGGAGCCTGCTGAAGCTTTATGCCGATACTGACCGCGCCAGTGCCGAGGTAAAGCAGATTGCCGAAGAGCATCTTGATCGGATTGACAGCAAGATCGCCGAACTGACCGAAATGCGCGCGACGCTGTCGCATCTTGTGGATGCATGCGCGGGTGATCACCGCCCCGATTGCCCCATCTTGGCCGATCTGGCGATGGAACAAAAGGCGGCGGGCAACATTGGCAAGGCTTCCCGGTAGCTCCGACGTTCGCAAAAACCGTACCTTCCCGGAAAGCGGTGGAACATTCCAGCGCAGCAATGTTGTTCCTTATATAGGACATCAATTTTTCGAGACTGGAGGTCGCCAATGACATACCTACGCTTTTTCGCGATGATCGCCACATCCACGGTGGTGATGTTCATCCTGATGTATCTCAACACCTATCTGCTGAGCCATATCTTCTGGTCCGAAACACGCGCCTATATGGCCGTGCTGATGGGGGCCACAATGGCGATCATCATGCTGGGCTTCATGCTGTCGATGTACTCCAGCAAGGCGATCAACGCTGCCATCTTTATTGGCGGCGCCGTGGTGTTTGCCGGATCCCTCTGGCTGGTCCGGAGCCAGGTGACCGTGGGCGATACCAGCTACATGAAGGCAATGATCCCGCACCATTCGATCGCGATCATGACATCGAGCCGCGCCAACATTTCCGACCCGCGGGTGCGCAAACTGGCCGACGAGATCATCTTTGCCCAGGACAAGGAAATCGCCGAGATGCGGTATCTGGTGAATGACATCGACACGAATGGTGACGCGTCTAATGAGGGCCCTGATCGTCCGGCACGCATCGTCGATCTGAACGAGGCACTCTCATCCGCCGAAATCGCCATCCTTGATCTGGAATTCCTGACCGGCGATGAGATCGCGCAGCTTTTCCCGGATGGGGCCATCTGCACCTTCAGGTATACCACGACCAGCAAACCTGTGCTTGCCGCAGGACAGATCGACGGTGCCCCGGCGGCGCTGGCAAAGATCAGCGGCGACCTGGTGCGTCTTGGTTCAACCGACGCAACCGGCACCCTGAGCACCGAAGGAATGTCCGTAAGCCTCAGTGCGCCGGACGGGGCTGCGGCGCTGGAGAACAGTGGCGAAGTGCAGGACGCCAACCTCGTGCTCGAACTCGATGCCGGCCTGCGGGCAGGCTATCGCGGCTATTACGGCTGCGACGCCTGAACCCTGAAACGGAGGATATGACATGCCAAGAGACACAACCCAGACAGCCAAGCTTTACCGGATGGTGATGCCCGACCACCTTTGTCCCTATGGGCTCAAATCCAAGGACCTGCTGGAGCGCAAGGGTTTCGAAGTCGAGGATCACCCTTTGACCACGCGTGAGGAAACCGACGCGTTCATGGAAGAGCACGGCGTCGAAACCACACCGCAAACCTGGATCGGGGACGAGCGGATCGGCGGATATGATGACCTTCGGGTCCATTTCGGCATCGATGCGCCCGAAGACGAACGCTCGGACACGTCCTACCAGCCGGTGATCACGATCTTTGCCGTCGCGTTCCTGATGGCGCTCGGTTTGTCGTGGTACAGCTTCGAGAACATTTTCACCCTGCGCGCCCTGGAATGGTTCATCTCGATCTCGATGTGCTTTCTGGCCGTACAAAAACTTCAGGATGTCGAAAGCTTTTCGACCATGTTCCTGAACTACGACCTGCTGGCGCGTCGGTGGGTGCGATATGGCAAAATCTATCCGTTCGGAGAGGCTTTCGCAGGTATCCTCATGGTCGCCGGGGCGCTGACCTGGCTTTCGGCACCGGTGGCCTTGTTCATCGGCACCGTTGGCGCAGTATCGGTTTTCAAGGCGGTCTATATCGACAAGCGTGAATTGAAATGCGCCTGCGTCGGTGGTGACAGCAATGTGCCGCTTGGCTTTGTCTCGCTCACGGAAAATCTGATGATGATGGTCGTGGGGATTTGGATGCCTATCAGGGTCTATCTGATCGGCTGAAAGGCGGGTGCCGTTTTCACATCCTTCAGACTCGTTCTCCCGGTAGGAGCGCAGGTCAGGCAGCACTGCGAAAAAAGCTGATTGGACCAGATAATCGAAGCATTCACGACCGGGGCGGGCATGCTCTGGAAGGCGCTCTGGGCGCTGATCTTCGGGTATATCATCTCCGCAGGCATCCAGATTTTCGTGACACGGGATCAGATGGCGCGTGTTCTTGGCGATCGCGGCGCCAGGAAGGCAGGCATTGTCGGCTTCTTTGGTTTTGTGTCGTCGTCCTGTTCCTTCGCGGCTCTTGCCGCGTCGCGTTCGATTCTGGTGAAGGGTGCGCATCCGGTCAATTCGATCGCCTTCCTGATTTCATCGACAAATCTGGTGATCGAGCTTGGAATCGTCCTTCTGGTCCTGCTGGGCTGGAAATTCATGGTGGCGAATTTCCTGCTCGGCGTCCTGATGACGATCTACGCCTATGCCCTCACCCTGATATGGTTTCCGTGGGCGCTTGTCGAAAGCGCAAAAGAGCATGCGGCGAAGGCTCAGTCCGACGAGGGTATGGACATGGACCAGACCATGGGGGGATCGTTCCGCGACAAGCTGCTGTCGCGCGAACGATGGGACCGGATCGCCCGCGCTTTCTTCATGGAATGGAAGATAGTCTGGAAGGAGATCCTCTTCGGCTTCACGGTCGCGGGTTTCATTTCCGTCATTGTGCCGCAGAGCTTCTGGAACGCGATCTTCCTGGTCGGAGATGGCGGTGCGCAGGACGCGCCGGGCTTCCTGATCGTTCTTGAAAACGCGCTGGTGGCACCCGTCGTGGCCTTCTTCACCTTCATCGGGTCGATGGTCAATGTCCCCTTGGCCGCGATGCTCTGGTCGCGTGACGCGTCGTTCGGAGGCGTGATCGCCTTTCTCGGAGCCGATCTTGTTGCTGCCACGGTGATCTGGGTGCACGCAAAATATTATGGCTCGCAGTATGCGCTCTATCTTTCAGGCTCGCTGTACCTGTGCATGGTCGCGGCGGGAATTACGGTGCATTACCTGTTCGCTCTCGTCGGGATGATCCCGACCGAGCGGCCGTCGCTTCAGGAAATGGTCCGGTTCAGCATCGACTACACGTTCTTCCTCAACCTGATCTTTCTCGTGATCGGGGCAGTACTAATCTGGCTTCACCTCAGAAATGCCAAGGAAAACTAGCCGATTGAGGCCAGGAATGGAAACGTTCCCAGAAGCCAGTAGGCAAACCGGGACAATTGGCCGGTCATGATGGCAACGCCCATGATGATCATGGCGACGCCTGCGCCTTTGTAGAGCCAGCGACCGGCCTTGCCGATCTGTCTGACCCGCGCGGCGATGGCGTCGGTGAACAGCGCTGCCAGCAGGAACGGCACGCCCAGCCCGGCGGAATAGATCGACAGCAGCCAGATTCCGTCCGACATGCCGCCGGAAGTAGAACTGAGTGTCAGGATCGCGCCAAGGATCGGTCCGATGCAGGGGGTCCAACCAAAGGCGAAAGCCAAGCCCAGGACGTAGGCTCCAAGCGGGCGACCCCCCGGAATGTCGAGTGTGAAGCGGGTGTCGCGCGAGAAGGCATCCAGACGAAAGACACCCAGCATGACCAGTCCGAACAGGATGATGATCGCGCCGCCCAGATAGTTCAGCTCGATGCGCCATGTCAGCAGCAATGATCCGATCGCGCTGGCCCCGGCCCCGAGGGCGACGAAAACCGTCGAAAACCCCAGAACGAAGCAGGTGCTTAGGCCCAGTGCCCCGGCGCGCGCCCGCAGACCGACCGACCGTGTCGTGCGCAAACCCGGCTGGCCTGCGATGTAGGAAACATAGCCCGGAACCAGTGGCAGGACGCAGGGTGACAGGAACGAAATGGCCCCCGCCAGAAAGGCCGCGAAGATGCCGATGCCGGAAATATCCATCATGCGTTTCCATGTCCGCTAAAGGGCCGTGATGCCCACCAGAAGGCAATCAGCGGGATTACGATCCATTGCAGTACCGGCGACAACCCTGCATCGAGAATCGGAATGATCGGCATCAGGTCTGAATAGGCCCAGGCCGCGCGGATCACGATGTTGAGCCATTCGCTGAACAGCGTATATCCCAACCCGAACACCACCGTCAGGACGGTTACCGAGCGTCGCGTCGAAGCGACAATGGGCCAGCCTCGGCCCGACATCATCAAGGCGAGCACCAGCGCGCTCATGGCAATCAGGATGTCGCCACCCGTGCAATGAACCGCGGCGAAGACGATCTCACCCCAGGTGCCCTCGTTCCAGATCGTGTAGAGCGGCATGTGGGCGAACTCCCAGATCAGATTGGCCGGGATGATTACCGAAAAATACCGACGCAGGGCTGTCAGTGAAATTCCGTCTGTCGAGGACAGCCTGACGCCAGTCGCGGTGACACTCATTGAAACACCCCTGTCACCCGGTCCCACCAACTGCGTTCCCGGCGTCGATGCTGGGCATTGTTGATCAACTCGCTGACATAGAGGATCAGGTTCACATTCTTGAAATCCATGCCATGGAACTTTGCGGCAAACCGCCCGCCGATATCCACGACATGGGTGACCGCACCGTGCATCATCATGTCGCTGTCGGCGGTCGTGGTGAACTCGAGCCCATAGTCCCGCGCCACAAGGCGCGTCGCGTCGTCACTCTGATCGGGCCGTTTGGTCAGAATGACCCAGTTGCTCGGATCGAGCCCATGCCGGTCCGCGTAGTCGCGCAGAACGTCCGGCGTGTCATTCACGGGATCGGTCGTGATCGAGATGAATTGCACCAGATCGCTCATCGGCCCGTCGTTGATCGAAGCCTGGACCGCCGCGATCTTTTCCGCATGGAGCGGGCAGAGATCCGGGCAGTTGGCGTAGATGAAATGCAGGATGACGACCCTTTCGCTGAAATCCGCCAAGCGCACAGGATTGCCCTCCGCATTCCGCAACTCGAAATCCGGGGCCTGTGCTGCGTCGATGGCCTGGAAGTATGGCTCCATCTCGAACATCCGCGCATCCAGATTTTCACCCGGATGATCGGCGGAGGCCGGAAAGGAGATCGTGGCCGCAAGTGTGACCAAGGCGGCGCGCCGGGTCAGATAGATAATCAACTGCATCACCTTTCGGATTGATCGGGCGTGCCACTACCCGCATCGTTGCATTTCCCGCCGGACCCGCCCTTCATGCACAGACCAAGCCCGCACATCACGGCACAGGGTGCCAGTGAGACCAGGACAGGCGCGAGCCCGATCGCGGTGAGCCATCCCCAGTTCAGAGCCATGCCGCCGCCCATCACGGTTGCCGCACCGACGAACAGCAATCGTCTGCGCGTCAACCACCGGGGCCAGTTGCCTGCGCTTTCGATGTCGGCGGCACCCGCATCGTTGGAAGATGATATGTCGGTCATCCGGAAAATCCTTCTGAAGTTTGAGTACTGGTCATTCTGATAACTGGGCGGTCAAGGGCGGGCGGCGCTCTTTCAGGGGCGCTTATTCGATAAAGCCTCGCAAGAAGGAGACCATCTCGGGATCATCCCATTCGGCCGGGCCGACCAGTCTCCCAAGCTCCCGCCCCTGCGCGTCGATCAGGATCGTTGTCGGCAGGCCGACGGTGCGCAGCGCGGTCATCGACAGCATGGTCTTGTCGACATATATCTTGAGATTGGTGACACCGATCTCGTCGTAGAAACGCCGCACGACGGGCGATCCGGCCCGGTCGATGGACAGGGCGACCACTTCGAACCGGTCGCCGCCAAGTTCCGCCTGAAGCGCATCCAGCGTCGGCATTTCCTCACGGCATGGCACGCACCAGGTTGCCCAAACATTCACGAGGATCACCTTGCCGCGAAAATCCTCCATGTCCCCACGGCTGCCGTCTTCGGTCTCGTATCGCACATTGATCACCGGCTGCGGCGTGTCGTGCAGTGCGAAGCCTTGCGGCCCGGCAAACGCCGCGCCGACGGACAATGCCCAGACGAGCAGCGCCGTTTTGAGATATTTCATGGCGTTGGCTCCTTGAAAGATTGGTTTTTCAGATCCCGGACGATCGGCAACAGGGTTTCGAGCAAGATTGCCCGAGTGATCGGTCCGACATGGCGGTAGGCGATGGTGCCGTCGGACGTGATGACATAGGTTTCGGGCACGCCGTAAACGCCCCATTCGATGCCAGCACGTCCGTCGATGTCGGCCCCGATGCGCGCGTAGGGATCGCCCAATTCGTCGAGCCAGGCGCGCGCCTGCTCGGGTGGGTCCTTGTAGTTGATCCCGTAGAGCGGCACCTCGCCAGTCGCTGCCAGATCCATGAACAGCGGGTGTTCGGCACGGCAGGGCACACACCACGAGGCGAAGACGTTCACCAGCGAGACATGGCCAATCAGGTCCTGCGTTGAAAGACCTTCCTCGCGACCGAGAACCGGGGGAAGCGCAAACTCCGGCACCGGCTTGCCCAGAAGCGCCGATGGCAGGTCGTCAGCACCCCTGAAAAGCCCCCAGCCGAACAAGACCATGAGGGCAAAAGCTATCAGCGGCACCAGCACAAACCCGGAGATCCTGCGCCGCGGTACGGGGTCGATTTTGCTGACGACCTCTTGCGTCATGGCTGCACCTGCTCATCCGCAAGGGTACGGCTTTCCTGCGAAGCGCGGTTCCGATCGGGCCATGTGCTCTTGATGTAATCGATGATCGCCGCGATCTCTTCATCCGTCAGCACCTCCTCGAAACCGGGCATGTCGCTTTCATAGCCATTCCCGACAATTGCCGCCGTTCCGCGCTTCACGATGTCCAAAAGCACGCGGTCCGTATGGTGCCAGGTATGGCCCGAGGCGTCATGCGGCGGGGCAGGCAACCGGCCGTTCGGCAATCTAGAGCGCCAATCGGGCTGCCCCTCCAGGTTTGCGCCATGGCAACTGGCACAATTCTCCTGATAGAGACGCTCGCCCATGCGCAAGTCGCTCTCCGCCGAAACGGGAGAGACCGTTGTGGCGAGCAAGACCGCGGCGAGCCTAATGGTGTTTTTCATGTCGCTTGTGCCTTCTTCTTGCGATCCACATACAAAGGATGAAGAGTGCCACGAGCGATGCCACGACAAGCAGGACGCAAATCGCCCAAACCAATCCCATCGACAGCAAACTGTTGCCACTGCTGGCGCCCTCATTCCGCATCCCGGCGCATTTCTATTTCCCACTGTCCGAGCGGATGTATTTGACCAAGGCGATTGCCGCGAGCACCAGCACCGCCACGATGAGTAACCAAACCAGTCCCATCGCGATCATCATGCCGCCACCCATCATTCCACCATCCATCATCATGCACTTCATCCTTTGTTTCCCCTTGATACCGGTCAGGCACGGGATCGCACCAGACCGCGCAATTGATCATTCGACCGCATAGACGGTCGGGTTCACACCTTCTTCGACGGTGTAAATCTTGAACGGTTCCTGCTTCGCGCCCCCCATACCCGGCGATCCCAACGGCATGCCGGGAAGTGTCAGACCGGCAATGTCCGGGCGCTCATCAAGCAACTTGTTGACGACATCAATTGGCACATGACCGCTGACGACGTAGTCACCCAGAAAGGTCGTATGGCAGCCTTGGAAATCGTCCGGGATACCTGCATCACGGCTGATCTGAGCCAGATCATGGGTCGGCTTTACCTCGACCGTGAAGCCATTCTCGCGCAGGTAGTCCGCATAGCTCTCGCAGCATCCGCATTGCGGGTTCTTGTAGAGCGTGGCCTCTTGCGCTGCGGCAGGCGCGGCATTCAGGCTCATTGCAAGGACAGCGGCAGCACCTGCGGTGCCAAGACTGGCAAGTCCAATTAGTTTCTTCATCGGTTCTTTCCTTTCGTGGTGATCGTTACGTGAGATTGTTTCAGGTTTTGGTCGTGCTGGGATCGACACGTATGACCCCCATCATGCCGGCCGCCTGGTGTTCCAGGATGTGACAATGGAACATCCAGTCTCCCGGATTGTCCGCCACGAAGGCGATCTCGACCCGTTCCTCCGGTGCCATCAGGACGGTGTCCTGCCATTCGCGATGCCGTGTCGGTTGCCCGTTCCGTGTGATCACACGGAACGAATGTCCATGAAGATGCATCGGGTGATGCCACGCGGTGCGATTGTCCATCTGCAGCACATGCGACGTGCCCTGCGGCAGGACCAGCAATGGATCCATCATGTGCCCCGTTGCTGCTTCGCCGTTGATGAACCACATGTTGCCTTCGCGCATCTGCTCCATCATGGACCCCATGCCGCCGCCCATCATCATCTGCCCCATCATACCGCCATTGAAGATGATCTGATGCCGCGTCGCAGCTTGCATATCGGGTTCGGCCAGCGGGTTGGGTGGCAGTTCCATCGACCAGTCCGGGACCGCGTCCCGTAACCGATCCGGCCCGTAGGCGAGATCGACCAGACGGTATTCCAGATCCCTGTAGAAGACATCGGTGATGGTCAGGCTCTCTCCGGGCTTGCCGGTCATATCAATCACCAGATCGACACGCATGGCCGGACCGACCACCACGATGTCATCGTCTGGTACATGAGGTGACACGGGTTGACCGTCCAGAGCGACCACGACCGGCGCAAGCCTCCCGAAATCCAGCCCAAATATCCGGGCATTGGCTGCGTTGACCAACCTCAGACGGATGCGTTCCCCGGATCGCACCGCGATGCGTTCGGGGATCTGCCCATTGATCGTTACGGAATTGCCGATACGACCGCCGTGCATCGCGTCGTGGCGGCTTCCGAAGTCGCCGGCAATCTGTCCGTCCCGGGTCATGCGCCAGTCATCGAGCATCCAGGTCAGGTCGCGATCCACGCGGATCGGGTTTGCTTCCTCGACGATCAGCGGCCCGTAAAGCCCGCGCCCGACCTGTTCCGAACTGCGCTGGTGCGGGTGATACCAGAATGTACCTGCGTCCAGCGCATCGAATTCGTAGAGAAACTCGCCACCGACCGGGATCGGGTCCTGTGTCAGGAACGGCACACCGTCCATCGCATTGGGTGTGCGAATGCCATGCCAGTGGACCGTCGTCCCTTCATTTAGCCCGTTCTGGGCCAGAACCCGAATTCGGTCTCCCTGCCGCACCCGGATCTCGGGGCCGGGGAGGGATCCGTTGTAGCTCCAGACGTCGGTAGGGCCGTAGGGTGCCGGTCGCAGGGCGGCTTGTCCGGCCGCAGCGCGTAGCAAGAATGGGTCCTCTGTCGGACCTGCCATCGCTACTCGTGCCGGTGACAGAGTGGATATGGCCGTGAAAGCGGCACCGGTGCGGAGCACGTGCCGTCGTGAAATCAGTCTGTTGAGGGTCATCACTTCTGCCTTGATCTGAAAGGGTCGCACTCAGCCAGCTTCGGCCAAGGCAACGGTCAGGCCCCGCAACAAGCGAGGCCGTTATCAGGTTCAGACAGGCAGCTTGGGAGGAAATGGATCAAGGGAAGGAACCGCGCCAATCGGGATCACAGGTCCCGCGACCGGGATGACAACACCGAAGGCCATCTCAAGCGGCATCGCTGACGTACGAGCTACGATACCGGCCATACTTCCCGCGCCGCAAGGCACAGGACATCCACCCTCGCAGGATATCCCGTCAGCAAATCCGATCGGATCGCATCCGCCGCAATGGTCGTCCCCGCTTTCGGCGCCCACCATCTGAGCGATTGCTGCCTCAGCCGCATTCGCTGCCGATACATCCGGCGCAACCACGGCACCGAAGCTCAATGCAAGAATCAAAATGAGGCGGAAAACACAGATCATGCAGCTCTTATGCAAGCTTCCAGTAGGGGGAGGTCAAGAAGTATCCTGTAACATAGGCGTGACATTGCCACGCGGGTACTGACTGATTGGCCAACGGATGCCCGAGGTTGGTTTCGGGGGAAAATCTGAGGCGAGACTGCGGACTCATCCAAGGTCTGTTTCGGAGCCAGGCAACCACCCGCATCCTTTCATGCGGGTGGCTGCCCTTTCAGCGTCTAGTCGAGCTGCACGAACTCGGCATATTCGCCGCGCACCTGGACAGTCACGGTTGCGGGCTGGCTGTCCCGATTCCGCCAGAACCAGCCGTGTTGCCCATCGAAGTCGGCGGTGACCTCGCCGTCGGAGCCACTGGAACCACGGCCTTTTTCATAGGTTACCGTTTGGCCACCACCATGACCGTGCAGGTCAAAATTCACCCGGCCGCCCTCAACGATCACCCTGTATTCCGCCGTCTGGCCTTCGTCCATCACCATCTTCCAGTCCGCCGAGTCGCCAGGCGCCAGGGTGAAGGTGATCTCGTCGCGCCAGGCTTCGACCTCCTGCGCATGTGCCGCGCCGACGAAGAGCCCGAAGATATCGTTCATCAGGCTCGACTGCTCGTCTGCCTCAAGTTCCAGCAGTCTGTCGGCTTCGGCCTCCTCTGCGAGCTGGGTCTTGATTTCGCCCATTTCTGCCAGACCGAGGACGCCGCCGATTCCTGTAGGGTCGATGTTGTATTCGGCAGGCAGCACGACGGTCACAAGGATCGCAACGGCGCTGGCCGCCGCAATGGCGGTGGAACGGATAAGCTGCGCGGAGCTGGGAAGCTCATCAAGGCTCGGTTTTTTTGCGTTAAACATTTTGGTCTCCTAAATTCTCAGGTGGCTACGAAGTAGCCGGTGATTTGCAGGCCCATGAGGATGAACCCCATGGACATCATGACGACGTTGGCGGTGTAGGCTTGGCGGAAGAAGTTTGGGGATTTCCGCCAGAATCCCATGACGATGAGGATCACGGCAAGCGCCATGATCTGGCCAAGCTCGACGCCCACGTTGAACGCCAGAAGATTGGCCAGCAGCCCGTCCGAAGCGATTTCATAGTCTAGGATTTTCGTGGCCAGGCCCGTGCCGTGGAAAAAGCCGAAGATCAACGTTGCGGCCTTGGTGTTCGGCTGGAACCCAAACCAGCGCTGATACGCCCCGAGATTATCGAGCGCCTTGTAGACGACCGAAAGGCCGATGATCGCGTCGATGATGTAGGCGTTGATGCCCCAGCCGAACCAGACACCGGCCAGCATCGTGGCCGAGTGCCCGAGGGCGAAGAGGCTGACATAGATGCCGACATCCTTCATCTTGTAGAGGAAGAAGACGACGCCCAGCAGGAACAGGATATGGTCATAACCCGTCACCATGTGTTTGGCACCGAGATACATGAAGGGGATGATGTTCACCCCCCAGATTTCCTGGATATAGCCTGCGTCACCTTCTGTGACGGCATGGGCAAGAGCGTTGCCCGCACTCAGGACGAGCGCCGAAAGGGCAATGAAGGACAGGATCACGATCCGGCGTATGCCGGGATCGGTCCAGCCCCGGTGGACTGTATTCATGGATTTGACTCCGCATATGTGTTGATGATCGAATGCAGCGCGCTGTTGGCGCGCAGTCGATCAGACGCGCGGAGGTCGTTCGATTTGGTATGTCTGTAAGGTGTTAGACGTGGCCGAACTCAACGGCCATGCGGCTCTGTAAATATCGAGCGGGTGCGGCGATCGGTCGGGGCCAGGCACGACCGCCTGACTGTGATCGTGATCGATGCTGTCATGGCTATGTCCATGCATGGCCCAGGCGAGGTCTTCTTCCAGTCCATGCGAATGACCGTGCTCAGCAACCATTTTTGCGTGCTCTTGAAGGACGCCGAAGACTGAGGGCGCGTGCGAGGTAGCGGGCACCACAGACCAGAGGAGTACGGCCAAACATAAGAGTGTCGCAAACGCGGCGTTTACAACTGTCCTCAAGGTATCCATAGTTTCTGCCCGTCTCTAGCGTGGTGCGTCGTGGCACCATCTTGTTCTATCCTCCCGGGGGGGATAGAACTACTTTATGACAAAACATCCAGTCCATGCAACCCATCCCGCCCTTGTCGCCCGGCTGAAACGCGCTGACGGTCATTTGCGCGCCGTGATCGAAATGATCGAGGCGGGCAAACCCTGTCTGGAGATTGCTCAGCAGATGCAAGCGGTCGAAAAGGCCGTGACGAACGCCAAGCGTGCGCTGATCCATGATCACATGGACCATTGTATCGACGTTGAAAGTTCTGAAACTGATCGCGCCGAGTTGCGGGCGATCGCCCGATATCTCTGAGGCTGACCATGCTCGATATTCTCTCCGACCGCACTTATCGGCACCTGTTTCTGGCACAGGTCATAGCCCTTCTGGGTACCGGACTCGCCACAGTCGCACTCGGCCTGCTCGCCTTTGATCTTTCGGGCGACGGGGCGGCGCTGGTCCTCGGCACAGTCTTCACCATCAAGATGGTTGCTTATGTGGGCATCGCGCCCATTGCAGGGGCTTTCGCAGACCGCGTGCCGCGCCGCGCGCTTCTGGTGACGCTCGATCTGGTGCGTGCGGGTGTCGCGCTCGCACTGCCCTTCGTGACCGAGGTCTGGCAGGTCTACGTCCTGATCTTCCTTCTTCAATCGGCTTCCGCCGCCTTCACGCCGACCTTTCAGGCGACGATCCCGGACGTTCTGCCCGAAGAGGCGCGCTATACCCGCGCGCTGTCGCTGTCGCGGCTGGCCTACGATCTGGAAAACATCGTCAGCCCGACGCTGGCGGCCCTTCTGCTCGCGGTGATGTCCTACAATTCGCTTTTCCTCGGCACGGTCCTCGGTTTCGCCGCATCGGCCCTTCTGGTTGTTTCGATCGTGCTGCCCAGTCCCCGCCCATCCGAGCCGCGCGGTGTCTATGACTGCACTACGCGCGGCATCCGCATCTATCTGGCCACGCCCCGCTTGCGCGGGCTCTTGGCATTGAACCTCGCGGCGGCGGCGGCAGGTGCGATGGTGCTGGTCAACACCGTCGTTCTTGTGCGCGGCTCGCTCGGCCTTTCGGAAAGTGCTCTGGCCTGGACGATGTTCGCCTTCGGCGCAGGGTCGATGATCGCCGCGCTGGTCCTGCCGCGTGTTCTCGATGTGTTGCCGGACCGGCCCGTGATGTTCGGCGGAGCCGCGCTGATGGTGGCTACTCTGGTCGGTCTGGCGTTGACGGTCCTTGGAGCAGGCCTTGGCTGGTCTATCCTTCTGACAGCCTGGTTGCTGGTGGGGCTCGGATATTCCGCTGTCCTCACCCCTTCTGGCCGACTGCTGCGCCGTTCCGCACACGCCGGGGACCGCCCGGCACTCTTCGCGGCGCAATTCGCGCTGTCCCACGCCTGCTGGCTTGTGACCTATCCGCTGTCGGGATGGCTGCTGACGGTCTATGGTGTCGTTCCCGCACTGATCGGACTGGCCCTCATCGCCGCCTTCGGAATGCTCGCAGCGCTGAAAATCTGGCCGTCCGGCGATCCCGTTGAGCTTGAGCACACCCACGATAATTTGCCACTCGACCATCCCCACCTAAGGGGACATCGCAGGCACAGCCATGCCTTGATCATTGACGAGAGCCATCCTCGCTGGGCCACGCATTTATAAGCCGCAGCAAGAGACGAAGACTGGACACGGGCGGTTCGTTTTCATCCATGCGGACATTCGTGCTTCGAGCAAAATTCATCAAAGTGGCCTCGATGCGCGAATTCTCTGCAAGTTTGGCGGACAGAAGCGTTGACTCTAACATAAACTGTCGGCCCCCCGACAAAGAGCACGGCTTAAGTTGCGACCCTCCACATCCGATACCGCCCCTGCCCCGTCATCTCGTGGATCAGACCACGCGCTTCCATCCAAGCAAGGTTGCGCTGGACGGCAGCCCGGCTGGCGCCGATCAGGGCCTCGGCCATCGGAGCGGACACGAGCGGCCATTCGGTAAGTACCGCGCACAAGGCCGGGGGCGTGCGGCCGGAAAGCGGGCTCATCTCGGCTGCCGCCCTCGCCGACCATGCCTCGATATCATCGAGGTGACGCATTGCGGTCAGGCATGCAGTCTCCATCCCGTCAAGCCAACGAGACAGACGGTCAGCGGGTGGGCCACCGGAGCGCAATCCTCCTGCCCCGCCCATGGCCAAAGGCGCGAAGAGCGCCCCCTTGCCCTCACTGGCCACGATCCGTGCGGCTGTGACCGCCGCTTCCATCCGGTCGCCGTGCTGCCCGAGGCCCGCGAGACTCCAGAGATGGAAGCCCATGCAAGCGCGCGTGATTGGGTGAAGATCGGCGGCTTGCGCCATGAGATCGAGCCAACCGCCCGCGCGATCCGCGAACGGTTCGGCTTCAACGCCGAGGTCCTCGGGGTCGCGGCGGTCGAGGAAGGCGGACAGGTCCACTTCCGGTCCAGGGCCGCCTGTAAGACGCCGCACTGCCCATCCGACACGCGCGAGCGCCGCGGTGTCGTCCTGCACGCCGGACAAGCGCATGGATTTCCAGAGCGCCAGCCGATCCGGGCCAATTCGGTCGCCTACAAACCAGCTGAGGTCTGCCGCCTCCATCAGCGCGAGCCTGTGCCGCCAACCTTTCGGGCCACGGCGCAGCCGGTCGTCCAGCGCGCCGATCCGGCCAGCCACGCGGGCAAGACGGGCGGCACTGCCCGCCTCAGCGCATCGCCAATCGTCGAGGACTGCAGTTTCACGCAACTCTGCCCTTGGTCTGGGCGGCAGAAAATCCGGCTCCTCTTCTATCGGACCGGGCAGGAACCACATGTCGCATTTTCTTCACCATTTCAGCACATGATTATTACGTGATTTCTGGATGATACGGGGTAAGCACACATCATTTTTCAGCTTAAGGCTTCAATTTTGGCTACGTATTTCAGCAAGTGGCCGCCCTGTTGGCGCATGACCCAGCCGGTCTCGGAAGTTTCATATCGATGACGTCCGGCGAAGCGCATGCCTCGGATGAAGCGTGGGCCAAGGCGACGCGTACCGCGCGCGAGTTGGACCGGATTCTTGACGGAGCGGCGCCGGTGCGTGAGGCCGTGATGCGCGCGGCATCCGAGCTGCGGCTCTCGACACGCCAAGTCTACAACTATCTGGCGCGGTATCGGGAAGAGCGCAGGGTATCGTCCCTTCTGCCGCGAAGGAGTGGAACAAGACAACCAAGGATCAACCCCGCAGTCGAGAACATCATCGCGGTGACCCTGCGGGAGATGTGGTTGCGCCCGGAGCAGCCGGACCTTGCACCGATCGTTGAAGAGATCCGCACCCGCTGCGCAGAGGAAGGGCACACTCCACCCGCCTATGTCACTGTCGCCCGGCGGATCCCCATTCTGTTCGCCCCGGAAGAAATTGCCCGCCGCCGCCTGTCGGATGGTAAACACCTGCACCGGCTGAAGCCGCGACCGGGCTACATCCGGGCTAACCACGCGCTCGACGTTGTCCAGATCGATCACACGCCGGCAGACATCCAATTTGTTGAGGTGATTGATGACCACGGTGTCTTCGTTGGTCGTCCCTATCTGACCATCGCTGCAGATGTGGCCACGAGCGCGATCATCGGCTTCTGCCTGACCCTCGAGCGGCCGTCACGACTGTCTGTCGCGCTTTGTCTGGCGCACGCGATGTGCTGCAAGATTGACTGGCTGGCAGAACGCGGTATCGATCATGCCTGGCCGATGCACGGTCGCCCGAAGCAAATCGTCGTCGATTCCGCCAAGGAGTTCCAGAGCAGCACCTTCAGCAGAGGATGCGCGGACTATGGCATCGCCATACGCATGCGGAACAAGGGCACCGTGCATCGGGGCGGAGTCGTGGAACGCCTGCTTGGGAAAGTGAACACCGCGCTACGCGCCTTGCCCGGCAAGACGGGGCGTTCCATCGCGGATCGGGGCGACTATGCCTCGGAAGCGCGGGCACGGCTCAGCTTCGCGGATCTTGAACGCTGCATCGCGCTCGCGATCATCGACCACAACCTGAGCCAGAATGCGCGCAGGCTGACCGTTCCGGCGAAAGAGTGGGAAGATCGGTTCCAGCCGAAGGACCGGCCTATCGATGCGCCTGTCGATGTGCTGCTGAATTTCCTGCCACGCAAGACGCGGAAAATTTCACCTCAGGGCATCAGTCTCTTCGCCATCGACTATTTCGAGCCCTGGCTTGGCCCGCTGGTTGCGCGTCGTGACCGGCTGGAGCCGCTCGATCTGTGCTATGATCCTCGCGACATCAGCCATGTCTACGTCAAGGATCCGGATACGCAGGCCTGGCGGCCGGTCAGGCGACGGGACGGACTGGCCGAGCCGATCACGCTTTGGCAGCACCAGGCGGATCGACAGCAGCGGCGTGAAATCCAGCGGCGCCCTGTGCAGGAGGCATCAGCCATCCGACGCGAAATCGCAGCCACTGCTGCCGCCGCCAAAACCCCCAAAAGCCGGTTGAAGGAGATGACCCGCGCCCGGCATGCCGCCGAGGCAAAGAAGCCTTATGCCGACTTCGCCGCGCCTTCCGTCCCGACCCAAGAAAAGCTCGATCCGGATCGCCCTCGGCGGGTCTTCCCTGTCGAGGATTGGTAGGGTGCCGGATCACCTCATGCCCGCCATAATCCCGCTCTTGCAGGCCGATGACGCAGTGCGGATCGCCCATGTTCGCGCGCCGCGCTGGATCAGCCATCCGGCCGCCGGCGCGGCGCATGACGCGATGCGACTGCTGCTCGAGCGACCGCCATCGCTGCGCCCACGCGGTTTGCTGCTTGCCGGTCCCTACCACAACGGCAAGACCATGATCGCCGAACGCTTCGCCATCGAACATCTGCGTACCGCCGACCAGCAAAAGGTGTGGGTGATCCAGACCCGGGAAGGTGCAGGCCTGTCGCATTTCTATGCCAGCATCCTGTCCGGATTGCGCGCGCCACAAGCCGCGGGCTGGCGCAGCCTGTCCCGCGCCGGCGATCAGGTCGATCATCTTCTGGAGCGCCTGAAGCCGCGCCTTTTGATCTTCGACGAGTTCCACAGCGCATTGCGCGGGCGGCGCCAGGATGTGAAGGCCATCTTCTCGTTCTTGCGGCGGATCGCACGGGTGCATGACATCTCACCAGTCCTTGTCGGCGAAATCGCGATCTACGATGCGGTGCATGACACCGACGAAATGGGCTCACGTTTCGATACGATCCCCATTCCACGATGGCCGTATGACGAGGAATTCGCGACGCTTCTCGACAGCCTGGAAGCCAGTCTGCCGCTCGCCGACACCTCCGATCTGTCGCGCGAACCCTTGGCGAAGATCATCCATGATCTGTCAGAGGGGCTGATCGGCGAGGTTGTCGAGATCGTCACCCGTGCCGCAGTGGCGGCAATCTCGCGCGGTGAGGGCCGGATCACGGGCGCAACCCTGTGGGACCTCGGCTATGTGCCTCTCTCGAGGCGCCGTAATTCCGCTTTGCGTCACGATATGACATGAGGTTTGGGCCGACCGAGATATCCGTCACATCTGCAGAGCGGTATGAAAGTGTGGCGGGAAGCCGTTGGCCAGTGAGCATTATGCCCGCACCAGGTGAACTTCTGTCGAGTTGGCTGCACCGCCTCGCCTACGCGAACGGCATACCTCCGCACTATTTTGGCACGCTTCTCGGAGCGCCGGGTGAGAACTGGTCGGCGCGGCTTGATCGGGCGTTGCCCGATCGCATCCTGCAGTTTCTGCGAGAGCATACCGGCATACCCGTGGAAGACATCGCGGCTCTGACCATTGCCCCTGACCCCTTGGCCCGGCTGCGTTTGCCCCTGCGGGCATCGCCTCAGCAGAGTTGCGCACCCAGGAGGCAGGTTACCTGGCTGCAGTTCTGTCCCGCTTGTCTGACGGAAGACGAAACGCCCTATTTTCGCCGAGACTGGCGCCTCGCGACACGCGTTTCTTGCTTTCGCCACGGCTGCCGACTTCGGGACAGGTGCCCATCCTGCGGACAAGGATTGGCTCCGTTCAGCCAGAAGCGTCTTGTGCCGCATCAGATCTGCGCCTGGTGCGGCGCGGCCCTCTGCAAACGCATCCGTCCTGCCACCAATGGGGTTCGGCGTCTTGAGCGTCTGATCGACGATCTGCTTCGTCTGCAGGCATCAGGGCATCGAATGGCAGAGGGGCGATCACTCCCGGACCTTCTTGGATCAGCCTGCTTTCAATTTAGTCGACGGCCAATGTCCATCGCGCGCCTCTCTCATCGGGATCGCTATCAGCTGTTTCAGAAATTGGCGGAAGGGCGGTCGACGCCGTTCGAAAAGAGAAGAAGTTCCGCGATTATCTATTGGAAACGCGTCGTTCAGGCTGCGCCAGCTTGGAGCGGACTGGTCACATCTTTCAGCGATGCCGTCCTGCCTCGGCCCAAAGCTGGGCCTTGCTCTACCACCGCTGGCCCGCATTTGGCGGATCTCGTTCAGGCGGCCGCGCGGCTCGATCAGCAGCGGCAAGCGCTGTAAAAATTCCCGGTGAGTTTCAGGCGCGCGCGGCCAGCCCGGCATCATTCAGCTGTTCAGCATCTGGCAGGTCGCGCAAGCTCTCCAGCCCGAAAGCTGCGAGGAACGCGTCTGTGGTCACGAAGGTATAGGGGGCACCACGACGCGGCGCGCGCGGCCCAGTTCCAATCAGACCCTGCGCATGCAGCCTTCCGATCAGGTCCCGGCTGATCTCTTTGCCAAAGATGTCTTTGAGCCCATCGCGGGTGATCGGCTGGTGGTAGGCGATGGCCGCCAAAATCGCGACGTCGAACTCGTTCAGGTCCAGCAACTGGTCTCCGACATCCGCTGCGGCGCGGATCGCAGGCGCGTAAACAGGCCGCGTCCGGAACATCCACCCCCCTGCGACCATGGCAATCTCGAACGCCCGCCCTTCCAGATCAGCGGCAAGGTCTTCCAACAGCAGATCAACCGAAGTCCCCTGCCCCACTATGCGCGCCAGATCCTCGCGCGGTACAGGCGAGGCAGAGGCAAACAGCACCGCCTCGATCCGGCGCATCCATTCCCGCCAGCGCAACTCCGGTGGCAGGTCGAGCAACTCGCGATCAAGCTCAGCTTCTGGTCGATCCTTCGACTTCCTTTCCGGTCGCATGTCCGAACCGCGAAACCGGTTCCCACTTTCGCTGTCCATGCTCATGGCTACACCCCGTAGAGCCGGAATGTGTCGCGCCCGGTTAGCTCACGGACCGCGCCGAGATCGACAAGCCGGTCACAGAGCCGCCGCGCCGCGCGGTCCGGCAAAGGCAGGGCACTGGGCGCCACGGCGTCCTGCGTCAGGAATATTTTCACCGCCGCCCCTGCCCCCTTGGCCCGAAGCTTTGGTGCAACTCCTTTCAAAAGCGAAGCCCGACGCGCGAGATCGACAGCCAGACGCGCGGCCTCGACCGCGGATGCGGTCACTGCGCGATGACAGGCTAGGCGCAAATCGTCACCCCGCTTGCGCAGGTCTGTGCGTTTCAAACCCGCGGCCAGCAGCGGCACGACATGATCCCAACCAAGCGCCTGGGCGAGGGCGGCGTCCGCGAGGATCAACGCCGGGACTTCGGCACGGGGTGCCTCCGTCAGGACAGCATCCAGCGCCATCGCGGCACGGGTCACCGGCGCTCCCTTCCCCGTATCGAGCCATGTAGCAATCTGGCCCAACTCCAAGATCGGCAAGGCTCGGCCCAGAGCCTTGATCGACACCGGCCGCTCCACCGCGCGACGCCAGGCAAGGTAAGTTTCCCCCGCGGGACCAGGTAGATCGCCAGGGCGCAGAAGATGAATCGCGTCGCGCAGCTCTGGGGCTCTTTCCGGACGACCAGAAAACCCGGCACATGCCTCGGCCGCTCGCAGCGCCAGCCGATCCCGCAACAAGGCTTTGGGGACCTCTTCGCGTCCCAACACAAGATGCAGGTGGTTCAGCGCCGCGCCTGATAAAAACGCCACATCTTCAAAGGCTTCAGGACGTGCCGAGGTGACCCATGCGGGCATCCGGGGTAGAGTGTCTGTGTCGATGGAGTGTTCCGGTCGGGCAAATGTCATGACTGAAGCCTAAACCATCGCGGCGCTTTGCTCCAGAAAATAGCACAGAAAACGCCTCGCTCTATCTTTTGCCATGATGTCCGATAAGTTTGCATTATCGGACATAAAAGAATATGCTCAGCGCCATGTCAGAAAACCCCGAGAAATCTGTTGTCGGATGACCGGAATTCACGAGATTCAAGCACTTCCCCGAAAAACGAACCTGAAGCACAAACCTATCTGAATTGCCTCGCCGCAGCATCAGCTTCCGCGCAGGCCGAAGTCCGTCTTGTGCTTGACGCTTACCAGGAGATGTTCCAATGAAACGACGCGCAAAATATGTCAGTAATTGTGACACAATTAACATAACTATCATTATGCGCCAACGGGTTAGCGGCGGGGCTCTGTCATGAAGCGACTTCTCTCAACGGCCGCGATCGTCGCGATAGGCCTTGTGCCGCTTGCGCCCAAACCCGCCGCTGCACAAGGCTATCAGATCGATTGTGCGATCCTCTTGTGCCTTGCCGGCGGTTGGCCCGCGTCGGTTCCCTGTGCCCGGGCACGCGCAGAGTTCATCCGCCGCATTACACCTTGGCCGGTCGAGCCGCCTTTGCAGATCTGGCGCTGCCCGATGCGTGCGGCGCTTGCAGCGCCGGACCCGGTCGCGCGCCTTCACAGACTGGCGGGGTTCAACCCCAAGCCAGCCGTCTCCCTGGCCCCGGAGACAGAAGCACTCCATCTCGCGCAAGCGGTCGGGCGCGGGGCTGATATTGATGTCAGCGGGTCTGCCTTTGCGTTCATTCGCTCCATTGATGTGTTCGACGCCTCCTTGTCCCAGGGCGTGGTCGGTGAAGGCGAGCATTGCCGTCGCACGGCCCTGATCCGGCATGGTTCATACGACAGCACCGGGCAGTTCCGGTGGCGTATTGCATCACCGGGCGAGCTACCCCCGGCTTTTGATGGGGACCAGGGCTTTGGGACCCTCTGTCCGAGTATCCGGGTTCGCGCGGTCTTTGTCGATTGGGAAGATCACGAGGGCACCTACGGATCTGAGCAGGTCAATTACTGACCCCTGCCGCGCAAAAGGAAACGACACTCAAAAAAGAAACCCCCGCAAGGCGGCAACCATGCGAGGGGCTCAAAGAACAACGGAATTGGCGTTCCGATAGGTCAAACCACACTGTAACCGTGTTCTAGCAGTCCCGACAGTCAAGGCAACGAAAAAACGCATCTCTCCATGGGATGCGAATGCCCTGTTGCGGCCTTGTCCCACGCTGAAAAGGACAAGATAGTGCATCTGACCCAAGACCACCCTGCCCTGCCGGACGGCTGGACCAAAGGCGCTGTCATCGCGCTAATTTCAGAGATCGCCCCGCATATCGGGTTGCGCCCGGCGCGCCTCGCGGTGCTGAATTACATCATCGGGCGGACCCGCGCCTCCGACTGGACCTCCCCGCATCGGGAACCGGTGTTCTTTGGGGCGCAAGACCTGGCGGCTGTCGAGTTGGGCAAGACACCGCGCCAGCTGCGCACGGATGAGGCCGCACTGGCCAGGCTCGGCCTGATCGTGAAACGCGTCGCGGCGAACGGGGCCCGTTATGGCCGTGCCAGGCTCGGCCTGGTATTCACACCGCTGATCGCGCGGCTGGACGAGTTCATCGCCCTACGCGAGCGGCTTCGAGCGGAACGGACCGAACTGCGCGCGCTGAAGGATCTTCGGTCCCTGCGGCTGCGGCACATGAACCGGGCGATCTCCGCTCTACCCGCCGGTGCCGAGCAGGACCCAGAAATTGCAGACGTTCTCGCCGAATTCGCGGCTTGGCCACGTAGTGATGCCTTGATCCGTCTCGGTCTGGACCGGCTTACCGCCCATCTAAAGGCAAGTTCTGATCTATGCAGCCGCATCGATGACTGGCTTGAAAAGCACGGGCTTTCTTCCGGCGAACCGGCGGAAAACTTCCGGCCGTTTATACAGAAAACCAAAGAAGAATTTCAAAATGTAGAAGCGCTTTCTGCTGTGGACAACGCCGCAAGATACGAGGAAATTTCAGAGAGTGAGGCACCGTCATCACCGCCCTGCTCCGCGTCGCCCATTCTGACGCCTGAGAACCTCTACAATCTCGCGGGTGATGGACTGCGCATGATGCTTGACGCCCGCAGACAAGAAAACTGGCCGCTCAGAGACCGCGATATCATCGAGGCGGCGTGGCAGTTATTGCCCATGCTCGATATCCATCCGTCAGTCTGGCTTGAGGGCCAGAGCACCTTGGGCGATCACGGGTTGGCACTCTGCCTTCTTTTGGTAGATGCTGGACGAGATCATCCCACATATCCTGTGCGCAATCCAGGCGGCTTGATGCGCGAAATGATCCGGCGGGCGAGAGTTGGAACTCTCAATATCGGGGGAAGCCTTGTTTCCCTGACAAAAAGAAGGGCAAATCGCATCAATCACCCGATCTTTCCCAGCACAGGAAACACATCGAGCAACCAGTATGACAGGGCGCTGAGCTGACCGGAGATCATGGCGGTCCCCATAAGGATCATTACCACGCCGGCACCTTGGTGCAGACGGTGCCCCAAACGACCCGCGTCACGCAGGCGGCCCGTCAGTCGATCTGTGAAGCCGGCGACGATCAGGAACGGCACGCCAAGCCCGGCGGAGTAAATCGCGAGCAGCGCCACGCCCTGCCCGATTGTGGCGCTGGCGGCACTGGCAGTGAGGATCGCGCCGAGGATCGGGCCGATGCAGGGCGTCCAGCCGAAGCCGAAGGCGAGGCCAAGCACATATGAGGCCATGGGCCGTCCGCCTGGCAGATCGAGCTGAAGGCGGAGGTCGCGTTCCATCGCCTGAATGCGTGCCGCCCCCAGCATGAACAGCCCGAAGAGGATGATGATCCCGCCCCCCACGATATTGAGCTCGTACCGCCAGCGCAGCAAGGATTGCCCGAGGGCGGTGGCCGAGGCCCCGAGGATCATGAAGATCGTGGAGAAACCCAGCACGAAGCACAGGCTGAGCCAGCCTGCCGCATCGGTCGCTCCGACGGTCAGAAACACCACCCAGTCGCACATGGCTCCGCCTCAATCTGTGTTGACGGAGGGGCAGCATTCGGGCTCTGAGGAGTTCTGGTCCGGCGCGGCCGTACATTGCGCGTTTCAGGGTCTTCAGGCGATTGATTTGACCCTCCGCTTGACCGTTGCTCCACGGAAGTTCGATGGCATTGCGCACGGCATCGATGTCACGGTGCAGCGTCCGGGCAAACCGCATGAACGACGGGATACCCGTCTCGATGGCGTCGTCGATCCATGCGTCCAACGGGGCGGAGTGTTCTCCGCGCAAAATGCCCCGGAACCGCATTGCCAAGTGTCGCATCGTAGCAAAACTTGGTGATCCAGTCTTCAACGCATCAACCTTTTGGGCCTGATCCGCGGTCAGCTTGCGCCGCGGCTTGATACAGAGAGCGCTGCCCCATGTTCTGTCCACTCCCTCCAAGGAGCGGCCGTATGCCCTTGCTGCCGAACACGCTTAGCGTGAGCGCACCGTCAGTCCCAACGAAGGCAAAAACATTATATATCTGGCCATTGGCACTTACTTTTGCACTGCCTGCGCCGGCATCTGCGCTTTTGGGGGAGAATGTGCCCCCCAAATGTGCTTGTAGGAGGCGCCCCATCCGATTTATGTCGCCCACGGTCGGTTTCGGTCGCCCTGCTCCATAGTTCTGGATCGTCACTCGGCATCTTTGACCGTCCTCGCTCGATCCTATGAAAGACATTCCAGAAGCAAGCAGCAGTTGGCTTCTCCTAAACGCCGCGCTCATTTGATACTCGCGGAAACCTGGCGCACTGTTTATGCAAACGTCTTCAAAGACCGCATAGACACTGTTCAAAATTGGGTCGTTGGAAAGCTGGGTTGTGGGATTAATCTGCGGGCTGGATGTTCCGCAACCAGCCAAAAGAAGTGTCACAAACAGCGCCGCCGCTCGGTGCCGCGCCATTGACACAGTTGGATATCCAAATATTCGCATTTCCGCATCCCTTTCATTACCAGTATGGGCGCCCATCAATGCCTCAGTTTCACCAAAACGACCCTAAGCTAAAGGTCTGGCGGCTTTTCCAGGTCGTGGCAAGCTGACATGAGGGCAGAAAGCACTCAGAAACCCTCGGAGTGAAGTCTCGAAGCTCAAGGCTGAGCACGAAATCTAAAAAACTAAAAAACCGTCACGGGCCGCAGCCCGCCTGTGCGCGGTATAAACAGCCTGTGCTATCCTCGGCGGCTTGAAGGGCAGTTGCCGATCGCTTATTGGAGGGTCAGACCCCGTTAAAAAACGTGGCACATGGGCTGATGCGCACTTGAGAGTGGTGACGCCATTCTGTGACGATCCCGGTTAGGAAGATGACGGACTTGCATGGCCCACGCCCTTCTTCCCTGTCGGAGGAGATGCCATGACGAAGAGTGCGACCGGTGGCCACCCGGACCTGAAGATGGTCAACCCCGCGGCAGCGGCGATCGATATCGGATCGACCATGCATATGGCTGCGGTGAACCCCGATGCCTGCGACATGCCTGTCAGGGCTTTTGGAACATTCACCCAAGACCTGCACGACCTTGCAGATTGGTTCGACGCGTGCGGCGTGACGAGCGTGGCGATGGAATCCACAGGCGTCTACTGGATCCCGGCGTTCGAAGTTCTGGAAGCGCGCGGGTTCAACGTAATCTTGGTGAATGCGCGCTATGCCAAGAATGTGCCGGGGCGCAAAACCGACGTCAGCGATGCGGGCTGGCTGCTACAGCTGCATTCTTATGGCCTCTTGCGGGGCAGTTTCCGCCCCGCCGCCGAGATTGCCACCTTACGTGCCTATCTGCGTCAGCGGGAACGGCTGGTCGAATATGCTGCCGCCCATATCCAGCACATGCAGAAGGCGCTGATGGAGATGAACCTGCAGTTGCACCACGTGGTGTCGGATATCACCGGGGCCACCGGCAGCGCATCATCCGTGCCATCGTCGCCGGTGAGCGCGACCCCGAAGTGCTGGCCGCATACCGTGACATCCGCTGCCATTCCTCCATCGAGGTAATCAAGGCAGCCCTTGTCGGCAATGATCGGGCCGAACACATCTTCGCCCTGAACCAGTCGCTGGAGCTTTACGACGTCTACCAGGCCAAGATCGGGGACTGTGACCGCAAGCTGGCGGCGGCCGTCGCGGCACTGACCGTAAAGGCCGATGGGCACATTCCGGCCCTGCCCAAGGCACGGACCAAACGCAAGCAGGCCAACGCGCCCTCGTTCGATGTGCGCGCCGCGCTCTATGGCGTGCTGGGCACCGATCTCACCCAGATCCACGGGCTTGGCCCTGCACTCGCGCTGAAGCTGGTTGCCGAATGCGGCACGGACCTGCGGGCGTGGAAGAGCGCCAAGCACTTCACCTCGTGGCTGTGTCTGGCCCCAGGTAACAAGATATCGGGCGGCAAGTTGCTGTCATCGTGCGTGTTCCACGGGATGATGGGCGCCCATTCCAGCTGATCATGGGCAGCGCTTCCACGCGATGATGGGCAGCCGTTCCACGCGATCGTGGGCGGATTGGCCGACAGTCTGAAGCTATGGTGAGCCTCGTTTTGAGCGAGGGAGCCGAGATGCCAACGGGACGACTGTCAATGCGCCGGATACGAGATGTGCTACGGTTGAAGTATGCGCAGGGGATGAGCGAGAGGGCGATCGCCGCCTCGCTTGGTCTTGGAAAGGGAACTGTTGGGGCGTATCTCGGGCGGGCGCGGACAGCGGGTCTGACTTGGCCGCTTCCCGGCGCTCTGTCCGATGACGACCTCGAGTTGCTGTTATTCCCGGCCGCGCCGTCGGTGCCGGACGGGGAGCGCCCTGTGCCCGATTGGTCCGTCGTGGATCGGGAGCTGCGGCGCCCATCGGTCACGCGCGCCCTGCTCTGGGAGGAATATCGTGCGGCCCATCCCTATGGCTTCGGCTACGCGTGGTTCTGCGAGCATTACGAGGCCTGGAAGGGCCGGGTCCGGCCGACGATGCGACAGACGCATGTCGGCGGCGAGAAGGTCTTCGTCGACTTTGCGGGTGACACGGTTGACGTGATTGATCCTGCGACCGGGGAAGTCCGGGCGATGAAGCTGTTCGTGGCGGCGATGGGAGCTTCGAACTACACCTACGCTGAGGCCGTGACGTCCGAGAGCCTCGAGGACTGGATTGGTGTGCATGTCCGAATGTTCGCCTTTCTGCGTGGCGTGCCGAAGGTCGTGGTGCCGGACAATCTGAAGTCGGCGGTGTTCAAGGCGGATCGTTTCGATCCGGGCCTGAACCGGACCTATGCCGAGATGGCCAGCCATTACGGCACAGCGATACTGCCGGCGCGTCCTTACAAGCCGCGCGACAAGGCGAAGGTGGAAGTCGCCGTGCAAGTTGCGCAGCGCTGGATTCTGGCGCGGCTGCGCAACCTGCGCTTCTTCTCTCTGGCCGATCTGAATGCCGCGATCCGGCGGTTGCTGGACGAATTGAACGTGCGCGTCATGCGCGGCTATGGCGCCAGCCGCGCCGACCTCTTCGCCACGATCGACCGGCCGAACCTCCAGCCGCTGCCGCCGGAGCCCTACACGTTTGCCCGCTGGAAGCGCGCCCGCGTCGCGCCCGACTATCACGTCGAGGTTGACAGCTCCTGGTATTCCGTGCCGTTCGGGCTGATCCGGCAGGAGGTTGATGTCCGCGTCTGCGGAGCGGTCGTTGAGATCTTCCATAAAGGGCAACGGGTTGCCAGCCATCCGCGCTGCCCCGGCCGACGCAGCCACATTACGGTCCCAGAGCACATGCCCTCGTCCCACCGTCGCCACGCGGAATGGACGCCAGCCCGAGTATTGGCGCAGGCCGAAAAGCTCGGTCCGTCGGTGGCGGCATTTTGCGAGGCTGTGATGGCCGACCGACCTCATCCCGAGCAAGGCTTTCGAAGTTGCCTTGGCGTTCTCGCCCTGGCCAGGAGCTATGAGCCCATCCGCCTCGATGCCGCCTGCCGACGCGGGTTATCCATTCGGGCCCGCTCCGTCGCTTCCATCAGATCGATCCTGAAGAACGGGCTCGACACTGCCTTCCTCGAAGAAGACCCCGAACAGCGTCCTCTCCAGCATTCGAACATCCGCGGACAGGGCTATTACCATTGAAAGGAGACCCACCTTGCTGACCCATCCCACTTCCGAGCGCCTGATCGCCCTCGGCTTTACCGGCATGGCCAAGGCGCTGGACGAGCAGCGACACGCCCCGGCCACCTTCGATAGCCTCAGCTTCGAAGAACGGCTGGGCCTTCTGGTTGACCGGGAGGCCGCCGAACGAGATGCAAAGCGACTGACCGCTCGCCTCAAGTTCGCCGCCCTGCGCCAGGCCGCCTGTGTCGAGGATCTCGACCTGCGCACCCCGCGCGGCATCGACCGCGCCGTCATGGCTCACCTGATCGATGGTGCATGGATCACGCGCCACGAGAACCTGCTCATCACCGGCCCGACCGGCCTCGGCAAGAGTTGGATCGCCTGCGCACTCGGCCACAAGGCCTGCCGCGACGGTCGCGCCGTCGCCTACCATCGGGTGGGGCGTCTCTTCGAGGCCTTTGCCATCGCACGAGGCGACGGCCGACACGCCCGGATGCTCAAAGCGCTCGCCAGGACCGACCTGCTCATTCTCGACGACTGGGGCCTTGCCGTCCTGACATCAACTGAGCGGCGGGACATGCTGGAGATCCTGGAGGACCGGCACGGCCGTGGCTCCACGATCGTCACCAGTCAACTCCCGGTCGAGCACTGGCACGACGCCATCGGCGACCCGACACTGGCCGACGCCATTCTGGACCGGCTCGTCCACAATGCCCACCGTCTGCCCCTCGCCGGAGAAAGCATGCGGAAGCGCGCCGCCACGATGAAACCGCTTGACCCCACAGGTCGAGCCTGACTCAATGCACCCGTCGGCCAGACTGCCCGAGGCGTGGAATGGCTGCCCACAATGCCGTGGAATCGATGCCCATCTTCCGTGGAATACGCAGTCATCGCGCACAAGGAGGTCGTCCAGTCGTGCGGCCGCTCTCTTGCGCTTGGCCGCCGTAACGATTGGTAAAAGCGACACGGCCTTGGGTGCGTTTTACCGGCGACTGTCATCGCGCATAGGCAAGCAAAAGGCGGTAACGGCCACGGCGCGCAAGATCGCAGTCTTGTTCTACAATGCCATCCGCCATGGCATGACCTATCAGGATCAGGGTGCCGCGGCCTATGACGAACGACATAGGCAACGTGTGCTGTCAAACCTCCAACGGCGCGCCAAAATAATGGGTTACGCATTGGCGCCCATCCCAGAGACCGCGGGTGTTTCTTAGGAACAGCGACCTGCTACGCCAAGGACCAACCACAATGTCTGGCTCGATGGCGAAGCACCGAGGGGTTTGGCCGGTGAGTTGGATGTGCGATGCGCTCGGTGTATCACGAAGCAGCAACCCTGTCAGGTTTCCGCGATCGCGCAACGACCGTTCGATCGGAAACGAGCAGCCGTTGGCAGAAATCCGGAGAAGTCGTTTCGTTCGGATCGGACCTATAGCATATGGCGTGTCGGCGCAGCATAGTTGTTGTGGGTGTGGTGCAGTTCTTCGCCTTCCCGGCCAGTTTACTCTGGAATGTGAATTTTGTTGGACATCGCCAGTTGCCAAACCGAAAACACTCGCTAAGAGTGTGCTGGTGGGCTTGAATGGCGTAGGAGCAGTGTCAGTGGTGACTTTAGTTTTTCTTACTACTGAAACATGTGATTAAAGAATATCTCTAATGAACGAACGCGAAAAGAAATTCCCCGATACGGCCACGTTCGCATCGAGCATGGGTCAGGCTGTTTGGCTTATGACGGTGAGCAAAGCGCATCGTGATCTGAAGATCAGCGATATCGAAGACCTGGTCACGCCAGCGATATTGCTGCAGCAGTTCAAGATTTACATGAAGGACAAACAGCCAGTTGCCTTCCTTGCATAGGCTTCCGTTTCGGATGAGGTGAAAGACCGCTTTGAAAGTGGAAATCGGAAGCTTGAGCCGCATGAGTGGCGATCTGGTTCCAACATCATCATCGTTGAATGTGTCTCTCCCTTTGCTGAGAGAACAGAGATTGAGAAACAGTTTTTCGAAAAGGTTAAAAACATTGGAAACGGATAGAGTATTTGCGGGTCCGTATTATGAGATTGGTATGAATTTTGAGTTCGGTGACCCAATTTTTTATACATGGTCAACGACGCGTGATCGCTCAGGAATCATTAAGCAGCCCTATCCGGAAGACTCTTGGGTTCCAGGGCGAGATATCGCTTTTACATCCGGTGGGATGTGGTCTGAAACTGCTGTGAGAGAAGGCGGCAGACTGACTTCAGAAACAATTGAACATCTGTTGGCTCTTAACTGTGTTGTCAAGACGGATGCAAATGTGAGCCGAGATGTTGTTGAAGATTTTGCGGTGATGCTGGACCGGATGCCATTACTTTCGGGCCAACTAAAAAGCTCTTTGGACAATGAGTTCCCTAACGTTTTCGAGTTTATTGAATTGCCTGAGGTCTGGAATGAAACGACACAGGGGCCATTACCGGGAGGTCCCTACTATCTCACCAACCTGCTAGCCCGTCAGGATAGTTGGGACAAAGAGAAAACCAAATTCTACGACTTTAAGAGAGGCGACGGCTCGAAGTATACCGAAGCCGCACAAACACAACGCTTCATTAGCGGTGAGTTGGTGGCCGAATTTCCGATTTGGCGAGATAAAGTGACGTCCAACGTCATTTGTACTGAACGCTTTCGAGAAGTCGCAGAGGGTGCAGGCTGCAGAGAATGGCGTTTTACCGAACTCCCATTCGCTAAGCGAGAACTGCATTAGGGTACAGTTATGACACTTCAAAATCACCATTTGATTCCTCAAGAGCTCGCAAACCACAGCAGTCCTGTTCCAGTATGTTGTTGAGATATTTGACCTGCCGCACCTCGATGGTGCGCCCGTTGCCGGTGAACTTCAGGATCACGTTCACCGCCTGAAGGCCGGCCAGGTTGGCACCGCTCTTATCGATCACGATCCGGTCCGGCACGCCGTTGGTACCGATCGCTCGCTTGAAGACGCGCCGGGCAGCGGACAGATCTCGGCGTTCGGAAAGCAGGGAATCAAGGGCTTGGCCGTCGCGATCCACGGCCCGGTAAAGATAGGTCCATTTGCCCTTCACCTTGATGTAAGTCTCGTCCATCCGCCAGGATGTGGCGGTCGGCCGCTTCCTCGCGTGCGCCCGGGCCGCGATCAGCGGCGCGAACTTTACCACCCAACGGTTCAGCGTGGCATGGTCGACCTTCACACCGCGCTCTGCCATGATCTCCTCCAAGTCACGGTAGGAGACGGCGTAGCGGAGGTAGAAGAAACCGCGTGCAGGATCACGGACTTCGGATAGTGCACGCCCTTAAACGCGATCACGCCAACCGCCTCTTGCCAACTCCCTGACAACGCTAACATATCATGCGCACTCAAAACGTCGAAAGTTTGCGACAGTACCATCTCCGGTCAGTTCGTACAGGATATCGACCGCATTGGCTTCAAACCGCGCTGGATATTTGGCATAGAGGTTCCATGGCTTCACCTCCGACTCCTGTGAGAAATCTTGCACCCCCGCAGGCAGTGCCATTCCAGGAAACGCAATTGCAGTCACAAAATGCCGCTGCTGCTTCTTCCTCAGCCGTTAAGAGGGACCAAGTAGACGCTCGGACTCCGTTTCTCAAAGAGCGACCACAGCCAGCTTTACCAGTCTACACAAGATCTCAATTCACCAAAAGACAGGGTCAGTCCAATCGAGCAGTGCAAAGAGCAGACCGACGACGATGCCAATTGGAAGACTAAGATGCCGCACAATGGGTGTATCACCTTTCGAATCAAACTTACGCGGGGAATCCGTCTCTTTCGGGAACTCCCAGTCGATCAGTCCGTTGAACACCTTCTCGAATAGGACAAGGCACGCGACCAAGATCGGGATGACCAATGCAAGTGGCCAAAATTCGGTCGAGACGAGCCTCGCCAAGCCTTCGGCCACTAATACGATCAATATACCGATGGCAACATTTATGCTCGAGTGAATCCAGTCATAAGTCCTTGTTCTGCGTCTTTCGTTCATGCGACTTGCCCCACTGTGTCTGCACAAGGAACCTCAACACTCTCGTTACATCTGTAGCAAGTTCTTCTTTGTAAACAGATGCAGTGGATGTCCTACGACGAGAACAGGACGGCAGAGTCAAAGTCTCGTCAAGCTTCCAGTTGTCGGTTGGTAAATCGTCTCGGCGCATGTCTCGATCGTCGGTCTTATTCAATAACCATTACAAACACATTTGTATACCAAAACCCCCTCCATCAGTGCGGCGGAGGGCGTTGTTGCAGAACTCTTGCCGTAAAGGATTCACATCACGAATCCATCCGGTTAGACGGGTGGCATGAGCAAGCCCAAGCCCGCCCGCTATTACACCACCAACTGGTCCGTCTACAACTCTGCGCTTCGGAAGCGGGGGTCACTGCTGATCTGGCTGGACAAGGAGATGGCCTGGTACGCGCTGCATGAGGGGCGTCGAGGGCGGCCGCCGGTTTTCTCGGACGCGGCGATCCAGTTCTGCCTGTCGATCAAGATGCTGTTCAAGCTGCCGCTCAGGCAAGCCTCAGGGATGGTTGCCAGCCTCTTACGCCTAGCGGAACTGGACTGGCCCGTCCCGGAGTATTCGACCCTGTGCCGCAGGCAGAAGACCCTGCAGGTGCAGATTCCGGATCGCCGTACCGGCGGGCCGCTGAACCTGCTCGCGGACAGCACAGGGATCAAGTTTCTCGGCGATGGCGAGTGACAAGCCCGCAAGCACGGCGTGCAGGGCCGCCGCCAATGGCGCAAGGTCCATCTGGCCATGGATGCCGCCACCTCCAACATCCGTGCGGTCGAGTTCACCCCCAGCCGAGAAGGCGACAGCCCCGTCCTGCCAGATCTGCTGGACCAGATCCCCGAGTACGAAGAGATCGGCAACGTGATCGCCGATGGGGCCTACGACAGGCGCCGGTGCCACAGCGTGATCCTCGCGCGCGGCACGGTCCCAACCATCCCGATCCGCAAGAATGGTCGGCTGTGGAAGGAAGACTGCCCAGCCGCGATCGCCAGAAACGAAAACCTGCGGGCCACGCGACATTATGGCCGAGCCTTCTGGAAGCGGTGGACAGGATACCACGCCCGAAGCCGGATAGAGGCGAAGATGCGCTGCCTCAAATCCTTTGGCGAACGCATCGCCGCTCGCGACCCCGACCGACAGACCGCCGAAATCCACATCCGCATCGCACTCATGAACCGCTTCAACGCCCTCGGCACCGCCGAGATCGTCCGCGTGGCCTGAATCAGAAGGGGAAAGGGGAACTCACGCCTCAAGCCGCCTTTCTGCAACAATGCCCTGTTAAAGGCGATTGTCTTGAGGAAATAACCCGCAGGTGTGTCGGATTTTCCGCCCGTCTCTAAAATAATCGTGCATCCCACCACGATCACCCCTCAGAAGAAGCGCGTGGTCAACCCAAAAGGTGTTATAATTCAGGGCATCCGCCATAAACTCAGTCGCGCGCTTACTTGGCACTCCGACAATTGTGTGTGTCTGGTTCGGGCCCTTGGAAATGGCATTTAGCGGGTTCGATACTTCTTCTTTAAGAACCTGAATCATCGCGTTGTCAGTGACAATGAATTCGCTATCAATGATAATGAGAGAAGGTCGCAGATTGGAAACGAGCGACAGCACTCGAAAATGGTCCATTACATGATAAAAAATACCATAAAGGGCAATGACATCGAACCTTTCTCCCCTTGTGTTTCGAGCTTCGAGATCGCTGAATAAGTCATCGCAAATGAGATTAACCCGTGCTTTGAAATGGTTATCCGGGAAGCTTTCAAATCGGTCCAGTAATTCTTTGCGTGCCTCGACCCCAACTACTTCACGGGCACCTGCCGCCGCAAGTGCATAGGACCAGCGGCCGTCATGGCATGCCAAATCCAGCACGCGGGAGCCGTTGATTTGCGGTAGGAAGGGCTCTACAATCAGTTTATATCTTTGGTTGAGTCGTTTAATGCCATTGGCCGTTTCGCTGTAACGAGGTATTTCGCGCAAGAAGTTAAAAAATTCTGTCACGTACTTCCACCTAAGCTTTTGCTATTTATGAATTATTACGTATGGCTATCTAGAATTGTCAATTAGATTATTTCGTGCTCGAACCGTGAACTGTCTCTTGGCGACAGTCTTTAATCCGCATTGCCGGTCGTGTCGCGAAAGCTGTGGAATTTCCCTGGCGGCGTGCTCCGGGCATATGAAGGTTCGGTTTCTCAGGCGGCGAGGTCAAGAGGCATCGGTTCGATGGGCTGAGACAGGGTCTCCCAGCCATCGACCTTCCGCATCTGGATCTGGCCAGAGGCGAACAGCGCCCAGAGCAGCATGGGCACGGTCTCGGCGCAGGGCAGCACGGTCTGGGTCTTGATGCGGCGGCGGAATTCCCCGTTCAGGCGCTCGATGGCGTTGGTGGTCCGGGCCGATTTCCATTGCGACGGATCGAGGCGGGTGAAGGTGAAGAGCCGGTCGCCTGCTTCTTCCAGGCTGTCGGCCACGGCCCGGCACTTGAGCCGCCACTTGCGCAGGAAGGCCTTGCGGCGCGTCTCGATCCCGGCGGCGGTTTCGGCATAGATCATGTCGCGGTAGTCCTCGGTCAGCTCGTCGTGGAGGTGCTTCGGCGCATGGGCCAAGAGGTTGCGGTGCTTGTGAACCGTGCAGCGCTGGATCGGCAGGTCCTCGCTCCACAGCGCCACGAGCGCGGCCTCGAGGCCCGGGGCGCCATCGACGATCACGAATTCAGGCCGTTTCAAGCCGCGGGCGTCGAGATCGTCGAGGAACTGGCGCCAGGCGGCCGTGCTCTCGCCGCCCATGTTCCTGATGGAAAGCAACACCTTCTGGCCGTCGCGGCGGATGCCGATGGCCGCCAACACCGAGATGTTCGTGGCCTTCCGGTCCAGCCGCGTCCGGATCACGGTGCCGTCGAGGATCAGACGGACGATGTCCTCCCCGGCGAGGTCGCGAGCGCACCAAGCGTCCCAGTCAACCTTGACCTTGCGCCAGGCGCGGCTGACGACGTCCTTGCTGACGGCGCCCTCGAACAGCCCGAACAGCGCCCGCTTGACCCGGCGCGTGTTGGTTCCGGAGAGGTAGACCGCCGCGATCAGGGCCTCGGCCTTCTTCGTCAGCCGCTGGTAACGGGGCAGCGCCTTCGACCGCCATTCCGTCACCTTGCCGTCCTCGCCCTCGATCCGGGCGCGCGGCACCCGCACCGTCTCGGTGCCGAAGGTGCCAGTGAGCTGCCGCTCCCGGTGCCCGTGGCGATAGCCCTTCGCAGCGCCGTCTTCCCGGCCGTAGCGAAGCCTACCGAGAAAGCTGGCCAGCTCCTCTTCGAAAACGGCCTCTATGGTCGTACGGACGTTCGCTCGCAGCCGCTCCTCGATCGGATCAAACCCGGCCTCTCCGGCCAGTAGCGCAAAGCTCGCGGTGTCGGTAATCTGGTTCATGGCGTGATCTCCCTGGCGGTTGCCGCCGCCGGTTGGGTGGGTGTCAGTTCACCCGGAGATTACGCCGCCCTTAAATTTCCACCAACTCCGCGACACGACCGCATTGCCAAACGAGCAAGACTCATGACCATTCAACTGCCCCCAACGATCGCCGCATATTTTGCCAATGAAAGAAAGGGCAATGCCGCAGCGATATCCGAAAACTTCGCACCGGGTGCTGTCGTTATCGACGAGGGCAATACATACTCGGGACGGGATGCAATCCGGCAGTGGATGGCGAATGCCTCCACTAACAGGCCGCTGAAATAGTCCCGCCTCGACAGCGGTTTGAGAACATGATTCATCCTCGGCACGGAAACGGCGGGGGTGATCATGCGGGGTTTGGACGAGACGAGCGGATCGCTGTTCAGCTATGTCGATCTGGAGGAACGCATCCCGCCGCGACATCCGCTGCGCAAGATCAGACAGGTGGTCAATGACGCACTTGCAAGCTTGGACGCGGATTTCGAGACGCTCTACACTGATTTCGGCAGGCCCTCGATCCCGCCGGAGCGCTTGATCCGGGCTGGCCTTCTGCAGATCCTGTTCTCTGTCCGGTCGGAGCGGCAATTGATGGAGCAGATGGATTACAACCTGCTGTTCCGCTGGTTTGTCGGCCTCGGGATCGACGATCCGGTCTGGGTCCCCACGGTATTCACCAAGAACCGGGACCGGCTGCTGACGACGGACATGTCGCACAAGGTGATGGCAGCGATCCTGGCGCATCGCGAGGTCGCGCCGCTGCTGTCGGACGAGCATTTCTCTGTCGATGGAACGCTCATCAAGGCTTGGGCGTCGATGAAAAGTTTCCAGCCGAAGGCCGAGGCGACCCCGCCTGACGACGAAGGGCCGGGCGATCCGCCCGCCCCGGATACCACCCTTGAGCCCGCGCCTTCCGAGACCCCAGCCGAGACAGACCCGATGCCCCGCAACAGCCGCCGCCATCGCAATGCCGAGGTCGACTTCAAGGGCGAGATGCGGTCCAACACCACCCATGCCTCGACCACCGATCCGGATGCGCGCCTTTACGAGAAATCCCCCGGCACGGGTGCGGTGCATAGACTGACACAAATTTCTCCTTTTTTTGGGGTATGGCACAGGTTGTTCACTTACTTGTAATAAAAGATCATTTCAGGCTGCGCGATGCAGATGCTTGTCAGGGCAGGTCCTAGGCCCGCCGCACCGTCCGCTCACTAACCTTGAACAAACGCGCTATCTCCTGGATGCCCCGCTGCTCCTGATCTCTCATGCGCCGAACCTCGATCTTTTGGGCGAGCGACAGTGCAGGGGGCCTGCCACCGATCCGGCCGCGCTTGCGAGCTGACGCCAGCCCTTCCCTGGTCCGCTCGGAAATCCGCTCCCGCTCGAACTGGGCGATGGATGCGAAAATGTGGAACGTGAGGCGGCCGGCCGGCGTGGTGGTGTCGATGTCCTCGGCAATGGACCGGAAGCCGGCACCGCGCTCGCCGATGGTCTCCACTATCTCCAGCAGATCTTTCAGCGACCGGGCCAAGCGGTCGTATTTGGTGACGGTCACAACGTCGCCGTCGCGGAGCTGGTCCAGCATCCTGTCCAGCTCGGGCCGGATACGCTTCGATCCGCTGATCTTGTCCGCAAACAGCTTGCCAGCCCCGGCCGCTGTCAGCGCGTCGGTTTGGGCATCCAGGTTCTGGTCGTCCTTGCTGACTCTGGCGTATCCGATGATCATGCCGCACTGTGACAAAATCCTACCAAAACCGCAAAGGTTTTGCCGGGGGTTTATGTCACGGCGAAGTCGTTGATCCTGCATAGGGCAGGGCGGACCGGCAAAAATGGCCGTTTTTGGCAGGTAAGTTCTGTCATGGGGTTTATGTCCATCAGCGGTCATTCAAACAAATTGCAGCTATTGGCTCTTCTGAACCTAAACCTACGGGGTGCGACGCAGCGCAGCGTAGGCGATAGATCCACCTAAGCCGATAAAGATTGCACCGAAGGCATAGGAAATCGCTGTTTGGAATCTATGAAACACACGCATGGCGACACTAGTGGAAAATACTGTCGCCGTGATCGAATGTAGGACTACCGCAAGCAGCCCGCAGATCACAACGACTAAGGCCAAGAACCAGTTTGACGCGGTGGCCGGTATAAAGGCCGTCATAACTGATCCAAAGAAAAGCGCAGCCTTTGGGTTGGTCATACTGACAACGAACCCTGATTTGAACGATTGCCTGATCGCGCGGTCCGGTGCCTCGGTCAAGCCCATGGCATTATCTTGTTTTCTGGCGGCATTTATGCATTTGATACCGAGCCAGACGAGATAAGTGGCACCGGCGAGCTTAAGCGCAATCACGGCTCTTGGGAACAGATCAAATAGGATCGCTACCCCTAAAACTGCGAAAATTGACCAGACCAACGCTCCGCATGCCAGACCGAAACCCGTTGCCAAGCCGTGCCTGCGGCCAAGCGTTAACGATGCAGTCATGACCGCGAGCATATTAGGACCGGGCGTTATCCATGCGGCGACATTCACAAGAATTATCGTTCCAAGAGAGAGCACCAAATCCACGGAACAGATCCTTTTTGCCAGATGATAAACGCCAAATGTGTGTTTTGACAATAACGGCTTCGTTCCGCACTGCCGACCTCTATCACCATCAAATTGGGGTCAGCTATAGCTTAAAATCGGGTCAAAATCTGATGTTTGCGCCACCGGCACATAGGACCGTTTTTGTCAAGCTCCACTGCTATCGCGCACGATCCCGATCAGACGGCGGAATTCGTCGTCCGGCATTGCCTGTTTCCAGAAGTTGATAAAGCGGCAGACCAGCTGAAGGTTTGCCGCCTCATAGTGCCCGCCGCTATCGATCCGGTCCGCTGACGGCAGCATGTTCCTGTCTCCCTCATACTGAAAGGGCAGTCCGGTGATCGCGCAGCGCTCCTTCTGCTGCTCCAGAAGACGCGGCAACAGTGCATCAAGCTCGCTTGCCAGCATCTTCAGATCTTTGCTTTTGACCGTCACCTCCACCTTCTGCCCATTGGCATTCTGCACGGTGTTCAGGATCGAGTATTTCATATTCGCAAGGGCTTTGGCCTTACCGTCGCCGATACGCACCTTGCCTGCCCCGCTCGCGGGTTTTGGGGCAGCCCCATCCACATCAATCCCCCACCAGATGGCGTCCAACGTCCACAAGTCGATTTGAAGCTTCCAGGCCAGATCGAGCAGCACCTGATTGACCGCAACATATCGCTCCCCTGTTGTCGCGCCGCGCCTGAAAGCAGGCCACAGCCGGAGAGAGCGGAGGGCCTTCTCCGAAGTGCCGTTCCACACCCCGTACTTTTCCGGGTAGGCAACCAGCAGGATGGCAGAGAGTTTCGCCACTCCCATGCCTGGCGCCTCGATCACGGCATCAACCCGTTCACGGATCGGGCGCGCCTCGTCCACCAGCACGCTGAGCACCTGCCGCAATCCGTCCATGTCCGCATAGAGTTGCGGCTGACGCTCCAGCCCCGTCCAGTGCTTATTGTGCTCGATACTCAGGAAATCCCGGAAAACACCCTCGTCCAGGTCAGTCACCGATTCAGGTTGAAAGAACGGAGAAAACCGCCCCAGAACCTCGTCGCGGTTCTCGATAATCGTCCGGACTTCCAGCTCGCTCTTAGCAGAGGTCAGTTTTTCAATGGCTCCCGGGTTCACAATACCGCTCCGCGAAAATTAGCATCGAAGATCAATACCTGCCGAAACGGGAACGGCATAGATAATTGTCCGGAACAAGAGATGACGCCCTACTCTCTCAGAAGTCCGAAGATCTCATTCGCGATTTCATCGACCGTATGCATGGCCGTGCTCCGCGCAACCTTGTCGGCAAGGGAAGGACTGAAATCCATGACCTGCTGCTTCGTGATCTCGTGCCAGATCGGCAGCAGAATCTGTTCGCCGGAAACAGACCGCGTGACGATCCCGTCCAACTCATAGTTCGTCCAGCCCTTGCTGATGAAGGAAGGGGAAATAACCACGAGTCCGACGCGGCTTCTGGCCAGACCAGCGTCAATCTTGCGGCGCAGGCTGTCGCCGATGCGAAGGGTGAATTCATCGTACCAGACCGCCAGCCCTTTCCCCTGAAGGGCTTCCGCCAAGGAGCGGACAATCGAATCCTTGTCTTCGGAGGCATGCGAAATGAAGACATCATAGGCTTCCGCGTCCTCCGAAACCGCCGGAGGCACGTCTCGGACTAGACCGGGAACGGAGTTCAGGGGGGCCTCGCGGATTTCCGGCAACGGACTCGGCAGAACACGAACGGACGCACGTGTCGAACCTCGCAGTCCCTGCATATCAATCGCGACGTGCCAATGACCGCTACTTGGTATTTGCAAACGAACTGGAGATTTTTTAGCTAATCCACCGATGTACTGATGCCGCCGTCCATTCTTATAGTTGGAAAAGTTGGAACTCGTCATTAAGCGAACGTTGGCACCGCTGGTAAGTGTAACTTCAACAATCTCACCACGTTGTCGGGAACCTAGATCGTTGTGAATAAATTGCACGTTTCCTGCCTTTCTCGCGGATCAGAACTCCTTGCCCGCCATTTTTGATGAGATATTCCCGTAACGGTACGACACAAAGTGGCTAAACTCCCCCTTGCAGCCCCTGCTTCGACAAGAATGATTGACGGCTCTTGAGGCGCGTCCGGTTCGGCCGTGGCTAAAGCATAGAGGTTTACCGCGATCCCCAATGCGAAAACCAGCACTCCATTTCGAATGGACACCACAGCCGCGGTGGTTTCGTTGGACCGAATGAGATTGTCACGTTCAAATTCTCGCGCTGCCTTAATCATCACCTGTCGGGCAGTTTCTCCTCCAGCGGCGACATACCGCATGTAAGCGGCACCATATCCATAGCGCTTCTTCGGAAGAAGCCCATTGAAGCCCAAGGCAATTCCAATGACTAACAGAGAAGTCGCGGCAAGATATAAACCAATCGCTACATATTTAGCTGTAGACCCGCTTATATTCTGCAACATCGTGGTGCTGACCAACCCCCCAATGGCTACCGCGACGGATAATACCGTGGTCATCTTGTGCAACTTTTCATCTAGTTTGGAATAGCCCCCTGAAAGTGGTCCACCAACTGGGATAGATTGTCCCGTAAATTGGAGGATCAGCGATGGCTGGAAAACGAGAAAGGCCCGAAGATATTGTGTCGAAGCTTCGGCAGGTTGAAGTTCTGCAAGGACAGGGCGCGACGATTGCGGAGGCGGTGCGTCAGATCGGTGTGACGCAGCAAACGTTTTATCGGTGGCGGAAACTATATGGCGGGATGGGGCGATCTCAACTCGCGCGACTGAAAGAGCTGGAGAAGGAGAACCAGCGGTTGCGACGTGCGGTGTCTGATCTGACGCTGGACAAGCTCATTCTGACCGAGGCCGCACGGGGAAACTTCTGAGCCCTTCACGCCGTCGAAAGTGCATCGACCACGTGCGGCAGGAACTTGGCGTATCAGAACGACGCGCCTGCCGCGCGCTTGGGCAGCACCGATCCACGCAGCGCAAGATGCCGCAGGGCCGGGCCGATGAAGGGCGACTGACCGACGACATCATCGAGTTGGCCGGCAAGTATGGCCGTTATGGCTATCGCATGGTCACGGGCTTGCTGAACAACGCGGGCTGGCACGTGAACCACAAGCGGGTTGAGCGTATCTGGCGACGCGAAGGGCTGAAAGTTCCACAAAAGCAGAAGAAAAAGGGTCGGCTCTGGCTGAACGATGGTTCGTGCGTGCGTCTGCGGCCAGAGCAGCCCAACCACGTCTGGTCCTATGACTTCGTACAGGATCGCACCGCTGATGGCAGGATCTATCGGACGCTCAACATCATCGATGAATACACCAAGGAGGCGCTGATGATCCGCGTCGATCGCAAGCTCAACTCCACGGACGTGCTGGATGCGTTGACGGACCTGTTCATCCTGCGCGGCCCGCCGGAATACATAAGATCCGATAACGGGCCGGAATTTATTGCCCAGAAGGTGCGGCGCTGGATCTCTGCCGTCGGCGCCAAAACGGCCTACATTGAGCCAGGATCACCCTGGGAGAACGGGTATTGCGAGAGCTTCAACGCCCGGTTCCGCGATGAACTGCTCAACGGCGAAATCTTCTACAGCTTGCGAGAGGCACAAATCCTGATCGAGCAATGGCGCGTCCACTACAACACGGTCAGGCCGCATAGCGCTCTGGGATATCGGCCACCCGCACCGGAGAGCGTCGTTCCAATGGACCAGAGGCCGACAATGCACTAACAATCAAACCGGACCACCCGATGGGGGCATGCCAATGACTGTGACACGCAGGTCGAGTTTGTTCAGAAGCGGAGCCTGAATAGTCGCGGGGGCCAAATGCAGATGTTCAGTTGCGACGGTCCGCCAATCCGCAAGAGTCGTGTAACCGAAAAGTTGATCATCCCCCTGCCTGAGAAGAAGCGTATCTATGCTCTTCAACGCAACCTGAGACCCAATTCTTTCCTCAACATCCGCAAAACGATCATTTGTCATCAGAGTTTCAGGAACGTCAAAACCGATCCGGGCTGCTTGATTGAGCTGGACGGCCTTGGTCTCTGCTCGATAGACCGCAGAGGGATCGTTAACCCACGTTGCGCCATCAGCTACCATAATTGACCTCATGAACGCAGACCATTGCGACCTCTCCATCTGCTCATTCACAGATGTGTACCCGTTAGCAACATTGCGGTCGAAGGTACCTTGCCGCCACCATACTGAACGAAGCTTCTCACCCACGCGCCACTCATGCCCATCCTTTCGACAGAGAAGCATTCCTTCCTTAGGAAAAAGTGTGAGGCTTACCTCTGACAGAGTTTCGCGATTGAGCCGCAGGAAAGCAGTTCCATCGTTTAAAAGTTTACGACAAATCCGATCAGTAGCGAAATCGAGTTCGCTCGTAAGGATAAGAACCTGAACATCCAGCGACAACTTACTGGCCCTTCTGATCCTCGCCGGTCTCAATGTCATTCTTCTTGCTCATCGGCATATGACTCGGATCACAGCACAGCGGGCCTTCCGGGCTAATCCAGAGGCCACTTAAAAAGTCGTAGGTTGCATTCACGGGGCGAACACCATTCGGCTGTGCTCGTGTACGGCGCGTTGTATGAAGAAGTGGATGCATGCCTTTTCACTCCAATTGGAAAAAATGTTAGTTAAGTGTGAGTTGTACGATAGATCAAGGCAAGCGATTACAGATATTTAGCACGCAATTCCCGCAATCATGGTTCATGATATCGGTGTGTCCCAGGCTCCGCCACCCCGTTACCGAGATCACGCCCCCCGATTCTTGCCCAGGTGGGATCATCCAGCTCCCACGTTTCGATCTCCTGCTTGACCTCCACCGACTTTGACCGATCCAAGAACGAGCTGAGCCGATCCTGGAGAGCACCAAATTCCGTGGGGTCTATGCTGCCATTGGGCCGGCCTCAGGTTGCTGATCGGACGTGGCAACAGCGAGCCCCGGATACCATTGCTCGAACTTTCCTCTGAGGGTGCCGTCGAGGGCGCGGGTCCGGGTCTGGAGCATGAAGTGGGCACCGCGCTTTGACCAGCGCATCTGCTGGCGCTTGGCGAAGCGTTTGCCGACGACGGTGTTTACGGTGGATTCCACAAAGGCGGTGGAGACGCGCTCGCCGTAGCGGTGCCGCTCGGCATAGTTCGGGATCGTGTGAGCGTTCCGGGTGATGTAGACATGAAACTCGGCGGCATTTTTCCGAAAAGCCTTCATGCCGGAATAATCCGTCTCGATTTCGTCGAGATCGTCTTCCAGATCGCGGGCGCAGATGAGCGCCTCACGGGTATTGCCATTCCACAGGAAGCCCTTGATGCGCTTGAGAGTTCGTTCGATCTCTGCGGCCTCGGCTTCCCGGTTATGGGCAAGCCCCTTCACATACTGCCCCATGACTGTCAGGCGCATGGTGATGTGGAACCAGTCGAGCACATGATCGGCGCAGGGTGACATGTCGACGGCGATGTTGCGCACGCTGTCGCCGCCATCGGTGAGGAAGGTGATCTCCTGGTTCATCTGGAACCCCTGATCGCGCAGCACCTCGTGCACGCGGCGCTTCGGTTTCCGGTCGAAGCTCTGCACGAGACCGAAATACCGGTCGCCGCGATCCTCGGCCATGGACTTGCCGACCATGACCTCGAAATGTGTCTGCCGGCCCTCGCGGTCAGGCTCTCGGGCGCGGACGTAGCCGCCATCGACACCGACGACGACCGGGCCCTCGGGCAGGGGTAGCCGCGCTCGTTGGTACGGACTGCTCTCGATAAATGTAAACTGCTCCTCGCCCAGTTCCGCCTCGGCACGGGCGGCGACGCGGTGGAGGTGATGCCGGACGGTTTCGGCGTTGAGGGTTGCGCCGACCGGCAGCACGTCCTTCAGCAGATCGACGGTGACGCCGAACGAGACCAGCGATGCCCATTTCGTCTCCAGATACAGCATCTCTGGTGCGACATGTTCGTGGAACAGATCGGCTAGTGGGCTGAAGGTCCGGGTGGTGGCGGCATCGCAGGCGCAGCGATGCAGGCGCGGACTGGCAACCGGCACGTCGCCGAACGGTGTGCGGAACCGGATCACCGTCTTGCCCTTGCTGCGGAGGGGCGCGTCGCACGCGCCGCAGTGGCGATGTTCGGCAGCGTAGGCCCCGGCTTGCGCGCCGACGAGCCGTTCTTGCACTCGGCCCAGCAGGTCTTTGGCCTCGTCGAGGGACAATCCGATCTGTTCGAGCCGGTCATGGGGCTTGTCGAGGACGAGCACCTCCTCGTCACATGCCTCGCCATCCCCGGCATCGATCCGCAGCCTGATCTCGATCTTCATGGTCCCCTCCTGGGCCGATTTTCCAGAATTGGCAGAGAGGAAAACCTGTGTGGTGATTTCCTCCCCGCCAGGCTGGATTCTGGCCCGTTGATGGCGTATCCGGCAAGAAGATTTGTTTCTCGAAACAGCATATACAAACCGATGACCGGCTATATCGAACGCCTCTCCGACGAGATCGCCGACATCCTCCTCCGCGAGGGTATCGACTACGTGCAGACCAAGGCGGTGTTCAAGGCGGCGCGGGCGAAGGCCGGACTGTCGGCCCCGAAGGAAAGGCGTGGCGCTCCGGCGCGGCTCACCATCGAAGAGTCCCTGCGCTTCATCGATGCCGCCTATGCCGGCGGCGGCCAGACCGGGCTGATGGTCCAGACCCTGCTGGAGACCGGCGCGCGCGTCTCGGAATTCGTCGCCCTGCGCGTCGAGGATGTCAGCATCGCCGAGCGCGTCGTCGTTATCGAGAGCGGCAAGGGCGGCAAGCGGCGCGAGGTGCCGATCCGATCGGAACTTGCGCGGCTCCTCGCCCTGCATATCGGCAAGCGCCGGGCGGGACCGCTCTTCATCAGCCGCGAAAAGGGCAAATCCGGCAGCCGGGTCTACACCCGCCAGCGCATCGGGCAGATGGTGCGCGACGTCGCCCGCAAGGCCGGGATCGGGAAGCGTCTCTATCCGCATCTGTTGCGCCATACCATGGCGACGCGGCTGCTAGCGGACGGCATGGACATCACCGACATCCAGAAATTCCTCGGCCATGAGGATATCGGCGCGACCCGCATCTATGCCGAGACCAGCGTCGCCATGCTGCGGCGCAAGTTCGACCGCGTCACCGGGGACGAAGGGCGCGATCTCCTTGGCCAGGTCCGACACCGCCATGGCGACGTGGTGGGAGCCTTCGCGGCCGATCTGCTGACTTCCGATCCGGATCCGGTCACATGAGCTGCTGGTGCATCAGGCGGCGGTGTTCATCGGATCGAAGCCCCTTGTTTACCGCGCCGCGTGAAAACTTGTCCTCCAGGAACCGCAGCCGGGAGCCAGTCCGCTCCAGCACCATCTCCAGATGCCAGCGCTCGTCTTCATCGTCGAGCATGGACCGGTCGCCCTGCAAAACCGCTTGATCGATGAAATCGGCCAAATCCGACATGTCGTTCATGGCGTCGTAGCCGACGGCCTCTTCGCGCCGTGCGAGATACCCCTCCACCCCGCCGCAATCCTCGGGCGGGCAGGCCCCGGCCCCGCCGATGCATTCCGGATATCGCTTGCGGCTCACGGGGGGCAGCCGATCCTCGACGCGGACCTCATGATCCCACCAATTGCCCATGTCATAGATATACCGGAACTTCGATCCCTTGCGAAACCGGAACGCCGAGATCGCCGCGTTCGGTGGCTCGCCACAAAGATCGGGGCTCGCATATCTCACGCCCCGAATGTTGAACTCGAACAGATGGATGCCGTCCCAGCCCATCACCGCCTGCAGCACGCCGTGCAACTCACGCAGTGACATCACCTCGGGCACCAGAACCCGCCGCCAGACCATCGGACTGAGGTGCAGCAGCCTGACCTTCAGCTGCAGGACCGAACCGCCTTTCGGTTCCGATGATGTGTCGTCTACCATGGGTGAAGCCTACGCCGAAATGCTTCGGCCTGCTACCAGCACCCCACGGAATTTGGTGCTCTCCTGATCCGCAGCCGGTGGCCACCCGCGGTATCGATCTCGATCGCGCCTGCCGCGGACACCGGACCTGCGGCGGCTTCGCTATTCTCGTGCATGGGTCGCTCGACGATCTCGACGGGAAGAAAAAAGGCCGCATCCGGCTCCGCCGGGACCTCCGGCGCATAGCGCGGGTCGCGCAGCCACTTGAAGATCAGGTTGGCGTTCATCGCGTAGCGCTGTGCTACACGCGCAACCGACACACCCGGCGCCGTCGTCTGCAAACAGATCGAACGCTTCTCCTCGTCCGTCCAAAGCCGCTTCGTCCGACGCGCCATAACGCCACCATAGTGTCCACTATCTCGTGGTGGACACTATCAATCACCCTCTATGTGCGGCAGAGCAGTGACGCCGGACGCTTACGGAATTTCGAGAGCCGTCACCTAGGCAATTAACGGCTGGCTTCTCAATATCACCCCGGCCCGCAAGTGCCGCAAGAAACCGATGACGTTGGCTTGGATCGCTCGCGCCTGCGGCGCTTGCACCGGATGTGTGGCACGCCTAACCGGTCAGTAGTTCACCTGCTCAAACCCATAGTTGCCCGCGTAGTCGCGCCAGTCCACGAACACCGAGCGATTAGTGATGTTCGGACAATCCGATCCCCAGCCTTCAAGCCCGATATGAGCGTCGGGTAGAGCCGCCGGTGCAGATAATGCCCATGAAAATTCGCCCTGCGTGCTGTATGTGCCGAGGTAGACCAGTGCATGGCGTCGGCACTGATCGTTCTCTCCGGCTAGTCTCTGTGACGCGAAACGGACGTCAAAAACTCGGATAGAGCGCACGAAATTGAACTCCGGGCCGCTTATGTCGACGTCTGCACGCTCTTGGACAAGGTGCAGGGCAAAATCCACTGGGACGAGCTCGTCTGAGGTTTCGTCAAAGCGCCAAACGGCCGCTCCTGTCATTGCTTCAGGTGTATGATGGCTCGCGGGAAAGGACTGGCGCGGCCGACTATCATCTTTTGGGGACAAGGCATCGAAGATCCGGTCAGTTCTGCGCGGCCGAGGTTCGATCTCGTAAGTCGCACCCATCGGGCAGCGCCAGATCTGCAGTGGCGGCTCGACCGGCCAGGGCGTGATCCGGCGGATGAACTCCGCGCGCGCTCGAGAACAAGGGACAGATGCTGGCCAACCCCCGGACAGACAGAGGAGTATTGCGCAATCGATGGGATAGCTCTGCGCTCGGCTGCTTTTGGGAAGAAAAATATGCGCAAAAGCCAAGGCGGTCACAAAGAGAAGGACATGTTTCTTGGCCGGGAAATACATGGTAAACAAACCTCCGCAAGACACATTCAATATACATACGAAAATATATTATTGCAAGACTTAGTGTATTCAATATGGATTTAATACTTAACATAAATCTAATTATGCGCCAAAAACTTGTACGCTGGGCACATTCTAAACTGGGTTGCGACAAATCCCCTATCTTGCTGAAAAGCAAGGAGAACGGACATGGCCCATACAGAGCTGGATTTGCGTGAGCGACGCGCAATCGAAGACATGCTGAATGCGAAAGTGCCGGTGAGCACGATCGCGGCCGAGACTTCTGTCTGCGCAACAAGCGCTATGTCAGCAAGGATCTGACCCTGAAGTACGATCACAAGCGCATACGTCTGGAAGTCAACGACGTAACGCGCGGTCTGGTTGGCAAATACGCCGACACCTACGAGTTTCCCGACGGGCGCATTCAGATTCGGCACAACGGCGTTGCCCTGCCCTGCTCCATCTTTGATCCACACCAACAACGCGTCACGCACGCCGCGATCACCGAGAACAGGCACCTGAGCGCAGTCCTTTCCCACATCGCTGCCGATTACAGCAGCCGTCGCGCAGCCCATCCGATCAACTCGAAACCACGCGCGCGCCAGCCGCGCGAACGCCAGGTCCGAAGCGTGATTTCACGGGCATCTGAAATATCTCGCAGATACTGCGCCTGCAACTGCCCGGCCAAAACGCGGTCATGCGCAAAGAGGACCAGCTCCTGATTGATGAACAGGCTTCGGTAATCGAGGTTTGCCGATCCGACGATCGACCAGCCATTATCGACGACGGAAGTCTTGGCATGCAGTTGACGTGGCAAGTACTCGTAGACCCTCACGCCCGCCGAGAGAAGCTGCGCATATGCCGCCCGCGTCGCCCAGCCGGCGACCAGGGGATCGCTTCTGCGTGGCACCAGCAGACGGACGTCCACGCCGCGACGCGCGACATCCTGAAGCGCCCGGTCGACCACGGTGCCCGGGCTGAAATAGGGCGACGTCAAATAGACACAGGATTGTGCCATCCCGATCAGTCCCGCATGCAGACAGGCGAGCCTTTTCTGGCACTTGCGCGAATAGCTAGGCACCAGCAGTCCTTCGATGCCGTCGGCCTCTTCGGGAATTGCGTTTGCCGGAAGCGGGCGGGCCTCCCGCCAGAGTCGAATGAAATGACTTGCGGCAAGCGTCGCCAACGGCCCCTGGACACGCACATGGGTATCGCGCTGGCGGCTTGCACCATGAAGCCGACGCGAGTTTAACCGGCGAATGTTGAAACCGCCCAGGAAGGCATCCCGGCCATCCACGACGAGAAGCTTGCGGTGATTGCGTTGGAAATATCGCAGCGGGTGTCGGAGATCGAAGGGGCGGAACCAGCGAAACCGCACACCGCTTCGTTCCAATTCCCGCCGAAACTTGTCGAAATCCCGCTGGCCAGCACCGAAAGCGTCGAGATGCAACCGAACGTCAACCCCGCTTCGCGCCTTGGCTGCAAGGGCGGAGACAAAACGCGCGCCGACTTCGTCGGTGGCAAAGATGTAGGATTCCATCCAGATTGCTTCGGTCGCGCCCTCGATCTCCGTGATCATCGCATCGAACAGGGCATCCCCCTCGACAAAGAGCTGGAAAGCGCCCGACCCTTCGCCCAGATTTGGCACACACATCGCTGCCCGCGCCTGTGGCATCGTCAGGGAGTTTTCGCGAGGTGCGCGCGGGGTGCTCATGATCGCGGCCTACCGCCCCACTGGTTCGGTCGCAACATCGATGTCACGATGTCGGAGCCATGCTTGCAGCGCGAAAAGGCAAGACTGCACATCCGTCAGGTGTTCGCTGTTTCATGGGCGCCGTGCTGGCACCCGACACAATCGCAGTTCTCATGGCTGCAACTGCGGTCCTCCAAAGGGTTGCGGTAGTGAAAACGGGCGAGCGGCAGCAGCAGTCGCTTGGGCAATGAAAGCCGATATGCCTCGCCCAAGGCAATGCCAGTGTCGGTCGATCCCAGCTTTCCGATCAGGTAGTCGATCCCGCGGGCGCCCGTCCGGTTGAACAGGTACCGATTGACGACACCACCGCGCAGGCCGGGTTGCAGCGCCTCACGCCAGGCTTTCCTGTAGTCGACGCCGCTGATCAGGCTTTGGGCCGCCAGGGGCTCGGATCGCATCGCATAGCGCAGCCCGAATCCCGCCAGCGCGTCCTGGAAACCCGCGTGTTCGCCGATCACCGGGTTTCCACCCTGCATCGCGTGCGCGGCAATCGGACTTTCCCGAAACCGCCGAAGCCTCGCGGCGTTTTCATCTCCAGGCCCGCGTGACGCTTGAAGTATTCCACGGTTGCCGCGAGATATTTCGCTTGATCGCGAAAACCTGAAAACATGCAGCTGGCCACCGTGCCGCGCCCCCGGTGCACGAGCAGATAGGCGTAGCCCTTCGGGGCAAGCTCGGTCCCGAAGGCCAGCCACGCACCATCGGCCATAGAGGTGTCAAGGACGTAGCCCACGGCGATGATATCGGCCCGCCGTGGTCCGCCTGCCAGGACCATGTTGGTCGTGGTCTTTTTCACGCGATCGTTGAATCGCACCTCGGCCCCGGCCGCGCGGGCCTGATCCAGCAAGAACCGGTAAAGCGTTCCCGGTGCGTTGCCCCGGCGCAAAAGATAGTACAGGGGCTTCGATCCATGCACTCTGTGGGCCTTTGCATGGCTGTCGAAGACGAAGCCTTCGGTTGCACCGCGATGATCGAAATCGGCGACAACACCGGCATCAGCCAGTTCGTCCAGAACGTTCTGCGCGTCGCTCCAGTTTTCAAGGCCTTGAAAGTCGTCGTGGAACCGATGGCCGACATCTTCGTGCCACTCTCGCACCACGACCCGACGATTGGCCTTGGCTAAAACGATTGCACAGACCAGACCTGCGGGACCAGCCCCGACGATTTCAATCGTATTGTCTTCAGGGTCGGCGGAACCTGGCGTTAGCGCCATCATACGAACCCTCCTCGATACGATCGACGTCCTGACAGGCCGGGTTTATCTCCGCAACGTGAGTCAGATCCCGTAAGCCCAGGCCGGCAGGCGGCCCATATGGACCTCAACCGTCCTGACACCGGGCACGTTTTCGACGGCAACCCGGATCGCATTCTCCTCGAAATCGCTGTCGGCGACACCCCAGACGGCGACATTCCCCTTGTGCACGGTGTAGTTGATGAGGTTGACCGCTGCACCAGGCACTTCTTTCAGAGCCTCTTCAATCTTTGCACGCAGCACGCGGTCGTCCTCCAACGGCTCCGGCAGCGCCCCATCCTGAAGCGCCGACAAGGCGTGGAGCAGGTTCGCCCGGCTTACGATGCCGACTACTTTGTCGGAACTCACCACCGGCACGCGCTTGATCCGGTGCTTTTCCAGAAGACGCGCGATCTCTGCGACATTGGTGTCTTCTTCTACCGAAACCACATCCCTTGTCATCACGTCTTCGACGCGGTGGCTTTTGAGCTTCACGAAATCCCTGGCAGCATCGCCCGATCCGCCCAGCACCTCGAGCCACCATGACCGGCGTGGTCCATCTGTTTCGCGGACGCGCCGCATGAGGTCGCCTTCGCTGACAAGACCCTTCAGATCGCCCTCTGCGTCAACGACGGGCAGCGCGCTGATATTGTGGTCGAGCATCAAGCGTACCGCGCCCTCGATTTGTCCCTCCAGCGGGACCGAGATCACCGATATCGTCATGATATCCCTGGCTTGCATGTCATAGTCTCCTTCTTGAGTTTTGGCCGGTTCAGCACTTCAGGTGCCGATAACGAGTTGCAGGTCGTCGCCCAGATTATAGGGCGGGATGTCAAGGTTGCGTGGTGCCGGCCCTTTCCGGATCCGGCCTGAGGTATCGTAGTGCGATCCGTGGCACGGGCAGAACCAACCGCCGAACTCGCCCACCGCCGACCCATCCTGCCCTAGTGGAATGCACCCGAGATGGGTGCAGACACCGATGACGATCAGCCACTCGCCATCCTCGCCCGCCGCGCGGTTTTCATCCAGTGCTTGCTCTTCGCCACTTGCGTTCGGATTCTCGCCCGCTTCGTCAACAGGATCGGGAAGCTGGTTAAGATCGACGGCCCGTGCAGCCTCGATTGCGGCTGGTGACCTGCGCCAGACGAAGACCGGGCGCCCCTGCCACTTCACAGTAATACGTTGGCCCGGTTCGACGCCGGAAAGATCGACCCTGACCGTGCCGGACGCGGTCACGTCGGCCGAGGGGTTCATCGAATTGATCAAAGGCCAGACCGCCGCGCCTGCGGCAACCGCGCCGGTTGAGGCCGTTGCATAATACAGGAAATCGCGGCGCTCAGTTGCGGGCGATTGTCCGGGGTTGTCACTGGTTTTGATCATCGTGAATTCTCCGATTTAGAGTTCATCTCGGCTGCGGCGACAGGGCTTTCGACGTGAACACCCGCATCGACATGCAGCACCTCGCCCGTAATGCCCCCGGTATAGTCGCTGGCGAACAATAAGGCGGCGCGGCCCACCTCATCGGCCGTGACGTTGCGCCGCAAGGGGGCAACTCGCGCGGTCGCGTCCAGAAGACCCGCAAAGCCGGTCAACCCGGACGCCGCTCGGGTCATCACGGGTCCCGCCGAAATGGCGTTGACGCGGATGTTCGATGGCCCGAGTTCGTGGGCCAGATAGCGCACCGTGGCCTCAAGCGCCGCCTTGACCGGCCCCATCACGTTGTAGCTCTCCACGACGCGCTCGCCGCCGAGATAGCTCAGCGTGATCAGGCTGCCGCCGCCCTTCATCAGGGGTTCTGCCAGATGCGCCATGCGGATCAGCGAATGGACGGACACCTGCATCGCATGGGTAAACCCTGCGGCCGAACAGTCTGTCAGGCGGCCATGAAGGTCAGCGGGCGGCACGCTGCCCACGGCATGCAAGATGAAGTCCAGCTTTCCCCAGCGCTTGGTGATGGCGTCGAAAACAGCGTCGAGTTCGTGTAGCGCATTCACGTTGCAGGGTAGCAGGATCGGGGCCTCCAGCCGTTCGGCCAATGGCGCGACAAAGGGTTTGGTGCGCTCATCGACATAGGTGACGGCAAGCTCAGCACCCGCTTGACGGAAATGCAGGGCGGCGGGCCAGGCCAGGCTGCGATCATTCGCTATACCAACAACCAGACCTTTCCGGCCGGACAGATCAAGCAGTTCGGCCGGATCGCAACATTCGTCGAAGTCAGGCATCCTTCGACGCCGCCTCGGTATCGGCCGTCGCTTTGGTCTTCTCGTCGCGCGCACTATGACGCTTGGTTGACTTGCCATGTTTGTGTCCACCATGACCGTGCCCGAAAAGGTGCATCGCGGCCATTCCGCCGATGACGAGAACCAGAACCCAGTTTTCGATAAGCCATTCCATGTTCGTTCACTCCTTGTGTGATGCCGCGTCCGGATGGTCCGCCTGTGCAGGTGTCGTGGTGACGGAGAAAGTGCCGAACATCGCGCCGAAGACATGGGTGATCCATGCATCGCGCCCTTTGCGCCACGCGCCGAGAACCTCGCCGGTGCGTACCGCCAGCGCGCGCTCGGTGACAATCGCGGGGTGGTTTTCCGGCAAAGGGTCGCGCGTCTCGCGGATTGTTTCAGCGGTGAATTTTGCCAGCGCCATCCACGGGTTCACCCGTTCGGAAAACATCGTTCTGGTCCAGCGCATGGGATGCAGGGCGCGCAGCATCTCGGCGCTGACCGGGGTGGTGGCCGCACGGATCCAAGGACTGACGAATGTCGAATAGGCGGCCTCGTTGATCCGCGACATCTGCGCCACCTGCTTCAAGGCCGCATCGTCCGAGGCGATGCCCAAGTCACCGACCTCGCGTTGCTCGAACCGCACCGCGAAATCACCGCTCTCGCAATCCGGGTCGCCCGACGGGTTGTCGATCACCATCTCGTAGAGCCCCAGGGCAAGTGCCTCGACCTCGTCTAGGCTTTCCAGGATGGCACGATGCTGGAGCCGCGCGACGGAGCCGGAGACGAAGATGCCCAGATGCCCGACACGCGGGTGGGTCATGTAGACGATGCGCTGCCCGGCTGCCTTGAGTGCATCGGTATCAGGATAGAGCTTGCCGATCCACCCCATTGCCTGTTCGGGCGGCGTGATGTTGTCACCTTCCGAGGCGAAGATGATCAGCGGGTTGCGAATGCGTTTGAGGTCAATGGTGCAATGCGCGTCCAGTTGCATCTCGCCCCGCTCCAGCCGGTTGCCGATGAACAGGTTCTGCGTAATGCCGAGGATTTCCTCGCGACTGAGCGTGTAGTAGCCATTCCACCAGCGTTCGAATTCAAGGAACCGCTCGCGTTCGGTGTCGGCATGGGCAAAGAGGGTCGCGTATTTGTCCCAGATCGCCTTTTCCGGTTGCAGGGTCTCAAAATTCTGCGCCAGCCAGGCGCCATCGAACCGGCCATCGCCCAGATCGGATATCATATGCGCGGACCAGGCCCCTCCCGAGAGCGCGCCCATCATCCGCATCGGGCTGCTTGCCGCCTCGCCCGACCAATAGCTGAGCGGTGAGCCATTCAGCACAATTGGACCGGTCAGACCGTCGCAATCCGCCGCCAGCAGCGTTGCCGCCCAACCGGCCTGGCAATTGCCGTAGAGCACGGGGGCCGTGTCCGGACGGCGACGCGCGACCTCGGAGACGAAATCGCGCAGGGCATAATGCACATCCGCCAGGGTCTGACCCGGCACCGGCTCGGGAAAGAAGATCACGAAATAGACCGGGTGGCCCTCGTGCATCGCCATGCCGACCTCGCTGTCGCGCTTGAACCCGCCGATGCCCGGCCCGTGCCCGGCGCGCGGGTCGATCACGATCACCGGCGGCTTGGCCGCATCGACGCAATCGTCCCAGCAATCCTCTCCGACCCGCGTGATCCTGAGCAGTGCGTAGTTGGCGGGCCGCTCGAAATTGCGGGCGTCAAGCAAAAGCTCGTAGTCGAAATCCAGCAGCGGCGGCATGCCCTGCCGCTCATGCGCGATCATGTTGTCGGCGCGTTCGCGCAGCGCATCGAGGAACAGGATCCAGCGTTCAAAGGCGTCTTGGGCATAGGGCGTCCGCGCGCCCGTGCTCGCATCGTCAGCGACAGGTGCAGGAGCGTGTTCAGGCGGCTCCACCGCAAGGCGCAGGCTCTTGTTCATGTTCGGTTTCCTCTTGACTGGGGGTCTGTGCCGGAGGGTCGTCCAGCGAGCATCACAAGCACGAGATCCTCCGCAACATCCTCGCGCAGACCGGTCAGGAGATAGGACGCATCGCCGGGCTCGATGCCCAATGCGCACGCCGCGAGTGACGGAGGCTGGTTCATCATTTCGACCCGGTTGAACAACGCCCGCGCCATCGGGGCGTCGGCATGCCCGAAGGTCTCGGCACAGGCACAGGTCATCCGCGAGAACAAGATGCGAAGATCATCGTCGTCGGATGATGAGTGACGGGTTTCCCCTGATTTACGATCCATCGTCTTGCGTGGCATGGCTAGGCGACTCCTGTGGTTGAGCCTTCGGGCTTGGTCACAGAAGAAGACGCCGGAAGATGGAAATCGTTACAGACCCGTCGGCAGGGCGATCAGTGTGCCTGTCCCATGTCTTCGCAATCGGTTTCGTGTTCGACGCTCGCGCAGCCTTCGGGCGGACAGGAGCAATCCTCGCGGTCCTCCCGACAGCATGAGCCGCAATGCGCCGTCAGCGCCTCGCGCAAAGCGCTGCGCGCCCTGTGAAGCCGGACACCGAGGGCATTGCGCGTCAATCCGAGATCGGCCGCCACGGTCTCTCGATCCTCCTCGCCGAAATCTATGCGCCGGATCAGTTCGGACTCCGCCGGGCGCAGTTCGTAAATCAGCCCCTCATGGCAGGTGCATAGCCGCGCCATCTGACTGGGCGCATCGGCGATCCAGTCTTCGGGTTCGCGCGCCGCCGCTGCCGCCAGACGGCTGCGCCGGGTTCCCTTGCGGTAGTGGTCGTTCAGGGTGGAGCGCAGGATCGTGTAGAGCCACGCATCCATCCGGTCGACATCGCGGAGCTGATCCTTGCGGGTCAGCACCCGGATGCAGAACTCTTGCAACACATCCTCGGCATCCGCGCGGTTGCCGAGCCGTTTGACCAGGAACCCCATGAACGCGCCGCGCCCGTCCAACAGCGCGCGTTCCGGCGAAGTGTCGGGCACCTCCCGCTTGCGACTGTCTTGCGATGCCATGATGTCCCTGCCCTTTCCGCGTATCTTGCGCTGTCATGCAACGATGGTCTGACTGTTGCATCTTGCAGTTTCAATGCGGGCGGGCATTGACATGGATCAAATGCGTTGCTGCCCGTTGCGCGGGTGTGAAAGACATCGGGTTTCTGTCCGTCTGCAGCAAGGTGGCTTTCGGCGGTGACGGGATGGCCAGGATGTCGCACTGCAACCTGCCGGCGTCAGGTTTCCCTTCGGCGCGGTACGACTACCCTTGTGGTCTGCCCTTGAGATTGACGAACACGATCCCCAGAATGACCAGCGCAATACCGGAAAACTGAATGCCGGACAGACGTTCCCCGAAGAACAGCGCGCCAATCGTAAGACCGAAGATCGGGACCAGAAAGCTGAACACGATTGCCCGGTTCAACTCGACCTCCTCCAAGACCGAGAACCAGACCCAATACACCAGCGCCGAGCCGAAAAGGGCCAGCCCCAGCAAGGATAGCGTGAAGACCGCGTTCCATTGAACCGCGGTTGGATCTTCCATTGCGAAGGCCGCGATGGCCAATGGCACGCTGCCGATGAGCAGTTGCACCCCCATTCCGAAAAGCCCGTCCACCTTGTCCGCGATGGACTTGATCGCCACGTTGCTGATGGTCACGCCGACCGCCGCCAGAACGATATAGGCAAAGCCGATGGCCGAGCCGTCCTGCCCCCTGTCCAGCAGTTGCGGCAGGGCGATCACGAGGACACCCGCGAAGCCGACCGACAGGCCGATCCAGCCGATCATCGGCAGGCGCTCGCCAAGCCACGCGACGCCAAGCATCGCTGCAAGCAGGGGCTGCGTGTTGGCGATGACGGTGGCGATGCCGGGAGACACAAACTCGGCCGCATGAAACATGCCCAGAAACCCCAGGCTGGTCGCCCCAAGGCCGACGACAGCCAGTGTCACCCAGATGCGCCCGCCGCGCGGAAATGGCCGACGCAAGATCACGGCCAACCCCACCAGAGCCGCGCCTGCCAAAACCGCCCGCATCGTCGCAAAGGTCAGATGCGGCGCGTATTGCAGCCCCGCGGTGATCAGCGGAAAGCACGCCGCCCACAGGAACATGGCCAGAAAGATCTTGGATATGACGGTCGGCGACATCGAATTTCCTTATCTAGATCAGAAGCGGCAGGAATTGCAGAAAATGTCCGATGTGCCAACTCAGGGGCGAAGTAAAAAGACGTTGCGCCCGCCTAGATCTTACACTGGGAAGGCCAGAGGGCGCTGGCCGAGCCTCCGATTCTTCGAGCTCCGGCGATGCAATGACAGAACCGCAAGCAATCGGAGCAAGCGAAACACCCTGACGCTGTAACGTTTCCGGTGCTTCGGCGTTGTACTCCACAGAGGTGCGATATGAATGAGGACCGAAAACACCGATCTTCCACAGAAGATCGGCCCGACACACCCGCCAAGGCCGCAGACGCCGCCGAAGAAGTCCTGCAAGTGTTCATGCTCCGGGCCATCGGCCGCTCCGGGCAGCTTCGCGATGTGCGCGCCGTGCGTGGCTGGCTCAGCCAGATCCTCGCGTCGTCAATCGCTGACTATTGGCCCGCAGGGATAATCCAGGTCAGCGGCGCGACAAAGATGATCAGGCCGAACAGGATGGAATACGCGGTGGGAAACCGCGCCGCCATGCCCTTCCCGTCCGGTGTCTTGGTCGATGATGTGTCAGACATCTCAAGTCCCCCTTCTTCAATGTGATTTCTGCGAGTGTGCGGCGTGAAGCGGCACCTGGCCTGCCTGCGCATCGCCCTGACCGCCGCCGCTGGCGGACCCACTCTTGCCCGCACCAATACCTTCCAGCCGCGTTCGTTTCAGCAGCAGCGCGTTGACCGCCACCAGCGCGGAGCTGCCCGACATGGCAAGTGCTGCCACGGCGGGGCTGATGATCAACGGATAAAACACCCCTGCCGCCATCGGAAAGGCGACCACGTTGTAGGCCACGGCCCAGAACAGGTTCTGGTGCATCTTGCGCAAGGTGGCGCGCGACAGCTCGATGGCCCCCACGACATCGTAGGGATCGCTTTTCATCAGCACGACATCGGCGCTTTCCATCGCCACATCCGTACCCGCACCGATGGCAAATCCGACATCGGCCTGGGTCAGCGCGGGTGCGTCGTTGACGCCGTCGCCGACCATGCCGACCTTCTTGCCCTGGGCCTGAAGCTCTTTCACCTTCTCGGCCTTCTGGCCCGGCAGCACGTCGGCCAGCACCATGTCGATGCCCAGCTCGCCCGCGATGCGGCGCGCCGTGCCTTCGTTGTCGCCGGTCAGCATCGCCACCTCGACGCCGCGTTCGCGCAGCTTGGCCACGGCGGCCATCGCACTTGGACGCGGCGCATCAGCAATGGCGATCAGGCCCAGCATCCGTCCGCCCTGCGCCACATGCACAACCGTGCGGCCCTCGCCCTTCAGGCGCTCGGCCTCCGCCGTCAGGGTGCCGACGTCGATACCCTCCTCGTCCATCAGGCGCCGATTGCCTACCAGCACGGTCTTGCCTGCGACTTCGGCGCGCGCGCCGCGGCCTTCGAGGTTGAGAAACTCGGCCATCTGCGGGACGTCGAGGTCCGCAGCGCGTTCTACAATGGCGAGCGCCAGCGGGTGGTCCGAGCCGCGATCGACGGCCGCCGCAGCCCGCAGCGCGTCATCTTCGGTGCTGTCCTCAGCAGCCACGACTTCGACCACGCGCGGTTCGCCCATCGTCAACGTGCCGGTCTTGTCGAAGACGATCACGTCAAGCTTGGTCGCGTCTTCCAGCGCACCGGCATTCTTGAATAGGATACCGTGCTGCGCCCCCAGCCCGGTGCCGACCATCACCGCCATCGGCGTCGCAAGCCCCAGCGCGTCAGGACAGGCGATTACGAAAACGGTGATCGTCAGTGTCAGCGCGAAGAGAAGCGGCGAGCCGATCCACCAGAACCAGACCGCGAAGGTTGCAAGTCCGATCACGACGGCGATCAGCACCAGCCATTGTGAGGCTTTGTCGGCCAGAAGCTGGGCGGGTGCCTTGGAGTTCTGCGCCTCCTGCACCAGCTTGACGATCTGCGCCAGCGCGGTGTCGGCCCCGACCTTGGTGGCGCGGTAACGGAAACTGCCGCTCTTGTTGATGGTGGCGCCGATCACGGTGTCGCCAACGGCCTTGTTGACCGGCATGGACTCGCCTGTCAGCATGGATTCGTCGACCAGTGATGCGCCTTCGACAACCTCGCCATCCACAGGGATCTTGTTGCCGGGCCGGATCAGCACGATCTCGCCCTCAAGTACTTCGGAGGTAGGCACCTCGACGTCTTGCCCGTCGCGGATAACGGTCGCCATTGGCGGCGCAAGATCGAGAAGCGCCCGGATCGCCGCCGAGGCCCCTGCCCGCGCGCGCATCTCCAGCCAGTGACCCAACAGGATGAACACCAGCAGCACCGCCACCGCCTCGTAGAATTGCACGCCCGGAAAGAAGAAGGTAGACCCGACGCTGAACACATAACCGGTGCCAACCGACAGCACGACCAGGACCGCCATGTTGAGGATGCCGTTGCGCAAGGCGCGCCAGGCGGCGACGAAGAACGGCCAGCTTGGCCAGATAATCGCGGCACTACCCAGGAAGAACAGCCACAGATCCAGTTCCAGCCCGAAGGGCGGCGCGGGTGGCGTGAACAGGCCACCCATTGGCGAATAAGTGAAGATCGGGATGGTGAACAGCAGCGCCACCCAGAAGCGGTTGCGCATGTCGCGGACCATGCTGGCCATGTCCATGCCACCGCCGTGGCCCATCTCGTGCGCCATCGCGTCGTGGCCAGCCGGGGCCTCTGCGCCAGACATTTGATGGTCGGCATGGCAGACATGGTTCGGAACCCGCTCCCCGGCGCAGTGGAATCCGCAGGCCTCAACCGTGTTGCGCAGCTCTTCCTCGCCCACTGCCGTCTCGTCGTATTGGACTGTCACGCTTGCCGATGCCGGGTTCGCTTCGGCTCTGTGCACTCCGTCGAGAGCTGACAAATGGCGTTCGACCGCGAGATGATCGAGTTCCTCGAACAGCCCGCGGACCTCAAGGGTCAATGATTTCATGCTTGGCTCCAGTCCATATAAATCGCGATCAGGAATTACCGATTGGGTGTTTGTGTGATAGACGCGGTTCGGCTTCAGACATTACATCGGCACATCGGCGGAATTGTCCGGGCCACGTCCGCTGGGCGTGTCCTCCGCTTCAGTTTGGAAAGTATGCGGCAAGTCCAGTTGCGTAACGATGTGTCTCGTCCTGCGTCAGTTCTGAAAGAAACATTGAAATGGAGACAAGACATTGACGGTGCTCGCAAAGCCGAGCGACAAGACCCACAAATCCTTCGCCCTTGTACTCAGTGGCGGCGGCGCAAGGGGCCTGTCGCATGCCGGTGTGCTACGCGCACTCATATCCCGAGGCTATGTTCCAAGTGCAATTGTGGGCGTATCCATGGGTGCGGTCGTGGGTGCCACCTATGCCCTGAATGACGATTGGTTCGACGCATTGGTCGCCATGGACACCAGCGGGTTTCCGGCAACCCCGGGCTTTCGACTGCCAGGTCTGGCCGCAAGGATGAGGGGCCTTCGGACCGCTCTGCTTGCCGCGCGGGACATGTACTTCGGTTGGGGCGTTGGCACGCCTACCGAGACATGGGGCCGCAGCGTCCTGTCCAGTCTGACGCAAGGTAAAAATCTTAAGAATGGTCGCATCCCGATCTTTGTCTGCGCGACGGATATGCTGACCGGGAAACGTGTGGTTTTCGGCAAGGGGAATGCCACAGATTACATTTATGCCAGCGCGGCGCTCGCCGGAATATTGCCACCCCTTGTCGATGGTCCGCATGTGCTGATGGACGGGGCCTATGCCGACATAGCGCCGGTCGATGTTGCAAGGGAAACTGGCGCAAAGGTCGTGATCGCCGTGGACCCAAGCCAGAGCGAAAACACCATTGGCCCGAAAAACGGCATGCAGGCGATGCTGCGATCCATTGAAGTCTGCCAGTATGAACATGCACGGTTGCGGTTCGCGCAGGCGGACCTTGTGATCCAGCCTGAATTCGGACAGTCGATCGGCACACTTGAATTCGGTCTAAAGCGCCACTGTATCGCGGCTGGGGCCGTGGCCACCCGCCGCGCTTATGTTGATATCGAGACGCTGCTTAATTCCGGGAATGCGGAGCGAATGGCCGAGCCGCTGGCAGGCTAGGATAGCAATATCACCACTTTGACCGACTGGCACAAAACCGCGCCTTAAGTCACCCGGGAAACACTCCCGCGAACAGCCCCATCAGCGCCGTGACCAACGCGGTCGCACCTAGCACAACCAACAACGGCAGCGCGACCTCTGCCCGAACCGCTTCGCCATCGCGCGCCTGATACATCGGCACCACGATGCGCAGATAGACCGCCAGCGCCAGCACACTGTTGAGGATACCGATCACCGCCAGCCACAAATAGCCCGCCTCGATCGCGGCACCGAACAGCAGAACCTTGCCGACAAAGCCGAAGAGCGGAGGAATGCCGGTGAGCGACAGCAGGAACACGACCATCGCCACGCCGACCACCGGGCGCGCGCGACCGAAGCCCTTGAAATCGTCCAGATTGCGCCCCGCGATCATGATGACGGCAAAGGCCCCAAGGTTCATCGCCACATAGGCCGCGCCGAACACGATCACCGAAGGCAGGGCCAACGGACTGGTGCCAAGCGCCACAATCCCCAGCATGAAATAGCCCGCCTGCGCCACCGAGGAATAGGCCAGCAGCCGCACGACATTGCTCTGCACCAGGGCGGCCAGATAGCCGAATGACATCGTCACCGCCGCGATCAGCGCGACGACGACGGGCCAGCCGGTAGCGACAGGCAGATCGCGCAGCACCTGTGCAAAGGCAAAAATCGCCGCCACCTTGGTGATCACCGACAGAAAAGCCGCGACCGATACCGGCGCGCCGTCATAGGCATCGGGTGCCCAGAACTGGAACGGCACCAGCGCCGCCTTGTAGCCCAGCCCGATCAGCACCGCGACCAGCCCCGCCAGCGCGATCAGCGGCTTGTCCTGAAGCGCACCAAGCTCGGAAAAAAGCGTCGATCCGGCACCACCGAACCAGAAGGTCAGCCCGTAGATCATCACCGATCCGGTGACGGCGCCGAACACCAGATATTTCATCGCCGCCTCGGTCGCCGCATCGTCGCGCGGCCAGGCTACCATCGCGAAGGAGCCCAGACCCGTCAGCACCACGCCCAGCACCAGCAGCATCATGTCGCCATCGCCCGCCAGCATCAGCGCCCCAAGCGTCACAAGACAAAGCAGCGTATAGACACTTCCCTCGCGGTCCTTCCCGGCAATCTCGGCCCGCGTCATCAGAAGCGCCAGCGCGGTGCCTGGCAGCAGGATCAGCTTGGCCCAGCCCGACAGCAGATCGACTCGGTAGGTGCCGCCAAAGACGCTGGTGTCGGCCTCCAGCAGCGGCAACGTCAGCGCGGTGGACAGGCCCAGCCCGATCAGCCCGAATGTCAGTGCCAGACGCGGCGCACGCAGCATCTCGGCCACCAGCATCAGCACGACCGTCGAGGCCAACATCAGTTCGGGAAACAGAAAGGACAGGTCGCGCGCCATCAGAGTTGCAGCGCCCGCATCGTCACGTCGATCATGTTCAGCAACCAAGACGGCGCCACCCCGATCAGGATGATGAGGACAAGCAGCGGCACGATGGCCAGCATCTCGCCCCGGTCCAGATCGGGCATCGCCGCCCATTTCTCGTTTCGCTCGCCCAGAAATACCGCCGCGATCGCGCGCAGATAAAGCCCCGCCGTCACCACGATGGCGATGATCGCCACGATGGCCCAGGGCTGGGCATTCAGTGTGGCCAGGAAGATCTGAAATTCAGCCGGGAAATGCGCCAACCCCGGCAGCCCGAGCGAGGCAAAGGCCGACAGCACGAAGGCCCAGCCCAGCCATGGCACCTGCCCCAGCAGCCCGCCGAACGCGGTCATCTCGCGTTCGTGGGAGCGCGACTGCAACATGCCGACGAGAAAGAACAACGCCCCGGTGACGATGCCGTGGCTGACCATCTGCAAGGTCGCACCATTGAGCGCGACCGCCCGCAAGTCAGGGTCCAGCGTCAGCGCCGCCACCGCGACGCCGATCACCACATAGCCCATGTGGTTCACCGACGTATAGGCGATCATCTTCTTCAGATCTGACTGCGCCAGCGCCACGAAGGCACCGTAAAGGGCGCTGAATACGCCAAAGGCCAGCACCACCCGACCGGCCTGCGCAAAAGCGTCGGGCGTCATTTGCAATGCGAAACGCACAAGGCCATAGGTGCCGAATTTCAGCATGACGCCGGCCAGGATCACGCTTCCCACGGTCGGGGCCTGCACGTGGGCGGCCGGTAGCCAAGTATGCACCGGAAAGGACGGGATCTTGACCGCGAAGGTGAACAGCATCGCGATCAGCGCCAGCATCGCCGCCAGCCCGGTCAGCGGCGGGGTCTCGATCCACAGGCGCATGTCGAAACTTCCCGTAGCCAGATACAGCCCGATGATCGCCAGCAACAGCGGCAGCGATCCCAGCAACGTGTAGATGAAGAACATCAGTCCGGCGCGCTGGCGCTCTTCATAGCCCCAGCCGACGATCATGAAATACATGCCGACCAGCGACACTTCGAAGAAGACGTAGAACAAGAGCGCGTCCAGCGCCGCGAAGGTGCCGATCGACGCGGTTTCCAGCATCAGCATCAGCGCGACAAAGACCGCCGGGCGGTCGGTGATCCGCGCCGCATAGATCGCCGACAGGAAAAACAGCAGCGAGGTCAGCAGGATCAGCGGCAGGCTCAGCCCGTCGACGCCAACCCGGTAGGCGGCACCAATGGCCGGGATCCAGGCGATTTCCTCGACCTGCGCGAAACCGCCCGGTAGCGTGCCCCGCGCCCAGATCGCCAGCGTCACCACGAAGGTCAGCCCGGTGGTGGCGATGGAAACGCCATGGGCGATGCGCGCCGACTTGTTTGGCAGGGCCATCAGCAGCACGCCACCAAGAAGCGGCAGAAAGACGGAGATCGAGAGAAGGGGCATGGCGGGGTCGTCTTTCTTCAGGAGGACATCGGTAAGATCAGCAGCACCGCCGCGATGACGGCAATGCCCATGACTGTCAGGGCGAGTTCGCGGTGGATCAGCCCGCTTTGCAGCAGGCGCAGGCGGCGGCCGGCGGCGATTGTCCGGGCGACAAGGCCGAAGATCAGCCCGTCGATGCCATGGGTGTCGGTGTTTTCGGCGCCGTCGCCAAGGCGCAGGTTCATCCGGCCCACCTGAAGGGTCGCGGCATAAAGCCGGTTGTCTGAACGCTCGGCACTGGATGCGGTGCCAAGGCTCAAGATCCGCACAAGGCCAAGTTGCGACGCCAGCAGACGCCGTTCGAAACCTTCACAGGCGGCGGCAAAAGCCAGCGACGGGCGCAGCACCAGCCCGTCCATACCGCCCGCGACGGCAAAGCCGCGCTGCGCCATCGGCAGAACCGGCCCCATCAGGCGGGCAGGTTGGATGAACCAGCCCAGCACCAGGCCGCTCAGCGCCGCCAAAAGCCCGAGGATCATCGCGGTTCCTTCCGGCGGCAGTTCGGCCTCAAGCAGATGTTCCAGCGGCGTGAAGGCGAACCCAAGCCCCGCCGCCAGCGCCGTCAGCACCGCCATGCCCGCACCCATCCAGCCCATCCCCTTGCCCAGAACGGGCTGGGCCTCGCCCTGCCACAGCACCCGCAGCGCCCGCGCCATATAGGCCCCGGTCAGCACCGTGCCTGCCAGCGCCAGCGGCGCGAGCCATACGACCCCGGGGGCCGCCAGCGCGGCGGCAAGGATCGCGTCCTTGGAAAAGAACCCGGCCAGCGGCGGGATCCCCGCCAGCGCCAAAGCAGCAATGCCGAAAGCGGCCAGCACCAGCGGTCGTGCCCGGCCCGCGCCCGCGACCGCATCCATGTCGGTGCTGTCGCGATCATGCTGGAACACACCCGCCCCCAGAAAAAGCGTGCTCTTTATCGCCGCGTGGGCGATAAGGTGCAGCAGCGCCGCCACCGGCACCCCCGCGCCAATGGCCAGCAGCATCAGCCCGTACTGGCTGGAGGTCGAGGCGGCCAGCAGCCGCTTCAGGTCCCGCTCGGCCAGCGCGATCAGGCCGGCAACGACGGCGGTGACGCCGCCCACCAGCCCGACCGCAATCAGCGCGCCTGCGGGCAGCATCGGGGTCACGCGGATCAGCAGGATCGCCCCCGCCGCCACCAGAGTCGCGGAATGCAGCAAAGCGGAGACCGGCGTCGGGCCGGCCATGGCGCGCTGCAACCAGTCCTGCAACGGCACCTGCGCCGACTTGCCCATCGCGCCGATCAGCAACAGCAACCCGGCGACCAGTGCGGGCGTGCCGCTAATCGCCAATGTAGCCGAGATTTCCGAGGTGCCGGCCCAGCCGATCAGCACAAAAATCCCCAGATAAAGGCCCAGATCGGCGCTGCGGGTGTACAGAAACGCCCGTGTCGCGGCACTGGGCACGCCGTCGTGGCGATGCCAGAAGCCGATCAGCAGATAGCTGGAAAAGCCGATCAATTCCCACGCGGCCAGCACGGTGATCCAGTCGCCCGCCAGCACCAGCGTCTGCATCGCCGCGACAAACAGCAGCAGGATGCCGAAAAAGCGCGGCCTTTCGGGGTCGCTGCGCATGTAACCCACGGCATAGACCACCACAAAAGCCGCCACCGTCGCCACCATGGCCGAAAACACCGCCGTCAGCGGCGCCGCGACCAGCCGCAGGGGCATCTGCGGTAGGCCCGGCAGGACCAGTTGCACCGCATCGTCCGCGACGGCCCCCGCAAGGGTGCCCGTCGCTGCCAGAAACCCGATGCCGACGCCGACGAGCGCAATCGCTTCGGGTGCGCGCCGCAGCACGAGCGCCGCCAGGCCCGCCATCAGCGGCGCAAGGATGATGAGCGCGAGCATCGTCATCCCTTCAACTCCCGCGCTTCTTCCATCTCGACCGATCCGCGCACCCGGAACCGCGCGATGGCGATGGCAAAGCCGACCGCCATTTCGACCGCCATCACCGCCATCACGATAAGCACGAACATCTGACCGGCCGGTTCATCGGGATGCAAGTAGCGCCAGAAGGCCACCAGATTGACCAGTGCCGCGGCCAAAATCAGTTCGACCCCCATGATGATCATCACCAGATTGGTCTGACTCAGCGCGCCATAAAGTCCGATACCGAACAGCCCCGTGCCGACGCTTAGGGCGATCATGAGTTCCAGAATCATTTGCGCTGCTCCGCGTTGGGGACGATGGCCACCATCGTGGCCGCAACCATGGCGGTCAGAATCGTCAGACCCGCCGACTGAAAGATCAACATTGACCGGCCCAGCAATTCGCGCCCCAAATCGGCGGCCTGTTCATGCGCGCCTGGCACCGACTGGGCCACAGGCCCCCAATCGGGCAGCCAGACCAGCAGGAGGGCGGCCAGTAGCCCGATGACCCCAACCCAGAGCGACAAGCGTTTCTGGTGCGTCATGTCCATTTTGCCCATGCCGCCGGGATCCATCATGAACATCACCATGAAGATGGCCATCACGCTCATTTCCGTGGCCATCATCATGATCTGCAACACACCCAGAAACTCGGCCTGCATGACCAGAAACATCGCACCGATCGCGGTTTGCGAAAACAGCAGCGCCAGCGCCGAGCGCACCATTGAATGGGTGCGAAAGACCACGACGCCAAACCACACCGCCGCGCCGCCGAAGAACGCCAGAAAGATCATCTGAACCGTCATATCGGCACCACCAGGGCGATCACGCCCACGACAAAGATATTGGCCAGCGCCAGCGAGATCCCCAGCTTCCAGCTCAGCGCCAGATAGCGCGCCTCGCGAATACGCGGCATGTAGCGCCCGACACTCAGCATAGACGCAGCCACGGCCAGGATCTTGATCGCGCTCCAGGCCCAGGGCGGCAGCCACGGGCCCAGCCAGCCGCCCAGATAAAAGGTCACGGTCGCCCCCGCCAGCGCCAGGATAATGACCATCCGCGCCAGCCGCAGCACCGCCAGCCGCACGCCGGTATATTCCGCCTCGACCCCGCCGGCCAATTCGCCGGTCGCATCGGGCAGGTCCAGCGGCGGCAGCCAGGCCAGCCCCATCGCCGCCACGACGAACAGGACAAACCCCACCGGCTGGTACAGCACGTTCCAGAGCTGCGCCTGCGAGGCGACGATCTCAACCGTCGAGAGCGACTCCGCCCGCATGGCGACGGCGGTGATCGGCATCACGATCAGCATGGCATAGGCAATGAACTGGCCCAGGAACCGCCAGCCCGCGATCATGGCGTAGGCCCCGTTCGGCCCCCAGCCCGCCATGATCAGCGCCACCAGCACATAGGCCAGCGCAGCGTTCAAAAACAGCGCCCCGGTGGCCAGATCGGTAATGATAAGCCCCGGCGCCAGCGGGATCACCGCCACCGCCATCAGCCCCGCCACCAACAGCAGCACCGGCCCAAGCTCAAAGAACAACCGGTCAGATTTGCGCGCCAGCAGCGATTCCCGCCCCATAAGCGCCAGGGCGGCCCAGGCCGGACCCGTCAGGCTCAGGTGCCCATGCACGGCCCATCGTTCGATGACGGCCAGCGCATAGGCCCCGGCGGCGAGCGACAGGAGAACGACAAGAATGCTCATCCACGCACCTCCCAGGGCGACAGGTCGAGCGAGGCGACGGCGCTCAGGGCATCGCCCAGTTCCTGCTGCGCCGTCACCGTTTCGACAAGGGCGATGTTCACGTCTGTCGGCGTGTCGAGATCGGCTTCGACCACCTTGCCATTGGCCAGCTTCACGCGCAGCGACGCCGTGCCGCGCGGTGTTTCGATGCGAGCCTCGCCCTCGCCCGACACCCTGTCCACATCCGGCACCTGCGGCACAGCAATCCTCCCGGCGGCCGCGATCACGTCGAGACTTTGGGCGATCTCGTCGCAGCGCAGCCGCAGTCGGGCCAGCGCATCGCCGCCGTTGCGGACGCGCATTTCGAACCCGAGATCCTTCAGCGTTGGATCACCCGTTCGGGCATCCGATCCGCCACCTCGCGCCCGGTCCACCGGGCCGCTGGCCGGGGCGTCCTTGCCGATGCGCGCGATGCGTCTAAGCCGCATCCGCATCAGCGGGGCCGCCTGCACCCGGCGCGACAGCCGCCGGATCGCCCCAGCCTGCGTGGCGATCCCGGCAACGTCGGCACCTTGAACGGCCAGTTGCAATGCCCCAGCGCGCGCGGCGAGCCACAAAAAACCCGACTGAAGGCCGAACTCGGCCAGCCAGTTCAGGTGGCTGGCGATCCGCTCGCGTTCCACGGCGGCGGCGCGGCCACGGCGCGCGTCATGGTCGGGCTCGACGCCGGCGGCCACCTCAATCGCAGCGCAAGCCAGCGCGCGATAGGACACGGGGCTGAGCGGCATCATGGTGGCCAGACGCTCGACGAAATCGGCCACCCTCATCTGCGGCCCATCCATCAAGTCCGTCGCGCCGACAAGGCTCGTGGCGTCGCTGGCCGCAACGGTATCGCCATCCAGCGTCAACGTCAGCCGCAGCCCAGCCGGCAGGCCGGGAAAGAACGGCCCGAACGGCACCTTGATCCAGTCCATCTGTAACCCGTCGCTGCTGCGCGGCTGGTCCTTGGTCATCTCGACCATCGACATGAAATGCGGCTCGATCCCGTCGATAGCGGCCTTGGAGTGGCCGCCATGTCCGGCATGCCCATCGTGGCCGGAATGGTCCTGCTGTTTGCCATAACCGCCGTGATCGCCATGCCCGTGACCGTGACCGGGACCGTGGCTTTCCACCTCCTCCGCCTTCACCAGGTTCATGCCGCATTTGGGGCACTTGCCCGGTGCATCGCTGATCACCTCGGGGTGCATCGGGCAAGTATATGCCCCCGACCCGCCCGCCTTGTCGTCTTGACCGGCATGATCGCCATGCGCCGAGGGCGCGTGGCTTGCGTGCCCATGCCCATGCCCGTGACCGTGGCTTTCCACCTCCTCCGCCTTCGCCAGGTTCATGCCGCATTTGGGGCACTTGCCCGGTGCGTCGCTGATCACCTCGGGGTGCATCGGGCAAATGTATGCCCCCGACCCGCCCGCGTCTTGAGCGTGGCCCGCATGTGCGTGATCGGCGGGGTTTGGCCTGTCCTCCCGGGGCATTACGTGGCCACCGTGCCCACCATGTCCATCGGACGCTGTTTCGCGCGGCACCAGCGTCATGCCGCATTTGGGGCAGTCTCCGGGGGCGTCGCGGACGATTTCGGGGTGCATCGGGCAAGTGTATTCCACGCGCACCTCAAGAGCGGGGGCGTTAAACTCCCCGCTGTCAGCGCGAAACGCGCCCGCGGCGATCACGCGGCGCAGATCGGCCAGCCCGGATCGCAGCCCGGCCCGTGTCAGCGGGGCCGACACGTCCGCATCGGGCAACGGGGCGATGTCGCCTGCGCCCAGTGCCAGGATCGCGCGGGGGCGCGGCATCTGCGCGTAGGTGACGGCGGCGGCATCGCGCAGACCGGGGGGCAAGGGGCCAACGACGATCAACAGGTTCGCATGGCGCGGGGTACCCACGATCCGCAGGGGCGACCCGGCCAGATCAAGCCCCATCGACCGCGCGACAGACGCGCCGGGCAGCACAAAGGCTGTCAGATCGCGCGCCATGGCGGTGGAAATCAGCCTTCTCAGTCCTGTCATCGCACCCGCGTGCGCCCCGGCAATGGTCATTGCCGCCTCAACGCGCCCTGGCTCCAGCCATAGAGCAGCCCGAGAAACAGGATGGCCAAAAACACCCCCATGTCGAGCAAGGCGATCAGCCCTTCTTCGCGATAGACGACCGCCCACGGATACATGAAGGCCATCTCCATATCGAAGGCCAGAAACAGCAGAGCATAACCGGCATAACGCGCGTGGTAGCGCACCCAGACCGGATCGCGCGACAGGGTGCCGGCGGTGGCAGGCACGTCCTTGCCAGGTTCCGAGCGGGCGCGCCCGATGGCACGGGCAAGCCCGAACAGGCTGAGCACGAAACCGATCACACCGACGCTCAGCCCGAAAAGGATCGCGTATTGGGAAAGCTCGCTCATCTGTAGCAACTCCTTTAGGCTGTCGCATCCCGATCAGGTTAAGGGTTTACTCAGCGCGGCACAATCAAGCCAATGCCAGCGCCCAAGCTGCCGTTATGCACAGACGCTTTGAGCTGCGGATCATTACAGTTCTCCGAAAAATCCGGGCTTGGGACTTCAAGAATACAGGTCACCAATTGGTTTCTTCCAATTGGGTGGCCGGTGATTTAGCGTTGCATAACTGACGATCCGAACAAACGGGACAGAGGGAAGTCAAATGTGCCTGTCCGCGCAAGTCAGCTTTGCCGCCAGTGTTTTTCTTGTTGGCGGCGGCACGGCCATTTCAATTGTGGCGTGGAGGCGCAACAAACGCTATCTCCCGCTTGCCCTGATGCCGCTTTTTGCCGGACTGCAGCAGTTTACCGAGGGTTTTGTATGGGTCGGCATGAACGGAAGCGATCCCCTGACGGTTTTATGGGGGGCAATGGGGTTCATCTTTTTCACCTGGTTCATGTGGCCGATCTGGGTGCCATTCTCGGTCTACGTGCTGGAACCGGACGACAGCCCCCGCAAGCGGTTGTTTCGCCTCATGGCGTTGATCGGACTGGCCTTCGGACTGTTGCTCTACATTCCGCACGGGCTGAACAGCAGCATGGTCGTGGTGGAGATCAACAACCAGTCGCTGGCCTATGAAAAATCAATGTGGCTTGACTACATGATGCCGCGCTGGCTGACCAATACGATCTACGTGACCCTTATCACCCTGCCGCCAGCGCTGTCGCATTACAAACACATGCGCCATTTCGCCCTGACGCTGGTGGCGGTGATCGTGGTCGATATCGCCTTCCTGCAGTTTGCATACATTTCGTTTTTCTGCCTGCTGGCGGGACTGGCGACACTACATCTGGTCTACATTATCCTGACCAATAAATGCGCGCGTGAGTGCCCTGAACTCTTTGCCTGACGCCGCGGTGCCGACAAGCACACCCCTGTCCCGTTCCCGGCATCCAATGCACTGAACCTCGCGCAGCGGTGAGCGCGTGCCCTTCGCGGCGCCGGTGCGCAGTTCCACTTCCACCTCCATGATCCGGGCGGCCGCATAGGCCAGCATCTCGCGCACCAGATCCCTGTCGGCCTGCTTTTCGGTCAGATCGAAAAGCGCCATTCTCTCGTCGGTCATCGTCATCTCCATCTGGTTCAGGGTTTCGCAACCCAAAAAATTGGACGTTGGGCCAAGTAGAACCCGAACGCATTTTTGTTCGTACCCGACGGCATGGGGTAGTCATCGGTGACTCGCCCCAAAGCACCATTCTTTGTCTGTGGCCCTAGCTCTTAAGGCTCCTACACGTTCACAAAATTTTGTTTGTTTCCGGGGCACGTTAGGCGCACAGGTATCTATCCTGTTCGACCCAAAGGCGAAAAAGCATCGAGCATTAATTAGGCTGGCTGCTCATCCATTTCCTACACCACAATCGTGCTATCGACCTTCATTCAACAAGCGTGTCAGATTGCGGTTCATGCGGAAACATTTCGCCATCAACATGCCGGCCCTGCGTTTCGCGCGAAATGCACTCGTTTTCAGCCTCCTCGGCCTGATCCCGGTGCTTCTGGCTTACGTGATACTGACCCCCGGCTTCGGCACTCTTCTGCTGGGTGGTGGTCCGCCGCTGAGCAGGTTCTTGCGGCAGGTCGTGACGAACGGTCTTCCGGTTGCCTTCTTGCTGAACTACGTGAGTTTCTTTCTCTTTGCGTGGATTGTTGCCACTCCGGGTCGCAGCTACAAACTCAGTTTCATTGTTCTTGCAGACCTGCCCGTGCGTGTGCTCGGTTTTGTCGGGCTGCATGCCTTGATCTATGTCTTGTCAGCTGATTGGTTCGGATCCTTTGGGGGGAGCCGTGCGTCGGCCCTGCGAGTCGTTGCGCCGACGCTGGTGCGTTCGTTCCTTTTCGAGAACATCTCGGGCGTCTATCTCTACGCCACGCTGGTGAGCGCGCTGCCGCTCTATGTCACGGCTGTCGAGAATTCGGAGGGGTTGGGCCAGCTTGCCAAGGCATTTCCGGGACGATCTGGGTCCGTATTGTTTGCATTTGTAATATTTGCTTTTTATATTTTCGCGATGACCGCTTTTGCTGCCTTGCTCGTCTGGTGGGGGAAGGCCTGACGAGCGCCAATTTCGGCCAATGCAGCCCTCGGGCCATACTTAAAGGGAATTCTCTGAATTTTCGAAATGGTCCATGGAGCCAACCTTTGCGGCGAGTGTAGGAGCACAGATGACGGACGCGAGTTTCAAACGCCAGTTGCTGGTTTATGCCCAGCTCTTCTTCGGCATGGCGCTGTTCGGCACCGGCACCCCGTCCGCCAAGATCGTGTCAGAAGCCTTCCCCGTCTTCCTTGGGCCCTTTCTCCGTCTGACAATAGCCGCTCTGGCATTGACGCCCTTCCTCTTCATCTATCGGAAACAACTGCCCCAAATATCCCGGCAGAACTGGATCAAGATCGTTGTGATCGGCGGCGTGGGCATCGTTGCTTTCACGCTGTTCCTGCTCTACGGCATGCAACGCGTGAACGGTGTGGTCGGTTCGGTCGTGATGAGCCTGAGTCCGGCGGCGATGGCCACAGCAGCGGTGGTTTTCATGGGTGACAGCCTGGGTTGGCGCAAGCTCTTGGCCATTACGCTGGCCGTCGCCGGTGTGCTCGTGATCAACGTGTCCGGCCAGTCGATCCAGGCATCGGGTTGGACTCTCGTTCTCGGCAGCGTGCTGGTCTTCTGCGCAGTGGCCAGCCAGACGCTCTATTCGATTCTGGGAAAGCAGATGATCAGGGAATTGAGCCCCGTCGTCGCCTTGCCGCTCATCGTCTGGGTGGCCGTGCTGCTCTTTGCCGGGCCTGGACTCTACCAGGCCACGAGCTTCGACTTTGCCGAACCTTCGCTGAACGCATGGATCGCGCTGGTCGTCTGGGGCATGGGCCCGCTCGCAATCGGAACGTTGATCTGGTTTCGCGGGTTGAGCCAGGTGTCTGCAAGCACGGCGTCGGGCTATATGAGTGCGATGCCAGCGTCTGCGCTGGCTCTGTCATACCTCTGGCTTGGGGATAAGTTTTACCCGATCCACCTGGTCGGCTTTGTGCTTGTTTTCTCAAGCATTGGGCTTGTGACCTGGGCGCACCGCGTCAAGGAAGCAAGCCAGCAAGATAAGCAGCGCGCATCCGAAAGTCACAACTGCGCCCTGCCGTGTTAAACGCAATGGGCCGTAAGGCCGGATTGTCGTTTTCAGGCAGAACGATACCGGGTACCTCGTGCAGACCTAGGAGGCCTAGTGGACGAAACTGTCCGGTCGTTGAAAATGGGCGGTCGGTTCTCAAAGCTAGGGCGATGGCCATGAAGCGATATCATGTTGGTCTAGCGAACTGAAAATACAAAAAAGGGCGCCATGAGCGCCCTTCTCTGAAGACTTTGCTGTCGACTCAATCGCTGTGAGACGAGTCAATGACTTAGTGCTGCATAAAGCTGATTTCACCGACCATACCGGATTCACGGTGTCCGGGCACGTTGCACGCAAAGCCCAATTCAGTCTTTTCGCCGAAGGTCCAGGTTACTTTGGCCGTTTGACCTGGCTCCAAAAGAACGCTGTTGGCATCGTCATGCATCATGCCGGCCTGCATCATCTTGTCGTGGTTGATTTTGTCGACCGTCATCATGCCGGTGTCCATCATCTTCATCATCTCGTCCAAGTGGCCCTGCCACATTTTTTCCGTGCCGAGATTGAACTCATGCACGAATTCACCGTCGTTGCTGACCACGAAAGTGATGGTTTCCCCTTCCATGATCTCAATGTTCGACGGGTCGAACGCCATCTCGGTCATGCTGACTTCGACAACGCGATCCGCCTTTGCCGGGTCGCCGGGTTGTCCCATCATGGCTGCGTGTCCATCACCGTGACCGTCGTCGTGGCCTGCCCCGGCAAATGCCGCTGATGTTGCTAGAGCGAACACGACGCTTGTGATCGTTTTGAGATAAGGTTGCATTTCAGTTTCCTTGTATTGGTCGAGTATAGAGTTCTGGGTTGAAATCAGACCGCTCGTCGCGGAGGTGGCGGGTCAAACTCTGGCGTGAAACGGTTCGCCACCAAGGAAAACGTCAGCGGCTTCACGTCAAAGCCACGTCGTGTCCGGGTGATATTTTTCTGTTGGGTGCCAATTGCCATTAAAGAACAGGCCATGCCTGGATGACAGTCCTCTGATCGGTCGGTTTCGCCATATTCATGATGCGCCGAGGCGTTGGCTTCTGATGCAATCTGCACGTGCTGGAAATCAGTAGTCCCAAGCGACATTTCTGTTCCGCCTGAAAGAACGACCGAGATCGCAAATATGGTGAGCCAAGCGATAAGGATTACGCCCGAGCGTCGCGTCAAGTTCATCAGAAAACCCCATTTTCCTTCTGAAGCGCGCGCACATAGGCGGTGATCGCTTTCACGTCGGCGTCTGTCACGCCGTCCACCGGCGGCATGTTTCCGAAGCGCCAGTGATGTGATCGGACGCCATTCTTCGCCGCCATCACGAAGGCCATATCCGAGTGATGGTTGGGTTCGTAAATCTTGTGCACCAGAGGCGGTCCCTTCCCTTCACGACCCGCTGCATTGGCCCCGTGGCAGACTGCGCATTTCGCGTTAAAGGCGCGCTCTCCCATTTGTGCGAGGGACGCCAAGTTGTCCGGCAGTTTCACCTCGACGATGGGCGCACCTTCAGCAATACCCGACATGTCGGGCGGCGTCATGGAATGCCCCGTCTGACTTGGTGCAGGACGCATGACCTGCCATAGAAGCGCACCGCTCCCGACGACCAGAACTCCGGCGATGATCCAACCAAGTTTGCTCATGTTGCAGCGACCATTTTAAAGGTGGCGGGAATAACCGAATCGACGACGCTCCGTAGCTCACAATATTTGAACGAAGAGCTTTCGCGATGGGATGGGATTAGCTGGTCAATTTTCTCGATCAATGGCTCTTGCAAAACGGGGCAGTGACCGTCGTCACACTTGACCTTTGATGTTGGAAGGAACCGGGACCTTTCAGGAAAACCCATTGTTGAATGTCGCATATTCGACCTCAAAACACCCCATAATTTTCGAAGGGAGGCTACGTTTTAGATCTCGAAGGTCAAGAAAAATCAACGTCTTAGGAGCCTAATTAATGTAACGAAATGTATCCTTGATCTTTGATGGCAATCGCGCTTTTTTAAGTCACGAAAGGATACGGGACGTATGCGGTTTTTCAGACTGACACGGATGGCTCATATCTTGTCGCTCATCGTCTTGATGCTAGCGGCCATGACGTTTGTCGTGTCTGAAGACGATTTGCCGCAAGAAGATTGGAGCCACGTTGCCGCGATGGACGTTCGTGAATGTGGCACACATCATGTGTCGGACGATACAATTCCCGGTTGCCTTGGCATGATGGTGCATTGCGTCACTTTTTCTAACGTCGATCATGCGCTACCCGAACCGAAGTTCCTTGTCGTGCATGTTTATCATGGATCTCGCGCAATCGACGCAGAGAGCCTGAAGCTGGAAGCATCTTCGCCCCCTCCCCGAGTCTGAACGCGCTTCGATTCCCATTCCAGCATCTTACGGCTGCGGTTTCCGGTCTCGTCCAAATAAGAAACGACGTGAACGTGTGACGGGCTGCCCTGTTGGGCAATTCCTGAAGCACCTCTGGTGCTCGCGAGATCACTCCTCGGAAATTACTCGAGGCCTACCTTGGTCACGCGAATCCTCAACTCAATCATCACAAAGGAGAAGAGTATGCGACTCTTCAAAGCAAAACAGTGCGCGCTTTCAGATACAGCGCTCAGCTCGTCGGAGCATCTGGCAAGGGGTCTGTCCCGGCGTCAGTTCGGTTTAACCGCAGCGGCCGCACTGGCCATGCCGGCGGCGCTGCGCGCGCACCAATCACCTAAGATCACGTCGAAAGGGACCTATGACATCACTGTCGATCGGGTTCGCATCGATACCGGGAACTTTCGAAAAATGGGGGTCGGTTACAACAAAAGCCAGATTCCCACAGTCCTACGGTTCAAGGAGGGCGAGGAAGTCACCATCAGTGTGACCAACAACCTCAGCGAGAGCACCTCGATTCATTGGCACGGACTGATTCTGCCCTTCCGGCAGGACGGCGTCCCCGGCATCAGCTTTGGCGGTATTGCTCCGGGTGAAACCTTCACCTACCGGTTCCCGATCCAACAGGCCGGCACTTACTGGTTTCATAGCCACTCTGGCTTTCAGGAACCCGATGGTGCCTACGGGGCGATCGTGATCGAGCCGCGTGGCGGCGAGCGGGTCCGAGCCGATCGCGATTATGTCGTGCAGTTGGCCGACAAGCACCCGCATCCCGGCAGCCGGATCATGCGCAACCTCAAGATGATGCCGGATTACTACAACCGCTCACAACGCACCTTGCAGACACTGATCGAGGACTCGCGTCAGGACAGTCTGAAAGCCGCACTCAAGGATCGTGGGATGTGGGGGCGGATGCGGATGATGCCAACGGACATCGAGGATGTGCAGGGATTTACCGCTTTGATCAACGGGCGGAGCACATCGCAGAACTGGACAGGGCTGTTCCGGCCCGGTGAGAAGATCCGCCTGCGGATCGTCAATTCTTCGGCCATGACCTACTTCGACATGCGTATCCCGGGCCTGAAGATGACCGTGGTCCAGGCTGACGGCAACGACGTCAAACCGGTTACGGTGGACGAGCTCCGTGTTGCCGTGGCGGAAACATATGACGTCATTGTCCAGCCACGGGAAAACAAGGTCTATAGCATCATTGCCGAGTCAATGGGGCGCACCGCCCTCGTTCGCGGGACGCTGTCACCAAAGGAGGGATATGCCGGGGCAGTGCCACCGCTCCGGCCCAAGCCTTTGCTCACCATGGCCGACATGAGCGGGATGATGGGCGGCATGGATATGGGTGACCACGTCATGCAGAACGCGGGCGGCATGCAAGACATGACCGGTATGGACCATTCGGCCATGCAGGGCATGGACCACTCCAACATGGGTTCCGCGACCGCCCCGGCAGCGCAGGCTATGGACAATTCAACCATGAAAGGCATGGACCATTCCAAGATGGAGATGTCGGCGCAACCTGCGATGAAAGGGATGGATCATTCCGGCATGGCGATGTCAGACGGAGGTGATCCGTTCTACGCACCCGGTAGCGGGCTGACACCCAAAGCCTATAATGGTGGAAAGTTCTTGTCCTACAAGGATTTGCGCGCCGCACGGCCGCTCTATCGGAACCGTGCTCCGTCACGCACCATTGAACTCCGTTTGACGGGCAATATGGAGCGTTACATCTGGTCGATCAACGATGTGAAATACGACGATGCCGATCCTATCGTGCTCAATTATGGCGAACGCGTGCGTATCCGGTTCATCAACGAAACGATGATGGCACATCCGATGCACCTGCACGGGATGTGGTCGATCGTCGATACCGGTCAGGGCTCGCGCAATCCCATCAAGCATACTGTGAGCGTCCAACCCGGCACAACGACCGACATGGAAGTTGAAGTCGATGCCCCCGGACAATGGGCTTTCCATTGTCACCTCTCCTACCACGCGGACGGTGGCATGTTCCGCAAAGTGGTGGTCAGAGGGCACCCGGCCTGAGCCATTCAATATAAAGGAAAATCAAGATGAAATGTTTCAAACTGGCCGGACTAACCGGTCTCCTTCTGCCCCTGGCTCAGGTTGCACAGGCCGAGCAGCTGATCTGGGGTTTTCAAGCGGAGCAGTTCGAATATCGCGCGATGGATGGCGAGGATGCCTTCGTCTGGGATTTCGACGCCCTGGCAGGGTCGGATGAGCTGAAATTCGTCTGGCGAAGCGAGGCGGAGCTTGGACTCACATCGGATGATTTCGAGAAACTGGAGAATCAGCTGCGTCTGCAGTTTCCGATTTCGACGTTCTTCGACGCCGTGGTGGGAGCCTATGCGGACACGCCTGATGGCGCTCCCGACCGCTACGCTGGCGTGGTGGGCGTCAAGGGTCTTGCACCGCAGTGGTTCGAGATTGATGCTGATCTCTTTGTCTCCGATCACCCCTTCTTCCGTTTCGAGGCAGAGTATGAGGCGCTATTGACCAATCGCCTGGTTCTCACGCCGAGCATCGAGGTTGACCTGCCGCTGAAGGATGATCTGGAGCGCGAACGCGGTGCGGGCGGTGCGGTAGTCGAGATCGGCGCACGCCTCAGCTACGATGTCATCGACCGCGCGTTTTCGCCCTATATCGGCGTCAACTATGAAGCCTCGTTTGGCGATACCAAGGATATTCTCCGCGCCAATGGTGACGATACGGATGCATTCTCGATCGTGATCGGTACGCGTCTGATGTTCTGAAAATAGGTCGTCCCGGCGGCAAGTCGGGGCGACCTGCTGCTTTCATGAACGACCAGAGGGTGCGCTAAAGATTAAGAACCAAACCTGAAAGGAAGCCGTGATGAATGGAGATGGACACGCGGGTCACATGCCGCAGAGCGGACGCGGAATGGCAATTTCCGCTTGGTTAACGGGCGTCTATTTCGTCATCGAGCTGGCAATCGGCCTCTGGACCGGCTCCATCGCGGTGATCTCGGATGCGTTCCACACCTTCTCCGCTGTGGGAGGCGTCCTTGTGGCCATCATTGCAGCACGACTCGCCCGCCGTCCGGCAGATGAGGATCGCAGTTTTGGTTGGTATCGCGCGGAGATCATCGGCGCGCTGGTCAATGGCGGGTTCCTGCTTGCCATGGCGATCGTGGTGATCGTGATGGCGGCAATGCGCCTGGGATCTCCTATCGATCTGCCGACCGGTCCAATGCTGTGGGCAGCGGCTGGAGGTCTTGTGACCGAGTTCATCTCGCTCGGGCTGATCTGGAAGCAAAGCCAGAGTGATCTGAACGTCAAGGGCGCGCTCTGGCACATCATCCAGACGTTCGTCGGGAGTCTGTTGATCATCATCACTGCGCTGGTCATAAAATTCACTGGTTTCCTCCTCATCGATCCTATTCTCGGCATGGCGTTCGGCTTCGTGCTGGTTTGGGCAAGCTGGGGGATTCTGCGGGATTCCATGCACTTGCTCATGGAGGGTACTCCGAACGATGTTAGCCTTGGTGAGGTCACGCGGAACCTGGAGACCGTCGATGGCGTGGCTGATGCACATCACGTCCACGCCTGGGCGCTGACCAGCGGCAAATATGTCTTTTCAGCCCACCTGCGTATTCGCGACGGCGGCCATCCGCGGGAGATACTGAAGGCAGCCCATCAAATGTTGCGGGAGCGCTTTGGCTTTTTCTTCGTCACCTTGCAGGTCGAAGACCGTTGCATTGATGAAAGCGGTGCAGAAGCCATCGACATAACTGCGGGCACGAACCACAATCAGGCCTGACCCCACCCGATGCGCATCTATGACTGCCGGGCTGCGAAATTCCTGGATTAACTGGGCCGCTTTGCGCGTCGCCTAGCCATGCTCTTAGCCAGATCGGAAACCGGATATGAAAACTATATTGCTTCTCCTTCTGATCACCTTGTCCGAGGCGACGATCGGTGTCTTCGTTAAGCTGACCGACGGCAGAATCCCGATTCAGACGTTAAATTTCTACGCGATCCTGACAGCTGCCGCCTTCCTGATGCTCGCGTTGCCAGTCGCCACCGGTCGACCGATCCGCCTGCCCTGGGGGAATTTGAAGGACACCATTGTCATCGGTGTTCTTATCGCGACGCAGATCAGTGTCTTCAACTACGCCATGACGCTGGTACCGATTGCCAATGCCGTCATTTTCTGGAGCGTGGCACCCTTCTTTACCTTCATATTCTCGGCGATGTTCCTCGGCGAGAAGGCAGGCTTCGGCCACGTTCTCGTTTTCGGTATCGCCATCGTCGGCATCGTGCTCGCCAAACCCCTCTCAGGTGGATACATGATCGGCAATCTCGTCGCGCTTACCGACGGCGCGATCTATGCGGCGATGATCACCTACATGCGATACGAGGGTAAGTCAGAGACGGGCAACGATATCGCGTGGTCGATGCTGACGGCGGCTATTGTCCTCTCGCCGGCGCTGTTGATCTACGGCACCGGAGATGTGCTGGGCATGGCGGAAAACAAGAGGCTGGGCATTATCGTACCAGCTGGTGTATGGGCGCTGGCGCTTGGGTTGGTATCTACGGGATTTGCCTATTTCGGAATCTCTATCGTCCTAAAGACGTTAAATGCGAACGTCTATTCCCTCGTCGACATCATCGTCTCACCTGTCGTCGCGAGTACACTGGGTTTTTTGGTCTTTGCCGAGGTCCCGGCCAAGGGCATGATCTATGGTGGCGCGCTGTTGCTTTTGGCCGGGTTTCTGCTGACGCGGATGATGACCCGTGACCGGCCCGATATAGCGGCCCATCCCTGTCAGTGCGCAGAGTGACACGCGCTGTGGAGCTGGACGAGTAAGGCCGCTGCCACGCCCCTCGCTACCTACCAGATCGCTAAGCCGTTTAAGCAGGCGATTGGTCAGCTCTGTGATGTTGGCCCGCTGTGCACGTTCTCACTGGCGCTCGGTGAAGGCGAGGCCCGGCAATTGTGGGGGTTCAAGAAAAGCCAGTTTGGTCATTCGGATTCGAGTGCCAGAGTTGTTTTTGGAAGCGCGAATCAAATCCGTGTGAGGAACTTCTGCCCAGCATTTCGATACAAAACGTTACACCAAAGTCTGGAGGCACCAGCTGACACGGGCCTTTGTAAATCATACCTCGGGGTGGTGATTCAGCAATAAAGGAGATCACCATGTTTCGACACTCATTTCTCGCCCTGTCGGTGGTAGCTGCAACCGCGCTCGGTGGGGCCGCTTATGCGCAAAACGACCATGGTCATGGTTCCAAACCCAAACCCGCCGGAGGTGGAATGATGATGCAGGGCGACGGCTCCGGCATGATGGGCGATATGCCCGGGATGGGCGACATGCCCGGCATGATGAAGATGATGATGAAGATGCACCGCATGCATGGCGACATGATGGATGGCGGCATGATGGGCGGCCACGGCGGCGGCATGATGGGCGGTGCCATGATGCCGATGCTCGACGCCGATGGTGACGGCAACGTGACGCCGCAGGAGATGCGGGAACAGCTGCAGGCCAAACTGTCCGAATATGATAGCGATGGTGACGGCACGCTGTCCATCGCCGAGTTCGAGGCGCTGCACAGCGCGATGATCCGCGAGAAGATGGTCGACCGGTTTCAGCATCTGGACGCGGATGGAGACGGCGCCATCACCGGCGATGAAATGACCGCCCCGGCCAAGAAGATGGAGCGCATGAAGAAGATGCGTTCCGGCATGGGCCAGATGCAGCAGGGCCAAGCTGGCAGCGGCCAGGGCATGGGCTCCGGCATGGGCAATTCCGGCGGCACCGGCAGCAACTGAGGATAGCGGCGCCGGCCCCCGGGCCGGTGCTGTCGCCACTCCCGAAACAGGAAATCGACATGATGGGTTTTGGAATGGGCGGCCTGTGAATGCTGCTCATCTTCGTATTGGCTGTGCTGGGGGTCTTGGCACTGGTTAAATACCTGTCCAAGTGAGCGAAAAGGCAATCGCAATGAGTTATACCTATGATCGCACTCTGCAAGGTGCCGATATCGACGAAGCGGAAGCGCGAGTCCGTGAGGCGCTGGCCGAACAAGGCTTTGGCGTTCTGACCGAAATCGACGTCAAGGCGACGATGAAGAACAAGATTGGTGCCGACATGGCGCCCTATCGCATCCTCGGGGTCTGCAACCCGGACATGGCGTACAAGGCCATCGAAATCGAGCCGCGCGTCGGCGCGATGCTGCCCTGCAATGTCGTCCTTCGAGACGTCGAAGGCGGCACCGAGATCAGTGCCATCGACCCGGTGGCATCCATGCAGGCCATCGAAAGCAATGCGCTGCACGGGGTCGCGGGTAAAGTTCGTGACATGATGCGAGCAGTGGTCAACGCCGCCTGACGGCGCGTCGGCATCAGACCTTGACCTTCTAGCTGCTGGAATCCCTATGGTTAAATGGAACCGCCGAATCGACCAGTTAAAATGGGGTACCCGCAAGATGACAACCGACGAAACCCGGACCTGGACCCTTGTCCGAACGCTGGGGCCGAGCGCCGTCGGGGCAGGGCTGTTCCTCGCCTTCGCGCCGGTGCACCTGCTGGTGAGCGAGGACGTCTCGGTGGCGATCGCGGCCCTGACCTTGGCCCTGATCGGGGGGACCTATATCGGCTTCGGCGCGTCCGACGGTGCCACACGGATCTTCTGGATGGAGCTTGGCGTCGCCATCTTCTACGCCATCATGGCGCTGGCCGGCTTGCTGTGGTCCCCGCTCGGGCTGGCGGCGCATGCCGTCTGGGACCTGCTGCACCACAACGGGGCGTTCGGCGCGCCCGTGCCGAAATGGTACATCCCCTTCTGCGTCGTCTTCGACCTGCTCGCCGCCGCGTTCTTTCTTGTACTTTATCTGGAATGAGGCCCGTTTGTTGGCGCATGGCATCCCCGTCCGAACCATCGTGAAGATCGCCGTGGCGACCGTACTAATTGCGGCCGTCGCGGCGCTGTTTCTCGGCCCACTCTCCGGGCTCGTCGAAAGCCTGAGCGGCGAACGGGTCTCGGCCTGGGTGAATGCCGCAGGTGCATGGGGGCCCACCGTCATCATCCTGCTGATGACGGTCGCCATCGTCGCGACGCCGATACCGAGCGCCCCCATCGCCCTCGCGGCGGGTGCGGCATATGGCCATACGATCGGCACCATTTACATCGTCATCGGGGCCGAGCTGGGCGCGATGGTGGCTTTCGCGCTGGCGAGGCTCCTCGGCCGGGACGTTTTGACCAGGTGGCTCGGCGACAGCGTGGACAGGGGGTGGCTGGGCTCGCAGAACGCGCTGACGTTCACGGTGTTCGCCAGTCGGCTGATGCCCTTCATCTCGTTCGATATCGTGAGCTACGCCGCCGGGCTGAGCTGCCTCCACTTCTGGCGGTTCGCCCTCGCGACCCTCGCCGGAATCATCCCGGCCAGTTTCATCCTGGCCCATTTCGGCAACGAAGCGGTCAGCGGCGAGCCCGGGCGGGCCGCCTGGGCGGCCGTCGGACTGGGCGTGCTGACCCTGACCCCGCTTGTCGTCGTGGCAATCAGGGAGCAGCGCCGTAAGGAGGCAGCGCATGACTGACCCGCGCACATCACCGCAGCAACCCGCGCCGTTCCACTGGAGGACGGTGCGCTGGTGCCTGAGGCGGGAACTGCGCCGGACCTGTCGCTGGCATCTGGCGAACCGGACGCTTTACGACGAGGACGGCGGCACGATGCGCTGGCTGCGGCAGGACAGGGACAGGTTTCTCGAGACTTTGGACCGGGTCGTTGAAGAGATGCGGGAGATCGCCGGGCTGCACGCCCTCCCCAACAGCGGAAGCCGTCTGATGGTCGAACTCGCCGTCTATACCCTCGCCGCCGATGCGGCGCTGCGACGGCACGGGGTCGGAACGGATTGCGCGCATTCGGTCGTGGCCGATATCGGTTGGGATCTCTACAGCCGCATGCTGCGCCTGTCATCGCTACCTGCGCGGGTCGTCAGCCGCAATCCCGGACGCAGGCTGCGCTGGACGATTCGAACCCTGCTGGTTTTTCCGTTCCGCCCGGTCGGCGCACCCGGCTACGAAACGCGCGTCTTCCGGGAGGGTGACGACCTGCAAACGCATTTCACCCATTGTCCTCCGCAGAGTTTCGCGCGCAAGGTGGCGACGCGCCGCGCGGACCCCGAACTGCTGGAGGCGTTCCGACAGAGCTGGTGCCTCTATGACTGGCCCGGCGCGGATATCATCGCCGGCGACGGCCGGCGGGGACACTACCGCAGGCCCAGGACGCTCTCGGCCGGTGATCCGGTTTGTGACATGTGCTGGCGCGCGCGCGGCGCGAGGCCGTCGGCCCGATCCGGCGATACCCATGATCAGGCGGAGGCATTGAAATGAAGTCGGAATACAAGGCGAACAGCATCACACTGGCTGGCGCGATTGCGATGGGCACGGGCGTGATGATCGGAGCGGGCATCTTCGCGCTGACCGGGCAGATCGCGCAGCTTGCCGGACCGCTCTTTCCGCTGTCGTTCATCGCGGGTGCGCTCGTCACCGCGTTCAGTGCCTACACCTATGTCAAGATGTCAAATGCCTACCCCTCGGCCGGCGGCATTGCGATGATCCTGCAAAAGGCCTATGGCCCCACGACCATCGCCGCGGCCGCCGCGCTTCTGATGGCGTTGTCAATGGTCATCAACGAAAGCTTGGTGGCACGGACCTTCGCCACCTACCTGCTGGAAGGCATGGGGCTCAAGCGAACGGGATGGGCCGTGCCGGCCCTCGGCGTAGGGCTGATCGTCTTTTCCTATTTCATCAACGCGGCAGGCAACCGATCCGTTGGCCTGTTCTCCATCGTCATGGCCATCCTGAAGGTCGGCGGCATCGCGTTGTTCGGCGCGGCCGCGCTCTGGGCGGGTGGCGTCTCGTTCGAGGCGGCGACGGACGGTCAATCGACACAGATCGGCGGTTTCGTCGCCTCCGTAGCCCTGTCGATCCTGGCCTTCAAGGGGTTCACCACGATCACCAACAGCGGGGCGGAAGTGACCGACCCAAACCGCAATGTCGGCCGGGCGATCATCGCCTCCATCGGCATCTGTGTGATCGTCTACCTTCTGGTCGCCTTCGCCGTCGGCTCCAGCCTGACCCTGGAGGAGATCATCGCGGCCAAGGACTATGCGCTGGCCGAGGCCGCAGGGCCGACCTTGGGCCGGACGGGCTTTTACCTGACGGTTCTTCTGGCGATCGTCGCCACGTCCTCGGGTCTGATCGCGAGCATCTTCGCGGTGTCACGCATGCTGGCCATGCTGACGGACATGAAGCTGATCCCTCACAGCCATTTCGGAATGAAGGGTGCGATCCGCGATCACACCCTTATCTACACGGTGGTGATCGCGGGCTTCCTGACCGTATTTTTCGACCTAAGCCGGATCGCGTCGCTGGGGGCGTTCTTCTACCTTGTCATGGACATCATCATTCACTGGGGCGTGTTCCGCCATCTCCGGCACGAGATCGGCGCCGCGGGGGCCGTCCTGGTGACAGCGATCACCCTGGATATCGTCGTGCTGTCGGCCTTCGCGGTGCTGAAATGGCAAAGCGACCCGCTGATCGTAGTAATCTCCCTCGTGTTGATGGCAGCTGTCTTCGCCTTTGAACGGTTCTACCTGCGCCACCTGCGGGACGGCGATGCCCACCATGACTCTCACGCTAAAACCTAGAAGGACAAGACATGCTGACCGCTGCTATCCCGTTCCCGGATATCGGCACCGAACTTTTTTCGGTCGATATCGGTGGCTTTCACCTCGCGCTGCGCTGGTATGCGTTGGCCTATATCGTAGGTATCCTCATCGGTTGGCGGCTTTGCGTCCGGGCGGTCAGGCGGGCTGCGCTGTGGCCGGAGTCGGGACCGCCAATGACCGCGAAGCAGCTCGAAGACTTTCTGACATGGGTGATACTGGGGGTGATTCTTGGCGGGCGCCTCGGCTTCGTCCTGTTATACCAGCCGCAATACTACCTGCAAAACCCCCTGGAAATCCTGATGGTCTGGCAGGGCGGCATGTCGTTCCATGGCGGCTTTCTTGGCGTAGCGATCGCGGCGATTGCATTCTGCATTCGGGAAAAGAGCCCGATGCTTGGTACGGCAGACCTTCTTGCGCTTGCGACACCTCCGGGCCTCTTTCTCGGGCGCCTCGCCAATTTCACCAACAACGAGCTTTGGGGACGTCCGACGCAGATGCCCTGGGGCGTGATCTTTCCCGGCGATATGGCCCAGGCCTGCCCGGGGGTTGAAGGACTGTGCGCAAGGCATCCCTCACAGCTCTACGAGGCGCTTCTCGAAGGCTTGGTGCTGGGCATCCTGCTGCTGGTTCTGGCATGGCGAAAAGGTTGGCTAAAAAGGCCCGGCGCCCTTACGGGAATATTCCTTGTCGCCTACGGCCTGTCCAGGGCCTTCGTCGAGTTCTTCAGGCAACCGGACATGCAGTTCGTGAGCGTGGGAAACCCAGTTGGGCATGCTCTGCATTTCGGAGACTGGGGTCTGACCATGGGGCAGGCGTTGTCTTTTCCGATGGTCCTGATCGGGTTGGGACTGATCTGGTGGGCTTTCAGACCGCCGACACGGAACGCCGCGCAGAGGGTGGACCGAACCGCCTGACCTTCCGGTCGGCCGGTGTCGGTGTTGGCTCGGGGCGCGGCTGCCCCAGCCGCCCGCCACCCCGCCGGTGGTGCTGTGTTCGCCCTCAGTCCGCCTCGGCGATCATCGTCCCTGCGCGGCCTTGCAGCATGGCAAGCGCATCCTCCAGGCGGCCGACGCAGGCGAAACGGTTTCGGCCCGAGACAAAAGTCGCGGCGGCGGCCACCTTGGGTGCCATCGACCCGTCGGGCAGATCGAGATGCCCGGCGTCTTCCGGCGTTATCCTGTCGATGGCCGATTGCGCCTCGGTGCCGAAATCGCGAAACACGGCCTCGACATCCGTCAGCAGCAACAGCGCGTCGGCGTTCAGCTTGTGCGCCAGAAGGGCTGTCGCGTGATCCTTGTCGATCACCGCCTCGATCCCGATCAGCGATCCGTCCGGCCGACGGACGACCGGAATGCCGCCGCCACCTGCACAGATCAGCGTCACATCCTGCTCGAGCAGGAGCTGAAGCACCCGCAAATCCGGAATGTCCATCGGCATTGGTGAGGGGACGACACGCCGCCAGTGCGCACCATCCGCGGCGATGCTCCAACTCCGCGCCTGCGCAAGCCGTTCGGCTTCGGCCTTGTCATAGACCGGGCCGATGAACTTGGTCGGTCTGGCGAAGGCAGGGTCTTTGGGGTCGACCTCGACCTGGGTCAGCAGTGTCGCGACCGGGCGGTCATGGCCCAGGGCGTTCTCGAGCTCCTGCTCTATGAGATAGCCGATCATGCCGTCGGTTTCCGCCCCCAGCACATCCAGCGGGAACACCTCATCGGGTTTGTAGGCGGCACCCTGAAGTGCCAACAGGCCGATTTGCGGCCCGTTGCCATGAGTGACAACCAGTTGGTGGCCGGCCTCGATGATCTGTGCCAGCGATGCGGCCGCGGTGGCGACGTTGGTGCGTTGGGTCTCCGCGGTCAGAGGTTCGCCACGGCGCAGAAGGGCATTTCCCCCGAGGGCTGCAACGACAAGCATGGGCTAGTTTCCCAGCGTGGCGACGAGGACTGCCTTGATGGTGTGGAGCCGGTTCTCGGCCTGGTCGAAGACGATGGAGGCCGGGCTTTCGAACACCTCCTCGGTGACTTCCATCGCCGTGATGTCGAATTGGCTGGCGATTTCGGCACCAAGCTCGGTCTCGGCATTGTGGAACGCCGGTAGGCAATGCATGAATTTGGTGTGCGGATTGCCGGTTTGCGCCATTACCTGCTTTGTCACCTGGTAAGGTTTGAGCAGTTCTATTCGCTCAGCCCATTTTTCTTTTGGTTCGCCCATTGAGACCCAAACATCAGTGTAAATGAAGTCGACGCCCTGCGTAGCGTCGTCTACCGCATCGGTCAGCATTAGCCGAGCACCGGTTCGATCAGCAATTTCTGTGGCCTCGCTGCGTATTGCTTCCGTTGGCCAGAGGTTTTCCGGCGCACACAAACGCACATCCATGCCCATCTTGGCCGCACCGATCAGCAGGCTGTCGCCCATGTTGTTGCCCACGTCGCCCAGAAAGGCAAAGGCGACCTGACCCAGCGGCTTGTCCGAGTGCTCCTGCATGGTCAGGAAATCCGCGAGGATCTGCGTCGGGTGGAACTCGTCCGTCAGCCCGTTGTAGACCGGCACGCCGGCATATCTCGCGAGTGTCTCGACAATGGGCTGGCCGAAACCGCGATATTCGATCGCGTCATAGACCCGCCCCAGAACGCGGGCGGTATCCTTCACGGTTTCCTTCCTGCCCAGATGCGACCCAGAAGGACCAAGATAGGTGACATGCGCGCCCTGATCGTGGGCCGCAACCTCGAAGCCCACGCGGGTGCGGGTGCTGTCCTTTTCGAAGATGAGCGCGATTTCCTTGCCGGTCAGGCGCGGGACCTCGTAGCCGCCGTATTTGGCGGCCTTGAGATCGGCTGAGAGCTTCAGCAAAAAGGCGATCTCCTGAGAGCTGAAATCGCGCAGCGTCAGGAAATGGCGGTTTCGCAGATTGTAGGACATGGGGTCTCCTTTCGTCAGATAGGGTCCCGAATGGTGGGGCAACTCATGCAGTGGCTGCCGCCACGCCCCCGGCCAAGCTCGGCCCCGGGAATGGCCAGCACCTCGATGCCGGCCTTTTCGAGTGCGGCATTGGTATCGTCGTTGCGATCGTAGCCGATGACGACCCCCGGCGAGAGTGCCAGCACGTTGTTGCCGTCGTTCCACTGCTCGCGCGACTGCTCGGCCAGGTCGCTGCCGCCCGTGGGAACGAGGTTCAGGCGCTTGAAGCCCAGGATTTCGGCCGTGATCTCGAACAGGTGCCGGGCATCCCGCCGGATATCGAGCGGCGCCTTTCCTTCGCCGGGGCGCAGGTCATAGCAGGTGATCGCGTCAGCCACTTCCTTGAACGTGGTCACGACATCCCCCCCGCAATGGGTAAAAACGGTATCAAGATGCATCGCCGCGCGCGACCGCGGCATCTGACAGGCGATGACGCGCTGCACGTCGCCGCTGGCGAATAATGCCTCGGCAAGCTGTCCGACAGCCTGGGGCGTCGAGCGTTCGCCCATACCGACCATGACCACGCCGTGCCCGATCGGCATGATATCCCCGCCCTCCAGCGTGGCCGCACCGAAATCCCGCGTCGGATCACCGAACCAGACCCGCACCCGATCCGTGAATGTCGGATGGAACCGGTAGACGGCGGCCATGAGCAGCGTCTCGGGTCGGCGTGCCGCGAAATGCATAGGGTTCAGTGACACGCCGCCATAGACCCAGGCAGAGTTGTCGCGTGTGAAGATGAAATTCGGTAGTGGCGGGAGCACAAAACCGTGCTGCCCTAGATAGCTACCGAACATGCCTGAAGGGGTGAAGGGTAGATCATCTACCGTGAACCCGCCAACGAGGTAGCGAGCAAGTTCTTCTCCGGGCAATTCTTCCATCCAGGCGCGCAGGTCGTCACGCATGCCGACCCCCACATCGTTACGAGTGATGCGGTGGTCCAAAATCCAGGCCCGCGCGTCTTCGACGTCCAGAGTCTCGGCCAGCAGGGTCATGGCGTCCAGAACCTCGACCCCCCTCTCGCGCATGATCGCCGCGAAGACATCGTGATCGCGGATCGCCTGCTTGACCCAGAACACATCGTCGAACAGCAGTTCCTCGCGATTGTCTGGGGTCAGGCGCCGATGGGCTAGGCCGGGTGGCGAGACGATAACCTGCCGCAGCTTGCCGGTTTCAGAATTTACGCCAAGGGCATGATCTGTCATTGATATTTTCCTTTGGATCAGAGGGTCGCGGCAACGCTGAGCGCGGCCATGATGAAAATCGCGAGCATCAGCAGAAGCGGCCAGACGAACACCACCCAGCGGTCGAAGGATACGCGGCCGATCGCCAGACCGCCAATGACGACGGCCGAGGTCGGCGTGATCAGATTCACAAGGCCGCTCGCCGATTGATATGCTGTCACCACAAGATCACGGCTGACGCTGGCAAAATCCCCCAGCGGGGCCAGAATTGGCATCGACAGGACCGCGAGCCCCGAAGAGGACGGCACCAGAAAGCTCATCCCGATCTCGATCCAGAGCATCAGATTTATGAAGGCTATCTCGGATAGGCCACCCAACGTTTCTGCAGCGCTGTTGAGGATGGTGTCGGCGATCAGGCCCTGTTCCATGATCACAACGATTCCGCGCGCCAAGCCGATCACCAGCGCCACGCCAAGCAGGTCTTTCGCCCCGTCCACAAAAGCAGAGGTCAGTTTCTTCTCCCCCATCCGCGCGACCAGGCCTACGACGATGGCCATGCCGAAGAAGAGCGCCCCCATCCGTGCCATCCACCAACCCTGGCTCGACACTCCCCAGATCATCACCGCGAAGGTGGCGAAGAAAAGGACCAGCACCAGCTTCTGAGTTCCTGTCAGCTTCGGTTCGGTGAATTCGGCATCGTCAGCGCCCAGAAATATCCGACGATGTGCATCGTGCTGCTTGGCGACCACCGAGCGGGACGGATCGGCCTTCACCTTTGAGGCGTAGCGCATCACGTAGGCGATGCATGTCAGAAGCCCGCCGATCAGGATGACCAGCCGCAACGCCATGCCCTGGGTAAAGGGTATCCCCGCCGCGTTAGATGCGATTACGGTTGCAAACGGGTTGATCGTGGAGCCGAGGGTGCCGATGCCCGCCCCGATCAGGATGATCGCGACGCCGGTAACGGCGTCAAATCCCGCGGCTATGACTACCGGGATCAGCAGCGCATAAAAAGCCAGTGTTTCCTCGGCCATACCATAGGTCGTGCCGCCCACGGCGAACAGTGACATCAGGATCGGGATCATCCAGATCTCGCGCCCCTTCATGCGCCCCATGGCTGTTTGGATACCAGTATCGATGGCTTTGGTGGCGTTCACCACACCCAGAAACCCGCCGAGCAGGAGCACAAACAACGCAACGTCGATCGCATTGGCCGCATAGCTGTCCGGATCGTAGAACCCGGCGACGGGCGCAAGCATCACATCGACGAAACCCTGCGGATTGGGCTCGACCGTCTGATAGGTGCCCGGCACCGCGATCTCGCGTCCGACCTCTTCGTTCATGGCCCGGTCATACTGGCCCGCAGGGATAATCCAGGTCAGCGCCGCGACAACAATGATGAGCCCGAACAGGATGGAATAGGCGGTGGGAAACCGTGCCGCCATGCCATCTGCCTCGGGCTTCGAATGGGTGTTCAGATCACTCATCGGTTTTCTCCCTCCGTGTTCATTGAGTGGAGTCTTGCGTGGGTCTCAGTGCCGGAACGAAGGCAGGTACACTGGCTGCGTAGGCGTCGAATTCCTTTCCGAACGCGGCCCGTGTCTCGCGCTCTTCCGCGCGGGCCAGCCGCACATACATCCAGATAAGCACCGGATACATTGCCAGTGTTAGCAGTGTGGGCCACTGGACCAGAAAGCCGGTTAAAACCAGAACGAAGCCGACATATTGCGGATGACGCACGCGCGCATAGGGACCGCTGGTGGCCAGCCTTCCGCTCCTTTGGGCATGATAGAGCACGCGCCATGCGGCTGAGATCATCCAGAAGCCGAGACCGATGAAGACGAAACTGAGGATGTGAAACGGGCCGAAATGCGGGTTTGCCTGCCAACCGAAGAGCATTTCCGGCAAATGTCCGGCGTCGTGCGAAAACCAGTCAATTCCCGGGTAGGTCGTTTGCAACCAGCCGGACAACAGGAAAATCGTGAGAGGGAAGCCGTACATCTCAGCAAACAACGCCACTAGAAACGCACTGAAGGCCCCGAAACTGCGCCAGTCGCGCGCCGTTTGCGGCTTGAAGAAGCTGAATGCAAACATGATGAAAATGGCCGCATTCAGCAGGGCAAAAAACCATAGCCCATAACCAGGTTCGTGCATCATGACTTGTCACCCCCACCATGACCACCGTGGCCACCGTGCATGAAAACATGCATTACAACACATCCCAGAAGGAGCAGCGCGAGAAACCCGTTGCCTCCGAAAATGTGGACACGGTGTTCGAACGCGAGTAGGGCCGCACCGATCCCGAGAGCAATCAAGAGGTAGATGCCCGTGCGGGACTTCCAGAAACCCTTTTCGCGATTGTCGTGATGATTGTCCTGATCATGATGCTGCTCTGTCATTTGGTCTGGCCCTACTCAGGTTGAATGGTGGAATTGTCCGCGATAAGCGGTTCAGAATTTCAGTCGCCGCAGCCGAAGCGAGTTCACAACGACCGATAGTGAAGACGCGCTCATGGCAAAGGCGGCGAAGATCGGTCCGATCAGGATACCCAAGAATGGGTAGAGCACGCCGGCCGCGATCGGCACGCCCGAGGCGTTGTAGATCAGCGCGAAGAACAGGTTTTGGCGGATGTTGCGCATCGTGGCCTGGCTCAGCTTCCGGGCGCGCACGATGCCGTCAAGATTGCCCTTGACGAGGGTGAAGCCCGCGCTCTCGATTGCGACGTCTGCGCCGGTGCCCATGGCAATGCCGACATCGGCCTGTGCCAGCGCCGGGGCATCATTGACCCCGTCTCCCGCCATCGCGACTTTCCGACCCTGCTCCTGCAATTCCTTGATGATCCGGGCCTTGTCCTCGGGAAGGACATCGGCACGGATTTCGTCAATGCCAAGGCGGTTCGCGACGGCCTGCGCGGTGCGCTCGTTATCGCCGGTGGCCATGATGATGCGGAACCCCAGTTCGTGCAGCGCCTTGAGTGCGGCGGGCGTGGTCTCCTTCACCGGGTCGGCCACGCAGACCAGCCCGGCGATCGTACCGTCCAGCACAATGAACATGACGGTCTCACCTTCGTCACGCCGCGCATTGGCGGCATCCACCAGCGCACCGCTGTCCAGCCCCATGTCGCGGATCAGAGCCGCATTGCCGAGTGCGACCGATTTGCCATCGACCCGCCCCTTAACTCCCTTGCCGGTGACGGCCTCGAAGTCCTCGGCCTTGGCGAAATCCACGCCGCGCTCCTCAGCGCCGCGCACGATTGCCTCGGCCAGCGGGTGTTCCGACCCGCGTTCGAGCGAGGCGGCGAGGCGCAACACCTCAGCCTCGTCATGGCCGTCCTCGGGCAGCACCGCGACCAGTCTTGGCTTGCCTTCGGTCAGGGTTCCCGTCTTGTCCACGATCAGCGTGTCGACCTTCTCGAATCGCTCCAGCGCTTCAGCGTTCTTGATAAGCACACCCAACTGCGCGCCCCTACCCGTCGCAGTCATGATAGACATTGGCGTGGCAAGGCCAAGCGCGCAGGGGCACGCTATGATGAGCACCGCGACGGCCGATACAAGGCCATAGGCCATGGCCGGGTCTGGTCCCCAGATAGACCACGCAACGAAAGACACGATGGCGATCGCTATGACAGCCGGCACGAACATGCCTGCCACCTGATCGGCATATTTCTGGATCGGCGCGCGGCTGCGCTGCGCATCGGCGACCATTTGAACGATCTGGCTGAGCATTGTGTCGGCGCCGACGCGCGTGGCCTCGATCACGAGGCTGCCGGTGCCGTTGATCGTCGCGCCGGTGACGGGTTCGCCTGCGACTTTCTCGACGGGAACGGGCTCGCCGGTGATCATCGACTCGTCCACCGACGAGCGCCCTTCGACAACGACCCCATCGACCGGCACCTTGTCGCCGGGCCGGACACGCAGGTGATCGCCCAGTTGCACCTGGTCGAGTTCGATCTCTTCCTCGGTTCCATCGGGGCGGATCACCACCGCTGTCTTCGCGGCCATGTCGAGCAGGGCGCGGATCGCCTTTCCGGTCCCTTCGCGGGCGCGCAGTTCCATAACCTGGCCCAGAAGAACCAGCGTTACGATCACGGCGGCGGCTTCGAAGTAGACTCCGACATTACCGTTCTCGTCGCGAAAGCCCTCGGGGAATATCTGGGGCGCGACGACCGCGAGGATACTGAACACATAGGCCGCGCCCACGCCCATGCCGATGAGGCTGAACATGTTCAGGTTCATCGTCCGGAAGGAATGGTAGCCGCGCACAAAGAAAGGCCAGCCCGACCACAGGATGACCGGCGTCGACATTACCAGTTCCAGCCAGAGAGATGTGCGTTCCCCCAGCAGTTCCTTGAAAAAGGTGAAGCCGACGAACGGCCCCATCGCAAGGATCAGGACCGGGATGGTGAGGACGGCACCAACCCAGAACCGCCGGGTGAAGTCGACCAGTTCGGGGTTCGGGCCTTCGTCCTCTGCGCTGACGGTCGCGGGCTCCAGCCCCATACCGCAGATCGGGCAGGAGCCAGGGCCGGGATGCCTGACTTCGGCGTGCATCGGGCAGGTGTAAATCGTTCCGGTGTAGCCTTCGGGCACGGTGTCGTATTCACCCCCCTTGACCCCCACGGTCGCGGCCCCGTGGGCGTGACTGTGACCGGAGTGATCATGGCCGTGGTGGGCGTGGTCCATGGACTCGCCCTCGGGGGCCAGGAACATGCCACATTTCGGGCAACTACCTTCTTCCGTGCTGCGTATCTCGGGGTGCATCGGGCAGGTGTAGACCGTCCCGGCGTAGCCTTCCGGAACTGTGTCCAAGGTTTCGTGGCCTTCGGTCTTCCTGGCTGGTTGGCTTTTGCTGTCGTTCATCTTGCGTCCTTTCCTGTCCCGTTCCGGCGAGATGCTGTCTATCGCCGGACCGAGAACTCGAAAATGTGCCGGCGCCCGGCGGAAATCAGGTGTCTTCGCTGACCCGTATTCAGACAGGCGTGTCTTTCAGCTTTTCCATCTGCCGCGCCGCCCCGTTCCTCGGTTGCAGTCGATGCCGGGGCGGGTCGGACAATATCGGCACTTCACGCTCCTTTCTTTGCCGAAAAGAAATTGAATGTCGGCACGAAGATCACGGCGATATACCAGCCATAGGCAAAGCTCTCGACCAAGCCCAAAACGGCGCTGGACCAGCTGATCCAGGTCACGCCGGGCAGCAGCGGCAGCCAAGCCTGATACATTGTGGCACCGGGAAACACGAGGCCGAAGACAACGCACAGCAGGAAGCTGACCGCCAGCAGGGTCCCAAGCGCCATGCCTATGGGAACAATGCGAATAGATGCGAAATCCGACATGATTTCTCCTTTCAAACCACTTGGAGCGATCCTGTTATAGAGGTGGATGCACCCACAGACGCGCGAGTGTCACGAGGTTTTCTGTATCGTTTTGTCGCAATAACCCTCGAGGAAATCGGCCGTTTTAGGATGCCGGTCGAGGAAAATCGGGATGGCAATTTCGCTATTTCGCAGCGAGCGAGATGAGTGGATTAGAAGCAGGGTAGAGAGCCCTACAATTGCGCTTAGCGTAATCATGACTGTGATCTCCTTTCATTGCCGAATTACTGGCCTGACCTTCTCGCCATGTAAGGTTTCTTCGCGATTAGCTTCAGGTTTTGCTGCAACAGCATCCCTTGGACCGTGAAGCAGTCGCCCGGGCCACGGGCTTGACATCGGCGGCCAAGGTGACGGAATTACTGCCACAGCACCCGCCAGATTTTGGGCTTTCGGTTTGAGAGTTTTCGCTTTGGGTGGTTTTCTGGTCCATTTAGGCCTCCTTCAATTAAGGTTTCAGATCGGAGACGCCCACCACGACCTTCCATTACAGGGAAAACTGTAGATTTCGCGTATTTTCTGCTAGATCATGCAATTCCAACCTTCAGCAGCAGATCGGACCCGAGACTATAAGGCGGAAAATCGAGGTTGCGCGGTGCGGGACCTTTTCGAATTCGGCCTGATAGATCGTAATGCGATCCGTGACACGGACAGAACCACCCGCCGAATTCTCCAACGCTGGACCCATCTTGACCGATCGGCACACAGCCAAGGTGCGTGCAGATGCCTATCACGATCAACCACTCGCCAGCTTCATCGGCCGCTCGGTTCCCGTCAAGGGCAGGCAAGGGTTCACTGATATTGGGATCCCCCTCGCTGTCATCAATCGGATCAGGAAGATCATCAAGCAGTGTGGCCCTTGCCTTTGCGACGGTCTCAGGCGTGCGACGCCAAATGAAGACTGGCTTGCCAGCCCATTTAACGGTTATCCGCGTCCCCAATTGTACGCCGGTCAAATCTACGGCAATCGTTGACTGACTGATCACATCGGCCGAGGGGTTCATGGAATCGACCAATGGCCAGACCGCGGCCCCTCCGGCAACTGTTCCTGCTGCTGCGGTTGTATAGTAAAGAAAGTCGCGTCGGTTGGTAGCTTCTACACGGTCAGCAGTTTGTTGTAAAAGGGCATCGTGCTCTCCTTCGCTTGCCTTTGGTCGGTTCCGCGACAATCAGAGGCCTCGTGGCGACCCTGTTTCTTAGCTGCCAAGGCGTCAATCTGGCGGCTTTGAATCGCTCTTGTGGTCTGCAAAATTCTGTTACGACGTCTGGAAATTCAGCAGCAGCTCACAAGTTCGGTCGCTATGTCGCGACGTAATCCGGCAGAGAGATACGCGCCGTCTATGGACCAGAGGCCCAGAAGCATCGCGGCTTCAACCAAGGTCCGGACTTCGCCTCCTACCCGCAGAAACAGTTCCTGTGAAATCGGCGCATCGACATGGCGCGAACTCGCGGCGCATGTGCGACTCAAACCCTGAACAAGGCCAAGCATTTCCTCCCAGGTGACGAGACGCTCGGGCGTTGCCGGATCCGACATATACCCCCTCGGTATATCATTTCGGGGTCTCCCGTCGTGGTGCCCGAAAACGGGCTTTTCACAGGAGTGGACGCTCCCTGACGTAAACCATTACAAGTAGTCGAGTCAGTACTCGCCTATTTGGCTAAGTCCCTTGGAGCACAATGCATCTCGTCTTCTGGGCTTTCACATCCGATCGGAGGGCAGTAGCAATCGTCCCATCCTGTCTTGCAGCACTTTCCACAATGGCCCGTCAACGCATCACGTAAGGCCATGCGGGCTCGGTGAAGCCGTACTCCAAGCGCGTTCCGCGTAAGGCCTATGTCGGTGGCAACAGCGGCGCGGTCCTCCTCGCCGAAGTCGATCCGACGGATCAGATCGGCATCCGAATCGCGCAAGGTGGATATCAGACCGTTCACGCAACGGCAAAATTGCGCCATCTGTTCGGGGGCATCATGAGCTAGTTCCTCGGGTTCTCCGCCATATGCTTCGGTCAGGCGCCCCCGACGTGCCGCCTTGCGGAAATGATCGTTCATCGTCGAACGCAATATCGCGTAGAGCCAAGAACCCACCCGCTCCACATCGCGCAAGTGTTCCTTGCGCGTAAGCACGCGGACGCAGAATTCCTGCAAAACATCCTCGGCATCCGCTTTGTTGCCCAAACGGCACATCAGAAAGCCCCCAAAAGCCTACCTGCCTTCTGAAAGCGCCATTCTGGCTGTGTCGTGGTCATGCGTGACTCCGCACGAATTATTTTCTGTGCCCGTCATACTTCGCCGCCTCCTGATTGAGATGCTGGCCGCTCGCTATCAACTTCATTTCCAAGCATCGCTTTCCGCCGGTGAACTAGCGCTATACCCAAGAATATCATAACGATCCCGATGATCTGCAACGGCGATAAACGCTCGCCATAGATCACGAAACCCAAGGTCAACCCGAAGACTGGAATGAGAAAGCTGAAGGCGTTGGCCCGGTTCAAGGGAACCGTTTCAAGCGCCGTAAACCATAACCAATAAACAAGAGCGGAACCTGCCAAGGCCAAGGCAAGAAGTGAAGCTATAAACGTGAACGTCCAATTTATTGTGGTAGGCTCCTCCGTGACCAAAGCCGCAATGGCCAGTGGTACGCTACCCAACAGCATCTGCAATCCCATCGCCGAAAGGCTATCAACCTTTCCAGCAATGGATTTTATCATGACGTTGCTGAACGTAACGCCCGCGGCTGCAAGAATGATGTAGAGAACGCCAATTGCATAACTCTCGTTTCGTTCCGCAAGGAAATCTGGCAACGCAATCAGCACGATTCCCGCGAAGCCCGCGAACAAACCCGAGCTACCTAGGATAGACAACTTTTCTCCCAGCCAAAGCGCCGCGAGAACAGCTGCCAGGAGAGGTTGTGTATTCGCTATCACTGTAGCAAGACCGGGCGAGACGAACTCTGCCGCATGAAACATCCCAAGAAAGCCGAGACTTGTCGCACCTAGGCCAACTCCTGAAAGCGTCATCCAAACCCGCCATCCGCGCGGAAAGGGTCGACCCAGGACAAGCGCCAAAAGCGTAAGAATAATGCCTGCCAGGGCCGCCCTCATAGCTGCGAAGGTCAGGTGGGGCGAGTATTCGAGTCCGGCCACGATGACGGGAAAACACAACGCCCAAAGCACCATGGCAAAGACAATCTTCAAAGTCGCAACTGGTGTCATGGGTAGTCCCAACGTCAAAAAATAACACCTTCGTCCTCAGCTGCATTTACAGGATAAAGCGCCGCTTGCCGCGGAAATCTGTCACCAAATGTAACCAGTTGGGGTTTTGCGACAGAACGTTACACGACCACTCCATGAGCCCGTTGCATAGCACATCCGATTTGCCATGTTTGTCAGGCAAAAAGCCAAAAGGAGGCATTCTATGAAACGCAACACAACACTTATCCTCGCAACCTTGTTTTCCACAGCGCTCGGCGGAGCCGCACTCGCAGACATGGGGTATGTAACCGGGCATCACGAACTGCCCGACCGCGACAACAATGTTCACATGAATGACACGATGCGCGGACATTTCGATCACGCAGACCAGAACGATGACGGCAAGGTCACGCGCGCGGAAATGGAAGCGCACATGGAGGCGGCATCAGAGTTCAAGAGCATGTTCGAAGAGCGTTTTGGCAATCCGCAGAGAGGCCAATGAGGCTACCGAACAGCCGCTCTGGCTGAAAATCGAGAGCCATCGTGTCTGCAAGTGGGAAATGGCTGCGGCGCTTGATATGCGCCGCAGTCAGGGCCGACATCGAGCGGATAATGACCATGATGTCTTCCAAGCATTGGCTCCGTTCGAATGGCGCACGATCAACACTGCGCGCCCGTCTTAGCGGCATACTGGGATCAACGCCGACACAGAAAAGCTAAGTCCGAAAGAGGAAACGATCTTATGAGAACTCCGCTCATGACTATTGGGGCTGCATTAGTGGCTAGCAGCGCTGCAATAGCCGATGTCTACATTCCTGAGGGAGAGCTCGGAACGGTTCTTCATCTGGACGAAAATTACGAGGTGGCGGGCCGCATAGAAGGGCTTGACAATGTTCACGGGCTGGCAGGCGCACCAAAACGGGGCATTCTGGTGGCCGGCAGTCTTTCGGAGACCCGAGGCGATAAGATGGCCAAGCCCTCCCAAGTTTCCGAGGAAGATCACGAAGCCCATCACGGCGGCGGAGAAATGGCTGAGCCAACCGCGGCGAGTCTGGTCACCTTGGTCGATGCCGACAGCCACAAAATACTGCGCCGCACCGAAGTGCCCGGCATTGTTCACCATGTTGGCATTTCTATAGATGAGCGCTTTGCGGCAGTGACGCATCCCGGCCTTGATGCCGTATCGTTGATAGACCTCGACAGCGGCGACGTAACGGGCACAATCGCTACGGGACCGATCCCCGAATATGTGGTTGCGGATCCGGAGACTGGGAGATTCTTCGTTTCGAATGCGGGAAACAACACAATCAGCGAACTCGATCCAGACGACGGGATCGTAACTCGGAGCTTCAAATTGCAAGGCCCACCCAAGCACATGCTGCTGCTTGCAAAAGCCCGTCAACTGATTGTCAGCGAGTCTGATACCGGCAGGGTTTCCATAGTCGATCCCGACAATGGCGAAACTCTTGATACGTTCGAAATTGGCGGCGACCTTCATGGCGTCGCGGCCGACAACGGCGCAATCTGGTCAAGCGCACGCGAACGCGACCGGGTGGTGCGCATTGATTGCAACACAGGTGAACGCCTTGAAGTTAAAGTCGGACCTGAACCCTATCATATGGCGCGCGTCGGCGACGCGCTTATGGTGAGCAGCGCCGTCAAGAACGAGCTATGGGTTCTCGATCCGAAAACGCTTGATCTGCTCGTGATTGTCGAGACGGACAGCACCGGGCATCAATTCGTCCCTATGCCATAGACGAAGCGAACCAAGGTGGCGGGCGTAAACGTACCTGCCACCGCACCGATCAGCCGATGGGTCAAACTTCATCCGGTTAACACATTTTTGCCTACAATTATACGCCCTTAAAGTTGACATCTTTCTCGAGTTCCAAGGACTTCTTTCGGGCACTTTCCCTTTTGCGAACTGCGCTTTTTCGTCCAGATCTGGCCACCCAAATACCAAAAACCATCAAAACCCCTCCTGGAATCAAACCCGATCCAGGGTCTTCATTTAGGATCACCATCGCTATCGCGATAGCAGCCAGTGGTGAAAAGGAAGTGGCTAACGAAACATCACCTGCCTTCGAGTGTTTCAATCCGAAGTTCCACGCAAGCTGTCCGATAATGATGATGAGAATTGCGTAAACCCATATCCACTTGAGCAGTATCGGTTGGAACATTTCGCTAAAATGGTGGTGACCAGAAAAGGTGAGCTGGAAGCTGACGTAGATTAAGGTGCCCAATGCCGTTCTGAAAATGGCGAAGACTCCAAATGGAACCGTCTCGAGACTTGTCCTGGTGATGATCGTTGAAAGAGTAAACGACAAGGTAGCAGCGACGGCTGCGACCTCTCCCACACCAATCGCGTATCCAATATCGCGATCTTTGAAAGCCAGGATGACAACTGCCCCTAAGAGAATGATCAGGTTTCCCGCCATCGCTCTGAAGTCAAACTTTTCACCCAGGAAGGTTGCAGCAAGAATAAGGAAAATGGGAGGATCAATCCGGCTAGCTATGACGACGTTCGTTACGCTGGTGTTTTCCAAGGCAAAAAAATACAGCCCAGGTGTAACGGCGGAGGACAGCACAGCGGATAAGGTCAAAAGCACCCATTCGCGGGAGGAAAGACCACGAAGCTTTTCAAGCTTCCAGTCCCTACCAAAGAATAGGAGCATTGGGATGAGCGAGATCAAAGATCCTAGAACCAAAAGGTTTGCAAAAGTGATCACATTGTGGCCGTTGATGCGGTTCGCATCTCCAATGCTCACCAACATGGTCACAACGGAATTGGATGCCGCATAAATTATCACAGCAACCCAACAAGACAATACACCCCACTTTGCCGCAGTCGACTTATGCATTCGAGTATCTCGTACTAAGACCACGGCGGTCGACCCTATCAAACTGAGAATAAAACAATGGCGGTCCTACTTGGCGCTGCCGCCTGGGGAAGCGTCCCACATCAAGTGGGGTGCCAGCATCGACCGAATTGGATCATGCTCCTATCAAACTTGCCACCCTGCCCCTTGGCCGGAAGATTTCGCAACTACGGCCCTGGATAAGAAAACTTTTCCCAGCAGTGCGTCTCGTTTGAACCATTGGTTCGTTCCTTTTGTTTTGTTTTGCATCGTGAGACGATAGGTCGGCGACCGGAAGCTATCGATGGTGGATATGTATCGATCTGTCGCAAAGCCTGACTTTGTTACGTTTCGCGACAAATTTTCTCGGCAACGATCCTTTGAGCGCTTAGATAAGGGTCATGAGAAACCCGCCCCACATACTGTTGGTCGATGACAGTGTCGAAATTCGCAAAGCTGTTGCGCGATATCTGGAAAAGAACGACATGCGCGTCACGAGTGCGGTCGATGCAGCCCAGATGGATGACCTGCTGAAGGTCGGCCGCTATGACCTCATCGTCCTGGACGTTATGATGCCTGGCGAAGACGGGATATCGGTCTGTCGCCGTTTGTCCGGCAAGGGGGTGGTCCCAATCCTGATGTTGACAGCGCTTGGTGAGGAAATGGATCGTATCATCGGCTTGGAGGTCGGTGCGGATGACTACTTGCCCAAACCGTTTAATCCGCGCGAGTTGCTTGCGCGGATAAAGGCAATTCTGCGGCGGGCGCAGAAACCGGAAGTCCTGGCGGGAAGTCTTACAGGCAGCCTTGTAAGGTTCGCGGATTGGATGCTCGAAACCGACACACGTCGCCTTGTCGCGGCAGACGGCCGAGAGGACGTCCTGACAACATCAGAGTTCAAATTGCTGACAATCCTGCTGGAACGTCCGCGCATCGTGATGAGCCGCGAGCAGCTTTTTGACCTGACAATAGGCGGAACTCCCGCCGCTTTTGACCGGACCATCGACAATCAGATCAGCCGCCTGAGGCGAAAGGTCGAGCACAACCCGGGGCGGCCAAGAATCATCACCACGGTTCGAAACGGCGGCTATTGCCTTGCAACGAATGTCGAGGTGCAGCAGTGATCCGCAAGCGTCTGGATAGCTTGCGTGTCCAACTTTTGCTGCTCATTATAGGCAGCCTTCTTGTGGCGCAGACAATAAGCCTGTGGCTGTTCTTGGATGAACGCGGCCTCGCCGTGCGCGCTGCGATCGGGGCAGAGGCGGCCGGACGCGCTGCGAATGTTGCGCTTCTCCTCGAACGGGCACCATCGAACCTTCATGCTTCTATCCTCCGGGCCGCTGACTCCCCGCTTGCAAGGTTTCGGGTCGACCCGCAGGCAGGTGTTGATCATCTTGATCACCGTGCAAGAGGAGCGGTTGAAGCGCGTATAAGGTCGTTGTTGGGGGACGAAGACAGCCGCGAGATTCGCGTGGAGTTGCATGAGGTAGAGCGCGCATTCCCGCCAATGAAGATGATGCCACCGCAGATGGTCGCCGAGCACAAGCAGATGATGCACGACAAGATCTCGGGGCTTGAACTAACGCTCTCAATCGCACTTGCAGATGGCACCTGGCTGAATGTCGACACGCGCTTTCAGCGCCCGCCGTTGCAATGGCCGGTCTTTTCTGCGGTGAGCTTTGGCTTAACGGCAGCCGTGCTGATTGGAGTGGCTTGCTGGTACCTGCTTGCCCGCCTAACGTGGCCGCTCAGGCGTTTAGGCCAAGCCGCTGATAGTCTAGGTCGTGGAGAGGAAAGAGAGCCGCTTCCGGTCGCTGGTCCGCGCGAAGTCAGAGATTTGACGGCTACCTTCAATCGCATGCAGGAACGACTGATGCGCACGGTTGCGGACAAGACGCGTATAATGGCCGCTCTGGGTCATGATCTGCGTTCGCCACTGACCGCTTTGCGGGTTCACGCAGAAATGGTTGATGAGAAGGAGACGCGCGACGCCTTGGTGAAATCCATCGAGGAGATGCAGGATATGGTCGAACGCACGCTGGCGTTTGCTCGCGGCATGGCAATCAGTGAATCCCCGGAAACGGTAGAGTTGGGAAAATTTCTCACAGAGCTGAAACGGGACATGGTGGACGCCTTCCAACTCGAAACAGGCGCACCGCTTCAGATAAGGCTTCGACCTCAATCCATGCGCCGAGCTCTGCGGAACATCGTGGATAATGCAGTGCGCTATGGCGAAGGTGTCGAGGTCACCTATACCCGGGAGTACGACAGAGCCTCGATCTGGGTTCGCGATCATGGCCCCGGCATCCCTGATACTCAGCTTGAAGAGGTTTTCGAACCTTTTTTCCGGGTCGAGACGTCACGCTCACGCGAGACAGGTGGCACCGGTCTCGGCCTGTCAATCGCACGCACCATCTTGCGATCGCATGGTGGCGACATCACATTGCGGAACCACCCGGACGGCGGGCTTCTTGTGCGACTCGATTTGCCGTTCTCACAAAGTTCCAACCAGCAAGAAAGGACAAGATCATGAATACCTATATGACCGTCAAAACCAGCGTGGCCGCTCTGTTGGCGGGAACAGTTCCGGCGCTCGCGGATCCGGGCAGCAATGGCAATGACACCTTCGGGCACATGATGTGGGGAGGTGCCCACGGTTGGTGGGGAGGCTTGGGAATGATCCTTTTTTGGGGGCTGATTATCGCCGTTGCCGTCTTCGTCTTCCGTATGCTCACCAGCAACCGCGTTGGCGAGACCCGCGACGCGATCGATATCCTCAAGGAACGCTTTGCACGCGGTGAGATCGACGAAGACGAGTTTCAGCGTCGGAAGCAGCAACTTCAAGGTTGAGCCATCAGGCCCCTGCTTGCGTCGCGCCATTCGCCCGTAAGCCAGAAAAGTGGGTAAGGTTGCGGTTTCTTGTTAACCTCATCAATCCTCTGCCACACGTGTATTGGCAGCGTCCTCCAGTGCCTGCATGACCACTTGCGCTGTAAGCAATTCGGGCAGAACGATGCCATCGGGGGCTTCCGGGCCGTAGACCACGTTAAACGGTATGCCGTAGCGGTCGAAGCTTTCCAGATAGCGTGAGATGGTCTCGTCGGGCCGCGTCCAGTCCGCCTGCATTGGGATAACGACGGGCGCACGCAAGGCTGACGCCACCGGTTCGCGGTCCAGCACGAGGGTCTTGTTGGCCTTGCAGGTCAGACACCAGTCGGCGGTGACGTCCACAAACACAACATCCCCTTGCGAAACGTGCCGGGCGATCGCCGCGCGTTCGAATGCGGTCCAATTCGCGGCGACACGGTCTGTCGGCTCGTCACTTTGCGACAGGAGACCGGAAAGGGTAAGAGCAACGATTGTCAGGGCCAAGGCGGCAGACCCGCGCAGGACAGAAGACATGCGCGGCAAGCTCAGAATGGCGACAATGCCGCCGCTCGTCGCGGCAACCGCCCAGACCGACCGTGTCCCGGCGACGCCACCGAGCACCCAGAAAAGCCAAGCTGCGGTCGCCAGCAGGGCCAGCCCAAGGACGATCTTGAGCCAGATCATCCACCGTCCCGCCCGCGGCATCCGGACCACCATGCCCGGAAAAGCCGCCACGATCAGATAAGGCAAGGCCAGCCCCAGGCCAAGGGCAGTGAAAACCACGACGATGTCGATCGGGCGGCCAGCCAGCGCGAACGCCACGGCCGTGCCGAGAAACGGGGCGGAACAGGGCGTGGCAAGAACGGCCGCGAAGGCCCCTGTTGCGAAATCTCCAACATAGCCGCGCCCGCCGCCCGCTTTCGCCAGCCGGGTGTGCGCCGCGGACGGCAAAGAAATTTCGAACAGCCCGAAAAGGTTTGCCGAAAAGACCACCAGAATGACGGCCATCAGTGCAAGAAAGACCGGGTTTTGGAACTGCAGCCCCCAGCCGACCGTCATCCCGATTCCCCGCGCCGCCAGCGTTCCGGCAGCGATAACCCACATGAAGGCCAGAACACCGAAGGCCGAAACGGCAAATCCAGCCCGAACCCGTTGCCGCGACTGACCGTGGGCCTTCATGGCCGAGGAGAGCTTGATCGACAGCACCGGCAGCACGCAGGGCATCACGTTCAGGATGAGGCCGCCGAGAAAGGCAATCGCCGCAATCCAGGCAAGATCGGCCAACCCCGGCAAAACGCGATCGAGGGTGAAGGGCGGCGCTGCGGCCTTATCGCTCAGGGCGGGCATCCAGGTTGCGGCGCGGTCTCCATCCGTCACCGTCACATCGAGTGGTGGCGGGTCATCGGCGGCGGAGAGGATTGGCAGACGGGCCCATAGTAATCGGCCTCCCTCGCCCAAACGAATGTCCGGCTTACCGAAAGCCGTGCCCTTGCCCAATTCGGGAAACACGTCGGGCTCGCCGAAGGGGCGGTCGCTGCGGGCGGTTAAGGTTAGCGCGGACATCTCACCGTCCAGATACGCGGTTTCGACAGAAATGCTACTCGCCGCGCCCTCGTCGGGCACGCGGCCCGCATAGGCCGAAATCAGGGTTGCGGCGTCGGCATCGATTCCGCTGGCCCTTGGTAGCGCCAACTGCAGTTCGAAATCCTCCGGGACGCAAACGGTCGAACATGTCAGGACGTTCACGCCGGCCTTCAACCGGACCGGGGCGCCAGGGTCTGCAAGTGTTATCCGCAGCGGAAAGACCACCTCATCGGAGTAGCCGAAATTCTCGATCCCGAAGGCGGTAAAGCGCTCCGGCGCGGGCCACAGAAACTCGACATTCTCGATGTTCTCCGATCCCGCCCAGTCGATCGACGGCGGGATGCCCACCTCACCGGGCGAGCGCCAGTAGGTTTTCCAGCCCTTCGACAATTCCAAGTGCAGCCCCGCCGAGATCGAACGGGTATCCGGGCTGACCCCGTTCTCGGCCGAGATCAGACGTGCGGTGACGGATGTGCTGGAAAATTCATCGGAACTTGCTGCGAATCCGTATTGCGACGGCAGCACGAGAAGTATTGCCAAGGCCAGCAATACGCCCCCGAACAGCCACACAGTATGGCACGCTTTCATCATATTGTATCCCGCCCTCGCCAATGCTTTCGTCTATCGCGCCGCGCCATAGGCGTGTCAGTTGCCCTCTGGTGGCACGACCAGAAACCCTTCGCGGCCATCGGAACAGGTAATCGCCGCAACGCCATCAGGGCGCGATCTGTTCAGCGTGCACCCATTTGGAAGATGGGCTTGGAAGTCCTGGGTTGCCAGCACCGCTGAACCATCTTGCCGACACGCACCGAGCGCCTCCGAACAGGCCCCGAGCGCAAGCAATGAGACGAGTGCCGCGGCGCGAACGGCGAACATCTGCAGGTGCCTACTCGGGAGCAATCGTCCGGCCAATCGCCGCATGCTTGTCCGCGGCCTCGGAGGTGTTTTTCTTCTCGTCACCATGGCAGGATTTGCCCAAGACACGATGCATCGCGAAATGGGCTCCTAGGCAGACAACCAGCGGCGCGAACAAGATTGCGTTGTTCGTCAGATCGCTCGAAAGGCCACCCGCCGCAAGATAGAGCACGATGGGTGCCAACATGATCGCGCAGCAAGCCCACATCCCGTATTTCATTAACTTGCCGGTGGTTTCGTATAAATCCGGCCTTTCAGTGTTCTTCATGGTTCCGACTCTCGGTTGTTTTGTCCTTGCTAAAGGCTTCCCCAACGGGAAGGTCAACATTACAAACCGATACGAACTTCACGCTCTTGTCATCCTAACCATCCTTGACCCTCCAGTGGGGGAAGGTGGTTAAAGCCATTCAATTATATAACCAGAATCACGGAGGCAGACCATGGGCGATATGCCTTGTAAGGCAGTGAGTCGGCGGGCTTTTCTGTTCGCTTCGGCCAGCGGGCTGGTGTCGCTCGGGGCACCAACCGTGCTGCGCGCTCAGGAGGCTGCGCCGGTTCGTCGGAACATTTCGTCGTTCCGGTTGCATGACTGGCAGGATCATTTCGATTCCCTGGGCAAAGGCATTCTGCTGTCGGATACCACGACGCGGGTTCTTCAGCACTGGACTGCGGACGGGGAGATGCGCATTTACCCAACATCAGTGCCGATGAGCGATGAGTTGACACGCCGCGGCTATAGCGAGATCGTCTACAAGGACGATGCGCCGGATTGGGTGCCTACCCCGTCCATGCGCGAGCGCGATCCATCCTTGCCGTCCTATGTCGCCCCCGGCCCCGAGAACCCGCTCGGCGTCCGTGCCATGCATCTGACCTGGCAGTACTACCGCATCCATGGCACCGGTGACACGCGCAAGATCGGTCGCAGATCCTCCAGTGGCTGCATCGGTCTCTACAACGAGCATATCATCGAAGTTTTCGACAGGACGCCAATCGGCACCCAAGTCAAACTTATCTAAAGTAAGGATCAAATGAACAAGACAGTTCTGGCCATTCTGGCCTTCTTCGTGTTCGGTGGCGCAGTCGTCTACTGGAACATCGCGCAGCAACCCCAGCAGAGGATGGGCCATTCGATGGTACCGCCCGACACCAGCGATCTGGAATCGGGCGCACCTATCGTCGAAGTTTCGCTGCCGGCGGAGCTTTCGGACCAGGCGCAGATGGGTAAGCGGGCCTACGAGGCGAAATGTGCGGAATGTCACGGCAAGAACGCCGCAGGCCAAAACGGGGTTGCACCGCCGCTCGTTCACAAGATCTACGAACCGAACCACCATTCGGACATGGCGTTCGTGATGGCCGCGAAAAATGGCGTGCGCGCGCATCACTGGAAATTTGGAAACATGCCACCGGTTGAAGGGTTGACCGATGGCGACGTCAAGCTGATCGCCCGCTATGTGCGTGAACTGCAGAGGGAAAACGGGATCAACTGAGCCTTGGGCAGGTTCCGGGCGCATACTGTCGCTTTCCGGCCTGTTTCCCAGATCTTCGAACCCGATTGCCGACACCGCGATCGCCGCGATTAATACACAGGACTCTCCATGCCGACGCGACGCAATTTTCTCATGCAGGGGGCGGCTGCCACTGCGGGCCTTACCTTTCCAAAGCGGCTTTATGCCGCGACGTCAGAACTCCAGTCCCTCGACGCCCGCACGGCCAGCGTTCAATTGGCGCCGCAAGGCTATCCCAAGACCGAAATCTGGGGCTATGGCGGCGCGATGCCTGGCCCTCAACTGCGTCTGCAGCAGGGCGCGCGGCTACAACGCCGCTTCATGAACGACCTACCCCAGGCAAGCACGGTGCACTGGCACGGGGTTCGCATAGACAATGCGATGGATGGCGTTGCGGGGCTGACCCAGCCCGCGGTCGAGCCGGGCCAGAGCTTCGACTATGATTTCATCGCGCCGGATGCCGGAACCTACTGGTATCACGCGCATAACCGCTCGACCGAACAAGTGGCGCGCGGCCTCTATGGCGCTTTGATCGTCGAGGAATTTGAGCCGCCGGACGTGGATCGGGAAGAGGTGCTGATCCTCGATGACTGGTTGCTCAACCCCGAAACGGCGCAGATCGATCCGGACTTCACCTCGCGCCATGATCGCAGCCATGCCGGGCGCCGCGGCAATTTTGTCGCCACTAACGGCCTGCATGATCTTTCCTTGGATGTGCGCCAGCACGAACGTTTGCGTCTGCGCCTTGTGAACGCCGCCAATGCCCGGATTTTCGTGCTGGCACTCAAGGGCATGGAGGGCTGGACGATTGCGCTGGACGGCATGCCGCTGCCATGGCCCGAGCCGTTGGCCGAGGTGCTGATCCTCGGCCCCGGCCAGCGAGCCGATCTGATCGTCGACGTGACCGCCGCGCAGGAGGAATCCGCCCATCTCGTTCGCCTTGAGGATCAGGAGGCTGCCTCGCAGGTGGCTTTCCCCGTGACAGGAAAAGCCTCGGCCATGTTCCGGGATGCCCCGGACGCGCTGCCGCCCAATCCGGGGATGGACGTGACCGGGCTCAATGACGCAAGGACCGTGCGGCTCGACATGCAGGGCGGCGCAATGGGCAGGCTCGACAGCGCGATCCTGAATGGCGAGAAGAAAAGCTTTCGCGAGTTGGTGAACGTCAACCAGTTCTGGTCTTTCAATGGGACGATTGGCATGACCGATGCGCCGCTCGTCGATGTCGCGAAAGGGGAAACGGTCAAGTTGCAGATCTACAACGACACTTCCTTTCCTCACGCGATGCACCTCCACGGGATGCATTTCCGCGAGATCGACGAGGATGGCGGGCTCGGTCCCTTGCGCGATACGATCCTGATGTTCGGCGGCCAGACCCGCACGATCGGTTTCGTGGCCGACAATCCCGGCGATTGGCTGTTTCACTGCCACATGCTCAGCCACGCGGCCTCGGGCATGATGACCTGGATGAAGGTGACATGATGCGACGCTGGCTGATCCTCTTTCTGCTCATGGCCGGCGCGGCTGGAGTCGGCGCCTGGATGATGGCGGGAGGGACATCCGGCACATCCGCCACGCTGGAACCGCCGCAGTCTGTCGATCTCGCCGAGGGCAAAGAACTCTATCAGGAGTATTGCGCCTCTTGCCACGGATCCGATCTCGAGGGACAGGCCGGATGGCGCTCGGCCGGAGAGGATGGCATCCTGCCCGCCCCCCCGCATGACGAAACCGGTCACACCTGGCATCATCCTGATAGTGTTCTGTTCTACTATACCAAGCTTGGCGGAAAGAAGACCCTCGCGAAGCAAGGCGTTGATTTCCAAAGCGGCATGCCCGGTTTCGGTGATGAACTGACCGACGCGCAGATATGGAACATCCTCGCCTTCATCAAATCCACATGGCCCGACCGTCAGCGGGAGGTCCAGGCCGCCCGCAGCGAAGCGGAACAGCAGAAAAGAGGAGACTAAAAATGAAATCGCTTCGATTGGCAGTGCTCGCCGTGAGCATCCTGTTGCCGCTTTCCGCGTTCGCACAGGAGCTGAGCGAGGAACGCGTCAAGGAACTGGCCCTGGAAGCGATTCTTGAAAACCCCCAGATCATCATGGAAGCGGTGCAGCTTCTCGAACAGCAGGAAGCGACTGCGCAGGCCGAGGCCACGGCGGACGTGCTCAAGGAACAACGCCAGCTCTTGGAACAGGACCCGAACGTGCCGGTGCTGGGCAATCCTGACGGCGACGTCACTGTTGTGGAGTTTTTCGACTACAACTGTCCCTATTGCCGCAGGGCCATGTTGGAGGTGGAAGGTTTGATCGAGGCCGACCCGAATGTGCGGTTCGTCTTTCGCGAATGGCCGATACTCGGCGACGGGTCGGTCTTTGCGGCGAAGGCAGCCCTGGCGGCACGCAATCAGGACAAGTATGAGGAATTCCACTGGGCGTTGATGGGCATGGAGGAACGTGCGCAAGAGGCCTCTGTCCTGCGGATCGCAGAAGAAATCGGCCTTGACGTGGACCAGCTGCTTTCGGACATGGAGGCGCCGGAGGTCCAGGCGCACATCGACGAATCGATGCGGCTGGCGCAGGCGTTGGGTTTCAGCGGCACACCGTCATTCGTGATCGGCGACAACCTGGTTCCCGGTTTGGTCGAACAAGACCAACTGGAAGCCTTGGTCGATGAGGCCCGCGAAAAGGAATGAACCTCATGCGACGATGGAGAACTGGCGCCGGAATTGCCCGGCACCGATTATCTTCAGGTCGTCGAAGCAGCCGTGACACCGTAACCGGCATTTCGGATCGCCTCCGTCAGGGCGTGCTCGTTCAGCACGCTATCAACCTCGACTTGCCGCGTACCCGTATCGCAGGTCACGGACGCTGTTGGGTCTATCGCCTTGATCGCCTTTTCGATCGTTGCGGTGCAATGGCCGCAACTCATATCCGGAACCTTGAAGCTGCGCATATCTGTTTCCTCCAGTTCTCGGCATTAGATGCCTGCTTCCCGCATGGGAAGGTCAAGGGCGAAAAAATGTCCCGACGTTGTTGACCTTCCAGCGGGGGGAGCCCTTAGATATCTTTCAGGAGATGAAGGAGACGTTCATGCCGGGCTCAAGAGATTTGCGTTTTTCTATTCAGAACATGTCTTGCGCGTCCTGCGTCGGCCGAGTCGAGCGTGCGCTTTCGGCGTTGCCCGGGGTCGACGAGGTGAATGTGAACCTCGCCTCCGAGACGGCGCAGGCCCGGATCGACTCGGATGCCCGGATCCCCGAGGTGATCGGGGCGCTGGAGCATGCCGGCTATCCCGCCCGAACGCAGACGGCGCGCCTGAACGTCTCTTCCATGTCCTGCGCCTCCTGTGTCGGTCGCGTCGACAAGGCGCTCGCGGCAGTGGCAGGGGTGAGCGAAGTCAATGTCAACCTCGCGTTGGAAACCGCGACCGTCACCTATGTCGAGGGCGCGACCGGCCCGGTCGAACTTCTGAAGGCCGCCGAGGCGGCGGGCTATCCGGCCGAATTGGCCGACGACGGCATCGCGGAGGATCGCGGCGCGCGCGAGGAAGGCGAGGCCCGTGCGCTCGCCCGCCGGACCGCTTTCGCAGCGGCGCTGGCCTTGCCCGTGTTCCTGCTTGAGATGGGGGCGCATCTCGTGCCGGGAATGCACGAGATGATCGGCCGCACGATCGGCCATCAGGCCAGCTGGATGATCCAGTTCGTGCTGACGACCATCGTGCTTTTCTGGCCCGGCCGCCACTTTTACACCAAGGGGTTCCCCGCTCTGGTGAAAGGCGCGCCCGACATGAACAGCCTTGTCGCGGTGGGGACCGGGGCTGCGTATGTCTATTCTATCACCGCGCTTTTCGCGCCGTCCGTACTGCCCGAGGCGGCTCGCGCCGTTTATTTCGAGGCTGCTGCGGTCATTGTGGTGCTGATCCTGTTGGGCCGCTGGATGGAGGCGCGCGCCAAGGGGCGCACAGGGGCCGCGATCCAGAAGCTGTTGGGCCTTCAGGCCCGCACGGCGCGGGTGCTGGTGGACGGCGAGACGCAGGACGTGGCCATCGAGCGCATCCGCGTGGGCGACACCCTCGTCGTGCGGCCGGGTGAGCGCATCGCGGTGGATGGCGAGGTGACGCAAGGCCGCGCGCATGTCGACGAGAGCATGATCACCGGTGAGCCGGTCCCTGTGGCCAAGGCTGAGGGCGATCCGGTGACCGGCGGCACGGTGAACGGCACCGGCAGCTTCCACTTCCGCGCGACCCGCGTGGGGGCGGACACGACGCTGGCTCAGATCATCCGCTTGGTCGAGCAAGCCCAGGGCGCCAAGCTGCCGATCCAGGGCATGGTGGACCGGATCACGCTCTGGTTCGTGCCGGCGGTCATGGCTTTGGCGGCCTTGGCTGTGCTGGTCTGGCTGCTGTTGGGGCCGTCGCCCGCGCTGTCCTACGCTCTGGTGGCGGGCGTGTCGGTGCTGATCATCGCCTGCCCCTGCGCGATGGGGCTGGCCACGCCCACTTCGATCATGGTCGGCACCGGGCGCGCCGCGGAAATGGGCGTGCTCTTCCGCAAGGGCGACGCTTTGCAACAGCTGACTGGCGTGGACATGGTCGCGCTCGACAAGACCGGCACCGTGACCGAGGGCCGCCCCGAACTAACCGACCTCGTTCTGGCCGACGGATTTGAGCGGGCCGAGGTTCTGGCGCTAGTCGCGGCTGTCGAGGCGCAGTCCGAACATCCCATTGCCGAGGCGATCATGCGCGCGGCTCAGGCCGAGGGCGCGGCACGGCGTGACGTCGAAAGCTTCGACTCGATCACCGGCTACGGCGTGCGCGCCAAGGTCGCGGGTCACGACGTGCTTGTCGGCGCGGATCGCCTGATGACCCTCGAGGAACTGAGCATCGAGGCGCTGGCCGATACCGAGCGCCGGCTCGCGGAGCAGGGCCGGACGGCCCTTTTCGCGGCCGTAGATGGAAAGGTCGCGGCGGTCATCGGCGTGGCCGACCCGGTGAAGCCCGCCAGCGCCGCCGCCATCGAGGCGCTGCATGGTCTCGGGCTGAAGGTCGCGATGATCACCGGCGACAAGCGCGAAACGGCCGAGGCCATCGCGCGGGAGATCGGCATCGACCACGTGATCGCGGGCGTCCTGCCCGATGGCAAGGTGGCGGCGCTGGATGAACTGCGGCAAGGCGGCCAACAGATCGCCTTCGTTGGGGACGGCATCAACGACGCGCCCGCGCTGGCGCATGCGGATGTGGGCATCGCCATTGGCACCGGCACCGATGTTGCCATCGAATCTGCCGATGTCGTGCTGATGTCGGGTGATTTGCGCGGCGTAGTGAACGCGCTCAATGTGTCCGGGCGGACCATGCGCAACATCCGCCAGAACCTGTTCTGGGCCTTCGGCTACAATGTCGCGCTGATCCCGGTGGCGGCAGGTGTGCTCTACCCGGCCTTCGGGCTTTTGCTGTCGCCGGTGCTGGCCGCCGGGGCAATGGCGCTGAGCTCGGTCTTCGTACTGACGAACGCGCTGCGCTTGCGCCGGGTCCGCCCAGCCATGGATGAAGCCAGCAGCTTGAAATCTGAAGGGGCGGGTTCTCTGTCCCCTGCCCCTGTCGCCGCTCAATAAGGAGGATCATGACATGAATATCGGAGATGTCGCCACCCTTTCGGGCCTGCCAGCCAAGACGATCCGCTATTACGAGGATATCGGGCTGGTCAAGCCCTTGCGCAGTTCGAACGGTTATCGCACGTTCCGTGAAAGTGACGCGCACAAGCTCGCGTTTCTGGGACGCGCCCGTGCGCTCGGTTTCACAATTGAAGATTGCCGCAATCTTCTTGCGCTCTACGAAGACGAAGAGCGTGCCAGCGCCGAGGTAAAGGAGATCGCCAAGCAACATCTTGAGCGAATCGACGGCAAGATCAAAGAGTTGAAGGAAATGCGCGCAACGCTCGCCCATCTTGTCGAGGAATGTGCCGGAGATCATCGCCCGGATTGTCCGATCCTGGCCGATCTGTCCATGAAACGGCGCGACGAAGACATGCGCCGGAAATCGGCGTAATCGGATCAGCAGCCTTGGCTTGGGCTCTTCTTCTGGCGATCATCCTTTTCGGCCTGAGCGGGCTCGTGCATGTTCGCGCGATGACCTTAGTGATGAATGGTACCGGGCACGCGCCGTTCGCAAAGCCCGTGCGTTTTTTGTTTGCCCTCTATTCCCTTGCGACCGCCCACATAGTCGAAGTCGGCGTTTACGCCCTCGGTTTCAGTGTTGGTGAATTGATGGGTATCGGCGGCTTTGAACAGGAGAACGTCGACACGTTCATGGACGTTTTCTACTTTTCCTTGGTCAACTATTCGTCCCTCGGCCTTGGCGATATCTATCCTACGGACCATCTGCGTTTTCTGGCCGGTGTCGAGGCCCTGAACGGCTTTCTCCTAATTAGTTGCTCGGCCTCCACCATCTTTCTCGTGGTTACGAGAGCGAAAGAATAGGAACGCTGCATTCTCGCGTGCGAAAATTGGAACATTCCAGCGCTGGAAGGTCGTTGGCTTGCTAGAAAGCCGTCGATTTATCGTGTCGGGCGACGGCCAAAGCAAAAGGAGTATGACATGTCATATTGGAGATTTGCCGCAATGATCGCGACCTCCACGGTTGTGATGTTCGGGCTGATGTATCTGAACACTTATTTGATTTCGCATATATTCTGGTCTGAAACACGGGCCTACATGGCACTTCTGATGGGTGCGGCTATGGCGATCATCATGCTGAGCTTCATGCTCTCAATGTATTCCAGCAAGGCGATCAATACCGCGATCTTCGCAGGTGCTGCCATCGCATTCGCCGGGTCTCTCTGGCTGGTGCGCAGCCAGGCCACGGTCGGGGACACCAGCTTCATGCGCGCAATGATCCCACACCATTCGATCGCGATTATGACCTCCAGCCGCGCCAATATTTCCGACCGCCGTGTACGCAAGCTGGCTGACGAGATCATCTATGCGCAGGACAAAGAAATTGCCGAGATGCGCTATCTCGTCAACGAAATCGAGGCATCGGGTGACGCGTCTGAGCCCGAGAAGCCCGCAAGCCCCCGCATCGTTAGCATCGACGAGGCCCTGTCGACCGCGAACATACCTGTGCTCGACCCCGGTTTCCTGACCGAGGACGAGATCAGGCAGCTGTTGCCGGAAGGCGTGGCCTGCACCTTTAACTACACTACCGGCAGTCCGGCTTCTTTGGCCTTGGGCGAAGTGGATGGCGACACCGTCGGTCTCGTGAAGCTGAGTGGTGATCTTGTCCGCATCGACCAGAATGCGCCCGGTGAACTGATCACCAAAGGCTTGGCGCTCCGTCTCGCTACCGCCGAGGAGGGTGAGGCACTTGAAGCCGCCGGAACCGAACCGGTCGAGGCAACAATGACGCTGGAGCTTGATGCCGGTCTCTCCGCCGGATACCGCGGCTTCTACAATTGCGGGGCCTGACATGAACGAGCAAGCAAACACAGAAACGGCGACGCTCTATCGCATGGTTATGTCGGACCACCTCTGCCCTTACGGCCTGAAGTCCAAAGATTTTCTGGAAAGGCAGGGCTACGAAGTTGAGGACAACCACCTGACCACCCGCGAGGAAACGGATGCCTTCATGGAAAGGCATGGCGTCGAGACCACGCCGCAAATCTGGATCGGAGAGGAACGGGTCGGAGGCTACGACGAATTGCGAGAGCATTTCGGCAAGGAGGCGCAGGATCCGGATAAAACCAGCTACCAGCCCGTGATCGCCATCTTCGTGGTCGCGTTCTTGATGGCCCTTGGGCTAAGCTGGGCGATGTTCGGCTCGATCGTGACGCTGCGGAGCGCAGAATGGTTCATCGCGATCTCGATGTGCTTCTTGGCGGTCCAGAAGCTTCAGGATGTCGAGAGCTTCTCGACCATGTTCCTGAACTACGACCTACTGGCCCGCCGCTGGGTCCGTTACGGATATCTCTACCCGTTTGGGGAAGCCTTTGCTGGTATCCTCATGCTTGCCGGTGTGCTCACTTGGCTTTCGGCACCGGTCGCGCTGTTCATCGGAACGGTGGGCGCGGTCAGCGTTTTCAAGGCGGTCTATGTCGACAAGCGCGAGCTTAAATGCGCCTGCGTCGGCGGCAACAGCAACGTGCCGCTCGGCTTCATCTCGCTGACCGAGAACCTGATGATGATGCTTATGGGCATCTGGATGCCAATCAAGGCCTTCGCGCTCGGGTGGTAGCAGCGTTCGGGTGGCTACAGCGCCACCCGAACGTTTAGATGCGCTATCTCATCTGAGTTACGGTGAGCTTTCCCTTCACCGGCTCGGCGACGAACTCGATATCCTGACCTTCGGACATGCGCGCGATCATCTCAGGGTTGGCACGAAACACCATCGTCATCGAGGGCATGTCGAGGTTGACCAGCGGCCCGTGGCTGATGGTCACCTTTCCGCCGTCGGCATCGACCTTCTTGATAGTCCCTTGGGTGTATTCGATCTCGGCCTGTGCCTGGATCACTTCCTCTTGGGCGGACGTTTCACTCACGGTGATCGGGCCATGCATGCCGGATTCATAATGTCCCGGGATCAGGCACGCGAATTCGAATGTGCCCGCCTTTGAGAAGGTCCAGATGACCTCCCCGGATTTACCCTCGTCGAGGCGTACGGAGTTGGGATCGTCGTGCTCCATATCCATGGCCGCCATCATTTCCTTGTGCTTGGCGTTGCCCTCGACATCATCGATCACGAACTCATGCTCGATCTCGCCCATATTCCTGACGTTGAAGCGGATGGTCTCACCCCTCTCGAATTCGAAACTAGCGGGTTCGAAGATCATTGCGCCTTCGTCGGTCTCGCGCATGGTCACGTCGATGGTACGGGTCACGCCCTCCGCATTGCCTGGCGTGCCTGCCGCCATTTCGGCGTGACCGTGACCCACTTCCGCCTCGTCATGGCCGTGACCACCCGAATGGGTGCCAGCCGCGAAGGCTGGAGTTGTCATGGCGAAGGCCATCGCTGTTGTCAGAAGAATGTTTTTCATTGTTTTTTCCTGTGGTTTTGGTTGATTTGGGAAACGAAGGGTTGTCTTAGCCCTTCGAAGTCGTTTTCGGCGTCAGGATGGTTCTGGGACTATTGTTGGTCGCAAACTCCGGCAACTCCCCGGTCCATTCATATGCCTGTTCGCCGGGGGGGTTCTCGTACCAGCCCGGATCGGAATAGTCGTCTGTGCCAATGCCTTCGCGGACCTTTACGACCGAGAACATGCCGCCCATCTCGAGCGGGCCATGCGGACCCCAGCCATTCATCATCGGGATGGTGTTATCTGGCAGTTCCATGGTCATCTTGCCCATGTCTCCCATGCCCGCAGTGCCCATCGGCATGTATTCCGGCTGAAACTGGCGGATCTTCTGGGTTAGCGGCCCCTTGTTCACGCCAATGAACGTGGGCACGTCATGGCCCATCGCGTTCATCGTGTGATGCGACTTGTGGCAGTGGATCGCCCAATCGCCCAGGTGGTCCGCCACGAATTCGTAAGCCCGCATCGCGCCAACGGGGATGTCGATGGACACTTCCGGCCATTGCGCCGATTCTGGCACCCACCCGCCATCGGTGCAGGTCACCTTGAAGTCATAGCCGTGCATGTGAATAGGGTGGTTGGTCATCGTGAGGTTTCCTACCCGCACCCGAACCTTGTCGCCCCGGTTGACCACCAGCGGATCGATATCCGGAAAGATCCGGCTGTTCCAGGTCCAAAGGTTGAAATCCGTCATTGTCATGATGCGCGGCACGTATGTCCCTGGATCGATGTCGAAGGCGTTCAGCATGATCAGGAAATCGCGGTCCACTGGCATGAACGTTGGGTCCTTGGGGTGTACGACGAACATACCCATCATGCCCATTGCCATCTGTGTCATCTCATCGGCATGCGGGTGGTACATGAAGGTGCCCGACTTGATCAGATCGAACTCGTAGACGAAGGTCTTGCCGGGTTTGATGCCCGGATGGCTCAGTCCAACAACACCGTCCATACCAGACGGAAGGATCAAGCCGTGCCAATGGACCGAGGTCGCCTCCGGCAGCTTGTTGGTCACGTAGATCCGCACCCTGTCGCCTTCGACGGCCTCAATCGTCGGCCCCGTGGATTGACCGTTGTACCCCCAAAGGTGCGCGATCATCCCGTCGGCAAGCTCGCGCTCGACGGGTTCGGCCACGAGGTGGAACTCCTTCACGCCGCCATTCATGCGGTGCGGCAGGGTCCAGCCGTTGAGCGTCACGACGGGATTGTAATCCGGACCGGCCGAGGGCCGCGGAGTAATCGCTGTCGCGGCACTGTCCATTTGGGCCGCTTCTGGCAAACCCATGTTTGTGGTCTTGCCCCAAGCTTGAGAGGAGACGAGCGCCGCTCCGGCGGCGCCGGCCCCAAGTAATTGACGTCTATTGATCATGTCATATTCCTTTCAGTGTCCTGCGCCGCCACCGGCGGCAAGTGATACGCCCTCTCCATCGCCCATTCCGCCTGCGCCACCGCCATAGATGGCGGCAGTCAAGTTCGCCTGGGCCAGGTAGAAGTCGCGCTTGGCATTGGCCGCCTCAAGCGAGGATCCAAGTTTTTCGCGCACATCCGTGAGCAATTCGAATGTATTGGTAATCATGCCGTTATAGGATAGCAGTCCCTCTTCTTCGACGGTCTTGCGCAGCGGCACCAGAACGTCGCGATAGTGACGCGCAATCTTGTAAGATGCGTGATAAGCGGTCTCAGCTGAACGTGCTTCGGACCGCACGTTGACTGCGCGTTCAGCCAGAACATTTGCCGCCTGAAGATACATCAGCTCGGCTTTGCGCATCCGCGCCTTGCCGGTGTCATAAATCGGGATGGCGAACTCCAGCTCAATCTGCGGGGTAGTCTCAGTTTCTAGGTTACCGTCTTCTCTTTCCCGCTCTGCTTCGAAACCAGCGATGAGTTCGAGATCGGTCACAAGCCGCGTTTGATCGGTCAACCCGAACGCCGCCGCCTGCGCTTCAAGCCCCAATTTCGCGACCCGCAGGTCGAACCGGTTTCGAAGGGCTTTGGCTTCCAGGTTGGTGATTGGTCCAACCGACCGTGGCAGGGTCGGCAGGACATCGGGCACGAAATAATTCACTTCGGTGCCCCACAACCCCATCAGCCGAGTCAACTCTTCCTTTGCTAAGGCAGCGTTGAGGCGCGCTTGTGCCAGTTGCCCGGCCAATTCGGCGTTGAATGCCTGTTCACGGGCTTGCCCGGCCTTGTTAAGCGCACCGGTCTCGCCCAACCGGGCCGCAAGTTCTGACCCGGCGTCCGATGTGGCCTTGGCACGCTTGAGATACGTGACGGTTTCGAACGCAGCCACGGCGTTGATCCACGCGGTTCGGGTCTGGTTGGCAAGTGCGAGCGTGTCGTTCACCGCGCTCATCTGAGCTGTCCGAAAATTGACGTCGGCCAGCGCGACGCGTTGCTTGCGCGTTTGTGCGTCTAGGATGTTCGCGCGAAACAACCCTTCGATCGCCCGATAGGCCCCCAATTCCGCCGCCCCGATACCCAATACTCCGATCGATACGACCGGGTTTTCCGGCGTCGCCTCCTGCCAGGCCTCGGCTGCCGAGAGCCCAACATCGGCATAGGACGCTTGCAACCCTTTGTTGTTCAAGAGCGCGACCTGCACCGCGGTGTCTGCAGAAATCGTACGTTGATGGACCATCGCATGAACCTGCTTTTTCAGTTCCGCGTTCTCCGCTTGGGTCTGCGCGAAAGTCGTTCTTTTGCCGATCGCTGCTGCAGTCTGGCTTGACACGTTTGCAAACCCTGCCTTCTGATCCGTGTAGGCATCTGGAATAGCCGTGGCGCACGCTGCCAGTGTCAGTGGCAGGCCAAGCGCGAGTGAAAGTCTCGTCATTACCATCAGTTTGCCTCCGATTGCTCTTCGTTGACCTCGCGCCAGTCGCGCGGGCCAGTTGGGCCGCGATACGTGTATCCGGCCAGAGGATTGCTGTAAGACAATGGAGATGAGATGGTGCCATTGACCGTATCCTGTTGGCTGGCAACGTTCGGAAGCGGCGTGGGCTCAGAGGCGCACGCCCCAAGCAGGAGCGCAGCAGCGCCCATAGAGATATGAATTTTCATTGTTTTGGACCTGACTTATTGATCAATTCGAGCATGCAGTACAGGCACACTCAGATGATCCGCATCACGGATCAGCGACTAAGTCAGACTCGTGGAGGGCGTTGTGGGCTGTCCGGGTCGAACGATACGATCAGGCGGTCGATAGCCGCATAACGCGCGTTTGGTTCGTCACGCGACCTGATCACGTCACTTGCATCAAGAACACCCGAAAAGCATAAGCCGCTACAGCACTGAATACCGCCATGTTCGTCATCCGCGTTGGCAACCCCTCCGCTTTCATCGCAATGAGTTGCAATGGAATGATCATGGCCAATACCGCTTAAGTCAGACATTGTTTCGGTGGTATGCTCTGTGCCAATCGGCTCACCATGTCCGCCCATCTGAGCATGTAGCGCAGACGGCGGAACTGTAGCCAATGCAAGTACACAGATGATGCCGAGCATCATCTGACGCAGCCTTGAAATGGTGAGCGCGATCCTCATGATAAATTAAATGTAGCATGGAAACCCTTCTGTCAACGTTTCCATCCTTTGAAAACTGTTCACTCTTATTAGTTCTTGTTTGCTTAATGCTGAGTTTGGCGTATAGCCGCTGCAATCCCATGAAGCCAACTCCGCCGTGTTTTGGCGATACGCCCAGCTCGGCTTTCGGCAATCTGAACCGCGCCGCCACGTCCGAAAACGCGGCTGACCTGCCAGAGAGTGCGATAGATATGCATCAAAAATATGTGGCGATCATGGTTGCAACACTGGCCCTGGCTGGCTGCGCGGTGCCTCTGACGAAAAACAACGATCCGACGAGGATCGGCAATGTTCCAGAAGCTGTCGCCGACCTTGCCGCGCCTGATCAGGATCTCACCACGGCGCGACTTCGCCCCGAGGATGGATGTTATTGGTATGAGCACAGTGGCCCGGTGGAAACGACCTTGGTGCCGTTGCGATCGACAGGGGGCAGCCCCATCTGCGTCGCGCGCCAAACCTGATTGGCTCGTTCGAGCGTCAGACTGACGACGAGGCTTGGATCAACTCTGCGGGGTCACGCTGTCTTCGGCCGAATACAGGAACGCAGTCGAGCCAATCTCCACATTCGGGTAAAGATCGTTTATGTGCGCCATGACCATCCGGACGCAACCGGAACTTGCTCGGCCGCCGATGCTTCGCGGCTGCGGAGTGCCATGGATCCGTAAATAAGTGTCCCGGTCCCCAACATAGAGATAAAGCGCCCGTGACCCGAGCGCGTTCTCAGGTCCGGGTTCCATACCGTCAGCGATGTCGGCGTAGAGCTCCGGGTCGCGGTCAATCATGTTCTGTGTTGGCTGCCAATGTGGCCACCTGACCTTGCGCTTGATCGTGTAGACGCCCGGCTCATAAAGTCTGCCACGAGCGATCGCTACGCCGTAGCGCATCGCAGTGCCACCACCCTCGATATGGTACAGATAGCGTGCGACGGCGTCCACGTGGACGTCGCCGGGAATAAGCCCATCTTTAGTTATAACCCGCTGCGGCAGAAAGCGCGGGTGCAGGCCCCACGGGTTTGATGTGGCTGGGTTATAGCCCGGCGGTGTAATCTGTGCATCCCAAGCCGCCTTTTCCGCTTCAGTGGGCCAGGTGTCAGCGAGGAGCGGACTCGAGATAGACGCCGAGAACAATGCGGCAGTCGTCTGGATGAAGTGTCGTCTTGTCAGCATATAGATTGCTCCGTTCACGCATTGGACGGCAAACCGAACCTTACCCCGAACGCAGTGTTGTTCGCCCGGGAAAGAGTGAGGCGTTATTGGCAACTTGCTCCATGGTGCCGTTCTATGTCGGTGGCTTAACTCCTAAAGCTACTAGAGGTTCAAGAGAAATTTTGATGCCAGACGATCTCGGTAATACTTCGGGCCCGTTCGTTTCTTTATCAGTCTAAGCGCTGTCACGATCTGTGGGGTGAAACCAGGCTACTGCCACGATGCCGGGCCTCGTCTTGATCTTCGCTTCAATTGTGATCCTTAACTCGCTATGCCGAGCAGTTAAATTGAGCGCTTTCAATAATGGGTCTTTTCAACACGTTTGGCAGCAAGCCCCATATAAAATTTTGCCTCACGCGGAAGTGGTCGTGATGACGTGCATTGGGATATTATCGTTCACGCTTCGCGATAATTGTCACAAGCCCCAACACCTTCTGCGACCACATCAAGCAGGGCGTCTACATCATTTAAAAGAGCTGCTATGCGCGGACTGCTGATCCGGTAGCGAATGAAGCGCCCATCGCGGTCGCTGGCGACAAGTCCGCAATCCAGAAGGCATCGCAAATGATTTGACACGTTGGGCTGCGATAGCCCTGTGCGTTTGACGATCTCGTGAACAACCAACGGTCCTTCACACAGCACGCCCAGTATCGCCAGTCGGCTCGGGTCGGCAAGACCGCGAAAGAGCTTTGCCCTACGCTCGATGCCAGCGGCCGCAGCATTGCGGTCGGCGAAGACTTGCATCATATCACTCCTTGCTGATATGTTTGAACTTGATCCACTTTAGCAGGAGTATTGCACCGATGGCCAACACCGAAAGCACCGGATCGACAGCAGATACGTCGCCCGTCCGTTACCGGGTTTCCGGAATGGATTGCGCAAAGGATGCCGCCCAGATCGAGCGGGCGGCGCAGTCTGCGGGTGTCGCGCCCGACGCAGTGAAAGTATCAGCGGCGACCCATATCATGACTCTGAAAGTCCCTGAAGCAAGCCTGCCGGAGATTGAAAAAGCCGTTGAGACAACGGGATATGGGTTCGACCGCATCGAGAGCGACGAGGACCTTCAGCAAAGTGCGGCCCATCAGGACCCGGGCTACCGCCGCGCGCTCTGGATCGTCGTGATTCTAAATGTCGGTTACGGCGTTCTGGAAATGATTGGTGGGTTTATTGCCGGGTCACAGGCGGTGAAGGCCGACGCGCTGGATTTCATCGGCGATGGCGCGATCACTTTCTTGGGGCTTCTTGCCATCGGATGGAGCCTTCTCTGGCGGGCACGCTCTGCCCTGATCCAGGGCATCTTTCTCGGCCTGCTTGGCCTTGGGGTCTTTAGCACGACCATCATAAGGGCATTCGAGCCGACAACCCCAGACGCCACATTGATGGGGATTCTGGGCCTGATTGCTCTTGTGATAAATGTCATCTCCGTGCTGCCGTTGTTGCGGTACCGCAAGGGCGATGCGAACATGCGCGCTGTCTGGCTTTTCTCGCGTAACGACGCCATCGGCAACGCCGCAGTCGTTATCGCCGCTGGGCTAGTGGTTTGGCTGGGCAGCGCTTGGCCCGATCTTATCGTCGCGTTCGGGATCGCCGGACTGTTCCTGCACTCGTCATGGGCGATCATCCGCGACGCGCGGGCCGATCTGAAGGCGGTGGCATGAACAGCCGCGTTCTCGGTGGGCTTTGCGCCATCGCCGCGTTTGGTGTTGATCAGGGCACCAAGGCTCTTGCCCTGAACTCCCCGGCGCTTGAGAACGGGGTCGAGGTTCTGCCCTTTCTCAACCTCGTGCGGGTTTTGAACGATGGGGTCAGCTTCGGTATGCTCGGCGGGGTCGTACCCTGGTGGGGTCTGGTCGCACTTGCTGCCGTGGTCGTGGCATGGCTGCTGATCTGGCTATGGAAGGCTCCGGACGGGCTGACAGGTGCGGCGCTCGGTCTGATCATCGGAGGCGCGCTTGGCAATATCCTTGACCGTCTGCGCTATCAGGCCGTCCCTGACTTTCTCGACTTCCATTACGGGTCATACCACTGGCCGTCCTTCAACTTGGCTGACGTGGCGATCTTTTGTGGGGCAGCATTGCTGTTCTGGGACAGCTTTCGCACCTCGAAAGTCAGGCCGGAAAATCGGGAACAAGACAATCGCAAGGGAGATGTCACGGGGGGATAACAGCTAACAGGCAAAGAACTTTGGGAGGGAATTCGGCTTGAGATTTTTGGATTGGATTGACCGTGGCATTCGCGGCATCGGCGTCGTGACTGCGTGGCTGACAGTTGTTTCGATTGCTGCTTATGGCGCGCTTCAGATGCTGGATCGCAAGCTACAACTTGGCGTGTCGAGCTATTTGCCGGACCTGTCCACGTCACTGCTGTTCATCCTAATTTTCTTGACCTTTGGGTATACCTATCTGCGCGACGGTCACGTGCGCGTTGATGTTCTTCGCAGACATTGGTCCGCCCGCCGCATTGCTTGGATCGAACTGATTGGCGGCCTTTTTGTCCTTCTGCCGCTCGCCGCCATCCTGACCTACTACGGATGGGACGGTCTGATGCGCACCACGAAATACGCGGAAACCCAGTTGTGGGCACAACGCATTGCCGGGGTCATCGGCCCCATCCTGCTGGCTCTTGCCGGGATGATCGTAGCCCTTCGCAACATCGCCTTTCTGACAGGGAGACGTGCGCAAGGTGCACCGGAACAAGCAAGCGGCCTGCACAATGGTGAATGAGGTCCTCACGGTTGCCATGCTTGTCGTGATGGCGATTGGGGTTTTCAGTGGCTTTCCGGTGGCGCTGGTGCTCGCGGGGACAGGCTTCTTGGGGTTTGTCGCTGCGGTTTGGGTGGGGATCACTGATTTTCAGCATCTGGGGCTGATCTACCTGAGGGCCCGTGGTGTACTGACCAATGAATCAGTCCAATTCACCAGCGTTCCAATGTTGATTTTTCTTGGCCTGATCCTGAATGCCAGCGGGATTGCCGAAACCATGTTTCGCTTGCTGGGGCGTCTTCTGACAGGCGTTCCCGGTCGCTACGCCATTGCGACTTTGCTGATCGGCCTCGTTCTTGCGCCCGCCGCCGGGGTGATCGGTGCTTCCGTCATAACTGTGGCGTTGGTGGCCTATGCCCCGATGATGGCGTCGGGCTACGCACCGCGAACCGCAGGAGGCGCTGTCGCAGCTTCTGGAGCATTGGGTGTCGTGTTCCCGCCAGCCGTGATGCTGTTCTTCATCTCGAACGTGTTCTATCTGCGCATCGGATTGATGTATGTGGCCCTCATCGTACCTGTGCTTCTGATGGTCATGGCCTTCGCGGTCTACTTTGCGGTCACCTTGAGAAAAACGGTCGAAATCCCGCTGGACACACCCAAGACCAATCTTGTGTCAGACCTCTTGTTTGTACTCGCGTCTGTCGCGGTCATCGCATCCATTCCGCTCAGCATCATTCTGGGCTTTGCGACACTAACAGAGGCGGCTGGAGTAGGGGTTTTTGGCGCGCTATTGGTCGCGCTGGCGCGAAAGCGCTTGTCTTTCTCATCGTTGAACTCTGTCACGGTGCAGACAAGCACGATGACGTCGATGGTCTACTTCATCGTATTGGGCGCATCGGTATTCTCGCTTAGTTTCCACCTGGTCGGTGGACCGGACGTCATCTTCGAGTGGATATCCGCATTCGATCTCACCCGGTGGGAACTGTTGGCGATCCTCCTTGGCGTGATCATCATACTTGGGTTTGTTTTTGACTGGATCGAGGTGCTGCTGGTCTTTGTACCAGTGTTGATGCCGATCTTTTCGGAACTCGACTTCGCAGATCACGTCGGCTCTGCCTACTTTGCGCAAATCTGGATCGCTGGCCTGATAGCACTGGCCTTGCAGACGTCTTTTCTGACGCCTCCCTTCGGCTATGCCCTATTCTTTGCCAAGATGGCGGCACCTAAGGGTATCAACCTTTCCGATATCTATCGCGGCGCGGTACCGCTTGTCGCCATCGAGATCGTATTGATCGCAGCCCTGATCTCGTTCCCTCAGCTTATCACTTGGTTGCCTGAAATGTCCCTTGGGGATGTGGATGCGCCGCAGCTAATCCAGCGGTGAAAGATGTTTTGAGCGCGGATGCAGTGATTTCCTTCGAAGCGGCACTGCTCTTTCGGGGCCACTTCCGCACCGCGAACAGAAAGGCTGAACGGGGCCTGAGCACGGGAAAGCAAACAGGAGGATAACGAATGTCCAGCATACCATCCGCAGAGGGCTTTGACAGCACACTGGCCCCATCGGAAGGTTTCTTCGTAGAACCACGCTAAGGGAGAACGAAGCCTGAACATGGCTTACAGCGTGGCATTTCTGATCGCCTTGTAAGCTGTTGATCTGCCTATGCCGAGGTGTTTTGCGGCTTGAGCGACGGATTTACCTGCGCCGACGAGATCTTGGAGGGCTGAGATTGTCTCGGGTTGCAATGGCGGGCGCCCAGGGGTGCGGCCATGCTTTCGAGCGNAGATCAATCGCCTGAAGACGCTCAAACGCGCCATGTACGGTCGAGCCGGTCCAGAATTGTTGCGGGCGAGAATGCTACCGTTCCGCCACACAGATTGAGGCAGAGCCCAATTAAGGGCTACGCGACATCAGGGCATGATGGGCCTCACCTTTGTTGAGCCCGATCTGTGCGCGGCGCTGCATGTCGGCATCGAGCAGCCAATCGATGATGAAGAGCGTCCGTTCGACCCGTCCGATTTCTCGCAAGGTGACCGCCAGCTCGTGCTGTCTGGGATAGGAGGCAAACTTCCGCAGGAGTTGGCTCGGCGGCATGGCCCCTGACGCCATGGTTGCCACGCTGCGCAGGATATCCGGCCAGTTCGCGGCGATGAGACGGTCTCTGATCTTGCCGCCGATCAGCCCCTTCAGCTCTTTCGGGCAAGCGGCCGGATCGAAGAGGTAGAGGCGCTTGGATGGCAGGTCGCGGATGCGGGGGATGAACTGGAATCCGAGCAGGGCGGTGACAGCGAAGACGTGGTCCGTGAAGCCGCCGGTATCGGCATACTGCTCGCGGATCTTCTGGCCGGCGCGGGTCATCAGCAGGCCGTCAAGGATGTAGGGCGCTTCGTTCACGGTAGCCGGAATGGTCTGTGTGGCGAAGGGTCCGAACTGGTCGGAGACGTGGGTGTAGGCTTTCAGCCCGGGTTCATGGCCGTACTTGGCGTTGATCAGGTTCATCGCCTCGCCCTGACGTGTCGTCGAGAAGAACTGGCCGTCGCTCGACGCGGTCTGCCCGGCGCCCCAGAAGCGTGCCATCGGCAACGCCGACTGTCCTTCGATCACCATGGCCAGGGCGCGCGCCATCGCCTCGCTCTCGACATGCCAGCGTGACAGGCGGGAAAGCTGGAAAAAGTCGTGCGTGTTCGTGGCCCCGGCCATCTTGCTGAGGCCGAGATTCAATCCCTCGGCAAGCAGCACATTCAACAGGCCGATCCTGTCCTTGCAGGGCGCGCCGGTGCGCAAGTGCGTGAAGGCCTCGGTAAACCCGATCTCATCGTCCACCTCCAGCAGAAGATCCGTGACCCTGACTTCCGGCAGGCGGCCATAGAGATCGAGCACCAGGGCGTCGGCTTCCTCGGGAACCGCCGCGGTCAGCCGGTCGATTTTCAAGGTGCCGTCCTCGATGGAGCCGCCGGGGATCGCCCCGGCCTTTGCCGCGCGCGCCAGTCGGCATATGGCATCGGACATGCGCAGCTTACGATCCGCCAGCCAGGCCTCAGGTTCGAAGGGCATGGCCAGCCTTGGCGTGTCGCGTGCGACCTCGACCGGGACCAGCGCTTCCTTCAGATCGCCAAATCTGCGCGAATGCCCGAGCCAGATATCGCCAGAACGGAAGGCTTCGCGCAGATGGAACAGGACCGCGACCTCCCAGAGTCTGCTTGCCTCGTCAGCATCCGCGTTCAGATGCCGCAACCATTTCGAGCCTCGACGAAGGAATGTCAGTGGCAGGACCGTCGCCGTCTCCGTGCCCGCGATGATCGCGCTCGCCGCCAGCAGCGGTTCCGCCACGGGCGCGGCGCAAATGTCGAGCGCCCGCAACATGCGCGGCGCGTAGCGCCGGAACCGATGATAACCGTGACCGACATGCGCCAGCGGATCGGCGGCCAGGGTGTCTGTGAGCTGGGTCGCCGTGGCGACAAGCCCCTTGAGCGATAGCCAATCTCCGGCATTGCCGACGGCCTCTTCGAGGGAGGCCCGGTCCTCATGCGCTTCCAGGAGGGCGGAACCGAGGGTGGCGAAGGATTGCAGGGTGTCCTTCAGCGCCGATTTGGCATCGTCCATCCGGGCGTCACATCGCGATTTCGCCTCGCGCCAGGTCTTGCCGACGATCCGATCGTGGGTCTCGACCACGGCGTCGGCAATGGCGCTGCGCCATTCCAGAGCACAGACCGCAAGAATGGCGAGACGGCGGTCACCCGAGATATCCCGCAGATCGCCCGCGAAGTATCGCTCGCCCTGCCGGCGAAGGCGGGCAACCCGGTGCGGCGGTACATTCGCCAGAGTGCCCCGGTCCAATTCCAAAGCCTGCAAGTATTCCAGGCGGTCCAGCAGGCGGTTCATATCAGCCGAGTTCCGCCCGATCTCGAACTGACGCAGCCAGACGAACCGCGTAACCGAGCCGCCCGCATCTTCGGTCAGAAGGGCATCGAGCTGCGTTCGCATGTCATCGTCCAGCCGACTGGCGATCCGGGCGTCGACCCGCCGTTCAGCCGCGACGAGCGCATCCGCGCAAAGCCGCTCGATGACCGTGATTCCGGGCAGGACGGTCTGGGCCGCCCGGCATTGCTCGACGAAGCGCCGTGCCAGATCCTCGTTCGACCGGGCGGTTTCGGCCGCACCTTCAAGCCAGATTTTCAGATCGCGCGCCCCACGGCCCGCGAACATCTTGTAACCATAGATTTCGCGCAAGGTGGCCAGGTGCTCATGCCGGGTCTCCTCGCGCGCGGCATATCCGGCCAGGTCATCAGGCCTTATCCCAAGCTGCGCTGCCAGAAAGCGCGTGACTGCCAGTGGAATGACCTCGCCCGGCACCAGCAGCCGCCCGGGATACCGCAGCGCGCAGAGTTGCAGGGCAAAGCCGAAGCGATTGTGCGGACGGCGGCGGGCATGGATGATCTCCAGATCGTCCCGCGGTCAAGCCGCCCGCGAGACCAATAACGGACCCCAAAGAGCGCGAATTGCTGAGACAGATGCAAGCCGCACCAACTGCGAACCGCCAGTTCCACGCGTCCGACTTGTGTCGCTTGATCGGACACGCTGCCTACGAAGCGCGGGTGCTCGATGTGATCCGCAAGTTTGGGTGCCAGAGGTTTTCAGCAACTTTGGCGGTGCACGGAAGAGCGGTGTTGGCAGGGGAGATTTCGCGGTGAACTTTGCGTCACATGCGTGGAAATTTCAGCCGCCACGACATCATCTTCCCAGCCTACAGTGCCTGCGAGCATTGACGAAGCAGACCTTCGCCTCGCGGCACATGAACCAACGCAATGCGGACTATGCTGTCGTTGGACACATCGACGCGAAAGTCGGCTTTGGGCAGCTTGACGAGAACGGTGGGTTTCGCCGGAGACACAAACCCTGGGCACGCTCCGCCCGCCATCGGAGATTTGGGAAAGGGCAGCCTAGCCGGACCGACAGACCACTGAGCTTCACAAATGGACTCCTTTGTGTCCCCGGGACATTGGAACGCGGACGGGACACGCGACTTGCACAAGGGCCGGCATCCCACACCAAGACGCCCCGGTTTCACCGCTGGTTCCCGCGTTCCGCCAGCGGCCCCCGAAACGCCAACCGCATCTGCTTTTCGGTCTCGATCAGGGCGAAGAACACAGCGCCGACGCCGACGATCAGCAGGCCGTCGGCAAGGGTCACGGCCTGCGTGCCGAACACCCTCTGCAACGGTGGCACGTAGGTGATGGCGAATTGCGCGGCGGTAACGGCGACCACGCAGGCCCAGACGATCCGCGTGCCGCGCACCGCAGCCCAGGTGAGCGAAGTGCCGTGGATGTTGCGGATGAAGAACAGATGGAAGATCTCCAGCACCACCAGCATGTTCATCGCCAGGGTCTGCGCCAGCGCCTGGTCGTAACCCTTGTCGATCGCGTAGAAATACATCCCGAAGACCGCGGTCAGGAACAGGGTCGAGACCAGCACGATGTGCCAGACCAGCTCGCCGGTCAGAAGCGGCTCGTCACGCGGACGCGGCGGGCGGCGCATGGTGCCGGATTCCGAGGGCTCGAAGGCCAGCGCGATCCCGAGCGTCACCGCGGTGATGAGGTTGACCCAGAGGATCTGCACGGCGGTGATCGGAAGCGCCATGCCCGCGAACAGGGCGACAATGATGGTCATCGCCTCGCCGGCATTGGTGGGCAGGGTCCAACTGATCACCTTCTTGATGTTGTCGTAGACGGTGCGGCCCTCGCGCACGGCGGCGGCAATCGAGGCGAAATTGTCGTCGGCCAGCACGAACTCGGCCGCCTCCTTCGCCGCCTCCGAGCCCTTCAGCCCCATGGCGATGCCGGCATCGGCCCGTTTCAGCGCCGGGGCGTCGTTCACCCCGTCGCCGGTCATCGCGATGGTCAGCCCATGGGACTGAAGCGCGGTGACGAGGCGCAGCTTGTGGGCGGGCGAGGTGCGGGCGAAGATGTCGGTCTCGACCACGGCATCGGTAAGCGCGGCATCGTCCATCGCTTCGACATCCGCGCCGGTCAGGACCCGTTCGTGGTTTTCGAGCCCGATCATCCCGGCGATGGCGCGGGCCGTCGCGGCATGGTCGCCGGTGATCATCTTCACCCGGATGCCGGCGGCGCGGCATTCGGCCACCGCCGCAATCGCCTCGGCGCGCGGCGGGTCGATCAGGCCGATCAAGCCAATGAGCGTGAGCGTGCCGTCGAGGTCGGTGGTGCTCAGCGCGGCATGTCCGCCCGGCACCATCCGCACCGCCACCGCAATCACCCGCTGGCCTTCGGCCGCAAGGGTGTCGACCATCTCGTGCCAATAGCCGGGATCGAGCGGCTCGGTGCCGCCACCGGCAGCGCGCTGGTCGCGGCAGAGCGCAAGCACCGCCTCGGGCGCACCCTTGACGTGGATCCGCGCGGCCCCCTCTTCGCTGTGGTGCAATACGGCCATGTAGCGATGCGCGGCGTCGAAGGGGATCGCGTCGTCGCGGCACCAGCTCTGGAATGGCTCAGCTCCGTCGCCGGTGATCTTACCCGCGAGCGCCAGCAGCGCCCCCTCCATCGGGTCGCCCTCGACATGCCAGTCTTCGCCGCGGACACGCAGGACGGAATCGTTGCACAGCGCTGCCGTGCGGGCGAATTCCATCAGCACCGCGTGGTCTTCCGGATGGGCGTCGGCCTCGCGCCAACGCACCGCGCCCTCGGGCGCGTAGCCGTTGCCGCTCACGGAATATATGTGCTCGGCGGCGGCGAGCGAGGCCACCGTCATCTCGTTTCGGGTAAGCGTGCCGGTCTTGTCGGAGCAGATCACCGAGACCGAGCCCAGGGTCTCGATCGCCGGCAGCCGGCGGACGATGGCGTTGCGTCGCGCCATCGCCTGCACACCGACTGCGAGGGTGATGGTGAGCACCGCCGGCAGACCTTCCGGGATTGCCGCCACCGAAAGGCCGACCACGGCCATGAACAGCTCGGAGAACGCCATGTGGCCCACGAAATACCCGTAAGCGAGCAGCACGGCGGCCAGCATCAGGATGAACACTGTCAGCCAGCGGGCAAACCGGTCCATCTGCGCCACGAGCGGCGTCGTCAGCGTTTCGACCTCCGCCAGCATCCCGCTGATCCGCCCGATCTGCGTGTGTCCCCCCGTGGCGGTGACCACGCCACGCCCGGTGCCGGCGGCGACCAGCGTGCCGGAGAACAGCATCGGCGTCCGGTCGCCGAGATCGGCGTCTGCGTCGACCGGCCGGGTGCCCTTGTCGACGGGGACAGATTCGCCGGTGAGGATTGCCTCCTCGGCCTTTAGCCCGCGCGCCTCGATCAGTCGCAGGTCGGCCGGCACCCGGTCGCCCGCCTCTACGAGCACGATGTCGCCCGGCACGAGGTCGGCTGCGTCGACGCTGACGCGTTTGCCGTCGCGCAGCACGGCGGAGTGCGGCGCGAGCATGCCCCGGATCGCCGCCATCGCCTGTTCGGCGCGGCCCTCCTGGATGTAGCCGATCACCGCGTTGACGATGACCACCGCGAGGATCACCCCCGTGTCGATCCAATGCTGGAGCGCCGCTGTGACCACCGCCGCGCCAAGCAGCACGTAGATCAGGACGTTGTGGAAATGGGCGAGGAACCGCAGCACCGGACTGGGTTTCGGCGGTTCGGGCAGGCGGTTGGCGCCGTACTCCGACAGGCGGCGAGCGGCCTCCTCGGTCGAGAGGCCGGCGTGGGTCGTGTCGAGCGTGTCGAGCGCGTCGCCGGCATGTTGGGCGTGATACCGGGCGGCCATGTCTGGGTGGGTCATTTGCTCCTATTCCTTTCCGGCGCCGAGCGTGCCAAATCGCGGCTTGGATCCTTGGCGCGCGTCCGATCCCGACGCGCGTGATGGGGGCAGCCGAACGGACGCGCCACCGCGAAGCGCGCGTCTGTCCGCTCATAATCAGCCGCCGTGGTCTGGCGTGCTGTCCGCGGCGGCGGCGCCGTCTTCGAACGCCTCATCGCGCGCGCGGGTCTCGCGGCGCGTCAGGAAATCTTCGAGATCCCGGTCGGCGATTCGCCAACCTTTTCCGATGTCGATCGCGCGCAAGGCCCCGTCCTTGATCCAACCGCGCACCGTCGCCTCGCTGACCTCCAGGCGGTCGCCGATTTCTTTCACGGTCTGATACAGCTCACGTGGCATCGGATATGCCTGTTTGGTCTCGATAGATGCAGAATACCCACTTTTGGGCCGTTGAGTTTGATCTAGGTCAAATATCGCACGGTTTGGTCGTGTTTTAATGACGCCGTCATCGAGGGGCCCAGGACGAAGCCGGGGCGACGGCGCCACGTGGTCCCAGGACCGCAGATGCCCCTCTGCCCACGCCGTGCCGACACGGACAGGCAGCACTTCGGTGCGAGACACCACACTTCGCCGGACCGAAAGGAGCACAATTCATGCAGATCAAGTCCATCCTGATTGCCTCGGATCTTTCGGCGCGATCGGATCGCGCCCTACAACGCGGCTTCCTCCTTGCCGGCGAGTTGGGCGCGCGCGTGCGCGTCGTGTCGATCGTCGATGACAGCGTTCCGGAAAGCCTGACGACGGATCTTGCCGAGAAATATCGCATCCATCTGGAGGCGTCCGCACAGAGCCTGGCCGGGGAGGTCTCCTACGAGGTCCTGGTCGAGACCGGCGATCCGATCACGCGCTTGGTTGATTTGGTGAATTCCGCCGAGTTCGACCTCGTCGTCGCCGGCCGGCACCGTGACAGGGGCTTTCTCGATGGGCTCAGGCCGACGACTGTGGAGAGCTTGGTCGCCCGGTCTCTCACTCCAGTGCTGCTCGTCACCGACCCGGTCCATGGCAGCTATAATCGTGTGCTGGCGCCGGTCGCGTTCTCATCCGCGTGCCGACACGCGGTCAAGACTGCCCTCCACATTGCCCCCCAGGCGGCGTTCCGGCTCTTCCATCTATGGATGGCATCGTTCGAGGGCCTGACCGGCGGGCCATCGTCGGACTTCGCACGTGAAGTGCGGCGAGAAACCGCGGCTCAGGCAGCGGCTTGGACTGAAGGGTTTGCCACGTCCCTGCCCAAGGTCGATCTGGTGCATGGTGGGGTAGGATCTGGATGCCACCAAGAAATCCGAAGCTTTGCACCGGACCTGATCGCGGTCGGGGCCAATACCCGAAGCCTGTCCTTCACCGGTCTCGGCTCGTTCACGGCCGAACTCCTACGCACCCCGCCCACAGATCTTCTGATCGCGCGCGGGGCTGACACCTGAGGCGACGCCAGGTTCGCCGGGAGATGCCCCGCCGTCGCATCGGTGATGAACTGGCTTTGGTCTTGACGCTTTTTTGGCCGGTTCAGTGGAAGCGGAAATTGGCACTCCACACAGCCTCCGGCGCTCTGGGCTCTCTGCCGTCGCTCACCGCATTCAGAACTAATGGCGGCTTTCCCGCAGAACCGCGCTGGCGAATGGTTCGTCAAGGCCTCTAGATGGCGATCCGCCACATCCTGAAGCGTCCTTGTTGCGTCACTTCCCGGATCAGGCCTCTCTTTTCCATCCAGGCGAGGTTCCTTTGAAGCGCCGCGCGGCTTGCGCCTGTTAAGGCCCCTGCCATCGGGGCTGACACCAAAGGCCACTCTGTCAACGCCGAACGAAGAGCCGCCGGAGTTCGCCCCGAAAGCTGAGACATGGCGCCTTCCGCCCGAGCACTCCATTTCTCGGTATCGTCTAGATGACACATCGCCGTTAGAATTGCGCTGTTCATCCCATCTAACCAGCGTGCCAAGCGTTCGGTTGGCAAACCCGAGGCACGCAGCCCCCCTGCCCCGCCCATGGCGAGCGGTGCGAAGACGGCGCCGCTTCCATCGCTGGCCGCGATCCTGGACGCGGTGACGGCGGCTTCGATCTGGTCGCCGTACTGTCCGAGGCCTGCCAGACTCCAGAGGTGAAAACCCATGCAAGCCCTGGTGATCGGGTGGAGATCGGTTGCGGCTGTCATAACGTCCAGCCATCCACCCGCGCGATCCTCGAAACGCTCAGCGCTGCCTTCAATGTTCTCGGGATCGCGGCGATCCAGGAAGGCGGCCAAGTCAGCCTTCGGTCCGGGACCGCCTGTCAGGCGCCGAACAGCCCATCCAACTCTTGCCAGCGCATTTGGGTCATCCTGTGCACCTGACAGCCGCATCGATATCCAAAGCGCCAGACGATCAGAACTCACCCGATCCCCTGCGAACCAGCTAAGGTCCGCTGCCTCGATAAGAGCGAGGCGATGCCGCCAGCCTTCCGGGCCACGCAGCAGCCTGTCATCCAGAGCACCCAGGCGTCCAGCCACTCTTGCCAGTCGCGCAGCGTGAACGCCTTCTGCCTTCGCCCAGTCTTCGATGACGGCAGTGTCCGGCGGTTCTGCACGCGGCCCGGGAGGCAAATCATCTGGTTCTTCTTCGAATGGTCCCGGCAGAAACCAGTGTCGCATTTTCTTCACCATTTCAGCACATGATTATTACGTGATTTCTGGAAGATACGGCGATATCGCACATCATTTTTCAGCTTAAGGTTTCAATTTTGGTTCCGTATTTCAGCAAGTGGCCGCCCTGTTGGCGCACTGCCCAGCCGGTTTCGAAAGTTTCATATCGATGACGTCCGGCGGAGCGCATGCCTCGGATGAAGCTTGGGCCAAGGCGACGCGGATCGCGCGCGAGTTGGACCGGATTCTTGACGGGGCGGCGCCCGTGCGTGAGGCCGTGATGCGCGCGGCATCCGAGCTGCGGCTTTCGACACGCCAAGTCTACAACTATCTGGCGCGGTATCGGGAAGAGCGCAGGGTATCGTCCCTGCTGCCGCGAACGAGTGAGACAAGGAAACCACGGGTCAGCCCCGCTGTCGAGAGTATCATCGCGATGACCCTGCGGGAGATGTGGCTTTGCCCTGAGCAGCCAGACCTTGCACCGATCGTTGAAGAGATCCGCGCCCGCTGCGCAGAGGAAGGGCACACTCCACCCGCCTATGTCACTGTCGCCCGGCGGATCCCCATTCTGTTCGCACCGGAAGAAATTGCCCGCCGCCGCCTGTCAGATAGTAAACACCTGAACCGGCTGAAGCCGCGACCCGGCTACATCCGGGCTAACCACGCGCTCGACGTTGTCCAGATCGATCACACGCCGGCAGACATCCAGTTTGTCGAGGTGATTGATGACCACGGCGTCTTCGTTGGTCGCCCCTATCTGACCATCGCAGCAGATGTGGCCACGAGCGCGATCATCGGCTTCTGCCTGACCCTCGAGCGGCCGTCACGACTGTCTGTCGCGCTTTGTCTGGCGCACGCGATGTGCTGCAAGACTGCCTGGCTGGCAGAACGCGGCATCGATCATGCCTGGCCAATGCATGGTCGCCCGAAGCAGATCGTCGTCGATTCCGCCAAGGAGTTCCAAAGCAGCACCTTCAGCAGAGGATGCGCGGACTATGGCATCGCCATACGCATGCGGAACAAGGGCACCGTGCATCGGGGCGGAGTCGTCGAACGCCTGCTGGGGAAAGTGAACACGGCGCTGCGGGCTTTGCCGGGCAAGACGGGGCGTTCCATCGCGGATCGGGGCGACTATGCCTCGGAAGCGCGGGCACGGCTCAGCTTCGCGGATCTTGAACGCTGCATCGCGCTCGCGATCATCGACCACAACCTGAGTCAGAATGCGCGCAAGCTGACCGTTCCGGCGAAAGAGTGGGAAGATCGGTTCCAACCGAAGGATCGGCCGATCGATGCACCTGTCGATGTGCTGCTGAATTTCCTGCCGCGCAAGACGCGGAAGATTTCACCTCAGGGCATCAGTCTCTTCGCCATCGACTATTTCGAGCCCTGGCTGGGCCCGCTGGTCGCGCGTCGTGACCGGCTGAACCCGCTCGATCTGTGCTATGATCCTCGCGACATCAGCCATGTCTACGTCAAGGATCCGGATACCCAGGCTTGGCGGCCGGTCAGGCGACGGGACGGACTGGCCGAGCCGATCACGCTCTGGCAGCACCAGACGGATCGACAGCGGCGGCGCGAAATCCAGCGGCGCCCTGTGCAGGAGGCATCAGCCATCCGACGCGAAATCGCCGCAACCGTTGCCGCCGCCAAAACCCCCAAAAGCCGGTTGAAGGAGATGACCCGCGCCCGGCATGCCACCGAGGCAAAGAAGCCTTATGCCGACTTCGCTGCGCCTTCCGCCTCGGCCCAGGCAAAGCTCGACCCGGATCGTCCGCGGCGGGTCTTCCCTGTCGAGGATTGGTAAGGTGCCGGACCACCTCATGCCCGCCATAGTGCCACTCTTGCAGGCCGATGACGCAGTGCGGATCGCCCATGTGCGCGCGCCGCGCTGGATCAGCCATCCGGCGGCCGGCGCGGCGCATGACGCGATGCGACTGCTGCTTGAGCGACCGCCATCGCTGCGCCCACGCGGTTTGCTGCTTGCCGGTCCCTACCATAACGGCAAGACCATGATCGCCGAACGCTTCGCCGTCGAACATCTGCGTGCCGCCGACCAGCAAAAGGTGTGGGTGATCCAGACCCGGGAAGGTGCGGGCCTGTCGCATTTCTACGCCAGCATCCTGTCCGGATTGCGCGCGCCACAAGCCGCGGGCTGGCGCAGCCTGTCCCGCGCCGGCGATCAGGTCGATCATCTTCTCGAGCGCCTGAAGCCGCGCCTTTTGATCTTCGACGAGTTCCACAGCGCGTTGCGTGGGCGGCGCCAGGATGTGAAGGCCATCTTTTCGTTCTTGCGGCGGATCGCACGGGTGCATGACATCTCACCCGTCCTTGTCGGCGAGATCGCGATCTACGATGCGGTGCATGACACCGACGAAATGGGCTCACGTTTCGATACGATCCCCATTCCACGATGGGCGTATGACGAGGAGTTCGCGACGCTTCTCGACAGCCTGGAAGCCAGTCTGCCGCTCGCCGACACCTCCGATCTGTCGCGCGAACCCTTGGCGAAGATCATCCACGATCTGTCAGAGGGGCTGATCGGCGAGGTTGTCGAGATCGTCACCCGGGCCGCAGTTGCGGCCATCTCGCGCGGTGAGGACCGGATCACGGGCGCAACCCTGTCGGACCTTGGCTATGTGCCTCTCTCGAGGCGCCGCAATTCGGCTTTGCGTCACGAGATGACATGAGGTTTGGGCCGACCGGGATCTCCGTCACACGTGCAGAGCGGTATGAAAGTGCGGCGGGAAACCGTTGGCCCATGAGCATTATGCCCGCACCAGGTGAACTTCTGTCGAGTTGGCTGCACCGCCTCGCTTACGCAAACGGCATACCTCCGCACTATTTTGGTGCGCTTCTCGAAGCGCCGGGTGAGAACTGGTCGGCGCGGCTTGATCGGGCATTGCCCGGTCGCATCCTGCAGCTTTTGGAAGAGCATACCCACATACCTCTGGAAGACATAACGGCTCTGACTAATGCTCCCGACCCTTTGGCCGTGCTGCGTTTGCCCCTGCGGGCATCGCCTCAGCAGAGTTGCGCACCAAAGACGCAGGCGACCTGGCTGCAATTCTGCCCGGCCTGTCTGGCGGAAGACGAAACGCCCTATTTTCGCCGAGACTGGCGCCTCGCGACACGCGTTTCTTGCTTTCGCCACGGCTGCCGACTTCGGGACAGGTGCCCATCCTGCGGACAAGGATTGGCTCCGTTCAGCCAGAAGCGTCTTGTGCCGCATCAGATCTGCGCCTGGTGCGGCGCGGCCCTATGCAAACGCACCCGTCCTGCCACCAATGGGGTTCGGCGTCTTGAGCGTCTGATCGACGATCTGCTTCGTCTGCAGGCATCAGGGCATCGAATGGCAGAGGGGCGATCACTCCCGGACTTTCTTGGATCAGCCTGCTTTCAATTTAGTCGACGGCCAATGTCCATCGCGCGCCTCTCTCATCGGGATCGCTATCAGCTGTTTCGGCAATTGACGGACGGGCAATCGACGCCGTTCGGAACGCGAAGAAGTTCCGCGATCATTTATTGGAAACGCGTCGCTCAGGTTGCGCCAGCTTGGGGCGGACTGGTCACATCTTTCAGCGATGCCGTCCTGCCTCGGCCCAAAGCTGGGCCTTGCTCTAACACCGCTGGCCCGAATTTGGCGGATCTCGTTCAGGCGGCCGCGCGGCTCGATCAGCAGCGGCAAGCGCTGTAAAAATTCCCGGTGAGTTTCAGGCGCTCGCGGCCAGCCCGGCATCATTCAGCTGTTCAGGATCTGGCAGGTCCCGCAAGCTCTCCAACCCGAAGGCCGCGAGGAACGCGTCTGTGGTCACGAAGGTATAGGGGGCACCACGACGCGGCGCGCGCGGCCCAGTTCCAATCAGACCGTGTGCATGGAGCCGCCCGATCAGGTCCCGACCGATCTCCTTGCCGAAGATGTCCTTCAGCCCATCGCGCGTGATTGGCTGATGGTAGGCGATGGCCGCCAAAATCGCGACGTCGAACTCGTTCAGGTCCAGCAACTGGTCCCCGACATCCGCTGCGGAGCGGATCGCAGGCGCGTAAACAGACCGCGTCCGGAACATCCACCCCCCTGCGACCATGGCAATCTCGAACGCCCGCCCTTCTAGATCGGCGGCAAGATCCTCGATCAGCAGATCAACCGAGGTCGCCTGCCCCACTATGCGCGCCAGATCCTCGCGCGGTACAGGCGAGGCAGAGGCAAACAGTACCGCCTCGATCCGCCGCATCCATTCGCGCCAGCGCAGCTCCGGCGGCAAGTCGGACAACTCGCGGTCAAATTCAGGCTCGGAGCGATCCTTGGCCATCGTTACACCCCGTAGAGCCGGAAGGTGTCGCGGCCAGTCAGTTCGCGCACAGCGCCGAGATCGACCAGCCGGTCGCAGAGCCGCCGCGCCGCGCGGTCCGGCAAAGGCAAGACTGAGGGAGCGACCGCGTCCTGTTTCAGGAATATCTCGACGGCGTCGGCCGCCCCCTTGGCCCGAAGCTTTGGTGCGACCGCCTTCAGATGCGCCGCCCGACGCGTGAGGTTGGTGGAGAGACGCACGGCCTCGGCCGCCGATGACACGAGCGCCCGATGACAAGCGAGCTTCAATTCGTCGCCTTGCTTGCGCAGGTCGGCACGTTTCAGGCCAGCCGCCAGCAGCGGCACGACATGATCCCAACCAAGCGCCTGGGCGAGTGCAGCATCCGCGAGGATCAGCGCAGCTTCGTCAGCACGTGGCGCCTCGCGCAGAACAGCTTCCAGCACCAGTGCTGCTCGTTTGACCGGCGCCCCCACCCCCGCATCGAGCCACGTCGCGATCTGGCCCGGCTCGAAGGCCGACAAGGCTCGGCCCAGAGCCTTGACCGCCACCGGCCGCTCCACCGCGCGCCGCCAGATCAGATAGGTTTCACCTGCCGGTCCGGGTAGATCGCCGGGACGCAGAAGGTGCGCTGCATCGCGCAGTTCCCCTGCCCGCTCCCGTCGGCCAGAAAACGCAACACAAGCCTCAGCTGCGCACAGCGCGAGCCGCTCCCGCAACAAGGCTTGGGGCACCTCCGCGCATCCCAGCACAACATGCAAGTGGTTCAACGCAGCGCCCGACAAAAACGCCACATCTTCAAGGGTTTCAACCCGTGCCGAGGTGACCCAGGCGGGCATCCGGGGTAGAGTGTCTGTGTCGATGGAGTGTTCCGGTCGGGCAAATGTCATGACTGAAGCCTAAACCATCGCGGCGCTTTTCTCCAGAAAATAGCACAGAAAACGCCTCACTCTATCTTTTGCCATAATGTCCGATAAGTTTGCATTATCGGACATAAAATGATATACTCAAAAACATGGACAGTCTCACAAATAGCAGTGTCGGATAGCCGGAATTCATGAGATTCAAGCACTTCTCTGAAAAACGAGTCGGGGTTCATGAGATTCTGTACCGGTATTTATGAGACTGGATGGTGCGGTATTTGTGAGACTGGTGCTGTCGCGCGGCTTTTTCGGCAGTCTGACGTGCTCTCTCGTCGCGCTCAGCGCGCCAGAACCGGGCCGAGATGCGTCGCCTCAACGAGAGAGGCCATGTCTCAAGCGCCGCCCGGACTCGCCCCTGCCCTTCCGCGTCACTCACGAGCAAGACTGAGATAGCACATTTAACCGGATCCTCAATGATCCGGCCGATGCCGGTCGTCAGCGCGAAACACTGCAACAGCGAGCCCTGCGCCAGGCTATGCAGACCGGGACGCACCGGCTTGGCCAGCACCGGCGCCACCTGATCATATTCGGGAACTACGACCGTGAGCGCCTGTCGGAGGATCGGCGTGGTCAAAAAATCATGATAGTCCCGGCGGTCTTTGAGAGACATTCGTGGCTGCTCGCAAACGTTCGGGGGCGAGGCCCGGCGATGCCGCGCCGTCAGAACCTGAAGCACTTCGGGCGCTTTCAGGTCTCCCTGCCCCGCGCCGCGCGCCCAAGCATCGAGATGCGCGGCACCGGCCTCGGCATACCCTTCCAGTTTCTTGAAGCGATCCGTTCCGAACCGGTCGGACAGGGTCTCACCGGTGGCGTCCCGAAACTCCACAGCATGCACCGGGCAGCGAAATCGCCACGGCAGCGCGACGGCTTTGCGATGCAGATCTTCGGGACAGAGCGGGCACGGAGACCGGTTTTTTCGGGCGATCATCATGCGCGCCGCAGACACCAACTCCCGGAAAGTCATGGCCTGCACCGCTTCGGGCGAAAGGCCCGTCCGAGTCTCGATCAGAGCCCCCTGCCCTTCTGAAAGACGCCATTCCAGGTCGAACACGTCGCGGCCCTTTAGGCCAAGTGCTGCGACGAATTCCGAAACCGTCATGGCGTAGAACGGGGCCATGCGCGCGGCCCAGGAAGACAGCCGTTCGTCGGTGTCGGGGGCGTAGACAACCGGCAGGCGCCCGCGCCCCGTCACACCGGCTCTCCCAGTACCGCCTGCAACCGGTCGCCGCCCAGAATATCGCGCGAGAGGATGCGTTCCTCGCCGCTTTCGATGGCGGCGATCGCCAGCTGCGAGAGGATCGAAAAGATGCCCGAGGTGATACCGCCGGTCACCTTGATGATCCGCGCGAGCGCGTGTCCGTCGATCTGGCTTTGGCGCCGAAGCGGCAGCGTGCGGGTGAGCGTGCTCATCAGCCCGTTCAGATCCTCGCCCTCCCGCCAAGGCGGCAGGGCAAAGGCCTCGAAGCGACGCACCAGCTGATCATCGGTGCGCAGCGCGTTGCGGGCATGTGCGGTGCCGACGCAAACCAGCGGGATGCGCAGCTCGTTGCCCAGAAAGCGCAGCATGTTCAGGAATCGCGCCTGTTCGCGGATCGTCCCCGCCTGCAGGCTGTGGATCTCGTCGATGACCAGCATCCCCGGGCGCAGTTCGGCGAGCAGGCGCAAGGCCAGGCTTTCCAGCACAGACAGTGTCGCCCGCGGCGGCTCGGGGGCTCCGATCGCCGCCAGGATCCGGCGATAGAAGCGCGACTCGTCGGGTCCGGATACCATCTGGACCGCGACGACCGGCATATGCAGCCGTCCACTGGCCTCGTCGAAGCTCGACGCGTGATCGCGGGTGAACTTCTCGATGATCATAGTCTTGCCCATGCCGCTGTCGCCGACAATGAGCAGGTTCGGCATGCGGGCGCGCTCGGGAAACGACATCAGCGTTTCCAGCTTCTCCAAGGCAGCCTCGGCCCTGGGATAGGAGACCCAGCGGTCGGCGCGGATCCGGTGAATGCGCTCCTCGGCGCTCAGTGCGGCGATCTTGCCGGCTCCCGGATAGAGATGCGGGAACTCAGTCATCCTCGTACCACTCCTCAACCTTGAAGCCGGGGTGGCTGAGGAACGGGCTCCCCTCCCCTTCCGGCGCAGGCAGGGCTTCTCGCGCGGCGATATCCGGTGTCACATCGATCATCGCCAGAGGGGCGAGATGCGACCGCCGAGCCTGATGGCGCCGCATCGTCTTAGTCTGCCGCTCGGCGCTGTCGACGAGGTTGCGCTGCGCCTCTATCGTCCTGAAAATCAGTTCCTCATCCACCGACCGGCGTCCAGTCTCGCGCAAGACGCGCCGGGCGGCGCGGTGCTCCCAGAGCGTGATCGCAGGCCGTGTCAGATCCGCCGGTCTCGCTTCGATGATCCCGTTCTCTGTCAGCACGAAGATGCGCGAAAGATCACGCGGATCGTATTTAACCGTGAATTTGCGGCTTTCCCGGCCCATCAGCCAGCGCAACTCGTCCGCCCAATAGCGGATGTGGAAGAGATGCAGGCCGTCGCGCTGCAAAACGCGCTGCTCGGAGGGCAGGAAATCGACCAGGAACTGGCGCAGATCGGCCGGCATGCGGACCCTCGCCTCATCCACCCGCGCCGCCCAAGCCGCCGCAGGTGTGGTTTCCAGCGCAGAGTGGACCCGCACGTGGTACGAGCCGGTGATTTCGAGGGCGAGCCAGGTTTCTAGCTCTCCGAGAGTCATCACCGCCTCGGCCTCGGCATCGAGATCGCCGCGCTCGAAGATGTTCGAGAAATGCGACCCCGGCAGCAGGTGCACCGTACCCATCATGGTGCCGATCAGCCGCTCGATATGCCCACCGTAGCGCGGCGTTCCCGGAGGACGGTGCTGGAGATCGATCTGGTATTCGGAACAGGCAAGCTGAAAAGCCCGGGCATGGAACTCGGCGCCATTGTCAACATAAATCGCGTTCGGGATGCCCCGCGTTGGCCAATCCGTGCTGATTCCACGCGCGGTGAGCCAATGCGATTTGTCCATAACCGCATGGGTCAGACACAGTGCGACGGCCAGTAGCGATGGCGGCTCCAGTGACAGGTAAAACCCCAGAACCATGCGGGTATTCACGTCGATCGCGACCGTCAGCGTAGGCCGACCGAGCGGCCGTCGTGTCACTGGATCTACCACTGTCACGTCAGCCTTGGTGTGGTCGATCTGGACGATATCCAGCGGATCGTTCGCGACCAGCATCCCAGGCGTGGCCAGATAGCGCCGCTCGGCCTTGTCCTTGCCCTCTCGCCGGGCCATCAGCTTAGCCTGGTCATGTTGCTCCAGCCAGCGCCCCAGACGACGGATCGAGGGCGGTGCCAGCCCTTGAGCCCGACAATCGGCGGCGACCTCCCGCCAGAACCGCATTCTGGTAGGTTTGCGGCGGGTGGCATAAAGCCCCTTGAAGTGGCGGGACACGATCTCTTCCACCGCCGGGTCCAGCGGCTGCATGCCAGGTTTGGGGCCCCGGGTGTCCGGCAGAAGTGCACTGGTCCGCCCGTCCTCGCGGAACTGCTTCACCAGACGAAAAAGCGTGGATCGGCTGACATTTAGCTGACGTATGGCCCAGTCGACATTGCCCTGAGTCAGCTGGGCCGGCAGCTCCGCGAGCACCCGGGCGCGAAACTCCGCCTCTTCCCAATCCTTGTCAGCTGGAAAATTATCGGACATAACTTACTCAGTGCATGGATGCCGGATAGTCTCACCAATGGTGATTCAAATCGGCGTCCAGTCTCACATACCTTGAATCGGTTTCAGAAATGCGACACAGGCAAGCTATTGAAAACACATGGAACGCAGTCTCAAGAACTCCGGCAGACCGACAAAATCGAGCTCAGAGGCGGCAAACGGGCCTTCGATCAACGAGAGCAACGAGAGAGATCGCCCGGACGGAGAGGCCTTGAGCCTCCCTTCCTCTGTGGCTGGATCCGGCGTTCTCGACAGGTTGGTCGACACCGCTCGCGACTACGCCCGTGCCGCGGCCTCAGAGAACACGCTGAAAGCCTATGCCAAGGACTGGGCGCATTTCACGCGCTGGTGCCGGATGAAGGGTACGGAACCACTGCCGCCTTCCCCAGAGATGATCGGGCTCTACCTTGCGGACCTAGCGTCCGGCTCGGGCCCCTCCCCTGCCCTATCGGTCAGCACCATCGACCGGCGCCTCTCGGGCCTCGCCTGGAACTACGCTCAGCGGGGGTTCACGCTCGATCGCAAGAACCGGCACATCGCTACAGTGCTGGCCGGGATCAAGCGCAAGCACGCACGGCCCCCGGTACAAAAGGAAGCCATCTTGGCCGAGGATATTCTCGCGATGGTGGCCACCCTGCCCTTCGACCTGCGCGGGCTGCGGGATCGGGCGATCCTGCTCTTGGGCTACGCCGGAGGTCTGCGCCGTTCAGAAATCGTCAGTCTTGATGTGCACAAAGACGACACACCAGATTCCGGCGGCTGGATCGAGATCTTCGAGAAGGGCGTGCTCCTGAGGCTCAACGCCAAGACCGGCTGGCGCGAAGTCGAGGTCGGCCGCGGCTCCAAGGACCAGACCTGCCCCGTGCATGCTCTGGAACAGTGGTTGCACTTCGCCAAGATCGACTTCGGCCCTGTCTTCGTCAGCATCTCGCGTGATGGCAAACGCGCCTCGGAAACGCGGCTGAACGACAAACATGTGGCCCGCCTGATCAAACACACTGTCCTGGACGCTGGCATCCGATCCGATCTACCCGAGAAAGAGCGTCTGGCGCTGTTCTCCGGTCACTCGCTGCGCGCCGGCCTCGCCAGTTCAGCCGAAGTTGATGAGCGCTACGTCCAGAAACAGCTCGGACACGCCTCGGCCGAGATGACCCGCCGCTACCAGCGCCGTCGTGATCGGTTCCGGGTGAACCTGACCAAAGCGGCGGGGTTGTGACCCCCCTGCCCTACCACAGGGCATTCAGCCTAGAACGGATTCTCCAACGCAGCACCGGTCGGCGCAAAGTCAGTGATATTCCCGGTCACGACGACAGCGCCATGACGTAGCGCCGACGCGGCGATCATCAGATCAGCACCGGTATGGCCAATCTCGGCTGAGAGCCGCCCCCAGATGCGTGCATCCTCGGCCTCAAAAGCAAGCAGTCGGTCCGAGAATAGCAAGACCGTCCGATCGAGCCACATGCGGAGATCGCTGGCAAACATAGGGTCGCGGGTCTCCTGCTGGCGAATGCCGCGCTCAATTTCGCCTAGCGTGATAACACTCAGAAAAAGTTCCTGCTCAGCCTTGCCGCGCAACCAGGCCGCCACTTGCGGAGCTCGGTCCGGACGGCGCACGGCCGAGATGACGTTAGTGTCGAGAATGTACATTAGAAGCTTACATCACGCGGGGCGGCCGAGGCGCGCGTGATATCCCCACCGGGAAATGCCATCAGATGTTCTGCAAAGCTCTCGCGCGCCTTTACCGCACCCTCCAGGAGCCGGTGGTACTCATCCGAAGACAGGACGACCACCGCTGGCTTGCCTCGGCGCGTCACCTCTTGCGGCGTGCCGGCAAGTGCTGCGTCAACCACCGCGCTGAACTTGTTTTTTGCATCCTGAACAGTCCACATCGTTTTTCACCATGCTAGCTAGCTATCTGTCTAGATAAATGGCGGCTCAACTTGTTCATGTCAAGACGCAACCAACCCAAAAGGTAGAGTAGTTAAGGTGGGTTGGGAAAACCAATCGACCCGCACCCGCAGGCAAATGGTCGTTTAATAGTGATGTATGAAACTGCAAAAAGACTGTTTTGGTGCCCCTGATAGGTTACGCTCGGGTCTCGACCGAGGATCAAACACCCCTGCCCCAGTCGCAGGCCCTGAAATCCGCGGGTTGCGCCGAGATCCATGAAGAACAGGCCTCGGGCGGCAATCGTGCGCGACCGGTGCTTGCGCGGGTGTTGGAACGCATCGGCAAAGGCGACACGCTGGTCGTCGTGCGGATCGACCGCCTCGCGCGGTCCCTGTCACATCTGCTGGAGGTGATCGAGCGGCTGGAGGCCAAGGGTGCTTTCTTTCGTTCCATTCAAGACCCCATCGACACCGGATCCCCGCAGGGCAAGTTCACTTTGCAAGTGCTGGGGGCTGCGGCCGAGTTTGAGCGCGCCCTTATCCGGGAACGAACCAAGGCCGGCCTCGCCAGCGCGCGCACAAAGGGCCGCGTGGGCGGGAACCCTGGGCTGCGGGCCAAAGACCCAGCCGCTCTTCGCAAGGTGCGGCTGGCGCGACAGGACGGCTACATGGAGCGTCTGAACGAGACGGCACAAGATTGGGTGCCCCATGTGCGCCGGTTACGCCCCGACTTGGCTTGGGAAGACGTGGTGCGCATCGTCAACGGCCCCTTGCCCGAGGCGCGTCGCTGGACCCAAAGCCGCCTGCTGCGCGCTGTGAAGGCCTATGTCCGCGACGGCTTCCTGCCTGCCGAGGTGCTGGCCCGCGCCGGGCGCCGCGAAACCGACGACCGCCTGCCCGCAATTATTGCTGGCATCAAGGGCGCAGATCCCGACATCACGCTTCAAGCGATCTGTGAACGGCTGGAATCTATGCGCGAACGCACGCCTCGTGGCCGAACAAGATGGCAGCCTTCTTCGGTGAAGATGCTGCTGGAACGGGCTGAGAGACTGGGAATGATCTAAGAGACTCAGATTCGTTCTTTGGAAGCAAAACCGCCTATGTGAATCGGGTACATCTTGCGTTTAAGTGATGGCAGCGACACAAGCACTTGACGCGCTGGATCCGCGAAATAAGATAAGTCATTGTAAATAAATGATTTCACCGGATACCGGCCCACCATCTGAAAAAATCCTTGCCTGTCAAACGCTTTCCTGACATTTTTGCGGAAGAACGCTAACCATCAGTTTCCGGCGGTTTTGCGTTCCTTCTCAAGATAGACCCGGAAGACGGGCGGCGGGACGGGCATGAACGAGCAGCGGATCAGAATGGATCAAAAGATCCAGACGATGGCGACACGTCTAAGCAAATCGCTTGATGTGAATATGCGCAAGTCGTTTCTACCTGATGAACGAAAGGCTCTCAGACGCTTCTCATCCACGGAAGTTGCCCAGATCCTCGGCGTAAGCCAAGATTTTTTGCGGAAGATGTTTTTCGAGGACAAGCTCGATCTCGGTGAAATCGAGACAGACGCCCGCGGCCGCAGGTTCTACACTGCAGAGCAAATCGATATAGCGCGCCACGAAATAGCCCGGTCAAGCACCAAGTTCCAGCATATCGTTCCTCGTCGTCGGGATGGGGAGCATATCCAGATCATTTCGATCGCCAACTTCAAAGGGGGCGCAGGGAAGACGACAACAGCGATCCATCTGGCCCAAAAGCTTGCCCTTGATGGTTATCGGGTTCTGGCAATTGATCTCGACCCACAAGCCTCAATGACCACCATGTTCGGTTTCCGGCCGGAAATCGACTTCCCTGAGGCCGGAACGGTGTACGATGCCCTTCGGTACGAGGACCCTATCCCCTTTAGAGACGTTGTGCGCAAAACGTATTTCCACAACCTCGATCTAGCCGCGGCCGGCTTGCTGCTCTCTGAGTTCGAGACCGAAACCGCACACGCCCTTCGAAACAATATCAGGCCGCCGTTCTATCAGCGGCTTGCCCTTTGCATTAATGAAGTCGAGACAGACTACGACATTGTCGTCATCGACTGCCCACCGCAACTCGGGTTTACCACACTATCGGCTTTGGTAGCGTCGACATCCCTAGTCGTCACTGTCATTCCAAGCATGCTTGACGTCGCCTCGATGGCCCAATTCCTGCAGCTCACATCCAGCCTCATGGCAACAATTGCTGATGTGGGCGCATCGCCCGACTGGGACTTCATGAGATTTCTAATCACTCGTTTCGAGCCCAATGACGGCCCCCAAACCCAGATGGCGGCATTCCTGCGGACCATGTTCACGGATGACGTTCTTACTCAGCCTTTCCTGAAATCCTCCGCAGTCTCTGACGCTGGGCTCACGCAACAGACACTGTTCGAGATCGCCAGAACGGATTTTCATCGCCAGACGTACGATCGGGCTATCGAGTCCATCAACGGGGTTGTGGCGGAGGTCGAAGGGCTCATCAAAACGGCATGGGGGCGCAAGTAATGGCCCGCAAAGTCACATTCGACATTCCCGAGGATGAAGAAAAGCAGCAGAGCTCGTCGATTTCTCCGACTCGAACCCAGTCACGAGCCCCTGCCCTTTCGGGAATGGCCCGTTCTCTTCAGGATGCGGCACAATCTTCAATTCAAGAAATCAGTACCGACCTCATTGATGATTCCGAGTTCCAGGATCGTCTGGCCCTGGATGACGAAGATGACATCAGGGAACTGGCTGAAAGCATTGACAAGCAGGGACAGCTTATCCCGATACTTCTGAGCCCCGAAGGGGGGCGGTACAGGATCATCTATGGGCGCAGGCGATTAGCGGCCCTTCGACTTATTGGCAAGCCCGCAAAGGCTCTCATCAGAGGCTTGGATGAGGATCAAGCGATTCTTGCACAAGGCCAAGAGAACAGCTTCCGAAAAGACCTCAGCTGGATCGAGAAAGCCCTTTTTGCACGTTCTCTCATAGAGTCCGGCAAGGATGAGGGACTGGTCTGTGACGCCCTCAACATCGATCAGAAAGCCAGGAAAGCCGGTGACAAGCTCACGGGACTTGCTCGCATGAAACAAGTCACTTCCTGTATTCCGACTGAACTCATCCAAAAGATCGGGGCGGCACACGGGGTTGGACGGGATCGTTGGTATGCTGCCGCAAAGTCTTATGAGAGCCTTGGCTTCTCTGGAGGTGAAGGGTTTCCGGCCGGAAACCGAGACTTCCATGATGCTCTCATGGAATCCAGAGGTTCAGGCAAGACCTCCGACGAACGCTTTGCGATCTTCGAAGGGCTCCTGAAACAGCACAAGCCCCCTGCCCCATCGGCGATCAAGACAAAACTCGGGATGGTGAAGGTCACCAAAAGAAACGTGATCATCACCGTCAAGAACGGAGATGACGGGCTTCATAAGTGGATCTCTGAGAATCCAGAGGCCGCTCTTCTAGCGTTGGCGAACGCGAAGGCCGCTGGTCCAGGGCAGATCATTACCCCAGAGAAAATGGAACCCATAGGTAACCCAGTCTCCGGCAGGGATCAGGATCTTGATGGTCCTGACATAGACGATAACAAAAACTGAGCAGAAAGGAGGACAGGCCAGAAAAGGAAAGACCCCCCGAAAGCAGTGCTTCCGAAGGGCCTCGATTAGCTTAGACACCTGATTGATACCCCGAAGCCGAATCGTTTTCAACACCGTTCGCGGTGAACGGGTAGGCTTTTTCAGCCGAAATCATCATGAGACAGGTATTTTCTCACACACCCGCCTTGGCGGAACGATCGTCTGTACCCGGTACGAACCCGTACAGGGTAATCGAGCCGATCCGAGCGCTTCGCAAAGAACTCGGTCTGACACCAAATGATCTGGTAACACTGCAGGCCTTGATCAGCTTCATGCCGAAGAAGGCCGGACAAACAGCTCCAATGACTATCGTCTTTCCCTCAAACGCATCATTGTCTGAGAGAACGAACGGCCTGAACGAGAGAACGATTCGACGGTGTATCGGACACCTCGTGGATGCCGGGCTGATCCAGCGCAGGGATAGCGCAACCCGCAAACGGTTCCCTCTTCGCTACGGTGGATTGATCAGAGATGCCTTTGGCTTCGATCTGCAGCCAATGTATGATCGGGAAAGAGAGCTCACCGAACACGCAGAACAGCTTGTGGGCGATCAGGAAAAGCTACGGTCACTCAAGGCGGAGGCACTGGCTCTTCGTGTTGAGGCTTTGCGCCAAGCAAAGGATGTTGAGACTGTCTCATTTCTCCAGAACGTACGAAACATCCTACGCCGTGCAACTCTCAAAGCCGACGAAATCATAGAGCTTATCAAGAGGCTGGCAGAGTTGATCGGAGCGACCATCAGAGAGTTTCCGGCCGGAAACCATGACGCTCAGGAAACAATGCCCGACCAAATGTCTGGCGACGACGGACAAAATGTCCGGCACGTAGAACCCACAAGATTGAATATAAAAAAAGATAGAGCAGATGCACACTGCACCTCTGGTTTTCAGGAACGCCGAGATCCAACAATTATGGCATGGACGGACCTGAAAAACGTATCGGACTTCTTCCCGCATGAACCAAGAGATCATCAATCAGTTCTCGAAATATTGGCCGATGTCGGAAGATTGCTAAGAATAGAACAGGGCAGGATCATGAAACACCTTAGAGAACGAGGTCCAGGGCAGCTCCTTATTGCACTCGACGAATTAATTTTGAGAGCCAGCACAGGACAGGTGAAAAACAACAACGCCTACCTCGACGCTATGATGAGGCAAGGGACGTGATGGTCTTATCACGCTCACTCAACCAGTTTGTAATTGAGCGTAGTCTTCGATCCTCCGGCAAATTTTCCCGGATAGTTCCAACCCTAAGGTCATCGAGAGGGAAAGGAGTGTTGGTTTGAGGGTGACGGGAAGTGAGATCGGGAGAGTGGCTTCCGGCGCCCGTCGTGGAGAAGATCTGATGACGAAAGCTGTCCAGAAAATTACCCTGTCCCCTTCACGGGATATCCCTTTCGACAAGCTGGTGCTGAGCCAGTCCAATGTGCGGCGCATCAAGGCTGGCGTGTCCGTCGAGGAACTGGCCGAAGACATCGGCCGCCGCGGCCTCTTGCAGAGCCTGAGCGTTCGGCCCGTCTTGGCTAACGATGGTACCGAGACCGGCAAGTTCGAGATACCGGCCGGGGGTCGCCGGTTCCAGGCATTGTCCTTGCTGGTGAAGCAAAAGCGGTTGGCGAAGACGACGCCCATTCCTTGCATCGTGCGCGATGCTGCGTCCGACATCCTGGCCGAGGACGATTCCCTTGCAGAAAACATGCAGCGCGTCGCGCTGCACCCGCTCGACCAGTTCCGCGCGTTTGTGGCGCTGCGGGACAAAGGTCAGAGCGATGCAGAGATTGCTGCCGCCTTCTTCGTGACGCCGCAGATCGTGAAGCAGCGCCTCAAACTCGCCGCCGTCGCCCCTGCCCTGCTTGAGGTCTATGCCGAGGATGACATGACACTGGAGCAGCTCATGGCCTTCACCGTGAACCCCGATCACGCGCGTCAGGTTCAGGTCTGGGATGTGATCCATTCATCCTGGAACAAGGAGCCATTCCAAATCCGGCGGATGCTGACCGAGACCTCGGTCCGGGCGTCTGACCGACGCGCGGTCTTTGTGGGTGTTGAGGCCTATGAAGCGGCGGGCGGCACGATGCTACATGACCTGTTCCAAGGTGATGATGGTGGCTGGCTCGAAGACCCTGCTCTGCTAAATCGGCTGGTGACGGAAAAACTCCAGGCCGAGGCTGAGACGGTTGCGGTTGAGGGCTGGAAGTGGATCGAGGTCGCACTCGACCTGCCCTATGGATACAGCCACGGTCTGCGGTCCCTGTCCGGCGATCCGGCACCGATGACGGATGACGAAGGCGCGGCCCATGCCAAGCTGCTCGCCGAGTATAGGGCGCTTGAGGAGGAATACGCAGGGCATGATGACATCCCCGACGAGATCGACACGCGGCTTGGCGTTTTGGAAACGGAGATGGAAAAGATTGAGACCCGGCCGTTGATCTTCGACGCGGAGGAGATCGGGCGGGCAGGGGCGTTCGTCACGCTCGACCGCTACGGCGCTCTGGCCGTCTATCGCGGGTATGTACGCCCAGAGGATGAGACCGTTGAGGAGACCGCGGGCGAGGATGGTACTGATCCTGCGGTGGCGGGGCAGGGGGCTGATCGCGATCTCACCGATGGCTATGGCAGTGCCGCTCATGGCGGGACCGTCATCATGTCGGGTGGCCAGCCGATCGGAGCTGACTTGCCGGAGGATGAGGATGACGGAGCGCTGAAGCCACTGCCCGAGCGGTTGGTCATGGAATTGACGGCCCACCGGACGCTGGCGCTGCGTGAAGCGATCGGGCGCTCGCCGGATGTCGCGCTGACACTCCTGCTCCTGAAGCTGGTGACTGACACCTTCCGCACCTCATCTGCTTCGGGCAGCTGTCTCGAGGCATCCGTGCGTCAGGTCTATATGTCAGCGCAAGCGCCCGATCTGAAAGACAGCGTGGTGGCGAAGCTGGTCGACGAGCGTCATGCGGAATGGGAAGCCGATCTGCCGCTTGGCGATGATGCAGCGCTCTGGGACTATCTGACGGACCTCGATCAGGGCAGTCGGTTGGCCTTGCTGGCGCATTGCCTCAGCTTCGGCGTCAACGCGCTGCATGAGAAGGTGAACCCATACGGTGCAGGCATCTCCGCAGGCGGTCTGACCCGGCGGATGGCGCATTCCGATCTCGTGGCGCGTGCCACAGATCTCGATATGGTCGAGGCGGGCTGGGAGCCGACGGTCGACACCTATCTCAACCGCGTGCCCAAGGCCCGCATCCTCGAGGCCGTGCGGGAGGCGAAAGGGGAGGGGACTGCCCAGCTCCTCGATCACCTGAAGAAAAGCGAGATGGCCAGTGAGGCCGAGCGCCTGCTGAAGGGCAGCGGCTGGTTGCCCGAGGTCCTGCGCCGGAACGATCTCGTGGCGCTGGACGGTGAGGACCGTGCCGAAGGGCAGGGGGCGGATGCCGAAGTGGCTGACAGCGTCAGTGAAGCTGACCTTCCTGCATTCCTGACGGATGACCTGCTTGCTCAAGGCGCATCGATGCTGGCCGCCGAATAACGTGATCCAGTGGGGGGCGGAGATTCCGCCCCAAATCACCCTATAGTATAACAATATCAATAAGATGAATGCAATTACTCGCATTCAGAATGAGGAATCATGTCTGCAACAACCATCATCGACACCGCACCCCTCGGGGCGCTCATTCGCTACACTGACGGCAGCCCCAAGCCACCGGCACGCTTCACCAAGAAGCTGGCGGCCTGGGAGCGTTCGAACGGTGTCGGCCGCCTTGTAAAAAAGGAGCCACCCCGGCCTTACGCGACCTGGACTGCTCCCGCGTCGTTCACGCTGCATGAAGGCAACTTCGCTTCGGACGGGGTGATCCTCGTCACCATCATGCGCAGCCATTCCGCTGACAGCGCCCTCGTCTTCGAGGTGGCCGAGGAGCCGAAGCCCGGGCAGGTGCGCGTGCTTCTGGACTTCGGCGGCAACACGGAGCTGCTGCATCTAGCGGAGTCCGTCACTGCGGCCGAGCTTTGGATCGCCAAAGAAGGATACCGCAATGCGCGACTTGAAATCGTCGGCAATGAAGAGGGCGAAAGGGCAGGGGGCGCGGACCTGGCCGCCTGAGCCCAACTGAAACCGAGGGCCCGCCTCAGCGCGGGCCTCTCACCGACCACACCCTCGTCCCGCTATGACGCGGGGCGCCAAAGGAACCATCCCCAAGGAAGGACGTCTTCAACCAAGATCTAGGCCGGAAGGCTGGCGGCGTTCCAAACATCAGCAGGACAACCGGCTCCTGACGTTGGGGGACCATCCCCCGCTCGCCATTCCCTTCCTTGGCCCGAATCCCGTCTTCGAGATCAACCCGCGAGGGGTCGGACTACGGGCAAGCCCGTGCCGCCGGATGGATTCGGACGAGCCGAACGCACCCGGTGATGTCAGCCAGTATTCGGGCCTTCGAGGTCCTGTCGCGCGGGGGATGGTCCCCCGCCTCCAAGACAGGAGCCAAACAGATGTCCCGCAAAGATGCACACGCCTTCGCCGCCTCCCTCGCCGCCACGCTCATGGTCTCGATCGTCGTCTTCCAGGCAGGAGATGGCACCTTCGGCGCCGTCCCCGCCGATGAAATCCACGGCGACGAGGTCGTGATCGTCTCGGAGTACGATCCCTTCGGGTGAGGCTTTGGCCTCACTTCCCGAAGGCCCGGGCACGGCGCAGGTGCGCCTCCGGGCCTATCGCCGACCAAGTGATCGGCGATGCCGATCTGAGGCACGCCGGTGTGCCACCCTGGCGCAGATCGTGGTGCGCACAGGCCGCTGGGAGCCGACCTTCACCGCGAAGCGCACGAATGGCAGCGCAAAGCAGCGGGCTGACACTACAACCATCGAAGCATCGGGAAAATTTCACTTGCCTTTAAGAAACACAACATCGTATGATGTAGAAAATCTTAAAGGGGCTGAGCATTGCCGTCATTCAACACCGTGATCGTCTCCACGCTGGTGGACGTTGAAACCCGCCTTGAGGACTTTGGCGTCACTCGCCAGCAGATCATGGCTATCGGACAAACCGCCCGCGCCTATGGGGACGACGCCAGCCCCTCCATGCCGCTCAACGCGGCTGGAATGTTGTCTTACATTCACGGCGTTGGCGAACTCCGCCAGCAGCTTGTCGGTCCTGACTACGTGCCGGACAGAACTTGCGGCATTGAAGCGGTTGTAAAACGTGATCGCACTGTCCGCATTGGCTTCCAGAACGTTGATAAATGCTGTGTCAATATGCCGCCCCTGCCACGCTCCGAAAAGGGTAGCGGCGCGGAAAGCCTTTCTGGACCCGATTTGTTCGTCAACGCAGGTATGAAACCCGGCCCCCTCACCGCCGTATTGAAGGACGGTATCCGTACCTACTATGTCATGGTTGGCCTTGATGGCAGTGTGGAACTGTCTTGTCCCGTGATCGAAAAGGGTAAGTTTGTTCACTGGATGGAACGGATATACATCTATTCGCCTGACAGCGACTGGGAGGCAGACCCGCAAACCGATACCGGCCCCATTGAAGACTTCGACATCACCGTTTCCTTCAAACACTAATGTTCAACGCAGATCGTCTCAAAACAGCCCGCGAACGGCGGATGCTGACAGCGAAGGGACTCGCAGAGCGCGTAGGCGTGTCTGCGGTCACTCTCTCAAAGTATGAAAACGGGCATCCGCCCGATGAAGCGACAGCGAAGCGCCTGGCGTTCGCGCTTTCCTATCCAATTGATTTCTTTTACCGGGAAGCGCCAGAGCGTATTGATACCGACGCCGTTAGCTTCCGCAGTCTGTCGCGGATGAAGGCCAAAGAGCGCCGAGCTGCAGAAGCAGCGGGATCGTTGGGAATCGAGCTTTACGAGTGGATCGACTCCCGCTTCAACCTGCCCGCCGCCGACCTTATCGACCTGAGCAAAGAGCGCAGCCGCCCGCATGTCGCCGCCCGCCTTCTGCGCCAGCATTGGGGCATAGGCGACAGGCCTATAGGAAACGTTCTCAAGCTGATCGAGTCAAAGGGTATTCGCGTCCTTTCCCTGTCGGAAGCGACCAAGCATGTTGACGCTTTCTCGTTTTGGCGCGGGGAACATCCCTATGTTTTCTTGAACCAAGAGAAGACGGCGGAACGGTCCATCTTTGATACGGCACATGAGCTTGGACACCTTGTCTTGCATCACCACGCAGGGTCGAAAGCCGACAAAGAGGCAGAGACGCAGGCCGACAGATTTGCATCGGCATTCCTCATGCCCGAAAACGACATGATGGACTATGCGCACCTTTTCACAGTTGGGCAGATCATTTCGGCCAAGAAGCGTTGGAAGGTATCGGCCATGGCCTTGGCATACCGCCTCAATTCTCTGGGCTATATCAGCGAATGGAACTACCGTTCTTTGCTGATCGAGCTTGGGAAGCGAGGCTATCGAAGCGGCGAGCCAGACGGAATCGAGCGTGAGGTTTCGACCGTGCTCGCAAAGGTCTTGGCCGCTCTTTGGTCAAAGGGCATGACTAAGGACGACATCGCCAAAGACCTTGGGATTCCTTTGGGGGAAATCGAGGCCCTTATTTTCCGACTGTCGCCAGATCAACGGGCCGTTAATGAGCCGCACAAACCGGCGCTGCGAGTGGTGAAGTAGCACTGCAAAGCCGGATCCATGAAAGTGTGACGATCCCCGATTCGGCAGTTAATTGTCCGCTCTGTCCAGCCCTGTCATTTCCCGATGCTGTATAGAAAGGCGGTTCAGGGTCGATCGCGTAGGTCAGGCCTTTAACTGACGGCGAGGTCGCTCGCGGTCTTTCCCGCTTCCAGTGCTTCCACGAACCACTGCGGTTTGCGCCCTCGGCCGGACCAGGTGAGTGCCGGGTTTTCAGGGTGCCGGTATTTCGCCACGACAGGCGCTCGCAAGGATTTCGTTTTGGTGCCCACGAGTTCGGCAAGAGAGTAGCCCAGATCCCGTGCGACTGCTTCCACCTTGGCGCGGGCTTCCGCCTTCTGCCGATCCTCGAACGTGGAGATGGCCTTGGCGACGTCCCTCTTCATTTTGTTTAGCTCGCTGAGCGACAGTGCCTCGAGATCGTAATCAGCCATTGGTGCGGTCCGTGTCCTGAATGATCCGGTATCGATAGCCCGTCGATGCAAGGCGCCGCAACTCCCGGAAGGCTGGGGCAGGGGTGGCCGAAGCTGTTGATCGCCGTTTCGTCGCCAGGGAGGTGCTGAATTGGGGGTCAGGCTGTCCCGATTGGCAGGATGACAGGGTCTGGCATGGGCTCCCCGCGCATCTCTGTCTTCTGGTCCATCCCTTCGACTGACAATCCCCTAACCCCGTTCGGTCTCCTGCGCGCAACCCCGCGTCAGCCCGGGCCGTGTTGGCCGCCTGTGGCGTCCTGCCCGCTCCACCCCGGTCCTCTGGGGGTTTCCGGCGTCCGTTCCGTTCACCGTGCACGCGTCACCCGACGGGCTTTTTCCGGGTCTTGTCGAAGGGACGGTCCCAAAGACAGGAAACACAGGAGCTAATCATGCAGAACATCGTCATCCTCGCCGGCAACATCGGTCAAAAACCCGAAACCCGCACCACCCAGGGCGGCACCAACATCACCAACTTCAGCCTCGCCACCTCTCGCCCCCGCCTCTCGGAAGGTCGCGTCCTGCGCGACGAGAACGGCTACCGGGTCATGGACACCGAATGGCACCGCATCACTTGCTTCAACGGTCTCGGCAAGACGGTCGCGGAGCATTGCGAAAAGGGCATGAAGGTCCTCGTCCACGGCCGCATCCACTACACCAAGTGGATCGACAGCATGGGGAACGACCGCTACGGCTGCGAGATCATCGCCGAGAAGGTCGACTTCCTGAGCCGGCCGAAGTCGGCCGAGAGCGAAAACCCCGAGCTGGTCGACCGCGACGACGAGATCCCGTTCTGAGAACGGGGTCTCCCCTTGGGCCCGGCGGGACAACCCGCCGGGTTCGGGGCGATCTCGGCCTTTGGCGGCTGGGCAAACTGCTTTGCACTCTTCCTGGAGTCGGGTGCCTCTATCCGGCATGTCGACGACATCATGTCCAGCCAAGGGCAGCGAGCGCCATCCCTGCCAGCGCACAGCCAGTTAGAACCGTCACTGGGCCAAGCTTGAACTGGAACACCGCCAGAACGGCGCCAAGCACCAGCGCCGCAGCCGCCAGATTGATCGAGGACCAGACAGGCACATCGAGATCGGGCCCGAAGGATGCGATCGTCCTTACCTCGTCGAAAACCACATGAAGCCCAAACCAGACAGCGAGGTTCAGGATGACGCCGACCACGGCTGCGGTGATGGCGGTCAGCGCGGCTGTCAGGAGCGCGTTGTCGCGCAGGCGCTCGATGAAGGGGGCCCCGAGGAAAATCCAGAGGAAGCAGGGCGTGAATGTCACCCAAGTCGTCAGAAGCCCGCCCAGTGTGCCGGCCGCGAGGGGCGACAGCCCGGTCGCCTCGCGGAACGCGCCCATGAAGCCCACGAACTGCGTGACCATGATCAGGGGGCCGGGCGTGGTTTCCGCCATGCCGAGACCGTCCAGCATTTCACCTGGGGCGAGCCAGCCGAAATTCTGCACCGCTTCCTGCGCGACATAGGCCAGCACCGCATAGGCGCCGCCGAAGGTGACGACGGCCATGACGCTGAAGAAGCCTGCGATCTGAGAAAAGACATTGGCAGGGCCGAGCAGGACGAACAGAAGGGCAACCGGGGCCAGCCAGAGCATGAGGAACACCGTCGAGATGCGAAATGCCCAAGCCCGATTGACCCGTGTGTGTTCGGGAGACGCCTCGCCCAGCAGCGTATCGGCGTCATCGACCTGGACCTTGCCGACCTTGCCGTGTCCGCCGCCCCCATGGAATGCTGGCAGGCCCGCCCGCGCGCCGAAGAAGCCGATGAGGCCAGCGAGCAGGATGATCAGCGGAAACGGCACCGCGAAACCGAAGATCGCCACGAAAGACGCGGCGGCGATGGCGACCATTGCGCCGTTCTTGAGTGCGCGCGAGCCGATGCGGATGACCGCCTGCACCACGATGGCCAGCACCGCGGCCTTGAGCCCGAAGAACAGCGCCTCGACAGGTCCGACATTGCCATAGAGCGCATAGATCCAGCTCAAGCCCATGATGGCGATGACGCCGGGCAGCACAAAGAGGACGCCCGCGATGATGCCGCCCAGCGTGCGGTGCATCAGCCAGCCGATATAGACGGCAAGCTGCATGGCCTCCGGACCCGGCAGCAGCATGCAGTAGTTCAGCGCATGCAGGAACCGCTTCTCGCCCAGCCAGCGCTGTTCCTCGACAAGTATGCGGTGCATCAGCGCGATCTGTCCGGCGGGGCCACCGAAGCTCAGAAGGCCGATGCGGGCCCAGATGCGGGTGGCCTCGGCCAGGGTGGGATAAACACGGTCCTGCATCAGTCTGCCTTCGGCTTGTTGGTGGGCCAGTTGTGGGTCTCGTCAGTTGCGTCCCGCGCCCATCGGTAGAAGGCGTCGTAGAGCAGCATCCCGGCCTCCAGCTGCTCCAGATCGTCGGAGAACATGCGCGACAGACCGAGCGAGGCGGCCAGCAGCCCCGCAGCTTCGGGCGCGAGATCGAGCCGGGCGGTATCGGCTCCGCGCACGATTGTCGCGAGCCGGTCGAGGGCAGGGATGTTCAGGCCGAACTCGGCAAGCAGGACGTCAAAGGTGCAAAGCTCGCCCCGATGGCTCCAGAACACGTCTTCGATGTCGAAGGGCGCGGCGTTATAGCGTTCGGCGACGCCCACCACCTCGGCGGGTGCCACAAACAGGATGACCGCGCGGGGATCGAGAAACCGCCGGATCAGCCAGGGACAGGCGATGCGGTCGATCTTGGGCCGTGACCGCGTCACCCAAGTTGTGCGGCCCTGCGCGTCGCGCGCGGGCAGCCTCAAAGGATCGATCAGCGGCAGCCCGGCCAAGCGCCAGGCCTCGAACCCGCCATCGAGATACTCCGAGGCGCAGCCTTCGGCGCGCAGGATCGCGGCTGTGCCCTGGCTGCGCCGATGGCCCGCCTGACAGACGGCGATGGACGTCTGCCCGCCAAGCTGCACGGCAAGTGTAGCAAGATCCCGGTCGTCAGTCCTTATGGATCCGGGTAACAGGCGCGGATCGGTGGCGAAGTCTTCTTCGGACCGCACATCCAGCAAGAGCGGCGCGCGTGGGGTCCCGATGATGCGGGCAAGTTTTTCGGATGAAATAGCGTTAGGCGCAGGCATCTGCGTTCCTCCTAAGGTCAGGATATGCGGGAACGCGATCTTCGGCTGGCGCCTCGTGGGGCGGTCGCAAACCCCATATCACCACGTTTCAAGAAATTCTGCGAAATGTCAATCACATGAACCTGTAACATCAACTGTAGCTTCGCCAGACGGCAGACGCTCGCTCTCGAGTTGCCCATGCAAAAAGAACCCAATCAGTCGAAGGTCCGCTCTCCGCCATGGCCCGCCTACGAGAGTAAGAGGAGTGCCGGTTTCCCGGTGACAGGTTGAGGGTTGGGAGAGTGGCTTCCGGCGCCTGTCACGGGAGATATCCGATGGGTGTTGTAGAAGTTCTGGATCCGGTCGCACCGGCGCGAGCAGGTGGCTGGAAGGTGGACGTGAGCCGGGGTGAGCGGAATGGGCGGGTGTCGTCCGAATGGTTCAACCGGCCCGATGACGAGCGATATCTGTCGCTCGACGATCTCTGGGCCAACGTGAAGGGCCGGTCCGAGCGCAGCCGCAGCCGGGTCGTGCAGACCGCCGACATCCGCGTCGAGGCCGCGCGTGATAATCCCGAACGGTTGCACTTGATGCTGCCGAAAGCGCATGAACCGGTCGCGCCCACGCACTGGGCCTTCGGCCAGCTTGCCAGCATCGTCGGCGCACCGGCCTCCTACCTGCGGCAGCTGCCCGCGCCGCTGGCGGGCATCAACCTGCAATACGGGCTGACCAACCACCGCGCCGAGCAGGTGAAGACTTTTGAGACCGAAGATGGCCGCACGGAACTGCGCGCGGTCACCGGCCCCGACTATGGCCGCATCCATGACCACGAACTGGTCGAGGCCGTGCAGCGCATCGCGGGCAATGGCACGGGCGACACGCGCTGGAAGGTGCCTGGCGTGCTCGACTGGTCGACCGGGGTCTACAACCCCGATGTCGAGATCAGCCGCGACACGACCACGCTCTATGCCTCGGACCGCGACGTCTTCCTGTTCCTTGTCGACGATCGCAACCCGATCGAGGCGGGCAAGTTGGCGGACGGCTCTCCCGACCTCTACTTTCGGGGCTTTTACTGCTGGAATTCGGAGGTGGGCGCCAAGACCCTCGGCATGGCGAGCTTCTACCTGAGGGCAGTGTGCCAGAACCGCAACCTCTGGGGCGTCGAGGATTTTCAGGAGATCCGGATCCGGCATTCGAAATACGCCGCCTCCCGCTTTGCCCATGAGGCGGCCCCGGCGCTGACGCGTTTCGCCAATTCCTCGCCGCAGGGGTTTGTGAACGGCATCAAGGCCGCGCGGCAGCAGATCGTGGCGCGCAGCGATGATGATCGCGCGGATTTCCTGCGCAAGCGGGGCTTCTCGAAGGCGGAGTCCGGCAAGATCATCGAGAAAGTGCTGATGGAAGAAGGCCGCCCGCCCGAGAGTATCTTCGACTTCGTGCAGGGCATCACGCGGCTTGCGCGCGACAAGACCCAGCAGGATGCCCGCCTCGACATGGAAGGGCGCGCCAAGAAGCTCCTCGACCGGGTCGGCTGACAGAGCCCCCACGCAGCGATCGCCCGACACCGGGGCGGTCGCTGTAGCCTTTTTCTCAACATGCACGCCGCTGGCCATGCCCCGAAAGGGCAGGGGGCTTCGGTGTGCAGATTTCAGCGAGACCCTCATGACCCCCCAGGAAGAAACCGTCATTCTCGAGGCCCGCGATATCCTCGGCCGCTACCTCAGCCAGAACCCGGTCATCGGCAGCTGGCAGGCGCTGATGGACTATTGCGCTCTGACCGTCCGAGGTCCCATCGAGCGATTCCATGTCCTCTATCTCGACCGCAAGAACCGCATAATCGCCGATGAGCTTTTGTCGACCGGCACAGTCGATCATGTGCCGGTCTATCCGCGCGAGGTGATCAAGCGGGCGCTGATGCTGAACGCCAGCGCCCTGATCCTGATCCACAACCACCCGTCGGGTGATCCGACGCCGTCCGAGGCTGATCTCAGCATGACCAAGGAGATCCAGAAGGGCTGCAAGTATCTCGGCCTGACGCTGCATGACCACATCATCGTCGGTGCCGGAACGGAGCTGAGCCTGCGGGCGCTCGGCAAGCTCTGACGCTGTGGCCAGGTCATCACCGTCGCCCCTTCCAGGAAGAGGGTGGCGGTTTGGTCTTTGACGGATGAGGCGGGGAGAGTGGCTTTCCGCGCCGTTGGAGACATTGCCATGTTTGACCTTCCCCTGCCGATCCAGCCGAGCCCGCGTCCGATGGGCCCTGTTCCAAATGGCGCGACTGTCGCTCCTGATCCCAGCCTGCCTTTCGCGCTGACGCGGATGCACCGGACGCCTGCAGCCCTGATGTCGGGCACCGCTGCCCCCGTGGTCGTTGAGCGTTTTGCGACCTTGGCTGATGCCATGCAAGGGGCGTTTGAGCTTGCCGAGGACAACGGCTCCGATGCAGCGCCGCAGCTTCTGGCAATCCTTGATTGCGACCAGCGCCTGGTTCTTGCCGGGGCCGCCAGTCATGGCGCTGTGGCTTGGTGTCACCCTGTCGCCAATGCTCTTGAGGCGCGGGCCGTTGTGACCGAGGCGGTTCAACTTCGCGCCCAGGCTGGCCGTGCCATTGATTGGCACGAGCCTGAATTGGCGCAGCGACTGCGTCACCGTGCCGATCTGCTGGATGCCCGCCTTGTCGACCCGCTCTGGCGCGTTTTTGCCGCCCGCGCTCTGCAGATCGCGGCGTGACGCCCGAGAGACAGAGGAGGGATGGGAGGGGTTTGAGCCTTCGGGGGGCAGAGGAGTGCGCCACCCGAGGGCTCTGACCTGTCCTCACCGAACGGAGACATCCATGACCCAGACTGAACCCACTCTGGCCGCGCCACTGCGGCCTTCCACCGTCGATTTCAGGGTGATCCTTGCCGCGCATGCCGAACGCACCGCCCGGACCCTTGCCCTGCGCCCGGGCAACAAAGACCGGCTCTTCGATGGCCTCATGGTCGCCGGCATCACCCATGTCACCGTGACTTTCGACGGTGCCGGGGACAGTGGCCAGATCGAAAGCATCGGCGCCTGGTCCGGCGAGACCGCCGTCGAGTTCCCAGCGACCGAGATCGCCTATGCGGCATTGACCTGGGACGACCCCGAGGTCGAGATGCGGCAGCTCTCGCTGGAGGATGTGGTCGAGCAACTCGCCTACGATTTCCTCTCCGATACCCATGGCGGTTGGGAAAACAACGACGGCGCCTACGGCGAGTTCTGCTTCGATGCCGCGGCCCGCTGCATCCACCTCGAGTTCAACGAACGGTTCACGTCATCCGAACTCTACACCCATGATTTCTGAGGGGGCGGCGATGGCACATCCATACCACCACGCCCTGTCCTCGGTGAAGAAATGGGGCGGCACGGTCGACTGCTACATGGCCGTGCATACTTGGTTCGATGTTATCCCGACAATCAAGCTGTTTTTGTTCTCCTGGCGGGGGTTTGTCGTGGTTGTCCATAGGAGGGCCCCCGCCGCCCGCGTAGCGCGGATACGCGCGCAGCGGAGCGGGCGGCGGG
>NZ_LR701544.1:0-84182 GCF_902498815.1 Roseovarius sp. EC-HK134
GCCCCCCTGACCAGCGCCCCGCTGCCCCAAACCCTTGATCTTGCGGCCCCCAACTGGCCCGAACAGATGGTGCAGGACATTCAGCAGGGCATCAGCGCAGATATCGACACTCTGACCCTCACGCTCACCCCCGAGCGTCTTGGCCCGCTGCAAATCCGGCTGGAAACTCAGGACGGTGTGACCCATGTGCATATCGTGACCGAAACCCCCGAAGCCGCCCGCGCCATGGCCGAGGCCCAGCCGCGTCTGGCCGAGGCCATGGCCCGCGCCGGGCTCGAGATGGGCAGCCAATCCACCACTACGACGGGCGGCTCAGGCGGCGCGGCGGGCTTTGGCACCACGGGCGGCGATGCCAACCCGCGTGGCAATGGCCAGCCCGGCACCGAACCGGGCCTGTCGCAGGATGCCACCGCTCACGATGACAGCTCCTCACACCCGCTTTCCCCGCGCGCGCCTGCGCGCTCTTCCATTGACCTGATCGCCTGAGGTTTCCCATGGCCGATGCCGCACTCCCCAATCTCGATGCCCGCCCCAAGGGTGGCTTTCTCAAGAAGATGCTTGTCTGGCTTTTGATGGCGCTCCTTCTGGGCGGCGGCGGCTTTGGGGCGGGTTTCTACCTGTCTGGCGGGGCGCTGTCACCGTCGCAAGAGGTGTTGCGCCTGCTCGAATTGGAAACCGCCGCCGCCGAGGCCGCGGGCGAGGCCGAAGCTGGCCCCAAGCGTATCCCCAAAGAGATGCCCGAGGCCCCCGTCTTCGAGACCCGCTATCACGAGTTTCCCGATCCGCTGACCACCAATCTCAAGGGCTCGCGCCGGTTTCTCCAGATCGGTGTTGGCGTTTCGACCCAATATGACGAGAGCGTCATCGCGCATATCGAAACCCACGCCATGGCCCTGCGCTCGGATATGTTGGCGGTGATCTCGGGCTTTGCCGAAGAGGATGTCGAAGGCACCGCCGGACGCGAGGCGCTGGCAGAGGCGCTCAAGACTGCGATCAACGCCCGCCTCGAAGCCCTCGAAGGGTTCGGCGGCATCGAGGGCGTCTTCTTTCCCTCCTTTGTCCTGCAATAGGTCGCCCCATGGCCCGCAACACCACCAGCGCCACCCACAAACTTAGCTCGAACGAGGTCGCAGCCCTTGTCGACGGCCTGCTCGACATGGAGAAAGAGCAGACCCACGGCACCGAAAGCGTCAAGCGCTACAAATTCGGCTCTGACAACCTGTCGATCATGGGCGATTACCACGGGTTGCGCATGGTCAACGAACGCTTTTGTCGTCTGGCGCGGCCCGTGTTCCTGCCGTTCCTGCGGATGCACCCGCGCATCTCTGCCTTTCCACCCGAGGTCAAAAGCTTTTCGCATTACTGCGACGAGTTGGAGAATTTTGTCAGCCTGACCACCGCCCGCGTCGATGCGCTGCGCAGCAATCAGTTGATCATGCTGCCGCCCAATTTCGTATCCTTGCTGACCAATGCCTATTACGGCGGCAATATCGCCTATCTGCCGGGTGGCCGCGCCGAGTTTACCGCTAGCGAGACGCGGGTGATCGAAATCGTGACCAAGGGCATCTACCGCGCGCTCGAGGCCGCGTGGCGCGATCTGATCCCGCTCGATTTCGCCAATCCGGTGCATGAGGACAATCTGCAATTCGCCACCTTTGTCGAAAGCGAAGAAAAGGTGGTCTGCTGCTCTTTCATCATCCAGCTGCCCGAGGCCGATCCGGCCACGTTGGATCTTATTTACCCGCTTCAGGCGCTCAAGCCCATTGCCGCGCGCCTGCGCTCGCGGATGCAGTCGGATCAAGTGGCCGATGACCTGCGCTGGCGCAGCCGCCTGCGCGAGGCGGTGATGGCTGTGCCGCTCAATGTCACGGCGCGTCTGGCCGAACCCAATGTGCCCATCAGCGCCCTGACCGGGCTGCGCCCCGGTCGCGTCGTGCCGGTTGATCTGACGCTGCGCCCGCAATTGCTGGTCGAAGGCACACCGCTCTTTGACGCCGAACCGGGCGCGCAGAATGGCCGCGCCGCGCTCTCGCTTACCCGCCGTATCGAACCCTGACCCCAAGGACCCCGCCATGACCAATGATGCGACCCCCCCGACCGACCAGCCCGACACCAGCCTGACCAACGTGGACCTTGGCCTTTTGGCCAATGTCCGTGTCAGCATGACCGTTGAGGTGGGCAATACCCAAATCACACTGCAAGACCTCTTGCGCCTCAACGAAGGCTCGGTGGTGGAACTCGACCGCATGGCGGGCGACCCGCTCGACATTCTGGTCAACGGCACCCCCATCGCCAAGGGCGAGGTGGTCGTGGTGGGCGAGAAATTCGGCATCCGCTTTGGCGATATCGTCGATCCCCGGCAACGGATCGAAACCGTCTGACACCCTACCCCTTTGCGTGGCACGAAACCTGCACGGGTTGATCAACTGACCCTTGATCAACCTTTGCAGGAGAATACCCCCGTGGATGTCTTGACCCCTGACCGCATCCTGACCATTGCGGGCTTTCTGGGCGTGCTCGTGCTGGTCTGGGCCGTGATCCGCCATAAACGCGCACCGCTCGCCGCCCGTCTGGCAAACGGTCGCAAACTGGAACTGACCGAGACGCTCAATCTGGGCGGCGACAGCCGCGCGCTCTTGCTCAAGGCCGAAGGACAAACCGTGCTGGTGGTGATGGGCCGCCGCTCGGGCACCGCCCTAACCCTCTTGACCCAGACCGAGGGAGCCACAGCATGAGCCGCCTTCTTCCGCTTCTGATCCTTGCCCTTCTGCTGCCTGCGCCGGTTCTGGCGCAACAGGGCCTGCCCGCAATCACCCTCTCGGACGAAAACGGCACGACCTATTCGCTCTCACTGCAAATTCTGGCGCTGATGACGGCGCTCACGGTGCTGCCGTCGCTGGTGCTGGGCATGACCGCCTTTACCCGCATCATCATCGTGCTGTCGATCCTGCGGCAAGCCATGGGCACGATGCAGACACCTCCCAATCAGGTGCTCATCGCCATCGCGCTTTTTTTGTCGTTCTTCGTGATGCAGCCAGTGCTGACAGAGGTGTATGACACCGCGCTCAGCCCCTATCTCGATGGGCAGATGGCCCCGGATGTGGCGGTGCGGCTGGCCTGGGACAAGCTGTCAGGCTTCATGCTGGCCAATACCCGGCAGAACGACCTTTTGATGTTCGCGGAACTGGCGGGCGATGCCCCCTATGCCAGCGACGCCGAAGTGCCGGTGGCCGTGCTCTTGCCCGCCTATATCACTTCGGAACTCAAGACCGCGTTCCAGATCGGCTTTCTGCTGTTCCTGCCCTTTCTGGTGATCGACATGGTGATCGCCTCGATCCTGATGGCACTCGGCATGATGATGCTCTCGCCGATGATCGTGTCACTGCCCTTCAAACTGCTGTTGTTCGTACTGGTCGATGGCTGGGCCCTGACCATGGGCTCGCTTGCCTCCAGCTTTCAAGGAGCGCTCTGAGCCATGGATTTCGACGCCAATATCGAACATTTGCGCATGGCCTACTGGAATATCCTGCTGACAGCAGGTCCGGTCCTGCTGGTGGCGCTCGCCGTGGGCCTTGTGATCGGCATCCTTCAGGCAGCCACCTCGATCAACGAGGCAACACTCAGCTTTGTGCCGAAAATGGCCATCGTGATCGTGACCATGGCGCTCATGTCGGGCTTCATGCTCAGCACGATGACCGATTATTTCACCCACGTCTTCGACGCCATCGCGACGATGCACTAGGATGCTGCCCGAATTCGCCCCCTCTGCCACCGGCTTGCCGGGTCTGGAACTCACGCAGTTGACGGGGCTCGCGCTGCAATTTCTGTTCGCCATGCTGCGCATCGGTGCCTTTGTCCTTTCGGCCCCGCTCTTTGCGGCGCGGTTCATCTCGTTGCCGGTGCGGATCATCATTTCGGTCTGCCTGACGGTGCCACTGATGGGTCAGGTTCCGATCCCCGAACCCGAAGCGCTCTCCAGCCTCTCAAGCGTGGTTATCGCCCTGCGTGAACTGGCGATCGGGCTGTCGGCAGGGATGGTGCTGCAAATCCTCTTTGCCGCTGCCGTCATGGCCGGCGACCGCATCGCCAATACCGCCGGCCTGGGCCTTGCGGCGCAGGTCGATCCCACCAGCGGCTCGCAATCGCCGGTCATTGGCCAGTTTTTCATGCTGTTCCTCTTGGCCATTTTCGTGACCGAGGACGGCCATCTTGCCGCCATCCGCCTGATGCTCGACAGCTATCGCCTTATTCCCATCGGCACGCCCATCGCGGGCACGGTGCTGATCGACGCAAGCATGGAGGCGACCACAGCGATGTTTCGCAACGCGGCTCAGTTGATGATGCCCGTCGTCTCGGTGCTATTGCTGCTGAACCTCGTGATCGGGGTGATCACCCGCTCTGCCCCCTCGCTCAATCTTTTTGCCTTTGGCTTTCCGCTGACGATGACCGCCACGCTGGTCTTGCTTTTTCTCACCGTCACCAGCCTTGGCCCCGCCCTGTCGGAACGGGTGGCACAGGCCTTGCAGCATCTGATGGAGATGTTGAACGGATTACCCAATGGCTGACGCAGACGACGGACAGGAAAAAACCGAAGAGCCAACCCAGAAACGCCGCCAAGAGGCGCGCGAAGAGGGGCGGATCACAACCTCTACCGAGGTCTTCGTGCTGGTCACGCTGGGCATGGGCGCGCTTATCCTCAGCGCCGGACAATGGGCGCTGCCGGGTCTGGCCGGGCTTTGGGCAACAGGGCTGGTGATCGACGGGGCGCAATCGCTCGACGCGATGATGATTGGGCACACGCGCGATATGATGCTCTGGATGCTGGCCGCTGGCCCCGGACTGGGCCTGCCGCTGCTGGCGGCTGTGCTCATGGCGCAATCGGCCATGGGTGGCCTCAATTTCGCGCCCAAGGCGTTGGGCTTCAAACCCGAGAAAATGAACCCCATGACCGGGCTGGGGCGGATGGTGTCGATGAAGGCGCTGGTCGATCTGCTCAAGGCGGTGCTCAAGGTCACGCTCTTGCTTGCGGCGGGTGTGCTGATGCTCTACCCGCTTTTGCCTGCGCTTGGCAGCTCTTCGGCTCTGGCACCCGGCGATGCGATGGTGCTCTTTGGCACGGCGATGCTGCGGGTGCTGGGCGGGCTGCTGCTTGGCCTTGTGGTGATCGCAGCACTTGATCTTGGCTGGCAAATCCACTCCAACACAAAATCCATGCGCATGTCGCGGCAGGACATCAAGGACGAATCCAAGGAATCCGAAGGCTCGCCCGAGCAAAAAGGTGCGATGCGCCGCCGCCAGATGCAGGCCTCGCGCCGCGCGTCAGAGCGCAAGGCATTGGCCGATGTACCGATGGCCACCGCCATCATCACCAACCCCACTCATTTCGCCATCGCCCTGCGTTACGAGCCGGGCACCGATACCGCACCGCGCATCCTTGCCATGGGCAAGGGACCAATGGCGCAGGCTGTGATCCGCCGGGGCCGCCGCGCGGGTGTCACTACATTGCAAGTGCCGCCACTGGCGCGCGCCCTTTACTTTACAGGGGCTATTGGCCGGGAAATTCCCGATGTGCTCTTTGCCGCCGTGGCTGTGATCCTTGCGCATGTGTGGCGTCTGGAACAGGGGCAACCCGCCCCCATGCCCGATGTCGACCTGCCCCCCGACCTGACCCTTGACGAATTTGGCCGCCCCCTCAGATGGAGAAATCAATGACCGAGCGCCCCCGCTCCACCGGAGAAATGATCTCGACCCTTTGCTTCATTGGCGTGGGTCTCTGGTCTCTGGGCACCGCCCTAGAGGCCCCTCAGCCCAAGGCCGCGCTGCTGCTGCTTTGTGCCGCCGCCTGCTTTTTAGGCGCAGCACGCCATCCCATCGCCCGGCGGCTTGACCGCCGATAGAGGGCAGTCACCACAGGATTTCGCCCCCTTCCCAAGACAAATCGCAACACTTGACGACAGATTTCCCCAACCTGCACCGAAACTATTGAACTTCGCCCCGGAATGTCTAACAGATGGGGATAGTTCACGATGCACAGAGCTGGGCTCGCGTCGCCACGCCGCGATTGAATTACAGCGCAGGACAACCCAGGCAATGTCTATGAAAATTTTACTTGCAGACGATCACAACCTTCTCGCCGAAGCCGTGGGCAACATGCTCAACGCGCAGCCCGGCAATGTGGCGATCACCACCGATTCCTATGATGGCATCCTCAGCCTGCTGTCCGAGCATACAGATGTCGATATCGTCCTGCTCGATCTTAAAATGCCGGGTATGGTCGGGCTTGCCAGCGTCAAAAGCGTGATCGAGAAATCCGCCCCCGCCAAGGTCGTGCTTTTTACCGGCATGGTGGATCGGCATTTCCTGCACAGCGCGCTGGAATTGGGCTGCAAGGGGCTGATCCCTAAAACGATGCCGCTGCAATCACTCAACAGTGTGCTGCAACTGATCAATTCGGGGCAGGTCTTTGTACCGATGGATGCCGGCACGCCGGGCCTCGACAAGGCCGGGCCAGAACATGACCTGACGGAAAAGGAACTTTTCGTGCTGCGCCTTGCCGCCGATGGCCTGACCAACAAGGAAATCGCGCGCGACATGGGCACCAATGAGGTCACGATCAAGATGCACATGCGCTCGATCTGCAAAAAGCTGAACGCCCGCAACCGCGCCCATGCCGCCATGATCAGCCGCGAACGCGCGCTGATCTGAGCGCGGCGCGGAGCGCCGCCGCGTGTCCCTACTCCCCCGCGCGAAACACCATCTCGCGGCCCGCGTCATTGGACAGAATCAAAACAGGGCCCAGTACCTCGACCAAACTCATCTCGCGCAGCGCCGCCAGATAGAGCGCCTCTGCCGCTAACTCCGGACAGGCGCGCTTGGTTGTCACAACGCTTTCGGCGGAAAACCACGGATAGGGCACGGTCTGCCTGCCGGAATAGGTGTTGCACGGCCCCGCGCCCGCCAATGCCCCCTTTGCCGGAAACTCCAGCGTTGCGCGCGCGCCAAACGCCGCGCCGTCAATGCTTTCAAGATGCCAGATCTGATCGGCCCCGCCATAGCCGGTCACCGTCTCATCCTTGCAAGCGCCCAACGCCGACAGCGCCATAACCGCCAAAGCCAGCCGCATCGGCCCTACCTCAGCGCAAGAATGAGATCGACCAGCGAGCCAATCGCCGGGGCCGCCTGATCCCGCGCCGGATCACGCATCGCCTGCATCCCGATCGCCGCCGCGTAAACGATGCGCGCCATTTCCAGATTGCCGATGTCACAGGCCGAAAGCAGCCGATGCAACCGCGCCAGCCGTGCCGTATCCACCCGCGCCACCGCCTCTGCGGCGATAGGATCGGTCCCGGCCCAAGCCCGGATCGCTGATTCGGCGCGCCGTGTCAGGCTATCGGCCTCAGCCGTGGCAGCCATGGCCTGCGCACACCCGCGCAACCGCGCCGCCTCGGTGGCGGCCTGCGATGCTACCTCAAGCCCCTGTGCGGCGTCCTCTTCCCACAGCGCCAAAAGCGCAGCAGAATAGGCCGGAACATCCGCAAAATGCCAGTAAAACGACCCTTTCGTTGCCCCCAGCCGCCGCGCCAAAGGCTCTGCGCCCAGCGCCGCCGGGCCCACTTCGCACAGCGCCTCGAACCCGGCCAAAAGCCAGTCATCGCGGGTCAGTCGGGGGCGGCGCAACGCAGTCATGCCCCTGCCATACGCAGCCCGACCTTGCACTGCAAGAGGCGGCACTGTCGCGGGCCACGCCTTTGGCCCAGTCAGCCCCCTGTCGCAAAAGTTTTACGCGTCTGTCGCAAACTCTTTGAGAACCGCCGTTACGTGGTGGCCCAACCCAAGGAGGCATCGGCCGTGCTCAGCATCGAGAACCTGACCAGAACTTTTGGCCAGAACACCGCCGTGGACAGGGTGTCCTTCACCGTCGACAGACCGGCGATGATCGGCATCATCGGTCGCTCGGGGGCTGGCAAATCCACGCTGCTGCGCATGATCAACCGGCTTACCGATGCCACATCGGGGCAAATCCTGTTCGAGGGCCGCGACGTGACAGCCCTCAAAGGTGCCGACAAACGCGCGTGGCATTCGGACTGCGCCATGATCTTTCAACAGTTCAACCTTGTGCCGCGTATGGATGTGGTCTCGAACGTGCTGCATGGCACGCTCAACCGCCGCTCGACGCTGGCCACCATGTTCAACCTCTACCCCGATGCCGATATTCACCGCGCCATCGAAATCCTTGACCGGCTTGGCATCGCCGACCATGCCCCCAAACGCGCCGAGGCGCTCTCGGGCGGGCAACAGCAGCGCGTGGCGATTGCGCGCGCCCTGATGCAGGACCCTAAGATCGTGCTCGCGGATGAACCGATTGCCAGCCTTGATCCGATGAACGCGCAGCTCGTGATGGACGACCTGCGCCGCATTCACGAAGAGGACGGGCGCACGGTCATCGCCAACCTGCACACGCTCGATACCGCGCGGCGCTACTGCGACCGGGTGATCGGCATGCTGCATGGCCGCGTCGTGTTCGACGGCACGCCCGAACAACTGACCACCGGCGTTGCGCGCGACATCTACGGTGCCGATGCCTCGTTTTCCGAAGCCAGCACATCGACCTCGATTGAAACGCTCGACCGCAGCACCGCCCGCGCCCTGCGCGCGGCCGAGGCGGCGGTCTGACGACCCGCGAACCACCCAAGGCCCGCCGGGGGTGGCGGGCCGCAATCCAACCGGAGAAAAACCCATGAAGAACCTCTTTGCTGCCATCGTCGCCACCACCGCTCTGGTCAGCCCCGCGCTGGCCCAAGACCAGATCACCGAATTCCGCATCGGCATTCTGGGCGGTGAAAACGCCCAAGACCGCATGTCGTCAAACGAATGCTACCGCGCCAAGGCCGAAGACCTGCTCGGCGTGCCGGTCAAGCTCTTTACCCCCGCCGATTATGACGGTGTGATTCAGGGCCTGCTTGGCGGCACGCTCGACATGGCATGGCTTGGGGCCTCCGCCTATGCCAAGGCCTATCTGACCGACCCAGAGGCGGTCGAGCCGGTCATGGTCAAGACCAACCTCGACAAATCCTATGGCTATTATGCCATCGGCTTTGCGCGCAAAGACCGCAACATCGCCTCGCTCGACGACATGAAGGGCAAAGTCTTTGCCTTTGGTGATCCCAACTCGACCAGCGGCTACCTGATCCCCTCGATCGAGATCCCCGTCGAAATCGGGGCCAGCATGGACTCGGGCGACTACTTTGGTGAGGTCAAGTTCGTGGGCGGCCACGAGCAGACCATCGTTGCCGTCGCCAATGGCGATGTCGACGCGGGCGTCACCTGGGCCGATGGCATGGGCGCATGGGAAGACGGCTATAATTCCGGCGCGCTGCGCAAGGCGGCGGATGCGGGCCTTGTCGACATGAACCAGATCGTCGAAATCTGGAAATCCAAGCCCATCCCCGAAGGCCCCATCGTGCTTCGCAAATCCCTGCCCGAGCGCGTCAAGCTGGACATCACCACCCTGACCGCCTCGCTCCCCTATATGGACGCCGATTGTGCCTATAACTTCATGGCCGGCGAGGCGCTCGGCTTCCAGCCGATCAACCACGACGCCTATCTCTCGATCATCGAGGCGCGCAAGGCCTCGAACTAAGGCCCAAGCGCTGACACAGAACCGGGCCTGCATCGCCGCAGGCCCGGTTTCGCATGACGGGGGATAAACATGACCGATCTGACAGCAGGCCAAGCCACAGAACCGGGCGCCGCACGGGTGAAATCCGTGCAAGACGCCTATATGGATATGACCCGCCGCAAACGCCTCTACGGCATGGTGATGCTGGTCGTCTTCATCGCCCTCATGGTCTCGGGCTTTCGCGTGGCGGATGCGCGCAACGCGGGCGGCTTTTGGGACGGGATCGGCAATATCTTTCAGTTTCCCGGCGAAGTGCTATCCGAGGCGGGCCAGAAAATCGCCAACCTGCCGGGGCTGATGGCCAAATTCCTGCCCTCGCTGCTGGAAACCGTCAACATCGCCGCAGCCTCTACGCTTCTGGGCGCGCTTGGGGCGGTGATGATCTCGCTTTTGGCGACGCGCGGGCTGGCAAAATGGCCCCGCCTCATCGGTCTCTTTCGCCGGATCATGGATATCCTGCGCGCTGTGCCCGAGATTGTCATCGCCCTCGTGCTGATATTCATCCTCGGCGGCGGCCCGGTGCCTGCGATGATCGCCATCGCCATTCACACCATGGGCGCGCTCGGCAAGCTCTTTTCCGAGGTCAATGAAAACGCCAGCCTCAAACCCGTCGAAGGGCTGCAATCGGTGGGGGCGACATGGGGTCAACGGATGTGGCTGGGCGTGATCCCGCAGGTGGCCCCCAATTACCTCAGCTACGCGCTCCTGCGCTTCGAGATCAACATCCGCGCCTCCGCCATCTTGGGCTTTGTTGGCTCTGGCGGCATCGGATACGACCTGAAAAACGCCTTTAGCTGGGGCCAAGGGCGTTACGATGAGGTGGCCGCGATCTTTCTGCTCTTGTTCGGCACAATCGTGCTTTTTGACCAACTCTCCAGCCATTACCGCAACAAGCTGATCGGCGAGGGCTAAGACCATGAGCATGATGACCGACATCACCCCGCCCCACTTTGACGCCGCCACCCTCTTTCGCCGCAAACGGCGGTTGGCCTTTGCCGTCCCGGCGGTGATCCTTGCCTATTTCACCTATATCTTTTTTGCCTTCAACATCATGGGGCTGGCCGACCGTGCGCGGCTCGACAATGCCCGCATCCTTGTCGCCGATAGCTATAGCTACAAAACCCATGTCACCCGCGACAACCGGTCGGGCGCACTCAGCATCGCGGTCGAGGGCGAGAACAAGGGCACATGGCCCGAAGGGCGCAGCCCCGATTGGGTCGATATCCAAAGCCCGGAACGCACGCTCGTATCCCTGAAACACGGTCAAGAGGTGCTGATTGACGGCAACACGCTGCGCTATGATGTGCCGGGCTATGGGCTGATCACAGCCGAGGTCACGCGCCGCGAGGGTGTCAAACTCACCCTGCCCACAGACACCATCCCCGACTGGATCAGCGCCAGCGACGCGCGGGTGGACATCACCACCGAGGCCGGTCGCGTGACCCTGACACGGGCGCGCACCGAGGTGATGCGCTATCACTTCGGCTGGGAACTCTTCTGGTTCACCCTCGACAGCCCGTTCTATGGCAAAAGCTTTGGTGAATTGGCTCGCCTTGCCGTCTCGGGCGAACGGGTGGTCGCGGACAAAAGCAACCTTGCGGCGATGGTATCCGACGTCTGGAACAACCGCATGTGGCAGCACAAGGATGTGCTCTGGGCCATTTTCGAAACCATTCTTATGGCCTTTCTCGGCACCATGGGGGCAGGCCTCGTGGCGCTGCCGCTGGCCTTTGCGGCGGCGCGCAACTTCTCGCCCTATCTCGCGGTGCGTGCGGCGGTGCGGCGCGTCTTTGATCTCTTGCGCGGGGTCGATGCGCTGATCTGGACGCTGGTGCTCGCCCGCGCCTTTGGCCCCGGCCCGATGACCGGCGCGCTGGCCATTCTGCTCACGGATACAGGCACCTTTGGCAAACTCTTTTCCGAGGCGCTGGAAAACGTCGACAAGAACCAAATCGAAGGCGTCCAATCCACAGGGGCCAAACCGCTGCAACGCTATCGCTTTGGCGTGATCCCCCAGATCACACCCGTCCTGCTCAGCCAACTGCTCTATTACCTCGAATCCAACACCCGCAGCGCCACCATCATCGGGGCCATCACCGGCGGTGGGATCGGCCTCTTGCTCACACAGGCCATGATCACGCAAAAGGACTGGGAAGAGGTCAGCTATTACATCATTCTCATTCTGATCATGGTGATGCTGATGGACACTCTCTCAGGCTGGTTGCGCCGCAAACTTATCACCTCGGACGACGCTGGGCACTGAGAGGGCGGACTGTGAGTATTTGAACCATAAAGAAGCAGCCTTCGCTTTTCTTTTTGGACCAAATACTCCCGCCGGAGGCCCGAAACCCTTATGGAGCGCGCGATGCCCCGATTGCAGGCCGACAAGGCCCTGATCCACCCGGACTGCGACATCACCGATTGCGAATTCGGCATCTATACCGAGGTCGGGCGCGGCAGCCGCCTCGCGCATGTGGCGATGGGGGATTATTCCTATTGCGACCGATCCTGCGATCTCGCCAATACAGAGATCGGCAAATTCGCCAATATCGCCAGCTTTGTGCGCGTGGGGGCCACGGATCATCCGCTCGACCGCGCCAGCCTGCACCACTTTCTCTATCGCTCTGCCAGCTATTGGGAGGATGCGCCCGACGATGCGCTTTGGTTCGACAAACGCCGCGCGCGGCTGGCGCGGATTGGCCATGACACCTGGATCGGTCACAATGCGCAGGTCAAGCCCGAGATCACCGTGGGCCACGGGGCGGTTATCGCCGCCGGGGCTGTGGTGACGCATGACGTAGCCCCCTATATGATCGTCGCAGGCGTGCCCGCCAAGCCGCTGCGCCCGCGCCTTGCCCCCGCTCTGGCCGACCGCATGATGGCACTGGCGTGGTGGGAGTGGGATCACGCCCGCCTGCGGGAGAACCTAGATGATTTTCGCAGCCTGAGCGCCGAGGCCTTTCTTGAAAAGCACGGCGGCTGACCGCAAGAAAAAGGCGGCCACAACGGGCCGCCCTTGAGATGCTGAAATCATGGATGAAAAAGGCAGCTGATCTATACGTCGCTGATAGGCCCGCGATGTGACAGTGCCGTGACATCGGGGCAAGTGTTCAAGCATCCGCCAGGGTCAGCGTGATCCGGTCCCCGGCAAACCATGTGCGGCCATATTCGATAGGCTGCCCCTCGGGATCGACATTGACCGCAATCGTGCGCAGGATCGGCGCACCCGGGCTGAGATGCAGATGCACCGCCTGCATCGGGCTGGCCAGTTTCGCAGTGAGCCGCGTCGAGGCGCGGGTGAAATCCGCAACCCCTTGCTCTGCCAGCGCCGCCGTCACCGATCTGAGCCGCCGCAGCGCCTCGGGCAGGCCGGGAAACCGCGCCGCCGGAAAGCTGCTGCGAAACACCGCCACCGGCACGCCATCGGCCAGCGACAGCCCGTCACAAACATGCACCATGGCCCCGGGCGCAAGCCTGAGCGCCTCGGCCTCGGCGGCATCGGCGCTGCGGGTCTCAAGCGCCAAGATCTCTTTGGTTGGCAACCGCCCGGCCGCTTGCAAATTCTGGTGAAACCGCACCCGCCGACCGATCGGATACTCGGTCGGGCGATGCGCCACGAACGCCCCGGCCCCGCGCCGGGCAAAGATCACCCCCGCCTCGGCCAAGACCGCGAGCGCCCGCCGCACCGTATGGCGATTGACGCCAAACCGCGTGGCCAGAACCGCCTCGGTCGGCAGCTTGTCACCGGGGCCATAGCGCCCTGCCGCGATGTCACGGCTCAGACTGTCGTGGATCGCCCGCCAGAGGGCATCGGGTTTTTCTCGGGGCATGTCACATAAGTTTCATTGTGGACTGGCTTGCTAGGGAGGCGGGTTTGGCGTATAGATTTGTCTAGTTGTATAGTAATACCGACAACTTCACAAGGTGTCCACATGAGCAAAGAAACCGAGCGCAAGGGCTGGATGGGTCTTTTGGCGCGCACCCCCGCCGAGGATGTGCACAGGCTCTTGTCTGACACGGGGCTATCCCCTGATTACGCCTATCTGCGTGCGCCCGAGGTGGGCGGCGTCATGGTGCGGGGCCGCGCCGGGGCCACGGGGGCCGCCTTCAACCTTGGTGAAATGACCGTCACCCGCTGCGCCTTGCAACTGGGCGATGGCCGCGTTGGCCACGGCTATGTGCAGGGCCGCGACAAGCGCCACGCCACGCAGGCCGCGCTGATTGACGCGCTGATGCAGGGGGCCGAGGCCGCGCTGATCCGCGACCGCGTTCTGGCCCCTTTGGCAGAGGCCGAGACCACCCGCCGCAGCGCCCGCGCCGCCCGCGCCGCAGCGACCAAGGTCGATTTCTTCACCCTTGTGCGCGGAGAGGATTGATGCAGACCGAAGCCCTGACCGGCGGCTTTGCCGCAGCCCCCACCGAGGCCGCCCTGGCCTTTCGCGCGGTGATGCGCGCCATGGCCCGTCCCGGCACCATTGAGCAGATCATGGGCGCAGAGCCGCCACCGCCCCTATCGCCCGCGGCGGGCGCGGTGCTCTTGACGCTCTGTGACCCTGAAACGCCACTCTATCTGGCGGGGGCGGTTGATACCCCAATGGTGCGCGACTGGATCACCTTTCACACCGGCGCACCGCTGGTGGACCGCCCCCGCGCCATGTTCGCGCTCGGGCCTTGGTCTGCCCTTCTACCGCTGGCCGATTATCCCATCGGCACGGTCGAATACCCCGACCGCGCAACCACCCTGATCGTCGAGATGGCGCAGCTCACGCACACCGGCGCACGCCTGACCGGGCCGGGGATTGCAACCACCGCCGCGCTCTCGCTGCCCGACATTGCCGCATTTCAGCGCAACGCCGCACAGTTTCCGCTGGGGCTCGATTTTCTCTTCACCTCTGGTCATGACCTCGCGGCGCTGCCGCGCTCAACCCGTGTGGAGGGCCAATAGATGTATGTCGCAGTCAAAGGCGGCGAACGCGCCATCGACAACGCCCATGCTTGGCTGGCCGAAGAGCGGCGCGGCGATACATCCGTGGCCGAGCTCAGCGTGGCGCAGATCCGCGAACAGCTCAGCCTTGCTGTCAACCGCGTCATGGCCGAGGGCTCGCTCTATGATCCCGACCTTGCCGCGCTCGCTATCAAACAGGCGCGCGGCGATCTGATCGAGGCGATCTTTCTCATCCGCGCCTATCGCACCACCCTGCCCCGCTTTGGCGCGTCGCATCCGGTGAATACCGCCGCCATGCGCTGTGATCGGCGCATTTCGGCCACGTTCAAGGACGCGCCGGGCGGGCAGGTTCTGGGGCCAACCTTTGACTACACCCACCGCTTGCTGGATTTCAAACTCGCGGCAGAGGGCGAGACGCCGCAAGCGCCCACAGCCACGCCCACCCCCGGCCCCACGCCGCATATCATGGGCTATCTCGACCGCGAGGGGCTGATCCAGCAAGAACACCCGAGCGATACCACGCCCCCCGACCTCACCCGCGAACCGATGCAACTGCCCGCAGACCGTGCGCTGCGGCTTCAGGCGCTGACGCGCGGCGATGAGGGGTTTATCCTCTCGCTCGCCTATTCCACCCAGCGCGGCTATGCCCGCAACCACGCCTTTGTGGGCGAGTTGCGCATCGGCGCTGTCGCCGTGGAAATGGATATCCCCGAACTGGGCTTTGCGATTGAGCTGGGCGAGATCACCCTCACCGAATGCGAAACCGTCAACCAGTTCAAAGGCTCCAAAACCGAGCCCCCGCAATTCACGCGCGGCTATGGGCTGGTCTTTGGCCAGACCGAGCGCAAGGCCATCGCCATGGCACTGGTGGACCGGGCGCTGCGTTGGAAAGAATTGGGCGAAGAGGATCAAGGCGCACCCGCGCAGGACGAGGAATTCGTCCTCATGCATGCCGACAACATTCAGGCCACCGGCTTTCTCGAGCATATCAAGCTGCCGCATTACGTCGATTTCCAGTCCGAACTGGAACTGGTGCGCAAACTCCGCCGCGAGGCCGAGGGCGCGGCGCATCGGGAGGCGGCGGAATGAGTATTTTTGCCATAAAGAAGCAGGCCCGCCCATGACCCTCATTGTCTTTGACATCGGCAATGTCCTCTTGCGCTGGGACCCGCAGGCGGCCTTTCGTCATGCCATCGGCAGCGACGCCGAGATTGATGCGCTGCTGGCCGAGGTTCGATTCTACGACTGGAACTATGAGCAGGACCGGGGCCGGAGCAGGCCCGAGGCGGTGGCAGCGATTGCCGCCCACTGGCCACACTATGCCGATCTCATGGACGGCTATTTCGATCGCTTCGGCCTGACCATCCAAAACCGCATCCAAGGGTCATGGGACATCGCCGCCGCGCTCAAGGATAGCGGCCACCGCCTCTGGGCGCTTACGAATTTTTCGGCCGACACATGGCCGCAGGCGCAGCGCCTGCATCCCGACCTGAACACGCTTTTCGAGGGCATCGTCGTGTCGGGGCACGAGCGCATGGTCAAACCCGACCGCGAGATTTTCGAGCTCCTCTGCACCCGCGCCGATGCCGCGCCCGAGGCGTGTTATTTCATCGACGACACCGCCAGCAATGTCACCGGCGCCCGCGCCGCAGGCTGGCAGGCGCATCACTTTACCGGGCCCGAGGGCCTGCGCGCCGACCTTTGCGACAGGGGGCTATTATGAGCGATTACAACTTTGCCTATCTCGATGAGCAGACCAAGCGCATGATCCGCCGCGCCATTCTCAAGGCGCTGGCGATCCCCGGCTATCAGGTGCCCTTTGCCAGCCGCGAAATGCCGATGCCCTATGGCTGGGGCACGGGCGGGGTGCAGGTCTCTGCCGCCTGCCTCACGCCGGATGACACGTTCAAGGTGATCGATCAGGGCGCGGATGACACGACCAACGCCGTCTCGATCCGCAAGTTCTTTGAGAAAACCGCGCAGGTCGCCACCACTGAGGAGACCGCCCGCGCCAGCCTCATCCAGACCCGCCACCGCATTCCCGAGGAACCGCTGACCGAGGATCAGATCCTTGTCTACCAAGTGCCGATCCCTGAACCGCTGCGCTTTCTCGAACCCTCCGAGGTGGAAACTCGCAAGATGCACGCGCTCGAGGAATATGGCCTCATGCATGTGAAACTCTATGAGGACATCAGCCAGCATGGGGCCATCGCCACCGCCTATGCCTATCCGGTCAAGGTCGAGGGGCGCTATGTCATGGACCCTTCGCCGATCCCCAAATTCGATAACCCGAAGCTGAACATGGCCGCGATCCAGCTTTTCGGCGCGGGGCGCGAACAGCGTATCTATGCTCTGCCGCCCTATACAAAGGTTGTCAGTCTCGATTTCGAAGATCACCCGTTCGAGGCCACCAAGGCCAATCACGATTGCGACCTCTGCGGCGCATCCCACAGCTATCTGGACGAGGTCATCATGAATGACGCGGGCGGGCGCATGTTTGTCTGCTCCGACACCGATTATTGCCGCGCGCGCCGCGCAGGCGGCCACATCGGGGCGCAGGGTGCCCCCTATGAGGAGGCCACGGTATGACCCCCCTTTTGCAAGTGCGCGATCTTGCCAAATTCTACGGGCCACGGCGCGGCTGTGACGGTGTCAGCTTTGATCTTTACCCCGGCGAGGTGATGGGCATCGTGGGCGAGAGCGGATCAGGCAAATCGACGCTGCTCAGTTGCCTTGCCGGGCATCTGCCCCCCGACCGGGGCGAGGTGATCTTTGACACGCACGGCCACGGCCCCCGCGACACGCTGCATATGTCCGAACCCGAACGGCGGATGCTGATGCGCACCGATTGGGCCTTTGTCCATCAGCACGCCCGCGACGGGCTGCGCATGGGGGTCTCGGCGGGCGGCAATGTCGGCGAACGGCTGATGGCCGTGGGCGCACGGCATTACGGGGATATCCGCGATCAGGCGATTGACTGGCTGGGCCGGGTCGAGATTGCCGCCGACCGGGTGGATGACAAGCCACAGGCGTTCTCGGGGGGCATGCAGCAACGCCTGCAAATCGCCCGCAACCTCGTGACCGGCCCGCGCTTGGTGTTCATGGATGAACCCACCGGCGGGCTTGATGTCAGCGTTCAGGCGCGGCTTCTTGATCTTTTGCGCGGGCTGGTGCGCGAAATGGGTCTCTCGGCCATTATCGTCACCCATGATCTGGCGGTGGTGCGATTGCTCGCCGACCGGTTGATGGTGATGAAAGATGGCTTTGTGGTCGAAGACGGGCTGACCGATCAAGTGCTGGATGATCCGCAACACGGCTATACGCAACTGCTTGTTTCCAGCGTATTGCAGGTCTGACGCCATGGGCAGGAGCAGAGCATGATCACCTATTACGCCAAGCACGAGACCGGGTTGCATCAAGTGCCAGACCTTGGCGATGCCCCCGTCCTCTGGATCGACATGCTCAGCCCCGACCCGCAGGAATTGGCGCAAATGTCGGGGCGTCTTGGCATCGCCCTGCCCAGCCGCGAGGATCAGGACGAAATCGAACAATCCTCCCGCCTCTATCTCGAAGAGGGCGTGCCAGTGATGACCGCCCTCTTGCCCGCGCGCAACGACGCGGGCGAAACCATCGTCGGCCCGGTGTCTTTCGTGCTCATGGCCGACCGGCTGGTGACACTGCGCCACCACGCCCCGCGCCCCTTTACCACCTATCCCGACAAGGCGGGGAAATCCTCGCATGGCTGCGCCACGGTCGAGGCGGTGCTGATCGGGCTGATCGAGGAAATCATCGACCGGCTTGCCGATATCATCGAACAGGCTGGCCGCGACATCGACGCGCTCTCCAAACGCATCTTTGGCGACAAACCCCTTAATACCTCGGCCTATCGCACCGCGCTCCGCGACATCGGCCAAGCTGACGGGCGCGTCATGCAAATCCGCGAGAGCCTGATGACACTGGAGCGGCTTTTGGGCTTTGTCGTGCCGGTGATCGACACCCGGCGCGGGGCCAAACCCCTGCGCGGCGCGCTCAAATCGCAATATCGCGACGTGCGCACGATCACCGAACAGGCAGGCTATCTGCAACAGAAAACCGCCTTCATGCTGGATGCGGCCCTTGGCCTCATCACCATCGAACAGAACGCCATCATCAAGATTTTCTCGGTGGCGGCGGTGGCCTTTCTGCCGCCCACGCTGGTGGCCTCGATCTACGGCATGAATTTCGAGGTGATGCCAGAACTGTCCTGGCCCTTCGGCTATCCGATGGCGCTCGGGCTCATGGCGCTATCGGCACTGGTGCCGCTCTGGATTTTCCGCCGCCGCGGCTGGTTATGAACATGGGAGACCCGCAATGATCGAGATCGACAGCCTGAGCAAAAGCTTCACCCTGCATAATCAGGGCGGCGCGGTGATCCCCGTGATGGCAGGCGCGCATCTCAGCGTTGCCGCCGGTGAGTGCGTGGCGCTGACCGGCTCTTCGGGCGCGGGCAAATCTACGCTTATGCGGATGATCTATGGCAATTACCGCGCCAATGCGGGGCGGATCATGGTCGGCGACACCGATGTCGCCCGCGCCGAACCGCGCGAGATCATCCAGTTGCGCCGTCATACGCTGGGCTATGTCAGCCAGTTCTTGCGCGTCGTGCCCCGTGTGCCGACCCGCGATGTGGTGGCCGAACCGCTCTTGATCCTTGGCAGCGCGCCCGATGCGGCCCGCGCCCGCGCCGAGGCGCTGCTTGACCGCCTCAACATCCCCGAACGGCTCTGGTCACTCAGCCCCACGACATTCTCGGGCGGCGAGCAACAGCGCGTCAACATCGCGCGCGGTTTTGCGCATGCCTTTCCCGCCCTGCTGCTGGATGAACCCACCGCCAGCCTTGACGCCACCAACCGCGAGGTGGTGCTGACCCTCATCGAAGAGGCCAAGGCGCGCGGCGCGGCGATCATCGGCATCTTCCACGACGAGGCCGCGCGCGCCCGTGTCTGCGACCGCGAGGTGGATGTGACCGCCTTCACCCCTGCGCGCGCCGCATGACACCTGGCCGCCTCATCGCCGTGGTCGGCCCGTCGGGCGTGGGCAAGGACACACTGATGCGCGCCATGATCGTAGAGCATCCGGGCCTGCGCCGTGCCCGCCGCGTCATCACCCGCCCCCCAGACCCCGAGGGCGAAGGCCATGAGGCGGTCAGCGACACCGAATTCGACGCCCGCCTCAAAGAGGGCGGCTTTGCCCTGCATTGGCGCGCGCACGGCCTGCGCTACGGGGTGCCGGTGGGCATCTGCCTTGATCTCGCGGCGGGGCGCGACCTCTTGGTCAATCTCTCACGGGGCGTTCTGGCACAGGCGCAGGCGCGGTTTCAGCCCTTTGTCATCCTGCACCTGACCGCCACGCCTCAGGTGCTGGCATCCCGCCTTGTGGCGCGCGGGCGTGAAACCCCGCAGGATATTCGCGAACGCCTGACCGGCGCGGATATGGCCCTGCCCGAGGGCGTGGGCCCAGTCATCACACTCGACACGGACGCAGCCCTGCCCCGCCTGACCAAGGCCGCGCTCAAGGCGGTTTACGCGGTGAGGGTCTGATGGTGCAGCAGGTGAAACCGCCCCGCCTCATCCTCGCCCATCAGCGACAGCGCGTCGATGACATAGGGCTGCGGCACCAGCGGCCCCAAACGCGCCTCCAGCGCGGCCTTGATCGGTGCCAATTCCGCCTTGGGCCGCTTGCCGGTCAGGGTGATATGAAACCGGAACTCCTCCATCACATAGGGATAGCCCCAGCGCAGCAACAGCGCGTCTTGCGCAGGCGTCAGGCCCCCTGCCCGCCGCCGCGCCAATTGCGCCTCGGTCAAGGGGGCGCGCCACGGTTCGAACGCCGCCACGGCGCGCGCCGCCAACCCGTTCAAGGCGCTCTGATCCCCCACCGGCACCAGCGCCAGAAACCGTCCCAAACCCGCGATCTGCACCCCCTCCAGCGTGACCGCCGCCTCGCCTGCGCAAAACTGCTCAAAGGCCGCAACCAGCCCCGCCTCTCCCTCCCCCTCGGCCAAGGCAAAGGGCGGCTTGATCGTGGCATGCAGCCCGTATTTGCGCGGGGTCTCGGTGATCTCGGCCACGGGCGCGGGCAACCCCGGCACCTCGGGATGCGCCACGGCACAACCCTGCGCGCTATCCCATCCCAACCACGCCGCACCAAAGGCGGCAAATTCCCCCTCGGGGGGCGTGACATAAATCGCGTAGCGGTGAAAATCCATGAGGTCTCTCGTCGGGTTACCGTGACGTGCCAAGAAAGCGTGACATCCAAATGACAGAAGACATCATTCTCGCCAATGCCCTCCTCATTCTGCCAAACGAGGTGATCCCCGGCGCGCTGCAGATCAAGGGCGGTAAAATCACCGCTCTCGACAGCGGCACAGCCCTGCCACCCGGTGCGGTGGATTGCGAAGGCGATTACCTTGCCCCCGGCCTGATCGAGCTGCACACCGATAATCTGGAGCGGCATATCCAACCCCGCCCCAAGGTGGATTGGCCGCATCACGCCGCCATCCTCGCCCATGACGCGGAACTGGCCAGCGTCGGCATCACCACCGTCTTTGACGCAATGCGCGTGGGGTCGATCCCCACCGGCGTCGGGCGCTACAGCAAATACGCGCGCGGTCTCGCCAACGAACTCCTCAGTCTGCGCGCCGAGGAAGCGCTCAAGATCAGCCATTTCCTGCATCTGCGCGCCGAGGTCTGTTCCGAAACACTGGAAGAAGAGATGGAACAATTCGGCCCATCGGACCGCGTCGGCATCGTCAGCCTGATGGACCATACGCCGGGGCAGCGCCAATTCCGCGACCTGACAAAACTCGAAGAATACATGAAGGGCAAACACGCCCTCACGGATGCGGAATTCGCCGAACACGTGGCCCAGCTCAAGGCGCTGCGCGCCGCGCATGGCGACCGCCACGAGGCCGCCGCCGTGGCCCATGCCGCCCGCTATGGCGCGGTGCTGGCCAGCCATGACGACACCACCGCCGAACAGGTGGCCGTGTCCGGCGGCTACGGCATCCGGCTGGCCGAGTTTCCCACCACGGTCGAGGCCGCACGCACCTGCCACGCCCATGATATCGCGGTCATCATGGGCGCGCCCAACCTCATCCGGGGCGGATCACACTCTGGCAATGTCGCGGCGGGGGAATTGGCCGATCTGGGCTTTCTCGATATCCTCTCGTCCGATTACGTGCCCTCCGCGCTGCTTTTGGGGGCTGTGCAACTGGGCGCGCGGTGGGGCGATATGGCGCGCGGCCTTGCCACCGTCACCGCCAATCCCGCCCGCGCCGTGGGCCTCTCGGATCGCGGCCAACTGGCGGTAAACGCCCGCGCCGACCTCATCCGCTTTCGCCTGCGCAGCGGCGCGCCGGCGCTGCGCGGTGTCTGGTCGCAAGGGGCCCGTGTCGCCTGAGGCCTGCTTTGACAACCGTCGAATCGGGGCGCATAACGGGCGCGAATTCAATCGCTTGCGCCGGAGGCCCCGATGACCCAACCGCTCTTCACCCTGCCCAGCCCCCCTCTGGTGCCGATCACCGGCACGGATCAGGGCTATCCGGTGCAGCGCATCTTCTGCGTCGGGCGCAACTATGCCGCCCACGCACTCGAAATGGGCAATGAGGTGGACCGCGAAGCGCCGTTCTACTTTAACAAGGCGCCCCAAACCCTCTGCCTCAGCGGGTCCAGCATCCCCTATCCGCTCGAAACCTCGGATTGCCATCACGAGATGGAATTCGTCGTGGCGCTCAGCGCCTCCGCCTTTCGCGTCAGCGCAGCCGAGGCGATGAACGCCGTCTATGGCTATGCCTGCGGCATCGACCTCACCCGCCGCGACCTGCAAGGCGTGGCCAAGGAAAAGCGCCGCCCCTGGGACATCGGCAAGGATTTCGAAAACGCCTCGATCATCGCCCCAATCACCCCAAAGGCCGAGTTTGGCGACATCGCGGAGCAAACCATTCGCCTCTCCGTGGACGGGCGCATCACACAAGAGGCGACGCTGGCCGATATGATCTGGTCCGTGCCCGAAATCATCGCCCATCTGTCGCGCTTTTATCATCTCGCCCCCGGAGACCTGATCTATACCGGCACGCCAGCGGGCGTTGGCCCCGTGCTGCCCGGTAATGTGCTCTTGGGCGAGATTGACGGTCTGGCCCCGCTCACCCTTACCATCACCGCCGCAGAGTAAACCCGATGACAAACCCGGCCCAAGGCCGCCTGCAATATGTGCCCGTGACGCTTTTTACCATCGTCATGGGGCTTTGCGGCTTTACCCTCGCGCTTCGCGCGGGCGAAGAGGCCCTCGGCCTCACCCACGCACTGTCATGGGCGGCGCATGGGTTGACCATGGCGGTCTTTGCCGCCGTGACGCTTGGCTATCTCGCCAAGGCGATCCGCCACCCCGCAGCGGTCGTCGCCGAATGGAGTCACCCCGTGAAACTTGCCTTCTTTCCGGCAATTTCCATCGCATTGGTGCTGATGTCCATCGTCATGCTCGCCCCCGCGCCGGGCATTGCGCATGTGCTATGGCTCATCGCCGTGCCGATGCAGCTGATCCTGACCCTCGCCGTGGTCAGTGGCTGGATCAGCGCGCGCGCGTTCCAACACGGGCACCTCTCACCGGCATGGTTCATCCCGGCGGTGGGCAATGTGATCGTGGCAATCGCGGGCGTGCCCCTTGGCTACCCGGAAATAAGCTGGTTCTTCACCAGCGTCGGTCTCGTCTTCTGGATCGTCCTGCTGACACTGGTGATGAACCGGCTGATCTTTCACGATCCCCTGCCCGAACGCCTGCAACCCTCGCTGGTGATCCTGATCGCCCCGCCTTCGGTCGGGTTTCTTGCTTGGGTGGAACTGGTGGGCGGCGTCGATCCCTTTGCCCATGTGCTGCTCAATTGCGCCTATCTTTTTACGCTCATCGTCGCGGTACAATTGCCCAAGCTCTTGAAATTGCAATTCTCCTTGGCCTTCTGGGCGCTCAGCTTTCCCATGGCAGGCGTGACCATCGCCAGTTTCACCTATGCACGTGAAAGCGGCTCTGCCGCGCATCGGCTGATCGGCCTCGCCCTCTTGGCGGCCCTCTGCGTGATCATCGCGGGCCTGCTCTGGCGCACGCTCAAGGCCCTGCGCGCGGGTGCCATCTTTCAGCCGGATTGACAGGGCCGGGGCTCACTCACGCGAACCCCGGCTTATTCTCACCCCAACAACCGCCGCGCGATCACCTGCGCCTGAATCTCTGCCGCGCCCTCAAAGATATTGAGAATACGCGCATCACAGAGAATCCGGCTGATCGTGTATTCCAGCGCAAAGCCATTGCCGCCATGGATCTGCAACCCGTTGTCGGCGGCGGCCCAGGCCACGCGCGCACCCAACAGTTTAGCCATCCCCGCCTCAAGATCGCACCGCCGCCCGTGATCCTTTTCCCACGCCGAGAAATAGGTCAGTTGCCGCGCCACCATGATCTCGACCGCCATCATCGCAAGCTTGCCCGACACACGCGGAAACTCGATCAGCGCGCGGCCAAACTGCTTGCGGTCCTGCGCGTATTTCATCGCCACATCCAGCGCCGATTGCGCCACACCTACGGCGCGGGCGGCAGTCTGAATGCGCGCAGATTCAAACGTCTCCATCAACTGCTTGAATCCCTTGCCCTCTTCGCCGCCCAGCAGGTTCTCGCCCTTCACATGGAAATTATCGAATCCCAGTTCGTATTCCTTCATGCCGCGATAGCCCAAAACCTCGATCTCACCGCCGGTCATGCCGGGTGTCGGGAACGGGGCCTCATCGGTGCCGGGGGTTTTCTCGGCCAGAAACATCGACAGCCCCCGGTGATCGGTGGTGTCGGGCACGGTGCGCGCCAGCAGCGTCATCACATGGGTGCGCGCGGCGTGGGTGATCCAGGTCTTGTTGCCCGTCACCTTCCAATCGCCATTCTCATCCTTGACAGCACGGGTGCGCAGACTGCCCAGATCCGATCCGGTGTTGGGTTCCGTGAACACGGCCGTCGGCAGGATTTCGGCACTGGCGAGCTTTGGCAGCCAATGGGCCTTTTGCTCCTCCGTGCCGCCACAAAGGATCAATTCGGCAGCAATCTCAGACCGGGTGCCAAGGGACCCAACCCCGATATAGCCCCGGCTCAACTCTTCCGAAACCACCACCATCGACGCCTTGCTCAGGCCGAAACCACCGAATTCCTCGGGAATGGTCAGGCCAAACACACCCATTTCCGCCAGTTCCTCGATGATCTCCATCGGGATAAGCTCATCCTTGAGGTGCCACTCATGCGCATGCGGCTCGACTTTCTCGACCGAGAACCGCCGGAATTGCGCGCGGATCATCTCCAGCTCTTCCTCAAGGCCACTGCGCCCCACCGTGATCTCTGCCGACCGCTCTTGCATCAGCTCGACCAACCGGCTGCGCGCCACTTGGGTATTGCCCGCCTGCATCAGCATCGTGGCGGCGGGGTCCATCAACAGATGCGCATCATCCGGGCCAAGGCCCAGATCCTGAAGGCGCACCATTTCGCCCTGATTCATCTGGATGCCGCCTGCGATCTGGCTCAGATATTCGCCAAAGGCGATTTGCAGGATCAGTTGCTCGACCTCGCCAAACTCGCCCTTTTCGTCCAGCCGCACCGCCCAAAGCTGCATCTGGCGCAGCGCCTCGACATAGGTCGCAAGCCACGCCAACCCATGCGCCGCGGTCTGATTGGCCTCAATCGCAGCCCCCGAAACCCGGCCATCCACCGTCACCAGCGCGCGAACAGCGCCCGTGGCCCGCTCTAACAGCGCCTCGGCGGGCGCCAGCGCCACGCCGGTCAGGGCCAGCAAATCGCCCAGAATGATCGGTTGTGCCATCGCCAGATCCTGTCCGTCATGTGCCATGAATCGCATCCTTTTCCTAATCTCGTGCCTTTTATCCATTATGCAGGTGCAGCGCAACTATTATGCTTTTTGTCGCAGGGTTTTGATCTAAAATTGCGCGTTGATTTTTTGCAGCGCAGCGCTATCGCCATGGTCAGCCGCCCAAACGCCATGATAAGAGGCGAAATGGACGCATTTTTCGACATAAGCCCACTCTGGAATCCGCTTTGGGGTTGGGCCATGGCCTTTACCGTGGCGCTCTGCGCGGGCATGGTCAAGGGCGTGGTGGGCTTTGCCATGCCCACGGTAATGATCGCAGGGCTCAGCACGATGATGCCCCCCGAATTGGCACTGGCCGGGCTGATATTGCCAACATTGGCCACAAACCTCTGGCAGGCTCTGCGCCAAGGCACGCGCGCCGCCATCGCCTCGATTGCGCATTTCCGGGTGTTCCTCATTGCGGGCGGTCTGGTCATGGTTTGCGCGGCGCAACTGGTGCCGGTGCTGCCGCCCTCGGTGATGCTGCTCTTTATCGGCCCGTTGATCACACTCTACGCCGCCTCGACCCTGCTGGGACGCGGTTTGCGCCTGCCCCCGGAACCGGGGATCAAGGGCGAGGCGGGCATGGGGGCGCTCGCCGGTCTTTTTGGCGGCCTCTCCGGCATCTGGGGCCCGCCCACCGTCGCCATGCTGATCGCGCGCGGCACCGAGAAAACCGAACAGATGCGCGTGCAGGGCGTGATCTACGGTCTGGGCGCGCTGGTGCTGCTTGGCGCACATATCGGCTCGGGCGTGTTGCGCGCCGAAACCCTGCCGCTCTCGGCGGCGATGGTCGTCCCAGCGCTCCTCGGCATCTGGATCGGCTTTCGCCTTCAGGACCGGTTCGATCAGACCACCTTTCGCAAGATCACGCTCTGGGTGCTGCTGATTGCCGGGCTCAATCTCATCCGGCGTGGGGTGATGCTACTTTAGGGCGTGCTGCGCCCCATCAAGACCACACCCGTCCCGGGCTTGACCCGGGACCTCGCCACGGCGGGTTGGAGGCCCCGGCTCGGAGGCCGGGGCGATGTGACCGGCCCCGGAACCTTACAAAATCTGGGCCCAAACCTTACAAAGCTTACGCGCGGCTCAGCCCTTTGCCACCTCGGCTGCGAACCGCGCCACATAGCGCGCCCGTGCCTCGGGCAAGGGCCGATTGCCCAGTTGCGGCGCCAAGTGGTTTTTTAGGAAATGTCCTGTGACTTCAAACCCTTGCAGGATTTCCGCATCCGGTGCCGGGCCGTGCCCCATCAGGCAGGGCGGCAACGGCAACAACCGGTTTGCCCATTCGCCCGCCCCCGCGCGCGACACAGCCCGCCCGGTTTTTGGCGATATGTAACTGAGATCATTGGCCTTTTCGCCCAAAACCGCACAACGCCGCAGATCAAGACCAAAGCCCATCTCTTCCAACAGCGCCATTTCCCAATTGAGATAGGCCAACGTCCAAATCTCGGGTTGGTCCAGAATATCAAGCAGGATCAATGTCTTGCGGTATAGCTCCGCATGCGCCTCTCGCTCGGGCAGCACAAACAGCAACAGCGCACAAACCGCATTCAACCCCGCCAGCGCCATCCGGTCGCCCATGGTCCAAGCCCTTGATTTCAAAGGCTCAACCCGGAATGTGCCGATATGATCCTCTAGCCGCGCGCGCCATTCCAGATCAAGTTGCGCGCCCGGTTGCAACACAGGGGCCATTTTGCGCGACGCACCGCCGCGCACCACCCCCGCATGCCGCCCCCGCTCTGGCGTAAAAACCTCAATGATTACAGAGCTTTCCCCATGTCGGCGGCGGTTCAGAAGAATACCCTGATCGCGCCAATCCATCGGCCCTCAGCCTCCCAATCCGTCCTGATCGAGCAAATGCCGCCCCTCCCGGTCCTCCACCTCGATCACCCAGAGGTCGGGATCATAGCCCCTTTGCCGCGCAATCGCCGCATCCACCTCGGCCTCTGCGCCCTCGGCCAAGGTCATCCACACGCGCGCACCACTCATCAGATCAATAGAGCGTTGAAAAACAACACCTTTTCCATCCAACGTGTTGAGCTTGACCAGAACAGCCCCCCCCGTGTCATCGCCATGCGCCACCACAAAGGCGGGGATATCCGCCCCCCTGAGCCGCGTCAGATAGGCATCTACCCAAAACCGCGCGCTCAGCCGGGCCATGCCCCTAGTTCCCGTCCTTGAAATCCAAGCCCATCTCGGAATACCGCTCGGATTCCTCTTGCCAGTTCTCGCGCACTTTTACCTGCAAAAACAGGTGGATACGACGGCCAAGAAACTCTTCCAACTCCTCGCGCGCGGCTTTCGAGACGGCCTTGATCGTCTCGCCCTTATTGCCCAGAACGATCCCTTTATGCCCGTCGCGCACCACATAGACCACCTGATCAATCCGGGCAGAGCCATCCTTGCGCTCTTCCCAGTTCTCGGTTTCGACGGTCAATTGATAGGGCAATTCCTGATGAAGCCGCAGCGTCAGCTTTTCGCGCGTCATCTCGGCGGCGATCATCCGCATCGGCAGATCAGCGATCTGATCCTCAGGGTAAAGCCATGGCCCCTCGGGCACCTCACCGGCCAGCCACTGCCGCAGATCATCTACTCCATGGCCGCGCTCAGCCGAAATTAAGAACGTCTTTTCAAAGGCAAAGCGTTCGTTCATGTCCTTGGTCAGCGCCAGCAGCACCTGTGCTTGCACCCGGTCGATCTTGTTGATGGCCAGCGCCACTTTGCGCCCTTTGGCGATGCCGGTCAGCCCTTCAAGGATACGCTCCACCCCTTCGGTCACACCGCGATGCGCCTCGATCAACAGGATCACCACATCGGCATCCGCAGCGCCCCCCCAAGCGGCAGCAACCATCGCCCGGTCCAGCCTGCGGCGCGGCTGGAACAGGCCGGGCGTGTCCACGAATACCAACTGGCTCTGCCCCTCCATCGCGACGCCGCGAATACGGGCGCGGGTGGTCTGAACCTTGTGTGTGACGATGCTGACCTTGGCCCCCACCATGCGGTTGAGCAGGGTGGATTTGCCCGCATTGGGCTCTCCGATCAGGGCAATAAATCCGGCGCGCGTGGTCATGGGATGCGTCTCGACTGTTGTGATTGACAGGCTCTAGCCGATTTGCCGCCCCGCGACCAGAGCAGAGCGTCAGTTGTCGCAGCCGAAGGGAACAAAGGTGCTGGCCATGCCCTCGTTCATGGTCATCATGGTCAGAAGATCGGCAAACGCATAGTCCTGCGCCGTTTGCGCACAAATCCGCACATGCCCAACACAGCCCGAGGCGATGAAAGCACGGTTTTCTTCTAGAAATTGCGGGCTTAGCCCCTCTGGGCCAAGCGCGGCCAAGGCATCCTCGGTCGCCTGCGCATAAAGCGCGCATTTGCGGAGCGTCCAGGCATCTATCGGCGCTTCCTGTGCCTTGGCAATCTGCGCCAAGGACAGCGTCACAGCCAATAAGGCAAGCCCGCGCACCCGCTCACTCCGCCTGCAATTGATCCAGAAGCGCGCGTGCCGCCGCCTGTTCCGCCTGCCGCTTCGAACCGGCCGTCGCCTCGGCACGCTGGCCGCTTTTCAACTGCGCGCAAATGGTAAAGATCGGCGCGTGATCTGGCCCCTTGCGGGCAAGTTCAACATAATCGGGCGGCGGCAATCCACGCGCCTGCGCCCATTCCTGAAGGCTTGTCTTGGCATCGCGCGCGTCTTCTTTGACCGCGCCCAACCGTGCGCCCCAGAGCCGAAGCACAACCCCGCGCGCCGTTTCAAACCCGGCATCAAGATAGACGGCGGCAATCACCGCCTCCATCGCATCGCCCAACAGCGCCTCTTTGCGCCGCCCGCCAGAGAGCATCTCGGAACGGCCCAGCTTGAGAACTCCGCCAAGGTCGATCTCGCGCGCCACATCGGCGCAGGCCTCTTTGCGCACCAGTGCGTTAAAGCGCGGCGCAAGCTGGCCCTCGGTGGCCCCTTGATCCTGCGACAAGAGCGCCTCAGCCATCACAAGGCCCAACACCCGGTCGCCCAGAAATTCCAGCCGCTGGTTGTCATCCCGATTGGGCGTCGCCATCGACGAATGGGTCAGCGCCCGCACCAACAGCGCGGCATTGGTAAACTCATGCCCTAGCCGCGCCTGAAACGCCTTGATATCCGCCGAAAGCTTCACTCAAGCCTCTTGAAGAAACGGTCGCTGCGCCATGTCCAGAACGCCAGCATCGACCGCCCGGCCGAGGAAAAAACCACCCGGTTCGCACGCCCGATCAGGTTCTCGAATGGCACGAAGCCAACCCCGCCCACCGCCTGCGGAAAGCGCGAGTCAGTGGAATTGTCGCGGTTGTCGCCCATAAAGAAATAATGACCGGCAGGCACAGTAAAGACGCCCGTGTTATCAGACCGCTGGTCGCCGATGTTCAGGATGGAATGCGACCGCCCATTGGGCAGCGTCTCGATCTGGCGCGACTTGAGGCAATCCGCCCCTTCGCCCACCACGCCATTCTCGCAACGCGGACGGATACCAAGCGGCCCTTGCCGCGTGAATTCCTCAACAAAATCACCGGCCGGTTCCAGCCCGACGGCAGCCTCGTTGATATGCAACACGCCCTCTTTCATCTGGATGCGGTCCCCCGGCAAGCCGACAACCCGCTTGATGAAATCGGTGCCATCGGTCGGCTGGCGAAACACGATGATATCGCCGCGCTCAGGCTCTGACCCAAAGATGCGGGTATTGTCACCGTCGATGAAGGCGCAGATCTTTTGCGCGTCGATGTTCAGCCCGCCCACCCGGATCGACGGGCAAGAGGCATAGGAATAGCCATAGGCCATCTTGTTCACAAAGAGAAAATCACCAATCAGCAACGTATCTTTCATCGACCCTGAGGGAATCCAGAACGGCTGAAAAAAGAGCGTGCGAAACAGCCCCGCGATCACGAGGGCCCAGAACACCGTTTTCACAGTTTCCCAGATAGAGCTCGATGTCTTGCCTGTGGCGGCCATTTGGCGTCCTCCGCTATCTCTCCGGCGCTACATGCGGGGCCGGGACCAAGGTGTCAAGCAGGCCGTGCGACGGGCCGCGCCTCGATCACCACAAAGGCCTGCGCCCAAGGGTGATCGTCGGTCAGGGTCACATGGATGATGGCCTCATGCCCCGGTGGCGTCATCTCGGCCAGACGCGTCGCGGCCCAGCCCGTGACCTGCATCACCGGCTGGCCCGTGGGCAGGTTCGTGACCGCCATATCCTTCCACGCGATGCCCATGCGCAACCCCGTGCCAAGCGCCTTGGAACAGGCTTCTTTCGCCGCCCACCGTTTCGCATAGGTGCCCGCCACATCGGCGCGGCGCTCGGCCTTTGCCTGTTCCACCTCGGTGAACACCCGGTTGCGAAACCTGTCGCCAAACCGCTCCAGCGTGCGCGCGATCCGCTCGATATTCGCCAGATCCGTGCCAATCCCCAAGATCATCCCGTTACCCCCGGTGCAAACAGCGGAAAACTGACGCCAAGCGCCCAAGCAAGGATGAGGCCAAGCGCAACGCCAACGCTTGTCGCCCCGGCCCGCGCCGCCACCCAACGCCCCATCAGCCCGTATATCAGGAAAAAGAGCAGGATCACCGGCGCAATCATCGCCAGAAAAAACAGCCGCTCCGTATCCAGTAGAATGGCCAGAGCCAAGGACAAGATAAAGCCCGCCCGCGACGCCAGCCTCTGCCAGAGCGGCGCACCGCGCGCCAGCACCGCATCCCCCAGCATAAAGGGCACGGCCCCAAGGCTTAGCGCCATGATGATCGCAAGCCGCTCGGGCGTGGGCCAAAAGTTTGCACCATAGCGATCCAGCGCAAACCCAAACACGCCCAAGCCCCACACCAGCAGCGCCAGCACCGCCACAGGGCGCAGCCCCTCTGGGCGTCGCCCCATAACCCACAAGAACGCCAGTTGGCAGACCCCGTATAGCGCCAGATGCAACGCCAGATAATCCGCGACCAAGACCGGCAAAAGCCGCGTTTCCACCTGCACCGCCAAAAGCGGAGCCAAAAGCGCCGGCACCAGAACCACCAACACGAATTGCCGTGACCGCATGGCCTTGCGCGCGGGCGGCGCGCGCTGCGGCAAAAGGCGCGCCAGCGGCGCGGCAAGGGCCACAATCGCGAACATCAACGCCAGAAACCACGGCCCAGTCGCCCGCACCGCGACATCGCTCACGCGCCCATAGGCGGCATCGAGCCATGCAATCGCCTCGGCCCGGCCCAAACGGCTATGCAGCACCGCCACATGTTCGGCCAAAGGGGCCACCACCGCGCGGCGCGTCACAGCCCCTGCCTGCACGGTCTGGCCCTCCCCCGCGCCGGGCGTGACCATCTCCACCGCCTCGCGGGCGAAACCACGCAAACCCGCCTCCCACGCCCCGGTGATCAGCAAGAGAGTGTCCGGCTCGGTCTCCGTTACTGCTTGCGAAAAGGCGGATATCGCCACCACGGGACCAACCCGGTCTTCCTCTAGCGCGGTGCGGATGATGATATCGGTCGCCATGGAATGCCCCAAAAGCGCAACCTCACCCGCCCAAGCCTCTTGCGCCACCGCGGCCCGCACCACCCGGCCCGTCTGCGCCATCAAAAGCCGTGTCGTGCCGTCAAGACTGTTCACATCGCCCGACATCGGCACCCGGTTGCGCCCATGCCCCTCGAAATCAAACGCCCAAACCCGGTATCCCGCCCGTGCAAGATCAAGGGTATATGCCTGCATCATCTGCCGCGACCCGGCAAAGCCATGCGCGACCACCACCACCGGACCATCCGCACCGGCCATGGCATAGCGCGTCACCGGCGTGTCAGAGACGGTGAAGCTCGCGATGTCCACGCCACGCCGCTGCCCCTCAAGCTGCCAAAGCGCGAGACATGCCAAAACCGTGGCCAAAACGGCCAAAAGGGCGCGCAATGTCATGACAGAGCGCCCCCGCGCACCGTCACCCCCGCGCCTCGTCCATCAGCCGACGCATCTCTGCAATGGCCGGGCCCAATCCGCGAAAGATCGACTCGCCAATCAGGAAATGCCCGATGTTGAGCTCCATCACCTCGGGAAAGGCCGCGACCGGCTTTACCGTTTCATAGTTCAATCCATGCCCCGCATGCACCTCTAGCCCCAGAGAATGGGCATAGGCCGTCATCTCGCGCAGGCTCTCCAACTCGCGGTCGCGGGCGTCGACATGCCCCTCGGCATGGGCATCGCAATAGGCGCCGGTGTGCAATTCGATCACCTCGGCCCCGATGCGATGCGCCGCCTCGATCTGCCTTTTGTCAGCGGCGATAAAGATCGACACGCGACACCCTGCCTCGCGCAGCGGCGCTATGAAATGCGCCAGCCGGTTTTCCTCGCGCGCCACTTCCAGCCCGCCCTCGGTGGTACGTTCCTCGCGCTTTTCCGGCACGATGCAGACGGCATGCGGTTTGTGGCGCAGGGCAATCCGCTGCATCTCGTCGGTCGCGGCCATCTCGAAATTGAGTGGCACCGTCAGCACTTCCATCAGCCCGTCGATATCCGCATCAGAGATATGCCGCCGATCCTCGCGCAGATGGGCGGTGATGCCATCAGCCCCCGCCTCTTGCGCAATCCTCGCCGCGCGCAGGGGATCCGGATAGGCCCCACCACGCGCGTTCCGCACCGTTGCCACATGGTCGATATTCACGCCTAGGCGTAGCTTCTTTCCTGCCGACATCGGCTTCTCCCGTGATTGATCCGCGACTCGAGGCGTAACCTAGTCCGGTTTTCCCGCCTCGTCAGCCTTGTGCGCCTGTTTTTCCTTGGCCGCCTTCTTTTCCTTCATCGCCACCCACTTGGCCTTGAGCGCGCCTTTGCGGCGGTGCTGATAGGCGGTGATCACCGGCAGGCTGATGTAATAGGCCGCAAGTGCCGTAACGATCCCCGGCACAATCCCCCCGATCATATAGGGAAAGAACACATCGTCATAAAAGAGCTTCAGACCGCTCCAATCCGCCTTGTGATCCATGAAGATTGCCAGAAAGTTGTTCTTCAGGTCATCCCCGGCATCCAGAAACTTTCCCCCGAGCGAGCGGCTGATCTCATCCTCGGCCAAGGTGCTGCGCCCCAGCATCGCGTGCCCGGTCTGAAGCGACACCACCCCGATGGGCACATATGTGAGCGGATTGCCAAAGAATGTGCCCAACAGGGCCGCCGGAATATTGCCGCGCAAAATCCACGCCAGCGTGGCCGCCACGATGAAATGAAAACCATAAAACGGGGTAAAGGTCGTGAAGACGCCTGCGAAAATACCGCGCGCGATGCGGTCGGGCGGATCGGGCAAACGGTTCAGGCGATGCCGGACATAGCTGAACGCCCCCACCCGCCCTTGGGCCAGAGAAACCCAGCAATAACCTTCCACCAGGGGCGTCTGTCACGACGTCTGAATACCACCTGCGCGGCTCCTCGGGTTGATGTCAGCCCGCCCCCACGCGGGACGGATCTCGATAGCGCTCGACAGCGGCGACATCGCTTTCCGCATCAAGCGCCGAGAGCACACCGTGCAAATGCTCGGCATCGCGCAACTCGACATCAATCAAAAGACGATAGAAATCCGGTTTCCGGTCCACGAATGTCAGGTCCGAGATATTGGCCTTCTGCTCGCCGATCAAGGTGCAAATCCGCCCCAGAACCCCGGCATCGTTGCCAATGGTCAGATCCAGCGTCACATCATAGGCCGCCGGATGCGTGCCGGTGTGCCAATGCAGGTCCATCCAACGGTCAGGCTGCTGATCGTATTGCGACAGGGTTTCACAGTCGATGGCATGGATCACCACGCCCCGCCCGCGATAGGTGATGCCCACGATACGCTCGCCCGGCAGCGGCTGACAACAGCGGGCCCGCTCAAAACTCTGATCCGCGCCCAGACCGATCACCGCGCGGTCGCGCGTCACCTCATTGCCCGCCTCAGGCATGAGATCCGGGTAAACGGCATGCAACACTTGATGCGCGGTCAACTCGGCACTGCCCAACCGCGCGCGCACCTCATCGGCATCCCGCAGACGCAACGTGCGCGCCGCAGCCTCCAAGGCTTTGTCGGTGGCCTTCTTGCCCACATGCTCGAACGCCGAACGCGCCAATTCCCGCCCCAGCTTGATATAGCGATCACGGTCCAACTCGCGCAGGGCCCGCCGGATGGCGGCGCGGGCCTTGCCGGTGGTGGCAATATCAAGCCATGTCGCCTGTGGCGTCTGCCCGTCGGCGGTAATCACCTCGACCGATTGGCCATTCTTGACCCGTGTCCAGAGCGGCACGCGCATCCCGTCCACCTTGGCCCCGACACAGGCATGACCAATCCGGGTGTGAATGGCATAAGCAAAATCAATCGGCGTGGCCCCACGCGGAAGTTTGATCACATCGCCCTTGGGGGTAAAGCAGAACACTTGGTCCGCATACATCTCGAGCTTGACCGCTTCGAGAAAATCCTCGTGATCCTCCTCGGCGTCGAACTGCTCGCTGACGCTCGAAATCCACTTGGCCGGATCGACGGCAAAGGGATTCTCAGACCGCACCCCATCGCGATAGGACCAATGCGCAGCCACGCCGGTTTCGGCCACATCATGCATGGCCTGCGTGCGGATCTGCACCTCGACCCGCTTGCCGTCACGCCCCGAAACGGTGGTGTGAATCGACCGATAGCCGTTCGATTTTGGTTGGCTGATATAATCCTTGAACCGCCCCGGCACCGCGCGCCAGCGTTGGTGAATAGCCCCAAGCGCACGGTAGCAATCATTTTCAGACCGGGTGATCACGCGAAAGCCGTAAATATCCGACAGCCGCGAAAACCCCATCTCCTTTTCCTGCATCTTGCGCCAGATCGAATAGGGCTTTTTGGCGCGGCCAAACACATCCGCCTCAATGCCCGCCTTGTCCAATTCGTGCCGCATGTCGCCGGTGATCCGCTCGACCACATCGCCGGTCTCGCGTTGCAGGGTGATAAAGCGGCGGATGATACTGGCACGTGCCTCGGGGTTGAGCACGCGAAAGGCCAGATCCTCCAGCTCTTCGCGCATCCATTGCATACCCATGCGCCCCGCCAGCGGACCATAAATATCCATGGTCTCGCGCGCCTTTTGCGCCTGTTTCTCAGGGCGCATCGCCTTGATGGTGCGCATATTGTGCAGACGGTCGGCCAGCTTGACCAGAATGACCCGCAAATCCTTGGACATCGCCATGAACAGCTTGCGAAAGTTCTCGGCCTGCTTGGTTTCGGAGTTCGACAGTTGCAGATTGGTCAACTTGGTGACGCCATCCACCAGATCAGCCACCTCGCGGCCAAACTTGTCTGACACGATCTGATACGAGGCTTTGGTATCCTCGATCGTGTCATGCAAGAGGGCGGTGATGATTGTCGCATCGTCCAGCCGCTGCTCTGTCAGGATGGCGGCCACGGCAACGGGATGGGTAAAATAGGGCTCGCCCGAATGGCGAAACTGCCCTTCGTGCATGGCACGGCCAAAGTCATAGGCCGCGCGTATCAATGCCTCGTCCGTGCGGGGATTATAGTGGCGCACCAGCGTGATCAGGTCGTCAACGGCGATCATCGGGGTCGCGCCTTGCCGTAGGGGCCGGAGTTACCCCTGACCCTGTGCTTCCATCAGGGCGCGCAGCAGCTTTTCTTCCGACATGTCGTCGGTGTCAGGCTTGTCCACATCGCCGCCCATCAACAGGGCCATGGAATCTTCTTCCGGCTCATCGACTTCGATCTGAGTCTGATTCGACTCGATCAGCCGCTCGCGCAGATCATCCGCCGCCTGCGTTTCCTCTGCGATTTCACGCAGTGCCACAACGGGGTTCTTGTCGTTGTCACGGTCCACCGTCAAAGGCGATCCCGCCGCAATTTCGCGGGCGCGGTGTGCGGCAAGCATCACCAGATCAAAACGGTTCGGAACCTTGTCAACGCAATCTTCTGTGGTAACGCGGGCCATCAGACCTCCGGGACGGGTTAGGGCAGATTTCAAGAAGCCTTGTATTTAGGGTGTCAAACCGGGATTTACAAGCAGAGAATCAAAGCGCCTCGACCTCGTCGCGCGCGGCTTGCGGCATGTCGTTCAGCATCTGTTGCACCGACCGCCCCAGCACGGGATGCACCCAGTCGGGGGCGACATCCGCAAGCGGCACCAAGACGAAAGCGCGCTCGTGCAGGCGCGGATGCGGCAGGATGAGCTGGTCGGGCGCGCGGCTTTGCTGCTCATCGGGCGTCAGCCTTTGCCACGCCTCGAACCCCGCAAGATCAGGCAGCACACGCCCCCCCACCGCGATCAGGTCGAGGTCCAGCGTCCGTTGCCCCCACCGCGTCTCGCGCCTGCGACCAAAGGCCGCCTCAACCCGGTGCAAAAGCGCAAGCAACGCCTCTGGCTCTTGCGCAACACGCAGCACCGCCGCCGCATTTACAAAATCCGGACCCGCCCCGGCAGGAAAGGCCGGTGTGCGAAAAAACCGACTCACACCGAGAATTTCGACCCCCTCTACGCGCAATCGCACAAGGGCCTCGGTGAGGGTCGCCTCGGGGCGCGACGCACCGAACGGCAAGTTTCCACCCATCGCGATCAAGCATTGTTGATCCAAAGTCATCGCTCCCCTATCTTATCCTGACGTAACATGCCCTTGCATGCAGAATTCTAAACCCCTAATTATCGCTGTTACTCTGTCCTGCCTTCACCACTCACACCACTCACACACTCCCAGGCAAGACATGACCATTCGGAAGGACATTTAAGATGTTTTACAAGGACGAGCGTTTAGCCTTGTTCATAGACGGATCGAATCTCTATGCCGCCGGTAAGGCGCTTGGGTTCGACATCGACTACAAGTTGCTGAGATCCGAGTTCATGCGCCGTGGCAAGTTGCTGCGCGCTTTTTACTATACTGCACTGTTGGAAAATGACGAGTATTCACCGATCCGCCCTTTGGTCGATTGGTTGCATTACAATGGCTATTCCATGGTCACGAAACCGGCCAAGGAATACACTGACAGCCAAGGCCGTCGCAAGGTCAAGGGCAACATGGATATCGAGCTGACGGTGGATGCGATGGAACTCGCACCGCGTGTTGATCATGTTGTGCTGTTCTCCGGCGATGGCGATTTCCGACCCTTGGTCGAAAGTCTGCAACGTCAGGGCGTGCGTGTTTCCGTGGTCTCGACCATCCGAAGCCAGCCGCCGATGATCTCGGACGATTTGCGCCGCCAAGCGGACAATTTCATAGAATTGGCAGATCTCAAGGATGTTATCGGCCGACCGCCGCGCGACATCCAGAACGACCGCCAAGAGGCCTATGCCGAGACCGAGTGACCTACCCGTTAGGCACCACATCAGCGCCCGGATCACCCCTGCATGAGCATGGGTGATCCGGGCGTTTTTGCGCAAATGGCCGGGCTTTTCGCGGCTGCATTCGGCGCGGCGACCATCCTGCCCTTTCAATCCGAAGTGGTGTTTGTCGGCCTGCAACTGGCGGGCACCCTATCCTTGACCGCGCTCGTCGTGGTGGCCAGCATCGGCAACACGCTGGGGGCCGTGGTCAACTATGTCATGGGGCGCGGCATCGAGCGGTTTCGTCACCGCCGCTGGTTTCCCGCCAATGCAGCGCAAATGGCGCGGGCCGAACGCTGGTATGCCCGTTGGGGGGTCTGGACCTTGCTGCTCAGTTGGGCACCTCTGGGCGATGCCTTTACCGTGATCGCCGGGGTTCTGCGCACGCCGGTCTGGCTCTTTCTCGTGCTGGTCACGATTGCCAAAACCGGGCGCTATATCGTGTTGGCCTGGATCACAGCGCAGACAATGGGCTGAGGGGGCGGTGACTTTACTGTCGCGTGCAGCAAGAACAGGACCGCGCGGAATGCTTGGCCGGGGACTAGCGAAGCAACAGTCGTGGTTGCCACTTTATGCCAGCAAAATCCGTGTGACCCATCAGCGATCCGCGCCCTCTCAAAATCGCTAGGCCGCCAGACGGCCCAGCGATCCGCGCGGCACCTTCGGTGCTATTCGCGCGAGTCATAGACAAGAGATCCGGCTTGTAATTCCCTACCACCACACCTCCGACGCCGCTATTTCCCACCCCGCCCTTTACGCGAGCGCCCACCTGCCTTACCTCTGTCCTCAAGCAGGAGACCCGTGATGACAAAGCCCCCCCTCACCCTCTACCTCGCCGCCCCGCGCGGCTTTTGCGCCGGTGTGGACCGCGCCATCAAGATCGTAGAGATGGCGCTCGCGAAATGGGGGGCGCCGGTCTATGTGCGCCACGAGATTGTGCACAATAAATTCGTGGTCGATGACCTGCGCGCCAAAGGGGCGGTTTTCGTCGAAGAACTGGATGAGTGCCCAACCGACCGGCCCGTGATCTTTTCCGCCCATGGCGTGCCCAAATCCGTCCCGGCAGAGGCCACCGCCCGCCAAATGCTCTATGTCGATGCCACCTGCCCGCTGGTCAGCAAAGTACATATCGAGGCGGAACGCCACCATGACAACGGGCTGCAAATCGTGATGATCGGCCACGCGGGCCATCCCGAAACCGTGGGCACCATGGGGCAATTGCCGGATGGCGAAGTGCTCTTGGTCGAAACCCCCGCCGATGTGGCCACGCTCGACGTCCGCGATCCTGACCGCCTCGCCTTTGTCACCCAAACCACCCTTTCGGTCGACGATACCGCCGAGGTGGTTGCCGCCCTTCAGGCCCGGTTTCCGGCCATTGTCGGCCCGCACAAAGAAGACATCTGCTACGCCACCACCAACCGCCAAGAGGCGGTCAAGGCCATGGCCGAAAAGGCCGAAGCCATGCTCGTCGTGGGTGCCCCCAATTCGTCAAACTCCAAACGTCTGGTCGAGGTCGGCGCGCGCGCGGGCTGCGCCTATTCTCAGCTTGTGCAACGCGCCACCGACATCGACTGGCGGGCGTTGGGCGGTATCCGCAGCATCGGCATCACCGCCGGGGCCTCTGCCCCCGAAGTGCTGGTGAACGAGGTCATCGACGCCTTCCGCGCCCGCTATGACGTGACCGTCGAACAGGTGGAAACCGCGCAGGAAAACGTCGAATTCAAGGTGCCACGGGTGCTGCGCGTGCCGGCCTGATGCGGGCTGGCATTAAAGCCGCCGAATACCCAAAGCTCTCGCCGCATGCGTAGAAATTGAACCGGCCCGGTGCCTGTTAAATTATTGATATCGTGTCTCGGTGACTTATTTCACCGGCAGGACACACGATAAATCCCCGGCCTTCCCGCGCGTTATGAAACCAGCAGCCTGTGCAGGCATTTTGCGCTCACGGGAGTCGGCGGGAACGGGTTTGTCGACTTAGACCACGCCGCCAACGGCGGAAAACCGAAACCGAGACACAGGAAACGCGCATGACCACGAACTCTTATATGACTTGGGCCATTCTGGGGGCCGCCGGTGGCACTGGATTCGGCCTTTTTGCAGCTCCGCTCCTCTACATCCTGATCAATCTGTCCTCAGACGGCGTCTCATTTGGCGAAACCGCGCGCTTTGCCATCGCCAACGGGATCACTTGGGGTGTCCTTGGCGTTTTTGCAGGTATCTTCTTTTGGGTGGTCAACAGGGTGCAAAATCCGCCCACAGAGGAGTGATCTTGATCGCCTGACTGCGTAGCAAAAGATCCTGCCACCGTCTGCTGCGGCCCGACCGGCCCGTCACTCGTTATCCCGCAGCCACGCAGGCCGCAAAACGACGATGGTGGGCCGGTCTGGCAGGCTGCGCAAAGAGACCTCAATCTCGCTCACACCGGGGCGGGAAATTGCAAATTCGCCTTCCATCCCCGCCAGAAACCGCTCCAGCGTGCTATCGCCAAACCAGTGCATCGGCAGCACGATCGACGCCTTCACCCGCCTGAGCACGTTCATCATATTCTCGATATTCATTGTAAACCCGCCATCAACGGGGGCCATCACCACATCCATCCGGCCAAGCGCGGCATATTGATCGTCCGACGGCTCGTGATGCAAATGCCCCAGATGGGCGATGCACAGCCCCTCAGCCTCAAAGACGAAAATCGAATTGCCATTCTGCTCCACACCGCCGCCCGACCGGATATCGGTGGGCACATTGCGCACCACCAGCCCACCCAGATCAAGGTGATGATCGGCCCCCACGCCATATTCCCCCCAACCGCGCAGCACATGCGGAATTGCCGGGTCGGGAAAGGCCGTCCAATGCGTCTCATGCGCGTGGTTCATCGTGACAACATCGGGGATCAGATTGGCGCTGCCGATAAAGCCGGTGAAATCTGTCACGGCATTGTATCCGCCCGCCTGAATGAGAAAGGACGCATGCGCGATGTAGCGCAGCCGCACGGTATACTCGGGCAGCGGTGCGCGAAAACTGGCCCGGTGCAGGTATTCCATCCCCGGCGTCGCATCGGCAAGCGCAATACAATGGCTTGGCCTACGATCCTGCGCGGTGGCAGGCGCGGCCAGCATCAAAACGAACAAGACAAGTCGGATCATCAGCAGCCCTCCTCTTGGTCTTGAGCAAGATAGCACGGTTTGCCGCGACGTCACCTTGCAGAACCAGAGCGAAAGCCCCTTAGCTGCCCTTGACCAGCGGCACGATGGCCGGATCGGTCTCGGGGGCCAGTTCCTCGAAATCGAAATTATCCAGCCGTCGCGCCCGCCGTCCCGCCTTGTCCGCCGAAATCCGAATTTCCGCCACATCCTTGGCCGCCAGAGTGAAATGCCGGTCCAGGTTTTCAACCCGTGCGCCCAACCGCTCCACATCCGCGAACAAAAGGCCTAGTTCCCGCCGGATTGCCCCCGCCTGCTCGCGCATTCGCGCATCCTTGAGGATTGCGCGCATGGTGTTGAGCGTGGCCATGCAGGTTGTGGGTGACACGATCCAAACCCGCGCGGCAAAGCCATCGCGCACCACCTCGGGGAAATTGGCGTGCAACTCGGCATAGACCGCCTCAGAGGGCATGAACATCAGCGCGCCATCGGCGGTCTCGCCCTCAAGGATGTATTTCTCGGAAATATCCTTGATATGCTTGCGCACCGCCGTGCGCATACCCCGCGCCGCCTCGGCCAATTCCCCGTCTGTCTTGGCCCGGCGCAGCGCCTCATAGGCCTCCAACGGGAATTTACTGTCAATGCAAATTGGCCCCGGTGGATTGGGCAGATGAATAAGACAATCCGCCCGCCGCCCGTTCGACAGCGTCGCTTGCAATGTGTAACTGTCCGACGGCAGCGCTTTGGTGACAATATCCATGAGCTGGATTTCCCCAAACGCCCCCCGCGTCTGCTTGTTTGACAGGATATCCTGCAACGACAGCACATCACCCGACAGCTTGGTGATATTGTCCTGCGCCTTGTCGATGGCTTGCAGGCGCTGCTGCAATTCCCCAAGCGATTGCGCCGTGCGCCGCGAGGTGCCTTGCAGGTTCTCGGTCATGGCATGGCTTACCTGCGCCAACCGCTTTTCCATCAGTTGCAACAGATGCGATTGCGCCGCCGCCTGCGCCTCGGACACATGGTTTAGGCCACCGGCAAGCTGATGCTGCCCATCCGACAGCCCCTGCACCCGCTGCCCCAATTGCCCCATCTGATAGGCGAGCGGCTCTGCCAGCCGCGCCGACCGATTGGCGGCGCGCAGCGCGAGGATGAGCAGCAAAAGGATCAGCAGCAACACCGCCGCGCCGATCACCACTGCCAGAACGGCGGGATCGTCAAACGCATAGGTCTGACCGCCAATCTGGATCATGTGCGCCCGAACAGCCGTTCAATATCCGATAGCCGCAATTCCACATAGGTCGGCCGCCCGTGGTTGCACTGCCCCGACATCGGCGTGCGCTCCATCTCGCGCAAAAGGGCGTTCATCTCGTCCGCGCTCATCCGGCGACCTGACCGGACCGAGCCATGACAGGCCACGCGGCTTAGGATCGCGTCGATCCGCAATTTCAACGTGCCGCTTGCGCCCTGATCCTGCAACTCGTCCAAGATATCGCGCAAAAGCGCCTTGGCGTTGACAGGCCCCAGAATGGCTGGGGTTTCGCGCACCGCAAGGCTGCCCGACCCAAACGGTTCGATCCCCAGCCCCATCCCGGCCAACTCTTCGGCATGGTCCATCAACAACACGCAATCGGCTTCGGAAAGATCGACAATCTCAGGGATCAGCAGCGCTTGCGCCGCGATCCCGCTCTCGGCCATCTGGCGTTTCAGCCGCTCATACACCAGACGCTCATGGGCGGCGTGCTGATCGACAATGACCATACCGGTCTCGGTCTGGGCGATGATGTAATTCTCATGCACCTGCGCCCGCGCGGCCCCAAGCGGCAACGCCGTGGCGGGCTGTTCCTCTACCTCCGGCTCTGGCGCGCTCTCAACCCGCGCGCTCCAATCCGCGCCCATATCGGCAAAACCGGGCGCTTGTGCCTGATAGGCCAGGCTGCGTGCCTGCGGAGACGGGCGGTCCATCTGATAGATGCGCCCCGCCGGTTCCGCCCGAAACGCGCCCAAGGTGGCCCCCGCCACAGTGGTTGACGCGCGATGCCCCGCCTCCGCCAAGGCATGCCGCAACCCCGATACGATCAGCCCCCGCGCCAGCCCCGGATCGCGAAACCGCACCTCGGATTTCGCCGGATGCACGTTCACATCAACCAGCACAGGATCACAGTTCAGAAACAGCGCCGCGGCCGGGTGCCGGTCCCGGCTGAGCACATCCTGATAGGCAGCACGCAGCGCGCCATAAAGCATCTTGTCCCGCACCGGGCGGCCATTGACAAAGAGATACTGCGCCACGGCTGATCCCCGCGCATAAGTGGGCAGCGCGGCATAGCCGGTCAGGCGCAGCCCCTCGCGCGTGGCATCAATCTTCAGCGCATTTTCGGCGAACTCCGCCCCCAGAACCCGCGCCAATCGCCCATGCAGCGCGTCAAACAAATCGCCGCTTTCGGGATCGGCACGAAACACGATCCGCCCTTCGCCCCCGCCAGACACATCGCGCAGGGTGAACCCCACAAACGGCTCCGCCATCGCCAACCGCTTGACCGTATCGGCAATCGCCTGCGCCTCTGCCCGGTCCGAGCGCATGAACTTAAGCCGCGCGGGCGTGGCGTAAAACAGATCGCGCAGCGTCACCACCGTGCCACTGTTCAACGCGGCGGGTTTGACCGCCCCCATCTGCCCACCGGCAACGGTCATCTCTGCCGCCTCTGCACCCGCACGCGACACAATCGTCAGCCGCCCGACCGCCCCCAAGGACGGCAACGCCTCGCCACGAAACCCAAAGGAATGAATATTCAAAAGGTCCGATCCGTCGATCTTGGACGTGGCATGCCGCGCAAGCGCCAGTGGCAACTCATCCGGCGTCATGCCACAGCCATCATCGCTCACGCGGATCAGCGTCTTGCCCCCATCGGCATAGCTCACTTCAATCCGGGTGGCCCCGGCATCAAGCGCGTTTTCCACCAATTCCTTGACCGCCGAGGCAGGCCGCTCCACCACCTCTCCCGCCGCAATGCGATTGATCGCCCCCTCGTCCAACTGACGAATTTGAGGGCGGTCTGCGCGTATCTTGGGGTTGTGGCTATTCATACCGCTAGACTTAGCACAGATCGCCACGATTCTGCCAGAGAGGGCATCAAACCCCGCACAGAAAAAAAAGCCCGGGCGCGAACGCCCGGGCAAGCTCTCTCAATATCTGTCAGGAAGGAGAAGGATCAGCTCTTGGAGAATTCAGGATAGGCTTCCATGCCCATTTCCGCCATGTCGAGCCCGTTGATCTCGGTCTCTTGATCGACCCGCAGACCCATGGTGCCCTTGATGATCAGCCAGATCACGATGCTGACGGTAAAGGTAAAGGCACCGTAGGCAAAGATCCCCAGAAGCTGCGTGCCGAGGCTGGCCTCGCCATAGAAGACCACGGCAAGCGTGCCCCAGATACCGGCGAGCAAGTGAACCGGGATGGCACCAACCACATCGTCGATCTTGAACTTGTCAAGCATGGGCACGGCCAAGACCACGATCACACCGCCGACAGCCCCGATCCAAAGTGCGCCGAACAGGCTCGGTGCAAGCGGCTCTGCGGTGATCGACACCAGACCCGCCAATGCGCCGTTGAGAACCATGGTCAGGTCAGGCTTTTTGTAGAGCACTTGGGTCAGGATCAGCGCAGCAATCGAACCCGCAGCCGCCGCCATATTGGTATTGGCAAAGATCCGCGACACGTCCGAAACATCGCCCACGGTGCCCATCGCCAATTGCGAACCACCGTTAAAGCCGAACCAACCCAGCCACAGGATGAATGTGCCCAAAGTGGCAAGCGCAAGGTTCGAACCCGGCATCGGCGTGACCTTGCCATCTTTGCCATATTTGCCAAGACGCGGCCCCAGGATGATCGCCCCCGCCAGAGCAGCCCAGCCACCCACGGAATGCACAACGGTCGAGCCAGCAAAGTCAGAGAACCCAGCCTCAGACAACCAGCCGCCGCCCCACTGCCAGGACCCGGAAATCGGATACATGAACCCGGTCAGCACGATGACAAACACAAGGAAAGGCCAAAGCTTGATCCGCTCCGCCAGTGCGCCCGACACGATCGACGCTGTGGCCGCGACAAACACCAGTTGGAAGAAGAAGTCAGAACCGATCGAGGCATAATCAAGCGCCGCATCCGCCGCCGCAACCCCTACCGGGTCCAGCTCGGTCATGGCAAAGAACGGCCCGACCCAACCGGCCACCAGCCAGCCATCGCCGGGATACATCAGGTTAAAGCCGACCAGCCAGTACATGATCGTTGCAAAGGAATAGAGGACGATGTTCTTGGTCATCTGCATCGTGACGTTCTTGGACCGCACCAGCCCGCCTTCGAGCATGGCAAAACCCGCCGCCATGAAGAACACCAAAAAGCCCGCCATGCAGAACAGCAGCGTCGTCATGATATAGGGGCCGATTTCATCAAAGCTGGGCACGGCCTCAGCCGCCGCCTCTTGGGTCAGCCCCATCTGCGGCAGCGCAATCAGCGTTGCGGCAAGGCCGAGTTTTAGCATGGAATTCATTGTGTTTATCCTTTCCCCTGCGCGCTCAGAGCGCGTCATCGTTGGTTTCGCCGGTGCGCACGCGCACGGCTTGCTGGATGTCGAGCACGAAGATCTTGCCGTCACCGATCTTGCCGGTGCGGGCGGTCTTGGTGATGGTCTCGACCACCTGATCGGCCATCGCGGCAGAAACCGCGATTTCCAGCTTGATCTTGGGCACGAAATTCACGGCGTATTCCGCACCGCGATAGATTTCCGTGTGGCCGGATTGCGAGCCAAAGCCCTTGATCTCTGTCACCATCATGCCGCGGACGCCGATGTCGGTCAGCGCCTCGCGGACCTCTTCCAGCTTGAACGGCTTTATCGTTGCAATGATGAGTTTCACGTCTGCCCCTTTCGGTTTGCGGTGTCTCAGCGCGTTGTTTGCACATGCAGAAAAGGCGCAGATGGCAGAGTCTGGAAGGGTCAAGGCAGGAATCCGCCGCCTAAATTCACCCCATATGCTTAAAATTTGTGCTGAAATATTAATTTGCGTATTTTTTACGCACATCGGAAATCACGATCCGCGCGCGCGGGGTCTCTACTTTTGCGATCCCGCATTATAAACTGTCCCAAACACACAAGGCCGAGCAGGGCAGCAATGAGCACGACAGGACCGAAAAAACCGCCTCTGGTGGCCCCCAAGCGCAGCGCCAAGGCGCCGTCCAAACCAAAACCCGCGCGCAAGGCCAAGAGCACGCCACGTCGCGCCCGCGCGCGCTCCAATAACGTGGTCGTGCGGTTGGTCGGCGGGCTGCTACGCTGGATATTCGGCGTGCTCTGGTGGATTACCTGGCGGGTAACGGCCGTGGTCACTGTGGTCCTGGGCGTGATGGTGGCCATCACCTATACCAGCCTGCCCGAATTCCAGACCCTGATGGATGGCCGCGCCAAGGGCTCTGTCACCCTGCTGGATCACGACGGAGAGGTCTTTGCCTGGCGCGGCGATCAGTTTGGTGGCATCGTCACCGCCGAAACCGTCAGCCCGCATCTCAAGAATGCCGTGATCGCCACCGAGGACCGCCGATTTTATCTGCATCCCGGCGTTGACCCCATCGGTATTGCCAGCGCCATCCGCATCAACCTGAACGAGGGGCGCGGCCCGCTGCAGGGCAACGGCGGCTCGACCATCACGCAGCAGACCGCGAAACTGCTCTGCTTTGGCAATGCCTATAATGCCAGCGAATGGAAGAGTGAGGCCGAGTACATCGCCGACTGTCGCCGCTCCTCGCTCTCGCGCAAAGCCCGCGAGGCGGTCTACGCCCTGGCGATGGAGGTAAAATACACCAAGAACCAGATCCTCTCGGTCTATCTCAACCGCGCCTATCTGGGCGGCGGGGCCTATGGGGCCGAGGCCGCAGCCCAACGCTATTTCGGCAAATCCGCCGCCACGCTCAACCCCGCCGAGGGCGCGATGATTGCAGGGCTCTTGACAGCTCCCTCGACCCTCGCACCGACCGCAAATCTCGAACGCTCGCGCAACCGCGCCTCGGTCGTGGTGGGCCTGATGCGCCGTCAAGGCTATCTTAGCGATCAAGAGGCGGCCTTGGCCCTCGCCAACCCTGCCGAACTCTCCGAGGCCGCCGAACGGCAGGCAGGCGGCTATTTCGCCGATTGGGTCATGGCGTCGGGGCCCGAGTTTTTCACCCGCGACACCACCGAAGACGTGATCATCCGCACCACTTTGGATCAGCGCGTGCAAACCGCCGCCGAAGAGGCGCTGACCTATATCTTTGACGAAAAAGTGCGCGAAGGTTCCAAGGCGCAGGCCGCGATTGTCGTCATGTCCGCCGATGGTGCGGTGCGTGGCATGGTGGGCGGGCGCAAAACCAAGGTGGTGGGTGCCTTCAACCGCGCCACACAGGCCAAACGCCAGACCGGATCAGCCTTCAAGCCCTTCGTCTACGCCACGGCCGTGGAACTTGGCTACAGCTACGATTCAGTTGTCGTGGACGAACCCTACTGCCTCAATATCCCCGGCTCTGGCCGCTGGTGCCCGGAAAACTACACCCGCGACTACAAAGGTCGCGTGTCGCTGACCGAGGCGCTCGCGCAATCCCTCAACATCCCGGCGGTCAAAATCTCCGAGAGTGTCGGGCGTGACCTCGTGCGCAAAGTGGCCAGCGATTTTGGCATCGACAGCGATTTGGCCGCAGGCCCGGCCTTGGCGCTTGGGGCCTCTGAAAGCACGCTTCTGGAAATGACAGGCGCTTATGCGGGCATTCTCAACGGCGGCTCCTCTGTCACGCCCTATGGCCTAGTCGAACTGAAGCTCTTGGGCGAGAACGAGCCCTTGATGGGCACCGGCGGTGGCATCGGCGAGCGCGTCATTCAGGAAAGTGCCGCGCAGGAACTCATCTACATGATGACCAAGGTGATCGAAGGTGGCACCGGCGGTCGCGCCCGCCTGCCGGGCCGCGAGGCTGCTGGCAAAACCGGCACCACACAGGCCGCCCGCGATGCTTGGTTTTTGGGTTTTACCGCCGATTATGTGGCCGGGGTCTGGATGGGCTACGACGACAACACCCCGCTCAGCGGCGTCACCGGTGGCGGTCTTCCGGCTGAAATCTGGCAGGAAACCATGATGCGCGTGCATGAGGGCATTGATCCCAAACCCCTGCCGATGCTGCGCCCGCAACCTCGCCCCGCCCCGGCACCCGCGCCAGCCCCGCAGGACCAGCAACGCCGCGCGCCGGTGGCCAGCGACAATCCGATCGAAAACATCCTGCGCAGCATCTTTGGCGGAAACTGAAAACGGCGCCCAAACAGGGCGCCGTTCACGACGAACCAAAATGTAAAACGCCTCAGCCCGCTTGCTTGAGATCCGCAATCAGCGCGTTCACATCGCCATTGCGGCGATCCAGCATCGCGCCAATCTCGGTGCGCTCGCTCAGCCGCAGGCTGATGCCCTCGATGATCATATCGAAAAACAGATCCTTGCCCGAGCGGTCTGACACGAGGAAACTTACCTCGAACGGCGATTGCCCGCGAAGATAGGCCGTGGATTTCACCTCGTGCCACGATTTCACCGGCTTGACCGAGTTCACCTCGATGCGCCCCCCCGCGAATTCATTGAACCGCTTGCCATATTTCCGCGCGATATAGCCCCGGAACGCTTCGGTAAAGGCACGCATCTGCGCCGATGATACCCGGTTGGCATCCGCCCCGAGGGTAGACCGCGCAATGATATTCACATCGGCATAGGTGCTGAAAATACGCTCGAAATCCGCGATCATGCCCGATATCGGCTTACCCGATGCGATGACGCGGTTGATGTTCACCACAACCTCATCCACCAGCGACCGCGCGCGCGCATCATCGAGCGCCCACCCGGTGCTGGGCAGGGCAGCCAACGCGGTCACGGCAAAACCCGAGGTCATGAAATGGCGGCGGGTGATGTCACTCAGCATAGGGATCCTCCAAAGGTGTGGACGGCTCAAGACTACCGTAAGGGTCGTCATAGACACTATCAGCCGTGCCGCCCAGTTTGAAGCGTCGGTTTTGCAGGAAGATCGAGCGCGACTGCGCATAGCTGTCGGCACTCTCGTAAAGAATGGCGTCAATCGTCTCGCTGAACTTCTCGCGCTTGGATAGGCCAGCGGCCACACCCGCCCCGGTTCCAACCAGATTAGCCGGCGATTCAAGTATGTAACTCAAGGGGTTGGTGAAAAGATCAACCGCAATGCCCCAGGTATCCCGCTCTGTCGAAGGGCCCAAGACCGGCAGTTCTACATAGGCCCCTTCCCGCGCGCCCCAAACGTGCAAAGTTTCGCCGAAGTCGGTGTTGGTGCCCGCGGCCATACCCATTTCGCTGGCCGGATCGAACAGACCGCCAAGGCCAAAGGTGGTGTTTACAACCAGACGCGCGGTGTCCTGAAACGCCCCACGCATATTTAGCTGCAAGACATTGTTCACAATATCACTCGGCAGCGATAGGTTGGTCGAGAACCGCCCGATGACCGTCTCGATATCGTCGGGAATGGCCGCACTATATCCCTTGGCCACCGGCCGCACGAGCGAACGGTCAAACCCTCGGTTGAACTCATGCACACCACGGTTTTGCGACTCATACGGGTCGAAAACATCGCGCGTGGCCTCTGACGGATCAGGGCGCGCGCAAGCGCTTAGCGCGACGACACCTGTAAGGGCGATCACCCGCAACGCGGAACCGGACGAGATATGGAAAGATGGCAACTGCAATGGTTTATCCGTCATTAAACGAGTCTCTGCCTTACATAAACTATAGCCCGAACAAACCCATCATCCTACGCCCCATGTTCACAATGCTGTGGCAGAATGGTGACATTCCCTGTAAGGAAAGACAGGATTGCTTTGGATCACTTAAAGACTTGAACACTAAAGACGGAATACAGATTTGGACAAGATGAAACTGGAAGCGGGCCGCCAAGAATTGCGCGCGGCCCGACGCGAAAGCCGTAGTCTCTACTGGTTTGTTGGCATCTTCAGCTTTTTCGCCAATCTTCTGATGTTGACCGGCCCAATCTACATGTTGCAGGTCTATGACCGCGTCCTCAGCAGCCGCTCGGTGGAAACCCTGATCGCTCTCTCGGTGCTGGTTTTATTTCTCTATACGATGATGGGTCTGCTCGATTATGCCCGTGGCCGCATCATGGGGCGGGTCGGCGCGCGCTTTCAGGCGCGTTTGGACCGGCGGGTATTCGACGCGGTGATTCGCAAATCGGCCATCCAACCCGATGCCAACACCGCCACCGGCCTGCGCGATCTGGAATCAATCCAGCGGCTGATGACATCGCCCGTGCTTCTGGCGATTTTCGACATGCCATGGGCCCCGTTCTTTCTGGCCGCGATCTGGGTGTTTCACCCTTGGCTTGGCATTCTCGCTCTTGCCGGGGGGGCGCTTTTGGTTGTTGTCACCCTGATCAATCAGGTCGTGACCCGCAAACCCACCGGACAGGCCAATAACGCAAGCGTTCAGGCCGAATCAATTTCCGAACAATTGCGCAACGAATCCGAGATGATTCAGGCCATGGGCATGCGCGACGCGGCCTTTGATCGCTGGCAAGCCGCGCGTGGCCGCGCCCTCTCGACCGCGATCGAGGCCGCTGATCTGGGCGGCACCTTCACCACCTCTACCAAGGCGCTGCGCCTTCTTCTTCAATCGGCGATGCTGGGTCTGGGCGCGTGGCTCGTGCTGCGCGGAGAACTGACGCCCGGTGCCATGATCGCAGGCTCGATCCTGATGGGCCGCGCCCTTGCCCCCATCGAGCAGGCCATCGGCCAATGGGCGCTGGTGCAACGCGCCGCCAAAGGCTGGGAAAGCCTGGCGGAACTCCTCGGCTCTGTTCCCCCTGAACAACCGCGCACGCCCCTGCCCCGCCCCAAGGCGCGGCTGGAAGTGAGCCAACTCACCATGGTCCCGCCGGGTGAAAGCCAGGCCGTGCTCAAAACACTCAGCTTCAAGATCGAACCGGGTCAGGCCGTGGGCGTGATCGGCCCTTCGGGGGCGGGCAAATCCACCCTCGCCCGCGCCATCACCGGCGTCTGGCGGCCTGCAGGCGGCAAGATCCGCCTCGATGGCGCAACCCTCGACCAATACGCCCCCAATGTGCTGGGTGAGTTGATCGGCTATCTGCCACAGCGCGTGCAGCTCTTTGACGGCACCATCGCCGACAACATCGCCCGCTTGGCCGCCCAGCCGGACCCCGCCAAGATCGTCGCCGCCGCGCGCAAGGCCGACGCCCATGAGATGATCCTCAAACTGCCCAACGGCTATGACACCCGCGTCAGCGCCAGCGGAGGGCGGCTCTCGGGCGGGCAGATGCAGCGCATCGGCCTTGCCCGCGCCATGTATGGCGATCCCATGATCCTCGTGCTGGATGAACCCAATTCCAATCTCGACAACGAAGGCAGCGAAGCGGTCAATCTCGCCATCCGCAGCTTCAAGGCCGAAGGCAAGGCCGTGATCGTGGTTGCCCACCGTCCCGCCGCGATCAAGGAATGCGATATGCTGCTGATGCTTGAGGCCGGCGTTATGCGCGCCTTTGGCCCGCGTGAAAAAGTGCTCAAGGATGTGCTCCAGAACCATCAACAAGTCACCGAGTCCACCGGCCCCGGAGGTGTGCGATGAGCGCCCCGAACGATAGCGCATGGTCGGCGCGCAAGCCGCTGATCATCGGTCTCATCGGCCTTGTTCTGCTGGTGGGCGGGTTTGGGACATGGGCCGCTTTCACCCAGATTTCCGGGGCGATCATCGCACCGGGGCGCATAGAGGTGGATCAAAACCGGCAGGTCGTCCAACACCCCGACGGTGGCGTCGTTTCCGCCATCGAGATCAAAGAGGGCGACAAGGTCAGCGCCGGTCAGGTGCTTGTCCGGCTTGATCCCAACGAGTTGCAATCCGAACTCTCGATCATCGAAAACCAGCTTGCCGAACTCATGGCTCGCCGTGGCCGCCTAGAGGCCGAGCGCGACGGGCGCGATGCCCTGAAATTCGATCCGCTCCTCATTGACCTGTCAGCGCAGAACGCCGACGCCGCCGATCTGATGACCGGGCAAAAGACCCTGTTCGAGGCCCGCGCCCAGACCGTCGCCGCCGAGATTGACCAACTCGACAAGCGGCGCGGCCAGATTTCCAACCAGATCGAGGGCATCGAGGCCCAGCAAGTGGCCCTTGCCCGCCAGCTTGAACTGATCGAGCTGGAACTGACCGATCAACAATCGCTGCTGGATCGTGGGCTGGCGCAAGCGACCCGCGTGCTCGGGCTGCAACGCGAACAGGCGCGGCTCAGCGGCACCATGGGCGATCTTGCCGCCCAAAAGGCCGAGGCCGAAGGCCGCATCACCGAAATCGAAATCTCGATTCTCAAACTGGGCACAGACCGGCGCGAAGAGGCGATCACCACCCTGCGCGACCTGCAATTCCGCGAGCTTGAATTGCGCGAACAACGCCGCGCCCTGATCGAACAAATGGGGCGGCTCGACATCCCCGCGCCGGTCTCGGGCGTGGTCTATAACCTCCAGGTCTTTGCCCAACGCTCGGTCATCCGGCCCGCCGATCCGGTGCTCTTCATCGTGCCACAGGACCGCCCGCTGGTGATCAACGCCCGCGTCGACAGCATCCATGTCGATAAACTCTTTGTCGGACAGGAAGTCACGCTGCGCTTCTCCGCGCTCGATCAACGCACCACGCCAGAACTTTTTGGGCGCGTCACCCAGATTTCCGCCGATGCCTTCGAGGATGAGGCCACGCGCGCCAGCTATTACCGCGCCGAAATCGTGCTGAGCGAAGGCGAGCAGGCCCGCTTGCCCGAGGGCACCACCCTTATCCCCGGCATGCCGGTCGAAGCGTTCATCCGCACCGCCGACCGCACACCGCTGGCTTATCTGGTCAAACCCTTCACCGATTATCTGGCCAAGGCATTCCGCGAGTAACCCGTGGGATCACCCCACATCCGTGCGCCCGCGCCGGTCTGCCCGCAACTGCGCATAAAGAACATGCGTCCGCCAACGCCCGTTGATCTGCAAATAGCTCTGCGCGACACCTTCGTATTTGAAGCCGCATTTTTCCAGCAGCGCCCGCGACGCCTGATTTTCCGGCAGGCAGGCCGCCTCGATTCGGCTTAGGTCCAGCCGGTCAAAGGCATGGTGCACCACCCCGGCAATCGCCTCGCGCATATAGCCCTGCCGCGCATAGGCTTGGCCGATCCAATAGCCCAGCGTGCCCGCCTGCGCCGGACCCCGCCGAATATTGTCCAGCGTGATCGCCCCCAATAACGCCTGATCCTCGCGCCGCACCAAAAAAAGCGGCATCGCGCTGCCATTCGAAATCGAGCGTTGCGCCCACCAGACCCGGTTGGAAAACCCCTTGCGCGCCAGATGATCCACGGCCCAGAGCGGCTCCCACGGGGTCAGGAAATCCGCACTCTCCGCCCGCAACGCGCTCCAGTCCCGATAATCGCCGATCACCGGCTGCCGCAGGCTGAGACGCTCGGTCTCGATCCTGAGCTTGCGGCGCGGCAAAAGCATCATCAGGCAGCGCGCCTCGCATCAAGGGCGGCCAGCGTCGGGGCCTGTTCCACCGGACCATAAAGCGCCAGCGCCGCAGGGGCCTGCGCCACCGTGCTTTCGGCCAGCCGCCGCACATCCGCAAGCGTCACCGCGTCAATGCGTTCCACTACCTCTGGCAGGGTTGGCACCCGTCCCCAGATTTGCAGCATCCGCGCCAGCCGTTCGGCCCGGTTGCTCGGGCTCTCCAGCCCCATCAGCAATCCGGCCTTCATCTGCGCCCGCGCCCGCTCGACCTCGGCGGCGCTCATATCTTCGGCGGCACGCTTCATCTCGTCGATGGTGATCCCTGCCAGATCACCCAATTGCTCGCCCGATGTGCCTGCATAGATCGTCATCATGCCGGTATCTGAATAGGCCCCGGCCTGCGCATAGATCGAATAACACAGCCCCCGCCGCTCGCGGATCTCTTGAAACAGCCGCGACGACATCGACCCACCAAGCGCCGAGGCATAGATTTGCGCGGTGTAAATATCGGGATGCGCGTAATCCGGGCTCTCGAAGGCCAGCGCGAAATGCGCCTGCTCCAGGTCCTTGACATGCCGCGTCTCGCCCCCTGCAAACCGCGCCACCGGCGGCTCGATCGCATGGCTTGGGATCATGTCACCAAACACGCCTTCGGCCATGCGCACGAGTGCCTCGTGATCTACCGCCCCCGCCGCCGACAGCACCATCTGACCGGGCCGGTAATATTGATCCACGAACCGTTCCAGATCGGGCCGGTCAAAGCCGCGCACCCGCTCTTCCGCGCCCAGAATAGTGCGTCCCAGCGGATGATCGGGATAGGCCTTTTCCTGCAACCAGTCGAAAATGATGTCATCCGGTGTATCCGCCGCCTGACCGATCTCTTGCAGGATCACGCCGCGTTCAACCTCGATCTCACGCGGATCGAAGACCGGGTTACGCAGAATATCCGACACCACATCCAAAGCCAGCGGCACATCTTCCTTGAGGACGCGCACGTAATAGGCCGTCACCTCGCGGCTGGTATAGGCGTTGATATAGCCGCCCACATCCTCAATCGCCTCGGCGATCTGCAAGGCCGAACGCCGCTTGGTCCCCTTAAAGGCCATATGCTCCAGAAAATGCGCGATGCCATTCTGGCTGGCCTCTTCATGGCGCGCGCCGGCCAGCACCCAGACGCCGATGGCCGCCGATTGCAGGCCGGGCATATGTTCCGAGACGATGCGAAACCCGTTGGGAAGGGTGGTCAGTTGGACACTCAATTGGCGATCCGTTCCTTGATCAATGTTTCAATGGCGCTCAGGTCGTTCTCAACCCGCGTCACACGTTCATCCCGCTCATACAGGTCCGCCATACGCTCGGGCAAGGGGGGGTGAATCCCGCTCGCCTCTTCCACCGCAGCCGGGAATTTCGCAGGATGCGCTGTGGCCAGCGTGATCATCGGCACGCCCGCATGCCGCTCTGCCTCGGCCACATGCACGCCCACCGCGCTATGGGGGCACAGCAACTCGCCACTCGCGGCCCATGTATCGCGAATAGCGGCGCGGGTGTCCTCTTCGCTACAACGCCCGCTGTCGAAGGTCTCGCGCAGCGCCTCCAGCGCGCCTTGGCTCACGCTAAATCCGCCCGCCTTCAACGCCTCCATCTCCTGCGCCACGGCGCTCCCATCCTGCCCATAGGCATAGAAGAGCGCGCGCTCGAAATTCGAAGACACCTGAATGTCCATCGACGGGCTGATCGACGGGGCCACGCCATCGGGGCGATACTCTCCCGTGCTCAGACAACGGTGCAGAATATCGTTCTGATTGGTCGCCACCACCAGCCGGTCAATCGGCAGGCCCATCCGCTTGGCGATATAGCCCGCGAAGACATCGCCGAAATTCCCCGTCGGCACCGTGAAACTGACCTTGCGGTCCGGCGCACCAAGACTGACAGCCGAGGTAAAGTAATACACCACCTGCGCCAGAACCCGCGCCCAGTTGATGCTGTTCACACCCGCCAGACGCACGCCGTCGCGGAACTCGAAATCGTTGAACATATCTTTGACGCGCGCTTGCGCATCGTCGAAATGCCCATCAATCGCCAGCGCGTGCACATTGCCCTCAACCGGCGTTGTCATCTGCCGCCGTTGCACCTCGGACACCCGGCCATGCGGATAGAGGATGAACACATCCACCGCATCCAGACCCCGAAACGCCTCAATCGCCGCAGAGCCGGTATCGCCGGAGGTCGCCCCCACAATGCTCACCCGTTGGCCAGAGCGCTTGAGCGAGAACTCGAACATCTGCCCGATCAGCTGCATGGCGAAATCCTTGAACGCCAGCGTCGGGCCGTGGAACAACTCCAGCAGGAAATGACCGCTATCCAATTGCTTGAGCGGCGCCCGCGCCGCATGGCCAAAGCCCGCATAGGCCCGCGCGATGATCCCGCGAAACTCCTCGTCGGTAAAGGCATCGCCGATGAACGGCCGCATCACTCGAAACGCCGCCTCCTCATAGCTCACGCCCTCGAGTGCGCGCATATCCTCGGCGCGCATCACCGGAATGCTCTCGGGCAGATAGAGCCCACCATCGCGCGCCAACCCCGTCAGCATCGCCTCTTCGAAACTCAGCGTGGGCGCGCAGCCCCGTGTCGAGATATATTTCACGTCTTGCCTCTCTCTGCCTGCCGCATGCGCCAGATAAAAACCCCACTCATCGCGGCCCATATGGCGGCCAGCGAAAACCATGTGATCGCGTAACTCAGGTGATCGTTGGGAATACCGCTTGTGTCTACCGGCAAGGGCGACACGCCCACCTCCGGCACCGACAGCCTGCGCGCCACCACCAAAACCGGCTCTGTATCCAGCACGTCAGCCATCTGTGCGATGTCGCGAGCAAACCAGATATTGCCCGCCACATCGTTTTCGGGCGTGGAACTCAGCCGCTCGTCGGGCCAGTGCAGATTGCCCTGAACCGTGACCATCCCCTCCGGTGGAGCCGGAATATCGGCGCTCACCTTGATGAACCCCCGGTCAAGCAGCACCCGGCGCGCCCCGGTGTCCAAAACGGAAATCACCCGATATCCCGCGCCCACCTGCTTTTGACTGACCAGCACCCGCAGCGCCGTATCGCCAATCTGCCCCGTAACCTCAACCGGCAGATAGCGATCTGCCTCTGGCTCTGCGGCGTCGGGCAACCCCACCGGCGGCGCGGCGATATGTGCCGCGATATCCGCCAGTACACCCTCTTTCCATGCCAGCCGGTCGACCTGCCATTTGCCCAACCCAATCAGCACCGCCACACCGGCAATGCCAAAGATCAGGGGGATCAGAACGCTTTTCCGCATGGCTCACTCTCAAAAGGAAAATGCGGGGAAAGGAAACCCCCCGCATCTTTTTCTTGCTTCAAATATTCGCGCCGCAGGCACCGATCTTATTTAAAAGATCGTCACGCGCCCCAGATGTAGATCGCGGCGAACAGGAACAGCCAGACCACATCGACAAAGTGCCAATACCAAGCGGCCGCTTCAAAGCCCACGTGCTGTTGCGGCGTGAAATGCCCCTTTTGCACCCGGATCAGGCAGACAAAGAGGAAAATCGTACCGATCACCACATGCGCCCCGTGAAAGCCCGTCGCCATAAAGAAGTTGGCGCCGTAGATATTGCCGGAAAAGCCAAAGGCCGCGTGGCTATATTCATAGGCTTGGAACACGGTAAAGATCGCACCCAGCGCAATCGCGATCATCAGCCCGCGCTTTACGTCCTGACGATTGTTCTCATGCACCAGCGCATGGTGTGCCCATGTCGCAGCACAGCCCGAGCACAAGAGGATCAGCGTGTTGATCAGCGGCAGATGCCAAGGATCAAAGGTCTCGATCCCGACAGGTGGCCAGACGCCATCGACCATCGGAGAGTTTTCGCCCATCGGATACATGGCATGCTTGAAAAAGCTCCAGAACCACGCGGCAAAGAACATCACTTCGGACATGATGAACATGATAAAGCCATAGCGCAGGCCGATCCGCACGACCGGGGTGTGATCGCCGGTCTGCCCCTCGTTCACCACATCGGCCCACCAGCCGAACATGACGTAAAGCACGCCGACCAGACCCGCCAAGAGCATCCAAGGCCCATGATCGTGAAAGAACAGGACCGCCCCAAAGAGCATGACGAACCCCGCCAAAGAGCCGAGCAACGGCCAGATTGAGGGGGGCAGAATGTGGTAATCGTGGTTTTTCTCGTGTGCCATCTTTGTCTTATCCCTCGTCGAAGGCTCAGTTCAGGTTTTTATCGTTGTTGGTCCCCTGCTCAAGCGCGGCTTGCTCCTCGGGCAGGTCAATTTCGTGGAACGTGTAGGACAGCGTGATCGTATGTACGTATTTCGCGTCACGGTCGGTCACGATCTCTGGGTCGACGTAAAAGGTCACGGGCATCTGAACCCGCTCACCCGGCTGTAGCAGCTGTTGTTCAAAACAGAAACAGTCGATCTTGGTGAAAAAGCCACCCGCCTCATAGGGCGTGACATTATAGCTGGCTGATCCGGCGACTGCGCGGTCAGTGGGGTTGTAGGCCTCGTAAAAGGCCAGCCCCGTCTCACCGATGCGAATTTCCATCTGGCGCTCCATGGGTTTGAATTCCCAAGGCATATCGCGCTCTTTGCTGGCGTCGAACCGCACTTTGACGGTTTGCTCCAGAACATCGTCGCTTGCCACTTCTGACACGCCTGTCGCCCCGCCAAAGCCAGTCACGCGGCAAAACCAGTCATAGAACGGCACCGACGCCCAAGCGAGCCCGCCCATCAGGACGACCACGCCAACAGTCTGGGTCACGGTCTTGAATTTCGGATCAAGCGCCATCAATTCTCCCCCTGTTCGATCTTGGGCACGGCGAATCCATCGTCCGAGACTTTGGCAATCGTCATACCGAACACCAGCGCAACAAACCCTGCCAGCACAAGGCCAAGGCCCAGATTGCGGCCAAACCGGCGCTTGTGCAGCTCATGTTCCTCGCGAAAGCTCATGACCAGCCACCCAAGCCAAACCCGCCCAGCGCCGCCTCGGCAAGAATGGCCGTGAAATGCGCGAAAAGATACCAGAGCGACAGCTTGAACGCCCGCTTTTCGACGCGGTAGTTATCGGCCTCCGCCTGATCCTCATCCCGCCGCCAGATCGCAACCGCGTCCCGCAGAAAGAGCGCGTTAAAGACCACCGCAACCGCCAGATACACCAGCCCGCCGATCCCGGTGAACGCAGCCCCAATCGCCAGCGCCGCCAAGAGCACCGTGTAAACAAGGATATGCACCCGCGTCGCGCGCCGCCCATGCGTCACCGTCAGCATCGGCACGCCCGCCGTGTCGTAATCGCCGCGCATGAACAGTGCCAGCGCCCAGAAATGCGGCGGCGTCCACATGAAAATCAGCGCAAACATCAGCACCGATTCAAGGCTCACCGTGCCCGTCGCCGCAGCCCAGCCAATCATCGGAGGGAACGCACCCGCAGCACCACCAATGACGATATTCTGCGGCGTCCAACGCTTCAGCCCGATGGTGTAGATGACCACGTAAAAGAAAATCGTAAAGGCCAAGATGCCAGCCGCCAACGCGTTGGTCGCCAGCCACAGCATGACCACCGACATCACCGCCAGTGTGATCCCAAAGGCAAAGGCCTCGTCCCGCGTGACCTTGCCCGCCGGAATGGGCCGCTTTTGCGTGCGCTTCATCAGCGCATCAATATCCGATTCCCACCACATATTGAGCGCGCCCGCAGCGCCGCCGCCTACAGCAATGAAGAGGATCGCCGCAAAACCGATGACCGGATGCACGCCCACCGGCGCCGCCAAAAGACCGACCAGCGCCGTAAACACCACCAGCGTCATCACCCGCGGCTTGAGCAGGGCAAAGAAATCGCCAAATCCGGCCTCACCCTCTTGGGCGCGGCTGACGGGGCTGGCTGTGTTCAGGCTCGCATCGCTCATTTCGGTCTCCGGCCAAGGGGCGCAAGGGCTGCGCCCCTTACGTGGCATGATTGGGGCGCGGACAGATTGCGCGCGCCCCGGTCTGCTTTAGTCGGCCTGCGCCACATCCACGGAACGCGGCGTACCGGCATATTCCTCGATCGCGCCATCCAGCCATTCGGCATAGGCCTCTTCGCTCACCACCTTGACGGTGATCGGCATATAGGCATGGGCCTGACCGCAAAGCTCGGAACACTGACCAAAGTACACGCCTTCCTTCTCGGCATTGAACCAAAGCTGCGCCAGACGCCCCGGCACCGCATCCTGCTTCACGCCAAAGGCGGGGATGGTCCAGCTGTGAATCACATCTGCGCCGGTCACGGTCATGACAACGGTCTTGCCCACGGGCACCACGACCGAGGTATCGGTGGCCAGCAGGAACTCATCCTTGCTGTAACCGGCCTCGATCAGCTGCGCCTCGACTTCGGGCGTCATGCGGTTGTCGCCACCCGTCGCCGGGGCGCCGATCATATAGCTGTCAAAGGCAAAATCGTGGTCGGTATATTCATAGCCCCAGTACCACTGATAGCCCGTCACCTTGATGTTGATCTCGCCCTCGGGAATTTCCTGCTGCTTGAACAGCACCGGCAAAGAGAAGGCCCCGATAAAGACAAGGATCACGATGGGAATGATCGTCCAGGCAATCTCGATCGGCGAGTTATGCGTGAAACTGGCCGGTGTTGCATTGGTCTTGCGGTTGTAGCGGATCATGACGATCACCAGCAACGCGGTCACAAAGATCACGATCGCGATGATGATCACGTTGATCATCCCGTCCAGCCATTGCAAATCCCGCGCAAGCTCGGTTGCCGCCGGCTGAAAGCCCATCTTGCCGTCAACGGGCTTTCCTACGATCTCAAGCCCTTCTTGAGCCATGGCAGGAAGGGCGAGAAAGGCGGTCATGGCCGCCATAAGGCTGGAAGTTAGTCGCATTTTACACCCTGATCGGTTAAAGCGGTTCATGTCTTTTTGCGAAGGTCACCCCGCCGCCCGGCGGAATCCCATTGTCTCGGTGTCGTCTAAAACCATATTCTGCCTGAAACGACAAGAAAGACCATTGCGGCAAACGGACGCTTTTTTGATTTAAATCAAATTAACGCGCCCCCGGACCGCGCCGCAGAGAGAGAATCCCAATGACCGACACCGCCTTTCGCCCTTTCGAGACCCTGCTCGACCGTGCCACCGCCCTGTCCCGCCTGCGTGAGGCGACCCATGGGGCCGACGATGGCGAGCTCTTCTTTGAACGCCGCCGCGCCGAGGGGCTGATGTTCGACGATGGCCGGGTCAAGACCGCGTCCTATGACGCCTCCGAAGGGTTCGGCCTGCGCGCCGTGCGTGGCGAGGTTACGGGCTACGCCCATTCCTCCGAAGTGACCGAGGCCGCGCTCAAACGCGCGGTAGAAACCGCCCGCTTGGCCGTCGGCGCAGGCGGGGGCACCCTGGCAGCCGGGCCCACGCCTACGAATCGCCGCCTCTATACCGATGCCGATCCCATCGCCGGGGCCAGTTTCCCGGTGAAACTCGACACCCTGCGCGAGATTGACGCCTTCGCGCGCGACCTTGATCCCCGCGTGGTACAGGTCACAGCCTCGATTGCCGCCTCGCTGCAAGAGGTCGTGATCCTGCGCCCCGATGGCCAAGACCTGCAAGACATTCGCCCCATGACCCGCGTCAATGTCTCGATCATCGTCGAGCAAGAGGGCCGCCGCGAAAGCGGCAGCGCCGGGGGCGGCGGGCGCGTCGGCCTTGACGGCCTGCTTGATCCCGCCGACTGGCAGGCCAAGACCCAAGAGGCGCTGCGCGTGGCCCTCGTCAACCTCCGTGCCGAACCGGCACCCGCAGGCACCATGGATGTTGTGCTTGGCCCCGGCTGGCCCGGCATCCTTTTGCACGAGGCCATCGGCCACGGGCTTGAAGGCGATTTCAATCGCAAAGGCTCCTCTGCTTTTGCCGGTCTCATGGGCCAACGTATCGCGTCCCCCGGCGTCACCGTTCTGGATGATGGCACCCTCCCCGACCGGCGCGGCAGCATCACCATCGATGACGAGGGCACGCCCTCTGCCCGCAATGTCCTGATCGAGGATGGCATTCTGGTGGGCTATATGCAGGATCGCCAGAATGCCCGCCTGATGGGCGTGGCCCCCACCGGCAACGGACGCCGAGAAAGCTATGCCTACGCGCCCATGCCGCGCATGACCAACACCTATATGCTGGGCGGAGACGCCACACCGGGCGATCTGGTGGCCGAGTTGAAGGACGGCATCTATGCCGTGGGCTTTGGCGGCGGGCAGGTCGATATCACCAACGGCAAATTCGTCTTTTCCTGCACCGAGGCCTACCGCGTCAAAGACGGCAAGATCGGCGCACCCGTCAAAGGGGCCACCCTCATCGGCGACGGCGCCACCGCGCTCCAGCAAATCCGGGGCTTGGGCAATGACATGACGCTTGATCCCGGCATGGGAAATTGCGGCAAACAGGGCCAATGGGTGCCCGTGGGCGTTGGCCAACCCACCGTGCTGATCGGCGGGTTGACGGTAGGGGGGTCGGCGGCGTGAGGAACAAGGCGCGAAACGCCCTCACCTTATGAACAGCCATTGTCAGCCTGTATCGTCCCCCCTTTTTACTTGACCTCTAGCGGTCAGGGACGACGCTATTGGACACAAGCGTGCGTCTGCGGAGAACGGGATGACATTTGCAATCAACCCTCTGGTGCCCGAGTTGTGGTGTTCAGACTTCGAGGTCTCCTTCGAGTTTTACACCAATATCCTTGGCTTCGAGGTCGCCCAACAAAGAGGGCACGACCCCCACGCCTATCTGACATTACACGGCGCGCAAATCATGCTCGCGCATTGGCAATTGGATGGCACCTGGGTGCCGTGGCAACCAGATCACATGGATCACCCCTATGGCCGAGGCGTCAACTTTCAATTCATGGTTCCGGACGTCGATAAATTGTATGAGACGGTCCTGTCTCGCGGCGCGAAGCCATTGATCGCCATCTACGAAGCCGACATCTGGAAAACGGACTGCATGGACACGCGGCGTCAGTTTTTGATCATGGACCCGGATGGTTACGTCCTACGTTTCGCAACAAGCGTGAGCAACCGGGCCGTGACCGACACAGACCGCGCAAAGTTGGATGCACAATATAGCGTTGGGCAGTCAGAGCAGACGCCGGATCGCTGAAACGCGGCGGCCTCTACCTCTTAATTCTCAGAATGCATCGCCCCATCGCTTAACACATGCGCCCTTTGGCCCCTTGCCTGCCATCTGCCTCGGACGCCTTGCCGACCTGCCCCAAGCCTCAAACCAAAAATAATCAATATTAAATATCATATACTTAAGTAATTTTTTCCAAAAATCTATGACTCACCCAAGCACGGTTTACCATGCGTTAACCCTCTTCACGCTATCCATGGTCTTGCAAGCAGGCGAGGTCACGGATGCCCAAACTTACTCATCCTTCCACTCACCCCCCACTCCCACCCACCACGGAAGATGACCGGGTGTCGTGGCTTCGCCTCTTGCGCTCTCGCCGGGTCGGTCCGGCCACCTTTCACCGCCTGCTGGCGGAACATGGCAGCGCTCAGGCGGCGCTTGCCGCCCTGCCCGAGGTGGCCCGCGCCGCCGGTGTGCCCGATTACACCCCCTGCCCCCCCGGCGTGGCCGAGGCCGAGTTGCGCGCAGGCCACGCAGTCGGCGCGCGGCTCCTCACCTTGGCAGACCCCGGCTTTCCAACCCAGTTGAAGGACATCTCCGATTGCCCCCCGCTCCTTTGGGTTATGGGCGATGCGGCCCTTCTTGCCCGCCCGATGATCGCCCTTGTGGGCGCGCGAAACGCCTCGTCCTTGGGAACGCGCATGGCCAGATCACTGGCCGCCGATCTCTCGGCGCGGGGCTATCTGATCGTTTCAGGCCTCGCACGTGGCGTTGATACCGCGGCCCATCTGGGCAGTCTTGAGGCGGGCACCATCGCGGTCATGGCAGGCGGGGTGGACGTCATCTATCCGGCAGAGAATACCAAACTCGCGGGCGATATCCTCGCCTCCGGCCTGCGCCTCTCGGAACAGCCCATCGGCCTTATCCCGCAGGCCCGGCATTTTCCCAGCCGCAACCGGCTGGTCAGCGGCTTGGCGCAGGCGGTGGTCGTGGTCGAGGCTGCCGCGAAATCCGGCTCGCTCATCACCGCCCGCACCGCGCTCGATCAAGGGCGCGAGGTGATGGCCGTGCCCGGCCACCCGATTGATGCCCGCGCCAGCGGCTGCAATATGCTGATCCGCGACGGGGCCACCCTGATCCGCAACGCCGAGGATGTGATCGACGCGCTGCCACAGGCGGCAAGCATCGCAACAGCACCCCAGACCGAATTGCCCCTGCCCCCCACGACCACACTCCGCGACATCGCGGGCCTGCACGCCCAGATCCTCAACCGTCTCGGGCCCTCTCCTCTGGCCGAGGATCAGCTCATCCGCGATCTGGCCACCCCGGCCCACCGGGTCGCCCCCGCGCTTCTTGATCTCGAACTTGACGGGCGCATCACACGGCATCCGGGCGGCCTTCTGGCCCTCGCGCAATAGCCGATACACTGCATAGGGTCATAAGGTCGCGCTCTTGCAACCCTTGCGGCCAGATTGACAATTCCCCTTGCCAGCCCACATGGTGCGCCGCCATAAGCCTCGACCAGAGCCGGAAGGAGTGCCCATGCCCGTTGTCGTTGTCGAATCGCCCGCCAAAGCCAAGACGATCAACAAGTATCTGGGCGACGGTTACACGGTTCTGGCAAGCTATGGCCATGTGCGCGACCTGCCCGCCAAGGATGGATCGGTCGATACCGAGAACGGCTTTGACATGACCTGGGAGGTGGGCCCCGACAGCCGCAAGCACGTCAAGGCCATCGCCGACGCCCTCAAGGATGACAACGCCCTCATCCTCGCCACCGACCCCGACCGCGAAGGCGAGGCCATTAGCTGGCACCTTGAAGAGACCCTTCGCAAACGCAAGGCGATCAACAAAGACACGCCCGTTAGCCGCGTGGTGTTCAACGCCATCACCAAATCCGCCGTCACCGAGGCGATGAAAAATCCCCGTCAGGTCGATGCGCCCTTGGTCGAGGCTTATCTCGCACGCCGCGCGCTGGATTACCTCGTGGGTTTCAACCTCAGCCCGGTGCTCTGGCGCAAACTGCCCGGCGCACGCTCGGCGGGGCGTGTGCAATCGGTCTGCCTGCGCCTCATCGTCGAGCGCGAGATGGAAATCGAGGCGTTCACCGCCCGCGAATACTGGTCCGTCAAGGCGCTGCTGACCACGCCGCGCGGCCAAGACTATGAGGCGCGGCTGGTCTCCCTTGCGGGCAAGAAGCTCGATAAATTCGATCTGGAGAACGCCACTCAGGCCGAAATGGCGGTGCAGGCCATCACCTCCCGCGCCCTCACCGTCACCTCGGTCGAAGCGAAACCGGCCAGCCGCAATCCCTCCGCCCCCTTCATGACTTCGACGCTGCAACAAGAGGCCAGCCGCAAATTCGGCATGGGCGCCAAGCAGTGCATGTCCGCCGCGCAACGGCTCTATGAGGCGGGATATATCACCTATATGCGTACCGACGGGATCGACATGGCGCCCGAGGCCGTGATGGCCGCGCGCGATGCGATCAAGGATCGGTTTGGCCCGGAATATCTGCCGAAATCGCCCCGCATGTACAAAAACAAGGCCAAGAACGCCCAAGAGGCGCATGAATGTATCCGCCCCACAGACATGACGCGCGACGCAGGCCATATCAAAACCTCTGACGCAGATCAGCGCAAGCTTTACGATCTCATCTGGAAACGCACCCTCGCCTGCCAGATGGAGGCCGCTCGCATGGAGCGCACCACCGTCGACATCGGCAGCAATGATGGTCAGGTCGGCCTGCGCGCCACCGGTCAGGTGATGCTCTTCGAGGGCTTTCTAAAGGTCTATGAAGAGGGCCGCGATGATGTGCCCACCGGCGACGACGACGATGGCCGCCTGCCCCAGATCATGCAGGGCGAGCCCGCCGCCTTTGCCAAATCGTCGCTGCGCAGCGAATTTGCCCGAGCCAGCGATGGGGCCGAAACAACCTCCGCCGTGCTCTCGCCCAACGAATCCATTCTTGGCCTGCAACACTTTACCCAAGCGCCGCCCCGCTACACCGAGGCGACCTTGGTCAAGAAAATGGAAGAACTGGGCATCGGCCGCCCCTCGACCTATGCCAGCGTCCTGACCACGATTCAGGACCGTGAATATGTCCGCAAGGAACAAAACCGCCTCTTCCCAGAGGATAAGGGCCGCATTGTCACGATCTTTCTGATCAACTTCTTCCGCAAATACGTGGGCTACGAATTCACCGCCAATCTCGAAGAGGATCTGGATCGCGTCAGCGCCGGCGAGGCGGATTACAAAGAAATCCTCGCCCGCTTCTGGCGCGATTTCTCCGCCGCAATTGCCGAAACCTCGGAATTGCGCATCACCGAAGTGCTCGATGTGCTCGACGCGGCCCTCTCTCCCACGCTTTATCCTCCGCGTGAGGATGGCAGCGACCCGCGCCAATGCCCGCTCTGCGGCACGGGTCAGCTGCATCTGAAAACCTCGCGCTCCGGCGGGTTTGTCGGCTGCGGCAATTATCCCGAATGCCGCTACACCCGCCCGATTGGCGGCGATGCTGGGGAAAATGGCGACCGTATCTTGGGTCAAGATGAGGCGGGCAACGAAATTTCCCTGCGCTCTGGCCGCTTTGGCCCCTATGTGCAACGCGGCGAGGCGACCGAAGAGAACAAAAAGCCCGACCGCGCCAGCCTGCCCAAAGGCTGGACAGCCGAGGCCATGACGCTGGAAAAGGCGCTTACCTTGCTCAGCCTGCCGCGCGACGTGGGCCAACACCCCGAGGGCGGGTTAATTTCCGCCAATTTCGGGCGTTTCGGCCCCTATCTCATGCATCAACTGCCGGACGAGGCCAAGCCCGTCTACGCCAATCTCAAAGACCCCAACGACGTGTTTGAAATCGGCATGAATCGCGCCGTCGAACTCTTGGCCGCCAAACGTGCCAATCCCGGCGGGCGCGGGCGCGCGGCGGCCAAGGCGCTGCGCGATCTGGGCGAACACCCCGAGAATGGCGGCCCGATCCAGATCCTCGAAGGGCGCTACGGCCCCTATATCAAATGGGACAAGGTCAACGCCACCCTGCCCAAGGGCACAGAACCTGACGATGTGACCATGGAAATGGCCGTCGCCGCGATTGCCGCCAAGGCCACAAAGCCGGGCAAAGCGCGAAAGACCGCCGCCAAAGCCACGACCGCCAAGAAACCGGCCGCGAAAAAGGCTGCGCCCAAAAAGGCCACCACCACCAAGGCTGCGGCCAAGGCCCCCGCCAAACGCGCCGCCGCCGGGAAATAACCCGGCGCGGCCCCCACACCTACGTAGAAATCCCTATTCCGATGCGATGGCACGCGGGCCGCGTTGACTCGTGCCCGGCTTGCGCCGCATACGGGGGCAAACCACTGTCTGGAGGAGGTTCCACATGAACAAGGTTTACGGCTCGGCCGCCGAAGCGCTGGACGGGCTCTTGCGTGATGACATGCTGATCGCAGCGGGCGGCTTTGGCCTCTGCGGCATTCCCGAATTGCTCTTGGCCGCGATCCGCGACTCGGGCGTCAAGGATCTGACCTTTGCCAGCAACAATGCGGGCGTGGATGATTTCGGCATCGGTATCCTGCTGCAAACGCGGCAAGTGCGCAAAATGATGTCCTCTTATGTGGGCGAGAACGCCGAATTCATGCGCCAATATCTGAGCGGCGAGCTTGAGCTGGAATTCAACCCACAGGGCACGCTCGCCGAGCGGATGCGCGCGGGCGGCTGCGGCATTCCGGGTTTCTACACCAAGACCGGCGTCGGCACCCAGGTGGCCGAGGGCAAGGAACATAAAGAGTTCAACGGCGAGACCTATATTCTCGAACGCGGCATCTTTGCCGACCTCTCTATCGTCAAGGCGTGGAAGGCCGACACCACCGGCAACGCCATCTTCCGCAAGACGGCGCGCAACTTCAACCCGCCTGCCGCCATGTGCGGCAAGGTCTGCGTGCTGGAGGTCGAGGAAATCGTCCAACCGGGCGAATTGGACCCCGACAAAATCCACCTGCCGGGCATCTATGTTCACCGCTTGGTGCAAGGCACGCATGAGAAACGTATCGAACAACGCACCGTGAGGGCAGCATAATGGCTTGGGATCGCAATCAGATGGCCGCCCGCGCGGCGCTCGAACTCGAGGACGGGACCTATGTGAACCTCGGGATCGGCATTCCCACGCTGGTGCCCAATTTCATTCCCGAGGGCGTGCATGTCACGCTGCAATCGGAAAACGGCATGCTGGGCATGGGGCCCTTCCCCGTTGCAGGTACGGAGGACGCAGACCTCATCAATGCGGGCAAGCAGACCATTACCGAACTGCCCGACACCAGCTATTTCGACAGCGCCACCTCCTTTGGCATGATCCGGGGCGGCAAGATTGCCATGGCAATCCTTGGCGCGATGGAAGTGGCCGAGAATGGCGATCTCGCCAACTGGATGATCCCCGGCAAGCTGGTCAAGGGGATGGGCGGCGCCATGGATCTTGTGGCGGGCGTGGGCCGCGTGGTGGTGGTCATGGACCACACCAACAAGCACGGCGAATCGAAAGTGCTCAAATCCTGCACCCTGCCGCTGACAGGGACAGGTGTGGTCAACCGGATCATCTCGAACTTGGGTGTGCTCGATGTGGTCGAGGGCGGTCTGAAGATTGTTGAGTTGGCCGAAGGTGTCACCGAAGACGAATTGCGCGCCGCAACCGAGGCGACCATCGTCAATTGACCCCTATCACTTAACCATCGTCACCAGACGATCGTTTCCCAGAATCCAAGGGCCGGGCACCGCAAGGGTCCGGCCCTTACTTCATGGCAAGATTGAGCGCGCAGGCATCGGTGATCAACTCCGGCTGCGTCTTGCACAGGCCCCGCGCCACCTCATAGGCGGCCAGAACCTTGGGAATGTAATCGCGGGTTTCCGTATAGGGCGGGACACCGCCATGCTTTTTGACCGCGTTCTCGCCTGCATTATAGCCCGCGAGTGCCAGCACCACGTCGCCTTTGAACTCGCGCATCAGCCAATCAAGATAGGCCACCCCGCCGCGAATATTCTCGGCGGGTGCCAAGCTATCTGTCACACCAAAGCGGCGTGCTGTATCCGGCATAAGCTGCATCAACCCCTGCGCCCCGGCAGAACTGACCGCCGCCGTCCGCCCCGAGGATTCAACCGCGATCACCGCCAACACCAATGCAGGCGAAATCTGCGTGCCGATGGTCTGGCTCAAAATATGCCCGCCTTCGGCCCGCGCAATCTCTTGCACCGATTGCAGGCGCGGCGCGCTCACGCCCTTGCCTGCGGGCGGTTTGGCCAGATGCTCCATCGCCGCACGCAGGCGCAGAGCGCCATCCGTGCCGATATCGGCGGGCACATTCTCCCAGAACCAGCCATAGGCGGCCCCGCGCGGTGTGGCGGGTGCCTCTGGCTCTTTGTTCGCGACCGCCGCGCGCGGCGGTTCGGGCGGCGCAGGCTCAATCTGCACCAAGGGCCCGCGCCGCGTTCCCGGTGCGGGCGCCTTTTCCCTCTTAAAAGTGAAGTCGGCAAAGGGCTGCGGCGCCTGCGCCGCAAGCGGGCCTGCCCCTGCGAGAATCGCAACAGACACCAAAAGGTATAAAAATCTCATAGCGGGCGCTGCTCTGCCTCTGATTTATTGTCGCCAGTATCGCAAATATCCGGGCTTCACGCCAGCATTGTTCCTTACCATGACCTGAACCACCCACATTTGCGCCACAATTCCTGCTTCAAAGCCTTTTTCAAACAATTTTTCAGAGTTTCTTTTGTTATCTTTCAGTATCTTAAGATTTTTCTCTAACTATTTTTGGAGTGCACGAAAATTGGTCCAGTGACGCCAAATTCCCGCCCGATTTGACCGGCTATATGGGATCACACCACGACGGCAACGGACCATAAAATACTGGGGGTCCTGAACCGAAGCGGGTGTAACAACACAAGCAACTGATCCTTTGGAGGGACCAAACCATGATTAAATTCTTCAAAAACTTCTCGAAAGACGAAGACGGCGCAGTAACGGTTGACTGGGTCGTGCTGACCGCAGCAGTTGTTGGTCTCGGCATCGCCGGCGTGTCGACCGTGAACACCGGTATCGGCAACTTGGCCACCACAATCGAAGGTGACCTCTCCGACGCAACGATGACCGGTCTTGGCACTCTAGGTCAGTAACCATCCAGGCGCCCGAGCCTGACACAGGATCGGGCACTCAATTAAAATGGCCACGGATAAGTTCTATCCGTGGCCATTTCCTTGCCTGCCCCACCCATGTCCCGCGCGTCTTAATGGCGCTATATCGCCCCCGCTTGTCCCTGATTTTGACACAATGGCGCGATATCACAGGCTTTGATCTCCGGTTACATGCCGGACCACGTCTTGCGATGAAAGGGAAACCCCATGCGAGCAGTTTTCGGATTGGTGCTGATCGTGGGCCTCGGGCTCGCGGGATTTGCTGTCTACATGGCCAAGAATTACATCGACGGATATCAGCGGCAACTGGAGGCAGAGCGTCAGCAACGCGCCCCCGTCATCGAAACCGTTGACATTTTTGTCGCCACCCGCGCCTTGCAATATGGCGAGGCCCTCGACAAAGACGCGGTGCGCCTCACCGCCTTTCCCAAAACATCCCTGCCCGAAGGCGTGTTCAAAGCGACAGAAGAGCTTTTCCCGAAAGGCGAGACCGTCGCGCGCCGCGCCCTGCGGCGGATGGAAATGAACGAGCCTATCTTGGCCGTCAAGGTGACAGAGCCGGGTGCCGAGGTGGGCATCACCTCGCAACTCGAACGCGGCATGCGCGCCTTTGCCATAAAGGTCGATGTGACCAGCGGTGTTTCGGGCTTTCTTCGGCCCGGCGATACCATCGACATCTATTGGACCGGCAGCGTCGGCGCGGGGAACATGCGCACCGAAGGCAATTCCATGGGCGAAGTGACCAAACTTATTGAAAACGGGGTCAAGCTGATTGCCGTGGATCAGGTGGCCGACATGGATACCTCTGAGACGGTCATCGCCCGCACCGTAACCGTCGCCGTCAAACCGCAACAGGTTGCGGCGCTTGCTCAGGCCCAATCGACCGGGCGTCTGTCGCTGTCGCTTGTGGGCGCGCTTGACGATACCGTGGCCGAGGTGATCGAAGTGGATCAACACAGGTTGCTTGGCATCACCGCCGAAGCGGTGATCGAACAGGCCCCCCTGCCCGAGACCTGCACCATCCGCACCCGGCGGGGTGCCGAGGTAATCGAAACCCCGATCCCCTGCACCAACTGACACGCTGCATATTGTCGAGATAAGGCACCCGCACACGGGTGCCTTTTTCGTGTTCAGGAAATTAGACACACTCCTAAGAAAAATACGCAAAACTGTATTGATTCTTGAAAAAAATTCCGAACTGTCCCAAAGTAAATCAAATGCGGGCGCTAAGACCCGAAAAATGAGGCGTGATCGGAAAGGCAGGTCACATGAAATTGCGTAGACATATTTGCGCGGCCCTTCTTGGGCTGGCGCTTGTTGCAGGCCATGCGCCGCAACCTGCACAAGCGGAAAGCATCCGCGTGGTGCGCAATGGCACTTCAAGCGCCCTCAGCGTCGCGATGAACCGTGCCGTTGTGGTCGAGAGCGACTCTCCCTTCGCAGAGCTCAGCATTGCCAACCCGGCGATTGCTGATTTCTCCACCCTGTCTGAACGCACAATCTATGTGCTGGGCAAGACACCGGGCCGAACAACGCTCAGCCTCTTTGATGGCTTGGGCAAGCTCATTACCAATATCGACGTGCATGTCAGCACCGATATCGAAGAATTCAAGGAACGCCTGAAACAGATCCTTCCGGGCGAACCCATCGAGGTTCGCAGCGCGAATGACGGCATTGTCATCTCCGGCACGGTCTCGAGCACGTCGCGCATGCAGCGCGCCCTTGATCTTGCCGAACGCTATGCGCCTGAACGCGTGTCCAACCTGATGTCGGTCTCTGGCAAGCAACAGGTCATGCTCAAGGTTCGCTTTGCCGAAATGCAACGCAGCGTGTCCAAGGCGCTGTCATCCTCGCTGTCGATCGACGCACGCGGGGCCAATAGCGTTGGCGTGATCGGCGGCACCAACACAACCAACACACAAGGCGGTGTGCTGGGCACTCTTGCCGGGGCTATTCCGGGCACGAACGAGAACAACGCCGCCTTTGCCTTTGGCTTTGACGTAGGCTCGGTCGAGGTGGGCATCCTGCTCGAGGCGCTGGAAACCAAAGGCGTTGTGCGCACTTTGGCAGAACCAAACCTAACCGCCCTCTCCGGCCAAGAGGCCAAGTTTCTTGCTGGTGGCGAATTCCCTGTGCCCGTGGCTCAGGACAATGACACCACGTCGATCGAATTCAAACCCTTCGGCGTCGAGCTGAACTTTGTGCCGCGCGTTGTGGACGACGGCATTATCAACCTCGAAATGGCCGCTGCAGTTTCTTCCATCGACACGGCCAACTCCTTGGTTTCAAACGGCTTTGCCATCCCTGCCTTCCGCCGCCGCGACACCTCAACCACTGTGGCGCTGCGCGATGGTGAAAGCTTTGCCATCGCAGGCCTGCTTCAGGATGATTTCCGCGACAATGCCGGTCAGGTGCCTTGGCTGGGCGATGTGCCGGTTCTCGGTGCCCTTTTCCGCAGCGCCGATTACCAGCGCTCGCAGACAGAACTGGTGATCATCGTATCGGCCCATCTCGTCTCACCCTCCCGGGGCGAGGCACTGGCCCTGCCCACGGATCGCGTGAAACTGCCCTCAGAGAAAGATCTCTTCCTCAATGGCCGCGTCGCCAGAGGCGTGAGTGACAAGGGACCCGTTGGCGAGGTTGCCAAGCAGGATTTCACCGGGTCCTACGGCTATGTGATGGATTGAGCGGGGGAAACGGGCAATGAAACATGTTTTCGCAATCGCCGGGCTGATCGCCGCAACTGCCTGCACCTCGCAGGATGCGGTCTACCGATCCTATTTTGGAGAGGCGGGCGCGCATGTGGATAATGGCCATTTCGGCGAGGCGGTGATGAACAACCACCTCGTGATGACCGGCGAGCGCAGCTATACCTTCGATCTTGCCAATCGCTTTGCCAGCGAGGTGATGAGCACCGTCAACTTCGCCTTCAACTCAGCAGAGCTGGACGCAGGCGCACGCGATACCCTGCGCGAACAGGCCCAGTGGATACGTCAATTCCCCGAAGTGCGCTTTCGCGTCTATGGCCACACCGATGCGGTTGGCTCCGACAGCTATAACAAGAGTCTCGGCATGCGCCGCGCGCAGGCAGTGGTCGCCTTCCTCACCAGCCAGGGCATAAGCCGTGCCCGTCTCGAGGCGGTGGCATCATTTGGCGAAACCCAACCGCTGATCGTGACCCAAGGCCGCGAACGCCGCAACCGGCGCACCGTGACCGAAGTCTCGGGCTTTGTGCAATCGCATCCGATTATCATGGATGGCAAATACGCCGAGGTCGTCTATCGCGAATACGTGAACAGCGCTGTGCCACGCTCGACCTTGCTCAATGTCGAATCGTCCTCTGGCTCCGACGACTCTGGCGGATAACGCGCCAACACCGGTTTCTCCCTGTTCGGCTCTGTCCGGACCACCTCAAACCCGCCCCTTTTGGGCGGGTTTTTTGTCGCTAAAGACCGCACAATTACGATCTTTTGGCCCAAATGTCGCCAATATTCCCGCGCATCTTGCATCCTAGCCAAAGGTTTCCGTCGCATGCGGTGCCGGGTTGGATGGCCGTATTTCCATGTCCAGCCCGCGTATTGGCGATCACCGCCGGGCGACGGCAAGAACAGGACCGAGAGAATGACGAGTAGTGTAGCGAAACAGTCTGATCCCAACCCGATCGTTGCCTGCACCATCAGCCGCGACGTGCAGAACTTTGACCTGCTGATCGAGGATATGGAGGCCGCCTTGGGTGAATCCTGGGGCGATTTGGGCTTTGCCGAGGCGCTGGCCTTTTTCAACCAGCCCGAGGCCAACACTTTGGAATTCGTGGCCGTCGCCATCGACGAGGCCGACGAAGACGATCTCGTCATGCTGGGTGAGATTATCTCGCTGGCCAGCAAAAAAGGCATCAAGGTTATTTTGATCGCCGAGGATGTCAGCCCCGCCGCTCTGCACCAATTGCTGCGTCAGGGTGCCGATGAATTTGTCCCCTACCCCCTGCCCGAGGGCGAGCTTCAGGCCGCTATCGACCGGCTGCGCCACGCGCCCCCGCCCATGCCGCAAAGCCAAAGCGCGGCCCAAACCCATCCTGCCCTCGCCAATCCAACCGCTGGCGATGGCGTGATCCTTGCGGTGCAGGGATTATCAGGCGGGACCGGTGCCACCACCCTTGCAGTCAATCTCGCATGGGAACTGGCCAATGTCGAAAAAGCCAGCCCGCCGCGCGTGTGCCTTCTGGATTTCGGCCTGCAGTTCGGATCGGTCGCGACATATCTCGATCTTCCGCGCCGCGATGTCGTATTCGAAATGTGGTCCGATACCGAGGCCCTCGATGATGACATCTTCCGGCAGGCGCTTGTCGCCTTTGAGGATAAACTCTGGGTGCTGACAGCCCCCGCCGATGTGCTGCCGCTCGACATGATTTCTTCCGAGGATGTGAACAAACTTCTCAGCCTCGCGCGCAAACACTTCGATTACGTCGTGATCGACATGCCCGGATCGCTGGTCCAGTGGACAGAAGCGGTTTTGCACGCCTCACAAATCTATTTTGCGACGCTCGAGCTTGACATGCGCTCCGCCCAGAACGCCTTGCGGATCAAACGGGCCATGCAGTCCGAAGATCTGCCCGTGGACAAGCTGCGCTATTGCCTCAACCGCTCGCCAAAATTCACTGATTTGAACGGCAAGAGCCGCGTCAAACGCATGGCCGAAAGCCTCGAAATCCGGATCGAACTGCTTTTGCCGGATGGCGGGCGTGCCGTCTGCCAAAGCTCGGATCACGGTCTACCGCTGGCCTCAAGTGCCGCCAAGAACCCGCTGCGCCGCGAAATCGCCAAATTGGCCAGCTCCTTGCATGCTCTTGGCAAGAGCGACGCCGAAGCCGCCTAACCAAAGGTAGGACCAGATGTTCTCTCGATACAAGAAATCGCCCAGTGACCGGGCTGCCCCCAAGGCCTCCACCACACCCGCACCGGCCCCCCGGACCGCACCGGTCGATGCCGCAGCCCTACCGTCCTTCCGCAAACCCTTGCCCAAGGTCGCAGCGGTGGCCGTCGGCGTGGACAAAGAGCGCAAGCGCAAAGATCGGATCAGCGAGATCAAGATCGAATTGCACCGCGCGATGCTTGACCACCTCAATCTCGCCGCACTCGACTCGGCCACAGAATCCGATCTGCGCAGCGAAATCAGCTCTATCGCCGGCGAAATTCTCGAAGAAAAGGGCATCGTCCTCAACCGCGAAGACCGCATGCAGCTCACGCAAGAGCTTTATGACGAGGTCAAGGGCCTCGGGCCTCTTGAAACCCTGCTCAAAGATGACACGGTCAACGACATTCTCGTCAACGGCCCGCATCAGATCTTTATCGAACGCGCGGGCAAGCTCGAACTCAGCGACGTCACCTTCAAGGATGAAAAGCATCTTCTGCGCATCATCGACAAGATCGTGTCGGCGGTGGGTCGGCGCGTGGACGAATCCAACCCCTATGTTGACGCCCGCCTTGCCGATGGCTCGCGCTTTAACGCGATGGTGCCCCCCGTCGCGGTGGATGGCAGCCTTGTGTCCATCCGGAAATTCAAAAAGGACAAGCTCGGGATCGACGATCTGGTGAAATTCGGGGCCTTTTCCGAGGAAATGGCCGCCTATCTCCAGGCCGCCGTCGCCACCCGCCTCAACGTCATCGTCTCCGGCGGTACCGGCTCTGGTAAAACCACCACGCTCAACGCGCTGTCCTCTTTCATCGCCAATGATGAACGCATCCTCACAATCGAGGACACCGCCGAATTGCAACTGCAACAGATCCACGTCGGCCGAATGGAAAGCCGCCCGCCCAACGTCGAAGGCAAGGGCGAGGTATCCCCCCGCGACTGTCTCAAGAACGCGCTGCGGATGCGCCCCGACCGGATCATCGTGGGGGAAACCCGCGGTGAAGAGGTGATCGACATGTTGCAGGCCATGAACACCGGCCATGACGGGTCGATGACCACAATCCACGCCAACAATCCCCGCGACGGCATCAGCCGTCTGGAAAACATGGTCGCCATGGCTGGGCTCGAAATGCCGCTCAAGGCGGTGCGCAGCCAGATCGCCAGCGCCGTCAACCTCATCGTGCAGGCCAGCCGCCTTCAGGACGGCTCGCGCCGGATGACCTCGATCACCGAGATCACCGGCATGGAGGGTGATGTCATCTCGATGCAGGAAATCTTCCGCTTTCAGCGCGTGGGCCTGACCCCCGACAACAAGATCATCGGCCATTTTACCGCCACCGGCGTGCGCTCACACTATTCAGAACGCTTCCGGCTCTGGGGCTATGATCTGCCCTCCCATATCTACGAACCCATCGCAGCGGAGTAACGCAGATGACCCTCAGTGCCGAACCCATCATCTATGCGTTGATCTTCGTTGGCGTCCTCGTTCTGGTCGAGGGGATCTATCTCACCGTCTTTGGCCGCTCGATCAGCCTCAACAACCGGGTCAACCGGCGGCTCGAAATGCTCGACAAATCGGGCAACCGCGAAGAGGTGATGGAAAAGCTGCGCAAGGAAATGCAGCAGCATCTCAAGGCGCGCAGGCTCCCGCTCTATGCGATCCTCTCGGATAAGGCCCAAAAGGCCGCCATCGCCTTTACCCCCCGCCAACTGATCCTTCTCATGGTCGGTCTCAGCGTTCTGGCCTTCATCGGCCTGTCGGTCGCCACGGATACCGCGGCCCCGGTGCGCGCGATTGCCTCTGTGGGCATTGGCGTGGGCGGCATCTTTACCTGGATCAGCATGAAAGCATCCAAACGTATGGCGCTGCTCGAGGAACAATTGCCCGACGCCATCGAACTCATGGTGCGATCCTTGCGGGTCGGCCATCCGTTTTCATCGGCCATCGGCATCGTCGCCACCGAGGTGGGCGATCCGCTCGCCACCGAATTCGGCATCATCGCGGACGAGGCCGCCTATGGTCGCGACATGGGCGAGGCGCTCAAGGAAATGGCGGAACGGCTCGATATGCAGGATTTGCGCTTTCTCGCCGTGGCCGTGACCATTCAGCAGCAATCAGGCGGCAACCTGGCCGAGATCCTCGCCGGTCTGGCCCAGGTGATCCGCGCCCGTTTTCGCCTTTTCCGCCGGGTCAAGGCCATCACCGCCGAGGCAAAATGGTCCGGCAAATTCCTCTCCGCCTTTCCGTTGCTCGCGCTGGTCGGCATCCAGCTGCTCAAGCCCGATTACTACGACGAGGCGATGGAGCATCCCTTCTTTATCCCCGCTGTTCTGGTCGTCGGCGTTTTTCTGGTCTTGAACCTGATCGTGATGCGCGCCCTCGTAAGCATCAAGGTCTGAGGAACGTATCATGCAAATTCTCTCAGTTCTCAACGATGTCCTGACCGGCGCGCTTGGTCCCTTTGGCCCTCTGATCGCCGTGGGTGGTCTGGGTGTGATGCTCATCCTGCTCACGATCCCCCTGATGTTGCGGCAAAAGCAGGACCCCCTCGAAAAACTCAAACAGGAGAACCAGCGCAGTTCCACTTCGGTCGGCACCAAGACCAGCCTGCGCGCCGGCGTACAGAACAAGAAACTCGACCGCTACGCGACCTTCCTGGAACCGCAGGATGCCAAGCAACTCAGCCAGATCCGCCTCAAGCTGATGCAGGCAGGCTATCGGCATCGCGATGCGGTGCGCTATTTCCACTTCGCGCAATTCGCGCTCGGGGTTGGCCTGCTGATCCTTGGGGTGATCTATTATGTCCTGGTCAAATCGGGCACCGAGACCAGCACGCAAGAGACGTTGATGTATATCCTCGGGCCTGCCGGTATCGGCTACATGATGCCCAAATATTGGGTCACCAAACGCCAGCAGAAACGCCAAGAGGAAATTCAGGACGGCTTCCCGGACAGTCTCGACATGATGCTCGTGTGCATCGAGGCCGGTCAATCCATGGACCAATCCATCATCCGCGTCGCCAGCGAAATGCGCGCCTCCTACCCCGCGCTTGCCGACGAATTCGAAATCGTCGCCCTTCAGATCAAGGCTGGCCGCGACAAGCCGTCAGTGCTGGGCGAAATGGCCGAACGCTGCGGCGTTCAGGATATTTCCAGCTTTGTGACCGTTCTGGTTCAGTCGCAAACCTTCGGCACCTCGATCGGCGAGGCGCTGCGCGTCTATGCTGGCGAAATGCGTGACAAACGCGTCATGCGCGCCGAGGAAAAAGCCAACAAGCTGCCAACCAAGATGACATTGGCCACGATGATGCTTACAGTGCCGCCATTGCTGATCATTCTGGTCGGGCCGTCAGTTCTGGGTATCATGGACCTGCTGGCAATGAGCAAATAACAGAGCGGAGCGACATGATAGGGCGGGCGGTGGTATTTCTGGTGGGCACACTCGCTCTGGCAGGTTGCCTGACACCCCCAAAACATGATGGGCCTTTCGCCCCCGGCGTGGCCCCCGGCGGACAGGCGGTAGATGGGCTTCTGGTTGGGCATCGCCTGATGGATGCGGGCGAATACGAACTTGCGCACAAGGCCTATACCCGCGCCGCCGTCACCCAAGGCCTGACCGCCGATGTGCTGGCAGGCTTGGGCAGCGCCAATCTTGCCCTTGGGCGCCTTGGCACCGCCGAACGCCTTCTGCGCGAAGCCATCGAAAAGACCGACGCCACCCCCGAAACCTGGAACAACCTCGGGGTCGTGCTGGTCGAACAGGGCGAGTATCCCGAGGCAGAACAAATGCTGCGCCGCGCCTACGCCCTCGACAATGGCGAAAGTGACGCAATCCGCGACAATTTGCGCTTAGCACTCGCAAAATCGGAAAATTCCGATTATGGTGAACCGGAAGAGCAAGATTATAAACTGGTACGGCGGGGCAGTGGCGATTTTCTGGTCCGCAAGATACCATGACGAGGCCGAGGCAGTAAAAGGACGCACAAATGCGCCACCCTATTCTTGTTTCCCTGTGCGTGGCAGGGGCGTTTGCCCTGTCCGCCTGTGAGCAGTCCAGCGGGAATGACGTAGACCGCGCTTTCCAAGACATCAATGTCGTGGACGAAACCAACCTTAATGACGTGATGCTAACCGCCAGCGACCCGAACGAGGCGGTTGCCTATTTCCAGCGCTCCGTGGGCGAAAAGCCAGATCGTATCGACCTGTTGCGCGGCTTGGGCCAATCTCTCGTGCGCGCCAAACGCAACACCGAGGCCGTCTCGATCTGGACCCGCGTCACCGAACACAAGGACGCCACGGATGAGGACCGCGTCGATCTGGCCGATGCCCTGATCCGCAACAACGAATGGGACCGCGCCAAGACGGCGCTGGACAGCATTCCGCCCACTCATGAAACCTTCAAACGCTACCGGCTCGAGGCAATGGTCGCCGACAGCAAGCAAAACTGGACCAAGGCCGACAGTTTCTATGAAATCGCCGTTGGCCTCACGACCCAACCCGCCAGCGTGATGAACAACTGGGGCTATTCCAAGCTGACGCGCGGCGATTACCCCGGAGCAGAGCGGCTCTTTACTGATGCCGTGCGCCAAGACCCGGCACTCTTCACCGCCAAGAACAACCTCGTTCTGGCCCGCGGCGCACAGCGCAATTACTCCCTGCCCGTGCTTCCGGTCAGCCAGACCGAGCGCGCGCAATTGCTCTATACGCTTGGCCTGTCGGCCATCAAACAGGGCGATACCGCGATTGGCGAAGGGCTCTTGCGCGATGCCGTCGAAACCCATCCGCAGCATTTCGAGGATGCCGTGCGCTCGCTGCGCGCGCTCGAAACCAAGGTCGCAGGCTAGGACCACCCGATGTCGCTCGAAATCACCGCGCAATCGGCCCTCTGGTTCCTGCCTTTCGTCCTGCCGGTCTGCATTTGGGTCGCACTCAGCGATCTGAGCCGGATGAAAATCCCCAACACCGCCGTTCTGACGCTGGTGGGGATTTTCCTCGTGATCGGGCTGATGACCCTGCCGCTCGTGGATTATGCGTGGCGGCTCTCGCATCTGGCGGTCATGCTGGTGGCGGGCATCGCGATGAACGCTGTCCGTCTGATGGGCGCGGGGGATGCCAAATTCATCGCTGCGGCCGCCCCTTTTGTGGCACTTGGCGATGCCGCGACCCTCGCCTTCATCTTTGCCGCCACCCTGCTCGGGGCTTTTGTGACACATCGGGCGATCATGTATAGCCCCCTGCGCCGCCTTGCCCCTGACTGGCAGAGCTGGCACGCGGGCAAAAAGTTCCCCATGGGCTTTGCCTTGGGCGGCACGCTTGCGATCTATCTGGGCTTGGGCGCGCTCTATGGGGCCTAAAGCATTCGCAGAAAACGTTGTGTGACTTTTTCGGTTCTAGATTGCGCGCAATCAAAGGGTCAAAGCGCCCCAGAGCTGCCCGACACTCTCCACAATTTCTGCACCTTTTGATGCGACGGTGACGGCAACGCAGTCCGACCCAGCACAGGCAGACCAGATGAACATGCAGGCCAGCACCGGCGTTCAGCCGCCCCCGCCCCCGTCTCGGCTAGAAGAAATGCGGTTGCCGGTCGTGATGATGCGGGACATCCTGCTCAAGACCATGTTCCGCAAGAACCTCGATCTCGCCATCGACATCGCCGAGGCGATCTGTTTGCCGCGTGCGGTCACGCAAGAGCTGATCGACATGGCCCGCGTGCAAAAGCTGATCGAGGCAACCGGCACGCTCAACGCCAATTCCAGCGGCGAAATGGGCTATCAACTGACCGACGCGGGCAAATCCCGCGCCCTCGACGCGCTCAGCCAATCGGAATATTTCGGGGCCATGCCGGTGCCGCTCTCGGTCTACCGCGAACAGGTCAAACGCCAGTCGATCCGCAATATTCAGGTCACGCGCGAACAACTGACCAATGCCATGGGCCACCTGATCCTGCCCAAGGCCCTGCTTGATCACCTTGGCCCCGCCGTCAGCGCTGGCCGTTCGATCCTGATGTATGGCCCGCCCGGCAACGGCAAATCCTCGATCTCGAACGGCATCCGCGATGCCATGGGCGACAAGATTTACGTGCCCCGCGCCATCGAGTATTCCGGGCAGGTCATCACCGTCTACGATCCCATCGTACATTCCAAGGCCGAGGTCGAGATTGACGATCCCGGCAGCCTGCGCCGCAAACGCACCTTCGACACCCGCTATGTCCGCTGCGAACGCCCGACCGTGATCACCGGCGGCGAACTCAGCCTGTCGATGCTCGATCTCGTCTACAACCCCACGGCGCGCACCTATCAGGCGCCGCTGCAACTCAAGTCCACCGGCGGCATCTTCATCGTCGACGACCTTGGCCGTCAGGCCGAACCGCCACAGGCCCTCGTCAACCGCTGGATCGTGCCCTTGGAAGAGGCCAAGGATATTCTCGCCCTGCAATCCGGCGAGAAATTCGAGGTTCCGTTTGATACGCTGGTGATCTTCTCGACCAACTTCCACCCCAACTCGATCTTCGACAAGGCCGCGTTGCGCCGGATTTTCTACAAGATCAAGATCGACGGCCCCTGCCAATCCGATTTCCTCAAGATTTTCGCCATGGTCGCCCGCAAGAAAGGCATGCCGCTCGACGAAGCCGCACTGATCTACCTGATCAAGGAAAAATACCCCACGATCGACAATGTCTATGCCAATTATCAGCCGGTCTTTCTGATCGACCAGATGATCTCGATCTGCAACTTTGAGGGCATCCCCTATCAGATGACCCCCGAACTCATCGAACGCGCCTGGGCCAATATGTTCGTGCGCGAGGAAGAGATTTTGCACTAGGGCGTGTTGCGCTCCATCGAAACACACCCGTCCCGGGCCTGACCCGGGACCTCGCCAAGTCAGCGTGAAGGCCCCGGTTCGGGAGCCGGGGCGATGAGAACCTGATCATACGCGACGCGCTTTAGAGCACTCTTAGCCTTTTGCTTAGCTCTCGTCTGCCCCCCTCACGGGACACAGACGCTGATCTGTATAATGCTATTCGCAGCCCGATTGAGAACATTTAGAGAACACGCTATTCTCTCTCCATGACGATTCCACTTCTCGCCCGTGACAGCCATCGCTCCGCCCTCCGCCTTCTGGGCGCGCTTGACCTGCCGCTCACCCGCCTGCACGAATGCACCGGTCCTGCCCGCCACAGCTTTGCGATGCTCCTCATCGGTGCTCTGCGCGGCCCTGTGCTCTGGATTGCCCCCGCATGGGCACGCGACCACCTCAACCCCGATGGCATCAGCCCCCTCACCGGGGCCGAGAACGGGCCAGAGCGCCTGATCTTCGTCGCACCAGAGCGACGCGAGGATCTCTTGTGGTGCATGGAAGAGGCGCTGCGCAGCGGCGCGGCCCCGCTCATCGTCGCCGACCTGCCAGAGCCACCCGCCCTCACCCCGGTGCGCCGCCTGCATCTCGCCGCCGAAGAAGGGGCGGCACGTGGCCACAACCGCCCCTTGGGTCTGATCCTGACACCAAGCGATGGGGGCGCACCCGGCGTGGAAACCCGCTGGCACATGGCCCCTGCCCATACGCCCGGCACCGACCGCTGGCACCTCACCCGCCGCCGCGCCCGCACAGCGCCCCCCGCTGAATGGCACCTCACTGGCCGCCCCGGCGCATGGGCCCTCAAGCAAACGTGACATCCACTGCCCCGCGCCGCGCGTATCTTACCTTATGATCCGACGCCTCGCCCTCACCCTCTGCCTCATCGCCACGCAGGCCGCCGCCGCGCCCGAGCGCTACCGCCTCGACACGGCCACCTCCACCGTGGGCTTCACCTATGACGCCGCCATCGGCAACAATCGTGGCACAATGCCGATCACATCGGCGGATATGCGGATTGATCTGGGCAATCTCGGCGCGAGCCGGGTCGACGTCACCCTCGACGCCACCGGCACTCGCGCGGGCTTCTTCTTCGCCACAGAGGCGATGAAAGGACCAGACCTGCTCGACACCGCCCGCCATCCCAGCATTACCTTCCGCTCGACAGCGATCACCGGCACCCTGCAAAAGGCCCAGATCACCGGCCTCTTGACCGTGCGCGGCGTGACCCACCCCGTCACCCTCACCGGCGGCCTCTACCGCCAAGCCAAGACCGACCCCAAGGACCTCTCCCACCTCACAATCCTCCTCACCGGCACCCTCAACCGCCACAGCTTCGGCGCAAGCGGCTATGCCAACCTCGTCGGCCCAGAGATCGGGTTGAGGATCGTGGCACAGGTGGAGAGGTAGGGAGGGAGCATAGGTTCTTTTCGAAAACTGACTGCTCTCAGCCCGGGGACGGTCACGACTTTCGATGCGAATTTGCGACAGCCGACCTTCGCTGCGCGCGTCGCGAACTGGTAAGATGCGGAAGGAGCGGCCGCTCTGTGCTTTCCGGTCAAATGACCGGTTCGGGCTCAGCAGATTATATTGGAAACGCGATATCTATTCCGCTTCACAAGGTTTGACCGCTTGTTCGCCGGACCCTGCTGCAAAGAACCTGCCATCGGGCGAGAAAGCAAAACTGTTACTTACTACGCACCCATTCGGGTTTCTATCTGACAGCAAGAAGGCAGCATTTACTACTGGCGGTATGGGAGAAAGCCGCTTGTCAAACTCATGAGTTCCAAAACCGATCAACTGGACTTGCGTTACTAGGAAATGTCGCAACAGCAGCGCTTGTTCAACGGCACTTAGAGTGTACTCTTCATCGGCTAGGCTGATATCGCATAGGTGCCGGGTTGTCCCATCTTGAGATACCCATTTCGTCAGCACAACGTAAAGCTCCGAAGCCGGGAGCATCCAAGCCTCTTGCGTTGAAGACATTCCCCGATCACGTGCATGGCGCTCTGCTACGTGCCGCCTTTGAAGACCTTCGCTCTCAAATGCCGAATTCGTTTCGACAGACAGGCGACAGCGTTCAAAAAGGTTACCGAAGTCATCTATCAAGCCTTGTGCGTTCATTGGACTGCTCCAAGCCCAACTTGCCATCACTACAGCAGCAAAACACTTGATCCCAAAAATTTCTGAACGCATTGTCCCAACCCGAATTTTCCTGAAAGCTGACATTCATCGACAACGCAGCACCGGTCAAGATGGGCTTCTACCCCGCTTGCACCGCAGGCTACACCAAAGGTCGCTGTCGGGACACGGGCCTAGCTTTGCAACGCCAGCTCCCAGCGCGTCTTGCTGCCATTCGCATAGACTGCAAGCACCGATCAGACACGCGTCCTTCCCAATCGTCCCACACACACCGTCCGCCCTATTAATCCCATCTCACTCCCAAAACCCCACCGCCGGAAAACCGACGCGATACCGACCCAATACCGCCCCCCAAAATCTGGTGATTCCCCCACCTC
>NZ_LR701544.1:84282-1609282 GCF_902498815.1 Roseovarius sp. EC-HK134
CCCCCACCACCGCCACCCGCCGTCCCGTGGGCGCAGCACGGGTAAAGGGATGCACGCCTTGGTCCATCACGGTATCCGTCGCATAGCGCTGCAACCTCCCGATCAGCACCGGCTGCCCCTCGGCCGCTTCACGCACGCAGGCCTCTTCACAGAGGGTCTCTGTGGGGCAAACGCGGGCGCACATGCCGCCCAGGATATTCTGGCTCAGGATCGTTTTGGCCGCCGCCTCGGGCGTGCCGGTGGCGATCTGCCGGATAAAAAGCGGGATGTCGATCGAGGTGGGGCAAGCGGTGATGCAGGGCGCGTCATGGCAGAAATAACAGCGATCCGCCGCCACCAGCGCCTCGTGATCATCAAGGGGGGGATGCAAATCGGTGAAGTTGCCCTGCAAGGCGGCGGGATCAAGCCGGCCTGCGACGATACCGGGGGCGAGTTGGCGGTCTCTCATGGCTGTCTCCGGTCATGGATGGCTGAGGATCAGTATTCCACGATTCGAAATTTTATCAATTGGTAAAATTTATCGCCGCGCGAAAAAGAACCCCCTGAGAAGCTCAGAGGGTAAAGCCGATGAAAATTGCGGCAAACCTTGGCCGCGCCTCACCCCACCTTGCGCTGACGCCACAGCGTAAACAGACCCGCGCCAACCACCAGCGCGCCGCCCAAGGCCACATTCAGCGCAATCGTTTCACCAAAGATGAAAATCCCGATGCCCGTCACAAAGAAAAGTTGCAGATAGGCAAAGGGTTGCACCGCGCTTGCCTCTGCCACTTCGTAGCATTTGATCAGCGTGTAATGCCCCGCCGCCCCGGTGATGCAGAGCGTGATCATCCACGCCCAGGCATCCGACGTCATCGGCTCCCAGAACCAGATCCCGGCCAGCGTCATGGCAACCGACCCGACTGTCCCGGTCCAGAAAAAACTCGTGGCCGCCGTATCCTTGCGCGCCACATAGCGCGTCAAAAGCCCGTAGAGCGCAAACATCAAAGCGGCGATAAAAGGCACAATCGCCTTGGGGTCGATCACGCCCAGCCCCGGCTCCAGAATGATCAGCACGCCGATGAACCCGACCGCAATCGCCAACCACCGCCGCCAGCCCACCCGTTCGCCCAGAACCGGACCCGAAAGCGCAGCAATCAACAGCGGATAGCAGGCAAAGACCGCATGCACCTCGATCAACCCCAGAAGGGTAAAGCCATAGACCATCACGCAGATTTCCGCCACCAGCAGCACGGCGCGAAACCCCTGCATCAAGGGCTGCGATGTGGTGGCTGCGGCCCGAAGTCCCCCCGCCTTGCGCGCGGCGATCACCATCACAAAGGCAGCAAAGAACCAGAACCGGATCATCACCACCATCAGCACGTTGTAATTCTCGGCCAGGTGACGGGAAATGCCGTCCTGCGCGGCAAAGATGACCGTGGTCAGCACCATCAACCAGATGCCCAAGCGGGTGTTTTGAACTGTCACGAGCGGTCTTTCATGGGTGGTCTTTCCGGGCCGTGGTCATATGCCGCTTGCGGCCATATCCCTGATCCCGCGTAACACAAAACCCAGCCGCCTCAAGCCCCCTGCGCACAAAGCCCGCCGCCGTATAGGTGGCCGCCGTGCCCTTTGGCGCTGTATGCCGCGCCACCTCGGCCATCAACTCTGGCTGCCACAGTTCGGGGTTCTTGGCGGGGGAAAACCCATCCAGAAACCAGGCATCCGCCCTGCCCGGCCAAGCCTTTAGCGTCTCGCGCGCATCGCCTGCAATCAGGGCAAACTCCAGGTCCGGCAGGCTGATCCGCTGTGCCTGCCCCTGCCAATGCGGGGCCAGTTCCGCCGCGACCCCCGCCAGTTCCGCAAAGCGGGCTTGCGCGCGGCGCATGTCTTGCGGGGCCATCGGATAGGCCTCGAAACTGGTAAAGTGCAAACGCCCGGATACGCCCGCCGCCCGCCACGCCACCAACGTGGTCAAAAGGTTCAGCCCGGTGCCAAACCCCAATTCCGCAATGTGAAACCCGTCGCGAAACCGCGCTGGCAGGTCATTGCCCCCCAGAAACACATGCCGCGTTTCCGCCAACCCATTGTCGAGACTGAAATAGGGATCATCGAACCGCACCGATACCGGCACCTCACCCTCGCGCCAGATCAGGTCTGCGGTCTGGTCCTGCATGGCACGATCCTCTAAAGCATGGCGAAAACGCGCGCGACCATCGCGCGACGGCAAAGGATTGGCAATGGTTGACATCACGGTAATGGGCGCGGGCATCTTTGGCCTGTCGGTGGCGTGGTCTTGCGCGCGGCGCGGCGCACGTGTGCGCGTCATCGACCCGCATGACCCCGGCGCGGGTGCGTCGGGCGGTATTGTCGGTGCCATGGCCCCGCATGTGCCCGAGCTTTGGAATAGCAAAAAGGCGTTTCAACTCGACAGTCTGCTTATGGCCGCGGGGTTCTGGGCCGAGGTGGCCGAGGTCTCGAACCTCTCCCCCGGTTATGCCAGCCTTGGCCGCCTGCAACCCATCGCCGATGCCGCAGCCCTTGCCTTGGCGCAAGAGCGCAGCCAGAACGCCGCAACCCTCTGGCAGGGGCAGGCCGAATGGCGCATCATCCCCGCCAGCGGCCCGTGGTGCCCAGAAACAGACACCGGCCAGATCATCCATGACACGCTCACCGCGCGCCTGCATCCCCGTCAGGCCTGCGCCGCCCTTGTCGCCGCCCTGCACGCGCGCGGTGCCGAGGTTGTGACCGAAGGCCCCATGACGGGTCGCATTCTCTGGGCCACCGGCATCGCGGGTCTCGAGGCGCTCAGCGCCGCGCATACCCGCTCGGTTGGCAACGGGGTTAAGGGGCAAGGCGCGCTTTTGGCCTTTGACGCCCGCAATCAGCCGCAAATTTTCGCCAATCAGGTGCATATCGTGCCGCATGAGGATGGCACAACTGCCGTCGGCTCCACCTCAGAGCGCAATTATGACGATCCCACCAGCACCGATGCCCAGCTTGACGATGTCATCGCCCGCGCCGTGGCGGCGGTGCCTGCGCTTGCCGGTGCGCCCGTGGTCGCGCGATGGGCCGGGGTGCGCCCGCGCTCGCGGTCACGCGCACCAATGCTGGGCGCGCATCCCTTCCGACCGGGCGAATTTGTTGCGAATGGCGGCTTTAAAATCGGCTTTGGCATGGCCCCCAAGGTGGGCGCGGTCATGGCCGATCTGATGCTCGATGGCATCGACAGTATTCCCGATGACTTCAAACCAGAGGCGTCCCTATGACCCAGCCGACACTCGCCGCTCTTGACCATCTTGTGCTGACCGTGGCGGATATTGCGGCCACCTGCGCCTTTTACCGGGATGTTCTGGGGATGACGCCTGAGGTGTTTCACCCCGCCGATGGCAGCACACGCTGGGCGCTCAAATTCGGCGCGCAGAAGATCAACCTGCATCAATGGCGCGCGGAATTCGATCCCAAGGCGGCTCATGTCCAACCCGGCAGCGCCGATCTGTGCTTTCTCAGTGAAACCCCGCTAGAGGACTGGCAGCAGCATTTCGCAGCGCTTGGCGTAACGGTCGAGCTTGGCCCCTTGCCCCGCTCCGGGGCCACTGGCCCGATCCGCTCGCTCTATCTGCGCGATCCCGATGGCAATCTGATCGAGGTGTCGAACAGGGCCGAGAGCAGCGCCTGATCGCTCAGGCCGTCTTGACCGCCTTGGGCAGTTCCACGATCCGCACCGCAACCTTGCGCTGACCGCGCTGATACGGCAGCGCAACGGCGGCCTCTTTGCTGTGCTTCACAACCGATTTCAACCAACGTGCTTTCATGGCTCTTAACCTCTGGCCTCTGGCCCCAATTTGCGGGGCTCATTGTTTCGTTACCAGCAACTATGCCGCCGGTTTGGGGCCAAGGTTTGACGGAAATCGTGAAAATTCAGACAAGATCAGGGCATGCAAGCCATCCAAGCCAAATCTCAATCCATTGAATTTAAATAAAATTTTTCAAAGACATCTTGGGGCATCCCCGATGCCGCCCGAATAGCCCCACAATTTCGGCCCAAATTGCGCCCCAATCAGAGACGGATCACCGAGATCAGCCGGCCATAATCGGCCTCACCGGCATGGGTGGTGCGGCGATAGGAATAGAATCGCTCGGGATCGGCATAGGTGCAATGCCGCGTCCATTCCGCCTGCCCGATGCCAGACTGCCGCAGCCGGTGCAGCCCAAAGCCCGGCAGATCGAACTGATACCGCCCGCCCTCGCCATTGGCAAAAAACCGGGCATTGTCCGAATCCTCTGCCAAAAACGCCTCGATAAACTCGGGTCCCACCTCATAGGCCGCTTGCGAAATCGACGGGCCAATAACGGCCCTGATGCGGCGGCGGTCCGCGCCCAGACCCTCCATGCCGACAACCGTCGCCTCCAGCACACCATCCAGCGCGCCGCGCCATCCGGCATGCGCCGCGCCGATCACCCCATTGGCCACATCGGCAAACAGCACCGGCTGGCAATCCGCCGTCAGAACCGCCAGCGCCACGCCCGGCACATCCGTCACCATCGCATCGGCGCGCGGGCGCGTCCCCATGGGTCCCGTCACTGTCACCACATCCGCCGAATGCACCTGATGCACCGTGATCAGGTGATCCGGGGCCACCCCCATCGCCTCGGCCACCCGCGCCCGGTTGATCTGCACGATCTCGGATTGATCCGACGAACCCGGGCCACAATTGAGGCCAGCAAACACGCCCGAAGACGCACCGCCCCTGCGGGTAAAAAACCCGTGGCGCAGCGGGGCCAGGCTGTCAGCAGTGAGAATTTCTAGCGTCATGGCTCCAATCCGGGTGGTGGTGCGGCCCCCTCGGGATAGAGGCCCATCACCTTAAAGAGGGTCCCCATTTCCTCTGCCCCGGTCAAGCGCTGATATGCCGCCAGATGCGTTTCCAACGCCGGGCCGCTCAGATTGCGCGCCAAGGCTTCGGCCCGCGCCGCGATCCCCAACCGCTCCAGAAACACCCCTTGCGGCGTCAATCGCGTGTGCATCGCAGGTGCCGCCGCCAGCGCCAGCGCCTCGAAATCCACATGCGCGGTCAGGTCCGCCGCCCCCGGCTCGGCCAAGGGATCAACCGGCTGATGCGCCTTGAGCGCCTGAAACGTATCGCCCAGTGATCGCCAATCGCCGTAATCCACAATCAGCGCGGCACCGCCCTGCGCCGCAATCCGCGCGCCAATCTCTGCCATGACCGCCGCCGCAGGCCCGCAAGTCTCGACAATATCGCCCTCGCGCGTGTCCGCCAACCGCTCGGCCAGCGCAGGCAGGGCCACCGGCCCGCCCAGACCCAGCAGCAACTGGCCCGCGCTCTGTCCCACGACCCGCTCGCGCCAGCCCTCGCCAGACCGCTGAAACTGCCGGATCGGCAGCGCATCGAAAAACTCATTTGCCAGCAGGTAAAGCGGCCCCTCCGGCAGGCTCTCAACCCGCTCATGCCAGATCACATCGCCCGCAATCGCCCGGCGTTGCGCCGCGCGCAAGACCGCCGATCCCTCGACCAGATGCACCTCGGCAGCCTCGCGAAACCCCGGCACGCGCTGCGTCGCGCGCAGCACATCCGCCATCAGCGTCCCGCGCCCCGGCCCCAACTCGGCCAGCAAAAACCGCGCCGGCCGTCCCTGATCCAGCCACACCTGCGCAAGGCACAGCCCCAGCAACTCGCCAAACATCTGGCTGATTTCAGGCGCGGTAATAAAATCGCCCCGCGCCCCAAACGGATCACGCGTCGCGTAATAGCCAAACTCGGGGTGCATCAGGCACACTGCCATATAATCCGCAAGGCTCATCGGCCCTGCCTCGGCGATCCGCACCAGAAAATGCGCCCGCAGCCCGCTCATGCCGCCTGCGCGCGCCGCGCCCAGAGCACCATGCCAATTCCAAAGGCAATCATCGGCAACGACAGAATCTGCCCCATGGTCAGGCCAAATTCGCCCAGCTGAAGCGCCCAGCCCAGCGGGTTGCCCTCACCCACAAACTGCGCATCGGGTTGGCGTACAAATTCCACCATGAACCGCGCGACGCCATAGCCTGCGAAAAACAGCCCCGTCAGCGTGCCGGGAACCCGCAGCGCGCCGCGCCGCCAGCCCAGCCACAACAGCACGGCCCCAAGGATCAACCCCTCAAGCAGCGCCTCATAAAGCTGTGAGGGATGGCGCGCGCAAAGCCCGACAACCCCGGCACAATCCTGCGCCGCCGCCGAGGGAAAAACCACACCCCACGGCAGGTCCGTCGCCCGCCCCCACAATTCGCCATTGATGAAATTCGCGATCCGCCCCAGCAGCAATCCCACCGGCGTCACCATGCAAAGCGCATCAGCCACCGATAGCCACGCAATCCCCTGCTTGCGCGAAAACAGCAACACCGCCAGCACCACGCCCATGAGGCCACCGTGAAACGCCATGCCGCCTTGCCAAACCGCCAAAATCTCGCCGGGATTGGCAAGGTAGTAGCCCGGTTGGTAAAACAGCACATAGCCCAGCCGCCCGCCCAGGATGACCCCCAGAATGACCCATGTCAGCAGGTCCTCGACCTGCTCGGGCCGCATCGGCGCCACACCCCCCGGCCACAGCCCCGGACGGCGCACGCTCGCCACCACCAGCCGCCAGCCGATCACGATACCCGCGATATAGGCCAGCGCATACCAGCGCAGTGCAAACTCCATACCAAAAAGCGAGATCGAAAAGATCTCGGGCGAAATGTCGGGAAAGGGGATCATGGCCTGCATATGCGTCTCTGTGCCTCTGGCTCTGGGCCAAGTCAACCTTGTGATCTGGTCCCGGCAACACATATAAGACAGCAAATGTAACGCCGGAGAAACCGATGCAGACCCGTAACAAAGTGCTCGACGATCTCAGCCAGTTGATGACCAATGCCATGGGCGTGGCCCAAGGCGCGCGGGCAGAGGCCGAAACCGCGATGAAATCGCTGATTGACCGTTGGCTCGCTGACCGCGATTTCGTCACCCGCGAAGAATTCGACGCTGTGCGCGCCATGGCTCAGAAGGCGCGCGAAGAAAACGAAGCGCTCAAGGCGCGGATTGACGCGATGGAGTCAAACAGCGGTCAAAACCGCCCCTGAGCCGCCAAGGCCCGGCGCGCGCCCGCGATCAGCGTTTCGGCCCCTTTGGACGAACGGAAATCGCGCACAACCCGCGCGCGCCCGGCCTCTGACAGGCGCGCGCAGAGGTCCGGATCAGCGGCCAGCGCCGCAATCGCATCGGCCAGCACCTCCGGCGCTTTGGGTGGCACCAATAGGCCACTCTCGCCCGAATCTATCAATTCGCGCACTCCGCCAGCATCCGTGCCAATCGTCGGCACGCCGCAGGCCATCGCCTCCATATAGGCCACGCCCAGTGGTTCGTGCCAACTGGCCAGCGCAAACACATCCGCCGCCAAAAGGTGCCGCCGCACCTCTGGCCCGCTGATCGCCCCAAGCAGGCGGGCATGCGCACCTAAATTCAACGCCTCCAGATGCGCCTGCAATTCGGCGCGATAGCCCGTGCCGCCCGCGTCATCCTCGCCCGCAATATCCAACTGCACGTCGATCCCGCGATCCAGCAACAGCCGCACGGCGCTCAGCAAATCCTGATGCCCTTTGACCCGGTGCAATCGCCCACAGGAAAAAATCCGCAAAGGCGCGCCGGGGCGTGGCGGTTCATAGGGCGTGTCACGCTTGAAATCTTCGGTATCCACGCCCATTGGCTGCACCATCACATCCGCAGGCAGGTCAGGGCCGATGACCTCGCGCATTTCCGCCATCAGCTTGTGGGTGATGATCGTGGCAAAGCCGGCATGCCGCCACTTGAACCCCTGACCGGGGCCATAATCCGACAGCGCCCCATGCAGCGTCAGGCTATAGCTTGGCCCCCCCATCAGCCGCGCCAGCGCACAGATCAGCGCGGCACGCCCGCAGGAATGGGCATGCACATGGCCAATCCCCCGCGCGCGACACGCCGCACTCAACGCCCGCGCCGCAGGCAGGCAGATCAGCACATCCTTAAGGAATTCGCCCCCCTGCCCTTCGCGCAGGATCGCAGACCACGGCGCGCGCAAGAGACCCGCAAGCGCGTGACCGGGCGTGGGCCGCCCCAGATAGGTGGTGCGCGCAATCGCAGCGTCTGACCAGTCATGCGAGACAAGTCCGGGCGGCGGCGGCCGCGTGCTGAAAAGATGCGGCACAACCCCCAACCGCTCCAGATCCGCAATCTCGCGCCAAAAGAAAATATGCGTCTGCCCCGGAAACTGCGGCACCAGATAGCCAAGGTTGAGGGGATCAGGCATTTTCGGTTCCGCTTGCCGCCAGTTTGTCGGATAAGCTCTAGCATGCCGCGCAGGCTCAGGACAGGCTCGCGGGCGATGGATTTGGAAACCCTTTGTTGACGGACAAAACCGCACCCCAACTCAGCGTCATCATCCCCGCCCATAACGAGGCGGGCATGATCGGGGCCTGCCTGCGCGCCCTCTTTGCCTCAGACCCGGTGCCGGGCGGGGCCGAGGTGATCGTGGTCGCCAATGGCTGCCGCGATACCACCCTGGCCGAGGCCGAGGCCTGCCGCCCGCAGGCGCGCGACTGGTCCCTCACCCTGCTCGACCTGCCGCAGGGCGGCAAACCCGGCGCGCTCAGCGCGGGCGAGGCCGTGGCGCGGGGCGCGGTGCTGGCCTATCTTGATGCCGATGTGATGGTCTCGCCCCCGCTCCTGCGCCAGATCGCCAAGGCCCTCGACCGCCCCGAACCACGCTATGCAAGCGGTCAGGTGGTCATCCCCGCCCCCACAAACCGCTTCAGCCGCCTCTATGCCAATTTCTATCGCCAAGTGCCCTTTTTTCACTCCGGCGTTCCGGGTTGCGGCCTTTTCGCGATGAACCGCGCAGGCCGCGCAAGGTGGGGCGATTGGCCGGGGATCATCTCGGACGACACCTTTGCCCGGCTGCAATTCACCCCCCGCGAACGCCATGCGGTGCCCGCGCGCTATGATTGGCCCCTTGTCGAGGGGTTCGGCGCACTCGTCCGGGTGCGCCGCAGACAGGATGCGGGCGTGGCCGAGATTGCACAGCGCTACCCGGCGCTCCTCGCCAATGACGACGCGCGGCCAAGTGGGCCGGGATGGGTGCTGCGCGCCGCCCTGCGCGCGCCTCTGGGCTTTCTCGCTTACGTCGCCGTGGCCTTGGCCGTTCGCGCACGGCGGGGCGGCACGGATTGGGCGCGCGGGCGATAAATCCCCGAGATTTCAATCAAAGGTCGTCAAATGGCCGCAAATCTCGGACAAGAAACACCCAAAAGGCAGAGGGGGCAAATGCAGCAGGTCAAGGCGATATTCACGGGTGACGGGCTTTTGGCACGCGCTCTACGCTCCTCTGCGCTGACCGTCGCGGGATTTGGCGGCGCGCAGGTGCTGCGACTGGCGTCGAACCTGATCCTTGCCCGCCTTCTCTTCCCAGAGGCCTTCGGCCTGATGGCCATTGTCTCGGTCATCATCCAAGGCCTTATGCAATTCTCTGACGTGGGCGTAAGCCCCGCCATCATGCAGAGCAAACGCGGCGACGATCCCGCCTTTCTCAACACGGCATGGACCATTCAGGTGCTGCGTGGCGCGGGCCTCTGGCTGGTGGCCTGTGCCTTGGCCTGGCCGGTGGCGGTGATCTATGACGAACCGCTCTTGATGCAGCTTTTGCCAGTGGCCGGGCTGTCACTGCTCATCACCGGGTTCAACCCTACCGCGCTTGATACCGCCAAACGGCATCTGCGTTGGGGCCGAGTCACCGCCATCGAATTCGCCGTGCAGATCACCGGCATCGTGGCGGCGGTGGCGCTGGCGTGGTGGTGGCACTCGGTCTGGGCGCTGGTGGTGTCGGGCGTGCTCAGCGCGGGCGTGGCGCTGGTGCTTTTCTGGCTCTTCCTGCCGGGGGCTGGCAACCGCATGGGCTGGGAACGGCTGGCCGCCTCGGAACTCATCCGCTTTGGCAAATGGATTTTCCTCAGCACCATTTGCGGATTTCTGTTCAATCAGGCGGACAAGCTGATCTTGGGCAAATACCTCAGCTTCGATGTGTTCGGCGTCTATAACATCGGCTTTTTCCTCGCCTCCTTTCCGATGCTCTTGGGCCATATGCTGACATGGCGGCTGCTTATTCCGATCTACCGCGAACTCCCCCCCCACGAGAGCGCCGCCAATTTCGCCAAACTGCGGCGCATGCGCTTTGCAGTGACGGGCGGGCTTATGGCGCTATCGGCCGGGTTTGCCCTCCTCGGCGTCTGGCTGATCGGGATCATGTATGACGACCGCTATGCCATGGCGGGCGCGGTGGTGGTGCTGATGGCACTCATGCAACTGCCGCAGATCATCGTGATGACCTATGATCAGGCCTCGCTTGCGGCGGGGGATTCGCGGCGCTTTTTCATCCTGACGCTGGCCAAGGCGGCGGCGATGATTCTGGCGCTCTTGCTGGGTCTCGAATGGGGCGGCCTCATGGGCGCGCTCTTGGGCTATGGTGCGGCGATGGTGCTGGCTTATCCGGTGGTGATCTGGCTCGCGCGGCACATGCGGGCCTGGGATCCGGTCCATGACGCCGCCATGACAGCGCTAGGGCTGGGGCTGGCGGCATTGGCGCTTTGGCTCAATGGCGCAGCCCTCACTGATCTGGCGCAGCTATCGGGCTGGTAGGGGCGAAAACACCATTATCGCCAAGGGCCTGCCGCAAAACAGTCGCATTGTCTGGCGATGCTGCACCCGATATGATTTGAGCAGTGGATTTGATGGCGGATGACATGACCCAACCGTCGCCCGACGGCACCGAGATTGCCATTGTCGGCATGGCCGCGCACCTGCCGGGGGCGCGGAACGTGGCGGAGTATTGGCAAAACCTCTGCGCCGGGCATCGCGCGATCCGCCGCATGACCGAGGCCGAGTTGCTGGCCGCAGGTGAGGGCGCGCAGACCCTCCGCCGTCCCGATTACGTGCCCTTCGCCGCCCCCCTTGACGGATTCGAGATGTTCGATGCCGAGTTCTTCGGCTTTGGCCCCAAAGAGGCCGCGATCCTTGACCCTCAGCACAGACGGTTTCTGGAGGTGGCATGGGAGGCGCTCGAGGATGCCGGTCACCCGCCCGAGCATTTCCCCGGCGCCATCGGCGTTTTCGCGGGCTGCGGCATGGGCAGCTATTTCTATTTCAACCTCTGTTCCAACCGCGATCTGGTCGACGATGTCGGCATGTTCCTGTTGCGTCACACCGGCAATGACAAGGATTTCCTGACCACCCGGCTCAGCCATATTCTTGATCTCAAGGGGCCATCGCTCGGGCTGCAAACCGCCTGCTCCACCTCGCTTGTTGCGGTGCATGTGGCAGCGCAATCGCTGCTCAATGGCGAATGTGACATGGCGCTCGCGGGCGGTGTCACCATCGAGATGCCGCAGGGGCGCGGCTATCTTTACAAAGAGGGCGAGATCCTGTCGCCCGACGGCGAATGCCACGCCTTTGACCACCGCGCGCAGGGCACGGTGTTCGGCTCTGGTGCAGGCGTCGTGGTGCTGCGGCGGCTCAGCGACGCCATAGCCGATGGCGATCACATCTGGGGCGTGATCAAGGGCTCTGCCGTCAATAATGACGGCGCAGCCAAGGCGGGCTATCTCGCCCCGTCGGTCGACGGTCAGGCCGCCGCCGTGGCCGAGGCGCAGGCCGTGGCAGGCATCACAGCGGATACCGTCGATTACGTCGAATGCCACGGCACCGGCACCTATCTGGGCGATCCGATCGAGGTCGCCGCCCTCACCCAAGCGTTCCGCGAAACCACCCAAGCGGTCGATTTCTGCCGCATCGGCAGCGTCAAAACCAACATCGGCCATTTGGATACGGCGGCGGGTGTGGCCAGCCTCATCAAGGCGACGCTCGCGGTCTATCACGGGCAAATGCCCCCCTCCTTGGGCTATGAAGCCCCCAACCCCGCGATTGCCTTTGACGGCAGCCCCTTTGCGGTCAATGACCGCCTCAGCGCTTGGCCACGCCGCGATCATCCCCGCCGTGCGGGCGTGAATTCACTGGGCGTGGGCGGCACCAACGCCCATGTGGTTCTGGAGGAACCGCCCGCGCGCGCAGCCCCCGAGGCCAGCGATTGGCCGTTTCAGCCGCTGGTGATCTCTGCCCGCTCCAAAGCAGCGCTGGAGGAAAACTCTGCCCGCCTTGCCGCACATCTGCGCGCCCATCCCGAGCAGGACTTGGCCGATATCGCCTGGACGCTCAAGCAAGGTCGCCGCGCCTTTGAACGCCGCCGCGTGGTCGTGGCAAGCAGCCATGACGAGGCCGCAACCCTGCTGGAAAAGGGCGATCCGCGCCGCGTCTTCACCCATGAGGCGCTCAATGCCCCCGATGTCGTGTTCATGTTTCCCGGCGGCGGCGCGCAATATGCCGGCATGGCGCGCGACCTCTACGAGACCGAGCCGGTCTTTGCCGAATGGATGGATCGTGGCCTTGCGGTGCTGCAACCCAAACTCGATTACGACATCCGCGCGCTCTGGCTGCCTGCGCCCGCCGATATGGCCTCCGCCGCCGAACGGCTGAAACAACCCTCGGTGCAATTGCCGCTGATCATGATCACCGAATACGCGCTGGCGCAGCTTTGGCAAAGCTGGGGCGTAACCCCCGCCGCCCTGATCGGGCATTCCATGGGCGAGAATACCGCCGCCTGTCTCGCGGGCGTGCTCAGCTTTGAGGATTGCATCGGGCTGGTGCATCTGCGCGGGCAGTTGTTTGACACTATCCCCAAGGGCGGATTGCTCAGCGTGCCGCTCGGGGCCGAGGCGCTGCGCCCCTATCTGGGCGAGGCACTCGACATCGCCGCCGTCAATGCGCCGGGCCTCAGCGTGGCCTCTGGCCCACAGGCGGCGCTGGATGATCTGGCCGCACGTCTGGCTGGGGACGGGATCGAAACCACCCGCATTCCCATCGACATCGCCGCGCATTCGCGCATGCTGGAACCGATCCTGGGCCACTTTGGTGACTACCTGCACTCCATCCCCCTGCACGCACCCCAAATCCCGATCCTGTCCAATCGCACCGGCGATTACCTCACAGCGGCCGAGGCGACAGACCCGGCCTATTGGGTCGCCCACCTGCGCAACACGGTGCATTTCGCGGATGGTCTGGGGCGTCTGGCCGAGGGCGGCAAACACGTGTTTCTCGAGGTAGGGCCGGGCAAGGCGCTAAGCTCCCTCGCCCAAGCGCATGGCGCGATCAGCGCCAATCAGGTCATCGGCACCCTGCGTCACCCCGACGACAACATTGCCGACGATGCCTATTTCATGGCGATGCTGGCGCGCATGTGGGCCGTGGGCGTCGAAATCGACTGGGATCAAATCTGGGGCGAGGTGCTACGCACCCGCGTGCCGCTGCCCTCTTACGCCTTTCAGCACAAACCCTATTTCATCGCCCCCGGCAAGGCGCGCGACCCCGAACAAGACACCTGGCCCACGCGCCGCGACAACCTGACCGATTGGGGCTATCTGCCCCATTGGCGCCCGCATCTGGCCGAGGTCGAAATTGCCAGCGATGCCGATCTGGCCGCATTGCCGCCCGAGACATGGCTGATCTTCGAGGATGACACCGGGCTTGCCGCCGCCGTGGGCAAACGGCTGGAGGCCGCAAAACATACGGTAACGTATGTTGCGACGGGCGATGCCTTTGCCGCACTCGCACCGGGCCGCTACGCCCTTTCGCCGGAACGCGGGCGCGAAGGTTATGACGCGCTGATCCGCGCGCTGATGGCCGAGGGGCGCGCGCCCAATCGCATCGCACATTTCTGGCTTGTCACCCAAGACGCCCGCCACCGCCCCGGCTCTAGTTTCTTCCACCGCGTGCAGGAACAAGGCTTCTACAGCCTGCTCTTTCTGGCACAGGCCATGGCGGATGAGGGGCTCTCGACCCCGTTGCACATCACGGCGATCACCAATGGCGCGGCGCAGGTCCGCGACGAGGGATTGCGCGATCCGGCCAAGGCCACGCTGATGGGGCCGCTCCGGGTGATCCCGCGCGAATTGCCGGGGGTGACAGCGGCAAGCCTTGATCTGGCGCTGCCTGCGCGCGGGACCGACGCGGCGCTGGTGACGCAGGTGATCGAGGATCTGATGCAGCCGCCGCGCAGCCATGTGGCGGCGCTGCGCGGCGCGCGCCGCTATGAGGCGGGCTGGCGCGCGGCCCCCCTCCTGCCCCCTCAAACCCTTTTGGCACAGGGCCAGACGGTTCTCATTACCGGCGGCTTTGGCGGCATCGGCCTCACCTTGGCCGAAGATCTCATCACACAGTCCGCCGCCAAAATCGCGCTCATGGCCCGCAGCCCGCTACCGCCCCGCGCCGACTGGCCGCGCACACTGGCCACGCGCGGTGCAGGCGATCCGCTGGCCCGCCGCATCGCTGCGGTCGAGCGGCTAGAAGGCTTGGGCGGTCAGGTCATGGTCGTGGCAGGCGATGTCAGCAATATCGAGGATATGCACGCCGCCCGCGCCGAAATCGAGGCGCGTTTTGGCACGCTGAATGGCGTGATCCATGCCGCTGGCGTGATCAAGGATGCCCCCCTCCTAAGCAAAAGCCCCGACACAATCGAGGATGTGTTCACGCCGAAAATCCACGGCACGCAGGTGTTGGACGAGGTGTTTCCAGACGGCACACTCGACTGGCTGGTGCTGTTTTCCTCCTCCTCCACCGCGACCGCCCCGGCGGGACAGGTGGATTACGTCGCGGCCAACGCCTATCTCAACGCCTATGCCCGGAGCCGCGCCGGCGACAAAACCCGCGTGATTGCCCTCAACTGGGGTATCTGGTCCGAAGTGGGCATGGCCGCCGAAGCGGTGGCCCAACAACGTGGCGAGACCATCGCCGCCCCGCGCCTGCCGGTTGCGGCCCCCTTGGTGAATGAGGCCAGCCATGACGCAACAGGAAACCGGGTGCTGCACGCCCGCTATGACGCCGGGCTTTGGCTGTTCGATCAGCACCGCACCAAATCCGGTCAGGCGCTCTTGCCCGGCACCGGCTATCTGGAATTGCTCGCCGAGGCGCTGAGGGCGCAGGGCGAGGATGGCCCGTTTGAAATCCACGATCTGTGGTTCCTGCGCGCCTTCGACATGCCCGAGGGTGGCAGCCGCGACATGCGCCTCACCCTCACCCGTAACGACACCGGCTATGCCACCCGGATCGAGGGCGATCATGCACAGGCCGGGCGGCAAGGCTGGGTCACACTGGCCGAGGCGGGGCTGAGCCTGCTTCCCTTGAAACCGCCCAAAACGCTGGATATCGCTTCCATACGTAGTCGTATGGAAACCTGGCAAGAAGCGGGCGATACAGCCCTCCCAGCCCCGCAAGAGGTGCATCTTGAGTTCGGCCCACGCTGGCGCGTGCTGCGTGCCATGGGGCTAGGACACGGCGAAGGTCTGGCACATCTGCGCCTGCCCGAACCGGCCCAGCACGACCTTGCCGCAGGCTATATGCTGCACCCCGCGCTGATGGATATCGCGACGGGCTGGGCCATGGGGCTGATTGCGGGCTATGACGGGGCAGACCTCTGGGTGCCCATGTCCTACGGGTCGCTCAGCGTCCACGCCCCTTTGGGGGCGGAGGTCTGGTCTCATGTCCGCAACGCCGCCCAAAACAGCGCACGCGACGAAACCGCGCGCTTTGACATCACGCTTTGCGATGCCACAGGCCGGGTACTGATCGAGATCACTGATTATGCCATCCGCAAACAGGCGGGCGGGCTAACCCTCACCGCCCCGCGCGCCAGCGACGTCCGGTTCGAAGGCCAGACCGAGAGCGCACCGACAAGCCCCGCTGAAGAGCGCCTGCGCCATAATCTGCGCGAGGGGATCCGCCCTGCCGACGGGGCCGAGGCCTTTCGCCGTGCCTTGGCGCAACCCGCGCCGCAAATCCTCATCTCTTCGCTCGACCTGCCCGCGCTTATCGCGCAGGCCGAGGCGGGCGCAGAAGGCCCCGACACCGCCGGCCAACGCTTTGAACGCCCCGATCTCGACAGTGATTTCACCGCCCCCGAGGGCGAGATTGAGACCCGACTGGCAGGCTTCTGGTCTGACCTTCTGGGGCTGGAACAGGTCGGCGCCGAGGATTCCTTCTTTGACCTTGGCGGCCATTCCCTGATTGCCGTCCGCCTCTTTGGCATGATCCGCAAGGCCTATCGCGTCGATCTTCCTATCTCGATCCTGTTCGAGGCCCCCACAATCCGCGCCTGTGCCGCCCTCATCGAGGCGCAGATCGGCCCGCAAGAGGCCGGGCAAGACGCGCCCGCACCACAAGAACCGCAGCGCCGCTTTACCCATCTGGTGCCGATGCACCGGGGCGAAGGCGGGCCGAAAACCCCCTTCTTCCTTGTCGCGGGCATGTTCGGCAATGTGCTGAACCTGCGGCATCTGGCCCATCTCTTGGGCGAGGATCGGCCCTTCTACGGCCTTCAGGCACGCGGCCTTTATGGCGGGGCGGCCCCGCACGACGATCTGACCGAGGCCGCAACCGACATGATCGGCGAACTCCGGCAGATACAGCCGCACGGCCCCTATCTCTTGGGTGGCTTTTCTGGCGGTGGTATCACCGCCTATGAAATGGCGCAGCAACTGCACGCGGCGGGCGAAGAGGTGGCACTCATTGTCATGCTCGATACGCCGCTGCCACTGCGCCGCCCCCTCTCGCGCCGCGACCGGCTGATGATCCAAGGGCAGGAACTCAAGGCTGGCGGCCCGCTCTATCCGCTGCGTTGGGCGGCGCGCAGGCTGGCGTGGGAAATCACGAAACGCCGCCCCAAACCCGCGTCAGAAACCGACGCGCATCACTTCCACGACAGCGCCATCGAGGCCGCCTTTTACCGCGCCATCGCGAAATATCAGGTGCGGCCATGGGCGGGCGCGCTGCATCTCTTCCGCCCGCCGCTGGTGGGCAAATGGCAGGTCTCGGACGGGCGGTGGGTCAGCAGCGAGCGCGCTTATGTTCTGCCTGACAATGACTGGTCCGGCTTTGCCCCACAGGTGCAGGTGACAGAGGTGCCCGGAACGCATGACTCCATGGTGCTTGAACCCAATGTGCGCGTGCTGGCCGCGCGCCTGCGCCGGGTGATCGCGGCAGCCGAATCCCTACCCGCCGCCCCCGATCACCGTGAGGCCGCGGAATGACTGCCCCCCGCGTCCTTACAATCGTGCTCAACTGGCGCACACCCGACATGAGCCTCAAGGCGGCAGGGGCCGCTCTGCGCGCCATGCAGGGCATTGCCGGCGAAATCGTGCTGGTCGACAACAATTCCGGCGATGGTTCGTTCGAAACGATGCAGGGTGCCACAGCCGATTGGGACCGCGTGCGCGTGGTGCAATCCGGGCATAACGGCGGCTTTGGCGCGGGCAATAACGCAGGCATGCGCGCCGGTCTCAGCGACGGCACCCAGCCTGATTACGTCTATATCCTCAATTCCGATGCCTTTCCCGCCCCGGATGCGATCGCCGCCTTGCTCGACCATCTGGAAACCCATCCCAAAACCGGCCTTGCAGGCAGCTATATCCACGGCCCCGATGGGGCAGCGCATGTCACCTGCTTTCGCTTTCCCTCGATCTTGGGCGAATTCGAAGGGGCCGCGCGGATCGGCCCCTTCAGCCGCCTTTTGCGCAATCACACCGTGCCCCTGCCCGTGCCCCAGACCACACAAACCGTCGATTGGCTGGCCGGGGCCAGCCTGATGATCCGCCAAGACGTGCTTGATCAAATCGGCGGCTTTGACGAGCGGTTCTTTCTCTATTTCGAGGAAACCGACCTCTGCCTGCGCGCCGCGCGCGCGGGCTGGCGCACCGATTTTGTCGCCAACAGCCGGGTCGAACATATCGGCTCGGTCAGCACGGGCATGAAGGGATGGAACCGCGTGCCCGCCTATTGGTTCGCCTCACGCCGCTATTATTTCACCAAGAACCACGGCGCCGCCTATCTCGCCCTTGTCACGCTGGCGCATGTGCTGGGGGCCGGGCTTGGCACGCTCTGGCGGCTTCTGCGCCGCAAGGGCGCAGGCAGCCCGCCACATTTCCTGCGCGATCTGGTGCTGGGCGATCTTGGCGCAGCGCTGAACAGACCAAAAAGGATCAAGCCATGATGCAGGCCCTCTTGATCGGCAACGAATCCCTAGCCCTGCACTGTGGCACGGCTTGGCTCGCGCGTGGGCATGGCATCGCGGCGGTGATCACCCGCCACGCGGATGTGGCGGCTTGGGCCGAGGCCAAGGGGCTGCGCATCGTGCCCCCCGGTCCGGGGCTGGCCGAGCGCTTGGGCGATCTACGCTGTGACTGGCTCTTGTCCATCGCCAATCTCGATCTTCTGCCGCAAACCGTGCTGGCGCGCGCCACAGGCGGCGCGGTCAATTTCCACGATGGCCCACTGCCGCGCTACGCCGGTCTCAATGCGCCGGTCTGGGCCATTCTGAACGCCGAGGCACAGCATGGCATCACCTGGCACCTGATCGAAGGCGGGGTAGACGAGGGGCGCATTCTGACACAGCGCATGGTCGACATCGCCGGGGATGAAACCGCCTTTACCCTCAACGCGAAATGCTATGCCGCAGCGCTCGACAGCTTTGCCGATGTGATCACGGCCCTCGAACAGGGCGCCATCACGGCGCAGACCCAAGACCTCAGCGCGCGCAGCTATTTCGCCCGCGATCAGCGCCCCGAGGGGCTCTGCCTCGATTTCACCCAACCCGCCGAATCCTTGGCGCGGCTGGTGCGCGCGCTTGATCACGGCGGCTATGCCAACCCGCTCAACAAGACGCGGATCATTGCGGGCGACCGCGTGCTTCTCGTGGGCCGGGCCGAGGTCGTGCCGGGCAGCGGCACGCCGGGGCTGGTTCTCAGCGTCGAGGCCACGCGCCTGACCGTTGCCACCGCTTCGGGCGCGCTGCGGCTCAGCGCGCTGACCGGGCCAGAGGGTGGCGCGGTCGATCTTACCGAGATCGCCGTGGGATCCGTGCTGACCACCGATGCCGTCACCGGCTTTTTGACAGAACTTGCGCCGCAAGATGGCTATTGGCGCAGCGCTTTGCGCGCGATGCGTCCCGTCACCCTGCCCTTGGGCAACGGTGCAGGCGCAGAAGAACGCCGCCCGCTTGATCTGCCCGCCGATGCGTTCGAGGCCATCGGCCTCTGGGCCGCGCGCTTGGGCGGCGCAGAGGCCACGCATATCGCCTATGCAGGTGCGGCGGTCGAGGCCGCAGCCCGGCCGGGCCATGTCTGCCCTTGGGTGCCAGTGGCAATAGCAGACCTGCCCCACGCCATAACAGACCTGCCCCACGCCGTCGCAGAGGCCGAGGCGCGCGGGGCCTTCGCGCTTGATCTCTTTGCCCGTGACCCGGCGCTTGACGCCGCACAAACCCCGCATATCGGCCTGCGTCTCGCGGGGCGCGGCCTTATCCCTGGCACGGCGCTGACCATCGACCTTTCCGACAGGCCCACGCTCACCTATGACGCCGCGCGGCTCTCGCCCACCATGGCCGATCTGCTGGCACGGCGGCTCGAGGCGCTTGCCCATGGCGACCGCGCCCCCATGCCCGAGACCGAGCGCAAGCTGGTCACAGAGGCGTGGAACCGCACCGACACCCCCTATGACGCCCGCCCCCTGCACCGCCTGATCGCCACCCAGATCACCAAAACGCCTCAGGCCCGCGCCGTGGTATTCGAGGCCGAAACCCTCACCTACGCAGCCCTAGACACCCGCGCCAACCGCATCGCCCATGTGCTGCGCCAGATGGGCGTTGGCCCCGGCGTGTTGGTGGGCCTTTGCCTGCCGCGCTCTGCCGATATGCTGGCCACCGCCTTGGCCATTTGGAAGGCGGGCGGGGCCTATGTGCCGATGGACCCGGCCTATCCCGCCGAGCGTCTGGCGCTCTACCTCAGCGACAGTGGCGCACGTGTGGTCGTCACCCGTTCTGACGTGGCCCATACCCTACCGCCAACGGCGCAGACCCTCACGCTCGACACCGACGCTCGCCTTGCCGACGCACCCGACACAGAGGTTGACGGCGGCGCAGGCCCTGACGATCTGGCCTATGTGATCTATACCTCCGGCTCGACGGGCCGCCCCAAGGGCGTCATGGTCACGCATCGCAACGTCGGCAATTTCTTTGCCGGGATGGATACCCGTATCCCGGCAGAACCGGGCGCGGTCTGGCTTGCGGTGACCAGCCTCAATTTCGACATTTCCGTGCTCGAACTCTTCTACACCCTCGCGCGCGGCTACACCGTGATCCTCAGCGGCGAGGAAAGCCGCGCATTGGTCTCGTCGGGGCAACTCGCCACCTCTGACCGGGGGATGCAATTCAGCCTTTACTATTGGGGCAATGACGACGGTTCCGGGCGCGACAAATACAAATCCCTGCTCGAGGGCGCGCAATTCGCCGACACCCACGGCTTTTGCGCGGTCTGGACACCCGAGCGACATTTCCACGCCTTTGGCGGCCCCTATCCAAACCCCTCGGTAACCGGCGCAGCCGTCGCTGCCGTTACGCAGAACATCGCCGTGCGCGCGGGCAGTTGCGTGGCCCCGCTCCACCATCCTGCCCGCATTGCCGAAGAATGGGCAGTGATCGACAACCTAACCAACGGGCGCGCCGGGCTGGCGATTGCAAGCGGCTGGCACCCTGATGATTTCATCCTGCGCCCGCAAAATACCCCGCCCAACAACAAGCCCGCGATGTTCGAGGCGATCCGCGATCTGCGCCGCCTCTGGCGCGGCGAGGCGGTGGAATTCCCCCGCGCCGATGGCACGCTGCACGCCGTGGTGACGCAACCGCGCCCGGTGTCCAAGGCGCTGCCCGTCTGGGTGACAACTGCCGGCAACCCCGAAACATGGCGCGAGGCGGGCGCACATGGGGCCAATGTGCTGACGCATCTCTTGGGCCAATCCATTGACGAGGTGGCGGGCAAGATCACGCTCTACCGCAACGCCCTGCGCGAGGCGGGCCATGATCCGGATGCCTTTACCGTGACCTTGATGCTGCATAGCTATGTGGCCGAAACCCGCGACGAGGCGCGGCGCGTGGCGCGCGAACCGATGAAGGATTATCTGCGCTCCGCCGCCGCCCTCATCAAACAATACGCTTGGGCCTTTCCCGCCTTCAAACGCCCCCAGGGTGTGAGCAACCCGTTTGAATTGGACCTCGGATCGCTCAGCGAAGAGGAACTCGACGGCATCCTCGATTTCGCCTTCGAGCGCTATTTCGAGGAGTCCGGCCTTTTTGGCACTGTCGAGGATTGCGTCGCGCGCGTCGAGGGATTGAAACGCATTGGCGTGGATGAGGTGGCCTGCCTCATCGACTATGGCATTCCCGCGCGGCAGGTGCTTGATGGGCTGCGCCCGCTCGCCCGCGTGCTGGAACGCTCGAACCGCGTGGGGGCCATCGCGCCCGATGACTTTTCCATCGCCGCACAAATCCTGCGCCACGGTGTCACGCATCTGCAATGCACACCGTCCATGGCGCGCATGATCGCCATGAATGACGAATCCCGCCACGCCCTCGGGCGGCTGCGGTATCTCATGCTGGGCGGCGAGGCGCTGCCCGGCTCTCTGGTGCAAGAGTTGCGTCAAGTCACGCGCGCGCGCATCGAGAATATGTATGGCCCCACCGAAACCACCATCTGGTCCACCACCGGCCCCGCCGAAGACACACCCGGCCCCTGCCCCATCGGCACGCCCATTTCCAATACGCAGGCGTATGTTCTGGATTCCGAGATGCAGCCAGTGCCCGTCGGCACAGCCGGAGAGCTCTGGATTGGCGGCGATGGCGTCACGCGCGGCTATCTCGGGCGCGACGATCTGACAGCAGACCGCTTTCGCCCCGATCCGTTTCGCACGGGCGGGCGCATCTATGGCACCGGCGATCTGGTGCGCTGGCGCGCTGACGGGCGGCTCGATTTCATCGGTCGTGCCGATGCGCAGGTGAAACTGCGCGGCTACCGCATTGAACTGGGCGAGATCGAGGCCGCACTCGAGGGCTGCGCAGGTGTCGCACAAGCGGTGGTGCTGGCGCGCGAGGATACCCCCGGCGACATGCGCCTTGTCGCCTATCTGCGCGGTACAACCACACCCGAGGCCGCGCGCGCGCATCTGGCCACGCATCTGCCCGCCCACATGATCCCGGCGCATGTCATGCTGCTGGATCACTTCCCCCTCACCCCCAACCGCAAGGTGGACCGCAAAGCGCTGCCTGCGCCGGAAACGCAAGTGAAGGCCCCCCGCCCCGCCGCCGCCCCCAAGCCGGTCACGCCTGCCAATACGATAGAGCGTGATATCGCGGCGATCTGGGCGCGGATCTTGGGCGTGTCCGAGATCGGCGCGCAGGACAGTTTCTTTGATCTGGGCGGTCATTCGCTCTTGGCGGTGCAGGCGCATCGCGAAATTCGCAGCACGCTGGCGGTCGACCGGCTCAGCATCACCGATATCTTCCGCTGCCCGAAACTCGCCACTCTGGCCGCACGTGTGGCGGAATTGCGGGGCGACGTGGCCCCGACGCCCGCCAATACCCCCGCTGCGGCCCCGGCCCCCGGTCGGGCCGATGCGCGGGCCGATGCCATGGCCCGCCGCCGCGCCATGCGCGCGGCACGGCACGGGTGAGCGAGGCGCTGATATCGGCGCTTCGGCCGCTTTTGCCCAAGGGGCTGGCACTGGCCGCCTGCGATCTTGCGGCAGAGGCAACCGGCCTCTGGCCTATCGAGACCGCCGCCATCGCCCGCGCGGTGCCCGCACGCCGCCGTGAGTTCGCGGCAGGCAGACGTGCCGCACGCGCCGCGATGGCGATACTCGGCCTTCCGCCGACCGCAATTGCCATGGCCCCGGACCGTGCGCCGCTCTGGCCTCAGGGCGTGACCGGCACGATCAGCCATAGCGCCGGAACCTGTCTGGCCTTGGTGGGCCTGTCCGAGCATTGGGCCGGGCTTGGTCTTGATCTTGAACCCGCCTTGCCCCTGCCCGAGGATATCCTAGTCACGATCTGCACCCCGATCGAGCGCGCAGCATTGGCCCAAGACCCCAGCGGCCTCCTCTCCCGCCGCCTCTTTTGCGCCAAAGAGGCCACCTACAAGGCGCAATATGCCCAAAGCCGCAGGCTGCTGTCCTTCCACGACCTCGAAATCACCTTTGACGGATCGCACCGCTTTTCCGCCCAACTCCAGATCGCTTGCCCCCCCTTCGCCCGCGGCACGCACTTTGCCGGACACAGCCTGCAAACCGGCGATATCCTAGCGGCCCTCGTCACGCTGCACCGCCTCTGAACACAGTGTTTCCAAAGCTCGACAAATAACCTGTGGCGAAATTGTGGCACGATTGCTAGATTGTGGCCAAGTTGAGACCTAAATCTGTCAGGGCCGTTTGGGGGCATTCGGCTGATAGGATGGTAGCCCGCCTGCGCGGGCCCTTCCGTCAGCATGAAACATCCCGAGCGGCTTTTTGTTGTCAGCGACCAAGTTGATGACCTTGAAACGACACCGATAGGCAAGCCATGAGCGCGATTCAATCCATGCCCGATGTGATGCGGCTCCTGCGCCGCAGGCTCTGGCTTATCGCGCTTGTGGGTGTGGTGGGCGCGATCCTCTCGGTCATCATCGCCCTCAACCAGCCCAAGGTATTTCAGGCCACCGCCGTCATCCAGATCGAATCGCCACAAGTGGGCCGCGATCTGACCGGGCAGACCATCGCCACCGATGCCAACCACCGCCTGCAACTGATCGAGCAGCGCCTGATGGCGCGTGACAATCTGGTCAAGGTGATCGAGCGGCATGGCCTCTTTGCCAATGTCCCGAATATGCCGCTTGCCGAGAAGGTGCATCAACTGCGCATTTCCGCCCGGATCACGCCGATTACCGTTGGCATTCCCGGTATGGGCCCGGCAACCGCGCCTTCCGGTCTCAGCGTGACGGTCAATCTCAACGATCCGGTCAAGGCCGCCGAGGTGGCCAATGATTTCGTTGAAACCGTGATCACCCAGAACCGCGAGCGGCGCATGGACCTCGTGCGCGAAACGCTCGATTTCTTTAGCGCCGAAGAGGCCCGCGTCAGCGCCCAGATCGCCGAAGTCGAAGGCGTGATCGCCGATTTCAAACGCGCCAACGGCGCATCGCTGCCCTCCAGCATCACGCCGGTGCGCGAAGAGTTGCGCACCCTGAACGAAACCCTGCTCGACCTTGACCAGCAGATCATCTCGTTGGAAACCGAAGCCACCCGTCAGCGGCAAGAGGTGTTTGCCCGCCAGATCGGTCAATTGACGGATCAGCGCGCGCTGGTCTCGGCCCGCATCGCCCAGAACGAGGCCGCCCTTGCCGCCGCCCCCCGCGTCGAGCGGGAATTGGGCGCGCTCACCCGTGATCTAACGCAATTGCAGGACCAATTGAGCACGATCACCACCAGCCGGGTCGAGGCGGAAATGGCCAGCGTGCTGGAGTCGCGCCAGCAACAGGAACGCTTTGAAATTCTGGAAACGGCCATTCCGCCGCAATTCCCGGTCTCGGCCAGCCGCAAGAAACTGGCGATCGCCGGGGCACTGGCCAGCCTTGTCTTGGGCTTGGCGCTTGTCATCACACTCGAACTTCTCAATCCGGCGATCCGCAGCGCCGCCCAATTGGAAAAAGAGCTTGAGATCACGCCGGTCGTCACAATCCCCGTGGTGCGCCTGCGGCACGAGCGCCGCCGCCGCGCACTTCGGATTGCGGGAACGGTCCTGATGATCCTGTTGGTCGTGCCCATCGTGGTGCGTCTGGTCCAAGAACGCCTGATGCCGCTGCGCCTTTTGGGCGGCAATTGATGCGGCTCACAGCTTGGACGAAATCACGCCCGTGTTGAACCCGCCCATGCGCAGCTCACCGAACAGGCGCTGATACTCGATCTTGGGGCAGCGGTTCATCACCACGTCAACGCCGCGCGCCCGCGCCATTTCGGCCGCTTCTGCATTCTCAACCCCGATCTGCATCCAGACCGTGCGCAGCCCCGGCAAAACCTCCAACGCCTCTTCCACGATGGGCCCGACATGCTCGGATCGGCGGAAAATGTCGATCAGATCGACCGGACCTTCAATATCGCTCAAGCCCGCCACAACCGTCTGTCCAAACAGAACCTCCCCGGCATGGCCCGGATTGACCGGAACCACCGCGTATTTCTTAAGGCTGAGGTAGCGCGCCACATAATAACTCGGGCGCACCGGGTTCATGGACACGCCAATAACCGCGACACGCCGGGTGCGTGTCAGGATGTCGCGCAGATGGGAATCGCTGTAATTTTCGCTCATGGCCCTATCAAACACGGATTGCGCCCAGAAAAAAGCGCCCAAGTTATCAACTTGGGCGCCAGTCGCGGAACGAGGGACAGTGATAGAAGGCAACGATGTTCCGTATCGAAGCCTCTGGGACAAATGTAGGTCCGATTCTAAGAATATAAAGGGATTGTAATATACCTGTGACTGCATGTGAGCGCCCGGCGCAGCCTTCGCGTCAGTCGAATATATCCTCGACCGTGTCCCAGATTTCCTCAAGCATCCGCCGCCCAAACCCCTTGCGGCGCTTCACTTTGCGGGCAGGGGGCGGCACCTGCCGCTCTGGCCCATAGTCCTGCCGGGGCAGCGGCATCGGTCGCGCTTTGGGCCGCACAGCCCCAGTCTCGCGCGTGGGCATCGCCTTCATCTCATGCAGCGGCGCGCCACAACTCGAACAGGCCAGCTCATGCCGAGTCCGGTCCAACACCAGAACCGCACGCGTGCCGCAATATGAACAGGTCGCAATCTTGTGTCCCATAGGTTCCATATCGGTCAGGGGGGCGGGATTGCCAAGAGGCGGGCGCAAAAATGCCTCAGGCCTGCGGGCTTCAGTAATTCTGCGCCTTGCGAATCTTGGTCATCCGCCCCTCTTCAGCAATAGCGCCCCCCAGCGTGGTGACACCCTTGGCCTGCAAGAGGCCCAGCATCCGCACAAAGACCTCAGCCGTGGCAACCGTATCGCCCATTGCCGTATGCCGCGCCTCAGGCGGGATGGTGATCCCGAACCGCTCGCAAAGCGCATCCAGCGTATGCTGCCCGCTATGGTCGAACAGCCCCGCCGACATCAGCACCGTGCACAGCACCGGATTGTCGAACCGCCGCCCGATCACCTTTTCCTTGAGCCGCAGAAACGCCAGATCGAACGGCGCGTTATGCGCGACCAGCACCGCCCCTTGGCAAAAATCATGAAACCGCCGCCCAGCCTCGATGATATCCGGCGCGTCCTGTACCATGTCATCGCTGATATGATGCACCCGCGTCGAGGCAGGCGGAATCGGGCGGCCCGGATTGACCAGCATATCGAAACTCTCGCCGCGCAGAATGCGCCCGTTGACGATACGCAGCCCGGCAATCTGCACGATCTCATCCCCGCCCCGTGGCGAAAGGCCGGTGGTTTCGGTGTCAAACACCACGAAACTCAGGTCAGACAGGGGCCGGTCGGCCAATTCCCCGCCCGCCACCTCAGGCAGGTTGAAATCATAAAACTCGGGCCGCGCATCCCCCGGCTCCAGCGGTGGCGCAGCGGTGGCCAAAGGCAGCACGATGCGATGCCCGCCTGCCCCCGCCTCGGCCCAGACATCGGTCTGATGCGCGCTCAGCGCATCACGGCCCGAATAATCCCCATAGGCGGTGGACAGTGGCGCCTTAAGCCAGCCGGTCAATTGCCCATCCGTCACCGCCTCACCCTGCCAACTCAGGATCAGACGCGTTTCCGCCCCGTCCGGCTCGGCACTCAGGCTGAATCCGTCGCGCGTGCCCTCCTCTGCGAGATGCCCAAGGATGCCGCCCAAAAGCGTGGTCACGGCAAAGCCATCGCAACTCAGCATCGCCTCGCTGCGCACCACCCCTAGCGGCACCGGCGCCTGCACGCTCAAGCCGTCGAACACATGCGCCGCAGCAACCGGCGACATCGGCCAGCTTCGGGATTTTATCCCGGCATGCAGCGCGCCCATCTCGCGCAGACACTCAAACAGCCGCGCCACTTCGTCCTCGATCCCTTTGCGAAACTTGGCGCGGCTCTCGGGGGGCAGATCCTCGGCGGATTGCAGCACATCCAGCAACGCACCAATGGTGGCCGCAGGTCGGCGCACCCCTTCCAACAGCCTGTTGAACAGATGATCCTGCTGCGCATGCGCGCTTAGATCCTCGGTCGCATCGCGGAAGATAAGCACATGCCCCGATAGTTCCTCATCGGACAGGATCGGGCTCACACGGCCCAAAAGAAACCGCTTGCCGTTCGCAGAGGCCGCAAGGAATGTCTCGGCCTCGATACGCCCGCGCACCCGCGCATCCTGCATCCGCGACAGTGCCTCCATAATGGGCTCGGGGCGCAGAACATTCGACAGCGGACGATCAAGGCCAATCTCCCCCAACAGCTCTTGCGCCATACGGTTATAAAGCATGACGCGGTTGTCGGGCGTGGCCACCACCGCCCCCTCGCCCAGATCACGAAACAGCGCCTCGAACAGCGCCTTTTCGCGGGCAATCCGCGCCGTCTCGCGCTCTACCGCGCGGGCGCGCGCGGCGCGCGCCTCTGAAAGGGCTGCGTTGATCGCATTGGCGGCAGGGGCCAGCGTGCTCAAATGCTTGGCCTGCGTCTCGTTGATCTGCAAATCCACATCGGCCCGCGCCCGCGTGGTCAGGTCCGAGGCGAGCGCAAGAATGGGCTTGGCCACGTTCTCATCAAACAAAAGACCGATCCACGCCGAAAGCCCCATCACCCCCAGCGTCGCAACCATTCCGCCGATGACATAGCCATCCAGCGGCCCGCCCGCCCGCGCATAGCCAAACCAAAGCGCGCCCGCGATTACCCCCGCGCCCCCCAACCCAAGAGCAGCAAAAAACAGCGCGAACCGGAGCCTGAGGCCCAAACGCGCTGTCAGGCGTTCAATCATGATCCGCCCCGGCCAGCAACTCGCCGATCTGCGCGGTCAGATCAGCGGTGGCAAAGGGCTTGGTCATAAACGCATCCGCCCCAACCGCCAGCCCCTTGCGGCGCTCAACCTCGCCGCCGCCGGCGGTCATCATCAGCACTTTGATCCCCTTGAGGGCGGCATCGGCGCGGATCATCTGGCATATCTCATAGCCCGACCGCTCGGGCAGCATCACATCCAGAACCACCAGATCGGGCCGGTCCTCGGCCATTGCCTCCAGGGCTGCATTGCCCGTGGCCACCCGCCGAAGCCGGTATCCCGCCCGCCCGATCAGATGCTCAAGCGCCAGCGCGATATTATCCTCATCTTCCACCAGCAGAACGGTTTTTTCAGGCATGACGGGCCTCCTCTCCCGGTTACGACTGACTTAGCTTTGGCAAAGTGCCGTGATCACGGGGTCCTCCACCCCAACGACCAGCCACTCGGCCTGCGATGGATCGGCCAGCGCCGCCTCGCTTACATCGGCTCGCGCCGCCTTGGCGCAATCCACCAGTTGCGGACGCTTGACCGGCACGGCCCAACGGCCAAAGAGATAGATATCCGCCAACAGGATTTCCGGCACCGTCGGGTTGGTCTGAACCCCGGCCCGGTCCAGCACCATCATCCGCGTGACCTGCGGCACCACATAGGTCCAAGGCTTCCAGAACCTTGCTTCTTCTACAGCGCTCACCACTTCGACACTCTCTGGCAAGGTGCTCAGCGTGCGATCCGCCCAAGTGTATTCCGACCAGATCGCATAGCAGAGCATCGCAATACCCGCCAAGATCGGCGCGGAATACCGCGGCAACCGGCCCCGGCTCAGATGCCCCGCAACAAGGGCCAGACCGGCGGCGGCGATGCCAACGGCGAAAGTGGCGATCAATTCAAAAAACATAAGTTATCCCGGTGCTCCTCTGGATTGTGCAATGGCCGATTGCATGGTCTTGACCACCATGAACGCATCTCGCAAGTGATTGCGCTCAAGGTCCGATAGATCGGCGGGGGCCATGAAATTGTCCGGGCTGCGCCCCGCGCGGATGCGCGCCGCCTGATGCCGCAACCGCGTTTCCGCGATCAGGTCATAGGCATCCAGCAAATCGCGCGCACCGCTCTCGGAAATCACTGCCCCCGCCCGTGCCCCCGTGATCCGCTCGCGCGTGCCCGCCACCTCAAGCGATCCCAAGAGCGCGTAAATCCGCCCCAGATCAACCACCGGCACCACGCCCGAATGTTTAAGGTCAATCGTGTTCTTATGCTCGCCCGACCGGATCAGGGCAAATCCGCGCAAAAGGCCCAAGGGCACCGTATGCTTTAGCGAATTAGACACCATATGCGCGACAAAGATCGAATTCTTGCGCGCACTTGCCAGCACTTCGGCCTGCAAATCGTCAAACAGCGCATTCTCCCCCGCAATCGCCCGCAGGTCGAACATGACCGAGGCCAGCATCTGCGCTTCTGTATCCGGCTGCGCGATCCAGCGTGCGAAATAGCTCCGCCAAACCCGGCGCGGCTGCCGCCAGCGCGGATTGGTCGCCATCATATCGCCGGGGCAATAGAAAAATCCGCAGGTGTTCAGCCCGTCGCTGACATATTTGGCCAGCGCGGCGAAATAGGCATCATGCTCGGGCAGGACACTGTCGTCGATGATCAGGCAATTGTCCTGATCGCTCACCCCCGTCTGCTCGCGCCGCCCCTGACTGCCGCAGGCCGCCCAAAGGTAGGGCACCGGGGCCGGGCCAAGCTGCTGCTCTGCCAGCCTCAGCAAACGCCGGGTAATCGCATCGGTGATATCGGTAATGCGCCGCGTGATCGACTGTGGCCGCACCCCGGCCTGTACCAATTGTACCAACAGCATCGGCACTCGCTCCATGACATGCGCCATGTCTTCGGCTGTGTCAGCGCTGGCAATATCGGCGACCATATGGCTTGCCGTTGCGGCCTGTTGGCGGAACAAATCGGTTTTGCCGATCATGCCCAGCACCCGCCCACCCTGCGCCACCGGCAGGTGATTGACCTTGAGTTCCGACAACAGCATCAACGCATCTAGGCCTAGACGCCCCGGCTCAATCGTCACCGGGTCCGGCGTCATCACCTGCGCCACGCGGATGTCACCGCCCAGCCCTTCGGCCAGCACCTTATTGGCCAGATCGCGCACGGTGATAATGCCCGCCAGACGCGCGCCCTCCATCACCACGACCGACGAAATCACATTGTCCCGCATCAGGCGCGCCACATCCTTGACCGTGGCGTCGGGGGTGCAGGTGATCGGCGTCGCGGTCATCAGATCCGACACCTGTAGCGCCGTCAGACCCGTGGCATAGGGGCCGTCATCGCCCTGCGCCGTGGGCCGTGCCCGCGCGAACCAGCGTGCGATCTCATCCGACTGCTCCATCAGGTCCAGAAACGCCTCGCGCGGCACGACGACCAACTCCGAGGGTTCCGCCGCCCGTGCCGTCAGCAGCGCATTGCCATCGCGCAAAAGGCCGCGCTCGCCCATGATGTCGCCCGGCCCACGATGCGACACCAGATCGGCATGCCCCGTTTCGATATCGAGCCCGCCTGTCTCGACCACGTAAAGCCCCGCCAGCGGCGCGCCTTTCTCAAAAAGCACAACACCCTGCTCCAGAACCACCCGTGCCAGCTTGGGGGCCAACGCACTGCGCAACACATGCGGCAAGCCGGAAAACGGCGCATGGCGTGTCAGGCTGTCAATGGGATCGGGTTTGACGTCGCTCATCGGGCGCGGCTCTCCTCGGATATGGTGGGAAATCACCTAAAAGCACCCGGTTTCCGGAAATATCGGCGGGCGGCAGAGGGAAAAGGGGCGGCACGCGCCGCCCCTGTCCATTGCTTGCTTAGTGGTTCACGGCCGTGCCGGCACCGCGCGGAATACGCACGCTTTCGACCAGGTCCTGAATTTCCTGCGGCGGTTCTGCCGTCATGCTTGCCACGATGAACGCAACACCAAAGTTCAGCAGCGCACCAATCGGCCCAAAGTGGGTCGGCGGAATACCGAACAGGTATTGATCCGGGGTCAACATGTTTGTGCCGGGGATAAAGAACCAACCCAGGTAGAGGAACAGGTAGAGCGTGGTCGAGAGCAGACCGGCCAGCATGCCAGCGGTTGCACCAGCAGAGTTCATCCGCTTCGAGAAGATGCCCATCATCAGTGTCGGGAAGAGCGACGCCGCCGCCAAACCGAACGCCAAGGCCACAACCTGAGCCGCAAAGCCCGGAGGGTTGAGACCGAGATAGGTCGCCACACAGATCGCCGCCGCCATCGAAATACGGGCTGCCAAAAGCTCGCCTTTTTCCGAGATGCCGGGATTGATCGTCGATTTGATCAGGTCGTGGCTCACCGCCGAAGAGATGGCCAAGAGCAGACCCGCCGCCGTCGAGAGGGCTGCCGCGATACCGCCTGCGGCGATAAGTGCAATAACCCAACCCGGCAGACCCGCAATTTCCGGGTTTGCAAGCACGAGAATGTCCTGATTGAAGGTGACAAGCTCGTTGCCCTGCCAGCCACGCTCGGCCGCCAGCGCAGTCATCGCTTCGCTCTTTTCGTTGTAGTATTGGATCTTGCCGTCGCCGTTCTTGTCTTCCACAGCCAAGAGGCCAGTGGCAGACCAGGTCCGGAACCAATCGGGAAGTTCGTCCACAGCCACAGCTTCGCCCTGCACACCCTGCGGCCACATGGTGGTCATGATGTTCAGACGCGCCATCGCACCCACAGCCGGAGCGGTGAGATACAGCAGCGCGATAAAGACCAGCGCCCAACCAGCCGACCAACGTGCATCAGACACTTTGGGAACGGTGAAGAAGCGGATGATCACATGCGGCAGACCGGCGGTGCCGATCATCAGCGACAAGGTGAACAGCGCCATCAGCCACGGGCTGGACCCCGACGTATACTGATTAAAGCCCAGATCGTTCAGCAGGCCGTCCAGCGTCACCAGCAGATACTGACCCGACGCCGTGTGCTCAGCAAACAGGCCCAACTGCGGCAGAACATGGCCGGTCAGCTGCAGCGAGATAAAGATCGCCGGAATCGTATAGGCGACGATCAAAACGCAATACTGTGCCACCTGCGTATAGGTGATGCCCTTCATCCCGCCCAGAACGGCGTAAACGAAAACCACAGCCGACGCGATCAAAAGGCCGGTGGTGTTGTCCACCTCAAGGAAACGCGAGAAGGCCACACCGGCACCCGCCATCTGACCGATCACATAGGTCACCGACATGGTGATCAGGGCGATAACGGCCACAACGCGGGCCTTGTTGCTGTAAAACCGGTCGCCCACGAACTCGGGCACCGTGTATTTGCCGAACTTGCGCAGATAGGGCGCAAGCAGCATGGCCATCAGCACGTAACCACCCGTCCAGCCCATCAGGAAGGTCGAGTTGTTGTAGCCGACAAAGGCGATGAGACCCGCCATCGAGATGAACGAGGCCGCCGACATCCAGTCCGCCGCCGTTGCCATCCCGTTGACGACCGGATTCACGCCGCGTCCCGCAGCATAGAATTCAGCCGTAGATCCCGCCTTGGCCCAGATCGCGATACCGAAGTAAAGCACGAAGCTGAGGCCAACGACGATGATATTGAGTGTTGTTTGATCCATTGTCCCTCCCCCTACTTATTCTTCACCGACGCCATGTTCGGCATCGAGTTTGTTCATCCGCCAGGCGTAGAAGAAGATCAAAATCAGAAAGACGATGATCGACCCTTGCTGCGCGAACCAGAACCCAAGATCGGTGCCGCCAATGGCGATCCCCGAGAGCATGGGCCGCAGCAAAATGCCAAAGCCAAACGAGGCAAAGAACCAGACCACGAGGCTCCATGTGATAAGACGCAGATTGGCCTTCCAATAAGCGTTCGCTCTTTCTTGATCGGACAAAGCGTGCCCTCCCTTTTATAACGGCTTCCTCCAGACCGCGCCGGGACCATCCCGGCACGGGCACTCCTTTACGCAACCGCCTTGGCGACGATGGCGTTCAGCTCTCTTGCAACGGCCTCGATTTCGGCCATCGCATCGACGCGGGCCAGAACGCCGCGCGATCCATAATAGGAAATCAACGGCGCGGTCTGCGCATGATAGGCGCGCAGCCGCTGTTCCACCGTTTCCGCATTGTCATCGGCGCGCCGCTTCATCTCGGTGCCACCGCATTTGTCACAGATGCCGGCAACGTTCGGCATCTTAAAGCTGTCGTGATAGCCTTCACCACAACCGCCACAGGTGTAGCGGCCCGAAATCCGCGTCACCATCGCCGCGTCATCCACCTCTAGGCTGATCGCCGACCGGATGCCCTGACCGATTTCCGCCAAGAGACCATCCAACGCCTCGGCCTGCACCGTGGTGCGCGGGAACCCGTCAAGGATCACGCCCTTGGCACAGTCCGGCTCGGCCAGACGGTCGCGCAGAATGGCGATGACGATTGCGTCAGACACCAGATCCCCCGCCTCCATCACTGCCTTGGCCGCACGACCCGCCTCGGTGCCCGCCGCCACAGCCGCGCGCAATAGGTCGCCGGTCGACAGTTGCACCAGCCCGAATTGCTCCTCCAGCATCCGGGCTTGCGTGCCCTTGCCCGCACCCGGCGGTCCAAGCAGAACAAGATTGGCGGCGTTACGGGGCGTGTCGCTTCCGTCCATCACGAGTCCCCTCTCAGGCTTTGGTGCGATTGGCAATCAGCTCGTCCACGACCGACGGATCGGCCAGCGTCGAGGTGTCCCCAAGGCTGTCAAAGTCGTTCTCGGCGATCTTGCGCAGGATACGGCGCATGATCTTGCCCGAACGGGTTTTCGGCAGGCCCGGTGCCCATTGGATAACATCCGGCTTGGCAATCGGCCCGATTTCCTGACGCACCCAGTTGCCCAGTTCCGTGCGCAGCGCCTCGGTGGCCTCAACCCCATCCATCAGCGTGACATAGCAATAGATGCCCTGCCCCTTGATGTCATGCGGATAGCCCACAACGGCGGCCTCGCTCACCGTGGCATGGGCGACCAACGCCGATTCCACCTCGGCGGTGCCCATCCGGTGGCCAGAGACGTTGATCACGTCATCCACCCGGCCCGTAATCCAGTAATCGCCATCCGCGTCGCGGCGGCACCCATCGCCCGAGAAATAATAGCCTTTGAACATCTCGAAATAGGTCGAGACAAACCGGCTATGATCGCCCCAAACGGTGCGCATCTGCCCCGGCCAGCTATCCTTGAGCGCCAGAACACCCGAGGTCTCGCCGTCCAACTCGTTGCCCTGATCGTCCAGCACAACGGGCTTCACGCCAAAGAACGGCTTGGTGGCCGAACCGGGCTTGGGCGTGTCGATCACACCGGGCAGCGGCGTGATCAGAATGCCGCCGGTCTCGGTCTGCCACCACGTATCCACGATGGGGCATTTGCCCTTGCCCACATTCTCATTGTACCAGTTCCACGCCTCGGGGTTGATCGGCTCGCCGACCGACCCCAGAATGCGCAGGCTCGACAGGTCCGATCCTTCAACCGGCCCGGTGCCCTTGCCCATCAGCGCGCGAATGGCGGTGGGGGCAGTGTAGAACTGTGTCACCTTGTGGCGCTCGCACACCTGCCAGAAACGCCCGGCATCCGGATAGGTCGGCACGCCCTCGAACATCAGCGTGGTGGCCCCATTGGCCAGCGGGCCATAAACGATATAGCTATGCCCCGTGACCCAGCCCACATCGGCCGTGCACCAGTAAATATCACCCTCGTGATAGTCGAAAATATACTCATGCGTCATCGACGCATAGGTCAGATAGCCGCCCGTCGTATGCACCACGCCCTTGGGCATGCCGGTCGACCCCGAGGTGTAAAGAATGAACAGCGGGTCTTCTGCGTTCATTTCCTCTGGCGGGCAATCGGCACTGACCTTCTCGGCCTCTTCATGCCACCAGAAATCCAGATCACGCCGCCATGCAACCTGATCACCGGTGCGCTGCACCACAAGACACTTCACATCCGAGGTGTCATGCAACAGCGCCTGATTGACGTTATCCTTGAGCTTGGTCTTGCGGCCACCACGCGGCGCATGGTCGGCGGTGATCACCACCTTGGCATCGCAGCCATTGATCCGCGCGCCCAGCGCGTCCGGGCTGAAGCCCGCGAAAACGATCGAATGAATCGCCCCGATCCGCGCACAGGCCAGCATCGCATAGGCGGCCTCGGGGATCATCGGCATATAGATTACGACGCGGTCACCTTTGCCCACGCCCATCGCCTTCAGCACATTGGCCATCTTGCAGGTCTGCGCGTGCAGTTCCTTATAGCTGATGTGCTGCGGCGTCTCGTTGGGATCATCCGCTTCCCAGATGATCGCCGTCTGATCGCCGCGTTTTGCCAAATGCCGGTCGATGCAATTGGCCGACACGTTCAGCGTGCCATCTTCAAACCATTTGATCGACACATTGTCATACGCAAACGAGGTGTTCTTGACCTTGGTGTAGGGCTTGATCCAGTCCAGCCGCTTGCCATGCTCCCCCCAAAACGCTTCGGGGTTACTGATCGAATCGGCATACATCCGCTCATACTTGGCCTGATCAATGTGAAATCCGGCTTTTTTTGCACCTGCGGTTGCGTTTGCGTCGCTCATGACTTGAAATCCTCCATCCCAACGGCCACCTGCTCCTCGTGACAGGCTCTGCCGCATTCCTTCGCATACCCTAGCCGAAATTGCGCAGAAATTAACAAAATCCTGACAAACGCCCATAAGATCAGTGAATTTCTTGCATTAATCGGGGCACAGCTTTGTAAATAAATTTTCCACTGCTGTTTTGCTGGCCTTTTGCCCGCCCTGAAACGACTCATGTGCTCAAAATTGCGACAGACCCACTTCCAAAACCCACGCGTGCCCAGTGGGTGCGGCACTATGCCCCGCGCCCGAATCGTATGACGCAGCGTCACAATCCCTCTACGATTCGTCACCTGTAAGGTCTGGCGTGGGATATCCCATCCCCCAAACCACAGAGGCCTCGCGCTCCAGCGCGCGCGCTTCGATCCGGTTCAGACGCGCCAACGCCGCCGCCTCGCATCCCCCCGCCGCCTGCAACGCCCGCGCCCAGACCGCACGCACCGACCGCGCCGACCACGGCAGCGCCGCCTGTGCCACCCAGCGGCGCAGAGGCCCCGGCAAGCGGTCATACTCGGTCAGACCATGGGCGCGCCGACGGCGTATGGCGGGGCTGCGCAGGTTACCGGCCATGCTGCGCCGCCCCCAACACGTCCAACACCAACAAAAGCCGTGCCGCGCCAAAACCGGCAATCGGCGGCGAGCGATGCACCACACCGCTCATCTCGTCCCCGAACCACAGCGCGCCGCGAAAAATGCCCACATCCCCGGTTGCCATTCGACACACAGGTTGCGGATCGCCCTGCGCCCGCATCAACCCGTATTCCGTGCCTGCCCCGCGATAGCTGCACAACAGCCGCGCCGGAACCTGATCCATATGAAACTTGCGGCAGGCATAGTCGCGCACCACCTCCAACCGCAGATGCAAGGCGCTCCGCCCCATGACCTGCCCAAACAGGACAGCCAGCGCGCCGATGTCATCACACAACGCCTCACGCGCCCGCCCGATGGGCAAACCTGCGCCCTCACAGGCCGCCTGCGCCACCGCACGCGCACGCTGCGCCGTGCAATAGCATCGGGCCTGCGGCAAGTTTTCCACGGCCACACCGTCAATCCACTCGGCAAGCCCGGCCTCTCTCTGCCGCGTCCAGATCGCCGCCGCTTGTCCCGCCCTCGTCACCTGATGCAGGATACCGGGGCTATCCCCCCGCGCCACGGAAGTGGCCAGCGTCATGCCATGGTCCCGCATCGCTCACGCCGCCTCAGACCGCCGCCACACCGGGAAGGGATCAGGCAAGCCGCGAAACACCAGCGGATCAAAGACTGTCTCGCTGCCAACCAGCGCCGCATCCAAGGCTGCTGTAATCGCCTCTTGGTCCATGCCCGCGCCGATAAACACCAACTCCTGTCGCCGATCACCATAGGGCGCCGCCCAATGCCGCATCACATAGTCCCGCGCCTGCGGATGCGTGGGCCAGCGCTCTTCGGGCACCGACGCCCACCAGGTGCCCAGCGGTCCCACCTTGCTCAAGGCCCCTGCAAGGCTGAATTCCGCCACCCACTCGGGCCGCGTCGCCACCCAGAAATGCCCCTTGGCCCGGATCACACCCGGCAACGGCCCATTCAGAACCGCATGCACGGCTGCCGGATCAAACGGACGCCGCGCCCGGTAGACAAAGGAACTGACCCCATATTCCTCAGTCTCGGGCACATGCTCGGCAAAGCCATAAAGCTCTTTGGCCCAAAGCGGATGATCATGCGCCGTCGCAAAATCAAACAACCCGGTGTCAAAAATCCGCGCCGGATCGACCTGCGCATAATCCGTCTCGATGATCTGCGCATCCGGGTTGAGCGCCACGATGATACTGCGGGCCGCATCGCGCCGCGCGGGCCCGGCATCACTGACCTTGTTGAGAACGATCACATCGGCAAACTCGATCTGATCGACCAGCAGGTCAACCAGCGTCCTCGTGTCGCCCTCGCCGGCCACCTCGCCCCGATCCGACAGGAAATCATGGCTGGAATAATTCTCGAGCAGGTTCACGGCATCCACCACCGTAACCAACGTGTCCAACCGCGCCACATCCGACAGGCTCTCGCCCGCCTCGTCGCGAAATTCGAACGTGGTCGCCACCGGCAACGGCTCTGACACCCCAGTCGATTCGATCAGCAAATAGTCAAACCGCCCCTCACCTGCCAGTTTGCGCACTTCCTTGAGCAAATCGTCGCGCAGCGTGCAGCAGATGCAACCGTTCGACATCTCGACCAGCGCCTCATCCGTATGGCTGAGGTTTGCACCACCCTCTCGCACAAGGTCGGCATCAATATTCACCTCCGACATGTCATTGACGATCACCGCCACCCGGCGGCCATCGCGGTTATTCAGCACCGCATTCAAAAGCGTGGTTTTGCCCGCCCCCAGAAATCCGGAAAGCACGGTCACGGGCAAGCGCAGGTCGCGGGGTTGCATCGGCATCTCCATTTGCGTTTATAATGTTATATCATTACATCACTAATCCCCCCGAACACAACCCGCTTTGGGGCTTGAACCCAACGCCAAAGAGAACAAATGTGGACATCGAGCCCAAGGAGCGCCCCATGCCCTATGCCCATTCCGACAAGACCCCAGCCGTGCTCAGCCATCCCGCGCCGGATGTGAAATCCCGCCCCAAGCTCGAAGGCGGCAAGCGCTTCCTGCTGGCCTCGGATTTTGAACCGGCGGGCGATCAGCCCACCGCCATTGCCGAACTGTCCCAAGGTCTCAATGAAGGCGAGCGCAATCAGGTGCTCTTGGGGGCCACCGGCACCGGCAAGACCTTTACCATGGCGAAAATCATCGAGGCGACACAGCGCCCCGCAATCATCCTGGCCCCGAACAAAACGCTGGCCGCACAACTATACGGGGAATTCAAAGGATTTTTCCCAGAAAACGCGGTCGAGTATTTTGTCAGCTACTATGACTACTACCAGCCCGAGGCCTATGTCGCCCGCTCCGACACCTATATCGAGAAAGAATCCCAGATTAACGAACAGATCGACCGGATGCGCCACTCCGCCACCCGCGCCCTTCTGGAACGCGACGATGTGATCATCGTGGCCTCAGTCTCCTGCATCTACGGTATCGGCTCGGTCGAGACCTATGGTGCCATGACCCAAGACCTGACCGTCGGCGCGCAATACGACCAGCGCGCCATCATGGCCGATCTCGTCGCCCAGCAATACCGCCGCAACGATCAGGCGTTCCAACGCGGCTCTTTCCGGGTGCGCGGCGATAGCGTTGAAATCTTTCCCGCCCACCTTGAGGATCGCGCGTGGCGGCTGTCGTTCTTTGGCGAAGAGCTTGAGGCGATTACCGAATTCGATCCCCTCACTGGCGAGAAAACCGACACATTCGACAAAATCCGCATCTACGCCAATTCGCATTACGTGACGCCCAAGCCCACGATGCAACAGGCCATCATCGGCATCAAACGCGAATTGCGCATGCGCCTTGATCAGTTGGTCAACGAAGGCAAGCTGCTCGAGGCGCAGCGGTTGGAGCAACGCACCAACTTCGACCTTGAAATGCTCGAGGCCACCGGCGTCTGCAACGGGATCGAGAATTATTCCCGCTACCTCACGGGCCGCGCCCCCGGCGAACCGCCCCCCACCCTCTTTGAATTCATCCCAGACACGGCCATCGTCTTTGCCGATGAATCCCACGTCTCGGTGCCCCAGATCGGCGGCATGTATAAAGGCGACTACCGGCGCAAATTCACGCTGGCCGAACACGGCTTTCGCCTGCCTTCCTGCATGGACAACCGCCCCCTCAAATTCGAGGAGTGGGATGCCATGCGCCCGCAATCGGTCTTTGTCTCCGCCACCCCGGCGGCATGGGAAATGGAACAGACCGGCGGCGTCTTTACCGAACAGGTGATCCGCCCCACCGGGCTGCTTGATCCTCAGGTCGAAATTCGCCCTGTCGAAACCCAGGTCGATGACCTTTTGGACGAGGTGCGCCGCGTCGCCGCCGATGGCTACAGGGTGCTCGTCACCACCCTGACCAAGCGTATGGCCGAGGATTTGACCGAATACATGCACGAACAGGGCATCCGCGTCCGCTACATGCACTCTGATATCGACACGATCGAGCGGATCGAGATTCTGCGCGACCTGCGCTTGGGCGCGTTTGACGTGCTCATTGGCATCAACCTTTTGCGCGAAGGCTTGGACATTCCCGAATGTGGCCTTGTCGCCATTCTCGATGCCGACAAAGAAGGCTTCCTGCGGTCCGAAACCTCGCTGATCCAGACCATCGGCCGTGCCGCCCGCAACGCCGAAGGCCGCGTCATCATGTATGCCGACCGCATCACCGGCTCGATGGAGCGCGCCTTGGGCGAGACCAACCGCCGCCGCGATAAACAGATCGCCTATAACGAGGCGCATGGCATCACCCCCGCCACAGTGCGCAAGAATGTCGAGGATATTCTGGCCGGGCTTTACAAGGGGGACGTGGACATGGCCCGCGTCACGGCGCAGGTCGACAAACCCTTGGCCGGGGCAAACCTCGCAGCCGTGCTCGATGGCCTGCGCGCGGATATGCGCAAAGCTGCCGAGAATCTGGAGTTCGAAGAAGCCGCCCGCCTGCGCGACGAGGTCAAGCGCCTAGAGGCCGTGGATCTGGCAATCTCCGACGACCCTCTGGCCCGTCAATCCGCCGTCGAAGCCGCAAGCGCCGAAGCCGTCAAAGGGCGCGGCCGCTCAACAGCGGGCCGCCCGGGGCAGCGCGGGGGGAATGTAAAGCGGCGAGGGCGGTAGGGTGCGCAGTCATTGCGCACCTGCGGCCTTCCCCCTCTCGTCTGAGGTCTGGCTCCACGACCGCCTCATCCTCCAGCGCCCGTAGGGTGCGCATTCATTGCGCACCAACCAACCACTCCCCAATCAACCCGGTGCGCAATGAAGGCGCACCCTACCTGCTTAACACCCCGCACTCTGCACTCACCTTTTCGCGCATCCTCTCTTGCCTTCCAGCAGGGGGAAGCTCCTATCTCTCCCTCAGTCACCACAGATAGGACAAACCCGATGCGCATCCCCCTGACTGCCGCTCTGCTGGCTTTCACCCTTTCACCGGCCCTCGCCGATAGCCATGGTCACGGCACGGAACACAGCAACCACTCCGCGCATGCGACCCACGGCCTGCCCGCCTCGACCCAAGCCTATATCGAGGCGAACGCCGCCATGCATGGCGCGATGGACATCGACTTTACCGGCGACGCCGATGTGGATTTCCTGTGCGGCATGATCCCGCATCACGAGGGGGCCGTCGCCATGGCGCGGATCGTTCTCGAACATGGCAAGGACCCGGAGGTGCGCAAATTGGCCGAGGATGTGATCACCGTACAAGAGGCAGAGATCGCTTGGATGCGCGCGCGCCTCACCGAACTGGGCCACTAAGTTGGCGGGCCTTTCAGCCCCCCTCAAAGCGCCGCGTAAGGTTTGTACCAAATCCCTGTAAGAACCGTACAAACCTTACGCGCACGCCCGCGTTTTATAGCTGTTCCATCACCGCATCCGAGGCTTCGAAATTGGTGGTGACGCGCTGCACGTCGTCGTCATCCTCCAGCGCCTCGATCAGCTTCATCAGCTTCTGCATGCTCTCAAGGTCCATCTCGGTCGTGGTGGTGGGTTTCCACACCAGCTTGGTCGATGTGCTCTCGCCCAAGGCCCCCTCCAGCCCCGAGGCCACCTCGCTCAGATCGGTATCCGCACACCAGATGGTGTGGCCATCCTCACCCGATTCCACATCTTCTGCCCCAGCTTCCAGCGCGGCCATCATCACCGTATCAGCATCGCCCACGCTCGCCGCATAGGTCACCTCACCCTTGCGCTCGAACATAAACGCGACACTGCCGGTCTCGCCCAGATTGCCGCCGTTCTTGGTAAAGGTCGAACGCACGTTCGACGCGGTGCGATTGCGGTTGTCGGTCATCGCCTCGACGATGATTGCCACACCATTGGGGCCGTACCCTTCATAGCGGATTTCTTCATAATCCTCGGCATCGCCCCCCATCGCCTTTTTGATGGCGCGCTCAATATTGTCCTTGGGCATGGATTGCGCCTTGGCTTCCTTGATTGCCAGACGCAGGCGCGGATTCTTGTCCGGGTCGGGATCGCCCATCTTGGCAGCAACGGTTATCTCTTTGGAAAACTTGGAGAATAGTTTCGCCCGCACGGCGTCTTGGCGCCCCTTGCGGTGTTGAATATTCGCCCATTTGGAATGGCCGGCCATAGTGCCTTCTCCTGCATATCCGGGAATCTGCCGCCTTTTATACGCTTGCCGCACGCAGGGCAACGCCCCGCCCCACCGTGGTGTGGTTTGATTTATGTCAATTTTATTAGACACATTATACTGTAACCTAAAACGATACACAGGGAGTCCCGCCATGCGCATCGTCTTGATCCATCCCAATTACCATTCCGGCGGGGCCGAAATCGCCGGCAGTTGGCCACCGGCCTGGGTCGCTTATCTGGCGGGGCACCTGCGCGACGCAGGGTATACGGATGTCACATTCATCGACGCCATGACCAACCACCTTGACGATGACAGCCTGCGCGCCCGTCTCAGGGATCTGAACCCAGATGTTGTGGGGGTCACCGCAATCACCCCCTCGATCTATGTCGCGGAAAACATCCTCAAACTCGCACAAGAGGTGGTGCCAGATGCGCTGCGGGTTCTGGGCGGCGTGCATGCGACCTTCATGTATAAACAGGTCCTGTCCGAGGCCCCTTGGGTCGATGTGATCGTGCGCGGCGAAGGCGAGGAAATATTCCTCAACCTCATCCGCGCCGCAGACTCTGGCCAATGGCTTGAAAAACGGAAATCAATCAAAGGCTTGGCCTATCTAGACGGCGAGACGATCACCGCCACCCCCGCCGCCTCAACCGTCAAGGACCTTGACGCGATCAACCCCGACTGGTCGCTCTTGGAGTGGGAGAAATACATCTACGTCCCCTTGGGCAAGCGCGTGGCCATCCCCAACATGGCGCGCGGCTGTCCTTTTACCTGTTCCTTCTGCAGCCAATGGAAATTCTGGCGTGATTACCGCGTGCGCGACCCGAAAAAAGTGGTGGACGAGATCGAGAACCTTGTGAACAACCACGGTGTTGGCTTCTTTATCCTCGCAGACGAGGAACCTACGATAAACAAAAAGAAATTTGTGCAATTCTGTGAGGAATTGATCGCCCGAGACCTGCCACGCCGCGTGCAATGGGGCATCAACACCCGCGTCACAGACATCTACCGTGACCGCGACTTGCTGAAATTCTACCGCAAAGCGGGGCTGGTGCATGTCAGCCTTGGCACCGAAGCGGCAGCGCAACTCAAACTCGACCAGTTCAACAAGGAAACCACCGTCGCCCAGAACAAAGAGGCGATCCAGCTGCTACGCGAGGCGGATATCTTTACCGAAGCTCAGTTCATCGTCGGTCTGGACAATGAGACCCCCGAAACGCTGGAGGAAACCTTTCAGATGGCCTGGGACTGGCAACCAGATCTGGCCAACTGGGCAATGTATACGCCTTGGCCCTTTACACCGCTCTTTCAGGAACTCCGAGATCAGGTCGAAGTCTTTGATTTCTCGAAATATAACTTTGTCACACCAATTATGAAACCGGCCACCATGACGCGCGGCGAACTCCTTGACGGGGTGATGAAAAACTATCGCCGCTTCTACATGCGCAAGGCGCTTTTTCACTATCCATGGCGCGGCACCGGCTATCGGCGGCGCTATCTCTTGGGCTGTCTCAAGGCGTTTCTCAAGGCTGGCGTCAGCCGCACCTTCTATGATCTGGGCAAGGCAGGCTATTGGGGGCCCCAGACCAAGAACTCGGTCACGTTCGACTTTGACGAAACCCGCACCATCGCCGAGGCACAGATGGAGGATTGGGAAGCCAGCGCCGACCGAGCCGCCCGCGCGGCGGAACGCCGCGAAGCGGTGCGCACCCAGATGAAGGACCGCGCGTCCGAGCGCAACGAAGGGTTCAAGATGCCAAATGGGGCCGAGGTCCGCGCCTGCGGCGGCAGTACGCAGCAGATGGATGCCTGACGGCAGTCAGATAACGGCCCGCATCGGCCCAAATGCGGTCCTGCAACTGGCCCCCGCGATGGACCGCATCGTGGGGGCGGATACCCGCCGTGCCCTTTTTGCGCCTCTGGGATTTGATCCTCTGCCGGATTCAAACGCCATGATCAACGAGGCTCGCGTTGCGGCGCTGCATGGCGCGCTGCGGCAGCAACACCCTGAAAATGCGCGAAAAATCTCCATCGCCGCTGGTCAAGGCACGGGCGATTACATCCTCGCCCATCGCATCCCACGCGCCGCCCAGACCCTTCTGCGCACTCTGCCTGCGCGTGTCGCAGCCCCGATCCTGACCCGCGCCATCCTGGCCCATAGCTGGACATTCTGCGGCACGGGCACTTTGGCCGCAAAGTCTGGCCCGCCGGTGGTTTTTACCCTCGCCGACAATCCGATCATTCGGGGCGAGCACGCAACGGCCCCGCTTTGCCATTGGCACGCCGCGGTGTTCGAGCGGCTTTTTTCCCGGCTCGTTCACCCACGTTCTCAGGCCATCGAAACCACGTGCTGCGCTACGGGGGCCTCCGCCTGTCGGTTCGAGATTGACTGGCGGCATTAGCCCTCAGAGTGGCCAGAGAAGCGGGATCAGCGCACTGGCCAAAAGGCCGATGCTCAGGTTGAGCGGAATACCCACCCGCAGGAAATCGGTGAATTTATACCCGCCGGGGCCATAGACCAGCGTGTTGGTCTGATAGCCGATTGGCGTTGCAAAGCTCGCGCTTGCCGCCACCATCACTGCCACCACCAACGGGCGCGCGTCGATGCCCATGGCATCCGCCAACCCGATTGCAATCGGCGTGACCACCACAGCCACGGCATTGTTGCTGATCAGTTCCGTGAGGAATGAGGTCAAAAGGTAAATCGCCCAGACCACCAAGAACCCCGGCATAACCGACAATGTGGGGGCAATGCCGCCCACCAACAACTCGACCGCGCCCGAGGTCTGCAGCGCCGCGCCGATGGCCAGCATGGCAAAGATAAGCGCTAGTAACTGCCCGTCAATAAACGAAAAAGCCTCGTCGGCGTCAATGCAGCGCGCCAAAAGCACCATGGCCACCGCGATCACCGCAAGCGCCAGAATGGGCGCAACGCCAAGCGCTGCCAGCACAACGATGCCCGCGAGCGACAGCACCGCCAGCGGGGCATGCCCACGCCGAAATGCCCGTGCCGACGGATGCGAGACATCCACCATCTCCATCTCGCGCGAGAGGCGCTGAATATCCTCAGGCGCACCCTCCAGCAGCAGGGTATCGCCCACACGCACCACCAGTTCATCCAGCTGGCGCCCGATGTTCTGGTTACGGCGATGCACCGCCAGCGGATAGACCCCATACCGCCGCCGCAACCGCAGTGCGCCCAAGGAACGGCCCACCATCTTGCAGCCGGGCGTGATCAACACCTCAACCGTGGTCGTCTCCACCGCCGAAACCTGATCAACCCGCTTGAGGCTCTTGTTACGTTGCAGGCTCAAAAGCTCGGTCATCTGCGTGCGCAGAACCACCCGGTCGCCGACCTGCAGGGTGACATCTGCCAGATTACGACGCAGCGATTGATCCCCCCGGATCACGTCGATCAACCGCACACCTTCCCGCTTGAAAAGCTGCACACCGGTCACGTCACGGCCTATCAGGTTGCTTTCCGGGGGGATGACCGCCTCGGTAAAGAATTTCATCTTGGATCGGTCCGACAACAAGTCCGCCATGCTGTCGCGTGCGGGCAAAAGGAAGGGACCGAAAAATCGCAGATAGATCGCCCCCCAAATGACCAGCACAATCCCAAGCGGCGTCACCTCGAAGATTGTGAATGGGGCCATGCCCGCCGAACGGGCCACGCCATCAACCAAGAGATTGGTCGAGGTGCCAATCAGCGTTGTGGTGCCCCCAAGGATCGCGGCATAACTTAGTGGAATCAGCAGCTTGGATGCAGGTATCTTGAGCGTGCGCGCCAGTTGCACGAACACCGGGATCATCACGACGACAACCGGGGTATTGTTCATAAAGGCAGATCCGATCACCACCGAAATGAGCAGCATCGCAATCGCAAGGCGCGGGTTATGCTTGGCCTGCTGGTCGGCCAGCGTGGTAAAAGCATCCAGCGCGCCAGTGCGCACCAAGGCCCCCATGACGATGAACATCGCTGCAATGGTCCAAGGCGCGGGGTTGGAAAAGACGTCAAGCGCCGCGCCATAGGGCAGCACACCAAGGGCCAGCAACACCGCCACGCCCGCAATCGCCACCACCTCAGTCGGATAGATTTCGCGCACAAAAAGCACGAACATGGCCGCCACAACCAGCAGCGTCAGCAACGCCTGACCGGTCTGGGATACGCCGAGCATCTCAATCACTTAAACGCACCTTTCATGGCCCTGCGCAAGTTTCCCCGATCCGTCGAGGGGCGGCAAGCGCCATATGTCCTATTGCCGGGAAGAAGGGAAAGGATGCACAACACGAACCACCAGTTGCCGGGTTTGTACCATTTATCGCCACCTCAGGGGCCAGACTGTTCCAATCGCCCGCCTTGGCGCACCATTTCAATACGCGTAGCGCGGCCTGTGGCGTCGTCGGTTTCGATATAGACGCCGGATACCGTGACCGCGCCCATAGCAGGAGTAAACCGATCCTTGGTCATCCCGGTGACAAAGCGGCGCATCGGTTCGGCCTTATCCATGCCGATCACACTCAGGTAATCGCCGCACATGCCTGCATCGCCCTGAAACGCGGTGCCGCCGGGTAAAATCTGCGCGTCCGCCGTAGGGATATGGGTATGGGTGCCCACCACAAGGCTTGCGCGGCCATCGCAGAAATGCCCCATCGCCATTTTCTCCGATGTGGCCTCGCAATGCATATCGACCACCGCAGCCTGCACCGCGCCCCCCAGGGGATGCACCCGCAATATCGCGTCAATTGCCGAAAATGGATCGTCATAGGCGCGGCGCATGAAAACATTACCCAGAACTTGTGCCACCAGCACCTTGCGCCCGCGCCCATCGGTAAACACACGGTGTCCGCGCCCCGGTGCCGCCTTGGCATAATTGAGCGGACGGATCAAACGGCCCTCACGCTCGACGGCTTGCATCATGTCCTTTTGGTCAAAGGCATGATCGCCCAAGGTCACGCAATCTGCCCCCGCTTCGAACAGGTCTTTGGCATGTGCCGCCGTCAAACCCATCCCACCCGAGGCATTCTCGCCATTGACCACCACAAAATCGAGCTTCCACGCGTCACGCAGCTTGGGCAGCCGTTCCGCCACCGCCGCACGCCCCGCGCGCCCCATCACATCACCGAGAAATAGTATTTTCATGGGTCATTGTGTTAGGCCCCTGCCACGCCAAGGGCAAGGGCCAATGCAGCCCCCTCAACTGCCGCGATAGGTCGTGTAGCCATAGGGCGAGAGCAGCAGGGGCACATGATAATGCACCGCTTGCGTCATACTGAACCGGATTGGGATCAGATCGAGAAAGCCACTCTCTACGCCCATGAGACGCAGATACTCGCCTGCATGAAACAGCAATTCATAGGGTCCGGCGGCAAAGTCGGCCTCGGTCAGAATAGGTCCATCGGTTCGACCGTCCGCATTGGTGCGCCTTTCACAGAGCAGCACCGGCCCGCTATCCGTGATCCGGCTCAAGCAGATCAAAAGCCCCGGCGCCGGGCAGCCGCGCGCGGTATCCAGCACATGTGTCGTCAAATAGCCTGACATTTCGGGGGCTCCTTGCGTGACATGACGAACGATGTCTGTATCTCCTTACGGAACGGCCCCAAGATCAACCCCAGAAATGCCGCAAGCCCATGTCGAAGGAATGCCCGTGACCCAAGACCGCCCCTCGCAAATGGACCGTGACCGCTTCGTTGCCCAATTTGGCGGCGTGTTCGAGCATTCGCCGTGGATAGCCGAGCGCGCCTATGATCTGGGAATATCCCCCCGCCATGATAGCGCTTTGGGCCTGCATGATGCCTTGTGCCGTGTCTTTCGCGACGCAACAGAGGTGGAGCGGTTAACTGTGCTGCGCGCGCATCCCGACCTTGCGGGCAAGCTGGCACAGGCACGGCGGCTTACTGCTGCCTCGAGCCGTGAGCAGGCCAGCGCAGGGCTCGATGCGCTGACCGATGCCGAGCGCGCCGCGTTCGAGCGCCTCAATGCCGCCTATATCGCGCGCCATGGCTTTCCTTTCATCATCGCCGTGCGCGACCATGACAAGGCGGGGATCAGAGATGCTTTTGCCCGCCGCGTCGATCAAGACAGCGCCACGGAACAGGCCGAGGCCTGTCGTCAGGTGGAGCGTATTGCCTTTTGGCGGCTGCAAGACATGCTGCCGTGACGCAGGCCGCATCCGCGCCTGACACGTGAAGACTAGGATCAGCCGCCGCAAATCTCCTGCAAACGCAGCCAATCGGCATCGCTGAGCAAGGGCGGCGGCGGCGCGGTGCCGGCAAAGGGGTCTGCCTCGATCAACGTGACCGTCGTTTCCCCGGTGATGTCCTCCGCATAGGCATAAGGGCGTGCGCGCACCTGCCACTGGGCAAACCCTGCCAGCATTGCATCAGGGGCCACCGCCTCGGGCGCATCGCGCATCAGGCGTTCGGCATGGGCGCGCAACACATCGTCGGGCAAGAGCCCGGTTGCCAATAGTCGCAGCGTCGCCGACAGCCCCCCCTCTTCCAACAGCTTGGACAGGGGGTCATGCGCCTCTGCGCGTAGATAGGCGGCGATGATGTGCCCCGCCAAAACATCGGGCTCGTTATGATCCTCAACCAGATCGGTATTGATCAGCACCGCCCCGCCCGGCAGGCGCAAGGCCCCTTCGATACCGCCGCGCACCACCAGAAACTCTGCCGCGCCTCCCGCGCGTGACGGGAGGCGGCGCGCCAGCTGCGCAAGGGCCGCGGCACCGCCCGGCCCCTCGCAGACCGGCCCGGTCACCCGTTGCAGATGCCCCAGCAGCGCGCGGCCGATCTCGGCCCGCTTGACCATCGGCACCACCTCTAGCGCGTGCTGCCGCGCGGCCCCCGGCAGCCAAAAAAGCACCAGCGCCGCAACCGCCGCCACACTTGCCAGCATGCCAACCAGCCTGAGCCGCCCCGGTTTGGGTCGTTGCCGCGCCACAGCGCCGCGCAATGTCTCGATGGCAGCGATCATGTCGGCCTCGTCCTCGGCCAGTTCCAGCGTCTCGCCGGGATCACCATCGGGGTTATAGATGGCCGGGTATTGCCCCGGATTGGCGCGCGCCACCGCCGCGATCGACCAATGCGCCTGAACCCGCTCGCGCATGTCGGTAATTGTCAGTGTCGCCTCGCCAACAGAGACGATCACATCCACCCGCTGCGCGTCCGGATTGGCCCGCCAAAGGCCCGCCGCCTCAAGCCTCTGATATCTGGTCAGTGCCGTCTTTTTCATGTTCCGGGGGCTGCCTGCCTTTATTTCCAGCACGCTAGCACGCCGGGGCAGAGGCGGGCAATCGCAAGAGTGCGACGCCATGACGCCGGATTTCGCGCGCCAGTCGGGATGATTGCGCCTATCTGCGCCCGCAACGGGCGTTGGACGGCAACAAACCGTGCGACAATCCCCGCACGGTTGCCATGGGCCCCCACCTTGACTCAATTATTATGTACAAGCATATTGCCGCTAAGCCCCTTTGAAAGGAAAGACGCACGTGCCAGCCTCCGCCACCGACAGCGTTGTCTCGGTGCATTCGGGCGAAAGCCCCCTTGTGCTGGCCATGCCCCATGCGGGCACCGACCTGCCAGCGGATATTGCAGCGCGGCTCAACGACACCGGGCGCGCACTCAGCGATACGGATTGGCATATCGACCGGCTCTATGATGGTCTCGTGCCAGAGGCGAGCGTGGTCGCCGCGCGCTTTCACCGCTATGTCATCGACGCCAATCGCGATCCGTCTGGGGCAAGCCTTTATCCCGGACAAAACACCACGAGCCTAGTCCCTTTGACCGATTTTGACGGTGCGCCCCTCTGGTCCACCCCCCCGACCGAGGCCGATACCGCAGAGCGGCTTGCCCAATTCCATGGCCCCTATCATGCGGCACTCAGCGCTGAACTTGACCGGGTACAGAGACGGCACGGCTTTGCCATCCTCTATGATTGTCACTCGATCCGCTCGGAAATCCCGTTTCTCTTTGACGGGCGGTTACCCGATTTCAACATCGGGACCAACGACGGGGCCACCTGCGCCCCAGCACTTGCCGCCCTGACAGAGCGCCATTGCCATGCAGCATCCCGCTACACCACCGTCACCAACGGACGTTTTCGCGGCGGCTGGACCACGCGTCACTATGGCCGCCCCAAGGACGGGCTGCACGCCATACAGATGGAACTGGCGCAAGCCACATATATGCACGAAGCGGCCCCGTGGGACTATGCCCCAGACCGCGCTACGGATTTACGCGCTGTGCTGGCCCCGATGCTGCGCGAGATTGCAACGCTCGATCTGAGCGCTTCGCACGCCTAAGCCCTTGCCGGTAACAGCCTTGCCTTGGCAGGGCGGTTTGCATAGCCTGATCGCAGTATTCCTTGTGAATGCTGGCTACAATGCGGGGAACACGCAGGACTGCGCCCTGCCAAATCAGGGAGAAACAGATGCAACAGCTTGTCAGGGGCGCACGCGGCCTCATCGTCGGGGCGGCGCTTGCGGTCGGAATGGCCACGGGCGCGCTCGCACAGGACCTCAAATTCTTTACCATCGGGACCGGCGGCACCGCCTATACCTATTACCCGGTGGGCGGCGTCCTCGCCAATGCCATCTCCAAACCGCCCGGGTCGCGCCCCTGCGAAGAAGGCGGAAGCTGCGGTGTCGAGGGCCTCATCGCCTCTGCCGTGTCGTCACGCGGATCGGTGGACAACGTCAACGCAATCATGTCCGGCCTGCGCAACTCCGGCTTTGCCCAGTCGGATGTAGCCTATTGGGCCTATACCGGCACCGGCACGATGGCGGGCCAGCCCCCCGCCGAGAAACTGCGCACCATCGCAGCGCTTTTTGACGAGCATATCCACCTCGTTTCCCTCGCCAACAGCGGCATCGAGAGCGTCAAGGATCTCGCGGGCAAGCGTGTCTCGCTCGACGAGCCGGGATCGGGCACCTATGTTGATGCGGGTCTTATCCTTGAGGCCAATGGCCTCTCGATTGACGACGTGACCGCCGAGGCGCTCAAGGGCGATGCCGCCTCCGAAGCGCTGCGCAACGGCAAGATCGACGCCTTCTTTGTTGTCGCAGGCTATCCGGCAGGCTCTTTGGTGGAACTGGCCTCTGCCGCCGATATCAAATTGGTGCCCATCGCAGGCGAGGGCGCGGCAGAATTGACCGCCAAATATAACTTCTTCTCGCAAAGCGCGATTCCCGAAGGGGTCTATGAAGGGGTCGGCGCCACGGAAACCGTCTCGGTCGGGGCACAGTGGTTCACCTCTGCCGATGAAGACCCCGACCTGATTTATGAAATCACCAAGGCGCTCTGGAATGAAAACTCGCGCATCCTTCTCGATGTGGGCCATGCCAAGGGCACAACGATTACCCTCGACACCGCGATCAGCGGCGTGGGCGTTCCTCTACACGACGGGGCCGAACGCTTTTACAAAGAGGCCGGGCTGATCAAGTGATCCGCCGCGCCTGACCCCAAATCCCGGCCGCCGCACCCCGGTGGCCGGGATTTCCTTTTCGCCCCCCACAGCAGGACAGACCCTATGGCCGATCCCGACCTCACCGCCGAAGAGCTGCACGAGATCGAACGCAAATACGATCCCGAACTGGCGTTTCGCCCCACCGGGCGCGGCATTGCCATTCTGGTCTCGGTCAGCCTTGTGGCGATGTCGGCCTATCATTTTTACGCCTCGGGCTTTGGCCTTGTGCGCGAAGTGCTGCACCGGGGCATTCACCTGTCCTTCGTGTTGGGCCTCGTCTTCCTGCTCTTTTCATGGCGGCGCAGCACCAGCACAGCCTTGCCCGCGTCAACATGGTATCGGATTTCCGGCGTGCCGCTTCTCGATCTGGTTTTTGCAATCATGGCGGTGGCGGCGGCGATGTACCTGCCTCTCTTGCCCCCTGCCGCGCTCTCGGTCCGGGTTGGCAACCCTTCAGAGCTGGATGTGCTGATGGGCACGGCCCTTTTTGTGCTGACGCTCGAGGCTACGCGCCGCTCAGTCGGTCCGACCCTGCCGATCATCGCACTTGTGTTTGTGGCCTTCGCCATTTTCGGCCCCTACGCCCCCGGCGCGCTCAAACATGGCGGGGCCAGTTGGGAAGGGTTGATCAATCACCTCTACATGACCAACCAAGGCATCTACGGCATCGCCATCGGTGTGATGGCGCAATATGTGTTCCTCTTCATCCTCTTTGGCGTGCTGGCCACGCGCATCGGCCTTGGCCAGTTGTTCATCGACCTCGCGATGGTCATCGCTGGCCGTTACGCCGGTGGCCCGGCAAAGGTGGCGATCTTTTCCTCGGCCTTCATGGGGACCATCTCGGGCTCGTCCATCGCCAATACCGTGACCACCGGAGCGCTCACCATCCCGGCGATGAAGCGCGTGGGCTATCCCGCCCATTTTGCAGGCGCGGTCGAGGCCACTTCGTCGACCGGCGGCCAGATCACCCCACCGATTTTGGGCGCAGCAGCCTTTATCATGGTGGAATATCTGGAAATCCCGCTGCGTGACATTCTGGCGGCGGCCCTTTTCCCGGCCATGCTGCACTATTTCGGCATCTTCATCATGGTGCATCTTGAGGCGCGCAAGCTGGGCCTGCGCGGATTGCGCGCCGATGAACTGCCCAAGGCGGGTTTGGTGCTGCGCCAGCACTGGCTGTCGATCATCCCGCTTGGCATCCTTGTCTACCTGATCCTCAGCGGCAAATCGCCGGATTTCGCCGCTGTCTATGGTATCATCGCCTGTGTCGTGGTGGGCATTCTCAACCCGGTCAATCGGTTGACGCTGCGCGACCTGTGGCAGGCCTTGGCGGACGGCGCGCGCAACACGCTGGCTGTGGGGGCCGCCGCCGCCACGGTGGGCGTGGTCGTCGGCGTTGTAACCCTCACCGGCGTCGGCTTTCGTCTGGGCTATGTGGTGGTGCAAACCGCAACCGACATGGGCGCAATGCTCAGCGAAATGTGGTTGCTCAGTTACTTCAGCCTGCAACAATGGGCGCTCTTTGTTTCGCTCATCCTGATCGCGGTATCCTGCATCATCATGGGCGCAGGCATTCCAACGACAGCCACATATATCATCCTTGTGGCGGTCGCAGCGCCTGCCCTCGCGCAGTTGCAGGTCGAGCCACTGGTGGCGCATTTCTTTGTCTTCTACTACGGCGTTCTGGCCGACATCACACCCCCTGTGGCGCTTGCGGCCTATGCGGCGGCAGGCATCGCCGGGGCCAATCCGTTTCGCACTGGCAACACCGCGTTTCGTCTTGGCATCGCCAAGGCGCTGGTGCCTTTCGTGTTTGTCTATTCACCCGCTCTCTTGCTGGTGACGGATGGGTTCACATGGTCCGCCTTTTCCATCACCTTGATAGGCGCGATTCTGGGGATTGGCGGGCTCGGAGCAGCCTTTTCCGGTTATCTGCTTGCCCCGATGCGCGGATGGGAACGTTGGGCCGTGGGGCTGACCTCGCTTTTCTTCATCGCGCCGGGGCTTACGACCATGGCAATTGGCCTCTTGCTCTGGTCACCCATCCTCGTCTTGCAATGGCGCAAAGCGCGCCTCAGCGCGGCATTGCCCGAATGAAAGCCCCGCAAAACCCCTATGACGTGGACGGCTTTCACGCCGAGGCGATTGCCGCCGGGCGGCATCGTGACGTGGTGGGCGGACGGTGGGAGGAAACCGGACGAGTGCAGATGGCCCTTCTTCGCGATGCAGGCCTCTTGCCGCATCATCACCTGCTGGACATCGGCGCGGGATCATTGCGGCTGGGATGCAAGGCGGTGCCCTATCTCGAGCCGGGGCATTACTGGGCCACGGATGCCTCGCGCGCCCTTATGCTCGCAGGGCATGCGGCAGAGCTGACAGACCCCGCACGCCTCAGCCCCGGTCACCTGATCGAAGATACCCGGTTCGACTTTCCCGGCGTGCCGGGGTGCATCACCCATGCCATAGCGTTTGCGGTGTTCCCGCATCTGCCCATGGCGCATCTGCGGCGCGCGCTGACCAATCTGCGCCGCTTTGACCGGCTCGAGGCGTTTTTCTTTACCGTCTTCCTTGCCCCGGACGCCACGCATGCCGCCACAGCTTATCGTCAACCGGACGGCGTTGTGACCCATGACACCCGCCCGCCCTATCACATCCTGCCCGAGGATGTGGACCATATGGCCCATGTCACCGGCTGGCAGGCGGCGCGCAGCCCCCTGCGCCTACCGCGCGGTCAGGTGCTCTATACCGCGCGGCCGATCCGTTGACTTGCCGCCGCTGCATTTTCTTGCGGCATATTATTTTTGCATCTGTTAAGGTGCTGCAAACCCGAAAGAGGTCGGAATGAGCAGCAAGCCCGAAATGAATGATGCCCTGCGCGAACATATCATCGCGCAACCAGATCTGATCCTCGAGGATCAAGATCTGATGCGTGCCCTGATCGCCGCCAACGAGCGGGCGATGGGCGGCAATATCGTGGACCTGCGCGGCATTGCGATGGATAGGCTCGAAGCGCGGCTTGACCGGCTTGAAGACACGCATCGCTCGGTGATCGCGGCGGCGTATGAAAACCTAGCGGGCACCAATCAGGTGCATCGCGCCATCTTGCGCATGCTTGACCCTGTCGAATTTGAAACCTTCCTACGGGATCTTGGCGGCGAAGTGGCGCATATCCTGCGGGTGGACGCCGTGCGCCTCGTGCTCGAATCCGTGCAAAATGACAGCGATCCCGCGGTGCGCCGTCTCGGCGATGTTTTGTCGGTCGCTGAACCCGGCTTTATCAGATCCTATCTCATCGGCAGTCGCGATGTGCCCGCGCGTCAGGTGACCCTGCGCCAGATTGAGGAGGGTGACATGCGCGTCTATGGCCGCGAGGCACCCTATCTGCGCTCCGAGGCGTGCCTATTGCTCGATTTCGGTGCAGACCGTCTGCCCGGCATGCTCGCCATGGGGGCCGAAGACCCGCATCAGTTCAGCCCGCAACAGGGCACGGATTTGTTGGCCTTTTTCGCGGGAGTTTTCGAGCGCACCATGCGCCGCTGGCTGTCATGATCTCAGAGGCCGCCCGCGACGCGCTGTCGACATGGCTGGCCACGCAAAAGGCGCTCAAGGGGGCCGCCGCCAATACAATTGATGCCTATGCGCGCGATGTTGGCGACTTCCTGCGCTTCATGACACTGCACAATGGCGAAACACAGGGCTTGGGCGCGCTCTCTCGCATCACCACCTCTGACATGCGGGCCTGGATGGCCCATACCCGTGGCGGCGATGTCGGGCCTCGCTCGCTCGCGCGGAAACTCTCGGCGGTCAAGAGTTTCTATCGCTGGCTGTCCGAGCGCGAAGGGTTTGAACCAACCGCCGTTCTCGCAACACGTTCGCCGAAATTCCAGCGCAAATTACCCCGCCCCCTTTCGCCCGAAGCGGCATCGGACATGATCAATACGCTCGACGCGCAGAGCCTCACGCCATGGATCGCCGCACGGGATCAGGCGGTCGTGACCCTGCTCTATGGCTGCGGGTTGCGGATATCCGAAGCGCTGAGCTTAACCGGCGCAGACCTGCCGCTGGGGCAGGTTTTGCGCATCATTGGCAAAGGCGGCAAGGAACGGCTGGTGCCGGTGATTGAGCCTGCCCGCGCGGCGGTGGCACAGTATGCCCGCCTCTGCCCCTATGACATCCCTCGCAATGGCCCACTTTTCTTGGGCGCTCGCGGCGGTGCGCTCAGCCCGCGCCTGATCCAGAAGGTTATGGAACAGGCCCGCGCGCAGCTTGGCCTGCCCGCCACCGCCACGCCCCACGCCATGCGCCACAGCTTTGCAACGCATCTTTTGAATGCGGGTGGCGACCTACGTGCCATTCAGGAACTTTTGGGGCATGCCTCGCTCTCGACCACACAGGCCTATACGGGCGTTGACACCGCCCGACTGATGGAGGTCTACGCCCGCGCTCATCCGCAGGGGGGCGGGTAGCGCCGGCATCACTTGGCCCCGATCAATACCCGTATTTCGCGATGCTCTCACCCTCGGCCCGGTTCATAACCACGCCCAAGAGCGGCGTATCCGAACCAAACCGCGCCTTCACATCGCGGATATGCTGCGCGGTCGTGCGACCGCCGCCAACCACGATCAGCACCCCGTCAAATTGCGGGCGGAACCCCAATACATCGTCGTAATAGAGTGCGGGCGGCATGTCGAAAATCACCACATCCGGGGCAAGGTGGTGATACATATCCTGCAACACCTCACCGGTTTCCGGCGCATGCAGAATTTCGGCGGCATAGGGCTCTGCCCGGTCATTAAGACCCATGGCGAGGGTTTGACCGATATTGAGCAGGTTATCCTCAGGACAGGTCAGAAAGCGTTGCAACGGGATATCCCCGCTAAGAAACCCGGCCATGCGACCGGGATCGGGCTGGCCCAGGGTTTGGGCCAGCGAGGGGCGCCGCAAATCCATATCCATCAGAACGGTGCGCACACTTGATTGCCGCGACAGGCTGATCGCGAGATTGGCCGCAACAAAGGATTTGCCGCAATCGGGCGTGGGCGACGTGATCGCCACCCGGTGCCAACCATGGGCGCGCAGCGCCGCCAAGAGTTTGGTGCGCAGCACGTCAAAGGCCACATGCGCAGGATCCTCACGCGTGGCGGAAATGAGCCGGTGCTTGGCCAGATGTTTGGGATCAAGCACGACACGGCGCAACGCAGGCCAAAGCAAGGCTGCGGGGCGCGAGTCTGCCGGGGTCTCCAAAGCGGCCAAAGCAACCGGCTCAGGCTCAGGCTCAGGCTCAGGCTCAGGCTCAGGCTCAGGCTCAGGCTCAGGCTCAGGCTCAGGCTCAGGCTCAGGCTCAGGCTCAGGCTCAGGCTCAGGCTCAGGCTCAGGCTCAGGCTCAGGAATGTTCAGCGATTCGGGGCTTAGGGCAAGCGGTGCCTCTTCTTCTGTCGGCTCCGCCACTGGCATTTCAGGGAAATGCGCCGCGTTCTCTTCTGCCTCAGCCTCTAGCGCGGCCCGGCGCGCAGCGCGGCGGCGCATATATTCTTCATGTCGCGTCAGGCTCATGACCACATCCCACGGCACAGCCCCGCGCCAAGGCGCGCGCCTGTGTATCTGCTAAGGATGGCCTGTCCTGCCATTGCAAGGTCTCCTGCCCGTTGGAACGGGTATGCCCAGAGATTCCGGCAACAATGCGACCAAAACCGCAGGATTATATGCCCCATCTCCTTGTTCAGAACCCAATCAGCCCGGCACGGTCCACGGCCTCTTGCAAGAATTCTTCGCGGTTCGACACCGGTTTCCAGCCCAACAGCGCCTTGGGCTTAGCGTTGTCGAACTGCGCGTAATGCGCCCGCGATTGCCAGTCGCGCAACGAGGCCCGGATCACACCAGGGCGGCGCAGGGCATAGGTCTTGAGCGCCGATTTGACCGCATCCGCCGCCCACATCGCCGTCAGATTGCCCGAACTCACGCGAATTCCCGCACCCAACCGCATATGGATGGCATTAAAGTATGTGCGCGCTGTCAGGGGAACATCGCCGACGAGGTTAAAGGACTGCCCCGGCGCGGCCACACTTTCGCCCATGCGGATCAGCGCGTCGGAAACGTCGCCGATCAGAACGAAAGGCAGGGGGTTATCCCCCGTCCCCCAAAGCCGCACAGCACCGGCCCCATGCCAACGCCCAATGCCCCAATGTTGCAACGGACCGCCATGCCCCACCACAATACCCGGTCGTGCGATGGTCAGTGGCAGGCCGTGATCACGCTGCATCTCCAAAAGCCGCCGCTCGCATTCCGCTTTGGAGCGGGCGTAGAGATTGCGGTCGGTCATATCCTGCGCGAAGGGCGTCGATTCGGTGATGACCGTCTGCGGGTTGGACATGTCATAAGAGGCAATCGTGCCGGTATAGACGAACCGCGTGACCCCCGCAGCCAGTGCTGCGCGCGCAATACGGTCCGATACGGCAACGTCATTTTCCAGACAGTCCTCCCACGTGGTGCCAAGCGCGCGGGCGAGGTTGTAAACGACGTTGATCCCCTCCATCGCGCGGCACAGCCCTGCCTCATCGCGCAAAGACACCGCGCAGGTCTCGACAGTCTCGGGAAGATCGTCAAACGGGCCATGCGAACCGCGCGACAGCACCCGCACATCCTGCCCGCGCGCCACCAAGGCGCGCGTCAGGTCACGACCCAGAAATCCCGTGCCACCGATCACCAACGCCGTGGGCTTTGGATTGCGCTGCGCCTTGGGCGGTGCCCATATCTCGCGGCCCTGATTGGGCATCACCGCAAGAGCCGCATCAATCGCACGCATGACACCCTCTGCGGCCATGCCATCAAACCGCGGATCAAGCGGCTTACCCTCGCGAATGGCAGTGTAAAACGCCTCAAACGTGCCAACAAACCCAAGCGCATAGGGTGATTTGCGATTGAGCGATCCGATCTGGCGCGCAGCATTGCCCACACCTTCGCGCAGGTGGCCCCAAGCAGCGCCCATCTGGCGCAAGAACGGGTTGAGCACCAGATCAGCGGTGTTCTCATGGGTTACAGTCAGCACATCGGCGGCGTAATCCAACCGCGCAAGACCCGAAGACCCACGTAGCGTGACAGAACGATCATCAACGCTCTCAACCAATTGCAGGTTAAAGGCGATATCAACGCCGCCCGCCTCTGCCGTGATCCGCCAGCTTTGCGGTCGTATGCCGGCCCCCGGTAGGGTCACAGGCTTGCCCAGATAGACCCCGGAAACTGTGACTGAACCAAAAAGGTCATGCGCAAAGGCAAAGAGATGCGGCCCAAGCTCTAACAACAGATTACGAGGTTCGCGCAAGAGCCAGAGACCATAAGGGCCAGAGCGCAAAGGGGCCAATGGCAAGGCCCAGGTGATCTCGGCGCTGGAAATACGACCCAAGTCGCCGCGCCCGATCTGCGCCTTGAGGCGTTGATAGCCGGGCAGCCCAAGGAAATTGTGCCCGGCGGCAAAATGGCGGTTTGCCGCCCGTGCAACACTGGCAATCCCGGCGGTCTCTTCGCCCGAGAGGGCCACCGGCTTTTCCACCAGCACATGCAGCCCCGCCGTCAGACATTTGCGTGCCAGCACCGCATGGCTATCGGGAGGCGTAAGGATATGCACCGCCTCGACCGCGCCGCTTGCAATCATGTCATCGAGCGCGGCAAAGGCCCGCGCCCCATGCGCAGCAGCCAAGGCCTCGGCGGCGGAGGTCGACAGATCACAAACCGCCGCCAGCCGCGCACCCGGCGTCAGCTTGAGCGCCTCGGCATGCCAGCCCGCGATATAGCCCGCGCCAATGAGACCTACGTTGATTGCTTTACTCATCACAGGTTTCCTTACTTATACTCGATAATTTGCATCGTTGCGCCGCGCCATTTGCGCAGCTTGTAGGTCAGCATGCCGATCAGATTTGGAAATTTGGACAGGCTGAGGAAAATCGCCTGATGCAGCGCGCTTCGCGTGTCCATCCCCGAGGTGCGCAGCCCCTGCACCGTCTTGGCATAGGACATCGCATAGGCCGACAAAACGCCGACCAGCAATGGAAACCAGAAAAGCCCTGCCACCGCCAGCAAAGGCAGGGCCAGCCCATAAACCCAGACCCGCGTGCGTTCCCGCGCAAAGTAGCCGGGGTGCAATTCTCCCACCTGAGCAAAGCCATGGCCCGAGCGCACTGCCCGCTGCCACCATTGGCCAAACGTCCGCATCGCAGCATCGTGCCGGGTCATCGGTTCGGCCAAGCGGATCAGCCGCCAACCCGCCTTGCGCAGACGTTGGCAGAATTCTTCATCCTCAGAAGCGATGATTGTGCCGTCAAAGCCGCCAACACCTTGAAAGGCTGAGACCCGCAGCAACATATCGCCGCCGCAGGCTGTGATCTCACCCGCAGGCCGGTGCCATTCGTGATCGCACAGCGCATTGTAGACCGAGGCCTCAGGGTAGATTTCCGACCGCCACCCGGTGACAAGGCCGATGCTGTCATCCGCCATCAGCGCCGCCGCAGCCCGGTCGATCCAGCCCGGCACCACGATGCAATCGCCGTCGATGAATTGCACCGCGTCGGGCAGGTCTGTGGACAGTGCGGCAAAGCCCGCGTTGCGTGCCCGCGCCGCGGTAAAGGGCGTCATTGTATCCAATTCGACCACCTCAGCCCCCGCCGCGCGTGCCGCCGCCACGCTGCCATCGGTTGAGCCGCTGTCGACATAGACCAACCGCAGCCCCTGCCCGCTGAGCGACGCAAGGCTCGCCTCCAATCGCGCGCCTTCATTGCGGCCAATCAGGACAACGGCGATTCTCATTCTTGCCCCTCCGGTCTGAGGTGTTTGGGGGGCACGCCCACTGCATACCCCTCAAAGAGAGCAGCCAGCCATGCCGCCTCGATGTCCGAGGCGAATTCGGCTTGCACCCGTGCGCGCCCAGCCACGCCCATATCGCGGCACAGATGGGCATCATAGAGAAGTCGCCCAATCGCCATGCGCAGGGCATGAGCATCACCCGGCGGCACCAAAAGACCGCTCACCCCATCCTCGACCAGCTCTGGCACGCCTGCAATGCGGGTTGTCACGACCGGCACCCGCGCCGCCATCGCCTCCATCAACACGACTGGCACGCCTTCGGCAAAGCTGGGCAGGATCAAGGCCGTCGCCGTTTGCAGCAGATCCGCCACCTCGGCCTGTGACCGATAGCCCGCAAACGTGATCCGCGATGTAAGGCCCATTTCGCGGGCGCGCCGCTCTAGTTTGCTGCGCTCTGGCCCATCCCCCACCAACGTCAGATGCAGCGCGGGATGATCGGCGCTCAGATCACGCACCGCGTCCAGCAGCATCGGAACGCCCTTGACCCCCGCCAGCCGCCCCACAAACAAAAGCTGCGCCGGTTCAGGCATAGCGGGGCGCTCATACCGCGCCGGATCAACACCGCAATGGACGATATGCAGCTTGCCCCAATGCTCCGGATCGGAAAACGCCATGGCCTGAGAGCGGGCGAAATGACTGATACAGGCGACGAAACGCGCGCGCGCAATCTTTTCATCCAGCCGCCAGCGATAGGGCTCATAGAAAATATCCGGCCCGTGCAGCGTGAAACTATAAGGAATACCCGACATTTCCGACATGAGCATCGCCACGGTGCAGCTGGATTTGGCGATATGATTGTGCAGATGCGTCAGCCCACGGGCGCGCAGATGCTCCGCCAGAACGGCGGCTTCGGCAAGATAGATGAACTGGTAAAGCGTGGCTTTGATCCCGCCGGGGCTGGTGCGCCATGCCAAACGCAGCGCGCGCAGCCATGCCCCCGGCTTGCGCCACGCCGCCAGATGCGCCGCGATCAGATGCCGGGGCGAAAGGGCGGATTCGAGGACATGAAATGTTCCCACGGCCTCGGTCTTCTGCTCGGGTCCGGTGTGATGCTCTGGCCCCGTGCGCCGGATCGAGCATGTCTCGACAGTCAAGCCTCGGGCGCGCAGGGCCGCCACTTCGCGCTGAATAAAGGTATCGGTGGCGCGGGGATATTCGCCGGTCAGATAGGCGATGCGCAAGCTCATGTGGCGGCCTTTGTTGCGCGCAGAAACGCGGTGTCGAAATCATCCTGCGGCACCCAACCAAGCGCCAGTTCTGCCGCTGCGATATCATAGCGGAGCGGCCGCATGCGCGCACGCAGCACGGCGGGGCGCAAGAGCCCCGGCAGCCGCGCACCCAAAGGCGAAAGCAACCACGCCAAAGGCAGAATAAGCCGCCAGTTGAGCGGCACCACATGGCGCGGCCAGCCCGTGCGCCGCAGGGCGGCCACATACCGCGCCCGCGTCGGCAGGTCCGCGCCCAGAATATTGAGCGCGCGCCCCTCGCCCGGTGCCTCTGCAGCCAATGCAAAGGCGCGGGCACAATCGGCCAAAGAGACAACCGGCACCTCACCGCCCTGCTCCATCAGGATCAAGGCGCTGCCGATACCCGGCCCCAAATGGGCATTCATCACCCGCCCCGGTCCAAGGATCGCACCGGGGCGCAAGATGGTGTGCCGCAGACTACTCTCGCGCAACATCGCCTCTTGCGCCAGCTTGGCACGGGCATAGGCATCACGCTGCTCAGGGTGGTCTTCCAGAGGCGTCGCCTCGGTGACAACGCCCATTGCATCGGCGCTATAGACTGCGATCGAACTCGACAGCACCAGACGCGGCGGCAGGGGCTGTGCCTGCATCGCCGCAATGAGGCGGCGTGTGGCGTTCAGCGTGTCACTGGTTTGCACCGCCCAATCGCCCGAGAGCGCCCCGGCCAGATGAATCACGCAATCAACGTCCTCGAAAAACCCGCCCAGATCATCCGTCGCCAGATCGACATCGGCGCGCGTTAGGCCGCGCACCGCATGCCCGCGCGCACGCGCCTCGGCCATAACCGCGCGGCCCAAAAATCCGCCTGCCCCCGTCACGATCAGATTCAGACCCATGAGGCAACCTCCATCGGGGCGCAGCGGCTTTCGATCTCGACCACACCGCTTGGACCCTGAAGCGCCAGCGTCACCTCGGTCAGATGCAGCGCCATGGCATTCGTCAGCCGACAGGCCCGCCGCTCGGCCAGTGCCCTTAGCATCTCTGCGGGGCCGAGGGCGAAATTCATCGACGCCGCCCCCCACCGCCCCACCTTGGGATGCGACGGCCCACGCGCGCGGATGCGCCGCCCGATAGGATGCTCGATCAGCCTGCGCCGCAAGGTGAACCGCCGGTAAAACCGCACTGCCGCAGCATTGTCCCAGACCTCACGCACCTGAAGCACACCCTTGTCGCCAAAGATACGTAAACGGTGATCATGACTGCCCACAATTGAGCAGGTCAGCCGTGTCACCGGGCCATTTTCAAAGAAAAGCGTGGCCACCGAAACATCAGGCGCACCGCTCGCGCCGGGTTTGTCAGGGATCACCTCGGCAGAGGCAGACACGACCCGCGTCACACTGCCGAACATCGCGATCAGCCAGCTGAGCACATAGCCTGCATGCTCCAGCGTGCAGCCAACTGCGAATTCATCGGCATAGGGCCACGCCGCGCCACTTTCGCTCTGCCATTTGGCGTAGGGGGCTTGCGGGATAAAGCCATCATCCATCTCGGCATAGATCAGTCGGGGCGTGCCCGCCACACCGCGCCGCACGGCTCCAATCAGCACCTGCGCTGCCTCGCCCAGCACGGACGAGGGCGCAGAAGCCAGCATGAGGCCGCGCGCCTCCGCCAGATCATGCAGCGCGCGGGCCTGCGCCAATTCCAGTGTCAGCGGCTTTTCGCACCAGACGTGATGGCCCGCCTCCAGACAGGTGCGGCTCACGGCAAAATGCGCCGAAGGGTTGGTGAGGTTCAGCACGACATCGCCGGGGCTAAGCCGCGCCAAGAGGCTCTCAAGCGTTGGCGCACGCGCAACGCCCCAATGCGCTGCAAACGTCGCGATACGGGCTTCGTCATGGTCATGGGCGGCGACCACGGCAATCTCGGGATGGGCCGCGAGCGAGCGCATATAGAGATCGGCAACGAATCCGCACCCCACCAGCGCCACACGCCCCAGCTTTGCCTCTCGGCTGCTGTTCCCTTTGCCCTGTGCCTGCATCATTGCCCCTGTATCTCGGCCTTCGGTTAATCACAGGATCATGGCGAGAATCTGACCATTTCCCTACAGTTTCAAGCCTTTGCGAGCCCGTGATGCAGCGCGGGCACAGTCGCCCTCCGCAGCGCCGCGAAAGCCGCGCAATTTCGCCCTAGTGTCACCAAGACCTGCGGTTCATATAGCATCAAACGCCGCGACTGTCGCAGGGGGATCGGGTGGAATTTCGCATTCAGGATGAGGTGATACGCATCGCGCCCCGCGATGCCTCGCGTCTGTTGTCGGTCCTGAGAGATCGGTTTCGTGCTCGGCGCGGCTTTGCTCTGGCGACGCTGAACCTCGATCATCTGGTGAAACTGCGCCAGGATTCCGCGTTTCTGGCGGCCTATTTACGGCATGATCTGGTGGTTGCCGATGGCAATCCGGTGGTGTGGTTGTCACGCCTTGCGGGGCGTCCCGTCGGGCTGGTGCCGGGCGCGGATATGGTGGTGCCCATGACGCGGCTGGCGGCAGAGGCCGGGGCAAGCGTGGCCCTTGTCGGCAGCACAGAGGCAGCCTTGCACGCCGCCGGAGAGGGGCTTTGTGACCGTGTTCCGGGGGTGGTGATTGCCGCACGCATCGCGCCGCCGATGGGGTTTGATCCGTTGGGCGCGCAAGGGACAGAGGTGATTGCCGCGCTGCGCGCCTCGGGCGCGGGGCTGTGCCTTTTGGCGCTTGGCGCACCCAAACAAGAGATTTTCGCCGCCCGCGCCCACGCCGCACTGCCGCATATGGGATTTGCCAGCATCGGTGCCGGTCTTGATTTCATCGCAGGCGTGCAACCCCGCGCGCCCCTTTGGGCGCGGCGTCTGGCGCTCGAATGGCTATGGCGGATGCTGTCCAGCCCACGTCGGTTGGTGCCGCGCTATGCACGCTGCGCGGCTATTCTGCCGGGGCTGATGGTTGCGGCGTGGCGCCTGCGCGGCTGACACTGCGCCGCCGTGGCCCCCAGAGTGCGGCCCCCCCCAGGATCACGCCCGACACCGTGGCGATCATCCCCGCCGCACTGACCGCGTTGTCATAGCCCAGCCAGAGCGGGCCATAGCCCGCCAGCACATAGCCCAAGACCGCCGATAGCGTGGCAAACCCTACGCTCCACGCCACTTGGCGACCCAGCCGGTCTGTCATCAGCCGGGCGCTCGCGGGGGGGCAGATAAACATCGCAATCACGATGATTGAGCCTACCGCGTCAAACGCCGCCACCGCCGCCAATGCCGCCACCGCAACAAGCGCCAGCCCCAAAATAGCCGTTGGAATGCCCATGGCGCGGGCAAACCCCTCGTCAAAGGTTGCAATCACAAGTGGCCGCCATAGCACCGCGATAAAGAGCGTCGTGCAGATCAGCACCGCCACCATACGGCCCAATTCGGGCGGCAAGCCCGCCAAAGCCACGGGATCGGTCAGCGCGCCCCAACCATAGCCATCCAGCCAGATCAGGCTTTCTAGATTGCCATAAAGCGCATGTTGAACATCGAGATGCACGCCGGACGCAGCACTTTGTTCCAAGAGCAGCACACCGCCCGCGAACATGGCAGTAAAAACCACGCCCATCGCCGCCCCCGGCTCGATCCGGCCGAGACGACGGATCGCCTCGATCAGGATCACAGCGACCAATGCCGCAGCCGCAGCCCCCAGCATCATCGGCCCGGTGGCGACCATGCCGGTCACGAGGAATCCGGCCACGATCCCGGGCAACACCACATGGCTGATCGCATCACCGATCAGCGCCTGCCGCCGCAACAGCAAGAAATTCCCTGGCAGCGCACAGGCCACCGCCGCTGCAATTCCGATCAGCAGTGGCGCGAGCGACAGCATGACGAAATCCTGCCCCATCACACCGCCCCCTCTGGCCCAAGCCTCCGGTCGAGTGCGGCGATCTGATCGCCCGTCAACACCTCGTCCAATGGGGTCAGACCATCATACCGCGCTGCCGCTGCCTCGAACGCCGGGTCCGAGCGCAGGATTTGCCAACGCCGCTCATCCAGCCGCGCCCGCGCCGCCATGGCACGCCCTGCCTCGGTCGCAACTCCATCGGCGCGCGCCAGACCCGCGCGGCGCATCAATCGCAGCGTCAGCGGCTCATAGACCGGCTGCCCCGCCGCCAGCGCCAAGAGACCTTGGCGCAGATGCACCCGCCGCTGGAACCGCAGATGCCGCAGCGCCGCTGCCAGCACACCGCGACCCGGCGCCATCAAGAGCGACAGCACGAAAAGCGCAAAGGCCGCCAGCACAATCAGCGGCCCGGTGGGAAGGTCAGGTGCCGTCGCGGAAAACGCCGCGCCGAGATAGCCAGCAACCCCGCCAACCGCGCCCGCGATCATCACCACATGGCCTGCGCGTTCCGACCAGAACCGCGCCGCCACCGGCGGGATGATCAAGAGCGCCACGATAAGCACAAGTCCCACCACCTTGAGCCCGGTCACGGTAATGGCCAGCGCAAGCCCCATCATCGCCAGATCGACACGCGCAAGCCGCATCCCCTGACCCACCGCATAGTCCGGATCAAAGGCCACCAGGATCATGGGCCGATGCAAGAGCCGCACCAGCGCCAGAACCACGACACCGCCAGCAGCAATCGTCAGCGCCTCGTCGCGCAGCATGCCGGCGGTAGCGCCCAACAAAAAGGTTTCCAGCCCCGCCTGCCGCCCCGCATCCATCACCTGCACCACCGTCAGCAGGACCACGCCAAAACCAAAGAACACCGACAGCACCGCGCCAATCGCGGCATCCTCATGCAACCGCGTGCGCGTTGTCAGCCATGTCACCGCCAAAAGACCAAGCACCGCCGACAGCGCCGCCCCCAGCATCAGACCGGGCAAAAACCGGCCCTCGCCACCCAGCGCCACCATCACCATGAACCCCAGCACGACACCGGGCAGCGTGGCATGGCTAATGGCATCAGAGACCAGCGCGCGCTTGCCGAGATAAAGGTAGGTGCCCGTCGCACCCGCGCCCACGCCCAGCATGGCAGCGCCCAGCGTGACCAGCGTGGCGTTATAACCCAGTTGCAGCGTGAGCGCGTCCCAGAGCATGCTCAGCCCGCCGCCGCCCCACCCATCTGCGCCAGCGCCAACCGTCCGCCATAGGCGGCTTGCAAATGATCGTGGGTAAACACCTCGGCCACCGGCCCTTCGGCAATGGCGGTGGTGTTGATGAGAAACACGCGGTCGAAATATTCGGCCACCGTGGCCAGATCGTGATGTACGGCAATGACCGTCTTGCCTTCGGCCCTGAGGCCATGCAGCACGGCGATGATTGCCTTTTCCGTTGCGGCATCGACCCCGGCAAAGGGTTCGTCCAGCAGATAAAGATCCGCCTCCTGCGCCAAGGCGCGCGCCAGAAACACCCGCTGTTGCTGCCCACCCGAGAGCTGCCCGATCTGGCGATGCGCAAAGCCCTGCATGCCAACTCGGTCGAGACAGGCCATGGCCCGAGCACGGTGGCTGGCCCGCACCCGGCCCAAGAGACCCAATTCGCGGGCCAGCCCCATCATCACCACATCGAGCACACGGGCCGGGAAATCCCAATCCACGCTGGCGCGCTGCGGCACATAGGCAATCTGCGCGCGCCGCTCTTGCAGCGGACGCCCAAGGCTTGTGACCTGTCCAGACAGAGGCCGGATGATCCCAAGCGCGGCCTTGAGTAGCGTTGACTTGCCTGCGCCATTAGGGCCGACAATCGCTGTCATCTGGCTTGGGTGAAAATTGACATCAACGGAAAAAACCGCAGGCTTCTCACCATAGGACACGGTTAGCCCCCGGATCGATAGCGGGCTGTCGGTATTGGGCGCGGGCCGTGTTCCGACCAGTTCCAATGGCATGATCATCCCCCTGCCGACAGATTGCCATCCATGCCCCGTGCTGGGGCAGTGCCGCCAAGGGCATTGGCAATGGTCGTCACATTATGGTCAATCATGCCCAGATAGCTACCCTCATAGGTGCCCGGCGCACCCATGGCATCCGAGAACAGCTCGCCACCGATGATCACCTCATGCCCCTCGGCCGCCGCACCTTCGATCAAGGCACGGATATTACGATCCGACACAGTGCTTTCGACGAAAACTGCGCGGATTTCACGACTGACCAGCAGATCGACGAGATCACGGATGCGCGCCAGACCGGCCTCGGATTCCGTGGATAGCCCCTGAATGCCCTCCACCTGATACCCATATGCTTGGCCAAAATATCCGAATGCGTCATGCGCCGTGACCAGCACGCGCGCAGGCTCAGGCACAGAAGCAAGCGCGCCAGTGGCGTAGTTGCCCAATCGCGCCAGTGCTTCTTTGTAGCGCGCGGCATTGCCGGCAAAGAAATCCGCATCCTCGGGCCGTTCGGCGCTCAGCGCCTCGGCGATACGATCCACAACAGAGGCCCACAACTCTGGCACCATCCAGACATGGGGATCAAAGCGCCCCTCGTAATCCTCATGCGCGATGCGCGCGGCCATGGGCACCGCCTCGCCCACCGGGACAACGGGCGAACGGGCGGCGAGTTTCAGCAAAAACTCTTCCATCTGCGCCTCAAGATAGAGGCCATGCCAGAGCACCAGATCGGCGCGCGCGAGGGCAGCGATATCGCTGCGGGTCTGACGATAGGAATGCGGATCAATCCCCGGCCCCATCAGGGCCCGCACCGCAACCCGGTCGCCGCCCACGACCCGCGCGGCATCGGCGATCATGCCGGTGGTGGCAACCACCTCGAGCGGGGCGGTTTGGGCGAATGCAGGGCGTGAGGCAAGGACTGCCGCGCCAATCGCTAGGCCAAGCGCGCGGCGGCGGGTCAGAGACGGAAAGGCTGTGATATGATGTGACATGAGAATGAATATGAGAACTATTCGCAACAAGTCAAGGGCTCCTCCGGCCCGATTGATCCCCCTCTGCTTTCATGCCACCGTCGCGGCTGAGGCACGAGGGAGGGAACCACCATGCAGGGTCAGATGATGCATCGGCCGCTCAGGATCATAGACATCCTGTTGCACGCCGCCGAAGCGCATGCCGCCGAGGGCATCGTGTCCGCACGAGTTGAAGGTGACCTGCACCGCCAGAGCTATCCGCAAACGCTGGTGCGGGTGGCGCAGCTCGCGCAGGCGCTGACCGGACTGGGCGTCGAACAAGGCGACCGGGTTGCCACCTTGGCATGGAACGGCCACCGACATTTTGAGCTCTACTACGGGGTCTCCGGCATCGGTGCGGTCTGCCATACGCTTAATCCGCGCCTCTCGCATGAGCAATTGCTTTACATCATCGCCCATGCCGATGACCGGCTCTTGTTCCTTGATCTATCCTTTGTGCCGCTGATCGAGGCGATCTTGCCTGATCTACCACAGGGTCTGCGTTTCGTGATCCTGACCGACCGCGCCCATATGCCGGACTGCTCTTTTGACGCGCTCTGCTACGAGGATTTGCTGGCCGCGCAGACGCCCGATTTTGACTGGCCCACCTTCCCCGAGGATACAGCCGCCGGTCTTTGCTACACCTCTGGCACCACAGGCAATCCCAAGGGCGCGCTCTACACACACCGCTCCACTCTGCTGCATGCATTGCAAGTGCCGCTTTGCCAGACCTCCAGTTTTCGTGCGGGGGCGCGCGTGCTGCCCGTGGTGCCGCTCTTTCATGTCAACGCTTGGGGATTGCCCTATGTGGCGCCGCTCACGGGGATGACACTTGTGATGCCGGGGCCAAATCTGGACGGGGCCAGCCTCTTTCGCCTCATGGAGGCCGAGGGTGTCTATTCCGCTTGGGGGGTGCCAACCGTCTGGGCGGGGCTGCTGGCGGAGATCAAGGCACAGGGCCGCATTCCATCCGGCTTTGCTGATCTGGTGGTCGGCGGATCGGCCATGCCGCGCGTGATGATCGAAGCCTATGAGACGCGCGGCGTCATTGTCTCACAGGCGTGGGGCATGACCGAAACCAGCCCGATTGGGGCCTATGGCGTGCTGTCCCCCGCGCTGCATACGGCACCGCTGCCAGAGAGGATCACCGCCAAATGCTGCGCAGGGCGGCGGCTTTTTGGGGTAGATTACAAGATCGTCGATGATGCTGGCCAACGCCTGCCGCATGACGGACAGGCGGCAGGCGAGCTATACATACGCGGCAACACTGTGATCAGCGGCTATTTCAACAACCCCGAGGCCACCCGCGCCGCGATGGATAGCGAGGGTTGGTTCGGCACCGGCGATGTCGCCTCGGTCAGTCCCGAGGGGCGGCTTACGATCCGCGACCGCTCAAAGGATCTGGTGAAATCGGGGGGCGAATGGATCAGCTCAATTGATCTGGAAAACGCCGCCCTCTCGCATCCCGGCATCGCTGCCTGCGCGGTGATCGCCGTGCCGCATCCGAAATGGGACGAGCGGCCAGTTTTAGTGGCGGTCGCCACGGGTGCAGAGCGCCCCACGCTGGCCGATGTCTGCGCCCATATGGCATCGCATTTCGCCAAGTGGCAATTGCCCGATGATCTGCTGTGGGTCGAGGCACTGCCAATGACCGCCACCGGCAAGGTCTCGAAACTGACACTGCGCGACCAGTTCGCCGATTACATCCACCCCGGCATTCGCGGGGACGGCGCATGAGCGGTCTTGACACAGACGCCGTCGCGGCATGGCTTGCCGCGCATTTGCCGGGCTTTGCCGGGCCGCTCACGGCGCAGAAATTCAGCGGCGGGCAATCCAACCCGACCTATCGTCTCATAACGCCCACGCGCAGTTACGTCCTGCGTCGCAAACCGCCCGGCGTTCTGTTGAAATCCGCCCACGCGGTCGAGCGGGAATTTCGCGTGCAACGCGCGTTGCAGGACACATCGGTTCCTGTCGCCCGCATGCACATCCTGTGCGAGGATGAAAGCATCATCGGCACGCCCTTCTACATCATGGACGAGATCAAGGGCCGCAGCTTTGACGCCCCCGCGATGCCCGGTCTCACCCCGCCCGAACGCCACGCTATCCTAGATGAAATGAACCGCGTTCTGGCCGCCATCCATGACGTTGATCTCGTGCAAACCGGCCTTACAGACTACGGCCCGTCCGGCAATTACTACCGCCGGCAGGTGGACCGCTGGTGCGCGCAATATACCGCCACAGCCACCGATGACCTGCCCGAGATGACCGCCCTTATGGCCTGGCTTGATGCGCATATCCCTGAAGATGACGGGCAACGCACGCTGGTGCATGGCGACTACCGACTCGACAATCTGCTTTTTGCGCCCCAAGGCACCGCGTGCGTTGCCGTGCTGGATTGGGAGCTGTCGACCCTCGGCCACCCCTACGCCGACCTTGCCGCCGTGATCATGCAATGGTCGATGCCCGCAACCGCAGAGGGGCGCGGGCTGGCGGGAGTGGACCGCGCCGCCCTTGGCCTCTGGTCGGATGCGGAGTTCATCGCCCGCTATTGCGAAAGACGCGGGATTGCGCCCATTGAGGGGTTCCATTTCTACCTCGCCTTCAGCTATTTCCGCATGGCGGCCATCCTGCAAGGCGTCAAAAGACGCGCGCTGGATGGCAACGCCTCTGACCCCGCGCGCGGTCTGCGTCTTGGGGAGTATGTGCCCGAATTCGCCCGCGCGGGCCTCTCTGCGACCAAGGACAAGATATGACGCAAGACATAGACCCTAACCTGCTTGAACCCCCTTCTGCGCTGCAAACCCATCTTGGGTATCGCCTGATTGCCTGGTCCACAGATTTTGCGCGGATCGAACTGCCGCTAGAGCCATTCCTGATGAACCGTCAGGGGCTACCGCATGGCGGCATCCACGCCACGCTGCTCGATACCGCCATGGGCTTTTGCGGCTGCTACACCGGCGACCCGGCGCGGCAACAGATGGCTCTGACCCTGTCGCTCACGGTCAATTATCTGGGGCAGGCCAAAGGCACGCGGCTCTTTGCCGAGGCCCGCCGAACGGGCGGCGGCAAATCGACCTATTTCGCAGAAGGCATTGTGCGGGATGACAACGGTACGCATATCGCCACCGGTACAGGCGTATTCCGGCTGCGGCGGGATCAGGTTCAATAATCAGCAGTTATGGTTACAGTTAGTAAATCCAATTATTAATTATTGAACGCATCTGTTACACGACCCGAGGATAACGCGCGTGGCCACTGGAATCGGTCGCATTCTGATCGGCGCAACCAGACCACTCACCAACGACAACGATCTAGGTAGGAGACGAAAATGGACGGTAACAACATCGGAAAATGCCCGGTCATGCACGGCAGCGTGACAGAAACAGGCGCCAGCGTCATGGATTGGTGGCCCAAATCCCTCAATCTCGACATCCTGCATCAGCACGACCAGAAAACCAATCCGCTCGGCGCAGACTTCAACTATGCTGAAGAGGTCAAGAAACTTGATTTCGAGGCCGTCAAGGCCGACGTCAAGGCACTGATGACCGACAGCCAGGATTGGTGGCCCGCCGATTGGGGCCATTACGGCGGTTTGATGATCCGTCTCGCCTGGCACTCGGCTGGTTCTTATCGTCTGGCCGATGGTCGCGGTGGCGGTGGCCATGGCAATATCCGCTTTGCTCCGCTGAACAGCTGGCCGGACAACGGCAACCTCGACAAGGCGCGCCGCATTCTCTGGCCGGTCAAAAAGAAATACGGCAACAAGCTGAGCTGGGCCGACCTGATCCTGCTCGCGGGCAACATGGCGTATGAATCCATGGGCCTTAAAACCTATGGCTTTTCCTTTGGCCGTGAAGACATCTGGCACCCCGAAAAGGACACCTACTGGGGCGCGGAAAAGGAATGGCTGGCGCCGAGTGACACCCGCTATGAAAGCGTCGAAAACCCGGCCACGATGGAAAACCCCCTCGCCGCTGTGCAGATGGGCCTGATCTATGTGAACCCCGAGGGCGTGAACGGCCAACCCGATCCGCTGGCGACCGCCGGTCAGGTGCGCGAAACCTTTGCCCGGATGGCCATGAATGACGAAGAAACCGCGGCACTGACCTGCGGTGGTCACACCGTGGGCAAGGCGCATGGCAATGGCGATGCGTCGACATTGGGGGCAGAGCCTGAAGCGGCAGACGTTGAAAATCAGGGCTTTGGCTGGGTCAACCCGAACCTGGGCGGCAAAGCCACCAATGCCGTGACCTCTGGCATTGAAGGGGCCTGGACCACACACCCAACCAAGTGGGACATGGGCTATTTCAAACTGCTGTTCGGCTATGACTGGGAACTCACCAAATCCCCGGCGGGGGCGCAGCAGTGGCAGCCCATCGACATCAAGGAAGAGGACATGCCGGTTGATTCAACCGACCCGTCCAAGCGCGTCATGCCGATGATGACCGATGCCGATATGGCGATGAAAATGGATCCGGCCTATCGCGCCATCTGCGAAAAATTCATGGCTGACCCGGCCTATTTCGACGATTGCTTTGGTCGCGCGTGGTTCAAGCTGACACACCGTGACCTCGGACCGCGGACCCGCTACATCGGACCGGACGCCCCCAAAGAGGATCTGATCTGGCAAGATCCGATTCCGGCAGGGTCGACCGGCTACGATGTCGCCGCCGTCAAGGCAAAGATCGCCGCAAGCGGTCTGAGCCTGTCGGATATGGTCGCCACCGCATGGGACAGTGCCCGCACCTTCCGCAACTCTGACCTGCGCGGCGGTGCCAATGGCGCACGCATCCGACTTGCCCCGCAAAAGGATTGGGACGGCAACGAGCCTGACCGGCTGGCACGGGTTCTGGCAACGCTTGAACCCATTGCAGCCGAAACCGGGGCAAGCGTGGCGGATGTGATCGTTCTGGCCGGCAATCTCGGGATCGAACAGGCGGCCAAAGCGGCAGGGTATGCCGTTGAGGTGCCGTTTACCCCCGGTCGTGGCGACGCGACGGCAGAGATGACCGATGCCGCGTCTTTCGAGGTGCTGGAACCGCTGGCCGATGGCTTCCGCAACTGGCTCAAGAAAGACTACATTGTTGCGCCCGAAGAAATGTTGCTCGACCGGGCACAGCTGATGGGGCTCAATGCGCATGAGATGACCTGCCTCATCGGCGGCATGCGGGTTCTGGGCACCAACCACGGCGACACGGCGCATGGCGTGTTTACCGACAAGGTGGGCGCGCTGACCACGGACTTCTTCACCACGCTCACCGACATGAGCTACAAATGGGAGCCGAATGGCGATGGCACCTATAACATCGTAGATCGCAAATCCGGTGCCGTGAAACACACGGCCACCCGCGTCGATCTGGTGTTCGGCTCGAATTCGATCCTGCGCGCCTATGCAGAGGTCTACGCACAGGACGATGCGCCCGAAAAATTCGTGCGCGATTTCGTCGCCGCATGGACCAAGGTGATGAACGCCGACCGTTTCGATCTGGCCTGATCGGACTGAGCATTCCAAACAGAGAGGCGCGGCGAGAAATCGCCGCGCCTTTTCGTTTCCGTCCCCTTGATCGCTTTTGATTTGGAAACAATCGGGCTATTCTATGACAAGAGCCACACAACCAAGGGGCCGGACAATGCGAGCGGTATATATCGGATTATTGAGCGTTCTGATCGGGGCACCACCGGTGCTGGCCGGGGCGGTGGACCAGTCATTACGCCCGCAGATGCGGCCCGGTTCGGGCCTCATCACAGGGGCGGTGGTTGTTTCGAGCGACGTGCCAGTGCGCAGCCTACGGCCACAATTGCGCCCGGCGGATGTGTCTGAGACCGCCATCGTGCCGGTCAATGCCAATCCGCGCTTTGACACCTGGGTGGCCGGTTTCCGGGGTCGCGCGCTATCACAAGGGATCAGCGGACAGGTATTTGACCGCGCCTTTCGTGGTGTGACGTTCAACCCCGAGATTGTATCAAAAGACCGCAACCAATCGGAATTCAAACGCGAGATCTGGGACTACCTTGACAGCGCCGTCTCGCCCATCCGGGTCAACAACGGACAAGAGGCGCTGCGCAAACACCGCCGCGCACTCGAACGGATCGAGGCACATTACGGCGTAGAAAAAGAGGTGGTCGCCGCCGTCTGGGGGATGGAAAGCACCTATGGCGAACGGCTTGGTGATTTGCCGTTGATCCAATCGCTGGCGACACTGGCCTATGACGGACGGCGCGGCGCGTTTTTTGAAAAACAGCTCATCGCCGCCTTGCAGATCCTGCAATCGGGCGATGTGACACCTGAAAACATGAAAGGGTCATGGGCCGGGGCGATGGGCCATACGCAGTTCATGCCCACTTCTTACCTGGCCTATGCGGTGGATTTCACCGGCGATGGCAAACGCGACATCTGGTCGGATAACCCGACCGATGCCCTGGCCTCAACCGCCGCCTATCTCAAGCGCTTTGGCTGGACCAAGGGCCAACCTTGGGGCGTCGAGGTACAGGTTCCGCGCGGGTTCAGCGCCGCCGCGGCCAAGGCCAAGCGGCTACCGTCTCAATGGGCGGCGCAGGGCGTGGTCGGTATGGACGGGCGCGCGGTGCGCGATTTCGGCACTGCGTCGATCCTGCTGCCCGCCGGGCTTCAGGGGCCAGCCTTTATGGTTTTCGACAATTTCGGCGTGATCAAACGCTACAATAATTCCGATGCCTATGCGATGGGCGTTGGGCATCTTTCAGACCGGATCGGCGGCGGACCGGAAATCAGGGGCGCTTGGCCACGTGGCTATAACCCCCTGTCTTTTGACGAAAAAATGGACATGCAGCGCCGCCTGCAACGCAAGGGTTTTGCCATCGAAAAGATCGACGGCATCATCGGCCCCAATACGATCAACGCCATTCGCGCCTTTCAGCAATCGGTCGGGGTGACGCCGGACGGCCTGCCCTCGCAGGAATTGCTGGCGCTGCTCAAGCGCTCGTGAGCGTCCGCCAATCCGCACCCGACGAGTTGGCGGGCCTCATCTGCTGCCCGACGTGTGATCTGGTCTATACCGCGCCCCACGTGGCGATGCGGCAACGCGCCATTTGCGCGCGCTGTCATACAGTCTTGATCGCGCCACGGCGAAAGGCAGGCAAGCAGTTGATCGCTCTGGCGCTGACTGTGCTGATCCTGATCGTGGCGGCGGTGCTCTTTCCCTTTTTGTCGATCGGCGCGGGCGGGCTACACCATGATGCCTCGATCCTGCAGGCTGCCTTTGTGTTCGAGGGCGGGCTGTCTGTGCTGGCGGTGGCAGTTCTCTTTTTCATCGTGGTCATACCGGCGCTGCGCCTGATGCTGCTGATCTATGTCTTGGCCCCCATCATCCGCGATCACCCCCCCGCCCCTCTGGCGCGCCCTGCCTTTCGTCTTTCAGAGGCGCTCGTGCCGTGGTCCATGGCCGAAATCTTCGCCATCGGTTGCGCCGTGGCACTGGTCAAACTCAGCGATCTGGCGGATGTTGTCTTTGGCCCGGCGGCGTGGATGTTTGCGGTGCTGGTGGTGCTGGTGGTGGCGACCGACAGTCTGATGTGCCGCTATTCAATCTGGGCCTCGCTGGACGCATGAGAACCGCGCGCGACATGGGACTGGTGGGCTGCACACGTTGCATGGCTGTGGCGCCTCTTGGCACAGCGCGCTGTTCGCGTTGCGGCAGTGCGTTGCAATCCCGCGATCCGATGGCGCTGCAAAAGGTCTGGGCGTGGTGGCTGTTGGGCCTTGGCTGCTACATTCCGGCCAATCTTTTTCCGATGCTAGAGACGCGCACGCTGGTCAGTACGCAATCTGATACGATTGTCGGCGGGGCGGTGACGCTGGCAGAGCATGGCAATTGGGGCGTGGCACTGATTATTCTTGTGGCCAGTGTGGTGATCCCGGTGGCCAAGTTTCTGGTGCTGGCCGCTCTGGCATTCGGTGTCTGGCGCGGCTCGCGCTTGTCAAAGGCGCGGCGGCACCTGCTCTATGAGATAGTCGAATACATCGGCCGCTGGTCGATGATCGACGTTTTTGTTGTGGCGATCCTGTCATCCCTGGTGCAATTGCAGGCCTTGGCCACGATCACACCGGGCCGCGCCAGCCTGTTTTTCGCCCTTTCGGTGGTTTTCACCATGCTCTCCGCGCAAAGTTTTGATAGCCGGATGATCTGGGACGGCACCCGCCGACCCGAAGACCAAGAGGATAGCCAAACGTGACCCAAGACAGCACGCCTCCGCCAGAGCCCACTGTTCTTCCTGCCGGACGGAGCCTGATAGACCGGATTTCAGTGATCTGGCTGGTGCCGCTGGCGGCGCTTTTGGTCGTGCTGGTCGTGGCGTGGCAGGCCTATTCCGAGCGCGGGCCGCTGATCGAAATCGCCTTTGAAAATGCGTCGGGTGTTCGGGCGGGGGCGACCGAGCTTCGCTACCGCGATGTGACCGTCGGCATGGTCGAGGACGTAAGTTTTGCCCCGGGTCTCGACCTCGTGCTGGTCAAGGTCCGCGTGGATCAAGAGGTGGCACCCTATATCGACCGCGACGCCCAATTCTGGGTGGTCCGTCCCCAAGTTACGGCGCGGGGCGTCACCGGTCTTGGGACCGTGCTCTCGGGCGTCTACATCGAAGGTTTATGGGACAATAGCCCCGGTGCGGCCGTCACGCAGATCGCAGGCCTGCCCGATGCCCCCTTGGAACGGGTGGGGCAGGATGGTCTGCGCCTCATGCTGCGGGCGCAGGGGCGCGCCTCGCTGGTCGAAGGCGCTCCGGTGATCTATCGCGGGATCGAGGTGGGGCGCATCGGGCGACCGCGCATCACTGCTGATGGCAGCTCCGCCGAGGCAGAGGCGCTGATCTTTGCCCCGCATGATCGTCTGATCAACAGCGCGACGCGCTTTTGGGACACCTCCGGCTTTTCCTTTTCGCTCGGACCCGGCGGCGCACAACTTGATTTCTCATCCGTTGCCGCACTTGTGTCCGGCGGCGTCACCTTCGAGACGATGATTTCAGGTGGCACATCGGCGCGGGCCGGAGACAACTACACCGTCTACTCCGAAGAATCCGCGGCACGTGCCAGCCTGTTTCGCGGGGACGACAACGAAATCCTCACGCTTGCGGCAGTGTTCGAGGACAATATCGCAGGTCTTAGCGTGGACGCCCCCGTTGAGTGGAACGGGTTGCGCATCGGTCAGGTGAGCGCGCTTAATGGCGTGGTCGATGAGGCGCGATTTGGCGATGACCGCGTGCGGCTTCTTGTCAGTCTGGCAATCCGTCCGGGACGGTTGGGGCTGGAGGGAGGTGCAGGGCGCGACTCGGCGCTTGCCTATTTGCGCGAGAGCGTGGCGACGGGCCTGCGCGCGCGGCTGGCCTCGGCGTCCATATTGACCGGAGGGCTCAAGGTTGAACTGGTCGACGTGCCCGATGCCCCCCCTGCCGAAATCGAGACGGCAGATGGCGGCGATCTTCTTTTCCCCACCACCGAGAGCGAGATCGCGGATGTATCGGCAACCGCAACGGGCGTATTCGAGCGGATCAATGCCTTGCCCATCGAAGAGGTGATGGCCGAGGCGATCACCCTGCTGCAAAACGCCAATGCCTTGGTCTCCAGCGCCGATACGCGCGCCGTGCCGGGCAATGTCAACGCGCTTCTGGATGAGACACGCGGCGTGATTGGCGCGCCAGAGGTGCAGGCCCTGCCTGGGCGGCTTGATGCCGTGCTGACCGAGATGGAGACGCTGGTCGCGCAAATCGCGCAAGAGGCTATAGCGGCCAAGTTGAGCACCGCGCTCAGCGATGCCTCTGCCGCGTCTCAAGGTGTGAGCGATGCCGTGAGCGGTGTGCCAGATCTCGTGGCGCGGCTGGATGCCGTGGCGCAAAAGGCCGAAAGCGTCGAGATTGATGCCATGGTTGCACAGTTGACCGCGCTCATAACCTCGGCTGACACGCTTTTGGCGCAAGAGGGCACACAGGCCCTGCCTGCCACGCTGAACGCAACCCTTGACGAAATGCGCAGCGTTCTTGCGCAATTGCGCGAAGGCGGCGTGGTCGAGAATGCCACCGCCGCCCTTGGCTCTGCCCGCGATGCCGCGGATACTTTTGCGCAAGCGGGCCGTGATCTGCCGGGCCTTATTGCCGAGGCCGAGGCCGTGCTGGCACAGGCGCGCGGCACGCTGGCAGGCTATGCCGCCGACAATGGTGTAGGCCGCGACGCCCGCGCCGCAATGCGCGAGGTTGAACGCGCCGCGCGTGCTGTGTCATCCTTGGCCCGAGCCATAGAACGGAATCCAAATTCGCTGCTTTTGGGAAGATGATGAGAATGAAGAGATTTTCCGCCCTGCTTTTGCTGGCCGCCCTCACCGCCTGCACCTCTGTTCCCGAACAGCGACTGACCGTGCCACGCGCGCCGATTGAGACCAAGCAGCGGATCGCCTTTGGCTCAGTCGCGCTGCGCGAGGTGTCCTTGCCGGGATATGCCGCGGGTGAGGAAATCTATTTCTCGGATGCAACAGGCGTTCTGAGCACTCAACCCGGCCTCTTTTGGGCCGATGATCCGGGCCGCGCCATCACGTTGGAACTCAGCCGTCATCTGGCCCAAATCACCGGCGCGCGGGTGGCGGCAGAGCCTTGGCCCTTTGGTGGCTTTCCCGAGGCGCAGGTCGAGGTGCGGGTCGAAGAGATGCTAGCGCAAGCGGATGGCGTATTCCGGCTTGCCGGGCAGTATTTCGTGTCATCTGAGAATGGCCGCGCGCGCGCACGGCTTTTTGACCTGAGCGTGCCCGTACCGGACGAGGCAGGCATTACCGCCATCGCCGCAGCACGCGGTCAGGCCGTGCGGGATTTGGCGGTTACGATTGCACGCGACGGGCTGCGCTGAGGGCGTCCGATCTTTTACCTACCGACGCTTGCGCTCGGCCTTGCGCCTCTCGACCGTCGCCTTGCGCTTGGCGCTGCCCAGCTTGCGTTTTGGCGGCTTGCCGCGTGTGGCGCGCGGGCCTTTGGGCAGGGTCTCGCCATCAAGGCTAACCAGTTCAAGCGCAATGCCACCTGTCACGGGCGCGGCCTCGGCCAGCTTGACCGTCACGCGCTGCCCCAAGCCAATCGTAAGCCCGGTATCGGACCCCATCAGCGTGCTTGCTTCGCGGTCGAAGTGGAAATATTCCCGGCCCAATGAGCGCACCGGGATCAACCCATCCGCCCCGGTTTCATCCAGTTTCACGAACACGCCGAATTTGACGACGCCGCTGATACGCCCGGTGAATTCCTCACCCAATCGCTCCGACAGAAACGCCGCCAGATAGCGATCATTGGTGTCACGCTCGGCCATCATCGAGCGGCGCTCGGTGTCGGAAATATGCTGCGCCGTCGCCTCAAGCTGCGCTTCTTCCTCATGGCTCAGACCATCTTTGCCCCAGCCATGCGCCGAAATCAGCGCCCGATGGACCACAAGATCGGAATAGCGCCGAATGGGCGAGGTGAAATGCGCATAGGCCTGAAGTGCAAGGCCGAAATGTCCGAAGTTTTGCGGCGCATAATAGGCCTGTGTCATCGCGCGCAGGGTGGACATGTTGATCACCTCGGAATGATCCGTATCGCGCGCTGCATGCAGCAGCGCGTTAAGATGTGCGGTTTTCAGCACCTGACCCTTAGCGAGCACCATCCCCGCCGTCGCCGCTACCTCGCGCAGGGCATCAAGTTTTTCGGGGCTTGGTTCCTCATGCACCCGGAACAAAAGCGCCGATTTGCGCGCCACCAGCGTTTCGGCGGCGGCCACATTGGCCAACACCATGCATTCCTCGATCAGCTTATGGGCCTCCAGTCGCTCGGTGAAATTCACCGATAAAACCTTGCCCGCGTCACTCAGGACCACCTTGCGCTCGGGCAGGTCGAGGTCGAGCGGCTGACGGCGACGCCGCGCCTCCTCTAATGCGGCATAGGCGGCATAGAGCGGTGTAATCACCTCGTCCATCAGGGGCGCGCATTTGTCATCCGGCGCACCATCCTGCGCCGACTGAACCTGTTGATACGTCAGCGACGCAGCAGAGCGCATAAGACCGCGCACAAACCGATGCCCGATCTTTTCACCGGTCGCGGTGATCTGCATCCGCACCGCGATACAGGCGCGTGGCACACCCTCATGCAGCGAACACAAATCACCAGATAGGCGGTCGGGTAGCATCGGCACAACGCGATCAGGGAAATAGCTTGAATTGCCGCGCTTGCGCGCCTCGTGGTCAAGCGCCGTGCCGGGGCGCACGTAATGCGCCACATCGGCAATCGCCACCCAGATCACATGCCCCCCTTCGTTCTTGGGATCATCATCGGCATGGGCCCAGACCGCATCGTCATGGTCGCGCGCATCCCAAGGATCAATCGTGATCAGCGGCATATCACGCATATCCTCACGGCCCTTGAGGCCCGCAGGTTTCATCGCATCCGCCTCTGCAATCACGGCATCGGGAAAGCTGTCGGGGATTCCGTGCTGATGGATAGCGATAAGCGACACCGCCTTGGGTGCCGATGGATCGCCCAACCGGTCCAGAACCCGCGCGCGCAGCAGGCCCATGCGGCCCGCAGGACCCGCCTGTTCCGCCTCGACAAGCTCGCCATCCTGGGCGCCGCCTGTGGCATCCGCAGCCACGTGCCATTCCTTGCCGTCGCCCTTGTCGATAGGCAGGATGCGCCCGCCCTCTGCCCCTTTGCGGAAAATTCCCAGCACTTTTCGCGGGTTGGTGCCGATACGGCGAATCAACCGCGCCTCATAGTGATGGCTTTCGCCCTTGACCTCTTGCAGACGCGCCAGAATGCGGTCGCCTACCCCCATCGCGGGGTCAGAGGCGCGCGGAATAAGAAGCACGACAGGCTCTATCCCCTCACCCGTCCATTCCAAGGGCCGCGCAAGCAGTTCTCCGTCAGAGGCCTGCCCCGTGATCTGCAACACGCTTACGGGTGGCAGCCGGTCAGGGTCACGATAGGATTTCTTGCGCTTTTCCAGATGGCCTTCGTCCTCGAGCTCCTTGAGCAGGCGCTTGAGGTCGATCCGCGCAGCCCCCTTGATGCCAAAGGCCTTGGCGATATCGCGTTTCGCGGTGAGGGTCGGGTTGTCCGAAATCCATTGCAGGATTTCGACCTTGCTGGGCATCTGGCTCATGTCTCGGCCCTAGCACGAAGCGCGAGCGGCGTCATCCGGGAAACCACCGAAATACCGGGCAGGGTTTAGAGAATTCTTCACCCTTTGGCCCCTAAGGTCAGACGAGACCCGCAGAGAGGCCCACGATGAAAACAACCACCCCTTTGGCCCGACTGAGCACCGTCGCCCATGGCGGGGTGGCCGCTCATCTGACCCGCGTGCAAAAGGCGGCGATCATCGTCAGGTTTCTGATCAACGAAGGGGCTGAAATCGCGCTGACGGACCTGCCGGACGTGTTGCAAGCGCGCCTCACCACACAGATGGGGTCGATGCGCTATGTCGACCGAGGAACGCTTGCGGATGTGGTCGCGGAATTCGCGCAGGAGTTGGAGGGGATGGGGCTGACCTTTCCGCGCGGCGTGGCTGGGGCGCTTAGCGCGCTCGATGGCCGGATCAGCCCGCAAACCGCTGCGCGCCTGCGCAAGGAGGCGGGCGTGCGCCAACAGGGCGACCCTTGGGAGCAGGTGAAACACGCCGATCTTGCCGCGCTCATCCCCATTGTCGAACGGGAAAGCACAGAGATTGCGGCCGTGCTCTTGTCCAAGCTCGACGTAGCGCGCGCGGCGGACCTCTTGGGCAAACTCCCCGGAGAATTGGCGCGGCGGATCACCTATGCGGTATCGCAGACCGGCGCGGTCAGCCCCGAGGCCGTTGACAGGATCGGTCTGGCACTTGCCGCGGAATTGCACGACATCCCCGAAACCGCCTTTGCCCAAGGGGCGGTCGAACGTGTGGGCGCAATCCTCAACTTCTCGCCCGCCGCGACGCGCGATGACGTGCTGACAGGATTGGACGAAGCCGATCAAGACTTCGCAAACCTTGTGCGGCGCGCGATCTTTACCTTTGTGCATATTCCTGAGCGGGTGAAGCCCACGGATATTCCGCGCATCACGCGGGAAGTGGATCAGGCGGTTCTTGTCACGGCGCTTGCGGGGGCAGCCTCGGGCGATCTGGCGCCGGTGGCCGAGTTCATCCTCAGCAATATGGGCAAACGCATGGCAGAGGCCATGCGTGAGGAAATACAAGAGCGCGGCCGCGTACGCCTGCGCGATGCCGAAGAGGCGATGACCGCTGTGGTCAACGCCGTGCGCACCCTCGAAGCGGCGAGCGAGATCGCCTATGTGACCCCCGAAGAAGACCAGAGCGCGTGACCACTGGACAAGCCGCGCCAGCCCTCCTAGGCTTGATTCCATGAGTGATTGGGATGGACGCCGCTGGCACGACATGGGCGGACAGGCTGCCGGGCCTGTGCCGATGGACGGTCATGATTTTGCCCTTTGGGAAAAGCGCATCGATGCGCTGATGGTGCTCTGTGGGGAAAAGGGCCTGTTTAGCGTTGACGGGCTGCGTCGCGCTCTTGAGGATATGGGCGAAGACGCGTTTGAGACGTATTCCTATTACGAACGCTGGATCGCTGCCGTGAACCAGAACCTGCTCGAGGCCGGTGCCTATTCGCTTGAGGAATTGGCGGCCCGGATGGATGCTGTCGCCGCGCGCGGTCCTACCTATGCCGAGGCGCAAGATGGCTGAGCGGGTGCGGGTCAAGGCGCTGACGCCGCCGGGTCATGTGCGCGCCCCGTGGTATCTGCGCGGCAAGCAGGGCGTGATCGAGCGATCCTTGGGGGCCTTTCGCAACCCCGAGCAACTGGCCTATGGCCTGACAGCCGAGGAAAAGCCGCTCTTTCGCGTCCGTTTTGCCATGCGCGACATCTGGGGCGAGGCCGCCGAGAACCCCGATGACACGCTCGATGCCGAACTCTACGCGCATTGGCTGGAACAGGTGGATAGCCATGCCCCATGACCACCACGATCACGACCATTTCCACCATGAGGGGATGAGCCCCTCTGGCCATCCCTACCGCGCCGACAACGACGGCCCACTGACCTATTGGCAGCGCATGGAAATCGCAGTGCGCGAATTGCTCGTGGAAAAAGGCCTGCTCACCCCGGCCGAGATTGCTGCGCAGATTGAGGCGATGGATGCCCGCAGCCCCGCCAACGGCGCGGCCGTCGTGGCGCGCGCCTGGGTCGATCCCGATTTCAAGGCGCGGCTTTTGGCCAATGCCTCTGCAGCCAGCCGCGAGATGGGGTTCAACATCGGCCCGCTCCACCTGATCGCGGTTGAAAACACCGTCCAGACCCATAATCTCATCGTCTGCACGCTTTGTTCGTGCTACCCGCGCAACCTGTTGGGCTTGCCGCCCGATTGGTACAAGACGCGGGAATATCGCAGCCGTGCGGTGCGCGAACCGCGCGCGGTTCTGCGTGAATTCGGTCTGGATCTGCCCGAGGATGTCACCGTCCGCGTCCACGACAGCACCGCCGATATGCGCTATATCGTGCTGCCCGCCCGTCCAGAGGGGACCGACGCGATGGACGAGGCGCAATTGGCCCGCTTGGTCACGCGCGATTCGATGATTGGTACGGGCCTGCCCCGTCAGCCCTGAGAGGCGGCTGGCATGTGCGGACGCTTTGTCATCACCCTGCCCAATGACGCGATGGCGCAACTCTTTGGCGCGGCCCCGGACAACGACCTACCCGAGCCACCCGATTACAATGTCTGTCCCACAGCCCGGATCGCGACTGTTCGTCTGGGCGAGAGCGGCACGCGGCGGCTTTCGGCCTTGCGATGGGGGTTCTTGCCGAATTGGTATGACAGCCCCACCGCTGGCCCGCTGCTGATCAACGCCCGCGCCGAGACCATCGCCGACAAACCCGCCTTTCGCGAGGCGGCACGCGCGCGCCGATGTCTCATTCCCGTCGCAGGCTTTTACGAATGGACGCGGGATGGCAACACACGCCTGCCGTGGTTTATCCAAAGGCGCGATGCTGCGCCGCTTATCATGGCCGGGGTCTGGCAAATCTGGGAGCACGGCAATACCCGGATCGACACCTGCGCGATTGTCACCTGCGCCGCGAATGACAGCATGGCGCAAGTGCATCACCGGATGCCGGTGATCCTTGAACCGCAGGATTGGCCGCTCTGGCTGGGCGAGGCGGGGCATGGCGCGGCGCGGCTGATGCGCCCTGCGCCCGAGGACACACTAGAGATGTGGCGCGTCGCCCCAACGGTCAATTCCAACCGCGCGCAGGGGGCAGACCTGATCGTGCCGATCCCACACACGACGGCTTGAACCCCTTCTTTCACGGGGACCCTTTTCTAACCCCGGTCAAACGATATATAGACGTCATGAAACAGACCCTGTCACATGGCAATAATCCGATAGTGCGACTGAAATGATCCAGCATCCGATTACAATGACCGGGCCCAAGGAGGACGCGGGCGATCCTGCGGTGGTCGTTGCCACACGGCCCAAGACCAAGCGCCCGCCGCTCTACAAGGTTCTGCTGCTGAATGACGATTACACGCCGATGGAATTCGTGGTGGCCGTGCTTGAACGGTTTTTCGGCATGTCGCACGCGCAGGCCTTTGAAATCATGTTGACCGTGCACAAAAAGGGGCTGGCGGTCGTGGGTGTCTTCAGCCACGAAATCGCCGAAACCAAGGTGGCGCAGGTGATGGATTTTGCCCGCCGTCACCAACATCCGCTGCAATGCACCATGGAAAAAGAATAACTTGGCCATCGCCACCCGCCTGACACTTGCCCTCGCCGACGGGGTTGCGACCCTGCCCGAGGCTGGACGCATTGCCGTATTCACCCCGCGCGTCGGGGCTGATCTCTCGGCCTTGCCCATGGACCGCGTGCAGGTGATCACGCCACTCAAGCCCGATTATGATTACTTTGCCGGTTTGGGATATGACTGTGCCATAGCCCCCGAGGGGCGGTATGGGGCTGCAATCCTCTGTCTGCCCCGCGCCAAAGCACGGGCCCGCGCCGCATTGGCAGAGGCCGCCACCGTCACCGATGGCCTGATCATCGTCGATGGCCTCAAGACCGATGGTATCGAATCGGTGCTGCGCGACTGCCGCCGCCGCGTCGCGGTCAGCGCGCCGCTGTCCAAGGCACATGGCAAGATCTTTAGCTTTGCCGCAGGCCCTGAATTTGCCGATTGGGCCGCAACCACAGCGCAGCCGATTGCGGGTGGATATGTCACGGCACCGGGGGTCTTTTCCGCCGATGCGGTTGATCCGGCATCGCGCCTTTTGGCGGATAGCCTGCCACAAGCGCTTGGCACGCATGTGGTCGATCTGGGTGCGGGATGGGGCTATCTAAGCGCGCGCGCTCTGGAACGCGCCGGCATTGCCCGTCTTGATCTGGTTGAGGCCGATCATGCGGCCCTCGCCTGTGCACGCCAGAATGTCACAGACGCCCGCGCGCAATTTCATTGGGCCGATGCGACCGTCTGGAAGCCCGACGCGCGTGCCGATAGCGTCATCATGAACCCACCCTTTCACGAGAGCCGCAGTGCCGATCCCGATCTGGGCCGCGCCTTTATTCGCGCGGCGGCGGGCATGCTCAAACCCTCGGGTAGCCTCTGGATGGTGGCCAACCGGCATCTGCCCTATGAGACCACGCTGGCACAGTCCTTTACCTCGGTCAGTGAGGTAGCTGGCGACACCCGCTTCAAGATCCTCCACGCCAGCCGTCCTGTGCGCCAGAGCCGCTAGTGCCCCCATGCGCGCCAGACCCAGCTTGAAAGGTCCGATATGTCCTTCTCGATCACCGGAAAAACCGCCATTATCACCGGAGGTGCCAATGGTATCGGCCTCGCCATCGGGCGTCATTTCGCGGACAAGGGCGCCAATGTTGTCTTTGCCGACATGGATGAAGCGCGCCTGATCAAGGAATTGGGCGAGAATGACGACAGCAGCAACATCCGCTATTTCGCGGGCGACCTGCGGCAAAAACTGACGCAGGCCAATCTGCTGTCGGCCACGATCGACGCCTTTGAACAGGTGGATATCCTCGTCAATGCCTGCCGCCAGATCGTGCCTTCAGATGCGCTCAACCCCGATGATGACGCGGTTGAGATGCTATTGGAGCAGAACCTTTTGACCGCGCTGCGCATGAGCCAACAGGTCGCGCGCCGGATGATCAAGCAATCCGAAGGCCAGACCGAAGGCAGCGCGGGCACCATCGTCAACCTGTCCTCGATTGCCGCGCGCTGCACCCATCCGGATCTCTTGGCCTATTCGGTGGCCTCGGCGGCACTGGATCAGATGACACGCAGCCTGGCACTTGCCTTGGCACCGCACCGTATCCGGGTCAACGCCCTTGCCTTTGGCTCGGTCATGAGCGCGTCGCTCAAGGAAACGCTACGGGAACACAGCGATTACCGCGCCGATATCGAATGCCACACGCCCCTTGGGCGGATTGCCTCGGCGGCGGAACTGGCAGAAGCGGTGCATTATCTGGCCTGTGATGGATCAGCCTTTATGACCGGACAGATCATGACGGTGGACGGAGGGCGGACCCTGCTTGACCCCTGCGCAGCCCCGGCGCACTAATAGGCAACATCGCCCGAGGACCAGACGCATGACCGACGACTTTACCCAGCAAAAATCACGTGCCGCCGCATGGTTTCGCCAGTTGCGCGACGATATCGTTACCGCGTTTGAGGGGTTGGAGGACAACCACGCCACCGGGCCTCTGTCAGACGCCGCGCCCGCGCGGTTTGAGGTAAGCGACACCAGCCGCCATAGTGACGACGGATCGGACGCCGGGGGCGGGCTGATGAGCGTGATGCGTGGCGGGCGGGTCTTTGAAAAGGTCGGCGTCAATGTGTCAGAGGTCTATGGCACCTTGGGAGAGGCCGCACAGCGCGCCATGGCGGCGCGCGGTGTGCCCGGCATGGACAGCGATCCACGGTTCTGGGCCTCTGGGATCAGCCTTGTGGCGCATATGCAGAACCCGCATTGCCCGGCGGTCCATATGAACACCCGCATGTTCTGGACCCCGCATGCGTGGTGGTTCGGTGGCGGATCGGATCTTAATCCCTGTATCGAGTATCCCGAGGACACGGCCCATTTCCATGGCCAGCAACAGGCGCATCTAGATCCGCATGGCACGGACCTCTATCCGAAACTCAAGGCTTGGGCGGATGAGTATTTCTTTGTGCCACACCGCAATCGGGCGCGCGGCGTGGGCGGTATTTTCATGGATGACCGCAACACTGGCGATTGGGAGGCCGATTTTGCGCTGACACAGGATATTGGCCGCGCCTTTCTGCCTGCTTATGTTCCTTTGGTGGAAAAACGCCGGGTGCAGCCTTGGTCGGATGCGGACAAGGACACGCAGCTTGTGCATCGTGGCCTCTATGCCGAATACAACCTCGTCTATGACCGAGGCACGAAATTCGGACTGGCCACAGGCCATGACGCCAACGCGGTGCTTATGAGCCTGCCACCGCTGGCTAAATGGACCTAAGCGCGTCCTAGGCGACGAGCTTTGACAAATCCGCCGCCGCGTGTCGCATCGGTTCTAGATACTCCATCGCCCGCTCGATGCTGAACCGCTGCGTCGGCGCGTGAAAGGCCAGTGTTGCCATCAGCCGGTCGTTGACATCAAGGATCGGCACAGCCAGAGCGATCATATCCTCCATGAACTCTTCGCGGTCGAGCGAGTAGCCTTGCTCGCGCACACGCTGGATCTCGGCCAAAAGGGCATCGGGGTCGGTCAGGGTGTTGGCGGTGCGGGCAACAATATCTGTCGCAGAGAGATAGCGCACCAGGTGGCTGCGCGCCAAAGTGCTCAGATACATCTTGCCACTGGCCGTGCAATAAAACGGCACACGCGTGCCGATCGGCAATTGTATCCGGAGCGGCCATTGCGTCTCAACACGCTCTAGATAGATCATGGCATCGCGGTCCGGTAAGGCGATGTTGCAGGTCTCGCCTATTTCGCCGCTCAACCGCTTAAGGATTGCCTGCCGCGCTGTACGGATGCGCAGCGACGACAGGATACCCCCGGCCATGCTGCGCAGGCGCGGGCCCGGGGAATAGGTCCTCCCATCCATGTCGCGTTGCAGAAACCCTTCCTCTTCGAGTGTAGCGAAAAGGCGGTGGATCGTCGGCTTGGGCAGGCCAAGCGCTGCGTTGATCTCGGTGGGCGTGACGGGCACGCCCACGCGCGCGATCTCCTCGAGCACAAGCAGGAGCCTCAGATTGGTGGGAATGGTCCCTGCGTCGTCACCATCCATGTCCTGACCTTTCTCACCGTTGCGGAAGCAGCGCTGTGGATAGGGAAGGCACCAGAGCCACAAGCACCCAAACCGACAACAGCGCCACAAGATAAGGCACGATGTAGCGCAAGAGCTTGAAATAGGGAACGCCCGTCACCCCAGAGGCGACATAGAGGTTCAGCCCATAGGGCGGCGTGACAAAGCCGATAGAGGCCCCCACAAGGAAGATCACCGCAAACTGCACCGGCTCAACCCCGACGGAATGGGCGATAGGGGCCAGAATAGGGGCCAGAATGATCGTCACAGGCAGGCTTTCCAGCACCATGCCACAGACAAACACAATCGCCATCGCGGTAAAGAGCACCGCATAATACCCGCCCATCGAGGTCACGAAATTACCAATGACTTCCTGTGCCCCCAGAACCGACAGGATCTGTTGCATCACGACTGAAACCGCGATGAGAGGGGCAAGAATACCGGTGATTTGCGCCGAGCGCATGGTGATAGAAGGCAATTCCAGCGGGCTGAATCCTTCGACGACCAGCATCTCCGAGATTTTCTTTTCGCTCACGTCACGCCCTTTGGCACCGCCCATCAGCTTGTAAAGCGGCAGGCTGATAAAGCCCACGATCACGCAAAAGCCCACGGTCACGCCCGCCGCCTCTGTCGGAGAGAATTTGCCGGTGTAGATGCCCCAAAGAACAAGGCCGATGGCAAAGAACCCAAGCCATGCGCCAATGGCAGTTTTGAAAACGCGCAGGGGGCTGAGGGGAATGAGGAACCCCCAGCCATTACGCCAGCAGATCAGAAAGGCGGCGAACATCATCGCCAAAACCATCAGCGCGCCGGGAATGATCCCCGCAACGAACAGTTCCGAAATCGGCAGGTTGAGCAGAAAGCCGTAAACGATGAAAATGATCGACGGTGGGATGATGATGCCGACAGTCCCCCCCGCCGCCGCCGTCGCCGCCGAAAAGCGCGCATCATACCCGCCCTTGATCATCTCGGGATGCAGCATCGAGCCGATGGTCGCGGTAGTGGCCGAGTTAGAGCCCGAGATTGCGGCAAAGAGCCCACAAGCGCCAAGCGCCGCCATAGCCAATCCGCCGCGTATCCACCCTAGGCAGGCATAGGCAAAATCACTCAAGCGCCGCGCAATGCCTGAGCGGTTGATCAAGTCTCCCGTCAAGATGAACAGCGGCATCGCCAAAAGCGCAAAGCCGTCCGTGAACACATCGCCCAATGCGCCCCCAATATTCTGGAGCGGCATACCAAGGACAAATGACACACCGATCACCCAGTAACCGATGACCAGAAACACCGGCACACCCAGCATGAAAAGGAACGTCACCCCAATGGAAATGGCGGTGATGAGGGTTGGGTCGCTCATATCAGTCGCCTCCGATCACAGCTTGGGTGATCAAGGTCTCACCACTACGGAAATTGGCAATATCGGTCAGGACATTCTCGATCACCCGCGCCACCAGCGTGGTAAAGGCCAGAGGCACGGACAAAAGGAACCACCATTGCATGACATTGTCGGTGCCCAGCATGATTTGGAAATTCGCTGCCGAATTGATCGCCACCTTGGTCGAGGTAACGACCACGACCCAGGAAAACCCGGTCCAGAGCAATGCATCCAGCATGAGGCAGGCCATTTGTCCCGTGCGCGACATCGCGTTGCGGAATTCGGCAAAGGCCAGATGCGTGCGCAACTTGACGTTATAGCTGCACCCGAAATACGTCATGATCAGAAAAAGAAAGGGCGGCAGGGTGGTCGACCATGGGACCTGTTGTGACAAGACGAAACGGCGAAACACCTCGACAAAGATGATCCCGCCAATGGCCAAATAAGACACGACCATGATCGTCTTTTCCAGATTACGCTCTGACCAAGGGCTGAAGCGATAGAACACCAGAATCAACAAGGCCAGCGCCAGCATCGCGGCCAGCCCAAGCGGCCAAGCCGCCGGTTCGTTCATCGCCTGACTCAACATCCAGGAATCGCCTGCCATGAGGGCACTCATGATATCGCCTGTGCCCTGAAACCAGCCGGTCATGCCCGTTCCTCCCTTTGGGTTGCCGTATGTATTCGCCGCACGTCTCGGCGGCTTGGGGTAACGGGCCGCGCGGATGGCGCGACCCGATCAGAGCCTATCGCGTCAGGCTGATCGCCACCAGCGGCGCGGCTCGACATTCTCGGGCAAGGTATCCACAGGAATCTCGCGGGCCACGTTGTAGATTTCTTGATAGGTGTCGATGCCACCAGCCCAGCCATTGAGACGCTCACGCCACTGCGCCCATGGCTCTGGATTGAACTCGGGCGAGCACATTTCTTCGGCCATCTTGATCTGATCGTCCGCCAGAAACGCCGGGCGCACATTGTTCTGAGCAAAGATGGTGCCGGGCAGTTGCGGGTCAGAGAAGCCAACGGTCTTGACCAGCGCCGCCTCATTGGCCGCCTGCACATGAACCTGCGCCAGATAGGCGGATTCCATGATGGCATCCTGCAAATGCGGCTCCATCGCGTCAAACACCTTGACCGACATGGAGGTATGTTCCGTGCCGCAGAAGAACCGCAGGTCAACCGATTGGCTGACAACGGGGGCCATGTTGGCATAGGCCACAGCAGAGGCCCAGGTTTCCGCGCCGTCAATGAGGCCCTGCTTGAGTCCGTCCAGTGTTTCTTCCCAGGCCACCGGCACCGGGTTGAGGTTGAGCAACTGCATGGCGATACGGCCCAACTGTGTGCCAGTCACGCGGTTCTTGGTGCCAAACAGCTCTTCCAGCTTGGTGACGGTGGGTTTGTCAGCAAAGGACTGACCCATCTGGAGGCCGCGCAATTCGCAATGCGAGAACAGGAACTTCAGCCCATGCCGACTTTCTAGTGGTTCACGCAAAATCTTTTGCGAAGCGGGGCTATAGAGGAAATGATACTGCGCGGCGCGGCTCGGGAACATATAGGCATAGTCGAGCACGTTGAGATAGGGCGCGCCCCCGGCCGAGTTCTGCGTCGAGGCGGCATACATATCCACCACGCCGGTCTGGGTTTTTTCCACGCAGTTGAGCTGGCCACAAATCTGGTTGTCGCCGATGAACTCTACGCGGATTTCGCCGTCAGTGCGTTCTTCCAGATCGCGGGCGAATTCCAGAACGCCGGCGCGCTCGATCAACAGGTTGCGCGCGTTAAACCCCGAAGCCCCCAGTTTCAGCGTATGCTTCGGCTCTTTGCCAAAGCGTTTTTCATAGGTGCTCTCGGCGGCCCGCGCCACCGACGAAAGCGAGACCGCCCCCGTCAGCGCCCCGGCCCCCAACACAACGGATGATAGGCCAAACTGACCTGACAGACGGAACAGGTCCCTGCGGGAAATTCCGCTCAGGGCTTTCGATACTTTCATGGTCTCCTCCCTATTTTGCAATTTTGATACTTGCAGTCTCAATAATGATCGAATTATCCTTGATCTGGCAAGGAGATTTTTTCCTTGCGCCAAGATTGAGCAAGGAGGCCCGGAATGTCGGAGATTTCAGCGGACTACGTGATCGTCGGCGCGGGTTCTGCCGGATGTGTTCTGGCGAATCGCCTCTCTGCGGATCCTCGGAACACGGTTATTCTGCTTGAGGCGGGTGGGCGCGATTGGAACCCGTGGATTCACATTCCGGTTGGGTATTTCAAAACGATGCATAACCCGGCGGTGGACTGGTGCTATCGCACGGAGCCAGATCCGGGGCTCAATGGCCGCGCACTAGACTGGCCACGTGGCAAAGTTTTAGGGGGCTCATCCTCGCTCAACGGTTTGCTTTATGTGCGCGGACAGCCGCAGGATTACGACCGTTGGGCGCAAATGGGCAATCCCGGCTGGGGATGGGACGATGTGCTGCCGCTCTTCAAGCGCTCCGAGCGACAGGAACGCGGTGCCGATGAGTATCACGGCGATCAGGGCACGCTTTGGGTGTCGAACATGCGCCTGCAAAGGCCCATCTGCGATGCCTGGGTCGCGGCGGCACAAGAGGCGGGCTATCCGTTCAACCCCGATTACAATGGGGCCACCCAAGAAGGCGTGGGATATTTCCAACTGACAACGCGCAATGGCAGGCGGTGTTCTGCTGCCGTGGCATTCCTCAACCCGGCGCGCAAAAGACCGAACCTGACCATCATCACCCATGCGCAAGCCAGCCGTATCATGCTGGAGGGGCGACGTGCTGTTGGCGTGGCCTACCGTGACCGGGCGGGGTTGGATCAGGTGGTCAAGGCCGGACGCGAGGTCATCCTATCCTCAGGCGCGATTGGTTCGCCGCAACTCTTGATGCTCTCGGGCATCGGAGAGGCGGCGCATTTGCAGGATCACGGCATCGAGGTGCGCCAGAATCTGCGCGCCGTGGGCCGCAACATGCAGGACCATCTGCAAGCGCGTCTGGTGTTCAAGTGCCATGAAGCGACGTTGAATGACGAGGTGCGCAGCCTGTCCAATCAGGCGCGGATCGCCCTGAAGTATGCTCTTTTTCGCTCGGGCCCCATGGCCATGGCCGCAAGTCTTGCCACGGGCTTTATGCGTACGGGCGACCATGTCGAGACACCAGACATTCAGTTTCACGTCCAGCCATGGTCCGCCGACAGCCCCGGCGAAGGGGTGCATCGCTTTTCGGCCTTTACCATGTCGGTCTGTCAATTGCGGCCCGAAAGCCGCGGGGAAATCCGCCTCGCCTCATCAGATCCGCGGAAGTATCCCAAGATCATTCCAAATTACCTCTCGACCGAGACCGACTGCAGGACCATCGTCGAAGGAATAAGGATTGCCCGTCGCATTGCGCGCTGCGCGCCGCTGACCTCCAAGATCTCAGAAGAATTTCGCCCAGACCGCACGCTGGATCTGGACGATTACGAAGGCACGCTCGACTGGGCGCGGCGCTATTCGACAACGATCTATCACCCGACAGGCACCTGCAAGATGGGACAGGGGCCAGATACCGTCGTCGATGCCCGGCTCCGGGTGCATGGCATCGACGGACTGCGCGTGGCGGATTGTTCGATCATGCCCGAGATCGTGTCAGGCAACACCAACGCCCCCGCGATCATGATCGGCGAGAAAGCCTCGGACATGATCCTTGCGGATCTCGCGGCGGGCTGAGTCCAACTCAGCCCTTCCAGATCGGGTTGAACCACGCGCGTTTGCCTGCCGCGTCCACCACAGTGACCCGCAGCCACGGTGAGGCGACGCAGCGGGGGTCAAGGGTAACGCGCGCGCGGGTCATGGAATGGCCATGCACCGCCACCCCGGCTGATCCGTGGCCCAGCACGATCACCGCAGACGCAGCAGAGCATTCAACCTCGACCGCCCCGTCTTCCAGATGCAGCGCGCGAATTTCAGGACCTTGGCTGGAATAAAACAGCCCCGTCTTGAGTGCGGCAAGCAGAGCCTCGGGGCTGTTTTCCTCTGCCTTGACCATGACCCAGCCACCGAAATGATCCGGTTCCGAGAAATGCGCGTCATCTGTGGCAATCAAGCTCAGACGCCGCCCCTCGCTCAGCAAGAGGTCGGCAATCCCAAAGCCGTCTCCCCGGTCACAGCCCATATGGCATCCATGGTTGTAAATCTCGACCGCATGCGCCGCCGTAAGACTGCGCGCATCGGCGAGTGTCAGCCCTGACCATTGTGGATGTGCCACGGCGACAAAGGCCCCGGCGGCGACGGCCCGCGCCGCAATCTCGGGTCCGGTTTCCTGATTGGCAACCGGTTTGAACTCGGGGGAATGGGAGGGGGCGAAATCGTCCGGCAGACCCACGGCCAGAATATGCCACACCTCTCCATTGACCAAAGCGCCAGAATGCAACTCGGCCCCAAGCAGGGTGGTAAAGCGATTGCTGCGATAGGCGCGGGTATCGGTGATCGGATAGCCGTAGCGCCCGACAAAATGATCGGTCAGCGCCATGAAATCATAGCCCTCGGCGGCATAGCGACGGCAGACTTCCTCAGGGGGCAATACCCCATCTGAGCGGGTTGAATGGGTGTGCAGATTTCCGCGCCAGAACCGTCCGGGGGCCGAGAATGTGTCGATCATGCCGATGCTCCGTTTGCGGCGCGGCGCTCGCGCTCTTTGAGGATGGCCCAGATCACCGCGCAGGTGATCGTTGCAAGGATAAAGAGAATTCCGATGACATTGACCACCGGCGAAAGACCAAAACGCATACGGGAGCCGATTTCTGTTACCAGCGTATGCTGACCGCCGATGGCAAACATGGTGGTGTTGTAATTCTCAAAGCTCTGCAAGAAGGAGATGACAGCCGCCGTGGCGATGGTGGGGCGCAGGAACGGCAGGGTGATCCGGCGAAACGCCTGCAAAGGCGTGGCACCAAGGTCACGCGCCGCCTCTTCCAGCGCTGCATCCTGTCGCTGCAACCGCGCCATGAACATCAGCATCGCGTAAGAGGAAACAAAGGTGGTCTGCGCAAGAATCGCAGTGAACAGCCCCCCCGCCACCTCAAAATTGCGCCAGAAAATTACGGTTGAGATGCCCAAGATGAGTCCAGGCGTCAAAAGCGGCGATACCATCAACGTATAGAGCACCCCAGCCGCCCGGGTGCCCAACCGCCCCAGCAAAAGGGCCCCCGCCAGCCCCATCGGTAGAGCGAGCGCGATCACGGCCCCCGCAATGATCAGCGAGTTGCGCAGGCCCGACCACATTCGCGCATCCGCCCAAAGTTCGCCAAACCAGCCTAGCGTAAATCCCTGCCAGACCGTGACAGACGGCGGCGAATAGGCATTAAATCCCGCTGCGACCATGATCCCGAGCGGCAGGAACATATAGACAAAGAACAGGCCCATATAGAGGCGGAGGATAACACCGCTGCCCTGCCCTCTCATTTCGCAATATCCTTGAGCCGAACCTTGAGCAGCCGCATCATCAGGAAAATGAACCCGGTGCAGACGACCAGCAGGCTAAGCGCATAGGCGGCCCCCACGTTCCAGTTGGTCGCCTGAAAAAAGCGGTTGTAGACCAGTTGTGTGAACCACGGATCAGCGGTGCCGCGCGTCATGATATAGGGCACCGCATAAGACCCCGCCGACAGCATGAATGTCATGATACAGCCTACTGCAATCCCGGGGCGGGCATGCGGCAGCACCACGCGGCGGTGGATTTGAAGGGTTCCGGCACCCAGATCCCGCGCCGCCTCAATCTGATGGGTATCGAGCGTTTCCAGCACGTTGTAGAGCGGAAAAACCATGAACAGGATATAGGCATAGACCATGGCTATAAAGACGCCAGACCCACTTTCTAGAAAGGGCACCGGGCCAATCCCCACCAGCCCGAGGGCCGCATTGATCGGCCCACCGTAGTTCAGGATCATCTGCCAGGCAAAGACCCGCAGCAGTTCGTTGAGGGCATAGGGCACGATCAGCGCCATCATAATCATCGCGGCCCGGCGCGGCGGCTCTAGCTTGGCGATGGCAAAAGCGATGGGATAGCAGACAACAAAGGCGATGGCCGTCACCGCAAGCGAGGCAAGGATCGTCTTGGCAAAGATTGCAAGATGCGCCTGCCCCATCTGCCCGTAATTGGACAGCGTCCAGGTTTTGACAGGCGTGGTTTCCCGGGCTTCGAGCGTGGCAATCTCGGCCCGAACCGTGTCGCGCTCGGTGTCGATAGCGGCGCGGGCTGTGGCGTCTGCGGCGGACTGATGGTCCAGCGCGAGAACATCGAGACGATTGTAGAGTCCGTCGATTTTGGCCGAAAGTTCGGCGGCGCCGTCGGGGCGCTGCATGGTCCAGAACGACTGCTCGATCATGATGATCTGTGGCGCGGCAATCAGGCCCAAAATCCAGACCCCCACCAGAAACACGATCAGTGCCGACAAGGGTGCCCCAAAGGCGCGGCGCAACTCAGTCATGGGCGGTTTCGCCCAAGGGCAGGATCACCCCAGCCTCTTGCGAAAACCCAAGGCGCAACGGGCCCTCCGCAAGGGGGATGCCCCCTCCATTCACGCGGTGCACGGTCAAATGGCTTTGGCCGGTGTCAATCACAAGCGTCGAGAATGCCCCCTCCATATCGCGACGTATGAGGCCACCGGCCAGCATGTTGGCGCAGGTCTCGCCTTCGGTCAGCACATGCAACCGCTCGGGCCGCAAAAAGAGAAACGCTTGTGCGCCAACACCCAAACCCGCCGGATTGAGCGCGACAAAGGCCCCCTCGGGTGTGGCGATGCGGGCGCTTTGCCCGTCTACCACCTCGATGCGCCCAGTCAAACGGTTGGTTTCGCCGACAAAGGTTGCAACAAAGGCATCAGTGGGGCGGTCATAAAGGTCGTCCGCCGTGCCCAATTGCACCAGCCGTCCGGCGTTCATGACGGCCACCCGGTCAGACATGGTCAGCGCCTCGCCCTGATCATGGGTGATATAGACAAAGGTGATGCCAGTCTCGCGCTGTAACTGCTTGAGTTCGGCGCGCATGTGCTGCCGCAGCTTGAGATCCAACGCCGAGAGCGGTTCGTCCAACAGCAGAACCGCCGGTTCAACGGCCAGAGCACGGGCAATCGCCACCCGCTGACGTTGCCCCCCCGACAATTCCGAAGGCAGCTTGTCGGCCTGTTCGCCAAGGGCGACCATCGTGAGCAGTTCAAGCGCCCGCGTGCGGCGTTTGGCCTTGCTCCAGCCGCGCATCTCTAGGCCAAAGGCGACATTCTCCCACACTGGCATCAGGGGAAAGAGCGCAAGATTCTGAAAGATCAGCGCAGTTGGACGGTCCGAGGGCGCAATGCCCGCCATCGACCGGCCACCGATCAGTATGCTGCCCTCTGAAGGGTCCAAAAACCCCGAGACAAGGCGCAGAATCGTGGTTTTGCCACAGCCCGAGGGGCCAAGGATCGAGAAAAACTCGCCCGCGCGAATGGTCAGGTCCGTGGGGTGCACGGCCTGAAAGTCGCCAAATCGCACGGCGGCTGAGCAGAGGGTGATTTCCATACCGCGAGCGGAAACTGTCATTGGGGTCGTTCCATGAAACGGGCGCGGGGAACTCTCCCCGCGCCACACTGTCAGCTCAGGCGTTGGTCAGTTTCTCGGAATACTCTTCGCGCACCGCCGAGAACCACGGCGTGAACATCGGCCACCACCACAGGTTCTCGATCGCACCGTTCTGATAGGCAAAGGCAAACGCCGTCTTGTTGGCCTCGCTCAGATGCGCCGATGCGCCGACAGCCGCTGAATTATAGCCGGTCGCATTGGCAAACATGCCGCCGATTTCCGGGCTCATCAGAAAGTTGAGGAACTCATAGGCCTGATCGACATTCTCGGCACCCGCGGGGATCGCAGCGGTATCCATCCACGCCAGAGCGCCCTCTTTTGGGGCGGCATAGCGCCACTTGGGGTCCACATCCATGTGCAGCTTGATGCCGGTTGTATCCCATGTCTGGCCGATGGTGCAGCCCGCATCGGTAAAGGCACCGGTGGCCTCGGTGGCGTTATTCCAATAAGCGCCGATATTGGCCTTGTTCTTGGCGGCAAAGGCCACGCAGGCATCAAAGATACGGCGCGTGTCTTCTTCGGTCTTGTAGAGATCCATGGCCCGGTTCGACGGCACTTCGCCAATCGAGTCGAGATAGATCGCAAGGGTGATCAGCACTGATTTCTGGCGCATGGCAACCTTGCCATCCAGACCATCAGTCCAGAGATGGGCATAGGACAGATCGGCAGGCGCGACATCGACAGCGCTCGAATCCCACGTCATGCCCTCAGTGCCCCAATCGAACGGCACCAGATAGCGCTTGCCGCGATGCGCAGCCCCCAGTTCCAGCGACGAACGCCACAGCGCGGGCTCGATCCGATCCACCTTGAGGCGGCTCTCGTCGATCTCAGACAATAGGTTGCCCTCGTCATAATTGGGACGGGTGTCAACCGAGGGGAAGAGAATGTCAAAGCCCTTGCCGCCAGCGGCGCGCAGCTTGGACGCGGCTTCTTCGTTCGAGCCATAGGTCGAGACATTCACCTTGATGCCGGTGGCCTTGGTAAAGGCTTCGGGGATCTCGCCATTCTGGAAGTAATCGCCCCAAGCAAAAACATTCACCTCGCCAGACGAGGCAAGCGCGCGCCGCGCAATCAGCGGGGTCGCCAGGGCGGCGGCACCCGTGGCCAGCACGGCACGACGGGACAGGGATTGAAGGGGGTAGGTCATTCTTATCTCCTGAGTTTGATCAACTCCGGCCCAAAACTGGCCGAGTTGCTCAGGCGTTTAGAATGCTCAGGCAACAATCACGTGACAGTCCCCGGCTCTTGCCGGGAACTGCCCAAGGTCAATCGCGCGACTTGGCCCGGCCAAAGAGACGCGTCACGATCACAAAGAAGAGCGGCACAAAAACCACGCCCAACACTGTGCCCGAAATGGTCCCGCTCAGCACGCCGGACCCAATGGCATTGCGCCCACCGGACCCTGCGCCAGAACTCAGCACAAGCGGCAGAACGCCAAGAGAGAACGCCATCGAAGTCATGATGATCGGTCGGAACCTTTGACGCGCCGCCTCGATCACCGCCTCCAAAATGGTCTCGCCTGCCTCATAGCGTTCTCGGGCAAACTCTACGATCAGGATCGCATTCTTGCCCGTCAGGCCCACCACCGTCAGCAGCCCCACCTGAAAGAATACCCCATTCTCAAACCCGCCAATCCACGCGCCGGTCAGCGCGCCCACGATGCCGATGGGCATGGCCAACATGACCGCAAAGGGAATTGACCAGCTTTCATAGAGGGCCGCCAATGACAGGAACACCGCCGCCAAAGAAAGCGCGTAGAGCAGCGGTGCCTGATTGCCCGACTCGCGCTCTTCCAGCGACAGCCCGGTCCAGGCCAGCTCATAGCCCTGTCCCAGTTCCGCCACGAGACGCTCCATCTCGGCCATCGCCTCGCCCGTCGACACACCGGGCGCGGGCGAGCCCTGCAACTGCACCGATGGGATGCCGTTGTAACGATAAAGCCCCTGCGCGCCGTAATCCCATCGCCCTTCGGCGAAATTGGAAAACGGCACCAGCCCGCCGCTGGCGTTTCGTACCCGCCATTTGTCAATATCGGTGGGTTGCGCGCGCGCGTCGGCCTCTCCTTGAACATAAACCCGCTTGATCCGGCCCTGATCAAGGAAGTCGTTCACATAGCTGCCCGCCCAAGCAATCTGGAGCAATTGCCCCACATCCGTCGGCGTCAGCCCCATAGCCCCCGCCTTGCGCCAGTCGATATCAAGATTGTATTGCGCTGCATCCTCTAGCCCGTTGGGCCGAGCCGAGGCGATAAGATCGCTTTGCGCCGCCATGCCCAGCAGCTGATTGCGCGCGGCCATCAGATCGGCATGGCTTTGCCCCGCCCGCGCTTGCAGGTAGAAATCAAAGCCCGACACATTGCCCAGCTCGATCACCGAGGGCGGCACGACCGGGAACACCATCGCATCGCGGATTTGGCTAAAGGCCCCAAAGGCACGGCCCGCCAAGGCCTGCACGCTCTGTCCCGGTTCGGTCCGCTCTTCCCAATCCTTGAGCTGCACAAAGGCCAGACCCATGTTCTGCCCATTCCCCGAAAAGCTGAAGCCGACGACGCCGAACATCGAGTTCACAACATCGGTTTCTTGTTCGAGATAATAATCCTCGACCTGCTTGATCACCTCCAGCGTGCGCTCGGCGCTTGATCCGGTAGGGGTTTGGATGAGGGTAAAGAGAATGCCCTGATCTTCTTCGGGCAGGAACCCGGTGGGCGTGCGCAGGAACATCAGCGCCATGCCCAACGCCAACGCCAAATAGACGACGAACACCCGCACCGGGCGGCGCACCGACCAGCCCACCGCGCCGCCATAGCCATTGGTCAGCTTACCAAAGCCGGTGTTGAACCACGCGAACGGTCCGCGCGTCGCACCATGGCCATTCTTGGCCTTGAGCAGGGACGCGCAGAGCGCGGGCGTGAGCGTGATCGCAACCACCACCGACAGCGCCATGGCGGACACGATGGTGATCGCGAATTGCTGATAGATCACGCCGGTCGATCCGGGAAAGAACGCCATCGGCACGAACACCGCCGAAAGCACCATGGCAATGCCCACCAGCGCTCCGGTGATCTGGCCCATGGATTTATGCGTAGCCTCACGCGGGCCAAGGCCCTCTTCCTCCATGATACGCTCGACATTTTCAACAACGACAATCGCGTCATCAACCAAAAGGCCGATCGCCAGCACCATCGCCAGCATCGTCAGCGTGTTGATCGAGAACCCCGCCGCCGCCAGCACCCCGAAGGTGCCCAACAAGACAACAGGCACCGCGAGGGTAGGGATAAGCGTCGCGCGCAGGTTTTGCAGGAAGAGGAACATCACGAGAAACACAAGACCAATCGCCTCGAACAGGGTCTTGACCACTTCCTTGATCGAAATTTCGACAAAGGGCGTGGTGTCATAGGGGATCACGTAATCCACACCTTCGGGAAAGAAGCGGGCGAATTCGACCATCCGCTCCTTGATCGCGCGCGCCGTGTCGAGGGCATTCGCCCCCGGAGCCAGAGTGATCGCCATACCTGCCGCAGGATCGGTGTTGAACCGCGCCGTCGTGGCATAGTTTTCCGCCCCAATCTCGACCCGCGCCACATCGTCGAGCAGCACGAGGCCGCCGTCAGTCTCGGCACGCAGCACGATCTGACGGAAATCCTCAGGCGTGCTGAGCAGCGATTGCGCGGTGATCGTGGCGTTGAGTTGTTGGCCTTCGACCGCCGGTTGCGCGCCAAAGGCACCAGCAGAAATCTGCGCGTTCTGCGCCGAAACCGCCGCCACAACGTCTGATGGCGTCAGGCCGAATCCCGCCAGCTTGGACGGGTCGAGCCAGATACGCATCGCATATTGCGCACCAAAAACGTTGACCGATCCGACCCCCTCGGTCCGACTTAGTTCATCAACAAGGTTGGTGACCATGTAATCCGACAGGTCCACCTGATCGAGCGTGCCATCGGTCGAGATCATCCCAACCACCATCAGGAAGCCTGCCGAGGATTTCTCGACCGTGATCCCCTGACGCTGCACAATCTCGGGCAAGAGTGGCGTGGCCTGACCTAGTTTGTTCTGAACCTGCACCTGCGCGATATCCGCATCTGTGCCCGTCTCAAAGGTCAGCGTCACCTCGGCACTGCCCGCCGAGGTCGAGCGAGACGAGAAATAGCGCAGGCCGTCCAGCCCGGTCATCTGCTGCTCGATCACCTGTGTCACCGTATTGGCCACAGTATCGGCCGAGGCCCCGGGATAATTGGCGGTGACCGTGACAGAGGGCGGCGCGATTTGCGGATATTGCGCCACAGGCAGGATCAGGATGGCCAGCACCCCGACCCCCATGATCAGGATCGAAATGACCCATGCGAACACCGGGCGGTCGATAAAAAAGCTGGCCATTCGGAATATCCTCTGCCCGGTCGGTTATTGTTGTTGTGCGGCGGCGCGCTCTTCAGGCGTCACGGTCGCCCCCGGTGCGGTTTTCTGGAACCCTGCCACCATCACGCGATCACCAGGGTTCAACCCCTCATCCACCACCCAGGCATTGCCACGGTCTTGGATAATGTTCAGCGCGCGTTCCTCGATCACACCGTCACCATTGACCACCCAAGCAAGCGGACGACCGCGCCGATCGCGAACCACGCCCTCTTGCGGCACGAGGTACACATCGCGCGCCACTTCAACCGGCATGTCCACCTGCACATACATCCCCGGCAGCAAAAGAAGATCAGGATTGTCGAACTGCATCCGCAGCGTGACAACCCCGGTTTGCGGATTCACATTGGGTTCCGCCGCCTTGAGTTGACCTGTCTCGCTATAGTCCGAGCCATCCGCCAGCTTGAGCCGCACCGTGGCATCCGCATCCTCAAGCTCGCGCTCCGTCTCACCGCGCCGCCACCGCAAAAGGTCTGCAGCGGATTGCGTCACATCGACATAAACCGGATTGATGTTGCGGATCACAGTCAAAGGCTGGGCTTGGCTTGCGGTCACAAGCGCACCCTGCGAGGTTAATGACAGGCCTATCCGCCCCGACAGGCGAGCCCGAATAGTTGTGCGTGACAGCTCGATTTCCGCAGAATTGAGCTGTGCTTCGGCGAGTTCCAGCCCTGCCGCCGCCGCATCGCGGGTCGATGTCGCCTCGTCAAGCGCCTGCTCGCTGGCGACATTTCGGGATTGCAGTTCCACCAGACGTCTCGCCTCGCGCTCTGCCGCGCGCAGTTGCGCTGCGGCCTGCGCCACACCGGCACGCGACTGCCGCACAGTGGCCTCATAGGTGGCCTTGTCGATCTGATAGAGGGGATCACCGATGGTCACATCAGCCCCTTCTTCGAACAGGCGTTCCGTGATGATCCCGTTGACCTGCGGACGCACCTCAGCCTCTGCCGAAGCTGCCACGCGCCCCGGCAAGAGCGACGTCAAGGTCACATCCTGCGGCGCAAGCGTTACCACGGTCACGGGTGTCGGCCCCTGCGCCTGTTGCGCAATGGCAAATCCCGGCACAAAGCCAGCACAGAGCGCGAGCACGCGGATCATTCGGGGAAACGCAGCCATCAGAGACCCTTTCACGATATGGATTGGCAGAACGGCGTCCAGTCAGATATAAAACGCGTGCGTTTTATAAATATGACAAACGGGCAAATGGCAACAGCACAGCGCCATGCGCACAACCAATGTGCGAAAATGAGGCCACGTGATGCGAGATGGCACACGACGCGAGCAAGCCCAGAGCAAGATCCGGCGCGGACGCCCGGTCACACGCAGTTGCGAAGACCGGCGCGACGCCATTTTTGCCTCACTCGAAGCGGTGCATGCCGAGCGCGGTCTAGACGGGGCCACGATGGAGGCAATCGCCGCCCATGCAGGGATGTCCAAGCGGACGCTCTATGCCGCTTTTTCCAGCCGCAGCGCGCTCTTTCGGGCCTATATCAATAAGGTGGCCGATGCGTTCATCCGTCCGCTGCCCGACGCCGACACGGCCCTGCCTATCGCCGCGAGACTTGAGCGTGTGTTATCCCAAGGTGTCCGGCATCAGGGTTATGGCTTGCCGCTGGAAATCCTGCGCGCCTTCATCGCACAGGTGCCGCAGGCACCGGATATAGGCCGCGATCTGGTCCAAACCCTGATGCGACGTGATCTGTCGATCCTCAAGGCCGAGTTGGACCGTGGTCTTGACCGAAGTGAAATTGCGGTTGCAGATACAACCGACGCGGCGCTCCTGCTGCTCGATATGGTGCGACCATGGCCGCTGGAGTCTCTGCTGGATCCCACCTGTCTTGCAACACCAGACGCCCTTGCCATGCGGCAAAGATTGGCGATCCGGGTGTTTCTCAACGGCCTTGTGCCTTAGTTGCCCAGCCCTCCAGCCGCCAGGACCAGCGGTGGCTGCACCTGCAACCCCCCCTCCTCAACGATGAAATCGACAATGGCATCAACGCCCAAGCCGCGCCGCAATTGCGCCAGCACATAGGGCCTACCAGCGCGGGCCTGCGCCGTATCCGCCTCAAGACGCACCAGATCGACGCCAACATAGGGGGCAAGATCGGTCTTGTTCACCACCAATAGGCCCGATTTCGTTACCCCCGGCCCACGTTTGCGCGGAATGTCCTGACCGGCGGCCGTATCAATCACATAAAGGGTAATATCCGCCAATTCCGGGCTGAACGTCGCGGCAAGGTTGTCACCGCCCGACTCGATCAGGATGAGATCGAGATCAGGAAAGGCGGCCGTCAGCTCCTCCACTGCGGCCAGATTGATAGAGGCATCTTCGCGAATGGCCGTATGCGGGCAGCCGCCGGTTTCCACCCCGCGAATGCGGTCTGCGGGCAGGACCTGCGCACGCAAGAGGTATTCGGCATCCTCGCGGGTGTAAATGTCATTGGTGATAACCGCCATCGAACAGCGCGGCGCCAGCGCACGCGCCAGCATTTCGGTCAGCGTCGTCTTGCCCGCGCCCACCGGGCCACCGATCCCCACACGCAGCGGGCCATTCATGCTCTTGCCTGTCATGTCCGGAATATCCTCACGTCCTGAGTTTCATGTCGCAAAGCCGCAAGATCACCCGCCAGCGCACAGGTCCCGATCTCGTCAAGGGTGGCTCGCGCCGCCCGATCCGCCTGCGCGTGAATATCCGGCAAAAGCCGCGCCAGCACAGCCTGCCCTTCGGTCTGACCCAATGGCACGTGGCGGACGCTGATGGTCACAAGGTTCCCGACAAAGCCATGCAGATAAAGCGCGATCACATCGCGCTTGGGCAGGTCCAGCGCCGCCGCCGCCTCGCCCACCGCCACAGGTAGGAAACGCGCGGGCAAGGCGCGCCCAGTGATCCCCGCCACGCATCGCGCCAGTGCCGCCCCCTGTTCCCGGCTTTCCTGCAAGCGTTCGGCGCAGGGTTGCAGCGCGCGTGCCAGATCGTCGAGCCTGTCACACTCCCCATCCAGCGCATGGGCCAGCAGCACCGCATCTTGCCAGCCAGCGCCGTATCGCAGGATATTGCCAAGCCACACTGCAAGGCTTGCGGCATCCCGCACCGTGCCCGCCGCAATCTCAGCCTCCAGACCATGTGAATAGGCAAACGCCCCGGTTGGAAAGGCTGGCGAGAGCCATTGCACAAGCGTGAGATGCGCAGGGCTGAGCATCAGGCGTGGCTGTGATGGGCGTGGCTGTGATCCCCGTGGTCATGCCCCATGGTGCGCCCCTTGCCATAGGCCCCGCCCTCGGGCCGGAACGGGCCAGTGACGGGCGTCAGCTTTGCACCCAGATAGGCCAGCATCGCCTCGATCACGTGGTCGCGGCGGATACACAGATGATCCGCGCCAATCTGGCAAGGCGTGTGCCGGTTGCCGATATGCCAAGCCAGCCGCGCAAGATCGCCACGCACCTCAATCAGATCTTCGGGTGCGGCCTCGACCGCCACCGCGCGCCCATCGTCGAGCGCAAAGCCCCAGTGATCGTCAAGGTTCGTCACCTCTGCCAGATCGACAAGAAATTCCAGGCCATCCCGCCCCACCAGCCGCTTGCGGCGCATCAGCCGCGCGTCATAATCCAGCACGACCGTATCAGACACCCGATCAGGGGCGTGATGAAGCAGGTGGCGGGCAACAGGCAGGTCGGTCATGGCAGGCCCTCAGAACATGAAATAGCGTTGTGCCAGCGGCAACTCAGAGGCTGGTTCGCAAGAGAGCAATTCGCCATTGGCGCGCACCTCGTAGGTTTCGGGATGCACCTCGACCTCGGGTGTCAGGCTGTTGTGGATCATGTCGCGCTTGGTGATCTTGCGGGTATTGGCGACGGCGAGGGTCTCTTTGGCCAGACCCAAGGCCGCGCCGATCCCCTCGGCCTGCGCTGCGGCACTGACAAAGAGCACGGCAGAGCGTTCCACCGCCCGCCCATAGGCCCCGAACATGGGCCGCGAATAAACCGGCTGGGGCGTGGGAATAGATGCATTGGGATCACCCATCTGCGCCAAAACGATCGTGCCGCCCATCAGCACCATTTCCGGCTTTGCACCAAAAAACGCCGGGCTCCAGAGGACAAGATCAGCGCGCTTGCCGGGGCTGACACTTCCGATATAGGCGCTCATCCCGTGCACAATGGCGGGGTTGATGGTGTATTTCGCGATATAGCGTTTCACCCGCATGTTGTCGTTGTCGCCGGTCTCTTCCGGCAACCGCCCACGCTGCTTGCGCATTTTTGAGGCGGTTTGCCATGTGCGGATGATCACCTCGCCCACGCGCCCCATCGCCTGACTGTCCGAGGCCATGACAGAAAACGCGCCCATGTCGTGCAGGATATCCTCGGCGGCGATGGTTTCACGCCGGATCCGGCTCTCGGCAAAGGCCACATCCTCGGGGATCGCTTTGTCGAGGTGGTGACAGACCATCAGCATATCGAGATGTTCCTCGATCGTGTTGACAGTGTAGGGCATGGTCGGGTTGGTCGAAGACGGCAGGATATGTTCATAGCCCACCACTTTCATGATGTCCGGCGCGTGCCCGCCGCCTGCGCCCTCGGTGTGAAAGGCGTGGATGGTGCGGCCTTTGATGGCGGCAAGGGTGTTTTCCACAAAGCCGCTTTCATTCAGCGTGTCGGTGTGGATCATCACCTGCACATCCATGTCATCGGCAACACTCAGGCAGCAATCAATCGCACCGGGCGTGGTGCCCCAATCCTCGTGCAGCTTCATCGCGCAGGCCCCCGCGCGGATCATTTCGATCAGCGCCTCGGGTTGGCTTGCATTGCCCTTGGATGACAGGCCGAAATTCATCGGGAACGCATCCAACGATTGCAGCATCCGCCCGATATGCCACGCTCCCGGCGTACAGGTTGTGGCAAGCGTGCCATGCGCGGGGCCGGTGCCGCCACCCAGCATGGTGGTGATCCCGGAATGCAGCGCATCCTCGATTTGCTGCGGGCAGATGAAGTGGATATGCGCATCAAAGCCACCCGGAGTAAGGATCTTGCCTTCTCCGGCGATGATCTCGGTGCCCGGACCGATGATGATATCGACACCCGATTGCGTATCTGGGTTGCCCGCCTTGCCTATGGCGGCAATCAAGCCATCGCGCAGGCCGACATCCGCCTTGGTGATCCCTTGATGATCGACGATCAGCGCGTTGGTGATGACGGTATCCATCGCACCCCCGGCGCGGGGGATCTGGCTCTGGCCCATCCCGTCGCGGATCACCTTGCCGCCGCCGAATTTCACCTCTTCGCCATAGGTGGTCAGATCACGCTCTACCTCGATGATGAGATCGGTATCACCAAGCCGCAGCCGGTCGCCCGTGGTGGGGCCATACATGGCGGCATAGGCAGAGCGGGGGATCGCATAGGGCATCTAGAGGTCTCCCATCACCTGTTGATTAAAGCCGAACACACGCCGCGCGCCGCCGTAGGGGATCAGCCGCACCTCGCGGCTTTGCCCCGGCTCGAACCGGACGGCGGTGCCAGCAGGAATATCCAGACGCTGGCCGCGCGCCGCGTCGCGGTCAAAGCTGAGGCCACTATTGGCCTCGGCGAAATGGTAATGGCTGCCGACTTGAACTGGTCTGTCGCCGGTATTGGCAACCATCAGCACGGTCACCGGAGCGCCTGCATTCAGGGTGATGTCACCGTCGGCGGGCAACACCTCGCCGGGGATCATTTGCGCCTCCGACCCAGCACATAGCCGCCAGCAGCTGCAATCACCCCGACAACGCCAAGCCACATTGCGTCAATCCCATGCGGGTGCAGATGCGGACCAGGGTCGGCCAGTGCCAGCGTCGGTGTGAGAAGGAAAAAGGCAACGGGATAGCGCATGATCAGTTCCTTTCAGCGGATAGGATTGTGGACGGTGACAAGCTTGGTGCCATCAGGAAAGGTCGCCTCGACCTGCACCGCATGGATCATCTCTGCGATGCCATCCATACAGTGCTCAGACGTGATGACATGCGCACCCGCCTCCATCAGATCGGCCACCGTGCGCCCGTCGCGCGCGCCCTCGACCACGTAATCGGTGATCAGCGCCACGGCTTCGGGGTGGTTAAGTTTGACGCCGCGTGCGAGCCGCCCTCGTGCGACCATCGCGGCGAGGCTGATCAACAGCTTGTCCTTTTCACGCGGGGTGAGGTTCATCGCGGTTCTCTCCTAAATCTGCCAGACGCGGGGCAAAGGGCCAGGGCGCAACACCGAAACCAGCCGCATGATCTGCCGCTTGAGCGGCCAGCCATCAGCGGCCATAAGGCGGATCACCAGCTTGCCGTCAAAGCCCGACGCGCCGCTGGTTACGCCCTCTTCGGTCAGTTCTGCACGAGCGCGCTCCACCGCATCCGCAGCCCCCGGCGCCACCAACGCCAGCGTGGCAAAGGCCCGCGCTGCGCCCAAAATGGCGGGACCAGCGGTCAACGCCTCGGTGCCCAAATGCAGCGGCTCGATCAGAACCGGGCGGCCCAAGCGCATGATCCGGCGCGTATCGCGCAGCGTTACATCGGCCAGTGTCTCGCCCATGGCAATGCGGCCCAAAACGATGGCCTCCAGCATCAGGCAAGAAGCATCCTCGGCCAAGTCTATCTCGGTTTCGCGGACGAGGTGGCTGCTGTCATAGAGGATGGTTTCCTGCGGCAGCCAATCGAGGTGCCCGCCACCCCCTACAGAATGCCGCACCGTGACATGCGCCGCGCCATCCGCGCTGCGATAGGCGCGTTCAGCGGTCTGCGTGGTGGCGGTGGCACGGCACCCCGCTGCCAAATCAAGACGGTAGGCCAAGGTGTCTCCGCCCGCCAAACCGCCGGATGTGTTGAGAAAGACCACCTCAGGGCCAAAGGCGCCCGGATGCACGAACGCTTTGGCCGACCCCGCCTGATGCAGCCGGTCCAGCCGCGCCCCGGCGGGGCCCGGCAAGAGGGCGACATGAGCCGCGCCGTGGCTACGCTGATGCAAGGGGGCGGGACAGGCGGTCATGGGTGATTCCGAGTTGCGATAGGTCAGAGGCTACCTGTTGTGTCGGGGCCTGCCAGTCGCCCGGCGCGCCAGCCTGAAATCCCACAGGCGCGCCGGCTGTATATGCCTATTTTTAGCGCAGATGGCCTATTAAATAGACACCTCACGCAAAAGCCGGTCGCGCTCCACCATCGCCGCAGGCTCGGACAGCCGCACTTCGCCCCGGTTCAAGACGACCAGATCATCCGCCAGCCCATAGGCGAAATCGAAATACTGTTCGACCAACACGATGGCAATTTCCCCCTCGTCCCGCAGCAAACCGATCACCTCGCCAATTTGCTTGATGATATTGGGTTGAATGCCCTCGGTCGGCTCATCGAGCAAAAGCACGCGCGGCTTGGCGATCAGCGCACGGGCAATGGCCAACTGCTGCTGCTGCCCGCCCGAGAGGTCGCCGCCGCGCCGGTCCTTCATCTGGTCCAGCACCGGAAAGAGATCATAAATCCGCGACGGAATCCGGTGTTCGGATTTCGGCAGACAGGCAAAGCCGGTTTCGAGGTTTTCGGTCACAGTCAGGAGCGGAAACACCTCGCGCCCCTGCGGCACATAGCCGATGCCGGCCCGCGCCGCCTGCGCCGCGCTCAGATGATCCAGAACCGCCCCATCAAGCGTGATGTGCCCACCCGAATAGGGATGCCGCCCGGCAATCGCCTTTAGCAAGCTGGTCTTGCCCACACCATTGGTGCCCATCACCGCCGTCACAGCACCCGGGCGCGCCGTCAGGCTGACACCATGCAGGATCTGTGACGCACCGTAATGCAGCGTGAGGTTCTCGACGCTCAGCATCGCTTATCTCCCCAGATAGACATCAATCACCTGCTGGTTTTGGGTCACATGATCCAGACTGCCCTCGGCCAGAACCGAGCCTTCGTGCAGCACCGTCACCTTGCATCCCAAGCGGCGGATGAATTCCATGTCATGCTCGATCACAACAACGGCGCGGGTCTGCGCCGCGCGTTTGAGAATATCCGTCGTATGCTCGCGCTCGGCGGGGGTCATCCCGGCGGCGGGCTCATCCACCAGCAAGAGACGCGGATCTTGGGCCAAGAGCATCCCGATTTCCAGCCATTGCTTTTGCCCATGGCTCAACTCTCCGGCGCGGCGCGGTAGCGCATCAAGCAGGCCGATTTCCTCAGCCAATTCAGCAATCCGGGCCGTGGCACGCAAGGAGCGGCGATAGAACAACACATCAAACGGCCCGCGCTTGGCCTTGAGCGCCATGGCAAGGTTTTCGCGCACGGTCTGCGCCTCAAAGACCGTCGGCTTTTGAAACTTGCGCCCAATCCCTGCTCGCGCGATCTGGCTTTCGCTCATCCCAAGCAGCGAGACGGATTTCTCTCCCCAGATCACGCGGCCCTCATCGGGCCGCGTCTTGCCGGTCACGATATCCATAAAGGTTGTCTTGCCTGCGCCATTCGGTCCGATCACGGCGCGCAATTCAGGCTCTGCCACTTGGATCGACAGGTTGTTGATCGCGCGGAACCCGTCAAAGGTCACGGAAACGCCTGAAACTTCTAGAAGCGTGCTCATGGTTTTCTCACGATCTTGTCAAAGAGGCCACCGATGCCACGCGGAAAGAATAGTGTCACCGCAACAAAGCCGAGGCCCAGCAACACCAGCCACCAATCGGTCCAATTGATCGTATAGAACCCGAGGTTGATGTTGGGCGCGCCGCCCCCCGTGAACCAGCTTGACGCAAGGCTGACAACCGCAGCCCCAATCACCGCCCCATATAGCCGCCCACGCCCACCGATAGCCACCCAGACGGCAAGGTAAATCGAGGCAATCGGCGCAATCTCGGCTGGGTTGATGATACCAGCCTGCGGATAATACAGCGCCCCGGCGATTGCCGACACCACCGCTGTCAGCGTGAAAATGACCAGTTTGTAACTCTCGACATCATAGCCCAGAAACCGCACCCGCGCCTCATTGTCGCGAATGGCGCGGATGACCGATCCGAATTTGGCCGAGACCAGCCAAGCAAAAAGCAGATAGCCGAGCCCAAGCGCAAGCGCTGAGGCCCAGAAGAACCACAGCGACAACGTGGATTGCGGCACATGATCAAGACCGGGAATATTTTGCAGGCCCGACAGACCGTTGTTGCCCCGCAACCCGGTGTCGTTCTGGAAAAGATAAAGCGACAGCGCCAGCGTCATCGCCTGCGTGAGAATGGAAAGATATACCCCGGTAACCCGACTGCGAAACGCCAGCCAGCCAAAGACCAGCGCCAAAAGGCCCGGCACTAGCAAAACCATCAACAATTGCAGCGTGAGACTGTGCGCAAAGCCCCAAAGCCATGGCAATTCATTGCTGCCCACCACACCAAAAATCTGGCTGGCGATGGCATTTTGAACCTCACTCTGCGTTGGCGGAATGGGCGCAGCGGAAAGCGACTCGACTACGATCCCTTGGGTGCGGGCATACATAAGCCACATGCCGATGGCATAGCCGCCAAGGCCGAAAAAGGCGAAATGCCCTAGGCTTAGGATGCCGCAATAGCCCCAGACCACATCCATCGCAACCGCGATGAGACACAGGCAAAGCGTCATACCAAGGATCTTGACCATCGAGGTTGAGAGAAGCGCAATGCCAAACCCCTCGGACAAAACCGTCACCCCAAGCGTGAAGAGCGCGAGGCAACCGAGGAACCACAAAACCGACGGGTTCTCTGCCAAAAACCGCTTTCGAGGGGCAATCTCGGGTTTGCTCATGGCTCAGTCCCCCGCCGCACGACCCTTGAGGGCGACGATACCCTTGGGCCGGAATTGAATGAAAAGGATGACGAAAAGCACCATATATGTCTGCGCGGCCAAGGTGTTCGAGGGGTTGAACCACTCGATCCCCTTTTGCAGAAACCCGATCATCGAGGCCCCCGCCAGCGTGCCCCAGACGTTGCCGACGCCGCCCACGACAACGGTCATAAAGCTCTGAACGATGTAATTCGCCCCCATCTCGGATGTGACCTGCGCGTAAAGACCAATCGCCACGCCCGCGATGCCAGCGATGCCCGACCCAAGGCCAAAGGTCAGCATGTTGATGCGGTCCGGGTCGATGCCCATACTTGCCGCCATCCCGGGATTTTGAGTGACCGCGCGCACCTCCAGCCCCAGGCGCGTGCGCTTGAGGATGAAAAGCAAGAGCGCCAGAAACATCAGGGCAAGCACGAAAATTGCCACGCGAATATTGCTGATGCTGACAATGTCATTCAGCGTCAACGCCCCGCTTAGCCAGTCAGGGGCCGTCAGAGGGCGCGCCTGCGTGCCAAAGATGTTCTTGGCGAGCTGTTGCAGGGCAATCGAGATGCCAAAGGTCGCGAGCAGTGTTTCCAATGGCCGGGTGTAAAGATGCCGGATCACCAGCCGCTCCATCACCACGCCCGCGCCAAAGGTCACGACAAAGGCCAGTGGCAGGGCAATGATCAGGCTGACGGTGTAATCGGGGATGAACAGCTGCACCACATAGCCGGTGTAGGCCCCCATCATGATGAATTCGCCATGCGCCATGTTGATCACGCCCATGACGCCAAAGGTGATGGCAAGACCGATCGCCGCGAGGAAAAAGATCGAGGCGAGCGAGAGCCCGTCAAGCACCAGATCGAACGTCTGAAAGAGGCCAAGCGCGCGCGAGGTAGAAGCGAGCGCCGCCTCGGCGGCGGCTGTCACCTCGGGGTTCGGCTCGGCATAGACCTCGTAGAACACATGCGCCGCAACTGCGCGGGCCACTTCATCATCGGCAGCGCGAGGGGGCACATTGCCTGCGGCCTCCAACGCCTCATAGGCGCGGGCACGGGCATCATCGGTGTTGAGAAGATGCAAGGGCACCCCACCCACAGCCCCATCGACGATATGCTGTGCCAGCACATCACGACGATCAGTGGCGCTCTGACGTGGCGGCGCAAGATTGGCAGCCACCAGCCGATCATAGGCCTCAACCTCGGAAACATCCGTGGCAACCTCAAGCACGCGCGCAATATTGGCATCAGTGGGCAGGGCGGTGCCGACGCCCTGCGCGCGAACCGTCAATTGGTTGAGCACGCTGCGCGCTTCAATGCTGATATCCCCGGCCAACCCTTCGATTGCCGCGAGGCGGTAGGGCAGCGCCGATGCAAACTGCGCGGTCAATAGCGTCAGAAGCCGTTCTTTGCGCTGTTTCAGCGCGGGATCTGTCTCGGTCTCAATAGACTTGCTCAATGGGTCGATCTGGCTGGCGTCCCCACTGCGGGCAATCGCGTCTAGTGCCGCCGCGCGTCGCGCCGGATCGGGCGCATTCAGCTCAAAGGGCACAAGCGCCGCCGCGATTACCCCACGCACCCCAGAGTTGGGCCGGATTTGATTAACGTCACGGCTGCTGACCTCGGCCACCGCAGCCCCGCTATCGATGTCGATCAAACGCAGCGCGCCGCCCGCCTCTTCAGCATAGAAAAACAGCCCATCGTCAGGCCGCTCATAGACCCCGCGATCCTGCCACCGCAGCAGGAATTCGGCGGTTCCGGGCCGGTCCGCAGCCATCAACGCAGCCAGCACCCGATCAACGGTGCTGCGCGATGGCTTGGCGATCTCTGCCTGATACTCTTGCAAGAGCGGCTGTAGCCCCTCTTGTGCCCGTCCCTCGGAGGGCCGCAACAGGGACAAAAGGCCAATGGCCAGCACTGTCGCCACAAGCCGGGCGAGAAAAAGAAACGAACGCATCTGGATATGGGCCTTGCCTGAGAGGAAAGGCGCGCAGGGGGCTCCCCCCGCGCGCCCGGTGCGCGTCAGTAGTTCGACGTCATCTGCACGCAGGTCTTGGTCTCGGTGTTGTACATACCGCAGCCAAGATCTTTCCAATCGCTCGTGAGCGGTGCGCTCTCGGGCAGGTAATCGGTCCAGGCATCGCCCGGCACCTCTGAGGTCTGGCTGATGATGTCAAACTGCCCATCGGCCCGGATCTCGCCGATCAGCACCGGCTTGGTCAGGTGATGGTTCGGCAGCATGACCGCCGTGCCGCCAGTGAGGTTCGGAAATTCCTGTCCCCACATCGCCGAGCGCACCGCGTCCACATCGGTGGTGCCCGCCGCTGTGACCGCGTTCACCCACATGTTGAAGCCGATGTAATGTGCCTCCATCGGGTCGTTGGTTACGCGGTTTTCACCGGCATAGGCCTTCCACGCCTTGACGAATTCGGCGTTGATCTCGGTATCGGCGGACTGGAAATAGTTCCATGCCGCAAGATGGCCCACGAGTTCGGTGGTATCGAGACCCGAGAGTTCTTCTTCACCCACAGAGAAGGCCACGACAGGAATGTCGTCGGCGCTGACACCGGCGGCGGCAAGTTCCTTGTAGAAGCCGATATTGGCATCGCCATTGATGGTCGAAATCACACCGACCTTTTTACCGCCAGCGCCCAAAGCAACCACATCCGCGACAATGGTCGCCCAGTCGGAATGGCCAAACGGGGTGTAGTTGACAAAGATGTCCTCGGCGGCGACGCCCTTGGATTTGAGATAAGCGTCAAGGATGTTGTTGGTGGTGCGGGGATAGACATAGTCTGTACCCAACAGAGCAAAGCTCTCGACGCCCAATTCTTCAAGGAAGTAATCTACCGCCGGGATCGCCTGCTGATTGGGCGCGGCACCGGTGTAGAACACGTTCCGCGAGGATTCTTCACCCTCGTATTGCACCGGATAGAACATCAGGCCGTTCAGTTCCTCCAGCACCGGCAGGGCGGATTTGCGGCTGACACTGGTCCAAGAGCCAAAGATCACATCAACCTCGTTCACCGTCAGCAACTCGCGCGCCTTTTCGGCAAAAAGCGGCCAGTCAGAGGCCGGATCGACCACGACTGCCTCAATCGGGCAACCCAGCAACCCGCCTTTGGCATTCTGCTGTTCCACCAGCATCAGGACTGTGTCCTTGAGCGTGGTTTCCGAGATTGCCATCGTCCCCGAGAGCGAATGAAGCACGCCCACCTTGACCGGGCAATCCTGAGCCAGCGCAGGGGCCGCCACAAGAACGGTGGTCGCAACGAGGCTCGCCATAAATGTTCTTTTCGTCATATTGTTCGGAACTCCCTTGTCCGGGCTGCGCGCGTCGTGGCGTTGTTCAATTTCGGGTCCCCCACCGTCATTTTGGCGACGCAGCATTTTGTTTGCACCTCTCCGCAGAGGAGCGCCGTTTGGTGTGACCAGCGCCGCCTTCAGAGGGTCTGAGCGATTTCAGACAGAACGAAGCAAACAGATTTGCGGCGATTTGCTCTAGCGAGAGCGTGCAGCGCGGTGGCGAACCTGCCAAGATTACCGCTTTTTGGGCAGTTCGCAGGCGCACCGCCTATTTTATTTGCGATTGCAGAAAAAATGCCGCGCTGCGGCATTGCGCGATCAAGGCTTCTGCCCGCGCCCTTGCACAAGAATACCAAGAAGGCCCAACAGGCCTGATCCCACCATCAGCGTGACCGATACGGCGTTCAGCACAGGGGTAGAGCCTTCGCGCATACGGTCGAACATCGTCACCGTCAGCGGCGCATTCGATCCGTTGAGGATCAGCGTGGTGTTGAAATTCTCAAACGAAATCAAAAAGGCCACGATCCCCGCCCCAAAAAGCGCGGGCCGCAGCCATGGCAAGGTGATAGTCAGAAAGACCACCGCAGGGCTTGCCCCGAGGTTGAGCGCCGCCTCTTCCAGCGTGCGATCAAAGCGGCGCAGGCGCGCGGCGATCACCAGTGTCGCAATCGTGGTGATAAAGGAAAACTGCCCGAGAATCACCAGAAACAGCCCCGGTCGCAGGGCGGAAACCTCGTATCCCGTCAGTGAATTCACCGCCTCTGCCAACGTGGACGAAAACACGAGGATGGAAATGCCCAAGATCACCCCCGGAATGACCAAGGGTGCCAGCATCATGATATAGGCGAATTCCTTGAACCGGAAATCGTGGCGATCAAAGAGAAAGGCGGTGGTGGTCGCCACACTCAGCGACAGGGCCGTGACCCAGAATGCCACAAACGCCGAGTTGAAGAAGCCCGCGACGATGCGCCGGTCGTTGATCAGACCCAAGCGCGGTTGCTCCGCCCCGATGAACCAATCCAGCGTAAACCCTTCCCACGGAAGGCCCGGAAACTGACTATCGTTGAATGCAAAAACCGCCACCACCGCCAGCGGCAGCGCCATGTAGACAAAGAACAGCGCGACATAGGCCGCATAGGCAAAGCGCAACAGCGGCGAACGGGGGAGCGAAGCCAGCATCCTAGCGCCCCAGCGTATTCGAGAGCGACTGCCCCGACAGCCGCAACAAGAGCCAGACAAGCGCGCTCGACGTGGCCAAGAGGATAAAGCCAAAGGCCGATCCCAACTCCCAGTTGAAGCGCGTGATGAACTGCGAATAGATCTGCGCGGTGAACCACTGTCCGCTTTTGCCGCCCAGCAAAGTCGGCGTCAGATAATTGCCCAGCGCCAGCATGAACACCACGATAGAGCCCGCGATGATCCCCGGCATGGCATAGGGAATGACGATCCGCGTCAGCACGGTCCAGCCATTGCCGCCCAGATCATACCCCGCCTCGACCAGCGCATCATCCATGCCGTCGATGGTGGAAATCAGCGGCACGATCATGAAAAGCATCGAGGTATAAACCAGCCCGATCAGAATGGCTGCGTCATTATAAAGAAACTCAACCGGCCCCGATGTGATCCCTAAGCCCTGCAAGGCGTTGGAAATCAGCCCGGTTTCCCGCAAGAGCAGCATCCAGCCAAATACGCGCACGATCTCGGACACCCAGAACGGCAAAAGGCATAGCATGAAGAGCGCCGCCTTGGTGCGGCCCTGCGCAATCTTGGCGATGTAATAGGCCACCGGAAATCCGATGAGGAATGTCAGAACCGTGGCGATGATGGAAAAGACCACCGTGCGCAACAACGTCCAAGGATAGACCCACGTCGCAGCGAAATCCGCATAGTTGCGAAACCCGGTTTCATAGACGCGCGGGGCCACCTTTTCGCGCAAGGACAGGATCAGCATGTCGATATGCGGGATCACGATCAAAAGCGCGATCCATGCTACGAAGGGTGCGAAAAGCAACCAAAAGACCAGCTTGCCCTCGCGCATCACACCCCCGCCGCCGCAAAGGACACGACAGACCCCGGCCCTAGCCCTAGCGCCACAGAGGCCCCGCGCCGCAAGGGTTCAGCCTCTCCTGATTGTGGCAACAGCGCTTCGATCACGTCGCCCCCCGGCAGGCGTGCCAATATCCGACTTTGCGCACCGTTAAAGAGCACATCCTCAATCACTGCTTCCAGCCGGTTGGTGCTGTCTTGCGCAGGCGCGCCCACGGCGATGGATTCGGGCCGGATAAAGATGTCGAGCATTCCCCCCACCTCGACCGAACCCGACCGGGGGGGCGCGGCAACCAGTGTCAGCCCCTGATCCGTTGCCAGCTTGCATCCCGCACTATCCGCCGCGATCACGCGCGCGCGCAGTTTGTTGGCATCGCCCACGAACCCGGCGACAAAGGCGGTCTGCGGCCTGAAATACAATTCCTCTGGCGTGCCCACCTGTTCGAACCGCCCGGCGTTCATCACCGCAACCCGGTCCGACATCATCATCGCCTCGGATTGGTCATGGGTGATGTAAACAAAGGTTGTGCCGAATTCGTGCTGCAACTGCTTGAGTTCGATTTTCATATGCTCGCGCAGTTTGAGATCGAGCGCACCCAATGGCTCGTCCAGCAGCAACACGGCCGGGTCGAGCACCATCGCCCGCGCAATCGCGATCCGCTGCTTTTGTCCGCCCGAAAGCTGATCGATCCGCTTGGGTCCAGCATCCGCTAGACCCACCCGGCCCAGCACACCTGCAACCGCGCGGGTAATCTCGGCGCGGGGTGTGCCGCGACGGCGCAGACCATAGGCTATATTCTCGGCGACGGTCATCATCGGGAACAGCGCCAGATGCTGAAACACAAGATTGACAGGCCGCCGGTTGGGGGGCGTATCCAGAACCGACGCACCCTTGATCAGGATATCGCCCGCATCCGGGCGCGCAAACCCTGCCATCATCCGCAGCAAAGTGGTCTTGCCGCAGCCAGACGGGCCGAGAATTGAAAAGAAGGATCCCTTGGGGATTGCAAAGGACACGTCGTCCACAGCCGTGAAGCTGCCGAACCGCTTGATCAGGTTACGGCATTCGAGATCGGCGGAAATACTGTCCACGTGGTTTGACCTTTTAGGGGTGACGCGGCGGTTGACCCGCCGCGCCCCATTCCAGTTATTGCGCCGCGATCTGATCCAGCAAACGGCCTTCGATATCCTCAAGACCGGCGGGGATTGGCGGGAACCACTTGATGTTGGAAATCACCTCGGGCGGGAACGCCTCTTGATAGGCGGCACGCAGTGCCGGATCGACCAAGTCGTCAGACCCTTTGGAGGCCGAGAAAGACCCCGCTTGATTGACGATCTGCGCCGCAACATCAGGGCGCATTACAAAGTTGATCCATTTGTAGGCGGCCGCATCATTCTCGCCTTTGGCGGGAATGGCAAAGGTGTCGATCCAGCCCAAGGCACCTGTCGAAGGGGCCACGAAGTTCCACTTGGCATCCTCGGCATTCAGCTTGAAGCCGGTGGCATCCCAGGCCTCTGCGGCCACAACCTCGCCTGAGCGCATCATCGCCAAGAGATCATCGGCACCGCTCCAATAGGCTTTTACATTGGCCTTGCATTCGCCCATGGCAGTGGCGGCGGCGGTGATGATTTCCTCGTATTTCGCAGGGTCAGAATAGGCCGCGAACGGATCCTCTCCGGCGGCAAAGGCAAAGCCCAGAAGGGCGATCCGCTTGGTCCGCATGGAAATCTTGCCCGCGTAGTCAGCCGAGCAGAGATCGGCATAGGTCTTGATATCGCCTGCAACCGAGCGATCCACAGCAAAGCCTGACACGCCCCAGATATGCGCCACGCCGTAAGCCGCGCCATCCACCGTGGTTGCGGCCACCGAGGCATCATAGAGATCGCCGATGAATTGCTCTTTGTCGATCTGGCTCAGATCGAGCGGCTTGTAGATGCCGAATTCCTGTTGCGGCCCAAGGATACGGTCTTGGCTGGGCTGTGCCAGATCAAAACCTGCCCCACCCGTGGCGCGCAGCTTGGAGATCATGTCCTCGTTATTGGACAGGGTCACTTCTACGTCGATGCCGGTCTCGGCCTTGAAGGCGGTGATCACAGACTCGGGCGCGTAACCGCCCCAAGTCAAAAGGCGCAAGGTCTCGGCAGACCCGGCAGTGCCGATCAGCGCAAAGGCTGCGCTGGTCAGGACGGTTCCCAACAGCTTTCTCATAGTCCACTCCCTGTGTATCGCCCGGTTCCCGGGCCTTTGTTGTGGCCAGACGCTATGCCGCTGCCCGGCATGCGTCAAGCCATGCGCAGATTACGCATGAGCGAGGGCTGTCGCCAACCCTCGCTATTCAACAGCAACAGAGCCGAGAGGATCAGAGCGTCAGGATCGTCGAGCCCGTCGTCTGCCGCCCTTCCAGCGCGCGATGCGCCTCTGCAACCTGATCCAGAGGGAAACGCTGCCCGATATTGACCTTGATTGCGCCGCTCTCGACCTTGTCGAAGAGATGCCGCGCCATATCCTGACAGCGGGCGTGATCGGCGAGGAAGGTGAACAGCGTTGTGCGCGTCAGCTTGAGAGATCCCTTGGCTGCCAGCGTCAAAAGGCTCACCGGCTCAACCGGGCCAGAGGCATTGCCAAAAGACATCATCATTCCCAAGGGCTTGAGGCAATCGAGGGATGGCGCGAACGTATCCTTGCCAACACCGTCCATCACAACATCCACACCCTTGCCATCGGTCAGCGCCTTGACCTCTGCCACGAAATCGCTGTCGCGATAGTTGATGCAGGCTGAGGCGCCGTTTTCCATCGCAAGGCGGCATTTTTCATCCGTGCCTGCGGTGCCAATCAACCGGATACCTTCTGAGCGCGCCCATTGGCAGGCCAATAGGCCGACACCCCCCGCAGCGGCATGGAACAGCACGGTTTGCCCCGCCTCAAGAGGCCAGACCCGATGAAAGAGATATTCCACCGTCATCCCTTGCAACATGATCGACGCGGCATCTTCAAACGAAATGCCATCCGGCAGTGGGCAAACCTGCGACGCGGGCATCACCCGCGCCTCGGCATAGGCACCCGGCGGGGTCGCGGCATAGGCGGCGCGATCACCGGCTTTCAGGTGGGTGACACCCTCGCCAACTGCCTCGACAATACCCGCCGCCTCCATCCCCAAAGCATGCGGATAGGCCAGCGGATAGAGGCCAGTGCGTTGATAAACATCAATAAAATTCAACCCACAGGCCATGTGGCGGATGCGGATTTCACCCGGCCCCGGCTCTCCTACGGGCCAGTCGACCAGCTTCAACTCGTCTGCGCCGCCCGCTTTTTCGATAATGACTGTTCGCGCCATGTCGTGCTCCCTCTCATTCATTGCATGATCCCTGTCGCCATGTGGCGATTGGCGGGGAATAAAGGCCAGTCCGCGGCGAAAGGCAATCCCGGCGCTTGGGATTTCCCAGTCTGCAATCCGCATGACCCAATCCTGACCAGCCGTGCCGCATGACGACCAAGTGTTTGTAAAAAAACGGAAAAAGGGCAAAGATGAACGCGTGCATGCGCAACGCTCTGTCTTTGACCGCTGAATATGTCCCTTTGAAACCTGAGGTGTGGCGGCGTGAAATGGGCCAACCGATCCAAGATCCAATAGATCAATGACAGCGAGGCCCTGCGCGGCTATGCTGAGCAGGACCCGGCAGAAACATGGGGTAAAGCATTGTGAACAAACTGGAAACTGCACTTGCTGCGATTGACGCGGCCAACCGTCATGACCCGGATTTGCGCGAGGGCGAACCGGCGGCTTGGCTTTATGGGCGACGGATGAGCGCGGAATGCACTCGGCTGTTTCCAGAGGCATCAGAGCCGTTGCAGATTGCCGCGCGCGGCCAGCATATTGAGCGTTGGGTATTGAAAAGACAGGATTTTCCAGAGGGGCGTGCCGGATATCTGACATGGCGCACGACCCTTGCCAAGCATCACGCGGCCCGCGTGGGCGAAATCATGCAAGACGCAGGCTATGACAGCCACGACATTGATATTGCAGGAAAAATGATCCGAAAAGAGGGCATCAAGCGCGATGCGGACGTGCAGGCGCTGGAGGATGTCATCTGTTTCACCTTTCTCAAGTGGTATTTCGCCCCCTTCGCCCCCTCGCAAGACCCGGAAAAGCTGGATCGGATCGTTACGAAGACCGCGCTGAAAATGTCGGAGGAGGGGCGCGCGCGGGTGTTGGAGGAGTTCGATCTGCCCGAGAGTTTGGCCGTTCATTTCCGGGTTTGAACCTTACAGAGCTTACGAAGCTTGAGGCGATTTTGTAAGGTTTTCCAGAACATTTCGCGATCAGACAGAGCACCGGCCAGCGCAGGCAGAAACGTGCCAGCGCGATGGTAAGTCCAAGCCGTCAGAATGAGCCGACACCCGCCAGAACATCCACCGCGTGACAGCAGGTGAGATGGGGACAAAAGGTTAACAACGGGTGCGTGCCCCATCCGATTGCGGCCAGAGCCGGGGGCCGGTGTGGCGCATGTGGAGTTTACCCACGACGGGCGCTATGTCTTGGTGTCCATCTGACAGGACGCCGGTGAGGTAATCGTTTACGATGCGGTCACGCTAGACGAAGTGACCCGCCTGCCGATGCGCAAACCCTTGGGGACAGACATTGCCGATACCAAGATCACATTCCCGGACGGAACCCGCCATGAACACCGCCGCAATCATTGTAAGCCATGGCCAACCTTCGGACCCGGACCCCGCCGAAGCGGCGCTGGCCGATTTTGCCGCTGAAGTGGCACAGGCTCTGCCCGGCTGGCGTGTGGGATCGGCCACGCTGGCCAAACCCGGCGCGCTGGAGGCGGCGCTGGTTGAGGCTGGGCCGGGCGCGCATGTTTATCCCTATTTCATGACGGGGGGGTGGTTCACCGGCGATGCATTGATGCAGCGGCTGGAAGGGTCGCGCGCGGTTGTCTTGCCGCCCTTTGGTCTTGACCCCGGATTGCCGGGCTTGGCGGCCGCGCTCTTGACAGACACGATGGCTGCGCGGGGATGGCAGGCACCGGAGGTGCGGGTGTTTCTGGCGGCGCATGGATCAGGGCGCAGCACGCAAACGGCGCGCGATACGCAAGGGTTTGCCGAAGCACTTGCCGCGGTGTTGCCCTTGGCGGAATTGCGGGTGGGGTTTGTCGAGGAACCCCCCTATCTGGCGGATCAGGCGTTCGATCTGGGCGCGACGGCGATTTGCCTGCCGTTCTTTGCCGCAAAGGGCGGGCATGTTCTGGACGATGTTCCAGAAGCGCTGGATCTGGCGGCGTTTCAGGGTGTTTTGCTGGATCCTATCGGCTGTGCGCCGGGAGCGGCGGCGCTGGTGGCGCGCAGTTTGGCGCGGGCGATGGTGGCGGCATGATGCGCGGCTCTTTTGCTGCTGTATCCGTCAACCGCGCGGGCGGGGCGATTACTCTCGTCCTGCTGGCGCGGATGGGCCATGTGCTGGGCTGCCGCCAGTAAAGGCGCTGGTTGAGCGGGCTGTCATGGGGCCGCTTGTTTGAGCCGGGGCAGAGGCAGCTGTGAAAGTGCCAGCATCGCGGCCAGTTCCGGGCGGCAGGAGCCGCAGCTTGTGCCCGCGTGTAGGGCTGCGCCGATCTGCTCGACGCTGGTCAGGCTTTGCGCTGCAATCGCCGCCATGATCGTATTGAGCCCGACATTGAGGCAGGCGCAGACCGTCGGGCCGGGATCGAACGTGCCCACCCCCGGACGCCCCGCCAGAAGCGAGGCCCCTGCCCGCCCCACCTCGGCGGCCAGATGGCCGCGCGCAAGCTGCACGGGGTCAGGCGCGATAAAGAGCGCGGCCAGTGTGCAGCCATCGTGCATCAGGGCCAAGCGATGCGTGCCGCGCATGCGATCCTCGACACTGAGGCAGATGGCATCGGGCAAATCAAAGAGGGCGCGCGCGTAGGCTTCCCATGTCTCGGGCCGCTCTACCCCGGCCAATTCACTGCGCCAGCCGCCTGAATGACGGGCGCGCGCCCAATAGGTGGCGTTGGGATGTTGCGGGCCGGTAGACACGGCAAAGCCATACCATGCGGGGGCAAGCGGGGCGATGGCGACAACGGCGGCCTTGCTCTCGGGTTGGCCAGAGACAGGGTCTGTCACCGGCGCAATGAGGGCATCGACGCGGCCCATCGGGGCAGTATCGCCAGTCCAGTGGATCGGTGCGAAAACTTGGCCGGGTTGCACCCGGTCGGTGATGGCCACGCGCAGGATGGCTGCACCCTGGGGGCTGGTGACGCGGGCGAGGGTCGCCGGAGCAAGGCCAAGGCGCGCGGCATCCTGCGGGTGGATTTCGAGGAACGGCTCGGCGATGTGCTGGGTGAGGCGCGGGGCAAGGGCGGTGCGCGTCATCGTATGCCACTGGTCACGGATGCGGCCCGTATTGAGCCGGAACGGATAGCGGCGTGCGGTTTGCGCGACCGGAAGGCGCGGCGTGATGGGCAGCATCCGCGCGCGGCCATCGGGCGTGAAGAATCCGCCCTGTCCAAAGAAACGCCCCCCCTGTTGCTGGGCTGTGACCGGCCAGCGGGTGGGCGGCAGCGCGTCATAATCAGCCTGCGCCAGACCCGAGATGTCAAAGTCGCGCCCCAGATGGCCGGCAATGCCGGACAGGGCCGCGTGTTCGGCAAAGACCTCGGCGGCGCTGGTCCAGCCAAAGGCATCAGCCCAGCCCATCCTCGCGGCCACATCGGCGATCATGCGCCAGTCATCCCGCGCCTGACCGGGGGCGGGCAGGAAGGGGCGTTGGCGGCTGATGGTGCGGTCGGAATTGGTGACAGTGCCGGATTTCTCGCCCCATGCGGTGGCAGGCAGCACCACATCGGCAAGCCGGGTGGTGTCGGTGCGGGTGATGTCACTGACCACCACGAAATCACAGCCTTTGATGGCGGCGGCCACTGCATCGGCATCGGGCATGGAGATGGCGGGATTGGTGTGAATGATCCAGAGCGCCTTGATCCGTCCGGTTGCCACGGCCTCAAACATCTCGACCGCTTTGAGGCCGGGCTGATCGGGCATTGCGGGACTGGCCCAGAACCCCTGCACGGCGGCGCGGTGTTGGGGGTTTTCAAGGTCGAGGTGACAGGCCAACATATTGGCAAGCCCCCCCACCTCGCGGCCGCCCATGGCGTTGGGTTGGCCGGTCACGGAGAACGGCCCCATGCCGGGGCGTCCGATCCGACCTGTGGCAAGGTGACAATTCAGGATCGCATTGACCTTGTCGGTGCCGCTGGAGGATTGGTTGATCCCTTGGGAATAGACGGTCACGACCCGGTCCGTCGTGGTGAACCAGTCGAGGAATTGCGCGAGATCACCGGGGGCCAGCCCCGTCAGACCGGGATCACTGGCGCGCGCGGCGGCAAGTGCCGCGTCAAACCCGCTGACATGCTGCGCCACATAAGAGCGGTCCACCGCGCCACGATCCGCGAGGGCGACCAGAGTCGCGTTGAAGAGTGCGGCATCGCTACCGGGGGTGAGGGCGAGATGCAGATCGGCGCTATCGCAGGTCGCGGTGCGGCGCGGGTCCACCACCACAATCCGGGTTCCGCGCGCCTTTTTCGCGGCGACCAGCCGCTGATAGAGCACAGGATGGCACCAAGCGAGGTTGCTGCCCACCAGCACCACCAAATCTGCGGTATCGAGATCCTCATAGGTGCCGGGCACGGTGTCTGACCCGAAGGCCCGTTTATGCCCCGCGACCGACGAGGCCATGCAGAGCCGCGAGTTCGTATCGACATTGGCGGTGCCGATATAACCCTTGATGAGCTTGTTGGCGGCGTAATAATCCTCAGTCAGCATCTGGCCCGAGAGGTAAAAGGCCACGCTATCAGGCCCGTGATCCCGAATGGCCGCCTGAAAGCGGCTGGCCACCAGATCGAGCGCCGTCTCCCAATCGGCGGGTTTGCCGCCAATCTGCGGTGACAGGATACGATCCGTAAGCCCGAGGGTTTCGCCCAAGGCGGTGCCCTTGGAGCAGAGCCGCCCGAAATTGGCCGGGTGATCGGGATCGCCTTTTACCGTGGCCCCCCCTTGACCATCGGGCGAGACAAGAAGGCCGCAACCGACGCCGCAATAGGGGCAGGTGGTGCGCATGCTCATGCCGCCGCCACAGGGATGAGGCGCGCCGCATCCAGCAGGATGCGCCCACCCGCGACCCGTGCCGCGTAGGTGGCGACCGCCCCTGCATCCGCCCCCTGCGCCAACCCGGTTTCAAGGTTGAACACCCAGTTATGCAAGGGGCAGGTCACGGCATGGCCATGCACGATCCCCTCTGACAGGGGGCCGCCCTTGTGTGGGCAGCGATCCGAGAGGGCAAAGACCTGATCGTCGGCGGTGCGGAAGACGGCGACGCAGCCCTGAGCGGTCTTAACAACCCGCGCCCCGCGTTGCGGAATATCCTCTAGCGCGCCGATATCGAGCCAGTTTTGATCGGGGCTCCTCATTCCGCCGCCTCCTGTGTCAGATCGGCCAGCGGCGCGAAATCCGCCTGCGCCTGTGGGGTGGCGCGGTCTGCCCATGGGTCGCGTTGATACAGGCTTTGCGACAGATCGAACCGGGCGATCAGGGCGGCGCGGGTGGCGGCATCCTCGACAATCTGCGCCTGCACCCATGCCAAACCCACCTTGGCCAGCCATTTATAGGGGCGATCCAGATATTTGGCGTGTTCGCGGTAAAGCTGCACAAAGGCCACGGTCAGGTCAATCGCCTCTTGTTCTGTGGCGACCTTGGCCAAACGATCTGTTTCGCGCAGGTCCATCCCGGCGGCACCGCCGACGCCGATCTCGAACCCGGAGTCGACGCAGACGATGCCCACATCCTTGCAGGTGGCTTCGGCGCAGTTGCGGGGGCAGCCCGAGACCGCCAGCTTGACCTTGTGCGGGGTCCACGACCCCCAGAGGCGTTGTTCGAGCTTGATCCCCAGCCCGGTCGAATCCTGCGTGCCAAAGCGGCAAAAATCGGTGCCGACACAGGTTTTGACTGTGCGCAGGCCCTTGGAATAGGCGTGGCCTGACACCAGCCCCGCCGCGTTCAGATCGGCCCAGACATGCGGCAGGTCTTCTTTCCTGACACCCAAAAGGTCGATGCGTTGGCCGCCTGTCACCTTGACCGCCGGGATGGCGTATTTGTCGGCGGCATCGGCAATGGCGCGCAATTCGCGGGGGTTGGTCATGCCGCCCCACATGCGCGGCACCACCGAATAGGTGCCGTCTTTTTGGATATTGGCGTGGTTGCGTTCGTTGACGAAGCGGCTTTGGGCATCGTCGGTATAATCCATCGGCCAGTCGGCAAGCAGGTAAAAGTTCAGGGCAGGTCGACAGTGATGACAGCCACAAGAGGTTCTCCAGCCCAGTTCCTGCATCACGGCAGGCATGGATTTGAGGCCGCGCGCCTTGATCAGGCGGCGCACATCCTCGTGCGTCAGGTCGGCGCAGCCGCAGATTGGCTGGGCTGCGGGCCTCTGGAAGGCATCGCCGAGCGTGCTGGCCAGAACCTGCTCGACCAGCCCTGTGCAGGTGCCACAAGAGGCGCTGGCCTTGGTCTGGGCCTTGATCGCTGTGAGGGTGGTGGCACCGCCATGGATTGCGGCCACGATCGTGCCTTTGCAAATGCCGTTACAGCCACAGATTTCCGCCTCAGGCGGCAAGGCTGCAACGGCTGCCAAAGGGTCCGGTTGGTCCCCCCCCTGATAGGCCGGGCCAAAGATCAGCGTGTCGCGCATCGGGGCAATCGGGGTGCCGTCCTTAATCAGGCCAAAGAACCATGAGCCATCGGCAGTGTCGCCATAGATCACCGCGCCAATCAGGCGGTCGGCCTCGATGATCAAGCGTTTGTAGACGCCGCGCGCCGGGTCGCGAAACACGATGTCCTCGCGCCCTTGGCCCTCGGCAAAGTCGCCGGCGCTGAAGAGGTCAACGCCCGTGACCTTGAGCTTGGTTGCGGTCTGAGCCGGTTGAAACGCCGCCGCCTGTCCCAGAAGCGTTGCCGCAACCACCCGTGCCTGATCGTAGAGGGGGGCCACCAGCCCAAAAAGCTGTGCGTTATGTTCCACGCATTCGCCCACGGCCAGAATATCGGGGTCAGAGGTTATCATCTGGTCATTCACCAAGATGCCGCGCCCGATTTCGAGGGCGGCATCGGTGGCGATGCGGGTTTCGGGGCGGATGCCGACGGCCATGCAGACCAGATCAGCCGCGTAGATCGTGCCATCCTCGAGCAACACGGCCTCGACCCGGTCTTGGCCGAGAATTGCCTTGGTGGCCCCTTTGCAATGCACGCGGATGCCGCGCACCTCGAGATCCTTTTGCAGCAGATAGCCTGCAGCGGGATCAAGTTGTCGTTCCATCAGGTGGCCCATCAGGTGAATGACCGTCACCTCCATGCCGCGCGCCGCGAGACCTGCCGCCGCCTCGAGCCCGAGCAAACCGCCGCCGATGACAACGGCCTTGGCGCATGGTCGCGCAGAGGCGTCGATCATGGCCTGCGTGTCGTCCATATCACGATAGGTAAGGACGCCGGGCAGATCCTTGCCTGCGACGGGGATCAGGAAGGGGGCCGATCCGGTGGCAATCAGCAGCTTGTCATAGGGTGCGGTGCCCGAGTTGGAATAGACCAGCTTGGCCGCGCGGTCGATCTGCACCACGCTTTCGCCGAAGCGGCAGGTGATGTTGTGCTGCGCGTAAAAGGCATCGTCGTGGGTGACGATATCCGCATAGGTTTTTTCCCCTGAAAGGACGGGCGAGAGCATGATCCGGTTGTAATTGCCGCGCCGCTCGGCGTTGAAGAGGGTGATATCCCAGCCGTCGGGATCGGCAGCCAGCAGATGCTCGAGCGCCCGCCCGGAGGCCATGCCCGCGCCGATGACAACAAGTTTGCGTTTCATCATGCAGCCTCTTTCTTGTGGGCGCCGTGTTCGTAATCCTCAAGGAATTGCAGAACCTCAGCGCGGTAGCTGTAGTAGTCGGGATGTTCGAGCAGTGCCTTGCGGGTGCGGGGGCGGGGCAGGTTTACATCCACGATTTTGCCGATGCGGGCATGCGGCCCGTTGGTCATCATCACCACACGATCCGCGAGCAAGATCGCCTCGTCCACGTCATGGGTCACGCAAACCGCCGTCACCTTGGTGCGCGACCAGACCTCCATCAGCACCTCTTGCAATTCCCAGCGCGTCAGGCTGTCCAGCATGCCAAAAGGCTCATCCAGCAACAAAAGTTTGGGGGAGAGGGCGAAGGCGCGGGCAATGCCCACCCGCTGTTTCATACCGTTGGATAGATCGGCGGCGCGCCGGTCCATGCTGTCGCCCAAGCCCACACGTTCGAGATAGTATTCCACCACATCCTGACGTTCCGCGCGGCTGGCACGCGGATAGACACGATCCACACCGATGGCCACGTTTTCCTTGGCGGTCAGCCAAGGAAAGAGGCTGGGCGCCTGAAACACCACGGCGCGTTCGGGATCGGCCCCGCGCACCTCGTGACCATCAAGTTTGATCGCGCCACCGGAGATTTCGTTGAGACCGGCCGCCATGGTCAGGACGGTGGATTTACCGCACCCCGAGTGGCCGATCAGGCTGATGAATTCGCCCTTTTTCATCTTGAGGTCGAAGCGGTCGACCACGGTCAGGGGCCCCTCGGAGGTTGGGTAGACCTTGGAGAGCTGCGAGAATTCGAGATATTTTTCGGCAAGCGGGCTTTTGGCGGCTTCGGCATAGGCCTTGGGCGTGCTGTGAATGGGCGTGACCTGTGGCAAGTGCCGTGTCTCTGCGACCTTGGCCGCGATGCCCACCTCCATCAGGTATTTCGTGACATCGGCGCGCAGTCGCTTGAACGCTGGATCGTTGTTCATGGCACTGCGGATGCGTGGACGCGGCAGCGCGACCTTGAAGGCGGTGCCGAGGGTGCCATCCGGGGTCAGTGGAATGATGCGGTCGGCAAGCAAGAGCGCCTCGTCCACATCATTGGTGATGAGAACCACGGTTTTTTGGTCCGCCTGCCAGATCCGCGTGATCTCGTCCTGCAGGTTGGCGCGGGTGAGCGCGTCAAGCGCTGAGAGCGGTTCATCCAGAAGCAGGACTTCGGGTGTCATGGCAAGGGCACGCGCGACCGAGACCCGTTGGCGCATACCCCCGGACAATTCCGCCGGATACCGCGCCTTGGCGTGGCTGAGGCCCACCATGGCGATGTATTTATCCACCATGGCCGCCCGTTCGGCGCGGCCTGCAAATTTGTGCACGGCATCCACCGCAAGCGCCACATTGCCCGCAACCGTCAGCCACGGCATCAGCGAATAGGACTGAAACACCACCCCGCGTTCCGGCCCCGGCCCGGTGATGGGTTTGTTTTTGAACAAGACCTCGCCGCTGTCAGGCTGGGAGAGCCCCGCCATTTGGTTGATCAGCGTGGTCTTGCCCGTGCCGGAAAAGCCCAGGATCGCCAGAAACTCGCCCTCTTCGACCGCAAGGGTAATGTTCCTGAGCACCTCGCGGCGCTGCAATCCGGTGCCGAAGCCCTTGCACAGGTTTTTGAATTCCAGAATGGCCATGGCGATTTACCTGTTGTCCGAAAAGGTGAAGAGCGATTGCGCCGCATACATCAGGCGATCCAGCAAAAAGCCGATGATGCCGATGGTGAAGACCGCAACCATGATCTTGGCGAGGCTGGTGGACGAGCCGTTCTGAAATTCGTCCCAGACGAATTTGCCAAGGCCGGGGTTTTGCGCCAGCATTTCCGCTGCGATCAGCACCATCCAGCCCACACCAAGCGAGAGCCGCAGCCCGGTGAAGATCAAAGGCAGCGCCGAGGGCAGCACGAGGCGGGTGATCTTGGTCCAGGTGGTTAGTTTCAGCACCCGGCTGACCGAGATCAGGTCACGGTCAATGCTGGCCACCCCCAGCGAGGTGTTGATCAGCGTGGGCCAGAGCGAGCAGAGCGTCACGGTGATGGCCGAGGTCAGGAAAGACCGCGAAAACAGGCCGTCTTGCGTCACATAGACCGCCGAGACCACCATGGTGACAATGGGCAGCCAAGCCAGAGGGCTGACGGGTTTGAAAATCTGGATCAACGGATTGAGCGCCGCGTTGGCGGTCGGCGACAGCCCCGCCGCAATGCCCAGCGGCACAGCCACGGCGGTGGCAATCAGAAAGCCGAAGAACACCGTCTGAACCGAGGTCCAGATCTGCGCATAATAGGTGGGCGAGCCGGTGTAGGGCCGTTCGCGCACGCGGTCGGCCTGACCGGCGGCAATCAGCTCTGCGTTGCGTTGATCCTGACGCGCGAAGAAGTCGGCCTTGCGCGCCTGTTCTGCAACATGCTCGTCATGCAGTACGATCGCCTGTTCCCAGACCTGCGCCGGGCCGGGGATAGCCCCAAGCGATGTTTCCACCCGTGGTGCCAAATTGCCCCAAAGCACGAGGAATCCGAGGATCGCCAGAACCGGCACACCCAGAAGCTGCCAGATCTGTCTGGCCTGTGCTTTGGGGTTGTCGCCTGCCGCCGCCTTGAGCAGCGGGGTCAGGAAGGACAGGCCCAGCACCTTGAACCAGCCGTCCAGCCTGTTGATCCGAGTGAACAGCCGCGCGCGGCGTTCGGTTTGAAGTTGGGCGGGGTCGATTGCCGTCATGTCTTGCACTCCTTGCCAATGGCGGGGCCTCAGCCCTGCACCTCGTTGCCCACAACGGTTTGATCGCCCTTGAGGCCAATTGGCAGGCTGTCGATATAGGCGTTGGGCGCGCGGCCATCGAAGGGGATGCCGTCTATCGCGTGATCCACCACATCGCGGAACCCGTCATTGCCAAACGGGAAAGCATCGGCAGGCACCACACCATCCTCGACCAGCGATTGGGCTGCGGCCTCGAACAGGTCGGTGCGGAACACGCTGCGCGCCGTTTCGACATACCAGTCGTCGGTTTGCGCCTGCGTGATCTGGCCCCACCGGCGCATCTGGGTCAGATACCAGACGGCATCAGAGGCGAAGGGATAGTTGGCATTGTAGCGGAAGAACACGTTGAAGTCGGGCACCGGCCGCACGTCTCCCTGTTCATATTCAAAGGTGCCGGTCATGGAGTTGCGCAGCACCGCCACATCCGCGCCGACATAGGTTGGGCGGCTGATGATCTGCACCGCCTCTTCGCGGTTGGCATTGTCATTTTCATCCAGCCAGAGCGCGGCGCGGATCAAGGCACGGGTCAGGGCACGCACGGTGTTGGGGTTGTCCTGAACAAAGTCGGCACGCAGGCCAAGCACCTTTTCGGCACGCATCGGGAACACATCGAGATCGGTGGCCACCGGCACGCCAATGCCCATGGCAACGGCCTGCTGGTTCCACGGCTCGCCCACGGTATAGCCCGAGATGGTGCCCGCCTCGAGGGTGGCGGGCATCTGGGGCGGTGGTGTCACGGACAAGAGCGCCTCGGCGTTGATCTGGCCCGAGATGTTGTCGGTGCTGTAGAAACCGGGATGGATACCGCCTGCGGCAAGCCAGTAGCGCAGTTCGAAATTATGGGTCGAGACCGGAAAGACCATGCCCATGTTGAACGGGCGGCCCTGATCGGCAAAAGCCTCGAGCGCCGGGCGCAGCGCCTTGGCGGAAATGGGGTGAAGGGGCTTGCCCTCGGCATCCGACGGAATGGCCGGGCGCATGAGATCCCAAACCTCGTTCGAGACCGTTGTCGCGTTGCCGTTCAGGTCCATCACGAAGGGGGTGACGATATGCGCCTGAGTGCCAAAACCGATGGTCGCCGCCAAGGGCTGACCCGCCAGCATATGCGCGCCGTGCAGGTTGCCGTCGATCACCCCGTCAAGCAGCACCTTCCAATTGGCCTGTGCCTCGAGGGTGACAAACAGGCCCTCGTCCTCGAAATAGCCCTTTTCATAGGCGATGGCGAGCGGGGCCATATCGGTGAGCTTGATGAACCCGAGGGTCAGATCCTCAATTTCGGGCAGGGTATCGGCGCGCAGCGATGTGGCGGCAAGAGCGGCGATCAGGGTCGTCGTTGTAATGAGCTTGCGGATCATGAAGGTCTCCTCTGGCGATGGCCCGGAACACCGGGTTGAAAACGAAAAAGCCGCCGACCTCGTTTGCGCAGAATGCACAAGCAGGTCAGGCGGCTATGCCCATGGGGGTCCTTCATTGGACCCTGATTTAACGAATCGGCGTCCTTGCCAACCCGTCCCTATGATGTGGCAAGACGGGCGCTGCATTGCAGCAAAAAAGCGCGCGACGGCCCTGCGTTTTTCTGCGCGAGCGCTTTGATGCCTAAAAAATCATCCGAATTTCTGGCCGGAGTCGAAAATCTGCCCGTCGAAAAATACATCGGGCGTGAGGATCATTTCCCCCTGTTCAGAGGCGACGGCAGTCGGGTGAAGCAGGCTGCCTTCCAGCTTTTCAGAGGCACCGGGCAGGTCTGCGCCGGCGGATCGCAGGTTAAGCCGATAGAGATCGGTCCGACAAATCGCCTTGGCGGCGGCAAGGCTGAGGCTGCGATCAAACCCGTGGCGCGCCGCCATCTGGTCGGCGAACCAAGCCGCTTGGGACCGCCAAGGAAAGCTGGCCGCGCCATCGAAAAAGCGGATCATATCCGGCACGCGGCGCAATTCGCCCTGTGGGGAAATCACCATCTCGCCCCTTAGGGCGCGATCCAGCAGTTCGGCGGGGGCGTTCACATATTCGGACCGTGCCAGAATTTCAGAGGCGATGGCGCGGTTTTCGGGCAGGCAGAGCCACCGCGCCGCGCGCCAGATCGCGCGCATCAGCCGCCCCGTCAGAGAGGGATTCTCGCATACCCAGTCATGGCGGGCGGCCAATACCTTTTCCGGGGCGACCGCCCATATCGCGCGGCTGGGCAGCAAGAGCGTGCCAGCGCCCTGCTCGACCGCGACAGAGCCCCACGGCTCTCCGACACAGAAGGCGTCGATTTCGCCAGCGGCGAGTGCTTCGGCCATGCGCGGCGGCGGAATGGTATTCAGCGCGAATTCCAGATCAGCATCCCGCAGCCAGTATCGGACAAGTTCGACATGGGTCGAGAAGGGAAACGGCACACCGATCCGCAAGACGCCGTTCGCCGCCAGAGCGAGATCGCGCGCCGCGCACGCCGCGTCGGCAAAGCCGAAATCATGGCCCGTGGCGCGCAGCCGATCAGAAAGCGCCTGCGAAACCCCGATCACATCGCCGTTCAGCGAGAGAACCTGAAGGATATCCAGCCGTTCCACAGCGCCGCCCAACCCCAAGGCCATCGCCACCGGCAAGGGGGCCAGCATATGCGCCGCATCCACCTGGCCCCAGAGCAACAGATCACGCAGGCTGGACCATGATGGCGCGCGGCGCAGGTCAAAGGCCAGCCCCTCTGCTGCGGCAAATCCCATTTCATGCGCGATGACAATCGGGGCCATATCCAGAAGCGGAACAAAACCAATACGCAGCACGGCAAGGGTCATGAGAGCAACCCCGCCGCTGTGACCAGCGCGCTGGCCACTTCGGCCACCTTGCGGCCTTGATCCATCGCGGTCTTGCGCAAGAGCGCATAGGCCTCTTCTTCGGTCAGGCCGCGCGCTTTCATCAAGATACCCTTGGCACGGTCGATCAGCTTGCGCTCTTCCAGCGCGCGGCGGGTGGTTTCCAGCTCCCTCCGCATGCGACGGAACATCTGGAAACGGGCAATGGCGGCGTCCATCACAGAGGCCACACGCTCGGGCTGAAGACCGTCCACGACATAGGCCGATACGCCAGCCTCGATTGCCTGTTTCGTCAAATCCCTATCCGTGCGGTCGACGAAAAAGGCGACAGGCCGCTCCATCGGACCAGAGGCAAGGGCCATTTCCTCGAGCGTGTCGCGCGACGGGTTGGACATATCTATCAGCACGATATCGGGGGCAATATCAGATACACGCCGGGAGAGGCCTGCCGGTTCGGCAATGACCGTCACCTGATGGCCAAGCGGTTGCAGGCTGTCGATTACCAGTTTGGCGCGGGTTTCGTCTGGCTCTACAATAACGATGTGAAGTTTCATGCCCTGCGCTCGCTGCCGTGCCCCGTTGGAGGTCATGGGCGGTGGGCAAGTGCAATCGCTTTTGGCGGGATACCCATCGCACCGGGCCGGACCATCGCCCGTTTCGCGTGCTTCGCAGGCAAACCGCCTATAAGGCAGGCAGAACTGCAAAGCCGGGCGATGAGCCCTTGTTCGGCGGAGTGCCGGGCAATCCCGCCACGGATTTTATGGCCCGTCAGAGGATTGCGTTACGCCCGGTGCGCTGTGGGATCTGCACGATTGTCTCAGATATATCTGAAGCGCCTAGGCGGTTCAGACGTGCCGATCTGGCTTGAGTGGCAAGACGGCAAGCCTCATCTGCTTTTCTGTTTCTATCAGCGCAAAGAAGGCGATCCCGATCACAAGGATCAGCATCCCGTCGAAGAGGGGCACGGCCTGGGTGCCGAGGATCGCCTGAAACGGCGGCAGGTAGGTGATTGCGACCTGTGCCACAGTGACGGCGACCACGCAGGCCCAGACAATCGGTGTGCCCTTTGCTGCGGCCCAAGTGAGGGAGGTGCCATAGATGTTGCGGATGAAGAACAGGTAGAAAATCTGAAGCACAACGAGGGTGTTCATCGCGATGGTCTGGGCGAGAGGAACCGGATACCCCCTGTCTGTTGCATAGAAATACATCCCGAAAACCGCCATCAAGATCAGAGTTGAGATAAGCGCGATCTGCCAGATCAGCGTACCGGTCAAAAGCGGCGCCCCGCGTGGACGGGGTGGGCGGAGCATGGTGCCAGGCTCTGACGGCTCAAACGCGAGCGCCAGACCAAGGGTGACGCCGGTGATAAGGTTGACCCAGAGGATTTGCACAGCGGTGATCGGCAGGGCCATCCCGGCGAACAAGGCCACGATGATCGTCATCGCCTCGCCCGCATTTGTGGGCAGCGTCCAGCTAATGACCTTTTTGATGTTGTCGTAAACGGTCCGGCCCTCGCGCACTGCGGCGGCGATGGAGGCGAAATTGTCATCCGCCAGAACCAGATCGGCGGCTTCCTTTGCGGCTTCGCTGCCTTTGAGGCCCATGGCGATCCCGGCATCTGCCCGCTTGAGGGCGGGGGCATCGTTTACCCCATCGCCGGTCATGGCCACGGCCAGGCCGCGCGCCTGCAACGCGGTAACGAGGCGCAGTTTGTCCGCAGGAGAGGTGCGGGCAAAGATATCGGTCGCAACCGCAGCCTCGGCAAGCTCTGCGTCATCCATCGCCGCAAGATCAGCGCCGGTCAGCACGCGCGCGCTGTTTCTGAGCCCGATCATTCCGCCAATGGCGCGGGCCGTCGCGGCATGATCGCCGGTGATCATCTTGACCCGGATTCCGGCGGCATGGCATTCGGCAACCGCTGCAATCGCCTCGGGGCGGGGGGGATCCACAAGCCCGACGAGACCAATCAGGGTGAGATGCCCGTCAAGTCCCAAGGAGGTGAGGCCAGTCTGCGTGACGGGGGCGGTGCCTGTGGCAACGGCAATCACGCGCTGCCCTTCTGAGGCGAAGTCTTCGATCCTGGCATGCCAATAGGCACGGTCGAGCGGCTCTGTCTTGTGCCCGGCTGTGCGCTGGTCGGCGCAAAGGCCCAACACCGCCTCGGGGGCGCCTTTGACATGAATCCACAAGCGGCCCTCTGGATCACGATCAAGCGTCGCCATGTAGCGATGCGCCGCATCGAAGGGGATCGCATCAATGCGTATCCAGTCTTGAAAAGATCTGTGACCCTGACCTGTGATCTTGCCGGCCAAGGCCGACAAGGCGCCCTCCATCGGATCCCCCTCAACGTGCCACGCATCGCCATGGGGGTGCAGCATGGAATCGTTGCAAAGTGCTGCCACGCGGGCAAAGTCCTGCAAAACCATCTTGTCGGCGGGGGCTGTATCGGCATCAGGCCCGCGCAATGCGCCGTGCGGGGCATAGCCGGTGCCACCGACCGAGAACACATGCCCTGCGCCCGCCAGCGCCACCACCATCATTTCGTTGCGCGTGAGCGTGCCGGTCTTGTCCGAGCAGATCACAGACACTGACCCCAGCGTTTCAATCGCAGGCAGGCGGCGGATGATTGCATTGCGCCGCGCCATCGCCGTTACACCGACGGCAAGCGTGATCGTGAGGACGGCGGGCAGGCCTTCGGGAATGGCCGCAACAGAGAGGCCGACAATCGCCATGAAGAATTCGCGAAATGGCAGATGCCCCACGAAATATCCGTAAGCCAGCAGCGCGGCGGCCACCATGAGGATGAATACCGAAAGCCAACGCGCGAACAGATCCATCTGCGCCACGAGTGGGGTGGTCAGCGTCTCGATGCTGCCCAACATGCCACTGATCCGACCAATCTGGCTGTGACCACCGGTGGCCGTGACCACACCGCGCCCCTTGCCCGCTGCGATGAACGTGCCGGAAAACAGCATCGACGATTGATCGCCAAGCGGCGCATCTTGGGGCACCGGCGCTATTGTCTTGTCGGTGGGCACGGATTCGCCCGTAAGGATCGCCTCTTCGGCCTTGAGGCCGCGCGCCTCGATCAGCCGAAGATCGGCAGGCACCCGATCACCCGCCTCGATCAGCACGATGTCGCCCGGCACCAGATCAGCGGCGTCGATACTGACCCTTTGACCATCGCGCAGCACGGCGCAGTTCGGTGCAAGCATCTTGCGAAGTGCCGCCATCGCCTGTTCGGCCCGGCCTTCTTGAAGAAAGCCGATGAGGGCATTGACCAGAACCACAGCAAGGATCACCCCGGTATCGACCCAGTGCCCCAAGGCCGCCGTCACCATCGCAGAGGCAAGGAGAACGTAGATCAGCACGTTGTGGAAATGGCCGAGGAACCGCAGGATCGGATTGCGTCTGGGCGGCTCTGGCAGACGGTTTGGGCCATGGGCCGCCAGACGGCGAGCGGCGTCTTGTGATCCCAGCCCGTCGCGCGTGACATCGAGCGCGGCAAGGGCGCTTTCGGGGGATGTTGCGTGCATGGCGGCTGTTTGACGCGCGTCGTTCATTCTGCTCTCCTTGACGTGGTTAAAACTGCGGCGGGGACGCGCGTGCCGTCCAGAGTGACATGAGAGTTTTGCCGAAGCGTTTGTGCCATTCTCATGGAAATTTGGTCATGCCCCCGACGCGCAACTCTCGAATGGTTAAACTTGGGGCAACATCTGCCAGCATAGTTCCCCAGATCGGAGGCGTATTTGATTCATGTCAGGGGCATTCCCCGCAATTAGGAGGATACTTGGCCCATGAGTGGTCTTTCGCCCTGATGGCCCGGCAGCGTGTGCCTGCGTGCCTTGGCTACCTTGGGCGGTGCGCGCAGGACTGCGCGCGAGACTGTAGCCGGTGAGCATCAGACGAACACGCGCATTGAGTTGCCCCCTCAGATCACAGGAGAGCATTGCAGCATGGCCCACACCCCCAGCCGAAGCCAGAAACCGCGCTCCAAGACTGACGCGGCAGAGCGCCTGCCCTTGGTCGTGCCCTTGGTGCAAACACCTGCAGAAGAGCCATCCCATGACAGCCGCGATCCACATCCCCACGCGGCCCTTGACCGAAGTGCTATGGCCAGTCTTGCGCAATTCACCGGTGGGCTGTCGCCACACGCGATGATTGATGCCTGGAGCGACTGGGCCATGCATCTGGGCCGTGCGCCGGGGCGGCAATTGGAACTGATGGAACGGTGGCGGGCCAATGCGTTGAAGCTGATGCAATTTGCCTCCGCGCAGGCGTTGGATCAGCCTGCGGAAAAGCCATTCAAGCCGGGGCCCTATGATACGCGCTGGTCGCATCAAGGCTGGGACAAGCCGCCCTTTTCCCTCTGGCAGCAGGGGTTTCTGGCCACGCAAGATTGGTGGCATGCGGCAACATCAGAGCTGCGCGGGTTGCGCCGACAGAATGCGGATCGCACCGGCTTTATGATGCGACAGCTTCTTGATACGGTGTCGCCTTCCAATTTCCCATTGGGCAATCCGGAAATTCTGGAAAAGACACGGGCGACAGGCGGGCGCAACTTGATTGACGGGGCTGCGCGCTGTGCTGACGACGCCCGGCATATTCTGGCGCAGGAGCATCGGCCTGTGCCGAAGGAGTTTGCGCTTGGCAAGGTTCTGGCCTGCACGCCGGGTGCCGTGGTCTATCGCAACGACCTGATGGAGTTGATCCAGTATTCGCCCACCACATCCGACGTGCAGGCCGAACCAGTGCTGATCGTGCCGGCATGGATCATGAAATACTATATTCTCGATCTCTCGCCCGAGAATTCCTTGGTCCGGTGGCTGGTTGGACAGGGATTTACTGTCTTTTGTATCTCGTGGCGTAATCCGGGAGCGGAAGACGCGGACCTGTCGCTAGAGGCGTATCGCAAGCAAGGCGTCATGCAGGCGCTGGACGTCATCAACGACATCGTGCCGGGGCAAAAGGTGCATGCCAACGGCTATTGCCTTGGTGGGACGCTGCTGGCTATCGCGGCGGCGGCGATGGCGCGCGACGGTGAGGACCGATTGGCATCGGTCACCCTGATGGCGGCCCAGGTAGATTTCGCCGAAGCGGGCGAATTGCTGCTTTTTCTCGACGAAAGTCAGGTCGCCTTTCTGGAGGATCTGATGTGGTCGCAGGGCTATCTGGACCGGCCGCAGATGTCGGGGGCCTTTGCCGCGATCCGGTCTGAGGATTTGATCTGGTCGCGCGCGGTGCGGCGGTATTTCCTCGGAGAGCCGGACTTGCCCACCGATGTCACCGTTTGGGTCAATGACACCACCCGGATGCCAGCCCGGATGCATTCGGAATATCTGCGCGGGATTTTTCTGGAGAACCGCATCTCGGCGGGGCGATTTGCCGTGGATGGCAAGGTTATCGCGCTCAAGGATATCTCGGGGCCGGTCTTTGTCATTGGCACCGAGACCGGCCATATCGCACCGTGGCGCTCCGTCTACAAAACAGCCCTCTTTACCGATTGCGACCTGCATTTCCTGTTGACCAAAGGGGGCCATAACAGCGGCATCTTGTCAGAGCCGGGGCATAGAGGGCGGCACTATCGGATCGGCCATCGCCCGGCGCTGGCGCTTTATCGCGATCCCGATACATGGCTGGCGGCGCATGATCCTGTGCCCGGATCGTGGTGGCCCGAATGGTCAAAATGGCTGGCACGCCAAAGCAGTGGCACCGTCCCTGCGCGCCAACCCGGCACAGATGCAAACTATCCCAGTATCGCGACAGCACCGGGGACATATATCCACCAGACCTGAGGCCGTGCAGGGGCGTAGCCGGGTTTGAAAAGAACGGGACCGCCCCGACGCGGTGCCCCGCAATCTCTCTGGCGCTGTCGTGGTGCCTGCGGCGGCGCTGGAAAATCAACGGCGACACAGCACGCCTTGACTGTAGCTTCGCCATGAATTCATGGTCACAATGGCGGGGCCTGCGCGTTGCATGCCGTCGGCGTAAATGCGCAGCCGCATCGGCCCTGCCCCGGCCAGTAATGTCAAAGGAAAGCCCTGAATGCGTCTTTCGGTCAATGTCTACCAACAGGCGGCGCGATCCGTCGAAATCCGACAAAGGATTCGCGCGGCAATCCACGAGACGCCTTGTATTTTCTCTCGAGGTGGGTCGAACGATCAGTCGCGTTTGGCCTATAAATGCGAAAATCTGCAAAGAACCGGGTCGTTCAAATTTCGCGGGGCCATGGCCAAACTGACCACACTACCCACGGACACGCCGGTGATCACGGCCTCGTCGGGCAATCATGGGCTGGCCGTTGCCACGGCGGCGCAGATGACAGGCCATGCGCTGACGGTTGTGCTGCCAGAAACCGTGGCACAGGAAAAACTGTCGCGTATTCAGGCGCTTGGCGTGCGCACGATCCTGCATTCAAACGATTCCGGCCTTGCTGAACGACACGCGAGGGAGATGGCCGTCGCAGAGGGGATCACCTATGTGTCGCCCTATAACGACGCCGATGTCATCGCCGGACAGGGCACCATCGGGCTAGAGTTGATTGACCAATTGCCAGAGCTTGACACCGTTTATATCGCCATGGGCGGGGGTGGTCTTATTTCCGGCATTGGCTGCGTGCTGAAAGCCTACGCGCCGCGAACGCGCATCGTGGGGGTCAGCGCCGTGAATTCCTCGGCCTTTGCCACGAGCCTGCGTGCCGGTCATCCTGTCGAAGTGGACCACAAGCCAACGCTTGCCGATGGTGTCGCCGGTGGTTTCGACGCGGATACGATCACCCTACCGCTTGCCGCTGAAGTGGTCGATGACATGATCGACTGCACCGAAGCGGAAATCGCCGCAGGCATCGAGCAGATCGCATGGACCGAGAAGATGCTGGTCGAGGGTTCGGCGGCACTGGCCTTGGCGGCTTGGACAAAAGACACGGGCCGACGCGGAACAGGACCAAGCGTGGTCTTGCTGTGTGGCGCGAATTTCGATCGGGCCGCACTCGCGCCGATCCTGAGAGGCGACGCGTGAGAGAAGGCTGATGGACCTTAGGGGCTAGAAATTGCGCCAGATCATGCAGTGAAACCGTTTCGGCGTTTCAACTAAAAACCGAAACGATGTCACCGTGCCGCCTTAGGCACATTTGCTGTGTCCGCAGCTTGCACAGGTCATGCAACCCTCGATCATGCGCATGTCGTATTGGCCACAGGCGGGGCAGGCGGGGGATTTGCGGGGGCTGTCCTGACCTGCGACCTGCGCATGCGGATCCTCTTTGAGGCCCATACCTTCGCCCGCCAGAAACCCGATCTGGACCATGTGCTGTTCGAGCACGCCGCCGATGGCGGCCAGAATGCTGGGCACGTATTTGCCCTGCATCCAAGCGCCGCCGCGCGGGTCGAACACCGCTTTGAGCTCTTCCACCACAAAGGACACATCGCCCCCACGCCGGAACACCGCCGAGATCATGCGGGTCAGGGCCACCGTCCAGGCATAATGCTCCATGTTCTTGGAGTTGATGAACACCTCGAAGGGCCGCCGATGCCCGCCCAGAACAATGTCATTGACGGTGACATAGATCGCATGGTTGCTGTCGGGCCATTTCAGCTTGTAGGTGGCACCCTCCAGCTCTTTGGGGCGGTCGAGCGGTTCGGACATATAGACCACCTCGCCGCCGGTTGCAGGGACATCGCCCCGCGTTTCACCCGGGGCCTTGTCCGTGGTCTCGGACACGCTCAGGACGCTGCCTGTTACCGCATTGGGCCGATAGGTGGTGCAGCCTTTGCACCCCAGATCCCAAGCCTGAAGATAGACATTCTTGAACGCCTCAAACGAGATGTCCTCGGGGCAGTTGATGGTTTTCGAGATGCTGCTATCCACCCATTTCTGCGCCGCCGCCTGCATCTTGACGTGATCCTCGGGCGGCAGGGTCTGGGCGTTGACGAAATGCTCGGGCAGAGGCGCATCGCCCATCCGGTCACGCCACATCTGCACGGCGTAATCTATCACCTCTTCCTCGGTGCGGCTGCCATCCTTTTGCAGCACCTTGCGGGTGTAGCTATAGGCAAAGACAGGCTCGATTCCGCTGCTGACATTGCCCGCATAAAGGCTGATGGTGCCGGTCGGCGCGATGCTGGTCAGAAGCGCGTTGCGAATGCCATGTTCGGCCACGGCGGCGCGCACATCGGCATCCATCGTCTGCATCGTGCCAGAGGCCAGATAGGCGTCGCGGTCAAAGAGCGGGAACGCGCCCTTTTCGCGGGCCAAGTCAACGCTTGCAAGATAGGCCGCCCGCGCGATGGCATGCAACCACGCCTCGGTCTGTTGCACGGCGGCGTCCGAGCCATAGCGCAGCCCGACCATCAAGAGCGCATCGGCAAGGCCCGTCACGCCCAGCCCGATCCGCCGCTTGGCCTGCGCCTCGGCGGCCTGCGCAGGTAAGGGAAAACCGCTGACATCCACGACATTGTCCATCATGCGCACAGCCACGCGCACCAGATCGTCAAGTGCGGCCTCATCCACCCGCGCGGCCGCTGCAAACGGCTCTGCCACCAACCGCGCCAGATTGATCGAGCCCAAGAGGCAGGCACCATAGGGCGGCAGGGGCTGTTCGCCGCATGGGTTGGTCGCCGCAATCGTTTCGCAATAGGCCAGATTGTTGGCCGCGTTGATGCGGTCGATAAAGATCACGCCCGGTTCGGCATAATCATAGGTGGCCTGCATGATCCGGTTCCACAGATCCCGCGCTTGCACGGTATGATAGACCTTGCCGCCAAACTGCAGGTCCCACGGGCCGTCAGCCTTGACCGCCTCCATGAAAGCATCGGTGATCAAGACCGACAGGTTGAACATCCGCAGCCGCGCCGGATCGGATTTCGCGGCGATGAAGGCCTCGATATCTGGATGGTCACAGCGCATTGTGGCCATCATCGCACCGCGCCTGCTGCCTGCCGACATGATCGTGCGGCACATCGCGTCCCACACATCCATAAAGCTGAGTGGGCCGCTTGCATCCGCCGACACGCCCTTGACCTCGGCCCCTTTGGGCCGGATCGTGCTGAAATCATAGCCGATGCCGCCGCCCTGCTGCATGGTCAAAGCCGCCTCGCGCAGCCCGTCAAAGATGCCGCCCATATCGTCAGGCACGGTGCCCATGACGAAACAGTTAAAGAGCGTCACCTTGCGTGCGGTTCCAGCCCCGGCGGTGATCCGACCTGCGGGCAGGAATTTGAAATCCTCAAGCGCGTGATAGAACCGCTCTTCCCAGAGCGCCGGCTCTGCCTCGGCCACTGCCAAAGCGCGCGCGATCCGCCGCCAGCTGTCCTCGACACTTGCATCGCCAGCGTCCCCATTCCGGAACCGGTATTTCATGTTCCATATCTGTTCGGAAATCGGGGCGGCAAATCGGGTCACGGCGGTCTCCATCCACGGGCAGAGAACCACAATAGCTTGAAGCTGCCGGTATTTCCACTACCCTATCTGCCCGGATGGGAGATTCTTTATCGTGGCCTTGCACCTGATCAAACTGAGCGTCGGCACCACCTCTGTCGAGGATCTGGAGGAGTGGCATAAAGACCCCCGCGCCAAAGGGCCGGACGGCCTGCCGCGCCACGTCACCCGCATGTGGCCCAAGCGCGAAGGCGAATTGTTGGACGGTGGCTCGATCTATTGGGTCATTCAGGGGCTGGTGCAATGCCGCCAACCGATCCTGCGGCTGGATGAGGTGACTGGTGGTGACGGCATCCGCCGCTGTGCCATCGTGCTTGAACCGGGGTTGATCCGCACGGCGACAGCGCAAAAGCGCCCCTTTCAGGGCTGGCGGTATTTGCCCGGTTCTGATGCGCCGCCCGACCTTGGATCAGCGCGCGCCAAGGATGATACGCTGCCGCCTGCCCTCTCGGCCGCTCTGGCGGATATTGGCGTTCTGTGAACGGATGCGCCATGGCGCTGACGGGGTAAAAACACGCGAACCACTGGCGCGCCGCCCGCATGTGAACGTGCGGATCAGTGTGGGTGACGCTGAGCGCAAACCCAACACAAATGCCGCTGTCCAACGCCACTGCGCGCGAAAAACCATGCGCCCTGCGCTTCAACTCTCCTGAGGCAGTTTTCGCCATAGGGTTGCGCATTTCACACGGCGACTTGCGAAAATCCGCCGAAAAAAGTATATTCTGGGCATTTCCCTGCCACTCACGGGTGTGTGATCGAAATGGCTGGGTCAGGTGCTTGTCTTGATGGGACGGTCGCCCGATATATCCAGCAACGGTGCGAACCGTGTGTCGAAGGGGCGATCCTCCTCCCCGACCTGAGCGACATAAACTGACTGAAAGGAAACAAGATGCTGAAAACAACCACAGCGCTGATGACCGCAACCGCCCTGATGGCCGCCCCTGCCTTTGCTGGCAATGTGCAAGAGCCAACGCCGGAGCCGGTGATCGCAGCCCCGGTTGCACCGCCGGCACCTGTTGGCCCGAATTGGACTGGCTTTTACGCGGGTGGCCAGCTTGGCTATGGCGATGTTGACACCGGCGCTGCTGGCGTGGACGGAGACGGCCTGATCGGCGGTCTGATCGCCGGGTATGATTATGACTATGGTAACAACTGGGTTGTTGGTCTGGGTCTCGATTACGACTTTGCTGATATTGACCTTGGGGCCGCTGCTTCGCTGGAAGACGTGTTTCGGATCAAATCGCGTCTCGGTTACAAGGTCGGCAACGGCCTGCTTTACGGCACCGGCGGGTATGCCTGGGCCGACACCGACACGCTTGGTGATGACAACGGCTATTTCTTTGGCGCGGGCTATGAGCATATGATCAGCCAGAACCTGTCTCTGGGCGGTGAAGTGCTCTATCACAAGTTCGAAAATTTCGGCACCGCTGGTGTTGATGTCGATGCCACCACGGTACAGGCGCGGGCTGCATTCCGCTTCTGATAAGGCGCAAGCAGTGGGGTGGTCCTAACGGACCGCCCCATTTTTTTATTCCAGATCAAGCCTTTGCTTCAGCGCCTTGAGCGTAAGCCTATCGGCAGGCTCCATCGGGGCCACCCGCGATTTGAAAAGCGTTGCCTGAGATTTCAGGATTAGGCCATCCTCCAACACCTTGAGATGATTGGCCCGCAGCGTATCGCCGGTCGAGGTGATATCGGCAATCGCCTCGGCGGTTTCGTTCTTGACCGTGCCTTCGGTGGCACCCTGACTGTCCATCAGTTGATAATCCGCAACGCCATTCTCGCGCAGGAAATCCCGCACCAATCGGTGATATTTGGTGGCGATGCGCATGCGGAACCCATGCTTGAGCCGGAATGCCGCAGCAGTGGCATCAAGATCGTCAAGATGGCTGACATCCACCCAGCAACGTGGCACCGCCAGCACCAGATCGGCCTGCCCAAAGCCCAGTTCCGCCAGCTCTGCCACCTGATTTTGCCACTGCCCCAGCTTTTCGCGGATCAGGTCGGTGCCTGTCACACCCAGATGGATGCGTCCGGCTGCCAATTCACGCGGGATTTCCCCGGCGGAGAGCAGGATCAGTTCGACGTTGTCGATGCCCTGCACATAGCCCGCATACTCCCGCTCGGACCCCGAGCGCCCCAGCGTGATCCCGTGCTTGGCGAACCAGTCAAAGGTTTTCTCCATCAGCCGCCCTTTGGACGGCACCCCCAGTTTCAGGGTCATGTCGCACCCCCAAGGCCAAGCACCAGACCGGGCCGGATGACGCCGCCCACCGCCGGAATTTCCCGCCCCCGCCCCAACTGTCGGGTTAGCGCATCATAGCGCCCGCCGGTGGCAATGGGCGGCAGGTCGGGACGGCTCTCGGCGTAAAAGCCAAAGACGAAGCCATCGTAATATTCCATCTGCGTGCGCCCATAGCTGGCCTCGAAATCCAGTTTGGTGATGTCGAGCCCGCGTTCGGACATCGCCGAAAGCCGTCGTGCCAGACGGTCCACCGCGCCATGAATGGCGGGCATGTCCACGGCGATATCGCGCAACCGTTCCAGCGCGTTATCGCTGGTTTCGCGCACCGCGAGGATGGCATCCAGCAACTGCACCTCAGAGGTGGAAATCGGCCCCGCCTCTGCGTCTTCACGCAGCGCGGTGATCCGGCCTGCGATTTCATCCGGGCCACGCAGCCCGATCAGGGGCTCGGCCCCCGCCATCGGGTCTGCCATTGCCAAAAGGGCGGCCCGCGCCTCGGGGACCACGGCGCGCCCCGAAAACCGGTCAATCAACGCGCGAAACCGCCGGGGCCGCCAGATATGCCGCCGCAGTGCGGCCTTGCGGCGCTCGGTCGTGCGCAGCCCCTCAACGGCCGCCATCAGGATGCCGATATCCCCCGTCGCCGCACGCAGGCCAAGCGGGCGCAGGATGTCAAAGAACATCGCGAAAACCTCTGCATCCGCCGCCTCTGGTGCGGCGCGTTCAAAGATTTCAAACCCCACTTGGGTGTATTCGTTGGCGCGCTGCGCATCCTCTTCCTGACGGCGAAACACCTCGCCGGAATAGGTATAGCGGGCAGGTTCCGCGCCATGTTCCATATGCATCTGCACCACCGGCACGGTGAAATCGGGGCGCAGCATCTGTTCGCCGCGCAGGGCATCCGACGTCACATAGGCGCGTGCGCGGATATCCTCGCCGTACAGATCCAAGAGCACTTCGGCGGGTTGCAAGACAGAGGTTTCCACCGGCAGCGCGCCTGCCGCCTCAAAGAGCGCCCGCAGGCGCGCAGCCTCGGCCCGGATCGCGGCACGTTCCGGCATCAGCGTTGCTCCGCGAGGATGTCTCGGACTTTGTCCACAAGTGCGGCGCGCGGCACCTCATATTGGCTGGGCCGTTCTTTCCATTCTTCAACCGTCGCATTTTCGGCGATCTGCGCCCCAAGGATCAGGTCCTTGATCTGCACCACGCCCTTGGCAAACTCGTCGCCGCCACAGATCACCGCGATAGGGCTGCCGCGCCGGTCGGCGTATTTCATCTGATTGCCAAAGTTCTTGGGGTTGCCAAGGTAGACTTCGGCGCGAATGCCCGCTTGGCGCAACTCGCCGACCATCGCCTGATAGTCGGCCATCCGGTCGCGGTCCATCACGGTGACAACCACCGGGCCACGCTCTGCGCTGCCGATCTTGCCCTTGGCATGCAGCGCGGCAAGCAGGCGATCCACGCCGATGCTGACCCCGACAGCGGGCACCTGCTGCCCGGTGAAGCGCGCGACAAGATCATCATAGCGCCCGCCACCTGCCACGCTGCCAAATTGGCGCGGGCGGCCTTTTTCATCAAGGATTTCAAAGGTCAATTCCGCCTCGAACACCGGGCCGGTGTAATAGCCAAGGCCACGGACGACAGAAGGGTCAATGACGATCCGGTCAGGGCCATAACCTTGGGCGGCGAGAAGGGTGGCGATTTCGTCTAACTCACGTAGTCCTGCCAAACCAATCTCCGATTCTTCAACGAGCTCGATCAAAGCGCTAAGCGTTGCGCCGTTTATCGAACTCGGATCAGTCTTGAAGCCGCTTTCTGTTAGATTTGAACGAATAATATCTTCACTTTGTATATTGTTCTTCGCGGTTAGAAATCGAAGAATGATTTCCGACTGGGTTTGCGAGAGTCCTAAGCCGTCAATAAATGCACCCGAAGCGTCCTTACGACCACTTGTCAGCAACTCCCGCACGCCGCTCACGCCCACTTTGTCGAATTTGTCGATTGTGCGAAGCACTGCTTCAGGATCGACAAACTCCCAGTCGCTCAGTTTAGTATCAAGCGTCTCAGGGAAGCTGCGTGGCAAAGCGCGCGTTTTCTCGTTATCGACCATTAAACCTTCTAAAATACCATTCAAAACCTTGCGGTTATTCACCCGCACCACATAATCGCCTCGCGGGATGCCCACCTCTTCCAGCGCATCGGCCAGCATGGCGCAAATCTCGGCATCCGCTGCCATTGACGCCGTGCCCACCGTATCCGCATCGCATTGATAGAACTGGCGAAACCGCCCCGGCCCCGGCTTTTCATTACGCCAGACAGGCCCCATCGCATAGCGCCGATAGGGCGTGGGTAAATCGTTGCGGTGTTGGGCATAAACGCGGGCCAAGGGCGCGGTCAGGTCATAGCGCAGCGCCAGCCATTTCTCGTCTTCATCCTGCCAGGCAAAGACCCCCTCATTGGGCCGGTCGACATCGGGCAGGAACTTGCCCAGCGCCTCGACCGTCTCGACCGCGCTCGATTCCAGCGCGTCAAAGCCATAGCGATGATAGACCCCGGCAATCGCGTTCAGCATCGCGGCGCGCGTCGTCACCTCGGCGCCGAAATAATCGCGGAACCCTTTGGGCGTTTCGGCCTTGGGGCGGGGCTCTTTTTTGGGCTTGGCCATGGCATGCGTCCTTGCGGCAACTCTTGCGGCATCTGTCGTGGCGCGGTCTAGCCCAAGGGCCGCGCCGGGGCAAGGCGGCTGCGCGATTGACCGCAGGCGCATCCGCGCGTAATCCCATGCCATGACCGAGATCGAAGAAAAACTGGCCCACCTGATCCGCACGGTCGATGACCTGTCGGATGTTATCGCACGCCAAGACCGCGAGCTTGACCGCCTGCGCACCCGAGTCGAGATGCTGCTCGCGCGCGAAGCGGCCCGGCACGGCGAGAGCGATGGTGGCGTGATCCTTGGCGACGAGCGCCCGCCGCATTACTGACACGGGCCTGTGAAGGCCTGTGTCACCCCGGACGTGATCCGGGGTCTCGTGGGGCAAGAGGTCCCGGGTCAGGCCCGGGACGACTGCGAAGACGTCGTCAGATCTCTTCCACCATCACCACGCCGGTCAGGCTCTTGATCGCGCCCTTGATCTGTGGCGTCACGGGATATTCCGCGCCGCTGTCAATCTCGACCTCGCCGGGCAGGCCCGCGCCCATCAGGCAGAAATGGATCGGGCCGGGGCGCGCACCGCGCGCCGCTTGGCTGGCCCCCTGCAACACCGCAGCAACCGATCCGATTGCCCCCGGCTGATCCACGAAAATCCGCAGGCCCACCGCGCCCGCCCCGGCCACCATCCCGTCAATCGGCTGAACGGCGCGGCAGAGCAGTTTCAACTGATCCGCCTCAAGCGTCGCCTCGGCGGTGATCACCACCTGCGCGCCAGTTTCCAGAAATTCGCGGCATTTCTCGAGCGTGTCCGAGAATATCGTCACCTCGTAACCGCCGGTCGTATCGCTGAGCTGCGCAAAGGCAAAGCGGTTGCCACGTGCCGATTTCCGCTCTTGCCGCCTGGCCACGACCCCGGCCATCTTGACCAGTGCCGGGCCGCGTTCGGCCTGTGCTGTCACCTCGTCCAGCGTTTTCACATCCTGACGCCGCAACACGGTCATGTAATCGTCGAGCGGATGCCCCGAGAGATAGAACCCCACGGCCTTGAACTCCTCGGTCAGCCGCTCGGCGGGCAGCCAATCATCAACCGGGGCCAATCGCGGTTCAGGCAAATCATCGCCCGCCTCGCCAAAGAGCGAGACCTGGCTCGAATTCTTCTGCTCATGGATCGCCGCTGAATAGCTCATCAGCGCCTCGATGCTCTCGAACACGCGGCGGCGGTTGCGGTCCAGCGCGTCAAACGCCCCGGCGCGGGCCAGCATTTCCAGCGGGCGCTTGCCAACCCGCTTGAGATCGACCCGCTGCGCCACATCGTAGAGCGTGGCAAAGGGCCGGTTGCCCCGCCCCACGGTGATCAGCTTCATCGCCTCGACGCCCACGTTCTTGAGCGCGCCCAGCGCATAGTGCAGCACGCCGCCCTGCACATCGAACGTCGCCTCAGAGCGATTGACGCAAGGCGCGGCCCAAGGCAGGCTCAGCCCCTTTTTAACCTCTTGGAAATACACCGCCAGCTTATCCGTGAGGTGAATATCGCAATTCATCACCCCAGCCATGAATTCGACCGGGTGATTGGCCTTGAGCCAGGCGGTTTGATAGCTGACCACCGCATAGGCCGCCGCGTGGGATTTGTTAAAGCCGTAGTTGGCGAATTTCTCGAGCAGGTCAAAGACCTCGCTGGCCTTTTTCTTGTCGACACCATTTTCCATGGCGCCTTTCTCGAATTTCGGGCGCTCCTTGGCCATTTCTTCGGCGATTTTCTTGCCCATGGCGCGGCGCAACAGGTCAGCACCGCCCAAGGAATAGCCCGCCATCACCTGCGCGATTTGCATCACCTGTTCCTGATAGACGATGATGCCTTGGGTTTCCTCTAGGATATGGTCAATCGAGGGGTGAATCGACTCGAGCTCACGCAGGCCGTTCTTCACCTCGCAATAGGTCGGGATATTCTCCATCGGGCCGGGACGGTAGAGCGCCACAAGCGCCACGATATCCTCGATGCAGGTGGGTTTCATGCGCTTGAGCGCATCCATCATGCCGCTCGATTCCACCTGGAACACGGCAACTGTCTTGGCACTGGCATAGAGCCTATAGGATTTCTCGTCATCGAGCGGGATCGCCCCGATGTCATACTCAAACCCCTCGGGGGGATCATAGAGCACGGTGCCATCCGCCGCCACATTCAGCGGGCGGCCCGCCTTGCGGATCATGTCGACCGCGTTCTGAATGACCGTCAGCGTCTTGAGGCCGAGAAAGTCAAACTTGACCAGCCCCGCCTGTTCCACCCATTTCATGTTGAACTGGGTTGCGGGCATATCGGATCGCGGGTCTTGGTAGACAGGCACGAGCGCATCAAGCGGCCGGTCGCCGATCACCACCCCGGCGGCATGGGTCGAGGCATTGCGCAACAGCCCCTCAACCTGTTGCGCATAGGTCAAAAGCCGATCCACGACCTCTTCATTCTTGGCCTCTTCGCGCAGGCGCGGCTCATCGGCCAGCGCCTTTTCGATGCTCACCGGCTTGACGCCTTCGACCGGGATCATCTTGGACAGGCGGTCCACCTGCCCATAGGGCATTTGCAACACGCGCCCGATGTCGCGCACAGCCGCCTTGGACAAGAGCGCGCCAAAGGTGATGATCTGGCCCACCCGGTCACGGCCATATTTCTCTTGCACGTATTGGATCACCTCCTCGCGGCGATCCATGCAAAAATCGATGTCAAAGTCGGGCATGCTGACCCGCTCTGGGTTCAGGAACCGTTCAAAAAGCAGGCTGTAGCGCAGCGGATCAAGGTCGGTGATGGTCAGCGCATAGGCCACCAGACTGCCCGCCCCCGAGCCACGCCCCGGCCCCACCGGAATATCGTGATCCTTGGCCCATTTGATGAAATCGGCCACGATCAGAAAATAGCCGGGAAAGCCCATACCCTCAATGATGCCCAGCTCGAATTCGAGGCGCTTTTCATAGTCTTCCACCGGCGCGGCATGGGGGATAACCGCCAGGCGCGCAGCAAGCCCCGCCCGCGCCTGACGGCGCAGTTCCTCAACCTCGTCATCCGCGAATTTCGGCAAGATCGGATTGCGCTTATAGGCCCCAAAGGCGCAGCGGCGCGCGATTTCGACCGTGTTTTCCAGTGCCTCGGGCAAATCGGCAAAAAGCGCGGCCATCTCTTCTTGGCTTTTGAAATAGTGCTGCGGGGTCAGGCGGCGGCGCGGCGCGCTTTGATCGACATAGGCCCCCTCGGCCACGCAGAGCATGGCATCATGCGCCTCATACATGTCGGATTTGGGAAAGTAGACATCGTTGGTCGCCACCAGCGGCAGGCCTATGGCATAGGCCATCTCGATCAGCCCACGCTCGGTCAGGCGCTCGGCCTCAGGCGCGCCCCCGTCACCGGGATGACGCTGCAATTCGACATAGAGCCGGTCGCCAAACGCCTGCGCCAGACGCTGCATCAACGCCTCCGCCGCCGGGCGCTGCCCCCCCTGCAAGAGCCGACCCACCGGCCCATCCGGCCCACCCGTCAGGCAGATCACCCCCTCGGCATGATGCGCCAACTCGGTCAGCGTCACATGCGGCAGGCTGCCATCGCCGCGCAGATAAAGGCACGAGTTGAGCTTCATCAGGTTCTCATACCCGCACTCACTCTGCGCCAAGAGGACGAGGGGCGCGGGCGGCTTCGCGCGCTCTCCGGGTGCCAGGCTGAGATAGGCCAGATCGACCTGACAGCCCATGATCGGCTGCACGCCCGCGCCCTGCGCGCTCACGGAAAACTCTAGCGCGGCAAACATGTTGTTGGTGTCGGTCACGGCGACGGCGGGCATGCCTGCGGCCACGCAGAGGCCGGGCAGCTTCTTGAGCCGCATCGCCCCTTCCAGCAGGGAATATTCGGTATGCACCCGCAGGTGAATGAATCGGGGATCAGCGCTCATATCCGCACCCTAGCCCCGGTTGCGGCTGAACAAAAGACTTGCCAAACCGCCTGCCCCCGGCTTTCATCGGGTCACGATAGGCAAAGCCCGCCACCTTCTACGCCGCATCGAAGGTCAGGCACGCGAGGGCAGGCATGGTAACGCGGCGGGCAGCGGCTCATGACCCTCACGTTTCTTCTGAATGGAGAGAGCGTGGCGCTTGGGGATGTGACCCCGACCACAACTCTGCTTGACTGGCTGCGTGAGGCGCGCGGCCTGACCGGCACCAAGGAAGGCTGCAACGAGGGCGATTGTGGGGCCTGTACCGTGATCGTCAGTGACGAGACCGGCGCGCGGCCCCTCAACGCCTGTATTCTCCTGATGCCACAGCTTCAGGGCAAGGCCCTGCGCACGGTCGAGGGGATCAGCGGCCCCGAGGGCCAATTGCACCCGGTTCAAGCGGCGATGATTGCGCATCACGGCTCGCAATGCGGGTTTTGCACGCCGGGCTTTATCGCCTCGATGGCCTGCGCGCATCTTAATGGCGAGCGGGATCACGACCGGGTTCTGGCGGGCAATCTCTGCCGATGCACCGGCTATGCCCCCATCCTGACCGCCGCCCGCGCCGCCGAACCTGCCGCCATTCCCGCGTGGATGACGCAAGATCGCAATATCATCTGGCCCGAAATACCTTCGGGGGGGCCCGAAGGGCGGGGGGCAGACAGCCCCCCTGCGTTGCTGCAACCCCAGAGCGCCGATGAGGCGGCGCGCCTCTATGCCGCTCATCCTGAGGCGACGCTGATCGCGGGCGCAACCGATGTGGGCCTGTGGATCACCAAACAGCTGCGCGACATCAACCTGCCAATCTTTCTGGGGGGCTGCACGGACCTGAGCACAGCAGAGGTGACAGACAGGGATATACGCCTTGGCGCGGGCTTGACCATTGCCCGGCTGATGCAGACGATTGCCCCCTATCACCCCTCCTATGCCGCGATGCTGCGGCGCTATGGCTCGGAACAGGTGCGTGCGGCGGCGACGCTTGGGGGTAATATCGCCAATGGCTCGCCCATCGGCGACAACGCGCCCGCGCTCATCGCCCTTGGGGCCACCCTGCATCTGCGCCACGGTGACACGCGCCGCCAGATGCCGCTCGAGGCGTTCTTTCTGGGCTACGGCCAGCAGGACCGCGCGCCGGGCGAGATGATCGAGGCCATCACCCTGCCCCGCCAGCCCGACCGCCTGCGCTGTTACAAAGTCTCGAAGCGCTGTGATCAGGATATTTCGGCGGTGCTGGGCTGTTTCAACCTGACCATTGAGGCGGGCCGGATCACCGACGCGCGGATCGCCTTTGGCGGCATGGCGGGCATTCCCAAGCGTGCCGCCCATGTCGAAGCGGCACTGATTGGCCAGCCTTGGACCGAGGCGACGATTACCGGCAGCGATGCAGCGTGGGCGCAGGATTTTGCGCCGCTGTCAGACATGCGCGCCTCTGCCGACTATCGCCTCTGCGTCGCGCGCAACCTTTTGATGCGCTATTTTCTAGAGGATCAGGGCATCGCCACATCGGTTCTTGAGGTGCAGCCATGAGCGTGGCGCGCCCTCTGCCCCATGACGCCGCACGCCTGCATGTGACGGGCACCGCGCGCTATGTCGATGATATCCCCAGCCCACGCGGCACGCTGCATCTGGCCTTTGGCCTCAGCACCATCGCGGCGGGGCGCGTGACCGAAATGGACCTTGCGCCGGTGCGCCAATGCGCCGGGGTCGTCGCCGTGCTGACGGCCGCTGACTTGCCGCAGGGGGCCGATTGCTCGCCCTCGGCCCATGACGAGCCGCTCTTGTGCACGGGCGATGTGCATTATCACGGCCAGCCGCTCTTTCTGGTTATCGCCACCAGCCATCTGGCCGCACGCCGCGCCGCGCGCCGGGGACAGGTATGTTACGAAGAAACGACGCCCCTTCTGACCATCGACGCCGCATTGGTCGCCAATAGCCGCTTCGAAGACGGCCCGCGTATCTGGCAAAGGGGCGATACCACAGCGGCTATCGCCAAGGCGGCCCACCGGGTGGGTGGCGTGATCGAGATGGGCGGGCAAGAGCATTTCTATCTTGAAGGCCAGGCGGCCCTTGCGCTGCCGCAAGAGGGGGGCGACATGGTGATCCACGCCTCGACCCAGCATCCGAGCGAAGTGCAGCACAAGGTGGCCGAGGCCCTGGGCCGACCCATGCATGCCGTCCGGGTCGAGACGCGGCGCATGGGCGGCGGCTTTGGCGGTAAGGAGAGCCAAGCCAACGCCCCCGCCATCGCCTGCGCCGTCGCAGCGCGGCACACGGGGACGCCCTGCAAGATGCGCTATGACCGCGACGATGACATGGTGATCACCGGCAAGCGCCATGATTTCCGCATCACCTATCAGGCCGGGTTCGACGCCACCGGGCGGCTGACAGGGGTGGATTTCGTGCACTACGCCCGCTGCGGCTGGTCGCAGGATCTGTCGCTGCCGGTGGCCGACCGCGCCATGCTGCATGCCGATAACGCCTATTTCCTGCCCGCCGTGCGGATCGAGAGCCATCGGCTGCGCACCAACACCGCCTCTGCCACCGCGTTCCGCGGCTTTGGCGGGCCGCAGGGCATGCTGGGCATCGAGCGGGTGATGGATCATGTGGCGCATCATTTGGGCCTTGATTCTGTCGTGGTGCGGCAGCGCAATTACTATGCCGCAGCCGTTGGAGGGGGGCTGTCTGCCCCCCGCGCTGCGCGCCCCCCCGAAGGTATTTCGGGCCAGATGAAACCGCAGGTCACGCCCTATGGGCAGAAGGTCGAGGATTTCATCCTGCACGAGATGACCGAGCGGCTGATGCAAACCTCGGACTATGCCGCGCGGCGGGCAGCGGTGGCGGCGTGGAACGCCCGCAATCCCGTGCTGAAAAAGGGCCTGGCGCTGACGCCGGTCAAGTTCGGGATTTCCTTTACGCTCAGCCATCTCAATCAGGCGGGCGCTTTGGTGCATGTCTATCAGGATGGGTCTGTGCATCTCAATCACGGGGGCACGGAAATGGGACAGGGCCTGTTTCAGAAGGTGGCACAAGTGGCCGCCGCGTGCTTTGGCCTGCCGCTAGAGGCCATCAAGATCACCGCGACCGATACCGCCAAAGTGCCCAATACCTCGGCCACAGCGGCAAGTTCCGGCAGCGATCTCAACGGCATGGCGGTTCAGGCGGCCTGCGATACGATCCGCGACCGGATGGCTGCCTGTCTGGCGGCGCATCACACCGTGCCGCCCGAGGAGGTGCAATTTGACGGCGGTCGCCTGCGGGTGGGAACGGCCCACCTGAGCTTCGCAGAGGCCGCCCGGTTCTGCTATGAGCAGCGCGTGAGCCTATCCGCCACCGGATTTTACAAGACGCCCGACCTTGCGTGGGACCGGGTCAAGGGGGAGGGGCGGCCATTTTATTACTTTGCCTATGGGGCGGCCGTGACCGAGGTGATCGTCGACGGCCTGACCGGCGAGAACCGCATCCTGCGCGCCGATATCGTGCATGATTGCGGGGCCTCGCTTAATCCCGCGCTCGACATCGGCCAGATCGAGGGCGGCTATGTGCAGGGGGCGGGCTGGCTGACGCTCGAGGAACTGGTGTGGGACAAGGCCGGACGGCTCAGCACCCACGCGCCCTCGACCTATAAGATCCCCGCCTGTTCAGACCGGCCAGCGGTGTTCAACGTGGCGCTGTGGGAGGCGCAGAATCCGCGCCCAACGATCTATCGCTCCAAGGCTGTCGGCGAGCCGCCCTTTATGCTGGGGATTTCGGCGCTGATGGCGCTCAGCGCTGCGGTGGCGGCGTTCGGTTCGGGCTATCCGGCGCTTGACGCCCCGGCCACACCCGAGCGGCTGCTGAGCGCTATCGCGCGTCAGAAAGCGCGCCGCGATGCGTGACCTCGACGATCTGCGCGCAGCCGTCGCGCGGGAGGGACAGATCGCACGGGTGGTGATCGCCGCCACCCGTGGTTCTGCGCCACGCGCCGCCGGGGCCGCGATGCAGGTCTGGCCCGGGGGGCAATCGGGCAGCATCGGCGGTGGGCGGCTGGAGCATGAGGCAGCAGGTGCGGCACGACGGCTTTTGGCAGAGGGCAGCAACGCCCGCGTGCTGCGCCAAGCGCTTGGTCCGGCCCTTGGCCAATGCTGTGGCGGGTCGGTGGTATTGGTGATCGAGCGGTTCGACCAGCACAAACTTGACGCAGCGGTTGAGGCGCTTGAGCGATCGGGCCGTTGGGCACGGCAGATTGAAGGGCACATCACCCCCCCGCCTGCCGCCCGGCCCAGCGCCGGTGCAGGTGTTACATGGGCAAACGGCTGGTTGATCGAGCCACTTTGCCCGCGCCTTGCGGTGGTGATCCACGGGGCGGGCCATGTGGGCCGCGCCTTGGCCGCCCTGCTTGCCCCATTGCCCGATCTGGCGGTGACGCTGGCCGATGCGCGGGCCGAGATGCTGCGCGGGCTGCCCCAAGGGATCACCGCCGGCGTTGACCCCCTGCGCGCCCTCGGCCAAGCGCCTGATACCGCTGCACATATCATTGTAACCCACGATCATGCGCTGGATCTGGAGCTGTGCCACCGCCTGTTGCAACGGTCCTTTGGGTGCGCGGGTGTCATCGGCTCCGCGACCAAATGGGCGCGGTTTCGGCAGAGATTGACAGCACTTGGGCATACGGACGCGCAGATTTCGCGCATTTCCTGCCCCATTGGCGATCCAAACCTTGGCAAACACCCGCAAGCCATTGCGCTTGGCGTGGCGGCTGCGTTACTGAAAGAGCCGGGTATCAAGGCCGCAGACCGAAGGAGAACCGCGTGACAGGCGATTTGCTGACCGTCTCGGGTCTGACCAAGGCCTATCCGGGAGTTGTCGCCAATGACGCCGTATCCTTTGCCATCCGCGAGGGCGAGGTGCATGCCCTGCTGGGCGAGAATGGCGCCGGGAAATCAACCCTCGTCAAGATGATCTATGGGCTGGTCAAGCCCGACAGCGGCGCCATGACGCTGCGTGGCACCCCCTATGCCCCACCAGACCCCCATGCCGCGCGCCTGGCGGGGGTGGCGATGGTGTTTCAGCATTTCTCGCTTTTTGATGCGATGAGCGTGGCCGAGAACGTGGCCCTCGGGATGGAACGCCCGCCCGCGCTGCGCGATCTGGCTGCGCGCATCCGTGCCGTCTCGGAAACCTATGGCCTGCCGCTTGATCCCGACCGGACCGTTGGTGATCTTTCGGCAGGAGAGCGGCAGCGCGTCGAGATCATCCGCTGTCTCTTGCAGGAACCCCGACTTTTGATCATGGACGAGCCGACATCGGTGCTCACGCCGCAAGAGGTGGATATCCTGTTTCAGACCCTGCGCAAGCTGACGGGCGAAGGCGTGGCGATCCTTTACATCTCGCACAAGCTCGAGGAAATCCGCGCCCTCTGCGATCATGCCACGATCCTGCGGCAGGGCCGCAACGTGGGCACCTGCACACCGCGCGACACTTCGGCCCGCGCGATGGCGGAAATGATGGTGGGCACAACCTTTGCCGCGCCGGAACGCGCCGGGCGTGCCAAGGCGGGCGTGGTGCTGGAGGTGTCTGACCTGTCGGTCGCGGCGCAGGGGCAGTTCGGCACCGCGCTTCACGCGATTTCCTTTGCCGTGCAGGCCGGAGAGGTGCTGGGCATCGGTGGGGTTGCGGGCAATGGGCAGGATGAGCTTTTGGCCGCGTTGTCGGGCGAAATGCCGGTGACGGCAGAGGCTGTGCGCCTGAAGGGCATGGCCATCGGTCAGCACGGCCCCGGCACCCGCCGTGCGATGGGCCTGCTTACCGCGCCTGAGGAACGGCTGGGCCATGCCGCCGCCCCCGACATGAGCCTGACAGAGAATGCCATCCTGACCGGGGCAGCGCGGGAAAGCCTGCTCAACCGCGGGTTTCTGAGATGGGAGGCGGCCGAGGCCTTTGCCCGCCGGATCATCACCGGCTTTGACGTGCGCACGCCCGGCCCGGGCACCGCCGCACGGGCGCTGTCGGGGGGCAATCTGCAAAAATTCGTGATTGGCCGCGAAGTGCTGCAACGGCCCGAGGTTCTGGTGGTCAACCAGCCCACCTGGGGTGTCGATGCCGCCGCCGCTGCCGCGATCCGCCAAGCCCTGCTTGATCTGGCCACTGGGGGGGCGGCGGTGATCTGCATCAGTCAGGACCTTGACGAGTTGATCGAGATTTCCGACCGGTTCGGCGCGTTGAGCGAAGGACGGCTTTCGGACATCAGGCCGACCCAGGGCCTGAGTGTCGAAGAGATCGGATTGATGATGGGCGGCGCACATGGCATGGAGGTGGCGCATGTGTGACCTGTCGTTATTGAGTATTTTAGCCATAAAGAAACGCATAAAGAAACATGGGCGCGCGCCATGCTGAAGCTGGAAAAGCGCCCTCAACCCTCACGGCTCTGGACTTGGGCCACGCCGGTTCTGGCGGTGCTGATCACCATGCTGGCGGGTGGGGCGCTTTTTGCAGCACTTGGCGAAGACCCGGTTGCCGCCATCTCGACGATTTTCTGGCAACCGCTTTTTGGCGAGTTCGCGTTTTACTACCGGCCGCAATTGCTGATCAAGGGCGCGCCTCTGGTGCTGATCGCCATCGGGCTTAGCCTTGGGTTTCGTGCCGGTATCTGGAACATAGGGGCCGAGGGGCAATATATCGTCGGCGCACTGGCAGGGGCCGGGGTGGCGCTTGCGGTTTATCCAGCGGAGAGCGTGCTGATCTTTCCGCTGATGATCCTTGCTGGCGCGCTAGGGGGCTGGGCCTGGGGCATGATCCCGGCGGTGCTCAAGCTGCGGTTCGGCACCAATGAAATCCTCGTGTCGCTCATGCTCGTCTATGTGGCAGAGCAATTGCTGGCGGCCATGGCCCTTGGGTTGATGAAGAACCCCGAGGGGCGCGGATTTCCCGGCTCTCGCAACCTGCGCCAATATGACAGTGCGCATAATGCAGAGCTTATTACCGGCACGGGCATGCATTGGGGAGTGGTGGCGGCGCTGATCGCGGTCATCTTCGCCTATGTGCTGCTCAGCCGCCATATCCTTGGCTATCATATCCGGCTTGCGGGTCAGGCGCCACGCGCCGCCCGTTTTGCCGGCGTGCGCCCGGCGCGGTTGGTTCTATTCTGTCTGGGCACATCGGGCGCTTTGGCGGGATTGGCGGGGCTTTTTGAAGTGGCGGGGCCCGCCGGGCAGGTCAGCATTGATTTCAACGTGGGTTATGGGTTTACGGCGATCATCGTGGCCTTTTTGGGCCGGTTGCACCCGGTCGGCATCCTGCTTGCGGGGCTTTTGATGGCGCTCACCTATATTGGCGGCGAATTGGCACAATCCAACATGGGGCTGCCTGCGGCCGCGATCCAACTCTTTCAGGGGATGCTGTTGTTTTTCCTTTTGGCCGTGGACCTGCTGACCAATTACCGCGTCCGGTTGGTGACACGGGAGGTGGCGTGATGCTTTTGTCCTCGATTGATCCGGCGCTGCTTTTGGCCTCGCTCATCGTCGCCTCTACGCCCATTCTGCTGGCGGCATTGGGCGAGTTGGTTGTCGAGCGGGCGGGGGTGCTCAACCTCGGGGTCGAGGGGATGATGATCACCGGCGCAATCTGCGGCTTTGCCATGGCTGTCAATTCCGGCTCGCCGGTCGTGGGGTTTGTGGCCGCCGCCGCCGGGGGCGCTGTTCTGGCGCTTCTCTTCGCGCTGCTGACCCAATTTGCCCTTGCCAATCAGGTGGCAAGCGGCCTCGCGCTGACGCTCTTTGGCCTTGGCCTCTCGTCGCTGATCGGACAGGGCTATGTCGGGATCAAGCCGCCGCCGACCACGCGACTTGATCTGCCTGTGCTGAGGGATCTGCCTTTTGTCGGGCGCGTGTTGTTTTCCCATGATCTGATGGTTTATTTCGCCCTAGCGCTTGTGGCTTTGGTCTGGGCGCTGCTGAAATATTCGCGCGCCGGTCTGATCCTGCGGGCGGTGGGTGAAAACCATGAGGCCGCGCATGCGCTTGGCTACAAGGTGGTGCGCATCCGCGTTCTGGCGATCCTGTTTGGCGGGGCTTGCGCCGGGTTGGGCGGGGCCTATCTCAGCCTTGTGCGGGTGCCGCAATGGACCGAAGGCATGACCTCTGGGGGGGGCTGGATCGCGCTTGCCCTAGTGGTTTTTGCCTCGTGGAAAGTGGGGCGCGTTCTGCTTGGCGCGTGGCTCTTTGGCGGGGTTTCGGTATTGCAGCTTAATCTTCAGGCGGCAGGCGTTGCGATCCCGGTCGAATATCTTTCCATGTCGCCCTACTTGATCACCATCCTCGTGCTGGTCATCATGTCGTCTGACAAATCCCGCGCGCCCGGCTCTTTGGGCCGCATTTTTCACGCCTCGCAATAAGATCACATCATAGATCACAACAGGGAGATCCCGAATGAAACTCACGCATCTACTGACCTCAGCCGCCTTGGCGCTTGGTCTGGCAAGCGCCGCCGTGGCGCAGGACAAGACCAAGATCGGCTTTATCTACGTTGGCCCCATCGGCGATGGCGGCTGGACCTATGAGCATGACAAAGGCAGGCTCGCGGTTGAGGCGCATTTCGGCGATGCCGTCGAAACCGTCTATCAAGAAAGCGTGCCCGAGGGCGCCGATGCCGAACGCGCCATCACGCAAATGGCGCTGCAAGGGGCGGATCTGATCTTTACCACCTCGTTTGGCTTTATGGAGCCGACGCTGGCGGTGGCCGAAAAGTTCCCCAATGTGAAATTCGAACACGCCACCGGCTACAAGACCCTGCCCAATGTCTCGACCTATTCCGCCCGTTTCTACGAGGGGCGCGCGGTGCAGGGCCATATCGCGGGCAAGATGACCAAATCGAATATCGTGGGCTACATCGCCTCTTATCCGATCCCAGAGGTCATTCGCGGCATCAACTCGGCCTATATTCACGCGAAAAAGGTCAACCCCGATGTCGAGTTCAAGATCATCTGGGCCTACACTTGGTTTGACCCCGCAAAAGAGGCAGACGCCGCCACTGCCCTGATCGAGCAGGGCGCGGACGTGATCCTGCAACATACCGATTCCACCGCGCCGCAGGCCGCTGCCGAAAAGGCGGGCAATGTCGTGACCTTTGGACAGGCGTCGGATATGGCCGAATACGCCCCCTTCCCGCGCGTGTCGTCGATCATTGACAATTGGGCCCCCTATTACATTGACCGCACGCAGGCGGTGATTGATGGCACCTGGGAGAGCACGCAGACATGGGACGGCATCGGGCCGGGCATGGTCGGCATTGGCGAGATTTCCGATGCGGTGCCTGCGGATGTTAAGGCAGAGGCGCTGGCCCTCAAGGCCGCCATGGCGGACGGCAGCTATCACCCGTTCACCGGGCCGCTGAAAAAGCAGGACGGGTCGGATTGGCTGGCCGAGGGCGAGGTTGCCGATGACGGCACGCTCTTGGGCATGGATTTCTATGTCGAAGGGCTGACCGGAGAGATCCCCAACTAAGCCGAATTGACAGGGTTTGAAAAACGACAGCCGCCGGGGAACCGGCGGCTGTTTGTTTGTACACCGCAGGCCTGGAGCACGACATCACCGCCGGTCGGTTTCAGAACAGACGCGCGCGCCGCAGGCCATACTCTTGGGCAAACGCACCGCCAGGAGACTGCCCATGGGCCCCCCCGACACCTTGATTGATCTTGCCCGCTACCCGGTCCACCAAACGGGGCCCGCGCGCGACATCATCCTAGACCGCGTCCGCGCCGATCTTGGCCGCGATGGCTGTGCGGTGCTCAAAGGGTTCCTTACCCCGGCGGGGGTGGAGATCCTGCGTGCGCAGGCTGAGAGCGTCGCCCACAGGGCCTTTCGCTCCTTTAATCGCACCAATCCCTATTTCACCAAGGACGACCCGAGCCTGCCCGCGCACGATCCGCGTCGGCGGTTTTTCGAGCGCTCCAACAGCTTTATTCCGGCGGATAACTTTCCGCCCGCAAGCCCGCTGCGCGCGCTTTATGAATATCCAGCGCTGAGCGTCTTTATTCAGGACTGTCTGGAGGAAGAGAATTTCTATCCCTACGCCGATCCGCTGGCCGATGTGATCGTGAATGCCGCCGACGAAGGCAATGGATTTCCATGGCATTTCGACACCAATAATTTCACCGTCACCATCGCCATTCAGAATGCCGAAGAGGGGGGCGCGTTTGAATATGCGCCCAATATCCGCGCCGGGGGCGAGAATTTTGCCGAGGTGGAAAAGGTGCTGGATGGCACCTCTGACACGGTCAGAACGCTTGTGCTGGAACCGGGCGATCTTCAGATTTTCCGGGGTCGCTATTCGCTCCACCGGGTCGCCCCCTTGCGCGGCAAGACCCCGCGTTACGTCGCGATCCTGTCCTATGTGGAAGAGCCGGGAATGGTCGGCACGCCTGAACGCTGTCGCCAGCTCTACGGGCGCACCTTGCCGATCCATCACGAGCGCGCAGGTCAGAGGGCCGACGCCTATCTCGATTAACCCTCGTTGGGGTACCAGAAGAGCGCCGCCCAGATCACCATGCCGACATAGGCCAGACACATCACGATCAACGCCGCCCAAGTAAAGATCACCAGCGCCGCGGCGACACAGGCAAAGGCCAAGAGGAAGAACTTGACGTTCTCGCGCGAGATGCGGGTTTTCTTGAACGACCAGATCGGCACCGGCGAAATCATCAGAAGGCCGACACCGGCCATATAAAGCCCGGTGAGGAACGCAGGCGGCGGGGACATATCCGGCAGGGCAAAGGTCACGAACATCGGCAGCATCGCCAAAAGCGCGCCTGCGGGCGAGGGCAGGCCTTGGAAATAGGCCCCCGATCCGCCCTTGCCGCCCTCTTCGCGCGCACTGACATTGAACCGCGCCAGACGCATGACGCAGCACACGGCAAAGAAGAGAACCGCAATCCAGCCTGCTTGTCGTGCGTCCTGAAGGCCCCAATAGTAGATCACCAGCGGGGCCGCGACGCCGAAATTCACGAAATCCGCGAGCGAATCAAGCTCGGCGCCCATCGCGCTTGAACTGCGCAAGAGCCGCGCCAAACGCCCATCCAGCCCGTCCAGCACCCCGGCGATCAGCAGGAGTTGCACGGCGCGCACATAATCCCCCTGCACGCCCAGCCGGATCGCCGTGACCCCGGCACAGATCGCGGCAACGGTCAGCATATTTGGCAAAAGCTGTGCGAGCGTGACCTCGCGGCGCGCTGGCGGCTCTGGCTCTGGTGTCACTGGCCCAACTCCGCGATCACGGTTTCCCCTGCCACCATGGTTTGTCCCACGCGCACGCTTGGGACCACACCTTCGGGCAGATAAATATCAAGCCGAGACCCAAAGCGGATAAGGCCAAAGCGCTCACCACGCCCAAGGGCATCCCCCGGTTTTACGAAACACACGATCCGCCGCGCCACCAGCCCCGCGATCTGCACGACCGGCAAGAGCCGCCCATCGGCCATTTCGATCACCACGCCATTGCGCTCGTTATCCGCGCTGGCCTTGTCGAGCGACGCATTGAAGAACTTGCCGGGGCGATAGGCAACCGCGCTGACCCGCCCGGCGACTGGCGCACGGTTCACATGGCAGTTGAACACGCTCATGAACACGCTGACGCGCGTGAGCGGCGTGGCGGGCAGGCCCAGTTCGGCAGGCGGCACCGCCGGTTCGATCAGCGACACCATGCCGTCGGCGGGGCTGATGATCAGACCGGGGCGTTCGGGGGTCACACGCTCTGGGTCACGAAAGAAATAATAACACCAGACCGTGAGGCCCACACCGATCCAGCCCAAAACATCCCAGAGCATGAAAAGCCCAAAGGTGATCAGCGCAAAGATCGCCACGAACTTGCGCCCCTCCGGATGCATCGGCTTGATGAAGGTTTCATGCATTTTCATGCGCGGGCACTCCTTGCGGCAGGTTCAGGTCTCTTTCTATCCGCCTAAGCTCATGCCTCTCAACATGCAAGGTGACAGCTTTTCTTTGCTGCTTGCGCGTGGCACTCTGTGCACCATGAGAACAGTGATCACCTCCCCCGATGGAACCCCGGCCAGCCGCTTTGCCTTTGGCACCATGCAATTCGGCGATGCCGCTGATGAAGCCGCCTCGCGCGCGATGTTCGATGCGTGCCTTGCGGCGGGCATTACGCATTTCGACACGGCGCATCTTTACACCGATGGGGCGGCGGAAACGCTTTTGGGCCAATTCGCCGCACCGCACCGCGACCGGCTGACGATTGCCACCAAGGCCGGATATTCCGGCGGGGCGGGGCGGGCAAATATCCTCGCGCAGTTCGACATTTCCCGCCAACGTCTTGGTATGGACAAGGTCGAGATCCTCTATCTTCATCGCTTTGATCCCGACACGCCCCTCGAAGAAACCTTGGAAACCTTTGCCGATTTGCGCGCGCGCGGGCAGATCGACCATGTCGGCCTGTCGAATTTCGCCGCTTGGCAGGTGATGAAGGCCGCGTGCATCGCGGCGCGGTTTGATCTGACGATTTCGATCCTGCAACCGATGTATAGCCTTATCAAGCGGCAGGCCGAGGTTGAAATCCTGCCGATGGCCGCCTCTGAAGGGATGGTGGTGGCGGGGTATTCGCCGTTGGCCGGTGGGTTGCTCACCGGCAAATATGCACGTGGCGAAACCGGGCGGCTCACGGGCAATGAACGCTACGCCGTGCGCTATGGTCAGGGCTGGATGCAAGAGGCCGCCGTTCACCTGAGCCAGATCGCGCAAGAGCTGGGCACCGATCCCGCGACCCTTGCGGTGGCATGGGCAGCACAGCACCCGGCGCGGCCTGTGCCAATCATTTCCGGGCGCTCTGCCGCGCAGATTGCGCCGTCGCTGGCCGCTCTGGAATTCGATATGGACGCGGCGCTCTATGCGCGGATGGCCGCGCTCAGCCCGGCCCCGCCCCCCGCCACTGACCGCACCGAAGAGGCCTGAGCCGATGGAGCAACGCCCCCTGCCGCCCACGGCGTCGATCGCACATGCGGGCGACGGGGCCAAACTGCACGCGCCTTCTGCCGAACGCAACGCAGCAGCCATCACCGAGGCGCTTGCCTCGATTGCCCCCGCAACAGGCCGTGCGCTTGAGATTGCAAGCGGCACGGGGCAGCATATCGTGGGCTTTGCCCGCGCGATGCCTGGCCTTGACTGGCAACCAACCGAGATTGACCCCGCGCGGCGCGCCAGTATCAACGCCTGGGCGGCAGAGGCCGGGTTGCCCAATCTGCGCGCCGCCCTGCCCCTGAACGCCACCCAAGCCGGTTGGGGCGCAGAGCACGGCAACCGCGCCCTGATCGTGCTGATCAACCTTTTGCACCTCATCTCGACACCCGAGGCGCAAACGCTGGTGCAAGAGGGGGCCGATGCCCTCGCCCCCGGCGGGCGCTTTGCCCTTTACGGGCCGTTCCTGCGGTCAGGCGAGGCCACCTCCGAGGGTGACGCCCGGTTTCATGCCAGCCTCATCGCGCAGGACCCCGCCATCGGCTACAAGGATCTGGAAGAGGTCCAGCATTGGCTGCGCGACGCGGGGCTCATCCTGATCGAAAGCCGTGCGATGCCTGCCAACAATGTGCTGCTGATTGCTGAGCGTTCCGCCTGATCTGGATCAAGGCCACGAGAGGCGCAGCATGGTTTCTGCCGAGGCAGAGACAGGTATGGAGATCCCGCAAATGCGTTGGCCAGACAAGATCGACACCACCCGACAGGAATTGCGCGCGCTGAATGCGCTTATCCCCGACACCGCCCGCGCCTTTGGCGGCTTGGGCAAGGCCGTCAAGGAAGGCGGCACGCTTGAGTTCAAGGTCAAGGAATTCGTGGCCCTCGGCATTGCGGTCGCCACCAAATGCGAACCCTGCATCGCCCTGCATATGGAGGCGCTTATTCGCACTGGGGCCACCCGCGAAGAGGTGGGCGATGTGCTGGCCATGTCAATCCAGATGGGCGGCGGCCCGGCGATGATGTATGCCGCCAAGGCGCTCGCCTGTTACGATGAATTGGCGGAAAAAGGGTAGGCCGTACAAAAACGGCTGACCGGGCGGCAGTCTTTGCGTTAGGCTCGAAACAGGTATCACTGTAACGGGTTTTCAGATGCTGCGTCCTCTTTTACTCTGCCTCGCCCTCATATGCGGGCCCGCTCTGGCCACCGAGCGGTATGGCGATTATGCCCCGGTCGATTTCGGCCCGCGCGGGCCGTCTAGCTATCCGGTGCATGGCCTTGATGTGGCCCGGTTCCAGAACGAAATCGACTGGCGGCGCGTGGCGCTTTCGGGTGTGGCCTTTGCCTTTATCAAGGCGACCGAGGGCGGCGATCTCAAGGACGCGCAATTCGACCGCAACTGGCAATTGGCGGCGCGCGAGGGCATCCCGCGCGGGGCCTATCATTTCTACTATTTCTGCACCCCGCCCGAGGTGCAGGCGCAATGGTTCATCCAGAATGTGCCACGTCGGGGCCGCGCGTTGCCGCCCGTGCTTGACATGGAGTGGAACCCGTTTTCCCCCACCTGCGTGGTGCGCCCACCGGGGGCAGAGGTGCGCAGGCAAGCGCAGATTTTCCTTGATATCGTCGAGCGGTATTACGGCCAACGCCCGATCATCTACACCACGCCGGAATTCTACGAACAAACCGGCATTGGGCAGATCGAGGGGGTGGAATTCTGGCTGCGCGCGGTGGCGAAGACGCCCGATCAGGTCTACCCCGGCAAACGCTGGACCTTTTGGCAATATACCGGCACGGGCATCGTGCCGGGGGTCGAGGGCGGCGTCGATATCAACGTCTTTGCCGGGTCAGAGAGGCAGTGGAAAGACTGGCTGGGCACGCATTGGAAATAGGGGCACCAATTGGTGCCCCCTATTCCGCCTCACCCATCCTTGCGGATGGTCTCGTTCTTGGGGTCATAGGGGCTGTCGCAGGTCACGACCGCATCCCAAAGCTGATCGAGCATCTTGACCTTGAGCTTGGTGCCCTCAACCGCCTGTTCAGGTTTGACATAGCCCATACCGATGGATTTCCCGAAGGCCACCGAATAGCCACCCGAGGTCAGGCGACCAACCCGCTCGCCTTCGGGCGTATAGAGCACCTCACGCCCCCAGGGATCGGCATCGGCGGGCCCGTCGATCAGAAGCGTGCAGCATTTCACGCGCACGCCGGTCTCGACCATCCGGGCCTTGCCGCGGAAGTCCTTGTCCAGATCGACAAAGCGCGGCAGATCGGCCTCGAGCGGGGTCGCGTCACGGCCTAGCTCGTTGCCAAAGGCGCGATAGCTTTTCTCTTGCCGCAGCCAGTTCTGCGCGCGCGCGCCGACCAGCTTCATCCCATACTTCTCGCCAGCCTTTTCCAGCAGGTCGAAAAGGTAGTTTTGCATCTCGATCGGATGATGCAATTCCCAGCCCAATTCGCCGGTATAGGCCACGCGGATGGCATTGACCGGGCACATGCCCAGTTCGATGCGCTGCGCCGAAAGCCACGGGAACCGCTTGTTGCTCAGCGCAGTTGCCGGATCGGCATCCTTGATGACCGCGTTCAGCACGTCGCGCGATTTCGGCCCGGCGATGGCAAAGACACCCCATTGGGTGGTCACGTCCTGAATCTCGATATAGCCGAATTCGCCCGCCATATCCTCGGCCGATTTACGCAGATAATCGGCGTCATACTCGGTCCAGGCCCCGGCAGAGACGAGGTAATATTCATGCTCTTTGAGGCGCACGATGGTGTATTCCGTACGCGTTGTGCCATGATCGGTCAGCGCATAGGTCAGGTTGATGCGGCCCACTTTTGGCAGCTTGTTGCAGGTGAACCAATCGAGGAACGCGGTCGCCCCCGGCCCTTTGACCATATGCTTGGAAAACGCCGTGGCGTCGATCAGGCCTACGCCTTCACGGATCGCGCGCGCCTCTTCCACTGCATATTGCCACCAGCCGCCCCGGCGGAAGCTGCGCGCGTCATGGTCAAAATTTTCCGGCGCGTCGAGTGGCCCGTAATAGTTGGGGCGTTCCCAGCCATTGACGAACCCGAACTGCGCGCCGCGCTTCTTTTGCCGGTCATAGGCGGGCGAGGTGCGCAGCGGGCGGCACGCGGGGCGCTCTTCATCCGGGTGGTGCAGGATATAGACGTGATCGTAGCATTCTTCGTTCTTGCGCGCGGCAAACTCGGTCGTCATCCAGTTTGAGGAATAGCGCTTGGGATCAAGGCTTGCCATGTCGATCTCGGCCTCGCCATTCACCATCAACTGCGCAAGGTAATAGCCCGTGCCGCCCGCAGCGGTAATGCCAAAGCTAAAGCCCTCGGCCAGCCACATGTTGCGCAGCCCCGGTGCGGGACCGACCAGCGGGTTGCCATCGGGCGTATAGCAGATCGGACCGTTGAAATCGTCCTTGAGGCCCGATTCCTCGCAGGACGGGATGCGGTGGATCATCGCCATATACTGTTCTTCGATCCGCTCCAGCGCCAGCGGGAAGAGATCAGCACGGAAACTGTCCGGCACGCCATATTCAAAGCAGGCGGGCGCGTTTTTCTCATAAACACCCAGAATCCAGCCGCCGCGCTCTTCGCGCACATAGCTTTGCGCATCGGCGTCGCGCACGACGGGGTGTTCTTTGCCGCCCTGTCTGCGGAATTCGACCAGCGCCGGGTCCTGATCCATCACGACGAACTGATGCTCGACGGGGATTGCCGGGATCTTGATGCCCAGCTTCTTGGCGGTGGTTTGCGCATGGTTGCCGCTCGCCGTCACGACATGCTCGGCGGTGATCACGATCTGCTCGTCCGAGGGCACTAGATTGCCGCCCTTTTCCACCATCTTGGTGCAGGTCACCTCCCACGCGGTGCCGGTCCAGTGGAACGCATCCGCCTGCCACTTGCGCTCGATCATCACGCCGCGCTGACGCGCCCCCTTGGCCATGGCCTGCGTCACATCGGCGGGGTTAATATAGCCGTCGGTGTTGTGATAAAGCGCACCCTTGAGGTCGGACGTATTAATCAACGGCCAGCGTTCTTTGATCTCGTCGGGGGTCAGCCACTGATAGGGCACGCCGCAGGTTTCGGCGGTCGAGGCATAGAGCATATACTCGTCCATCCGCTCGTCGGTCTGCGCCATGCGCAGGTTCCCCACGACGGCAAAGCCCGCATTCAGCCCGGTCTCGGCCTCCAGCGTCTTGTAGAACTCCACCGAATATTTGTGGATATGCGTGGTGGCAAAGGACATGTTGAAGAGCGGCAGCAATCCCGCCGCATGCCAGGTCGAGCCAGAGGTCAGCTCGTCCCGCTCCAGCAGCATGACATCCTCCCACCCGGCCTTGGCCAGATGATAGGCAATCGAGGTGCCAACGGCACCGCCGCCAACGACGAGGGCTTTGACCTGGGTTTTCATGACGAGCGACTCCCTTAGGGTGACTTGAGTTGGGGCGATGTTTATCAATCCTGCCAATTCGCGCGCAGCCCATCCGACGCAACGCCGCACGAAAGCGACGTCGCGCCGGATCGTATGCGAAAACAGAGGTGTGGATTTCTCTGGCGAGGATTGATAGCGTGCGCCGCAATGCAGAAATGACCGGAATTCAGCCTATGAGCGCCACTGCCAACAAGACCGCCCCCCTGCCGGAGGATATCCGCGCGATGAAAGGCGGCACGCCCATCGTCAGCCTCACGGCCTATACAACACCGATGGCGCGAATGATGGACGCCGACTGTGATTTCGTGCTGGTGGGCGACAGCGTGGGCATGGTGGTGCATGGCCTGCCCTCGACCCTCGGTGTCACGATGGAGATGATGATCCTGCACGGTCAGGCGGTGGCACGCGGCCTGAGCCATGCCATGCTGGTGATCGACATGCCCTTTGGCTCGTACGAGGAAAGCCCGGAACAGGCGTTCCGTAATGCCGCGCGCATCATGCGCGAAACGGGGGCTGCGGCGGTCAAGCTCGAAGGTGGGCGGCACATGGCCGACACCATCGCCTTTCTCGTGGCGCGTGGCGTGCCGGTGATGGCGCATATCGGCCTTACCCCGCAGTCCATCAACACGCTTGGCGGTTATAAGGTGCAGGGGCGCGGCGATGCCGCCGAGACGCTCTTGGCCGATGCCCGCGCCGTCAGCGCGGCAGGGGCCTTTTCGGTGGTGCTGGAAAAGGTCACAGCCACGCTGGCCGACCGGATCACCGCTGAAATCCCCATTCCCACCATCGGCATCGGTGCCTCGGTGGGCTGCGACGGGCAAATCCTCGTGGTCGATGACATGCTGGGGCTTTTCACCGCCTTCAAACCGAAATTCGTCAAGCGCTACGCCAGCTTGGGCGCAGAGGGAGAGGCGGCTATTGCCGCCTATGCCGCCGAGGTGCGCGCCCGGACATTCCCCGCGCCCGAACATACCTTTGCCGACAAGGCCCCGCGCGGATGAGCGCGCCCATTCTGCGCGACCTTGACGCGCTGCGTGCCGCCACCCGGCCTTGGATTCTTGCGGGCGAGACGATTGGCGTCGTGCCCACCATGGGCGCGCTGCATGACGGGCATCTGTCACTCGCAGCGGCAGCCAAGGCCATCTGCGACCGGGTGATCGTGACTATCTTTGTCAATCCCAAGCAGTTCAACAATCCCGAAGACCTCAAGAACTATCCCCGCACCGAGACCGAGGATGCGCGCAAGCTGGAACGCTTTGCGGTAGACGCCCTCTGGGTGCCGGAGGGCGATCAGATGTATCCGCCACATTTCGCCACCACCGTCTCTGTCGCGGGCCTCACCGATGTGATGGAGGGTGTCTATCGACCGGGCCATTTCGACGGGATGGCCACTGTCGTGACCAAGCTTTTTACCCAGACGGCGGCCACCGACGCCTTTTTCGGCGAAAAAGACTATCAGCAACTGATGGTCGTGCGCCGGATGGCGGCGGATCTCGATATTCCGATCACTGTGCATGGCTGCCCGACGATCCGGGAAATCGACGGTCTGGCTATGTCCTCACGCAACCTTTTGCTGTCGGACCGCGCCCGCACCACGGCCCCCGTGCTGCATGAGGTGATGGAGCAGATCGCCGACGGGCTGCGCGCCGGCACCGATTTCCAAGCGCTGCACACCAAGGCCGTGGCGCGGCTGGAACGTGCGGGCTTTACCGGGATCGATTACCTTGATCTGCGCGCGCAGGACGATCTATCGGCCTTGGCGGCCCCCACGCGCCCGGCCCGTCTCTTTGCGGCCGCATGGCTTGCGGGCGTGCGCCTGATCGACAATATCGCGATCGGAAGCTGAGCGGTTTCACCGGTGTCTAAACCCTCAAAGTCCGGCGCCCGCAACACGCGCCGCTCTTTGAGTATTTGCTGAACAGCGAACTCAAACCCCCAGCAACTCTGCAAGGGCAAGCGCCATCACGCGTGCCGAGTGTTCCATATCGTCGATCCCCACATATTCATCCGGCTTATGCGCCAGATCGAGGATGCCCGGACCATAGGCGATGCAGTTCTTCAGCCGCCCGATCCGGTCGATATGTTTCTGGTCATAGGTGCCGGGGCTGACCACGTAATCGGCGGCATGGCCGAACACCTGATCCACCGCCCGCGCCACCGCCCCCACCACCGGCGCATCGCGGTCAGTCATTGTGGGCAGGACGCGGTGCAATTCCCGGATTGTATAGTCAAACCCCGGCCTGCCTTGGCGCAACGCCTCTAACAGGTCGCGAATTTCTGTTTCGACCGCGCCGATATCCTCTTCGATCAGGAATCGCCGGTCGATCACCATCCGGCAACGGTCGGGCACGCAAGGGCTGGGCAGGCCGGTGTAATCGGCGTCTTGCTCTGGCTCTCCGCCATGGATGGAATTGATGTTGAGCGTCGATTGCCGCGCGCCCTCGGGAACCACGGGCATCTCGGTGCGCCGGGCCGCCAGTGCCGGGAAAAGCTGTTCCTCCATCCGCGCGATGACCGCGCCCATGTGGCGCACGGCGCAATCCCCCAGAAAGGGCATAGAGCCATGGGCAATCTCGCCGTGGGTCTCGATCTCGGCCCACCAGACACCGCGATGCCCAAGGCAAATCCGATCCTTGCCCAAAGGTTCCGGAATGATGACGTGATCCACCCGGCCGGGGCTGAAATAGCCACGCTCGGCCAGATAGGCCACGCCGCCAAAGCCGCCCGATTCCTCATCCGCCGTGCCGCTGATCTCGATGGCCCCGGCGTAATCGGGACAGGTGGCGATGAACGCCTCTGCCGCGATGATGCTTGCCGCAAGTCCGCCCTTCATGTCACAGGCGCCCCGACCATAGATTTTCCCGTCGATCACCGCCCCGCCAAAGGGGTCCACGCTCCAGCCATGGCCGACCTCGACCACGTCGATATGGCTGTTGAAATGCACGCAAGCGCCGGGGCGCGCGCCCTCACGCCGCGCCACGATGTTCCAACGTGGGTGCCGGTCACTGTCGCCGGGGGCCCCTGTGGCGCGGATCAATTCGGTCGTGAACCCCGATGTACGCAAACGACGGTCGAGATAATCACAAATCTCGCGATAATTCTCGCCCGGCGGATTGCGCGTCGGAATACGGATCAGGTCTTGGGTCAGCGCGATCAGGTCGGCGCGCCGCGCAGCGATTTCTTGGCGCAGGCGATCTGGCAGGGTCATTGTGCCCAGCCCGGCGCGCGCCGGAACAGCGCTTCGGCATCCTCGACCATGCGTGCGATGATCTCGGCCACCGGGGGGCGGTCATGGATCAACCCCGTCGCCTCGCCGACAAAGGTATTGGCGCGGTCAGGATCACCCGCTGCCCAGCCCGTCGCCCAATCGGCACGCGCAGGCCCATCCTTGCGCAAACCGTCGGGATCATCATGCCACCGCTCTGTCACCGCATTGCGCAGCACCCGCGCCGTATAACGCGCGGGCCACCGCAGATCGCGCGCGGCATCCATCACCGTGGAGCGGATCGTCTGATCGCCGGTGGCGGCAATCGCAGCATCGGTCATCGCCTCAGACACCTGCGCCTCGGCAGAGGCCCAGAGGCGTGAGCCGATCAGAGCGCCCTCTGCCCCCAGCATGAGGGCGGCAGCCAATCCCCGCCCGTCGGCAATGCCCCCCGCCGCCACGAGCAGCACCTCGGGGGCGTGAACCGCCAGCCAATCGGCCACCTCGGGCACCAGTGTGATCGTGCCGCGCCGCTCGCCATGGCCCCCGGCCTCGGCCCCCTGCGCCACGATCACCTGCGCGCCGCAGTCCGCAGCGCGCTGCGCGTCACGCAGGGTCTGAACCTGACAGACAAGCGGCACGCCAGCATCGGCAATCCGTGGCGCAAAGGGGGCCGGATCGCCAAACGACAGGCAGAGCGCCGCCGGTTTGCGCGCCAGAACCTGATCCAGAACAGCCGGATTCTCGGCCATTTTCCACGTGATGAACCCGCATCCCACCCGCGCATTCCCAGCCTCGGCAAAGGCGCTATCCAGCCAGTCGGCCTTGCCATAACCGCCACCGATCAGGCCCAACCCGCCCGCATGGGTCACAGCCGCCGCAAGCCGCCCCCCGGCCGCAAAGGCCATTGGCGCGCAAAGAATGGGATGGGTCAGGCCAAAGGCCTCGGTCAAACGGGTTCGCATGGGGCGAGTATGCCCGCGCAATCCCCCTCAGGACAAGAGGTCTGTGATCAGCCCCGGCAGGTCGGTGAAATCCGAAAACGCCCGGTCATGGGTGATCCGCTCGACCGGCCCTTTGCGATAGCCCTCGGTGTACAGAACAAAAGGCACGCCCGCCCGCGCTGCGGTTTCCGCATCAACCTCGCTATCGCCGACAAAAACCATGTCCCGCGCACCAAGCGCTGCGGCGGTGGCCTGAAGCGGGGCCGGGTCCGGCTTGCGCACGGTCAGGCTGTCACCCCCGATGATCACCGGGAAATAGCCATCCAGCCCCAGATGCGCCAAGACTGCATGAGCAGGACCTTTGGGCTTGTTGGTGCAGAGGCCAAGGGCAAGATCGGCCCCCGCCAGCCCATCGAGTGCGCCCATGACACCCGGATAAACCTGTGTCAGGGTCACGGCGGTTTCGTAATCGGCGATGAACTCTTCGATCATTCGGGCGCGCAGCGCGCCATCCCCTGCCCGCCCGCGCGCCGTCAGGCAACAGGTGATGAAATGCGGCACGCCGCTGCCGATAAAGCTGCGGGTTTCGTCGGGCGTGAACGCCGCAAACCCATGCTGTGCCATCAGGCGGTTGGCGGCGGCATGGATATCCGGCGCGCTGTCGATCAGTGTGCCGTCGAGATCAAAAATGACCGCACGGCTCATGCCATGGCACCGGTCGCCGCCTCTGCCGCGCGACGGATCGCGCGGATATTCTCGCCATAGACGCCCGGATTGTCGACGCTGCCGCCCTTGAACACCGCAGAGCCCGCCACCAGCACATCGGCCCCTGCCGCCGCCATCAGGGGGGCGGTTTCCGTGGTGATGCCACCGTCAATCTCGATATGGATGGGTCGGTCGCCAATCATCGCGCGCAGGCGTTTGACTTTGTCGATCTGGCTATGGATGAACTTTTGCCCGCCAAAGCCGGGGTTTACCGTCATCACACAAATGAGATCCACCATATCAAGCAGATGCTCAACCGCGTCGATCCCCGTGCCGGGATTAAGCGCCAGACCCGCCTTGCATCCAGCCCCACGAATGGCCTGCAAAGTGCGGTGGATATGCGGCCCCGCCTCAAGATGCGCGGTCAGCACATCAGCCCCCGCCTGTGCAAAGGCGTCGATATAGGGATCGACCGGCGAGATCATCAGATGCACGTCCATCACCGTCTTGATATGCGGGCGAATGGCAGCGCAGAGCGGCGGACCAAAGGTCAGATTGGGCACGAAATGCCCGTCCATCACATCGACATGCACCCAATCACAGCCCTCGGCCTCGATGGCGCGGATTTCAGCGCCAAAGTTGGCGAAATCCGCCGATAGGATGGACGGGGCGATCTTGATCGAACGAGTAAAGCTCATGGTAGGTCTCCACTAGGGCGCATGCACGGGACATGCGCCGCCCATAGCCAGAGGTCAAGACCCCTAGAACCAGCCCCCGACCAACTGATCAAGCCAAACCCGCGCCATATTGACCGCGCTGACGTATTGCGTCAGCGGTGCCTCGGCGGCGGGAATGGATGCGGCCAGACGCGGCGCCAGAGCATAGACAAGCGCCGCCAAGCCAAAGGTAATGATCGCCAGCCGAAAGCCGCTGCGAAAACCGCCACGCCCAACCGGCAATTCGATATCCTCGGGCATCGGGCTTTGCGCGGGGTCTGCGCGGTCGCCGGTCGAGGTGAGCGACGAGTTGATCTCTTCGATATCAGGCAAGAGATTGCGCCGGGATGAGGGATCTATGCTGGCATGGGCATCGGGCATCTCGGGCGCGGCCGGTGCCGAAGGGCCAGAGGTGCCGCGCAGACGCTCCATCCGGGCACGGGCCTGACGGGTGCGTTCATCCTCGGTCAACTCCGGCTCTGTCAGGCCAAGGTCGGGCTGCATTTCAATGCCACCCGGCGCGCTGCGTACCTGGCGCTCGCGCTCTGCCTCTTGCCTCAGGATATCGGCAACGCCCGGATCAATGCCACGCCGCGCAGGACGGGCGGGCGCGGGCTCTGGCTCTGCAAAATCTTCGTCCAACAGATCGTCGTCGTACTCGTCGTCCTCATAGGGCGCGTCGGATAGGTCCTCAGTGACCGGCGGCGCGGGGGGCGGCACATCTTCCTCACGCGGCGGAGGCCCCAGATCATCGTCGCCCGAGGCGTCGGGCGCATGCGACGCATGATGCTGAAACCACGTGTCCCCGCAGTTGGAGCATTGCACATCGCGCCCGCTCAACGGGATCACTTCGTCGGGCACCTCGTATTGTGCGCCGCAATTCGGGCAAATCAGCCTCATTCTGCCACCTGCTTCTTGCCGCCGTTGTCCGGCCCCTCTCGTTAGCCGTCAGCATAGGCGGTTCGCGGCTTTCGGAAAAGGCCAAAGCGAATCACGCGCAGGATCATTGCACATGTGTGGCCTCTGGGGCATTTAGGGGCTGTGAGTGACAAGGGGACAGCCGTGATCGAGCTGGAAAATGTGGCCTATAGTTATGGTGGCGGGGAATTGCTGGCAGATGTATCGCTGGCGCTCAGCCCCGGTTCGTTTCATTTCCTGACCGGACCGTCGGGATCGGGCAAAACGACGCTGCTCAAGCTGTGTTATGGGGCGCTTGTGCCCACGGCGGGACAGGTGCGCCTGTTCGGACAGGAACGGCGCACGATGGAGCGCGACGATATCGCGATGATACGGCGACGGATCGGCGTGGTGCATCAGGATTGCCAGTTTCTCGATCATCTGAGCGTGTCCGAAAACATCGCCTTGCCACTGGCCGTATCGGGGCGTGATCTTTTGGCTGAGGATGCCAATCTGCGCGAATTGACCGGCTGGGTCGGTCTTAAGGAACGCGCCAATGCCCTGCCGCCGGAATTGTCGGGGGGCGAACGCCAGCGCGCCGCCCTTGCGCGCGCGGTCATCATGTCGCCCGATGTGGTGCTGGCGGATGAACCGACCGGCAATGTCGATTGGGAAATGTCGCAGCGCCTCTTGCGCCTGTTGATCGAGCTGAACCGGATGGGCAAGACGATCCTGATCGCCACCCACGACCTTGCCCTCATCCGCGCCGCCAAAAGCCATGTTCAGGCCCGCGTCCTGCGGATTGCATCGCGCAAGCTGCAATTGGCGGGGGCGGATCTATGAAGCTCGATCTTACGCAGGTCAAGACCCTGCTGCGCAGCGATGGACAGGCCGACCGCGTGGTGCCGCCGACCGGCTTTACCGCTTGGCTCACGCTGTTCAGCGCGGGCGTCATGGCCTTTCTCGCAGTTTTCGCCCTTGCCTTGTCACTGGCAACCGGGCGGCTGGCGGATCGCTGGGGCGACGAGTTGGCGCGCACAGCAACGGTGCGGATTTCGGCCCCCGAAGGCCAGATGGCAGCGCAGACCGCAGCGGCGCTGCGCGTGCTTGAAACCACCGCCGGGGTGGACCGTGCCCGCGCCCTCAGCGATGAAGAGCAGGCGGCGCTTTTAGCACCGTGGTTTGGCCCCGGCTTGCCTATTTCCGATCTTCCGATCCCACGCCTGATCGAAGTGATCGAAACCTCCGATGGGTTTGACGCCGAGGGCCTGCGCCTGCGCCTGAGCGCCGAGGTGCCGGGGGCCATGCTCGACGATCACACCCGCTGGCGGCAACCTCTGGTGCGCGCGGCCAGCCGGTTGCGCCTCTTGGGGTGGGTGTCGCTGATCCTGATCGGGGCGGCGGTCGGGGCGATGATCACGCTGGCGGCCAACGCAGCCCTTGCAGCCAATGCGCAGGTGATCAGCGTGCTACGCCTTGTGGGCGCGCAGGATACCTATATCGCCCATGCCTTCGTGCGTCGTTTCACGCTTCGGGCACTCAGCGGGGCCTGCGTCGGCGTGGTTCTGGGCTGCGGCGCGATCCTGCTTTTACCCAGTGCGCAGATTGAGGGCGGTTTTTTGACGGGTCTCGGATTTCAGGGCTGGCACTGGGTCTGGCCCTTGATCATTCCGCTGCTGGCGGCCTCTGTGGCCTTTCTTGCCACCCGGCTTGCCGCGCAGCGTACCTTGAAGGATATGCCATGAGGTTTGCCGTTCAATGGGTGCGGTCGCTGCTCTTTGTGACGCAGATGTATGTGATGCTGCCCGTGGTCGGGCTGGTTTACATGCCCGCCGCGATTGTCAGCCGCAAGGGGGCTCTGGCTGGATGCAAGGCCTATTGCCGCTGGGTCCGTTGGACCGCGGCCTGGATGGTGGGCCTGCGCACCGAAGTGCGCGGCACGCCGCCGGATGGCCAAGTTTTGATCGCCTCAAAACATCAATCCTTTCTCGATATTCTGTTGATTTTCAGCGAATTGCCCACTGGCCGCTTCATCATGAAGCGCGAAATTCTCTGGACGCCGGTGATCGGCCTTTACGGAATGCGGATCGGCTGTGTGGCTGTGGATCGCGGCAAGCGGGGCGCTGCGATCAAGAAGATGGTCGAGGATGTGGCGCGCGGGGCGCAGACCCCCGGCCAGTTGATCATCTACGCCCAAGGCACGCGCGTGGCACCGGGGGTCAAAATGCCCTACAAGATCGGCACTGCCGTGCTTTATGAGCAGATGGGAGTGTCCTGTGTGCCCGCCGCGACCAATGTCGGCGTGTTCTGGCCCAAGCGCGGCATTTATCGCAAGCCGGGGCTGGCGGTGGTGGAATTCCTGCCTCCTATCCCGCAGGGTCTGGACCGCAACAGCTTTATGGCGCGGCTGGAGCACGATATCGAAGGTGCGTCAAACGCGCTGATGCGCGAGGCGGGATTTGATCCAGAACAGCCCGCGCGCAAGTAAGGCGTTCCGGGTCGGCGCGCCCAACCCCTAGACCGCCAACCGGGACTTCATGAATTGGTAAAAGAACTCGGCCTTGCCCGCCTGCGCATAGGCCCGGTTGAGGCGCGACTTGGCCTCAAAGGCGTGGTGCGCGGCGCGGCCATGCTGCGGCGCAATCCGGGTGCGCCCCGTCTCGATCGCGCGCATATGGTCGCGGTACGCCTGTTCAACCCGGCGGGCAAAGGCGGCCTGCGCCGTGGCACTCTGCGCGCTGAGATGCAGATTATAGCTGGTTTGGCCCAAGGGCGCGCGCCCGCCGACCAGCGAGAGGATTTCCATGGCGTGTAGCACATCCTGCGCCGGCCGATTGCGAAACGGTCCCACCAACCCGCGCCGCGCTACCGGATGAAAACTGGCCCCCGTGCGCCCCAGATCGGCAAAGCCAAGGGCGGTCTGCCCCCCGCCGGGCAAATGCAACAGCGCCTCAGTCCCAAGCAGAATACGGGTCCGCCCAAAGGCGGCCCCATGCGACCGGGCCAAGGGCAGAAGTGTCCCCAGATAGCCCGGCTCCCATGTGTCATCCGCATCGAGAAAGGCAATCACCTGCGCCTTTGACGCCGCGATAGCACGATTGCGCGCAGGGCCCGCCCCGGTGGCCATGTGATGCGTGGCGCAGCGGGTGATGCGCAGCCCCAGATCAGGCAGATCGTCATAGCCCTGCCCATCATCCGGGGCGATCACTACCTCTATACGCTCTGGCGGCAGGCCAGAGGCCGCGATGGAGGCAAGGGCGGCGGGCAAACTGCCGCCCGCCTGAAAAGCGGGGATGACGACCGAAACGAGGGGCGTCATCGCGCCGCCCCGCTCACGCGTGGATCGCCCCATCGCCGCAAGCAAGTGCCGCTTCGCGCACCGCCTCGGAATAGGTGGGATGCGCGTGGCAGGTGAGTGCCAGATCCTGCGCCGAGGCCCCGAATTCCATCGCCACGCAAATCTCGTGGATGAGATCCCCCGCCGCTGGCCCGATGATATGCGCGCCCAAGATGCGGTCCGTTTCCTTGTCGGCGAGGATTTTCACAAAACCATCGCCCGCAAAAACCGCCTTGGCGCGGCCATTGCCCATGAACGAGAATTTGCCAACCTTATAGGCACACCCTTGGTCTTTAAGGCTTTCTTCGGTTGCGCCGACATTGGCAACCTCGGGGTGCGTGTAGATCACGCCGGGAATGACGCCGTAATTCACATGCCCATGCTTGCCCGCCAGCACCTCGGCCACGGCCATGCCCTCATCCTCGGCCTTGTGGGCCAGCATCGGGCCTTCGATGGCGTCGCCGATGGCATAGATGCCCTTGACCGAGGTCTGCCAATGGTCATCGGTGGCAATCTGGCCGCGCTTGGTCATCTCGACACCCAGATCGGCCAGCCCCAGCCCGTCGGTATAGGGTTTGCGGCCCGTAGCCAGCAGAACGGTGTCGGCATCCAACTGATGCGCGCTGTCGTCCTTGCGCAGCTTGTAATGCACCTTGGCCTTGGTCTTGAGCGTCTCGACCGATTGCACGGCGGCCCCCATGACAAAGTTAATCCCTTGTTTCTTCAGTATTCTCTGGAAGGTCTTTTGCACTTCAGCATCCATGCCGGGGGTGATCGCGTCAAGATATTCAACGACTGTCACCTCGGCCCCAAGACGGGCATAGACCGACCCCATTTCAAGCCCAATCACACCTGCCCCGATCACCACCAGCGATTTCGGGATCTTGCCCAGTTCCAGCGCGCCGGTGGAGGTGACAACGATCTTTTCATCAACCTCGACACCCGGCAGCGAGGCAGGCACAGAGCCAGAGGCGATGACGATATGCTTGGCCTCGTGGACATCATCACCCACCTTCACCTTGCCCGCCTCGGGGATCGAGCCCCAGCCCTTGAGCCAGTCTACCTTGTTCTTTTTGAACAGAAATTCGATGCCCTTGGTATTCTGGCCGATGACGTCATCCTTATAGGCCAGCATCTGTTTCCAATCGACCGAGGGGGACTTGCCCTTGAGGCCCATGGCGGCGAAATTATGCTCGGCCTCGTGCAGCATGTGGCTGGCGTGCAAAAGCGCCTTGGAGGGGATGCAGCCCACGTTGAGACAGGTGCCGCCCAAAGTGGCCCGCCCCTCGACCACGGCGGTTTTCAGCCCCAGTTGCGCGCAGCGGATGGCACAGACATAGCCGCCGGGGCCGGCGCCGATGATGATTACGTCGTAAGAGGCCATGGGTCAGATCCTTTCGTTTTGCGCGGCGGGGCCGCGTCGGTATTCTATCGGTCTTGCGTCAGTGCGGGCCGGGCAGAGAGGGGGCGCTGCCCCCGTCGCGCTGCGCGCGCCTCCCCCGAGGTATTTTGAGCCAGATGAAACATCATAAGACCGCCGCCAGCAGCATGAGCAGCGTGGCCCCAAAGCCCACCGCCCAAATGAGCGAGCGCCACGGGCGCAGGCCGAAATAATAGGCGGGAATATAGGCCACACGGGCGGCAAGGTAGGTATAGGCGCAGGCGGCGGTGAGGGGGCTCGATGTTGCACCGAGCGTGACGACCACAACCGCGATGGTAAAGAGGATCAGCCCCTCGAAATGGTTGGAAAGCGCGCGGCCAAGGCGCGCGGTTTTCGGCGAGAGTTGTTTGGACGGCTCGCGGTCGCGCGCGGACATGGTGTAGCCCGGCCCAAGCTCGAGATTGGCCGGGATGGCGTAAAGCACGAATTGCACGGCTTGCAGCAGGGCGGCGAGGGCGAGGGCGGTGAGTTCGGGGGTCATGAAGAGCCTCATGTGATAAGGCGCGCAATGAATGCGCACCCTACGGGAAGGGTGCGCATGTGTTGCGCACCGATCACAAATCCATCAGCAACCGGCGGGGATCTTCGAGCGCCTCTTTGACGCGCACGAGGAAGGTGACAGCGCCTTTGCCGTCGACGATGCGGTGATCATAGCTGAGCGCCAGATACATCATCGGGCGGATCACCACCTGACCGTTGATCGCCATGGGGCGGTCCTGAATCTTGTGCATGCCCAGAATGCCCGATTGCGGCGGGTTGAGGATGGGCGAGGACATCAGCGAGCCATAGACGCCACCATTCGAGATGGTGAAGGTGCCGCCCTGCATTTCCGCCATGCTGAGCTTGCCATCACGGGCGCGGGCGCCTTTTTCGGCGATGGCCTTTTCAATCGCGGCAAAGCCCATCTGATCCACATCTCGGATCACCGGCACGACAAGACCGGTGGGCGTGCCTGCGGCGACGCCCATATGCACGAAGTTCTTGTAAACGATGTCGGTGCCGTCGATCTCGGCATTGACCTCGGGCACTTCTTTGAGGGCATGCACACAGGCCTTGGTAAAGAACGACATGAAGCCAAGGCGCACGCCGTGCTTCTTGTAGAACTCGTCTTTGTACTGGTTGCGCAGCGCCATCACCTCGGTCATGTCCACCTCATTATAGGTGGTGAGCATGGCGGCAGTGTTCTGGCTGTCCTTGAGGCGGCGGGCAATGGTCTGGCGCAGGCGGGTCATCTTGACGCGCTCTTCGCGGGCCACATCCTCGGCCGGGGCGGGGGCGCGCGGCGCTTGGGNCTCTCGACCCTTGGCAGGCCTCGCAAACTGAGCCTTCCATGTGTAGAGCGACTTCGTGCTGACCCCCAGTCGCTCAGCCACTTCGCTGACCGCATAGCCGCGATCAACAACCTGCGCCACAGCGTCCCTTTTGAACTCGTCCGTAAACCGTTTCTGCGATGACATCCGCGCTTCTCCTTGGTTCCAAAATTACCAAGCAAAGCGTCTACAAATCTAGGGGCACCTCAAGGGGCACCTCAGTGTCCAGTAAGTGTGGGCCGTTCGCTCCAAGACACTGCCGCATTGAGTGCATACTGGCATCGCACCCTCAGGCATCTTGATTGTCTCTCAAGTGCCAAGCGGCGCGCAAACGATACCCATATGATACCCCGGCAATTCCAGCCTAGTAACAGGCTGCCATTTTAATGTTCGTATCTATTTGTTATTTATTAGTAAAAATGGTGCCCGGGGGCGGAATCGAACCACCGACACGAGGATTTTCAATCCACTGCTCTACCCCTGAGCTACCCGGGCATGGGAGAAGGCTGCGCCTTCGGGTGGATGCGTTCTAGGCGAGCGCGGGCGGGGTGTCTAGAGGGTATCAGCAAAAATCAATGGGGTTTTTGCTGCTCTTGTTCCAGCGCGTCGAGGGCCTCTTGGATGTCGGCCGGATCGGAGGAGGGCACGGCGTAATCACCCGCGAACCATTTGCCCAGATCCACGTCGGCGCAGCGCCGCGAGCAAAAGGGGCGGTAGCGGGCGTCGGTCTTGCGCTGGCAGATCGGGCAACTCATTTGAGCAGGTCCGTAAGCGGCTGTCGGTCGCGTTTGCGTTGCAATTCAAAGTGCCCCAAGGGCGTCCAACCCGCGAGAGTGGTTTCGGTCGTGTCCTGGCGTAGCGCGGCGCGCAGGGAGGCTTCAAACGTCCGGCGGTCCTTTTTGGGCATGGGGGCAAGATCGAGGGTGATCTGCCCGCCAAGGCCGCGCAGGCGCAATTGGCGCGGTAGGTCGCGGGCCATGGCGATATTGGCTTTGAGCCCCGCTGCAAGACTGGCATCGCCGCCGGTGTTGACATCCACAGCTACAAGGGCGCGCGTGGGCTCGATGTAAAAGGATGCGCCGCCGGGCAGGGGGACCAAGGCCTCGCGCAGGGCGTCGAGTTGATCAAGCACGCCGGTTTCCGCGAAAGAGCCCGGATCAGTCAGCACATCAGCAGGCTCTACCCAGTCACGCCAGGCGAGGGTATGGGGGCCGTCGCCTTCGGTCAGGGTCTCTGGCTCGGGGCCGGTGGCATCGGCGAGAACCGCCTCGGCCAGATCGCGCATGGCGTTAACATCCTCTGCGATATCAGCGGCTTCGGTGCTTTCGCATGAGGAGCGCAGGATGAGGCCCATGGGGCTGTCGCCCATTTCGGCATGGGCGATTTCCAAGAGAGAATCGCGCAGGGCCTCGTCCTTGATGGACCGCGATACATTGAGACCGGGCGCGTCGGGTGTCACGATGGCGTAGCGGCTCTTGAACAAGAGTCGGGTCGTGACTGGCAGGGCCTTGCCCGGTTCGGCGTGTCCAGTGACCTGTACCAGTAGCGGCTGACCGGGCGTCAAGCCTTTGATCTGGCGAAGGAAAGCGGAACCGTCGGGCGTGCGCAGGAACATGCCGCCTTGCCCTTTGACGGGGCGATCGGCGATGGCGCGATAGATGGTGCCGGGGCGCGGTTGATCCGAGTCGATCAGCAAGTCCTCAAGCCGCCCACCCACCAGCAGGGCTGCGGCCTCGGCGTCGTTTATGTGGTCGAGCGCGATGGTCCGCAGGGTCATTGGGTGTCCTTCCAGAGCGGGTAGCCAGCGGCGCGCAAGAGGCCCGCGGTTTCAGTCAGGGGCAGGCCGACGACGGCAGTAAAAGATCCTTGAATCCATGGGATTAGCGCGCCTGCGGGGCCTTGTATGGCGTAGCCGCCTGCCTTGCCCTGCCAATCATTTGTGGCAAGGTAGGCGTTCAGCTCCTCATCCGAGAGGCGTTTCATCTGCACGGTGGTTACAACGTCCCGCTCCCATATCCGCGATCCGCGCCGGACAGCGACGGCCGTGATCACCCGGTGCCGCCGCCCGGACAGGGCGAGCAGGAATTGTGCTGCTTCACCAACATCTTGAGGTTTTCCAAGGATGCGACGGCCAAGCGCCACAGTGGTATCGCCGCAGAGCACGATATCATCGTCCTCGGCCACAACCGCCCACGCCTTTTCCCGCGCCATGCGGGCGCAATAGGGGCGGGGCAATTCAGCCTTGGCCGGGGTTTCGTCGATCTCGGGGGGCAGGATTTTATCCGCCACCACCCCGATTTGTGCCAACAGATCGCGCCGGCGCGGGCTGCCAGAACCGAGGATAAGTCTCATTCCAGATCTGCCTTGTCTTGCAGCGCTGTAGCGTGTGCGCGCAAGGTCGCGCCCAAGGAAAACGCAGCGGTGTTAAGCACTGCATTTGCCTGCCGATCGTTCATTTCCTCAGTCAATTCATGCAGATACGCGACCGCCTCCTTGGAGGCCGCACGATATGCCTGACCATACTCGGCGCTGCAGGCCAAGTTTACTTGAAGCGATAATTGATCCGACCCTTGGTCAGATCATAGGGGGTCATTTCCACCTGAACCTTGTCGCCAGCAAGAACGCGGATGCGGTTCTTGCGCATTTTGCCTGCCGTATGTGCGATGATCTCATGGCCGTTTTCAAGCTCGACCCTGAATGTCGCGTTGGGCAGGAGTTCCTTGACGACACCGGGAAATTCGAGCGTGTCTTCCTTGGCCATGGTCTCTCCTTGATATGGCGCCCCGCCGTTTTGCGGAACGCGCTAGTAAATGCGCCGGTTTTGCGCGGTTTTCAAGGGTGTAATCACCGTAGAGGTTCAGATGTGACCGTGACGTCGCGCCCCAGTTGGTCTTCCCAATGGCGGCGGTTGAGCACAACGCCGTCGGCGCGAACATGGGTGATACGGTCCAGATCGACCTCGGCATAGGTCCAGCCGGGGCGGTTGAGTGTGCCCTCGGCGAGGACGCCGGTGGGTGGGAACCCTGTATCTGGGGGGCCAAAGACGCCACCCATACCACAATTGGTATCGACCGCCGGGGACCAATCCGCCGTGCCCACGGTCGAGGCCATGACGGTGACGCATTGCATTTCGAGGGCGCGGGCCATGGCACCGATCCGGACGCGGGAATAGCCGGTCAGAGCCTCGGTGCAAGAGGGCACAAGGATCAGGTCGGCATCGGCCAAAGCCTTGCCCAGCAAGGGAAATTCGCTGTCGTAGCAGATCAGGATGCCGATCTTGCCGAGGCTTGTGTCAAAGAGGCGCAGGGGGCCGCCGGGGGCGACGTGCCATTCCTCGCGCTCGAACCGGGTCATGATCTGTTTGTCTTGCGCGGCGCGCGCCCCGGTGGGGGTAAAAAGCATGGCGCGGTTGACCGGGCGGGGGCCAAGATCTGGGTCAAAGACCGGGGCTGAAGCCCCCAGAATATGCAGATTATACTGCGTCGCAAGCTCGGCATGCAGATCGTAAGCCTCTGACATCACGCCAGAAACGGCGTGCAGCGAGCGCTCTAAATCGCCGGCGGCCTCGGTGCCCGCGAGCGTCGCCAGTTCCATCGCGCCGTATTCGGGAAAAACGGCGAGATCGGCCCCGTTGGCGGCGGCCTCGGCCACCCAATCGGACAGCTTGCGACGGTAGTCGGCCCAAGAGGTGAGCGGGTCGAGCGGATAGGCGGCGGTGGCGATTTTCATGGGGCGCGCTCCGGGCTGGGGTATTTTGTACGCTTTGTAAGGTTTTGGAGGTGATTTTGTAAGGTCTCGATTGGTTTTGCTTGGGTCGCGCGCTGTGGGCAACGTTTTCTTAACCTCTGCCTGCCAAGTTGGTCAGGTCAGGCAAGGCAAGAGGCAGGCGATGTATGATGAGATGCCGATCCATCGGGTGCGAACCCGTCTGCGCCGGGTGGTGGATCATCTGGCGGCGGGTGGTCAGCGGGTGATGGTGCTGCGCAACGGGGTGGCTGTGGCGGGCCTTGTCTCGGTCAGCGATCTGCAGGCGCTGGAACAGGCGGATCAGGCGCGGATGGAGCATCATGCGATTCGCGCGCAGGCGCGATTGCGGGACATTGGCCTGTTGAAGGCAGGGCTTGATTCGGCACGGCTGGAAGCTAGGGCGCGGTACGGCCCGCCCGATACCAAGCGATGAGCGTGGCGCGTTCCGAGGGTGCCATCGCGGTGAGGTTGGCGGGTGGCATGGCATGGCTGAGCCCGGCCTGGAGGTAGAGGGCGCGGGCCTGACGGGCGAGGTCGGCGGGTGTTTCGAGGATCACGCCTTTGGGGGCGTGGATCATGCCGGGCCAGAGTGGTTCGGTGGCATGACACATGGCGCAGCGCAGGGCCACGATCTCTTGCACCGTGTCAAAGCCGGGGGCCTCGCTCAGGCGGGCCTGGGCAGGGCTGAGGCGCGTGGTCTCTGGGGTGGTGTCTGCGGTGTTCGGGCCGCCCAAAGCTGAGAGCCAGACAATGGCGGCGAAGATCAGCGCGGTGACGCCCCATGCCCACCAAGGGCGGCCACGCCCGGCGTGCAGGCTATTGAAGAAATGCCGGATGGTGACACCCATCAGGAAAACAAGAGAGGCGATGAGCCAGTTGTAGGGCGTGGCGAAGGCAAGCGGGTAATGGTTGGACAGCATCAGGAAGATGACGGGCAAGGTGAGGTAATTGTTATGGGTCGAGCGCAGCTTGGCGATCTGGCCATAGCGTGCCTCGGGTGTGCGCCCGGCGCGCAGATCGGCCACCACGATGCGCTGATTGGGCATGATGATGAGGAAGACATTGGCGGTCATGATGGTGGCGGTGAAGGCCCCCAAATGCAGCATCATCGCGCGACCGGTGAACACCTGTGTATAGGCCCAGCCCATCGCGGTCAGAAGCGCGAAGAGGACGAGCATCAGGCGGGTCGGCTGCGCGGCCAGCCCGGATTTGCAAAGCCGGTCATAGATGAGCCAGCCAAGGGCCAGCGAGCCCGCCGAGAGAGTGATGCCCTGCGATTGGGTGAGCGGGCTTTCGGCGCTGAGCAGGTAGAGATCGGCAGAGGCCCAGTAGACCAGCATGAGCAGGGCCGCACCCGAGAGCCAGGTGGCGTAGCTTTCCCATTTGAACCAAGTCAGGTGATCCGGCATCTGCGGCGGCGCCACGAGATATTTGCGGATATGGTAGAAGCCGCCGCCATGCACCTGCCAGTCTTCGCCCTGCGCGCCCATGGGCAAATCGGGCGCGCGGCGCAGGCCGAGATCAAGCGCGATAAAGTAAAAAGACGTGCCGATCCAGGCCATGGCGGTGATGACATGCAACCAGCGGGCGGCAAATCCGGCCCATTCGAGAAGGATCGCGGGGTCTGGCATCGGCGCGCAGTCCTTTTGGCGGTGTGCGTATGGGGTAGATTAGCGGTTGTGGCGGTGCTGTCTATGGGGCTGCGCGTGGCGGGGGATTGCCGGCGTGTCTTTGCAAATGTAGTCTGGCCCCTATGCGAAGTTGCAAAGGGTGCGCGCCATGGCGATCCAGAAACTCTATGCCGGGGCCAAGCTGCGCGAGACGCGGCAGCGGCTGGGCCTGACGCAAAAGGATTTCGCGGGCAAGCTGGGGGTGTCGCTGCCCTATCTCAACCAGATGGAGAACAACAACCGCCCTGTGAGCACGACGGTGGTTCTGGCCTTGGCGCAGGAATTCGGCTTCGACGTGACAGAGTTGAGTACGGGCGATGCCGAGCGGATGGTGAGCGACATGCGCGAGGCGCTGGCCGATCCGGTGTTTGGCGACGATCCGCCGCCCCTGGCCGATCTGCGGCTGACGGCGTCGAATGCCCCGGCGCTGGCGCGGGCGTTTTTGGAGTTGCACAGCGCCTATCGCCAGACCCACGAGCGATTGGCGAGCCTCGACGAGGCCTTGGGGCGCGAGGATGCGCGCAACCAGTCGAGCCCTTGGGACGAGGTGCGCGACTTTTTTCATTATTGCGACAATTACATAGATGCGGTGGACCATGCCGCCGAGCGCTTTGCCGAAGCGGGCGGCGGGCAGGCGATTTCGGATCTGGCCTGCGCGCGGTTGGCGGCGTTGGGCATTTCGGTGGTCGAGGCGGATACCGCACAGTTGCGGCATTACGACCGCGCCGCCGGGGTGCTGACGCTCTCGTCGCGCGCCGCCCCCGAGAGCCGACGGTTTCAGCTTTTGTTGCAATTGGCGTTGGTGATGCAGGATCAATTGCTGGAGGCGACGCTGGATTTCGCGCGGTTCCAGTCAGACGCGGCACGGTCCATCGCCAAGATTGGATTGGCCAATTATTTTGCCGGGGCGGCGATGATGCCCTATGGCCGGTTTTTGACCGCCGCACAGGAGGTGCGTCACGATCTGGAGGTTCTGGCGCATCGGTTTGGTGCCTCGATCGAACAGGTGTGTCACCGTCTTTCGACCTTGCAGCGGCCGGGGGCCAAGGGGATTCCGTTTTTCTTTGTGCGGGTCGATCAGGCCGGCACGATCACCAAGCGGCATTCGGCGACACGGTTGCAATTCGCGCGGTTCGGCGGGGCGTGCCCGCTCTGGAACGTGCATCGGGCGTTCGAGACGCCGGGGCGGTTCCTGCGGCAATTGGCCGAGACGCCGGATGGCGTGCGCTATATCAGTCTTGCGCGCGATGTCTCGAAACCCGGTGGCAGCTTTGGCGCGCCGGTGCGGCGGTTTGCGATTGCGCTGGGCTGCGAGGTGAAACATGCGGGCGAGTTGGTGTATGCCGACGATCTGGATGTGAGCCGCGCGCGGGCGTTCGAGCCGATTGGCATTTCCTGCCGGATCTGCGAGCGGGCGGAGTGCCATCAGCGATCGGTGCCGCCGCTGGAGCGACGCTTGCAGGTTACCCCGGACGAGCGCGGCGTGTTGCCCTATCGGGTTGGGTAGCCCGGGCCGCGCGGTCAGAGGCTGTCGATGAAGCGTTCGGCCACGCGCGGCTTGATCTCGCCGCGTTCGACCAAAATCTCGAGGCAGCGCAGGGTGATGTCGGTAAAGCCGTAGCAGGTATCACAGAGCAGCGCGATTTTGCGCAAGTCGGTGCTGTCGAGCGTGTCGGGGCGGGAGAGGTCGCGCAGGTAGAGGATATCGCCGTCGAGCATCTGTTGCGGCGTGGTACCTTCGATCCGGCCCAACCAGCGGGAGCGCAGGAGCCGTTTCTCGATATGCAGGAAGGAATGCGGCACCAGCCCATGCGCCTGAAGAAGGCGGTCGATCTCGCCGAAGGAGGGTTGGTTGTCGTAGAGGGGGAAAAAGTTGACCTCGCTTTGCACGGCCAGCGTTTGCGAGAGCGCGGTTTGGGCGTGCGTGAAGATCATCGCTTCGGCCCCCTGCACGTCGATCTTGAGGAAATCAACCCGGCCAATGCCCTCGATCTCGTCGAGTTTGCGGCTGGGCAGATCGACATGGCCGGTGGGGCGCGCGGCGCGGCGCAGGCCGAGCAGATGGTCGAGTGTGGGCTGGCGGATTTCGAGCAGGGAGGCGAGGCCGGAGCCACGATAGAGGTTGAGCCGATGCGTCGCCCCATCGCCGACCACGTCGGGAAAATAGGTCTCTTGCGGGGATTTGCGGGCGTTGAGGGCGGCCAGCGCCTCGGGCTGGGGTTCAAACCCGGTGACATGGGCGTGACCTGCGGCCAGAAGCTCTTTGTAGGGGGCGTCATGGTTCATCGGGTTGGCCCCGATGTCGAGGATGCGCAGAGGGTCCGTGAGGCCCAAAGTGCGCGTCAGATCGGCCAGGCGCTGCTGCGCGCGCGCCTGGGCAGAGGGGGCAGGTGCAGCGGGATGGGCGGCGGCGATGGGCGTCGGCTGTACCGCTTGCAGGCTGGCACCGGTGCCATCGCGCAGGTCGGCGAGAACCTGCATCATCTGGGCGGCGATGCGCGCGGGCGCGCGGTCTTGGGCGAGGGCCAGGGCCGCGGCGCGCCGCCTGCGCAATTCGTCATCGGGCATCTCCACCAGCCGTGTCATCATCCGCAGAAGGCCGCGCGGCGCGCCGGGGTCATAGAGAAGATCGTGGTTTTCCGGGGCCACATGGGCGCGCAGAGCCTCGGTATCGGGGCCGATCACAGGCAGGCCAAAGCCCTGCGCGAGCATCACCGAGCCGGAGGTAAAGAGGTTTCCAAAGGGCGCAACAAAGACCTGCGCGCGGGCAAAGATGCCAGCCACATCCTCATCTGGCACGGCCTCGTCGGTGAGGGTGACGCAATCGGTGTCTTGCAGCGCGCGAAAGAGCTTTTGATGGCTGCGCGCGGCGCGGCCACAAAGATGCAGGTGAAAAGGCACGTCGCGCCGGATGAGCGTGCGGGCGGTATCGACCAGCGTATCCAGCCCCTTGTTGGCGCGAAAAGCCCCGAAGAAGAGAAAGGCGCGCGCGGCGCAATCGGGCAGATCGCGACCGAGGCTGGTTTCGGCAGGTTCGTAATGCCCAAGATAGCTGGGATGCGGGAGGATGCGCAGGCGCGCGGGATCAACCCCCCAGTCGCGTTGCATATGCAGCGCCGCGTCGGGCGTGTGGACATGCATCAGATCGGCGAGGGTCACGACGCGGGCGCGGGCGGCACGAAAGGTCTCTGGGTCCATGTCGCGATGCGGGGTTCGGTTGTGAACCGTCCAGAGGATACGGCCGCCACCGGCCTTGAAGGCTGCAAGGGCGGCCAGATCACGCTCGGCCTCGTTGGCATTGGCGGCGCTGTCGCGGGAACGACCAAAGATCAGGTCATCCCAATGCAGGTGCAAGAGGCGATGCCCCTCTGCCAACATCCGGGGCAGATCGGTGATTTCGGTCTTGGCCAAGGGTTCGGGGCGGAAACCGGCGTCGGGGGCGGCATAAAGCAGGGGTTGGTAGGGATTGCCGCGCGACATCGGCAGATTGAGCACCGGCACCGGAGCCGCCGAGACCGGCGTCGGGGCAGTTTTGATCGTTGCGCTTTTTGCCATGCTCTGCCTCTTGCCCAAGAATACCCATTAACGAGGACGGCGGGGGCTCAGCGGAGGAAGGTGGTCTTAGGACGGGGTTTTCGGCCCCGTATTGCCCCTTTGATCCCGTCTGCGGCCCCTATATCCGGCCTTGGTGCCATGATGACCGCAAGCGGTGCGCTAGTCCAGTTCGAACACGGGGATAAAGCTGGCGGGCGCGAGGGTTTCGGCAAGGTCGGTATTGCCGACCATATCGGGGGTTACGAGCATGATCCGGGGGCCGGCATGGCGGGTCTCAAGCGTGCCCTCGATGGCGCGCACGGCCATTTCGATGGCGAGTTTGCCCTGCATGATCGGGAAATCGGTGGGCGCGGCGAGGATGCGGCCGCGACGAATGCCGCGAAACACCGCGTGGCTCATGTAATCCGAGACGATGTTAATCTGCCCTTCGAGCCCGCGCGCGCGCAGGATCGACACGGCCACTTCGGCGGTGGGGGCGCTGCCGACGATGTAGTCGATGGCAACCCCGCTATCGAGCGTTTCCTCGACCAGCGTCACTTGGATTTCGCGGCCCGTGTCGCCGTATTTGGTGAGCACGATCTCTGCCGCGCTCTCGGCGATGGCGTCGCGAAAGCCCGCCTCGACAAAGCTGACCCAACCGGCCCCTTGGGGACCGGGAAACCACGCCAGCCGCACCGGGGCGCTGCCCTTGGGGTGGCGCTCGGCGATGAAGCGCCCGGTGATGGCACCCATGTCATACCAAGAGACCGCCGCCTTGGCCGCGATGCCGGGATCGGCGATGTCATTGACCGTGGCGATGACCGGCACCTGTTCGGAGAGTGCCTGAACGGTGGGGGTCAGCCCCTCGAAAGACACGGTGCCGACCACCAGCGCATCCGCGCCTTGGGCCACGCAATTGGTGATCTGTTCGATCTGACGGTCAAGATTGGGATAGCCGCCCGCCTCGACCAGACGAAAGCCCACGCCGAGGCGCTGGGCCTCTTCGACCATGCCGAAATTGACCGAGAGCCAATAGGCGTCCTTGAGATGCGGATAGGAGATGCAGAGCGTCCAAGGGGATGCGGCACGATCGAGTGGCGTATAGGTGAGCGGACGCGCGGGGCTGGTATAGTCGAAGGGCACCGTATGGGTTTGCAGCGCCCATGGGTCTGCGGCGAGGGGCAGAGGTGCCAAGAGGGCGAGCATACAGGCGATTATTCTTTGCATGAAACACTCACTCCTCTGCGGAAATTACTATAGACTGTCGCGGCAGGACTGCAACAAAAGCGGAGCGGGAAGAGCCGGATGAAGAGCAGAACCGGATTGGGCGCGCGCCTGTTGGCGGCCTTTCTCGTGATTGCCGGCCTGCCCGCGCTGGCGGGTTTCTTTGGCTGGTTCGAGCTGCGCGATGTCACGCAGGCGCAACAGCAGCTCTATGACCGCTCGATCCCGGTGCTGTCGGATATGCGGCGGTTTACCGAGGAAAGTTCGGCCATCATCACGGTGGCGCCGGAGTTGGCGGCGGTGGATGATGAGGCGGCGCGGCGCGACCGGGCGGCCTATTTGGGCGCGCGGGTGGCGGCGCTCTCGGATCATCTGAGCCGGTTTCAGGCGGAGCATGGTGGCGGCAGCGGGGGCGAGTTGACCCGTGCCGTTGTGGCGATGGAGGCGGGGATTGCCGAGCTTGACCGCTTGGTCAAGCAACGTCTGTCGCTGGTGCAGGCGCGGCGCGAGGGGCTGGACCGCGCGCTTGGGGCGACGTCGGCGTTGCTCAATATGGCTGATACTTTGGTGGCCAATGCCGAGATGAGCACGGCGGCGGTGATTTCCAACCTCTATGACGATGACACCGGCAGTGCGCAGCATCTGGCGACGCTGGACAAGCTGATCGAGGTTGATCTGTTCGAGTTGGGGTTGATGTTCGAGTTGCGGTCGCGCACGGCGGAGATTGGGCTGCTCTTCAACCGGATTGCCGGGCTGAGCGATGCCGCGGGTTTGGTGCCGATCCGGGCCACGTTGGGCGAACGGACCGAGATTGTCGCGCGGCGCGTGGCGGCGATCCGTGATCCGGGGCGGGCGGCGCAGGCGCAAACCTTGTTGGGTACGATCCTGTCGCTGAGTGATCCGGCGGGGCCGGGGGGGCTTTTGGGGCTGACCGAGGGCATTCTGGAACTGGATGGCCGGATTGAGAGCGCGCAGGCGGCGTTGCGCGTGTCGGCGGACGGGCTGCATGTGGCGGTGACGGATCTGGCGAGCCGGGTGCAGGCGGAGGCGCAGCGCGCCGGTGCGGCCTCGCTTGAGGTGATCCGGGCCACGCGGTTGCGCAGCGCCGGAGCGGCGGGGCTGGCGCTGTTGCTGTCCTTGGCTGTGCTGTGGTTTTACGTGCGCGGCAATATCTCGCGGCGGTTGGACAACCTGTCGGATATGATGACGCGGCTGGCGGCGGGGCAGCTTGATATGCGCGTGGCCCCGCGTGGCAATGATGAGATTGCGGGCATGGAGCGCGCGGTCGAGGTATTCCGGCGTCAGGCCATCGCCAACCGCACCTTGGAGGAGGCGCGGCGGCGCAACGAAGAGGAGTTGGCGCGGCATCGCAATGCCTTGCAGGAGTTGGTGGCGGAAAAGACCGAGGCGCTGCGCGGTGAGGTCGAGGCGCATGCCGTGGCGCGGCAAAAGGCGGAGGCGGCGGATCGGGCGAAATCGGAATTCCTTGCGATGATGAGCCATGAGATCCGCACGCCGATGAACGGGGTTCTGGGCATGTTGCGCACGCTTTCGGCTGAGGGCTTGCCAGACGCGCAGTTGGAGCAATTGCGCGCGGCGCGGGCCTCGGGTGAGAGCCTGCTGACGATCCTCAACGATATTCTGAGCTATTCCAAGACCGAGTTGAGCGGCGCGCATCTGGAGCGGGTGGTGTTTTCAGTGGCCGAGGTGATGCAGGTGATCGTAACCCTGTTGGACCCCGGCGCGCGGGAGAAGGGGATCGTGCTCTGGCTTGATCTGCCTGAGGATGCGCCCGCCGCCGTGATGGGTGATATGGCCAAGCTGCGGCAGATCCTGTTCAATCTTGTCTCGAACGCGGTCAAGTTCACGGAAGAGGGCGAGGTGGTTTTGCGGCTGCGAGCGCGGGCTGCGGGGGCCGGGCGGGTGACGTTGATTCTGGAGGTCAGCGATACCGGCAAGGGGATTTCAGCGCAGGCGCGGCAGCGTATTTTCGAGGCATTCGAGCAGGAAGACGGTTTGACGGCGCGGCGCTATGGCGGCACCGGGTTGGGATTGGCGATCTGTCGCAAATTCGCGGAGGTGATGGGCGGCGCGCTGAGCGTGGAAAGCACGCCGCATGTGGGATCGGTTTTTACCTTCATGGCAGATTTTGAATTGGCCGATCCGGCGCTTTTGGCTGAGAGCGTGCCCGAATGGACCCCTGAGCGGGCGGGGCGCAGTCTGCATGCGCTGATTGTCGAGGATCACAGCGTCAACCAGATGGTTGCGCGCAGTTATCTGGAGCGGATGGGGCATACGGCGGTCTGTGTGGACAGTGGTGAGGACGCGCTGGACCTGCTGAAGCGGGAGCGGTTCGACTTGGTCTTGATGGATGTGAACCTGCCGGGCCTGTCGGGCACTGACGCGACGCGGCGGTTGCGCGGGTTGCCTGAGGGCCAAGACCTGCCGGTGATCGGCATTTCCGCGCATGTTCAGGAGGAAGAGGTGGCACAGCAACTGGATGCGGGGATGGATTGTTTCGTGGCCAAGCCGGTTTCGCCCGAGAGGCTGGCCGCCGCGATTGCGCAGGTGACGGGCGGGCAGCGCCGGGGTGTGTTTCTCTCGCCGCGCTCGGTCTCTTTGCCCATGGGCGGCGCGCGCGACGGGCTGGGTGCCATGCTGGCCGATCTGGGGCCAGAGCAGACGGCTGCAGCGATTCGGCTTTATCTGGATGGGGTCGGGGAAGAGGCGCGGGCCTTGGCGGCGGCGGTGGCCGCAGAGGATGCGGCGGGCGTGGCCAAAGTGGCGCACCGGATGAAGGGGGCGGCGGGGAATTTCAGCTTGCCGGGGCTGAGCGCTGGATTGCGGGCCTTGGAAGAGGCGGCGCGCGCGGGTGACGCGGGGGCGATGCGGGGCGCTATGGCCGCTGTGCCTGCAGAGATTGCAGCGGCGCGTGCCACGCTTTTGCGCGCGGCAGATGGGTTGGCGGATCAGTCCAAGGTGGCGGTGAATACATAACCTTCGCCATGGGCGGTGGTGATGAGGCGCGGCGCGCCGGGGTCTTCTTCCAGCTTGGTGCGCAGGCGGCGGATGATGACATCGACGGTGCGGGTGTCGGGATGCTCTTGGCGGTGGGTGATCACGGTCATCAGCCGGTCGCGGCTGAGCACGGCACCGGGGTGGCGCAAGAGTTCGGCCAGCACCTCGTATTCGGCGCGGGTGAGGCGGATGGGTTGCCCATCCGGGCCGGTCAGTTGCCGGGTGGCAAAGGCAAAGCTGAAGCCGTGAAAGCGCAGGTTTTGGCGTGAGAGGCGGCGCTGGGCCTCGGTTCGGCGCAAGAGGTTCTTGATCCGGGCCAACAATTCGCGGCGATTGAACGGTTTGCAAACATAATCATCGGCCCCCAGTTCCAGCCCAACGATACGGTCCACGTCATCACTAAGGCTTGTGGTGAGGATAATGCCGATATCCGAGCGCGCGCGTTGTTCGCGGGTGATCTGCAGCCCGTCCTTGCCATCGAGCGTGATGTCGACAAGCAAGAGGTCCGCGCGGTCGCTGCCCAGCATTGTTTCGGCCCGCTCTGCGCTGTCAAAGGCGGTGACGGTATAGCCATGCGACATCAGATACTCCGCCAGCGTGGTGCGGGTAACGGGCTCATCCTCGATGATGACGATATGGGCGGCTCTTGGCACGTTGGAGCCCTTTGCAAGGTTTCCTCCTGTTAATATTTTTTCACAATTAAGTCCAGTTCGTTCATGCCGCCCCTCTGACGTGTTCATATCCGATCCCTAAGCTTCCCTTACCAAAGCCCGGAAAACGGGCGGGATACATCAACACAGGGAGTTTCAAGAATGACACAGCGTTTACGACTGATCGGCGGGGCCGCCGTGCTCGCCCTAGCGGCGACTGGCGCCTTGGCGGATTCCGAAGATCCGATCGTCATCCCCATTCACAACTGGTCGAGCCAGATCGTGATGAGCAATGTGGTTGGCCAGATTTTCGAATCCATGGGCAACAATGTCGAATATGTCTCGACGGACAGTCAGTCGGTTTATGAATCGGTGCGTCTGGGCGATGTGGCGCTGGAGATGGAGGTTTGGGAGGGGGCATTTGGTGCCTCATTCCGTGCCGCGCTGGAAAAGGGCGGGTTGCATGATGCGGGCGATCACAACGCGGTGACGCGCGAGGATTGGTGGTATCCGATGTGGACCAAAGAGGCCTGTCCGGGTCTGCCTGACTGGCAGGCGCTGAATGAGTGCGCTGCTCTCTTTGCGACGCCGGAGACCGGGGACGCCGGGCGGTTCCTTGGGGGGCCGGTGGACTGGCTCAAGCATGACCAAGAGCGGGTTGATGGGCTGGGCATGAATTTCAAAGTGGTCAATGCCGGTTCTGCCGCAGCCCTCTGGGCGGAAATCGGAGCCGCTGAAAAGACCAAAAAGCCCATCGTGGTCTTTAACTGGACGCCGAATTTTGCCGAAGCCGTTTGGCCGGGCGAATTCGTCGAGTTCCCGACTTGGGTGGAAGGGTGCGACAAGGACCCGGCGGTTGGGCCGAACCCGGACAAGACCTATGATTGCGGCAATCCCGCCAATGGCTACATGAAAAAAGCCGCTTGGGATGGGATGAAAGAGAAATGGCCGGACGCCTATGAAATGCTGACCAAGATCAGCTTTACCAACCCGCAGATCGCGGAAATGGCCAAGCTGGTGGACATCGACGAGATGGAGCCAGAAGAGGCTGCGACGCATTGGCTGGAAGAGAATGGCGATGTCTGGAAGGTCTGGATCAACTGATCCGATTTTAAAATCTGCCCCGCCCGTGGTGCGCCATGGGTGGGGTTTTCCATAACAAACAAGGGGGTGTCGCGTGCCGGTTTCTGAACCCGTGATTTCATGCCGCAATGTCTGGAAACTATTTGGTCCTGCGCCCGAGGCGTATCTGGGCGGCCTTAAGGGCGATCCGGGGTTCGAGGTTATTCGGCAGGCGGGCTATATCTCGGCGGTGCGTGATGTGTCGCTTGATATCGCGCGGGGCGAGATGCTGGTGATCATGGGCCTTTCGGGGTCTGGCAAATCCACGCTGGTGCGGTGCCTGTCGCGGTTGATCGAGATTACCGGCGGCACGGTGTCTGTCGAGGGGCAGGACATTGGTGCGCTGAGCGAGACGCAGTTGATCGAATTGCGGCGCAACAAGATGGGCATGGTATTCCAGAGCTTTGGCCTGCTGCCGCATCGCACGGTGCTGGAGAATGTGGCCTTTCCGCTGGAAATGCGCGGACAGAATCGGGCCACGCGGCGCAAGCGGGCGCTGGAGGTGATCGAGCTTGTGGGGCTGGGCGGGCGCGAGGATTACTTTCCGCGCGAATTGTCAGGTGGGCAGCAGCAGCGGGTTGGGATTGCCCGTTCTCTCGCCATCGAGCCCGATATCTGGTTTCTGGACGAGCCGTTTTCGGCGCTTGATCCGCTGATCCGGCGCGAAATGCAGGATGAATTCCTGCGTTTGCAGGGGATGCTGGGTAAAACCATCGTGTTTATCACCCATGATTTCGACGAGGCGCTGCGGTTGGCGGACCGGATTGCGATCATGAAGGACGGCGCGGTCGAGCAATGCGACACGCCCGATCAGATCGTTCTGAATCCGGCCACCGATTATGTGCGCAAATTCACCGAAGAGATTGAAAAAGCGCGGGTGGTGCATGCGTCCGGCCTGGCGCGGCCCATCAATGGCGTGATGCCCGAGGGGCTGCCGGTGGCGGGCAAGAGCACGATCCGCGCGCTGGCGCGGCAGTTGATCGACGATCCGCGCGAGAGCTTGCCCGTGGCGGATGAGGCGGGGCGGATTACCGGCGTGCTGAGCCGCAAGGAGGCGCTGGATGTGCTGCTGGGAGGGCAGGCATGAGCGAGAGCGCCCTGCCGCTGGCGACCACCGCCAAACCGCGCCTCAATCCGGCTTGGGTGGTTCTGGGCCTGGCGCTGTGCCTAATTCTTGCGCGGCCCTATTTGCCCGAGGGGCTGATGCGCCCGGTCGAGGGGATGATCCTGCCGCTGGCGGATTGGATCAACGCGGTGTTCACATGGCTGCGCGATGATCTGGGCCTGATCCATGTGACCCGTGCCTTTGCCGATGGGATCGAGTGGCTGCTCGATGTGACGGCGAATATTCTCTATGGCAAGAACCGCTGGCCGCGTATCGGCCCGCTGCCATGGATCGTGGTGGCGCTGAGTGCGGGATGTCTGGGCTATTGGCTGGGCGGCTTGCGGCTAGCGCTTTTGGCGGGGGGCACGTTTGTCTGGATTGCGCTGATGGGGCAATGGCAATGGGCGATGGAAACCCTGTCGGTGATCGTGGTTGCGGCACCGGTGTCGGTTCTGCTCGGTCTGATGATGGGGGTGGCGACGTGGCGCTGGCGCTGGGTAGAGGCGGTGATGAACCCGGTTCTCAACATCGCGCAATCGCTGCCGCATTTCGCCTATATGATCCCGGTTGTGGTCTTTATCGGGGTGGGCCCCAAGGCGGGGGCGATTGTCACGATCATTTTCTCGGTGCCGCCGATGATCCGCATGACCCTGCTGGGCCTGCGCAAGGTGCCGCCCGAGGTGATCGAGAGCGGCAAGATGTGCGGCAGCACAAGCTGGCAATTGATGACGCGGGTGCGTATCCCGACTGCACGCACCGAGATTTTGGTGGGCGTCAATCAGGTGATCATGCAGTGTCTGGCGATGGTGGTTCTGGCCAGTTTCATCGGCATGCCGGGGCTTGGGCAGAAGCTGTTGCAACTGTTGCAGGCGCTCAAGATCGGGCGCTCGATTGAAATCGGCATCACGATCGTTCTGTTGGCCGTGGCGCTGGATCGGTGTTCCAAGGCCTGGGCCGAGCGGCAGCCGGTGCATCATGAGCCGGGGCTGAGCTGGACCGCGCGGCACCGGGTGATGAGCGTTTGGGCCGCATTGATGGTGGCGGGGTTTGCGCTGTCGGCGGTGGTGCCGTTCTTTGCCGAGGTCGGGCGGGGGCAATCGCTTTCGGTGGCGGACCCGCTGGATGCGATGATGTCTTGGGTGATCGTGACGCTTGATCCGGTGACGCAATGGTTGCGGTGGTTCCTGATCACATGGGTTCTGATCCCGGTGCGCGATGCGCTTTTGTGGTTGCCCTATACGGCGGTGCTTGCCCTGGTCGCGGCGGCAGGGCTGGCGGTGGGTGGTTGGCGTTCGGCGCTGATCTGCGTTGGCTTTATCGGCTATATTGCGATCACCGGCTGGTGGGACCGGGCGATGATCACGGTATACACGGTGCTGGTGGCTGTGGCTGTGGCGACGAGTTTCGGCTTTCCCTTGGGCATCTGGGCTGCGCGGTATGAGGCGCGGGCCAAGCGGGTCTTGCTGCTGTGTGACAGTCTTCAGACCTTTCCGAGTTTCATCTATCTTATTCCGGTGATCATGCTTTTTGGCGTCAATGATGTGGCGGTGGTGGGGGCGGTGGTGCTGTTCGCTGCCGTGCCGCTGATCCGCTATACCATCGAGGGGCTGCGCGGTGTGCCTGAGGCGGTGATCGAGGCGGCGGATATGTCAGGGGCCACGCGCGGCCAGAGTCTGTGGCATGTGCGCCTGCCCTTGGCGCTGCCCACGATCATGGTGGGGATCAATCAATCGCTGATGTTTTCGCTCTTCATGGTGATCATCGCGGCCTTTATCGGCACGCAGGATCTGGGGCAGGAAATGCAGCGCGCGCTGAGTTCCACCGATGTGGGCAAAGGCCTTGTGCTGGGGTTTGCCGTGGCCTTTATCGGCTTGGCGGCGGATCATCTGATCAACAAGATGGCCGAGGGACGGCGCCGCACACTGGGTCTTTGATCCGACAGGCGGCATGAGCGCGCGCAAAGCGGCCTTCGGGTCGCAGCGGGGCTTGACCTTGGGGCGCACAGCAGAAACAAGCTGCGCGGAGTAGGATTCCCTCAGAGTTTGGGGGGTCCTCTCGCGACGTTTGGCGTGATCGCCCCCCTGCTGGTCTCCTGAAAGGAGAAGTTGATGAAATTCCACTTTCCCATTGTCATCATCGACGAAGATTTCCGATCCGAAAACTCTTCCGGGCTTGGTATTCGGGCCATGGCCAAGGCTATGGAGGACGAGGGGTTCGAGGTTCTGGGCGTCACGAGCTATGGGGATTTGTCGCAATTCGCGCAGCAGCAATCGCGCGCCAGTGCCTTTGTTCTGTCGATTGACGATGAGGAATTCAGCCCCGGTCCCGATATTGATCCGGTGATCACCAATCTGCGCAATTTCGTGCAAGAGGTGCGGCGCAAGAATGCCGATGTGCCGATCTATGTTTACGGTGAGACCAAGACGAGCCGCCATTTGCCCAATGACATCCTGCGCGAATTGCACGGATTTATTCATGCGTTCGAGGATACGCCCGAGTTCGTGGCGCGCCATATCATCCGCGAGGCCAAGATTTATCTGGAGGGCATTCAGCCGCCGTTCTTCAAGGCGTTGCTGGATTATGCCGAGGACGGGTCGTATTCTTGGCATTGTCCGGGGCATTCGGGGGGCGTGGCCTTTCTCAAAAGCCCGATTGGCCAGATGTATCATCAGTTTTACGGCGAGAACATGCTGCGCGCCGATGTGTGCAATTCGGTCGAGGAGCTGGGGCAGCTCTTGGATCATGACGGCGCGATTGGCGCGTCAGAGCGCAATGCGGCGCGGATTTTCAACGCCGATCACTGTTTTTTCGTGACCAATGGCACCAGCACCAGCAACAAGATGGTCTGGCATCACACGGTCGCCCCCGGTGACGTGGTGGTGGTGGACCGCAATTGCCACAAGTCGATCCTGCATAGCATCATCATGACTGGGGCGATTCCGGTGTTCCTGCGGCCCACGCGCAATAACTTTGGCATCATCGGGCCGATTCCGCGCGGCGAGTTCGAGATTGACGCGATCAAGGCCAAGATCCGCGCCAATCCGCTGTTGAAGGGGGTTGATCCCGATACGGTCAAGCCGCGCATCCTGACCTTGACGCAATCCACCTATGACGGGGTGCTCTACAATACCGAGGTGATCAAGGATCTGCTTGATGGCTATGTGGAAAATCTGCATTTCGATGAGGCGTGGTTGCCGCATGCCAGTTTCCACCCGTTCTATAGCAGTTTTCACGCGATGGGCCGGTCGCGGGAACGGCCGCTGCATTCGGTGACTTATGTGACGCAGTCGATCCACAAGCTGCTGGCGGGGATCAGTCAGGCCAGCCATGTGTTGGTGCAGGACAGTCAGACCACCAAGCTGGATCGCCACCTCTTTAATGAGGCGTATCTGATGCATACCAGCACCAGCCCGCAATACAGCATTATTGCGAGTTGCGATGTGGCCGCCGCCATGATGGAGCCGCCTGCGGGCACAGCGCTGGTCGAGGAGAGCATCGCCGAATCGCTCGATTTCCGGCGGGCGATGCAGAAGGTCGATGCCGAATTCGGCGATGACGACTGGTGGTTCCAAGTCTGGGGGCCGGATGTTCTGGACGAGGAGGGGATCGGTGAGATGCGTGACTGGGTGCTCAAGCGCACCGATGCGCATGGCGTGCAAGCCTCGGATGGGGAGGAGTCTTGGCATGATTTCGGCGAGATGGCGCCGGGGTTCAACATGCTTGATCCGATCAAGGCCACGATCATCACGCCCGGTCTCAATCTGGACGGGCGGTTCGAGCAGACGGGCATTCCGGCCTCGATTGTCACCAAATATCTGGCCGAGCATGGTGTGGTGGTCGAGAAGACCGGGCTTTACAGCTTTTTCATCATGTTCACCATTGGCATCACCAAGGGCCGGTGGAACACGCTCTTGACCGCGCTGCAACAGTTCAAGGACGATTACGACAAGAACCAGCCGATGTGGCGGGCGATGCCGGAGTTTTGCGCCAAGCAGCCGCGCTATGAAGGCATGGGGCTGCGGGATCTGTGCCAGCATGTGCATACGCTTTATGCGAAATACGATGTGGCGATCCTGTCGACGGAAATGTATCTGAGCGATCTGACCCCGGCGATGACGCCGAGCGAGGCCTTTGCCCATATCGCGCGGCGCACCACCGAGCGGGTGGCGATTGACGATCTGGAAGGCCGGGTCACGACCAGCCTTGTGACGCCCTATCCGCCGGGTATTCCGCTTTTGATCCCCGGCGAGGTGTTCAACAAGACCATCGTGCAGTACCTGCGGTTCAACCGCGAGTTTGGTCGCGAATGCCCCGGTTTCGAGACCGATATTCACGGGTTGGTGCAGGAAGTGGGCGAGGATGGCGTGACGCGCTATTTCGCGGATTGCGTGGCCGGCTGAGGCCGGGCGTCACACGCTTTCGAGATAGGCGTCATACTCGAAATCGGTCACGTAGCGGGTGAAACGTTTGAGTTCCTGCATCTTGCATTCCACCAGCATGGTTTGCAGGCGTCTGGAAAAGATGTCCTGCACATGCCGCCCCCGGCGAAAGGCCTGAATAGCGGTGGCCCAGTCGAGCGGCAGGTGGTCGAGTTTCTGGCTATAGGCGTCGCCGTCGATGGGCGGGCAGGGTGCTATTCCCTGTTCGATGCCGATGAGCGCGCCGCCCAAGATGCTGCCCAGCACAAGATAGGGGTTGGCATCGGCCCCGGCGACGCGGTGCTCGATGCGCCGCGCCTTGTGGTTGCCGCCCGGAATGCGGATCGCCGCTGTGCGGTTTTCATAGCCCCAAGAGATGCCAGTGGGCGCATGGGTGCCGGGCAGAAGGCGGCGATAGGAATTCTGGTGCGGCGCGAAGGTGAGCGTGTTTTCATGCATCGTTTCCAGCAGCCCGCCCACGGCATTGAGAAGGAGCGGTGTGCCGGTGTCACCGCCATCGTCAAAAAGGTTGACGCCGTTTTCATCGACAAGGCTGAAATGCACGTGAAAGCCGCTGCCCGAGCGGTCGCCATAGGGTTTGGCCATGAAGGTGGCGGCCATGCCATGTTTGCGCGCGATGCCGCGGACAAGGCGTTTGAAGAGAACGGCATCATCGGCGGCCTGTAGCGGATCGGCGACATGAACCATGTTGATTTCGAACTGGCCCGCGCCGTTTTCGGAGATGGCGGCATCGGCGGGGATGCCCTGTTCGTGGCAGGCGTCGTAGACGTCGTTGAGGAATTCGTCGAAATGTTCCAGCTCATCGAGGGAGAGCGCGCCGTCGGAATCGAGCCGTTTGCCGGTCACGGGCGAGCAGGGCGGGCGCGGCTGCGCCTCGCGCGGGTCGCAGAGGTAGAATTCGAGTTCGGTGGCCACCACGGGGGTCAGACCGCGTGCCTTGTAGCGCTGCACGATATTGGAGAGCGCATGGCGCGGGTCGCCGGGAAAGGGGCTGCCATCCTCGGTGTGCATCCAGAACATCACCAGCGCCGAGGGGCGGCTTGTCCAGTTCACCATGACGATGGGCCGCCCGGTATGTTCGCAGATACCGTCCGAGTCGCCGGTTTCGAACACCAGTTCGTTATTCTCGATATCCTCGCCCCAGATATCCACGCTGAGCACCGAGAGCGGCAGGCGCAGCCCGTCGTCCATGATCGACTTGGCCTTTTCAATCGGCAGGCGTTTGCCGCGCATCGCGCCGTTGAGATCGCAGACGCAGGCAAAGACGGATTCGATTTCGGGCCGTTCCTGAAGCCATTGGCGGATATTGGTCGTGGTCATTTCACGTCTCTTTCTGTCGGCATGGACGGGAGTGCGCCGATGTCCTCTGGCCTTACCTTGTCGTGTCGTCGCGGGACTGGGTAGCGAAATATGCGTGCGCGCCGGAAAATGCGGGCGGTTTGCGCCGTTTGCGCCCCCTTCCCCCCGGCGTGGTGATGGTCTAATCCTCGTCTCTGATCCCGGCGAAAGGCCCCGCATGAAACCTGTCCGCCTGCTTTCTGGCATTCTCACCGTTGGCGGTTGGACCCTGCTGAGCAGGCTTTTGGGGTTCGTCCGCGATGTGCTGATCGCGAGCTATATCGGCCCCGGCGCTGTGATGGATGCCTTTGTCGCGGCGTTTCGCCTGCCCAATATGTTTCGCCGGTTCTTTGCCGAAGGCGCGTTCAACGCGGCCTTTGTGCCGATGTTTTCCAAGCGGTTGGAGGCAGGCGATAACCCTTTGGGCTTTGCGGCGCTGGCCTGTTCGGGGCTTAGCCTTGTGCTTTTGGGGCTGACGGGGCTGTGCATGGTGTTCATGCCCGCGCTGGTCTGGGCCACGGCAGAGGGATTCGTGGGTGATGCACGGTTCGACCTGACGGTCGAGTTCGGGCGGATCGTGTTTCCCTATATCTTTTTCATCTCATTGGCGGCGTTGTTTTCGGGGATGCTCAATGCGGCGGGGCATTTCGCGGCGGCGGCCGCCGCGCCGGTGTTGCTGAATGTCTTGTTGATCGGCACGATGAGTTTTGCTGCCGTCACGGGCGGGGCGGTGGCGCAGGCGCTGGTCTGGACCATTCCGGTGGCTGGGGTCGCGCAATTGGCGCTGGTGTGGCATGCGACGCGACGGGCGGGGCTGAGCCTGCCCTTGGTGCGGCCCCGCTGGACGCCAGAGATGGCGCAACTGGTGCGAATTGCCATTCCGGCTGCCTTGGCGGGCGGGGTGGTGCAGATCAACCTTGTGGTCGGGCAATTGGTGGCCTCGAACACCGAAAAGGCGGTGAGCTGGCTTTATTCTGCCGACCGGCTCTATCAATTGCCCTTGGGGGTTGTGGGGATTGCGGTGGGCATCGTGCTGCTTCCTGATCTCTCGCGGCGGCTGAAGGCGCAGGATGATGTGGGCGCACGCATGGCGCTGTCGCGGGCGGGCGAGATCGCACTGGCGCTGACCATTCCCTGTGCCGTGGCGCTGATCGTGATCCCCATTCAACTGGTGTCGGTGCTGTTCGAGCGCGGGGCGTTTGGCGCGGATGACAGTGCCGCGACTGCCTTGGCGGTGGCGATTTACGGGTTGGGCCTGCCGGCGTTCGTGTTGCAAAAGATCCTGCAACCGCTGTTTTTCGCGCGCGAGGATACGCGCAGCCCGTTCCGCTATGCGGTTTGGGCGATGGCGGTGAATGGGGTTTTGGCGGTGGGGCTGGCGATGCTGATCGGCTGGATTGCGGCGGCGATTGCCACGACAATCGCGGCATGGATCATGGTGGTGCAACTGGCCGCCGGGGCGCGGCAGTTTGGCGAGGTGGCGCGGTTTGATGCGCAATTCCGGCGTCGGTTGTGGCGAATCTGTCTGGCCTCGGTGCTGATGGGGGCGGTGCTCTGGGGTACGGGTGTGGTGCTTGGGCCGCTTTTCGGCATGGGGGGCTGGCGGTGGCTGGCGCTGTTGGTGCTGATCGCGGTGGGGACGCTGGCCTATGCGCTTTTTGGGCAAGGGCTGGGGGCGTTTCGGATACAGGAAATCCGGGGCAGGTTAAGGCGGTAAGGGGGTCGTCTTCACGCGCGGAATCAAGGTGCCGTAGGCACCGCCGCGCGGATCGCTGGGCCGTCCCGCGGCCTAGCGATTTTGAGAAGGCGCGGTTCGCTGAGAGATTATACGGACTTGGCAGGCATAAAGTGGCAGCCACGCCTGTTGTTTCGCTAGTCCCCGGCCCAGCGATCCACGCGGCGGCGCTTCGCGCCTTGATTCCGCGCGGGCAGTTGTCCCCTCAGTCGTGACGCAGCTTGGCCCGCAGGCGGGACCAGCCGCCGGGGCTGAGCACGAAGGACGCCAGAAATCCGCTGGCAAAGCCACTGACATCGGCGATCCAGGTGGCATTGCCGCCGAACAACAGGCCAAACACTAGTTGCAGCCCCATCAGCACGCCTATCAGGGTGAAGGCCCGGACCTGATTGGTGCCCATCTGCCCCAGCCTGAGCCACATGATATAGGTAAAGCCGCCGATCAGGCCGTAAACGCCGGGAAAGGCCCCGATGAGCCAGGGCCGCCCCGGTGCCACAAGGCCAAAGATCACGGCCCCCACCACTGTGCTGACCGCGAAGAGAACCAGAACCGCCCAGTGACGGAACACGTCCGAGACGAATTTACCCATCGCCAGAAGCAGCACGCCCGCGAAAAGCGCGTGGGTAAAGCTGCCATGGATGAAGGCATAGCTGAGCAAGCGGCGCAGATGTTCCGCCGGATAGGCATTGTGTTCCAGCATCCAGCCAAGGATTTCGCCGTTGAAGCCGTAATCCTGAATCGCCGCCGCGCGCCAGCCCACGGCATCCGGGCCGCCCACAAGCCCGCGCGCGCCCAAGGTAAAGGCGGCTTCGACCCCCATGATCACCAGAAAGAGGGCGATCAGGAAGGGCGGCAGGGGGTTGACGGGCGCCGCAAAATAGTCCGAAAACCAATACCAAATCAGGACTATACACCGTCGCGGGATGGAGCAGCCCGGTAGCTCGTCAGGCTCATAACCTGAAGGTCGTAGGTTCAAATCCTACTCCCGCAACCAAAAATACTATACTTTGCATAACCTCCTGTTCAAGGGAGGTTTTTTGCTGTCCGAGCTTCCCCTCCCCACCAAGGCTCAGCGCCAAGATGCCCGCAAGTGCGCCGTGAAGGTCCAGTTGCGGCTCCATGCGCTTGCCGCCCGTGGGCACAGGCGTGACCACGCTCTTGTTGATCACTCCACGGATCGCCTCGCGCGCGTCGCCCTCGCCATCCGGCTGGGACAGCTGAGTGATGAGCGCCTTGATCCGCGCATGATAGCTCTCGGCCATCTTCGGGTGGATGCGCAGCGAGGCGTCCTTGGCGGGGGAGGCGGCGAGGTCGGCCTCCAGCTGCTTTTGTCGTGCCTCCAGCTGCGCCATGCGGTCCTTGATGCGGTCGGCAGGTGTGCCCGCCAGAATGGCGTTGACCAGCAGATCCTGATCCTTGATCACCTTGGCCAGCTCCTTTTGCTTGACCGCGCGGTCATCGGTCTGCGTCGCGGCCAGGCGGTTGCGCTCGGCGATGTATTCCTCGACGAAGGCCTTGACCAAGGCCGGATCCATCAGATGCCCTGACAGGCTGGTCAGTATCCTGTCCTCCAGATCCTGACGCGCGATGGTGGTCCTGTTCGTGCAGACAGAGGTGCCCTTGTTGCGGGAATTGCTACAGCCGAACCGGTCCTTGGCGACGGTTGAGAAACCCCCGCCGCAGCAGCCACATTTGATCAGGCCGCTGAACAGGAACCGTGGCTTGCGCCGCTCCCAAGCCTCGGCCTTCGTGTGTTTGATCTTTCGGCTTTGCTGGCGGGCTTTCACTGCCTCCCAAAGGCCTTGCGGAATGATGCGCAGGTCCGGCACATCGGAATACTCCACGGCGGCGTCGGAATTTGGCCGCGCCTGTCGTTTGCCTGTCTGAGGATCCTTGACGAATTCCTGCCGGTTCCAGACACGGCGGCCGATGTAGAGCTCATTGTTCAGAATGCCGGTGCCGCGCTTGGGATTGCCGTGGATTGTGGATTTGTCCCAGGCAGGCCCGCGCGGCCCCGGTATCGCATCCTGATTGAGCATATCCGCGATCTTGCCTGGTGACATGCCATCGACATAGGCCTGAAAGATCCGCCGCACGACGGCCGCCTGGTCGGAATTGATCGCCAGATCGCCTCTCTTCAGCTCGCCATCTTCGCCAAGCTCGCGCACAACGTCATAGCCATACGCCTTACCGCCGGCCGATTTGCCTTTCTGGATGCGCCCGCTGAGGCCGCGCCGTGTCTTGGCCGCGAGGTCTTTCAAGAACAGCGCATTCATCGTGCCTTTCAGCCCGATGTGCATCTCGTTGACGCGGCCTTCAGAGACGGTCTCGATCCCGACACCGGCGAAGGCCAGGATCTGGTAAAGATGCGCGATATCGCCCTGATTGCGGGACAGCCGGTCCAGCGCTTCGGACAGCACGAGATCAAAGCGGCGGTCAGAGGCATCACGCTGCAGGCGCTGGATACCGGGCCGCAGCATGCTGGCACCTGAGGTCGCGTGATCTTCATAGGTGCCGACAACCTCCCACTCCTCGCGCGCGGCACGGGTCCGGCAAAGCCTGATCTGATCATCAATGGACTCCGCGTTCTGCAAGTCGGACGAAAACCGGGCATAAATGGCAACGCGAAGGGTTCGATTGGTCATGATCACTATCCTCGGAACTGGATTACAAAGCTGTCCCGTCTTGAAGGCGTTTTGAACAGCACTCGGCCGCATGATCCGCCCGCGCCGCATCCCGCGCCATCGCGCGCACCAGCGCCAGCATCTGGTCCTGATAGTCCGCGCGGGACTGGCCTTGGGCAATAGGGTCGTTCGGAGGCATTGCAGCGACGGGCGGTGCCCCTGACACCTCCCTGTCGCTTCCCGGTGGTCTGCCCCCATTGAGTGGTCTGGTTTGACAGTTAGTGCATGGTCGGTCTCTGGTCTATCGGGACGATGCTTTCGGGTGCCGGTGGACGGTATCCCAGAGCACTGTGCGGTCTGACAGTGTTGTAGTGGTGCCGCCATTTCTCGATCAGGATCTGGGCTGTTGAACTCTGCGCGGAATTGACCCAGTTTTCCGAAATGCGGTGACCTACTTGTATCAAGAATTCCGCTGACTTTTCATGAGATTATCATGTTTCAGAGGGGCAGCGCCAAATGAAAAAAATGGGTCAATCCGAGACGAAAATCAACAACCTAATTCACACAATATGGGATAGAGCTGGTTCTCCTGTTGTCTCCAAACCATAGTTTTGAAGAGGACCAGGGAGCTCTTCAAACGCTCTGCCAGGCCGGTGATACACCATAAACCCCTCAGAGCCGCTCGCCAGAGAACGCAAACGCTGGAGCGCCAATGGCGCGATACTCGACGATGTCCGCATCCTCCAGATACTCGATCATCCCGGGCAAGTAGCTCTGCGGAACCTCCCGTGAATCCGCCTCTGGGATGGTGCGCAAAATCAGGGCAATCGCAATGCAGATCGCGAGAATCCAGATTGATGCGTTCGAGTTGCGGCGTCTGCCACGCACCAGCATGCTTGGCAGTGGTTTGCCAAGTCGCACTGGTTTTGAGGTCTGCTGGCGCTCGGATTTCGGTGTGACATCGTTGGGCCGTGTCGGTGAAGACATGTGATCCTTCTTTTCGTTTCTCGAGTGCATCACGACGGAGTTAACTCTGGTGTTTCAATCCGCATCGGCATCCCATTGCGCTTGAGCTGCGTCGGCTCAGTTGCTTGGCGACAGTAACCTCTCTGCGCTGAGCGCCAACTGCTCGGGATGCCCGGACTCATCGACGAGGACGAAGGAGGATCGACCACGCTCGAAGAGGGCGATTGTGCGTCCCCGATACTCGAAAGCGGTCGGCGGATCCTTGGAGTCTCCGGCGTTGCGGGCGACAGCCAAAAGCATGAGCCGCCCGAGTTCTGGCGCGTCCACCACAATGGCAATTGCAGGTCGGTCAGGTGTTGCAACGATTTGCACATCGCGCACGATCCAGTCCTTCGGCAAGACCGGCAGGTCCACTCCGAGCGCGGCAACGACTTCCTGCGCGTTCAGTTCCGCGCTTTCGGGCTGGGACACCATCCAATGCCGAAGCTCTAACGCCGCCTGCGCATCGAGCGCTGCTTCGACAAGCGGGGGCGCGCCTTTGGGTCCGGCTGCTTGCCACGCGACATGGCCAGTCCAGCCCGCCGTGAACAGAACAACAGCGGCTACGAAAGGGGCGGCGCGGCGCAGCAGACGCTGTCCGCGCAGACGGTCCTGCAAGCGGCGCGCCTCTGCCACAAGACCGGGCGGCGCGGTATCGTCTGATCCGGAAAGGGCCATCCGCAGCGCGGCAGTGTTTCGCGCATCGACAAGGAGGTCCGCCACCCGCTCTGGCCGTTCTGCGAGGTGATCCGCAATCGCAAGAGTTCGGTCGGGGTCAAGGCGCCCCTCGAGAAGCGCGAGAAGATCAGCCTCAAGCTCCGGATCGGTCTCAGTCTTGTCGCTCATCGCATCCTCCCACGATCCTGAGTGGTTTCACGGTCGCCACCTCTCCCCGCCCGTCTTCAAATGCCCGGAGTGCCGCACGCGCCCGGCCCACGCGCGACATCACTGTGCCCACCGGCACGCCCAGAACCTGCGCCGCCTCGGCCGGACCGAGCCCCTCCACCGCCACAAGGTGCAGGGCTTCGCGCTGCTCGGCGTTGAGCGACAGAAAGGCGGTGCGCAGCTGCGCCAGCCGCGCCGCTATCTCGCCGGACGCCTCAACGAAGGTTGGCCGACTTTCCGCCCAGGCCTGTTCGCGCGCTTCGGAAGCCTGCGCACTGCGACGGCCATCGATGAAAAGATTGTGCAATATCGCCATCAGCCAGACCCGCACATCCGCACCGTCGCGAAAGGTCCCACGCCGCTCCTGCGCCCGCAGAAAGGTTGCTTGAACAAGGTCGTCGGCCGCCTCTGCGTCACGCGTGAGAACTCTTGCATAGCGTCGAAGGGGCTCGAGTTGTCCGACAATGTCGAGGTCGTGATGGGCCATGGCGATTCACGTCTCCTTTCGGGCAGGGGTCATGCGCTTTGTTCTGCCGAAGTCTGGCCGCCCGCACGGTAATTCGAGCCAGTCTCGCCAATATAGCGCGCATTCTCTTGGCGTAGGCGTGCCGCTGCATCGTCATATAGAAATGGAAGAAAGGCAAAGCGCCGGCCCTTCGTGACTTTGCTGACCTTGTGTAGAAGCGAGCAAGAGAACACCACCGCCCCGCCCGGCGGTGCCTTGAAACTGCGCGGCCCGTATTCCGGAAAGTTCACCTCTCCACCTTCGAAATCGTCGTTGAGATTGACCGATACGGCAAAGCGCCGATGCGCCGTGCCCTTTGTCGTGTTGTCGCGGTGTGCCGAAAAATGCCCACCATCCTCAGCCGCGTAACAGGAGACGATGTAGCGCTCCATCCGCGTCACCTTGAACTGGTGGACCTTGGCAATTTCGGGCACGACCCGCCGCAGGAACCGCGCCTGCAACGCCGAGATCAGATCGCGATCTTCGATGTTGTAATCCTTGCGACGTTTGAAGCCCGGATCGGTAATTCCCATCGTCTTGCCCCCGATCTCGCGCATGAAGCCGCTCTCTTCCCCACCTTGCGCTTCATACAGCCCGATCAGGTGACGACAGAGCTCTGGCTCGAACACGCGCGGCAGGAACAGGATCGGCGCCATGACATCGATCCCGGCATACCGGTCTGGTGGCGGCAGGCTGTCCAAAAGCGCCATGACCTCGCCAAGATCGCCCCGATCCGGCCGGAACGGAATCGCCGCCAAGACGCGCATTGTTGGATCGATGACCACCCATTGCCGAGCCATTGCGGCCGGACCGCTGCCCGGAGACGCATCCTTAGCCGCCACGCCGTAGAGGCGCGAGATCAGCAGGTCCATGTCCCAGAAATGGCGATAGCCTGGCAGACGGTTCTTGACCCGGCCAATCGCCTCGTCCTCTGGGTCGATGGTGACACCAAAAAAGCAGGCTTGATCATCGTTGAAGATGTCAGCCCGTTCATATGCAGCCTTGAGGGCCGCCTGCGCATGGCCATCCGCCGCGCTGCCAAAGAAGCACAGAACCAGATAGCGCCCCGCCGCGCTGTCAAAGGAATAGCGCGGGTTGGCGACGCTGCGCTGAATAAAGCTGGGTGCCGGATCGCCCGGCGTCAGAAGGGTTGTTGCGTCTATCTGAAGAGGTGCTGTCATTCGGGAATCCGCCGTATTTGAAATGTATACGGAGCCCTTGGCCAGTCACATCCCGACCTTCGGAATGTTTATTGCTGCAATTGAGCGAATGTGAGCGGCTGCTTGCTCTGCCGGGTTAGAAAATCGGCGGCAGTTTGCCCGCACACCGCCGACCTTCCTTGAGCGGCGGATGAATGCCTGTTCTTTGATTTGCGCAAATATACACTCGCGGCCGCAACGAAAGTCTGGAGTCCGCCATTCTGCGTGTCCCCAGTTAAGAAGTGGCGTAGTGAAAATGATCTACCTTAGGCGTGGAATACAAAAGCAAGTATTTCTGAAAGCGAGCTCCCGCAACCAAAAATAATTAGTCAACAATATCAATAGCGTGAGCTTTGCCGCTTAGGTCATTTTGCTGTTTGTGTCCCAAAGGCAGTGACGGCAGCGCCGCGAGAGCGCCCTGCAGGTGGACAGACATCCGCCCAGTGGTGGGGTCTGGATGCAGCACGATCTTCTCGATCAGGCCCCGCAGCGCCTCTTTAGCCTCCAGCATGCCGTCACTGTTCGGCTCTGACAGTATTTCCTTGCTTTACACGCTGTATGTAGCAACCCTTGATTGTCTAGGCAGAGGACGTCAGCTTTTTTGAGCGTTGTTTGGGAATGAGTGATGAAAACTGGTGTCTTTGCTCTCCCCGTTACAGCATTCCTGCTCCTGATCCCAGGCGGCGCAATGGCGGGCGCTTTAGAAAAAGACACTAGGGTGCAATGTCGATCCACGGGCAGTTGCACGATCAAGGACGACCATCTGGCCACAGAGAAATCTGATCCTTACAAGGTTTACGGCAAACCACCGATCAAACATGCTGACCGTTTGGCAGCAGCGCGGTTTGGTCATGTTCGGGATTGTCTGGTGCCTGCCGAGAAACGCAACGACGCTCCAGACCTGACGCAGATCGACTGGCGCAAGATGCGATCCGAAGCCGTCATCAAGGTCTGCCTTTTCCGAATTTTCTCGAGCCTCGGACACCCCATAGCTGCAAAACGTTGGTTTGAGGTGCAAGGGTTGCGAAGAATGAAACTCTATACCAGCTCGGGGCGGGCGGTACGTGAAGGCAGACAGGTTGAAAGTACCACAACCAGCGTTAAGGCAGGCAAACTTCTGTGCTCTAAGGTCGTGCACGCAGAAACCTTCTCCGCAAGCTGGAACGAGGATGGGCAACTGTGGGGAACGGCATACGGGCAAACATCAAAGTAGTGGTTTTATTTTAGGGGTGGGACATGGCGACAATTGCATTGGCACGACACTTCATCGACGCAGCGGCAGGGTAGGGCGCGGAACGGCGCGGCTCATGACATGACGCTTCCCTTCAGGTTCAAGCGCAGCTTCGTCAAAGCGCGCAGATCGAGTTTTCGACCGTCCTGCCGGGAAATCGTGAAACGCCAGGTCGCAAAGGGTGTCGGCTTGAAGAAATCCTCGGCAAAGCGCCCGGTTGTTGCGCTGTCGCCAGTGGGCATCACCGCCACATCCAGCGGGTTGTAAACGAAGGCGCGCATAAAGGGCTGGGTCACAAATCGCGCCGTGCCACCGGAGGGCGTCTTGTCGAGGTAGGTGCCGTCTGTCTGGATGTCGATCCAGAGATCGCCGTCAGAGTGCACCCCGTCTGCATAGACCCGCACAGCGTCGAGCCGAACCCTGTACCACCGGTTGAACCGTGGGTGATCGGTTGGGATCGTTACACTGACAGAGCCATCAGCGCTTCGCATGATCGCCAACGCAGGGGGGCCGTCATCGCCGTCGGCCTGCGTCTCGTCCGTGGCTCTGGCATCGCCTTGCGCGACGACCATGTCCGGATCGTCGGTCGCACCGGCCGTTAAAGTCAGATCGACGTCTAACCAGACATCCATCGGCCCTGGCGACCGGCCAAGCGCAATGCTGGTGACCCAGGTTCCCGTATGGGTCATCACCGCTTCGGAGAACGCGTCGACGCTGTCGGTGATCCGGGGCAGAACAGACCGGTCGATCGGACGCAGCGTGAAGTAGCTGGCCGCCCGCATGAAGGCTTCCATTGCCAAGTAGACGCTGCGCTTGCTGTCGAGCACGCGCCCGAAGGCAAGTTGCCGCAACGCCGTATCGCGTGCCTGCGACTGCGAAAGATCGCGCAGGTAGCCATCGTAGATCCGCCGCGAGGCCTGCGCCGCCCGCTCGCGCAGGATCGCGTCCGCGAGGTCGTTGTTGGCCTTGGCGAGCGCGAGGCGCGTCTGGCTCATCGTACGGCCATGCAGCACCAGCCGCCTGAGCGCCAGCCGGTAGGCGCGTCCGCCGCCGAGCTTGTCCATCATGTCGCTGATCTTATCGAACATCTCCTCAAGGCCCAGCTCGGTCTGCGCCCAGCCGTCTTCACCCCCGGTCACAACGTCGAGTCCGATGGGCGCTATCGCCCCGAAGGACGTCTTCACTTGGGCTGCGGCCTTGACGAGAAAGTCCTCGCTTTGCTGCTCGAGCTTCTTCGCCTTCTCCGCTATGTCGACGATGCGCATGATGCCGTCGTAGATGCCCTTTACATCCTTGCCAGCCGAAATCCCGGCCTTCTTGAGATCGGCAGCCCCTTTCTTGATCTTGTCCTGGCGCGATTTCTCCTTCTGCGCCGCTTCCCGATCCGCTTTGCGTGTCTCGAAATACGAAATGACGTCTTCCTTGGCGTTCTCGGCCGTATATTCCGGGGGATCGCCATCGTCGTTGTCTTCGAACAGCCAACTGATATCGATGACGTCCTCGAACTTGTCACTTTTCGCCGCGCGCGTTGACAGGTCTACCGACATACCTGCCAACATCTTGATATTGTCGATGACGGGGATGGCCGCGAGCGTTCCGCCCGAGGCGACAATCGTCCCGACTTGTTGAACCAAATCCACCACGCCGGTGAATATCTCGATCGACGCCTTGATCGTCTCGTCGCGCTGCCAGTTCTTGATGCCGCGCTGGAAGTCCACCATCAGATCGCTCAGATCGGTCTGGCATTCCAGAAGGTTCGCCGCCGCGATCTGGCGCGCTTTGCGCATCTGCTCGCAGGTTGCCTCGGTCTGCGCGCGTAGGTTCGCGGCGAGCTCGGCCTCGTTCTGCTTATCTGCGATCGTGATCGCCACCTGGTCGCGCCAGTGCTCGTCGGTCCTCGCCTTCTCGACCAGAGCGTCGTAGCGCTGCACGCGCTGGTGCAGCAGAGCAAGGCAGGCCTTCGATTTTTCGGCGTAGATCTCATGGTCAAGGTGCGGAACAAGAAGCGCGCCAGCACCGATGTCCATTAACTGAATCAACGTCTTGTAAAGCGCGTGACAATCCGATGACAGCATGTGCGAGGTTGGGTGGCGCGCCGTCAGGGCTGCAACCCACATGACTTGGTCCGCCGCAAGGCGCGGCTCTTCGGTCGAGAGCAGACACGCGATCTGGAACGTCGTCGTCAGCATTACTGCCAGCGGCTCGCCGGGCGCAAGAAAGTCGAGCGCAGCCGCCGAGGCGGCAACCTTTGTCGCGCGTTCTTCACCGCGTTCCATCACATAGGCAGTTGTGCTGCCGTCGGCGACAATATGCGTCTCGGCCTCGACAAGATCGCCGCCAGCGTCGAGACTGACGGTCGCAAGCGTCAGTGTGGCGGGCACGCCCGTGGCGGCATCGACGATGCGTTGCGCCGCGATGATTAAAGACAGCTTGGTGCCGTCGCTCAGGTCGAAGGTCAGGTCGGCCTTGGCCCCGATCTCGATCACACGCGCAAAGATGAAAGTCGGGCAGCGCAACGTCGGTGCCTTATCGAGGACCAGAACGTCGCAGCAGATCACCAGCATCGCCAGCTTGTCGGCGTCTTTAATGCTTGCGTCGATCTCGCTCCAACGCAACAGCGGCGCGCGGAACTCTCCATAGTCTGGGTTGAGGTGCTGGTATTCAGGCAGGTGCCAACGCTGGATGGTCTTGGCGGAATAAAGCTCGGCCCAATTGTGTTTCATCGAAAGACTTTCTCCGCCTTGTGTGCTGGAAGGGGTGTGCGGGCCCGCGAGGGGCCCCACGCTTCAGCCGCCGAGCTTTTTGAAAACCTCGGCAACGGTTGCTGTTCCAGGTGCGATGCTGACGTAGTTGTCAGTCATCAACTCGCTCAGGTCGGGCAGCATCGTCTGCCAGTTTTTCTCGACCTTGCGCAGGGCCACACCCAGCAAGCGCTTCGATTTCACCTCGTTCTCGCCATCGGGTGATTGTCTCGTGGTGTTCTCCAGGTATTTCGCCATCTCGGAGATATGCGACGCGATCCCCTTCCATGTCTCTTGAACCACGCCGCATTTAGCCGAGGCCGCCTCGGTATAGCTGATGACGTTCGTCAGGCCGTTTGAGCCTTGGCTAAAGACGCTGCGCGCCGCGAGAGCCTGTTTCAGATGCGCGCCCTCCTTCTGGATCGAATCCTCCAGTTCTTCGATATCCTTCATCCGCTGGATCGCCTTGTCCGTGTAGATGCCCATCACGACGCCTGTTGCGATCAGGCCAAGGGGTGGCAGCACCCAGATGTAAGTGGGCGAGGTCGCTGCAGCTATTGTCGCCTCTGTATGCAGCCGCCGCGCCTCTTCCAGCATCTTGTGTTTGTAGGCAATTGAGCCCTCGGTGTTCGCATCCGCCGCGAGGATACCGAGCGTCTCCTCGTTCGTGCTGCTGTCGCTGTCGAGGCTTGTGCGCGCGGTGTCGAGCTTTCCCAATGCCTTGCCAAGCTCCGTCCGGAACGCGTCGAGCGCAACTTTGACATTGCCCGCCCTCGTGCTGGCGGAATTGGCGTCCTTTTGAAGATCTGTCAGCAGCTCCAGTGCTGTTTCTGTATCGCCGTCCTCGACCGAGTCGAGGATGATTTGCAGCATCCCGTCCTCGCCCCCGGCTGTTGTCTCGGCATAGACCTTTAGGTCCATGCCCACCTGAATGACCTCAGAGAAGACGTTCTTGAGGAACGCTTCGCAGGCTTTCGAGATCAGCGAATTGCCGTCTTGCATTGGGGGCAGAAAATCGAACTTCAGAGCATCGGCACCCATGATCGCCTTGAAGTCCGTCTCTGACGTCGGCAGGCGGATACCCCAGTTCGCGTAGACCTGAAGAAAGTGCCAAGCTTGCCAAAGCTCTGACCGGTTTGATCCCTCGCGCCCAATGAGTGACATCAAGGGCTCGAACGGCTTGGTGAAGTCGATTGTTTCAATGCTGTCATCGGTCATGCTGGTTCCTTTCAGTTCAGGCTGGGCTACCTAAGTGATGGCGAGGGTCTGTATCCATCTCGACATCGCGTCCATCTTTGGACGTGCCCGCTCGAGGTGGATGTTCGCGACCTTCAGGTTTGACGTAGCCTCGGATTTCTCGATTTGCTGGTAGGCCGGAAGAAGCAGGGGGCCCAAGGCCACCAAGTCATTCTGGAACTGTGTCGTTGTCTGGTCGACGGTCAGCACCCGCTCGACCCCATTGCGCAGCGCGACAAGCTCGGCCTTGTACACCCCAAGGAGTTCTCGATGCTGGCGTTGCGACGCGGCCTCGCCCTTGTGGATTGCAATCGAAGTGTTGAGCTTGTTGAGATTGTCGCGGTTTTTGTCGACCTGGCCAAAGGTAAAGATCGCTTCCAGACCGTGCAGGATGTAATCGCCCGCGTTCAGTTTGTCGCTCGCCTCCTTCGCGGCCTTCGCAGCAGCCTCCATCCGCTCTTCGGAGGTTTGGATCGCAGCCGTCATCTCTCTGATCTGCTTGCCATGTGTCGCGATTTCGCGCTCAATCCTTCCGAAGGCCTTGTTTCCGGCAACCTTGACGCTCATCGCCTGTTGCGTGGCATGCCGCGATTCCGCGACCGTGTCGCCGAGAAGCACGAGAAGCTGGCCGAGTGAGGCCTTCAGCATGTTGTCCCCGCCCATATCGCGCCATCTCGCGTCGATCCTGACAAGACTTTCCGATAGATTGTTGGCGAGGACGGCGAAAATTGACAGCGAAGCCAGCAGCTCGGACATAAAATTGGCAGGAAGCCCGGCGCGGACAACACCGCCAGAGGCAACCCAGGAGCGTAATTCGGAAACACCCTGAAACGGGCTGGAGTCTGTCATATCTATGCCTTGTCTCATAATTCTGGTGAAAAGGCGGGTGTGAAAAGAGGCCTTGGAAATCTATCCTTCAGGTAACCCTAGGTAAAGTGAATTGCCATGTCTACAACTTTGACGCATTCTTTGGCTGGGGGCAGCACGCCCGAGAAAAGCGCCGACAGCGCCTGATACCCGTCCAGCGGCGGCAAAATAACCGTGTGCTGCGCCGGTTGGGCGATCACCGAACTACCCTCGCTTGGTACGCGAGAGGCGCTTGAACTGTGCAACACCTCGGTCGCCCCTCTTGGCCATTGCAAGCAGAAGCCCGCCTGTGCCGCTGTCGACCAGGGGCATGCCCTCGGCGCGGAGCAGGAGATCAAGCGGCGTGGGGCTAAGAGAGGCGGTTCGCGTGCTCTGCATAGGCTCTGGGCGTTTTCCAAGTGGTTCCGCCTTGGGTGCGCCACGGCCGCATCATGAATCGGCGCTGTCCCACGTGATCACCCAAATTTGATTCAATCTTGATTGGTGCAGATGCCAATTCCACGCGACAGTGCGACAACACTTGTGGCACGCACAGCATATTGCCCGACAATTCTGAACTGCGCATCGGGCATGTCGGACGGCAGATATGAGGCGTCCTGCTGCAGCAGCGATCTGTGTGAAGCCGGTAACCGGAAGGGCCCAGTATGATATCGAAATTGCGCAATCCATCATTTGTCTGGTTATTTGCCCCCTTGTTGGCGCTGTCGTTGTTATGGTCCAACGACGCCCCAGCCCAGACCACTGGCGCGCTTCCGGACTACGTGATCAAGGAATTCGGCACCCCGCCCAAGGTTCCGCTTGGCCCGCCCTCAAAGGCATTGCGGGCCGCGATGCAGATAGCCTTTGTCGATAGCTTCACACAATCGTCGTGGAAAGAGGCGCAATCCGACGCTCTGATCGAGATCGTGCGATCGGAGGACCCCCGCCTTGCGTGGCTGATCAGCGACATGATGCGCTTCGTCACCAATGGCAGTTTGAACATCACTCTCGCAGACGCCGCAGCCGACTTGCTAAAGGTCGATCCGCCGGCCGAGAACCACTGGGAAGTCATCACAAACACTCTGATCGCTTGGGATATCCCGGCGCCACCGGGCTATCTGGAGATCAAGCGCACGATCTTCACCTCTGCCGTGCCCGGCTGGGAGCGGATCTTTGTCGAGGGTGATATCGACTGGCGGATGGTGTCGTGGGGCGGCGTGTTGATCGACGACCGGGGCTTTGGGCAGACGGACGAGCCGTGCAACTGCATTCCCGCTGCCGATAACCCCAAAGTCAGCAGCGCCAAGGCCGCGACATGGCTCGACGATGATGACATCGTATTCGGGATCGAGGTGAATGGCGAAGCCCGGGCCTATCCCCGGCGCATCATGGAAGTGCGCGAGATGGTCAACGATACGCTGGGCGGTCGCAATCTCGGTATTCCCTATTGCACCTTATGCGGTGCCGCACAGGCCTATTTTACCGATGGGCTGCCCGCCGGGATCGAACGGCCAATCCTGCGCACCTCAGGGCTGCTGATCCGGTCGAACAAGGTGATGTACGATGTCCGGACATTTTCGATCTTCGATACCTTCCTCGGCCATGCCGTGACCGGACCCTTGGCGAAACGCGGCCTGAAATTGCAACAGGCCAGCGTGATCACCACCGACTGGGGGACATGGCGCGCCGCGCATCCCGAAACAACCGTGCTGGTCGAGGAGCTGGCGCTGGGCCGGGATTTCGATTTCCGAAACGGGCGTGATGCAAACGGCCCGATCTTTCCCGTGGGTGATGTCGACCCGCGCCTTCCGGTTCATGAGGATATCATCGGGGTCATCGCGGCCTCTGGAAAGCCGGTGGCGTTCCAGCGCAGCGCGGCCATGATCGCGCTGAAACGGGGCGAAAAGATCGAGTTCGAGAATGTCCGCCTCGTGCTTACGGCGGGCGGCATTCGCGCGGTCGATTTGCGCGGAGCCGATCAAGGCAGTCATCAGGCCTTTTGGTTTGCCTGGTCACAATTCCATCCCGGTACAGCCCTCTGGTCTGGCTAAAGCCTAAGCCGGGATGTCCGAGCAACAGTTTGCGCGGCTGCGAATAGCACTGTTGATGCGCCCAAAGGACGCCGCCGCGACAGGGTCGCGGTGGCCATGAACTTGGCCGTCCCGCTACAGAGAATGTGGACAGATGGCACCGCGTGCTGTCCGGGAAAGGGGGCAGGCATGCCATGATCCGATCCGCCCACCATCAAAGCTCAACGGGTTCGATCCTCACCGGACAAGGTCTAAGGAAGGCGAGCTTGGCCATAACGCCCAATTGGCAGGGTGGTCATTCGTCCGTGCCAGACGCCGCCTTTAAGGGAAAAGGCCACTGATTGATCCCGTCGGGCGTTGCCCCGCGATCTTGCTTAAACAATCGGCGCTGACGGATAGTTTGTCAGACTGCCGTCAGCCTCGCCGCCTAACCACGGCAGTCATATTTCGCTATCACTTTGTTGGAAGTGCTCTATTTTCCAATCACACCCCGTTCGCCTTGGCTCTACTCTGAAAGCTGTCCCCGGATGCGCGTCCTGCTTGTCGAAGACCACCCCCCTTTGGCCGAGGCCGTTTGTGATGCGCTGCGACGGTCAGGTTTTGCCGTGGATCATGCCGCGACAGCTGCGGATGCACGCGAATTGTCGGATCTCTCGGATTATGGCTTGGTGCTGCTGGATCTGGGTCTGCCTGATGGCGACGGGCTGCGCCTGCTGCCGACCCTGCGGCAAGGGGGGCGGGTGCCGGTCATTGTGTTGACCGCGCGCGATCAGTTGACCGACCGGCTGGCAGGGCTGGATGGCGGCGCAGATGATTATGTGGTGAAGCCGGTGGAGATGCCCGAGCTTGTCGCGCGCGCCCGCGCAGTATTGCGCCGCCCGGGCGATAGGTCAGACACCACTCTTCGATTGGGCGCGCTTGCGCTGGATACTGCGGCACGCAGCGTCAGCGTGAATGATGCACCGATCATACTCGGGCGTCGCGAGCTGGGGGTACTGGAACATTTGATGCGCAATGCGGGCCGCGTCGCGTCGCGGAAGGTTCTGGAAGAGGCAATCTACACGATCGACGACGAGGTCACACCCAACGCACTGGAAGCAGCCGTGTCGCGCCTGCGCCGCGCGCTTGAAACGGCGGGCTGCCCGGTGCCAATTGTGAACGTGCGAGGTGTCGGCTGGATGCTGCCGCGCGAGGGCAGTGGATGACACGGCCGAACCGTCCGCTGGCACAGGTGCTGATACGGCGTCTGGTACTGATCACGGTCATCATCGTTGTCCTGAACATGATCGTGGTCGGGGCCTACTATGGCTCCGACCGCGCCGAGTTAGAGGCCGAAGTCGTCGCGGACGTGACTGAACGTTTAGGGGCACGTTTGGAGGATAGCGGCTTGCCCGCCGATGCCCCGGCACGGGCAATGTTCGCGAAACATCCAACAGCCTATGCATTCGCGTTGGTGGATCGCACCGGAACGGTCGTTGACGCCATGAACCGCGCCCTCATTCCGTCATCCGCTCTCGATCTTTATGCCGACGACTGGGTGACAGCGGTCGATTTGCCTACGGGCCGATTGCTCTATGCAGGGCACGAATTCCGTGACCGGACCGATGGTTTGCGGATGGTCTTCGTCATGACGTCCGACCCAGAGAACCTGTTGCGCCATGCTTTCTTAAGCGAGCTGCGCCAGCATGTTTGGGGGCCGATCCTGCCCATGGCGCTGTTGCTGATCGGCGCCAGCGCATTCGTGATCCGGCGCGAACTGGCACCGGTAGGCCGTGCTGCCGCTTGGGCACGAACGCTAAGTCCCGGAGCCGTGACATCCCCCCCGTCGGGTCCCGTTCCCTCAGAGGTGGCAGACCTGATTGATGGCACGCAACGCGCACTCGACCGGCTGGCATCAGCGCTTGCGGCAGAGACCCGGCACGCGGCTGAGGCCGCCCATGCTTTGCGCACGCCAGTGGCTGTGTTGACCGCCCGGCTGGACGCGCTGCCGCCGGGCGAAACAACCGACAAGCTGCGCTCTGATCTGGCGGCCCTCGCGCGGACCGTTCAGCAGGTTTTGGCGGCATCCAGAACCGAAGCACTGAGTGCGCCGACCGAGGGCGCGCTTGATCTGCGCAGACCGGCAGAGGCGGTGCTGTCGGCCCTTGCGCCCTTCGCCTATAGCAAGGGGGTGGACCTGTCTCTTTCGCTGCCGGATACGCCGGTTCTGGCGAGGGCAAATGACGAAGCGGTGCAGCTGGCGCTAACAAATCTGGTTGAGAACGCCGTACTGCATGGCGGACCGGGCGAGGTCGAGGTTACCCTTGGCCCAGGCCCGCGCCTTTCGGTGCGCGATCACGGGCCTGGGCTTCCGGCTGACGCAGGGGAGCGGATATTCCAACCCTTCTGGCGCGCGCGCGGCGCGGTTGCGGGCGGAACGGGGCTAGGGCTGGCCATCGTGGACCGGTTGCAGCGCGCTCAGGGTGGCACAGTCGCGGTGCAAAAGCCCAAAGGCGCTGGCCTGGAAATCGTTTTGACGTTTGAAGCCCCAATATTCTGACAAGCCGTCAGTCAGCGGTCAGAATCAAGCTTCATTACGCTCTCATTGGATCGATGTGCGATCCACATGCAGAGGAGCAAACAAATGAACGACGGCAATGACGTGAAGAAGATGGACCTGCGGGAGAGCCGCAAATGGTTGTCAGGCGAGGTGGAAATCCGTCTGCCCAAGGCCTGGCTTGCAATCGGTGCGGCCGCGATCGCGGTGCTGCTGATCGTGGCTCTCGACTGATCTCCGAACTCTTGACCCTTCAACAAGGAAGCTATCCATGAAACTCTTTGCCATTGCTGCACTTAGCGTGACCCTTGCGACCCAAGCGGCCTTCGCCAGTCAGATCACACCCATCGCCGATGTACAGCGCGGCACGATGGTCACCGTACAGGGGATTGTCGAACGGATCACCGACGAGGATGAGTTCCGCCTCACCGATGCCAGCGGCGATATCCGTATCTATGTCGGCCCCAACTGGGTTCCCGCCGAAGTCGGTGAGACGGTCATCGTCAACGGCTCGGTTGATGACGATCTGGTCTTCCCGCGCGAAATCTATGCGCGCAGCCTGACCCGCGCCGACGGAACAGTGATTACGTTCGACCGGCGCTACGACTGACGCCGCTGCGGTGTGCTGCGGGCCCATGAGGGCCCGCAGCTGTTTATGATTTCATCCTCGTGGCAGGCTATGTGCCCGCTTTCTCTTGTCAGCAATGCCGGACGCCATTCCATGCCTCAATACGACTTTGGCACTCCACCCCAGTCCACTACTGAGCTGTTCGCGCAATTGTGCCACCGCTTCGACGAAAGCGCCCCGACATTGGGAGACGTGGCCCGCTTTGCCGGACCCCGCACCTATGCGTTGATCTTGCTCATCTTTGCCCTGCCAGAGGCGCTTCCGCTGCCCGTGGCAGGTCTCAGCACTATTCTCGCCATCCCACTTATCCTTGTCTCTGTGCTGATGCTTTTGTTCGGCCCCGAACCGCGCCTGCCTGTCTGGCTGAGCGAACGCCGCGTCCCGCTACGACTTCTGAAAATGGGATCCACCCGGATCGGCCAGGCCCTGAATAGGCTGGAGCGCGTGTCGCGCCCGCGTTGGCCCGGGCTGATCGGCCAGACACGCGTGATCGGAGCGGTCTGTTTGGTTCTTGCCGTCGTCATTGCGCTGCCAATCCCATTTGGCAACATGCTGCCAGCACTTTGTATCCTTGGCATCGCCGTCGGCATGCTGCAACGCGACGGCGCACTTGTTGCCGGTTCGATGACCGCGGGCGGTCTTGTCGTAACTGGTCTGTCGACAGTTATCGCGCTCGCCGGTGAAGCCGTTCTTGCAGTTGTCAGAGAGGTCTTGGTCTAGACGGTCAACCGCAGTGTAAGACTAGGCGGGGCCAGAACCCACGCCAACACAGGGCGGGTCAGGCAGGAAAAGTCCAGAAGTGTCCCCCTGTGCCGCGCACGAAAGCCGTTGAAGGTGCTGCGAAGACAGCTACTGTTGCCGACATGAGGAAACGGGATCACATGGGCGCATTCTTTTGGCGCGCCAAGGCGCTTGCAGCCTTTGTCTTGCTGCTCTGGGCGGTTCAAGTCGTCAACTGGATCACAGGCTACGGCTTTAACCCGGCCTTCGGCCTGATCCCCCGGCACGTCAGCGGGTTGGATGGCATCATCGCAATGCCACTCCTGCACGGAAGCTTCTCGCATCTGATGGCCAATACACCGCCATTATTGGTGATGGGCGGGTTGCTGGTGGCCACTGCCACGCGGGCCTTGCTGGCTGTGAATGCTGTGGTGATCGGACTCGGCGGCGGTCTCGTCTGGCTATTTGGAAGCTCCGCCATCCATATCGGTGCGTCGGGGCTTGTCTTCGGCTGGTTCGGCTTCCTCGTGGCGCGCGGTTTGGTGGATCGCTCGCCGATCACGCTGGGCGCAGCACTCCTCGTCGGAGTTCTATACGGCTCCATTCTCTGGGGCGTTCTGCCGGGTCAACCCGGCGTCTCTTGGGAGGCTCACCTGTTTGGCGCAATTGCGGGCGCAGCCGCTGCCTTCCTTATACGAACACAGGTCCATGCTCCGCGCTTGGGCGACGTCAATCTGGAATGAAGCGGCCCTACGCGGCGTGCGGCAGAATTATTCGCACTGACGAGCAGGTTGCGACAACCGTTCTTGTTATGCCTAATGGCACCAGATCCAAACGAAGTTTACGTGAATGGGCGAAGCTATAGTTTGCGACCGTGATTTGAGAGGCGTTCGATGATCAGAAAGGTGGCTGCCTTAGCTCTTCTTGGACTGTCATTGGTGTTTGGATATTTCTACTATGCCCAGTATTTCAAATGGCGCGGCTGTTTTAACGACCTAGGCCGGTGTTACGAAGCGGACTCGGGCGTCGTGTATTTGGAGCAATCCGGAGATGCATGGCTCTTGCTGGCTGCATTGGCATTTGGGGCATCCCTGTATCACGCTTGGCGTTTGAAAAAGCCAAATCGATAGTCATAGGCGCGTTCCCGTCTTTGGATGCGGCGCGGCATTTTCAAGGGGCTAGTTCAGCAGCGCGGCAAGGACCGGTCAGACTGGATATTCGTATTCATCCGCATTTCACCCTGACACAGGGATTGAAGGATACTTTAGAGCGGGACGGCATCAGCCCCGAGTGGGCAATGTCAGGGTCACCGCCAGCCCGCCACCTTCGGACTGCCCAATGTCCAGCCGCCCACCATAGGCCGCGACCCGGTCTGTCGCGATGGCAAGGCCGAGGCCGTGGCCCGGCACAGTTTCATCCAGCCGCGCGCCCCGGGCCAGCAGACGGGCGCGGTCGGGCTCGGGAATGCCGGGGCCGTCGTCTGTGATGCTGATCTGAACGCCACCGGGACAAGGCGCTGCCGCAAGCCGCACCGATGACCGCGCCCATTTCACTGCATTCTCGGTCAAGGCGCCGACGATCTCGGCCAGATCCTCGGCATCGCCGCGAAAATCTGGCACGCCTTTGGCCGCGATCTCTAGCTTGACGCCGCGCCGCCGCGCTTCGGGCGTCAGGACCAACGCCACATCCTCTAGCACTGGGGCTACGGCCGCATGCGCCGTGGGGTCCAGCCCCGCTGCTGCTGCGCGGGCGCGTTTCAGGTGCCAGCGGATGATGCGGTCCATCCGGTCGATCAGGGCGGTATCCTCGGGGTCTGCCCGGTTGGCCAGAACGGCCAGTGGCGTCTTGAGCGCATGGGCCAGATCGCCCGCATGGGCACGGGCGCGCGCCACCTGTGCTGCATTGGCAGCGATCAGGCGGCTGAGTTCATCCGACAGCGGGCGCAGTTCGGCGGCCAGTGCAGGGGGCAAGGTCTCGCCTCGCCCGTCGCGGACAGCGGCGACCGCGCGGGCAAAGCGCGTTAGGTCCACCAACCCCGCCCGGACGGCCAGAACCTGCGCAGCCAGAAGCGCCGCCCCCAGAGCCGCCAGCGCCAGCGCGAGCGGGCGGCGGATGGCCGCCAGTTCCGCCACAACCTCTGCCGCAGGCAGGGTCACGGTAACGGTCAGACGCCGCCCGTCGCCCGGCGCAGTGAACCTTGCGACATGCGCCACCAGCGCCGCGCCATCGGGGCCGGTCCGCCCCGCGCCATCCGCCCCCAGATTGCCGGTGACAAGCGAGGGCGCGCGTGCCAGCACGGCTGTCCCGTCGCTGACCTGCCAGTACCAGCCCGACAGGGGCCGGTCAAAGCGTGGATCCGCAGGGGGCGGCAGTACGGCAAAGGCCCCCGCTGCATCCCAAGCCGCGGCCGCCATCACGCCCCGCGCCGCCGCCGTCAGATCCGCGTTAAGGCGGCGGTTCACGAAATCCGCCAGCACCGCCGATACTGCGAACCACGCCACCACCAGCGCGCCCAGCGTCAGCCCGGCGGACCAGGCCAGCATCCGCGCGCGGATTGATCCCGGCGTCATTCTGGATCAACGGGCAGCAGGCGATAGCCCTCGCCCCGCCGGGTTTCCACGCGCGCCTCGCCGATCTTGCGGCGCAACCGGCCGATCACCACTTCCATCGACCGGAAATCGCGGTCGGCGTTGCTGTCGTACATGTGTTCCGACAGTTCTGTCCGGCTGACGACCCGTCCTTTGTGCAGCATGAGGTAGCGCAACAACTTGCCCTCAAACGCCGTCAGGCGCAGGGGCATTCCGTCAAGCGTGGCAAGGCCAGTGGCCGTATCCAGCATCAGCGCTCCCGCCGCCAGTTCGGCGGTCGCATGTCCTGCGGCGCGGCGGATCAGGGTGGACAGGCGCAGCGTCACCTCCTCCATCCGGAAGGGCTTCAGAACGTAATCATCCGCCCCCGCGCGAAAGCCGGCCACCTTGTCAGACCAGGCGTCCCGCGCGGTCAGGATCAAGACGGGAAAGGTCAGGCCCGCGCCACGCCAGCGTTTGAGCACTTCGATCCCATCAATCCCCGGCAGGCCAAGGTCCAGCACCGCGGCACCCACTGTCTCGGTCGCGCCAAGAAACTCGCCCGTCTCGCCGTCATGCGCGCTTTCGACCGTATAGCCTGCCTGCGTCAGCGCGGCGGCGATCTGGGCGGCAAGGTCGCGATCATCCTCGACCACGAGCACCTTCACCGGGGTTCCTCCGGCAGGATGCGGGCCTCGGACTGTCCCACGCCATCAACCTCTAGAAACCGGCAGCCGGGGCCGGTGATCTCGATCTCCAGCACGTTTCCGGCGGGGGTGAGCCAGCGGATTTCCTGCACGAGGCCATCCTCCTCGTCTTCGATCCGCAGGGCTTCGCCGCGATAGCGGTCGGCGACGCAGGCCAAAGCCGCCCCTGCATCAATGGGTACGGCGTCCCCGGGAGGGTCCGCAAAGGCTGTGGTAGCCGACAGGGCAAAGATCAAAGGGACAAGGGCATAGCGCATGGGCCCTTTTATACCGCACCAAAGCTCAACGGAAACCAAACCGCGCCGTTGCGGCGGCATTTGGGGCTAATCGCGCAAGATGGTGTCATGTTGAACCGAAGGAGACACTGATGAAACGCACCCTTGCCGCCCTGATCCTGACAACGGCCCTTGCAACCCCGCTTGTGGCGCAAGAGACGCCGCTGTCGGGCACCGTGGCCGAAATCTTTGGCACCCAGATCGTGCTGACCACCCCGGAGGGCCGCCTGCTTGTGACCCTGCCTGAGGGCGCCACCGTGCCCACCCCCGGCACCCGGCTGGACCTGACCGGCACACGGACGGGAGACACCTTTGCCGCTGCCACTCTGACGGCAGGCCCCGCCGCTGATCCGGCAGAGGCGATGCTGCCTGCCGCGCTGCGCGGCCTTGGCCTTACAGACATTCGCAGCCGCCCCGATGACGATGGCGAAACCTACTTTTACGCCCGCAGTGGCACCGGCTGGCTGCGCGCCGAGGCGCGTGGCGCGCGATTGCTGGAGGTACAGGTCGATGGCGCAGGCCTGCCCCCGGCGCTCATTGATTCGATGCTGCCCGCTGCTGTCCGGGCCGAGCCGCGCCTGGCCGAAATTGCGCGTTTGACCGAGATTGACCTGGACGACGACGGTGAAATCTCGGTCGAGGGCTTCTCTGCCGAGGGGATGCGGATCGAGATCGAGTTTTCCCGCAACGGCACCCTGCGCGAGTACGACCGCGAACTTGACGACCGCCGGTCACTGTCGGAAGCGGCGGCACGGGACCGGCTGGCTGCACTTGGCTATACCGATGTCGGCTTCATCGAACGTGGTGGGCGGCATGTCACCGCGCTGGCGATCAACCCGTTCGGAGACACCGTCGAAGTGCGGCTGGACGATCAGGGCCGCGTTGCGCGCGAACGCCTTTGGCAGAACTGACGGGGGGCAAACGAGGACTGATACACCTCGTCCCGCCGACGACGCTAGAGCCTTGCGCGGCAGCGTGTTGCGACGCCGTGCGCTGGTCCGGGTCTCGCCCTTGGCGGCGAGGGGTTCGGGGGGCTTCCCTTCGACAAGACCCGGACAAAGCCTGTCGGGCGTGGCGTGCAGGGTGGTGCTTGGGCTACCGGAAACCCCCAGAGGATCAGGGCGGACCTCATCCTTCAGTGACCTGAAGTGGCTCTACGCTGCACCTGAACAGGACACTTGTAAGGGCTTCATAAGATCGGAACGCGGGCTGCGTAATCCTTAAAGTCAAAGTCCCGAATCGACATCCGAGGCAATTTGCGAATGATCGGATTTAGAAGAGCGCGACAAGAAAAGCTCGTCTTAAAACATCCTTTCCGACTTGGAGGTCTGACCCAATGCAACTGAAGATTGCCACGGCATTAGCGACCACGCTTGCCTTTTCCACTGCGAGTTTTGCTCAAGACGTCGTCGTGGGCGTGCCGAACTGGCCGTCGGTCACGGTGACGGCCAACGTCATCAAGCAAGTCGTCGAAACCAACATGGGCCTCAAGGTCGAGCTTCAAACCGGCACCAACCCGGTGATCTTTGAGGCGTTGGACAAGGGCTCTATGCATATCCATCCAGAAGTCTGGTTGCCAAACCAGCAAGGGCTGGTTGATCAGTTCGCCGCAAAGATTGAACTTAACAGCAATTCGACATCGGCCGTGCAAGGGATATGCGTGAATCAAGCGGCGCTGGATGCGGGCATTGTCGACATCAGCGATCTGACCGACCCGACCAAGGCCGCACTTCTCGACAGTGACGGCAATGGCAAGGGTGAGGTCTTCATCGGTGCCACTGGCTGGGCGTCGACCACGGTGGAAAAGGCCAAGGCCCATGGTTATGGGTATGATCTGGTGGTTGATCTTGTGGAGCTGGACGAGGGCGTTGCGTATAGCCAGCTTGATACGGCGATTGCTGGGGCCAAGCCTTGGGCCGGATTCTGCTACAAGCCGCACCATTTGTTCACCGTCCATCCCGAGATGACCTTTTTGACCGAACCAGCCTATGACGCGGCCAAGTGGAATGCACTGACACCGGAAGAAGACGCGGACTATCTGGCGAATTCCAATGTTACCATGGCTTGGCCGCCAGCTTTCATTCAGCCGGTCTTTGCCAAAGACATGGAAGCCAATGCGCCGCAGGTGGCCGCCCTTATGCGCAATATAGACATCACGGCGGATGATCTGGGCGCATTTTCCTACTCGGTCGTGATTGATGGCAAAGATGCCGGGGCCGTGGCCGCCGAGTGGATTACCGCGAACCCTGATCGTGTGGCCGCTTGGCTGAAGTGACACCTTGAGGCTGGAAAACTCAGGGCATGGCGGCGCGCTGCCATGCCCTTCCTTCTTTGAGGCACGAGATGGACATGCAATGGCAGATCCTGTGATCGAACTTTCGGGTGTCTGGAAAATCTTCGGCACCGCCGAACAGGCTGCCCTTGCCGATGCCAAGGCCGGCGCTACAAAGGCCGAAGTTCTGGCCAAGCACAACTGCGTTGTGGGCATTGCCGAGGCGTCGATTTCTGTCATGCCGGGCGAGATTTTTGTCATCATGGGGCTGTCGGGCAGCGGCAAGTCCACCTTGGTGCGCCATGTCAATCGCCTTATCGAGCCGACATCGGGCGATATCCGCGTGCTGGGGCAGGACGTGCGCGCACTGTCGCCTGCCGCCTTGCGGGCGCTGCGGGCCGAACGCATCGGAATGGTGTTCCAGCACATGGCGTTGATGCCTCACCGGTCGGTGCAGGATAACGTGGCCTATCCCTTGGAATTGCGCGGCTCTCCCAAGGGTACGCGCTGGCAAGTTTCGGCGGAAAAGCTGAGTCTGGTGGGGTTGCAAGGCTATGGCGACCGCCTGCCGCGCCAGCTGTCTGGGGGCATGCAGCAGCGCGTGGGTCTGGCCCGGGCTCTGGCCGCCGACCCCGAGATCCTGCTGATGGACGAGCCGTTTTCGGCGCTAGATCCATTGATCCGGCGACAATTGCAGGACCAATTCATGGAATTGTCGCACAAACTGGGCAAGACCACACTTTTCATTACCCATGATCTGGATGAGGCGATCCGTGTCGGTAGCCGCATTGCCATCATGAAGGATGGCCGGATTGTTCAGACTGGCACGCCCGAGGAAATCGTGACCCGGCCTGCGGATGACTATGTCAGGACCTTCGTGCAGAATATCTCGAAGCTGGGATTGATCACCGCGCGCACCGTCATGGAGCCTTTGATCTCTTTTCCACATTTCGATGTCGCAAACGCCTCCTATGCTCCCACCACCGCCAATCTTGATGCGCTGATCGGGCTGTGTTCGGGATCGACTCTGCCAGTTATCATCCAAGATGGTGGCGTGCCGGTGGGGATCGTCACCAAAGACAGGCTTCTGACGGCCATCAGGGAGGGACGCTGATGGAGGCCAACTTGATCCCCCGATTTACCGGCCCGAGTGCCCCCTATTACACCCGCGCCTTTGCTGCGATCCAGTCGCGATCAGGCTTTGTCCTTAGCTTCAACCCCGCCGCCGCGATTCTTGGCCCGATCTGGGCCGGGATGCGGGGGATGTCGTTTCTGTTCCTGCTGCTTTGTTTTCTTGACCTATTGGCCCTGAACCAGATCGTCTCTGGCCTTGGTGGCAACACCAACAGTGCCGAGGCGGCCCGGATCAGCCAGTTGCAAGACACTATCGCCACGCGCCGCGCCGAGGCGACCGAAGCCATAGCGGCCGGCGACACCGATACCGCGACCCGCGCCACCAAACTGGCCGACAACCTTCAAAAGGCCGTTGATGCAGCAATGGCAGAAACGGCATCCCTGACAGACGGGGCGAGCACCCGTGTGGTGCAGGGCGTCATCCTGCTGCTTGTCATCCGGCTGGCAACCGGGTTCTTTGCCAATGCAATATACGAACGCCGCTACACCGCATGGCGGGGTGACCAGACCCTGCCACATGGCGCGCCGCCTCTGCGGGGGGCGGTCACCCTTGCCCTTGCCAGCTTGATCTATGGCGTCACGCTTTACGCAAGGATCGGTATGCCACCGGATTGGCTAACGACATTTCCGGCTGACAAGACGCTATTCTCTGACACGGCGGCCTGGTTTGACGCAGGATTTGAAGCCGCATATGCCTCGGGGCAGGGGTTCTTTGACGGGCTCCGAAATAGCATCCGCATTCTGGTCGAGGGGTTGGAGATCGTCCTTGTTGGCACCCCCTGGCCGGTGATCATGCTTGTGATCTGCACGCTGGCCTGGCAACTTGCCGGGCCCCGCATCGCAGTGTTCACGGCTGCCGCACTCGCCTATCTCGCGTTCTACGGCTTCTGGGAGTTGTCAATGCAGACAGTCGCTTTGCTGGGGGCGGCGTCAATTCTGTGCATCGTCATCGGCATCCCGCTGGGCATTTGGTTTGCCCGATCAAAGACCGCGTTTGCCATCGCCCAGCCGATCCTTGACTTCATGCAGACCATGCCCGCCTTCGTCTATCTGATCCCTGTCATCGCGTTTTTCGGCACGGGAAAGCCGCCCGGCATCATTGCCACGCTGATCTTTGGCATGCCGCCGGTGATCCGGCTGACCACACTTGGCCTGACCGGCGTGGCCGAGGATGTTAAGGAAGCCGCCCGCGCCTATGGCGCGACCGAATGGCAGGTCTTGCGCGGTGTCGAACTGCCGTTGGCCAAGGCGTCTATCCTTGCAGGGATCAACCAGACAATCCTGATGTGCCTGTCGATGGTGGTGATTGCCAGCCTGATTGGCGCTCAGGGGTTAGGGTCGGTGGTGCTGACCTCGCTGCAATATGCGGCGAAGGGGCAAGGGCTGCTCGCCGGGTTGGCCATTCTACTCTGCGCCATGGTTATTGACCGCATCGTGCAAGGCAGTTTCCGCAAGCGCGAATGACGGCTAGTTTGTCGGAAAAGGAGCTGCCATGTCCGACGTTACCCGCCTGCCAGCCGAACTGACCTTACGCGGATTGCGCGTTTTCGTAGCGCTGGAGGAAGCAGGTTCCATCGCCGGGGCCGCTCAAAGGCTTGGTGGATCGTCCTCGGGCGTCAGCCAGCATATCACCGCGCTGGAAGCCGCCATCGGTGCGAAACTCTTTGACCGTCGCGCCAAGCCAGTCACCCTGACCCCCGCAGGTCAGGTGCTCCGCGCCCATGCTCACCGTATCCTGTCGGTCGTCTCCGAGGCGCAGGCCGAGTTGGCCGAGATCAGCCTGACCAGCTTACCGCAACTCAATCTCGCGATCATCGACGACCTTGATGCCTCGCTGACGCCCGTTCTTGTGTCTGCCCTGCAAAAGCGATTTCGCAAGTGCTTTGTCTATGCTTTCTCTGGCCGGTCCGACCAGATCATTGACCGGCTGCAAACACGAGAGGCCGATATTGGCGTAACCGCCCTGCTGCCTGCTGAAAGCACCACGTTTCAATCTGTCCCGATCCTGCGCGAAGCCTTCATCTTGTTGACCGCCAAAGGGGCGATCAAGCCCGGCACCGACCCACGCGAAGCGCTGGCCCGGCTGCCCTTCGTGCAGTATTCAGAGACGATGCCCATCGGCCAGAAGGTCGCCCAGCACCTGAAGCGCGTGAAACTGAACGTCCCCCGCCGCTATGCGTTCGAGGCGACACGGTCGGTTCTTGCAATGGTCGTGCAAACCGGCGGTTGGACACTGACGACCCCTTTAAACCTCCTGGATGCCGAACGTTTCATCCCGATGCTCGATGTCCTGCCGTTGCCCTTTGCAGGCGAAACGCGCCATATCCACCTTGTGGCCCGCGCCGAAGAACTGGGCCAGTTGCCCGAAGCACTGGCACGCGACTGCCGCCGCATCCTGCGAAACGTGCTTGTTCCCCGCTTCGAGGCGATTGTGCCGGGCTTTGAGGGCGCGATCGAGGTGGCAGAGGATGAACCCCAGACCGAAGCCTGAGACCACGCACAATCCTGATTGGCGCTGACGAGACATTCGAGACTGTTGGCAAACGGCCCTGTCTTCGCGCCCTCTTTCCAGTTGTGCCGCATTGGCCGGTGCCACGGTTTGCCCGCGCGTGAGGTCGGTCAGGGTTATGCGGCCCCAGCTGGGCAACGCTTTTGCCAAACCTCTCCTTTCAGGGGTCCAGTTGGATCGGGAACTCGTCGCGCATCCGGGCCTCAGCCTCGGGCGCGAGATAGGAGGGATGATGCGTCTCCAGCACGCGGCGCGCAGCAAGCTTTGCACGGCCCCAAGCATCGGGGCGGCCCTTTTCTTCCCAGGTGACGGGCGCGTCGCGGTCGGCGATGGTGGGGTAAAAGTAATCGCGTTGCATCGCCGCAATGGTATGCGTTCCGCCCAAGAAATGGCCCGGTCCCAGCACCGCCTCGCAGATCGCCTCATAACCCAGCGTTTCTTCGCTGACTTCGACCCCACGCAGGGTGCGGTAGATGAGCGAGTGCATCTCGTCATCCAAGATGAAGGCTTCGAAGCTGGCCCCCAGCAAAGACGCCATCATGCCGGATGACTCGTAGATCAGGTTCCCTCCGCCGAGGGCCGCGGCAAGCGAGGATATCCCTTTTTCGGCCCCGTATTGCGCATCCGGCACCTTGGCGTCGGTCATGCTGGAGGCAACGCCCGAAGGCAGGCCAAGCCAGTTGGAAATCTGCGCCGAGGCTGCGTTCATGACGCTGATCTCGCCGCCGCCACCCACAAAGGAACCGGTGCGCAGGTCCACCACCAAAGGCCAGTTGGAAAAAACCATCGGATGACCGGGCTTGATGACGTTGACCATGATCAAGCTGGCCAGCGTCTCGGCAAGCGACTGGGCCAGAAATCCGGCCAGCGTCGCGGGTGCTGTTGCGCCAGACTGCGCTGCGGTGATGCAGGACAGGGGAATCCCATGCTCGATACAGGCCAGCGTCACCATCACCGCATCCTCGCCATAGCGCATCGGCGAGATCATCGGCGAGATATGAGTCTTTAGAAATGGAGTTGCGTGAAACAAGCCAGACGTGCCATCGCCGCCTAGGCCGATGTCGACCATCCGCATGATCGGCGCAACATGCTCGTGGATCGTGAACGACGTGGCGACAGGTTTCGTTGTGCCCTTCATCAGTGCAAAGACCGTGTTGACATCAAGGTCATAGATATCCGGCAGGTCGGTCGCGACACAGCAGCGGGTAAACCAGCTGACATTGGTCAACGTGTCCTGCAACCTTGTGAAATCGTAAAGATCGCGCAGGGTTGAGGGGCGGTAGCCGCCGCTGTCAATATCCAACGTCAGAACGGCCGCGCCGCCGGTGCCGAAATGCACGGCATCGCCGCCCACCTCGATTGACCGCGCGGGATCGCGGCCATGAAAGGTGAAGGTTTTCGCAGCCATGCCGATGGCCCGCTTGACCATGTCTTGCGGAAAGAACACCCGCCCGTCGCCAAAGGTGGCCCCGGCGGCAAGGAACGGCTTTACAAGAATTTCCGGCACCTCGCCCACGCCCAGATCAGACAGAAGCCGAAGTGCGGTCTGGTAGATGGCCACCATATCGGCTTCGGACAAGGGCCGGTATTGCCCGCCCCGCTGACCCGGTGGACAAGGATTGACCGCAGGCGGCAACGCCCTTTTGGCAACCCGGTCTGCCCGGCCACCACTGCGTCGTCCAGTTTGTCCTTCGTTCATCTCGCCCTCCGATTGCTGTTCTACTGAGGGCCTATGGTGCCGTCGCTGACAACGCTGAAGCTGCGACTTCAGTCTTTCTTACGAGACGCTTCGCATTTTATGAACGAACCTGACCTTGATTGACGAAACCTGGCCGCTTTGCCCTTGTCATAGCAATAAGCAGCAGGAGCGAATGATATGAAATCGACAACTCGCGTTGTGGTGATTGGCGGCGGCATTGCTGGCTGCTCCACCCTGTACCACTTGACGCAAGAGGGCTGGACCGATGTCGTCTTGCTGGAACGCAACGAGCTTACATCCGGAACCACTTGGCATTCAGCGGCGCAGGTCACCAATTTTGGAATGACCCAGACGATGGTGGGACTGAAAAGCCATTCGATTAGTCTCTACAAGGAATTGGCTGCAGATCCTGATTATCCGATCAATTACCATCACGGCGATGGCGGTATCCGCCTCGCCAATTCCGAAACCACAATGGATGGCTATCGCCACTTTGCCAGCCAAGCCAAGGTGATGGGGGTGGAGTTTGAAATCCTCGATGCCGCCGAATGCGCCCGCCGCCATCCGCTGATCACCACTGATCGTCTGGTGGGCGGGTTGTGGGACGGCGAGGATGGCGACATCGACCCCGCGCAGCTCTGTCAAGCGCTCGCAAGACGGGCTCGCAAGGCAGGGGCAGAGGTCTATCGCAACACGCCTGTCACAGGCCTCACGCAATTGAAAGACGATAGCTGGATTGTCCATACCGACCAAGGCGATATCGCCTGCGAGATTGTGGTGAACGCCTGCGGCTATCGCGTGAACGAGGTTGGCGCGATGATGGGGGTGCATCACCCGGTCATGTCGATGGAGCATCAGTATTTCCTGACCGAACCGATCCAGGGGATAATCGACTTTGGCAAACGGGTGCCTCTTTTGCGCTGCCCGATCGACGATTTCTATTCGCGTCAGGAAAAACAGGGGCTGCTGGTCGGCTTTTACGAACAGGATTGCCGGACATGGGGCATGGACGGGGTGGATCCACATTTCGTCAACGCGCTTTGTCCATCGGACACTGACCGCGTGCTGCCCGTGCTAGAAAACGTCTTCAAACGTATGCCCGCGTTGGAGGAAGTGGGGATCCACACCATCGTCAATGGTCCGATCACCTATACCATTGATGGAGCACCTCTGGTCGGCCCGATTCCGGGCAAACGCAACGCATTCTGCATCATCGGCCTGCGCGCCGGGATTGGAGAGGGAGGCGGCCATGGCTGGCTTCTGGCGCAGCAGATCGTGCATGGCGAAGCGCAGTATGACACCTGGGTCATCGACCCGCGCCGCTTTACGAACCACGCGAATGTGGAACTTTGCGCCCTCAAGGCCATTGAGGATTACCAGAACGAATTTCGCTTTCACCTGCCGCACGAACACCGCCCGGCTGGCCGACCGATGAAAACCACGCCCCTGACACCGATCCTGGCGGCAGAAGGTGCCGAATTCGGCGTCGTGAACGGCTGGGAGCGTATGGCTTACATCAAGCCCTCGCCTGACTTCCACGAAACCCACGGCTTCCGATTCAATGAGGCGTTCGACGTGGTCGCAGCCGAGGTGCGCGCAGTGCAAACCGGCGTCGGGATGACCGAAGTCAACGGCTTCAACCGGTTCGAAATCACCGGGCCGGGTGCGCAGGACTGGCTGGACACGATGTTTTGCGGGCGGATGACGCGGAAGGTCGGCAAGGTTGGGCTTGGCTATCTTTTGAACCATCACGGTATGGTCAAGGGCGAGGCGACGCTTGCGAATATCGATGACGGCACGATCTGGTATGGTTCGGCGGCGGCGTCAGAATATCACGACATGGACTGGCTGACGGCGCATATGCCCAAGGATGGGTCGGTCAGCATCCGGTCGCTGACGAATGATCATACGATCCTTGTGCTGGCCGGTCCAAAATCACGTGATGTGCTGGCGGCCGCGTCGCGCGGGGATTGGTCGGCCACGGCCTTTCCTTGGCTCTCGGTGCGGCGGGCCTTTGTTGGCATCGCACCTGCTGTGGTGATGTCGGTCAGTTTCTCGGGCGAGTTGGCCTATGAAATCCACGTCCCGAACGCGCAGCTTTACGCGGCCTATCTGGCGCTGCGAAAGGCGGGCGAGGCGCACGGATTGCGGCTGTTTGGGTCCTACGCTGTTGAATCTATGCGCATGGAAAAGGGATATCGCCATTGGAAGGCGGACCTCGTGACCGAGTTTTCCCCGTTCGAATCCAGCCTCGGGCGCTTTGTAAAGATGGATAAACCCCATTTCATCGGCAAGGCGGCGCTGGCAAAGATGATCGCCGAAGGCCACCGCCGTGCCTTTGTTTCGATGGTCCTCGATGCCACGCATGCCACCGCGCATGGGGGCGATGCGATCCTGTGCGACGGTCGGGTTGTGGGATCGGTCACCTCCGTTGGGTGGGGGCACCGGGTAGGCAAGAATATCGCCATGGGTTTCGTGGAACCCGCTTTTGCCGCAGAAGGCACAGCGCTGATGGTGGAGGTGATAGGGGTCCCTACGCAGGCGACAGTGGTGCCCGAGTGTCTCTATGACCCAGAAAACCTGCGTGTCCGGGCCTAGCCCCAAGGAAAATGGTCCGAAATTGGTCGAAATCCTGCTTGCGCAGGGTTTCGTTGCGACAGAGCTTGCCATTGCCTTCGACAGCTTTCGCATTGCCAACCGTTTGGCGGGCCGCGAGTTGTTCCGGCTGCAGATCGTATCCGTCGACGCCGCGAACACGCTAACGTCACTTGGTGGAATGGAAATCACAGTCACACCGATGGACTCGACGACGAACCTGCCGGATCTTCTGATCGTGACCGGTGGGTCGGAAATGGCACGTGCACTGCGCCGGTTCCTGCCGCGCCTGCAGCGCGTGCGAAACGCGGGCGGGCTGGCCGTGGTCTTGTCAGATGCCGCACAAGCGCTTCTTACCGCAGGTGCCGCCGAAACCGCCGCCGTGCACTGGGAAGGGCGCCCGATGCTAGAGGAGGCAGGAATAGCTGAAAGGGGCACCAACACTCTTTTCAACAGATCGGGCAATCTGGTGACAAGCGCGGGCATGGCCGCAACCGCTGATGTGGTTCTGGCGCTGATCGCTGAGATGACCTCATTGGTCTTGATGCGGGACGTGGGCCGTGTCTTGCTTTTGGAACGCCTGCGAATGGCCGAAAGCGAGCAACCGCAGGGCTTAAGCGATTTAGCCAGCTTACCGGACGGCCCCCTGCGCAAAGCTCTGAAGGCAATGGAAACCAACATTGAGTTTCCACAATCAACCGCCGAGATCGCCCAAAGCATTAACCTGTCGGCGCGGCAGCTTGAGCGTCTCTTCGCGCGCCACTTGGGCAAGAGCCCACAGGCCTATTCCCGCGATCTGCGCCTGCATCGCGCCCGCACCCTGATCGAGGGCAGCTCACTTTCGCTAACGGAAATTGCCCTTTCTTGCGGATTTGAAGGCTCGGCGCATTTCTCGCGATTGTTCAAACAACGCTACGGAATGACGCCAATAATGCTCAGATCCTATGGTCTGTGAACCTATCTGATGCCGCCGTCACTCGCCAACGCCCAGCGAAAGCCCACCTTTCAAACCCACATCAGTGGCCAGATCGCAAAAGCTGAAGTTGCTATAGCCCCCTTCTCGCATGCGGACCAGCGCCGCGTCAGGGATAGCTACAGTGGCGGCCTTCTTGATCAATTCAGGGAGGCTACCAACTGATAGATAGATATTGCGTGTGGGATCGGCACCCTCTATCAAATGTGTAACTGCGGATAGATCGTTGGGTGATTGGAATGTGCTTTGCGGGCAAGGTCGTGGCCATAACAGGCGGCGGCCAGCAGCGCGATGTGCCAGTAGTTCCGCCGCCGCCCACGACCTCGGAGGGATGATTTTGCCAAAGGTTATTGTTATCGGTGGTGGTCTTTCGGGCGTGACAGCGGCCCGGGCGCTGCATCGGGCCGGGATCGACGTTCAATTGATCGAGGCGCGCGACCGCCTTGGCGGGCGCATCCTGTCGGTGGATGACTCTGGCAACAGCTCTGGCCCCTTTGACCTCGGCCCGTCCTGGTTCTGGCCCGGTATGCAACCCGACTTCGGGAACTTTGTGAACGGGGCGGGCGTGACGTCTTTTGCCCAGTCGGATACGGGCGATTTGCTGTTCCAGCGTGGTCAGGGCTCTGTACAAAGGTATTCGGGTATGCAGCAGGAGCCAGCCTCTATGCGGATGGGCGGGGGTACGGCGGCGCTGGTCTCGGCATTGGCGCGCGACCTGCCGGCAGATGCGATCCGCCTGAACACCTGCGCTACGCATTTGGCGCTGACCGCCACCGGTGTCGATGTGACGACCGATGGTGGCAGCCTTTCTGCCCCGCACGTGCTGCTGGCCGTGCCACCGCGCTTGCTGGCGGCGCAAATCGCCTTCGATCCGCCAATGCCCGCGTCTGTCCTCCGCCTCTGGCAGGGCACACCGACATGGATGGCACCGCATGCCAAGCTGGTTGTGGTCTATGATCGCGCCTTCTGGCGCGACGCGGGGCTGTCGGGCGCGGCGCGCAGCCAAAGCGGGCCTTTGGTTGAAATCCACGACGCCACGACGGCGACGGGGCAGGCGGCGCTGTTCGGCTTCGTTGGTGTTCCGGCCAAGGCCCGTGTGCAGGCGGGTGCGGCGGCTGTCATCGCCGCCTCTGTCCAGCAGCTGGAACAGCTTTTCGGCCCGCATGCGGGCCGGCCCAAAGCCACGCTTTACAAGGACTGGGCCGCCGATCCGCTGACGGCCACGCCTGACGACCTGACGGCAGGTGACCACCCGTCACCCAACCCCGGCCCATGGGTCGAAGGCGCATGGCAACACCGGCTGACCCTGATCGGCTCTGAGACCAGCCGCACCGAACCCGGTTACCTAGCCGGAGCGCAGGAGGCAGCCGAAGCGGGCGCTGCGACGCTTCTGGCGCGGCTTCTATGACTTGCCCCTGAATGGAAGGGCCATGCACCCGAAGGATGATCTTGGAGGGCCGCAGATAACTGACAGACCGTGTCAGTTGGCCTGTGCTACCCCCTTGAGCCATGCGGCAAAGGAGTAAGCAATGAAAAAGATTATCCTCACCTCAATGGCGGCAGCGGTCGCGCTTTCCACGGGCGCGCGGGCTCAGGACTGTGACCCGTCGGCAGCGACGGCAGCGACGGCAGCCGGCGTAATTGAGATTGTACAGTTTCGTCTGGCCGAGAGTGTCGAGCGCGAGCACTTTGTGGCGGCGGCGGCAAACACGATGCTGGCTTTGTGCGCCATGGACGGGTTCATCGGCCGTGTCTTGTCGGAAGGCGAGGACGGGATGTGGATGGATCACGTCCGGTGGACCAACTCGGAAGCTGCAAAGACCGCGATGGCCGGTTCCATGGAGAACGAGGCGTTGACGCCGTTCATCATGAGCATCGATCCGAACAGTATGGTACTGTCCTATCATATCCCTCTCGTGTTGAAATGAGGCTATGAGGCGCGCCGATCGCCTGTTTGACATCAATCAGGTCTTTCGAGACGGGAAACTCCACACAGGCGAGCAAATCGCGGATCGGATGGAGATCTCCCTCAGGACGATCTACCGCGATATCGAAAAATTGGCCGGTGCCGGTGTTTCGATTGTTGGCGAGCGTGGGGTCGGATACATCATGAGCGATCCGGTGTTCCTGCCGCCATTGAACATCACACAAAGCGAGCTTGAGGTCCTCGAACTTGGGCTTGCCCTCGTCGCGGCGTCCTTTGAACACAAGATGCGCCCGGTCGGTTCAGTCGCTTAGGCTGTCCCAAGACTGCCTGTGTATTCGCCCCGCGCTGGGTAGTTCTTTTCGATCGCAAAATCGACCGCCCCAAGTAATTCGCGAAAGCTGGGACGCACAAAGGGCATCGACTGCACCGACAGGTAATAGATGGACTGGTCTGTGTTGACAATGAACAGCCCCGGTTCCGAGAACAGCGCAGGCTCTTCGATCCCGATAGAGGTCTTGCCCCGCGAGGTCGAGATGTAGAGGCCCCAGTCCCGCGCCACGGGCAAGGGCAGATCATGGCCAAAGCGCAGCGCGGTCGCGCCGATCTTGTCGGCCATCGCGCGGGCACGATCAGCGCCGTCAGCGCTGATGGCAATCGTCTCGATGCCGCGCTCGGCAAAGGCCGGGGTCTGTTTGTCCAGTTCAGTCAGATAGGTGGCGCAGATCGGGCAGTGCAGGCCCCGGTAAAAGCAGATGACCGTGCCGCGCTGCGGTGTAGCGGTTGCCAGATTGAACGGGCCGTGATCAAGCGTAGGAACGGTCAGTGCGGGAGCGGTCTGGCGGGGAATGAGCATTGTATCTTCCATTGCAGGGGGATGTTGCATGATGCATTATGGGATTCATGACTGTCGATGTGCCCAATTTTGTTTCCGATCGTCCCATTCTGCGGCAGGATCGGCTTTCTTCGCTGATGTCTGCATTGCGGCCCGTCGCAACGCCTTGCGCGGCGGATGATCCACGGGCAGCGCTGGTGTTGACCCCGACTTTACTGGTGCTGTTCACTCGCCCCCCCAACACGCCGGAACCCGGTGCCTTGGTCGCAACCCGCCTTGAGTGTGCCCTGCCTTTGGCGCAGGTGCTGCATGGCAGCCCCGCCCGTCTGGCAGTTGCCAGAGAAAACTGCCCCGGTCTTGCGGCCTTGGCCGATGTGCTGGTTGCCGAAGCGCAATCCGGGCGTTGCGGATCGCAACTTGCTATGGCCCGCCTGTTCGAGGCGATGCTGGTTCTGGTGCTGCGCCGTGCCATTGACGCAGGTCCGCCAGACCCTGGGTTGCTGGCTGGCCTGTCACACCCGCGCCTGCATCGCGCACTGATTGCCATCCACGCTGCCCCAGCCCGGCCTTGGACAGTCGAAATGCTATCGGCAGAGGCTGGCATGTCGCGATCCCGGTTCATGGCGGATTTCAGCGATTGTCTTGGGACCAGCCCGCTGGCCTACGTAACACGGTGGCGGCTGGGCCTTGCCCATATCGCCCTGATCCAAGGCGCTTCGATTCCCGTGGCGGCGCGGAGTGTGGGCTATGGAACCACAGCGGGATTTCGCCGGGCATGGCTCCGCCACTTTGGGGATATTCCCTTGGCGGCAGTGGTTTCCGGGCCCGCAGAACACCCCATCTTGTAACACGGGCCAGGCAGAACACCGACGGTCAAGCTGCTAAGAGGGCTGCGCAAAAAGCGCTCTCGGTCGCAGTCTAGACACGCTTTATAGTCGGTTTCGCGCAAAAGCGCCTGATTGGCGGTGATCCCAAGAGTTCCGATCACTAACGCGTGATCTCTTTCAAGATGAACGGAAAACCCTCTTCCTGCTTAGACTATCTACTGATAGATAGTCATCACGAAAACAAAACCCTTGGAAAGGATGTCCCATGAAGATCTATGATGTTGAAGGTTTCCCGAACCCCGCCCGCGTTCGGATCGCACTTGCCGAGAAAGGCGCTTTTGAAAATGTCTCATTCATCCCGGTCGACGTGATGGGCGGTGAACATCGCACCGAGGCATTCAAGAAGATCAACCCGGATGCGGCCGTACCTTGCCTCGAACTCGATGATGGCACGCGAATCTCACAGTGCAACGCGATTATCGAGTACATTGACGGCGAATTCGAAAATGGCCCCTCTCTGACAGGCGAAAACCACCGGGAACGCGCAGTTATCTCGATGATGAATATCCGCGCCGAAACCGGGCTGTTGAACGCCGTGGGGAACTACTTTCATCACGCTACCCCCGGCCTTGGTCCCAAACTGGAAGTCTACCAGAATAAAGATTGGGGCCTGAAGCAGCGCGACGTCGCGACGAACACCATGGCGTATCTAGACGAAGTCCTGAGCAAAAGCGCCTATGTTGCCGGTGACAAATTCTCGATGGCTGACATCACGGTTTTCGCTGGGCTGGCATTTGCCGACTTCGCCAAAATTGAGATCCCTGCTAACCTTACCAATCTCGCTGCGTGGCGCAAGAAGATGAACGCGCGGCCCAGTATCGCGGCGTAACTCCCTCTGCAACTCAAGCACAAAGGAACTCACAGATGGAACTGAATGCAGATTTCTCTAAACGCGTTGTTGTGCACTCCAATGCGCTTGAGTGGCAGGCCTCGCCCATGAAAGGCGTTGACCGGCGTATGCTCGACCGGATCGGTGGTGAAGTGGCACGCGCCACGACCATCGTTCGGTATGCGCCGGGCAGCAAGTTCTCTGCCCACACCCATACTGGTGGTGAAGAGTTCATCGTGCTCGATGGTGTTTTCCAGGATGAGCACGGCGACTTCCCCGCAGGGACCTATGTCCGCAATCCTCCTACAACGCAACATACCCCAGGGTCCGAGCCGGGTTGCACAATCTTCGTCAAGCTCTGGCAATTCGACATGAATGACCGCAACCAGTTCCGGAAAAACATGGCGGATGAACTTGCCGCTCCGGTCGACGGGGTCGCCACCGCGATCCTGCACGAGGACTCGCGCGAAACAGTCACCTATCGTCATCTTGACGCGGGCGCGTCGCTTGCTCTCGATGCGGATGGTGGGCTGGAATTGCTCGTGATTGGTGGGGAAATCACCGAAAACGGAAACGAGCTGCACATAGGGTCGTGGCTCCGGCTTCCTGACGGCGGGTCACTGCATGCGGTTGCAGGTGCGAACGGCGCAAAGCTTTGGATAAAGACAGGGCATCTTGTTTACGCACAGCCGCCAGCGGTCTGAGTAATGCCAACCGATCGACCCCTTGCCCTTGTGGCAGGGGCAGGGGCTGGCCTTGGTCAGTCCCTTTCTTCCACTTTCGAAGATGCGGGTCATGAAACGGTCGGAATGGGATGCAGCAGGCCTCTGTCGACCCCTGTGGCATGTCACGAGGTGGATCTTTCCGGCCCTGATTTGGCACAAGATCTAATTGCGCGCATTACTGCTAAAGCAGGGTCCGCCTGTGATTGCCCCTGAGACGACGCTGGAGCGGTGTTAGTGCGCAAGCCCTTCAATAGTTCAGAGCGCGGTGCTTTTGGCCCAGTCAATCCGGTGTCGAGATCTCTGCGATCAGCGGCGGTTCAGCCCCGCAGACATGGTGGGCAAATTGCTTGTCAGGCAATTCGCTGGGCATCACCTTTTTCCTATCTACCCTGTCGCTTCACGATGACGCGCATCCCCAAACCAAGATGAGCCGCTATCAACTGATGGGTTTAATTGTAGTCTTGCACCAGCTTCTATGATCGCTATCTAGTGATAGGTACAAAAGGGACCCAAAGACATGTTTAAGAGTAGAGCCGAGCAAATCCTTGATTATGCTGAGCGCGAAATTCGCAAGAACGGCTTTGATGGGGTCAGCTTTCGCGACATTGCCGAGGCTATCGGGGTAAAGAGCGCTTCAATTCACTACCACTTCCCCACAAAAGCGGAGTTGGGCGCCGAAGTCACAAGCCGCTACGCCAACAGGTTCATAGACTCACTGGGCGCACCCGATGATCCGTCCGAGACCGCAAGCGACCGCTTGTTGCGCCTCGCTGATGGATACATTGAGGCGTATCGTGTAGAAAGTTCGACCTGCCTCTGTGCTGTTCTTGGTTCAATTGCCACGCACCTGCCGGAAGGAACCTCTGATGCGGTGCGAGCATTCTACAACCGGCTACGGGATTGGCTCAGCAAAGCCTTGGCCGGAAACAAGACCACACTTACCCCGAACCTCGTTGTCGCGCTTTTCCAGGGCGCCATGGTCCTGTCTCTGACGACGGGGGACGAGACGCCTTTGCTGGAAGCAAGGCAGCACGTGGTATCATGTGTGGCACAGATTGCTTGATCAGTTTCCCGGTTGGAGACGCAAGAACGCTATGGTTAGCTCAAGCCGGAAAACCGCCACTTAAAGGGACGGTTACAGTCAAGCACATGCCCTTGACGCAGATCTGAGCCCGCGTCTCTTTGCCAATTGCAACCGGTATCCTGTTGCTCGGGGTGAGTGCACCGCGCCCTTCCGCAGGAAAAACACCTACGGGATCAGAAAGGAACGCTCAGTTTAACACCACAACATTGCCTCCTTCCCGCCGTTCGTGCGGGTGGAGAGTGGACGCCGATCATCACGGTACGCGGGCCCAGTTCTTGAGGGGGCGCAATTCGCATAGTTTGTCCCTGCTGCAACCCCGTTTCGACCAGACAGATGTGCGCCCATCGAGCAGTAAACCACCCCGTTCAACAGACAGTTGATGTTTGTCATGGCCACAGGCTAGATGCCTGAGAGATGCACGTCATACAGGAGCTGCGGATGCTGGGACGGCTGAATGGATCAAGGCTGGCCGAAATCCTCACACGGGAATCCGCGGCTTTCGCATCGCGTACGGCAGGCTCGGCTGCCCTACTTGAAACCGCTCGTGGCGTGATGCCGGATGGGGTTCCGATGGCTTGGATGGCGGGGCTTTACCGACATCGACCGATCTTTGTTGCCGAAGGATTTGGAAGCTGCTTTCGCGATGTCGATGGCAACACCTATCTCGACTTCAATCACGCGGATCTTAGCAACACCGCCGGACATGGCGAAAACGCGGTCACCCGCAGGATTGCACGGCAAGCCGCGCGCGGCATGCAGTTTCTTCTGCCGACCGAAGATGCAATTGCCGTCTCGCAGTTGCTGCGCAACCGTGTCGGCCTGCCGATGTGGCAATACACGCTCAGCGCCTCGGCCGCCAATACCGAGGTTATCCGGATCGCGCGGGCCTTTACTGACCGGCAAAAGATCGTGCTATTCGAAGGCAAGTATCACGGCCATATCGAGCCCACGATGGCCGAAGGCGGCGCGCCGGGCGCGAATGCCGATGCTGCCCCCGATGGCATGGGCATCTCGGCAAGGGCGACGGCAGATACGGTCAACGTGCCGTTCAACGATATTCCGGCGCTGGCGCGGGCACTGCAGGACGATGATGTCGCGCTTATTCTGACCGAGCCCGCACTCACTAACTGTTCGCTCGTATTGCCAGAGCCCGGTTTTCTGGAAGAGGCTTACCGGCTGGCAAAAGCGGCGGGCGCGCTCTTTGCGTTGGATGAAACGCACAGTTGGCAATTTGCCTATGGGGGCCTTATCCGGGCGCATGGCCTATCTGCGGATTTTGTGACGCTTGGCAAGGGATTGGGCTCGGGGATGCCGCTTGGGGCCTATGGGATGACGGCAGAACTGGGCGGGTTTGTCGAACGGCACCGGGATGTGGACGTGGCCCAAGTGCGCGGCCTTGCCATTGGAGGTACGACCTATGGCAGTGCCATCACGCTGGCTGCGGCGCGCGCGGTGCTTGAGGATATCCTGACCGAAGCCGCCTATGCACGTGTGGCAGTGCTCGGTTCACGGTTGGCGGACGGAATCGAACGCATCATTACCACGCATGGCCTGCCATGGCGGGCCTTCCGTTACGGCCCGCGCTCGGGCTTTTGCCTTGCGCCCGAGCTTCCCCGCAATCTGGACGAAGCTCTTCCATCGCTCGATCAGGCTTTCAGCGACGCTCGGCGCGTCTTCATGGCCAATCGAGGGATCTGGGAGGCTATCGCAAGCGCGGGCCCCCAAGTGTCCTTTGTGCATACAGAGGCCGACATCGACCGCTACCTTGAAGTGGCAGAGGACTTCATTGCCGAGGTGTCGGCGGACTGAGTATCGCAGATCTGGTGTGCCCACGCCCGGCACCTCAGCTTTCTGCAGGACATGGGCGAACGCAACGATCCTTGGTCGCAATCTGCGTTCTGAACCGCTGGCCCCAAATCCAGATGCGTTCAGGCGACACGATTGCGGCCTGTTCCAAAACCAATTCCCAGACATTGCGTAAGCTCAGGGCAAACCGATGCTACGCCCAGACGGCATAGGCGGGCATGGGGCGAGGGAACCGGATGACTGCCCGTCAAGGCGACGCTCGAAGAACTGCGCGGATCGCCCCTCTATCACAGTCGGTTCAAGCCGGGGACCAAGGCACTTTCGAGAGAATTCATGGTTTCGACACGCCGCCGCAGGCTTGTTCCCAGTCTTCCCAAGTGGGCACCCAATCCGCCGCCAATTGCAGGCGCGTTGATGGCCAGCGCAAAGATCAGATCACGCGTGTCGTTGGGGTCAAAACTGGCCGCAAAACACACCTCTATTTTTCTTGAATTTAAATTCAAGAAAACCTAACGTTCCGAGTCATGGCGTTCTTGATGCGCTGTCTTCAAAGGAAATCGCGCTGTTGAGGAGATCAGGGCGGTTCCTGCAACCGGAAAGAGGGAGGAGCTTCTTTTGAACGCTTACAGGAAAGAAATACGATCTACCGTCGGGTTCGGCATCGTTTATGTCCTGCTCGGGCATACGGGTCTTTGGGCGGTCATGTTGGGCACGGATAACAGTATCCGGATACTCGGGCTGCCAATCCATTACTTCATCGCCATCACACTTGGTTCGCTTGGCGTGCTGCTGTGGTCGATGGTTTGGTGTCGCTATGCAAACCAGCTAGAGGACGAGATTGAAGCCGAAAACGCCGGATTTTTTCATAGCCGAGAAACAGGTCTCGAAGGATCTGGTGTGCAAGGTAAAGGTCCAGACGCGCTTGCCCTGACGGAGGGCACAAAATGACCCCGGCAGATTGGCAACTTCAAAATATATGGCTTGGTTTGGGGATCACGTCTGCCGTGTTCGGCCTGTACTATGCTGTCGCGCTCTTCAGCAAAAAGAAAACAGCCAACGCGACAGACCTTTACTTGGCAGGCCGTTCCATTGGCCCCTTCGTCAACTCACTGGCTGCGTCATCCACATGGATGAGCGTCGCCACATTTCTGGGCGTGGTGGCCCTGATCCAACAATTACATCTGCCGTTCATTTGCATGTGGGTGCAACTGATCCTGAGCGTTCCTCTACTTGTGATGCTATACGGCGCGTCGCTGTACCGGATGGAAGTGTTCACTTCAGTACACTTTGTCCAGACGCGATACGGGCGCAGCACTGCCTTTCTGGCTGCTGGCTGGATGCTGTTGATCATGCTGATGTATATGGTCGGTCAGTTCATCGGCATCGCCAAGGTGTTCGAGGTTCTGCTTGGGCTGCCATATACTCCGTCTTTGATCCTGTCGGCGCTGGTGATCACGGGCTACATCACAATCGGGGGAATGAAGGGCGCGACATATAACGATGCAATACAGATGGTGATCATGATGATCGCCCTGCTCGTACCTCTTGCCGCGATCCTCAAGGCGATGGGCGTGCCCGGTTTCTGGTTTCCGCCATTGGGATACGGTAGCCTCACCGATACCTTGCTGGAACGCATCCCGACGTTCTTCGACCTCAAATTCGAGGCCCGTTTCTATGTGGCGTTGTTCGTTGCACTAACAATCGGAACGCTTGGACTGCCGCAGTTGGCACAGCGAGTGCTGACCTCGGAGAACATCAAGTCGGCCCGTCGGGTGGTCCCTTGGTTCTGTCTCTGGGTTGGATTGATGTTTCTGGGCACTTATGCCTTGGGCTTTGCAGGTGTGTATCACTTTGCATTGATTGGGCAGGAACTAACGCCTGAGGCGGCGGACAAGACCACGTTGCTGTTGAATCTGGCGTACAATCCCGATTGGGTTTCAGCCTTTGTCATCGCGGGTGTCCTAGCCGCCGGAGTTTCGACCATTGCTGGCCTGATGATTGGCGTGGCGACGGTGGTCGGCCATGACATCGTCGGCGTTCTGCGTCCACACCTCACCGAGGCAAAACAGCTACGTTACGGTTACTTGGCCCTTGCAGGTACTGGAGTGGTGTCGCTTCTGGTGTCGCTCGATCCACCTGCGTTTTTGATTACCTCGATTTTCTGGGCCTTCGGGATGTGCGCCACGGCAATCACCCCAATGGTGGTCTTGGGTGTGTGGTCTACGCGCATCAACTCTTGGGGGGCTTTCACGGGCAGCCTGGTGTCTGGCGTCACCTATATCTTGCTGTCGCCTTACGTCCTGCCCGATTTCTCGGTTGGCACTGGTCTGGTCGCCAAGCTCGGCTTCGCAACCGCGCTGATTTCTGTTCCGGTCGGGTTCATCCTGACGATCTTGGTGTCGTTGGCCGCCGAAAAGTTGAAAGGCGAGGTGGCCGCACAAGAGAGGTATACGGCGCAGGAGCTAGTCGAAAAAATGCATGGCTGGGCACAGGTGACCCGTACCCGCTATGACAGCAGCGAATGGTTGTTGATCCTGGCCGCACTGTGGGCGCCCATTCTGCTGTGGGGCTTGGTGCCGTGGTAAACGCCACGATCTTTACAGAAAGCCGTTGGCAGGCCGTGTTGGGTCTGCCGACGGCGGGGCTCTTGTGGAGCTTTGCCACATTTCTTGCGCATAGCGAACAGGTCGAGGCGCTGGGCGTCGCAAAGAGCGAGGCGCTCTTTTACGTCGCGCTGGGTGGCATGGCACAAACTCTGTTGCTCTGGTTGGGGTTCACCGTTGTCATATGGGCAATGACGCGGGCCTTTGGCGGGCGGGTGCCGCTGTTACGCCTGATGACCCTTGTGTCTGCGTCGTCGCTGGCACTCTGGGTCGGGGCGCCTGCCGCCGCCTTCTGGATCAACGGCGCCCCCGGCCACACCGCAATCGCTGCGACGATCTCTCTCATCTCTATGGCTTTATTTCTGCATGCGCTGACACGGGGGCTGTCCGCAGATTTGCACTGGTCATTCCTACGCGCGGCCGGCGCAGTCTCGGCTGCATCGGTATTTCTTGCCAGCTTCGCCTTTCTGGCCCTCTAGAACAGCAATCCCAATATCAGGAGAAACGAACATGACTATCGACGCTTTTGTCTTTGACGCCTACGGAACACTCTTTGACGTTCAATCTGTCTCGCAGATCACCAATCAGGAATTCCCCGAGCACGGCGAACTGATCACCCAGGTCTGGCGGCTTAAGCAGTTGGAATACACATGGCTTCGCTCGATGATGGGCAGCTATCGCAGCTTTTGGGAGATCACCGAAGAGTCGCTAAACTATACGCTCAACGCCATCGGTGTGACCGCCGAAAAGGCCGTGCGCGACCGGATAATGGACAAATACCTGCATCTTGATCCGCATGTCGATTGCCTGACAGCACTTGATGCGCTGGAAGGCGTGCCGCTCGCTATCCTGTCGAACGGCAACCAAGAGATACTTGATGCTCTGGTCTCAAACTCTGGGCTCGATGCAAAACTGCAATCCGTCATCAGCATCGACAAGGCCGGTATCTTCAAGCCGCACAAAGATGCCTATGAGTTGGTGGAGGCTGTCCTGAAGGTTAAGCCGGAGAATACGATTTTCGTGTCATCCAACGCTTTTGATGCCTGCGCCGCCAAGAATTTCGGCTTTCGGGTTGCCTGGATTGAACGCGTAACCCCTGAGGCGTTGGCAGAGGAAATTTCTTCTGCCGCGGTGGTTGGCCCGACAACGATGTTCAAACTGCTGCGCATGCAGATGGAAAGCTTTGGGATGGAGCCTGATTACCGACTGAAATCGTTGAATGATCTGGCGGGACTTATAGACCAGGCGGACAAAGCTGCGGCACCCGCGTCGTTGAGGGCATAGGGGGAAAGTGATCAATGAGGGTGCCGCGCGTGGTTGCTGGGACGTTGCCAGTTGGCCATTCGCGGATAGGCGACCATGGCAAGACCCAAGCTGTGACGGGTTGGAACATGCGCTATGGCCTTGCAGGAACCCGTCCTGTTTTAACGGCCCGCGAACCGCTCAGATCAAACCTTGGTAGGTCCGCCCTCTATACCATCCGCTCGCTTTGCCATAGATAGTGTATACATCTAAGCAAAAGAATTGGGAAATCTGGTATCGGAATGGGCCGTCATAGAGAGTTCGATGAAAAAAAAGTGCTTGATGGCGCGATCGAAGTTTTCTGGCGTCGTGGCTATTCCGGTGCGTCAATTCAAGACGTCTGTGATGCGATGGGGTTAAACCCCGGAAGTGTTTATGCGGCATTCGGCAGCAAGCATGGGCTGTTTCTAGCTGTCATCCGGCGGTATCTGGACAGTATGAACCGTCCGGGCCTTGAATTGCTGGAAACCAACCCATGCGGCCTGGACGGAATTCGCGCCTATTTCGACTTTATCGCGAACGGTATCGTCAACGGAAACCGGCGTTGGGGATGCTTGGGAACAAACGCCTTCGTCGAACTGAAAGAGGTGGATGACGACGTTGCCCAGCTCATGTTGGATCATCTGACCCGCCTGGAAATCGCCTTTCGCGAGGCATTGAAGCGCGATTCCTTTGAACACCCCGAGAGCCAGGCAAAATATCTTCTGTGCATTGCACAGGGTCTGAACGTCTTTGCCAAGACCTCGCCCAACCGCGAGACGCTTCAAACAATCATCGACGCTTCCATATCTTCGTTAGTCTCACCACGTCTCGCCACAAACTAGGGTGGTTCTCTGAAGAGGATGAGAATGTATCCGGGCCTTTGGCGCGCCGGTGTGGTCACCACGTGGTTTTGTGATTGCCGCTCGTATGGACCAACGTTTCTGACCCTTTCGCCATGTGATCGAATGCGCGCTTTTGTCAGGCCTCGAAAGGCGCGTATTGAGATTTAATGTCTAGACTTAATGAGAGGTGTCACATCATTTATGAAGAGGGCAGGGCGCGGCTATGCGTGCTGTTGAGTGACAGAGAGAGGTTTTCCATGCAAACTTTGAAATTCGGCGCTTTGATTGATGTCCCATGGAAGAACGGTGGCGGCGTCACGCGCAACATCGCGAAGGGCCTGTATCTTGACCAGCCCGCATGGACACTCAGCCGCGCTGATGTTTCTCAGGACGGTCCATTTTCCGATTTCGCGGGTATGGTGCGCATTCTGACCGTGGTCTCTGGCGGGACTATGACACTGGATACACCGACCTCGTCTATCGAGGCCCGCACTTGGGAGCCGATCCGCTTTGACGGGGGGCTGAAAGTTTATGCCCGTTTGGCCAATGGGCCGCTTACCGACCTAAACCTCATGTTTGATCCGCGATCATGTGAAGGAGAGGTTTTGACGCGGCGTGGGCCGCTGATTGGTGATATCACCCGCCCCGATCACGGGCTCATGGTGCTCCATGTCCTTAGTGGAGCACCCGAGATTGATGGGGTGGCGGTTGCCACAGGCGACACCGTGTTTGTCACAACGCCAAACGTCGCGCTGACACTGACAGAAGACGCCGCGCTATTAGAAATCCGCCTGACCTATCCGGATCAAAGCAAGGCCATCAGGCTTTGCATCGCAGAGCGATAGGCGGCGGTGATCGCATCGCGGTGGATGTGTTTGCCCTGTTTGACCGCATGACGCCCCCCTGACCAGACATCTGTTACTATCTCGTCTTTGGCGGCAAAGACCAAGCCATCCAGCAATTGATGTTCCTTCAAGGCGCATAATGCAGGCGCTTCACTATCAACCGCCACCAAATCCGCCCATGCTCCGACCGAGATATCGCCGGTGCCACGCCCCAAAGCCTGCGCACCGCCTTTCGCAGCCCCGCAGTAGAGGGTTTCCCCAACCGAGCCTTCTCCCACAACCAAGACATTGCGCGCGATGTCGCGCAGGCGCTGGGAATATTCCAAGGTGCGCAACTCTTCGGTGAGCGAAATCAGCACATTTGAATCCGAGCCCACTCCAAACGCCCCGCCTGCATTCAGATAGGCTGGCCCGTTAAAGGGGCCATCGCCCAGATTTGCCTCTGTGATCGGGCAAAGCCCTGCGACAGCGCCAGACCTTGCCATGTTCACGGTCTCTGCATCCGTCATGTGGGTGGCGTGGATCAGGCACCAGTCCGCGTTGACCTCTGCATTCGCCAACAACCACTCAACAGGCCGTGCCCCAAGCACTGCTTGGATATCTGCCACTTCTTGGGGTTGTTCCGCGATGTGAATGTGAACCGGCCCCGCTTCATGGGCCGCAAGAACCGTCTTGAGATCATCAGGTGAGGTGGCCCGCAGGGAATGTGGCGCAATACCCACGCGACAATCCTTTGGCAGATCAGCAATGGCGCCTCTGGCCCGCGCGACAAGGTCGTTAAAGCGATCCACAGAGTTGCCAAAGCGCGCCTGCCCCGCTGTCAGTGCCATCTGGCCAGCCCCCCCGTATGTATAGAGCACTGGCAGGTGGGTCAGCCCGATCCCAGTAGCTGCGGCAGCCGCTGCAATGCGGGCCGAAAGTTCGCCGAGATCCTCGTAGGGCATGCCGCCGGGCTGATGATGTAGATAGTGAAACTCGCCGACGCTGGCGTAACCCGCTTCCTGCATTTCCAGAAAGACAAACGCCGCAATCGCCTCGACATGCTCTGGCGTCAGATGCGCAGTGAAACGGTACATCAGATCACGCCATGTCCAAAAGCTGTCTTTGCCCGCCATCCGGAATTCGGTCATCCCCGCCATCGCACGCTGGAAGCTGTGGCTGTGCAAGTTTGCCAGCGCGGGCAATAACGTATCGACCGTTGTATCGCCTTGCTTGGCGTTTTGATCGGTTTCGAGCGCGGTGATCCGACCATGCGACACGTCCAAACGGACATTGCTGGCCCACCCCGTTGCAAGCATGGCTCGTCGTGCAAAAATCATTTCACGTCCCTCGGTTTTTATGTATAGACATAAAACATAACTATACATACCATTAAAGTGAAATTTCAGCAGCGGTGGCCCGAAATGACGGAGAATAGCAAAGTTTTTGTGAATTTGAATCTCGCAAGCCTTTGCGACTCAGGCCCTAAGTATGGCTGGATCGAGGATGCAGCGGTTGTCGTTGTCGATGGGTTGATTGACTGGCTTGGCTCACGTGAGGCCTTACCATCGCTTTATAACTCGTTTCCCCAGATTGACCTTGGTGGGCGCGTCGTGACACCGGGTTTGATTGATTGCCACACCCATATCGTCCACGGTGGCAACCGCGCTGTCGAGTTCGAGATGCGCCTCAACGGAGCGACCTATGAAGAGGTCGCGCGGGCGGGTGGCGGAATTGTATCGACGGTAAAGGCCACGCGTGCGGCCTCCGACGAAGAATTGTTGACCACCGCACTTGCCCGTGTCGACGTTTTGATCGCCGAAGGTGTCACCTGCATCGAAATCAAATCCGGCTACGGTCTTGATATCGAAACCGAATTGCGGATGTTGCGCGTGGCCCGCGCGATCGGCCACAAGCGCCCCGTTCGGGTCAAAACTACGTTTCTCGGGGCGCATGCCACACCTGCGGACTACGCGGGTCGGGACGATGCTTATATAGATGAGGTCTGCATCCCTGCCTTGCGTGCAGCCCACGCCGAAGCACTGGTCGACGCTGTCGACGGTTTTTGTGAGGGGATCGCGTTCCAGCCTGCTCAGATTGCCCGAGTTTTTCATGTGGCGTGCAGCTTGGGCCTGCCTGTCAAGCTGCATGCAGAGCAACTTTCAAACATTGGCGGCGCGAAACTGGCGGCGGGCTATGGAGCGCTGTCAGCCGATCATATCGAATATCTGGATGAGGCCGGCGTAGAAGCATTGGCGCAAGCTGGGACGGTTGCCGTCATCCTGCCCGGTGCATTCTATACATTGCGAGAGACCCAAGCCCCGCCTATCGCCCTGTTGCGCAAACATGGGGTGCCTATGGCCTTGGCAACAGACATCAACCCCGGTTCCTCCCCATTAAATTCGTTGCTGCTGACGCTCAACATGGGCTGCACCTTGTTTCGGATGACCCCCGAAGAAGCTCTGCGCGGCGTCACTCAAAACGCTGCGCGGGCTTTGGGGCTATCCGACGCGGGCACCCTCGCCGTCGGAAAGCGCGCCGACATGGCAGTTTGGAACATCAAACACCCTGCCGAACTCTCGTACCGCATCGGCTTTAATCCCCTTCACGCCCGCATATTCGGAGGGACGTTGTGACCACACTCACCCTCACCCCCGGCGCTGTTACTTTGGATCATCTCGCTGACATCTATTGGAACGAAGCCTCGGTCCGGCTTGATCCGGCCTGCCATCCAGCGATCGAGCGCGCTCATGCGCGGATCGCCAAGGCTGTTGCAGGGACAGATGCGGTATACGGTGTGAATACCGGGTTTGGCAAACTTGCCTCGGTCAAGATTGCGAGCAAAGATACCACAACCCTGCAGCGCAACCTGATCTTGTCCCATTGCTGCGGTGTTGGCCCTGCGATTTCACGACGCGAGACGCGTCTGTTGATGGCTCTCAAATTGCTCAGCTTGGGGCGCGGTGCCTCGGGTGTGCGGTTAGAGGTTGTGGCACAGATTGAGGAGATGCTGGCCAAGGGCGTGACGCCTGTGATCCCGGCGCAAGGCTCTGTTGGTGCCTCGGGGGATCTGGCTCCGCTTGCGCATATGGCGGCTGTCATGATGGGTCATGGCGAGGCCGAGTATCTGGGTAAGATATTGCCCGGTGCCGAAGCTTTGGCCGTAGCTGGTATTACTCCTCTTGTGCTTGGCCCCAAAGAAGGGCTGGCCTTGATTAACGGCACCCAATTCTCGACGGCCTTTGCGCTTGCGGGCCTTTTCGGCGCATGGCGCGCGGCCCATTCGGCACTGGTCACATCGGCCTTGTCAACTGACGCCATCATGGGGTCTACCGCGCCATTGCAGCCGGAAATCCACGCCCTGCGAGGCCATCCCGGCCAGATACAGGCCGCAGAGACCATGCGCGCCTTGCTGGCCGGATCCGAAATCCGCGAGAGCCACATCGTGGGGGATGCCCGGGTTCAAGACCCCTATTGCATCCGCTGCCAGCCACAGGTGACGGGGGCGGCGATGGATGTGCTGCGCATGGCGGCCCGAACCCTGGGGATCGAGGCGAATGCCGCCACTGATAATCCGCTGGTTTTGATCGAGGCGGATTTGATCGTATCGGGGGGCAACTTTCACGCCGAACCTGTCGGATTTGCCGCCGATATGATCGCGCTCGCGATTGCCGAGATTGGGGCGATTGCGCAACGCCGCGTTGCTCTGATCGTGGACCCGGTGCTCAGTTTCAATCTACCACCGTTCCTTACGCCAAATCCGGGGCTGAACAGTGGCTATATGATTGCCGAGGTCACAACGGCCGCCCTGATGAGCGAAAACAAACATCTGGCAAATCCCTGCGTCACCGATAGCACACCCACCTCTGCCAATCAGGAAGATCACGTCAGCATGGCCGCCCATGGCGCACGCCGTTTGGGGGCAATGAACGAAAATCTCGCACGTATTCTTGGTGTGGAATTGCTCTGCGCCGCGCAAGGCATCGACTTCCGCGCACCGCTCGCCACAAGCGATACGTTGCAACGGGTGGTGGATCGGGTGCGCCAAGACGTGGCCGCGCTGGGCGAAGACCGCTATCTCGCGCCCGATCTGGAACGCGCCGCCGTGATGATTGCCTCGGGTGACATCGTGAACGCTGCAGGCATCGACATGCCGGAGCTCATCGCGTGACCGCCGTTGAAATCCATCAAGGCAAGACGCCGATGACGTTAGGCCTACCGCATACGGGCACCTTTGTGCCGGGGGAAATGTCTGCCGCTTTGATCGCCCGAAGCTGTGGGTTGGAAGATACGGACTGGCACCGTCACAGGTGCCATGACGGTTTGCTGTCTGGCGCAAGCTCGGGGCGTGCGACCTTCCACCGGCCCGCTCTAGATACCATCCGTGATCCTTTGGGGGCCTTGCTCTCTCCCGCTCAGAGCACCACCGAACTCGTGCCGCTGACCGATTTCGATGGGCATGACATCCGGACGCCTTAGCCGCGTCCACTCAAGCATTTTGACACAGCTGGCCGCCGTGGCCCCACCTCTAGAACCGACCCAGAAAGGCACATCATGACCGATCCGCGCAAGAACACCCGTGACATATACCCGGCAACTGGCACAAAACTGACGGCCAAAAGCTGGCTGACGGAAGCCCCCTTGCGGATGCTGATGAACAACTTGCACCCTGACGTCGCCGAAAACCCGCACGAATTGGTGGTTTACGGTGGCATCGGCCGTGCTGCGCGGACGTGGAAGGACTACGATATGATCGTCGCCTCCCTGCGCGAACTGGAAGAAGACCAGACCCTGCTGGTGCAATCGGGTAAACCTGTCGGCGTCTTTCAAACCCACAAGGATGCGCCGCGGGTGCTGATCGCCAACTCCAACCTTGTGCCGCATTGGGCCACTTGGGACCACTTCAACGAGTTGGATAAAAAGGGTTTGGCGATGTACGGCCAGATGACCGCGGGATCGTGGATTTACATCGGGTCGCAAGGCATTGTTCAGGGCACCTACGAGACATTTGTCGAGGCTGGCCGCCAGCACTATAACGGCTCTCTCAAAGGCAAATGGATCTTGACTGGTGGTCTTGGCGGAATGGGCGGCGCCCAGCCTTTGGCGGCTGTGATGGCGGGGGCCTGCTGTCTTGCGGTCGAATGTAACCCCGACAGTATCGATTTCCGGCTGCGCACTAGATATGTCGACGAAAAGGCCGAAACCTTGGACGAAGCGCTGGCCATGATCCAGCGCTGGACCGCTGCGGGCGAGGCAAAATCGGTTGGTCTACTGGGCAATGCAGCGGATGTGTTTCCCGAGTTGGTGAAGCGCGGCATTCGACCCGACATCGTCACAGACCAGACATCCGCCCATGACCCGATCAACGGATACTTGCCCCAAGGCTGGACCATGGCGCAGTGGAAAGAGAAGCGTGAAAGCGCCCCGAAAGAAGTTGAAAAGGCCGCGCGCGCCAGCATGAAAGTGCAGGTCAAAGCCATGTGCGATTTTCATATATCAGGTGTCCCGACTGTCGATTACGGCAACAACATCCGCCAGATGGCGCAGGAAGAAGGTCTGGACAACGCGTTCGACTTCCCCGGCTTTGTTCCCGCCTATATCCGCCCGCTGTTTTGCCGCGGGGTCGGCCCGTTTCGTTGGGCGGCATTGTCTGGCGATCCCGAAGACATCTATAAAACAGATGCCAAGGTGAAGGAAATTCTGTCCGAGGACAAACATCTGCACAACTGGCTGGACATGGCCCGCGAACGGATCGCCTTTCAGGGCCTGCCTGCCCGCATTTGCTGGGTCGGTCTGGGGGTGCGTCACAAGCTGGGGCTGGCCTTTAACGAGATGGTGCGCAACGGCGAGCTTTCCGCTCCGATCGTCATCGGGCGTGACCATCTGGATTCAGGCTCGGTGGCATCGCCCAACCGCGAAACCGAGGCGATGAAAGACGGCTCGGACGCTGTGTCGGATTGGCCTTTGCTCAACGCTCTTTTGAACACCGCTTCAGGAGCAACGTGGGTATCCTTGCATCACGGTGGTGGCGTAGGCATGGGGTTCTCGCAACATTCCGGCATGGTGATCTGCTGTGATGGCACCGAGGATGCTGACCGCCGGATCGCGCGCGTGCTTTGGAACGATCCGGCGACTGGCGTTATGCGCCACGCCGATGCGGGATACGAAGACGCGCTCGACTGTGCCCGCGAAAATGGGCTGAACCTGCCCGGCATTCTTTGACGATCACCTGCGCTGCCGCGTCACGGCGGCAGCGCAGCCCCAGCCTAGTAGCGAGACGTCAGGCGATGGCCGGGGCGGTATGAGAAACGCACATAGGTCACCGCGTCGCTTTCCCACCATGTCGAGCGTTCGATATTGAACACCGGATCTCCTACCGAGCATGCCAGATAATCCGCCAAACTCTGATCTGCCGATCCGGCTGACAGGTTGATTTCGGCTTCAGAGAACGGGATCGTTGCGACCAACCATTCGCTTGGGCCGCATTCTGAGAAATCGACAAATTCCGCTGCTGGCAGAGCGGTCAGATTGATCCACCTGTCTTCGTGCTCATAAGGGATACAGTCAGCGTAATGCATGCACACAAGATGCAGCACTCTGCCTTCCTCTGGCAATTTGAGCCGCGCGCGTAACCAGTCTGGTGCCACTTCGACAACGCGGCTGGACAATGAATACCGATAGGACGCGCCTTTATCCTCAATCTCGTCGCGCACAAGTGGAATGTCAAAGCGGGCCTGCCGGATTGGTGACATGCGCACGCGCGTTCCGGCTTTGCGCCGTCGTTCGATGATCCCCTCGTCAGAGAGTTCGCGCATCGCCCTGTTCACTGTCGCGCGCGCACAGCCATAAGTCTCGGCAAGATCGACTTCGTTTGGCACCAAATTGCCTGGTGCCCAATCGCCCTTTATAATCTTTCCGAGAATGTCGGCTTTGACCTCTTTGTAAGTGACTTTCATAACTGAGTACTTCTCATGCCTTGCGACTATTTCATTTGCACCTTCGCAGATTTCTCGCCCGGGTACGGATTGACCCAGCCTGTGAAAACCGGTTGCAAAATAAAGACTAAGTGGTTTCACAGGTGTGCTGCGCTTACCGCCGGACACCTGTTCTCCTCATGGTGATGTTAATCCAGACATCTGACATTGCCAAGTTAACTGATCCAGGGTCCGAGCGCGTGACTGGGCCTAGGTTTTGTGATCATCTGACCGGTGAAATCCGGCCAGCCTGCACTAAGCCACCTTGCTCAGTTCGGTCGATCCCCAAGTCGTTTTGCAGAAGAAAAAGCGGCATGGGCCGACAAACCACGCCAAAACGACAGGTTTTCTAATCGGTTATCAAGAGCTTGCCGACGCATCGCGTCTCAACTCAGGTTTCCATCAATCTACCATTTTTATAAATTAAAATCATAAAATTAATATGTTTTTATAATGAATTTTGCCATGGTACCCCGCTCCTAACATCCAACGGAGCATCCCATGATCACCACAATATCCCCCCGCCAACAGGCCCTCGGGTTTGGGCATTTCATCACGCGCAACGCGTTTGGGGTGGTCATTGCCGTGGGTATTACGGGGCTTGCAGCCCTGCTGCACCATCTCGGACTGGCCACGACAATCGGGCTTCCGATCTTGTCCATTCTGATCGCCATGGTGATCGGCAATGCGATCCCCGCCCCCAAAGCGAGCCTGCCCGGTTTGCAAATCGCGTCTCGCCCCCTGCTGCGCTTTGGGATTATCCTGCTCGGCTTGCAGGTCACGCTCGGCGATATGCTGGCCTTGGGCTTGTTGCCCTTGGTGGCGTTGGTGGCGCTGGTCATGGGGACAATGGGGTTTACCGTCTGGGTGGGCCGCCTTTTAGGTGTTGAAAAATCGCTAACTGTGCTGATCGCGTCGGGCACTTCAATCTGCGGGGCCTCTGCGGTGCTGGCAACCGCATCCACCATTTCCGCCAAAGACGAAGACGTGGCCTACGGCGTTGCAATGGTCACGTTGTTCGGCTCTGTCGCAATGACGCTTTTGCCGATGACCAGCGCCTATTTGAACTTTGGCCCGATGGTCCACGGCTTCTGGACGGGCGGTACGATCCACGAGGTCGCCCAAGCCGTTGCAGCTGCGTTTCAACACGACGAGGATGCCGGAACCGTCGGAACGATGGTCAAGCTGGCACGCGTGCTGATGCTGGTGCCGGTCTTGCTGCTGGTGGGTGCGCTGTTTAACAAGGGCCACCAAGACGCCTCCAGCAAGCGCGCACCCTTTCCCATGTTCGTGCTGGGTTTCATGGCCATGGTTGGGGTCAATTCTGTTCTGGATATTCCCGCTGATCTGCGGGCCCACTTTGCCACGCTGACCGCCTGTATCCTTGCCACATCGCTGGCGGCGATCGGCTTTCAAACCCGCTTCCCCGCCCTTTTGGCCCGTGGTCCGCGCCCATTGGTGTTGGCGGCTGTGTCCTGCTGTTTTGTTTCAGGCGCTGGCCTCTTGCTGGCCCTTGCCCTCTTCCCGTAAACCGCTGGCATGACACTTGAACAACTTCGCATCTTTGTCGCAGTGGCCACGGAGCTGAACATGACCCGCGCCGCCGAAGTGCTGCGCTTGTCGCAATCCGCTGTCAGCGCTGCGGTTTCCGCGCTGGAACGACGCCATGATGTGAAACTTTTCGACCGGGTGGGGCGCGGCATCGCCTTGACCCCCGCCGGAGCTGTGTTTCTGACCGAGGCCAAAGACATCCTGAACCGCAGCCAACAAGCCGAACGGGTTCTCGAAGACCTCAGCACCCTGCGCCGAGGTTCAATCCAACTGGTCGCCAGTCAGACCGTGGGAAATTACTGGCTGCCTCGCCAATTGATGAGCTTCCATTCCAGCAATCCCGACATCGACCTCTCGGTCGAAATCACCAATTCGGATCGGGTGATGGACTGGATCACCTCAGGCAAAGCCGAATTGGGCTTTATCGAATCCCCCGTCACCATGGACGGGCTGGAGGCCACGCAAGTCGGAACTGACCAGATGGTTCTCATCGGCTCCCGCGAGATTGGCCTGCAGATCGACCGCGCCATGCTGATGAGCCTGCCTTGGGTGATCCGCGAAGAAGGCTCTGGCACCCGCGCCATGCTGCTGGAATTCCTGAGCCATTACAGGCTGACCCTGTCGGACATTCGCATCGCATTGGTGCTGCCCAGCAACGAGGCGATCGCGAGCGCTGTCTCTGACGGGCTGGGCGTTGCCTTAATGTCGCGTCTTGCGGCGGGGTTTCTAGGCCAATCCTCCGAGATCGCCATTCGACCATCCCCCCAGCCAGACCGCGCCTTGACGATGGTGCTATCCACACAGCGCCATCGCAGCAGTGCGGTGCAGGCCTTTGTCCGTCAAATCAAAGCTGGTTCCAATCCCGCTTTGATCTGACGGCACGCATGTAGAACTGTTCTGAATACTTGAAGCGCTAAGCCCCGGCCCCCCCAGAAGCCACCCGAAGGTGAACAAGAGAGCCCCAGATGATTGCCTGCTCGCGAATGTATAATCTGAATCCTGCCCTGAGCAGTCACTGGCGCAGTTTGTTTGAACACACAGCCGCTATCGCTGGGGTGCCATTGGATGTGATCGACTACGCAGCGCCCGCCCCGCTTGATCTGCTGTGGGCCCGCACGGATCTGGCCTGCGTGTTCATGTGCGGCTGGCCCTTTCAGCGTGCCACCCGCGCATTTCAGATCGTCGCGGCCCCAATCCCCGAGTACCACGCAACGCTGCACCCGCTGACAGGGCCGCAGTATTGTACCAATATGGTGGTGTCGGATGCAGGCCCTTTTAACCGCCTGCAAGACACGTTTGGCGGGCGGATTGCCTGGACAGATCGTGGCTCGCACTCGGGTTTCAATGCCCCACGCAAACTGTTGCTGGATCATCTGAACGGGCAGGAACGCCTTTATTCTGAAAGCATCGGTCCGGTTGTCACCCCCCGCGCTTCGTTGAATAGCATTCTAAAGGGCCGCGCCGATGTTGCCCCGCTCGACAGTTATTTTCACAGCCTGCTGGCCCGCCATGAACCGGACACCGCGCGCCGTATTCGGGTCATTGCCCAGACGCCAGCCTCGCCCATACCGCTGCTGGTGGCCGCCCCAGAAATTGCCCCAGAAATCGTTGCCAAGCTAGGCGAGGCCTTTGCCCAAGCCGCCGATTCACCGCAAATGGCCCCCTACCTGAAAGACCTGTGCCTGAGCGGGTTTGCGATCCCAAGCCGCAAAGACTATGCCGTTACCGACCAGTGGCACGCCGAGGCAATGGCCGCAGGCTATCACGAGCCCTGCTGATCCAGACAGAAAAAGGGCACCAATGGTGCCCTTTCTTTACGCCAAGACGCTCTGCCAAAGTTTAGCGGAACCGAATTTTCTGGCCGATGTTATTGGCCTTAGCCTTGGCCACCAAAGCCGCCCCAAGTGCCACGTCGGTGCTGCTAAGACCACGATGCCAGAACAAGATCGTTTCGTCGTCGTTTTCACGGCCCGGTTTCAGTCCTGCGGCGACCTCGCCCAATTCTGCGTGCAGGGTTTCCTCGGACAGTTTCCCAGCATCCACATGGGCGCGCAGTGAACCGTAGGGACGCCCCGGACCACATTGACCCCAGTCATCCACCAACATCTTGTCCATGATGTCGGTCAGATCAAATTCAACCGCGCTCATAGTGCCGTAAGGGATCACCAAGGCACCTTTTTTGATCCATTCGGTTTTGAACATGGGTGTAGGCTCTGGTAGCCGTGTCGCCTCGATCAGGATATCCGCGCCTTCAAGACAATCCTGCCAGTTGTCGGTGACGATGATCTTTTTACCCAGATCCTTTTCCAGTCTTTCGCCAAACGCATTGCGGCTTTCTGGCCGACGGGAGTGGATGCGGATTTCGTCGAAATCATACAGATGGTTCAGCAAACGCACATTCCAATAGGATGTGCCACGCGATCCCACATGGCCCAGAATCTTGCTGTCCTTGCGCGCCAGATGTTTGGCCCCAAGCGCTGTCACAGCCCCGGTCCGCATGTCGGTGATCGCCGTGGCGTCAATAATAGCAAGGGGCACACCGGTTTCGGGGCTGAACAGATTCAAAATCGCCAGTTCCGACGGCAAACCCACTTTGTAATTGTCAACAAAGTCGCCGACCACTTTGACGCCCGCCACCCCGAGCGATTTCACATAGCCGCGCAGGACATTGAAATGCCCTTTGTCCGAACTTTCAGGAACCAGATGCACACGCGGTTCGATGACAGTCTGCTTGTTGCCTTGTGCAATCAGCGCGGATTCAACCGCCGCCAGGATTTCATCGTCGGTCAGGGCAAGTTCTGCAATGTCCAGTGCGTTAAGATAGTCGACCCAGATCTCGGTCATGTTGAAGCCTTTCGGAAAGAGAGAAGTTGTAACGGCACTAAGAGGCAAGAGCCACTGGGCCCAGCACCGCAGCACGGTTGATAAAGCCAAGAACAGGGCCCCCATCTTCACGGACAATCAGGCCCTCGACCTTTTGGGCGAGGATTTCTGACAGCGCAAAATGCAAGCTGGCGCTTGGGGCGATGGTTGGAAAATCGGTGCTTGTCGCAGGGGTCATCCTGTCACGCACTGAAATCAGGTTCAGCTGTTTCAGCGCACGATCCGTACCAAGGAAATCCGCCACAAAAAGACTGTTGGGACGCGCCAGAATATCAATCGGCGCATCATATTGCAGCAATTTGCCATCCCGCATAATCGCAACGCGGTCGCCCATCTTAAGCGCCTCGTCCAGATCATGGGTGACCATCACCACTGTCTTGTTTGTCTTTTTCAGAATTTCCTTGAATTCTGTCTGAACCTTGCTGCGGGTGATCTGATCAATAGCGCCAAAAGGTTCATCCATTAGCATCACCTCGGGGTCCGCAGCCAGCGCACGGGCAAACCCGACCCGCTGACGTTGACCACCTGACAGCGCGTTTGGCAACCGCGGTCCCATTTCGTCAGGGTCCAGCCCGACAAGTTCCAACATCTCATTCACCCGCCTCCGGATCTTGGCCGGATCATGTTTCAATAGGCGTGGCACCGTCGCCACGTTCTCTGAGATCGTCATATGCGGGAACAGACCGACCTGTTGGATCACGTAACCAATAGAGCGCCGCAAGACCTGCGGATCAACCTTGGTCACGTCTTGCCCATTGACCAGAATTTGCCCTGATGTTGGCACTTGAAGACAATTGATCATCCGCATGGTCGTGGTCTTGCCGCAGCCCGACGGCCCGATCAGTGCCACCGTGGTGCCGGTTTCGATTTGCAGACTGACGTCGTCAACAGCGGGACGGCCGCCACTGTTATAGGTCTTGGTGACGTTCCTAAGCTCGATCATCACGGCTCTCCTGAAAGGTTGACGTTTCGGTACGACACGCGGCGTTCTAAAAAGCTAAACCCAACCTCAGCGGCAATCGCCAGGAGAGCGATAGGAACTGCGCCGACCAGCAACCTTGGCATATCCATGATCGCGATACCGGTGCTGATGAAATCACCCAGACCACCGCCCCCGACAAATGAGGCCAATGCTGCACCGCCAATAACCTGAATAGAGGCGATTTTGACGCCCGAGATGATCGGCCCCAAGGCCAATGGCAACTCGATATGCAGCGCAATCTGCAAACGGCTCATGCCCATGCCGGTTGCGGCATCTGTGACTGTTAGGTCAACCTCGGCCACGCCCACAACCGTGTTCAACAACATCGGAGGCACCGCAAGCACGATGAGTGCAACGACCGAAGGAAGAAAGCCAATCCCCAAAAGCGGCAACGCTGCTGACAGGATCGCAAGACTAGGGATCGACCGAATGGCGCCCACGATATTGATCGCAACGAAAGATGCGCGCCGTGAATGTGCCACCAAGAACCCCAACGGAATGGCTATCGCCGCCCCGATAGACATGGCCACAGCAGACATCCATAAATGCTGCTTCAGCGCGATCATAAAGGTGGATTTATGAGCAAGGAACCATGTGAATGCGTCAAGCAGGTTCATTACATGGCCCCTCCGGTTGTTTTGCGCAGCTTCCGTTCAATGGTCGAAAGGGAGAAATCTACTGACAAGGCCAATGCCGAGGTGAGCGCCCCACCGACAAGAATCTTCTCGGGATAGCGTTGATCGAGGCCTTCGAAGATAATCGTGCCTAGCCCACCGGCATTAATATATGCTGCGATGGTGGCAATCCCGATCACTGTGACTGACGCAATCCGAAGCCCTGCAATGATGAATGGCAGTGCAAGAGGCAATTCGATCTCATAAATCCGCCGCCAACGCCCGTAGCCCATGCCATGTGCGGCATCGATAACTTCGGGCGGCAAATTCTGGAAGCCTGTCGCGATGTTTCGGATCATGATCATCAGCGAATAGGCCGCCAGCCCAATGATCGCAGGAATTGTGCCAATGCCGAAAATGGGAATGAAAAGCGCAAATAGGGCCAGACTGGGGATCGCAAAGAGAATGCCCGTCACGATCATGATGAAGCTGTAAAGCCTAGGTTTTTTGGCGCTGTAGATACCAACGGCCAAGGAAATCACAAAGGCGATCGTGATTGGCACAATCAAAAGGTACAAATGCTCTAAAAAAGCGGTTCCGATCCGGTCAAGGTTGTAGGGCCACCAATTCACGAAAGCTGTTCCTCTAGTTCAGTGAGGATCGGGCCTAACCTTTGTTGCTGGATCGCCTCGGCCAGAGCGACAATATCAGGACTGGCTGCACGGTCTTGGGTCAATGGCGCAACACGCGCCCTTACTGCTTGCTGGATCGCTGCCGTACCTTGCCCCAAAGTTATGCCTGTTCGCAAATCAACCGCTTGCGCCGCAACCATCAATTCGATCCCGACAAGATAGCGCAGGTTCTCCACGATGGCCGAGAATTTCTCAACGCCGGGCATCAACAAAGATGCGTAATCCTCGACCCGATCCGCAACGGGGATCGCGGCAAATGGCATCGGCATCGCCTGTTGCCCAATCGTTGCGACCAGCGCGGAAACGGTTTTCTGCACTGTTGCGAAACCGTTGGAACCGCCCACGTCAGGTGCCATAAACCGCGGTAAATCAGACATTTCGGCGGACATCATCTTCATGATCCGCTCGCCCGTCATCGCGGCAAGACGCGCGAGGGCCAGTGCCATTGTATCAAAGGAAAGGGCCACATGGGTCGGATCAAAATTCCCGTTGGGCAATACGAGATCAAGCGCCGTATTGACCGCAGGATTGTCGTCGCTGGTCGCCAGTTCCAAGGCAACGGCGTCGCGGGCGTGGCAAATTGTGGATTGCACCGCACCGAAAACCGAACTCACACAACGCAGCGATAAAGGGTCTTGCAGCCGCCGCTGTGCTTTGGGCTGCATCAGATTGCCGCCTTCGAGTAAGAACAATAGGCTTTCGGCAATTGTGCCCTGATACGGGGCTGGTCGCAGCGCCGTCGCTGCGGGTGCGAGTGGCGCGATACTGGCGCGAAACCCTTCATAGCTTAATGCCACTGCGGCCACTTGCGCGGCAAAGACACGCTGAACATCCGCGATGGCAAGCGCGGCAAGCCCAAGGGCGGCTGAATTCGATGACACCAGCGCAAGCCCGTCTTTGACACCAAATTTCGGCAGCTCTAGTCCGGCCTCACGAAAGGCGGTACGCCCGTCTGTCAGGCTACCATCAGCGCGGATAACAGTGCCTCTACCGGTCAGAACTTCTGCGATATGGGCCATCGGGGCCAAATCTGCCTCTCCGACAGATCCAAGCATCGGAACGCGGGGCACAATGCGGTGATTGAGCATCCCTGCCAATGCAGCGGCCACAGCGTAGGACATTCCAGAATGACCAACGCAGACACGCGACAAACGCGTGGCGATCATGGCGCGGGTTTCGACCTCGGTGGCGATACGACCTACCCCAACGGCCCGCGCCCTTGGAATCAAATGCTGGTCATCGCCCGTGCGCACCTTCATGACCGTATCCACGGCCGCGCCAAGACCTGTACTTACGCCGTAAATCGCTTGGCCACTGGCCGCATGCTCTTGCAAGCATGAATAGCTTGCTGCGATTGTTTTGGCGGCCTCGGGGGAAATACTTATCGGTGTGAAGTCATGAGCGATCTTGAAAATCGTGCGCGCCGACACTCCCCGAGAGTCGATATTGATTATCATGAAAAGGGTCCGATCAGTTAGAAACGCAAGGCAGGATCATACCTGCCTTGCACGCTCCTTAGTCAATAATGCCGACGGATTTCAGGAAATCCTGTGCCACATCGCGCGCTTCTTCACGCCCGACCTCTACCCGCTTGTTCAGGGTCCGCATGATGTCATTGTCCAGCTGATCAGAGACGCGATTCAGCATCTCCTCGGCCCCCGGAAACTCTTCAAGCGCGTCTTTGCGAACGACGGGTGCCACGAAATACGGCGGGAAAAGCCCTTTGTCGTCTTCCATTACGACATAGTCTTCAGCTGCAATCTGCCAATCAGTCGCAAACCCGTTGTTCACGTCAATCTGACCCGCAGCCAAGGCATCGTACCGCAGCCCAAGTTTTGCAAACATGCGGAATTCACGAAACTCGGCCCCGTAGACGTCTCGCAGGCCGACGAGCCCGTCGGCACGGTCAGGAAATTCCGGCCCTCCGCCAATGGACAGCTCTGGCGCTGCAACGCCTAGGTCGGACAGTGTTTTGAGGTTGTATTTCTCAGCGGTTTCCCGGCGCACCAACATGGCATAGCCGTTGTTGATATGGGCAGGCTCCAGCCACTTTAGATCCAATTCTGTATCATAGTAGCTTTTCACCGTATCATACACGACCTGTGCGTCAGAAGACATCTCGCCTTTGACAACCGCAGACAGGGCCGTGCCGGTGTACTCGGGATACATGTCGATATCCCCACCCGTGAGCGCCGCATGGGCAATCAGCGTACCCCCAAGATTGATCTTGCGCTCAACCGGAATATCAATGCTTTCCAGCGCAGCGGCATAGATTTCACCAAGAATGAATTGTTCGGTGAAGTTCTTGGTGCCAACGACAAAATTATCTGCTTGCGCCCCTTGCCCAATGAACAGCGCCGCGGATGTTGCCAGAGTTGTCACAAGATTTTTCATTGGAGATTTCCCTGTTCGGATCGAAGGCAAGCTCTTTGGCCCCTTCGAAGGTTACCTTTGGATCAAGAGTATGCGCCCACGCCCAGGCTGCTGGAATTTACAGCTAAGTCTTTCATGAAGGATCTGACTCTTACTTTTATGTATGGACATAAATGTATTTAAGGCAAGCATAAAATGGCGCTGGCGATTTTACCTCATCGCCCAAGTGATGTCGCGAATGGTGCAAGGGGGCAGGCAAGACCGATGGCACCCGTAAGCCATGCAGGTCGCTTGACACAGCGCCGTTTAATTATATATGCATGATGCATACATATAAAGCAGAGACTCACCATGGACAGACTAGCAAACCTGCTCAACGCAGCAGCCACGGCCATCTCGGATGCTCAGGCGATGTCGATGGCACGGCATGCGGATCTAAAACCATCAACCTCAGGTGCGATTCTGACCTTGGGCCAGCATTCCGCACTTACTCTGTCGGAACTTGCGCGGATTATCGGGCTTAGCCATTCGGCGACAGTAAGGCTGATTGATGGCTTGGCGGACAAGGGACTGGCACGGCGCGGCGATGGGCAGGACCGGCGCGAAGTTGCGATTTCGCTGACCATTGAAGGTCTTAGGCTTTATGCGGATCTGCGAAAGGCGCAGAGCGAGATACTGATTCCGTTGACCGAGGGACTTACTCCCATGGAACGGGCAACGCTGGAGGTCGCACTTTCCCGTATCCTCGCCGCCTTGACGAAAAGCCGCCAAAGTGCGGATCACATTTGCCGCTTCTGTGACGAAGGGGTCTGCGGGCAGGATGATTGCCCCGTCGAAATTCAGGCCGTTGCGCTGTCACGCGCATGACCGACGCCATAAGCCATCCTGTCCCGTCACGCTCGGTTGCCGTGGCGGCGATGCTCTGCTCAGCGGCGTGCTGGGGGGGCGCGACCGTCATGACCAAAGGGGCGCTTGATGCTTTCGATCCCTTCATCTTGCTGGTCATACAATTGGTGGCCAGTGTTGCCGCGCTTTGGACTGCTGTTCTTCTTTCTTCCACGTCTCTTTTGGCCTTTCGACCGATGGTGCGGGCTGGCTCCACGGGCGTTCTTGAACCCGGATTAGCCTATGCCGTCGGTGTTCCGGGCCTTGCCCTGACCACGGCGGGCAATGCCTCGGTCATCGCAGCCCTCGAGCCCGTGTTCATTTTTCTCGGCGCATGGCTTTTGTTCCGGACCCGGCCAACCCTCAGGGCGATCGTGGCGATCGTCACCGCAGTCATCGGCGTGACACTTGTATCCCTGACCGATCCTGCAGGTCTTGGGGGCGGGTCGGTTTTGGGCGATGGCTTGGTCCTCTTCGGCACAGCGCTTGCGGCTGCCTATGTTCTGGCGTCCAGCAAGCTTGCCGTGACGATGCCTGCGGTCCTTCTGACTGCGTTGCAGCAAACCGCTGGCCTTGGGCTGGTCGTAATCCTGAGCGCATTTGCGTTGTTTGCGGGTTGGCAGTCGCTTCCAGCGTCGGTGACTTTGCCCGCGTTGGGCCTCGCCATCTTGTCGGGCCTGATCCAGTACGCCCTCGCCTTCTGGCTTTACATTGTAGGACTGAAAGGGATTGCACCGGGGCTGGCGGGCATGTTCCTGACGACAACACCCATCTTCGGTGTCTTTGGCGGCATTGTCTTCCTGGGTGAGCGCCTTGTGCTGAGCCAGTTGCTGGGCATGACGCTTGTAATTGTGTCGCTTGTTGCCTTGCTCAGATCCCGTGGTGGCTGATGATCACAACAGGTCTGTACGCAGTTTTCGTCGTTCCGCTACGCCCCAGCGGGTTTCCCCGCCGGACCTGAGGGTGCCCGCCCTCAGAACGGGATATCGCCGAAACGGTCAACCAACTCGGGGTTTTCGGCCCACAAGCAAAGGTATAGAACCTCGGATACATGTGCATCCTGTCTTCGGTTGTGCAAAGTGAAGGGTAGCTTCAGACAACCTGCGCTGCCCCACATCCAACAGCGTCAGCATGATCAGGCACTGCACCTTTTCAGTGGGGCGCTCTAAGTTGCGTCTCAACACGACAGTCTGGCTAGATGCCTCTGGGTGCCAGACTGCCGGATAAAATCCACCTCGGTATGCCGTCGCTTCACGCGCTTAAGCGAAACATCGTTTCCGGGTGAACAGGGTCTCTTTCGGTTCACGACGATCCCTCCTGAACTTTCCAGTTTCAGAATAGTCCCGACACACAAACTGAGGCGGAACAGATTAGGGGCAACGCGACGAATTTAAGCGTCTGAAAGATAACCGTGATTATCTCGTTTCGGCGTCACGCGCTCGGTCCACGGGTACAGCTCGCGTTTGGCACGAATCATCTCTGAGTGGAGCGTGCCCGCATATAACACTTCTTTAGCTTGTGCGAATCGAGGTCAAATACTATCCTAGGTTGATACGATTTTTTTGATGACTTCCGGTTTTTTTGGGAAACTGCGCTTTCACAATGAACCTCTTACTTTGACAGTGTGAATTTTGCAGTCCCATGCCGGATGCGGGCACGGGGTCGATGTCACAAAAAATGATGCAGAGACTGACGGCCAGAAGGGCCGTTTGCGCGATGTTGGTGCTTCCCGCGATGATGCTGACCACAATGGGGCCAGAGCGGGTGGCGGCGCAGTCTTTTTGCGGGCCGACGATCACCGCATGTGATCTCCAGCAGGATCAACTCTGCCTCGAACGGGTGCTGGCCTGCGGAGAATACGACACTATCATCGCAACGCTCTTTGCCGAGGATGTGGCCCCGACGCTGGACCAGAAATTCGCGCTTGGTGCCGCGTATTTCGGTAATCACGTACGGGCAAGGGCGACGGGGCTCCAATGTCGGGCCGTCGTGAAAGGGCGTGAATGGCTGCGCGATTACCTCGGTACGGTGGACACAGAGTTCCGGCAAAGCGCAAGTTTCGGGACCTTGGCGCAGATGCGCCAGATCTATCAGGCAACGCAGATGCTTGGCGAGCTAGACCAGGTGGGCGGCTGTCCGGAAAGCGCGCTGACCCGGGCAAGGGTGCAGGCCATCGCAGCGGCAGAGGCGACGCAGTTTGCGAGGGCTATTTTCCTGACGCCGCCCGATGCGGTGGCCGATGTGATGGGCACGCTCAACATCGCGCTGCGGACCTTCGTCTCCCAAGCCTCGGATCTTGAGACAGGGATCGCGCTGCGCCGGATCGAGATCGAGGCGGCGGGCCGGGTGCTGGGCAGTGTGCGCGGCCTTTTCGATGAGGTGTTCGGCGGTGTGTCGGGCGAAGGTGCGGCGCTGCGCGTAGATAGCGTGGTACTGGATCAGCTCCTGGCTGATGGCCGCGCAAGGCTGCGCCGCGTGGAAAACCGTGAGGATGCCTTTCGGGTGGCGCTTGGGGGTTTCAGGCCTGCGGATTACGCCGAGGTCAGGACCGAGACGGTCCGCAAGGCGCAGGGGTTCCTAAAGGAATCGGCGTTTCATATCAATATGATCGGCGTGCTGATGCCGACCGATCCGGCACGGCCGTTCCCGCAGCTTGAGGGCGTTTTGGGCGCGGACAGCCCGGCCAATGCGGCGCGCGAGGCGCTGTCGGATATTCGGCTGGATTGGCGGTCGCTGGGGGATGCGAATGGCAACTGCGCGCTGCCTAATGCCGCGGAACGCGTGTGGTACTGCCGATGAGACAGCTCTTGTGGATCACGCTCGTGATATGCCTGTCGGGGCCAGCAGAGGCGCAGAACGCGGTGCTGGACCGTGCCTATGGCATCAGCAAGCTCGACGGATTCTGGCGGGCAACGTTGGGTAGCGAAGCGCCTGACCTTGCCGCGTTCGAGATGTTCGAAATTGTGGCAGCTGTGCCTGAACCGGTGCGCGAGCCGGCAGTTGATTTCGGCGTGCCGATCATCGGCGAAGTGGTAGGAGAGACCGCCCCCGGCACGGATGGCCAAGGGGCCAGACTGGCCTTTCCGGTCATCCCCCTAACCGAGGAAGAGGCCGGGCCGCTGATGCGGCGGCTGGCCTGGGCAGAGCTTTACCTGACGCGTGTGGGTTACTACGCCGAGGATCAAGAAGACCCGTCAGAGATGGTCGCGGCGCTGGCCGCGAGGCAAAAGGCTGCGGCGCTCGAGGCCTATCTGATCACCGCGCGGCTTTACTTTGCAGCGCCGGACCTGACGGAGAAATGCACAAGGCTTACGCGCATGGCGGCGCTTGAGGACAGCGCGCTTGAGACGAGCGTGGAGATTACACCGGCTGAGGGCTGGGCCGCGCTGCAACCGTTGAAAGCAGCGGCGGCGGAGCGGCTGGGGGGATCGGCGCTCTCCGATCTGGTCTGCGCGTTCGAGCCGGTGCGGGGGCGGGCCGAAACCGTGCGGCTGATCGAGGTCCGGGTAAGGGAGCGGATCGCGCTGGAGGCGCGGGCAAAGGTAGAGGACAGCCTGACACTGCTCAACGCGGCAGCGGAAGAATTCCAAAGCCTCGTCACCGCGATGGACGTAGAGATCCTGACAGCGGAGATCCTCGAATTGGAGCGCGTTTTCGGCAATGCGGCAGCGAATATCCGTTTGGTGCAGAACGACCAGCTGAAGGCTGAAAAGACCATTGCAGAGCTGGAAGCAGTGGATCTTTCCGCGTTGAACCAGCCGGGTGAGATGTCGGAATACCAAGCGGCACAGGGTCAGATGGTTGCGATGGTGGCACTCATGGACGGGGTGCTGACAGAGCTGGCGGCGCTGGCCGAACTGCTGCCAGATGACGGGCTGGCGGAATGCCGGGGGCTTGGGTCGGTCTATGATGGGCTGGATATGAACCGCGACTCCTTTGTCCTGTCGAGCGAAATCGAAGGACCCTACGTCGCCTGCCTCGCGCGCGCACGGGCGCTGGTAGAGGCGGGCACCTCCCCAAGTCTTGAGACAGAATTGATGGCCGAACTGGCCCGCCATGTCGGCCAGATCAGCGCCAATTTGCTGGAGGAATTGCAATGATCCGGCACTTTTCCTTGATCCTTGTGCTGGCTCTTGCCGCCGCCCTGCCGGGGCGGGGGGCAGAGGCGCAGCAATGCCTCGACGTGTCGGCGGAGGAGGCGCAGTTGCACGCCGCCGAGCTGGTCACGTTGCTGCAGATCGCCACGTTCCGGGGCGACCTGAAATACATGTCGGACGTAGCGCCAGAGTTGGAATCCTATCTTGATAGCTGCGGGTCCGATCCAGGCGGGCGGCTGGCGCAGGTCTGTGGCTTTGACTGCCATCTGCAACTGGCGCGCTACCGGCTCTTTCTGGCCTCTGACCTGCCATTTCTCTCCACCGCAGGTGTTCTGAGCCGCGACAGCACGCTGCTGTCGCCGCAGAGCGCGCAACAACATGCAGAAGACGGGATTGCGGTGGCCGAACGGGGGCTGAAACTGCTTGCCCGGCAACAAGGAAGCGCCGAGGCAGATGATGCGTTTCGCACCTATACACGGCAGCTTGTGGGGCTGAGCAGCGTCAAGATCAGGCTGCGCATGACTGTGGGCGACACCTGGTATCAGACGATGAGTGAGGCGCGCGTCAAATCGTTGGGTTTTGCCGTCAGCGAGGCGTTAGAGGTGATCCCGGGTGCCGCGCTGGAAGATCAGCCAAACCTGCACAAAGCGCACACGCAATATGAGTTCGCGCTCTGGACCCTGATCGAGACCAAGACCGACATCCCGGCAGAACAGACCTATGATGATCTGCGTGCTGATCTCACGATCCTCGAAGGCGAGTTGCAGGCAAGAATGGAGAGCCTGAGACGGGGGATGATCTTTCTCAATATCGATCCGGTGGCGTTCACCACGATCCCCTTCGAGGAACTGCAACAGGCGCTCGACCGGACAAAACGCGATCTGGAGGCGGTCGAGGCGCGGATGGAGGCCATTGTGCGCGAATGGTCGGCGGCGTCCGAGGGGCAGGCGACACGCGCCATTGATGAGCGCCGCGTGGTGCGGGGGCAAAAGATCAATCTTCTCGCGCATCAGATCGGCAAACTGGAAACCGAGGCGCAGATCCTGACCGGCGAAGTGCAGCAAGAGATAAGTGCGCTGGACGCAGAGCTAGACACCTTCAGCCGACGGCAACAGATCAGAAATCTCGAGATCGCGCTGTCCACCAAGATCGCGGAATTCGAGAACCGCCGCCAGCAATTGCAGGAACGCCAGGCGCTCGACCTTATCGCGATTACCAAGGAAGCAGAGATCGAGCGGCGAGCGGAACTACGTTGGCTGCTGAGTTTCGAGATGACGCGGATGAACCTTGATCTGCAGGTATCGTCGCTGGAAAGCCAGATTGGGGAATATGACCGGCAACTGGCGCGCAATCGGACGCAGTTGGAAACGCTGGTGCGGCAGCGGGCGATTCTGGAAACGCGGATTGTCGATGCTCAGAGTTCCATCGAGGGCGCAAAGCAGCGGATCGACCGGATCGACGTAACACAGGTGGACGTGCACGCGCTGCGGCGGAATGTGATCCGAGAGGACATTTGCGGCGTTGAAAACCAGCTTGCCCTTATCGGCGAGACGCTGGACACGCCTTTTGCCCCCGCTCTGCCGGGCGAGGAACCCTGCGACGTGGTCAGCCCATCTTTCACTCGTGTGGAATACCAAGACACGATGTGCGGCACTGACAGCGAGCCGGGACTGCGCGCCAAGCTGAACGATGCAAGAATCCTTGGCCGAGCCTTCATACTGAAATGTGTGATCGGCGACCCTGTGGAACTGGCCGAGCTTGAGCCGATGGCCGAGGCCTCGACCCTGATCGACAGCGGGCTGAGCCTTGAGGATGAACTGGGCGCCGTCTCTTGCAACGGCTTTTCGCAAACCGAGGTGGATTTTGCCAAGGGCATCTATGACGCGGAAAAGGCGCTGTTGGAGAAGCAGCGGGTCGGGCTGGAACAGCAGCGCGACAAGGTGAATGAGCAGCTTGATTTCGTGACGGGCTGGGCGAGTGATTTTCAGAACACAATTTTGGGTCTGCAGACTGGGTTGGCCGTCGTGCAGGGTGCCTATGCGGCGCTGGCTGCGGTGCCGGAAACCACGGTTGCCGCTGCGGGTATGGCAAGCGGCGTCTACACCACGATCACGGTGGACAAGCCCGCCTATGCGGTGATGGAAGCGGCGCGCGTGGCACTCAATACCGCGCTGGCATTCGGCAAGATCAACATCCAGACCGAAAGTCAGGTCCGTGCCTTTGCCACGCAGCTGGCCAATATCCGCGAGGCCAATGAGCGGATTGATTTCGAGAAAGCGGTCAAGGCGCTGGCGCTTCATCGGGCGCATTTCCAGTTGGCCGGGAAACGGGCCGAGGGGCTGCAGGCGATTAAAGAGCTTGAGCTGCAGGGATCGATGGCTGCGGTGGATTGCGACAACGCGCAGCTTGGCATTGATGAACAGGTCGCAAGGCTCAAGGCGCAGCACACCCGGATGTTGGCGACGATGGAGTTGCAGGCAGAGGAAAACGCGCTTCTGGATTTTGATCGGTTGCAGCAAGAAGGGCTCATCGAGCGGTATTTCAACGAGATCGCCATCCTGCAGCTTGAGCTTGAAAAGCTGGCGCTGAACGAGGCGCAGCTGACCGAGGATAACGCGCAGCTTGGCGCGCTGGTGGACGCTGCTCAGGGACGGATCGAGCGGATCGAGATGACCCGCGCAACGGTCGAAGGGTTGGCCGAGGAAAGCCAGCAAGTGACCACCGTGATTGACGAGCTGCGGCAAAGACAGGCCGATCAGCAGTTGGCGATTTCCAACTCGGAACTGGCCTTTGTCGAGGCGCGCATTCGTGGCGAAGAGGGCAATACCGAGCAATTGGTGAGCGCGCTTGAAGGCTCCATCGAGCTGGTGGGCCAGCGGGCAGAGCTCAAGACGCAGATCGAGCAGGTGCAGGCGGATATGCTGGTGCAGGTGGCCGCGCAGCGCGAGGAGATGGTCAACCTTGCCAGTGAGATCGACGACCCGGACGAGCGGCGGCAGCTTTTCATCGCGAGTCAAGAAACACTAAGCGAGCTTTTGCGCGGGATCCCGGATTACATTTCGGCCAAACGCACCAGCCTGACCACGGCGAACCGGCTGCTGCACCTGATGCGGCAACGGTATTCCCTGGTGTTGGGCATCACCGGCCGGCGCGATGATTATCCGCTGACCTACGTCAAGGATGCGGCGCAATTGACGGCGCTGGTCTCGGAAATCGAGGGGCAGAGGTTCTTTGACGAAACCGAAATTCCAATCGAGGTGGCGCGCGTGGTGGTGCCGTCGCAATCGGGCTTCATCAAGAAACTGGCGCTCGACGAGGAAGTGACCTTTGAAATCTCGCCCTTCGCGGGCAGTGACGACGCGATGCGCGAGGCCGGGTTCTTTGTCATCTGGGACGAAAAGTTTCGCGAGCGCAAAACGATGACGCTGATCGATGTGCTGATCGGGGCGCAGTACACCTGCACTGGGGCCCAGTGGAATACCTACACGCTGAGCCATCTTGGGTCCGGCACGGTGTTCCGGCCGCTGGCCGAAGGATCGCCAGTGACGGTGCCGGAACGGATCATCGGGCCGAGCAGGGGTGGGCAGCACACCTTCTACAATATGGCCGCAAACGAGGCCGATCTGAACCGGGTACTGAGCTATTGGCAGTTCAACCGCTTTGCGGCGCGGAAATTCCCCCGCATGCCCGGGCCGCCCAACGATCAGGACGCGATTCTGCCATTCCTCGGCGCGCCGGTTTACGGAACCTACAAGCTGGCCGTGAACCCATCCGATTGCCCGTTTGAAGGCGCGGTTTTCACCCTTCTCTTCCTGTTTGCGAGCACGCCATGAGCCGATTTGTCTTTCTGACGGCGCTGGCCGTTTTGATCGCGGCCCCAGGTGCCGAGGCACGGGATACGGCGCGCAATTCTATCGAAGGTTACGTGATCGAACGCGCCGTCATCCGCGCGCCGAACTGCGAGGGCCCTGCGTTTGACGATGTGCGGATCGAGGCGTTTGAAAAAGGCGTCTGCCAGTTCCATCAGCCCGCCCGTTCGGCCGAACAGCTGGACCGTGTCTTGAAACTCCTCAACCGGGCGCAGGTGCAGGGGCTTCCGGTGGTGCATCAGCAACTGGCGGGGTTCCTGACCGGGCTGGGGCACTGCGCGACTGCAGAACGCCACCTCGAGACTTTTCGTGGATCAGGCAATGCTGACCTGACCGCGCGGGACAATTTCTGCGCCGCGAGGATGCAGAGTCAGGCAGAGCTGAACGCCATCCGGTGGGACTTTGCCCTCTTTGACTATGCCGAGGACCTGGGCGTGCCGAATACGCTCGACACGCGGCTGGGCGAAATGGCTTCGTGTTATTCCGGTGTCCTTGCCCCCGGGTTCGACGCGGAATGTGGGCTGATCACCAATATCACCGAAACCGAGCTGAACGTTTTTGTCGACGAAGCCACCGACGCTGTCGTCCAGACCTATTTCACCGGCGTTGAAAGCCCCATCACGGCCATGTTCCAACGCAAGCGCGAGCGTGCAGAGGGCGTGCTCGCTATGGCGGGCGCGTCGATCCAGGGTCTCAAGGACGGCGCAGCCGCAGTGAACGCGGAATATACCGCCTACCACAGCGCTTACGAGACAGAGCGCGATGCCAAGATGACGCCGATTTACGAGAATTACCGCGAAAGCATCCTGCGGGCGACGGCCATCCTCGACGAGTTCAACCGCTGGAAAGAAGGGCTCTTCATGACCAGCGACAACGTCAACCTGTTGCCAAAGATCGTGGAACGGGGCGTGGAACTGACAGAGGAGCTGGCCCGCGTCGAGACCGATGACTATGCGGCCCGGGCGGGCAAACTGGTGGATGATGTGCGCGCGGTGGTGCAGTCCGAGGCAGAGCACCGGGCGCTGATCGGCCAGCTTTGCCGGGTGTATTTCTGCGAACTTGCCAGCCGCCGTCGGATGATCGCGACGCAGCATGTCTGCCGCCAGCCCGCTCTGACCAATAACCCGATCTGCCTGAATGCGCAGGGGCAGATGAAGGGTGGCGATTTGCAGGTGAACTTTGACGGCGAGCAGAGAATCGGAGTTGCCGATTTCTGCCGCGCTGCGGGGATTGATGATGTGTTCCTGACGGTGGGCCTCTCGCCCGCGACGGCGCTGACCTGTATGGGCCAGATGCCATGAGGAGGGGGGTGCTCATCTCGCTGATCTGCCTTGCGGCAGGTGCCGCGCGGGCAGAGGAACCCGCGCTGGCGCGGTATGTGACCGACGACAATGTGGATGTTTACGTGGCGCTTTTTGGCGGTCAGGCGGTGGAACTTGCAGGTTGCGCAAGCGAGGGCGCAGTGAGGGCGCTGATCGAGATGCCGAATGACCGGCCCATTTCAGACCGAACGCAGGTCGATCTGACGGACAGCGCGGCACTTGGCGCACATCCCGCTATTCCCTGCAACCCGCCACCTTTGGCCGAGGCCGCATGGCCCGGTAGCGTGCCGATTTGGGCCGATCTGACGGCAAACGGGCGGTATCTGCTGGCCGCGCCGAACGGGGCGGGGTTCTACGCGGTGGATGCGAAATGCGAGGCGATCAAGACCGCCTTGAGCATTCGCGAACGCGCGCAAGGTGCGGGGTTTCAGGGCTTTGGCCAGCCTGATCCGCTGGAGCTTCGTTTGACAATCAATTGCGGGCCCGGGGCGGAGGCGCAGGGCCCGGTGATCCCCGATGCCGACAGCGGTGCAGAGGGCTGGACCTTGCATAGTGCAGAGCTTTTCATGAGCGAGGCGGGGCTGCCCGATACGCTCTTGATTGCCAGCGCTCCGATGGGCGAGGGACGGGGATATCTGCCGATCCGGCGGCTCGACGGGGTCGAGATTGCGCCCCTGTTCCTTGAAGGTGGCGCAAGACTGGAGGCCGCAAAGGCCGCATTGCGTATGCTCTTTGCCGTACCCGAGGAGGACGTGGTGTCGCCCTTGGGTTTCGAGGAACTGGAGGCGGTGCAATCGGCGCTCTTTGCTGACATCTGCACGCGGAATTGCGATGGATATGATCACAGCCATGGTTTCTTTGCCCTGCCGGGGATCGACGTTGCGCTGAGCTTTGAGGGCGTGGAACAGACGCCTGCCGCGCTCGATATTCTGGGGCGGGACCTGTCGGGTCTGCGTTTTGCTGACGGGCGGGCGCTCTGGCTACAGGGCTGTGCGGCGGTGGCCAGTGCCTTGGGCATCGTGCCGGGCGAGGGCGATTGGAAATCCATGGCTCGGGCGGCGCACTTGGGGGCCGGCCAAGCGGCGGCGATGCGTTGTAACGCGGCGCGTGCGGCGACCTGCATAAGGGTGATCGGGCCGGGCCTGCCGCTGGTGCCGGAAGTCTTCCATGCCAGCGGTTCCTGCGCTGGCAAGACGCGACTCATCGTGCATCTGCCTGAGGCCGTGACAGCAACAGCGCCGCTCATGATCGACGCAGAGCGGGGCTTTGCTGAGGTCGAGATTGTCCCGATGCCCGGGCTTGAACGGGCCATATTGACGGTTCCCGCAGGTGCCTCTGGCGCGGCGTCGCCCTGTCTTTTGTCCTCGCCCCGCGTGATGATCCATAGCCGAGGCGATCTCAGGCTGATGCTGCGCGACGTAACTCTTCGGCGGCGTCTGGAAGAGGTGCCGCAAGAGGCGATCGGGCTGCATTCCGATGGCGGCACTCTGGTCACCGATGGGGTGATTATGGTGGCCGATGGCGATGCCGGGCTGCCGCCGGAACGGGGCATTTCACTCTGTTCTGGCGCATATTATGCGCGGGCGACGCGGGTTCAGGCAGGCACCATCGCGGTGCAAGGGTCCAACAGTCGGCTGGCGATCAGTGGGGCGCCGGGGGCACCCACAACGCTCGGATCGGCGCGGTATGCGATTTCAGCCTCTGCCGGGGCGGAAATGATCCTGAGCAATGTAACGCTGACTGGCCGGGTGGGCGCGTCGCTTTTCAACGCGACCCTCGACGCCACGAACCTGCGGCTGGTCAGCACCGATGCGCAAAGCGGGTCATCTACAGCGCTGCAGTTTCGCGGCGCTTCAGAGGCGCAGCTGATGCAATCGACCGCGCAGGGATTTGCCTGTGTTGGCACATTTTGGACTGCAGGCAGCGCCGCCATCTTCACCCTGCCCGGTAACAATCTGACCGCGGATAACACCCGGCCCTCCTGCGGGGCGGGAACCGTCCAGATACTTGAATAAAATGAAGGGATTAGACCCATGACGCTTCGCTTTCTTGCCCCTCTATTTCTCGTTTTGGCGCTGGCCCTTCCCGCAAAGGCGCAAGAGGTCAGCGTGGTGCTGGTCACTGACATTTTGGGCGACCGGCTGCATTACCCGGTGGTGATTTCTGAAGGCCGGGGATATCGGGTGCGCTGCGAAAGCCAGTCCGACGAAGAGACGATGATTGCCGCGTTGGGGTTCCTGATCCCGTCCAGTCAGATCATTGATCCGACCGATCAGAGCATCGTTGATGCGGCCCCGGCGGAGAACCCGCTACTTTGCCCAAGCTCAGAGAATTACCCGATCACGGTCTTTGCCGCGAACACGTCGCAGGGGCTGATCCATTACCTGCAATTCAAGGCTGATATCGGCAGTGAGGCGGCCCATGACCGGATCTATATCCCCGGCTGTGCGGCCTTGGTAGAGGCACTGAATCTTGACCTTTCCAATGCCACTCCGGGCGACCCCACCCTGTTTTTCGCAGGCCGGATCCACGAGATTGCGTGCCGCCCGGGGGCCGCCCCCATCGAAACGGCGCCCCAGACCTTTGCCGCTTGGTGCACCAAAGGAGACCTGACGCCGGAAGAGGAAGCGACAATGCGCGCGATCCTCAATGGCACCCCGGGCGGGCCGGGCGCACTGGGCAATACGGTGGCCTGCAGGCAGGCACAGGACTTCCTCACCGCGGTGACAAGCCGCAACCTCGACAATAGCGGAGCGCAGTCGCTGGCACCGCTGGCGACACTGTCGCATCTGAACTCGCTGTCGCTTGCGGGCAACCAGATTTCGGATGTCTCGCCACTGGCAGGGCTGACCGCGTTGCAGTTCCTGGATCTCAGCGACAACCGGATTGCCAATGTGGCCGCACTGGCCACCTTGGTGAACCTAACCTCGCTTGATCTGGGTGGAAACACTATCAGCGACTTGCGGCCGATTTCGTCGCTGCCGCTGCTGCAACAACTGTCCTTGCCCGGTAATGTGCCGGACACCATCGCCCCTCTGCAATTTCTGACCCAGCTGACAGAGCTGGATTTGGCGCGAAACGAGCTGACCTCGGATGACATCGGCGTGCTGGTTGGTCTGTCGCAGCTCACGTTACTCGACCTTTCCAACAACGAAATCGACGATTTCAGCGAACTGGCCAATTTTGGAAGCGAGGTGGAATTCAAGCTCGCGGGCAATCCAGCCTCCACCGGTGGCCCCACGGATTTCATCACCTTTTGCGTGCAGTTGCGCGATGAGCCCACCCAGACCGGCGCCACGATCCGCGCGATGATCGAAGTCACCGGGCAAAGCACCTGTTCGGGGGCGGCAACCGTACTTAATTCCTCGAATGCGCTGACGATCACCGGCAAGACCCTGTCAGAGCTTGGACCACTCGCGACCCTCAGCCATCTGACATCGTTGAACCTTGCCGACAACACGATCACCGATGTCTCGGCACTGGCCGCGCTGACGCAGATCATCACGCTTGATTTATCGAATAACGCGATCATCGATGTGCGGCCCCTGGCCGCGCTGGAGCGGCTGACCACTCTGCGCATGGCGGGCAATCCGGTGACCTTCGGCGACTACCTGTCGGCCTGCATCCTGCGCAACGAACCGGAAACGCTGAGTGAGGCGCATCGCACTGAGGTTGGCGCGCTTTTGAGCATATCACAGACGCAAACCTGCAGGTCATCAGAAAGCCGGCTAAAGACCATGTCGACAATCAACCTGCGCGACCGCGGGCTGACCACGCTGGATTACATCCGGGTGGCTGAAAGCGCGACGAACGTTCTGCTGGACAACAACCCCGTTGGCGAAGTGAGCAACCTGCGGTTCCTGCAACGGCTGCAATTTGTCGATGCCTCGAATACCGGGCTCGAGGATGACGACAGCCTGATCAACCTGCGCGCGCTGCGGAACCTCGACATTTCTTCGAACCCGATTGCTGAACTTTGGGCTCTGCGCAACATGCCAGAGTTGCAATCCGTCAATTTCCGCGACACCCAGGTCCGCGACATCCGCGTTCTGGACGAATTGCCAAGCCTGCAAACCGCGACGATGTGGAACGCGCCGGTCGTGATGAATTCGATGCTGACCTATTGCCTCGTGCACAGGTTTCAGATCGGGATGCTGGGCGATGCAAGGCGTACGGTGGACGCGATCATGGCGGTGGCCGAGGGCGCGGGCCAGAGCAGCCAGAATTGCCGGGGCGTCAACGAATGGGCGCGCAGCGTCACATCGTTGAACCTCAATGCCAAGCAGATCAGCAACGTGGCTCCTATCGCCGGGATGCCGGAACTGACCAGTCTGCTTCTGTATGACAACAACATCAGGGATGTGCAGCCGATGCGGCAGTTGCGCAAGCTCAAAACCCTGAACCTGAGCAAGAACCAGCTTGGCACCATTCCAATCGTCTTTTCACAGGATCTCGAACACCTCTATGTGACGGAAAACCAGATCGCGAACCCAAGCGCGGTCAGCCGGTATTCCAAACTCAAAAGCCTCAACCTGCGCAAGAACCGCCTGACCGTGACCAGCGGAATTTCCGGGCTGCCGCAGCTGTCCTTTCTCGATTTGCGGGACAACAAGATCGCGCAACTCAATCAGATCACCCCGTTGCTCAGCAAGAACCCCTACATCAAGGGTAACCCGGTTTGCGGGTTGCAGAACACTGTTCCGATCTTGGTGATCTGCCAGCGAGAGCCACAATTCATTCTCAATTCGAATCTGGTCGATCCCAACGTGGTGATCCGACGCGACTTCTTACAGCCGGTGCCGATCATCATCACACCGTCAAACCCCTGATTGTCGATCCTACGTCCCAACCGAAAGGACCTTGTCATGACACGATTTTACACAGCGTTTCCTGTCGCCGCCATGCTCGCGGTCCTACCTGTGGGCGGGTTCGCCGCCGATGACAAATCCGCCTCTTCGGTGATCCAGCTGCCATCTGCGGGCGGCACGGTTAGCCAAGAGGAGGGGGCGTTCCAGCTCAACGCCAACACTGGGTCGGCCAACTTTTCGCTGCCGCTGCCAGAGCTGCCGCAGCGCGGCAAGTTCGGTCCGGGCCTCTTTCTGAGCTACAACCAGTTCGCGGGGGACAGCGGGTCGGGGCTGGGCGTGGGATGGTCCTTTACCGCGTCTTCGGTGATCGTGAACCAGGATTTCGGCACCGCCATACCGGGCAGGAAGCCGGATGGCGATTTCTTTCACCGGCTGAGCTTTCAGGGCGCGCGGCTGGTCTATCTGGGCGAGATAGAAGGTTTGCCGAGCTATCGCCCGGAAGTGGCCGAAGAACAGATGGTGTTCGTGCGCCACGATATGCCGTTCGAGGTGGTCGTGCTGAACCGTACCGGTGAGCAAGAGGTAATAACGATCCCAGCCGGGTTCGAGCTGCGCATGGCGGATGGCAGCCGGATGTATTTCTCTGGTGCCGAGGGTGTAGCCGAGGGCAATTTCGCAACGGCCGAGCCCACGATCACCCGCTGGCCGCTGGTGATGAGCGTCAACACCAACCGTGACGCAGTGCGCTATGAATATGAAAAGCACGGAGAACGGTCCTACCTGACCGGGGTGGCCTTTGCCGGGGGGCAAAGCCGTTATGATTTCGATCTGATCGACACGCGCGCCAGCCTTGTCAGCCATATCGCCGGAGTGCGCCAGCAGAACCCCAAGCTCTACGGCAAAGTGACGGCAAGTTTCGCAGGTGATGTCTATGACCAGTGGTGCATGGCCTTTATCGGCCGGTCGCTGAATGACAATACCGAATTCACCGTGCGCACCCATCCCGATTGTCAGGCCATGGCCGAATCCGACCTTGCGGGCGAGATCGACCCCAATTCGGTCAATGTTCTAGACCAGCTGCGCGCGGTCTATCGCTTTGGCAACACCGGCGGCTCTGCGCTTGGCGATGATACGCTGCGCTACCCCGATCTGCGGTTTGACTATTCAAGCTGGACGGCGGCAGAGTTGGCCGAGCGGGAGCTTGTCTTTCCCGCGCCAAACCTGGCTTTTGCGGGGGATATTTCGCCGCAAAACTTGGAACTTGCCGATCTGAACATGGATGCGCTGCTTGACGTGGTGCAGACCAGCGACACCGAAGTGACCCGGGTGCACTTGGGTGAAGGGGCTCTGGAATCGGCCTTTGAGACGTCTATCCCACTGAAGCTGACGCGCACGACAGCCTCTGGCCTGACGCGCGAGATCACGCCGAGGCTGGTTGAGAACCGGTTCCATTTCGCTGACATCACCGGTGACACCTATGCCGATATTCTAGAGGTCGAGGACGGTCTGCTGCATGTCTTTAACGGCAACGCGGTCGGGGATTTCCCCTATATCGGGCGGGCGATTCCGCTGGACGGGATTTCACCGTCGCTGTTCTCGGACGGCAATGGCCGCTTTGTGGATGTGAACCTTGATGGTCTAAGCGACATTGTCGCGACGCGGCTTGATGCCAATGGCCGGACCGAGGCGCTGATTTACCTCAACCTTACCCGACGCCAGCCAGACGGGGGCCATGCGATCAATTTCGCTCGGGTGTCCAAGGTGCTGCCGATGGACAGCCAAGATGGGGGCCTCTTGAGCCGCCAGTCGACCCGGCTGACGGATGTGAACGGTGATCGATTGCCCGATCTGGTGACGATCAACGTCGCTGATCAGGGGTTTTGCATCTACGAGAACCAGGGCAACATTTTCAGCCGCGAGGCGGGTGCGCTGCTCTGGGGGGATATGCGCTTGAATGACCCAAAATGCGGGGCAGGGCGGTTCACCGCGATAAGGGGTATGAGCCCGTCCGACAACGTGCAGTCGATGTGGTACGTGGATGCCAATGGCGATGGGGTGCGCGACTTTGCCTCGATGGGCAGCCGCACCGACGAGATTCAGATTTGGCTGGGCTTTGGCGATGGCTCTTTTGCGGATGAAAGCCTGCGGCTGTCGTTGAATGCTCGGGTGCAGGTGGGCAATGCGCCCAATTCCTTCCGCTCGCGCGTGGCTGATCTGGATGCCGACGGGCAGGCGGAAATCATCGTGTTCCAACAGGCGAGTGGACCAGAGATTGCGCCGGTCGTGGTGATTGATTTCAATCGCACCACAGAGATTCAACTGGTCAAGGCCAACCTGCTGACAGTGGTGAGTTTCGAGAGCGGGCGGCGGCACGACATCCGCTATGCAACCTCCACTGACGAGATGCTGCGCGACCGCGCGGCGGGGCGCGAAACCGCGACGCTGCACTTTCCGGTGGTGGTGGCAAAACAGATGGTCACCTCTGAAGGCGTGGCAAACGCGGCGCGGCGTGATGTGCAGGTCGAGGAATACTTCTACCACAAGCCCTTCTATGACGTGATCAACCGCCGCTTCATCGGCTTTTCCGAGGTCGAGCGCGTCATCTATGGCGACGAATTCGTGGGCGGGGCAGATACCCAGAAATCTTCGATCGCGTTCGAGCAATATTACGCCTTTGCCGATGTGACAGCCGACCTTCACCTTGCTGGCAAGCTGCGTATCCGGCAGACCTACGCGGTCGATGCCGATCCGGTGCTGCTTGCTGCAGCTGCCGGGTCCGCGTCGCTCGATCCGAATGCGGCGGGGCTGCATTCGCTGTCCACCGCGACACGGGCCCAGAAATTGCCGACGCCCGGCGCGATGCTGTCCTGTGAAAGCAATACATGGCAGACAGCGCCTACTGGGATTGCCAATGTCAGCTGGCTGCGCAAGACCGAGGAAAGGCTGACCGCTGCGGCGGGGCCACAGCACGTGCAAGAGCCAAGCGACACGGAATGCGTGAACCCGGTCAAGACGCGCATCTTCGCGGAATTCGACGAATTCAACTATGCGGGCCGCGAAACCGAAACCGTGGTCGAACTGACCGGCCCAGAGGGCCAGGTCATGCCCGGTTATGCGCGGGTGACGGAAACCGATTACTCAGAGGCGCGCGCCACTTTGGCACCGCTTGGCATTGTCAACGCCGCATCGGCGCGGCGAACCGTGGCAGGCACGCGCCTTCTGTCGCGGGAACGCTTTGCCTACCTGCCGGAAAATGGGGGGCGGCTGGGAATGCGGGCGATCGACGTATTCTCCAGTCTGGCAGATGTTCCGCCAGAGATTGCCGACTGGCACAGCGCCACCCATACGCTGCTCAAGAACATGGCCTATGACAGGTTCGGCAACGTCGTGGAAATGTCCGACAATCTGTCGAAAATCGAAAGCGTGACCTTTGACGAAACCGGCACCTTGCCAACGGCGCATACCAAGTTCCACGGCTCAGACGACAGCCGCAATCAGGTTACCACGATGGCCTATGATGATGGGATTGCCGGGCGGTTGTCTGGGCAAACCACGCCACTGGGCATGGAAATCAACTACGACTACGACGCGCTGGGCCGCAAGCTGCGCGAACTAAGCGCGGATGGGTCGGAAAAGCGCTATGCCTACCGCTTTGGCCTGAACGGCGCGCCATCCATGATCCTGACCTCGCTGCGGCGTTACCCCTCCGCCGCCGACACGCCGGAGGGCGAAAGCGAATTCGTGCGCTCGTTGGCTGCGTTCAACGCACGGGGCAATCAGCTGGCCGAGATGGAGGATGTGGCTGAGGGCGGTGTTCGGATGTTCAAGTACTCGGAGTTCAACCGCAATGAGCTGCTGACCTTCCGCTGGACACCTTACATGACAGAAACCGTGCCGGATGTTGAGGCAGCCTTTGCCTCGGGTCAGGTGCCGGAACCCGAACGCCGTCACGGCAATGCCTATCGCTATGACGGGCTGGGCCGGATGATCGAGGAAACGCATCCGTCAGGCAAATTTTCCACCCAGAGCTATGCGCCTTGGGGCATGACGACAATCACCACCTACGAAGACCAGCACGGCGGCTCCATGTCGGTTGAAGAGCACCGGCTGGTCAATGATGTTGGCGTCCACGCAGTGATGATCGGCGATGCAAGTGGCACCTCGCTTGTAACCCGGTTCGACCGCGACGGCTTTGGCTATCTGACTGCAATCCGGCTCGCGGGCGAAGAGGCGCCGCGGCAGTTCCGTTTCAACTCTGTCGGGGATATGGAATTCCAGCAAATCCCGGGGCTGGGTACGCATTACTACTTCTACGATGAGCGCGGCAGACAATGGTCCAAGGCGCGGATAGCCGAAGATGGCACCACCGATGTGATCGCCTTTGAGTACGACCTTCTGAACCGCAAGCTGCTCGAGACGGTGAATGGCGAGGACCGCATCCGATACGCCTATGATGTGACCGAGACGTTGCAGGTTGCGGCGGCCTTCGAAACGCCGATCCCGCTGCCTCTGGGCAAACACACCCGGATTGAGGTCATCGACCCTAACGGGCGGCATGACAGCATCCAGCGCTTTGGCTGGGATGCCAATGGCCGCATGGTCCAGAACGAGATCGAGATCGCGGGCGAGGTGTTTGCTGAAAGCTTTCACCAGACGCTCGACGGGCGGATCAATCGGGCGACGGGGCCGGGTGGTCTCGGCTATGACTTTGCCCTCGGGCCAGACCGGAACCTGCGGCGGGTTGCGATCACCCATCCCGATTTCAGCGGGCCCGAAACGGTGATCGAGGACATCACCTACAACCCCGAAAGCCGGATTGACCAGATTGCCTACCGCGCTGGGGCCGTGACCGAGCTGACCTATAACCGCGAAACGCTCTTTCTCGAAGAAATCGTGACGCGGACAGGTGACGGCACGGCGTTGCAGGACATCTCGATGACCTTCAACGGGAATGGTTCGATCACCGAGATCGTGGACCGTCTGGCGGCTGGGCCTGCGCCCGCACATGGCCATGTCGACCGGTCGGGCACTTTCCACTACGACTTTCGCAACCAACTGGTGCGGTACCTGCGCTACGGCGAGGACGCGGCGTTTGAATACACCGATGCCGGTGCCTTTTCGCGGAATGACGAAATGGCTGCGGGGGAAACATTGGTGCCGCCCTCGGATGCCGATACGGACCTGATCCCAGTTGGTGCCTCTGCTGCGCCCTACAGCTTTGACGGCTTTGGTCAGCTGGCCGCGAGCCCCAAGGTAACGGCAACGGTCTTCGATGCCTATGGGCGGCTGATCCGGGCGCAGACCTTGGAACATGACGTGTTCTTTGGCTACGACCAAACCGGGCGGAGAACGTACAAGGACGTAGTGCCGCTCGACGATGCGGGTGCCGCAGAGCTTTACCTCTTTCCCACCGAAACTTTCCATCGCGGGCCGAAAGGGGACGAGAGCTTTGTCAATATCGGCTCTACCCGCTTGGTGCGGATGGAACACGGGACGGGGCGCTGGTTCTACTATCTCAAGGACCATCTGGATTCCTCGGATTACGTGATGACAAGTGCTGGTGTGCCGGTCGAACAGATGCTCTACCGCGCCTATGGCACAGAGCATCAGCCCCAAATTCTGTCATCCGATTGGGCCAGCCATGAGGAGGCTGTCGCCGACGAGAAGCCGCGTGAAAAGACGCATCACCGCTTTACCGGCAAATATCTCGATGATGCGACGGGGCTCTATTACTACGGGGCGCGCTACTACGATCCGGCGCTGGGGCGCTTCATCTCGCCTGACCCGCTCTATCTTAGCGACCCCGAGCGCTGTGTAGGCAACACCATCGCCTGCACTCTCTTTGCCTATGCCAACAACAACCCGATGTCGTTCATTGATCCCACAGGGCTAGAAGGCATCGTGCAGGGGGATGAGGCCTATAGGCGGCAGGTCGAGGAAAGTCTGCAACGCGTTGATCCCACTGCGCGGGTGGATATGGAGACTGGCGAGATCAGCCAAAGCTGGCTGCACGGGCTTTGGCTCGACATCAAAAGCTTCTTTACCGGTGAGACCAATTTTGACACCGGGCGAGAGCTTGTCAGCCGGATCGTGGAGGATCCGCAGACCACCACAATCAGCTTTCAGGCCAATGCGGCTGGGGGGGCGCGGGCGGATGGTCAGCCCTTCACGTCGAGCACGCCGGGTGATATCAACCTTGTCTATGACCCATCCTACCTGCCGGCGTTGCCAGAATATGACGCGTCAACCGGCACATTGTCCTACGAGACGCCGGATCCGGGCGTGGTTTTGGGCCATGAGCTGATCCACGCCACTCATGGGATGCGCGGCGATGTCGGATCGGCAATCGTGAACTACACTGGTCTGGACGGGTCGCCGCAAAGTGCATGGCACGAGGAGATCCGCACCACAGGTGTAGGTGGCGTGAACAGCCCTGACGACATCACCGAAAACGACCTGCGCGAGATGCTTGGGATCAACCCGCGCAACCACTACTAGCAGGCAAAGCGCCGAATGAGAGGAGCGGCGGCTGTGCCGCTCCCGGGAAAGGAGTTAGACAATGTCGAGAACCTCAACCAAAGGCCGAAATTGGGCTGCGGCGGCGCTGATCGGCGCGGCGGCGCTTGGACCTAGCACAGGAGAAATGGCCATGGCGACCCCGCTTGCCGAACCATTGGACATCCCTGCGGAATTCCTGTCGGAAATCGACGGTGCTCCGGATTGGCTGCGCGGTGCGATGGCGGGCCTCGGGGCACCTGAGGGCTGGTCAATGACCCGCGACGCCATCGTCGTGAGCGAGGTTGAGGCGCTGCGCGCCCTCAACCGCATCCGTGCCTTTCGCCAAGCAGTCAGAGGCGGCACCGGGGCGATCTGGCTGTCACTGCCGGTCGCCAACGAGATGGGCGAAATACGTGACTGTGTGACGCCTTGGGCAACGCAACTGATCCCCGACCTCGATGCCAATGATTTCGGCCAGAGCTTTGCCCTGTCGATGCTGCGCACCGATGAACCCGAGGCCTGCCTGATCGACGTGGGCACGGATGATCCTTGGGCAGGCTCAGACCGCACCGCTTTGCGCGGCTATTTCGATGATGCAGGTGACCTTATGGTCGAGCATATAAGCCTTAACGAAGACGCGGTGTTCGTCCGCGCCCTGATCGAGGCAGGTTATCTTGTCACCAAAGGTAGCGTGTCCGGACGGCTGCGCGTGGAATAGCGCGCGGGCGAGCGGGCAAAACCTATTGTCCGTGATGGTAGGGTAAGGTTGTCGATACCGAAACGGCCTTGCGGCGTCACGGTCCCGGCCAGAAGGCTGGTTATAGGCCGCTCGCCCAGACGAGCAGATCCGCGGGTGGGGCGCTCCGGTCGCCTATGGGCCAAAGCCGGACACGATCGCCTTGGCCAACAGGGCAGATGCTGAAACGCCGTCGATCAGGCGTAAACTTGTCCGTGCCGCCAACGCGCCTTGCAGCGGGGCCATTCCGGCGCAACCCAGCACGGCGCAGGTGGCAGCATCTTCAAGGCGGGCGGTTTCGATTTCGGCGGCGATGCGGTCGATGGTCTCTGGCGCGCCCTCGTCGATGGTCAGCACCGGCAGGCCGCTTGCCCGCACAGAGGCGCAAATCCCGGCAAAGCCCTGCTCGCGGATATTCTCTTCGATCACGGGGACAGAAATGGCCATAGACGTGATGACCGAGAACCGCAGACCTAGCAACTGCGCCATCACATAGCTGGCCTGTCCGATACCCAAAACCGGGCAACCGGCGCGCGCGCGCGCCTCATTGAGGCCTGTATCGTCGAAACAGGCGATTACAATTGCCTGCGCGCCTTGCGCCCGTGCGACGGGTAAAAGGGACAAAAGACCGGGCACCGCCGCGTCCCCATCCGCCTTGCCCTGAATGGCCACAGGACCGCTTGTATTGGTCAGGCCAAAGATCTCCGCCTCTGGCAAGGCCTTGCGCGCGGCGGTGACGACCCCTGTTGTCATGCCGACCGTTGAATTGGGGTTGATATAGGCAAGCTTCACAATCCGAGCCCCGCATCCGAACCAAGACGTGCGCGCCGCTTGCCCATGATCCACGCGCCCATCAAAAAGGCTGCGATGATTGCAAAGGAAAAAACCGTGGTCAGCGTGCCAAGCGCGTAGATCACCGGCGTGGTGACATTCGTCGTCATCCCAAAGATCTCCAGAGGCAGGGTGTTGTAGCTGCCAGCCGTCAGCAGGGTGCGGGCGAACTCATCATAGCTCAGGGTAAAGCCAAAGAGTGCCACCCCGATCAGCGAAGGCCCAATGATCGGCAGAACCACATAGCGCAGGGTCTGCCACGCGGTGGCCCCCTGATCGCGGGCGGCTTCTTCATAGCTTTTGTCAAAGCGGTTAAAAACGGCGAACATGATCAGCAACCCAAAGGGAAGCGTCCACGTCAGTTGTGCGCCAAAGCCCGAGGTTGCCCAATGTATCTTTAGGCCCAACTGGGTAAAGATGAGGCCCACCCCTAGGGAAATCAGGATCGACGGGATCACCAGCGCGGTGACTGTGGCGTAAAACAAAAGGCCAGATCCGACAAACCGCTTGCGAAAGGCCAGTCCAGCCATGACCGAAACCACCACTGTCGTGACCATCACGACCAGCCCAAGCACCAAGCTGCGGCGGAATGCGCCCCAGATGTCGCCCACCGCCTGCTGCTCGAACAGGTCACGGAACCAGTGCAGTGACGCGCCGTTCATGGGAAAGGTCAGCCCCCCTTGCGGCCCCTGAAAACTCAGGATGCTGATGGTCAGGATCGGACCATAGAGAAACAGTACGAATAGGCCAAAAAAGGCGGCCAAGACGTAAAACGAGCGCGGCCTGCGTTCCATCTCAGAGTTCCTTGCGAATGTTCACAAACCGCAGCAGGATCGCAATCACGATCAGGACGGTGCAGAGCAGCACAACGGCGGTCGCGGCTGCGGATGGGTATTGCAACAGGGCAATATCGTTGGAAATCAAACGCCCCACATTGGCGCTCTGACTTCCGGACATGAACCGAACGGTGACAAAATCGCCCATCACCAATGTCACGACAAAAATGGTTCCAATCATTATGCCGGGTTTGGTGAGCGGCAGGATGACGTATAGCAAAGTCTGCAAGCCGTTTGCGCCATTGTCGCGCGCCGCCTCAAGCAGGGATTTGTCGATCCGCATCATGGTGTTGAAAATCGGAACCACCATGAAAAGCGTGTAGAGGTGCACAAAGGCAAGGATCACCGCGAAATCGGAATAGAGCAGCCATTCCAGCGGTTCGTCGATCACACCCCAAGACATCAACGTTTGATTGGCAAGACCATTGCGGCCCAAAAACGGTATCCAGGAAATCATCCGGATGATGTTAGATGTCCAGAACGGGATCGTGCAGACCAGAAAGAGTGCCACTTGCACCGTCAGACTGCGAATGTGAAAGGCCAGAAAATAGGCAACTGTGAACCCTATGGTGAGCGTCAGCGCCCACGTGATCAGCGCATATTTCAGTGTCGCGCCAAACACCTGATAGGTCACGGGCGAGCCAAACAGAAACTCGTAATTGTCGAACTGGAATGCGGGATAGATCGAAAACTCGGTCGCGCCCCAAAAGCTGACGACAACGATCATTACAATGGGTGCGATCAGAAACGCGAGCAGCACCACAGCCAGAGGTGCCGCTTGTAACCAGCCCAGAATATGACGGTTGGTCGTCATGTTACCCGCTCTTCATGCTTGGGAACTTTGGTCAGGATCCTTGGTCTGGGGGGCGCCTGCCCCCCAGACCTAAATGGCGTTCAGTCTGCGTTCTATCGGGTCATGCAGCGATGAACTCGTTCCACTTGCGCACCATATACTGGTTTTCGTCCATAACCGCGTTCCAGCAGGCCACAGCGCCCATACGCTCGTTGAACGACCCGCCATCACGCACCTCTCCGGCCTGCGCAAGGGTATCGCCGGTGGGCGAGGTGATAACATCCGTTGCGGGCTTGCCCTCGAACCAGTAGCCCCATTCGTTGTCGGACATGAAGTTTTTGGAGGTCTCGGGCACCGCAGAGTAATAGCCCTGCCGCATCAAATAGCCGCCAACCCAGCCCGACAGATACCAGTTGATATAGTCATAGGCCGCATCCAGCTCCATTCCGGATAGGGATGCGGACAGGCCGATACCGCCTCCCCAACTGCGATAGCCTTCTTTTAGCGGCTGATACACGCAAGGGATGCCGCGTGATTTGACTGCGGTGATGGCGGGTGACCACATCGACTGGATCACCACCTCTCCACTCGCCATCAGGTTCACGCTCTCATCAAAACTTTTCCAAAAGGCGCGGAACTGTCCGTTTTTCTTGGCCTCAGTAAAGATCGCCATGGTCTTGTCTATCTCGTCGCGGGTCATGTTGCCCTTGTCGCCATATTCGACCGCGCCCATAGCCTCGCAGACCATGGCCATATCCATGATACCGATGGACGAAATATCAAGGATCGACGCTTTGCCCTTGAATTCGGGGTTCAAAAGCTCGGTCCAGCTTTCGATGGGCCGGCCGATCAAGTCTGGGCGGATCCCTAGCGTATCGGCATTGTATATCGTCGGAATAAGGGTCATCCAGCCGGTTTCTTCACTCGCAAAGCTGGTGCTGCCGGGGCCGTCGACAAAACCCACCGAATGCGGCGCGGTGCCTTGGGCAATGGTCGACGTGGGCGTCAGCTTGCCCGAGCGAAAGATGCCGACGATCTTGTCGTAATTGGCGATACGCGCGGTATCCATGGCCTGAAGGTTGCCGGTCGGCCAAACCTTTTTGCAGATCCAGTATTCGATATCGGCAATGTCAAAGCTATCGGGCTGGGTGGCTGCGCGCTGGGTGACGCTATCGCTGTCGAGCGCCGTCATTTCCAAGGTAAAGCCGAGGTCCTCTTTGACCTTGTTGGCCACGTCGTTGAGGTTCGACACGCCGGTGCCAAACTGGCGCAGCACGATGTCCTTGGTATCCTGCGCCCAGAGCATGGGGGCAGGCAGTGCGGAGGCGGCAAATGCTGCGCCCCCGGCCTTGAGTAGGGCGCGACGACTATAGCCGACCTTGGGTTTTGCCATTGTTCTGTTCCTCTCTGTCCTGTGGATTGGTGGGAATTGGGGTTGGCTCTCAGGCCTCAAGCCGGTGGAGTCGCCCTTCGTCCCAGCTCAGCCTGACGGCTTCACCGGGAGATTTCGGAGATTGAAAAAATTGCGCTTCGGGCAGCAGGGCAAGCATCTCTTCGCCGCTTTCGGTTGCGGCCGTGACACTGACAGAAGCCCCCTGATATTCGACTGCGATCACCGTTGCGGGCAGGCCGTCTTTTCCCAGCGATACCGCATCGGCGCGCACAGTAACCTTGCCGCCGGGTCGTGCGAGCACGTTATGCCCGCCAATGAAGCGCGCCACGAACTCGGTGCGCGGGCGTGCCCAGACCTCGCGCGCAGGCCCAGCCTGTTCGATCACCGCGTCATTCATCACGACGATCTCGTCTGCTAACGCGAGCGCCTCATCCTGGCCGTGGGTGACGTGAAGAAAGGTGATGCCCAACGCGCGCTGCAGTTTCTTCAACTCGCTGCGCATCCGAACGCGCAGGAACGGATCAAGCGCTGACAGTGGCTCATCCAGCAAGAGCACCTTGGGGTCAGTGATCAGCGCGCGTGCCAAAGCAACGCGCTGTTGTTGGCCCCCAGAAAGCTGTGCAGGTAGACGGTCAGCCAGATTTAGCATGTCTACAAGTTCCAGAAGCTCATTGGCGCGGGCGTGGCGCGTCGCCTTGTTCACCCCTTTCATGCGCAGCGAAAATGCCACGTTTTCGCGCACCGACAGATGCGGAAAGAGCGCATAGTTCTGAAACATCATGGCCGTACCGCGCTGCGCGGGAGGAAGCGGCGATACGTCGTGCCCATCCAGTAGAATGGCCCCTTCGCTGACGTCCTCATGCCCTGCGATCATGCGCAGTGTTGATGATTTCCCACAGCCGGACGGACCCAAAAGGCAGACATAGCTGCCTTTTACAAAGACATGATTCAAATCACGCACTGCAACCGTATCGCCATAGCGCTTGGTCAGGTGCACCAATTCAAGATCATACCCCGTTCGCATCAAGGCCCCCATACCGTCATCTGCAATGACCCTGCGCTTTGAATTGCGCGTGCGGCAGAGTTTTCGCTGGCGGGAGGGCGCAAAAACCGGCACCGCCCGTTTTATGGGCCTCTGGCAGCGGGTAGCGCTTAAAAATCAGAACATTTTTGTATACAATATTGTCTCAAATCACAAAGCCCACTGTTCTACTTGTCCCTTTCCATGCGAATCGGAAAAAGACATACTCAGGGGCAAACAATCGGCGCAGGACCCATGACCAAGATCGAGATCACAACTTGGACCAGCGACGCGGTCATCCTAGACCTTGAACGTGCGATCCACGAACATCGCCTGCCCCCCGGCACCAAACTTGGCGAAGATGAATTGGGCGATGCCTATGGCATCAGCCGCACCATAGTGCGCGCGGCGCTTTTGGCCCTTTCGCACCGCCATCTGGTTGAGTTGAAGCGCAATCGTGGCGCTTTCGTCGCGCAACCGTCGATCCGCGAAGCACGTGAGGTGTTCGAGGCCCGTGCCCTTCTGGAACCCCGCACCGCGCATTCCGCAGCGACCCGCATGACGGAAATGGACCTTGCCCTTTTGCGGACCAATATCTGCAACGAACACGCCGCTCTCGACGCCGGAGAGAACGGTCGCGCGCTGTTCCTGTCGGGCCAGTTTCATATCGAAATCGCCCGCATTGCAGATCAGAGCACGATAGAGACCTTCATTTCCGAACTCATCTCGCGGTCGTCGCTGATCATCGCCCTCTATTGGCGTCGCCGTGCCGCACTATGCGAAACGCAGGCGCATCATGCACTGCTGGATGCCTTTGCCAACCGCGATGCCGCTCTTGCCGAACAACTGATGAAAAGCCACCTGCTGGATCTTGTGGCGTCGCTTGATCTGCGCAATGTCACCCAGCCGCCCACCTCCCTGCGCGAGGCGCTTCAGCGATGAGTGACCTGTCGTGCCGTACCGCAACCCTGCCAGAGGTCGTGCAAATGCTCGACTGGGCAGCGGAGGAGGGGTGGAATCCGGGGATTGACGACGCGGCGGCCTTTTATGCCGCTGATCCTGAGGGGTTTTTCGTGGCCGAAGTGGACGGGCAGCCGGTCGCGGCTATTTCCGTCGTCAACCATTCTGATGCCCACGCCTTTCTCGGGCTCTACCTCTGCCGTCCTGCGTTTCGCGATCAAGGGATAGGCTTTGCCCTCTGGCAACATGCCATCGCCCATGCCGGCACGCGCCCCCTGGGCCTTGACGGTGTGCCCGCGCAAGAGGCGAATTACGCCAAATCTGGCTTTGCGCTGGTCGACCGGACCCGCCGCCTGACGGCAACTTTGCCACTGCAGGCTCTGACATTGCCACTGTCTAGCCCAGAGGATTTCCCGGCACTTGCCCGTCTCGATCGGGCTGCGACGGGCGTTTGTCGGCAACGGTTTCTACGGGTATGGGTGGACAATATCGCCACACGCAAAACCGTGCTGCTGCGCGAAGCGGCAGAAATAACGGGCTTTGCCACGGCGCGGCGCTGCCGCGAGGGGGTCAAGATCGGCCCCATAGTGGCGCCCGACGCCATGGCGGCGCTGCATCTCGCGGGGCAGGCGGCGGCGGCATTGGCAGAGCCGCTGACCATCATTGACGTGCCCGATGGAAGTGCCGCCTTTGGCGCTGTGTTGCGGCGAAACGGCTTTGTCGAAGGGTTCGGGACCGCCCGAATGTATCGTGGCGCTGCACCTGAAAATGCTGATACGCTGCATGCCGTCGCCACACTGGAACTGGGTTAGGGCGCGCCAAACCCGGTGGACTTGAGCGAGACCACCAATGCGGCAGTGTCGACGGCTAACCCCACCAAGGCCTGCATTTGCACTGACAGGGTGTTTTTCGTATAAATATGTGAATAAAGGATTTTTTTGGGGGACGCGAGGATCATGGCAAGAGCGATCTACGGTACATGGATCGACTTGGTGTGTGCGTTTTTCAAACGTCCCCGTCGGCTTCAGGTGGCGGCGGTCTGCTACAGAGAAACGCATGGCCGCAAGGAAGTATTGCTCATCACCTCGCGCGGCACGGGGCGCTGGGTCATCCCGAAAGGCTGGCCAATTGACGGTAAGGATGCCCCCGGCGCGGCATTGCAGGAAGCTTGGGAAGAGGCCGGCGTGCGGTCTGGATGTGTGAGCAAAGAGGCGGTTGGTCTTTATTGCTACGAAAAAGAGCTGTCCACAGGATTGCCCGTCTCGGTGGAAACTCTGGTCTTTACGATTGAGGTGGATCAGATGGAGGAAGACTATCCCGAAGCTGCGGAACGCCGCCTCACGTGGGTCAGCCCCGGTGCTGCCGCGAGCATGGTTCAAGAGCCAGAGTTGCAAGACATCCTGCGCAGGATGTAACAAATTTATTTCGATTTTGTGACAAAGTCGGTTGATGCCAATCGCGCGCTTGAATATGCCCCATCCAGCCAGTTACCGGGGGGCAAGCTGTGAGCGACACGCAAAACGACGCCAAACACCTTGAGACCCTCGACAGGGATCTTCAGCGGTTTTCCCATCTAGAGACAGCAACGCAATATGTTGCGCGCCCAATGGTGGCGCCTGGCATCGCCCTGGCCTTTATCGTCGTGACAGCGCTTGCCGCGGCGGTCTTTTTTGGTGAGTTCCCGATCAACTTTGTGGTGATCGCGGCGACGGTGTTTGGGGCCTATATGGCACTCAACATCGGGGCCAATGATGTGGCCAATAATATGGGACCAGCGGTAGGTGCCAATGCGCTGACCCTTGGTGGTGCCATCACGATTGCGGCGATTTTCGAAACGCTAGGGGCGTTGCTTGCGGGCGGAGATGTGGTTTCGACCATTTCCAGTGGCATCATAGACCCCGTGACCGTCGCGGATACGCAGGTTTTCATCTGGGCGATGATGGCGGCGCTGATTTCAGCGGCGCTCTGGATCAACCTTGCAACATGGATCGGGGCCCCTGTGTCGACCACGCATTCCGTGGTCGGTGGGGTGATGGGGGCCGGGATTGCCGCCGCCGGGTTGGCCGCAGTCAATTGGAGCACGATGAGCGCAATTGCCGCGTCCTGGGTCATCTCTCCGGTGCTGGGCGGGGTGATTGCAGCGCTCTTCCTCGCGCTGATCAAATCGCGGATCATTTACCGCGAGGACAAGATTGCCGCCGCGCGTCGCTGGGTGCCGATCCTTATCGGGATCATGGTTGGGGCGTTTGCAACCTATCTGGCGATGAAAGGGCTAAAGCGCGTTGTCAAAATCGACCTCGGTACCGCCGTCACCATCGGTCTGATGATGGGAGTGATATCATGGCTTGTGACGATCCCACTGATCAAGCGGCAGTCACAAGGGCTGGAAAATCGCAACAAGTCTCTCAAGGTGCTGTTTGGCGCGCCCCTCGTGATTTCGGCGGCGCTGTTGAGCTTTGCCCATGGGGCGAATGACGTAGCCAATGCAGTAGGCCCGTTGGCGGCCATCGTCCATGCGGCAGAGTTCGGCAGCGTCACGGAACAGGTGTCGATCCCACTCTGGGTCATGATCGTCGGTGCGTTCGGCATTTCCTTTGGCCTGTTCCTGTTTGGCCCCAAACTTATTCGCATGGTCGGCTCTCAGATCACCAAACTGAACCCGATGCGCGCCTATTGCGTGGCGCTGTCGGCGGCGTTCACGGTTATCGTGGCAAGTTGGTTGGGCTTGCCCGTCTCGTCAACGCATATCGCCGTGGGCGGGGTGTTTGGCGTTGGTTTCTTTCGCGAGTGGGATGCGGAACGCCGTCTGCGGAACAACAAAGTGGCAAAGCCCCTCGAATTGCGGATCGCCCCCGAGGAACGCCGTCGGCGCAAACTGGTGCGTCGGTCGCATTTCATGACCATTATTGCGGCTTGGGTGATCACGGTTCCTGCTGCGGCGCTTGTATCGGCATTGGTGTTTCTGGCGCTGAACAGCCTACCGGCCTAGCGGTCGCGACAATGACCTGAGTATGCTGTTCACAAACCGTGGGTTTTGGAACGTCGAAAAGGACCGTTCGCTCTTCTTGGCTGCCATGATCAAAGATGCCTTTGCCGACGAGCCGGGCCATAAGGCCGCCAATTCCACCTAGGGGCTCGTCATGGCATCTGGCATCATGGTTGCGGACGTGTGAGCGGCGAGCCTTGGCAAGCAGACCTTGCGGCCTGAGAGTGTGCTCTCGACCGTTATTGGAAGCCCGTAGACGGTGGTAAGGTTGGCCTCTGTCAGAACCTCTGTGGCGGGGCCCTCTGCCAGCACTCCGCCGCGATGCATCAGCAGAACGCGCGCGTTCAGCGCAAAGGCCTGATCGGGATCATGGGTCGACAGGATGACGCCATGGCTTGCAGTGCCAGTGATCTGCGCCAACGCGCCGATCCGCGCCAGTACCTGCGCTTGGTTGCCGAAATCGAGGCTGGCGGTCGGCTCATCCATCACGATCAGCGTGGCCTCTTGGGCCAATGCGCGGGCAATCAGAACCAGTTGCCTCTGCCCGCCGGACAGCCGGGAATAGTCTCGATGCGCAAGGTCATGGATGCCGAGGTGTCGCATCGCATCCTCGGCGACGGCACGGTCGGTTTTGCCCGGTTGAGCAAAGGCCCCGAGCCGCGCCGTGCGCCCCATCAGCACCACTTCCAGCGCCTCGAACGGAAAGGGCGGCGCATGGGCCTGCGGGACGTAGGCGATGGCCCGTGCGATTTCGGCTCGCGTCTGTGCCGTGATCGGGCGGCCCCCCAGCAGGACGGAGCCGGAAAGCGCGGGCAGCAACCCCAAAAGCGTGCGGAACAGTGTTGTCTTGCCGCAGCCGTTCGGACCCAGCAGGCACAGAATCTCGCCCTCCCGCACCTGCAAGTTCAGCCCGGTGCCGATCGGACTTTTGCCATAGCCGATGGACAGGTCCTGCGCCTCAAGCATTACAACCAGCCCCTTCGGCCGCGCGCCAGCAGCCACACGAAAAACGGTGCACCGATGACGGCTGTCAGCACGCCCAAAGGAACTTCGACCGCCGCTATGGTCCGCGCCAGCGTGTCAACCACCAGCAGATAGCCCGCGCCAATCATCGCCGATGCGGGCAACAAGCGGCCAAAACCCGGACCAACCAGCATCCTCGCGATATGCGGGATGACAAGGCCGACCCAGCCCACAACCCCGGCCAAGGCCGTGACGCTTGCCGTGATCAGCGTCGCCGACGCGATCACAATCAACCGTGTGCGCCCGGCCTCGATTCCCAATGCGCGGGCCTCTTCGTCGCCAAGGCTCAGAACGTTGATCCGCCACCGCAACAAGGCCAGTGGAATCAGTCCGATCAGCACCACGGGCAGGGCCGGAACAATATCCTGCGTCGTGATGGACGCCAGCGATCCCAGCAACCAAAAGGTGATCGCGGGCAACTGATCATAGGGATCGGCCATCACCTTGAGCAAAGAGGTGGCGGCCCCCGCCAATGCGCCGACCACCACGCCCAGCAACACCAGCGTCAAGGTCCGGTCAGTGCCACGCACCAACGAACCGACCAGAGTGACCAAGCCCACCGCCACCATACCGCCAACAAAAGCAGAGGCCTGGATCATCACCACCGGAAGTGACAGGAAGATGCCAGCCACCGCACCCAGCCCCGCCCCTGCCGAGACCCCGAGAATATCCGGCGACACCAAGGGATTACGAAACAAAGCCTGATAGCTCGCCCCGGCGGCGGCAAGGGCCGCGCCGACCAGCAGCGCCGCCCCCACGCGCGGCAGGCGGATGTTCCACACCACGATCTGTGCCTGCTGGTCCCCCTGTCCGAGAAGCGCTGACAGAACTTGGCCTGTCGTCAGGCCATAGGGGCCGATCATCACCGCGCCAAACGCCAGCAGAACCAGCACCATAGCCAGCCCGCCGGTCAAGCTCAGGCCTTTGAGCAAACCGGCGTGTGGCGGGCTTACATCGGCGGTCGTCCTTCGGCCCATTCGAGCAGCCTTTCCAAGTCCTCGTCGCTAAGATCGACATTGTAATAAAGCGCGTAGAAGGCTCGGGTATCCTCGCGCAGGTTCCCTTGCCAGAGATCAGGATATAGCAGCCCCGCCATCCAAAGCAGCCCCATCATCCGGTTGAGCGACGGAGGTCGGTCGATCCAGCCAAAAGGTGCCGTGGGCGACAGGTAGACCCGCCCCCTTTGAACTGCGTCGATTCCCTGCCACAGCGGATCGTCAAACACCGATGCGTAGAAATTCGGGTCCCATGTCACGATTGTGTCGGGATTGGCGACGATGAGCTGTTCCATGGATGCATTCACCAGACCCCGCGTCGCCCCACCGTCATCTGCTACGTTGCGCCCCCCGGCGCGCTCGATGATCTCGGTATTGATCGAGCCTTTCATCCCGGTCTCCAGCCCCTCGGGGCCGCGGGCAAGATAGACGCGCGGGCGGTTTTCCTCCGGCACGTTGGCCAACATTGCGTCAATTCGGGCAAATGTCGCCTCGACATCTAGTGCCAGCACCTCCCCACGCTGAGGCACTCCAAGTGCGTGGCCCAAGATGCGCAGCGCCTCTGGGGTGTTTTCGAACCGTCCGTCGATAAGAAGGTAGGGAATGCCGGTCTGCTCCTGCACCCTATCGGCAAGGTCGATATAGGTGTCGCGCACTGAACCGAAATCGACGATCAGGTCCGGCTGGATCTGCAAGACGCGCTCTAAGTTCGCTTCGCCGCCGCGCCCGGTGAGACGACCGGTTTCGGGAATGTCGCGGTAGGGCGCTGCGATATAGGCGCGTTCCTCGGGGCGCAGCGCACGGGGCCAGCCGGTCAGCGCCTCGGGCTTGAGCACATAGACCAGCACCGAGGCTGGTGGCCCGGACGCGAAAACAGAGGTTACCGTGTCCGGCACCTCGACCACGCGGCCCGCGCTGTCGGTGACGCTGCGGGCATGGGCGGGCAGCGCCAGCACCGCGAGGATAACGAGCAGATACCGCATGTCAGCCTCCGTTCGCCGTGGCGAACCCGCTGTCGGCAAGCATCGCCTGCCCTTGGGGCGACAAAAGGTCTTCTGCCGGTCTCCGCGCCCCCCTCGGCGCATCATTCAGCGCGATCAAGCGATGGTCGGCGCCAGCCGATTGGTCCAATCCATACAGGGTCTCGATGTTGGCATAGGCGGCTCGCCCCTCGCGGGCCACGTGCCACTCGGGTTCAAGGTTGTGCCGCCGATACCGAGGGCCATTTTCACGCGCGAACCGCAGTGTGGGAATACGGCCAATAAACCGCAAGGCGGCGTCTGATGCCGGTGCGCTCTGGATACATGTCTTAGTCTGGCAAAGTTCCATGCATACTTCCGTTCGATCATTGCACATTACGCGGTGATGTTCCGGGCAACGCCCGCATAGCGTCACGCTTATCGCACAGAATGGCGCTGAAAATCGTCGTTTCATAGCCTTGAAGTTCACGTGTCTTAAAGAAGGGGACAAGAAGCGCAGGAAAAATGCGCGTATCTGCAGATATCGCACTGCGGTTTGGACAGGGTCGCCAGCGGTACGCGCCGCTTCGCAACGCTGGATTTACTTCACCTGCTGCACGAAAGGCCGATTTGGTCCCAGCCCAATGCAGCCGTGTTGACCGATGCCATCATAGAGATTTTCCGATGCCGGGCGCACAAAGGTAAGTAGATGACTGAAAAACTCTGATATTGCAGTTTCTGATAAAATCAGTCAGGATAGCGACCAAGGCTCAACGTGTCCCTCTGACGGCCGCATGAGGGATTGCGCTTTACCTGAACACGCCTGACGGCCTGACGGGGTCATCGGTCGGGGTTTCGACATGAAAGGCTCGCTGGATGCGAAAGGGGCGCAACATTCTCGCCCTGCGCGTCCGGTGAATACAAACGAAAAGAAGGGACAATGAACGATGATCCGAAACCTCCTTACTACGACGGCTCTGATTGCCGCGCTGGGCGGCACAGCTCTGGCACAGACACCCGGTGACGTGCTCGACACCTACGCTGATATTGCAGCAGCCAACTACACCGACAGCCTGACTGCCGCGCAGGCGCTGCAGACGGCGGTAGCCGCGCTGATCCAATCCCCATCAGCCGCGACCCTTCAGGCCGCCCGCGCAGCTTGGCTTGCAGCGCGCGTGCCCTACCAGCAGTCAGAGGTGTTCCGCTTTGGGAATGCGATTGTGGACGACTGGGAGGGTCGCGTGAACGCTTGGCCGCTGGATGAAGGGCTGATCGACTATGTCGACGGGGCCTATGGCGGCGCGACAGACCAAAACCAGTTGGCCGCGCTCAACGTGATCGCCAATCCGGTCTTCACGCTTTCGGGTCAAGAGATCGACGCGACCGAGATCACCCCGGCTCTCCTGCAGGAGACCCTTCACGAGGCCGACGGTGTCGAGGCGAATGTCGCCACTGGCTATCACGCGATCGAATTCCTGCTTTGGGGGCAGGACCTGAACGGGCATGGCGACGGCGCGGGGGATCGGCCCTGGACTGATTATGCGCAAGGTGCGGACTGCACCGGCGGCAATTGCGACCGTCGAGCCGAGTATCTGGCGGCGGCGACCAAGCTTTTGGTCGGCGATCTGGATTGGATGACAACGCAATGGGCCGACGGTGGCGCGGCGCGCGCGGCCCTGATGGCGGATGAGCGGGCTGGCCTTGCCGCAATCCTGACCGGGATGGGAAGCCTCTCTTACGGTGAGACGGCGGGCGAACGCATGCGGCTTGGTCTGATGCTCAACGATCCCGAAGAAGAACATTCCTGCTTCGCCGACAATACCCACAACGATCATTTCTATAACGGGGTGGGGATCCGGAACGTCTATCTCGGGAGTTATACCCGCACTGATGGCACGAGTGTGTCTGGCCCCTCCCTCTCCGGGCTCGTTGCTGAGATTGCCCCAACGCTTGATGTCGAGATGCGCGCGCGGCTCGCTGATGCGGTTCTTGCACTGGGACGGATCAAGACATCGGCTGAAGCGGGATTTGCATATGACGAGATGCTTGAACGCGGGAATGCGGGCGGCGAGGCCTTGATCATGGGGGGGGTCGAGGGGTTGATCGCCCAAACCCGGTCGATCGAGCGGGTGATAGCCGCGCTTGACCTTGGTGGGATTGAAATAGAGGGCTCTGACAGCCTCGACGATCCCTCGGCCGTGTTTCAGTAACACATCTTTGTTCACCGCTTCAGGCGGTGGACACAAACCCCAGCTTGTAGACTGGTATGTTATCACATATCAAACGCAATGACGTGTGTTGACGTCATTCACAAAAACCAAGGAACAGTGATGAAAACCCTATCTGTAACGCTTGCCGCCTGTGCTGCGCTTGGTGCGACCGCAGCCCAGTCTCAGGATGCGAACTCGCCGTTCTCCGCCGAATTCTCGGTCGAGTTGCAAACCGATTTTACCGTCGATTCCTCTGCGCCCGGCGGCGAGATAAACAATACGTTCGCCACCATTGAGGGCGCGCTTTCGTTCGCCTTCACGTCGCGGACCTCGATCAACAGCACGCTGGTTTTCGAACAAATCACCGCCCCGACCTCGGACAGCTTCCTCGAAGACCATGGCCTTTATGCCGAAGAGCTTTACTTCGCGCATGATTTTGGCGCGGCGCAGGTGGTGCTGGGCAAGTTCAACCCCGCTTTTGGCCTGGCGTGGGATGCAGCGCCGGGTATCTATGGCGTTGATTTCGCAGAAGACTACCAACTCACCGAGAAGCTCGGTGCAGGCCTTGTGATCCCTTTTGCGGCAGGGCAGGGCGAACATGCGCTGAGCCTGTCGTTCTTTAACGCGGATCGGAGCATCCTCAGCGAGTCGCTGGGCGAAAATCGCGGGCGGACAAACCGGAGCGACGGTGGCGTGTCGAATACCAGCGCACCGGAGTCTGTTGCGATCTCGCTCACGGGTGCCTTTGGCGCGACCGGGTACAACCTCGGCCTGCAATCTCAGGCGCGCGGCGTCGGCGACGCAGAAGATCAGACCGGGATCGTGGGCGGTCTCAGCCATGAATTCGCAACCGGCTCTTTGCCTGTGAAACTGCTTGCCGAACTGGCCTATTTTGATCACTTCGACGGCACCGCCGACAGCGCGACCTTCGCCACATTTGGGGCTGAGGCGCTTGTTGGCCCCGTCACGCTTTCGGCGGTCTATGCGATGCGTGATGTCGAGACGCTGCCAAAGGATCACCTGGCCACGCTCTCTGGCGAAATTGAGATCCTTGAGGGGCTAAGTGGCGCACTGGCCTACCGCTATGGCGATGAGGGTGGCGACGAGACCCATACCATCGGCGCGCTGCTCGCCTACGAATTCTGAGAACCACTTGAAAGCGTCATGCCCGTGTCTACGCCAAAAACATACCGCACATTCCTGCCTATAATCGTCATAGCGAGTATCTGCGCGGGCATGACCGCTGCCCAATCTCTTGAAGATATCCATCTGAATGTGGTGCCGCGCACCGAAACCGAGCGTGCGCGGGTCGACGCCGCGACAGCCCTGCCCACGGATTTCTCAAAGGCATGGCCCTTCGAGCAGAACGGTGGGGGCGCGCAGACCGTGCGGTCGCGCGATACCGCCGATGCCTTCTCGCTGCCCGCCGCAAACCTGACCTTCGAGCAGGAGCTGGAATTTCGTATCGGCAACGGCATGTTCCGCCGCGTCTGGGTGTCGCCTCCGGCCTCGACGCTGGCCTCGGATGGTCTTGGTCCGCTCTACAATGCGCGCTCATGCCAACGCTGCCACCTTAAGGATGGGCGTGGGCATCCGCCCGAAGGCCCCGGTGACAGCGCCGTCTCGATGTTTCTGCGCATCTCGATCCCGGCGCCCGAGGTATCCGAGATCGCCGCTTACATTGACGGCATCCATCCGACCGCGCCTGATCCCACCTATGGCACGCAGTTGCAGGATTTCAGCCTGCCGGGACACAAGCCCGAATACCGTCTCGATGTGAGCTACGAAGAGATCGAGGTGCCACTCGCGGGTGGCGAGGTGGCGCATCTACGCGCGCCCACCTATCGCGCGGCCGACCTCGGCTATGGCCCGTTGCACGCGAATGCTATGCTCAGCCCCCGCGTCGCGCCGCAGATGATCGGCATGGGGCTACTAGAGGCGATCCCGTCAGAGGATATTCTGGCGCTCGCCGATCCCGAGGACGTTGATGGTGACGGCATATCAGGGCGGCCGCAGATCGTGTGGTCGGACGTATACGATCAGCCGATGCTCGGCCGCTTCGGGCACAAGGCGGGCAACCCCACGCTGTTAGAGCAGACGGCAAGCGCCTTTGCCGGCGATATCGGCATTTCCAACCCGATCCATCCGGCGGGGTCGGGCGATTGCACCGACGCGCAGACCGATTGCCGTGCGGCGATGCATGGCGGCGACGCCGAACAATCTGGGTTCGAGATCGACCAAGTTGGTCTCGATATTGTAACCTTCTACAGTCAGACTTTGGCGGTGCCAGCCCGCCGCAATGTCAGCGACCCCGAGGTGCTGCGCGGGCGCGAGGTGTTCTACACCACCGGCTGCGCCTCTTGCCATCGGCCGAATTATGTCACCCATCGACTTGAAGGCGACAACCCCGCAAGTTTCCAGTTGATCTGGCCCTATACCGACCTTTTGCTGCACGACATGGGGCCCGGTCTTGCTGATAACCGCCCAGAAGGTCGTGCCAACGGACAGGAGTGGCGTACCGCCCCACTCTGGGGAATAGGGATGACCAAACTGGTCTCGGGCCACACGTATTTCCTGCATGATGGCCGCGCGCGTTCTTTGTTAGAGGCTGTCCTCTGGCACGGCGGCGAGGCGCAACACGCCCGTGACACTGTCGTCGACATGCCCCCCGAAGAGCGTGCCGCCCTCATAAAATATCTGGAGAGCCTGTGAGACTGATCACCACCCCCGTTCTGGGCCTTAGCCTTGTGCTCTGCCTTGCCGCGCCGTCGCTGGCCGATGTCAAAAGCGCGCTCGACGCGCATATCCTCCCGGCCTTTGCCCGTTTCGCCGAATCCGCCGACGCGCTCGCTGAAACTGCGGATGCTGATTGCCGCCCTGAGGCGATGGCCGAGGCCTATCACACTGCCTTCGATGCTTGGATCGCGGTCTCGGACTTGCGGATTGGACCGTCAGAAACCGGCGCACTTTCGGTTGCCTTCTGGCCCGATGGGCGCGGTTCTACGCCGCGAGCGCTGGCGCAGTTGATCGCAGAGGAAGATCCCGTTGCCTTTGATCCCAAAGCCTATGCCGAGGTGTCGATTGCCGCGCGCGGGCTCTTCGCGCTCGACATGCTGATGTTCGACCCGGAGTTCTCTGACTACGCACCGCAAAGCTATGGCTGTACGCTGGCCGCCACCATCGCCGCCGATCTCGCCCTTCAGGCTCATGCGCTCGAGGCTGCGTGGTCCGGGCCCTTTGCTGACACGTTGCAGAGTGCCGGGGCCGACGGCAACGCGGCCTTTCTGACGCCAGACGAGGCGTTGCGGGCCATCTATACGCAGATCCTGACATCGCTCGAATTCACGGCCGATACCCGGCTGGGCCTGCCGATGGGCACTTTTGACCAGCCCCGACCTCTTCGTGCCGAGGCGCGCCGGTCAGGGCGGTCCTTGCGAAACGTGGTTCTGGCAGCCGAGGCCGCACATGGGCTGGCAAGTGCACTGGCCGACTGGCCCTTGCCCGAAACCCAAGCCGCGCTGGCCCGGTTGCAGGTTGCCGCCGCTCGGATCACCGACCCTGCCTTTCAGGATGTGACGGACCCTCAGGCACGCTTGCGCGCCGAGGTGCTGCAACAGGCGGTGCGCGGCTTGCGGGCGGCGATAGAGGAAGAGATCGGCGCCCAGCTTGGCATTGCGCCAGGGTTCAACGCGCAGGACGGGGATTAGGACAATGGCCACACGACGAGGATTTCTCATTGGGTTGGCCGCCGCAGGTGCCGCGCCACGCATCGGTTGGGCCGCCGTTGGGAGCCCTGCCTATCTGGCCGCAGCGCGCGAGGCGGATGGCACCTTTACGCTTTATGGCCTTTCAACGGACGGCATCGCCAAGTTCCGTGTGCCCCTTCCCGCGCGCGGCCATGCCGGCGCAGCCCATCCAATCCGGGCCGAGGCCGTGGCCTTTGCCCGCAGACCGGGGCAGTTCGCCCTTGTCATCGACTGCGCAACTGGCGCGGTCCTGCACAGCCTGACCCCGCCCGAACGCCGTCAGTTCAACGGCCATGGTGTTTTCGCTGCCGGGGGTGACCTGTTGTTCACCAGCGAACAGGCCCGCGACACAAGCGAAGGCATTATTGGCATTTGGGACGCGGCCGCTGGCTATGCCCGGATCGGAGAGTTCCCCAGCGGTGGGATTGGTCCACATGATCTGCGCCTGATGCCCGACGGGCAAACGCTGGTGGTGGCCAACGGGGGCATTGCCACCGACCCGAGTGATCGGACCAAGCTAAACATCTCCACAATGCGCCCGAACCTTGGGTATCTGACCCTGTCCGGGACGCTTGTCGATAGGGTCGAGCCAAGCCCCGATCTGCAGCAGAACTCGATCCGCCATCTTGCGGTGCGCGGCGACGGTCTGGTCGCCTTTGCCATGCAATGGGAAGGTCAACCGGGCATGGCCCCGCCGCTTGTGGCGCTGCACCGCCGGGGACAGGCCCCGATACTGGCCGAGGCCCCGCTGGCCGACGAAATCGCCATGCAGGGCTATGCCGGCAGCATCGCCTTCTGCGGCGACGGGTCAGAGGTGGCGATAACCTCGCCGCGCGGTGGGCGCGTGCATCGCTTCGGAATTGACGGCGTATTCCTTGGCGCCGTCGGGCGTGCGGATGTCTGCGGACTGGCACCGCGGGCAGGGGGGTATCTTGCCAGCGATGGGTTGGGTGGCCTCGTGGCGGTGGCACCTAGCGGCTTGATCGCTCTGGCCCGGCATGATTGTGCTTGGGATAACCATATTATCCCCTTGTAGGTTGGATTGCGCCGCAGCGCATCTTCAGCAAGTCGGCCACCCTCATATTGTGCTGTATTTTGGGTGGTTGAAGGGCACCGGTGCGGGAAAACACCCTGCGGGTCGCAGGCCCTTTGATGTCGGCGCTACAATCCGTTTCATTTCGCAATCGCCTGATCTTGTCGGGTTCGGTCGATGCACGCGGTCAATCTATGCGCCCTGCGCCTACGACATATTCTGGATGCTTGGGCTGAAACCCGAATGCGGACTGACTTTCGCGTTCTAATCAAGTGGCGTTGGACAGGCGTAGAAGCGATGCACGGTCATGTCCAATCCGCCTCGACGATATTCAAGCTACCGATGCGGGAATAGAGCGTTGTGGGTTTGACGCCAAGCAAAGCGGCCGCACCAGAGGGGCCGGCTATACGGCCGCGTGTTTCGCGTAGGGCGGCAATCAGGTTAACCCGAACAAGGTCCTGCATCTGCGCTTCGGTTCGAAAGGATCGGCCTGTCTCTGCCAGCGGCCCTACGCCCCCCAGTTCGACAACCAGCTTGCGATCCTGAGACACAATCGCGGCCCGTTCCATCACGTTATGAAGCTCGCGCACATTGCCGGGCCAGTCATAGGATTGTAGCTGTTGCACCACGCCTTCGGTCAACACGGGCTCTGGCCGGTTCAGCCTGCGGCAGGCGATCTTGAGCAGATGGGCGGCGAGAAGCGGGATATCTTCCTGTCGGTCGCGGAGCGGCTGGCAGGTGATGGGAAAGACATTGAGAAACAGATACAGGTCTTCGCGGATGCGGTGAGAGCGGCGGGCCTGTTTGTCCGACAGGGTGGTCGAGGCGATCACACGGATATCGAGCGGCTTTTCTCGGGTGTCGCCCAGACGGGTCACAGCACTGTTTTGCAGGGCAGCCAAAAGTTTGCCCTGTATCTCAAAGGGCAGCTCCTCGACATCGTCGAGAAACAGCGTGCCGCTATGTGCCAGTTCCAGCTTGCCGGGTTTGTCGCGGGTGGCCCCGTTGGGGGCACCGCGAACCTGCCCCCATAACTCGGCCTCGACCTCTTCGGGGGCGACGGAGCCGCATTTGAAATGGATGAGGGGGCGGCGTGCGCGCGGGCTTGCCTTGTGAATGGCGGTCGCCACAAGGGATTTGCCGGTGCCGGTCTCGCCACTGATGAACACGGTGGCATCGGTGCGCGCCACAAGGTCAATCCGTTGCACGGTCTGCCGCACCGCAGAGGACGCGCCGATGATATTGTGATGCGCGCGTTCCGTGGTGATCGCCTCTTGGAGATAGGCGTTTTCCTGTTCCAGCCGGTCGCGGAGCGCGGCCACCTCTGCCATCGCCTCGCGCAATTTACGTTCGCTTTCCTTGCGTTCGGTGATGTCGCGAAAGATCACCACAGCCCCCGCCAGGACATTCTGATCGTAAATCGGGGTCGAGACATATTCGACGCGGATCGGTTTGCCATCCTTGCGCCAGAACACCTCGTCTTCGATCCGATTGACCTCTTCAAAGCGGAAGGATTGATAGATCGGGCAATCATGCGCGTGATAGATATCACCGTTCAGATGGTGGTGATGGATCACGGAATGAATGTCGTGACCCAAGAGGTCCTCGGCGGTCCAGCCCAGCATTTCCTGCGCCGCGCGGTTAAGAAAGGTGGTCTTGCCATCCGCATTGACGCCGTAGATGCCTTCGCCCGCGGCATTCAGGATCAATTGGTTCTGACGCTCTAGCTCGGAAAAAAACTCCTGCGCGCGCCGCCATTCAAGCAGACCTGAACGATGCAACTCAGCCGCTTGCGCGATGCGGTCGTGGCGTTCCATTTCTGCAAGATCGAGCAGGGTCAGCGCAAGGAGCGAGGGGGCATTGGCAACCAGCCTGCCGCGTAGCTCAACGCGCAACGGCCTTCCGGTGATGCTGGCAAGGGTAATGTCGCGGCTCCATGCCTCGCCCCGGTGTGCGATTTCATCCACCAACACGATAAAACCCGGCAAGCTCGCGCCGACCAGCGGTGAAAAGGGTGTGCCGGTGGAATCCTCAAGATCGAGGAGCGCTCGGGCGCGGGGATTGGCTGCGACGATCCGGTCGGCAACAAGGTCGATCACCAGCGCCGCCTCGGCTAGGGCGTCAAGCAGGGAATCGGGGGTTGTGGGTATCTCGTACATGACTTCACCAAACACCGCCGCAGCGCAGCGCGGCAATACGAAATCTCGTAAATTACGAAATTTCATAAGGATATGCGTGAGAGATAATGTGCTAGTATTATGTAAATAAACGATAAAATACTGAGCTTAAAAAATAGGCACACCCCTTTCGCTCGTAGCGGCTTCATTGGATCATGGGTCAAACGGTATTTGAGCGAAAGGACGTGAAATGACCATGAAGAGCCTTGGCGACCCATTTTCAGAAAAGAATGACCTGCGCCACGGCGCGTCCTGCGGGTGCGACACCTGCAATGGCGCGCAGCATGACGTGACCGCGCGGGCGATGTCCTCTGAAGCGATGCTAGAGCGCGCGGTCGAAAGCGCCGTGGTGCGGTCGGTGTTCGGTCACAGCGATATCGGGCGGCGGTCGTTCATGGGGATGATGGGCGGCGGTACGGTTGCGGCGGCGCTTGCGTCGGTGTTTCCGCTTGATGCAGCCAAGGCAGCAATTCTCGACAATCTTGGCGCGCCGGAAAAGACAGACCTTAACATCGGGTTCGTGCCGATTACCTGCGCCACGCCGATCATCATGGCGCAGCCCTTGGGCTTTTACGAGCGCTACGGATTGAACGCGAGTGTCATCAAAACCGCCGGTTGGGCTGTGGCGCGCGACAAGTCGCTGTCGGGGGAATATGACGCAAGCCATATGCTGACGCCGATGCCTCTGGCCATGACACTTGGCGCAGGCTCGACCGCTGTGCCATACATCATGCCCGCCGTTGAAAATATCAACGGGCAGGCCATTGTCCTGTCTAACGAGCATCTGGACAAGCGCGACCCCAAGCAATGGAAGGGATTCACCTTTGGGGTGCCGTTCGAATACTCGATGCACAATTTCCTTTTGCGCTATTACGTGGCTGAACACGGGCTTGATCCCGATGTGGATATTCAGATCCGCGTGGTGCCGCCGCCCGAAATGGTTGCCAACCTGCGCGCCGGGAACCTTGATGGCTATCTCTCGCCCGATCCGTTCAATCAGCGCGCGGTTTGGGAAGGGATCGGCTTTATCCATCTGCTGACCAAAGAGATCTGGGAGGGGCACCCCTGCTGCGCCTTTGCCGCGCCGCTGAGTTTCGCCACGGAGTTGCCCAACACCTATGGGGCGTTGCTCAAGTCGATCATTGACGCCACCCAATATGCGTCCAACCCAGAGAACCGCATTGAAATTTCCGAGGCCATCGCGCCGACGAATTATCTCAACCAGCCCGTCGAGGTGATCCAGCAGGTTTTGACCGGCACCTTTGCCGATGGCTTGGGTGCGGTGCAGCAAGTGCCAGATCGGATCGACTTTGATCCTTTCCCTTGGCATTCGATGGGCGTTTGGATTCTGACTCAGATGAAGAGGTGGGGCTATATCGAGAACGATATTGACTACAAGGCTGTGGCCGAACAGGTCTATTTGGCTGCCGATGCCAAGAAGGTGATGAACGATCTGGGCTATGACGCGCCCGACATCACCTACAAATCGCACACCATCATGGGCAAGACATTCGATCCGGCAGAGCCGGAGGCCTATGTCAAAAGTTTCGCCATCGGGAAGGGTTAAGCGATGTCGACACTGTCGCTAAATCAACGCGCCCTGCTTTTGTCGGTGGTGATGCTCTTTGTCGGGCTGTTCCTCTGGGAGATGTCCATTCCGGCGCAAAAAGCCGTGGGCGAGTTGACGGAATACGAGCGGTTGACCGGCGGGGGGGCGCAAAAGGCAGGTGTGCCGCCCCCGTCACAGGTTATGGCCAAGGCATGGGAAGAACTAAGCAATCCGTTCTACGATGCTGGACCCAATGACAAGGGGATCGGGATTCAGATCGGATACTCGATCTATCGGGTGCTGTCGGGCTATCTGATGGCGGCGGTGGTGGCGATACCGCTGGGGTTCCTGATCGGCATGTCGCCGGTCGCCTACAAAGCGCTCAACCCGTTCATTCAGGTGCTGCGCCCGATATCGCCGCTCGCGTGGATGCCGCTGGCTTTGTTCGTCATCCAGGACAGCGAGGCGAGCGCGATCTTCGTGATCTTCATCTGCTCGATCTGGCCCATGTTGATCAACACCGCCTTTGGCGTGGCAGGTGTACGACAGGATTGGGTGAATGTCGCACGGACGCATGAACTGGGGCATTTCAAGACCGCCTTTACGGTGATCCTGCCTGCGGCGGCACCGACCATCGTGACCGGCATGCGTATCTCTATCGGCATCGCGTGGCTTGTCATCGTCGCCGCCGAGATGCTCGTGGGGGGGACGGGTATTGGGTATTACGTCTGGAACGAGTGGAACAATCTTGATCTGACCTCGGTCATCTTTTCGATCCTGATGATCGGCATTGTCGGCATGATGCTGGATGCGGCCTTTGCCACGCTCCAGCGCGCCGTGGCCTATGCGGAATAAGGAGCCGTGAGATGAACAAACCGTTTCTGTCGATTGAGAACCTGACCCAGTGTTATCCGGATGGCCAAGGCGGCACGATGACCGTGTTCGAGAACGCCACATTCGGGGTGGAGAAGGGCGAATTCGTCGTTATCCTTGGGCATTCGGGCTGTGGCAAGTCTACCATCATGAACATTCTTGCGGGCCTTGCAGAGCCGACAAGCGGTGTGGTCAAGATGGATGGGTTCGAGGTGTCGGGCCCCAGCCTTGATCGGGGCGTGGTGTTTCAGAACTATTCCCTGCTGCCTTGGCTGAGCACACTCAAAAACGTGAGCTTTGGGGTCGCCGCGCGGCATCCGGATTGGTCCAAGGCCAAGGTGCTGGACCATTCCCGCGAGTATCTGGCGATGGTCGGGCTTGAGGGCGACGTGATCCACCGCAAGCCCAGCCAATTGTCGGGGGGCATGCGGCAGCGGGTGTCGATTGCCCGCGCCTTTGCCAATCATCCCAAGCTCTTGTTGCTGGATGAACCGTTTGGCGCGCTCGATGCGCTGACGCGGGGCACCATTCAGGATGAGTTGCTCAAGATATGGGGCGGCACCGGGCAGACCGTGTTTATGATCACCCATGACATCGACGAGGCGATCCTTCTGGCAGATCGTATCCTGCTCATGACCAACGGTCCCTTTGCCCGTGTGGCGGAATCGGTCGAGATCACGATCCCGCGCCCACGCAACCGGACCGAGATCGTGGAACATCCCAACTACTACCCGATCCGCAACCATCTGGTGCAGTTCCTTGGCAAGCGGTCCAAGGAATTGGCGGGGCAGGTATCCGACGGCGCGGCACAGACGCCCGAGACTGTGCGGATTGACCACGCACCACCCGAAGACGAGACCGGCGAGGCCCTGCGGCTACGCGCCGTGAACCTGTGACACCAATTTTCACCTGAGATCAAACGAATGGAGGACACTATGAAAGACACTGTGACTATGCCCGCGCTGATGACCAAGGAGGATGTAACCACCCTGATCCTGATCGCGAAGAAAAAGACCGGGATGAAATGGGAAGAGATTGCTGAGGGCATCGGCATGTCGCCCGTCTGGACCCATTCGGCCTGCATGGGCATGAACACCATGCCCAAGGCCAAGGCTGAGGCGCTCGTCGCGTTGCTGGATCTGCCGGAGGAGGCGGTTTCGGTGCTGGAGGAGTATCCGACCAAGATCTGGGAACAAGCGGTGCCAACAGACCCGTGTATCTACCGCCTCTACGAGATTGTGGGCGTTTACGGCCCCACGATGAAGGCGTTGATCCAAGAAGAGTTTGGCGACGGTATCATGTCGGCGATTGATTTCGACATGAAGATCACCCGTGTCGCAAACCCCAAGGGGGACCGCGTCAAGGTTGAGATGTCGGGCAAGTTTCTGGGGTATAATTCCTGGTAATACGGGTCATCCTCTTATCTGGCCCGGCGATTGAAGCCGGGCCAGACGTGCAGACAAGCAACGCCTCCACGATTCAGATCGTGGGGGATGTGCTGAGGATATAGAGCTTGCGCATATGCTCGTGGATCACCCATTCGCCGGTCCATCCCTGCGGCAAGACAAGAAGATCACCCGGACCGATATCGCGCGTTCCCTGCCCATCGGCATTCGTGACCGAGGCGCGGCCAGAGATGATATGGCAATATTCGCCCATCGCTGTGCGGTCGGCGGTGAAATGCCCCGGCGTGCATTCCCAAACGCCAATCTTCGTATGGCCATCGGCAGAGGCCCAGAGTTGCGCCGAGGCTTCCTCTTGTCCCGGTGTGAGGCTGGTCGGTTTCGGGGCAAAGGCGCCAACCGGCTGAGTGGCGAGGCTTTGATACGTCTTGAGGTCGATCATTGGGGTCTCCAAAGGTTCTTGTCGGTATCGCTATGTGACGCTGCGCGCGTCAGTGTTTCTTGTCTTGGCCGAATACTTGCACCAGCACCATCATCACGGTGGTCACAAGGATCATGATCGTCGAAATGGCTGCAATGGTCGGGTCAATCTGATCGCGCAGCGCGTTGAACATGTTGCGTGTCAAGGTTGGGTTGTCGCCGCCAGAAATGAACATTGCCACCACAACCTCGTCAAACGAGGTGAGGAAGGCCAAAAGCGCGCTCGTGACCACCGCAAACCGAATCTGCGGCAGGGTCACGGTTAGAAATGCCTTCCAGCGTGGGGCACCTAGGCTGCGGGCAGCCTGTTCTTGGCTCATGTCGTAACCTTTGAGGGCGGAGCCGGTGACGATCACCACCAGCGGCAGCGCCAGCACGGTATGGGCCAGAACCAATCCGGTTATAGTGTAAAGAAGATTGAGCTTCACATAGGCGTAGAACGCTCCAATCGCCACCAGCACCAGCGGCACCATCATCGGTGTGATCATCAGGACAAAGGCAACCCGGACAAAGGCAAACCGTGAACTATGCAGCCCATAGGCCGCCAGAACCCCAATCGGCGTCGCCACGATCATGGTCAGAAAGGCCGTCTGAAAAGAGGTCCGCGCCGCCTGCATCCATTCGCTTGAGCCAAAGAAATTATCATACCAGCGGGTTGACCAGACCTCGGGTGGAAACTCCAGATATTGACTGTCCGAAAAGGACATCGGGATCACGATCAATGTGGGCGTGACCAGCAGGATCATCACGATCACCGCAAAGACATAGAGCCACAGGCGTTGGCCATGGGTGACTTGCGTGTCGGTCGCCGGGGAATTGAGCCAGTTGCGCATCAGTGCCCGCCTCCGGTCATCCGGTCGAGGTTCAGAAACCGGGATGCGACCCAGAGGATCGCCACAGTCAGGATCAGCAGCACCACGCCCAAGGCACTGGCCGCGCCCCAATTCACGAATAACTCGATGTTCGAGACGATCTGCATCGACACCATGATCACCTTGCCCCCGCCCAGCACCGCCGGGGTGACAAAGAAGCCAAGGCAGAGGATGAACACCATCAGCGCCCCGGCAAAAAGCCCCGGCGCGGTGAGTGGAAAAAAGACTGTCCAAAACGCCACCCGTGGGCTTGCCCCAAGGTTGGCCGCCGCCTTGAGGTAATCGCGGTCAATCGCCTTCATCGCGCCGTAAACTGGCAGGATGAGAAATGGCAGCATGATATGCACCATGCCGATCAACGTGCCGGTCATGTTGTGAACGATCTTGAGTGGTTCATCCCAAAGGCCAAGCGAGATGGCCCAATTGTTGATCAATCCCTGTTTCTGCAACAGCACCAGCCACGCATAGGTCCGCACCAAAAGTGAGGTCCAGAACGGCAAGAGCACGGTGATCAGGCACAGATTTGCAAGGCGGCTTGGCAGCTGCGACATGAAATAGGCAAAGGGATAGCCGATCAGGATGCACAGCCCGGTGGTCAACAGGCTGACCTGAAAGGTGGTGATGAAAATGCGCAGATAAGAGCGGCGGCTGATCATGCGCTCGTAATTCTCAAGCGAGAATTGCCCGTTTGCCCCGATGAACGAGACATAGAACAACCAGCCCACGGGAATGACCAGCACCACGAGAATAAGCAGGATTGCCGGTGAACTCAGACCAAAAAGCGTCAGCCGCTCTAACCGCTCGTCACGGCGCAGCCCAGCGGCATTGAGGGGCGCTGTCTGCATGCTCATGTTTGGCTTCCGTCGATCAACACTGTGTCTTCGGGTGCCAAGGTCAGGGTCACGCGGTCACCAAGCTGGGGCAGGGACGTTGCATTGCTGCCGCGCACCGCTCCGCGCAAAGCCACCATTTCGCCCGTGCCCAACCGCGCGTGCAGCAAGAAGCTGTCGCCCTGATAGACCACATCGGTCGCGGTGGCGGCAAAATTATTGGCCCCCTCACGCGGTCCACCCGAAGAGAGCACGATACGTTCGGGGCGGATCATCAGTTGAAGTTCGGGCGTGTCGGGCAAGGGGCCTGCATGGATCAGCGGCACCCCGCCAAAGGTCACGTCAGCGCCCAAACGGTTCACCGTCAGAAACGTGGAATCGCCGATGAAATCCGCCACAAACCGATTTGCGGGGTGTTCATAGAGATCGCGGGGGGTTGAGAGCTGCATGATGCGCCCATGGTTCACCACGGCGATCCGATCGGACATGGTCAGCGCCTCGCGCTGGTCATGGGTGACATAGACCGTGGTCATGCCAAGCTGTTCGTGCAGATGCCGCAACTCGATCTGCATCTGGTCGCGCAGTTTCTTGTCGAGCGCGGATAGCGGTTCATCCATCAACAGGATGCGAGGTTCAAACACAATGGCGCGCGCCACCGCGACACGTTGCTTTTGCCCGCCAGAGAGCTGGTCGACGCGACGATTGCCATAGCCACCAAGCTGCACCGTTTCCAGCGCCCGCTCGACCCGTTCCGCGATCTCTGCCTTGGGGCGTTTGCGCAGGCGCAAGGGATAGCCCACATTGCCCGCCACGGTCATATGCGGGAAAAGCGCATAGCTCTGAAAGGTCATGCCGACCTCGCGCAGATGTGGCGGGGTGCGGATAACTTCGCGGTCGCCAAACTTGAGACTGCCGCAATCGGGCCGGGTAAATCCCGCAAGCACCATCAAAAGCGTGGTCTTGCCAGACCCAGACGGCCCCAGAAGTGTCAGAAACTCACCGCTTTTGACCTCGAGCGACACATCGTCGAGGGCATGCACCGCCCCGTAGGTCTTGGTGACGTTCTGCACTGATATCGGCAGCGCTTCTGTGGCGGTGTTGGTCAATTGCTGCCCTCCGAGTGGTCTATTGGCGCAGACGGGCGCCGTAGCGCCCGTCAGGTCTTGTGTTGGGGCTTTGGTTACTCAGTCAGCATTTCCTGATACATCTCGGCGGCGACGGTTTCCCATTTTGCATACCATTCCAGAGAGATTGGCAATTGCATGGCCGCATTCTCGGGCGAGGAGGGCAGGCCGGCCGCAACCTCTGCGCTGATCTCACCTGTGTCATAGGCAGATTTGTTGGTCGGGCCGTAGGTGATGTATTTCGGCAGATCGTCCTGATACTCGGGTTTCGAGATTTCAGCGAGGAACTGCATCGCTGCATCCTTGTTCGGCGCACCTTTGGGGATTGCGAAACAGTCGTAATCCAGCAGCGCCTGATTGAAGCTGTAATCCACTTTGGCCCCATCCGCCGCAGCGGTATCAAAGCGGCCATTCCAGCCAGTGGTCATGTCGACCTCGCCATCCTTCATCAACTGGGCGTGCTGCGCACCAGAGGACCAGAAAACCGAGATATTGGGCCGCAGCTCGCGGATCTTGTTGAGCGCGCGCTCGATCCCCTCTTCCGAACTCAACACCTCATAAACCTGATCCATCGGCACGCCATCGGCCATCAGCGCCGGTTCAAGTGCGCCCGCAACTGAACCGCGATAGGCGCGCGAGCCGGGGAATTTCTCGGCGTCAAAGAAATCCGCCCAGCTTTGCGGCCCGTTCTCGCCATAGGTGTCGGTGTTCCAGGCATAGACCGTCGAGAACACATCGCCCCCGACGCAATACTCGGAATAGAGGTTGGGATAAAAGTTGGACACGTCGATCACGTTGTAATCCAGCGGTTCCAAAAGCCCTTCTGCCCCGGCCCGCGCCGCAGAACCGGACCCACTGGCCACGATGTCGAACGTCACCTGCCCGGTTGAAACTTGCAGGCGGACATCGGCCATCCCGCCATATGTTTCCTGCTTGACCGTAACCCCAGTTGCCGCAGAGGCCGGTTCGAACAAGGCTTTGCTCTGTGCGTCCTGATAGGACCCACCCCAAGAAGCGATGGTGATTTCCGTGCCCTGAGCGACAGCACCGCTCGCAAGCAGCGTGGCAGCGACGGTCAGTGAAAATGTCTTTCTCATCTTGTTTTTCTCCTGTTGGAATGCCGCGAAATGGCAGTACGTGCCGATTTTTATCATGTTTCGCTGGCTCGGCATGTTTCAGCGAAAGTTCAAAGTCGGGATGGATCCGCGACCATCGCCCGCCGGGTCTGTCTCTTGTCCATCCAGCGATACCAAGCGACCGTTGCAGGAAGAAACCACGGCTTGCCTGTATAAAGCGGGCGGGTCGGGTGTGGCACGTCGTCAAAGGCGGTCTTGCCCTCGGCGAGGCCCAGCACCTTTTGGCCGGTGCGCATGCCCAGATACCCCGCCATCGAGACACCAGACCCGCAATAGCCCATGGCGTAATGCACTCCGTCGTGAACGCCGGTATGCGCCAATTCATCGAAGCTGTAGGCCACCGTGCCATGCCAGGAATGCGAAATTGCGCAGTCCTTCAATTGCGGAAAAATGCGGGTCATGCTTTCAAACAAGAGCGGCGCGCTGACCGACGTATCGGTTTCCGCCGCAGAGACGCGGCCGCCGAACAGGACACGCCGCCGATCCGGTGAAGCGCGGTAATAATAGAGCACTTTGCAGGTATCGCTGGCGATCCGGTCGGTCGGGAACAACTCGTCGATCAGGCTCTCTGGTAATTCTTCGGTGGCGATGATGTAGCTGCCGATTGGGATCACCCGCCGTTGCATCCACGGGGTCAACGCGCCGGTATAGCCATTGGTGGCAACGATCACATCCCGCGCCCGGACCTCGCCCTTGGCGGTCTGAACGCGAAAGCCGGATCCTGTATTCTCAATCTTTCCAACGGGGCAATGCGCAACCACCTCGACGCCAGCGTTGAGTGCCGCCATCAACAGGCCACGGTGGTATTTGGCGGGATGCAAGGAGCAGTGTTTCGTAAACACCACCCCGCCGTGATAGAAATCTGTGCCCATCTCGCGATGCTGTTCGGCGCGGGGCACGGCAAAGCTCTCGATGCCTTCGCCTTTGTGCATTTGTTCCGCGTCGCGCACCAACATTTCGTAATGTGCGGGGGTGTGCGCGGCGTGAAACCGGCCAACGCGCTTGAAGTCACAGGCTATCCCCTCTTGGTCGATGAACTCACCGATCCATTTCAGCGCCCGCTCTCCCTCGCCACGCAGCGCGCGGGCCTTTTGTGCCCCAAATTTGGCGGTCAGCTTTTCCAGTGATGGCTTTACGCTGGTGCTGATCTGTCCGCCATTACGGGTGCTGCATCCAAAGCCTGCGGCCTCGGCGTCGATCACCACCGTTTTGCGACCGCCACGCGCCGTAGCGATAGCCGCGCTCAGCCCGGTATAGCCCGACCCCACGATCAGCACATCCGCATCACGCGGCGGATCCACAGGTAACACAGGCATCGGGCCAACCTGATCATGCCAATAGGGATGGTGCCGAGTCGATCCGGGTGAAGTGCGGTCCATCGCGTTACTCCGTTTGCAGGGCAAGCCAATGTGGCACCCTACAGATGCAAGGTCTAACGCTAGGGCAGAATTGGACGTTCTTTCATATCCAATTTGACAAAAAAATCAGACCAATTTCACCTTAGGGCAGGTAGGGTCCGTAGGGTTTCCATCCCGCGCCGAATGTCCTCGGGGGCTGCGCTGCCAAATCCGAAGACTAGGCCGGATCGGTCAATCGGGCTGAGGCAGTATTTCGAAAGCGGCGCCAGAACAACGCCGCGTTCCGCCGCCTGTGCCACGACCGCTTGCGCGTCAATTCCCGGCGCAAGATAGGCTGGAGTGTGGAACCCGCTGGCGGTTTCCTGAAGTGTGATACAGTCAGGCAGGATGCGGCTTTCCTCCATCAGCGCCTCATAGCGCGCCTTGTAGAGCCGCCGCATCAGCCGGATATGGGTGGCAAAATGGCCCTCGTCCATGAAATCAGCAACGGTCGCCTGTGTTGCCGTGGGCGGACCGCTGGCCCAGAACCGGAACATGCGATCAAAGGCTTCGGTCATCCGCTCTGGCACAAGAACAAAGCCCAGCCGGAGCGATGGAAAGAGCGACTTTGAAAAGGTACCGACATAGATCACGCGGCCAGAGGTATCCGTACTGCGCAGCGCCGGTTGGGGCGCGTTGCCATAGTAGAATTCCCCGTCATAGTCATCCTCTACGATCACCGCCTGCGCTGCGTCCGCCGCCTGCAACAGCTCGAACCGGCGTGCCAAAGACATGACATGGCCCAAAGGCTGTTGGTGCGATGGTGTGACAAACGCCATGCGGAAATGCGGGGCCTTGGCCAAGCCGTCGGCCACGATCAATCCGTCCTGATCCACGTCGACCGGCACCAGTTCGGCCCCTTCCGACAAGAGCGCATTGCGCGCGCCCGAGGCACCGGGGTTTTCCATCCAGACCCGATCACCGGGATTGAGCAACAGCCGCCCGATCAAGGCAAAGGCATGCTGTGCGCCAGAGGTGATGAAAATCTGCTCGTGGTGACACTGAATCCCCTTGAGCACGCTCAGATGGGTGGTGATCGCCCGGCGCAAAGGCTCATACCCCTTTGGCTGACCATAGCCCATCACCGCCCCGCGTGCGCCCCGCAGGTGCCGCGCCGAAAGCCGCGACCAATGCGCCAGCGGAAAAGCGTCGAGTGCCGGCAGCGCCGTCACAAAGGCGCGGGCCTCATGGGGCAACCAAGTGCGTTGGGCATAGCTCTTTTCGGCATGGTTGATGGCATAGGACACGCGGGGCTGTTGGGCCGTGGTATCCGAGGCGGTGGTCAGCACGGGGACTGAGGGCTGATGTTCCAGTGTGTCGCTGACAAAAGTGCCAGAGCCCACTTGCGACACCAGCATGCCCTCGGCAACCAGCCGGTCAACGGCGTCGATTACCGTGGTGCGCGATACGCCGGTTTCGCGCGCCAGCGTGCGCGTCGCAGGCAGGCGGTCGCCCGCTCGCAAACCGCCCGACAAGATGATATCGCGCAACGCCATGTAAAGTTGCACGCTCATGCCCTTGCGCGACGAGCGGTCGAGATGAATCGCGGACAAAAGCGCCCCTGCGGCCTGTTTCATGCGCAACTCCGACGCAATTGGTCTGCAGAGCGTACATGAATCGTGAGGGTGAGCAAGCCAATTGGCGCTCTCGGGGCGTCCTTACCTCTCGGAGACCTGATAGGTCGCTGAGTCGAGCCATGTCGGGGAAATCTCGACACCCCAGCCGGGGGCGTCTGTGACAATGGCATGGCCCCCCTCAATTCGGTAGGGATCACCCAGAAACAGCCCCTCTTGCCAAGGGTAATACTCGGGCCCCTCAATCGAGAATTCGAGGTATTTTCCCGCGTTGGGAATGGCGCGCAACAGATGCATGGTGCACATCGTCACCAGTGACAGATTGGCGGCATGCGGAGTAACGGGCAGGCCAGCGCGCGCAGCCATCTGGCAGACATGCAAGGTGCGGTGCATACCACCCATATACATCACATCGGGTTGCACGATATCGACTGCGCCCCGATCCAGCATCAACTGCCAACTGGAATATTCGCAATCCTGCTCGCCGCCCGCAACATCTAGCAAAAGCGCGGCCCGCACAGCGGCGGTCTGGTCATATTCCCAATAGGGGCAGGGTTCCTCGAAATGCCCGATGCCGTTATCCTGCAGCAGTTTGCCCACCTCGATGGCGCGGGCGGGAGAATAGCAGGAATTGCCATCGACCAGCTTTTCGATGCCGTCCCCCAAAGCCCGCGAAACGGTCGGCACCACGGCTTCGGTTCTGCCCGGCCATTCGTCGTGGTCGCGCCCGGCCTCTGCACCAACGCGCCATTTGAAGGCGGTAAACCCCTTGTCATCCCGCAGGCGGCAAAAACGCTCGGCCTCATCCTCGGGGGTGATGTCGCGGCGCATGGAACTGGCATAGGCGCGCACCGGCCCCGGAGAGCCACCAAGCAGGGTTGCAACCGGCTCGCCCTCTAACTTGCCGCGCATGTCCCACAGCGCGGTATCAAGCCCGGTCATGGCGCGGCGCAGGTAACTGCCGGGATATTTCAACTCGCGCTCATAAATCAGATCAAGAGTATCGGCAAAGTCGAGTGCATCGGTCCCAAGCGCATGCGGCGCGATCTGGCGGTGAAAGATTGTGCAGGTAATATCGGCATTGTAGGTCGACACCTGCCCCCAGCCCTGTGCGCCGCTGTCCGTGGTCACGCGCACAAAACCCACGAATTCGTTGCAAAACGTCTCTAACCGCGCAATCCGCATGTCACTCTCCCGATGGTCTTGGGGTTCACGTTGCCGATAAAGCGGTTTGGAACAAGCGCCACTCTGGGATCAAATGCCAGTCCATTTCAATCTGCGATGTGCCCCGCGTTCAGGCCAGCTCGGACAATGCGGCGATAAAGCTGGAAAACAACTCTCCTTGCGAGCTTACCCGCAGTTTCGCGTAGATGTTGCGGCGATGGATGCGCACGGTGCCCGGTGAAATGCCCAAGGCGCGACCGGTAGCATCGGCGGAATGACCCTTGAGCACATATTCCACCACCTCTGCCTCGCGCGGGGTCAAAAGGTTGCGCCCAAGGCTCTGAAACGCGTCTTCGATCAGTTGCGGCAGGCGGGGGCCGTCTGTCTCGGGTCGTGCCGAGAATTGGGTGATCAGGCCACCCCACTGTTTCTGGGCGATGGCCGCGACAAAGGGAAAGGCCGCCTCAAGATCGCGAAACTCGCGGGCAGAGAAGACCTTGTGTTCGCGCATGGCGGAAATCACTACGCCGACCTCATCCCCAATATTGAGGATAAAGCCTATTTCTTCGGCAAGCCCGGTCTGGATGTAATAATTGCGAAAATATTCTGCTTGATAGAACCGATCCGGTGCCAGATCGCGCAACCGTGCGAGACGGGGCAACGTCGGGGCGGCGGCATTGAGATAGAAGGGATCTAGCAGATAGGGCCCCTCTTGATAGTCATCTACCATGACCTTGCGCTTGGCAGCGGGAAAATCATCATAAAGATCAAGAGGTTTGTGATCACGGTAATAGGCAAAGATTACGGTGAACTCATAGGGCACGATACTGCGCAACGCTGTGGTGAGAGCCGAGGCAAACCCGGGCGTTCCAAGCGCCGAGACCGCGCGCGCGCTGGTTTCGAACCAATCTGACATTTGCGTTCTTGTCGTCATCTATGCTCTTTATGATATATACAACCGTCCGCGATTTTCTTACCGTTTTGTGATTGTATGGCATAGGCGCAGGGGCGCGGCAACACGAGAGGACCGGCATGCTGGATGCGAATGCCGAAGCGGGGATCAGGATGGGCGCGAGCCGGGAACAGGGGACGCACAGCACACAGGGCCATCCCTCGGACGAGGATTGCGTCGCAGAATTCGTCGGGGCCACCAAGCGGTTTGGCGCCGTGCTGGCAGCGGACCGGATCAACCTGCGTATCCGGCGTGGCGAGTTCCTGTCGTTCCTTGGCCCCTCGGGCTGTGGCAAGACGACGGCGCTGCGCATGCTGGCTGGGTTCGAGAGCCCGAGTGACGGCACGGTGCGGATCGACGGACAGGATGTCAGCCGTGTGCCCGCCTATGCGCGCCCGGTGAACATGGTGTTTCAGCATTACGCGCTCTTTCCGCATATGACCGTGGCGCAAAATATCGGCTACGGATTGCGGCAGGTGCGGCCCAAACTGGCGAAATCCGAGATTGCCGCGAGGGTCGATGCCGCCTTGGCCAAGGTGCGGCTGGATGCGTTTGGCGCGCGGCGCACGTGGGAATTGTCGGGCGGGCAACAGCAGCGCGTGGCGCTGGCGCGGGCGATCATCAACGAACCCAAGCTCTTGTTGCTGGATGAGCCGATGGCGGCGCTCGATGCCAAGCTGCGCGGCGAGATGCAGCGCGAATTGCTTGATCTGCAACGCAGCCTTGGCATCACCTTTGTGCTGGTCACCCATGATCAGGAAGAGGCGCTGTCGATGTCGGACCGGATTTGCATCATGGGCGCGGGGCGGATTGCGCAGGTGGGCACGCCGCAGGATCTCTATGATCGGCCGCGCAATCGCTATGTGGCGGATTTCGTGGGCAAGGCGAATATCCTGAAGGGCGAGGTTCTCTCGCGGGAGGCAGGTCTGGCGCGCATCGCCCTTGCCGGTGGTGCGCAGGTGCTCGTGCCCAATACCGCGGGCGATACGCGTCGCCATGTCGAAATTGCGGTGCGTCCCGAGGCATTGCGCCTTGCCGTGCCGGGCGAGGCCCCGGGCGAGGATGCAATGCTGCGGGCACGGATCACTCACCGCACCTTTTTGGGGGATCATACCGAATATCTGATGCAGGCCGACGACATCGGCCCGCTTCAGGTCAATGTTCCGCGACAGGCCGAAAGAGCCTTGGGCGGGCAGGGGGTGGGCGATCCGGTCCATATCCTCTGGACGGCGGGCACCGGATTGGTTCTGGCCGCTGACGAGTGACGGATAACAACTGCACCACGTTCAACAAGGGAAACGAGACGATGACACAGGATAACACACCGATTTCGCGCAAGAAATTCATTGAAGAACTGCGCCGCTACGAAAAGGGTTCGATCAGCCGACGGCAGTTTCTGGGCACCACGGGCCTTGGCACCGCGATGGCGGTTCTGGGGGGCGCGTTGCCGGGCCTGCTGCCGGGGCGCGCCATGGCGCAGGATCTGGGCGACCGCGTGGTTCTGGCAACCTGGCCCAATTATCACGACGCTGCCAATTTTGATCTTTTTGCCACCGAGACCGGCGTTTTCTCTCAGGTCAATGTGTTTGGCTCGAATGAGGAAATGCTGGCCAAGATTCAGGCGGGTGGTTCGGGCTGGGACGTGTTCGTTCCAACCAACTATGCGATTTCCACCTATGTCGAGGCCGGTTTGATCGAGCCTTTGGATCTGTCGAAATTGCCCAATTACGACCCCGCCGCGTTTGATGCGCGCTTTGCCGATGCGGGCACGATTGATGGCAAGGTCTATGCCGTGCCGAAAAACTGGGGCACCACGGGGATTGCGTCAAACACCGCCAAGACCGGCGGCGTGGTCGATAGCTGGAAGACCTTTTTTGACGGGGCCAAGGATCAGTTCGACGGGCGCGTCATGGTGCATGACTATCAACTGACCACCATCGGCAATGCGTTGGCCTATTTCGGCTATAGCTTTAATTCGGTTGATCCGGCGGAACTGGCCGAGGCCGAAAAGTTGCTGATCGAGGTCAAGCCGCATCTCTTTGCGATCTCCTCAGACTATCAGCCTGCAATGCGCAACGGCGATGCTTGGCTTACGATGTGTTGGACGGGGGATGGCAAGCAGCTCAATACTGACCTTCCCGAAATCGCCTTTGCCTTGGGCAAGGAGGGGGGCGAAATCTGGTCGGATTACTATGCCATTCCGGTTGGCGCGCCGCACCGCGAGGCGGCCTATGCGCTGATCGATTATCTGCTCGCGCCCGAGGTCAATGCGCGTGAGGCCTTGGCGCATGGCTATCCGGTGGCGGATGCGCGCACCAATGCGCTTTTGCCCGAAGAGTTGCTGAATGATCCCATCCTGTACCCGGCGGCAGAGGCGCTTAATGCGCTGGAGTTCGGCGCGGCGGTCACGCTGACCGATCCCAACCGCGCCGAATTGATGGCCCGGTTCAAATCAGCCTGATCAGAGGACCAAGGGCGATGGCCATGACACGGACACGGGCGCGCGCGCTGCTGCTGATGCCTGCGGGCATCTGGTATGGTGTGCTGCTCTTGTTCCCTTTGGCCGTCGTCCTCGTTTTTTCCTTTGGCGAGCGAAATCCGATTGGCGGCTATGCGCCGGGCTTTACGTTGGAGCAATATGCCAACCTGCCCGCCCGGTTTGCCGCGTTTCGCAACACCCTGACATTGGCGCCGCTGGGCACGCTGGCGGCGTTATTCATTGCCTATCCGCTGGCCTATTATCTGGCATTGAAAGTGTCGGCGCGATGGAAGACGACGCTGCTTATTCTGGTGATCGTGCCGTTCTGGACCTCGATCCTGATCCGGTCTTATGCGTGGATTTATCTGCTTGGGGGCAATGGTATCCCGGCGCTGCTGGAGGCGGTGGGGCTGGGCGATATCCGGCTGATCAACACACCCTTTGCGGTGCTGGTTGGGATTGTTTATGGCTATCTGCCGCTAATGGTCTTTCCCATCTACGTGGCCCTGGAAAAGCTGGATCGCAGCCTATTGGAGGCGGCGGCGGATCTGGGCACGCCACCGTGGCGCAGTTTTCTACAGATCACTTTGCCGCTGTCGATGCCGGGCGTTTTGACAGGCTCTATGCTGGTGTTCATCCTGCTGACCGGCGAATTTCTGATCCCGGCCATTCTGGGTGGCGGAAAGGTGTTCTTTGTTGGCAATGCGCTGGTCGATCTCTTTTTGCAGTCGCGCAACTGGGCCTTCGGATCGGCAGTGGCGGTGGCGCTGATTGTGATCATGCTGATCGTGGTCGCTCTCTACAGTCGGGCGGTCCGGCGGTTTGGCGCGGGCCGCGACGATATCGGGCTGATGTGAGGATGTTATGAGAGCCTATGCCATTGCCGTCTTTGCATTTCTCTACCTGCCCATCGGGATCATTGCGCTGTTCTCTTTTTCTGCCGGGCGGTCGGCGAGTTCGATGCAGGGGTTCTCAACCGAATGGTATGGCCGCGCGCTGAGCAATCCCTTTGTGATGGAGGCGCTTTGGACCTCGATTAAGGTGGCGTTTCTGTCAGCGGTGTTGGCGACGGTCATGGGCACCATGGCGGCGCTGGCGCTTACCGGTATGCGGGGGCGGTTGCGGGTGTTTTTCGACACGCTGGTTCAGGTTGCGGTGATGATCCCCGGCATCGTGATCGGCATTGCCACGCTGATCGCATTGGTGACGGTGTTCGATCTGATCAATCCGTGGCTTGAGGCGATGAGTGGCCGCAGGCTGTCTTTGGGCATGGGGTCGCTTATCGGGCTGCATGGCATGTTCACCATGTCCTTGGTGATCCTGCTGGTGCGCGGGCGGCTTGAGAGTTTTGATCGCGCGCAGATCGAGGCCTCTGGCGATCTGGGGGCCGGTCCGGTGGCGACCTTTGTGCAAGTGACGCTGCCGCAGATCGCCCCGGCTATTCTGGCGGGGTTTCTGTTGGCCTTCACCTTCAGCTTTGACGATTTCATCATGGCCTTCTTTGTCGCAGGGTCCGAAACGACCCTGCCGATCTATATCTTCTCGTCGATCCGCCGGGGCGTGACGCCTGAAATCAATGCGATTGGCACGATGGTGATGGTGGCCTCGTTGACGCTGTTGATCATCGCGCAAGTGCTGTTGCGGCCCGGTGCGCCGCGCGCAGGGCGCTGACTGAATGCAGGAGGCAAGGATGCTCAAGGATCGTATCGCACTGGTCACGGCGGCGGGATCAGGGATTGGCCGGGCGGGGGCTGTTGCGATGGCCCGCGAGGGGGCGGTGGTCATTGTCACCGATCTTGATGGCGGACTGGCGCAAGAGACCTTGGCGCAGATCGAAGCGGCGGGCGGACGGGGGGCAGCCTTTGCGCTTGATGTGACAGAGGATGCGGCATGCGCTGCGATGGTCGCGCAGGTGGTCGCGGATTGGGGACGGATCGACGTCTTGCACAGCCACGCGGGTATTCAGATACCGGGGCGGGCCGAGGATGTGACACCTGCGCAGATGGATGCTGCTTGGGCGCTCAATGTGCGGGCGCATTTCGTTCTGTCGCGCGCGGTCATTGCCCCGATGCGCGCGCAGGGTGGCGGATCGGTGATTGTCACGGCCTCGAATTCGGGCTGCCAGTATGACCGGGGTATGGTGTCTTATGCCACGACAAAACACGCCGCAGTGGCGATGGTCAAACAGATGGCAGTGGATTATGCGGCCGAGAACATTCGCTTCAACGCGCTATGCCCCGGCTTTGTTGATACACCGTTCAATGCCGGGTTCGAGACGCAGATGGGCGGGCGCAAGGCGCTCGAATCCTACGTTGCCGGGTCTATCCCGATGGGGCGATGGGCCAGTGTCGAAGAAATCGCGCATGGGATTGTTTATCTGGCCTCCGACCGCTCCAGCTTTGTGACCGGTCTGGCGCTTGTGATCGACGGCGGAGAGATGCTCTAGGTCGAAGAACCGGCGCGGTTGCACTGGCTATTTCGTTTCCGGGTGTCAGAGGGTAGAACTGAACGCATCAATTAACGGGAGAGTGCGATGCGCAGGGCTCTTATCATCGTTCTGGTCAGCCTTCTGTCTGGGTCACTCCTCGGAGCGGCCCCGGCGACTGCCGCCTCGCTTGGCCGGTTTGAGGTGCATGGCGTCGAGGGCGACGACATGCTCAAGATGCGGGCAGGGCCCGGTATTGGCTATGACGTGATCGTAGGCCTACCGAATGGCACGGTGCTGCGGGTGCATAGCTGTCAACAGACGGGCGGCACTCGCTGGTGTGAAGTATCACTGGAACGGGCGCGTGGGCTGCGGGGGCATGTGTCTTGGGCCTATCTGCGCAAGCTATGAGAAGCGCTTTGCCCATCGTCTTGGCGTTGCTGCTGTGCCTCGGGTTTGCGGTGTCGGGGGCCCGCGCGGCTGATGTGGCACCGCCGCCCGCTGGGCTGTTGTGGAACAAGACCGGCTTGCCAGCCGTTTTCCCCCTTCAGGTCAAAACCTTGCCAGGGCGCGATCATGTCGTCACTTTAATCGACGCCGAGACCGGAGAAGAGGCCTTGGCCGCCTATATCCGCGGTGGCGCGTTTTTTAGAGTTTTGGTGCCGCCGGGCGTATACCGGCTGCGATTTGCAAGTGGCAAGCACTGGCAGGGAGAGGCGTTGTTTTTTGGTGAGGGGCCTGACACTGAGGTCTTTGAACTGCGCCGGGTGTTGCGGTTCGAGACGCGCGGGCTGGGCACCAAAGCGGGGCATATCGTTGACCTGCGGGGCCGTGGTACAGAAGCGCAGATAACGGAGCAGCGTATCTGCCAATCCTTCCGGCCGGATTTCCCGCGGCCAATAATCCGTCCGCGCGAGGACAGGCGTGCAGTTGGCCCTGACTACGAAGTGCCGCAACGCCGCGACGTGCGATCCCGCTACTGCGGCTAGTGCCTACATCGCGAAAGCTTCCAACGAGAGGGTTAGAGGCTTGGCAGCGATCGTCATTTAACACGATCATCAAGCGAAGTTTGGATTTTTAAAGCCACCCCACCGTATTCGATGTGGAGTATTTATTTATTATCAATGACTTGTGCAAAACCGGGGCCACGCTGCTCTTGTCTTACCTCATGCTTGCGACTCGTCAGATCAGCATCAGGCCCAGGCATGATGTGTCAGGACCGCGCAGCGCGTCGGGCAAGTGCGGCGATAAGGTCTGTTCTTGTGACAATGCCAACGATTTTTCCGTACTCTATGACGGGAACAGCATCAGTATCACCATCCGCCATAATGGGGAGGAGTGCTCCGATCGGGGTATTGGTCGTCACGCGCGGTACTGCGACGCTCATGATGTCACTTGCCGTCATCGGTCCTGCTCGATCACGATCCAAAAGGCGCTTGAAGGATGGCAAAAAGCCACGATGCAGGCGCAGCGCATCTTCTCTGGCTTGACTGATAAGATGCATCTGAAAGATGACGCCGAGGAATTTTGTGTCTGGTCCCACGACGGGAAGCGACGTGAATCGATGCTTTCTGAAGATATCCGCGATCTCACCAAGCGTGGTGTCTGGATTGGCCGTGACAAGATTGCGCGACATGATGTCCTGTGCCGTCAAGGGGCCGGCGGAATGCGCAGCGGCCTGAAGTTCCGCCGCACCGATGAGCCGAGCCAGATCCTCGACACCGAGGTTGAATGATTGACTGAAGCGTTCAAGGATGCTGGTCAACTCGCCTTCTGAAAGGCCAAGCCGCTCTGTAGGATTGCGATCTTCTGTGCGATGGTTGCTTGGATCATCGAATTGCCGGAACGGATAATGCCGCCCGGTAAGTCTCGCGTATCCAGTCGCGAGCACGACAAGCGCGGTTGTTCCGATTGCGATAGGGGCCAGGGCAAACCAGAAACCCAGATGTTCAATTGCCTCTGGCGACATGGCGGCAGTCATCGCCACGGCACCTGCCGGAGGATGCAGCGCGCGGCATAAGATTGTCGCCGTGATCGCAAGACCAACAGCCAATGCGATTCTGAGGGCGATGTCCCCCACGACAAGGCATACGGCCACCCCGACAATGGCACCAACGGTGTTGCCGACAATGGCAGACCACGGCTGTGCAAGGGGGCTATTTGGCACGGCGAACAAAAGGACAGCCGATGCACCAAAGGGGGCCACAAGAAACAGGCCCAGATCGAGATCAATCTGTGGCGACAGAAGGAAAAGCCCGGTCAGTCCGAGGCCAATGAGCGCTCCAACGCCTGCGCGCACAGCCTCCGCGCCGGAAACCCGGGCAACGGCTGGGCCGAGTGATCTCAGAATATGCAACTGCGCGACTCCCCTAAAAGATGTGCGCAGAGTTTCACCAGATTGTTACAGGTTCAATCAATCACACTGCGACACGCCGGCTGGCTGTACATCAAGGCTAGGCCATGCGTCGCAAAAAGGATAGACGCGCGCGGGGCAGCACCCTATGCGATGGCCATGACCAATACCTCCTCCGCCTCCCCGTCGACCGACCGCATTCTAGCGGGTGTCGCCCTGATGCTTGGGTTTTGCGTGACAGCACCCCTCCTCGATGTGGCGGCCAAGCTGGCATCGACCAGCGTACCAGTAGGACAGATCACCGCCGCGCGATTTATCGTACAATGCGCGCTGATGACGCCGTTTGTTTTGATCATGGGCCTGTCCCTGCGGGTGCCGCGCGCGCATTGGCTGGCACTGCTCTTTCGTGCGGTGCTGCTCTTTGTCTCCACCTTCTGTTTCATCGCTGCGATCCGCGTGATGCCACTGGCCGATGCGCTGGCGATTGTGTTCGTTGCCCCGTTCATCGTGCTTTTGGTGGGCAAGTTCTACTTGGGCGAAGATGTTGGCCCGCGCCGCGTGGGCGCCGCGATGGTGGGCTTTGTGGGCGTCCTCTTGGTGATCCAGCCCAGCTTCGCGGCCTTTGGCGCGGTGGCGCTGTTTCCGCTGGGCACGGCGGTTGGGTTTGCGTTCTACATTCTGGTGACACGCGGGCTGTCACGGCGGATGCATCCCGTCACGTTGCAGTTCCACACCGGCCTGATCGCCAGCCTGCTCTGCCTCCCGGTGGTGATACTGGCCGAGGGCACGGGGATTGAGATGCTCGATCCGGTCTGGCCAGAGGGCATTGCATGGCTGTGGTTGCTGGGGGTCGGTTTTTTCGCCACGCTGAGCCATATGATGATGACGTATGCGCTGTCCCTTGCTCCTTCGGCCACGCTGGCACCTCTGCAATATCTAGAGCTGCCGGTGGCGACATTGCTGGGCTATCTGGTGTTTCGCGATTTCCCCAATGCGCTTACCCTTACGGGGATTGCCATCATCATCGGTTCGGGCCTTTACATGATCCACCGCGAACGGGTCACGGCCCGCCAATTGATGACCGAACGCGCCGCGCCACCGATTTGACGCGGATAAGTTGCTTGTTGAGCTTAATGAGAGCCGCTCGCTCTTGTGTTCACAGTACTTTTCCCTGAGATTTTTCAAGGTAATCGAGACTCTCTGTCTCATTATTTGCGTGAAATCTCTTTAAATTCTACTCAAATTCTGTCTTTATGGAAGGGCCTCAACCGGGCCCAGAGTGACCAAGCCTTCCTAGGTCGGCAGGGGTTTGTGAGTGCCCCCGCATCCCCGGGCGCGACCTCCAGAACGCCCGGGGATCTCTGGCAAGATTACCCAAAACGAGCCGGATGCGATATCCCACCCTATCCTGCGGTGACGACCTAACTGTCGATGTTTCGCCTCAAATCGGAACGGACAAGTATTCTGAAACTTGCCGTGTTTCTGATCAATCTGCACCTCTGAAATCAAGATTTCGGGCGGGTGCAGTTTTTAGAAACTCAAGTGACCTTTGCGAAAACTCTGTGTGTAAGCGAATGATATTAAACAAATAAATAATCTTGCAAAAATAAGCGTTCTGCTTAACGATTATTACAGGCTCAATTGCGAGTCTAAAAAGCCAATATGAGCAAAGAGGCTCTTCAACTGCGGTTCACACCGCGTTGAAGGGCCTTTTTTCGTTGCCGAATCAAACGGCTGCTCGGTTCCAACAGAGGAGAAGTCTGAATGAAACGTCGTGATTTTCTAGGAGGGGTCAGTGCGGTTGGGATGGGCAGTGCGCTGTCCGCCCCGGCACTTCTTTCGACGCTGAGCCGCGCCGCAGCGCAGGGCAGCGACATTCCCGTGGGTCTGCTTTTTTCCCTCACCGGAGCGGTGGCTGTTGTCGAAAGCACGCTGCATGATGCGGCCTTGATGGCGATTGAGGAAATCAATGCCGCCGGTGGTGTGCATGGCATGCAACTGCGTCCGATCATCGAAGATCCCGCCTCTGATCCCGCAACCTATGCCGACCGGGCGCGTCGTCTGATGATCCGCGACAAATGCGTCAGCGTGTTCGGCTCCTACACTTCGGCCAGTCGGCAGGCGGTTCTGCCGGTGACTGAGCAACGCAATAACCTTTACTGGTATCCGACGCTCTACGAGGGGCGCGAGTGCTCGCGCAACGTCATGTATGGCGGCGCTGTACCGAACCAGCAGCAGGATGATCTGATCCCCTGGGCGATCGAGAATTTCGGGCCGCGTTTCTACATGATCGGCAACAATTACGTCTATCCCAAGGAAGAGAACAATTACTGCAAGACCCTGTTGGCAAAGCATGGCGGCGAGGTGGTGCACGAAGAATATGTGCCGTTGGGTCATTCCGATTTCAGCTCGGTCATCAATCGTATCCGCGCCGAGGAACCAGACGTGATCTTTGCCACCGTGGTCGGTGATTCCGATGTGGCCTTTGCCCGGCAATATCATGCCGCAGAACTGGACCCGGCCAAGATGCCGGTCATCAGCCTTACACGCTCTGAGGTCGAGGTTAAGGCCATCGGCGGAGAGGCGGCTGCCGGTCACTTCTCGTCCGCGCCCTATTTCATGGGCACTCAGACGCCGGAAAACGAGCGCTTTGTCGAGGCATACAAATCCCGATATGGCGGGGATCAGGTGACGCATTTCGTCAGCGAAGCGGCCTACTTTCAAGTGTACCAATTCAAGGCCGCTCTAGAGAAGCTCGATCCGTCAAACATCACCCCAGAGGCGATCCGCGACGCCGCGGTTGGTCTGGCACTGACCGCCCCCCAAGGTGAGGTGCTGATTGATGAGAACCTGCACACCCATCTCTGGCCCAAGATCGGTCAGTGGCAAGCCAACGGTCAGGCCGAGGTTGTGGTTCAGTCCCAGAGCCGCGTCGCACCCCTGCCTTATGCCGCCTATGAGGGGCAGCGCTGCACGGGTCAGGGCCTCGTAGAAGGCTGAGCCGCAAGGCCGAACGTCGTCAACAACAAGAATACGGATCGCCCGGCCCCTCTATTTGGGCCGGGCCAGCGAGAGGCGTGTCTCGATGGACGTGATACTAAATCAGTTATTCGCAGGGCTGAGCATGGCTTCGATCCTGCTCATGATCGCTCTGGGGTTGGCGATCATCTATGGTGCGATGGGTGTCATCAATCTTGCGCATGGCGAGTTCGTGATGCTGGGTGCTTATGCGGCATGGGCCCTGCAGAGCTATGCTGGCTTTAGCATCATCGTGGCGCTGCCCTTTGTTTTTATTGCGGTCGCCGCTGTGGGTTGGATCATCGAAAAGGTGATCGTGCAACGCCTTTACCACCGCCCTTTGGACACGATCCTAGCGACCTGGGGGATCGGCATTATCCTGCAGCAACTGGTGCGTCTGTCGGTCGGCGCCGAGTCGCGCTTTGTCAAAGGCCCCGAGATCCTGAGTGGAAACACTCAGATTGGCGGCCTGATCATGTCAAACTACCGCTTGTTTGTGATCGTTTTCTCGCTTTCCGTTCTCGCCGCGTCTTGGGCACTCATGACCAAGACAGAGTTTGGCATGAAGCTGCGCGCCGTCATTCAGAACCGCAAGATTTCTGAATGCTACGGGATAGAGGCAAAGAATATATACTCATTCACCTTTGCCTATGGTGCGGGGCTTGCGGGCATCGCCGGCGCACTCATCACCCCGCTTTTCAGCACAATCCCTACCATGGGCACTGGCCTGGTGGTGGATGCCTTTCTTGTCGTCATCGTCGGGGGCCTTGGCAGTCTTTTGGGGGCGGCCACCGCATCCGTTCTTATCGGAGAGGCAACGGCGCTGTTCTCAATGCTGTTCAATGACACGTTGGGGCGCATCGCGGTCCTTGCGGGGATTATCGTCCTGATCCGGTTCCGCCCGCGTGGCCTCTTCCCATCCAATACCCGCCGTTGAGGAGCGCACTATGACAACCAGATTATACTATGACCTCGCGGCACTGGTCCTCTTTGCCCTTGTGATCGTGCTTGGTGTTCCCGCGCTGATGGGCTTTGACGGGTTTGAGCTGAATACCTTTGCCCGTTATCTCGCATTGGCGATTGTTTCACTGGCCCTTGCCCTGTCTTGGGGAAGCGCGGGGTTGCTCAACCTTGGTCAGGCTGCAACCTTTGGCATGGGATCTTATGCCATGGCCATGCATCTCAAGCTGAAGGCCAGCGGCGAGGCATTGCCGGATTTCATGGGCTGGAACAATGTTCCGGAACTGCCGTTGCTTTGGGTTCCGTTCCACTCTCTCGGCTTTACCCTGTTGGCCGGGCTCCTTGTGCCGGCATTCGTGGGGGGGCTGATTGCGATCTTCATGTTCCGCGCGCGAATTGCCGGCGTCTTTGTCGCGATCATCACCTTGGCCTTTTTGGTGGCGTTTCAACTGGTCGTGATCGAGCAGCAAGGGATCACGGGCGGGCAAAACGGCCTGACGGGATTGGCCCCACTCAGCCTGATGGGATGGACGGTCGATACCTACGGAGTGGGCTTTTACTACCTTGTTGCCGGTTGCTTGATGGCGGCGGTTACGTTTGGCCTCTATCTCACGCACAGTAAGTTCGGCTTGATCCTGCGCGCCATCCGTGAGGATGCCGATCGTACGCGGTTCTTTGGCTATAACGTGGCCAATTACCAGACGGTGATCTTCTGTATTTCGGCCGCGCTCGCTGGTTGGTCTGGCATGCTCTACACGCTGGTGCTGGAATTCGCCTCGCCCACTTACATGAGCGTCTCGTTCAGCTTGGCCATCGTTATCTGGTGCGCAGTGGGCGGGCGGGACTCGGTCATCGCAGCGGCGATTGGCGCGATTATCGTCAACCTGCTCGAAGGGCGCCTTTCCGACGTGTTCGTCGAAGGCTGGAACCTGATGCTTGGCGTGATCTTTGTTCTGGTCGTCATGTTTATGCCGCGTGGGCTTCACGGGGTGATCAGCGACCTTTGGCAAGGGCTGTGCCAGGGCATGCGCAAAGATCGCACGCCCTCTTCCACCCCAAATCGCGGCGCGCAGCCGGTCAAATCTGGACAGGAGCGATAGCGATGAGCCAACTACAAGTAACGAACCTTCAAGTGGATTTTGGCGGATTGCGCGCCGTTGATGGGCTGAGCTTTGATGTGGCCCAAGGCGAGATCCTTTGCCTTCTTGGTCCAAACGGCGCTGGCAAATCGACAACGCTTGACCTGATTTGCGGCAAGACCCAACCCACAGGCGGCTCGATCCGTTTTGAAGGTACGGAAATCTCACAGATGCTGGAGTTCCGGCGCGCGCGTCTGGGGATCGGGCGCAAGTTTCAGGTGCCGTCCGTCTACAAGGAACTGACCGTCGCCGAAAATCTGTCAGTCGCGCGGTCGCGTCGACCGGGAATCTGGCACGCTCTCACGCGTTTTGCATTGTCAGACGGGCATGCAGCGGCCCCCATCCTCGAACGTGTCGGGCTGGAGGCAAAGGCAAACGATCTTGCGGGAAACCTGTCTCACGGCGAGACCCAATGGCTCGAAATTGCCATGCTGATTGCGCAGGACAGTCGGTTGATCCTGATGGATGAACCCACCGCCGGGATGACCATTCAGGAAACCGAGCGCACAGCCGAAATCTTTCGTGTGCTCTCGGACAGTCACACACTGATCGTCGTCGAGCATGACATGTCCTTTGTGCGCACCGTCGCTGACAGGATCGTGGTCATGAACCGTGGGGCCATGCTGGCGCAGGGTACGATCCAAGAGATCGAGACCAACGAAGACGTCAAAACCGCATATCTGGGGCATTGATCATGGAAACCATGCAGGCAAAGGACCTCTATTCCTTCTACGGCAAGAGCCCGGTGATACAGGGCGTCTCGTTTGACTTGGAGCCCGGCGAGTTCTTGGCAATCCTCGGGCGGAACGGCGTTGGCAAGACGACACTTCTCAAGTCGATCATGGGGCTAACAGACCGTTGCGATGGCGGGCTCATTTTTGGCGAACAGGACCTTTTGAGCCGAAGCACATCGCAAAGGGCAAAGCTGGGCATCGCGTATATCCCGCAAGGTCGCGAGATCATTCCGAACTTTACGGTTCGGGAAAACATCGTGATGGGCACTTTTGCCCGTCCTGACGGCAAGCGGGAAATTCCCGACTACCTCTTTGAGATGTTCCCAATTCTCGACGAGTTTATCGGGCGCAAGGGCGGCGATCTGTCGGGCGGACAACAGCAGCAACTGGCCATTGCGCGGGCCTTGGCGATGGATCCCAAAATCCTCATCCTCGACGAGCCGACCGAAGGCATCCAGCCCAACATCGTCAAACAGATCGAGGACGCCATTATCCGCCTGAATAGAGAACGCGGACTTGGGATCATTCTGGTCGAACAGAACGTCCCCTTTGCCCGCCGAGCATCTGACCGGTTCATGGTGCTCGACAAGGGCCGCGTTGTTCTAAGCGGGCTCAGCAAGGATCTCACCGACTCTGTCGTGGAGAAGCACCTGACCTTCTGAAGGTCAGGCAATCAGCAATGAAGCGCATCAAGGAAAGGAAAAGACATGAGACATGGTGACATCTCCAGCAGCGATACCACGGTTGGCGTGGCGGTCGTGAATTACAAGATGCCCCGGCTCCACACCAAGGCCGAGGTTCTTGAAAATGCCCACAAGATTGCGGACATGATCGTCGGCATGAAGCGGGGGCTTCCCGGTATGGATCTCGTGATTTTCCCGGAATACAGCACCCAAGGCATTATGTATGACCCCGACGAGATGATGGAGACTGCAGCCACCATCCCCGGCGAGGAGACCGAGATCTTTGCGGCGGCTTGCCGCAAGGCGAACACTTGGGGTGTGTTCTCGATCACTGGCGAGCGCCATGAAGATCACCCCAAGAAAACCCCGTACAACACGCTGATCTTGATGAATAACAAGGGTGAAATCGTGCAGAAGTACCGCAAGGTGCTGCCTTGGAACCCGATCGAGGGCTGGTATCCCGGTGACAAGACCTATGTCTGCGATGGTCCCAAGGGACTCAAGGTCAGCCTCATCATCTGTGACGATGGCAACTATCCCGAAATCTGGCGGGACTGCGCCATGAAAGGTGCGGAACTCATCGTGCGGTGCCAAGGCTATATGTATCCGGCCAAGGACCAGCAGGTGATCATGGCCAAGGCCATGGCTTGGGCCAACAACACCTATGTCGCTGTCGCTAATGCGGCGGGGTTTGACGGGGTCTATTGCTACTTTGGCCATTCGGCGATCATCGGCTTCGATGGGCGCACCTTGGGCGAATGTGGCGAAGAGGAAATGGGCATCCAGTATGCACAGCTCTCTATTCCTGAGATCCGTGATGCCCGCGCCAATGACCAGTCGCAAAACCATCTCTTCAAGCTTTTGCATCGTGGCTACACAGGCATCCATGCTTCGGGCGATGGTGACAAGGGCGTGGCCGAATGCCCGTTTGAATTCTACCGAAACTGGGTCAACGACGCAGAGAAAACTCGAGAGCAGGTGGAATCCTTTACCCGCACAACTGTGGGTGTGGCATGCTGTCCGGTCGGCGGCTTGCCAACGGGGGCCAAGGAAAAAGAGGCGAATTGACCGGCCTCTTGCCTCATTGGGAACGGCGCGTCAATGCGCCGTTCCATTTCCTCTCTAAGCTTCTGGAAATGCCATGCCTTTTTTGACGGACCGCTTGCACGACACTGCCCGCCAGCAAAAACTTGCGTCAGCACTGGCCGACGAGAATGCCCGCATGACTGGCGCATCGTCTACCAAGGGCACGACACCAAACGCAGGCTTGCAAACTCGATTTACTTTTGACCTCGACCAGGTCGAAGCCGAGTTGCGGGCGGCCATAATCGGTCAGGACGAAAGTCTCGAACAGCTTTTGGAAATTCTCAAAGTGGTCCGCGCCGATATCGGAGACCCCCGCAAACCCTTGGCGACAATTCTGTTCTGTGGGCCAACTGGCGTTGGTAAAACCGAGACCGTTCGCACCTTGGCACGTGCGCTCTACGGGGATGCCGATGCGTTTTGCAGGATCGACATGAATACGCTTTCGCAAGAGCATTACGCCGCTGCCCTTACCGGTGCTCCGCCGGGTTATGTGGGGTCTAAAGAAGGGACGACCATTCTCGATCAGGAAAAAATCGAGGGCACACGCAACTTGCCGGGGCTTGTCCTATTTGACGAACTTGAAAAGGCAAGCAATGAGGTCGTGCTCGCCCTCATGAATGTCTTTGATAACGGGCTTTTGACTGTGGCCTCTGGCGAACGCACCTACTCGTTCCGGAATGCGCTTGTGTTCATGTCCTCGAACCTCGGGGCTCGGGAACTGATGGCCTTGGATGAGAACAGCGGTAATCTTTGGCAGCGTATCAGGAACTCTGGCAAGTCGCGGCGTGAACGTGCCCACGATATCGTGATGAACAGCCTCTTGGATCGGTTCCCACCAGAACTTGTCAACCGGATAGATCATGTTGATACATTCAACTGGATATCACGCGACAAGATGCCAGCTCTGGTTGATGTCGAGATGGCCAGGTTGAACCGTAGGCTCAGGAAACATGACCTGTCGTTGAGTATCAGCACAACCCTGAGGGATTTTCTTTCGGTAGAGGGATATGATAAGCGGTTCGGCGCGCGAGGGCTACGCCGGGCCATCCGGCGCAACCTAGAATTTCCATTGGCAGGTTTTCTGCTTGACGGGCCCGCCCCGGATGCACCCGCCTCTGGTCAGGCTATGACCTTGGTGTTCGCAGATCATAAAGATGGCCAGGTCCAGTTCCAATACTCCTGAATGAAGGCATCAATACGTGACACAAAAGGAAAGCTGGAAGATCGGATTGCTCTTTTCAACGACGGGCGTCACTTCGATCATTGAACAGTCGCAGCTGAATGGCGCGTTGCTCGCCTTGGATCAGATCAACGCGCGCGGCGGTGTGCGCGGACGCCCACTTGAGGCGGTCAGCTATGACCCCGGCTCGATTGTGACCCAATACGGAGAGTTGGCCGAACGCCTGATCGTAGACGACAAGGTAAGCGTCATTTTCGGCTGCTACATGTCGTCGTCGCGCAAAGAGGTTTTGCCGGTCGTCGAGCGCCGGAATGCCCTGTTCTTTTATCCCACGCTTTATGAGGGTTTTGAATATTCGCCAAATGTCATCTATGGCGGGGCGTGCCCGAACCAGAACAGTGTGCCGCTAGCGAACTACCTGATGAGCGCTTACGGCAAGCGGATTTTCTTTGTCGGCTCCAACTACATCTACCCCTACGAATCCAATCGTGTGATGCGCAATGTCCTAAGGCAAGGTGGTGGCGAAGTCGTTGGCGAGCGGTATTTTGATCTTGAGACGCGCGCCGAGGGGTTCCGCGCTGTGCTCGATGAAATCCGGGATGCGCAGCCAGATGCGATCTTTTCAACAATCGTGGGTCAGTCCTGCATCGAGTTCTACCGTGCCTATCACGCTGTGGGTGGCGATGGACGGGTTTGTCCGATCGCCAGTCTTACCACGAACGAAGGGGAAATCAGCGCTATCGGCGCTGAGGCCGCCGTTGGCCACATCACAGCCGCCCCCTATTTCCGGTCGATCAGTTCCTTGGCAAACCGTCGCTTTCTGAAAGCCTATGAACAGAAATTCGGTTCTACTATTGATGTCACCAGTTGCTGCGAAGCGGCTTATAGTCAGGTGCATCTGTTCGCGGCAGCGTTAGAGGAGACCGGGGAAATGGATACTGATTGCCTGCGAGAGGCCTTGTTGGGCGAAGCCTTCGATGCGCCCCAAGGCCAGATCAAGCTCGATCCGGACAATAACCACACCTATCTGCAGTCTCGGATAGCTGTGGTCAACTCTGAGGGAGAGTTTGAAATCGACCTCAAGGTGCGTCGCGCGATCAAGCCAGACCCCTATCTCGTTTATCCGGCGATCCATGATTGGAGCTTTCGCACGCATAAGGTAACGACGAGCGGCGGGCGTCATGCATGACCTGATCCAGGACTTACGGGATCAAAACGTTCTCTTGGTGCATCCGCGTGACCGTAGCGCAGATGAGCTTTTGCAGCAGGTAAACAGGATCGGCTGTAGTTTCGAACATATGTGGCCGCTACCCCGGACCCTACCGGACAAGTTCGATATGGTTTTCGTAGACGTCACGGACCAATCACCTCAGGAATTGAAAGCATTTCTTGACCGGCGCGAGCGCCCGATCACGACGATTGCCATTGTCGGCTATGAAAACCCATCCACGTTGGATGTTATTCTAGAGATTGGCGCACATTCGGTATTGATGAAACCCGTGCGCGCAGCAGGCGTGCTGAGCAGCATGTTGATGGCTCGGCGATTTCAATCTGAACAAGTGCGCTATGAAAAAGACCTGTCGAAGCTGCGCGAAAAACTTGAGAATGTGCAGAAGGTGAATGATGCCAAGTTTATCCTGATGCGGCACCGGGGTATCACCGAGCGCGAAGCCTATGATCTCATCCGCAAACAAGCGATGGCAAAGCGTACAACGACCACCGAGATTGCACAGTCCATCATCAATGCAGAGAGCATCCTGAGTAACATGGGCGACACCTAGATCTGTCGTTCTCCCTTTCTCTCCAACCGACATCATTCCCCTAGGTCGAAGGTGGCTAGTGTTTCAGCCTGCAAAAGACTGAGCCCGCAGAGCCGCGTTCTTGGCCGCGTGATGATACTCTTTTGGCATGTGAAGGCTCAGTTTTCCCCGCCCGTTCAAAGCCATGTGTCAGGTCGCTTTTGATGCGCTTTTGGAAGCTGCGGCAGCCTGCCGCATTGGACTGCGGCGCTTTGCTCTAATTTCAAATAATGAAATCATCAAAGTGGGAGACACCAAATGTTCAAGGGCCTAGGAATTTCAATCGGTATCATTTGCACAGGTATGCTGGGCCTGCCCGCCTTGATATTGGCGGCTCTATAACGCTGCTGACTGTGGAACGCCGCGCTTTTAAATGCCTGTCTGAGAAGGCATGACTCGCGGCGGCCAAGAACCAAATGAGCGAGCGTGAGATTGCTTGCCCCGCATCTTGGGGGTAAAGGTCGCATTTGCGTGCGGCATCTTGCTCACTTTGTCCACCACTCTGAGCATATTTCTTTGCTAAAGATAGTGACGAAAGAGAAACTACAGCCCCGTTTTTCAACGGGGTTTTTCTTTGGTGACCTAAGGGGGTAGGGTGAGAGGCTGGACAACGACCCAAGCGGGGCTCGTTACGGCTGCTTCCTTCCGGACCTGACCGGGTTGGCGAGGTGCCTGCCCGCGCCAACCTCTCAAGGGGTGATATAGGCCGCTGCTGCGGGATGCGCAAGGGTAGGCTGGGCAAACGGCAAGGGCATGCCGAGACGTAAGAACCCCGCGTCCGTAATGCCGAGGTCGACGGCGTCCAAGGCGGCGATGTCGGCGGGATGGGCGCGCAGGCCGGGGCCAGTCTCTATCGTGACGCGGGTTCCGGGCTGGGGCGCAAAGCGCCATGTGGGGCGCGGTGCCGGTACGACCTGACCCACCGCCGCAACATGATCGGCCAGCAGATCACGCACCGTGCGGGTGCCGGAGTAGATCAACCCTCGTTCCGCCAGAGGCGCAAACGGTCCGCCGCCATGCGCGCGATAGCTATTGGTGGCAATGATGAAAGGCGTGTCTGGGCGGACAGGCTTGCGCGCAAAGCATAAATCTTGAATGCGCGCCGCCTTGGGATGAATAAGCGCACCAGAAAGATCGTAACGCGCTGGCTGACTTAGGTCGATGGTATAACTAAGCCCGTCGATCACATCGAAATCATACCCCGGCACGCTTGGATCAAGCAGTGGTTGATCGGGCAGGCCGGGGTTGATTTGGTTAAAGCAGATGGCGGCGCGCTCCAGCCAGTCGCGCAGGTCTGCCCCCGTAACCAATAGACCGCAGAGCGTGTTGGGAAAGCTATAGAGATCGGCGATGTGCCGCAGAAGAAGCGGGCCTTTGGGAATATCTGTGAAATGCGCAGGGCCCCCGCGCCCACCACTCTTGAAGGGGGCGGAGGCAGAGAGCAGCGGCAGCCCGGCGTGCGGGCTATTGGCCAAGGCCAAAGTCAAGGCGCGGCGCTGTGCGTCATTGACGAGATGCAGGATCGGATCGTCGCGCAAGAGGGTGAGATAACTGTGGAGTGGAGCCGCGGTCTGGCCGATCTCACGCGCTGTTAGGGCGAGGGTGTGGCGGTGCGCGGCGTCGGCAGCGATGCAGATTGCTGGGCAGGGTTGCGCGCTGGACACAGCCAAAAGACGGGAGTCATGCCCAGTCACCTGCCATGCGTTGCCATCGTGGGTCAGGGTCAGGTCAAGCTGACCGAGGTGGTTGCCGCGAAATCCCGCCATCAGGCAGGGTGTATCGTGGAGGGTGCCGTTGCTTGCGTTCGCTCCGGCTATGCCATTGTGATCGGTGCTGGGAAAGCTTTTGTGGCTGTGGCCTGCAAGAAGCGCGTCGATGCCGGGCAGGCGGGCAAGCGCGCGGGCGGCGTTTTCCATAAAGGGGCGGTCGGGGCCAGGGTCGATGCCGGTATGGGCCAATAGCAGGACCAGATCCGCCCCCAAAGCGCGCAGGGTGGGCACCCAAGCCCGCGCGCTCTCGACCATATCGCGCACGTCAATCCGGCCCGATAGACGCGCGTGATCCCATGTCAGGATTTGTGGCGGCACAAGGCCTAACAGGCCAATCCGCAAACTATGCGATCCACCATCGCGGTCCTGCATCTGTTTGTTGAGCAGCAGATAGGGTGGCAAAAGAGTTGTATCGTCGACCGGCGTCCCGCCACGGCGCGTCAGCACATTACAGCAGGTCAAGGGAAAGCGTGCCTGAGCCAGTGTGTCCATCAGCCACTCAAGGCCAAAATTGAACTCGTGATTGCCAATTGTACCCGCATCATAGCCGATATCATTCATCGCCGCGAGGATTGGATGTGGTCCGGTCCAACCGTTATCGGGTTGTGCAGTAAGATCGGTGAGCGGCGTGCCTTGCAGAAAATCGCCATTGTCCAGAACCAGGCAATTTTCGGCTCCGACTTCGGATCGTGCGCGCTTTATCTGTGTTGCAAGCCGGGCCAGACCCCACGGGCGGTCGGGCTGGTTGGTGTAATAATCAAAAGGCAGAAGGTTTCCGTGGACATCGGTAGTTTGCAATATCCGCAGGCGCAGGGTGGCACCACAGGCGGACAAAGGGGGCGTCTGAGTAATGGTGGATTCGGTCAAATCGTCAACGCTCTGAGGCCGGGTTCACGCCCGGAGGTGCCGTGGAATTCAAACCGCCTTTGCTGGCTGCAATCATAATAGTTGCCAGAGGCTTAGGCAGGTTTGCACGTCTGCGTGTCCTGGGCAATACACTATAAGTTGCAAACTGTCATGTGCCCATGCTTTGTGCCCCTTGGGGCTTGTCTTGCGGTCATGGGCGTTGTGTAGAGGGGCAGGCAAAGGAGACGCGTGATGCGAACGTCGGAACAGGTTACATTCGGGGGATCAGGGCTGAACCGGGCGGATGAGCTACGCTCTGACGAAGCCTTGCTTCAGGCGGCGATGACAGAGGGGCGTGCGCGGTCGATCGTACTCTGGCGGGGTAAACCGCTCTTGCGCGCAGAGACGCTGGATGAGTTGGTCATTTTGGCGCCCGATCATCCTGTTTTGACACGGTACAAGGTGCCGCCGATCCTATTGGGGCGAGATGAGAGTGGCGACCTGATCTTGGCGCATGACATTTCCGCTTGGGTGCCACCGGGGCTGGAACCGGATCAGCTTGATAGCTTTCTCGATGCCTCCGAGCAGGTGCATCCGGACCTGCCGCAAGAAAGCGCCTTTGCCGAGTTGCGTCGGGTAATGACCCGGCTCAGCCCACGCGATGCAGAGCTGGCAGCGACGGCCAAGGCGGTGTTTGGCTGGCACCTCACGCACAGGTTCTGCGCGCGCTGCGGCAAAGAAAGCCGGATGATCCGCGCGGGGTGGCAAAGGGCTTGCGATCACTGTGGCGGTCAGCATTTTCCGCGCACCGACCCTGTGGTGATCATGTTGATAACGCGTGGAAATTCGGTTCTGATGGGGCGATCTCCGGGGTGGCCCGAGGGGATGTATTCTCTTTTGGCGGGGTTCATAGAACCGGGCGAGACCATCGAGGCGGCGGTGCGTCGCGAGGTCTGGGAAGAGGCGGGGATCAAGGTGGGACGGGTCAGTTATCTGGCAAGCCAGCCTTGGCCATTTCCCGCATCGCTCATGTTTGGCTGTCGTGGCGAAGCGCTGAGCGAGGATATCACGATTGATCCGCATGAGATTGAAGATGCGCTGTGGATGAGCCGTGAAGAGATCCTCGCGGCTTTTGCAGGCGAGCATCCGTTCCTGATGCCTGCGCGCAAGGGAGCGATTGCGCATTTCCTGCTTGAGAACTGGCTTGCCGACTGTCTGGATTGAGGCAACAATGCGCGTGGGCAAAAGCGATAACAAACCGAAAAGGGCGGTCTGGGGATGCAGTTCACCGGCAAGGAAGACATTGAAGCCCCCATTGAGCGGGTTTTTGAGGAAATAACGGACTTTCAAGGGTTTGAGCGCTCGGCTTTGCGGCGTGGCGCGGATGTGCGGCGCACTGACAAGCTAAAAGTACCGGGGGTCGGCATGAGTTGGCATGCCGTGTTCAAACTGCGTGGCAAGCAGCGCAAGGTTGATGTGACCGTTGCCGAATATGATCCGCCCAATGGAATCAAGCTGGGTGTGATCTCGCCCGCGATTGAGGGGCAGATGGTTGTGGAACTGGTGGCGCTGTCGCGGGGGCGGACGCGGATGACGGTCACGCTGGTGTTGCAGCCGCGCACCTTGGCGGCGCGGTTGATGATGCAATCGCTGCGGCTGGCACGCAATAACCTGACCAAACGGTTCAAGGTGCGTCTGGCGGAATACGCGGCAGAGGTTGAGGACCGGTATACGCGATCCCTCTAAAAACAGCGTCGGTATTCAGTCGGTATCGTGTCGGCGCGGATCAGCAGGGTAAACGCCCAGGATTGTGACGTTCGAGGTGAAGTAATCGAGCTCGTCAAGCGCGCGGGCGACCGCCGGATCATCGGGATGCCCCTCGATATCGGCATAGAACTGCGTCGCGGTGAAGGAACCGCCGACCATATAGCTTTCGAGCTTGGTCATATTGACGCCGTTTGTGGCAAAGCCGCCCATCGCCTTGTACAGGGCTGCCGGGATGTTGCGGACCTGAAAGACAAAGGTCGTCATCATGCCATTCTCGCCGCGTGCCGAGAAATCCGGTTCGCGCGCCATGACGAGAAAGCGGGTGGTGTTGTTGCCCTGATCCTCGATATGCCGGGCAATCACGTCGAGACCATAGATCTCGCCCGCAAGTTCGCTGGCAAGGGCCGCCATTTCCGGCTGTCCTGCCTCGGCGACGTGGCGGGCGGAGCCAGCGGTATCGGCGCCGGTCACGCGGTGGATGCCGTGGCGTTCAAGAAAGGCGCGGCATTGGCCCAAAAGCATGGTGTGGCTCATCGCGCTTTCGATTTCGTCGAGGCGTATGCCGGGCAGGGCCAAGAGGTTGATATGCACCCGCACGAACGCCTCGCCGACAATGTGCAGACCCGATTCGGGCAAGAGGTGATGGATGTCGGCGACCCGGCCAAAGGTGGAGTTCTCGACCGGCAGCATGGCAAGCTCCGCTTGTCCCTCGCGCACGGCAGAAATTGCATCCTCGAAGGTACGACAAGGAAGCGCCTCCATCTCGGGATAGGTCTCGCGACAGGCTTGATGCGAGTAGGCGCCAAGCTCTCCCTGAAAGGCGATGCGGTCGGTCATAGGTGATTTTCCGTATTTTTGGGCCGGTCGGGCGTTTGGTCGCGGAAACTACACCTTGCGCGCCGGTAGGGGAAGCGGATAGATACGCGGCCAACGGCGGATCAAATGGAAACGGGCCTATGTTTGACACAATGACGATGACAAAGACCGCGGGTGCGCTGTGCGGCGCGCTCTTGGTGTTCCTTTTGGGCAATTGGGCCGCTGAGTCTATCTATTCGGTGGGCGGGGGCCATGGCGAGGATCATGCGCAGGGCTATGTGATCGACACCGGCGCAGATGAAGCGGAAGAAGTTGTGGACGAGGGCCCGAGCATCGCCGAGTTGATGGCGTCTGCTGATCCTGCCAATGGCGAAGGCCTGTTCCGCAACTGTGCCGCCTGTCACGCGGTGGTTGATGGCGAGAACAAGGTGGGCCCGCATCTTTATGGTGTTGTGGGACGTGAGGTTGGCGGCGTCGCCGATTACGGTTCGTATTCCGGCGCTCTGACTGCCGTCGCGCAGGTCTGGACCCCGGTTGAGCTGGATGCGTTTCTGGAGAACCCCAAGGGTTACGCGCCCGGAACCTCGATGGGCTATGCCGGGATGCGCAAGGCTGAGGATCGTGCCGATCTGATAGCCTATCTCGACCAGACCGATGGCACGACTTTTGAAATGCCGGTGGAAGAATCCGCAGCAGAACCTGCAGCAGAAGACGCGGCAGCAGAGCCTGCAGCAGAAGACGCGGCAGCGGAGCCTGCGGCAGAAGAAGCGGCAGCAGAGCCTGCAGCGGAAGAAGCGGCAGCAGAGCCTGCAGCGGAAGAAGCGGCAGAGCCTGCAGCGGAAGAAGCAGCGGCTGAACCTGCGGCTGAGGAAGCGGCAGCGGAGCCTGCAGCGGAAGAAGCAGCAGAGCCTGCAGCGGAAGAAGCAGCGGCTGAACCTGCGGCAGAAGAAGCGGCAGCTGAACCTGCAGCGGACGCTGGCGCATCCGATTTTGCGGCACTCGTGGCTGCGGCGGATATTGCTGAGGGTGAAAAGCTCTATCGTCGCTGTGGTGCCTGCCACAAGCTGGAAGATGGTAAAAACGGGGCTGGTCCGCACCTCTTTGAGATCGTGGGCCGTGACATCGCCAACGTCGAGGGCTTTGCCTATTCCGACGCGCTCAAGGGCCTTGAAGGCACATGGACGCCTGAAAAGTTGAGTGATTGGATCGAAAACCCGCGTGCGTTCGCGCCCGGCAATCGCATGGGCTTTCCGGGCCTCAAGGATGAGGCGGATCGCGCAAATTTGATCGGCTACCTGCAAAGCGCCGCGAACTGAGCCGCGCCACATTGAAAAAAAGGCCGCTGCCCGGTTTGGGTGGCGGCCTTTTTCGTAGGCAGAGGACAGGATCGGCGCTTGAACAAGACGCGCCCCCTCCTTAGCTTGCCAGCACGCGATGAAGCACCAGATAATGGGTGCGGCAGGAGGAGGATGGCATGACCGTACGGAACACCCTGACCAAAACCCGAACCTTTGCGAGTCTGGTGCCATGGCGGCTTCGGGTGACGATGATCGGGTTCTCGATTGCGACGCTGATGGCGCAGGCGGTCTTGGCGCAAGATGAGGTGATCTCGTCTCATGGCTATTCGTTTTACGGCGATCTGAAATACCCCGCCGATTACGCGCATTTCGACTATGTGAACCCCGAAGCGCCCAAGGGCGGGGAAATTTCGCTTTTTGCGCCTGGTACATTCGATTCGATGAACCCCTACGCGCGGCAGGGGCGGGCCGGGCGGCTGTCTTGGATGGTTTACGAGAGCCTGCTGGGCGCGTCCGAGGCGAGCGGCGAGCCACTGCCGGGAGACAGCTATAACGAGGGCTACGGTCTCTTGGCGGAACGCCTGGAATATGACGCTGGCAAAACATGGGTAATCTTCCACATGCGCCCCGAGGCAAAGTTTGCCGACGGCACGCCGGTGACAGCGCATGATGTGGTGTTTTCACACAACCTGTTTCTGGAGCAGGGGCTGAAATCCTATGCCGATGCGGTCAAGCGGCGGGTGCTGAGCGCCGAGGCGCTGGATGATCACACCGTGAAGTTCACCTTTGCGGACGGGATTTCACGCCGGTCGCTGATTGATCAGGTGGGCGGCACGCCAGTGTTTCCACGCAAATGGTATGAGGACACCGGCGCGCGGCTGGATGAGCCACGGCTGGAGGCGGCACCGGGATCAGGCCCCTATCAGGTCAAAAGCTATGATGTGAACCGCAACATCGTCTATGAGCGCAACCCGGAGTATTGGGGCTGGCACCTGCCAATCAACAAGGGGCGGCATAATTTCGACCGCATCCGGATCGAGTATTTTGCCGATGACAATGCCGCGTTCGAGGCGTTCAAGGCGGGGATTTACACATTCCGGCCTGAGGGAAATTCCAAGACATGGGCCACCGGATATGATTTTCCGGCGGCCAATGCAGGCTATGTGGTCAAGGCGGAATTGCCCGATGGATTGCCGCCGACACCCTCGGGGTTCGTTTTCAATCTGGGCCGCGAAAAGTTGCAGGACAAGCGGGTGCGGCAAGCGATTGCGCTGGGGTTCAATTTCGAATGGACCAATTCGTCGTTGCAATATGACCTCTTCAAGCAGCGACACTCCTTTGTGCAGGACACCCCGCTCGAGGCCAAGGGCGCGCCCGAGGGGGCGGAATTGGCGCTGTTGCAATCCTTGGGCGATATCGTGCCCGAAGAGATGCTGACCGCGACTGCGGTGATGGCGCATACCTCTGATGGTGAGCGCCTGAATGACCGGCGCAATCTGCGCGCGGCCATGAAGCTTTTGGACGAGGCCGGTTGGGCCGTGGGCGGTGATGGCAAGCGGCGAAATGCGGCGGGCGAGGTGCTCAAGATCGAAATCCCGATTTCGGCCTCTGGCTCTGCCACCATGTCGGCGGTGGTCGAGAGCTTTGTGAGCAATCTGCAACTGATGGGCATTGATGCCAAGTTCGACAAAATCGACGCCGCGCAATACACGGCGCGCGAGCGGGATCGCGATTATGACCTGATCTTTGACAGCTATGTGGCGTTTCTGGAGGCGGGCACCGGCCTGCATCAGCGCTATGGCAGCAAGGAAGCGGCGTTCAGCCTGTTCAACCCGGCAGGGCTGGCAAGCCCGATGATCGACGCGATCATTGACCGCGCGCTCGAGTCAGCCAGCAAGGAAGAACAGGACGTGGCCTTGACTGCACTTGACCGTGCCTTGCGCTATGAGTTTTTCATGATCCCGACATGGTATCTGGACAAAAGCTGGGTGGCCTATTGGGATATGTATGCCTACCCAGACCCGCTGCCGCCCTATGCGACGGGCGTGCTGGATTTCTGGTGGTATGACGCCGACAAGGCGCAGGCGTTGAAAGACGCGGGCGCGCTGTGATCCTGAGGAGCCACTGAGATGGGGGCCTATATCCTGCGGCGGCTGTTGCTGATCGTGCCCACGCTCTTTGGCATCATGGTGATCAACTTTGCTCTGGTGCAATTCGTGCCGGGTGGCCCGGTCGAGCAGATGATTGCCAATATGCAGGGGCAGGGCAATGTGTTCGAGAGCTTTTCTGGCTCTGGCTCTGACACCGGGCAAGAGATGGTGGGGGCTGCCGGTGGCAATGACCAATACCTTGGGGCGCGGGGCCTGCCGCCGGAACTGATCAAGGAGCTGGAAGAGCAATTCGGGCTTGATAAGCCGCCCTTGGAGCGGTTTTTCAACATGATGTGGAATTACATGCGCTTTGACTTTGGCGAGAGTTATTTCCGCAAGATCGAAGTGCTGGATCTGGTTCTGGAAAAGATGCCGGTTTCCATTACGCTGGGCCTGTGGTCGACGCTTATTGCCTATATCGTGTCGATCCCTCTTGGTGTGGCCAAGGCGGTGCGCGACGGCACCAAGTTTGACACATGGACCAGCGGTGTCATCATCGTGGCCTATGCTATTCCGGCGTTTCTGTTTGCGATCATGCTGTTGGTGCTGTTCGCCGGGGGCAGCTATTTCCAGATCTTCCCCTTGCGTGGCCTGACATCGGATAATTTCGAGCAACTGAGCCTGTTGGGAAAAATCGGCGACTACCTCTGGCATATCGCCTTGCCGGTCCTTGCCTCGACCATTTCGGCCTTTGCGACGCTGACGCTGTTGACCAAGAACAGTTTTCTCGACGAGATCAAGAAACACTATGTGATGACCGCGCGCGCCAAGGGGCTGAGCGAACGCAAGGTTCTGTACGGGCATGTGTTCCGCAATGCGATGCTGATCGTGATTGCGGGCTTTCCGGCGGTGTTCATCGGGGTGTTTTTTGGCGGTTCTGTCCTGATCGAGACGATTTTCAGCCTTGATGGCCTAGGGCGGCTGGGGTTTGAGGCCGCCGTGGGGCGCGATTATCCGGTGATGTTCGGAACGCTCTTTCTCTTTGGCCTCATCGGTCTTGTGGTGGGGATCCTGTCTGACCTGATGTATGTGCTGGTTGATCCACGGATCGACTTTGAAAAACGGGAGGGCTGATCGGGTGATCCGTCTCTCGCCGCTCAACCAACGCCGGTGGCGCAACTTTCGGCGCAACAATCGGGCCTATTGGTCGCTGATCCTGTTTTCGGTGATTTTCACCATCACGCTCTTTGCCGAGTTTGTGGCCAATGACAAACCGATCCTCGTGCAATATCGCGGCGAACTCTACATGCCGATTTTCAGGTTTTATCCGGAAACAGAGTTTGGTGGCGATTTCGAGACCGAGGCGATTTACCGTGACCCCGAGGTGCGCTGTCTGATTGCGTCGGGTGGATTGGATATCTGTTTTGACGATCCCGAGGGCGTGATTGTGGATGCCGAAGATGGGGTGGTCGAAGGCGAAGAGATTGCCAAGGGTTGGGCGATCTGGCCGCCCATTCCCTATAGCTACAATACTACTGTGGACCGGCCCGGTGCGGCCCCGCTGCCGCCCAATGGGCAAAATCTGCTGGGTACGGATGACACCAAGCGCGATGTGCTGGCGCGGGTGATTTATGGATTCCGGTTGTCGGTGCTGTTCACGCTGATCGTGACGGCGCTCTCGTCGGTGATCGGCATCGCGGCGGGGGCGGTGCAGGGCTATTTTGGCGGGCGCACTGATCTTATTTTCCAGCGGATCATCGAAATCTGGGCCTCGACCCCGCAGCTTTATGTGATCATCATCCTTTTCGCGATCCTACCGCGCAGTTTCTGGCTGCTTGTCGTGATTACGGTGCTGTTTGGCTGGATGGCTTTGGTGGGTGTGGTGCGGGCCGAATTCCTGCGCGCGCGCAATCTGGAATATGTGCGTGCGGCCAAGGCGTTGGGCGTATCCAACCTCACGATCATGTTCCGTCACATGCTGCCAAATGCCATGGTGGCGACGCTGACGATGCTGCCGTTTGTCATCACCGGGACGATTTCGCTTTTGGCGGGATTGGATTTTCTGGGCTTTGGCCTGCCGTCCTCGGCCCCGTCGCTTGGGGAGTTGACGCTACAGGCCAAGCAGAACCTGCAAGCGCCCTGGCTCGCCTTTACCGCCTTCTTTGCCTTTGCCATCATGCTGTCGCTCTTGGTCTTCATTTTTGAGGGCGTGCGCGATGCCTTTGACCCCAGAAAGACCTTTGAATGAGTATGCTGGATGTCAAAGACCTGCGGATCAGTTTTCGGCAGGACGGGCAGGTCATCCCGGCGGTCAAGGGCGTGTCGTTCAGCGTGGACCGGGGCGAAACCGTGGCGCTTGTGGGCGAGTCTGGCTCGGGCAAATCGGTGACGGCGCTGTCGACCGTGTCGCTTTTGGGGTCGTCGGCGCAGGTCACAGGCTCTGTCACCTATGCCGGGCAAGAGATGGTCGGCGCGGATGAACGGCGCCTGCGGCAGGTGCGCGGCAATGACATCAGTTTCATCTTTCAAGAGCCGATGACATCGCTCAACCCGCTGCACACATTGGAAAAGCAGTTGCGAGAAAGCCTAGAGTTGCATCAGGGGCTGACCGGCGATGCGGCGCGCGGGCGGATTGTGGAACTGCTCGAGCGGGTGGGTATTCGTGACGCGGCAAGCCGTCTGGGGGCCTATCCGCATCAGCTATCTGGCGGGCAAAGGCAGCGGGTGATGATCGCCATGGCCTTGGCCAACAAGCCCGACATCCTGATTGCCGACGAACCGACCACCGCGCTGGATGTGACCATTCAGGCGCAGATTCTGGAATTGCTGGCGGAGTTAAAGCGCGAAGAGGGGATGGGCCTGCTCTTTATCACGCATGATCTGGGGATCGTGCAGCGCATTGCTGACCGGGTCTGCGTGATGAAAGACGGCGAGATTGTCGAGGCTGGGCCAGTGGCGGATGTCTTTGCAGCCCCTCAGCATGCGTATACCCGCAAACTGCTGAGCGCGCGGGCTGTTGGGCTGCCGTCGCCGGTGACAGAGGGTGCGCCGGTGGTGGCTGAAACCCATGACTTGCGGGTGTGGTTCCCGATCCAGAAGGGGTTTTTGAAACGCACTGTGGGGCATGTGAAGGCGGTGAATGCCGCCACGCTCAGCGTGCGGGCGGGCGAAACCCTAGGCATCGTGGGCGAGAGCGGGTCGGGCAAGACCACGCTGGCCTTGGCGATCATGCGGCTGATTGCGTCTGAGGGCGGCATCCGCTTTGCGGGTGAAGATGTGAATGGCTGGTCCACGCGCGAGTTGCGGCGTCGGCGGGCCGAAATGCAGATCGTATTTCAAGACCCATTCGGAAGCCTGAGCCCGCGCATGACCGCCGCGCAGATCATTGCCGAGGGGCTGGGCGTGCATGGCAACCCCGATGGGCGGCCCGAGCGGGACTTGGTGGCAGAGGTGATGGACGAGGTGGGGCTGAACCCTGCCATGATGGATCGCTATCCCCATGAATTTTCAGGTGGGCAGCGGCAGCGCATCGCGATTGCCCGCGCCATGATCCTGCGGCCCAAGCTGGTGGTATTGGACGAGCCGACCAGCGCGCTGGACATGACCGTGCAGGTGCAGATCGTCGATCTCTTGCGGGAATTGCAGCGGAAATACGCGCTGGCCTATCTCTTTATCAGCCACGATCTGCATGTGGTGCGCGCCATGAGTCACCGGGTGATGGTGATGAAAGATGGCGATGTGGTCGAGGCGGGCGATGCCGAAACATTGTTTACCGCGCCGCAAACCGACTATGCGCGCAAGCTGCTGGCAGCGGCGCTTGAGGGGCGCACAGAGGTGTGATCCCCTCAGATCGCCGAAGAATGGCCGTCGGCGTTCATCTCATAGGTGTCGAACTGGCGCGCGATCATGCGGGTCAGCGGGCGCGCCTCGAGCGGGATGGAAAGGCCGGTGGCGTCGAGTTTCAGATGCCCGTCAAAGCGGCGTTCCACGGCAGAGAGCATCGCCTGCAACTCTGCGGCGGGGATGGCAAATTCGCGGAAAATCTCGGCGCTATCAATGCGGAAATCGCACATCAGCATTTCGATCATACGCGAGCGCAGCTTGTCCTCGGGGGAAAAGATATGGCCGCGCGTGGTTGAAAAGCGTCCGTCGCGGATGGCACCGGTATGGGCCCCTGTCGCGGGGGCATTCTGCGCATAGCCTTGCGGAAAGCGCGAGATGGAAGAGGCCCCCAAGCCGATCAACACCTCGGCGGTGTCGTCGGTGTAGCCTTGGAAATTGCGACGCAGCAGCCCGGATTTTTGCGCCACGCTCAGCCCGTCAGAGGCGGTGGCGAAATGGTCGATACCGATTTCGTCGTAATTGTCCCACAGAAACAGACGGCGCGCGGTTTCAAACAGGGCCAGACGTTCTTGCGGTGTGGGCAGGGCATCCGAGGGGATCATCTGTTGGCGCTTGGCCATCCACGGCACATGCGCATAGCCATAGAGCGCAACGCGGTCGGGATTGAGCGACAAGAGTTTCTGCACGCTCTCGGTGATGCGGGCGCGGTTCTGATGTGGCAGACCATAAAGGATATCGGCATTCAGGCTTTTGACGCCGCGGGCGCGGATTTCATCGACCGCGTGGCGGGTGATGTCATAGCCCTGCATCCGACCGATGCTCTTTTGGATTTGCTCGTCAAAATCCTGCACCCCGATTGAGGCGCGGTTCATACCGGCCCCCGCGAGCGCGTCGAGACGCGCGGCGTCTATTTCATTCGGGTCAATCTCGACCGAGAATTCGGTGGTGTCGGTAAAGGGGGCGATATCACGGATGGCCCCCGCCAATTCGCTCATCATGCCGGGCGAGAGAAGCGTGGGCGTGCCGCCACCCCAATGCAGGCGCGACAGGCGCACACCGCGTGGAAGCTGCCGACCCAGCATCGCGATCTCGGTCTTGAGCGTTTCAAGATAGGCCGCGACGGGGGCATCTGTCTGGGTGCCTTGGGTTCTGCAGGCGCAGAACCAGCAAAGCCGCCGACAGAACGGCACATGTACATAGAGAGAAATCTCTGCGCCTTCTGGTATCGCGTTGATCCAGCTTGTAAATTGATCCTGTCCCACATCGCGGTTGAAGTGGGGCGCGGTCGGGTAGCTGGTGTAGCGCGGCACTTTGGCATCAAAGAGACCCAGTTTGCCTAGTTGAGTTTTTGTGTCCATACCCCTAGAGTTAACAGGAACTTGCCATCCCGCATTGATTTAAATCAACCGACCCTGACAGCACCCCGAATAGTGGAAACTCCATGCTGAAAGAGAAAGCCTCGATCATCCCCCATGAATGCGGGGATTGTCCGATCCGGCATCGGGCCGTTTGTGCGCGATGCGAATCCGATGAATTGGCGCTGCTGGATCAGATCAAATACTACCGAAGCTACGAATCGGGGCAGACCTTGATATGGTCTGGCGATCCGATGGATTTCGTGGGTTCGGTCGTATCGGGGATTGCGACGCTGACCCAGACGATGGAGGACGGGCGCACGCAGATGGTGGGCTTGCTCTTGCCAAGCGATTTCGTGGGCCGCCCGGGGCGCAGCAGCGCTGCCTATGACGTTGTGGCGGTGACCGATATGGTGATGTGCTGTTTCCGCAAGAAACCGTTTGAAGAGATGATGGTGCGCACGCCGCATATCGCGCAGCGCCTGCTCGAAATGACGCTGGACGAGCTGGATGCGGCGCGGGAGTGGATGTTGGTTTTGGGCCGCAAAACGGCGCGCGAAAAAATAGCCTCATTAATGGCGATCATTGCGCGGCGCGATGCCACGCTGAACATGAACGGCACGCGCGGGCCGCTGGTGTTTGATCTGCCGCTGACGCGCGAAGCGATGGCGGATTACCTCGGCCTGACGCTCGAAACGGTAAGCCGTCAGGTGTCCGCTCTGAAAAAGGACGGGGTCATCGAGCTTGAGGGCAAGCGCCGCGTCACCGTGCCGGATTTCAACCGCCTGCTGGAAGAGGCGGGTGATGACAGCGACGGCGGCATGCTGATCTGAGGCCTTGCGTCTTTTGCAGGGCTTCATCTGGCTCTAAATACCTCGGGGGTTTGGGGGCTGGCCCCCAATCCGCCCAAGCTGCGCTATTTCCCTAATGCGCCATGAAAACCGGCATGGTCGCCTGTTCCAGCATATAGCGGGTGGCACCGCCAAAGATTGCCTCGCGAAAGCGCGAGTGGCCATAGGCCCCCATCACCACCATATCGGCATCCATATCGCGGGCATGGCGCAAGAGCACGTCCGAGACACGGGGTAGGGTTTTGGAGAGCACGTCAATCTCGACCTTGACGCCGTGACGCGCAAGGTATTGCGACAAAAGCCCACCGGGATCCGAGCGGTTGGGCCCATGCGTCGGCGGGTCGATCACCACCACATGCACCACATCCGCCTCTTTCAGCAGGGGCAGGGCGGCGCGCACGGCGCCAAGCGCCTCGTTGCTTTCGTTCCAGCCGATCATGATCCGGCCCGGATTGGGCACCGGCTCGCCACCGGCGGGGGCGATAATGACCGGGGTCCGCGCCTCGAACAGGGCCGATTCGGTCGCAGGTTCCAGTTCGGCTCCGCGGCCCTTGCCATAGGGCTGCGCCAGAATGACCAGATCCGAGAATCGCGCCCGGGCCGCAACATGCCGCCCCAGATCGGCCAATTGGCTGACGCCCGCCTCAACCGCCCAACGTAGGGATGAATTCTTGAACAGGGCGCGGGCTTTGGTCTCGATGGCGGTGGCCTCTTGCTGGGCGCGGGCAATCGTTTCTTGCAGCACGATGGCGCTGGCGCCCGAATAATAATAGCCCGATTGGCTTCGATCCACGCCCAAGCAGAGCACATCAAGATGGGCATCATAGCGGGCAGCCATGCTGGTGGCATGGGCCAAGGTTTCCTCAACAAGGGACTCATCGGTCAAAACGGAAAACAGGCTGTTGTAGGTCATGTCGCATTCCTTTGACTGTGTCACACGTTATGTCACCTTAGGAGTGTATTGCCGGGGCTGCCTTGACGCGGATCAATTGATCAAAGTCAGTGTTTTGACACAGATCAAGGATAGTTGAGTCTGACCCTAGCATTACGGTCACAGTCTAACGCGCCTGCGCGGGTCACGGCGACTCGGGCAGAAAGAGACGAAGGGACGCAACATGACGAATTATATCAAGCTGATCGTGCTTGGTCTGGTCACGCTTCTGGCGTTGATCGCGGCCAATTATGCGCGCGATCTGGCCTATCTGGTCAACGCGCTGACGGTGGCGTTGGTGGCTGGTGGGCTTTTTCTGTGGACCCTGCGCCACACAGACGAACCGAAATCCCAAGTGGATCTGTCGGGGGAATACATGGATGGCGTGGTGCGCGCCGGGGTGATTGCAACGGCCATCTGGGGCGTTGTCGGTTTCCTTGCGGGCACGTTCATTGCCTTTCAGCTTGCCTTTCCTGGGCTCAATTTCGATTGGGCGCAGGGTTATGCGAATTTTGGTCGGTTGCGTCCGCTGCACACCTCGGCGGTGATTTTCGCCTTTGGGGGCAATGCGCTGATCGCCACGTCGTTTTACGTTGTACAACGCACCTCTGCGGCGCGTCTCTGGGGCGGCAATCTCGCGTGGTTCGTGTTCTGGGGCTACCAACTCGTGATTGTTCTGGCTGCGACCGGCTATTTGCTGGGTGCCACGCAATCCAAGGAATATGCAGAGCCTGAATGGTATGTCGATCTGTGGCTGACGGTGGTCTGGCTGGCCTATCTGGCTGTGTTCCTGGGCACGATCGTCAAGCGCAAAGAGCCGCATATCTATGTCGCCAACTGGTTTTACCTGTCGTTCATCATCACGGTGGCAATGCTGCATGTGGTCAACAACCTGAGCATTCCGGTCTCGATCTTTGGCTCCAAGTCGGTGCAGGTCTTTTCCGGCGTGCAGGACGCGATGACACAGTGGTGGTATGGCCATAACGCCGTGGGCTTTTTCCTGACGGCAGGTTTCTTGGGCATGATGTATTACTTTGTGCCCAAGCAGGCCGAACGCCCGGTTTACAGCTATAAGCTGTCGATCATCCACTTTTGGGCGCTGATCTTTATCTACATCTGGGCTGGTCCGCACCACCTGCATTACACGGCGCTGCCGGACTGGGCCTCGACGTTGGGCATGGTGTTCTCGATCGTGCTGTGGATGCCGTCCTGGGGTGGGATGATCAACGGTCTGATGACGCTTTCGGGGGCATGGGACAAGCTGCGCACCGATCCGGTGATCCGGATGATGGTGATTTCCATCGGGTTCTACGGCATGTCCACCTTTGAAGGGCCGATGATGTCGATCCGCGCGGTCAACTCGCTGTCGCATTACACGGACTGGACCATTGGGCACGTGCATTCTGGGGCGCTTGGCTGGAACGGTATGATCACCTTTGGGGCGCTCTACTTCCTTGTGCCGAAGTTGTGGAACCGCGAGCGGCTCTATTCGCTGAGCCTTGTGAGCTGGCATTTCTGGTTGGCCACCATCGGCATCATTCTCTACGCCGCTGCCATGTGGGTGACGGGGATCATGGAGGGCCTGATGTGGCGCGAAGTTGATGCCAACGGTTTCCTCGTGAACTCGTTCGCCGATACCGTGGCCGCAAAGTTCCCGATGTATGTGGTGCGCGGTCTGGGTGGGGTGTTGTTCCTCTCTGGTGCGTTGATCATGTGCTACAACCTCTGGATGACTGTGACACGTTCGCCGGCCGTCGCGCCTGTGAACAGTGCAGTCCCGGCTGAATAAGGAGGGCCGGAGAGATGGCAATTCTGGACAAACACGCAATCCTGGAAAAGAACGTCACGCTTTTGGCGATCTTTGCCTTCCTTGTCGTCACGGTTGGGGGGATCGTGCAGATCGCCCCGCTGTTCTGGCTTGAAAACACCATCGAGGATGTAGAGGGCATGCGCCCCTACTCTCCGCTGGAGTTGACGGGCCGCGATATCTACATCCGCGAGGGCTGTTACGTCTGCCATAGTCAGATGATCCGCCCGATGCGCGATGAGGTCGAGCGCTATGGGCACTATTCGCTGGCGGCGGAATCGAAATATGACCACCCGTTCCAGTGGGGGTCCAAGCGGACGGGTCCGGATCTGGCCCGTGTCGGCGGGCGCTATTCGGATGACTGGCATGTCGATCACCTGCGCGACCCGCAGTCGGTTGTGCCAGAGTCGGTGATGCCGAAATATGGCTTTCTCGAAAACCGGATGATCGAGCCTGCGCATATCGAGGATCTGCTCAAGACACATCGTTTGGTGGGCGTGCCCTATAGTGACGAGATGATCGAGAACGCCAAGGCTGACTTTATGGTGCAGATTGATCCCGATGGCGATACCGAGGGTCTCTTGGCGCGCTATCCCAAGGCACAAGTGCGCAATTTCGACGGGCAGCCCGGGATTTCCGAGGCGGATGCGCTGATCGCCTATTTGCAAATGCTGGGGACGCTGGTTGATTTCTCGACCTTCACCCCGGACGCGAGCCGGTAAGGGAGCGAACCGATGGAAACCTATTCGCTGTTGCGTGAATTTGCCGATAGCTGGATGTTGCTGGCACTCTTTACGTTCTTTGTTGGCGTCGTGTTCTGGGTGTTCCGCCCCGGCGCCACCAAGAGCTATGAGAACCCGTCAACCATCCCGTTCCGGCACGAAGACAAACCGGCCCCGACCAACGGCGCCCGGCACGAGGAGGCATGAGACATGGCCAAACAACCCAATAAGAAGAACCAAGAGGTCGAAACCACCGGCCATCAATGGGACGGGATTGAAGAGTATAACAATCCCCTGCCGCGCTGGTGGCTGTGGACGTTTTACGCCTGTATCGTCTGGGCGCTGTGGTATGTGGTGGCCTATCCGGCATGGCCGCTGGTTCAGGGGGCCACGGCTGGCTACAAAGGCTGGTCGACGCGCGCCAATGTGGCGGTCGAATTGGCCGAGGCCGAAGCCGCCAATGCCGAGATCAACGCCAGGCTGGCCTCGGTCGAGCTGACCGAGATTGCAGGTGATCCTGAATTGCAGGGATATGCCACATCGGCGGGTAATGCCGTGTTCAAAACATGGTGCGCGCAGTGCCATGGCTCGGGGGCGGCAGGTGTTCAGGCGGGTGGCTATCCCAACCTTCTGGATAACGACTGGCTCTGGGGCGGCACGATCGAGGACATTCATGCCACGATCGCCCATGGTATCCGAAATGAGGAAGATCCGGATGCGCGCTATTCGCAGATGCCTGCCTTTGGCGACATTCTCGAATCGGCGCAGATTGATCAGGTGGTCAACTATGTGATGTCGCTGTCCGGTGAGCCGCAGGATGCCACGTTGGTTTCCGATGGTCAGGCCGTGTTCATGGACAATTGCGCGGCATGCCATGGCGAGGCCGCAGAGGGCGATATCTATCAGGGCGCGCCGAACCTTGCCGATGCGATCTGGCTCTATGGTGGATCATTCGACACGATCAAGGAAACCGTGATCTATTCGCGCTTTGGCGTGATGCCGGCGATGGGCGGGGCCGACCTGAGCGAAGCCGAAATTCGCGCCGTGGCGATCTATGTCCACCAGCTTGGCGGCGGCGAGTAAGCGCCAGCCCTAAAAGAATACCCCGAGCCGCAAAGCTCGGGGTTAGGCACCGGTCCTTCCGTTCTGTTCGCGCGTTTCCTGGAAGGGCCGGTGCTGATTACCCATAGGTTCAGTGCGACTGTCAACTGGTTGGCCCCCTTGTGGGCCTTTTTTGTTTTGCGCCTCAGTAGCGGCGGCGTCCGATAAGATGCGCTTCGATCTCGGCCCCTGTCCGCGTGCCAAAGCGGTCTGCCGGGGGCCAGTGGAGAGGGGTCTGACGCGGCGGGGCTTGATCCATACGGGTGGCGTTCATGAAAGTATTGGCAAGAATTCCGAGCATTGTTTCGTCCTTTCGATCTGGCATTTCTGTGTTCATCATGATGAAAACGGACGTAAATAACGAATCTGGAAAAATTTCGATTTGTAAGATATGGTTACATGATGGATTGGCTGTCTCTTCCTCCTTTGACCGCATTGCGGGCCTTTGCGGCCTTGGCCGAAACCGGCGGCACGGTGGCTGCGGGTGACCGGCTTAATGTCAGTCATGCGGCGGTAAGCCAACAGATCAAGCAGCTTGAGGCGCATGTAGGCCTGGCGCTTGTCGACCGTAGCGGGCGGCAATTGCGCCTGACCGCAGAAGGCCAATATCTGGCGGATGCCCTGTCGCTTGGCTTTGGCGCGATTGCGCGCGCGGTCGAATCGCTTTCGCAGCGCAATTCCGAGCGTCCTTTGCAGATCTCGACCACACCGAGTTTTGCGGCGCATTGGCTGATGCCTTGCTTGGGTGATTTTCGCCATCGCCATCCTGACATTGACCTTATGATCGACCCGACCCCGCGGTTGGTTGCGCTAGAGCCGGGCGGTATAGACATCGCAATCCGCTATGGGCCCGGTAAATGGCCGGGGCTGGAGGCAGAGCTGCTGTTCTCTTCGCCCATTGTCGCGGTGGCTGCCCCCCGCCTTATTGAGGGGCGGCGGATCGAAGAGCCATCAGATCTGGCCGATTTGCCTTGGCTTCAGGAATTCGGCACCAATGAGGCAAGCGACTGGCTGCGCCGTCGGGGTGTCACGCGCGAGCGGGCAGCCGGGCTGATGCAGGTGCCGGGCAACCTGTTGCTGGACGGATTGCGCGACGGGCAGGGGGTTGCCGTGACGGTTCTGGACTGGGTGCGTCAGGATATCGCGGCGGGTCGCCTACGGCTCTTGTTTCAAGACCATGAAGACAGCGGTTATCATGTGGTGGCGCGTCCTGGCGTGCTGCGCCCTGCGGCGCGGACCTTTGTGGTCTGGCTGCGGCGCATGGCTCGACAACATAGCGTGGCGCAATAGATCGATTCAGGATTCAGAATTTGATGCAGGTCAAAGCTGTTGCGCCCGCATCCTGACAGAACACGATCAAGAGAATGATCATACCGGAGTATGTCCGTGGCCGATTCCCATCCAACCGAACCGCAATCCCTCTATGCTGCGCGCGAACCGGTGTTTCCCAAGAAGGTGTATGGCAAGTTCCGCAACCTGAAGTGGGTCATTATGATCGTCACCTTGGGCATCTATTATGTGACGCCTTGGATTCGCTGGGATCGGGGGGCTGCGCTGCCGGATCAGGCGGTTTTGCTGGATCTCGCCAATCGGCGGTTTTTCTTTTTCTGGATCGAGATTTGGCCACACGAGTTCTATTTCGTGGCCGGTCTTTTGGTGATGGCGGGCTTGGGGCTATTCTTGTTCACCTCGGCGCTGGGCCGGGTGTGGTGTGGCTACGCCTGTCCTCAAACGGTCTGGACTGACCTTTTTATTCTGGTCGAGCGTTGGATCGAGGGGGATCGCAATGCGCGGCTGCGCCTGCATCGGCAGAAAAAATGGGATGTTCGCAAGGCACGTCTGCGGCTGACCAAGTGGATCACATGGCTATTGATTGCGGTGGCCACGGGGGGCGCTTGGGTGTTTTACTTCACCGATGCGCCGACGCTGTTGGTCGATCTTTTTACCCTCGACGCCCATCCTATCGCCTATACCACGATTGCGGTGCTGACCGGCACGACGTTCTTTTTCGGCGGGTTCGCGCGCGAGCAGATTTGCATCTATGCCTGCCCCTGGCCACGTATTCAGGCAGCGATGATGGACGAGGACACGCTGACCGTCGGCTATCGCGAGTGGCGGGGCGAGCCGCGCAAGAATTCAGAGGCGGTCAAAGAGGGCGCGCCGCAGGGTGATTGCATCGACTGTATGGCTTGCGTCAATGTTTGCCCGGTGGGGATCGACATTCGCGATGGTCAACAATTGGAGTGCATCACCTGCGCGCTTTGTATCGACGCCTGCGATGACATCATGGCCAAGATCGGCAAGCCGCGTGGTCTGATCGACTATATGGCCTTTACCGATGAAGAGGCAGAGCGGGCGGGCGGCAAGCCCAAGCCGATCTTCAAACATATCCTGCGCCCACGCACGATCCTCTACACCGCGCTCTGGTCGCTGGTGGGGATCGGGCTTGTGTTTGCGCTGTTCATCCGGTCGGATATCGACCTGACTGTCGCACCGGTGCGTAATCCGACCTATGTCACCCTGTCCGATGGCTCGATCCGCAATACCTATGAGGTGCGCATCCGCAACATGCAGCACGAGACGCGCGAATTCGAGGTTACGGTCAAGGGCAGCCCGGCCATTGCTGTCGAACTGGAGGGGGCGGAAGCGGGCCGGATCAGCGTTGCCGCCGATGAAATGTACCTGCAGCGGGTTTATCTGGTGGCACCGCCGGGCTCTGAGCCCGCCACGGCCGAGCGCAGCGATGTGCGGATCTGGATCGAGGATCTGACCAATGGCGAGCGCGCCTATAAGGACACAGTCTTTAACGGAAAGGGAGAATGATGGCCGAGCGTCAAATCACCGGCAGGCATGTGTTGATCGGCTTTGTCGGGGCTTTTTCCGTGATCATCGGCGTCAATCTGGTGCTGGCGTATTCAGCGGTGCGAACCTTTCCGGGGCTTGAGGTCAAGAATTCCTATGTGGCCAGTCAGGAATTCAACGAACGCAAAGCCGCGCAAGAGGGGCTGGGCTGGACCGTGGTGGCGGATCACGCGGGCGGGCTCTTGATGCTGCATATCACCGATGTGGCTGGCAATCCCGTCGAGGTGGCGCAGCTTGAGGCGACCGTGGGGCGGGCCACCCATGTGCAGGACGACCAGACGCCCGACTTCAGCTATGATGGGCAGGCCTATGTTGCCCCGATGGATCTGGGCGATGGCAACTGGAACATCCGCATGAAGGCTTGGGATCGTGACGGCACTCTTTTTCAACAGCGTGTCGTTCTGCATAAGGAATAGACCATGACCGCCACGATGCGCCCTTCGCCTTCGGCTTGTCCGGCCTGCGCTGCCGCCCCGGCGGCCGAGGCTTTGGCGGCAAGCGCCTTGCCACGGGCGCAAATTGCGTTGTCTTTGCCCACAATTCACTGTTCGGCCTGCATTTCCAAGATCGAGCGGGCGCTCGCTGCGGATAGCCGGGTGAATTCGGCGCGTGTCAACCTGACCCTAAAAAGGGCCAGCATTGACGCGGCCCCCGGCGTGACCGCCGAAGAGATGCGCACGCTGGTCGAGGGGCTGGGATACGAGGCCTATGAACTGGATCAAGGCACGCTGAACGCCACGGCGAATGACCGCGCCGGGCGCGACCTCTTGATGCGGCTGGCTGTTGCCGGATTCGCCAGCATGAATGTCATGCTGTTGTCGGTCTCGGTGTGGTCCGGGGCCGAGGACGCAACGCGCGATATGTTCCATTGGATTTCCGCCGCGATCACCCTGCCGGCGATTGCCTTTTCCGGTGTGCCGTTCTTTCGCAATGCCTGGGCCGCGCTGCGCAACGGGCGGCTCAATATGGATGTGCCGATTGTGCTGGCGATTGTGCTGGCGATCATCACCTCGCTTTGGGAAACCATGCTGTCGGGCCATCATGCCTATTTCGATGCGGCGATGGCGCTCACGTTCTTTCTGCTTGCGGGGCGGTATCTGGATCACCGGACGCGGGCGATAGCGCGCTCTGCGGCAGAGGAGCTGACCGCGCTCGAAGTGCCGCGCGCGACGCGGCTGGTCGATGGCCTAGAAGACGTTGTCAACGTCGCACAGCTGGCCGTTGGTGATCTGATCCTCGTGCGGCCCGGTGGGCGGATGCCGGTGGATGGCGAGATTGTCAGCGGCACGTCCGAGATCGACCGCTCGCTTTTGACGGGCGAGACCCTGCCGGTTTTTGCGGGATTGGGGCAGGTGGTGAGTGCAGGTGAAGTGAACCTGACCGGGCCACTCACGATTCGCGCCACGGCGGTGGGGCGTGAAACTTCGCTGCACCGCATGGCCGATCTGGTGGCCATCGCGGAGTCGGGGCGCTCGCGCTATACCTCGCTCGCCGATAGCGCCGCCAAGCTCTATGCGCCGGGGGTGCATATCCTTGCGGGGCTCAGCTTTCTGGGCTGGTATCTCTACACATGGGATGTGCGCACCGCGCTCAATATCGCCGCTGCGGTTTTGATCATCACCTGCCCTTGCGCGCTGGGGCTGGCGGTGCCTGCGGTCACGACGGCGGCCTCTGGGCGGCTGTTCCGGCGGGGGATGTTGATCAAGCATGAAACGGCGCTGGAGCGCTTGGCACAGGTGGATACGGTCGTGTTTGACAAGACCGGCACGTTGACCACCGGCGCGCCGCAAGTCACCAATCTGGATGACCTGCCGCGTGAGGCGGTGGAATTGGCGTTGGGGTTGGCGCAGGGGTCTTCGCATCCGCTGGCGCAGTCGATTACCCGCGCTGCGCGCGCGGCGGGAATTGTGGCTGCTGACCTTACAGACCTCACAGAAGTGCCCGGATATGGAACCAAGGCCAGCTATATGGGCCAAGAGATCCGCTTGGGGCGCGCCAGCTGGACCGGGGCGCAGGGCCGCGCCGAGACGGCGACCTTTCTCAAGGTTGCTGATCAGGCCCCGCTCGCCTTTACCTTTGCTGATGCGCTGCGGCCCGGTGCCGCCGAGGCAGTGCAGGGGTTGATGGATCAGGGCAAGCGGGTGATCCTGATTTCCGGCGATACCACTCCTGCGGTCGAGGCGCTTGCCACGCGCCTTGGCATTCCGCAGTGGATGGCCGAGGCGCTGCCCGCCGACAAGGCGGCGCGCGTGGCGGCATTGACCGCCGAGGGGGCGCATGTGCTGATGGTGGGCGACGGGCTCAACGATACGGCCGCCTTGGCCGGGGCGCATGTGTCAATATCGCCGGCTACGGCGCTTGATGCCGCGCGGGTGGCATCGGATATCGTGCTTTTGGGCAATGACCTTGCGCCAATTGCAGCAGCTTGCGTGACGGCGAAATCCGCCACGCGCCGCATTCGCGAAAACTTTCAGATCGCTACGGTCTATAACGTCATTGCCGTGCCATTGGCCGTGGTGGGGCTGTGTTCACCGCTCATTGCGGCCTTGGCCATGTCGCTGAGTTCGATCACCGTATCCCTCAACGCGCTGAGATTGAGATAAGCGATGAATATCCTCACCTATCTGATCCCGATTTCCCTGATCCTTGGGGGCGTCGGGCTTGTGGCGTTTGTGTATACGGTGCGCTCAAACCAATATGACGATCCTGAGGGCGACTCGCGGCGCATCCTGTCCGACGATTGGGATGATCGCCCCAAACCATGACACCGATTTCATCTGGCCGGAAATACCTCGGGGGTTTGGGGGCTGGCCCCCAATCCGCCGTGTGCTCAGCTTGGGCCGATCATGAAGCAGGTGACTTTCTTGGCCTGAAGGCGGCGACAGGCAAGATCGGCGCTTTCGCGGGTCATGCCCATGAAATTGGCGTCGAATCCGGCGGGGCGTTGCACCACTTTGCGCAGGCTGCCATCCAGTGTCGCCATCTCGTTCAACGCCGTTTGCAAAAGCATCTGGCGCGCCTTGTATTCGCTGGAATAGCGGCCCACGTTGATCCCCCAATGCCGCCCGCCAGAGGTAGAGACGCGGGTCACGACCTCGGGTTCTGGTTCCGGTGCGGGGGCGCTGGCCAGCACAATCTCGGTCGGGCGCTGTTCCGGGCGGATTTCGGGGGTGACGGCGGCGCTGCCTTGGGGAAGGGGGGCGGGTTCGGTTGTGGCTGTTGCAACCTGTTGGGCGGCCAGTAGCGCGCGTTCGATGTCATCCCGCGCGGCGATGGCTGGTATCGGGGCGGCGGGCAAGGGGCGCGATTGCGGGCGCAGGCTCTTGACTACAGCGGCAGCGGTGGTGAGGCGCACGGTCTTGGCGGCGACGCTTGGGCGGTCCTCGCCTGCGGCGATCATCACCGGGGCGGTGCCAAGTTTGCCCAGATAAGGCGGGCGCGCCGGGCGATGCACGGCGACCTGCGTCGGTGCCTTGTTAAAGCCCAAGTCCAAAAGCTCGGCCACTTTGGCATTGCGCGATGCGGTGGACTGTCCGCCAAACACAGTCGCGATGATCCGTTCGCCATTGCGCTCGGCGCTGGCGGTCAGGTTGAACCCTGCGGCGCGCGTATAGCCCGTCTTGATCCCGTCAGCCCCGCGGTAAGCCTCGAGCAGGCGGCGATTGGTGTGGCTGACCGACGTCACGCCAGCATCGGTGGTGATGCGCGAGAAGAGGTTGTAATATTGCGGAAAATCATAAAACAGGTGCCGCCCCAGAATAGTCATATCGCGGGCGGTGGACAGATGGCCATTCTCGGTCAGCCCATGGGCATTCTTGAAAGTGGTGCGCGTCATGCCAAGCGCCTCGGCGGTGCGATTCATACGACGGGCGAATTGCGCCTCGGACCCTTCGATCGCCTCACCAAGCGCGGTGGCGGCGTCATTGGCGGATTTGACTGCTGCGGCGCGGATGAGATAGCGCAGCGCAATCGAGCTGCCCGCGCGCACGCCAAGTTTGCTGGGCGGTTCAGACGCGGCGTGTTTGGAAATCACGACTTTGTCGTCAAGGCCGATTTCGCCATTCTCGATCGCCTCGAAGACCACGTAGAGCGTCATCATCTTGGTTAATGAGGCCGGGTGCAGCCGCGTGTCTGCGTTGTTGGAATAAAGCACCTCGCCATTGCGGGCGTCCATCACCAATGCTGCATAGGGTGCGGCGACCGCGCTCAGCGGCACAATCACCAGCATCCAGAAAGTTGCGAACGCCACCAAGCCCCAACGGACCGGCTGTCTGCCCCGTGTTTTCATAGAACCGCTCTTTTACTGCCTCGCGCCGCCGGTTTTCCGGCTGGCATTGATTTATAGCTTTAGCGTATCACAACCATGTTTTCGTTTAAAGTGTTCATTTGAATAGATTTTTGAGATGCGCTGACAAGATGTGGTGGGGGGTGTAGTTCAAACCCCTAGATCAATGACGGGTCAAAAAAATGGCCCGGACAAGCGCCGGGCCATCGCGTGTCTTTGGATCAGGGATCAGTTTAGCGCCGCATCGCTGATCACATGGGTCCATGCGCCGTCACCGGGATGCGCGCTGATCACCGGGTCAGAGCCGCCCGAGAGCAGCGATTGCACCGTGCGCTCGTAATCCTCGGGGTCGAGCGCGCCGTTGGAGCCTGCGGTCAGCTTGGCCACCTCGGTCATCATGCGGATCTGGTGCTCTTCGGTCTGCGCGCCGGTTGCGTCATTGTCGAGCACGATCATCGCGGCCTCTTCGGGGTTTTCCTCGGCCCATTTCCAGCCCTTCATCGAGGCGCGCACAAAGCGCGTAAGTTTGTCCACCTCTGCTGGATCGCTCAGCTTTTCTTCTAGAACGTAAAGCCCGTCTTCCAGTGTGGCGACGCCTTGATCCTCGTATTTGAAGGTGATGAGCTGATCCTCGGTGATGCCTGCGTCGATCACCTGCCAGTATTCGTTATAGGTCATGGTCGAAATGCAATCGGCCTGTTTCTGCAACAGGGGATCGACGTTGAAGCCCTGTTTGAGCACGGTCACGCCGTCGGCCCCGCCTTCGGTTGGAATGCCCAGCTGGCTCATCCAGGACAGGAACGGAAACTCATTGCCAAAGAACCAAACCCCGAGCGTGCGCCCCGGAAAATCCGCAGGCCCCGTGACACCGGTTTCCTTAAGGCAGGTCAGCATCATGCCCGAGGATTTGAAGGGCTGTGCGATATTCACCAGTGGCAGCCCCTTTTCCCGGGCCGAAAGGGCGGCGGGCATCCATTCCACGGTGACATCCGCGCCACCCCCTGCGATCACCTGCGTGGGGGCGATATCCGGCCCGCCCGGCTTGATCGTGACGTCGAGGTCTTCTTCCTCGTAAAAGCCCTTGTCGAGGGCCACGTAATAGCCCGCGAATTGCGCTTGCGTCACCCATTTGAGTTGCAGCGTCAGATCATCTGCCGCCTGCGCCATGCCTGCGACGCTTGCCAGTGCGGCGAGGCTGAATAGTCCTGTCAGTTTCTTCATGGTTCTCTCCCGTGTTGGTGGTTTCTTGATCTTATGCCCGGCTCCGTTGGGACGGATGCCAGAATGTCACTGCCTTTTCCACAAGCGCCACAGCGCCGTAAAATCCAGAGCCCGCGATGGCCGCGACCACGATTTCGGCCCAGACCAGATCGAGCGCCAGTTGCCCGACCGAGGTCGAGATGCGGAATCCCATGCCCTTGATGGGCGAGCCAAAGAACTCTGCCACAATCGCCCCGATCAGCGCCAGAGTTGTCGCGATCTTGAGCCCGTTGAAGATAAAGGGCATCGCAGCGGGCAGGCGCAGCTTGAACAGGGTTTGCCAATAGCCAGCGGCATAGGTGCGCATCAGGTCGCGCTGCATGGCGTCGGTATCTGTCAGGCCCTGCACGGTGTTCACCAGCATGGGAAAGAACACCATGACCACGACGACCGCCGCCTTGGACTGCCAGTCAAAGCCGAACCACATCACCAGAATGGGGGCCATGCCAATGATCGGCAGAGCGGCCACGAAATTGCCCACGGGCAGCAGGCCGCGTTGCAGGAAGGGAAAACGGTCGATGGCAATAGCGGTCAGGAAGGCCGCGCCACAGCCCATGACATAGCCGGTCAGCGCGCCCTTGAGCGCGGTCTGCACGAAATCGGCCCAAAGGATATGGGTGGATTTGGCGAATGTCGCGGCAATGGCGGTGGGCGCAGGCAAAAGGACCGGTGAGATCGAAAGGCCCCGCACCAGACATTCCCAGATCACCACGATGGTAAGGCCAAAGATCACAGGCACCAATAGCCGCGTGGCCCGTGTTTTAGGCCCGTGCGACAGGCGGGAATTGATCCCCCAGCCAAGCGCCCATGTCAGCACTCCAAGCGCGAGCCACCCCATCACGCCATCCCCATCCGCTTGAGCGTGATCCGCTGGATCAGGCCAATCAGCCCCACCAGAACCGCCGCCAGCGTTGCGGCCATGATGAGCGCCGACCAGATTTGGATGGTCTGGCCATAATAACTGCCAGCCAGCAGGCGCGCGCCAAGGCCTGCGACAGCGCCCGTGGGTAATTCGCCAACGATGGCCCCCACAAGGCTTGCGGCCATGCCGACCTTGAGCGAGGTGAAGAGATAGGGCATCGACGAGGGCAGGCGCAGCCGCCAGAATGTTTGGCTGGCGCTCGCGTTCCAGGTGCGCATCTGGTCAAGCTGCATGGGTGTAGGGCTGCGCAGCCCCTTGACCATGCCGACGACGACCGGAAAGAACGACAGATACATCGAGATCATCGCCTTGGGCAGCAGCCCGGAAATGCCCACGGCATTCAGCACCACGATAATCATCGGGGCAATCGCCAGAATGGGAATGGTCTGGCTCGCGATGACCCAAGGCATCACGCTCATGTCCATGGTGCGGTTATAGACGATGCCGATAGCCAGCGCGACGCCAAGGGCGGTGCCAAGAACGAACCCGAGCGCTGTGGCGCTGAAGGTGATCCAACTGTGATAAAAGAGCGAGCGTTTGGAAAATCCGCGCCCCTCCAGCACCATGGCACCGGTGGTGTTCCATATCTCGGTGACAACCTGATGCGGCGCGGGTAGCTTGGGTTTGTCCTGAGACCAAGTGTCCGCCACCAGTGCGCTCATGGTCAACGTCTCGCCTGCCCGCGCCGCCTGATCCCGCGCCCATTGCGCGTTGAGCGCCACAGCGGCGGCATACCAGAGCGCCAGAAGCGTGGCGACGATGGTAAGAACAGGCAGGAGATTGCGCATCATAGCCCCGCTGCTGTCAGAGGGGAGGGGGCGCACTGCGAAAAGCGGGCGTCAGAGGTCATCGCTATGCCCTGCACGCAGCCCTTCGCGGACGCGATGGGCGATGTCGAGGAATTCTGGCGTTTCGCGGATGTCGAGCGGGCGAACGCGCGGCAGCGTGCTCTCGATCACATCGGTGATACGACCGGGGCGGGGCGACATCACCACGATCTTGGTGCTCAGATACACCGCCTCGGGGATGGAATGGGTGACGAAACAGATCGTCTTGTTGGTGCGATCCCAGAGATGCAAGAGTTGTTCGTTGAGATGATCGCGCACGATCTCATCAAGCGCGCCAAAGGGTTCATCCATCAAAAGCAGATCGGCATCAAAGGCAAGCGCGCGGGCGATGCTGGCGCGCTGCTGCATGCCCCCTGAAAGCTGCCAAGGGTATTTCCGCTCGAACCCCGCGAGATCGACCAGTTCCAGCACGCGCTTGACGCGGGCCTCCTGATCGTCGCGCGCATAGCCCATGATCTCGAGCGGCAGGCGGATATTGCCGCCGATGGTGCGCCACGGATAAAGCCCCGCCGCCTGAAACACATAGCCATAGGCGCGCGATTTGCGTGCCTCTTCCGCGCTGGCCCCATTCACGGTCAGGCTGCCGCCGGTGGGATGCTCCAGATCGGCCATGCAGCGTAGAAAGGTGGTCTTGCCACAGCCAGACGGGCCGATGAAGCTGACGAAATCGCCCTTCTCGACCTCAAGGCTCACGTCCTTGAGCGCGTGGACCGGGCCATCGCCGGTCTGAAATGTCAGCGACAGATCGCGCGCGCTGATGACTGTATTGCTGCTCAAACCCTATCCCCTGCTGGCCCGGGCGCTACTGCGCCCGGCTGGCTGATGCTTGTCAAGAGGCGCGCCCCGCCATGAGGGCCGCGCGCGCCATATTCTCAGATCCCCGCCGGGATATTCAGCGGGTCGCGCTGGATCATCTTGGGGGCGGTCAGCGCCTTCCATTTTGACAGCGCCTGATGGGCCGAAGGAAAGGCCGGGCGAGGCACAAAGCGGCCGCGCCCCGGTTGCGGCTGCGAGTTTTGCCCCCAGGCCCAGATCACCTCGCCACGGCTGATTGTATAGCGCGGCTGCGCCTTGACCTCGAACCCTTCAAAGACATTGTAATCAAGGATGGAATGGTGGTTGGAGGCGCTGATCGTCTTGGTGATCTTGGGGTCCCAGACCACGAGATCGGCATCGGCCCCTTCGACAATCGCGCCCTTCTTGGGGTAGATGTTCAGGATCTTGGCCACGTTGGACGAGGTGACGGCGACGAATTCGTTGAGCGTCAGTCGCCCGGTTTCCACACCATGCGTCCAGAGCACGGCAAGCCTTTCCTCTAGCCCGTTGGAGCCATTGGGGATGATGCGGAAATCGTTGCGCCCGGCGCGTTTTTGCGCGGTGGAAAAGGCGGCATGATCGGTGGCGACCACTTGCAGAGACCCCGCCTGCAACCCGGCCCAGAGGCTATCCTGATGATCCTTGGAGCGGAACGGGGGCGACATGACGCGGCGCGCGGCATGATCCCAATCCTTGTTGAAATACTCGGATTCGTCCAGTGTCAGGAATTGAACCAGCGGCTCTCCGTAAACGCGCATGCCCTTTTGCCGCGCGCGCCGGATCGCCTCATGCGCCTGTTCGCAAGACACATGCACGATATAAAGCGGCACGCCCGCCGCGTCGGCGATGCAGATGGCACGATTGGCGGCCTCGCCTTCGAATTCGGGGGGGCGGGAATAGGCGTGGCCCTCTGGCCCGGTGATCCCCTGATCAAAGTATTTCTGCTGCATCTCGGCCACCAGATCACCGTTTTCGGCATGAACCATCGGCAGCGCGCCCAGTTCGGCACAGCGTTTGAACGAGGCGAACATCTCATCATCCTCGATCATCAAGGCCCCCTTGTAGGCCATGAAATGCTTGAAGGAATTGACGCCCATATCGACGGCGTCCTTCATTTCGGTAAACACGTTTTCATTCCAGCCGGTGATGGCCATGTGATAGCCGATGTCAGAGCAAATCTGCGGCGCGCTCTTGCGGTGCCAGTCGTTGATGGCGTTCTTGATGCTGCCATCTGCGCCTGGCAGGCAGAAATCAACGATCATTGTCGTGCCGCCACAGGCCGCCGCCCATGTGCCGGTTTCAAAGGTTTCTGCGGCGGTGGTGCCCATGAAGGGCATTTCCAGATGGGTATGCGGGTCAATGCCGCCGGGGATGACATAGGCATCTGTGGCGTCGATCGTGCTGTCGCCCTTCAGGTCTGTGCCGATCTGTTTGATGGTTTCGCCTTCAATCAGCACATCGGCCTTCCATGTGCGGTCGGCGGTGACGACGGTGCCGTTCTTGATGACTTTGGTGGTCATTGGGGGTCTCCCTGTCTTTGTGCCGCGTGGGCGTTCATCTGGCTCTAAATACCTCGGGGGTTTGGGGGCTGGCCCCCAATCATTCCACCACCTCCGCCGTTTCCAGCACGGCATGCAGGAGCACATCTGTGCCGGCGCGCGCCCAGTCCGGTGTGATTTCCTCTGCCTCGTTATGGCTCAGCCCGTCCTTGCAGGGGCACATGACCATGGTTGTAGGATACACTTTGTTGATCCAGCAGGCATCGTGACCCGCGCCCGAGACGATGTCCATATGGCTATAGCCCAGCCGGTCGGCGGCGTCGCGCACGCGGGCGGTGAGGGTTTCGTCAAAGGCGGGTGGGTCGAAGGCCCCGACGACTTCGGCGCTGAATTTCACGCCCACGTCTGCGCATAGGCCGGGGGCGGTGGCCATGAGTTCCTCTGCCATGGCCTCGAGTGTTTCCAGCACGTGAGAGCGGAAATCGACGGTGAACACCACCTTTTCTGGGATCACGTTGCGGCTGTTGGGGTAGACGTCGATATGGCCAATCGCGCCTACGGCATTGGGCTGATATTGCAGGGCGATTTCGTGGACGAGTTCCGTGACCCGCGCCAACCCGCGCCCGGCGTTGCGGCGCATATACATGGGCGTCGATCCGGTGTGCTGGCCTTTGCCTGTGACCGTGCATTCGATCCAGCGCAGGCCCTGCCCGTGGGTGACGACGCCGATCTGTTTGCCTTCGGCCTCTAGGATCGGGCCTTGTTCGATGTGCAACTCGAAAAACGCGTGCATCTGGCGCGCGCCAACCTTTTCCGGGCCTTTCCAGCCGATACGCTCCAATTCATCGCCAAAGCGTTTGCCCTTTGCATCCACCCGGTCATAGGCCCAATCGCGATCCATAACGCCTGCAAAGACGCCCGAGGCCAGCATCGCGGGGGCAAAGCGGGTGCCTTCTTCGTTGGTCCAGTTGGTAAGGACGATCGGGTGCTTGGTTTTGATATCCAGATCATTCAGGGTGCGGATGAGTTCGAGCCCGGCCAGCACGCCCAAGACGCCATCATATTTGCCGCCCGTGGGCTGCGTGTCGAGATGGGAGCCGACATAGACCGGCAAAGCCTGCGGGTCGGTCCCCTCTCGGCGGGCGAACATATTGCCCATTTCATCCACGCCCATGGTCAGGCCCGCCGCAGTGCACCAGGTTTGAAAGAGAGCGCGCCCCTCGGCATCTTCATCCGTCAGGGTCTGGCGGTTGTTGCCGCCCGCGATGCCGGGGCCGATCTTGGCCATCTCCATCAGGCTGTCCCAGAGCCGGGTGCTGTTGATCTTGAGGTTTTCGCCGGGTGCTGACATGGGATTGCTCGCTTTTTTACCATTTGGTAAACTTACGATTGCGTGGGGCATGGGCAGTGTCAAGATTCGTCTTGGGGCCAGCCCCTGATCTGGCTAAGCTGGGCAACGGGGCGCTGAAAAATGTGCCTTGCAAGGAAAGGAAGAGGATGCTGCAATCCCCCGCTGCGCAGGCCGGTCGTAAATCCAGCCGGATCCAAGTGCGCAACCGCAAGCGGATTCTGGAGGCGGCGCTTGAGGTGTTTTCCACCCATGGCTATCGCGGCGCGACGCTGGATCAGATCGCGGCAGAGGCGGGGCTGAGCAAGCCAAACATCCTCTATTATTTCGAGGGCAAGGAAGAGATTCACGTCACCTTGCTCAATCAGTTGCTGGATGCCTGGTTGGCCCCGTTGCGCGCGATTGATCCGCAGGGGGAACCGCTGGACGAGTTGATGGGCTATGTGCACCGCAAGCTGGAGATGTCGCGCGATCTGCCGCGCGAAAGCCGGCTGTTTGCGAATGAGATCCTGCAAGGTGCGCCGCGCATGGTGCCACATCTCGACAGTGTGCTGAAGCCGCTGGTCGATCAGACCGCAGCGGTGATCGAAGGCTGGTGCGTGCAGGGCAAATTGGCGCCGGTCGATCCGCGCCATCTGCTGTTTTCGATCTGGGCCACAACGCAGCATTATGCCGATTTCGAGGCGCAGGTGGGGGTGCTGATGGGCGAAGTGGATGTTCATACCGGGGCGGTGGCGCATCTGGAGGCGCTGTTTCGGCGGCTTCTGACGCCGGGTTTAATCGTGGAGAATAGCTAGAAACCGGCCGCCCGGACTTTGTGTCTGGCCAAAAACGCGTCGATTTGCCAGAAGGTAAGGAATAGAGGCGCAGTGGGGCAATTGCCTTGCGCCACATGAGGGACTACGAGCACGGCATGCAGATTGAACAGACTAACCTACCCGGCGTGGTGATCCTAACGCCCGCCCGTCATGGCGATACGCGTGGCTTTTTCAGCGAGAGTTGGAACCGGCGGCGCATGCAAGAGGCTGGGATCACGATTGATTTCGTGCAGGACAACCATTCGCTGTCAGAGCAGGTGGGCACGGTGCGGGGGCTGCATTTTCAATCGCCGCCGCATGCACAGGCCAAGCTGGTGCGCTGTGGGCGTGGGGCGCTTTATGATGTTGCGGTGGACATTCGGCGCGGCAGCCCGACCTATGGGCAATGGGTGGGCGTGGACCTGAGTTTTGAGAACGGGCGTCAATTGCTGATCCCCGTGGGGTTCTTGCACGGTTTCGTGACGCGCGCGCCGATGACCGAGATCATCTATAAATGTTCGGATTACTACGCGCCTGAGTGCGATGGTGCGGTGCGGTTCGATGATCCAGAGATTGACATTGATTGGGGGATTGATCCCGCGGCGGCGGTGCTGAGCGGTAAGGATGCCAAAGCACCCTTGCTACGCGAGTTCGTGAGCCCTTTTGTTTATGAGGCCAAGGCATGAGGCTTTTGATCACGGGCGGGGCCGGGTTCATCGGGTCGGCGGTGGTGCGGCTGGCGGTGGCGCGGGGGCATGAGGTGATCAACCTCGATGCGCTGACCTATGCCGCCTGCCTCGAGAATGTGGCGAGCGTGGCGCAGAGCCCGCTCTATAGCTTTGTGCATGCCGATATCCGCGACCGCGCGGCCCTTGACCGGGCGTTTGCCACACATGCGCCCGACGCGGTGCTGCATCTGGCCGCCGAGAGCCATGTGGACCGTTCGATTGATGGCCCCGGCACCTTTGTCGAGACCAATATCACCGGCACCTACAACCTCTTGGAGGCGGCGCGCGGGTATTGGCAGGCGCGAAACAAACCCGAGGGGTTTCGGTTTCAGCATATTTCGACCGATGAGGTGTACGGCTCTTTGCCAAGCGACCCGAGGATCAAGTTTACCGAAGACACGCCCTATGATCCGCGCAGCCCCTATTCAGCGTCCAAGGCGGCGTCGGATCATCTGGTGCGCGCGTGGCACGAGACCTATGGCTTGCCCATATTGATCACCAATTGCTCAAACAATTACGGCCCGTTCCATTTCCCGGAAAAGCTTATTCCGGTGATCATTCTCAACGCTTTGGCGGGCAAGCCGTTGCCGATTTACGGCGATGGGTCGAACGTGCGCGACTGGCTCTATGTCGAGGATCACGCCGAGGCGCTCTTGACGGTGCTGGAACGGGGCGTGCCGGGGCGGTCCTATAACATCGGCGGCGAGAATGAGCTGAGCAACCTGGACTTGGTGCGTAAGCTTTGCGCGGTGCTGGATGAATTGGCCCCGCGCGACGATGGTCTGTCTTATGCCGCGCAGATCAGCTTTGTCACAGACCGTCCGGGGCATGATGCGCGCTATGCGATTGATCCCACACGCATCCGGGCCGAATTGGGCTGGCGGCCCTCGGTGACGGTGGACGAAGGGGTGCGGCGCACAGTGCGGTGGTATCTGGAGAATGAGGCGTGGTGGCGCGCGCTCTTGGCGCGCGACGGTGTTGGCAAGCGGTTGGGCGCAGGCTGAGCAGACAGAAGCAAGGGACGCGGAATGAGAATACTGGTTTTCGGTCGCACCGGGCAGGTGGCCACCGAGATACAGAGGCAGGCAGAGGTCACGGCGCTGGGCCGAGAGCTGGCGGACCTGTCCGACCCCATGGCCTGCGCCGAGGCGATCCGCGACCACGCGCCCGATCTGGTGATCAATGCCGCCGCTTACACGGCTGTGGACCGCGCCGAGAGCGAAGAGGATTTGGCGACGGTCATCAACGGGGTGGCACCGGGCGCGATGGCGCGGGCCTGTGCCAATCTGGGCATCCCGTTTTGTCATGTCTCGACCGATTACGTGTTTGACGGCAGTGGCGCGGCCCCGCGCGCGCCGTCTGATCCGGTGGCGCCCTGCAATGCCTATGGCCGCTCCAAGCTGGCAGGCGAAGAGGCGGTGCGCGCCGCAGGTGGCCAAGCCGCGATCTTGCGCACCTCTTGGGTATTTTCGGCGCATGGCGGCAACTTCGTGAAAACCATGCTGCGCCTGTCAGAGACGCGTGATGCGCTGAGCGTCGTCGATGATCAGATCGGCGGCCCGACCCCGGCGGCGGATATCGCGGCGGCGCTCTTGAGCATGGGGCGGGCGATGGTCGCGGGCCATGCGGGCGGGTTATACCATTTCAGCGGTGCGCCCGATGCGAGCTGGGCCGATTTCGCGCGTGAGATTTTTGCCCAAGCCGGGCGGGTGACGGTTGTGACAGGTATTCCCACCCGCGACTATCCGACCCCCGCCGCACGCCCGCAGAATTCCCGGCTTGATTGTGGATCGCTGGCGGCAGAGTTTGGCATCGGGCGGCCCGACTGGCGTGCGGGTCTGGCCCGCGTCCTGAAAGAACTGGAGCAAGCATGACCACGGCACGCAAGGGCATCGTTTTGGCGGGCGGATCGGGCACGCGGCTCTATCCGATCACCATGGGGCTGAGCAAGCAGCTGTTGCCGGTCTATGACAAGCCGATGATCTACTATCCGCTGACGGCGCTGATGCTGGCGGGTATCCGCGAGATTGCGATCATCACCACCCCGCAGGATCAGGCGCAGTTCCAACGCCTGCTGGGCGATGGCAGCCAATGGGGGCTGACATTCGAGTATATCGTGCAGCCCTCGCCGGATGGGCTCGCGCAGGCCTATCTGCTGGCAGAGGGGTTTTTGGGCGGGCAGGCCTCGGCGCTCGTGCTGGGCGACAATATTTTCTACGGTCACGGCTTGCCGCAGCAATTGGAGCGTGCCGCGCAGCAGGAAAAGGGCGGCACCGTTTTTGGCTACCGCGTGGCGGACCCCGAGCGCTATGGCGTGGTCGAGTTTGACGGTGCCGGGCGCGCGGTCTCGATCGTGGAAAAGCCGCAAGAGCCGAAATCCGATTTTGCCGTAACGGGGCTCTATTTTCTGGATGGTGAGGCGTCAGAGCGCGCCAAGGCTGTGCAACCCTCGGAGCGGGGCGAGTTGGAGATAACCGCGCTGCTGGAGATGTATTTGCGCGATGGTTTGCTTTCGGTCGAGATGATGGGGCGTGGCTATGCCTGGCTGGATACAGGGACACATGCCAGCCTGCTTGATGCAGGAAACTTCGTGCGCACGCTGGAACAGCGGCAGGGCCAGCAAGTTGGCTGCCCCGAAGAGATCGCCTATGACAAGGGTTGGATCGACGCGGCGGCGCTAGAGGCGCGTGTCGCGCTGTTCAAGAAAACTGATTACGGTGCCTATCTGGGGCGGCTGCTGCATGGTGGCCGGGTCAAGGGCTGAGGTATGGATGGGCCGCAGGCACCGCATGTCGTGATCCTGCTCGCCGTTTATAACGGTGGCGATTTCCTGTCCGATCAGTTGCAAAGCATCGCCCGGCAGACGCATGACGACTGGCAGGTTCTTGCCAGCGATGACGGGTCCAAGGACAGCAGCCGGAAGGTTCTTGAGGGGTTTGCGGCGACGCATCCCGTCACATGCCTGAGCGGGCCGGGTGCCGGGGCCGCGACGAATTTCCTGTCACTTATCCGCCAGACACCGGATCATGCGCCCGCCGGGCATTGGATGGCGTTTTGTGATCAAGACGATGTCTGGCTGCCAGACAAGCTCTCGCGCGGGATTACAGCGCTGGGCGCCACCGATGATCCGCGCCCGGCGCTTTATTGCAGCCGCACCTGGATCACGGATACCGCGCTTGGTGAGCGGCGGCTGTCGGCGGCGCGCCCGCGCCCGCCGTCCTTTCGCAATGCGTTGGTGCAGAATGTGGCCTCGGGCAATACCATCCTGCTTAATCCAGCGGCGGCACGGCTGGTCGAGGAGGCGGCGCAGAAAATCGAGCGTGTCGTGGTGCATGACTGGTGGGTGTATCAGCTTATCACCGGGGCGGGCGGGCGCGTGGTGCATGACGATACCCCCACGCTTTATTACCGGCAGCATGATGTGAACCAGATCGGGTCCAACGACACGCGGCTGGCGCGGTTGCGGCGTATCCGGCAATTGTTGCAGGGGCATTTCCGGGCTTGGAACGAGGTGAACATCGCGGCCTTGTCGCGGCTGGACGGGTATCTCACGCCGGAAAACCGGGCGATTCTGGCGGAATTTGCCGCCATGCGGCGGGGGCCGATGCCCGCGCGGCTGGCGCGGTTGTGGCGTCTGGGGCTGTATCGGCAGAGCCGGATCAGCACCTTTGCGCTTTGGGTGTCGCTGGTGTTGAACCGGATCTGAAGGCGGCGCAGAAAGGCCTTGCACGTCTGGGCCGGTCTGCGACACTCTGCCGGTCCCGAGACCCCGCCAAGGAGCCTGACATGACCGACGATCCCGACCGCCACGCGATGAAAATGGCCAAGAAAAAGGCCGCGCGCGATAAGATCATGGCGACCAAGACCGATCAAAAGGGGCTGATCATCGTTCATACCGGCAAGGGCAAGGGTAAATCCTCGGCGGCGTTTGGTATGATTTTTCGCTGCATTGCCCATGGCATGCCCTGCGCCGTGGTGCAGTTCATCAAAGGCGGCATGAGCACCGGCGAGCGCGATTTGATCCTGTCGAAATTCTCGGACGCCTGCGCCTTTCATACCATGGGCGAGGGGTTTACCTGGGAGACACAGGACCGCACCCGCGACACCGAAATGGCGCAAGCCGCATGGGCCAAGGCCAAGGAGTTGATCCGCGATGAGACCAACAAGATGGTCCTGCTCGATGAGATCAACATCGCGCTGCGCTACGATTATCTGGACATCAACGAGGTGGTGCAGTTTCTCGCCGAAGAAAAGCCGCATATGACCCATGTCGTGTTGACCGGGCGCAACGCCAAGGACGAGTTGATCGAGATTGCCGATCTGGTTACGGAAATGGAGCTGATCAAGCATCCGTTCCGGTCCGGTATCAAGGCGCAGATCGGGGTGGAGTTCTGAGCCATGGCGCGGACAAGATTATTGACCGAATTCGGCATGGGCACATCGCTGCGGCGGCAGGATTACACCGAGGCGGCGGCGCGGGCAGTGCGCGATGCGCTGTGGCACAATTCGATCAATCTGGCCGAGTTGTTTGGGTTCGAGAAGGCCGACATGCTGATTGATCTCGATATTGCCGTGCAGGCACCCGAAGAGGTGGATGTCGAGGTGTTGCGCGCGATATTTCCCTATGGGCAGGTGCGCGTGCAGGTGGCGCGGGGCGGATTGGACATTCCGCGCGCGGTGGGCAAGCCCACGGTGATCGCCAATGCCTGCATCTCGGTTTCATTCGACATGGAGGCCAAGGCATGAGCGCGCAGCGGTTCATTATCGAGATGGGCATGGGCAACGACCTGCATGGGATGGATTACCAAAAGGCCGCCGTGCGCGCGATCGAGGATGCGATCCGGCATTCTACGATCCCGATGTTCCTGAATACGCCGCTTGATCATCAGGAGATGGCGGTCAAGGTCACGGTGGGGGTGCAAGAGCCGGAGCGCGTTGATCCCGAGGCGCTGAAGGCGGGGTTGCCGCGTGGGCGTGCGACCGTCCAGGTGGTGTTTGGCGGGCAGAACGTGACCGATCCGGGCAGCGGTGAGACGCTGGTGATCGCGACGGCGGCGGTTGAGGCGTTCTTTCCGTCGCAAGCGGGGAAATGGGTGTTGGGGGCGTGATGGCACCCTCGCCCTTTTTCCTTAGACCCTGAGACCAAAGCACAGGCTTGCCGCCCTTTCGATGTGGTCATATGATCTGACCAATTCAGCAAGGGCGCGCGCATGCCATTTCAGAAAGTTACCCCCGAAAAACTCTCGACTGCCGTAACGCGGCAAATCGAAAAGCTCGTGTTGCAAGGCATTTTGCGTCCCGGTGAGCGGCTGCCTGCAGAGCGCGATCTGGCAGAGAAGTTGGGGGTGTCGCGCCCGTCCCTGCGCGAGGCGGTGGCGGAGTTGCAGGACAAGGGATTGCTGAGCGCGCGGGCAGGCGCGGGCATCTATGTTGCTGATGTGTTGGGCAGCGCCTTTTCTGATGCGCTGATCCGGCTTTTTGCCGAGCATGACGAGGCGGTATTTGACTATATCGGGTTTCGCCGCGATCTAGAGGGTCTGGCCGCCTGTCGCGCGGCGCGCCTTGCGTCGGATACCGATTTGCAGGTGATCCAGACGCTGATGGACAAGATGGAGGCGGCCCATAAAAAGACCAATCCGGCGGATGAGGCGCGGCTCGATGCCGAGTTTCACATGGCGATCATCGAGGCCAGCCATAATGTCATCATGCTGCACATGATGCGTTCGATGTTCCAGTTGCTGCGTGAGGGGGTGTTTTACAACCGTCAGGTGATGTTCAAACAGCGCACGACGCGCGGCGCGCTCTTGGATCAGCACCGCGCGATCAACGCCGCCATTCAGGCGCGCGATCCCGAGGCGGCGCGCGCGGCGGTCAACGATCATCTCAACTATGTGGAAAAGGCACTGGCCGACCAGCAAAAGGCGGATCGCAACGAGGCGATTGCCAAGCAGCGCTATGAGCACGAGCAATCGCGGTAGACACGGTGTCTAAAGCGGCGTTTTCTCCATCACCCGCCATGAGAGGTCTGCGTCAGACTGGCCCGAGAAATCCTCGGCCAGAGAGCGCATTTGCGCGTGGTGGGGGGATTTGATGCAGACCGGATCGGTTGCCGCCGGATCGCCCGCAATCGCCATGGCCTGACAGCGGCAGCCACCGAAATCAATCGTCTTGCGCTCGCAGGAACGGCAGGGCTCCTGCATCCAGTCTGTGCCGCGAAAGGCGTTGAAGGCTGCGCCGTTGTGCCAGATATCGGCCAAGGGCCGGTCGCGCACATTGTCGAAGGTGAGCGTCTTGATCGTCTGCGCCGCGTGGCAGGGCAAGACCAGCCCATCAGGGGCTACGTTGAGGCCGGTTGTGGCCCAGCCACCCATGCAGGTCTTGGGATAATCGGCGTGATAATCGGCGGGCACATAATCGATCACCAGACGCCCCTTGAGGGCGGCGCGCGCCTCGGCGACGATGCGACTGGCCTCGCGGGCCTGCGCGCGGTCAGGCATGAGCGCGCCACGGTTCAGCATGGCCCAGCCGTGGAATTGCACGGTCGCCACCTCGATCCGGCGCGCACCCATGTCTTGCGCCATTTCAATCGCGCGGGGCAGTTGGTGCATGTTGCCGCGATGCATGACGAAATTGAGCGTGAGCGGAAAGCCGATGGCGGCGATCCATTTGGCCACCTGCATCTTGCGGTCAAAGCCGCCCTTGTAGCCGCCGATGCGGTCGGCCATTTCGGCATCGGTGCCTTGGAGCGACAGTTGGATATGGTCGAGGCCCGCGTCATCGAGCGCAGCCAGACGTTTCTCGGTCAGGCCAATGCCGGAGGTGATGAGGTTGGTATAGAGGCCCGCGTCACGCGCGGCCTTGATCAGCTCTTCTAGATCGCGGCGCGAGGCGGGTTCGCCACCCGAAAGGTGAAGTTGCAGCACACCCAAGTGAGCTGCCTGTTGAAAGACCGATACCCAGTCGGCGGTGCCGAGTTCCGTTTCCCGTGCGGTCAGTTCCACCGGGTTGGAGCAATAGGGGCACGAGAGCGGGCAACGGTGCGTGAGTTCCGCCAACATGGCGATTGGGGGATTGGCCATTTCAGCGCATCTCCAGAAAGCGCCGCTCGGCCAAACCTTGCAGGAATTCGGCACTGTCGCGGGTGACATCGTCAAGCGGCGCGTTGTACGTGGCGGCGAGATCGGCGGTGAGCGCACCAAAGCTTTGCACCCCGTCCACCCGGCTAAGAATGGCGTGACCGATGGGATCGAGCCGCACGGCGCGTTCGGGGGCCAAAAGCACCCAATCCTCGCGCACCCGGTCATAATGCAGGCGCACGCCGCGCGGCAGATGGGGGATGCTGTTGGGGGTCATGCCGCGCCTTTGGCGAGCAGCCCCTCACCGGGGTGCCATGCGCCCGGCGGGATACGCGCGGGGTCGACATAGGCGGAAGAGAGGGCGTCAAGCTGCGACCAGAGCACATCGGTCTTGAAGGTCAGTGCGGCAGCGGCGGCATCCTGTTTTTCGGTGGTATCGGCGCGGTCGAGCACCCATTTGAGGCCAAAGGCCACATCCTTGGGTGCCTCTTTCAGGCGGTTGCGGAAATAGGCGAGGCTGCTGTCATCGGCAAAGGCGTAGTTGGCCAAAAGCCCCTCGATGCGCTGGGCATGGATCTTGGGCGCGAACAGCTCTGTCAGAGAGGCGGCAACCGCCTCGAGCAGCGGTTTCTCGCGAACAAAGGCGACATAGGCATCAACCGCAAAGCGGGTCGCGGGCAGCACGCCTTGGGCAGAGGCCACGTAATCGGGATCAAGCCCGACCGCTTGGGCAAGGCGCAGCCAGCGGCGAATCCCGCCCTCATTCTCGGCGGTGCCATCGTGATCCTCGATCCGCGAGCGCCAGATGCGGCGCAAGTCGGGGTCGTCGACCCGGCTGAGAAAGGCGGCATCCTTCATCGGGATGCGGGATTGATAATAGTAGCGGTTGATGACCCACGCGCGCACCTGATCGGGGGTGCAGTGGCCGCCGTGAAGCATGTGATGAAACGGGTGGCGGTCGTGATAGCGCTCTGCCCCGATCTGGCGCAAGCGGGCCTCAAAAGCGTCGCGGGTTGGGGTCATGCGGTGATCTCCATGCCGTCCTGTCCAATCGTCCAGCCGGCCGATTCGGCCTCGGCACGCTCGGATGCGTCGGGGCGCAGAACAGGGTTCGAGTTGTTCATATGGACGTAGATTTTGCGCCCGATCCCCAGATCGCGCAAGGCGGCAATCGAGCCGTCGGGGCCGCTCATCGAGATATGGCCCATGCGACGCCCGGTTTTCTGGCTGAGGCCCATGGTGATCATCTCGTCGTCGCGCCAGAGCGTGCCGTCAAAAAATACCATGTCAGCACCCCGCAGGCGTGCGGCAAGCCGGTCGGTGACAGCAGCGCAGCCGGGAATATAAAAGATGTTGCGGCCCTCAGCCTCAAGATGCACGCCGGTGGTCTGTTCGCCCTCCAGATCGGTTTGCACGGTCTCGCCCTCAAGATAGAGCGGCACCTTGCCGGGCACGGCAAAGAGTGTCGCGGTGAGGCCGGGCAGCAGGGGCAATGGTTGATTAAGGGCAATGGGCACGCGCGGCACCCGAGCGGGATCAACCGCCTGCATCAATGGGTTGTCGGCCAGAACGCCATGAATTTCGCCGGTGGCATAGAGGGTGAAGGGCTGCTGTTCCCGCAAGCTGAGGAGCCCCGCCACGTGATCTATATCGCCGTTCGTAAGCAGCACGCCCGCGATCGGCGTATCGCGCAGGCTGCGCGGATGAAGTGCCGGATTAGCTGCGAGTTGCGCGCGAATGTCTGGGGAAGCGTTTAAAACAACCCAACGTACCCCATCCGTTGTCACGGCAAGGGATGACTGGGTTGAGGCAGGGATCTTACCGTCTCGGGCAAGATTGCAATTCTCGCAGCCACAATTCCACTGTGGCAAGCCACCGCCGGCCGCAGCGCCTAGTATCAGAGCCTTAAACACCTGTTACCTCGCTGCGACCAGTCGGGATATTTCAGAACAGGACGCCGTCGCCTTCTTGGGCGGGGCCGTACATGTTGATTTCCATTCCACAGTTCAGTTCACGCAGAACCGGCTTGCTCCATGCCATCGTCTATCCTCCTCTTAGATGTGGTCGATAGCTTTAATAGATATTCCGATCCCAGACATGTCAACTTTGCCGTAGTCTTAGAGACCTACGACTTTAGTGCAATCAGGGGATGAGGGGCTTGTGTCGCAGGCTGGACCTGAGTGACACTTAGCCCATATCTGGGCATGTGGCGGCGAGGCCGACAAAGTGCAGGAGTAGGATCATGATCGAGCTGTTGTTTGTGGCCTGTCTGGCGCGTCAGCCAGAGATTTGTGAAGAGCGGGCGTTTCAATATACCGACCGGACAGCGCGGGGGTGTATGGCCGAGGCGATACCAGAATTGAGCAAATGGGCGGCGACGCATCCGCGCTGGCGCATTGCGCGCTGGTCGTGTCAGCCCCTAGGCGGGGCGAGGACGCGGGCGTGAGACGCAAAGTATCCGGGATTTTTCTAGGCCTGATGTTGGCGGTTGGTCCGGTTTTGGCGGGGACGGCCCATGAGGGCTATGATCTGATTTTTCGCACCGGCACCCTTGAAGACTTCGCGCCGGGGGATGCGCTGCATTACCAAAGCGAGACCGAGAACGCAGCCGCACCGCCCGAGGCGCAAGGCGCGCAGGGCTACGATCTGCGGATCGAAGAGGGCGGCACAGCGCGGTTGATGCGGGTTTTGGACACCGGACAGCAGCCTGTTGCCGGGTTCGATGCCACGGTGGGCAATCCGATGGCGATGTTCTTTCTCGAACGGCTGGTGCGCGATCTGGCGCAGGCCACGGGCGGCAGCACTTTCTATATCCGCAACCGGATCAAGGAATCGCTTTTGGCGCCGGTGGGGATTTCGCCGGTGCAAGTGACTTGGCAAGGAAAGGACCACGCCGGGCAAGAGGTGCTGCTGGCGCCGTTTGTCGGGGATGCCAATGCCGCGCGATTGGGCCCCTTTGCCGAATTGCAGGTGGTGTTCGAGGTGTCAGAGACGGTGCCCGGCTGGTATCACTCGATGCGCGCCGAGACGCCTGAGCGCGACAGTGGCGGACGCTATTTTAGCTCAACGCTGGCGCTGTCGGAGACCGAAGAATGAGGTGTCTGGCGATCTTGCTTTGTCTGTTTCCCACGATGGGGCTGGCGCAGAGCGTGGCGGACCAGCTTAACGACTATCCAACCGAGGCGCGCGCGGATTACGTCTTTGGCTGCATGGCGGCAAATGGAAACACGCGCGAAATGCTCCGGCGCTGCTCTTGTTCCATCGACGAGATTGCCGCGATCTTGCCCTACAAGGATTATGTCTCGGCTGAGACAGTTCTGGCGCTGCGTCAGGGCAACGGCGAGCGCATGTCGATGTTCAAGGCAGGGCCGGTGAGCGAGGGGATTGTTGCCGACCTACGCCGTGCGCAGGCGGAAGCCGAGATCATTTGCTTCAAGTAAGCGGCATCAGGAGGCGCTGGCCTTGGGCAGCACCTCTTCAAACACATTGCCCTCTGTATCTTCGGCGCGGATGCGCAGATCGGGCGTGCCGTTGTCTGTATAGCTAAAGCGGAACACCGGGTCCTCGGAGATGGAAATGCCACCTGTCAGGGAAAAGAGCATCTCGTCACCCTGCCAGACGGTCAGATCCTGAATGAAATGCGCCGGCACGAAAAGCTGGGTGATCTGGTCGCGTTGCAGGCCCGAGTAATTGGGGTGGCGGATCATCAATTGCGCATCGCGACGGCTGCCGATCTGCACCGGCGCACTATCGAAATGGCGCAGACGCATTTCGCCCATATGGGCAAGCGCCACCTCGGGATCGCGGGTGGCGGGGGCGGCACAGCCACCCGCGGCCTTGACGAACCGCCCGTCGAGATAGCTGGCGCTGGCGGTTTCGGCAATGACGCGCAGATTGGAATAGGCGTTGACGCGCACCCGTGCCTCAAAGCTGAGCGGGGCCATGGCAGGGCCAAATTTGATTTCAGCAGCAAGCGGAGCCGGGTTTTCATCGACCACGATCTTGAGCGTGGTGATCGGCCCCACGCTCTGATCGGTTTGGGTGACGACCACGGGCACGGTGGCCGCGTCATGGGCGCGGTAGGGCGCATCGACGGCAAAGACCGCACCGGGGCTGAGTGCCTTATTTGCGTCGAGAATGTCGGCGCGCAGATAGTCCCATGTCTCGCCATCTTGCAGCGGGTTGCGCGGCTCTTCGGCAAGGGCTGCGGTGCCGAGCGTCAGGCTCAGGCAAAGGGCGGTCAGGGGAAATCGGGTCATCTGGGCCTCCGGATCGGGCATACTCGCACTATTGGACAGTATCACGGATCGGATGCGGGTTGTATCAACCTTTGGTAGCAGTTTTGCGCGGAGTCCGAGATGTTCGAGATCGTTCTGAGCCTCTGTCTGTTGGCCAATCCCGAGACTTGCGAGACCCGGCTTTTGCCGGTGGGGGCTGTGGATTGCGCGCAGGCGCTGGCGCGGGCCGAAGAGATCGTACCGGAGTGGGGTGACGCGCTCTTGGCGGGGCCGTTCGACTGTGTGGAGAGGCCCAATAGCGGGATGGCGTTCGCGCAGATAGCGCCGGGCGTCTTTGTGCATCGCGGGCAAGTGGCAGATGTGACGCCGGACAATCTGGGCGATGTGGCCAATATCGGATTCATCATCGGGGAGGACAGCGTTGCGGTGATTGATGCAGGCGGTAGCCGTGCCGTGGGCGAGGCGGTTTATCTGGCAGTGCGGCAGATCACCGAGAAGCCGATTTCGCATCTGATCCTGACCCATATGCACCCCGATCATGTGATGGGGGCTGAGGTGCTGATCGAGGCGGGGGCGCAGGTTGTCGGGCATCGCAAGCTGGGGCAGGCGCTGGCGGCGCGGGCCGAAACCTATGAGACCAGCTTTGCCCGGCTGATGGGGGCAGGGTTCATCGGCAGCCGGGTTCCAACGGTGGGCGAAGGGATCGCAGACCGGGCCGAAATTGATCTGGGGGGCCGTATGCTGGATCTGGTGGCTTGGGAGACCGCACATAGCGAGAGCGATGTGACCGTGTTCGATCGGCAAACAGCGACGCTCTTTACCGGCGATTTGGTGTTCGACGCGCACAGCCCCGCGCTTGATGGCTCGGTTCTAGGATGGTTGCGGGTGCTTGAGGCGATGGGTGCGCCCGCGCCTGCGCGCATCGTGCCGGGGCATGGCGGGCCGGTGCTGGAGTGGCCTGAGGGGGTCGTGGATTTGCGGCGTTATCTGGAGGTCTTGCGCGATGAGACGCGGGCGGCGGTGTCGCAAGGTCTGCGCCTTGGCGAGGCGATTGAGACGGTTGGACAAAGCGAGGCGGCGCGCTGGGCGCTCTTTGATCTTTTCCACCCGCGCAATGTGACGGCGGCCTTTACCGAGCTGGAATGGGAGTGACGCGCCTTAGTCGGAGACGTGCGCCGCCAGAATCTGCGCCAGTGCATAAAGCCGCTTTTCTAACAGGACCGGCGTTTCACAGGCATAGGTCAGCGACCGGCGGCGATCATCAAACACGCGCGCGCGCCAATCAAGATCCTCTTCCAATTGGTCGATGCGGTCGAAGTCGGGGCTCTCGGCTTTGGTGAGCGTGGCGATTTCACCGCGCAGCGCTTCGATTTCCTCGGCCATGCGCGCCTGATTGCGGGCGTAGCGGGTGATACCGCCCATGATCTCGCCCCGGCGCTGATTGAGGCGGTCAAACACGTCAGAGAAGATTGCGGTGTAGTCGTCCTTGGTCAGATTCGGCGTGGCGTCGACCGCTGATTCGGCCTCTTCCAGGGTGAGTCGGCGCAGCGCGAGCTGTTCTGCCAGCCGCGCGGCTTCGGGCGAGAGAACCGGCGCGGCGGCCTGATTCTCAGGCGGATGGGGCCACATCACCGCCGCAGAAAGTGTATCCACGCGCCGCTGAATGCAGGGCCACTCGGGGTCATTCAATCCTGCGGCGAAAACTGGAGATAATCCAGTAATAACAATGGCTAAGGCGGCAATAACTGGTCTCATCCCGTCCTCTACGACTAAGGTCTTACTGAGTTATGGCGTAATCTTGGCACATATTGTCACAGGATGAAACAGGCTGGTTTGAAAAGTATTTTTGACGTCAAATCGCCTAAAGGTTGTATCCTCCGGGATGCAAGGGAGGACAGACTGAATGCGCACACGTGCTGCGGTTGCGGTTGAGGCAGGCCGCCCGATGGAGATCATGGAGGTGAACCTTGAGGGTCCGAAGGCGGGCGAGGTTCTGGTGGAGATCAAGGCGACGGGCCTGTGCCACACCGGCGCTTGGGCGGGGGCGGCAGCAGCGGCGGGGGCCTGTGTGGCGGCGGCTGCGGCGCGGGCCACATCCTCTTTCATCACGCGGCCATGACGGCCCGAACCCTGCACCTGATCGCGGCTAAGACCGGCCTCGGCCATGGCCTTTTTCGCGGCGGGGGCGTCCTCGACATCCTTGCCACTTGCGGCGGCAGGCGCTGCGGCCTCTTCAGCCTTGGCGGCGGCGGCAGGGGCGGCGGCACCGGACGACAGGATCGCAAGTTTGCCACCGGCCTGCACGGTCGTGCCCTCAGCGGCGAGGATTTCGGTCAGCGTGCCCGCGGCGGGGGCAGGCACCTCGACCGACACCTTGTCGGTTTCCAGCTCGCAGAGCATCTCGTCGGCGGCCACCTGATCGCCGACCTTCTTGAACCATGTCGACACGGTCGCCTCGGTCACGCTCTCGCCCAAGGTGGGCACCATCACGTCAACGCTGCTGCCGGTGTCGGCGCTGTCACTCTTGGCGGGTTTCTCGGCCTTGTCGGCCTTGGCGGGGGCGGCTTTGGCCTCGCCTGCGGAAATGGTGGCAAGCAGCGCATCGACGCCGACGGTCGTGCCCTCTTGGGCCACGATCTCGCCCATGGTGCCAGCGGCGGGGCTTGGCACCTCGACCGTTACCTTGTCGGTTTCCAATTCGCACAGCATCTCGTCGGCGGCGACGGGATCGCCGGGTTTCTTGAACCATGTGGCGACGGTCGCCTCGGTCACGGATTCGCCAAGGGTGGGGACGCGGACTTCGGTGGTCATGGGTTAGTTCCCTTCGATGGTCAGCGCGGCATCAACCAGCGCTTCTTGTTGTGCTTTGTGCTGTTTGGCGAGGCCCGTGGCGGGCGAGGCCGAGGCGGGACGCCCGGCATAGGTGGGCCGCAAATGCTTGGCCTTGATGCGGGTCAGAACCCATTCGATATTGGGCTCGATAAAGGACCAAGCCCCCTGGTTCTTGGGCTCTTCCTGACACCAGACCATTTCCGCACCTTTGAAGCGCTCCAACTCCTTGACCATGGACATGGCCGGGAACGGGTAGAACTGTTCAAGCCGCAGAAGATAGACATCGTTGATCCCGCGCGCATCGCGTTCCTCAAGCAGGTCGTAATACACCTTGCCCGAGCACATGACGACACGGCGGATCTTGTCATCCGCCACCAGTTTGGTTTCGGAATTGCCGTATTGCGCATCATCCCAGAGCACCCGGTGAAAGGACGACCCGGTGGTGAACTCTTCGGCCTTGCTGACCGCCATCTTGTGCCGCAAAAGCGATTTCGGCGTCATCAGGATAAGCGGCTTGCGGAAGGTGCGATACATCTGGCGGCGCAGAATGTGGAAGTAATTCGCAGGCGTGGTGCAATTGGCCACGATCCAGTTATCCCCGCCACACATGGTCAGGAACCGCTCGAGCCGGGCTGAGGAATGTTCCGGCCCCTGCCCCTCATAGCCATGCGGCAAGAGGCAGACGAGACCGGACATCCGCAACCATTTCGATTCCCCCGACGAGATGAACTGATCGAACATGATCTGCGCGCCATTGGCGAAATCGCCAAACTGCGCCTCCCACAGGGTCAGCGCGTTGGGTTCTGCCAGAGAGTAGCCATATTCAAAACCAAGCACCGCATATTCCGACAGCATCGAGTCGATGACCTCGTATTGCGCCTGCCCTTCACGGATATGGTTCAGCGGGTAATAGCGGTCTTCGTTGTCCTGATTGATCAGGCCGGAATGCCGCTGGCTGAAGGTGCCGCGCGTACAGTCCTGCCCCGAGAGGCGGACGCGGTAGCCCTCGGTCAGGAGCGAGCCAAAGGCCAGCGCCTCGGCGGTGGCCCAGTCAAAGCCGCTGCCGGTCTCGAACATGTTTGCCTTGGATTCAAGCAGCCGCTCAACCGTTTTATGAAGCGGTACGCCTTCGGGTGCCGTGCTGAGCGCGCGGCCCACTTCGGCCATGGTCTCGGGCTTGATCGCGGTCTCGCCGCGCTCATACTTGCCGCGATGGGCATTGAGATCGGCCCATTTGCCATCCAGCCAGTCGGCCTTGTTCGGGCGGTAATCCTTGCCCGCCTCGAACTCATCCGCGAGATAGGCCTGAAAGGCGGTCTTCATATCCTCGATCTCGCCCTCGGGGATGAGGCCATCCTTTACCAGCCGCTCGGTATAGAGGCTGAGCGTGGTTTTTTGCTGTTTGATCTTCTTATACATCACCGGGTTGGTGAACATGGGCTCGTCGCCCTCGTTATGCCCGAACCGACGATAGCAGATCATGTCGATCACCACGTCCTTGTGGAATTTCTGGCGGTATTCCGTGGCGACGCGGGCGGCATGCACGCAAGCCTCGGGATCGTCCCCGTTGACATGGAAAATCGGCGCCTCGACCATCAGCGCGATATCCGTGGGATAGGGCGACGAGCGGCTGAAATGCGGTGCGGTGGTAAAGCCGATCTGGTTGTTGACGACGATATGAATGGTGCCGCCGGTGCGATGCCCCTTGAGGCCCGACAGGCCGAAACACTCAGCCACAACGCCCTGACCGGCAAAGGCCGCATCGCCATGCAGGAGGATCGGCAACACCTTGATGCGGTCGATGTCGTTCAACTGATCCTGCTTGGCGCGGACCTTGCCCAGAACCACCGGATTGACCGCCTCCAGGTGACTGGGGTTGGCGGTCAGCGACAGGTGCACCTTGTTGCCGTCGAATTCACGGTCCGATGACGCGCCAAGATGGTATTTCACATCGCCCGAGCCATCGACCTCTTCGGGCTTGAAACTGCCGCCCTGAAATTCGTTGAAAATCGCGCGATAGGGCTTGCCCATCACATTGGCCAACACCGACAGGCGGCCGCGATGCGGCATGCCGATCACGATATCCTGCACGCCCAATTGCCCACCGCGCTTGATGATCTGCTCCATCGCGGGAATGAGGCTCTCGCCGCCATCCAGACCAAAGCGCTTGGTGCCCATGTATTTGACATGCAGGTATTTCTCGAAACCTTCGGCCTCGACCAGCTTGTTCAGGATCGCCTTGCGCCCGTTGCGGGTAAAGCTGATTTCCTTGTCATAGCCTTCGATCCGCTCTTTCAGCCAAGCAGACTGCTCAGGATCGGAAATATGCATGTATTGCAGCGCGAAAGTGCCGCAATAGGTGCGTTTCACAATGGCGAGAATTTCGCGCAGGCTGGCAATCTGAAGCCCCAGAACATTGTCGATAAAGATCGGGCGATCCATGTCGATCTCGGTAAACCCGTAGGATTTCGGGTCAAGCTCGGGGCGGTTCGGCGTCTCGCGCAGGCCCAGCGGATCAAGATCGGCGGCCAGATGCCCCCGGATCCGGTAGGCGCGAATGAGCATCAGCGCGCGCACGGAATCAAGCACGGCGCGTTTCACGTCTTCGTCGCTGACGTTCACACCCGTCTCAGCGGCCTTGGCGGCGATCTTCTTGCCCGCATCCTTCAACTCGGGCTCGGCAGGCCATTCGCCCGTAAGGGCTGCGGTCAGGTCATCCGACGGCATGGGGGGCCAATCGGCCCGCGCCCAAGAGGGGCCAGCGGCCTCGGCCTTTACATCGTCATCACCATCGCCCAGCGCGTCGAAAAAGCTTTTCCACGCTGCATCGACCGCGTTCGGGTCATTGGCATAGCGCGCATAAAGCTGCTCGAGATACTCGGCATTATGCCCCTGCATGAAGGAGGAGGCATGAAAGAGGTCGTTGGGGGATTGGTCGGTCATTTCAGATGTCCTTTTCGCAACATGCTCCGGGCCTGACCCGGAGCCACCCAGCCGCGCGGCGGCCCCGGGTCAGGCCCGGGGCGCGCGCGAACGGGCCTTTACCCAATCGCCTTGAGCACGGCCTCGCCGAGGCCAGCGGGGCTTTCGGCGACGGTGATGCCGGCGGATTTCATGGCTTCGATCTTGCTCTCGGCGTCGCCTTTGCCGCCCGCGACGATGGCGCCGGCGTGGCCCATGCGGCGGCCCGGCGGGGCGGTGCGCCCGGCGATAAAGCCCGCGACAGGTTTTTTACGCCCGCGTTTGGCTTCGTCTTTCAGGAACTGCGCCGCCTCTTCTTCCGCGCTACCGCCGATTTCGCCGATCATGATGATCGACTGCGTTTCGTCATCGGCCAGGAACCATTCCAGCACGTCGATATGTTCGGTGCCCTTGATCGGGTCGCCGCCGATGCCGACGCAAGTCGACTGGCCAAGGCCCACATCCGAAGTCTGCTTGACCGCCTCATAGGTCAGCGTGCCCGAGCGGCTGACCACGCCCACGCTGCCGCGCCGGTGGATGTGGCCGGGCATGATGCCGATCTTGCAGGCGTCGGGCGTGATGATGCCGGGGCAGTTCGGGCCGATGAGGCGCGATTTCGACCCTTCGAGCGCGCGCTTGACGCGCATCATGTCCAAAACCGGGATGCCTTCGGTAATGCAGACAATGAGCTCCATCTCGGCATCAATCGCCTCGAGGATACTATCGGCGGCGAAGGGCGGCGGCACGTAGATGACGCTCGCATTGGCCTCTGTCACATGCTTGGCCTCATGTACTGAGTTGAACACGGGCAGGTCGAGATGCGTCGTGCCGCCCTTGCCGGGGGTCACGCCGCCGACCATCTGGGTGCCATAAGCGATGGCCTGTTCAGAGTGGAATGTGCCCTGCGAGCCGGTAAGGCCCTGACAGATCACGCGGGTATGTTTGTCGACGAGGACTGCCATTTTGTTTGGCTCCTGAGTTCTGCGGCGGGGCCGCGTTATGGTATGGTCGGATGATCCGGGGCTCCGCCCGTTCGCGCCTCAAACGCTCCACCGGAGCGTTTGCCGGGGCCAAGGCCCCGGACCGGCGCTCACCCCTTGACGGCCTTAACGATCTTCTGCGCGCCGTCCTTCAGATCATCGGCGGCGATGACGTCGAGGCCGGAGGTGTTGATGATCTCCTTGCCCTTTTCGACATTCGTGCCTTCGAGACGGACGACGAGCGGCACTTTCAGCCCCACCTCTTTGACCGCAGCCACCACGCCCTCGGCGATCACATCGCAGCGCATGATGCCGCCAAAGATGTTGACGAGGATGCCTTTGACCTGCGGATCAGAGGTGATGATCTTGAAGGCTTCGGTGACCTTTTCCTTGGTCGCCCCGCCGCCCACGTCGAGGAAATTGGCGGGCTCGGCGCCATAAAGCTTGATGATATCCATCGTCGCCATCGCCAGACCCGCGCCATTGACCATGCAGCCAATCTCGCCATCGAGCGCGATGTAGTTGAGGTCGTATTTCGACGCTTCCAGTTCCTTGGGGTCTTCCTCGGTCGTGTCGCGCAACTCGGCGATGTCCGCGTGCCGGTAAATGGCGTTGGAATCAAATCCCATCTTGGCGTCGAGGCATTTCAAATCGCCCTTGTCCGACACGATCAGCGGGTTGATCTCGAGCATCTCCATGTCCTTGTCGAGGAAGAGCTTGTAGAGAATACCCATGAGGTTGACGCATTGCTTGACCTGACCGCCGGTGAGGCCAAGGTTGAACGCGATGCGGCGACCATGAAACGGCTGATAGCCGGTCGCGGGATCAACGCTGAAGGACAGGATTTTCTCAGGCGTCTTTTCGGCGACTTCCTCGATATCCATGCCGCCCTCGGTCGAGCAGACAAAAGACACGCGGCTGGTCTGACGATCCACCAAGAGGGCCAGATACATCTCTGTCTGAATACCGGAACCATCCTCGATATAGATGCGGTTCACTTGCTTGCCCGCCGGGCCGGTCTGTTTGGTTACAAGAGTGCGGCCCAGCATGCGCTTGGCCTCTTCGGCGGCGTCTTCCACGGAACGGGCCAGACGCACACCACCGGCCTCACCGGCACCTGCCTCTTTGAACTTGCCCTTGCCACGGCCACCAGCGTGAATCTGCGCCTTGACCACCCAGATCGGGCCATCGAGCGCACCTGCGGCGGTCTTGGCCTCTTCGGCGCGCAGAACCACACGGCCATCCGACACCGGGGCGCCGTAAGAGCGAAGCAGGGCTTTCGCCTGATACTCATGGATATTCATCAAACTGTCCCGTTTTGCTGCGATTGGGACAGGGTGTGGCATATATTCCGCGCTTTTATAAATCGTTTTTTGCGGAATGACAGGTTTTGACGTGAAAATCGTCATTTTGTGATCACACGGCTAAATCGTGTGATCACAAATCAGAAATTGGCCATAGTGCCGTGCCAGAAAGAATCAGGGCCGAACGTATGTCGGCCCTGATCCAGAAGCGTTAAAAGCAGGCGATCACACCAGCGAGGGGTCGATTTCCTTGCAGGCCTTGACCAGACCTTTGACCGCATCGACGGATTTGTCGAACATATCCTGCTCGTCCTTGGTGAGCTTGATGTTGACGATCCGCTCGATCCCGCCCGCGCCGATCACGGTCGGCACGCCGACATACATGTCCTTGAGGCCGAATTCGCCATCGCAATAGGCCGCACAGGGCAGCACGCGCTTTTGGTCCTTGAGATAGGCCTCGGCCATCTCAATCGCAGAGGTCGCGGGCGCGTAAAAGGCAGACCCGGTTTTCAAGAGACCCACGATTTCCGCGCCGCCGTCACGGGTGCGCTGCACGATGGCATCCAGCTTCTCTTGGGTGGTCCAGCCCATCTCGATCAGGTCCGGCAGGGGAATGCCAGCAACGGTAGAATAGCGCACCGAGGGCACCATCGTGTCGCCATGACCGCCCAGAACAAAGGCGGTGACATCCTTCATCGAGACGTTGAATTCCACGCTGAGGAAATGGCGGAAGCGGGCGCTATCCAGCACACCGGCCATGCCACAGACCTTGTTGGCGGGCAGGCCAGAGAATTTCTGAAGTGCCCAGACCATCGCATCAAGCGGGTTGGTGATGCAGATCACAAAGGCGTCAGGCGCGTTGGCGGCAATGCCCTCGCCCACGGATTTCATGACCTTGAGGTTGATCCCCAACAGGTCATCGCGGCTCATGCCCGGCTTGCGCGGCACACCGGCGGTCACGATGCAGACATCGGCACCCGCGATATCAGCATAGGATTGCGTGCCTTTGAGCGTCGCGTCGAACCCTTCAGAGGGGCCGGATTCCGCGATGTCGAGCGCTTTGCCCTCGGGGGTGCCTTCGGCGATGTCGAACAGGACGATATCGCCCAGTTCCTTGAGCGCGGCGAGATGGGCGAGGGTGCCGCCGATCTGTCCGGCGCCGATCAGCGCAATCTTGGGTCTGGCCATTGGATAGTCTCCATCGGTTGAAAAGTTGCGCTTGGGCGTAGTCCGAAATCTGCGCGCTTGCAAGGGTGCTGCACTGCGGCGGATTTTCGGCGTGACAGCGGGATGCGGTCGTATACCGTGAAAGTACAGACAGAGACATAGGTTAGGAGCCGAAGCGATGAACGTCGAGGTGGTGGCAATCGGGGTGTTCGCGGCGCTGTTGGCGGGGGTGTCCAAGGGCGGTTTCGGCTCTGGCGCATCCTTTGCGGGGGCGGCGATTCTGGCGCTCTTTGTTCCGCCGGCGATGGCTTTGGGCATCATGCTGCCAGTCCTGATGCTGATCGATGTGGCCACCCTGCGCCCCTATTGGCGGCAATGGGGACGGCTTGAGGTGACCATGCTGATCCTTGGCGGGGTGCCGGGGATCGGGCTTGGGATGCTGTTCTATCGCAGCGCCGATGCCGATCTCTTGCGCCTTTTGATCGGGGGGATCGCGCTGATCTTTGTGCTTTGGCAGACGGTTCTAAAGGCGCGGGTGATGCGCCGGGGGCAGGCCCCTTTGCCGGGGTGGAGCGGGGTTTTGGCGGGGCTGGTGGCCGGGTTCACCAGCTTTGTCAGCCATGCAGGCGGGCCGCCTGCGGCGGTGTATCTGCTGTCGCGCGGGCTGGACAAGACGCGCTATCAGGCGACCACGGTCTTGATGTTCTTTGTCTTCAACATCGTCAAAGCGGTGCCCTATGGCATGCTGGGGCTTTTCACGCGGGAAACGCTGATGATCGACCTGATCTTGGCCCCCTTTGCCCTTTTGGGGGCGTGGATCGGCGTGCGCGCGCACCGGATCATGCCGGAACGCGCGTTTTTCGCGGTGACCTATGTGTTGCTCACGATCACCGGGGCCAAGCTGATCTGGGATGGCGTATTCTAGGCCCCTTTGCCCGGTTTGGCCGCGGTGTCGGCCGTGGCCTCGAACGCCTGCCCGCTGGCCACAAGGCAGGTGATGCCATCGCTGCCTGTCACCGTGATCGTCCAACTGCCAGAGGTGTCTGAGGCAAAAACCTCGACCACCATGTTATTGGCCCCAAGCCCCATGGAATGCCGCGTTTCGCCATAGGCATCGGCCAGACGCTCGACCACCCTGTCGCGCGGCGCGCACTGGCCCGATTGCGCCTGTGCCGGGGCATGTGCCAGCGCTACAGCGCTCAGACCGGCCATCACTGTCTTGATCATCCGTCACCCTTTCTCTTGGGTTGGTCCCCCGACCGTTGCAGGGCCGATCATGCCGAACCAAAGATGAACAGGGGGTTAACGGCCCCATCCGCCCCCTGTTGCGGCGGCATCGCTGCATCGCGGCGAAAAAGCGCTTGAACATTTCCGCCAAAAAATGCCATTCCTGCGCAAGATTATTACCGCAGTCAGAATCCATCAAAGGGCAGACCCATGGACAGCAGCATGCATCCCTACCGTTCGGTGCTATACATCCCCGGCTCGAAAGAGCGCGGGCTGGAAAAGGCGCGGGATCTGCCCACGGACGCGATCATCTTTGACCTTGAAGATGCGGTCGCCCCCGATGCCAAGGCAGCCGCACGCGCCACATTGGTCGAGGCCCTGCGCCAAGGCGGCTATGGCTATCGCTACAAGATCGTGCGGATCAACGCGCTGACCACCGAATGGGGGCTAGAGGATGCCCGCGCCCTGCGCGATGCCGGGGCCGATGCGATCCTCTTGCCCAAGGTCAATACTCCCTCGGACATTGACAACCTGTCGGATGTGATCGGCACCGACCTGCCCGTCTGGACCATGATGGAAACCCCCGTGAGCGTGTTCAACGCCCGCGAAATCGCGGCCCACCGGCAGGTAACCGGGCTGGTGGCGGGCACCAATGACCTGATCAAGGATCTGGGCTGCCGGGTGCGCGCCGACCGCATGCCGCTCTGGGCCTCGCTTCAAATGATCGTGATGGCGGCGCGCGCGGCACGGATCGTGGCGGTGGACGGGGTCTATAACCGCTTTCGCGATGGGGACGGGCTCAAGTTCGAATGTGAACAGGGGCGCGACCTCGGCTTTGACGGCAAGACGCTGATCCATCCCGCGCAGCTTGAAATCGCCAATACCGCCTTTGCCCCCACCAATTCCGAAATTGAACTGGCGGGACGTCAGATCGCAGCCTATGAAGAAAGCCGCGCCTCGGGTCAGGGGATTGCCGTGGTAGACGGGCAGATCGTCGAGAATTTGCACGTTGTGTCCGCGCAGCGCATCCTGGCCAAAGCACAGGCGATACGGGAAATGGCAGCGGAGTAACCCCCATGTTTTACCTCATCCTCGGGCTGATCCTTTGGATCGCGGCGCATCTCTTCAAACGGGTGGCCCCCGATCTGCGCGCAAGGATGGGGAACGCAGGCAAGGGCGTTGCCGCCCTCGGCATCCTTGCCGGTCTGGTGCTGATGGTGATCGGCTATCGGCAAGCAGATTTTATCAACGTCTGGTATCCACCCAGCTGGACCGTGCATATCAACAACCTGATGATGCTGGGCGCGGTGTTTCTCTATGGCATGAGCGCCACCAAAGGGCGGCTGCGCGGGGCCATGCGGCATCCGCAACTGACAGCGGTCAAGGTTTGGGCGGTGGCGCATCTCTTGGTCAATGGCGATCTGGCTTCGCTCATCCTCTTTGGCGGCCTGCTGCTCTGGGCGGTGCTTGAGGTGGTGGTGATCAACAAATCCGAGACGTGGAACCGCCCCAAACCGGGCGAGGCAAAGCGCGACATCATTCTCGTGGTCATTACGATCGTGCTGTTCCTCGTCATGACCGCTATTCACAACTGGCTGGGCGTCTGGCCGTTTCCGGGGTAATCCATGAAACTCTATCGTTTTCTCAGCGCCGATGACACGTCGGAGTTCTGTCACAAGGTGACGGCTGCGCTCAACAAGGGATGGGCGCTTTACGGCGATCCCACCTATGCTTTTGACGCGGCCAATGGCGTGATGCGCTGCGGGCAGGCCGTGGTCAAGGACAAGGACGGCACTTATACGCCCGACATGAAGCTGGGGGAACAGTGAGCATGGCCAAGACCAATCCGGGCCGGTTTTTCGAGGATTACACCATCGGGCAGGTGATCCGCCATGCGGTGCCACGCACCGTATCGGGGGGCGAGCGCGCGCTCTATCACGCGCTCTATCCGGCGCGCCATGCGATCTATTCCTCGGATGAATTCGCCCAGGTCTGCGGCCTGCCTGCCAGCCCCATTGATGATCTGGCGGCGTTTCATATCGTGTTCGGCAAATCGGTGCCCGACATCTCGCTCAATGCCGTGGCCAATCTCGGCTATGCCGAGGCACGCTGGCTGCGCCCCGTCTATTCTGGCGATACGCTGCGCGCGCAATCCGAGGTGATCGGGCTCAAGCAGAATTCCTCGGGCAAGACCGGGGTCGTCTATGTGCGCACCACCGGCTTTAACCAACACGACCTGCCGGTGATGGAATTTGTTCGCTGGGTCATGGTGCGCAAGCGCGATGAGACGGCCCCGGCCCCCGCCGATACCGTGCCGCACACCGCGGCCTCAGTGGCCGCCAGTGATCTTGTCATCCCCGCAGGCCTTGATTTCACACAGTATGATTTCACCCTCGCCGGAGAGCCGCATCGCTGGGGCGATTACGAGATTGGCGAGCAGATCGACCATGTCGATGGCGTGACCATCGAGGAGGCCGAGCATATGATGGCCACACGCCTCTGGCAGAACACCTCCAAAACGCATTTCGACGCCACACCGCGCGCCGATGGCAAGCGGCTGATCTATGGCGGGCATGTGATCTCGATGGCGCGGGCGCTGTCGTTCAATGGCCTCGCCAATGCGCAGATGATCGCGGCGATCAACGCAGGAAGCCACGCCAACCCGTGCTTTGCGGGCGATACCGTGCGGGCATGGTCCGAGGTTCTGGACCGGGCAGACACATCCGCACCGGGGGTGGGCGCATTGCGGCTGCGGCTGGTGGCAACCAAGGGCGGCGCGCCCTTTAACCTGCGCGGCGCGGATGGCAAACATCAGCCGCATGTTCTGTTGGATCTGGATTACTGGGTCTTGATGCCGAAATAAACCGGCTCAGAACCGGCGCAAGATATCCTGCAACTCGGGCTCATCGACAAGTTTCGCCGCCTTGCGCGGCGTGACCCAAAGCCGCCGACGCTCGCGCGCTTCGGGGAAACGGTCGCGCATCTCATCGTCGCGCAGGCGCACCTTGTAGAGTTCCGCCTCGACCGGAAGGGTGCGGCCATCGCGCAATCCCTTGTGATAGGCAAAGCGCCCGATGAACCGCGCCTTATCGGCATCGGCGCGCACACCCGCCTCTTCCCACGCTTCTTGCAACGCGGATTGCGCGGCGGTCAGCCCCTCGATGGGCCAGCCCTTGGGAACAACCCATCGGCCCGTGTCGCGGCTGGTGATCAGCAGAACCTCCTTGCGCCCCTTGTGCTTGCGCCAGCACAGCGCCGCCACCTGCCTGCGGGGCAGAACAGCGTCAGCATCGACCGCGCCGGGCGCGGTCTGAGGAAAGAGTTGGTTCATTGTGGTTTTGCTCTGCTCGGGCAAATTTATCTGCCTCAAGGATATAAGACATTTCACCACAGAATACAAATCACGGGATATTTCGGGGTTTGGCACGCAAGGTGGGGTCAGCCTCGGTCGGGTCCTCGGGCCAGGGGTGGCGCGGATAGCGCCCGCGCATATCCTTGCGCACATCCGCATAAGAGCTGGACCAAAACCCCGGCAGATCAAGCGTGGTCTGCACCGGGCGATTTCCCGGCGACAAAAGTGTCACGCGCAACGGTGTGCGCCCGACCGTAGGATGCGTGGTCTGGCCGAACATTTCCTGCAATCGCAGGGTAATTTCGGGATACTCGCCGCTATAATCAATCGGAATCTTGCGGCCCAGCGGCGTGGTGAACTGCGCCGGTGCCGCGCGGTCCAGCATCTGCATCTGGTCCCAATCCAGCCGCGCGCGCAGCGCATCAAGCATCTCGAACCGCTTCCACTCCGGCGCGCTGCGCACGCCCCGAAGATAGGGCAAGAGCCACTCGTCCAGCCCCGCCATCAACGCCGCCTCTGACATATCCGGCAGATCCGCCCCCCCGTCGCGCACAAGCTGAACGCGCGCCACAAAACGCCGGGCGGGATCGCTCCACGCCAGCCCCAGATCGCGCACCCCGTCCAGCATGGCGCGCGCGATACGCTCCTCTGGCGCATCCAGCCAATGGCGGTCATCCAGCACCAGCGCGCCAAACCGTTCCTGTTTGCGCGCAACCACCCGCCGCTCGCGCCGATCCCAGAGGCAGACATTCTGCCACGCGATCCGGTCCGCAAAAAGCCCGCGAATCTCTGCCTCGGAAATTGCGATAGCCTGCCGGATGCGCGCCTCGCGCGGGTCGCCATCCAGATCGGTGGCGACGATCAGCCGGGTCTGCGCCATCGGGTCGCCCTCGGGCAGAACAGCGCCCTTGCCCCCCGACAGCACATAGCGCGGAGCATCCCCTTTGCGGCGCAGCCCGATCCGGTCAGGATAGGCAAGGGCGGCACATTCGGCATCGCTGCGCCTGCCTTTGCCCCTGCCCTTGGCCTGCGCTGCCAGACGCCGCGCCTCGGTCTTGATCCGCTCGAGCGGACCGCGATTGACCACATGGACATAGCGCGCCTCAAAGGCGCGCAGGTCGCGCACCGCACTCAGCCGCAGCGCCAGATCAACCGGCGCACCGCGCCCCAACGGATCACGCTCGGCCAAAAGCGCCGCCAGCGCCGCCGCCTCTGGCCCGGCAGAGGCAAGCATATGCGCCAAGCGCGGATGCAGCGGCAGCGCCGCCAACGCCTTGCCGTGCGGGGTGATCCGGCCCGTGGCATCGAGCGCGCCCAACATCTCCAAGAGCGCACGCGCCTCGGCATAGGCGCCGGGATTGGGCGGCGTCAGCAGCGGCAAATCCTCAGGGGCAGCGCCCCAAAGCGCCAGCTCCAGCGCCAGCCCCGCCAAATCCGCCGCCTCAATCTCTGCCGGGGCAAAGGCCTGCAACGCCCCCTCTTCCCCGCGCGTCCAGAGCCGGTAGCAGCGCCCCTCGGCCACACGGCCTGCGCGCCCTGCGCGCTGCGTTGCCTCGGCGCGCGTCACCGCCTCTGTCACCAAGCGTGACATACCGGACCCAGGATCGAACCGCGCGCGCCGCGCCAACCCGCCGTCGATCACCACGCGAATATCCTCGATGGTCAGCGAGGTTTCGGCGATGGACGTTGCCAGCACGATCTTGCGCCCCTCTGATACCGGCGCAATCGCGGCCCGTTGCGCCGCAAAATCCATCGCCCCAAAAAGTGGCCGCACCTGGCAATCGCTGGGCAGGCGAGCGCGCAGCAGCGTTTCAAGGCGTCGGATTTCCCCCTCGCCGGGCAAGAACACAAGAACGCCGCCGGTTGTCTCGGTCACCGCCTCGCTCACCAGATCGGCCAGCGCGTCCTCGAACCGGCGTGTCTTGGGCCGGGGACGGTCGCGCCAGCGGATCTCAACCGGATAGCTGCGCCCCTCCGAGGTAATGACAGGCACATCCCCCATAAGCTGCGCCACCGGCGCGGCATCAAGCGTGGCCGACATCACCAACAAGATCAGATCGTCGCGCAGCGCCCCCGCCACCTCAAGACACAGCGCCAACCCCAGATCAGCATTCAGCGAGCGTTCGTGAAACTCGTCGAAAATCACCGCACCCACGCCGCGCAACTCGGGGTCCGATTGGACCATGCGGGTCAATATCCCCTCTGTCACCACCTCGATCCGGGTCTGCGGCCCCACTCGGGCCTCGCCGCGCACCCGGTAGCCCACGGTTTCACCGGGCTTTTCCCCAAGGCTCTGCGCCATCCGCTCGGCGGCGGCGCGGGCAGCAAGACGGCGCGGCTCCAGCATCAGGATGCGCCCCTCAGTCAGGCCAGCTTGCAACATTTCAAGCGGCACCACCGTGGTCTTGCCCGCACCGGGCGGGGCCTGAAGCACGGCACGCCCCCGCGCGCGCAGCGCGTCGATAAGGGCAGGAATGGCCTCTTGAATGGGAAGATCGGGCGTCATGCCCGCGTTATCGGGCATCGGCGCGCCCTTGGCCAGAGGGTTGCCCGCCCTCACCTCTGGACAAGGGCCGGTGGCCCAAGGCATGAAGGCAGGCGACAGCAAGAAGGGCAGCGCATGGATACCGCCGACATCGCACAAAAGATCATCTCCGGCGACCGGCGGGCGCTCGCCCGCGCGATCACCCTGATCGAAAGCGCGCGGGCCGATCACAGAACGCAGGCCGCAGCCCTGATGGAGGCGTTGAAATCCGCCGGCAAGCAAGCGGTGCGTATCGGCCTCTCGGGCACGCCCGGCGTGGGCAAATCCACCTTTATCGAGAGTTTCGGCCTGATGCTGACGGCGCAGGGCCTGCGCGTGGCCGTGCTTGCGGTTGATCCGTCCTCGGCGCGCTCGGGCGGGTCGATCCTTGGCGACAAGACGCGGATGGAACGGCTCAGCCGCGATCCAGCGGCCTTTATCCGCCCCTCCCCCAGCCAAAGCCATCTGGGCGGCGTCGCGCGCCGCACCCGCGAGGCGGTGGCGCTCTGCGAGGCCGCCGGGTTCGACGTGGTCCTGATCGAGACGGTGGGCGTTGGCCAATCCGAAACGGTGGTTGCGGAAATGTCCGATCTTTTTGTCCTCTTGCTCGCCCCGGCCGGTGGCGACGAGTTGCAGGGCGTCAAGCGCGGCATCATGGAAATGGCCGATCTCATCCTTGTGAACAAGGCGGATGGCGATCTCAAACCGGCGGCGATGCGAACCTGTTCGGATTACGCAGGCGCATTGCGGCTTTTGCGCAAGCGACCGCAGGACCCAGAGGGCTATCCCAAGGCGATGACCGTTTCAGCCCTTCAGGACGAGGGGCTGCACAGGGCATGGGATGAGATGACCGCATTGGTGAACTGGCGGCGCGACACCGGGCATTTTGACGGTCGGCGGGCAGAACAGGCCCGCTACTGGTTCGGCCAAGAGGTGCGTCAGGGCCTTTTGGCGCGGCTCGAAACCCCGGCAGCCCGCGCCACGATGCAGGACTATGCGGCCCGTGTAGCAGCAGGCGATATGACACCCACGATTGCCGCCGCAGAGGTCTTGCGCCAGATCAACACCTGAATTTCTATTTGGCGTCCGGCGCTTGGATATATACCCCCTCAGGCAGGTCCAGCGCCGCGCGCAAATCGCGCAACTGCCCCATCGACAGGGTGATTTTGTGCAGACTATCAGTGCGCGGATCATATTGCTCGATCGTCACGCATTCCTCAAAGGCGTTGATGATCACATCCTCACCCAAGGGGGCTGCCCCCTCGTCAACAAGGGTGATCACAGTGGCGTCGAATTCGTGCTCGATGGAAAACATACCCCCAGCCTACCGCGTTGGCGGGTCTTTGCAAGCCCGGACTGGTGTGCTTGAAAAGACCTGTCAGAGGTGCGAAACCCTGCTAGAACAAGTAAATAGACGAGGGCTAGCAGAGGGTTTGGAATGCGTTGGATAACAGTGCTCGGGCTGGTCGCCCTGGTGGGCTGCGTCGAGGTGGTCGACCAAGGGCCGGTCAACAGGCCCGCACCGCAAGCAACACAACGCCCCGTGGCGGCGACCCCATCGCGCGCGCAGGTCCAGCAATTCATCACGGTTGTTCAAAGGGTTGAACCGGTGGCCGAACGCGAATGCCGCGCGCGCTCGCCGCAGTCCAATTGCGATTTCCGCATTGTCGTGGATGATCGGCCCGGGCAACCGCCCAATGCCTATCAGACCCTTGATCGCAACGGTCAGCCCATTCTGGCCTTTACCCTGCCTTTGATCGCGCAGGTGCGCAATCCGGATGAACTGGCCTTTGTCATGGGTCATGAGGCGGCACACCACATCTCGGGCCATATCCCGCGCCAACAGCAAAACGCCGCAGCGGGCGCGATTCTTTTGGGTGGCTTGGCGGCGATCACCGGCGCAAGCCAGACAGTGGTGGATCAGGCCCTCGACATCGGTGCCGGGGTGGGCGCGCGCAGCTATTCCAAGAATTTCGAGCTTGAGGCAGATGCCCTTGGCACAGTCATCACCCATCGCGCCGGGTATAATCCGGTGCGCGGCGCAGAGTTCTTTAGCCAGCTTCCCGATCCCGGCAATCGCTTTTTGGGCACCCATCCGCCCAACGCACAGCGTATCGAAACCGTGCGCCGGGTGGCCGCCGGTCTGTGACATGCGGCAGTTAAAGGGCGTCGTCAGTGACCGGGGGTCGACCTATGCGGTCTCTGGCGGCATGGCACAGGACCGCGCGGAAGTAGACGATTTCCTCAAGACCTTGAAGAAAGACAAGAAATTCGCCCGCGCCACGCATAACACCTGGGCTGTGCTGCTCAGGGATGGCACCCCGCTCAAGGGCGACGACGGCGAGGCCGGGGCGGGGCAGGTGATCCTGCGCATGTTGGAACGCGCCGATTTGCGCGATCATGTGATTGTCGTAACCCGTTGGTATGGTGGCAAGAAACTGGGCGGCGACCGGTTTCGCCACGTGCAGGACTGCGTGCGACTTTACCTTGAGGACGGGGCGATTTGATTCAGGTCAAAGCAGCCCCCCCAAACTCAGGGCACAGTGAGGGCGCAGCAAAGGGGCAATCACATGCAAAGCACTTCAACCTTGAAACGCCACGCGCAATTGGTGGATCGGATGGCCAATAGCTTGGGCGTCGATCTGGAACAGAAAATCATGGAAGGTCAGATGACCTTTGACACCTTGGGCGATGTGGTCTTGGCCTGCACCGGCTGCGTCAATCCCGAGACCTGCGAGAAATGGCTCCAGCAGAACAAGACCGCGACGGCAACGCCGGATTTTTGCCGGAACACTGATGTCTTTTCCCTGCTGATGGCGGGCAAGCACGCCTGAGCGCGCGCGCTCTGGCCCTGATCCAAAACGCCCTTGCGCCCCGTCAGAGGCGGGTCGCGAGGGCCGATGCGATGCCAAGGAAAAAGCACCCGCTGGCAAAGGCCACGAAGAGGTGCCAGATGGCATTGGCGAACCGCAGGCTCTCCCACCTGTAAAACACCACCCCAAACGTATAAAGCAGCCCCCCCGCCAGCAACAGCGCAAGGCTGTGTGCCGGAAGAATCGGCGTAAGCGGGATAAACAGCGCCACCCCGATCCATCCCAGCGCCACATAGGGCAACCATCCCGTTGGCATCTGCCCACGCTTGGCCCGGATCTTGGTCGCGGCCCCAAAGATGGCAAGCACCCAGACCAACGCAAGCACCACATAGCCAAAGGCAGTGCCCAAAAGCACGCTGAGCGGCGTGAAGGTGCCCGCGATTTTCACATAGATGGCAGCATGATCCAGACGGCGCAAAATGGGCCGCGCGGCGGTATGGGCATACAGGTGATAGGCCGCCGAGGCCCCCAGCATCATCAAAAGCGCACCGGAATAGACGATGGTCGAGGCCAGCGTCACCCCGTCCATGCGCAGCGCCCACATGGCGAATAGCACGGCAACCCCGGTAAGCGCCGCCAGCAGACCAGCAATATGCACCGCCCCGTCAGCAAGACGTTCGGCACGGGAATAGGCAGGATAGGACATATCGATCATCCGGTCTGTTTGGCAGAAGAGTATTAATTTTTCTATGCGTTGTCTCACGATATGGCCGGAGTTTTCCAAAATTCTTGGCGTTTTGAGCGTGACGTTGCGGCAATCCCAAGACAGCGTGCCCTAGAATCGAGTCGCACCCCACCGCAGGATTTGCGATACTACCCTCTGGAATAAAGGAGTGTGATCATGCAACGCCGTCATGTTCTGGGTCTGGTGAGCGCCGGAATGCTCGCCCTTGGCTGGCCTGTCGCAGCACAGCCCACGCAGATGAACGCGGCCGAAATCACCGCGCTCTTGTCTGGCAACACCATTGTCGGAAGCTGGTCGGGCACCGACTATCAGCAGTATTTTGCTGCCGATGGCAGCACGGTCTATATGCTGGGGGATGGCCGCCGCGACGATGGCCAATGGCGCGTAAACGCCGAAACCAACGACTATGAAAGCTGGTGGCGCAGCACCGGCTGGACCCCCTACGCCATGGTGCGCACCGAGGCAGGCGGCTATGCCTGGATCAATGGCGACCGGCTCGAACCCTTCGAGATTCTGAACGGGCGACAGATCGAGTAAGCGCCCGCGCCCTAAAAGCGCGAGCGACCTTTCCCAAACTCAGTTGACCAGATTGGGCGGCGTTTCCCCGGCAAAAAAGGCGCGCAGGTTTTCAACTGCCATCAGCCCCATCGCCTCGCGCACCTCAAGCGCTGCGGTGCCCAAATGCGGCAGAAGCGCGACATTCTCCATCGCCTTAAGCGCGTCCGGCACAATCGGTTCACGCTCGTAAACATCGAGACCCGCCCCGGCGATGCGCCCCTCTTGCAAGGCCGCAATCAGCGCCGCCTCATCCACCACATCGCCCCGCGCGATATTGATGAAATGCGCGGTCGGGCGCATCGCGGCAAACACCTCGGCATTGATAAGATGCCGGGTTTCCGCCCCTCCGGGCACCGCCACAACAAGAATATCCGCCGTGGCCGCAACCTCTTCGATCGAGCCAAGCTGGCGCGCGTCGAAATCAAGCGGCTTGGCCGAGCGGTTGTGATAGACAACCGACATGCCAAACCCGAAATGGCAGCGCTTGGCAATCGCCTGCCCGATGCGGCCCATACCGATGATCCCCACCGTCTTGCCACTCACATGCAGGCCCAGCATCTGCGTCGGGTTCCAACCCGGCCATTTGCCAGCGCGCACCAGCCGCTCGCCCTCGCCCGCGCGGCGCGCGGTCATCAGCATCAGCGTCATGGCGATATCGGCGGTGGCATCGGTCACAGCACCGGGCGTGTTGCTGACCGCGATGCCCATGGCACGGGCGGCGGCGACGTCGATATGGTTATAGCCCACGCCAAAGTTGGCGAGGATACGACAGCGAGAATTCTCAGCCTCGGCAAAGACATCGGCCTGAAACATATCGCCCAGCGTCGGCAAGATGCCATCATAAAGCGCCAGCGCGCCCCGCATCTGGCCCGGCTTGAGAGGAGTATTGTCGTCGCGTATTTCTACGTCGAAATGGCGGCGGGCCTCTTCAAGCACGCGGTCGGGCATGGGGCGGGTGACAAGTATCCGTTTCAATGCAGTCTCTCTCCGATGGGAACATCTTGGTCAGGGCGTATCAGAACGATATCGCCATTGCTATCGCTCAGCCCCAGCACAAGGATTTCCGACCGGAACTTGCCGATCTGACGGGGCGGGAAATTGACCACCGCCAGCACCTGACGGCCAATCAGCGCCTCTGGCGTGTAATGCGCGGTGATCTGGGCGCTTGATTTCTTCTCACCGATCTCGGGGCCGAAATCGACCCAGAGCTTGATCGCAGGCTTGCGCGCCTCGGGATAGGGTTCGGCGCGGGTGACGCGGCCCACACGAATATCGACGGCAAGAAAATCGTCAAAACTGATCTCAGCCATTGCGCAGCGCCTTGGACCGGTCGGTCGCGGCGGCGACGGTTTTCAGCATCAGGGGCGGCAGGCCCGTGTCAGGGTGCATCAGCACCTCTAGCCCCGCCTGCGTTGTGCCATTGGGGCTGGTGACGTTCTGGCGCAACTGCGCCGGGGTTTCCTCGGCGGCCTCGGCCAAGGCACCGGCACCGGCCACGGTGGCCTGCGCCAATTGCATCGCCAACTCGGGCGCAAGCCCCTGCGCCTCGCCGGCCTTGGCCATACATTCGATCATATGGAACACATAGGCCGGACCAGAGCCAGAAAGGCCGGTCACGGCGTCCATCTGATCCTCATGGTCAAGCCGCACCACCTGCCCCACCGCGCGCAACAACGCTTCGGCAAGGTCCAGATGCGCGGCGCTGGTTTGGGTATTGCCGATGATGGCGGTGATCCCGCGCGCCACGGCGGCGGGGGTGTTGGGCATGGCACGGATGATCGGGGTCTTGGCCCCCAGCACGGTTTCAAACCCCGCAATCGGCGTGCCTGCGGCCACCGAGATGAACAGCGTCGTGCCATTGCCCATCGCGGCAAGGCTGGGCAGGGCCGCGCCCATCATCTGCGGCTTGACCGCGACAAGAACGATAGCGGGTTGGCCGGGCAGGTCGGTGTTAAGATGCACGCCGGTGCCGCGCAGCCAGTCAGAGGGGTTGGGGTCACTCACCCAAACCGACGCGGGCGGCAGCCCGCCCGCCAGCCAGCCTTGCAACATGGCGCTGCCCATCTTGCCACAGCCCAGTAAAACAAGGCCTTTTTCGGCCAGATCGTCCATCGTCATGGTGGTGCCCCCGCTCATTCCCGTGGTTTGCGGGGGACAGTGTTACGCGCGACCGAAGGCCTCTGCAATGGCGACCTGCATCGCATCGCGGGGCGATTGATCGCCCCAGATCGCAAGTTGCAGCGCCGGGTAATAGCGCTCGGCGCTCGACACGGCGGCATGCAGCATCGTGTCGATCTGCTCGGGGCTGGCCACCTGCCCACCGGCAAGCACGAGGCCATAGCGATAGACCATAAGTTTCTGTTCGGCCCACCAGGTAAAGGCACCGGCCCAGCACTCATCATTGATTTCATTGAGGATTTCAAAGAGCACGGGCAGTTTCTCGGCGGGCGGCTCCATATCGAAGGTGCAGACAAGACGCAGGGTCTCGTCATAGCCGGACCACGCGAGGGTCAAGGAATAGGTGCGCCACTGGCCTTCAACAGCCATGGCAATCTGATCGTCGCCGATACGGTCGAACTCCCAGTCATGGTGCTCTGCAATATGTTCAACAATATCAATGGGGTGGATGTCGTCATGCAAGAACTGCTCGGAAAGTGCCATGGCGCCGCCTCATTTGCTGTAGCGCGGGGGTGGCGTTGCACCCCTAGCGCTAGGTGCCTGCTCTACGGACGGGGGCCATTCCCCTCGTCCATACAATATATGGTGCGAGGTTTAGCGCCGCCTGTAAAGCTATTTGTTGAGGGGGGAAGCAATATATTGTGGATGGAATGGGAAGGTGCCGCAAGGGAGGGCAGTGCGTGTCACCCTCCCACGAAATCCTCGACCAGCGCGTGAAAGAGGCTCGGCTTTTCCAGATGCACCGCATGGGCGGTGCCCGGCACCACGGCCAGCACGGCATCGGGCAGCCCCTGCCAGAGGGTTTCGACCTGCGGCCAGCGATAGGACCGATCGCCGTCACCCCAAAGCACGAGGGTCGGCATGGTCAGGCGGCCAAGCGCGCCGCGCCCATCCCAATCGCTCATCGCGTCAAGCCCCGCCAGCGCTGCGGCCTCGGTGGCCTGCGCGCCCAGTTCGGCCACAATCTCGAACCCCTGCGCCGCGGCCCCTTTGCGAAACCACGTGGCCCCGATCCGCCGGATCGTCTGGGCCACACCATCGCAGCGGATCCGTGCCCGCGAGGTGTCGAGCGGCTCGAACCGATCCGGCATGGCCCCCAAGGGCCCTGTGCCATAGAGGATCAGCCGCGCGATCCGGTCAGGATGGGTGGCGGCTATTTCCTGCACAATCATACCGCCCATGGAATGCCCCAAAAGGGTGATCTGCCCCAGCCCCAGCTCGTCCAAAAGCTCGACCACCGCCGCGCCGAATGTGGCGATACGTTTCGCAGGCGGCAGGCCCGCTGACCCGGCATAGCCCGGCAGATCAGGGGCAATCACATCAAAGCGGTCGGAAAAGCGGGCAATCTCGGCCTGCCATTGCGCCGACCCGCCCAGATAGCCATGCACCAACACCAGCGGCGTGCCCGCCCCCGCCCGCCGATAGCTAAGGCCGTTGCGCGCAATCAGCGCATCTGTTCGGGCAACCACAACGCAATCTCCGGCATGAGGATGAGAAGGACAATCAAGAGAACAAGCGCCCCGATGAACGGCAGGCAGCCAATGATCACATCGCCAATGCTGACCTGCCCGCGCCCAATTCCTTGAATGACATAGAGATTGAGCCCCACAGGTGGCGTGAGCACCGCAATCTCCATGGTGATCGTATAGACCACCCCAAACCAGATAAGGTCGAACCCGGCGGCGGCCATCAGCGGAAAGATCGTGGGCAGGGTGATGAAGGTCATCGAGACAGGTTCAAGAAACATCCCCAGCACGATGTAAAAGATCAACACAATGGTCAGCACCACATAGGGCGAAAGATCGAAGCTCAGAAAAAGCTCGGTGAATTGCTGCGGCACGCGGTAGTAGGTCAGCACAAAGCCAAAAAGCACCCCCGCCGATAAAAGCAGGCCCAGATACCCCATGGTCCGCATGGTGGCAAAGAGCGAGTCCTTGAACCCTTGCCATGTCAGCCCCCCCACGCCAAAGGCGAGGATCACGGTCAAGAGCGCCGCCACCGCCGCCGCCTCTGTCGGCGTGGCGATACCGGCGTAGATCGCCACGGTGATCACCAGACCGATCAGGCCAATGGGCGCGATAGTGGCGGCAATCTGAAGGATTCCCATTTTCACCGCATCCTCGCGGTCGGGAATATCGCCCGGCTTCAAAATACCCCAGACCAACACCACAATCGAAAAACAGGTCACAAGGATCAATCCGGGAATAACGCCCGCGATGAACAGATCCCCAATGCTCTGATCGGTGACGATGCCGTAAAACAACAGGATCAGCGATGGCGGCAACAGCACGCTCAGCGTGCCCCCCGCCGCCAGCACGCCAGACGACAGCCGCTTGCCATAGCCCAGCCGGAGCATTTCCGGCAAAGCCACGCCGCCAATGGTCAGCGCGCCGACCATGGACGAGCCACAGACCGCGCCAAACCCCGCGCAGGCCCCGATAGAGCCATAGGCAGCAGAGCCGCGCACGCGCACACCTTGATGCAGGAATTGATAGAGATTGGGGCCGATATTGGATTTGCCGATCAACTCGCCCAAGAACACAAACAGCGGCACCGCAAGCAGGATATAGTCGATCCAAACACCCCAGAGCTTCAACTCTGCCGATGCGATCGAGGTCTCAAAGGTCTGGATTTGCCACAGAAACGGCAGCGAGGCCGCCGCCAGCGCAAAGGGGATCGGCACCCCCGTTGCGATCAGAAACATCAAAAGACCCAAAAGGCCGAGGCCGACTTCATACCATTCCATCGTTCAGACCTCCGCCGCCGGGGTGCGCAACAGCCGCACCAGCCGCAGCACCGCGTAAATTGAGAAAAGCACCAGCGCCAAGGCCCCCGGTGCCCAGAACGCATAGCGCGGCCAAAGCAGGATTTCCGACGACGCCCCTGAATTGAATGACCGGATCGTGGCGCTCACGCCCGCCAAAGAGAAAAACAGCCCAACCCCCAACATCACGCAGAGATTGAACACCGCCACCGCCTTGCGCAGCCCGGCGGGAAGGGTATCGGTCAGCATCGTGACCTTGGGATAGGCATCCTCGCGCATCGCATAGGCAAGGCCCGCAAAGGCCACCGGGAAAAGCAAAAGCGCTGTCGCCTCTGTCACCATCCGGTCCGGCGCATTCAGCACATAGCGGGTAAAGACGCCGTAGCTGATCCACACCATCTGCACGAGCACCACCACGGCCCCCGCCCCCGCGAGCCAGATAACCGCGCGCTCCACATGCCCAATCCATCGGTCAAGACCGCTTTGCATGGCGTGCCTCCCTGTGCAAAAAAGGTGGCCCCCCGCATGGATGACGCGGGGGGCCTGTCAGATCACGGCGCGTGCTGCGCAAAGAGGTCGCGGATCTTGCCAGCCAATTCCGGCCCGCAGGCCGCATCAACGGTCTCGTCCCACTTGCCCTGCACGCTCTCGATCAGCGCCATCCGCTTGTCTTCGGGGATCGCCACCGCCGCACCGCCGCCTTTCATCACCGCATTGCCAACGCGCTGATCCACCCAATCCTCATAACGGGGCTTGAGCCATTCCTCGGTTTCCTTGGCGGCAGCCATCACAGCGGCTTGTTCGTCGGCGGTCATGCCGTCGAACTTTTCCTTGTTCATCATGTATTGGATATTGCCGTAAAACAGGCTCGCCTTGACCATATAGGGCATCACATCCCACAGCTTCCAACTGGAATAGGTGGCAACCCCCATGTTGATCCCATCAACCACACCACGCTCGGCGGATTGAAAAACTTCCTTGGGGGCCACAAACACCGGCGCGCCGCCCCATGTCTCGATCATCAGGCTGACCAGCGGCCCGATGGACCGAACCTGCTTGCCCGCAAGATTGCCCAGATCGTCAATCGCCTCTTCAAACCACCATTCCTGATCGTAGGAATAATTCGAGTTGAACACCGGCACGAGGTTGATCGCCGCCGCCTCATCGCGCACCAGATCGGCATAGGCGGCGTCCATCTCGATCTGCCCTTCCAAATCCACCGCCACCGGATAGAGCGAGGTCACACGGTAACAAGGCAACCGCTCATCGGCAGGCATCCAGCTCATGTCCGACACACCGCCCTGCACCGCATCCACACCCTCAGACCAGCCATGCAGCGTGGCAGATGGGAAAATCTGCACCTCAACGCTGCCGCCGGTCTTTTCCGCGACCAATTCGGCAAAATGCACAAAGCCGTCATAGCGGATATCGGACTCGTTCACATAGGTGGACAGCCGGATCGTGGTCTCGGCCATGGCAGGCATCGCCACCGTCAGCCCAAGCGCTGTGGTGGCAATCAGTGCTTTCAACGAAGTTCTCATGTCTTTCTCCTTGTTGGATGCATCTTTTTTGGTGCAGCGCGAGACCGTTCTTGCGGTCTTCGTCCTTTGGTCTTGGCTGAAATGCTAGGACAGACCCCCACGAGTCGGCCAATTCAAACATCTCATAAAACTATTCCGATCTTGCATGGTTATCTCGACTGGCGCAGTCTGGCGACAAAAAGGGGGGCGGAAATGGATATCAACTGGCTGCGCGATTTCGTCTGTCTGGGACGCACATTGAATTTCACCCGTGCAGCGGAAGAACGCAACATCACGCAATCCGCCTTTAGCCGCCGCATCAAATCGCTTGAGGCGTGGATTGGCGTGCCGCTGATCGACCGCGCCAGCTATCCGGTGCAATTGTCCGAGGCGGGGCGGCAATTCCTGCCAGTGGCGCAACAGACGGTGGCGGATCTCACCGATACCCGTCAGGCAATCCGCGAACGCGCGCGCGGCCATGCCAGCTTTCAACGCTTTGCGGCATTACACGCCATTTCGGTCAATTTCCTGCAACCGCGCATGGCGGCATTGGAACGCGAATATCCCGAAATGCGCACGCGCGTCATTTCCGACAGCCTGACCGCCTGTTGCCAGTTGCTCAGCGAAGGCGGCTGCGAATTCCTGCTCTATTACCGGCATCAGGACGTGGCCCCGATCCTTGACGAGACCCGCTTCAAGCGCAAGGACATCTGCGAAGAGCGCCTTATCCCGGTGGCCCAGCACGAGGCCGCCGCGCGCAACGGCTGGTCCCTGCCACCGCGCGCAGGGCAAGAGCTTCCGTATCTCAGCTACGATCCCAACACCTTCCTTGGCACCGTGGTCGATCAAACCATCGGCAACCGCCGCCCGGCACTTGACCTGCGTTACATGGATGCCTTGGCCGAGGCATTGAAGCGGCGCACGCTTGCGGGCGCTGGGCTGGCGTGGCTGCCAGAGTTTTCCATCCGTCAGGAACTGGCCGACGGCACGCTGGTCCGCCTTGGCGGGCGCGACTGGACGGCGACGATGACGATCTCGCTCTTTTGCTCGCCCGAGCGGCTGGATAATCTGGGCCGCACGATCTGGGATCAGTTTTAGGGCCTGTCGCGCCCCATCGAAATCCCGCCCGTCCCGGGCTTGACCCGGGACCTCACCGAGGCGATATGCACCCGATCAGACGCAAGGTGCTGTAACCTAAACAGGCGCAATCAGGATGGCGCGGAAATCGTTGACATTGGTCAGCGTTGGCCCTGTCACCACCTGCCCGCCAACGGCCCCGAAAAACCCATGCGCATCGTTGATCGCCAGGGCCTGCGCAGGGTCAACCCCGGCGGATTGGGCCTCAGCCAGCGTGTCCGGCCCGATCACCGCCCCCGCCACCTCGGCGGCGCCATCAACACCATCGGTGTCACAGGCCAGCGCGTGAATGCCCGCCGCCCCCTCCAAGGCCAGCGCCAAGGCCAGCGCATATTCCGCATTGGGCCCACCCACACCATCGCCCCGCCGCGTCACCGTCAACTCACCGCCCGACAGCAGCAGCATAGGTGCCGCCCCCGGTGCCAAACCCGCCTGCACCTCGCGCGCCAGCGCGGCATGATCGCGCGCCACATCGCGCGCCTCACCCTCTAGCGCATCGCCAAGGATTTGCACGCTGATCCCTTGGGCGCGCGCCACCTCTGCCGCAGCCTCCAGCGATTGCACAGGGGCGGCATAGATCACATTCTCAACCCGGCTGAGGCGTATATCCCCCGGCGGCACCGCGCCGCTCTGCCCGGCCAACACCGCCCGCGCCGACGCGGGCAGATCAATGCCATAGCGCGCCACGATCTTCAGCGCGTCATCGCGCGTGCTGCCCTCGCCCACCGTCGGCCCCGATCCGATCATCGCCGGATCATCCCCCGGCACATCGGAAATCAGCAGCGCATGCAGCCGCGCCGGATAGGCCGCCGCCGCCAATTGCCCGCCCTTGACCCGGCTCAGATGTTTGCGCAGCACGTTCATCTGCCCAATAGGCGCGCCCGAGGCCAAAAGCGCGGCATTGACCGCCTGCTTATCCTCCAGCGTCATCTCGCCCGCAGGCTGAACAAGCAGCGACGACGCCCCGCCAGAGATCAGCGCCAGCACCATATCGCCCTCGCCCAATCCCTCCAGTAGATCAAGCATCCGCGCCGTGGCGCGCATCCCTGCCGCATCCGGCACCGGATGCGCCGCCTCGACAATCTCGATGCCCTGACAGGGGCGCGCATAGCCATAGCGCGTGATCACCAGCCCCTCGCACGGCCCCCATTCCGCCTCGACCGCCTCGGCCATGCGCGCACTCGCCTTGCCCGCGCCGATCACCACGACACGGCCCTCAGGGCGCGCAGGCAGATAGGGGGCAAGGCTTTGCATCGGGTCGGCTACGGCCACCGCCCGGTCAAACAGGCGGCGCAACAGGGTCTGGGGATCGGTCATGTTTCTGGGGTCTCCGCGTCTCTCGCGCGCACCCTATCGCGGGGCGCGACCCTGCGAAAGCCCTCAGGACGCGGCGCGCTTGGCTTCTCGTGCCAGATGCTTGGCATAAAGACGCGGTGCCAGAACCCGCTCGTAAATGAGCGAGGCCACCTGCCGCAATCCCGGCAAGGCCACGATCCGCGCCGCCCAACGATAGCGCGGCAAAGCAGCCCAGAGCGCCGCAAACGCCTCGACACCAGAGAGCACGCGCCCATCCTGCCGCACATGCAACCGCCGCGCCGCCTGATCCGGGTCAATCCCCCACTGCTCCAACCCGCCCGCGTTGAGATCCTGAAAAGTCACAGGCAATCCCTTCGCCTCCACATACCCCGCATAATGCGCAATCTCCGCCCGGCAAACAGGGCAGCGGGCATTATAAAGCACTTGGGTGTGTTGGGTCATGGCGGGCCTCCTGTGGAGGGGAGGTAGGGTGACACGCAGGCAGGGGAAGAGGCGCAGAATGTCGCGCTTGCGAGCACAACCCTTTCACACGTCATTCCCGCGAAAGCGGGACTCTCCAGCCTCGCAAGAGATCCTCGGGTCAAGCCCGAGGATGACGGGGGCGAAGGGTGCGGGGTGATGACGCGCGCTCGGCGGGCCGCAGTCTGGCGAAGCAGCCCTGATAGAGCTACGAATTTTTCAGCACCCGGTTGCAAACTTCTGTCATGGCGAATGGACAGGCAGCAGTTCGCGCACGCCATCTATGACATCAATCCCGAACAATCGAATACCTATTGCCAAAAGTATCAATGCCGCTGTCGTTATCAGAGTTGATATCAGGCCGGAAACGATCTGCTGTTTAAAGGAGCTTTGTTGCTCAATGGATGCCGCCGCTTTCTCAATTCGCGTGGTAATGGCCCCAACTTCAATCTGCGGCGTTGCATCTTCGATCGACTGATTTGCGAAGGCAATCAATATATCCTGAGCGTCTTTCCTGTATCTTGCAAGCTGATCTGTGGTGCAAACGGCACGCGCGAACTGTGCATCATCCTCAGGAGTCGGTGGTTTACCATTTTCGGCCTCGAAGTCCTTGGCCCACATCCGCTTATGACGCTTATACAGCCCATAAGCCGCAAGAGCTTCAATGTCATCCTCACCATCCTGAGTGAGCAGGTCAAAGACCTTGTTCTTGAATGACATAAGGTATCATGCAGGCTGCTTGGCTTTGCTAAAAGCAGAAGCTGCCGCCCTTTTAGCTGATGCATAACTCCGCTTGCTCATTGAAACGACGATTTTACCTGACGGCGCCGTCCTACGAACGAATGTGCCATCTGTCGCATGACCAGTTTTTTGAACGCGGAAAACGGGAGTATCTGATTGTCGCTTTTTCATTTTGAAACTGCCCATCATGGATGCTCATGTAGATAATATAGCGTCTGAATTACATGATTACACTTGAATTATTATCAAACACTTAATTGCCGAAAAGAATATCCCAGAACTGCCTACCCTCAGGCTCCCTACTCCCCCAACCTCCCCCACAAATCATACTCCCCGGGCGGGGCCTGCGGGGCTGGCCTGCGCGCACCGGTTGGCGATGAAAGGCCATGATGTCACGCTCTACGATGGGCGCGCCAAGCCCGGCGGTCTTAATGAGTTTGGCATCGCCGCCTACAAGAGCACCGACAGTTTCGCCGCGCGCGAGGTTGACTGGCTGATGCAGATTGGTGGGATCACGCTGGCCACCGGGCAGCGTCTGGGGCGCGAGATGACGCTGGCGGAATTGCAGGAAGATCACGACGCGGTGTTCCTTGGGATTGGTCTGGGCGGGGTCAATGCGCTGGGGCTGAGCGGCGAGGACCGCGAGGGGATGCGCGATGCGGTGGATTTCATTGCCGATTTGCGGCAGGCCGAGGATCTCAGCGATTTGCCGGTGGGCCGCGATGTGGTGGTGATCGGGGGCGGCATGACGGCGGTGGATGCCGCTGTGCAGGCCAAACTTTTGGGCGCGCTCAATGTCACGCTGGTTTATCGGCGGGGGCGCGACCGGATGAACGCCAGCCGCTATGAACAGGATCTTGCGGCCTCCAAGGGTGTGCGGATCGTGACCAATGCCACGCCCATCGCGGTGCATGGCAATGGCGCGGTGCGCGAGGTTGAGTTTGAGTATTCCGACGACGATCTCAGGCCCACGGGCGAACGATTCCGGCTTGCTGCTGATCAAGTGTTCAAGGCGATTGGTCAGACGCTTGAGGGGGCCGATTTGCCCGCGCTCGACGGGCGCAAGATCGCCGTTTCAGGCCCCGGGCGCACCTCCCTGCCCGGGGTCTGGGCGGGGGGCGATTGTGCGGCGGGGGGCGATGACCTGACCGTGACGGCAGTGGCCCAAGGGCGCGACGCTGCCGAAGACATCCACGCAACCTTGATGCCGGAGGGCTGAGCCATGGCGGATCTGACAACCAACTTTATCGGTATCACATCGCCCAACCCGTTCTGGCTGGCCTCTGCGCCGCCGACGGACAAGGAATATAACGTCCGCCGCGCGTTCGAGGCGGGTTGGGGCGGTGTTGTCTGGAAGACATTGGGCGAGGCGGGGCCGCCCGTGGTGAACGTCAACGGGCCACGCTATGGGGCGATTTACGGCGCGGATCGGCGGCTTCTGGGGCTCAACAATATCGAGTTGATCACGGATCGCCCGCTGGAAGTGAACCTGGAAGAAATGCGCCGGGTCAAGCGCGACTGGCCCGACCGGGCGCTGATTGCGAGCCTGATGGTGCCGGTCAATGAGGACGCCTGGCGCGAGATATTGCACCGGGTCGAGGATACCGGCTGTGATGGTGTGGAGCTGAATTTTGGCTGTCCGCATGGCATGAGCGAGCGCGGCATGGGCAGCGCGGTGGGGCAGGTGCCCGAATATGTGGGGCAGGTGGCGCATTGGTGCAAGAAACACTCGAACCTGCCGGTGATCGTGAAGCTTACCCCCAATATCACCGATATCCGCAAGCCCGCGCAGGCCGCCAAGGACGGCGGCGCGGATGCCGTGAGCCTGATCAACACGATCAATTCGATCACGAGCGTCGATCTTGATCTCTTTGCGCCTGAGCCCACGATTGACGGGCGGGGCGCGCATGGCGGCTATTGCGGGCCTGCGGTGAAGCCCATCGCGCTGAATATGGTGGCCGAGATTGCGCGCGATCCCGCCACGGCGGGCCTGCCGATCAGCGGTATTGGCGGCGTCACCACTTGGCGCGATGCGGCAGAATTCATGGCGCTGGGGGCGGGCAATGTGCAGGTCTGCACGGCGGCCATGACCTATGGGTTCAAGATCGTGCAGGAAATGATCTCGGGCCTGTCGCAATACATGGATGACAAGGGCTTTACCTCTGTCGACCAATTGGTTGGGCGCGCCGTGCCCAATGTGGTCAACTGGAAGGATCTGAACCTCAATTACGTGACCAAGGCCAAGATCAATCAGGATGACTGCATCAAATGTGGGCGCTGCTATGCCGCCTGCGAGGATACAAGCCATCAGGCCATTGCGATGTCCGAGGATCGGGTCTTTACCGTCAAGGATGACGAGTGCGTCGCCTGCAACCTCTGCGTCAATGTCTGCCCGATCGAGGGATGCATCACGATGGAACGGATGGCGGCGGGCATGGTCGATCCGCGCACCGGCGAGGTGGTGCAGGACGAGTATGCAAACTGGACAACCCATCCCAATAATCCGGGGCGCTGCGCGGCGGAGTAAAGGATCAAAGTAATCCACCGGTAAGCGGTGCCGCGCTATCGCGTGCCGCGTGCCGGGCGGCACGGCGATAAAGGTAGCGTGGCCAAGCCGCCGCAAGCGAGGTGTGCCCTGAGCCCTGCATGATCCGTGATACACCGGACGGATAGACTGCACCAGTGCGCAGATGCGTGTGCCAATGGCTTTGAATGAGAAACTCGACCGGGCGGTCGAAGATTTCAGTCAGGTGCAGAAGGTGGGCGGCGGCATCCTGTCCAACCATCTGCACCGGGCTGCGTGGGGCGTTGACCACCGGCAGGCAAAGCACGCAACCGCCGTTGGTGTCGATCACGCGCGCAGGTCCGCGCACGGCTTGGGGCTGGAAGGCGATATACCCCAGATCGTCGATATGGTCGCGCGCCAGATCGCGCGCTCTTGCAAAGATTTGGGGGTCAAGGGCGGCATCCTCGTCGAAGATCAGCCCATAATCGAGACCCTGTCGGACAATCTCGGCCCAGATTTGCCGATGGCTGAGAAAGCGGGCAATCTCGGGGGTGGTCAGCGTGAACGGATAGAGCGGGGCAAAGAGCCCCGCCCCGACCGTGGCCGAAAGCACCGTAGAGGACAGCACAGAGGCCTCAACCTCGGGCCAGAGGTCGCCCTCTAGCCCGCAGGTGTTGAGCGTATCGCGCGCCCGCTCGCGTCGCGTGGCGTCGCGCGCGCCGTGCAGGGCAAAGGCGCGCCCCGCCATAGGGTCAGGCGCCGGGGGTCCAGCCCGAGACGGATTTGACCTCGAGGAAATCCTCGATGCCCCATTTGCCGCCTTCGCGCCCATGGCCCGATTGTTTCATCCCGCCAAAGGGCGAGCCTGCACCGCGCGATTGGCCGTTCATTTCCACCATGCCCGAGCGCAGGGCGCGCGCCAGCCGGTTGGCCCGTGCCGGATCACCGGTCTGCACATAGTTGGTGAGGCCATAGGGCGTGTCATTGGCGATACGGATGCCGTCCTCTTCAGTATCAAAAGGGATGATCGACAGGACCGGGCCAAAGATTTCCTCGCGCGCGATGGTCATCTCGTTGGTGACATCGGCAAAGACCGTGGGTTTCACGTAAAAGCCCCGGTTGAGACCGTCGGGCCGCCCGGTGCCGCCCGCAACCAGCCGCGCGCCTTCGTCGATACCCTGCTGGATGAGGTCCTGGATCTTGTTGAACTGTACCTCGTTGACCACGGGGCCGATGTGGCGACCGGCCTCGTGGGCGGGGCCCACGGGGATGGCATTCGCGGTTTCGGCGGCAATCTCGACCGCTTGGTCGTAAATCTCGCGCTGCACCAGCATCCGGGTGGGCGCGTTGCAGGATTGGCCGGTGTTGTTCATGCAGCGGATCACGCCGCGCTTGACCGCCTTGTCATCGGCATCGGCAAAGATCAGGTTGGCGCCTTTGCCGCCCAGCTCAAGGCTTACGCGCTTGAGCGTGTCGGCGGCGGATTTGGAGATGATGCGCCCGGCGCGCGACGAGCCGGTAAAGCTGATCATGTCCACATCGGGATGCGCGGTCAGTTGGCTGCCCACGCCCACACCATCGCCGTTGACGAGGTTGAAGACGCCTTTGGGCAGGCCCGCCGCATCGACGATTTCGGCAAAGATCACGGCGTTGAGCGGCGATTCCTCAGAGGGTTTCAGGATCATGGTGCAACCTGCGACCAGACCCGCGATCACCTTGAGGGTGACCTGATTCATCGGCCAGTTCCACGGCGTGATCATGCCGACAACGCCCACCGCCTCATGGATGATCCGGTCATTGGGGGCGTGATCGCCAAGCGGTTCGTCAAAGGCAAACTCGCGCGCGGCCGCGATGAAATTGGCGATATGCCAGCTTCCGGCACCGACCTGCTGTTCGCGGGCCATGTCGATGGGCGCGCCCATCTCGAGGCTGATGGCCTGCGCCATATCCTCGGCGCGGGCCTTGTAGGCCTCTAGAATTTTCTCTGCAAAAGCAATGCGTTCCGCTGCTGGCGTGGCCATCCACGCCGGGAAGGCCGCCTTGGCTGCGGCGACGGCAGCGTCGGTATCGGCCTGACCGCCCAAAGAGATCACCGCGCAGGGCTCTTCGGTCGAGGGATTGATGACCTTGTGATCTTTTGCCGCGAGGGGGTTGACCCACGCGCCATTGATGTAGAACTGACGTTTCTCGATCATGGTATTGACCTCCAGTGATTTGGCGGCACTCTGTCAGGGGTAATGCCGGGCTGCAAGGTTTGAAATAGGGCGCTTTGGGGCAATTTGATCAAATTTCTGCACCCCAAGGCGGAAATCAGGAAAGGATAGGCTATGGGCCTTCGAATCAATGATGTGATCCCCAATCTGACGGTGGAAACCGATCTGGGCACGATTTCACTGCATGAGTGGATTGGCGACAGCTGGGCGATTCTGTTTTCTCACCCCAAGGATTTTACCCCCGTTTGCACCACCGAGTTTGGCGCTGTGGCGCGCTTGGCCGAGGAATGGGAGAAGCGCGGCTGCAAGGTGATCGGCGTCTCGGTCGATGGGGTTGAGGACCATCGCAAGTGGAAGGGCGATATTGAAAAGGTTGCTGGCAGTGCGGCGGGATTCCCGATTATCGCTGATGCGGGGCTTGTGGTGTCCAAGGCCTTCGACATGCTGCCCGCCGAGGCCTATTTGCCCGACGGGCGCACGCCCAACGACAGCGCCACGGTGCGCTCGGTCTTTATCATCGGGCCGGACAAGCAGTTGAAACTGAGCATGACCTATCCGATGACCGTGGGGCGCAATTTCGCAGAAGTTCTGCGCGCGCTTGATGCGCTGCAAACCACATCGCGCAATGGCGTGGCGACACCGGCGGATTGGACAGTGGGGCAGGACGTGATCATCCCGGCCAGCCTGAGCGATGCCGATGCCGAGGCCAAGTTTGGCAGCTTTGAGAAGGTGTTGCCGTATCTCAGAAAGACCAGCTTGAAGGGGTAGGTTGGCTCTGAGGAAGGCTTTGACACCGCGCGAGGAGCCGCGCGGTTGCTGGGCCGGGGACTAGCGAAGCAACAGCCTTGGCTGCCACTTTATGCCAGCCAAGGCTATGCGACCCGTCAGTGATACGCTCGCTCTCCAAATCGCTAGGCCGCGGGACGGCCCAGCGATCGCGCGGCGGCGCGTACCGCGCCTTGATCCCGCGCGTGGGTGATTGGGGCTGCCGTTTGCTTGCATCGCCCTCATCCCAGTCGCGCAAACACCGCCATCTGGCTTGCTCCGCCCAAGGCGGGGTGGGCCTCTCCTATGGCGTGGCAGGTGACCGTGTAGCCGTGGCGTGCCGCCACGCCTTCGGCCCAGCCTGCGAACCGCGCGCGATCCCATTCGAAATGATGCCCCGGATGGCGAAAGCGGTGGCTGGGCACGCCCAGCACCGGGTTGAATTCGGCGTTGGGCGTGGTCACGATCACATGGCCGGGGCGCATATCGGAAAAGAGCGCGCGTTCCAGCCGATTGAGATCACCAAGCGGCAGATGTTCGATGGTTTCCACAAGACAAGCGCAGTCATAGCCGCGCAAATTGGGGTGGGCCACGGTCATGGATGCCTGCGCCAGTTGCACCTTGGCGCGTGTCTCGGGGGGCAGGTCCGCCAGCCGCGCCTGTGCCGCGCGCAGCGAGGGTAGATCAATGTCGATGCCGGTCAGGCGGGTGAGGCCGGGCAAGAGCGCCAGACGCAGCAAAAGATCGCCCGCACCGCAGCCCAGATCAAGGAGCGTGCGCGCGCCGGTCTTGGTCACGGCGGTCTCTACAGCCTGAAGGCGGGCATCATGCAAAGCGGTGGTCACAACGGGCCTCTGTGGGTTGGCACGGGTCATGGGCCGCTGTGCCATGCGCGCGGCGCAAAGGCCAGAGCCGTGCCGCCCGCCAAGCCCCATGGACAGGCCGAACCTATTTGCCTAAGCCTTGCTGTCAGACAGAGCGAGGATGCCATGGCGCGGCGCAAACCCTTTGACATCGGCGGTGTAACGGTCGCAGCGGGCACGCGCGCGCGGGTGGATATCCCTGTAAGCACGCTGTCCAATCACACGCCGGTCAATCTCTCGGTCGAGGTGATCCATGGGCGGCGGGCGGGGCCGGTGCTGTTTGTCTCGGCGGCGATCCACGGCGATGAGGTGATCGGGGTCGAAATCATGCGCCGCCTGCTCAAGGCGGCACCGCTGGCCTCGATGGCAGGAACGCTGATGGCGGTGCCGATTGTCAACACCTTCGGCTTTCTCAATCACAAGCGCTATCTGCCCGACCGGCGCGATCTGAACCGGGTGTTTCCGGGGGTAAGCGAAGGCTCGATGGCGTCGCAACTGGCGTATATTTTCATGGATCAGGTGGTGCGGCGCGCGGATGTGGGCATTGACCTGCATTCGGCGGCCATTCACCGCACCAACCTGCCGCAAATCCGGCTGACGCCGGGCAACACGCGGCTGGAAGAGCTGGGTCGTGCCTTTGGCGCGCCGGTGATGATGGAGTCGAAGCTGCGCGACGGATCGTTGCGGATGGCCGCGGAACAGGCGGGGGTAGACGTGCTGCTCTACGAGGGGGGCGAGGGGCTCCGGTTTGACGAATTCGCGGCGCGGGCGGGGGTGAGCGGTATCCTGCGGGTGATGCAGCATCTGGGCATGATCGGTGCCAAGGGCGTGCCGCGTGCGCGCGGTGTACCGATCCGGGCGGCGCGCTCGCGTTGGTATCGTGCGCCGCGCGGCGGGCTGTTTCGCGGCTATCTGGCGGTGGGCGATGCGGTGCAGCCGGGCACGGTGCTGGGCGCGGTGGCCAATGCCTTTGGCGATGTCGAGACCGAGGTGGTGGCGGATGTGACCGGCATCATCATCGGGCGTACCAACCTGCCGGTGGTCTATGAGGGTGATGCGCTGTGCCATGTGGCGGAGACGCCGCGCGCCGAGGCGGCGGCGGGGGGCATCAGCGCCCATCTCGAGGCGGCGGCGCTCTTTGACGAGGATGAGATCATCTGAGCGGCACCGCCGCGTTACGGTGCGGCGGTGGAATTGAGTATTTGCACCAAGAAGAAGCGGAAAGGCGTTTTGGGCCGCTCAGCCTTGGGGCCAGTCGTTGATGATCTGCATCGCCTCATCCGCCGTTTCAACGAATTGGAAGAGATCGAGATCCTCGGCGCTGATTGTGCCCGCCTCGGACAGCGCCTCCCAGTTGATGATGGATTGCCAGAAGGTGGCCCCAAAGAGCAGGAACGGCACGCGCTTCATCCGGTCGGTCTGAATAAGGGTCAGCGCCTCGAACATCTCGTCGAGCGTGCCAAAGCCGCCGGGAAAGACGCAGATGGCACGGGCGCGCATCAGGAAATGCATCTTGCGGATGGCGAAGTAGTGAAAGTTGAAGCACAGACCGGGGGTGACATATTCGTTCGGGGCCTGTTCATGTGGCAATACGATATTGAGGCCGATCGAGGCCCCGCCCGCATCCGCAGCACCACGATTGCCCGCCTCCATCACGCCCGGACCGCCGCCCGTGGCAATCACATAGTCGCGCCCATCGCTGGCCATGGATTTTTCGGTCATCAGCCGCGCGAATTTGCGCGCCTCGTCGTAATAGCGCGAGAGATCGGCGAGCGTTTTGGTGCGGGCCGTGTTCTTTTGCGACGGTTCGGGAATGCGCGCGCCGCCAAAGAGCACGACGGTGCTCTGGATGCCGCGCTCGTTCAGGATCATCTCGGGCTTCAAGAGTTCGAGTTGCAGGCGCACGGGGCGCAATTCGTCGCGGCACATGAAATCGGGATCGGCAAAGGCCAGACGATAGGCGGGCGCACGGGTCTGGGGCGTGTCCGGCACCTGTTCAGCGGTGGAACGGTCGGAACCGGCATCGCGGAATTGGCTGAGGCGGTCGTCTTTCATCGCGGGCGATCCTTGCTTGGGTCTTTGACCTCAGGAGTATAGGGTTTGACCCATCAAGAAAAGGCAAAGAGGTGTAAGCGATGGCGTGGCAGGGACGTATTGGAGAGGCGGGCCAGCGCATTGTTGCGCATGTGCGGCGCACGCCGGTGATGCAGGCGGAGGTTGGTGGATATTCTGTGGCGCTCAAGCTGGAGCAGATGCAGCATACCGGCAGTTTCAAGGCGCGCGGCGCGTTCAACACGCTCTTGCAGGCGACCGTGCCGGAGGCGGGGATTGTTGCGGCCTCTGGCGGCAATCACGGGGCGGCAGTGGCCTATGCGGCGGCACGGCTGGGCCACCGCGCGCGGATCTACGTGCCCGAGATTGCAGGACCGGCCAAGATTGCGCTCATCCGCGCCCAAGGGGCCGATTTGCAGGTGGTGCCCGGGGCCTATGCCGAGGCGGCGGCGCGCGCCGCTGAATGGCAGGCGGCGACAGGGGCAATGCAGGTGCATCCCTATGACGCCGAGGCGACCGTGGCCGGACAAGGCACGGTGATGGCGGAATGGGAGGATCAGGGACTGGACGCGGACACGGTGCTGATTGCCGTGGGCGGTGGCGGGCTGATTGCCGGGTCTTTGGGCTGGCTTGAGGGGCGTCGCCGGGTGGTGGCGGTCGAGCCAGAGACCTCTTGCGCGCTGCATGCCGCGCTGGCGGCGGGCGCACCCGTTGATGTCGAGGTGTCGGGGGTGGCGGCCAATGCGCTGGGGGCGCGGCGGATTGGAGGCCTGTGCTATGGTCTGGCCGAGGCGCAGGGCGTGGCCAGTGTGGTGGTCAGTGACGCTGCAATTCTTGAGGCGCAGGCGCTTTTGTGGCGGGAGGTGCGGCAGTTGGTGGAACCGGCGGGGGCCACGGCGCTGGCGGCGCTTTTGTCGGGCGCTTATCGGCCTGCGGCGGGGGAGCGGGTGGCGGTTCTGATCTGTGGTGGCAATATCGCGCCTGACCCGCTGGCATAACCGGGAACGATCATGGCGCGCGACCCGGACAGGAGCGCCATGGCGGGCCGGTCTGCAAGCGCCAAGGCGGCCAGCGTCATAAGGACACTGGCCGCCGCAATCACGATTTCAATCGCGTCCCGCAAGGGCGTTTAGCCTTTGCCGACGATGTTATGTTCAGGTCCGAAGGGGAAGCCGGTGATATTCTCGGCCCCTTCTTCGCCGATGACCAGAATGTCATGCTCGCGGTAGCCGCCGGCACCGGGCTGGCCTTCGGGGATCATCACCATCGGTTCCATCGACACGACCATGCCGGGTTTCAGCACGGTGTCGATATCCTCGCGCAGTTCCACGCCCGCCTCACGGCCATAATAGTGGCTGAGCACGCCAAAGCTGTGACCATAGCCGAAAGAGCGGTATTTCAGCAGGTCCCATTCGCGATACATCTCGTTCAGCTCAATCGCGATATCCATGCAGCGCGCGCCGGGTTTCATCAACTCCAGCCCGCGGCGATGCACGGCGACGTTTTTCTCCCAGATGTCGAGGCTGGCGTCATCAACGTGATCGCAAAAAAGCGTGCGTTCGAGCGCGGTGTAATAGCCAAAGATCATCGGAAAGGTGTTGAGGCTGAGGATATCGCCCGATTGCACCACGCGGTTGGTCACGGGGTTATGCGCGCCATCGGTGTTGATGCCCGACTGGAACCATGTCCAGGTGTCCATCAATTCGACAAAGGGGAAGGATTTGGCAATCTCGCGGATCATCGCATTTGTGCCCGCAATCGCCACCTCGTGTTCGGGCACGCCTGCCTTGACAGCGCCCGCCACGGCATAGCCACCCACGTCGCAAATGCGCGCGCCTTCGGTGATGAGCTTGATTTCCTCGGCGGATTTGATGGTGCGCATCCACATCGAGGGTTGGCTCACGTCCACCAATTCGACGCCGGGCAGGGCATCCTGCAAAAGCTGGCGATAATCGAGCGAAACATGGTCAAACTCGATGCCGACGCGGCGGGCACCCTTGGTCAGGCCCTGCACCGCGCGGTAGAAATTGTCGCGCCGCCAGTCGGTATAGGTGACATTGCTGCCGAATGTTCGCCGCCAGGGCTGGCCGCCGTCGATGCCTGCGGAAATGGTCGTGGCGTTCTTTTGGTCAATGACCATGCCATATTTGCGACCGAAATAGCAGTAGAGCCAACCTGAGTAATAGTTAATGCAGTGATAGGACGTGAAGAGCGCCGCATCGACGTTGTTATCGGCCATCCAGACGCGCAATTCGTTCTGGCGGCGGGCCATCTCATTGTCGGAAAAGGGCGAAAACTCCTTTTCGCCGTTGTGCCATTCCGTGACGTGCAACATGTCGTCAAGCATTTGGGTCTCTCCTCACTGGCTTGGATGTTTATCCGCTACCAGCAAAGAGGCCCTGCAAGAAATTAATAGGTTTGATCTGAGAATAAGAAAATGAAATGTAGGCTAGCTGCGTGCATGCGTTGGTTTGCGGAACGCGCTGACCCCTTCGGTGATCTGTTCGATCAGTTTCAGCGCCGCGTCAGAGGCTTTGATATGTTTGTAAAAGAGGCCGACATGCAGATTGGCGAGCGGTGGAAACCCCTCTTTGGGTGACAGCACGCGCATGCCGGGCAGGAGCGTTTTCTTGGTCAGCGCCGTCACGCCCATCCCATCCAGCACCGCGTTTTGCACGGCTGTAATGCCGGGGCTCTCAAAGCAGATGCGCCATTCGCGCCCCTCGGTGTTCAGCGCGTCGATCATCCGTTTGCGATAGAAGCAGCCCTTGGGGTGGGCGATGATTTGCACCGGCTTGTCGAGCGAGAATTGATAGTCGCGCCCACAGACCCAGAATGGGCGCTCTGACCAGTAGAGCGAGACATAGGGCGCGGGCATCGTATCGGTGATGGCGATGGCAAGGTCCAATTCATCGACATGCAGCTGGCTGAGGATATTGCGGCTCCAGTCGCAGCGGATGTCGAATGTCACCTCGGGATTGGCGCGGGCGAAATCGGCGATGATGCGTTGAAAATATCCAATCGCGTAATCGGTGGGCAAACCCACCCGCAGCGTGCCCATGAATTGAGCCTCGTGCAGGTTGGCAACCGCACGATCATTCAGGCGCAACATCTCGCGGGCATAGCCGATAAGGGCGTGCCCCTGCGGTGTCAGCTCCAGAACCTTGCCCTTGTGATGCAAGAGTTTGGCGCCCACCAAATCTTCCAACCGTTTGATTTGCAGGGAAATCGCGGGCTGCGTGCGGCCCAGAACCTGACCGGTTTCGGTGTAGTTGCCAAGGTCCACCACCGTCACAAACGTGCGGATCAGGTCGGTTTGCAGATTGACGAAATGGCGCATGATTAAGAATCCTTATTCATGCATTGTTACTATGAATTTTGCGCATGAGGCAAGCTGTTCTAGGGTCCCTCAATCCGAGAGAAAAGGGGATGACATGGCCCAAGATACGGTTTTTGCAGCAGAATTAGCCTGGCCCGAGTATCAGCGCCGGGTCGCGCGTGGCGGGGTGCCGATTCTCATCCCGCTTGGGTCGATGGAGCAGCATGGCCATCACATGCCGATGCATGTCGATGTGCTGTTGCCCACCGAATTTGCGCGCCGCGCGGCGGTTGAGGTGGGCGGGCTGGTCGCGCCGCCGTTTACATATGGGTATAAATCGCAGCAGAAATCTGGCGGTGGCAATTTCTTTCCGGGCACCACCAGCCTTGATGGCGCGAGCCTTGTGAATGCGCTCAAGGACGTGATCCGCGAGTTTGCGCGCCACGGCAACCGTCAGATCTGCATCGTGAATGGTCATTTCGAGAATTCGTGGTTCATTGCCGAGGGGATCGACCTTGCTCTGCGCGAATTGGGCTGGTCGGGCATCCATGACACCAAGGTCGTGGTGCTGTCCTACTGGGATTTTGTCGATCAGGCGGCGATTGCCAAGCTATACCCCGAGGGGTTTCTGGGCTGGGATATCGAGCATGGCGGGGTGCTGGAAACCTCGCTCATGCTGCGGCTCTATCCAGACCTTGTATCGCTGGAGCGCGCGGTGGATCACGCGCCAGCGAGTTTTCCGCCCTACGATGTCTATCCGCCGCATCCCGAGTGGACGCCCGCAAGCGGCACGCTGTCCTCGCCCAAGAATGCCACGGCGGAAAAGGGCGACATCCTGATTGATGTCTGCACGCGCGGCATCGTCGCGGCGCTGCGCACCGAGTTTGCAACGCGCGACCGCGTGGCGGCTGAGTGACTTGATTGAAAATTAAAAACAAATGCATGCCAACAAGGAGACCACAATGACCCTGAGAACCCCCACCCGCCGCCACCTTTTGAAGATGACCGCAGGCGCGGCGCTGGCCACGCCGTTCCTGTCGATCCGGGCGTCGGCGCAGACCGTCAACCTGTCGATGCTGGCCTGGTATGGCCATGCAGAGCCCGACATCGTTGGCGCGTTCGAAGAAGAGAACAACGTCAAATTCACGCCGAAATACTATACCGGCGGTGACAATATGCTGGGCCTGATCGCGCAATCCCCGGCGGGCACCTATGATGTGATCCTGTCGGATGCCGAATATGTGCAGCAGTTGAACGCGGCGGGCTATATCGAGGCGCTCGATGCCGCCGATTACGCCTTTGATGATTTTTACCCCGAGTTCCAGAAATTCCCCGGCCATTGGCAGGATGACACGCTCTACTCCGTGATCACGCGCTTTGGGTTTCTGGGGGTGGCGCATAACACCGATGTGCTGAGCGAAAAGGACGCGGCCAGCTATGCGGTGTTCTCGGACGCCCGCGTGACCGGCAAGCTGGGGCATTTCGACTGGCATTTGCCCAACCTTGGGCAACTGAGCCTCTCGGCGGGCAATGGGTCTGCCTATGATATCGACGACGCAGGCTGGGACAAGGTGCAAGAGGCCACGATGGCGCTGCGCGGGCAGGTCGGCGGGTTCTTTGACTATGGCGGCACCTTCTCGTCGCTCAATGATGGGCAGATGGTGGCCTTTGCCGGGATTGGTGACTGGATTACCGGCGTGTTGGAAAAGAACGGTGCCAAGGTCCGCACCACCATTCCCGAAGAGGGCGGGTTGCAGTGGACCGAGTCCTTTTCGATTGGCAAGGGCACGCAGAATTACGACATGGCGCGCAAGTGGATCCAGTGGATCACCTCGGCCGAGGGGCAAGCAAAATCCGCCGATATGGCCGCCTATCCCGCGCTCATCCCCAACAAGAAAGGCTGGGAGGTGCTGAATGCCACCAACCCCGCCGAGGCCAAGCGGCAGAATATGGTGCTGGGCCAGCATAACGCGATGGACATGATCCGCGAAGGGCGTATCCAGTATCGCCAATTGCCTGTGCAACAAAGCCTTGAGGACTGGAACGACTTCTGGTCCGACTACAAGGGCGCCTGACGGGGGCTTGGCCGGGGTCTCTTCTCCCCAGACCCCGGCCCCTCTGTTCTTGCCTCTGAGAAAGCCGCATTCCATGACCCGACCCAGCCTATTCTCTCTCACCCTGTCGCTGCCCCTTTTGATCTGGCAGTTGGCGTTCTTTGCGGTGCCGCTGCTTTTCCTGATCGCCATCAGCTTTTGGACGGTGCGCAATTTCCAGATGATGCCGGATCTGAATTTCGGCAATTGGGAACGTATCCTGACGCGCGGCACCTTTTGGGATGCCTATGCGCGCACCGCTCTTCTGGCCACGGCAAGCGCGGTTCTGACCAGCGCCATCGCCTTTCCGGCGGCCTATGCGATTTCATTCAAGCTGTCGGAGCGGGTCAAGCAATGGGTGATTTTCGTGCTGATCATCCCGTTCTTCACCAGCTATCTGGTGCGTATCTATGCGCTACAGGTGTTCCTGTCGGATGGGGGCATCATCAATGCCGCGCTGGGGATGCTGGGGGTTGGGCCCTTTGGCATGCTCAACACCACGTTCGGGACGCTGGTGGGCATGGTGACGCTCTGTCTGCCGCTGGTGATCCTGTTGCAGGTTTTCAGCCTCAATTTCGTCAATCGCGATTTTGTCGAGGCGGCGCATAATCTGCGCTGCGGGCGGCTGCGCACGGTGTTCTCGGTGATCGTGCCATCGGCGCGGGTTGGCTTTGTGATTGCAGCACTCTTTGCCTTTATCCTGTCGTTTGGCGATTTCGTGAGCCCGCTTTATCTGGGCGGGGGCAATCCGCCGACGCTGTCGATCCTGATCACCGATATCACCAAATCCGGGCAGCAATGGCCGCGCGCCGCCGTGGTCGCGTTGATGATGATCGGCACGCTGCTGACCGTGGCCTTTGCCGCCATCACCTATGCCTATAAGGAGCGCGGCAAATGACCGGCAATGACAATCGCCTGATCAATGGCGCCTTGAAACTGCATATCGCGGTTTGTGTCCTCTTTATCTTTGCGCCGATCCTTGGCAGTTTCGTCTTCTCGCTTAATTCCGACCGGTTCCCGTCGCTGCCCTTGGGGCATTTCTCAACCGAGTGGTATCGGCTGATCTGGGAAGATCCGTTTGTCTGGGCCGGGTTCCTGAACACGGTGGTCGTGGGGTTGATCGTGGCGGTGATTGCCACGGTGCTGGGATTTGGCGGGGCCTATACAGATTTTCGCTACAACTTCTTTGGCAAAAACGTCTATCTCGCGCTCGCGCTTTTGCCACCGACCATTCCGGTGGTGATCATGGGGCTGGCGATGCTGGCGTTCCTGTCGCGCGTCAATCTGTCGGGCAGTGCGATTTCGATCATCATCGCGCATGGGGTGATGTGCAGCCCCTTTGCCATGGCGATCATCCGCCTGCGTCTGTCGCAGATGGACCCGGATCTAGAGGCGGCATCGTGGAACCTTGGGGGCAATGAATGGGCGACGCTGCGCCATGTCATCATTCCTTTTACCAAGCCCGCGATCTTTGCCGCGCTCTTCATTACCATGGCGGTGTCGTTTGATGAATTCGCGGTGGCGTGGTTCGTCTCGGGCCTCAATGAAACGCTGCCGGTGAAAATTCTGGGCTTTCTTCAGGGGCAGGTCAGCCCGCGGATCAATGCCATCGGCTCGCTCGCCTTTCTCAGTTCGATCACACTTATCATTCTGGCGCAGATGCTGTTGCGCAATTCGACAAAGGACAAGCCATGAACATGCAAACCCCTGTGAAATCCGACGCCATTGTCAGGCTGGAAGGTGTGGTCAAAAGGTTTGGCGAGTTCACCGCCGTGGAACGCGCGGATTTCGAGATCGGACGCGGCGAGTTTCTGGCGATCATGGGCTCGTCGGGCTGTGGCAAGACCACGACGCTGCGGATGCTGGCGGGGCTCGAGGACCCGAGCGAGGGCAATATCTATCTCGACGGGGCGCGGGTAAACGGCAAGGCAACATGGGACCGCGATACGCCGATGGTCTGGCAGAGCCTTGCGCTGTTTCCGTTTCTGACCGTTCAGGAAAACGTCGAATTCAGCCTCAAGATGCGCGGTGTGGGCAAGGCGGAGCGCGCGCAACGGGCGCGCAAATGGCTGGACAAGATGCAGATCCTTGAATTCGCGGATCGCAATATCTCGCAATTGTCGGGCGGGCAGCGGCAGCGGGTTGCCTTGGCGCGCGCGTTGGTGACAGAGCCGAAAATCCTGCTGCTGGACGAGCCGCTTTCGGCGCTCGATGCGCATCTCAAGGTGCGGATGCAGGCGGTTCTGTCCAATCTGCAAAAGGATCTGGGCATCACCTTTGTCTATGTCACCCATTCCATGTCCGAGGCGTTTTCCATGGCCGACCGGGTGGTGATCATGAGCCGGGGCAAGATCGAACAGATCGGCACGCCGCAGGAAATCTATCATGCGCCGCGCAATCGGTTCGTGGCGGAATTCCTGGGCTCGGCGAATATCTTTACCGGCAAGCTGGTCCAGAAAACGGGCGATCTGTGGCAGGTCGAAACGGCGCATGGTCGCTTTGCGGTCAAAGCGCCTCAAACCCCTGCAAAATCCGTGGGCGATACGCTGTCTTTTGTCGTGAGCGCCGAAAAGATGCAGATCAGCGCGGCAGATGCGGGCGTGCCGGGTATTCGCGCGCGGGTGGTCGGCGAAGAGTTTGTCGGGGCCTCGGCGATTGTCTTTCTTGAGACGGATGCAGGAGAGGAGTTGAAGGTGCAGAAAAGTCATGGTGAACTGGCATCCATTGATCTGCATTCAGGAAGCCCCCTGACCCTGCATTGGGAGCCCGAAGCCTGTCATGTCCTACCCGGAGAATGACGCCCATATCACACGCAAGGCGATTGTGCCGCAGGGGGCGGCATTCTTTGCCATAGAGACCACCAAACCTGCTCGGCATTTTGCCTTTCACCTGCTGCCGGATTTCACGCTGCTGGCGTTCAGCGCGGCGCTTGATCCGCTGCGCATTGCCAATCAACTGGCGCAACGCCCGCTTTATCGCTGGACCGTCACCTCTCAGGATGGGGGGCCGGTGGTCAGCTCTTGCGCCATGTCGGTGAATGTCGATCAGTCGTTGGGGGCGTTTGCGCGTGAAACCGATCTTGTGGTTTGTGGCGGCACCGTGCGCACGGGCACGGGCAGCAAGGACCTGCTGGCGCTGCTGCGTCAGCATGCGCGCTTTGGTGGGCGCGTGGGGGGCATTTGCACCGGGGCCATTTCGCTCGCGCAGGCGGGGCTGCTCGAGGGGCGGCGTGCAACGCTGCATTGGGAAAACCAGCCTGCGTTTCGCGAGAAATTCCCCGAGGTCGAGGTGACGGGCAATACCTTTGAGGTGGATGGCGGGATTTTCACCTGCGGTGGCGGGGTGGGTGCCACCGATATGATGCTGGAAATGATCGAGGCCGATTATGGCCGGCCCTTTGCCGATGTGGTGGCCGATATGTGCCTCTATAGCCAACGCCGGGCCGAGCGCAGCCCGCAGCGCGCCTCGATCAGCAATGCGCTGGATAGCCGCAATCCGCTGTTGGTGCGGGCGATCAAGGTGATGCAGACCAATATCGAAACGCCGATCAGCATGGATGAATTGGCCGATGCGGCGGGCTGTTCGCGCCGCCAGATGGAGCGGCTTTTCGTGAAATATCTGCGCAAGACGCCCTATCGCTTTTTCCGCGATCTGCGGCTGGATCATGGCCGCAGCCTGTTGCGCGAGACGGACCTGAGCGTGACCGAGATTGCCATGGCCTCTGGCTTTGCCTCGCCCATGGTGTTCATCAAGACATTCCGCAGCCGGTTTGGCCATTCGCCGGGGCAATATCGGCGCGCGGGCTGAGTGCGACAGCGCTTGTCGCCGGGCGGTTGATGTTGTCAATTGAGGCGACTGACAGCAAAGGGCCGGTGATATGGATATGAATTTGGGAATGCGCCCCGATATGCGCGCGCTTTTGGCGCGGGTGTCGGCCATGGTGCGCGACGAGATCATGCCGCTTGAGGCCGAGTATCACGCTGAGATCGGCAAAGGGGATCGCTGGGGCTATACCCCCCGGCAGGCCGAGATTCTGGAAGGGCTCAAGGCGCGCGCCAAGGCGGCGGGGCTGTGGAACTTCTGGCTGACCGACAGCGCGCGGGGCTTTGGCCTGACCACGGTCGAATATGCCTATTTCGCCGAGGAGATGGGCAAGACCCCGATGGGGGCCGAGGTGTTCAACTGCAACGCCCCCGACACCGGCAATATGGAGGTGTTCGAGCGTTATGGCACCGAGGCGATGAAGGCCGCATGGCTGGCCCCGCTCTTGGAGGGGGAGATTCGCAGCGCGTATCTCATGACAGAGCCGGATGTTGCGAGTTCTGACGCCACCAATATCGCCATGTCCTGTGTGCGCGACGGGGATCACTATGTGCTGAATGGCCAGAAATGGTGGGCCACGGGGGCCGGTGATCCGCGCTGCAAGGTCTATATCGTGATGGTCAAAACCGGCGGCGATGACCTGCCCAAGCATCAGCGCCATTCGATGATTGTCGTCCCTGCCGATACGCCCGGTATCGAGAAACTGCGCCCGATGCAGGTTTACGGCCATGACGACGCGCCCCATGGGCATATGCATTTCAACTTTGCGGATGTGCGGGTGCCTGCGGAAAACCTACTCTTGGGTGAAGGGCGCGGGTTCGAGATTGCGCAAGGGCGGCTTGGACCGGGGCGTATTCACCACTGCATGCGCGCGATCGGGCAGGCCGAGGCGGCGCTCGAGATGATGTGCAAACGCAGCCTTGCGCGCGAGGCCTTTGGCAAGCCGCTGGCGCAATTGGGCGCGAATTACGACATCATCGCAGAATCTAGGATGGAGATCGAACAGGCGCGTTTGCTCTGCCTCAAGGCCGCGTGGATGATGGATCAGGGCGACGCGCGCGCCGCAGCCCCTTGGATCAGCCAGATCAAGGTGGTGGCCCCGCGCGTGGCACTCAAGGTGATCGACGAGGCGGTGCAGATGTTCGGCGCGCAGGGCATCTCGCAGGATGTGCCGCTTGCGGCGATGTGGACCCATGTGCGCACCCTGCGTCTGGCCGACGGCCCCGACGCGGTGCATCGCAGGCAGGTGGCGCGGGCAGAGTTGCGCAAGCACACGCAGGAAAAGGTCTGATTGGGTGACGGTCGCGCGGTTTTAGGGTTTGGGCGCGCAGAACAATTCGTAGACGACTTCGAGCACCTTGCGAGGCCGGTCATCGGCAAGGCTGTAATAAATGGTCTTGCCGTCACGCCGGGCGGTCACCAGCCCCTCAAGGCGCAAGCGTGATAACTGCTGCGACACCGCAGCCTGACGCGCCGAGAGCAAGGTTTCCAACTCGGTCACGGACCGCTCACCAGACACCAGATGACAGAGAATCATCAACCGCCCCTCATGGCTGATGGCCTTGAGGAAATTGGCGGCGGTGGTCGCATTTTCGACCATGCGATCCATTTCGGCGGCGTCGAGCGTGTCATCGAGAATGGGAAGCGGCATTTTTCTAGGATCCTGATGCTGATTTGGGTGTATCTAGGTCGTTTTTGCCGGATGTGCAAAACGTGGCCGCATTTGCGCGCGAAAAAGTGAGCAGATGTGGCGCGCAAAGCGCCATCGCTCAGGGGCTCTGCTACAAAATCGAGCGATGCCCTTGCAGCCCCTTGGGCGCAACACTAAGACTCCTTTAGGAACTGACCGGCTATGGTCGGAGTGATTGACAAAGCCTGACGGCAACGGTCGGGCGCAGGACAGGCGGGCTGTAATGAAAGACCCTATGGACATCTACATGAACACCCTCGTGCCGATGGTGGTCGAACAGACCAGCCGGGGCGAGCGGGCGTATGATATTTTCTCGCGCCTGCTTAAAGAGCGGATCATTTTTCTGAGCGGCCCGGTGCATGACGGCATGTCAAGCCTGATCGTGGCACAGCTCTTGCATCTTGAGGCGGAGAATCCGTCCAAGGAAATCAGCATGTACATCAACAGCCCCGGCGGGGTCGTGACCTCGGGACTGTCGATTTATGATACGATGCAATACATCAAGCCCAAGGTCAGCACGCTGGTCGTGGGTCAGGCGGCCAGCATGGGCAGTCTGTTGTTGACCGCCGGCGAGCCGGGGATGCGTTTCTCGCTGCCCAATAGCCGCGTCATGGTGCACCAGCCCTCGGGCGGGTATCAGGGGCAGGCGACCGATATCATGATCCATGCGCGCGAGACGCAAAAGCTCAAGGATCGGTTGAACGAGATTTATGTCAAGCACACCGGCCAGACCCTGAAAAAGGTCGAAGAGGCGCTGGAGCGCGACAATTTCATGTCCCCCGAAGAGGCCAAGGCCTGGGGCTTGATCGACGAGATCGTGGCCAATCGCGACAAGGGCGACGAAGCCGCGAAGTAAACGTGATCCGGCCCAACGGCGGGCCGGATATTTTCGGATTGTGGTGCCATACGGCCTGACTTAAGCTGAAGGGTAGCACAGATCACAGACGAGGCCCCGCGCGGGGCGCATGCACGGCAGACGGCGCAGGGCCCGAAAGGTACGGAATGGCGAATAACTCAGGCGGCGACAGCAAGAACACGCTCTATTGCAGCTTTTGCGGCAAAAGCCAGCATGAGGTGCGCAAACTGATCGCAGGGCCGACCGTGTTCATCTGTGATGAATGTGTCGAACTCTGCATGGATATCATCCGCGAAGAGACCAAGACCGCCGGTATCAAGTCGAGTGAGGGGATTCCCGCACCGCGCGATATCTGCAAGGTGCTGGATGATTACGTGATCGGTCAGGCGCGCGCCAAAAAGGTTCTGTCTGTGGCGGTGCATAACCACTACAAACGGCTGAACAATTCCGGCAAGAGCGATATCGAACTCAGCAAATCCAACATCCTGCTGATCGGCCCCACGGGCTGCGGCAAGACCTTGCTGGCGCAGACCTTGGCGCGAATCCTCGATGTGCCCTTTACCATGGCCGATGCCACGACCTTGACCGAGGCTGGTTATGTCGGCGAGGATGTCGAGAATATCATTCTCAAGCTGCTCCAGTCGTCCGAATATAATGTCGAGCGCGCGCAGCGTGGCATCGTCTATATCGACGAGGTTGATAAGATCACCCGCAAGTCCGAGAATCCCTCGATCACGCGCGACGTGTCGGGCGAAGGCGTGCAACAGGCGCTCTTGAAGCTGATGGAGGGCACAGTGGCCGCCGTGCCCCCACAGGGCGGGCGCAAGCATCCGCAGCAGGAATTCCTGCAAGTGGACACGACAAACATCCTCTTCATCTGCGGCGGCGCCTTTGCCGGTCTGGACAAGATCATCGCGCAACGGGGCAAGGGCAGCGCCATGGGCTTTGGGGCTGATGTGCGTGATAATGACGCGCGCGGCGTCGGCGAAATCTTTACCGATCTCGAGCCGGAGGACCTGCTCAAGTTTGGCCTTATCCCTGAATTCGTGGGCCGTTTGCCGGTGATCGCAACGCTGGAAGACCTCGACGAAGAGGCGCTTGTGACGATCTTGACCCAGCCGAAGAACGCGCTGGTCAAGCAATATCAGCGCCTGTTTGAGCTGGAAGGCGCGCAGCTGAGCTTTACCGAGGACGCGCTCAAAGCTGTGGCAAAGCGTGCCATTGCCCGCAAGACGGGCGCACGCGGTCTGCGCTCGATTCTCGAAGATATCCTGCTCGACACGATGTTTGAATTGCCGAGCATGTCCCATGTCGAAGAAGTTGTGGTCAACGAAGAGGCGGTCAATTCCGATGCCGCGCCGCTGGTCATCTACGCCGAAAGCAAGGGCAAGAAGGAAGGTGCCAGCGCGGGCTGATCCCGCCCGCCGTGCCGACCCAAAACCGAATCAAAAGCCCGCAACAGTCGTGTTGCGGGCTTTTTGTTGGGGCCCCTGTCCTGTCATGCGGTGTTGCGGGCACTGGACCTTCGCCATCAAATCCGCCATATCGGGATTGAATGATGTCGGAGGGTCGAATGGGCATTCTCAACACCTTGCTGCGCGCCGTTACTTGGTGGAACGGGCAGACACTCAATACGCAGCTCTACACTTGGCGCAATGGCGTCAGGGTGGGTGAGGACGCGCAGGGCAATGTGTTTTATCGCACCCGCGACGACAAGCGCCGCTGGGTGATCTTCAACGGCGAGGCCGAGGCAAGCCGCGTTGATCCCGATTGGCACGGTTGGCTGCATCATACGTATAAAGAGCCGCCGACCGACAAACCACTTGCCCATAAGCCTTGGGAAAAGCCGCATAGCGAGAATCTGACCGGCACGCCGCTGGCCTATGCGCCCGCAGGGTCGATCCGCCGCGCAGCGCCCGCAGAGCGGCGCGATTACGAGGCATGGTCACCGGAATAGGGACAGGAAAATGTCTGAGAGTAAAGCCGAGGTTCTGGTTGGCGGCGTGGTTCTGGCTGTAGCAGTCGGATTTCTGATCTATGCGGGCAAGACCACCGGCATGACCACGGGCAGCGCGCGTGAATATCAACTGAGCGCCAGCTTTCGCAGCGCTGATGGCGTCAGCGTGGGCACCGATGTGCGTCTGGCCGGGGTCAAGGTTGGCCGGGTCACGCAGATCGCGCTTGACCCCGAAACCTACCGCGCCAAGACGACCTTTACCGTACAAGAAGGCATCAACGTGCCCGATGACAGCGCCGTCGCGATTTCCTCTGAGGGGCTGTTGGGGGGCAATTACGTTGAAATCATGCCAGGCGGCTCGCCCTTTGCTGTTGAACCGGGCTCTGAGATCGAATTCACCCAAGGGTCGGTCAGCCTTGTATCGCTTCTGATGAAATTCGTCTCGGGCGGCGAGGGAGAGACGGCGCAATGAGAGCGCTCTGGCTCGCTCTTATGCTCTGCTTCGGCGCGGGCGTGGGAACGGCGCAGGAAGTGGCGGCAGTTGCGAAAGGCGCGTTGTTGCGTGGCCTCGACAAGATCAACGGCAGCGCACAGGATCTGGAACTGGCCAACGGGCAATCGGGCGTGTTTGGCTCGCTCGACGTGGTCTTGGGCGAGTGCCGGTATCCCCAAGACGACCCGGCCGCAGACGCCTATGCCTATCTGACAATTTCCGAACAGGCGGGTGGCGCGGTGATCTTTTCCGGCTGGATGCTGGCCTCTTCTCCGGCGCTGAATGCGTTGGAACATCCGCGCTATGACATCTGGGTTCTGCGCTGCAAGATCTGACGCGGATCAGGATCGAACGCAGGGCGGGTGATATCGGCCTCCTCCTCCATCGCATTCTCCAAAAGCGCGCGATATTGCGTGCGCGGAATTTCCAACGCGCCTAGCCGCCCCAGATGCGGCGTGATGAACTGTGTATCGAACAGGCGAAATCCACAGAGGGCAAGATGGTCGGTCAAATGTGCGAGGGCGAGTTTCGACGCGTCGGTGCGCCTTGAAAACATGCTCTCGCCAAAGAAGGCCGCGCCAAGCGCCACGCCATAGACCCCGCCAACCAAGTGCCCCTCTTGCCAGATTTCCAGCGAATGACCATAGCCCTGACGATGCAGTGCCATATAGGCGCGGTGGATTGGCGGGCTGATCCACGTATCGGCGCGGTCGGCGCAACCGCGCAGCACCGCCTCGAAATCACGGTCAAGCGTGGCCTCATAGCGGCCTTGCCGCATCCGGCGCGCCAGCGACCGTGAAATGTGGAACCCATCAAGCGGCAGAATCCCCCGGCGGTGCGGATCAACCCAGAACACCTCGGGATCGTCGCGGCGTTCCGACATGGGAAACACACCAGAGGCATAGGCCTGAAGCAAGAGAGCGGGGGTCAGGGGTGTTGTCATGGGCCTGCGTACTGAACCAAATCGCGCTTAAGGGTTTGCTATCTTTTGTCATGTTACAAGACCAAAGGCGATACAGGCTGATGGGTGTGTGATGACGATCATGGGGTATGGGTTCAAACGGCAGGCGGACGATGACAAAACCGGCGGCTTGAACCGGGCGCAGGCGCGGCATGCGCTGTTGGTGGATAGCTATCGCCACGCGATTGCCGATTCGACGGTGATGCTGATCGGGGCTGGCGATGGGGCATGGTGCTATGCGTTGGCGGCGGCGGGGGCCTTGCAGGTGGTGGGGATCGAAACGGATGCCACCATGGTCGAGCGGTTTGGCCGGCTGCCCGATGTCGGATTGCGCGAGCGGATTGATCTGCGCTCTGCCGATCCGGTCGAGGAAATCCGATCAGAGGTGCGGGCCGGGCGGCAATATGATGTGATTGTGCTTTTTGATCTCTTGGAAAAGGTGGCCGACCTGCATGATCTTTTTGAATTGATCCGGGATCTGCACCCGCGCCTCGTGGTGGTGGATGGCCGATTTCTCGATACCGAAGATCCGGTTCTGTGGATCGACCGCACGCGCGAGGCGGTGGCAGGGCGCGCGCGCCCGGCGCTTGTACCGGGGCGGGGGGCGGTTGCCATGGTGGCCTATGATACCGGCTTTGATCTTGATTGGATCGACTGGTCCGTGCTCGACCCAGAGGTGCGGATCGGGCTGGACGATTACTATGTCACAGGGCTGGGAATGCGCGCGAGTTTCACCCTGACCCCGGAAATCACAGCCTGACGGCGCGTGGTGATTCCTCGTCCACACTCAGACCGGGATCATCGTGCCGGTGAGCAGGGCAATATGGGTCTCAACCCCATCCTGCAGCGCATAGACATCCGCCTGCACGATCACAAGGCGACGCCCGGGCTTGATCACCCTGCCACGAGCAATCAGGCGCTCTCCTTGCGCTGGGGCGAGCAGGTTGATTTTCATCTCGGTGGTCAGCACCTCGGCCCCGTCGGCCATCAGGCTGAGCGCGGCATAGCCCGCAGCACTGTCACCAATGGCAAAGGTCAGACCGGCATGGCCAAAGCCGTGTTGTTGCCGGCTGCCGGGCAGAATGGGGGCCTCGATCACCGTGGCCCCGTCAGAAAGGGCCACAAGACGCGCGCCCAAGGTGGTCATCATCGCCTGCGCCGCAAAGCTGCGGCGAATTTTCTGTTCAATGTCAGGGGACATTTTCCGAGGCTTTCCCATTGTTTATGATGTCACGTTACGTTGACAGTAAATTGAACCACTCTGGCGACGTTAGGTTGGACTAGAGCAATCATGCTGATAAATGCATATGAAATGGGAACGGACAAGGGTGGCACGTTGAACTGGTCTGATCTGCGCCTGCATTTTGTGGATACGTTTTCACTGCTGTTCTCGTCCGTGACATTCTATGTTTGGACGGCCACATTGGGCTTTGCGGTTCTGGCCGGCCCGTTCGGAAGCTATGATACAATGAGCTGGCCGATCCGCACCGCCTATTGGGCTGCGGTCATCACGGCGGCCATCCTGGTTGGCTTTGCTGCCCGGGCTACCATGCGGGCGCTCTTGGGGGGGCGGCATCCGGCGCTTTTCGATCTTGGCGCAAGTTTTCTTGTCGGCATCGCCCTTGGTCCGTTGATCTGGTTTCTGCGCGGCTGGATGGACCCGATTTTGGCGCATGAGGATCTGAACCCGATCAAGATTACCCTCAACAGTTTTCTGATTGCCTGCGGGGTTTTTGTTGTGCGGCGGCAAATCGGTGCCGAGGCGCCGACCAGCTATTGGTCGCGCCCTGCGCCCAAGCCGGAGACGCCCGCGCAAACCCGGTTGCATCGGCGGCTGTCCTGCCCGCCTTTTGCCGAAATACACCGTCTGTCCGCCAATAACCATTATGTCGAGGTGGCAACCAGCGATGGTATCGAAACGCTGCGCTTGCGCCTTGTCGATGCGATCGAAGAGATGGAGCCGGTTGCGGGCATTTGCACCCATCGGTCGCACTGGGTTGCTTTTGCTGCCATCAGCGGCACCGAGCGCGAGAGCGGCGGCAAGATATTCCTGCTGCTCAAGAATGGCGATCGCGTGCCAGTCAGCCGAAAATACCGCCCCAACCTCGAGGCGGCAGGGGTGATCGACAGTCTCGATGCGGTGTTTCAGGCGCGATAAGTGCCGCGGGGCATGGGCACCGCATGGGCCATGGCCCCGGTCAGCACCGCCACCGCATCCCGCCGCATCAGCCCGGTAAGCACCGGATCGTCAGACCAAAGACCGCCGGTATAGGTGCCAAACGCGGGCAGAATGATCCGGTCGCTGTCGATCAAAAAGGCGGGGCGGCTCAGGCTGCGGCCCTTGAGGGCCAGCCGCACCTTGGGGTGATAATGCCCCGAGATTTCACCGCTGTGCCCCGCGCGGGCGATATGGCGAAACAAGAGCGGCGGCACCGGCAGTTCGGCCATATGTGCCCCGCCAAGGTCAATCGGACCCGGATCGTGATTGCCCTCGATCCACACCCATCGGCGCCCCGCCTGCAATTTGGCGATCCACAGCTTTTCCGCCTCGGGCAGATGCATGGCGGCGGCGCTGTCATCGAAACTGTCACCCAGGCAGATCACGGTCGCCGCCCCGGTGCGGCGCAGATCGCTTTCGAGCCGGGTCAGCGTGTCGCGGGTTTCATAGGGGGGCAGGGGCGGTTCGCCAAGGCGCGCACGACGCAGTGCCTTGCCCAAATGCAGGTCCGAGACACACAGCAAATTGCGCGCCTCCCAATACAGCGCACCCGAGGGCAAGGCCGTCAACGCCGTTCCAGCGAGTGTGAATCCGTAACCGTTCATGCGGCATTGGTGCCGCTTTGCCGATGAAATGGCAAGACCGTGCTCAGGGGGCAAGACCCGCCGCCGCCAAGAGCCGCGCGCTTTCTTCGGCCAAAAGCCGCTCTTGCGCGGCCCCCTCCACCGGCATGCGTCCCGCTTCAAGAAAAAGCGGCGCCGCAAGCGGGCTGACCCGTGCCAGCCGCCGCAGCGTGATGCGTCCTGCAACGCGCGCCAGCATCTCTTCGATGCGGCCAAAGTCCACCAGCCCGCGCATCGCCTCTTGTCGGGTAATATCGAGCAAAAGATGGTTTGGGTCGTATTTCACCAGCGTGTCATAGAGAATATCCGACGAGAGCGTCGCCTGCCGCCCGCTCTTGCGCGCGCCGGGGGTGTTGCGCTGAATAAGCCCGGCAATCGTGGCAGAGGCGCGAAAAGTGCGCTTCATCACCGCATTGGACATGAGCCAGCTTTCCAGCCCTTGGCGCAGCGCATCGGGGGCAAAGAGGGGGGCCGCATCCGTCACCGGCTCAAGCCCCCAGATCAGCGTGGCGTAATCGGTGGCAACGAAACCCAGCGGCGCAAGGCCCGTCTCCTCCATCCGTTTTGTCACCAAAAGGCCCAGTGTCTGCATCGCGTTGCGCCCGGCAAAGCCGTAGATGCACAGATGTTCGCGCGCCTCATGGGCAAAGCTTTCGATCAGCAGGCTGTCAGGTTCCGGCATTTGCGACACCTGCCGTTGCAGGTGCAGCCAATCGCGCACCGGGGTGGGCAAATCCGGCCAATCGGGGGCCCCGAGCATGTGCAGGATACGTTCTGACAACTGCGTCGAGGTGGCGAATTTGGTGCCCATATAGGTGGCAATCTTGGGCTTGCGGCCGGGATCACGGCTGACCTCGACCACCATTTCACGCAGGGATTCAAAGCGCACGATCTGCCCGCCGATCAGGAATGTATCGCCGGGGGTGAGAGTAGCCGCAAAGCCCTCTTCGATTTCCCCCAAGGGTTTGCCGCCGCGCGTGCGCCGCATCCGCACCTTGAGCGTGTCTGTGTCCTGAATGGTGCCGATATTCATACGAATAAGCCGGGCAGAGCGCGGATCACGCAACTGCCAGAGGCCATCGGTGCGCTGTTGCAGGCGCTGCCATTGGTCATAGGCCCGGAGCGCATAGCCCCCCGTGGCGCAGAATTCGAGACAGGCGTCGAACTCGGCACGCGTCAGCTGCGCATAGGCCCCGGCCCCGATCACTTCGGCAAAGAGCACATCCGCCTCGAACGGCCCCGCACAGGCGCGGATCAGGATATGCTGGCACAGCACATCGCGTGGCCCCGGCCCGCGCGCCTCGCCATCCAGATCGCGGGCGCGCACGGCCTCAAGGGCTGCGCGGCATTCCACCACCTCGAACCGGTTGGCAGGCACCAGACGCGCCTTGGACGGGGCATTGTAGCGGTGATTGGCCCGCCCGATCCGCTGCACAAGGCGTTTGACGTTCTTGGGCGCGCCCACCTGAATGACAAGATCGACATCGCCCCAATCCAGCCCCAGATCGAGACTGCCGGTGCAAACCACGGCACGCAGATCGCCGCGCACCATTGCTGCCTCGACCCGCTCGCGCTGCACCCGGTCAAGGCTGCCGTGATGGATGCCGATGGGCAGGGCGTCATCATTGGCAAGCCAGAGGTTGTGAAAGAAAATCTCGGCCTGTGCGCGGGTGTTGTGGAAAATCAGCGTCGTCTTGTGCTGTCGCACCGCATCCAGCACGGCGGGAATGGCATAGGCGGCACCGCCCCCGGCCCAAGGGGGCGGCTCCGTGGTCTCCAACATGGCGATATCTGGTTCCGGCCCCGGATCGGCCATGAGGATCGCGCAATCTGACCTGCCCTGTGCCATGTAGCGCGCGAGGGCCGGTGGGTCCTCGACCGTGGCCGACAGGCCCACGCGCCGCATGTCGGGGCAGAGCGCCTGAAGCCGGGTCAGCGCCAGCATGAGCTGATCGCCGCGCTTGCTCTCGGCCAAGGCATGCACCTCGTCGATCACAACGCGCTTCAGGCCTGCAAAAATGCGCGGCGCATCCTCGTAAGAGGTCAGCAGCGCCAGACTTTCGGGTGTGGTCAACAGGATATGGGGCGGGTCGGCGCGTTGGCGGCGCTTGGTATGGGCAGAGGTGTCGCCGGTGCGATCCTCGATCCGGATGGGCAGGCCCATTTCCGTGACAGGCGTGGTCAAGTTGCGCCGAATATCCGCCGCGAGCGCCTTGAGCGGCGAGATATAAAGCGTGTGCAGCCCGGCGTGATCGCCTGTTGCCAAATCCGCCAAGGATGGCAGAAACCCCGCCAGCGTCTTGCCCCCGCCTGTGGGGGCGATAAGCAGCGTCGCAGGATCATCCGCCCGCGCCAGCATCTCCGCCTGATGCGGGTGAAGCTGCCAGTTGCGGGCAGAAATCCACGTGGCAAGAGGGGCGGGAAGGGCGCGCATGACGCCCTATCTAGCGGTGGGCTGCGGCAAAGCAAAGCGTCCTGCTAGAGCGCCGCCTGCGCCGCCAGCCTTGCCGTGATCAGCCCCATGACCCGCGCAATCCCCGCCTCGGGGCAATGCCCGGTCAGCCCTGCCGCTGCCTCGGCCAGACTGGTATCCTCGGCGGCCCGTGCAACGCTGGCCAGAAACTGTGCCGCATAGCTTAGGATGTCGGGCGTGCGATCATGGCTCAGCAGGTTTTGCACATGGTCAAGATCGTCGCGGTACGCCAGCGGATCGGGGTGGATCACCTCGGCCTGCACCGCATAGGGGCCAAGGGGCCGCCGGTCGGCGGGCACATGGCGCAGCACCTCTTGCTGAAAGATGCCAAGGCTCGCCACCGGCTTGAGCAGCAGCCCATCGGCCCCAGCCATGCGCGCCCGCGCCTCGGCCCCGGCATCGCCGCTGGTCGCGAGGATCACCCCCACACGGGGCAATGCGCGGGCAAGCTCGGCAATCAGATCCTCGCCGCGCCCATCGGGCAGGCCCAGATCGACGATCACCACCGACGGGCGGTAGACCTGCAAATGCCGCCGCGCCGAGGTCAGGCAATCGGCGCGCCGGATGCGTGCGCCGCTGCGCAGACACATCAGGCGCAGCGCCTCTGAGGCAAAGCGGCTATCCTCGACCGCCAGAACGGTCATGCCCAAAAGCGGGCGTTGGGCATTGGGGGTGCGCGGGCGCGCAAGGCTGTCAAGATCGGTCATCGGGCGCATCCTTCTGTCACGACATCCCCGCAGCATGGCCCGATTGTGGTGAACGCAAGGTTAATGCGCGGGTTGCGTCCCCCTGTCGCTTGTCAGTTCCTGCGTTCATCCCCATAACAGGGGAAATTCATGCGAAAGGATTGCCCCATGATCGGACGCCTCAATCATGTTGCCATAGCCGTGCCGGACCTTACCGCCGCCGCCGATCAGTATCGCCATGCGCTTGGCGCAAAAGTGGGCGCGCCGCAGGACGAGCCGGATCATGGCGTGACCGTCGTCTTCATCGAATTGCCCAATACCAAGATCGAATTGCTCTATCCTTTGGGCGAAAACAGCCCGATCCAAGGGTTTTTGGATAAGAACCCCTCGGGCGGGATTCACCATGTCTGCTATGAGGTCGAGGATATCATCGCGGCGCGCGACCATCTGAAATCCATCGGCGCGCGGGTGCTGGGCAGCGGAGAGCCCAAGATCGGCGCGCATGGCAAGCCGGTATTGTTCCTGCACCCCAAGGATTTCAACGGCTGCCTCGTGGAACTGGAGCAGGTCTGATGGGCGTTACCTCGGCCATCGTGCTCTTTGCCGTGATCTGGTTCATGACGTTTTTCGTCGTGCTGCCCATCCGCATTCAGACCCAAGGGGATCTGGGTCAGATCGTCCCCGGCACTCATGCGGGATCACCCGAACATCACCACCTCAAGAAAAAGGCGTGGATCACCACCGGCATCGCCATCGTGCTCTGGATCATTATCGGCGGCACGATCATTTCGGGAATGATCACGGTGCGCGATCTGGATATGTTCAACCGGATGGCCCCACCTGCCGCGCCTGAGTAGCGTGGAAGATATGGGTAAAGGTGGCCGCCCCCAAGATCGGAATAAGCAGGTTCACCAGCGGGATTGAAAGCGGCATCGCCATCAACACACCAGCCGCCCAAATGGTCAGACGATGTTTCTTGCGCAATGTCTTGGCCCCCGCGCGCCCAACCCGGCGCATGGCGACAAGTTGGAAATATTCCATCCCCAGAAGATAGCCGTTCAAGCCCCAAAAGATGAAAAGCGCAAAGGGCGTGAAAAGCGCGTAGAGAAACAGCGCCACAACATTCGCACCGATGATGACGCCCAAAAAGTTGATCGTGTCGCGCAGCGCCTCACCAAAGGGCACGATGCTGGCCGGGGGCAGATGCGGATAATGCCGGTCCTCCACCGCCTGCGCCACAGTATCGAGAAACATCGAGGTGATGGCAGAGGCGACCGGCACCATCAGGAATACCGACAGAACGATCATCAGCAGGAACGACGCGCCGCTCAAAAGATCGCCCAGCCATGTCACCTCGCCGAGCAGTGGCAGGGTGGTGCTGTCGCCCACAGCCACCTGAATGAGCCAGAGCACACCAGCATAGGCCGCGATCAGCAGGGCCAGCGTCAGACCCACTCCCAAGAACAGCACCTTGCGAAAGCGCGGGTCGCCGATCTGACCCAAGGCCTTGAAGAAACTGGCGAAAATCATTCCGAAACCCAAGTGGTGATGGCGTCGATGTCAGGGCGCGGTCGCTCGGGCGGGGCGGCCCCTTCGGTGCCGATATGGAGAAAACCGGCGATACGCTCGTGTTCGGTCAGCCCAAGGGCGGTCTGCGCGAAACCCCGGTCATGGCTGGGCCAACCGCTCAGCCAATTGGCCCCCCAACCAGCGGCAAGGGCAGCATTCAAGAGGCTAAGACAGACGCAGGCCGCCGAATAGGTCTGTTCGATCGCCGGAATCTTGTCCGAGGGTTTCGGGCTCTCGATCACGGCAACCGCCAGATGCGCATCGGCGAATTGCGTCTCGGCCTTGGCGATATCCTCGGGGGATTTGCCCAGCCGCGCGCCTGCTTTGGCCACCAGCCCCGCCAGCCGCACGAGGGCCGCGCGTTCCAGCACGATCAGGCGCCACGGCTCCAGCTTGCCGTGGTCGGGCACGCGGGTGGCTGCGGCCAAGAGCGGGCGCAGGGCGTCGCTGTCGGGCACCGGCAGCCCCAGCGTCTTGGCTGGGCGCGAGCGGCGCGACAGCAGAAAATCAAGGGCGGCGGGATTGGGCGTGGGCATCGGTGTCTTTCTCCTGCAAGGCCCCCCACATGTCGGCAAGCGCGCGCCCGGGGTCAAGCCCCGATGCTGCAAATCCTCTTGGACAGGCTCAAGCCAGCCGCTATTGCGGTGCCATGGACATCCCCGACCTCAGCGCATTGGCCCAGCCCGGCACCACCTTTACCCTGCGGGTCACGCCCAAGGCCGCGCGCAATCGCATCGTTGCAGAGGATGACGTGCTGCGGGTCTATGTCACCACCGTGCCCGAGGATGGCAAGGCCAATGCCGCCGTTCAAAAACTCTTGGCCAAGGCGCTGGGCGTGCCAAAATCGCGCCTGACCCTGCTGCGCGGTCACACCAGCCGGGACAAGGTGTTTCAGGTCGACTGACGCTTGCCCGGCATGCCCGCCACCTGCACCCGTGTTCCCCAACCAATACAGTTTTCAGCCAGCGGTGCCGGCAAGGGGCGGTCGGTAAAGACCTGATCTACATCGCGAATAGACCCTAGCCGCACCGGCGCACTGCGCTGGAATTTTGAGTGATCGGCGACCAGAAACACCTCGCGCGAGCGGTTGAGCAGGGTCTGGCCCACCACCACCTCCTGAATGTCGAAATCGAGCATGTCGCCGTCCTCGTCCAGCGCGGAACATCCCAGAATCGCGTAATCGAACTTGAAATTCTCGATGGTGCGCGCGGTCAGATTGCCGACCAAGCCATTGTCGGATCGCCTGAGCGCGCCGCCTGCCACGACAATCTCGCAATCCTTGTTGGTCAGCAGGATTTGCGCCACGTTCATATTGTTGGTGACGACCATGAGGTTGCGATGATCCATCAATTCGCGCGCCACCGCTTCGGTCGTGGTGCCGATGTCCAGAAAGACCGAGGCATTATGCGGAATAGCCGCCGCACAGGCGCGGCCAATCGCGGCCTTGGCAGGCTCATTGAGGCGGCGGCGTTCCTCGTACAGGATATTGGACACGCCAGACGGCAGGATCGCGCCGCCATGCACGCGCTCCAGCTTGCCCGCATTGGCAAGTTCGGTCAGGTCGCGGCGGATGGTTTGAACGGTGACATCAAAGCGTTCTGCGAGATCCTCGACCGTAACCTTGCCTTCGGCGCGGGCAATTTCGAGAATGTCGGGTTGGCGAAAGCTCTGGGACATGGCGGGCCTTGATCGGTTACAGGTTCGATTATGTTCGTTTTGGGGATCTCTGCAAGCAAAGCCTCCGCCGCGCTGCGGCATGGCGGACGAATCGACAGCCCGGATCGCCTGCTGGCGCGGTGTTGGGTGGCAAAATCCGTTCGTTCGCCCGTTGAAGTGAGGTGGGTTTGGAAAATTATTTAATAAAATCAATAGGTGTATTTTAAAAAGAAACAAAACGAACATTCATTCTTGACCGATGTGGTCAAAAAATGGTTCGTTTGCGCTCATCTTACGGTGGGAGGGGCGCGTGTCGCAGGGCCGCGGGAACACAGTGATCGACCTGTTCGTCATCGGCGGCGGCATCAACGGCTGTGGCATCGCCCGTGATGCGGCGGGGCGTGGATTGCGCGTTGAATTGGCCGAGATGAACGATCTCGCTTGGGCCACGTCAAGCGCGTCGACCAAGCTCTTCCATGGCGGCCTGCGCTATCTCGAATATTTCGAAATCCGGCTGGTGCGCGAGGCGCTGATCGAGCGCGAAACGCTGCTGCGTGCGATGCCGCATATCAGCTGGCCCATGCGCTTTGTTCTGCCCTACCACCGCGATATGCGGTTCGAGGGCGAAACGCCGACCTCGCGCATCCTCAATCTGGTCATGCCATGGATGAAGGGGCGGCGGCCCGCTTGGTTGATCCGTCTGGGGCTGTTTCTCTACGATCATCTTGGGGGCCGGAAAATCCTGCCCGCGACCTCTACGCTTGATCTGCGCAAGACGCCCGAGGGCGCGCCGCTCAAGGACAAGTTCACCCGCGCCTATGAATATTCCGACTGCTGGATCGAGGATAGCCGCCTTGTCGTGCTCAATGCGCGCGATGCTGCGGCGCGTGGTGCCCGCATCCGCACCCGCACCCGCGTGCAATCAGCCGAGCGTGTGGGTGATTTGTGGCAGGTAACGCTCAAGGATCAGGAAACCGGTATCACCGAGGTGGTGCAGGCACGCGCGCTGGTCAATGCCGCCGGACCTTGGGTCAAGGATGTGATCTCGGGCACGCTGCGCCTTAATTCTGCCGAGGGGGTGCGGCTGGTGCGCGGCAGCCATATCGTGACGCGCCGCCTGTTTGACCATGACAAATGCTATTTCTTTCAGGGCACCGATGGGCGGATCATCTTTGCCATCCCCTATGAGGGGGATTTCACCCTGATCGGCACCACCGATGCCGAACATGGGCAGGCCGATAGCCGCCCGGAATGCACACCGGAAGAGGCTGAGTATCTCTGCCGCTTTGCATCCGAGTATTTCCAGACGCCCGTGACACGCGCTGATATCGTTTGGACCTATTCGGGCGTGCGCCCGCTTTATGATGATGGCGCGAAATCCGCCACTGCCGCCACCCGTGACTATGTGCTCACGCTGGCCGAGGGGCCGGGCGCGCCGCTTTTGAACATCTTTGGCGGCAAGATCACCACCTATCGCAAATTGGCCGAGGCAGCGCTGGCCAAACTGCGGCCCTTCTTTCCAGAGGCGGGCGCGGATTGGACCGCAGGCGTCGCCCTGCCGGGGGGTAATTTCCCCGTTGACGGGTTTGACTCGCTGACAGAGAGTCTGCACCGGGCCTATCCGTTTCTGACGGCGGCAGGGGCGCGCCGCTTGGTGCGCGCCTATGGGACCGAGGCGCAGGATATTCTGGGCCAAGCGCGCGAGGCAGCCGATCTTGGCCCCGATTTCGGGGCCGGTTTGACCGGGGCCGAGGTGCGTTGGCAGATGGACCATGAATACGCCCGAACGGCGGCGGATGTGGTCTGGCGGCGCACCCGTCTGGGCCTCAAGATGACCGAGGCGCAGATTGCAGCGCTCGACGACTGGATGCAGCACGAGCGCGGCCTTGATCGGGCTGCCCCCGTGGCTGCCAAGGGATAACGGAGGGATCGACCGCATGGCGCTGACACTCAAGGGGGTATCGAAACGTGTGAACGGGCAGGTGCATATTCACCCGACCGATCTCACGCTCGAGGCTGGCACGATGAACGTGCTTCTGGGCCCGACCCTCTCGGGGAAAACCTCGCTCATGCGCTTGATGGCGGGGCTTGATGTGCCTGCAACAGGCCGCATTCTGTGGAATGGCGCGGATGTGACGGGGATGCGCGTGCAGGATCGCCGCGTGGCCATGGTCTATCAGCAATTCATCAACTACCCCTCGATGACCGTCTACGACAACATCGCCTCGCCCCTGCGCCTGATGGGCAAATCCAGCGCCGAAATCGACGCAGCGGTCAAGAAAACCGCCGACCTCATGCAATTGTCCCCGATGCTGGCGCGCAAACCGCTAGAGCTGTCGGGCGGCCAACAACAGCGCTGCGCGCTGGCCCGCGCACTGGTCAAAGAGGCGGGGCTGGTGCTGCTGGATGAGCCGCTGGCAAATCTCGATTACAAGCTGCGCGAGGAATTGCGCGCCGAAATTCCCAAGATTTTCGAGGCGGCTGGCAGCATCTTTGTCTACGCCACAACAGAGCCGGAAGAGGCGCTGCTTTTGGGCGGCAATACCGCAACCCTGTGGGAGGGGCGTGTCACGCAGTTCGGCCCCACGCCGCTAGTCTACCGCCAACCGCGCGATGCCACGACCGCGCGCGTCTTTAGCGATCCGCCGATGAATTTCCTCAGCGTCACCAAGACCGGCAACCGCATCCTCTTTGGCGATGGGCAATCGGCCGAGGCGCTGGGCAGCATGGCCGCTTTGGCGGACGGCACCTATACGGCGGGCTTCCGGCCCAATCATCTGGAACTTGATCGGCATACCGCCGATGCGCTGACCTTTGACACACGCCTCAACGTGACCGAGATCACCGGGTCTGAAACCTTTGTGCATCTGGATCACCATGGCGAGCGCTGGGTGGGTCTTATCCACGGGGTGCGCGATCTGAAACTGGGGGCGGCGTTGCGGGTCTATCTTGATCCGTCGCATGTCTATGTATTCGGGGCAGATGGCGCGCTGGTCGCACCCGCGCCCTATGCCGAGGCGGCGTGAGGGGGAACCATGGCCAAGATCACGCTTGATAATCTCGCGCATAGCTACCTCTCGCGCCCCGCGTCCGAGGCGGATTTCGCGCTCAAGGAACTCAATCACGTCTGGGGCGATGGCGAGGCTTACGCGCTCTTGGGGGCGTCAGGCTGTGGCAAGTCCACGCTGCTCAACATCATTTCAGGCCTCTTGCGCCCTAGCCAAGGCCGTATCCTCTTCAACGATCAGGACGTCACCGATCAGGCCACCGCCGCGCGCAACATTGCGCAGGTGTTCCAGTTTCCGGTGGTCTATGACACCATGACCGTGCGCGACAATCTGGCCTTTCCGCTGCGCAATCGCGGGGCAGAGGCGTCTTATATCGCCGAGCGGGTTCAAACCATCGCCCGCATGATCGGGATGGAGGCAGAGCTAGGCCGCAAGGCGCGCGGCCTTACAGCAGATGCCAAGCAGAAAATTAGCCTTGGGCGCGGCATGGTGCGCGAAGACGTCAACGCGCTTCTCTTCGATGAACCGCTGACGGTGATCGACCCGCATATGAAATGGGAACTCAGAACGCAGCTCAAGGCGCTGCATCACGAGTTTGGCCATACGATGATCTACGTCACCCACGATCAGACCGAGGCGCTGACCTTTGCCGACAAGGTGGTGGTCATGCATGACGGTCGCGTCGTTCAGATGGGCACCCCACAGGAACTCTTTGAGCGGCCAGAACATACATTCGTGGGCTATTTCATCGGCTCGCCGGGCATGAACCTGCTCGACGCAGAGGTTTCCGGCACCAAGGCCGTGGTGCAGGGCGTCGAAATCCCGCTGGGGGCCGACTATGCCCGCCCCACAGGCCGGGTGCAAATCGGTGTGCGGCCGGAATTCGTGCGTCTGACGGCGGGGGCTGATGGCCTGCCAGTGACCGTGCGGCGGATCGAGGATGTGGGCCGTCACAAGATCGTCCGCTGCGAATTGGCCGGGGTTCAGATCAACGCCATTGCCGCCGAGGGCGCGCTGATTTCGCCCGAGATGACGCGCCTTACCTTCGATCCGGCGGCGATCAACGTCTATGCCGATGACTGGCGCGTCACGCCGAAATCTCAGGCGCAGGAGGCCGCGTGATGGAGAAGACCGTCAATCAAAAGGCATGGTTCCTTGTCCTGCCTGTGCTGATCCTCGTGGCGTTCTCCGCCGTGATCCCGCTGATGACCGTGGTCAACTATTCGGTGCAGGATACCTTTGGAAACAACCAGTTCTTCTGGGCGGGGCTGGAGTGGTTTGAAGAAATGCTCGCCTCAGAGCGGATGTGGGACGCGCTGCAACGGCAGGCGATCTTTTCTGCGATCATCCTCGCCATCGAGGTGCCGCTGGGCATTCTGGTGGCGCTCAATATGCCCAAGCGCGGCATCTGGGTGTCGGTCTGCCTTGTGCTCATGTCCTTGCCGCTCTTGATCCCGTGGAACGTGGTGGGCACCATTTGGCAAATCTTTGGCCGGGTCGATATCGGCCTCTTGGGGCATACGCTGGCGGCGCTGGGGGTGGACTATAACTATACTCAGGATGCGGTGGATGCTTGGGTGACGCTGATCGTGATGGATGTCTGGCACTGGACATCGCTGGTCGCCCTTCTTGCCTATGCCGGGCTGCAATCTATCCCTGACGCCTATTATCAGGCCGCCAAGATTGATCAGGCCAGCCGCTGGGCCGTGTTCCGCTATATCGAATTGCCCAAGATGACGGGGGTGCTGATGATCGCCATCCTCCTGCGCTTCATGGACAGTTTCATGATCTATACCGAGCCTTTCGTGGTCACGGGCGGCGGTCCGGGCAATGCCACGACGTTCCTCTCCATCGACCTCGTGAAAATGGCGCTCGGGCAGTTCGACCTCGGCCCAGCCGCCGCCTTTTCGATCATGTATTTCCTCGTGATCCTGCTGATTTCATGGGTGTTTTACACAGTCATGGTCAATCTCGACAAACGGGAGGGCAAGTGATGGCCGATCTGACCGCGACCCGCAGCACCACACGTGGCCTTGCCCTGCCGCGCGTCAACGTGGTGATGGTGCTTTACCTCGTGTTCCTGCTCTTGCCGATCTATTGGCTCGTAAACATGAGCTTCAAGACCAATGACGAGATTCTTGGCACCTTCTCGCTCTGGCCGCAGAGCCCGACGCTGGCGAATTATGCCACCATCCTCACCGATGCCAGTTGGTATATGGGCTATGTCAATTCGCTGATCTATGTGGTGATGAACACGGTTCTGTCGATTGCCGTGGCCCTGCCTGCCGCCTATGCGTTCTCGCGCTATAGTTTCTTGGGCGACAAACATCTCTTCTTCTGGCTTTTGACCAACCGGATGGCCCCGCCTGCGGTCTTTGCCCTGCCGTTCTTTCAGCTTTATTCAAGCGTGGGGTTGTTTGACACGCATATCGCCGTGGCGCTGGCGCATTGCCTCTTCAACGTGCCGCTGGCCGTGTGGATTCTAGAGGGGTTCATGCGCGGCGTCCCCAAAGAGATCGACGAGACCGCCTATATCGACGGCTATTCCTTCGGGCGGTTCTTCGTGAAAATCTTCATGCCACTGATTGCATCGGGCGTAGGCGTGGCCGCGTTCTTCTGCTTCATGTTCTCATGGGTGGAATTGCTCTTGTCCCGCACGCTGACCAGCGTTGATGCCAAGCCCATCGCCGCCACCATGACCCGCACCGTGTCGGCAAGCGGTCTCGATTGGGGCGTTCTGGCGGCGGCAGGGGTGCTCACCATCGTGCCCGGCGCGCTCGTGATCTATTTCGTGCGGAACTACATCGCCAAGGGCTTCGCCCTAGGCCGCGTCTGAGGGAGGACTAAACATGGACTGGATGGCTTGGACACTCCCCACCGCGATCTTCTTCGGGGTCATCGCGGCGCTGCTCATCACCTTCACGGTGCTGGCGATCAAATTCCCCGAAACCCCGCGTGTTGGCATCCTTCGGATCGAGACGACGCGCGGCGATCGTCTTTTCATCACGCTTCTCGGCTCGGCCTTTCTCAACCTGGCCTGGCTCGGAATTGTCGGCGCGAACCAGCCTTATGCGCTGATCCTCTGCCTGATCTATGCCGCGGCGGTGTTTCGCTGGGTTTAGACCGGGATCAATCACCAACAAAGTTCACCTAGGGAGGGAAACCATGAACTTTCGAATGAAAACAACCACCGCGCTGGTGTCGCTGGGCCTGATGGCCTCGCCCGCCTTCGCCGATATGGAGGCGGCAAAGGCGTTTCTCGATGCGGAAATCGGCGATCTGTCGTCGCTCTCCCGCGCCGAGCAAGAGGCGGAAATGCAGTGGTTCATCGACGCCGCTCAGCCCTTTTCCGGCATGGAAATCAAGGTTGTGTCGGAAACCATCGACACGCATAGCTACGAATCCAAGGTGCTGGCCCCGGCCTTTACCGCCATCACCGGCATCAAGGTCACGCATGACCTCATCGGCGAAGGCGATGTGGTCGAAAAACTGCAAACCCAGATGCAGTCGGGCGAGAATATCTATGACGGCTATGTCAACGACAGTGACCTTATCGGCACCCATTGGCGGTATCAGCAGGTACGCAACCTGACCGACTGGATGGCAGGCGAGGGCGCGGATGTGACCAGCCCGACGCTTGATATCGACGATTTCGTGGGCCTGTCGTTCACCACCGGCCCCGATGGCAAGGTCTATCAACTGCCAACCCAGCAATTCGCCAACCTCTACTGGTTCCGCTACGATTGGTTCAACGACGACAAGAACAAGGCCGATTTCAAAGAGAAATACGGCTATGATCTGGGCGTTCCGGTCAATTGGTCGGCCTATGAGGATATCGCCGAATTCTTTACCGGCCGTGACCTCAGCCATTTGGGCGTCGAGGGCGAAGTCTTTGGCAACATGGACTATGGCAAGAAAGACCCCAGCCTTGGCTGGCGCTATACCGACGCGTGGATGTCCATGGCCGGGATGGGCGACAAGGGTGAACCTAACGGCCTGCCGGTCGATGAATGGGGCATCCGTGTGAATGAAAATTCGCAGCCTGTGGGGTCCTGTGTCGCGCGTGGCGGTGCCACCAACAGCCCTGCGGCGGTCTATGCCGTCACCAAGGCGATTGAGTGGCTTCAGAAATACTCGCCCCCTGCCGCCGCTGGCATGACCTTCTCTGAGGCGGGCCCAATCCCCGCGCAGGGCAACGTTGCGCAACAGATGTTCTGGTACACCGCCTTTACCGCAGCCTCGGTTAAACCCGACCTGCCGGTGATGAACGAAGACGGCACGCCGAAATGGCGCATGGCCCCCAGCCCACATGGCGTTTATTGGGAAGAGGGCATGAAAGTGGGCTATCAGGATGCCGGTAGCTGGACCCTGATGCAATCCACCCCCGTTGACCGCGCTAAAGCGGCGTGGCTCTATGCGCAGTTCGTGACCTCGAAAACCGTGGATGTGAAAAAGGCCCACACCGGCCTCACCTTCATCCGCGAGTCGACGATCCAGCACGACAGCTTTACCGAGCGCGCCGACAAGCTGGGCGGCCTTGTGGAATTCTACCGCTCACCCGCGCGCGTTCAGTGGTCGCCCACCGGCACCAACGTGCCCGACTATCCGAAACTGGCCCAGCTTTGGTGGCAGAATATCGGCGATGCCATGTCGGGCGCCAAAACCCCGCAAGAGGCGCTTGATGCGCTCTGCGCGGATCAAGAGCGCGTGCTTGAGCGGCTTGAACGTGCCGGCATCCAAGGCGACATCGGCCCCAAACTCAACGAGGAAATGGACCCCGAGCATTGGCTGAGCCAGCCCGGCGCGCCCAAGGCCAAACTTGAGAACGAGGACGAAGAGCCGGTCACCATCGCCTATGACGAGTTGATCAAGTCCTGGCAGTAAGTGAAATGCATCGGGGCGCGTGCCGCGCGCCCCGGACCTTTCCGTCATCCTCGGGTCAAGCCCGAGGATGACGGGGCAGGGCGATCCTAGGGTCAAGCCCGAGGATGACCACTCAAACCTACGGACCCACTCCAATGACCCATATCCTCGCTATCGACCAAGGCACCACGTCGAGCCGCGCGATCCTGTTCGATGCGCAGATGCGCATCACGGCCACGGCACAAGAGGAATTCGCCCAGCATTTTCCGCAATCGGGCTGGGTCGAGCATGACGCGAATGATCTGTGGTCGACCACAGCGGGCACCTGCCGCGCGGTGATCGAAAAGGCCGGGCTGACCGGGGCCGCCATCGCCGCCATCGGCATCACCAATCAACGCGAGACAACGGTGGTCTGGGATCGCCACACCGGGCAGGCCATTCACCGCGCGATTGTTTGGCAAGACCGGCGCACGGCAGAGTATTGCGCCGAGTTGCGCGCCGCAGGCCACGAACCGATGGTGGCCGGGCGCACCGGGCTTTTGCTTGATCCTTATTTTTCCGGAACAAAACTGCGCTGGATTCTCGATCATGTCGAGGGCGCACGCGCCCGCGCCCAAGCGGGCGATCTGCTTTTTGGTACCGTCGATAGCTATCTTATCTGGAAACTCACCGGCGGTCGCGTGCACGCAACCGACGCCACAAATGCCGCGCGCACCCTGCTTTACGATATCCGCAAAGGGCGCTGGAGCGCCACGATCTGCGATCTCTTGGGCATCCCGATGCAAATGCTGCCTCAGGTGCGCGACAGTGCCGATGACTATGGCCACACCCGCGCCGATCTCTTTGGCCGCGAAATCCCCATTCGCGGTGTGGCGGGCGATCAGCAGGCGGCCACAGTTGGGCAGGCGTGTTTCAAGCCGGGGATGCTCAAATCCACCTATGGCACCGGCTGTTTTGCACTGCTCAACACGGGCGATACGCCGGTTGTCTCGCAAAACCGGCTGCTGACCACCATTGCCTATCAATTGGATGGCAAGCCGACCTATGCGCTCGAAGGCTCGATCTTTGTTGCGGGGGCCGTGGTGCAATGGCTGCGCGACGGGCTCAAGATGATCCGCCACGCCAGTGAAACGCAGCCCCTCGCCGAACAGGCCGACCCCAATCAAACAGTCGTTCTGGTGCCTGCCTTTACCGGGCTTGGTGCGCCCTATTGGCGGCCTGACTGTCGGGGGGCGATCTTTGGGCTTACCCGCAGCACCGGGCCTGCGGAATTGGCCCGTGCGGCGCTGGAAAGCGTGGGGTTCCAGACCCGCGATCTCTTGCGGGCGATGCGCGATGATTGGGCCGGGCACGGGGCCGATGCGGTATTGCGGGTGGATGGCGGAATGAGCGCCTCTGACTGGGCCATGCAGTTCCTGTCAGACATTATCGACGCGCCTGTGGATCGTCCGCAAGTGCTGGAAACCACAGCGCTTGGGGCGGCTTGGCTGGCGGGGATGCAGATCGGTCTATACCCCGATCAGGCCGGATTTGCCGATACTTGGGCATTGGAACAGCAGTTTCTGCCAAAGATGTCGACCGAGCTGCGCACCGCCAAGGTTGAGGGTTGGACACGCGCGGTTTCGGCCACACTCGCCTTTTAGTTGTTCTAACCTTCTGCTCAGGTTACAGTCTTTCACGAGAGATTTTACTCTCGTGACACGTCTCATATTGTGATCAAGGCCGCCAAAGACTAGGTTCTCGACAAAGGAATGTATTTCCTGTTTCCCAAGGAGTTGCCATGACCGCCCCGGTCAGCGTCATTGTCCCGGCCAGAAACGAGGCGCAAACCATTGCCCGCGTCGTGTCGGTGCTTGCGGATATGCCGGATGTGGGCGAGGTCGTGGTGGTCGACAACGGCTCGACCGATGCGACGGCAGAATTGGCGCGCGGGGCGGGTGCGACAGTTATCTCAGAGACACAAACCGGCATGGGCCACGCGGTGCGCGCAGGTGTCTCCGCCGCCCGCCATGACTGGGTGATGAAGGTCGATGCCGATCTCGACAGGTTTGACACTGATCTGTTTGCACAGATGCCCGCTGCCCGCGGCCCCGGCGTGGGCTTGATCAAGGGGGCGTGGCACGACCCCGCCGATAACATGCCGATGACCCGCCTTTTGGTGCGGCCGGCCCTGCATCAGATGTTTCCGGGCTTGTCGCATCTGCGCGCACCCAATTCCGGGCTCTATGTCTTTGATCGGTCTCTGATCGCCTACAACGGTCTTGCGACTGATTACGCGGTCGATCTTGATATCATGCTGCGGGTGCATGCGGCGGGGTATGACGTGGCCGAGGTGGATATTGGCCGCATCGTCCACGACACCCGTGATGTCACGCATTACAATGGCATGGCTGAACAGATCTTTGCCTTTTTCCTCAGCCGCCAGCCCCGGATGCTGACCCGCGAGATGGTTGTTCTGGCGCAGGACGGTGCGCAGGTGATCCATCACGCGCTGGGGACTATTGGCCACCGGCTTGCAGCAGGTGTTCGCGTCACGGTCTATCTTGAGGATATGAATGCTCTTGGGTCGCGCGTGCTGCACGAGCTGCTTGGGGCCTATCCCACCGTCCGGGTGCTGCCGCTTGACGACAGGTCTGCATTCTCTGCCCATGCCAATGCCACCGGGCTGTGTGTGCTGGCCCCCTATCCGCGCGCAGGCGGGGGATCGGCCTTGTCTGAGGCGGTTGCTCTGTTTGAGGCGAACCATGATCACCTGCCCGGCGCTGTCTGGTTGATGCCAGTCCATGACGCCGGACGCGAGATCACTGGCTTTGCACCCGATATGCTGCCTGAGGTGGCGGATGGGCTGGCGCTCAAGCAAGCCGCGCTTGGTGCGTTGGGTGTCTCTATTCCGCCGCTTGCCGGTCTCGCCCGCGAACTTTTTCAGAGCTATGCCTCCCTGCCTGATGCCCTGCGTCCCGCCTATGGGTCGCTTGCCGGGCACCGTCACCCTTCGGTCGGGAATTTCTGACAGCCAATCTTGCCTGCCGAAAAGTGCAAAACGCCCCGTGACAATCGGGGCGTTTGCCTTTGAGCCCGTCCTCAGACCCCTTTGAAGTTTACCGCGCCCTCATGTTCCAGCGCGCGCTCCTGCGCCTGTTTGCGCATCGTGTCATCCTCGCGACGGCGGCGGCGCAGGCGGCCATACTGGCCGATGCCCACCGCCAAAAGGATGATTGCGCCGCCGGGGATCAGCCCCGGTCCGGGGTCTTCGCCCAGCATCACCATCGCGATCAGAATTGCCGCCAGCGGCGAAAATGACGTGGCCAATGACACATCACCCGAGCGCGCATATTTAAGCCCGAACGCCCAGGCGAATTGCCCACCCATGATCACGACCACCGCATAGATCCAAACCCATTGCCAGACCACCGGATCAAACACATCCTGAAAATGGTTCGGACCAAACAGGTATAGGGCCACAAAGAAATAGACCGTCGTGCCCACCGCCGTGCGGTAGATCGCGAAAATCCCCATAGGAATGTCGCGCAGACCTGTGCGGGCAATCAAAGTCGAGGCAATATAGGACAGCGTCGCCAAAAGCGCGCCAATCTCGCCCTTGCCAAGGTTGAGCGATGCGCCCTCACTGTTCATCAGGATCATCACCGCCGCCCCGCAAAGCGCCACCAGACCGGCAACAAAGGCCCAAGGCTCGAACTCCTCGCGCAAGACCAGCCAGGCCGCCAGCAAAAAAAGTGGCGGTTCGATCCGGCCCATCAACACAACATTCGTGACCGTGGTATGCTCCAGCGCGTAAAAGAACAGCCCCGGTGTCAAAGCGGAGGAAAAGAACGCCGAAAGCGTCAGGATCGCCCAGTTTTTCCGTGTCAGCGCGCGCAGGTTCTCAAAAGTCCAGTCGCGCCAGAACATGAAAATCATCGGCACCATCGACATAAGCGAGCCGACAAACAGCAGGTTGCAATAGGTGATGACATTGCGCCCCATCACGAGGTTCTGTGATCCGATATCGGCCAACAGCGAGACGAGGGAATTTGACGAAGCATAGATCAACACCGCGACCCAAGCGAGCGTGGCACCCATCATGACCTTGGAGGCATCGGGAACAATCTGTGTGCTGGCGTTAGTCATGGCGCGCTCCTGAACCGTGATACCGAAACCTGACTTTACCTTGCGCCCTAACCGTGGTTGGTGCAATCCACGCCCGCGCACAGATGGTCACGTTCCTCTGATGGCCGCGAAATATTGTTTCAACGACGGCGCGCGGGTCACGCTTGCGTGGGAAACAGTGAAAATTCTCGTGATTTCTGTTGTAAATCACGGCGCGGGAGGCAAGTTTGCGCACCATCGGGCCATGTGCCCCCCTGATCCCCAAGGGACATTTCCATGACCGCCCCCTCTGATACGCCTACCTCCGGCTTTGTCACCATCTTTGACGACACCTATGATCAACCCGATTGTCGGGCCTATTTCCGCATGATGGACCGGCTGGGCTATCGCAACCAACATCATGCGGTCGCGGGGTTTCGGGCCGGACTGGCGGAAATGATGCGCCTGCGTGGTCTTGAGCAGGCAAGGATCGTTGATTTCGCCAGCAGCTATGGCATCGTTTCCGCACTCATGGCGCATGAGCTGAGCCTCGAACAGGTGTTTGCCCGCTACCGTCAGCCAGTGTTCGACAGCGCGTCTTCCGCAGAGGTGATTGATTTGGATCGCGGCTGGCTGGCGGGGCTGCGCCGCCCTGCGCCCGCGTTGCATGTCACCGGCATTGACGTGATGCCCAACGCGGTTGCCTATGGGCGCGCGGTTGGCCTCTTTCAATCCGGCTTTGTCGAGGATCTGGAACGTGCAGAACCATCCGAGGGGCTTGGCCGGGAACTGGCGCGCTGTGACATGATCGTCGAATGCGGCTCTGTTGCCCAGCTTATGCCCCGCGCGCTCGACCGGATGCTGGCGGCTTGCGGCCCGGTCAAGCCTTGGGTCATGACGTCGCCCATCCGGGGCAACGAGCGGCCCGAGGCAACAGAGGTGCTGCGCGCCCACGGTCTTGTGGTTGAACGTCTGCCGATCCCGGCCTTTATCCACCGCCGATTTGAAAGCCCCGAGGAACAGGCCCGTGCCATCGCCAATGCGCAGGCCGCAGGGCATGACACCGAAGGCGTGGAAACCACCGGTCACTTCCACGCGCAGATCCTTCTGGCGCGTCCCGAGGCAGAATGTACCGACCCCGCCGACTGGTCGATGCCCCTAGACGTGCCGCCCATGGCGGATGGCGCGGCCCCTGCCGATCTTTGAGGTGCAGGCCTCTATCGACAGAGTTGAGGGTTTTCGATATGTCTTGTAAGACTTAACGAAAATTTGGCATACCCGCATCATGACACAGCCAGAGCCACCCAGCCTTCGGATTCGTATCGTCTTTGGTGACGAGGCAATGCTGGGCCCCGGCAAGGCCGATCTGTTAGAGCGTATTCGCGATACAGGCTCCATTGCCGCCGCCGGGCGCAGCATGTCCATGAGCTATAAGCGCGCTTGGATGTTGGTGGAGTCCATGAATGCAGCCTTTCGCGAACCGCTTGTGGACTCGAGCCGAGGGGGCGCTAAGGGCGGCGGTGCCCATCTGACCGACACAGGCATCGAAGTGTTGGCCCAGTATCGCAAACTTGAGGATATCATGGCCGAGGCCGGGGCCGCACGGATTGCTGCGATCCAATCCTTGCTTAGGGATATTCCCGGTGGAAAATAACGCTTGCCTCTGATCCCCCGCCTTGCGATATGTTTTTGGAACCATATCAGCGCAGGGAAACAGGGATGATCCGGCCAAAACCTCCAATCACGTTAGCCGCTTGCCTGCTTGCCCTTGCGCCCATCCTCGCAACCACCGCCCGCGCCGACACCGTCACGGTCTTTGCCGCCGCCAGCCTGACCACTGCCTTGGCCGAGATCGAGGCAGGGTTCGAGGCGGCCAGCGATCATGACCTTGTGACAGCGCTCGCGGGCTCCTCATCCCTCGCCCGTCAGATCCAGCAGGGCGCGCCTGCGGATATTTTCATCTCCGCCAGTGCCGACTGGATGGACCAGATCGAAGCGGACGGGCTGATCGAGCCGGGCGCGCGCTTTGACCTTTTGGGCAACCGCCTTGTGCTGGTGTCCCATGCGGATGCCGCACCGCGCGACATCGGCCCAGACCTTGATCTGGCCGCCCTCTTGGGCGAGGGGCGGCTGGCCATGGCGCTGGTCGATTCCGTGCCTGCAGGCATCTATGGCAAGGCCGCGCTGCAAAACTTGGGCCTCTGGCAGAGCATCGCACCGCAGGTGGCCCAAGCCGACAATGTGCGTGCCGCCCTTGCCTTTGTCGCCACCGGCGAGGCTCCTTATGGCATCGTCTACTCAACAGACGCCACCGCCGAGGAGCGTGTCACCATCGTCGGCACCTTCCCCGAGAACAGCCACCCCCCTATCGTCTATCCGGTCGCCGATCTTGCCAACCGCGACACGCCCGCTGAAAACGCCTTTCTCGCCTATCTGCGCAGCCCCGAGGCGCGCGCCGTCTTTGAGCGGCAGGGGTTTACCGTCCTTGCGCGCTGACCCATGACAGACTGGCTTGGCCCCGAAGAATGGAAGGCGGTGTCCCTGTCCCTTCGCGTGTCCTTCTGGGCCACTCTGGCCAGCCTGCCCTTGGGAATTCTCACGGCCTATGCGCTGGCGCGCTGGTCCTTTCCGGGCAAGCAGATCGTCAACGGGCTGGTGCATCTGCCGCTGATCCTGCCGCCGGTTGTCACGGGCTACCTGCTCCTGCTGGTGCTGGGCACGCGCGGGCCGGTGGGCTCTGTGCTGGCGGATTGGGGCCTTGTCTTTGCCTTTCGCTGGACAGGGGCGGCGGTGGCGGCAGCGATCATGGCATTCCCCCTGATGGTGCGGGCGATCCGCCTCTCGATCGAGGCGGTGGATCCCAAACTGGAAGAGGCCAGCGCCACGCTGGGGGCTGCACCCCTATGGGTCTTTTTCACCGTAACCCTGCCCATGGCCCTTCCGGGCATCGTTGCAGGCACGATTTTGGCCTTTGCCAAGGCGATGGGCGAATTTGGGGCCACGATCACCTTTGTTTCGAATATTCCGGGGGAAACGCGCACCATCCCCTCGGCGATCTACGCCTTTCTTCAGGTGCCGGGCGGTGAAGGGTCGGCCATGAAACTGGTCATCGTCTCGGTGGTGGTGGCCATGGGCGCGCTCTTGCTGTCCGAGGGGATCGGGCGCCGTGTCGCGGCACGGGTCGGGGGGCGCTGATGCTGGATGTCGCGCTGCGCCATAGCCTTGGGGCCTTCACGCTGGATGCACAGTTTCGGGCACCACCGGGTGTCACCGTGCTTTTTGGCCGCTCCGGCTCTGGCAAGACCACCATCGTCAACGCTGTGGCGGGGCTGCTCATGCCCGATCACGGCCGGATCGTATCTGGCGACCGGGTGCTGCTCGATACGGCCGCCGGGGTCCGCCTGAAACCGCACCGCCGCCGTTTGGGCTATATCTTTCAGGAAGGGCGGCTGTTCCCTCATCTCACCGTGCGCCAGAACCTCGACTATGGCGCATGGTTCGCCCCCAAGGGGGCCGCGCGCGCCGATCTGGCGCAGGTCGTCGATCTTTTGGGCCTTGGTGCGCTGCTGGATCGGCGGCCCGGTGCCCTTTCAGGTGGAGAGAAGCAGCGCGTTGCCATTGGCCGCGCGCTTTTGTCCGCGCCGCAGCTCATCCTTGCCGATGAGCCGTTGGCCGCCCTTGATGAGGCCCGCAAAGCCGAGATCCTGCCCTATTTCGAGCGTTTGCGCGACGCGGCGGGCGTGCCCATCCTCTATGTCAGCCATTCCGCCTCTGAGGTGGCGCGTCTGGCAACAACCGTTGTTGCGCTTGAGGCCGGGCGTGTGATTGCACAGGGCCCCGCCGCCGAAGTGCTGAGCAATCCCGCCGTGCTGCCCACCGGTGCCCGCGATGCCGGGGCCGTGCTTAGCGCGCGGGTCATCGCCCATCACGACGACGGGCTATCCGAGCTTTCGGCGGGGGGTATCCCCCTTTTTCTACCGCGCGTCGCAGCCAACCCCGGTGCCAGCCTGCGCATCCGCATCGCCGCCCATGACGTGATCCTGTCGCATACCCGGCCCGAGGGGCTTTCGGCGCTGAATATTCTGCCCGGCCTCATCCACGAAATCCGTCCCGGTGGTGGGCCCGGTGCCATCGTGGCGATTGATACCGCCGCTGGCCGGATTCTATCGCGCGTCACGCGCCGTTCGGCAACGGCAATGGGTCTTGCGGTGGGCCAAGACGTGCACGCCGTGGTCAAGGCCGTTGCGGTCGCCGCAACAGATATTGGCGCAGGCTAAAAGGCCCCACATTCTATTCGGTCGCGCGATCCGGGGGAAAGATCATCGACAGCGGCCCGACACGCGGGGCCTCGTCGCCAAATGCGATTTCCCCTTCGATATGGCGCAGGTGATGATCCACCATGTCCTGCGCGCGCGCCTCATCCCGGTCTATGATGCTCTGGACAATGCGCGCATGCTCGTCATCCGAACAAAGGCTCGCGGTTTTGGAGCCATACAGCCCGATGATCAGCGAGGTGCGCATGGTCAGTTCCGCAAGGTAATGCTCCAAGACCGAATTGCGCCCGATCCGCGCCAACAGCATGTGAAACGCCCGTGAGGCGCGAATCGCCTTGGGACGGTCATTGTGCTGCCGAATCTCATCCTCGGTCGCCAAATGCGCGCGCAGTCGCTCGATATCCGCCTCGTCAGCACGGCGGACGACATTGCGGATGATCGTGGCCTCAATGGCGCGCCGGGCCTGAAACACGTCCCGCGCCTCGTCCTCAGAGGGGGTAGAGACAAACGCCCCCCGGTTGGGGATCAGGTCAACCACCTGATAGGCCGCAAGCGTCGCAAGCGCGCGGCGTACATGCGCGCGATTACAGGAAAAAAGGTCGCTCAGCGCCTGTTCGCCCAGCTTGGTCCCAGCCCGAAGCCGCTGGTCCGAGATGGCATCCAGCACATGCTCAACCAGCACGTTTTCCGGCGTTTCGGACATTCTGAGGCTCCCGGCTGTGTTTCTCGGAAAATGGCATTTTTGAGGATCAGAATCGACCATAAAAATTGTCTGTTTAAATTGTTAACAATTTATGTTACTAAAGTGAGGACTCAAGTGGAGGAGCCCATGAAAATTTTTGTCATCAACCCCAACTCGACCACGAGCATGACCGACAAGATCGCGGCCTCCGCGCGGGCGGTCACGGCACCGGGCGTTGTGATCGAGGCGCGCTCGGGCATAGGTGCCCCCGCCAGCATCGAGGGCCATTATGACGAGGCAATGGCAGTGCCGCGCCTGCTTGATCAGGTCCGCGAGGCCGAGGCACAAAAGGCCGATGCAATCGTGGTTGCCTGTTTCGACGACCCCGGCATCGGCGCGTGCCGCGAGATTGCCACCGGCCCGGTGATCGGCATCTGCGAGGCGGCGGTCAAGGCGGCCAGCATGGTGGCCACCTCCTTCAGCGTGGTCACGACCCTGCCGCGCTCGGTCCCTATTATCGAGGAAATGGTACGCCGCTACGGGCTCGATCACCAATGCCGCCGCGTGCGCTCGGCGGCGATCCCGGTGCTGGCGCTGGAAGAACCCGGATCAAACGCCCGCCTTCTGGTGCGCGCCGAAATCCTCAGGGCGATCGAGGAGGATCGTTGCGAGGCCGTGGTTCTGGGCTGTGCCGGCATGGCGGATCTTGCCGCATGGCTGACTGAAGAAACCGGAATTCCCGTGATCGACGGTGTGACCGTCGCCACGAAATTTGCCGAAGCCTTGGTTGGGGCCGGCATCAAGACCAGCAAGATCGGCGCCTACGCGCCACCAAACCCGAAATAATGCATCTCAGGGAGGAGAGTCATGACAATTTCAGATACAAACGGGGGTGTTTTGCCGCATGACGGGCAAATGCCCGAGGTGATTGAACACAAGGGTCTGGGCGAGGAATCGCTGGCCCCCCAGAAAACGCGGATCATGGACCCGTGGTCCTATCTTTTTGCCTGGCTCGGTGGCTGTGTGTCGATTGGCACCTTTACCATCGGCTCGGGCCTCGTGGGCACGCTCAATCTGCTACAGGTGTTTTTGGCCATCGCCATCGGCTGCACCGTCATCGGTCTTGCTCTGATGATCAACGGGGCGGCGGGGCACAAATACGGCATCCCGATGATGGTGCAATTGCGCTCGGCCTTCGGCTTTTCCGGCGCGCGCATCCCGGCGCTGGTGCGCTCTGTCCCCGCCCTCGTCTGGTTCGGCTTCCAAAGCTGGATCGGTGCCGGCGCGCTCAATCTGGTAAGCGAGACGCTCTTTGGCTACTCCAACATCGTCGTCTTTTTCATAGGCTTTCAGGCGCTGCAAATCATGCTGTCGGTTCTGGGCTTTCACGGCATCAAATGGCTGGAGAATATCGGCTCGGTCTTCATCATCGGCGCGCTGATTTACATGTTCACCTCTGTCATCGGCAAATATGGCGAAGAAATCAGCACCAACCTCATCAATGTCGAGGGCACATGGGGCGCGCCATTCTGGGGGGCGACCATGCTCTTTCTGGGCATCTATGCCACGATGATGCTCAATGTCTCGGACTATAGCCGCGAATTGCGGCAGGATGTCGGGCGCGTGCGCCAAGTGGTGATCTATGCCAATTCCATTCTGCCCGCGACGCTCTTCATGGGCCTCATCGGTCTCATGGTCTCCAGCGCGACAGGCGAGGTTGATCCCATCCGCGTCTTCTCGAACGCGGTCGACAACAAGCTCTTGCTCGTCGTTACCCTGCTTTTCATCGCCTTTGCACAGGTCACGACCAATATTCTCAACAATGTCGTGCCGCCCGCCTATGCGCTGATGGATGTGTTCAAACTCAACTACAAGACCGCTGCCGTGGTCGTCGGTCTCTTGGCCTTCGCCACCTTCCCGTGGGAATTGGTCAAGAACGAATCCGCCGCGGGTCTCAATCTCTTTATCCAGACCTACAGCGCGTTCTTGGGGCCAATCTTTGCGATTTTGGTGGTGGATTACTACGTGCTGCGGCGTCAGACGCTCGATCTCGAGAAACTCTATGACGAGAGCGGCGATTATGCGGGCTATAACCCGGCAGCCCTGATCGCCATGGCGGTAGGCGTGATCGCGGCGCTGACCTTTTCGGCGGTGTCATGGTATGCCAGCTTGATCCCGGCGGGTGTCACCTATTACCTGCTGATGCGGCACCTGCCCGCCGCACAGCGGTTCCTCGACCGCTGAGGCGCAGTCTGACAAAAGGCAGGGGGCCAATCGCCCCCTGTCCTTTCGTTTCCCCCAAGACACGACCCCCGGAGGTGATGACATGATCCGCTATCCCAGAAATTTGCGTGGCTACGGCCCAAACGCCCCCGATCCGCAGTGGCCCGGTGGGGCGCGGATCGCGGTGCAATTCGTGCTCAACTACGAAGAGGGCGGTGAAAACTGCCTGCTGCATGGCGATGCCGCGTCAGAGGCATTTCTGTCGGATATTCCGGGGGCCACGCCTTGGCCCGGTCAGCGCCATTGGAATATGGAATCGATCTATGACTACGGCGCGCGCGCCGGGTTCTGGCGGCTGCATCGCCTCTTCACCGGGATGGGCGTTCCGTTGACCATATACGGCGTCGCCTCAGCCCTTGCGCGCAGCCCCGAACAGGTCGCCGCCATGCAAGAGGCCGACTGGGAAATCGCCAGCCATGGTCTTAAATGGGTCGATCACAAGGACATGCCCGAGGCCGAGGAACGTGCCGCCATCGCCGAGGCGGTGCGCCTGCATACAGAGGTGACCGGCACCCGCCCACGCGGCTGGTATACAGGCCGATGCAGCGTCAATACCGTGCGCCTTGTCGCCGAAGAGGGCGGCTTTGATTACATCTCGGATTGCTATGACGATGACCTGCCGCATTGGATGGAATTCGGCACCCGCGATCAGCTGATGATCCCCTATACGCTTGAATGCAACGACATGCGCTTTGCCGCGTCGCCCGGATGGGTCACGGGCCGTGACTTTGAATCCTACCTGACCGATACCTTTGACACGCTCTATGCCGAAGGGCAGGCGGGTGCCCCCCGGATGATGACCGTGGGCCTGCATTGCCGCCTGATTGGCCGGCCGGGCAAAATAGCGGGCCTGCGCCGCTTTATCGACCATGTGCAGCGTCACACAGACGTTTGGTGCCCCCGTCGGATCGACATTGCCGATCACTGGGCGGCCACACATCCGCACCGCCGCTTTGAGCGTCCCAGCCAGATGGACCACGCGCGCTTTGTAGAGGTGTTCGGCCCGCTGCTGCCCGCCCCGTGGATCGCGGACCGCGCATGGCAGATAGAGCTTGGCCCCGCCCATGATAGCGCTGTTGGTCTGCTCAACGCCTTTAGCCGGATACTCCGACAGGCCACCCCGTCCGAACGCGGCGACCTGACCTGTGCCGCGCTTCAGGCGCAGACTTTGCCCCGCTTGCAGGCGCTCTTGCCATGACCGGCGCAGGCCTCATGGCCCAACCGCTGACCGCCGCCGCCTTTGCCCCCTACGGCGATGTTCTTGAGGTGGCGGGCGCCCCCGACCGGATGATCAATGCGGGCCTCTGCGGGCGGTTCCATGATCGTGCGCGGCTCGAATTTCTGGATGGCCGCGCCGGTATCAGCCTTTTTGATGCCGAGGCCCGGCACCTGCCCTATGCGCTCGACCTGATGGAACGGCACCCTCTGGGCTCTCAGGCGTTCATCCCGCTCGACAACGTGCCAATGCTGATCTGCGTGGCCGAGGATACCCATGGCCGCCCCACCACCCCGCGCGCCTTTCTCAGCCAGCCGGGGCAGGGGATCAATCTCCTGCGCAATGTCTGGCACGGCGTGCTGGCCCCCATCGGGCGGGCCGGGCGCTATGCGGTGATCGACCGGATCGGCCCCGGTGACAATCTCGAAGAATATCACTTTGACAAGCCTCTGACCGTGGAAGGACCACAGCCATGACCAAGCACAGCTATTACACCCCCCAAGGCGGCCTGCCGCCGCAAACCCAGCTTTTGACCGGGCGCGCCGTCTTTACCGAGGCCTATGCCGTGATCCCGCGCGGCACCATGAGCGATATCGTCACCAGCTATCTGCCCTTCTGGGACAAGGCGCGCTTTTGGGTTCTGGCGCGGCCCCTCTCGGGCTTTGCCGAGACCTTCTCGCAATATATCGCCGAGGTGCAGCCGGGCGGTGGCTCGGATCAGCCCGAAACGGAACAGGGGGTCGAGGCCGCGCTTTTCCTGGTCGAAGGCGCGCTGCGCCTGACAGTGGACGGGCAGGCGCATGAGATGACCGAGGGCGGCTTTGCCTATATCCCGCCGGGCATCCCGTGGACGCTGCGCAACACGGCCGACAGGCCGGTCAAGTTCCACTGGCTGCGCAAGGCCTATCAAGCGGTGTCCGGTCTCGACCATCCGCCGGTGATGGTCGTCAACGAAAACGACATCGCCCCAGTGCCGATGCCCGACACCGATGGCGGCTGGGCCACGACCCGTTTCATGGACCCCGCCGACCTGCGTCACGACATGCATATCACCGTTGTCACCTTTCAGCCCGGCGCAGTGATCCCCTTTGCCGAAACGCATGTGATGGAACACGGGCTTTATGTGCTGGAGGGCAAGGCGGTCTATCGCCTCAATCAGGATTGGGTCGAGGTCGAGGCGGGCGATTTCATGTGGCTGCGCGCCTTCTGCCCGCAGGCCTGTTACGCGGGCGGTCCAGGGCCGTTTCGCTACCTGCTCTACAAGGATGTGAACCGGCATATGGCGTTGTGATACGGGGGCGCTGCCCCCGGACCCCCGAGGTATTTCGGGCCAGATGAAACGTCAGAGAAAATCCAGAATACGATCGGTCAGGGAGGACGGAATGACAAGCATAGACCATGGGCATGTGCCCACAGGCAACACGATGGACCCAGAGGGAAACACCCTCAATCCGGTTGGCGCGAATGAGAAAACATGGGGCTGGTTCGCCATCTTCAACGTTTGGGCCAATGATGTGCAGTCGCTCTTTGGCTATTCGCTCGTGGCGTCGCTTTTCATCTCGTACGGGGTCAGCGGCTGGACCGCCTTTGCCGCCCTCATTGCGGCGGGGCTCTTTACCATGTGGATGGTCAACCTCTCAGGCGCTGCGGGCGAGAAATACGGCATCCCCTATCCGGTGCTGGCCCGTGCCAGCCTTGGCACCAGCGGCGCGAAACTGCCCGCGATCCTGCGTGCGACCGTGGCGGTGTTCTGGTACGGCGTGCAGGTCTATTTTGCCTCAACGGCGGTGGCACTCCTGATCCGCTCGATCACCGGCGCGAGCGGCGGCGCGGAAATCCTTGGTCTCACCGGTATCGACTGGCTGTCGTTCTTCATCGTCTGGGCCTTTCACATCGTGATCTTCTGGCGCGGCATGAACTGGGTCGAGACCTTTCTCAACATCGCGGGCCCCTTCGTGTATCTTGTGATGATCGGCCTAGTTATCGTGCTCTGGCAACGCTCTGACGGGCAGCTTTTGTCTGCCGCAGGCACGATCTTTGCCAATCCCGACGCGAGCTTTGCCAGTGAATTCAACGGGTTTGTCGCCATCGTCGGCACCATGGTGGCCTATTTCGCAGCCGTGATGATCAACTTCAGCGACTTTTCCCGCTATGCCAAGGACCGACCCACCATGCTCTTGGGCAACCTCACCGGCCTACCTTTCAACATGATCCTCTTCTCGGCACTGGCGCTTCTGACCACGGCGGGGGCCGCGGTGGTCTTTGGCGAGGAAATCACCAACCCGAGCGAGATTGTCGAGCGCACCGATTCTGTGCTATTGGGCATCATCGCCGCGATCACCTTTTTTGCCGCAACCGTTGGCATCAACCTTGTTGCCAATTTCATCCCGGCTGTAAACGGCATCGCCAATCTCGCCCCCGGCAAGATCAGCTTTCGACAGGCGGGGCTGATTACGTCGGCCTTCGCGCTTATCATCGGCGGGCTCTGGACAAGTTTCATCAGCGAATTCGGCATCGGCGGCTTTGTCAACACATTGGGTGCGACACTGGCCCCGATCTTTGGCATTATGATCGTGGATTACTATGTTCACCGCAAAGGCCATCTCGACCTTGACGATCTCTATGACATGCAAGGCGGGCGCTATCACTATCAGGACGGCTGGAACCGCACGGCGGTGATGGCCTTTGGCCTCGCGGCGGTCTTTTCGGTGGCAACCGTCTGGGTGCCGTGGTTCGGCTTTCTCTCGGGCTATAACTGGGTGATCGGCGCAGTCTTGGGCGGCGGGATCTACACCCTGCTTGCCAAGAGCCCCGCACGGGTCTAGGCCCCACGCCCTACGCGGCGGGCCGGCACAAAACCCTGTGCCCGCCGCATTCAAACCCCTTGCGTTGGCCCCGCCGCTTGGCTATCACGCAGCCCACGGGTGATTAGCTCAGTTGGTAGAGCGCTTCGTTTACACCGAAGATGTCGGGAGTTCGAGTCTCTCATCACCCACCATCCCCACTTTCTCAATGGTTTCATATGCTTGGCACTTCCCTCTTCGCTAGTCGCGCAGGGATTTACTGTTCTTTGCCAATGGTGTGTCTCCGTCTGCGCCCGCATGGCAGCTTTGGGCGTGCCGCGCAAACTCGGGTCAGGCGTCAGGGTCGTTGTGCGATCCTTCCGGGTCAAGGGCCCCGCAATGTCTTCCAGATCGTTTCGTCTGCCCAATGATCAGCGCTTCAACTCCTACAAATCTCGCCTTGTAAGGCGCGGTTCGGATGCTCCGGTGAAATAAACTTTGGGCGGTCTGAAACTTTTGCGTCTTGGCTGACGTGGCTTTCCCATCAGCGGCTCAGACGAGCCTTTGACAACAAGGGAGAACGACAAATGACCTTCAAGACTTTTCTGAGCACGGCCACCGCCATTGCCCTTGGCACTGCCGTTTATGCCGCCAATCCAACAGTCGGCGGCGCGCCGATGCTCGTAGAGCGCAACATCATCGAGAATGCTGTCAATTCGCCGGTCCACACGACGCTGGTTGCGGCGGTGAAAGCCGCCGATCTGGTCGACACATTGCAGGGGCCGGGGCCGTTTACCGTGTTCGCGCCGGTGAACGATGCGTTTGCGGCCCTGCCCGCCGGCACGGTCGACACGCTGCTGATGCCAGAGAACAAGGCCATGCTGCAAAAGGTCCTGACGGCTCATGTGGTTGCCGGTGACTGGTCTGCCGCCGATATCATCGCCGCCGCGCGCGCCAGCAAAGATGGCTTTTACCACTTCAACGCCGTGTCGGGCGACGCCCTGTCGGCGCAGGTCAAAGGCAACAACGTCTACATCCTTGATGAAAGCGGCAATGCGGCCCGTGTAACGGTGGCGGATGTAGACCAATCCAACGGCGTGATCCACGTGATCAACGCTGTTCTCGTGCCAAAGTAATACCCCCACACTGGCACGGGATCTGCCCCTCCGCCGCACGGATGGCGGGGGGGTTTACGCAGCTTGATGCGGTTACACTTTCTGAAAACCCATGCGCGCGCCGATCGGTGTCGGGTGCCCGTCGGTCGCCTCAGCCTCGCGCAATCTCCAGAAACCGTGCGATCTGTTGCTCTGTCACAGACCAATCGCACACGAACCGCGCCATCAAGGGCTCGTCCGCGGCCCCGCTCTCTAGCGGCCCTTCGTAGAGCCCATAGACCGCCCCTGCCGCCTTGAGGCGCTGATGCGTGGCACGGGGCAGGCGGGCAAAGATCATGTTCACGTCGCGCCCAAACACCATCTCAGCCCCCGGCACATCGCGCAATCCAGCCTCTAACAGCGCGGCGCGGGCATTGGCTTCTTGCGCGGTGCGCAGCCACAGGTGCTCGCGCAGATACCCCAGCATCTGCGCCGACAAATACCGATGCTTTGACACCAGATGCGCCGACCGTTTGCGCCGCAACTCGAATTCCCAGGCATTCTCGGGGTTAAAGAAAATCACCGCCTCAACGCCCAGACAGCCATTCTTGGTGCCGCCCATGGATACCGCGTCAATACCCACCTTCCATGTCATTTCCGCAGGGGTACTGCCCAAGGCCGCTACCGCATTGGCAAAGCGCGCCCCGTCCATATAGCAGGGCAGCCCGTGATCGCGCGCGATCCCGCAGAGCGCCGCAATCTCGGCGCAGGTGTAAATGCGCCCGCGCTCTGTTGCCTGCGTCAGGGCCAGCGGCCCATGCTGCGGATTATGCACATCGCCCGCGGGCCAGAGCGCAATCGCGCGGGCCAGATCCTCGGGCGTCATCTTGTCCGCCTCGCCCACAAGGCTTAGCTTGGCCCCGCCGGTGAAAAACTCGGGCGCGTTGCATTCATCGGTGTGGATATGCGCCAGCGGCGTGCAAAACACCGTCTGCCAGGGCTCGGACAGCGTGGCCAATGCCAGCGCATTGGCCGCTGTGCCCGTGGCCACCAGATAAACGCTGGCTTGCGGGGCCTCGAACACATCGCGCAGCCGGTCTCGCACCTCGTTCATCGGTGCGTCTGTGCCATAAGAGGGCATATGCCCGATATTGACCTCCGCCATCGCCTGCATCACACCGGGCAGCGCCGGACCGGAATTGTCAGAGGCGAATTGCATCAGAGTGGCTCCTCGATGATGTGATCTTCCCAATCCTCTTCGGGCACCTCGAATTCGGGCAGGGTGCGGTGCCGCATCGACACGCCCGCCTCATGCACGCTGTTCGCATCCCCGGAAATCAGCGGGTGCCAGTCAAACAGCGGCTTGCCCAGATACAGCAGCTTATAAGCGCAGGTTTCAGGCAGCCAATAGGCATGGCTTTCAATCGTATGCGGCTTGAGCGTGATGCATTCGGGCACGAATTGATGCCGGATAGGATATTGCGCACAGAGACAACTGGTATCGTCAAACAGGCGACAGGCCACGCGGGTAAAGGCCACCTCGCCGCTCTCCTCATCCTCCAGCTTGTTCATGCAGCATTTGCCGCACCCATCGCACAGCGCCTCCCATTCCGCGCGCGTCATGCGGTCAAGGCGGGTTGTCTCCCAATAGCGCGGGCGCAATCCGCTGCGGTTGATAGGCTCACTCATAATGCAGCCAACACGCTGCGCGCGCGCAGGCAATCGGCATCCATCTGCGCGATAAACGCTTCCAGGCTGTCGAATGTGGCCTCGGGGCGCAGGTATTCTATCAGCCCGACCGACAGGTTGGCCCCATAAAGATCGCCCGTAAAGTCAAAGATGAAGGTCTCGATATTGGCCTCTTCGCCCTGAAACATCGGCCGCACGCCCAGGGAGGCCGCGCCGTGATACTGCCCCTTATGCGGCCCATCCAGCACATCGACCAGCACCGCATAAATCCCGAACTTGGGCGGATGCAGCCCCTTGATCGACATATTGGCCGTGGGATAGCCCAGCGTGCGCCCCCGCTGCTCGCCGCCAATCACCGGCCCGTCGATCCGGTGCCAATGGCCCAGCATGGCCGCAGCGGCGCGTGGCGCACCTTCGCTCAGCGCGGCACGGATCGCGGTCGAGGACACTTGCCCGCTTTCGCCCTCCAACAGCGTGGCGATGGTCACGCCAAACCCCATCTCACGGCCAAACTCTTGCAGTATCGCGGCATTGCCCGCCCGTCCCTTGCCAAAACAGAAATCCGACCCCACCACCACATGCTTCAGGCCCAGCCCATCACGAATGACATTTTCCGCAAAGGCGCGCGGGCTCAGCGCCGCCAGACCCGCGTTGAACTTGATCTCATAAAGCCGCTCAACCCCCAGCTTTTGCAGCCGATGCGCCCGCGCCTCGCGGCCCATCAGGCGAAAGGGGGGCGCATCAGGCGCGAAATACTCGCGCGGATGCGGCTCGAATGTCAGGATACCCAAAGGCGCACCGATGCGCTCTCCCGCAGCGCGCGCCAGTTCGATCACCGACCGATGGCCAATATGGACACCATCGAAATTGCCGATGGCGACGCTCGCGCCCCGGTCGGCGTCGGTGACATAGGTGTAATCACGGATGATACGCATGGCCAGAGGGGTAGCGCCGCAGCGCCGCCGGTGCAAGAGCGTTCAAGCGCTGCGCGGGCGGCGAACTGCGGTCACAAGATAGACCAGCACGAGACCAAGCGCGCTGCCCAACAGAAAGAACACCAGCGCCGCGCCCATTGGCGGCAGCGGTATCATCCCCGCCAGCAGCCCCGGCAAATCCCCTGTCACCACGACCCATCCCATCGTCGCCCCGAACCAGCCCAGCACCATCGCCAACGCTGCCCCCAGCACCCCCTGCAACCCGGCGCGCCGCCCGCGCAATCCCCGCCGAAGCGCGGTCACAGGCCGTGACAGGTCTTGCCCGATGGCCAAAAGGGCAGGCACCACCAACAGCACCAAAATCATGCCAAAGGCCAAACCGTAAACCAGCGTGATGACCGTAGGTTTCAGGAATTGCGCCTGTGTGGATCGTTCAAAAAGCAGCGGGGCCAGCCCCAGAACTGTCGTCAGCGTGGTCAGCACCACCGCGCGCAGCCGGTCGGCGGTGCCCTCGATAATCGCCGGGATCAGCCCGCGCGTCTTGGCATGCTCGTCAATCGACGTGACCAGAACGATGGAATCGTTGATGATGATGCCCGTCATGCCCAGCAATCCCACCACTGTGAACATCGACAGCGGCACGTCCCATTGCGCATGGCCCCAGATCGTGCCCACCAGACCAAAGGGAATGATCGCCATCACCACCATGGGCCGGGTCCAACTGGCAAAGACCAGCGAGAGCACCAGATACACCCCCAAAAGGGTTGCCATCAGCCCCAGCCGCGCATCGGCCATGAATTCATTTTCTTGCTCATTCAGCCCCGCCAGCCGGTATTCCACCTGATAGCGCGCCGCGACATCGGGCAGGATTTCCGCCTCCAGCGCGCGGGAAATCTCGGCGGCGCGCGCGGGGTCATCCTCGGAGATATCGCCCGTCACCGTCACCAGCCGCAGGCCGTTTTCCCGCCGGACCGAGGCAAAGCCGGTGCGCGCCTCAACGCTGACCACATCGACCAGCGGCACATATTGCCCGCCCGGCGTGCGCAACTGCATCCGTTCCAGAAAATCGGCGGTCAATTCGCCCTCGGGCAGTTCAACCCGCACCTCTGCCGACCGTGGCCCGTCCGGGTATGTGGCGGCCTCGATCCCGCTCACCCGGTTGCGCAGGGTTTGCCCCAAATCGTCGATGGTAAAGCCAAGCGCGGACCCCTGCGGTGTCAGGTCCAAAATCAACTCGGCCTTGTCATAGGCGAGCGAATCCTCCAGCCCCGACACCTCCGGATAGCGCGCCAATGCCGCCTTTAACGCCTCGGCGGCGGATTTGAGCTGCTCCGCCTCCGCGCCATAAAGCTGGATATCCAGCGCATCGCCCCCCGGCCCCGCCCGCGATCCGCGAAAGCTCAGCGTTTCGGTCAGCGGATGCTGCACCACCCGCTCCTGCAGATCGGCGACAAAGGCGAAACTGGAATAGGGCCGCAGATCGGCATCAATCAACTCGATGGAAATCCCCCCCTGCAAATCCGCCTCGCGCGTGTCCGACCCCGACAGCCCGCGCCCCGCAGCGCCGCCCAATTGCGCCACCACATAGGCAAGCGGGTTTGCCCCATGCTCGGCCTCATACTCCGCGCCCAACTCTTCGGCGGCGCGCTGCAACGCGCGCATCTGTGCCAGCGTATCCTCTCGCGTGGCCCCCGGCAGCATGGCAAAATTGCCCGTAACACTGCCCTGCTCGGGCGCGTTGAAAAACCGCCATGTCACATCGCCGCGCACGAAACTCGCCACTTGCGTGGCCAACAGCAGCACCGCCGCCGCCAACACGGCATAGCGGCCTCGGATCACCCAGCCCATGAGGGGGCGAAAGGCACGGTCGCGAAACACGCGGAACCCCCGGTTCACCACCCGGCTTGGAATGTCATACCAATGCTCGCGGGCGGAGTGGGCCAGCGCATGCGCCATATGGTTGGGCAGGATCAGGAAACACTCGATCAGGCTCGCCACCAGCACGGCAATCACAGTAAAGGGAATGTCATAGATCAGATCCCCGAACCGCCCGCCAATCACCGCCAACCCGAAAAACGCAATCAGCGTGGTCAGCGTGGCGGCAAAGACCGGCAGTGCCATGCGCGCGGCGGCACGCTCCGCCGCAACCATCGGCGGCTCGCGCAGGCGACGATGCCGCGCATCGGCATGTTCGCCCACCACGATGGCATCATCCACCACAATCCCCAGCGTGATGATCAAGGCGAACAGCGAAATCATGTTGAGCGTCAGACCGGCCGCATACATGAACGCCATCGCCGCCAGCATCGCCACCGGAATCCCCGCCGCCACCCAGAATGCGGTGCGGGCATTGAGGAACAAAAACAGAAGCCCCACCACCAGCGCCAAACCCGTCAGCGCATTTTCCACCAGCATCGCAATCCGGCCGGAAATCGCCTCGGCCCGCGTGCGGATCAGGTCGATGCTCACGCCCTCGGGCAGGGTGTCGGCCATGCGGTCAGCCACCCGCTGCACCTCGGCCTGAATATCGAGCGCATCGCCCCGCGCAGAGCGGTCCACCCGCACGCTCATCGCCGGGGCCTCGCCCACATAATAGGCGAGCGCCCGCGTCGCGCCCTCAACCCGCACCCGGCCCACATCGCCCACTGTCAGCGCGCTGCCATCGGGGGCAATCCGCAGGGTGATCGCGGCAATATCGCGGGCGCTGCGTTTCTGCGTGCCGGTGCGCAGGCGCGTATTGGCCCCGGTCATATCCCCTGCTGGATCGGTGGTGATCTCGGCGGCGATAGCGGCGGCAATCTCGGCCATGGTGATGTCATGGGCGATCAACGCCTGCCCCGGCACCTCGATCACCGTTTCAGGGGCTGCCACGCCCTCGATCGTGGTGCGGGTCACGCCCGCATCGAACAGGCGCGTGACCAACTCATCCGCCAGCCGCGCCAATTGCTCGGTGCCGACCGGCCCGGTGATCACCACATCCGTCACCTGATCGCGCCATGCCCCGCGCCGGACCACCGGCTCATCGGCCTCTTCGGGCAGGGTGGTGATGATATCAAGCGCGGCCTGCACCTCATCCGCCGCGCGGCCCATATCCCAGCCCGGCTCGAATTCCAGCGTGACCAGCGCGCTATTCTCACGGCTGAGCGAAGTGGCCGCTTCGACCCCCTCAACCGCCAAGAGCGCCGGTTCCAGCACCTGCACGATGCCGCCGTCCACATCTTCGGCGCTTGCCCCCTCCCATGCGACCGACACGCTTACATTGTCGATCACCACATCGGGAAAGAACTGCGCCCGCATTTTCGGCAAGGCCATCAGCCCCAAGGCCACCATCAGCACCAACAACAGATTGGCCGCCGTCCGGTGCCGCGTGAACCATGAAATCAGCCCCGCCATCCCGCTCAGCCCCCGATGCGGCGTTCCAGCCGTTCCACCGTGCTCAGCGACACCTCGGGCTGTTCCAACTGCGCCAAAAGGCGGCGCTTGGCCTCTTCGGGCATATCGGTGCTGGCCTCAACATAGGCCCTCAGCCGCGCGCGCCTGTCTGGGCTGAGGGTGACAGTGCCCGCCTCTGGCACGGCCTCGGCGCTCTCCAGCTTGCGCACCTTGATCCCTGCGCCCAGAACCGGCGTGCGCTCGGCCACCACATCGCGCCCCGCCAATCCCGGCGCCGATACCAGAATGTCATTGCCCTGCCGCCGCAAAAGCGTGACCGCCACCGCCTCCAGCCGTTCTTCGGCATCAATCACCAACACCTGCCCATCCGGCCCCAGCGCCGTGGCAGGCAGGCGAATGGCGGCCGCCAACACCGGCTCCTCGACGCTGACAGTTACAAAATCGCCGGGCTTCATCGCAGGTGCCGTCTCCAGCGTGGCAAAGATCAGCCGCCCGCTTTCGCCCTCGGCCAGCGCCGCGCCCTGCCGCGTGATCCGCCCCACCGCGTTCAGATCCACCCCGCCGGTATCCAGCGTCACCGTCACCACCGCGTCAATCAACCCGCCGCTCTCATCCAAAAGCCGCGCATATTGCGCGGTCGAGACGCGAAACGCCACTTCCAGCGCTGTGCCATCCACCAATTGCGCCAGTTGCTCATTGGCCGCCACCAAACGGCCCGCAACCACGCTCACCTCGCTCAGCGTGCCGGTAAATCCGGCGGTGATCCGCGTCTCGGCCAACCGCCGCTCCGCCTCTGACAGCGCCAGTTCGGCCCGCGCCGTGGCGGTCGCCGCCTGATCTATCCGCGCCTCGGCCAAGGCCAGCGCCTGACGGCTGGCCAGCACCGCCTGACGCGCCTGCACCACGTTGAATTCGGCGCTCTCCACAGCGGTCAGCGTGCCCACGCCGCGCGCCTCCAGATCACGTTGCCGCGCCAAGGCACGGTCTTGAATATCGGCCTGCTCGCGCCGGGCGGCCAACTCGTCGCGCGCCAGTTCCAGCGCGCGCGCCGCCTCGCGCGCCTCGGCGCGGGTATCCATCAGGTCGGTGCGCGCCCGCTCCAACGCGCTCTGGGCATCGGCGGGATCAATCCGCGCTAGAAACTGCCCGGCGCGCACCATGCCGCCTTCGACAAACTCGGGCGCCAACTCTGTGATCACCCCCGTCGCCTGCGCGCGAATTTCTAGCGTGCGGCGGCTTTCGATCTGGCCAAAGGCTGTCAGGGTGGGCGCGATCTCGGCCTCAACCGCGCGCACCGTGCGCACGGTAAAACTGCGCTCATTGCGCTCAGGCACCCGCACCTCGCGTGCCATACGCTCTTGCACGGCGCTGACAACGGTCTGTCCGGCATAGGCCAACAGGCCCAAGGTGAGCGAGACCAGAAAGAGCCCGATCAGCCCCTGACGCAAAAACCGCATAGTGCGCAACCTCTTGAACCGGCCCTGCAGACGGGCTGACCCCTGTAATGTAACCCCGACCTACAGAATGCCAAGCCGGGCGCACAGGTCATACGCCGCCGCCCGTCACTTCCGGCGCTTATGCTCGTCAAGTCGCGGCATGATCTCCACAAAATTGCAGGGCCGATGCCGATAATCGAGCTGATATTTCAGGATTTCGTCCCAGGCATCCCGGCACGCCCCCGGGCTTCCGGGCAGCGCAAACAAATACGTGCCCCCCGCCACGCCTCCCGTGGCGCGGCTCTGCACCGCAGAGGTGCCGATCTTCTGCATCGACACAATGGTAAAGACCGTGCCGAAGGCGTCGATTTCCTTCTCATAGACATCGCGATGCGCCTCAACCGTCACATCACGCCCCGTCAGGCCCGTGCCGCCGGTGGAAATCACCACATCAACCTCAGGATCGGCGATCCATTCGCGCAATTGCTCGGCCACCTGATCCCGCTCATCGCGCACGATCATGCGATCCGCGAGGATATGCCCCGCCTCCTCGATCCGCGCCACCAACGTATCGCCCGAGCGATCATCAGACATATCGCGGCTGTCCGATACGGTCAGAACCGCGATACGGACAGGGATGAACTCCTTGCTCTCGTCAATACGGGACATGGGATCAACTCCTTTGCATGAACGCGAGGCGCGCGGCCAACGCCGTAAAGATGGTGGCCGAGGCAAGGCCCAGCCCGCGCGTGAACCTCGGCGAGGTGGCCAATCGACGCCCCAACCCTCCGGCAAAAACCCCGACCGCGCCATTGATCACAAACCCGCCCACCGCAAGGATCAGACCAAAGATCAGAAACTGCGGCAGGATCGCGCGCGCCGGGTCGATGAATTGCGGCACAAAGGCCAGCACAAAAAGGATAACCTTGGGATTGAGCAGGTTCACCAGCATCCCCTCTCGAAAGGCGCGGGCCACGCCCAAAGCAGGCGCATCCGGGCGCATCGGCCCCATCCGCAGCGCGCCCCAAGCCAGCCACAAGAGATAGCCCACCCCCAGCCAGCGAATAATGTCGAGCAGAACCGGCAAGGCGGCAATCGCGGCGGCCAACCCCAGCCCCGCAAGGGTCACATGCACTATGCCCCCCGCCGAAATCCCGGCACTTGCCGCCAGCGCCGAACGTGGCCCCGACCGCAACCCCAGACCGAGGCAGAACATCATATCCGCCCCCGGCGTAAGGTTCAGCGCAAGACCCGCCGGGATGAATGCCAAAAGGGTCAAAGGATCGACGATCACGCGCCCGCCTCCCGTAACCGCGCCTTGAGTGCCAATAAATCCGCCCAGGCCTCGCGCTTGGCCGCAGGGTTGCGCAACAGATAGGCCGGGTGAAACATCGGCAAGGCCGGTTTGCCATAGGCCTCGGCCCACTGCCCGCGCAGCCGCGTGATCCTGCGTTGGCCCAATCCCGCCTCACAACTGATATTGCCCATCAGCACGATCACTGCCGGGTTCACCAATCCCACATGCCGCGCCACAAAGGGCCGCATCATCGCGATTTCCTCTGCATTGGGATCGCGGTTCTGGGGGGGGCGCCACGGCAGGACATTGGTGATATAGACCGCGTCTTGTGGCGCTTGCGCCCCACGGCTCAGCCCAATCGCCTGCACCATCCGGTCCAGCAATTGGCCCGCGCGACCGACAAAGGGCTTGCCCTGCTGATCCTCATCTCGCCCCGGCGCTTCACCGATGATCATCACCCGCGCCGCAGGATTGCCATCGCTGAACACCAGATTGCGCGCCCCGCGCCGCAGGTCGCAATGCGGATAGGCCCCAAGGGCCGCGCGCAGCCCCTCCAAATCCATGGCCGCCGCCGCTGCTGCGCGCGCAACCTCTACCGGATCAACGCCCGCGCCCAGGCTTGGCGCTGTCAGCGCGGCGGGTTTGGCCTCTGTCTTGGGCACCGCCGCCGGCTTTGCGACTTTCTCGGGCAGCTCATACCGATTGATGGGCGCATCGCCAATCGCCTCGGTCGCGCCAAGCTCGATCTGCCAGATCAGACTGGCCAAGGCATCATGGGGGCTGAGCATCGATTCCATGCGCCAGACGCTACCCCGTGGCGCGCCCCGGTGAAAGAGCCATGATCGCGCAGCTTTGGCCCGTCAGAAATTTGAGTATCTGCAGAACGACGAAAGGCAATCACCTGCGCGCAATCCGCGCCTTGCCCTGCGACACCTGCGGTCTTACAAAGCAGGGCGGAACGGCTCTGGAGGGCGGCATGACATTTCCACACGCGCATCTTCTGGGGATCGAGCCGCTATCCCCGGCGGATATCACCGCGATCCTTGATCTGGCCGAGGAATACGTGACCCTCAACCGCAGCGCCACCAAACATGGCGATGCCTTGGCGGGGCTCACGCAGATCAATATGTTCTTCGAGAATTCCACCCGCACACAGGCCAGTTTTGAGCTGGCAGGCAAGCGTCTGGGCGCGGATGTGATGAATATGGCGATGCAGGCCTCCAGCCTCAAAAAGGGCGAAACCCTGATTGATACCGCCCTCACGCTCAACGCCATGCACCCCGATCTTCTGGTGGTGCGCCATCCCCATTCCGGCGCGGTCGACCTCTTGGCGCAAAAGGTGCGCTGCGCGGTGCTCAATGCGGGCGACGGGCGGCATGAACACCCCACTCAGGCGCTCTTGGATGCGCTGACGATCCGCCGCGCCAAAGGGCGGTTGCACCGGCTGACCATCGCCATCTGCGGCGACATCGCCCATTCCCGCGTTGCGCGCTCGAATATCCTGTTGCTGGGCCGGATGGAAAACCGCGTTCGCCTCATCGGCCCGCCCACGCTCATGCCTGCTGGCATCGACGCCTTTGGCGTCGAAGTCTATGACGACATGCGCCGTGGGCTAGAGGGCGCTGATGTGGTGATGATGCTGAGGCTGCAAAAGGAACGCATGGATGGCGGCTTTATCCCGTCAGAGCGCGAATATTACCACCGCTACGGGCTCGACGCTGAAAAGCTGGCCCATGCCAAGCCCGACGCCATCGTCATGCATCCCGGCCCGATGAATCGCGGCGTTGAAATCGACGGCGAGATTGCCGACGACATCAACCGCTCGGTCATTCAGGATCAGGTCGAGATGGGCGTCGCCGTGCGCATGGCCGCGATGGACCTTCTGGCGCGCAACCTGCGCGCCCGCCGGGCGGCGGCATGAGCACGGTTTTGCGCATCCCCGCCGGTGAGGCGCATGTCGTGCGCCTCTTTGCCGTGGACGAGGATCGCGCCAACCCCCATGCCGATGATGCCATCCTTGCCGCGCTGGGCGCAGGCCCGCTCAAGACGTCGGAAATCGAGCTTTTCGATCTGGCGGATTTGCAAGGCATGACGCTCACCGATTATCTGGCCGAGGGTCACGGCATCGCCGCCGCCGAACTTTCCCCGATGCAGCCTCAGGTCAATGGCCTGAAGGGTCGCGTGCTGATCCTGCCCTCACGCGCCTTTGAAGGGCGCGCTCAGGAAATGCGACCGCGCGCGCCCCTGCGCCTTGTCGCGCGCTTTTCCGAAGAGGTGGCGCCGGTGCGTTTCACCCCCCTGCCTACCGGCAGCGCCGAGGGCCTGCTCACCCCCCGCGCCAATGCCCGCCCGCAGGGTGCGGGGCGGTTGCGGCTCATGGCCTTTGCCGTGCTGGCGCTCATGGCCATCGGCGCGGCCGTCGCCATTGGCCTTGCGGTGAAACTATGAGCGAGGGGCTCATTCATTCCATGACCCCCACCTCCCCGCTGGCAGAGGGTGAGCACGTGATCACAAGCTTTCACCCCGACCGTGCCGCCTATCGCCGTGACCATGCTTGGCTTGCGGCGGGGGCCATGGCGCTGGGCATGGCGATCCTTTGGGCTATTGGCAATCCGCATGTCTGGACCGGGGCTGTGGGCGGGCTTGCCGCGATTGCCGTGCGGGGGTTTTATGTCGCCTCGGATGAATTGAAGGCACGCTGGGATCTGACCGACCGGCGGCTCCTTGGCCCCCAAACCCGCGTTGTGCGGCTCTCAGAGATCAAGACGGTCCGGGGCTTGGGCAGCGCCGTTCAGGTGATCACCGCCACGGGCGACAAGCACCTCATCAAATATCAGGCCGACCGCGCCGGCACCGAGGCGCGTATACGCGCCGCCGCAGGACTATAAGAGGACAGGATGCAGGAACCCAAAGACCCACGCATGTCCGGCAAGATCGCCATGGCCGCCCTTCTGGTGATCGCGGCGCTGACCGTGGTCATGGTCTGGGTGGCGGGATGAGCGAGGGGTCGCGGTGGGACGCGCATCTTGACCCGCAAGACATCCTCTTGCGCGGGGCCAGCAATTCTTATGTCCCGCCGCTTTGGCGAACCGCGCTCGAAATCGTGGCTGGCCTGTTTATCCTTTTTCTTGGGTGGCTGTACATTTCGCAGAACGCGCCCGAGCGCCTAGATCGGTTCTGGGGAAAGACGATGGCGCTTTTTCTTTTCTTCCTGTTTGGCGTGCCTGTCCTCTCTCGCCGTATTCGATGGAACGCTGGGCGAGAGTGGGCGATCACGGCATCCGCCATTCATTTCAACAATCGGCCCAATATTTCCATCGCGGATTTAAGCCATGTCCGTGGATGGGGGCACGACGTTGTCTTGATACGGCCCGATACGGGCTGGATGAACGTAAGACTGATGAAAGTTGAGAACGCGGCTGAGACGCGCGAATTGCTGCGGGATCTGATCCGCAGTCGAGAGAAAGTAACCGTATGACCCAAACCCTTTTCACAAACGCCCGCCTGATTGATCCCGAGGCAGGAACGGATGCTCCCGGCTGGCTCCTGATCGACAAGGGCGTGATTGCCGCGCGCGGCACGGATGCCCCACCGCAGGCCGAGGTCGTGATGGATTGCAGCGGCCATTGCCTTGCCCCCGGTATCGTCGATATCGGCGTCAAGGTGTGCGAACCGGGCGAGCGGCACAAGGAAAGCTATCGCTCTGCGGGCCTTGCGGCGGCGGCGGGCGGTGTGACCACGATGGTCACGCGCCCCGATACATCCCCCGCCATCGACAGCCCCGAGGTGCTGGAATTCGTCGCCCGCCGCGCCAATGAGGCCGCACCCGTCAATGTGCTGGTCATGGCCGCGCTGACCAAGGGGCGGCAGGGCCGCGAGATGACCGAAATCGGCTTTCTCATGGACGCAGGGGCCGTGGCCTTTACCGATTGCGACCATGTGGTCAGCGATACCAAGGTTCTCAGCCGCGCACTGACCTATGCCCGCAGTCTGGGCGCGCTCGTCATCGGCCATCCCCAAGATCCTGGCCTTAGCGCCGGTGCGGCGGCCACCTCTGGCAAATTCGCGAGCTTGCGCGGCCTGCCTGCCGTCTCGCCCATGGCCGAGCGGATGGGGCTCGACCGCGACATCGCCCTCTTGGAAATGACCGGCGCGCGCTATCACGCCGACCAGATCACCACAGCCCGCGCGCTGCCCGCCTTGGCCCGCGCCAAGAAGAACGGGCTCAATATCACCGCAGGCACGTCCATCCACCACCTCACGCTCAATGAACTCGACGTGTCGGATTACCGCACCTTCTTCAAACTCAAACCGCCGCTCCGCTCCGAGGATGATCGCCAAGCGGTGATCGAGGCGCTGCGCGAAGGGCTGATCGACATCATCTCCTCAATGCACACGCCGCAGGACGAGGAATCCAAACGCCTGCCCTTTGAAGAAGCGGCGAGCGGTGCCGTGGCGCTTGAAACCCTGCTGCCCGTCGCACTCCGGCTGTACCATGCCGAGGCGCTCGATTTGCCCGCCCTCTTTCGCGCCATGTCGCTCAACCCTGCCAAACGTCTGGGGCTGGCCTCGGGGCGGCTCAGCATCGGCGCGCCTGCCGATCTGGTGCTTTTTGATCCGATGAAACCCTTCGTGCTCGACCGCTTCGCGCTCCGCTCAAAATCCAAGAACACCCCCTTTGATGGCGCGCGCCTGCAAGGTAAGGTCTGCGCAACCTATGTCGCAGGCACCCGCGTATATGAGGCCGACACATGCCCCTGATCGAAACCACCACCACTTTTCTGATCCTCTGGGCCGTGATCGGCTATCTCTTGGGCTCCATCCCCTTTGGGATGGTGCTGGCGCGGGTCATGGGGCTTGGCAACCTGCGCGAGATCGGATCGGGCAATATCGGGGCCACGAATGTCTTGCGCACCGGCAACAAAACCGCCGCCGCGCTCACCCTTCTTCTCGATGGTGGCAAGGGGGCTGTGGCGGTGCTCTTGGCGCGGGCCATGGCCGGCGAGGATGCGGCGCAACTGGCGGCGCTCAGCGCCTTTCTTGGCCATTGCTACCCGGTCTGGATCGGGTTTCGCGGCGGCAAGGGGGTGGCAACCTTTCTGGGAATTTTCCTCGCCCTCGCATGGCCCGTGGGTCTGGCCTGCTGCGCCACATGGCTGGTGACGGCGCTGGTCACGCGGGTCTCGTCCAAGGCCGCGATCATGGCGGCGGCGCTCTCGACCGGCTGGATGGTGGTGCTGGGATACGGCACGGGCATGGTGCTGGCCTTCGTGCTGTCGCTGATGGTCTTCTGGCGGCACCGCGACAATATCGCCCGGATCAAGGCGGGCACAGAGCCGAAGATCGGGCAAAAGGGGTAGGGGGCGGATTAGCGCCTCATCCCCAATCGCTAAGCCGCGCGGATCGCTGGGCCGCGGGACGGCCCAGCGATCCGCGCGGCGGCGCTTCGCGCCTTGTTCCGCGCGGGGGGTTTTAACGGACATTCGCCCCAATCACCGCCGCGCAGCGCCCGACCGCCCCCTCGGGCGGGCGCTTTTGCAACGTATCGCCTCAGCGAGAACGCGGAAGAGTTGGCAGGCATAAACTGCCCATCACTTCTGTTGCTGCGCCCACCCGGCGGTCAGGCACCGCGCAGCTTGCGGCAAGACGCACCGCCTCTCACCCCTCGTGAACAATCTTGATATGCCGCGCGCCCCGCGCCTCGGCCAGACCCATCTGCTTTTGCCGCTCACGAAACCGCGCCTTGTCCTCGTCGCTGGTCTCGTTCACGCAGTGATGACAGGCGACGCCCTCTTCATACTCGGGCCGGTCCATATCGGCAGGCAGGATCGGCCGCCGACAGGCATGACACAACCGATGCGGCCCTTCTTTCAGCCCGTGCCCCACCGACACGCGCCCATCAAACACGAAACACTCCCCGCGCCACGTGCTCTCCGCTTCAGGCACCTCTTCGAGATATTTCAGAATACCGCCCTTGAGGTGATAGACCTCCTCCACCCCCTGTCCCAAAAGGTAATTGGTGGATTTCTCACAGCGAATGCCCCCCGTGCAGAACATCGCGATCCGCTTGTTGTGAAAGCGGTGCTTGTTTTCCTCCCACCACGCCGGGAAATCGCGGAATGTCGCCGTCTGCGGATCAACCGCCCCCTCAAAGGTGCCAATTGCCACCTCGTAATCATTCCGCGTGTCGATCACCGCCACATCCGGACTGCGGATCAGATCATTCCATCCGGCAGGCTCAACATAATGCCCGACCCGCGCGCGCGGATCGACATCCGGCTGCCCCATGGTCACAATCTCTTTCTTCAGCCGCACCTTCATCCGGCGAAAGGGCTGCGTTGCCGTCGCGCTTTCCTTCCATTCCAGACCGTCGCAGCCGGGCAGGGCGCGGATATGCGCCAGCACAGCAGAAATCCCCGCCGCAGGCCCGGCAATCGTGCCATTGATGCCCTCGCGCGCGAGCAAGAGCGACCCGCTGATCTTTTCCGCGTCGCACAGCGCCTGCAACGGCCCCTGCACAGCGGCGGGATCGTCAAAGCGGGTGAAATGATAGAGGGCTGCAATCTTGTACATGCCGCGCGATTTACGCCCCCGCGCAGGCCCTCGCAAGAGGGCATTCCGACGCTTTTGGCCTGCAAGGGCCGCGCGTCACCCCGCCCCTTCCGAGATCAAAAGCTCTGTCGGCTGGCCGCCAATTCCATAAACCCGCACCCAGATATAGCGGCTCCGCCCTGTCAGCACCCACTCGGGCAGATATTCAGAACCGGGCATGATGCGACAGCGCCCGGCAATTCGGGCGCGCATCTCGCGCGAGGCAAAGACCGGGTCCGATTGATCGCCGTCATGGCGGATGCCAAAGCGGTGAAAATTTGCCCGGTCTTGCTGAACAACCGCGCAGAAATCCCCCAATCGTTGCCCTTGCGAATTCCGCATATCCTCGACCCCGAGAGAGGTGTAATATTCCGCGATCAACTCTTGCGCGACACTGGGCGATGCGGTCAGACATGCCCCAAAAATCATGGCTAGAATGCGTTTCATGTTTTTCCCCTGCTGAAAATGACGATCCCGAATAGTTGCGTTCAGACTGGCATGTTCTGCATTGCGGGGCAACTTTGAGGGTATCACACCGGTCGGCACGCGGCAGAATAGACGGCGCGAGGTGATTGACGCCCGTTTCCATGGCCCTTACCTCTGCGCTTGAAGGAGCCATGCCATGACATCTGCCCTCATCGTGATCGACCTGCAAAACGATTTCTGCCCCGGTGGCGCGCTCGCCGTTCCAGAGGGGGATCAGATCGTGCCCGGCATCAACGCCCTCATGCCGGAATTCCGGGCAGTGATCCTCACACAGGATTGGCATCCCTCGGGCCATTCCTCCTTCGCGTCCTCGCATCCCGGAAAATCTGCCTATGAAATGACCGAGATGCCCTATGGCCCCCAAGTGCTCTGGCCTGACCATTGCGTTCAGGGCAGCAATGGGGCCGCCTTTCACCAAGATCTGAACACAGCGCGCGCCGACCTCATCCTGCGTAAAGGGTATAATCCCGCCATCGACAGCTATTCGGCGTTTTTCGAGAATGACCGCGCCACCCCGACCGGGCTGCATGGCTATCTGCAAACGCGCGGTATCACCGACCTCACCATGGTCGGCCTCGCCACCGATTTCTGCGTCAACTACTCAGCGCTCGACGCCGCCCGGCTGGGCTACCGCGTCACCGTCCGGCGCGATCTGGCGCGCGGCATCGACCTTGGCGGATCACTGGCGGAGGCAGAGGCGGGGATGACGGCGGCGGGGGTGACCCTCTTATGAGGGCCAACCTTACAAAATCACCTTACAAAACGTAAGGTTCGTCATGTCCGACCTCACCGCCGAGATCCGCGCCTGTCGCCTCTGCGCGGACCGTTTCGCAGCCACGCACACCGCGCATGCGCCCCGCCCCGTGGTCTGGTTTCAACCCACGGCGCGACTGCTTATCGCCGGACAGGCACCGGGGCTGCGGGTGCATCAATCGGGCAAGCCATTTGATGATCCTTCGGGGGACCGGCTGCGCGATTGGCTGGGGCTAAGTGCCTGTGAATTCTACGATAAATCCCGCGTCGCGATCGTGCCAATGGCCTTTTGCTTTCCGGGCTACGATGCCAAGGGATCAGATCTGCCGCCGCCGCGCATCTGTGGCCGCACATGGCATGAGCGCGTCATGCAAGCCCTTGAAAACGTGAGATTAACCGTGCTTGTCGGCGGCTATGCCCACAAGTATCACTTAGGCGTCAAGACCGGTGTAACCCAAACCGTTCAGGCATGGCGCGACCATGCACCGCGGATTTTCACCTTGCCGCATCCCTCGTGGCGCAATACCGCTTGGCTCAAGAAACATCCGTGGTTCGAGGCCGACGTTCTGCCGGAATTACGCGCACAAATTCAAAGGGTTATCCATGACTGACCTGACCCCGCTCGACATCGCCCATGCCGCGATGGAGGCGGCCCCCGAGGATGCCACCGCCCGCTTGCGGTTTTACGAGACCTTGGTGGCAAGCGAGCTGTATCTCTTGCTAAAATCCGAGGTAGATGGCGACCAACTCGACCCGGAAGTATTTGATTTATCAGATCATTCTTTCGTTCTCGTGTTTGATCGCGAAGACCGCTTGGCGCAATTCGCAGGCCGGATCGTGCCCTACGCGGCGCTCAGTGGGCGCAGTATCGCGACCATGCTGGCGGGGCAGGGGGTGGGCCTTGGTGTCAATCTCGACGTGGCATCTTCCTCTATCCTGCTTCCGCCAGAGGCGGTGGATTGGCTGGCCGAAACCCTCTCCGACGCCCCCTCAGAGATCGAGGCGAAGCCGGAAAAGCTAAGCGCGCCCAAAGGCTTGCCCGAAAACCTCTTGATTGCACTCGATGCGCGACTGGCCACGATGGCGGGGCTCGCGGACCTCGCCTATCTCGCCCGCGTGACCTATGACACCGGTGCGCAGGGGCATTTGCTGGGCTTTGTCGGGGCGGACCCGCAGGCGCAAAGCGCCTTGGCCCGCGCCGTGTCCGAGGTGCTGATCTTTTCGGGGCTTGAGGCGGCCGCACTTGATGTGGCCTTCTTTGCCGCCTCCGATCCGGTCGCGGCACGTCTGGCACACTGCGGATTGCGCTTTGATCTGCCCGAACCGCCCCGGCCAACGGTCCGCGCGGCACCCGGCTCTGACCCGGATAAACCGCCACTTCTCAGATAGTTAGCTGGGTTCAATACCCTTTGCTGCGATCCACCAGATGCAAGAACGGCTCACCTGCCTCACCGCGCCGGACATTCTCGATGATCACCCGCGCCGCCGTGATGGCCCGCGTTTCAGAGGCGATATGCGGCGTTACCGTCACACGTGGATGCGCCCAATAGGGATGCGCGGGCGGCAACGGCTCCACCCGGAACACATCCAGCGTGGCATGTCCGATATGCCCTGCGTCCAACGCAGCCAAAAGCGCATCATCGTCTATCAGTGGCCCGCGTCCAGGGTTCACGATCATCGCGCCCTCTGGCAGAAGGGCCAGCCGTTCGGCATTTAAAAGGTTTTCGGTCTCAGCTGTCAAAGGCAGCAAAAGCACAAGAATTTCAGCGCTTTGCAACGCCTTGATCAGCCCATCATCCCCCGAAAGACAGGCGATGTCCGACACCTCGCGCGGGCTTCTGCTCCAGCCCGTAACCGGAAACCCAAGACCGCGCAGCGCCTTGGCGCAGGCCTGCCCCAGAACGCCCAGCCCCAACACGGTAACCGGGCGATCCTCGGCCAGAGGGGGGATGGTCTTGCGCCAGACCCCGTCCTGCCCAAGAATATGCGCATCCATCCCCAGATGATGCCGCAGCACATGGCCCGTGACCCATTCCACCATCCCTTGCGTCAGCCCATGATCGACCATCCGCGCCAACGGAACCTTTAGCGTTTGATTTCCAACGATATTCTCTACCCCAGCCCAGAGGTTCAGAACCGCCTTGAGGCGCGTATAGGGGGTAAAATCCTGCACTGCGCTATTGGGCGCGTAGATCATGTAGTCCACCTCTTCGGGGGGCAGATCAAGCGCGAGGTTCGCCGTGACACCTGCCTCAGAGAGGGCTGATTTCAAAGGGTTTTCATAGATGTCCCACTGCTCGGGCCGAGCAGCAAAAAGAATATTGGGTGTCATTTGTCCTACCTTGGTTTGTGAATATGCGCGCTCTGGACAAGGCCAAAACCGACCATGAGCACAAGCATCGCCGATCCGCCATAGCTGACCAGTGGCAGCGGCACCCCGACCACGGGCATAAGGCCCATGACCATCGCCATATTAACGGCGAAGAACAGAAAAAACGTCATCGCGACCCCGAGAATGAGCAGGGATGAATAGCGGTCCTTGTTGCTGAATGCCGCAGAGACGCAGAACACAAGGATCAGCGTATAAAGTCCCAGAATGGAAATCCCGCCGATAAAACCGAATTCCTCGGCTAGGGTCACGAAGATAAAGTCCGTATGCTTCTCTGGCAGAAAGTTGAGCCGCGATTGCGTACCCTGCATAAAGCCCCGCCCGGTCCAGCCGCCAGAGCCAAGCGCGATCTTGGATTGGGTGATGTGATAGCCCGCGCCAAGTGGATCATTGTCGGGATTGAGAAAGGTGTCGATCCGGCGATATTGATAATTTTCAAGCAGTTGCCAATCTGTGCCGCGGCTTTCGAACACTGCAAACACAAGCGCGACCACCGCGAGGATGACCGTGGCGAAATAGGCCCAATGCACCCCCGCCACAAACATAACCACCCCTCCTGCCGCCAACAGCAGGATCGAGGTGCCAAGGTCAGGCTGACGCAGCACGAGAGCCACCGGGGTCAGGATCAGCCCCACCGGGATCAACACCCAAATGGGCCGCGATACCCGCGACATCGGCAACCAATCGTAATAGGCGGCCAATAGCATCACGAGCGTGATCTTGACCAGCTCCGAGGGCTGAAGTCGCATAAACCCAAGGTCGATCCAGCGCTGTGCGCCCTTGCCCTCCACCCCGACCAGCGCCACGGCAATCAACAGGGCCAGGGAAATGAGATAGGCAAGCAGCGACATGTTCCGCCAGAACCAGATTGGGACCATCGCCACGATCAGCATCACCGCCAACCCGAGGGCAAAGCGTTTCATTTGCGGCTCTGCCCAGATTGACAGGTTCCCGCCCGCAACCGAGTAGAGCATCAGAAATCCCACGCCCGCAACAGTGCAGAGCAAGAGCACCAGTGGCCAGTTGAGGTACAGGATCTTGCGTGCGCCAGACGGGGCTGTCTTGATGGAGTGCTCGAGATAGCTCATGCGCGGTCGCTGTCCTCTGGTGTCGGTCGAGAGCGGGCCGCGCGCAGTTTTTCCTGTTGTGCCTTGATCCGGGGGCGGTCTGCCTCGGGATAGGCGGCCAGCGGTGGGTCCTCGCCATAGAGCGCTTGAAGGGTGATGTCGCGGGCAATCGGTGCTGCCGCCGTTGAACCGCCGCCGCCATGTTCCACCACAACTGCCACGGCATATTTTGGGGCATCATAGGGTGCAAAGCTGACAAAAAGCGCGTGATCGCGCTGTTCGCGGGGCAGGGCATCGTTGCTGAGCACGCCTGTCGCCCGCTCACCGGTCGAGATGTTGCGCACCTGGCTTGTGCCGGTCTTACCCGCAAGGCGAAAGGCATCCTCGATGATGCGGCTGCGATAGGCGGTGCCACGGTTGCTGTTGGTGACGGCATACATCGCGCGCCGCACCTCGCGCAGAAGGTTCTCGTTCAGGCCCATAGGCTCGCCATGGCCTGAGGGCTGCTCGACCCCGTCGATGGATTTGACCAGTCGGGGCGTCACGCTTCGGCTGGTGGCCAAACGTGCGGTCATTACCGCCAGTTGCAGCGGCGAGGCCAGCACGAATCCCTGTCCGATCGAGGCATTGGCGCTGTCCCCCACAACCCACGGCTCGCCACGATTGGCCACTTTCCATTCGCGGGTCGGTGCTAACCCTTTGGCAACACTGGTCATGGGTAGGTCGAACTGCACCCCAAGACCAAGCCTCTCGGCCATCGCGCTGATATTCTCGATACCGGTCCGCAGGGCGAGTTCGTAGTAATAGACGTCGCAACTTTCGCGCAACGAAAGGTGGAGGTCCATGTTGCCGTGCCCGCCGCGTTTCCAACAGTGAAAGCGGCGGCCACTGATTTCCAGATGGCCGGGGCAATAGACCGTATCCTGAAGCGAGACATCCCCCGCCTCAAGCGCCGCAAGCGCTGTCACCATCTTAAAGGTAGAGCCCGGAGGATAGATGCCCTGCACTGCCTTGTTGGGCAGGGGGCGATAGGGATCGTCCAGCAAGGCGCGATAATCCGCAACCGAGATACCACGCACAAAGAGGTTGGGATCGTAGCTGGGCGAAGAGGCACAGGCCAGAATATCGCCTGTCTCACAGTCGATCATCACCACGGCGGCGCTCTCGCCATCTAGGCGGGCATTGGCATAGGTTTGCAATTCGTTGTCGAGCGTCAATTGGATATCCGAGCCGGGTTGCCCCTCTTGGCGGTCCAATTCGCGCATCACGCGCCCGGCGGCGTTCACCTCAACCCGTCGCGTGCCCGCAGAGCCACGCAAGAGGTTCTCACGCTGCGCTTCAAGCCCGATCTTGCCGATCTGGAAACGAGGCAAGCGCAAAAGCTGTTCTGGCGCGTCGATCCGATCCAGATCGCGGTCGCTGACTGGCCCGACATAGCCCACCACATGGGCATGATCATCCCGCAGCGGATAGCGGCGAGACAGCCCCACCTCTGGATGAACACCGGGTAAAGCAGGGGCGTTGACCGCAACCCGGCTGATATCCTCCCAGGTGACACGATCTGCCACTGTCACAGGGGTATCGCCACGCAGCTCTTTTAACTCGCGACGGGCCTTTTCCAGCTCTCCGGGGTCCAACTCGACCAAACGCGCCAGGCGGGCGATCACCTCGTCCACGTCCCGCGCCTGTTCGCGGATCATGGTGATCCTGTAGCTGGGCACATTCTCGGCGATGATCCGACCTTCGCGGTCAAAAATCCGCCCGCGCGTGGGGGGGATCAGTTGAATGTTGATGCGGTTCTCGTCAGCCAAGAGGCGGAACTGATCGGCCTGTTCCAACTGCATATACCGCATGCGCAGCGCAAGCGCGCCCATCACGCCCAGTTGTAGCCCGCCCACGACCAGCCCGCGCCGGGTGATCCGACGCTGGCTCTCGGCGGTATCGCGGGGCGGGCGCCTCATGGCCGCATCCCCGCAGGATCAAGATCACCGGGCGCACGTTTCCGCACACCAAACAGGGCATGTGACAGAAAGGCGATGGCAGGATAGGCGATCAAGGTAGACATCAGTTGCATGAGGCTCAGACCGAGCGGTGCCTGATCCACCATCAGAATGGCCAGGATAACGCGGTTGGCCACGGTCATCACGATCATGGAACTGGCGACCGAGGCCCATTCTGCCGCAAATGTCAGATCGCGCAATGCGGATGCACGATTGCGTAGGGTCTGCGTGCCGATCACCATCAGTGCCGCCCACAGGCCCGGTGGGCGCTGCAACATAAGATCAAGTCCAAGTGCCACCAGTCCAACCAACAGCACCGGCACATAGTCAGGTCGGCGCACCGCCCAAGCAAAGGTCAGCGCCATCACCAGATCGGGCCCGGCCCATTTCGGCGGCGTATGCGCCAACGGCAAAAGATGCAGAAACAGAAGGGCAATACAAAGCGCCAGATAAAGCGCACGCATGACCCAGGAACGAGGCAAGAGCGCATCAACCATTCTCAGCCTCCGCCGCTTCGGTCGCATCTGGGGCGGTCTCGGGATTCTCGCTGCCGGGCAGGCTTGATGGGGAAATCAGCCGTCCGGGGTCGGTCAGGCGCTCGTTCTCGTAACTGCGCAGCACGCGCAGAAATTCCAGCCGCTCGTAATCTGCGGAGATCCGCACGCGCATCCGCCCGCCGGGATCTTCGGCCAATTGACCGACCAGCAAGCCCGCCGGAAACACCCCGCCATCGCCCGAGGTCAGCACCCGATCGCCGGGGCGTACCTGATCCGGGGCTTCAACGAAATCAACCACCGGTGCGATGGAATTGTCGCCAATGATCAACGCACGCTGTCCCGAGGGCTGGATCGTGACGGGGATACGGCTCGAGGTGTCGGTCAGCAGGATTACCCGCGCAGTGTTCCGCCCGACGCCGGAAATCCGCCCCACCAGCCCCAGACCGTCCATCGCCGCCCAGCCATCCTTGATGCCATCGCGCGCGCCCACGTTGATCAATACGGATTGCCGAAAGGGCGACCCGCTGTCGGCCATGACCACGCCCGTCACAAATGTCAGGCGCGGGTCAAGTTGCACATTGTTGAGGTCCAAGAGGCGCGCGTTTTCCTGCTCCAGCTGCAGCGCGGCCTCTTTCCACGCTTTCATCTGTTGCAACTCGCGGCGTAGATCCTGATTTTGCTGATACATGCGCTGATAGCTCTGGAAATCGCGCAAGATATTCACCGCCCCGGTGACCGGTGCCATCGCCCAGTCGAATGAGGGCACGACCCGATCCACCACCTGCGCGCGAAATCTTTCGACCCGCGGGCTGTCGATCCGCCAGACCAGGAAGATGCCGAGCAGACACAACAGGAGGACCCCCAGAAGCAGGCGCTTCAGCGGGCCACTGTAATCCTCGCCTTGTCCGCGGTCTCTCGCCACGAAATCCCCCTTTTAGGCAAAGGTGGGTGGTTCAGCTGTCGTAGTCAATCGCGTGGCGCAACTGCTTTTCAAACTCAAGCGCTTTGCCAGTGCCAAGTGCCACGCAATTGAGACTGTCATCCGCAATGGATACGGCCAGCCCGGTTTGTTCGCGCAGCGCCAGATCAAGATCGCCCAAAAGCGCGCCCCCGCCGGTCAGCATCACGCCACGGTCTACGATATCCGCCGCCAGATCGGGCGGTGTCGCCTCAAGCGCGGTCATCACCGCCTCGCAAATCTGTTGTACGGGTTCGGCAAGCGCCTCGGCGATCTGCGCTTGGCTGATCTCGATTTCCTTGGGCACGCCATTGAGCAGGTCACGCCCGCGCACATGCATCGACGTGCCGCGCCCGTCGTCGGGCATACGGGCCGTGCCGATGCTGGTCTTGATCCGCTCAGCCGTGGATTCACCCACCAGCAGGTTTTGCTGGCGACGCAGATAGTTGATGATCGCCTCGTCCATCCGGTCGCCCCCAACACGCACCGAGCGCGCATAGACGATATCGCCAAGGCTGAGCACCGCGACCTCGGTCGTGCCGCCGCCGATATCAACCACCATGTTCCCGGTGGGATCTGTGATCGGCATGCCGGCACCAATAGCGGCGGCAATGGGTTCTGCGATCAAACCCGCCCGGCGCGCGCCCGCAGAGAGCACTGATTGCCGGATCGCGCGCTTTTCCACAGGTGTCGCACCATGGGGCACGCAGACGATGATCTTAGGCTTGGAAAAGGTTGAACGCTTGTGCACCTTGCGGATGAAATGCTTGATCATCGCTTCGGCGGTGTCAAAGTCGGCGATCACACCTTCGCGCATCGGCCTGATGGCCTCGATGCTGCCGGGGGTCCGCCCCAGCATCAGCTTGGCATCCTCGCCCACGGCCAGCACTTTGCGAACTCCGTCCTTGACGTGATAGGCAACAACCGAAGGCTCGCTCAGGATGATCCCGCGCCCCTTGACGTAAACCAGCGTGTTGGCCGTGCCCAGGTCAATCGCCATGTCTGATGAAAACAGACTGGGAATCCTATCAAATATAGACATATGCGCCTGTGCCCTGTCGCCCGAAATAATGATGAGCCCCGCGACTCGGGGGTCCGGGGCATCTGTCCTTATAGTGGGCGTGCCGCAGGGGCGAAAGGGGCAGTTTCGGACCTGTAAGCACCAAACCGCCGCTAACACGGAGTTCACGCACTGGACTGGCGAAAGTGTCGCGGCCAATTCCGCAAGATTGGGCAAATACCAACGGGTCAGCGCATCACGCGGAGGATTTTATCGTGGCCATCGGTACAAGCTCTTATTGTTGGTCTTAGGTTTTCGCTCGCGTGCAGGACGTAATGCTGTCCAACACATCATTGGCTTCGGCAACCTGCTCGAAAGCGACAGGCAGGGTATGTTTCCCCCAATGGGGCGGCTGACCTGGATGCGATAAACCAAGACCGAGCGGTTGGATTTCCTGTTCGTCATGCAATGCGCCGATCTTTAGTGACGGATATGGACGCGTCGGGCTGATTTCATACGGATATGTGGGAGAATGTGGATTGGAAAGGACATAGAGCCGGACGCTAAATCGCCAATTTCGCCCACGGCGACAAAGGATCGCCCGCTTGGTCGTGATAAAGTAAATCAAGTTGCAAAGGACATACTGCCGGTTGGAAGCCATCACGAACGCGACCAACATAAAGACCAGTGACGTCACACCATAGACGACATAGACGTTCAGCAGTTCATGGTCCGTGGTAGAGGCGATATAAGGAACGGTGCCCCACATCACCAAGGCACCAATGCACATGGCGATGTCATAGGTCCGCTCTGCGCCGATTGGCTGAAAAAATCCACGTCCAAAATCTGGCCGCCCGCTCCACAAGACCTGTTCATCTGGGGCGAGAATTTCAGAGAGTTCGGCGTCTGTGCGGATTTCTATGGACACACCACTCATGAACACTCTTCCCAAGAAGATCAATTTGCACCGCTCAGCCTCACTAAGCTAACCACACGGCAAGTGCACGGCAAGATTGCAACCCCATTCCGCAAGTTTGGCGATGTCACGCTCGTAATATGGGTTTTGTCGCCGTTTCAGCCGTTGAGATGGTCCAATCTTGCCCGCACCGACAGGCCATGCGCCTCAAGGCTCTCGGAGATGGCCAGGGTTTCGGCGGCGGGGCCAATGGCGCGCAGGGCTTCCGGTGTCATCCGGGCCAAAGTGGTGCGCTTTAGGAAATCCATGACCGACAGACCAGACGAGAACCGGGCCGAGCGCGCAGTCGGCAAAACGTGATTGGGGCCACCGACGTAATCGCCGATCGCCTCAGGCGTCCACGCCCCGAGAAATATCGCTCCGGCATGAGTGATTTGCGCCGACAAGGCGTCAGGATCGCTCACGCACAGCTCCAAATGCTCTGGCGCAATGCGGTTCGAGAGGGTGGCTGCGGTGGCCATGTCGGGCACCAGAACAATCGCGCCGTAGTCGCGCCAGCTTGCCCCTGCGATGGCGCGCCGTTCCAGCGTTTCGAGGTGGCGGTCAATGGCGGCGCTGACCGCTTCGGCCAAATTGGGATCATCCGTGATCAGGATGGCTTGCGCGCTTTCGTCATGCTCAGCTTGGCTCAGCATGTCGAGCGCGATCCAGTCTGGGTTCTGCCCCCTGTCCGCAATCACAAGGATTTCCGAGGGACCAGCGATCATGTCGATGCCCACTTTGCCAAACACCCGGCGCTTGGCGGCGGCGACAAAGGCATTACCGGGTCCGGTGATCTTGTCCACCGGGGCAATGCTCTCGGTGCCATAGGCAAGCGCTGCAATCGCCTGTGCGCCGCCGATGCGGTATATTTCATCTACGCCCGCGATCTGCGCGGCCAAAAGCACCAGCGGGTTCGCCTTGCCATCTGGCGTGGGAACGACGATCGCCAGCCGTTCCACCCCAGCCACCTTGGCGGGAATGGCGTTCATCAGCACGGAGGAAGGGTAAGAGGCCAAGCCACCGGGAACATAAAGCCCCGCCGCCGAGACCGGCGTCCAACGCCAGCCCAGCATCGCGCCGCTCTCTTCGGTCCAGCTGGCATCCTCGGGCATCTGCCGCGCGTGATAGGCGCGGATGCGCTCTGCCGCAAGTTCCAGCGCGTCCCGCTCAGCGGGGGGCACTTCGCCAATAAGCTGCACGATTTCCTCGGGCGAGAAGCGCAGCGTTTCAGGTGTCAGCGCGACACGGTCGAAGCGCTCGGTCAATGCAATCACTGCTGCATCCCCCCGTTGCCGCACATCCGCGATGATGCCCGCGACGATATCGTCTACATCGGGACTGTCTTCGCGTTTGGCGCTCAGTAACTCCGCAAAGCGGGCTTCGAAATCGGGCGCGGTGGCGTCAAGCGTGATTGGCATTGCGGTTCCTTTCGCCGGGGGACATAGCGGTGCGTGGCCACTGTCTCAAGCCCCGGTCTTCTTCTTGGTCCAAATACTCAAATTCTGCGCTATGCCAAGCGTCTCAGCTCTCGTGGTGCGGCACCTTGCCTGATGGCGCGCGGTAGGGCCGCGTCACATCCTTGAGCGTGACTTCAAGCGCCTCGACCTCCAGGCGCAACGCGCCGTCACCCGCCAGCGTCAAAAGCACATGACCCGCCCCCTCCGATCCCGGCTCAAAGGTGATCGCGAGCAACGACAGGATCGTGTCTTTGTCATGCCGGTTGATGCCTTGGCTGGCCACGCGCAGCACATTGTCCACCACCAAGAGCGCCTGCACCCGCTCCGGCCCATGTCGCTTAAGGCCCTGATCTTCCCAACGAAAGCGGTTGAGCAAAAGGCCAAAGCGCCGCTGGCCCGGTCGCCACGTCATCTCGGTGATAGGAAAGACCGCGTCTTGTGCGAGCGATGAGATGACCTTTAGGTCGTCCTCTTCTATCGCGCCCAGATTAAGAGGGGCTTCGCGCCCGTCTTCGAATTTGGCGTCTTCGGTCATTTGCCACTGATCCTTTCGATCTTGGCGCCGACGTTGCCCAGCTTTTCCTCGACCCGCTCGTAGCCGCGATCAAGGTGATACACCCGGTTGACGATGGTTTCGCCTTCTGCCGCCAGCCCCGCAAGAATGAGCGACACCGAGGCGCGCAGATCGGTGGCCATCACCGGCGCGCCCTTGAGGCGATCAATGCCGGTTACGGTGGCGGTGCCGCCATGCACGTCGATTTTCGCACCCATCCGCATCAGTTCCGGTGCATGCATGAAGCGATTTTCAAAGATACGCTCTTCCAGTACCGAGGTGCCTTCGGCGGTGCACATCAGCGCCATCATCTGCGCTTGCAGGTCTGTGGGGAAACCCGGAAACGGCTCTGTCACTACATCGACAGCGCGCACTTTGCCATTCTTGCGGCTGACCTTGAGACCCGCGTCAGTTTCGGTGACGCTGATGCCCGCCTCTTCAAGTTTGTCACAAAAAGCGCCCACAAGATCCCGCCGTCCGCCGAGGCATTCTACCTCACCTCCGCAGATCGCCGGGGCCAACATATAGGTCCCAAGCTCGATCCGGTCGACCACCACGGGATGCGTCGCACCTCCCAGCCGGTCTACCCCCTGAATGGTAATCGTGCCTGTGCCTTCGCCTTCGATTTGCGCGCCCATGCGGCGCAGGCAGTGGGCCAGATCAACGATCTCAGGCTCACGCGCAGCATTCTTGAGCACGGTCGTACCTTTGGCCAAGGTCGCCGCCATCAGGGCGTTTTCCGTGGCCCCGACCGAGACGATGGGGAATTCGAACATTCCCCCCTTCAGGCCGCCGGGGGCCTTGGCATGTACATAGCCTTCGCGCAGGTCAAGTTCGGCACCCATCGCCTCCAATGCGCGCAAATGCAGATCAACGGGCCGCGCTCCGATGGCGCATCCGCCCGGCAGCGAGACCACAGCATGACCATCCCGCGCCAGCATTGGCCCCAGCACGAGGATCGAGGCCCGCATCTTGCGCACGATGTCATAGTCGGCGACGTGGTTGTTCAGATTATGCGACGACAGCGCCAAAACTTGACCACCCTGCATCTGCACCACCTCTGCGCCCAAGGATTGCAGCAGCGTTGTCATTGTCTTGATATCCGACAGACGCGGCGCATTGGTCAGGGTCAACGGCTCATCGCTGAGCAATGTGGCGGGCATCAGCGTCAGACAGGCATTCTTGGCCCCCGCGATGGGAATTTGTCCTTCAAGCGGCCCATTGCCTGTGACGACGATCGAATCCATCTGCTCTACCCCTCATCCTTTGTACCGGTTGGCTTTGGCGTGGACAGGCCGTCCGCCTTGGCGCGTACCTGCGCCTTACGCCGTGCGAGATTGGCCTTCAACGCCGATTTCAGCCTGTCCTCGCGGCTTGGGCTCTGTTTCGCGCCTTTATCCGGTGTTTGTTTTTTGCTCATGGCTCTCTCTTACAGGAGGTGTGAAAAACCGTCCAGTTACCCCTTGCGCCATCAGCGATTAGCGTCTAATCAGCGCGCCACACGTGCTGCTGTAGCTCAGTGGTAGAGCGCGTCATTGGTAATGACGAGGTCGGGAGTTCAATCCTCCCCAGCAGCACCAGTTAAATCTAGTAAATTCCGCGATCATGCCACTTGCCCGCAGGGGCAGGGAATGGTTACGGCAATGAACGCCAAAATCGGCGCCCCGAAAGCGGATGTTTCCCCCGGCTCTGAAAACCATGTGAGTGCCAACATCCGCCCCGTTCGGCGCTGGCACCCGGAGCATGGGTTTTTCCAAGATGCCCGCGTCCATCGGACCCTATAAAAAGATGAAATCTCCGACCGAAATGTCGGCGGCAAAAACGCCCTCAAGAATAACTGTATGTTCCGCGATCGCAATCGTCGCGCCTGTGTCCGCGTCGCTGATGTCAAGACTGGCGAGTGCGGTCAACGGATCAAGTTCGTCAGGATCGCCGCCGTTATGAAACTGCAACCGGCTTGATGGCGGAGTAAAGAAAGCGCTGGTGTTAAATGCGATTGGATTGAAATCCGTAATCGTGTCGATTTCGCCCGCAGTGACAGTATTGAAGACAAACACATCAGAAGACTGGCCACCGGTGAGGGTGTCATTGCCCGCGATCAAAAACAGGATGTTACCCCCGGAACCGCCGCCAACGCTGTCGTTACCACGTCCGGCATGGACAAGATCAGCGTCAAAACCGGCACCGATCATGTCGTTGCCGTAGCCACCCAAGACAATATCCCGGCCTGCGCCGCCAGACATACGATCTGCGCCCTCGCCGCCTGATACGAAATCATTGCCCTGCCCGACGCGGATACTGTCATCCCCATCGCCGTCAAGTCACGACAACGCATCATCCCCAAGCCGCCTGTCAGCGTCTCGGCATCATCGCTGCCGATCAAATTGACGGCTGCGAGCGGTTGGACAAGCGGGTGTCCATCCGCATCGTACAGCCCCAGAAAAGGATCGAGCAATGTTCCTTGCCCCGAGGGCGCGCCTTTGAGACCAAACCTGTAGGCGGTGCCTTCTTGCAGGCTAATGGCGAACCAATCGCGGTCGTCTTGGTTGTCAATGGTGCCGGTTACGCTTCCCCCGGTTCAATACGTCCGGTGGTGCTGACATCGCTCGCAAAATCATCCATCACAACGCCTCTCTGACCCTGAAAAGACTTTAGTTTACCTAACGCAGGCGGCAAAGGTTAGGAACATCCAAGCGCTATACGCCCTGTGGTATCGCAAACGCCGCGCCGCCGCGTGACAGATCAAATTTTTTCCGCAGTATGGATTGATCTACATCATGGGCGAGTCGGTCGTCCTGTTTTTTCATTTTGACGAGGTTGAGAGGTTTGACGGTCTGGACGGAGGAGGCTGGAGGCCATGTGGTACGAATTGCGGGATCGTTCCCTGCCAAGTTCCGAAGGTCATGCTGTCTTGCCGCGCCCGCCCGGAACGGTGCGGGAATGGCGGCTGGCCGATATGTGCACGGGGTGCGGCGATTGCGTTGCGGTGTGCCCAAAGGCGATTGTCGCCCTTGATAAAGAGGTTTTGCCAGTTGTGACCGCGATTGACGCTTGCGGCCGATGTGGCCTCTGCGCCGATGTCTGCACCCGTGGAGCCATCGAATTGACAAAGGAAACGCGGCTTGGGTTGGAACGCATTCTGAAGGGCGACGGCCTAGGGCAGCGCGCTGGCTGACGTTTGACGCGTTTGTGGGCGGCACGATATGTCGCATTCAAGAGTCATCTTTCATCCCCATCTGACAGTTAGCCATGAATGGAGTGAAAGATGAGACCCGAAAGGCAATTTGAGACCGACGAGACCGCAACACTGGAGGTTCACCATAGTCCGCGCGATATCCATGATCGGATCGCGCTGCGGATTGTGAAAATCATGCGGGTTTTTGCCGACGCCTTTTTCTCAAAGCGCTACGGGCATCGTGCTGTGGTGCTTGAAACTGTGGCTGCCGTGCCGGGGATGGTGGGGGGGCTCTTGCAGCATCTCAAATCATTACGGCACATCCGCGAAGATCAGGGTTGGATCCGCGAATTGCTAGATGAGGCCGAGAATGAGCGCATGCATTTGATGACCTTTGTCCAAATCGCGCAGCCGTCACGCGGCGAGCGGTGGTTGATCATGATAGCGCAGGCGATTTTCTATAACGTGTTCTTCTTCACCTACCTCCTTGCTCCGCGCACGGCGCATCGGATTGTGGGCTACCTCGAGGAAGAGGCGGTGGTCAGCTATACGCAATATCTGGCAGAGATTGATGCCGGACGGCAGGACAATGTGCCGGCACCGCAAATCGCGATCGACTACTGGAAGCTGTCCCAAGACGCGCGCTTGCGCGACGTCGTCATCGCTGTGCGTGCTGATGAGGCGCATCACCGTGACACCAACCACGGCTTTGCCAATCAGATCATGGAAGGGCGGCACCCGTAACGGAGCCTTAGCCCCAACTTACATCCCCCAGAAAAATATAGCCCGCGCCATAGATCGTTTTGATCAGGCGCGGGTTCTTGGGGTCTTCGCGCAGTTTGGTGCGCAGGCGCGAGATGCGCACGTCCATGGCGCGGTCAAAGCTTTCGCCTGCCGCGCCGCCAAGCGTCTCTTGCATTGTCTGGCGGGAGATCAAGCGCTTGGGACGTTCCAGAAAGAGGCGCAGCACCTCTCCTTCGGCATGGGAAAAGGGCGTTTCCGTTCCCGTATCATCTTCAAGCATGTAGCGGTCAAAATGTGCGACCCAGCCGTTGAACCGCGCCACCTCGCCGGTTTGTGTACTGGGAATGCCCCGGCGCAGTCGGGCGCGGACGCGTGCCACTACTTCGGCGGGATCGAACGGTTTGATGATATAGTCATCCGCGCCCAGTTCCAGCCCTGTCACCCTGTCCTGCACCTGTGCGCGGCCCGAGATGATGATCACCGTTGCCCCCTGCTCCAATGCCAACCGATGCACAAGGCTCAGCCCGTCACGATCTGGCAGCGACAGATCGACAAGGCAAACATCGGGCGTGGTGCTGCGCAAGGCGGCCTCGAACTCTGTGGCGCGGCCAAAGGCCATGGTGCGAAATCCCGCCTCGGAAAGCGCCTGCGCCAGCATTGAACGGATCGCCGGTTCATCATCAAGAATGGCCACAAGCGGCGCTGTCATGGCTGCGCTCCGGTGTTGAGGGCCGCGTCAAGCTGTGCGGCGGAAAAGGGTTTGCGCAGCACCGGGGCAAGGTCTGCCGCTTGCCGGTGTAGCGGATCGTCTGGGGGCAACGAGGTCATCAGCACGAGCGCGCAATCACCGCGTCGGGGCAGTCGCGCCAGATCAATCCCGGTACGATTGCCCTCAAGCACGATATCCGACAGAACGGCCGAGATTTCCGGCAGATTGGCGATCAGCGCTGCGGCCTCGTCCACGCTGGCGGCCTCGATCACGCTATGGCCTGCGCCCCGCAACATATCGCGCAGGGTAGAGCGCAGATCGGGGCTGTCTTCGACCAAAAGAACAAGGCCCGGAGGACGCGCCGCCGCCGCGCGGCGCAGGGGCAAGCGCAGCGCCACGCGCCCGCCTGTGTCGGTATTGCCCATTAGGATACGCCCACCCGCCAGCTTGGTCATGTCATAGACCATGGGCAGGCCAAGCCCAGATCCCTCGCCACCCTTCGTGGTGAAAAACGGATCAAGCGCATGTTTGAGCGCCTCGGGGCTGAACCCGGGCCCGGTGTCGTCCACGGCAAGCTCGAGCCATGTATCCTGCACCGGCTGGGCTGTAAGGGTGATTGCACCACTTCCGGCGCAGGCATCGCGGGCGTTCAGCACCAGATTGAGCAGCGAGTCCTGCAACATGCCGGGATCCAGCAGATAGCGATCCGCAAGGCCGACGCAGATGATCTCAAAAGCGATACCCGTGGGCAGGGCCGAGCGCGCCAGTGTCTCTAGATCGTCGAGAAAGGCGGCAAGATCGGTGGGCACCGGTTCATGCTCGCGCGGGCCGGTCATGTCGGCGATACGATTGAGCAGCCCGCCACCTCGCCGCGCCGCCGCGAGGGTGGCGTTGATCAATTCCTGCGCCTCGGGCTTTAGGCCCATGCGGCCAAGGCGCGACTGCATCCCAAGGATGATCGTCAAGAGGTTTGAGAAATCATGCGCAAGGCCCGAAGTGAGTTGTGCCGCCATTTCCCGCCGCCGCGTCTGTTGCAGGGCGGCGCGCGTCTGGCTTTCTTCGGTGATGTCCATCGACAGGATGTAAACCCCGCCACTGGTGTGATCCGGGGTCAGCGCGACCCGGATGCGCCGTGAACTGGGCTCATGGGTGAATTCGAACACCGAAGCCTGTCCGGCATAGGCCTTGTCCAATTCGGGACCTATAATCGACCACGGCTGTGGTCCGAGCACCTGCGCCGCGTGCACCCCGATCAGGTCGGCGCGTGATCCGGGCATGACCGAGGTCAGGCGCCGGTTGGAATAGGTATAGCAACGGTCTGGGCCGACATGCGCGATATGGGCGGGCATCATTTCGGCGGTCATTCTGGTGCGGGCCTCGGCCTCGGAAATCTGGCGCTTGGCCTCTTCTAGGGCCGTGATTGTGGCCTCTAACTGTCGGTTGGTGGCAGACAGCTCTTCTGAATAACCGACCAATTGATCGGACAACTCTTCTGAACGGGCGCGCAACAACGCCTCTTGTCGTTTGGCACGGGTGATGTCGGTATAGACCGTGACCCATCCCCCCTGCGGCAGCGGCGTGCCCTCGACGCTGATGGTGCGGCCATTGGCGCGCGTGCGCTCCATGTAATGCGGCTCGAACGCGCGGGCGATATCGACGCGGGTCGTTACGAATCCTTCCACATCGCCCACGTCGCCATAATCGCCGCGCGTTGCCAGATAGCGGATCGTATCCGCGAAATCGGCGCCCGGTGTCACCAGCACATCAGGCAGGGCAAACATTTCTTGAAACCGTCGGTTGCAGACCGCAAGGCGCAAATCCCGGTCATAGATCGTCAGCGCCTGCTGAATGAGGTTCAGGCCGGCCATCGTCATGGCGTCATGATCGGCGCGGCTTGTACCCATTACAGTCTCCTCCCGCATCTTGGCTAACACCGGAAAACCGGTCCGCAAAGGCCAATCTTGGGCCTGTTACAATTCGTAAGGATTGCGAAATGTTCAGGAAAAAGTTGACGGCGAGTGTGATTCTCGCACCCTCTGGGGGAAGAAGAATCGCCCCTAGGCGGTCGGATGTTCGCGCAGGCGAGCAAAGGGAGGATATAACTTGGCACAGCCGTCACAAGCGACGGACGGGATGGATTCCGTTCCGGCGCTCTTGCAACGTAACGCCACGCGATTTGCCGATAGACCGGCCTATCGCGAAAAGGAATATGGGATCTGGCAGTGCTGGACATGGGCCGAGGCCGAGAAGGAGATCGAGGCGCTTGCGCTCGGGCTCATCAATCTTGGTGTGAATGAGGGCGATTTCGTCGCCGTCATCGGTCGCAACCGTCCGCATTTCTACTGGTCCATGGTCGCGGCGCAATCTGTCGGTGCAATCCCCGTTCCGCTCTACCAAGATGCTGCCGCCCCCGAGATGGCCTATGTGATGGAGCATTGTGGGGCACGCTTTGCCATCGTTCAGGATCAAGAGCAGGTCGACAAGCTGATCGAGGTGCAGGAGGGGCTGCACCAACTGGAGCATATGATCTATGTCGATCCGCGCGGCCTGCGCAAATATGATCACCACAAGTTGCACCGCTTCATCGACATTCAGGAGCAGGGCCGCGCCGCCTATTACGAATGGATCGAAGATCTTAAGGCGCGACGCGCGAAACTGACCTATGACAGTGTTTGCGTCATGCTTTACACCTCGGGCACCACGGGCAAGCCCAAGGGCGTGGTGCTGAGCAATCGCAACATCATCGAGGCGTCCAAATCGTCTTCCGAGTTTGACCATCTGACCAAGGACGAAGAGGTGCTGGCCTATCTGCCGATGGCTTGGGTGGGCGATTTCATTTTCTCCATCGGGCAGGCCTATTGGTGCGGGTTTTGTGTCAACTGTCCTGAGAGCCCAGAGACCATGCAGACCGACTTGCGTGAAATTGGGCCCACCTATTTCTTTGCGCCGCCCCGCGTGTTCGAGACGCAGTTGACCAATGTGATGATCCGGATGGAGGATGCGGGCCGCGTCAAGAAATGGCTCTTTGACCATTTCATGTCCCATGCCCGCCGCGTCGGCCCTGCGATCCTCGATGGTAAGCCGGTCAGCGGTCTGGACCGCCTCAAATACCGGCTTGGGAATCTCTTTATCTATGGCCCACTCAAGGACACGCTTGGCCTTGGTCGCGTGCGCGTGGGCTATACTGCGGGTGAGGCGATTGGGCCGGAGATTTTCGATTTCTACCGCTCGCTTGGCATCAACCTCAAACAACTCTACGGGCAAACCGAGGCTTCGGTGTTTATCACCCTGCAACCCGATGGCGAAGTGCGCTCTGACACGGTTGGCGTCCCCGCGCCCGGCGTGGAAATCCGTATCAGCGACACTGGCGAGGTGTTCTATCGCTCGGCGGGCACGTTTGAATATTACTACAAGAATCCTGAAAGCACGGCCTCAACCAAAGACCCCGAAGGCTGGGTTGCCACCGGTGATGCCGGATTTTTCGAGGAAGGCAGTGGGCATCTACGGATCATCGACCGCGCCAAGGATGTGGGCAAGATGGCTGATGGCCGGATGTTCGCGCCCAAATATGTGGAAAACAAGCTCAAGTTCTATCCGAATATTCTCGAGGCGGTCGTCTTTGGCAACGGGCGCAACGCCTGCACCGCCTTTATCAACATCGACCTCACAGCAGTCGGAAATTGGGCCGAGCGGAATAATATCGGCTATGCGTCCTATCAGGAATTGGCCGGGCATCCCAAGGTGTTGGAGACGATCAAATCCCATGTGGAAGAGGTCAATCGCAGCCTCGCGGATGATCCCATGCTGTCGCATTGCCAGGTGCATCGCTTCCTCGTGCTGCACAAAGAACTGGATGCCGACGATGGCGAGATGACGCGCACTCGCAAGGTGCGGCGTGGTGTGATCTCTGAGAAATTCGATGACCTGCTGACCGCGCTCTATGACGGGTCGCCTGAAATCTACACCACCACCGAAGTGACCTATGAGGATGGCCGCAAGGGGGCGATCAGCGCCACCCTCAAGATCGTCGATGCCAAGGTGGCCTCGGTGGCGACGATGCAAAGGGTGGCGGCAGAATGAGCGGGCCGGTGCAACAAGGGGGCTGTCATGCTTGACGCAAGCGAAGGCTACACCACCGAGGACGGTCGCAAGATCGGCGGCGTGGTGATGGAGATGAAGAACATCACCCTGCGGTTCGGCGGTGTGGTTGCGATCAAGGACATCAGCTTTGACATCCGTCAGGGCGAAATCCGCGCCATCATCGGGCCGAACGGGGCTGGTAAATCCTCGATGCTGAACGTGATCAGCGGCTTTTACCACCCGCAAGAAGGCGAGGTCTGGTATCAGGGCGCGCGGCGTCCACCGATGAAACCCTATCAGGTGGCACAACAAGGCATTGCCCGCACATTCCAGAACATCGCGCTCTTTGAAGGCATGACCGTGCTCGACAACGTGATGACGGGCCGCATCCGAGAGATGAAGGCGGGGCTATTTGCGCAAGCGATCTGGAAGGGTCGGGCCGAGCGGGAAGAGGTTGCCAACCGTGAAGTCGTTGAAAAGGTTATCGACTTTCTTGAAATCCAACATATCCGCAAGACCCCGGTGGGCCGTTTGCCCTATGGTCTGAAAAAGCGGGTGGAACTGGCGCGCGCGCTTGCGGCAGAGCCGTCGATCCTTCTGCTAGATGAGCCGATGGCGGGCATGAACGTCGAAGAGAAAGAGGATATGAGCCGCTTCATCCTCGATGTGAACGACGAATTCGGCACCACGATTGCCCTTATCGAGCATGACATGGGCGTGGTCATGGACCTGAGCGACCGGGTGGTCGTGATGGATTATGGCAAGAAAATCGGCGACGGCACCCCCGATGAAGTGCGCAGCAATCAAGACGTGATCGACGCCTATCTGGGGGTGGCGCATGACTGATTTTTTCACGTCGGTAGAACGTCGGTATCCCGTCGGAAAACCGGTATCACCGCAGAGCAACGCCAAAAACGGAGGCTGGAGCCATGCCTGATCAGTTGATTTTCGGGATGGAGGTCGTTTTGAACGGCCTCATGGCCGGGGTGCTTTATGCGCTCGTCGCGCTTGGTTTTGTGCTCATCTACAAGGCCTCGGGCATTTTCAACTATGCCCAAGGGGTGATGGCGCTCTTTGCGGCGATGACGCTGGTGGGGATGATGGAAGGGCGGGTGCCCTTCAGCCATCTTATCAACGCGATTTTCGGCACCGAGATCCACCACTTCGGCTGGCACTTGCCGGGGTTGGCGGCGATCCTCTTGACCATGGTCGTGATGGTGGCGCTCGCCTGGATCGTGAACCAATTGATTTTCCGGCATCTGGTGAACCAAGAACCGATCATTCTTTTCATGGCGACGATTGGTCTGGCCTATTTCCTTGAAGGGTTCGGGGATATGATGTGGGGCAGCGACATCAAGAAGCTGGATGTGGGTCTTCCGCAAGGTATCAACCTGATGATCGACGAAACCACGTTCAACATTTTCGGTTACGGTTTCTTCATCGACAATCTCGATCTTGTGGCAACAGGTGTTGCGGCCCTTTTGGTGATCGCGCTGGTTATCTTCGCGCAGTATTCCAAACAGGGGCGCGCCATGCGTGCGGTGGCGGATGACCATCAGGCGGCGCTGTCGGTTGGTATCTCTCTCAATTTCATCTGGGTCATGGTCTGGTCGCTGGCGGGCTTTGTGGCGCTTGTGGCGGGGATCATGTGGGGCACCAAATCGGGCGTGCAATTCTCGCTCTCGCTGATTGCCCTCAAGGCGCTGCCAGTGCTGATGCTGGGCGGCTTTACGTCGATCCCCGGCGCGATTGTGGGCGGTTTGATCATCGGCGTCGGCGAAAAGCTGTTCGAGTTCATTGTCGGTCCGTTGGTGGGCGGGGCCACTGAAAACTGGTTCGCCTATGTGCTGGCGCTTTTGTTCCTCGTGTTCCGGCCACAGGGCCTGTTCGGCGAAAAGATCATCGAGAGGGTGTGAGATGCAAAAGCTGATTGCCATCGTCAATGTGATCGCTTGGGCCGGGTTCTGGTCGTTTGGCTATCTGGCCCTCTCGGCGCAGGTAGAGAACACCGGGCAGATGGTCATAGCGGCGCTTTTGGCCGCCATGGGCGGGGGCGTGGGCATGCTCGCCTATCTCTGGCTGGTGCGCCACACCGAGGCGACGGGCTATGCCCGGCCAGCCAATCGCGCGATCAAGCGCGAGGATGATATTCATGGGGAGGTTCTCTAGATGTTTTACCGGGAAGCAGGGGATTTCAAGACCTCCTACGAGCAGGACAACCAGACCTTTCCGATCCGGTTCGATCGGTATCGTTATTACGCAGTGCTGGTCGCGGCCTTTGCCGTGGTGCCGTTTGTCATCAACGACTACTGGGTCAACGCGGTCTTTCTGCCGTTCCTCATTTATTCCATCGCGGCCATCGGTCTCAATATCCTTGTGGGATATTGCGGGCAGGTGTCGCTTGGGACGGGCGGTTTCATGGCGGTGGGGGCCTATGCCAGCTACAAGCTGATGACCGCCTTTCCAGACGTCAGCATCTTCTTTCACATCATCCTTGCGGGGGGCATCACCTCGATTGTCTGCGTGCTCTTTGGCTTGCCCTCGCTCCGGATCAAGGGGTTTTACCTCGCGGTGGCGACCTTGGCGGCGCAGTTCTTTTTGGTGTGGCTGTTCAACCGTGTCGGCTGGTTCTACAACTACTCGGCGTCTGGCCAGATTACTGCGCCTGAGCGGACGGTATTTGGGATTGCCGTCACCGGTGCCAATAATCCGCCTTGGTCGGCCTATCTCTTTTGCCTCGTCTTTACCGTGGCGGCCGCGATCATCGCCCGCAACCTGACGCGCGGCATGGCGGGGCGCAAATGGATGGCAATTCGCGATATGGATATTGCCGCCGAGATCATCGGGGTAAACCCACTCAAGGCGAAGCTCACGGCCTTTGCGGTTTCGGGGTTCTTCGTGGGTATCTCTGGCGCGCTTTTCTTTGCTGTCTATCTGGGCGCGGTCGAGGTGGGCGAGGCGTTCGGCATCAACAAGTCGTTTCTCGTGCTCTTCATGGTGATTATCGGCGGGCTTGGGTCTATCTTTGGCAGTTTTGCCGGGGCGGCGTTTCTCGTGCTGCTGCCTGTGTTGCTCAAGAATACGCTGGTGGGCGGTTTGGGCTGGCCCACGGATCTTGCGGCGCATCTGGAGTTCATCATCGTGGGGGCGTTGATCATCATTTTCCTGATCGCCGAGCCACATGGTCTGGCGCAGCTCTGGCGCGTCGCCAAGGAAAAACTCAGACTTTGGCCCTTTCCACATTAGGGGCGGGCCATTGGTGGGCTGAAAACCCACCCTAGGAGGTTGGGCGCAAGACATCGCGTTCAAGACGAAACATCGGAAAAACCAAGGGAGGAATAAACCGATGAGACAGAGACTGATGACGGCCCTGACCGCCGCCATGCTGGTCGCAAGCCCGGCTCTCGCCGAGCTGACGATCATCGACACCAGCTATCGCACCGGGCCATATGGCGCGAATGGCATCCCGTTCTCGGACGGCTACCAAGATTACTTTACCCTGCTGAACGAGCGTGATGGTGGCATCGGCGGCGAAAAGATCAATCTGGTGGAATGCGAGACCGGCTATAACACCGAAAAGGGTGTGGAATGCTATGAGGCCACCAAATCCGCAGGCAATGGCGCGCTGATTTATCAGCCGCTCAGCACCGGCATCACCTATCAGCTGATCCCCAAGGTGACATCTGATGGCATCCCGATGCACACCATGGGCTATGGCCGGACCTCTGCCAAGAATGGCGAAGTGTTCAAATGGGTGTTCAACTATCCCGCAAACTACTGGGATGGTGCCAGCCACGCGATCACCCATATTCTTGACCAGAACGGTGGCGACATCAGCGGCAAGAAAGTCTCGCTTGTCTACCACAACTCTGCCTACGGCAAAGAGCCCATCCGCACCCTGGAAGAGCTGAGCAAGAAGCACGGGTTTGAACTGATCCTTCTGCCGGTCGATCATCCCGGCCAAGAACAGAAATCGCAGTGGCTGCAAATCCGCCGCGACCGTCCTGACTATGTGCTGATGTGGGGCTGGGGCGTGATGAACCAGGTCGCGATCCAAGAGGCGGTGAATATCCGTTTCCCGATGGAGAATTTTATCGGCATCTGGTGGTCTGGCTCTGAGAATGACGTGAAACCTGCCGGCGATGCGGCCAATGGCTATAAGGCGCTGACCTTCCACAACCTTGGCGATGACTATCCGCTCTATGACGATCTGCGCAAGCATGTCGTTGATGCTGGCAAGGCTGCAGGTGCGGGCGATCAGGTGGGCAGCGTGCTCTATAACCGGGGCATGTATGCCGCGATGCTGGCTGCAGAGGCGATCAAGACCGCGCAAGAGATGCATGGCGTGACCGCGATCAATGCAGCACAGATGCGGGATGGCATGGAGAACCTCGAGATGACCGAGGCCAAGATGACCGCGTTGGGCCTGCCCAACTTTGGCCCCGAGTTCAAGGTCAGCTGTCAGAACCACGGCGGGAACGGCTATGGTGCCGTGTCGCAATGGGATGCCGCAGCGGGTGATTTCAAGCTGATCACCGACTACTTCCAGTCGGATCAAGAGATCATCTCGGCGCTTGTGGCCGAGGATAGCGCGGCCTTCGCTGCCGAAAGCGGGATCACGCCGGGCTGCTAAGCCTGTGACCCTGTCCCGGCCGCAGTATGTGCTGCGGCCGGGGCACCTTGGATTTATTGGCAATATCAGGACGGGCGTGCCCGCCTTTCCGGGACGGAGAATTGCGATGCTGGATGCCACCCCACGCGACGAGACCCTGCTTGAGGTCAACAACATCGAGGTGATCTACAATCACGTCATACTTGTTCTCAAGGGCGTCAGCCTGACTGTGCCCAAGGGCGGGATTACCGCGCTGTTGGGGGGGAATGGCGCGGGCAAGACAACAACGCTCAAGGCGATTTCAAACCTGCTCAAATCCGAACGTGGCGAAGTGACCAAGGGCACGATCACCTATCGCGGCGAGCGCGTTCAGGATCTGATGCCCTCGGATCTGGTTAAAAAGGGCGTGGTGCAGGTGATGGAGGGGCGGCACTGTTTTGAGCATCTGACGGTCGAAGAGAACCTTTTGACCGGCGCGTACACCCGCAGTTCCAGCCGGGGTGAAATTGATGCCGATCTCAACATGGTCTATGAGTATTTTCCGCGCCTCAAGGAGCGACGCAAGAGCCAAGCAGGCTATACATCTGGCGGTGAGCAGCAGATGTGCGCCATTGGCCGCGCCCTGATGAGCCGCCCCGAGACAATCCTTTTGGATGAGCCGTCGATGGGGCTGGCGCCGCAACTGGTCGAGCAGATTTTCGGCATCGTGAAATCGCTCAACGAAGAGCAGGGCTATACGTTTTTGCTTGCCGAGCAGAACACCAATGTCGCGCTCAGGTTCGCGCATTACGGCTATATCCTCGAGTCGGGGCGTGTGGTGATGGATGGTGACGCCCGCAGTCTGCGCGAGAACCCGGACGTCAAGGAATTCTACCTCGGGATGTCCGACGAGGGGCGCAAGAGCTTTCGCGACGTGCGCAGCTATCGGCGCCGCAAGCGTTGGCTGGCGTGACCTATTCTTCGCACCAAGACACCGCCCCCAAGGATAATGGCATGACCCAGTATTTCGACCCTCTTGAAACTCGCAGTCCCGAGGCGCGCGCCGAGGCCTTAGCCCGCGCTCTGCCGGAACAGATTGCCCGCGCGCAGGCTTTGCCCGGTTATGGTGGTTCGCTTGATGGGGTCGCTGCATCGCAGATTACAGAGATCGCGGATTTGGCACGCCTGCCGGTCCTGCGCAAATCCGATCTGGGCCGTGCGCAGGGGGCAGCGGCACCGTTTGGCGGGCTGACCAGCCTGCCTGCTGCCGGGTTTGCCCATATCTTTCAATCCCCCGGCCCGATTTATGAGCCGGGCGGCGTTGGCCATGACTGGTGGCGGATGGGCCGCTTTCTGCATGCCTGTGGCATGGGCCGCGGCGATATCGTGCAGAATTGTTTTGGCTATCACCTGACCCCTGCCGGCATGATCTTTGAAAATGGTGCACGGGCGGTGGGGGCGGCGGTGCTGCCTGCCGGGACGGGCCAGACCGAATTGCAGGCGCGCGCCGCGCATGACGTGGGCGTTACCGCCTACGCCGGCACGCCCGACTATCTCAAAGTCATTCTCGACAAGGCCGACGAGATGGGTTTGCCCCTCAGGATCACCAAGGCTGCGGTTGGTGGTGGCGCGCTTTTCCCGTCGCTGCGCGCGGAGTATGCGGCGCGCGGTATCGCCTGTCTGCAATGCTATGCGACCGCCGATTTGGGCAATATCGCCTATGAAAGCGCCGCGATGCAGGGGATGATCGTGGATGAGGGGGTGATCGTCGAGATTGTGACGCCCGGCACCGGCAATCCGGTTGCCCCCGGCGACGTGGGCGAAGTGGTGGTAACGACGCTTAATCCCGATTACCCGCTCATCCGTTTCGCCACCGGCGATCTCAGCGCCGTGATGGAGGGGGAAAGCCCCTGTGGGCGCACCAACCTGCGTATCAAGGGCTGGATGGGACGTGCCGATCAAACAACCAAGATCAAGGGCATGTTCGTGCGTCCCGAACAGGTGGCCGCCCTTGTGGCGCGACACGACAGTATTGCGCGCGCCCGCGTGATTGCCAGCCGCGAAGGTGAGGCGGATGTGATGACGGTGCGCATCGAGACTGCGGGCGGTGAGGCCGAGCATTTTGCGGGATCAGTGGTTGAAACCCTCAAGCTCAAGGGACGGATCGAGATTGTACCGCCCGGTAGCCTGCCCAATGACGGCAAGGTGATCGAAGATTTGCGCAGCTACGAGTGACGCCGACGAAGTCTTGAAACCATCGCAGCACAGTCAGGAAAATCTGTTTGCGTCATAAGGCGCAAGGTCGATATTCGGGCGCTTGCCGCTGAGAAGGTCGGCCACGATCCGCCCCGTCTTGGGCCCGGCTGTCAGGCCAACATGTTGATGCCCAAACGCCGCATGTACGCCCGTTCCCCCGATCTCGCCAATAAGCGGCAGGCTGTCTGGGGTGGAAGGGCGAAAGCCCATCCATTCCTCAACCCCCTCATAGGTCAGGTCTGGAAAGGCACGCGCCGCACCGCGCCGGATGAGATCCAAGGGCGCGCGCGATGGTCCTTTGGTGATCCCGCCCAATTCCACCGTGCCCGCGCAGCGCAGCCCATGCGCCATCGGGTTGACCGCGAATTTTCCGGTCGTGATCATCATCGGATTGCGTGGCATCTGAGAGGGGGCCGTGAAATGAAGGTGATAGCCGCGCTCGGCCTCTAGTGGCACCTTGAGGCCCAGTTTTCGCATCAACGGCTTAGACCAGATGCCCGCCGCCAACACTGCCGCATCGCAGGGCATCGTGCCGCGATCTGTTTCGACGGCGCTCACCCGCCCATCGGTCAGGGTGATGTCTTGTACTTCGGCCTGCACATAGTGCCCGCCCTCGTCCAGCAAAACGGCTGCGAGATCGGCCATATAGGCGCCGGGATTGAGGATGTGGCCATGGCCCTTGAGTGTTGCAAGGCAGCGGATGGTGGGACCAAGAATTGGCTCTGCCTCTTGCACTGCGCCGCCTTCCAAGACCTCGGGGATATAGCCTGCTGCACGTTTCAGCGCCCAGCCATAGGCATCTGCCTCAAAAGCGGCGCGGCTTTCATAGGCATAGGAGAAATCGCTAGAGGCCACCCATTTTTCTGCGCGCGTGCCCCGCGTCAGGGCGAGATGCTGGTCGAGGCTGTCTGCGACAATGCCTGTGATCCCCGCCACCATCCACCGCGTATCGCGATCATTGGCGTTGGCCGCAAATTTCATCAACCACGGGATCAGGCGTGGAAAATAGGACCATTGCAGGAAAAGCGGCTTGTTGGGGTTGAGGGCGTATTTCAACCCTGTCGTCAGAACGCCGGGCGTGTTGACTGGTACGATGGCCCATTGCGCCAAGAGCCCGGCATTGCCAAAAGACGCCCCGGCCCCCGGCCTATCCTTGTCGAGCAGCGTCACATCATGGCCCGCGCGGCGCAGCCAGATGGCGGCACTCAGCCCGCAGATGCCCGCGCCGATGACAATGATCCTGCTCGACATGACTTGCGCCCTCTTTGGATTGCGCGCCACGTTGCGCAATGCGCGCGGCGGATGCAAGAGGCGTGATCAGCCTTTGGTGGGCTTTTCCCCGACCGGGCCACCTGCTGCTTGCCAGCCTTTGAATCCGTCGCTGATATGGCTTACGCCCTCTAGCCCCATGTCCTGCGCGGTGCGCGCTGACAGGGCCGAACGCCAGCCGGAGGCGCAGTAGAACACAAACCGCTTGCCGCTTTGGAATTGGGGTTTGGCATAGGGGCTTTCGGGGTCGATCCAGAATTCCAGCATCCCGCGCGGGCAATGAAACGCGCCCGGGATCATGCCGTCGCGCTCTAACTCGCGCGGGTCGCGCAGATCGACAAAGATTACGTCATCGGTTCCGTGCCTATCCAACATCTCGGCTGCGGGCGCGTGGCTGACCACTGCGTTTGCCTCTGCCACCATGTCTTTGATGTGTTTCATTCAGTTCCCTCCCTTGGTGTTTCCGCAGTAGGCTAACGCTCGCAAAGACGGAAGGAAAGCGGCTGTGCTTGACTTTGCGTGCGCCTTGGCTCAGGGCTGCGCGCGACGAAAGGCCGTTGGAGAGCCGGACATGAGCGACACGCAAAAGAAACCCAATCGGCAGCAGGTCTACACGCTCTTGGTCGAAATCGGGCGCAAGACCGGCGATGGTTTGCCGGACAAGGCGACGGGCGCTGCGCTGATGATCTATGCCTCGGGCGTCGACGAGGCAGAGGCTGTGCGCGAAACGGTGGCGATCCTGAAACAGGCCGATTGCGCGCCTCTGGATGTGTCCGGTTACGGTACGTTGGCGGAACGCGAGGCCGAAGGCCACGACATCTCGGACGAGGAGCGGGCGTTGATGCAGCGCGCCTTGGATGAGAATTCTGTGATCGTCGCGCAGATGACCCCGTTCTTTGACTGATCATGTCTGAATTTTTGCCTGCGACCTAGCAGCGCAACAGGGGTGGAATTCCGTTAGGTAAACTCTATCTACGATTGCGGCACGTTGGGGCCAGCAGGGCCTCGTGCAATCTATCGGGGTGCGACTGGCTGCCAGTGTGTCAAGGACGCGAACGAGCGTGGGACCTGGAGTAAAATTCCATTTCACAATGATCGTTGGGAACGTATTAAAGCGTAAACTAAAAAACGCGTGGGTGAAACCATATCGCAAAGCGCGATTGGGATGGCACGACCTGTGCTAGGGTTTGTTGTGAAAAGTGACGAAGAGGCAGCAGTTCCAATGAGAGAACAGGCCATGATGGACAGCCGACTTGAGGCGGGCGCGCGCCGTCGCAAGTTGTCTTTTGCCTTTGTCTGGCTTGGGCTTTTGTTCACGTCTGTCTGGATGGTGCTTACCGGGCTGAGTGGTGAGCTTGAGGTTTTCCTTGTCGGGGCGCTCGCCTTTTCCGGCTTTGCCCTTGTGCGCGTGCTCAAAAACCAGTTGCCGCTGGTCTGGGTGAATACCTGCTGGCTGACATCGACCAATGTCGCGATCTTTCTTGGCGCCTGTGTCGTGCACGTTGATGGGCATATCGACATCATGCTGGTTCCGATGGTGGGTTTTCCCTTTGCTGTCTTCTCGATCTATCGGGACAGGTTTCACATTGCCGCTATGGTGGCCTTGCCGATCATTCTCTGGGCCACGTGGTTTTTCTGGCACGAAGACTGGAACCCGATCATTGATCAGGCAACTGCCGTGCGATTTTATGCGCCAATGTCTGCGCTGACCGCGTTTAGTATCATCGTCTATCCGGTTTTCTACTTTGCCATCGTTTCAGCGCAGCATTCGACCGAAATCAAGCGCGCCCGGCAAGACGCCGAACAATCGAGCCGTGCCAAAACCGTGTTGCTCTCGGGCATCAGCCACGAAATGCGCACACCTCTGAACGCGGTCATCGGTCTTGCCGAGCTCTTGCGGGAAGATGGCGTGACCAAAGGCGATGCGCAGCAGGCCGATTTTGCCAGTCGCATCATGCAATCTGGCGAGACGCTCTTGGCGACTGTGGAAAAGACCATGCATTTCGCCGATATCGCGGCACGTCGTTCTGCGGTGACGCTGGAGCCGGTGGCCGTTGCGGATGTGGTTGAGTTGGTCTTGGAGGCCTATCGCGACGAGGCTGCACAACGGGATGTCACGATCTTGGCTGAGCAAACCGGCACGCTTGTTCTTGCGGATGCAACCCTCTTCCAAGAGGCGTTGGCGCAGTTGGTGGAAAATGGTGTGCGGTATTGCGGTGCCGGGGGCTGCGTCAAGGTCGCGGTCGCTGGCGAACGGTCAGGGTATCACCGGATCACGGTGACGGATAACGGGCCGGGGTTCGGTGCGGTCGATCCTGCGTTGGCCTTTGCGCCCTTTGAACGCTTGGCCCATGCGACCGGCACGACCTTTGGCGCGGGGATGGGGCTTGCTCTTGCGCGGATCAAGGCCGAAGCGATGTCTGGCAGTGTTGGGATAGATTTTGACGTGCCAAAAGGGGCGCGCGTCTGGATCGAATTGCCGGCGTTTTTTGACGAGGGAGCAACCCGGACCGCTCTTAAGCCGCGCGGTTCATTGCAAGCGTGATCGCCTCATAGGGCTTGAGAACCGGCCAGATTGGTCGAGGGTGTTCTGGCAGGCGGGCACGGTCGAATCCGGCCAGAACGCTGGCACCCAACAGGTCAGGATTGCGCCGGAGCCGCCCGATATAGAGGCTCTCTGTGCGCGTGCCTGCGACGATGATCTCTTCGTGGCCGGGCAACAGCACGTGATGATAGCTGACGATATCACCTGTCTGAGCATAGAGCGCCGAAAACCCGTTGATCAGATGCCGCGCTGGAACCAAAACGGCCTCGCATCCAAAGAGGTATTCCACTTCGGACCCCCGGATCACAAGCCTCTGTTGTGGTGAGACAACGACATCGCGGCGCAGGCCGAAATAGGGTGCGCGCAGCCGGACCGGGCGGAAACTGCCCATGGCAGGCACCCGCCGCGAGACTGTCTGAAGCACAGGGACAATCTGCCCTTCGTCGGTATCTATAAGATGCCCGCGTTTGAGTTGCCCCGCGGGCACATATCCGCTCGGCGTGCAGACCGGCACGTTCGCAGTCAATCCCGGCATTGGGCCGATGGGTTCGATCCGGTTTGACAGGGCGACAAATATAACGTCGGGGTCCATCTGGCGTTGCCTGGGATCGGTCAGCAGCGTGCGCAGATCCGCAAGCGGCATGGGATGCGGCGGCGGCAGCGCAATGCTGTGCACGCGGTCCATTTCCGGGCGCTCAAGCGACAGCCGCCCCCACCGGGCGGGAGCATCCCAAGCATAGGTCAGGCGCAATGTATCCGTGCGGTCATCGGCCTGATAGGGCAGGGTGGCATGGCGCACATCCCCGGCCTGCGTCTCGATCAGGACAATCCCCCCGCCCGGGAGCGCCTGGATCGAAAAGCCGCCGCTCCAAGGATGGCTGCGACGAAAGGCCAGCAGGGTTTGCGGCCGCCCTTCGGTGGACTTCCGGGTTTCGATCATCAACGTGCCACGTGTCAGCAAGGCGGTTTCATCCGGCGGGGCAGACACGGCTTGCGGCGCATCAAGCCCGTTCACGGCGAACCGCCCGCCCTCCTGATCGGATATCCCGATCCACCCCATCCTTTAGGCCGCCACGCCCTGAGCCACCAAGAGTCGCGCCTCATAACTCTTGAGCATGCGACGGGCGGCGGGGCTATAGCCTGCGCCGGTCTCGGGGTCGATTTCCGGGAAAAGTGCGCAAATCTCTGCGACGATCTCGGATTCAAAGCTGCGGGTGGTTTGTGGGCCGGGTAAAAAGCTCTCGGTTGGCAGGCCCTCGGAAAATACCACCTGATGGCGGTCAAAAAGGATGTGAACGTATTCGACCTCTCCTCCTTCGATCCTCTGCACGGATCGGCCATTGACCAGATCGCGCGCGGCAATCAGAACCTCACGCTCGCCAAAGAGCAACTCTGCCAGAGAGTCGCGGATCAGGACCCGGTGCAAGGGCGAGAGCAACAGCGCTCGGTGCCGTCCAAAGGTATCCGACGCGATCCGAATAGGGGCGAAATCGCCGACAGCTGCCACCCGTCGACGCCCAATCCAGCGCAAGGGTTGTGCGCCGTCATCTTGTGTCACCACCAGATCGCCGGGTTGCAGCCTGTCTACGGGCACTTCACCCTTGGGCGTGCGGATCATCGTGCCTGCGACAAAGCAGGGCACCGAATTGACGGTGACAAACCCGATATCGGTTTGGCCGGTGCTGCTTTGGACTTCGTAGGTGAAATTGAAAACTTCGGTATCGCCATCACCGATTATCTCGATAGTGCCGTCTGCATTCAGGAGGATTTGCTGGCCGGAATTCAGGGTGACGATGCCGCCAGCGACAACGGCCTTGCCGTTGATATGGGTGATCGTCAACGTGCCCGCGGTGTTATTCACATCATTGCTAAGCAGGTCGAGAATGCGGGTGCCATCAGGAAAGAGCGTGGTTGTATCATTCATCGCAACAAGCGTGGTTTGCACGCTGTCCGCCGCAATCAGAACGGTAGAGTCGTAGTTGGCATCTGTCACATCCGCAATGCCGATACGGATGGAATTCACCTCGCCGGAGTTGACTGGGATGGTCAGGGTCAAAGTAACGGTAAACCCGTCCATCTCGGTGTTGAACTGATCTTGGGTGTTGTCGATGAAAAGGTTGCCGTTAGACCCCGAGTTGAGGTTGTTGGGGTCAATATCGCCATCCCCCACGCTGAGCGGCACAAGGCTGCCATTGACCCAAACGCCAAAGAAATCCTGAAACGCCCCGACGGCGAATTCTGGGTATTCCTCTGAGGCGAAGACGAATTGCATGGTCATCACATCGCCGGTAGGGATGAAATCCACATCGAGATATGAGGCGTCAAAGGTCTGAGCGCCGGCAGCGGCATTGAAATCCGCCACGCCATTCGGCCCGCTTGATGTGGTGGTTGTGCTTGCGCTCAGGTTTGATTGAAAGAAGTTGCTATTGGTGAAGCCGCGCAAATCGCCGGTCGAGAACAGGACGCCACTATCGCTTGGCACCACGCCGGGGGATATAGCATTGCCATTGGTGTAGATGCCCGACGAATCGCGGTCTCCGGTGTAAGAGGCGTTGACCACCTGAACGCCGTCACCAAAGATTGTCTGCGCCATCTGATTCGCGGATGCGTTCAGATTGATCGGAAGTTCGACGCCTGCCACCATATCACTGCCTGCCCCTTGTAGAGGCAGCGCCGACACGCGCACGCGCAGTCTATCAGACTGCCCGATCCGGGATGCGACGGCGCATAACTTTGCCTGTGCTGCGCCGTGCTGCTCGAATGTCGCGGGCCAGTCTGTCCTTTGCGGATCTGTTGGCCCTGACGTGGTATGTTTGCCCTGCCTCGGGTTTATTATATCCTTTTGGATAGCAAACAATTCCCGCGTTGTTAAGGTTTAATCGCCTTTGGCTAGAGGTGCGCGGAATCTGTGGCCCGATAGCCTTGGTTGCGGCGCGATTTGCCTTTGTGCATGATCCGCGCTAGGCCTCGGACAAAACTGCCGCACAGGACGCTTTTCATGCCTCACACCCCGCTCGATCCCGCCCAACTGACGGCCGACCTCATTCGCTGTGCGTCGGTCACGCCCGAAGAGGGGGGCGCACTGCGCTTGCTGGAGCAGGTTTTGACAGATGCCGGATTTTCATGTGTCCGTGTGGATCGAGGAGAGGTGCCCAATCTCTTTGCCCGGTGGGGACCGAAGGAAGCAGCGCGCAGCTTTGGCTTTAACGGGCATACGGATGTGGTGCCGGTGGGGGATCTGGCGGCATGGTCAGTGCCGCCTTTTGGCGGGGTCGAGAAAGACGGAATGATCTGGGGGCGCGGAGCCACAGATATGAAATCGGGCGTGGCTGCCTTTGCTGCTGCGGCGGTGGATTTCGTGCGAGACACGCCCCCCGACGGGGCCGTTATCTTGGCGATCACCGGAGATGAGGAGGGCGATGCCGTGGATGGCACGGTCGCCCTGCTCGATTGGATGACCGCCCATGGCGAGGCTATGACCGCTTGTCTTGTCGGAGAGCCGACCTGCCCCGAGCGGATGGGCGAGATGATCAAGATCGGGCGGCGCGGCTCGCTTTCGGCGTGGTTCACGCTGACAGGGGTGCAGGGCCATTCCGCCTATCCGCACCGCGCCCGCAATCCGCTCCCCGCAATGGCGCGTTTGATGGATCGGCTGGCCTCGCACCAGCTTGATACGGGAACGGCACATTTCGATCCCTCGACCCTCGCAGTCGTGACGATCGACACAGGTAATCCCGCAACCAATGTGATCCCCGCGCAATGCCGTGCGACGGTCAGTATCCGTTTTAATGACGCCCATCACAGCACGGATCTGATCAAATGGATGCAGGCAGAGTTGGATCGCGTTTGCGGCGATTTCGAGATCACCGGCGAGATGCGCGTCAAGGTGTCTGGCGAGAGTTTCCTGACCCCGCCGGGGCCGCTCTCGGATCTGGTTGCGCGCGCGGTTGCGGCGGAAACCGGCGTGGTGCCCACACTTTCGACCACCGGCGGCACCTCGGATGCCCGCTTTGTCAAGGATCACTGCCCGGTGGTGGAGTTCGGCCTTGTTGGCCAGACGATGCATCAGGTCGATGAGCGGGTCGAAGTGGCGCAGATCCATCAGCTCAAGGCGATTTACGGGCGTGTTTTGCGCGACTATTTCGAATAATGCGCCGCTATTTGATCGTCATGGTCAAGGAACCGCGCCCCGGACGGGTTAAAACCCGTCTGGGGCGTGACATCGGCATGGTCGCGGCGGCATGGTGGTTCCGGCATCAGGTTGCGCGCCTTTTGCGGCAGCTTGACGATCCCCGTTGGCAGGTGGTTCTTGCGGTGGCTCCTGACCATGCGGGCCTCAAAAGCGGCGTCTGGCCAGATCATTTGCCCCGCGTGGCGCAGGGGCCGGGCGATCTGGGCGACCGGATGGGGCGGCTGTTGCGCGGTATGCCACCCGGTCCCGTCTGCATCATTGGTGCGGACGTTCCGGGGATCACCCCGGCAAGTATCGCCCGTGCCTTTGCAGCGCTTGGACGCTGCGATGCCGTATTTGGCCCTGCGGTTGATGGGGGCTATTGGCTTGTCGGTCTGAAACGGGTTCAGGCTGTCCCGTCTGCGCTCTTTCATGGCGTGCGTTGGTCAACCGAACATGCCTTGCGTGACACAATGAAAACACTGCCGGGCGCGCGCATCGCGCAGGTCGATATCCTGCGCGATGTAGACACGGTGAGTGATCTGGGTCCGCGCCGGTAGCCGCGCGGATCATCCTGCTCAGCGCTTGCGGTCGCGGCGGCTGCTCATCGGTTGAAACGCGACGCCCACATGCGCCTCGCAATAGGGTTTGCCGGATTGCACCGGCAATCCGCAGAACCAGAAATCTGGCGTGGCGGGATCACCCACCGGCCATTTGCAGGTGCGTTCGGTCAATTCCATCAGCGTGAGCTTTTTGGCCTTCTTTTCGATCTCGCTGACCTTGGCCAAGGCTGCGGGGTCGATTTCGTTGGCCGAAGGCTGCGGTGGCAGCGGCTGGCCCGCAGGAATGATCGCCTTGATCCGGCTGATGGGGGCCACGGCGACCGGTTCATTCGCGGGTTCCGGCTGTTCCTCGGCCCGTGCTGCGGGCTTGGGTGCAGGCTTGGGCGCAGGCGCTTCGGCGGTCTTGGCCGCAGCGGGCTTGGCCTTGGGGTCTGGGGTGCTGGGGGCAGGGGCCCCTGTGGGCCCGGTGCCATTGCGATTGGACAGGCCAAGGCGATGCACCTTGCCAATCACCGCATTGCGGGTCACGCCGCCCAACTCCTTGGCGATCTGGCTTGCGGACTGACCTTCTCCCCACATCTTCTTGAGCATTTCAACGCGTTCGTCGTTCCAGGACATCGGGGCTTCCTTCGGTCAAAAGGCGGACCGGGCCCCGGGCCCGCCGCCTTGCAAATCTGATCAAGCCCCTATTCTAGTCACTGGCGTGTGAGTTACAAGGCATCGAATCGCGGGCAGGCAGCACATCGTGGTGGAAACGCGCCCAAAAGAGCCAGACCACGCAGGCAAGGAGCGATAAATGACAGATCACGCACGACACGAGGGATCGCCCTTCACGGCGGCAATGGGATCGCGGCGGTTCGGGCGCGTCAATTGGTTGGGGCTGGCCACGCTGGCAGAGCGTGAAACACGCCGTTTCATGGCAGTCTGGACACAGACCATTATGGCACCTTTGGTGACGGCGGGTCTTTTTCTACTGATTTTCAGCATCGCCATTGGTCCGACACGGGGCGATGTGATGGGCGTGCCTTTTACAACCTTTATCGCGCCGGGCATTCTGATGATGACGGTCATTCAGAACGCATTTGCCAATACCTCTTCGTCCATCGTCATCTCGAAGGTGCAGGGCAATATTGTGGATACTTTGATGCCGCCGCTCTCAGCGGGGGAGTTGGTGCTTGGCTATCTTGCGGGGGGCGTGGGGCGCGGCCTGCTGGTGGCTGTTGCGATCTGGCTTGGGCTGTGGGTTTTTCTTGGGATCGGGCTTGCGCATCCGATGTGGGCGCTCTGCTTTGTGCTGCTTGGCGCGGCATTTCTGAGTGGGATTGGCATTGTCGCAGGGATTTTTGCCAATAAATTCGATCAGATGGCGGCGATCACCAATTTCATCGTGACGCCACTGGCATTTCTGTCGGGCACCTTTTATTCGGTCGAGGCACTGCCCCCTGTGCTCTACACGATCACGCATTTTAACCCGATTTTCTACCTGATCGACGGCGCGCGCTATGGGGTGATCGGTGTGTCGGACAGCGATCCGCTGCTTGGGCTGGCGGTGGGCGCTACGGCGACCCTCGTGATCTGCCTGACGGCTTGGCGAATGCTGGCCACGGGATATCGGCTCAAGGCTTGAGGGGCAATATCGGCTACCCTGCAAAGAACAAGAGGGGGAGCACGCCGAGCAACGTGGACACGAATCCGCCGTCATCCTTGCCCTCATCTTCAGCTTGCTGATCTGGTGGGTTGTTTTGGTCTTGTGGCGGGGCTTCGGGGGGCAGCATGGGCAGGACCGGATCATCATCCGGCACATCCTGTGCTGCGTTCTCTCGCACCGCGTCGGTAAAGGTGGGGTTGGACATCTCGATCACCAGGATTTCCCTAGGGGCCAGATCCGCGATCAGAATACCATCCGCCAAAAGCGCACTCGCGTCTTCGTGGGTGATCCGTGGTTCTGCTGATGTGAAAGTCGGATTTTCCCCCTCGGCCACGCCGAGCCGTGTGATTGACACCTCGCCGCTCTGCGTCACCAGATTGTTGAAGTCGACAACCTGCTCGCTCTGCCCATCAGAGGTTGAGGCGATGAAGGTCACGAGCCGGTCTTGGGCATAAAAGCTGTGCACATCGGCGGTGGTGCCTTGCAATTCGGTTTCTCGTCCTGCGCTGCCAACAAGCGCCAGGGGTCGTGTGCCCGGAAGAACCTCGTTCATCAGCCGAAACATCTCTCCGGCGACGCGCATTTCGGCGTCTCCCTCAACCTCGGCTAGGGCGGTGCGGCTGTTCAGCTGAAGCGCCCAGGCATGCGCGGCATCAACCCCGCCCCAATGAAACGCTTCGACGATGTTGAGCATTTCATGGGCCTGTTTCAGGCCAAATTCTTCTTCACGGGTGTCCCCGACCGTACGCTTGAGGTTCCACTCTGTGGCATAGACCTTGAGGTCTGGCATTTCCTCGAGCCAGGTATCCCCGATTTGCGATAATTCAAAGTAGCGGCTACCCGGTACATCCTCACCGCGCGAGTAGATATGCGCGACGATCCCATCCACTGCCGCGCGCTCTGCGTCGGTATCGAACTGGTCCATGAGGATTGCGTTGTTCACCTTGGACCATGCGACCTCGCCGGACGAGTAGATGTATCCCTCCTCGGACAGGGACAGGCCAAACATCTGGTTCGCAGCGGCAAGCTGTTCTGAACCTGTGCCGTCAAAGAGGCCGGACAAGTCCGATACCCCGTGGTTCGTTCCCATCTGCACGAGAATATCAGTATCCGTAAATTGCGGGCTTGCGGGATGCCGTGACATCTCATCCTCGACGATCAGCGCCATTTCAGAGGCCAGACGCCGATATTCGACAGTGTTCATCTCACCGCTGCCCCAATATTCATTGCCGATTTCAAAGGCCTGAATGACGGGTGCAGTGCCGAAGTTGCCCTCGGCGATATCCGCGATGAATTGTCGAACGGCCGCCTCGTCAACATCTGCAAAGCGATGGCCATTTTCATCGCTGATATCAGTCAGAAAGTCACGTGTCGGCAGAACAAGGGTCAGCGCAATGCCAGCTTGGGTGGCATAGCTGAACATCTCGGTCACGGAGGTCTGGACCGGTTCGTCAGTGGTGCGCGGCGGGTCTGACAGACGATCCGCCTCATAAATGCAGGCGCAATTTTCTGTCAATGCGCCACCGGGATAACGCAGATGCGCCATTCCGAGTGTTTCAGCGGTGTCCGCAAAGGTGCCATTGGTGCCGACGACATCGCGTGTCGCAAGCAGGTTGCCCCCAAAATGCGCGGCAGTAAAAGACGGACCCCCGACGTCCTCAATCGACAGAATGAACGGCATCCCACGGCTCCAATGTGTCTGAAACGAACCGACACAGCATTGTTTCGCCTGAAGATACTATTTAAGGGATAAATCAATCGCCACAATACAACCTTAACGTGATTATTGTTGTATTGCAAGGTCTAAGCCGCCTCTTGGCGGGGCTGATAGGCCAAGTCTGAGGGGTTGCGATAGCGCCTTTGGCCGCATCCATAGGCGCGATGCTGTTTAGGTTCTGATCTGGATTGGCAGGGGTTAGCGACAGACCCGCTCGGCGCGTTGCGCATAGGCGCTGTAGGCGTCCCAAAATCGCTCGTCGCCGGGGCGTTTGGATTGACGGATATCTTGCGCCACTTGCGGGTCGCGGTAGAACCGGACAGCGCGGCGTTGCTGAGCACTGCTGAGTGTATCATTGGCAACGGCCTGAATGCAGCCGCATAGGGCACGTGAGCGCGCCTTGCGGTCGGATTGCATGCACGCTGAGCTGATCGGGCCGCTGGCCATCGGCGTGGCACCGCTGGTCCCACGACCACCATCACCCCCGCCACACCCTGCAAGTGCCAGAACCGCAACCAACATCACCCAATGCTTCATAGCCCGCGCCTCTTGCTCGTTTCGTCCGCCCGGTTGTGGGCTTTGTTATTCGGAATGTTTGCCTGAATTACCGAGATTCTTCAATTCGCAACAATGCTCTGGCCCACGATAGTTAACACAAGGTCTCTAATCCGACTGAGCAGAGTGTATTTCTATAGCCTGCTTTTCCCGATCCCCAAAGTATCCCTAGGAGGCCAATGGCGGTATTGGTATCGCCTAAGATTTTTGCGATGAATGGGATGTCTATTCCGCGTGTTCTTCTCCGCCTTTCCTATGGCGGAGCAAAGGTTTAGCCGTATCGCGCCACGCCTGTCTTGCGCGCTATTCTTGGTCGTACAGAACTGCGATTGCGCCAATCCGCACAGGCACCGGGCGGCGGGAGAAGTCGCTGGTGATCCAGAAAGCAGGGGCTGCGGCCCGGATGTCAGCCACGTGCCAAGCGCGATATACTGCCGCATCACGGTGGACAGCCTCTAGTCTTGTGCATTGTCGGTCTGTGGCCCATCGGGACGAAGGTTCGAAGTGCGGGCATGCGCCTGGCTCATCGGACACCGGCAGATTGACGCTCCAACCTGCCGTTCATTCCACGAGCTCGGCGCTATTTCTTCTTCTTGCCTTTTTTGGACTTCTTATCGGAGCCGGATTTGTCGCCCTTCTTCTTCTTATCTTTCTTTTTGTCTTTCTTGGGCTTCTTATCCTTTTTGCCCCCGCCTTTCTTGGACTTTGGCTTGTCCTCAGATGGTTTGGTCTCTGCGGTCTTTTTTGCATTGACCGGGGCCGCTTTGGGCAGCTCTGGGGCGGCGAGAACCATATTGGCCACGGCGATGAACCGCTCGGCGCGCGCCTCTGAGATGCCGCGCACTTGGATGAGTGTCGCCACATCGGCTTTACTCAGGTGTTCGGTGGTCGTGATGCCGATATTGGCAAGGCCAAGGGCGATAGCGGGGCCGACGCCGGGGATGTCGTTGAGATCTGACATGGATTTTGTCCTGTGAAGTCGTGAGTTGCAGTTGAATGAATGCGGGTCTGTGAGGTCTTTATATATGGGCTGTTTCAGTATTTGAGGGTCGTCATTTCCGCTTTTTATCCCGTTTGGCTTTGCGCTTTTTCTCTTGGGTCTCAGCTATGTCATTCGGGATAGTAGGTGCCGGACTTGGGGGCGACGCCTGTGTTTCATGGGATTTGACAAAGCCACGTATGAACGCGCGGATTTCGCGTGCCGCACTCGTATCCAAGGCTTCGCAAAGCGCAATGAAGTCATCACGTTCCTTGCCGTTGATACGCAGAATGAGCTGGCTGTCCTTGCGGTCTTTCTTGTTGAGTGGTCCATCTGCCATGTGGCGGCGTCCTTAAATGTCCGAAAAGTAACACAATGCCTATGCAATGTATATACATTCTTAATGTGATCCCGAGCGTTCGCCAATAAAAAACGGCCCGCCATTGGCGCGCCGCTTGCTTGTCTTGAAGGATGGTAAGCCTGCCGGGTCAGGCGGTGCCGCCCTGCAACGGTAGCACCGTCAATTCCCCCTCTTGCCGCGCCTTGATGGCAAGGGCTGCGGCATGAGAGCCGGCCATGGTCGTGTAATAGGGGATCTTGTCATAGAGCGCGACCGAGCGGATTTCGCGGCTGTCCTCGACTGCCTGCGTGCCTTCGGTTGTGTTCATCACAAGCGCTATCTGACCATCCTTGAGCAGATCAACGATATTGGGGCGTCCCTCATAGACCTTGTTCACGATTTCGCACGCAATGCCTGCTTCTGACAAAAAGGCCGCTGTGCCGCGCGTGGCGATGATCTCGAACCCAAGGTCGACCAGTACTTGTGCCGCTTCGATCATCTGCGGTTGCTTGTCCATATCCTTGATCGATATGAACACGCGCCCGCTTTCAGGAAGGTCCACGCCCGCGCCCATCTGCGCCTTGAGGAAGGCGCGCGGGAAGGACACATCCCAGCCCATTACCTCGCCGGTCGAGCGCATTTCCGGACCAAGGATCGTGTCCACACCGGGGAAGCGGGCAAAGGGAAGAACCGCCTCTTTGACAGAGAACCACGGCATATTGGGATCGGCCAGCGTCATCTGATCGGCCATTGGCAATGTGCCGGGCTTGGTATCTTTGGGGTAGGGGCCGCGGAAGGGAAATGCGTCGAGCGTTTCACCCGCCATGAGGCGCGCGGCGATTGATGCAATGGCGCTGTCGGTCGCCTTGGCCACGAAAGGCACGGTGCGGCTTGCGCGGGGGTTGACCTCGATCAGATAGATGTCGTCGCCTTTGACCGCGAATTGCACATTCATCAGCCCTACGACATTTAGCGCGAGCGCTAGGGCTTCGGTCTGTTTCTTGATCTCGGCAATGGTTGCATCGCTCAGCGAATAGGGGGGCAGTGAGCAGGCGGAGTCGCCCGAATGCACGCCCGCTTCTTCGATATGCTGCATGATGCCCGCCACATGAACGCGGCTGCCATCGCAGAGCGCGTCTACGTCACATTCGATGGCACCAGAGAGATAGCTGTCGAGCAGCACGGGGCTATCGCCCGACACCACGACCGCCTCGTTGATGTAGCGTTCCAGATGCGCCATGTCGCGCACGATCTCCATTGCGCGGCCGCCCAAGACATAGGAGGGGCGGATGACCAATGGAAAACCGATGTCTTCGGCAATCGCAAGGGCCTGCGCCCCGGTGCTGGCGATGCCATTATGCGGCTGTTTGAGGCCAAGTTTGGTGACAAGCGTCTGAAACCGTTCGCGGTCTTCGGCCAGATCAATCGCGTCGGGGGTGGTGCCAAGGATTGGAATTCCCTCAGCTTCGAGCGCACGGGCAAGTTTGAGCGGCGTTTGCCCGCCAAACTGCACGATGACCCCATGAAGCGTGCCGTTTTCCTGCTCTTTGGTCAGGATTTCCATCACATGCTCGAACGTCAGAGGCTCGAAATAGAGGCGGTCTGACGTGTCATAGTCGGTCGAGACTGTCTCGGGGTTACAGTTGATCATGATTGTCTCATACCCGGTCTTGGACAGGGCAAAGCAGGCATGGCAGCAGCAATAGTCGAACTCGATCCCCTGACCGATCCGGTTGGGGCCGCCCCCCAGAATGACCACCTTTTTGGCGCCGGATGGGCGCGCCTCGCATTCGACCTCGCCCATCATCGGGGCCTCGTAGGTGGAATACATATAGGGCGTCTGTGCCTCAAACTCGGCGGCGCAGGTGTCGATCCGCTTGAACACGGCACGCACCCCCAAATTGACGCGGGCACGGCGCACCTGACCTTCATCGCGACCCGTCAGCTTGGCCAGACGGGCATCGGTAAAGCCCAGCATCTTTAGCTGGCGCAGGCCATTTTCAGTCAGCGGCAGGCCGTCGCGCCGGATGCGTTCTTCGGCGTCAACAATCTCTCGAATACGGGCAAGGAACCACGGATCGAACGCGGTTGCGGCGTTGATTTCATCGTCGCTCAGGCCGTGGCGCATGGCCTGAGCGATGGTGCGCATACGGTCTGGGGTGGCAACCGAGAGCGCGCGGATCACGGCGGCCTTGTCAGGGGCCCCCTCGATTTCGACCTCGTCAAAGCCGGTGAGGCCGGTTTCCATCGACGCCAACGCCTTTTGCAGGCTCTCGTGGATGGTGCGCCCAATCGCCATCGCTTCGCCCACCGATTTCATCGCGGTGGTCAAATGCGGCTTGGCACCGGGGAATTTTTCAAAGGCAAAGCGCGGAATCTTGGTGACGACATAGTCGATGGTCGGCTCGAAGCTGGCTGGTGTCACCTTGGTGATGTCATTGTCCAACTCATCGAGCGTATAGCCTACCGCCAGTTTGGCCGCGATTTTGGCAATCGGAAATCCTGTGGCCTTGCTTGCCAGCGCCGACGAGCGCGACACGCGCGGGTTCATCTCGATCACCACCATGCGGCCATCTTCGGGGTTCACCGCCCATTGCACGTTGGAGCCGCCGGTTTCCACCCCGATCTCGCGCAGCACGGCAATGCTGCCGTTGCGCATGATCTGGTATTCCTTGTCGGTGAGGGTCAGCGCAGGGGCCACGGTAATCGAATCGCCCGTATGCACGCCCATCGGGTCGATGTTTTCGATAGCACAGACGATGATTGCGTTGTCCGCCTTGTCGCGGACCACCTCCATCTCGAATTCCTTCCATCCCAGAAGGCTCTCGTCGATCAGGATCTGGCTTACGGGGGAGGCATCAAGGCCGGTCTTGCAGAAGTGGATATAATCGTCGCGATTATACGCCACGCCGCCGCCGGTGCCACCAAGGGTAAAGGCGGGGCGGATGATCGCGGGCAGGCCGACGTAATCAATCGCCGCCATACATTCATCCATGTTGTTGGCAATGGTCGCCTTGGGATTCTCGATCCCGAGCCGGTCCATCGCCTCGCGGAAGAGCTTGCGATCTTCGGCCATTTCAATGGCCTGACGGTTAGCGCCGATCAGTTCCACGCCGAATTTCTCGAGCACACCCATATCCGCCACCGCAAGGGCGGTGTTCAACCCGGTTTGCCCACCCATCGTGGGCAAGAGCGCGTCGGGGCGTTCCTTTTCGATGATACGGGCGACCACTTCGGGGGTGATCGGCTCGATATAGGTCGCATCGGCCAATTCTGGGTCGGTCATGATCGTGGCCGGGTTCGAGTTGACGAGGATCACCCGATACCCTTCTTCGCGCAATGCCTTGCAGGCCTGAGCGCCGGAATAGTCGAATTCACAGGCCTGTCCGATGATGATTGGCCCCGCTCCGATGATCATGATGGATGAAATATCGGTTCTTTTCGGCATATCGGTCCCCGGGCAGCTGGAAGGGCAGGAGGGGCTGGCCCACCTGCGCAAATTGGTGGGGTTATAGCCATCACGGGCCGGGGTGCAAGGGGCAAACCCGTGCCATGCTCAGGAGGTTTCGGGCAACTCTGCCGCATCCTTTAGAAAGACCCGGTCGAGCGCGCCTTTCGCGCTCTCCTTGACGTCCATCAACACTTGCCCAACTTGCACCGGTGCGACAGAACACCAGACACTGATCAAGCCGCCGCCGCCCTTTTGCAGGCTTGCTGAGCCCCCTGAAAACGCCTTTATCCAGCGTTTCCCCGACTTGAAGCGCAGCCAAGGGCGCCTGTGACCGCAAAACTGGCTCAAACCGACGTATTTAAGGGTGTGCTTTGTGGATCACGCGCCTAAATACATCCCACTTGCCAAGAGGATGCGACGTGCAGATTCGTTTCGATCATGGGCCCAACACCGACGCCTGCCAGTTTGCTCAGCCCGAACGCCTGATCGTGGCGCAGACGCCCGAAGAGGTGCCCGCCGCACTTGCAGCGCTTGACGAGGCGCGGGCAGAGGGCTTTTGGCTGGCGGGCTTTGCAAGCTATGAACTTGGTCATGCGCTGGAGCCACGGTTGGCCTCGTCCCTGCCTGCATCCCGTCGTTTGCCGCTTTTGCAATTTGGAACCTATGCCGCCCCCATCAAAGCCGCGCCGCTCAAGGCGGGGCAGGCGTCGCTTGGCGATCTGGTGCCTGACTGGGATCAGGCCCGCTATGCGCGGGCCTTTCAGGCGGTGCATGAGTATATTTGTGCGGGTGATATCTATCAGGCCAATTTGACCTTTCCGCTGCGCATGACGGCCCAAGGCACGCCGCAGGCGCTTTATGCCGCGCTCTGCGCCATTCAACCGGTGCGGTATGGCGCGTTGATCGAGGCGGCAGGCCTGCCCGCGATCCTGTCGCGTTCGCCCGAGTTGTTCTTTCGCACCCATGCCGATGGGCGGATCGAAACCCGGCCCATGAAGGGCACGCAGCCCCGCAGCACCGACGCGGCCGAGGATGCGCGGCGTCGGTTTTTCCTGCAATCGGACGCCAAAAACCGCGCCGAAAACCTGATGATCGTGGACCTATTGCGCAATGACATCAGCCGGGTCAGCCTGCCCGGCAGCGTGCGCGTGCCCGAGCTATTCTCGGTCGAGACCTATGAGACGCTGCATCAGATGACCTCGCTCATCACCGCTGATCTCATGCCCGATATGGGACTGTCGGATATTTTGCGCGCGCTTTTTCCCTGTGGCTCGATCACTGGCGCGCCGAAACTGCGCGCGATGCAAATCTTGGCCGAGTTGGAGCACCACGCCCGCGATATCTATTGCGGCGCTATCGGTTGGGCCGCACCGGATGGACGGGCCGAATTCAATGTGGCCATTCGCACGCTGATGCTCGAGGATGGGCGCGCAACCCTCAACGTGGGGGGCGGCGTGGTCTATGACAGCACGGCCTGGGGCGAATATGAAGAGGCGCTGTGGAAGGCGCGGTTCGCCCGTGCGCTTGCGCCTGTTCCTGCCTGATAGGGCCTATTCGGCAGCGTGTCGCAGGCCGTTAGCCCTGTTGCTGTATAGGTAATCGCGGGTCAGTGGCACGGCATCCTGTTTCGGTGTCAGTTGGAACTGGAACACCACCTGATTGTTAAGGCGAAAGGTAAGCTCGCTGGCGATCAGGTAATAGCGCCACATCCGACAAAAGCGCTCATCATAGAGCGTGCGGACTTTGTCGAGATTTGCCTCGAACCGGTCGCGCCAATGGCGCAGCGTTTCCGCATAGTGCAGGCGCCACACCTCAACATCCGTCGTCACCAGCCCGTGCCGTTCCACGGCGGCCACCGCCTCGGACATGGCCGGGCAATAGCCCCCCGGAAAGATGTATTTCGTGATCCAGGGGCTTGTTGCACCCGGAGGCCCCGCCCGCCCGATGGTATGGATAAGAGCTATGCCATCGGGGGCCAGCAGCCGCTGAACCGTCGCGAAATAGGCATCGTAATGAGGCACGCCCACATGTTCGAACATGCCCACGGATACGATGCGGTCAAACTGCCCCTTCACATCGCGGTAATCCATGAGGTGGAAACGCACCTTATCCGCCAGCCCCGCCTGTTGCGCACGCTGATTGGCCACCGCATGCTGTTCCTGAGATAGGGTCACGCCCGTCACCTGCGCGCCAAAATCGCGCGCAAGCGTCAACCCCATGCCGCCCCAGCCACAGCCGATGTCGAGCACGCGCATGCCCGGACGGATCAGCATCTTGGCGGCGATATGTGCCTTTTTGGCGGCCTGCGCCTCTTCCAGTGTCATGTCGGGGCGGGCGAAATAGGCGCAGGAATATTGCCGGTCGGCATCGAGAAAGAGATCGTACAGCGCGCCAGACAGATCGTAATGATGCGCTACATTGGCACGCGACCGCGCCGCCGGGTTGAACTGATCCAGACGCCGCTTGAGCCAGCGCAGCGTTTCCATAGGACGCCGGAACCATGGCTGCCCCTGCGCCGCGATATTGGTGATCGCGAGGCTGAGAAAGCCGTAAAGATCATCGCCCGCGATCGTCAGCGTGCCATCCATATAGCCTTCGCCCGCCGCCATATCCGGCGAGAGCACGATGCGCCGGGGCAACGTGGGGTCATGCAGCGTCACCGCAATGCCGTCGCCCTGCTCGCCATAGTGCCGCGTGACCCCGTCTGGGTAAGTCACGCTTAGATGTCCTTGCTTGAAAAGATGGGTCAGCAACCCGTCCAGAGCCCTTGTCCACATGTCACACCCCATGTCCGCGCGCCTAACCCGGCGCAGTTCAACGGCGTACCAAACTTGTCCCTCGGCCCGAGTTCTCTGGGCCTGCCTGCTCATGTGGTGGGTATTTTCGCGCAGATTGCCTTTTGTGTAAACGGTTTTGCGGCGTGCACGGCCCCACGCCCTTGACTTTGCCGCCCCGCCAAGGTGTATCGGCCCGAACCCGAAACGACAGCCCAGACTTGGGACCGGAGAGCCAACATGCACGCATATCGCAGCCATTCCTGCGCAGACCTGACAAAAACGGACGTGGGCGCGGATGTGCGCCTTGCCGGTTGGGTGCACCGTATCCGCGATCATGGCGGGGTTCTTTTTATCGACCTGCGCGATCATTACGGCGTAACTCAGCTCATTTGTGACCCCGATAGCCCGGTTTTTGCGCAAGTGGAAAAGCTGCGCAGCGAATATTGCATCCGAATCGATGGGGCGGTCAAAGCGCGCGATGCTGGGTTGATCAACGCAAAGATCCCGACTGGCGAGATTGAGGTGTTCATCCGCGATATGGAGATTCTGGGCTCTGCCGCTGAATTGCCGCTGCAGGTGTTCGGCGATCAGGAATACCCAGAGGAAACACGTCTGCGCTATCGCTATCTTGACCTGCGCCGTGAGGCGATGCAGCGCAATATGGTGCTGCGCTCGGATGTGGTGGCCGCGATGCGCCGTCGCATGTGGGACAAGGGATTCCGCGAGTTTCAGACACCGATCATCACGGCCAGCAGCCCTGAAGGCGCGCGCGACTTTCTGGTGCCGTCGCGTTTGCATCCGGGCAAGTTCTATGCGTTGCCACAGGCACCGCAGCAGTTCAAGCAGCTGATCATGGTGTCGGGCTTCGACAAGTATTTTCAGATCGCGCCCTGTTTCCGGGATGAAGACCCGCGCGCCGACCGTTCGCCCACGGATTTCTACCAACTCGACCTTGAGATGAGCTTTGTCGAGCAGCAGGATGTCTTTGACACCATCGCGCCGGTGATCGCAGGTGTGTTCCAAGAGTTCGGTGGCGACAAGACGGTGGATGCGCCCGAGGCATGGCCGCAGATTTCCTATGCGGATTCAGCGCTCTGGTACGGCACCGACAAGCCCGACCTGCGCAACCCGATCAAGATGCAGGATGTTTCCGAGCATTTTCGGGGGTCCGGTTTTGCGATCTTTGCCAAACTGTTGGAGCAAGACGGCACAGAAATTCGCGCCATTCCCGCGCCCACGGGCGGCAGCCGCAAGTTCTGCGACCGCATGAACGCCTTTGCCCAGAAAGAGGGCCTGCCGGGGATGGGGTATATCTTCTGGCGCGAGGCCGATGGCGCGATGGAGGCCGCAGGCCCCCTTGCCAAGAATATCGGCCCGGAACGCACCGAAGCGATCCGCCAGCAGCTTGGGCTTGGTGTGGGCGATGCTGCGTTCTTCCTTGGCGGCAAGCCTGCGGCGTTTGAGCGGGTGGCGGGCAAGGCGCGCACGGTGATTGGCGATGAATTGGGGCTGACGGATCAGAACCGCTTTGCCTTTGCCTGGATCGTCGATTTCCCGATGTATGAGGCCGATGAGACCACCGGCAAGGTCGATTTCTCGCATAACCCGTTTTCGATGCCGCAGGGTGGGATTGACGCGCTGAGCGGTGATCCTCTCAAAGTCTTGGGATATCAATATGATCTGGCCTGCAACGGCTATGAGCTGGTGTCGGGCGCGATCCGAAACCACAAGCTCGACATCATGATCAAGGCATTTGAGCTGGCCGGGTATGGCGAGGAAGAGGTGCGCAAGCGGTTTGGCGGCATGGTCAACGCGTTTCAATACGGCGCCCCGCCGCATGGCGGCTGTGCTGCGGGCATTGACCGGATCGTGATGTTGCTGGCGGGTACGTCGAATATTCGCGAGGTTATCATGTTCCCGATGAACCAGCGGGCCGAAGACCTGATGATGAATGCACCCTCTGATCCGACCTCGGATCAGTTGATGGAGCTGGGATTGCGGATCATTCCACAAGACTAGGCGGGGCTTTCCCTTGGCGTGATATTCGGGCAATGTCGCGCCAAGGAACTGTGCAAGGCCCGAAAAAATGACGCAAAATAGGCCAGTTGGGCCAAAGCTGGTGAATTGGACCCCGCCGCCCGCGCCGGATGGTGCGCCGCTTGTTGGGCGATATGCACGGTTGGACAGGCTGGATTCGGATCGCCACGCGGCAGATCTGCACCGCGCGTTTTCGGTGGATGATGCGATTTGGGACTATCTGCCCTATGGGCCGTTTTCGTCCTCGGCGCAGTTGCACCGGTGGGCGCGGGAGATGGCGGCGGGGAGTGACCCGCTGTTTTATGCCATTACCGACCTCGACAGCGGGCATTTGGGGGGCGTTGCCAGCTATTTGCGGATCACGCCGCAGGCGGGCACAATCGAGGTGGGGCATATCAATTTTGCCGCCTCTCTTCAGCGCACCCGTGCCGCAACCGAGGCGATTTTCCTTTTGATTCAATGGGCTTTTGAAGCGGGCTATCGCCGGTTCGAATGGAAATGCGATGCGCTTAACATGCCTTCGCGACGGGCGGCGCAGAGGTTTGGGCTGAGTTACGAGGGGATTTTCCGGCAGGCGACGGTGGTAAAGGGGCGCAATCGCGACACGGCGTGGTTTGCCGCGATTGACGCCGAATGGCCTGCGTTGAAAGAGGCCTTTACGCTTTGGCTGGACCCGTCAAATTTTGACGCTCAGGGCCAACAGCGCGAGAGCCTTGGCAGCCTCACGCGGTTGGTTCGGGTGGCCTCTGATCCGGCGCAGCGCTGAATTTCCCTTATATTACAAAAGGTCAGGCGGTGTGGCCTCTCGTGCCAGTTCTGCGGCAACCTGATCCAAAGGCACGATGCGGCTGTCCTTTTCACCCAAGCGGCGCAGGGATACGGTGCCATCCTCGACCTCACGCGGGCCGCAGGCGAGGATCACAGGAACCTTGCCCAAGGAATGCTCGCGGACCTTGTAATTGATCTTTTCGTTGCGGGTGTCGGCCTCGGCGCGGATGTTAAGGTCTGTAAGGTTTTGGGCGACTTTTGTAACGTAGTCGTCGGCCTCAGACACGATGGACGCGACCACCACCTGACGCGGGGCCAACCAGAAGGGCAGGCGGCCTGCGTGCTCTTCGATCAGGATACCGATGAAGCGCTCAAAGCTGCCCAGAACCGCACGGTGCAGCATCACGGGACGGTGTTTGGCCCCGTCGGTGCCGATGTAATTTGCATCCAGCCGTTCGGGCAGAACGAAATCCACCTGATGCGTGCCGCATTGCCATTTGCGCCCGATGGCATCGGTCAGGGTGAATTCGAGCTTGGGCCCGTAGAACGCGCCTTCGCCCGGATTAACCTTGGGTTCGATGCCTGCGGCGCGGGTGGCGGATAGAAGCGCGGCTTCGGCCTTGTCCCAGACCTCGTCTGATCCGGCGCGCACATCGGGGCGGGTGGAAAAGAGAACTTCGAAATTCGGAAAGCCCAGATCGGTGTAGATACCCGACAGAAAGGTGATGAAGCGTGCGGTTTCCGATTCGATCTGATCCTCGGTGCAGAAGATATGCGCGTCATCCTGCGTAAAGCCCCGCACGCGCATGATGCCATGCAGCGCACCCGAGGGTTCGTAGCGGTTGCACGAGCCGAATTCAGCCATGCGCAGGGGCAGGTCGCGGTAGGATTTGAGACCCTGATTGAAAATCTGCACATGGCAGGGGCAATTCATCGGCTTCAATGCGTTCACGGCTTTTTCGCGGGCGTGATCCTCGTCGACTTCGACGATGAACATATTTTCCTGATATTTTTCCCAATGGCCGGATCTTTCCCACAGCTTGCGGTCGACCACTTGGGGCGTGTTCACCTCGACATAGCCGCCGCGGCGTTGCTGGCGGCGCATGTAATCCTGAAGCGTGGTGTAGACGGTCCAGCCGTTGGGGTGCCAAAACACCTGACCGGGGGCCTCTTCCTGCATGTGGAAAAGGTCCATTTCGCGGCCCAATTTGCGGTGGTCGCGGCGGTCGGCCTCTTCAAGGAAGTTCAGGTAATCCTTGAGCGCGTCGCGGTTCTGGAACGCGACACCATAGATACGTTGCAGCATGGGCCGCGTGCTGTCGCCACGCCAATAGGCGCCGGCCACGCTCATCAGCTTGAACGCGTCGGCGGGCACCTGCCCGGTGTTCTGCAAATGCGGACCCCGGCAGAGATCCTGCCAGTCGCCGTGCCAATACATGCGCAGCGGCTCAGACCCGGGGATCGCCTCGATCAACTCGACCTTATAGGGCTCACCTGTGTCGCGGTAATGCTGGATCGCGCGGTCGCGCTCCCAGATTTCGGTGCGCACCGGATCACGCAGGTTGATGATCTCTTTCATCTTTTTCTCGATGAGACCGAGATCTTCGGGGGTGAAGGGGGCTGTGCGGTCAAAATCGTAATACCAGCCATTCGCGATGACCGGGCCGATCGTGACCTTCACATCTGGCCAGATTTCCTGCACCGCGCGGGCCATGATATGGGCAAGGTCGTGGCGGATGAGTTCGAGCGCGGGCGCGTCATCCTTGATCGTGTTGATGCTGATGGTTGCGTCGCGATCAATGGGCCATTGCAGGTCCCAATGTGCGCCGTCCACATGGGCGGAAATGGCGCGCTTGGCCAGTGACGGCGAGATGCTGGCGGCCACCTCTGCGGGGGTTACGCCTGCGCTGTACTCGCGCGCATTGCCATCGGGAAAGCTGAGGGAAATCTGGGCCATTTTCTTGGCTCCTCGTCGGTTTGGCGCCCACGGAACGCCCGGTTGCGGGTTTGATACGCGTCACATGCCCGTTCAGGCGGGCAAGGTCAATAGGAGGGCTTTTTCGCACGGAATTTTGCATGCAAAAGCATACGTTTCTCCTTTTGTCGCAGTGCAGAAAAAATCTATGGACATGTCGGATATGAGGCCCTAAATGCCGTATATCGGACACGCAAGATTCTTGCGTGCGCAACCAGAAGGGGGCCTGACATGCCGAAGTATAATTCGAATTTTGAGTTGTCGGTCGCAGACATGGAGCTGATCGAAAGTGCCTTGCTCAAGACCAAGGCGGATCTAACGACACAACCTGACCGTATGGCCGACGGATTGGCCTGCGCGGATGAGACCCTGCGCAAGATCCACGATCTGCTGGGGCGGCTCCACAATCAAAAAGTGTTCTACCGGCCACGTCGCGGCGCCTATATCGGCGGCTGATCCCGGGTGCCACGCCTGCGGTAATTCCGGTTTGCGCCTCTGTGTTGCAGCGTGCATGATTGTGCCGTTGCAGAAACGGAGGGCGAGATGGCGGACCCTGACTATTTGGCTGGTCCAGAGGGCCGCAATCTGGCCTATCACCGGAGCGCAGGGAGCGGGCCGGGTGTGGTCTTCCTCGGTGGGTTCAAGTCGGACATGCAGGGCACCAAGGCGCTGTGGTTGGAAGACTGGGCGCGCGCAAAGGGGCGGGCCTTCCTGCGGTTTGACTATTCCGGGCATGGGCAATCCTCAGGCCGTTTCGAAGACGGCGCGATTGGCGATTGGGCAGCGGATGCGCGGGCAGTCGTCGAAGCTCTGACGGAGGGGCCGCAAATTCTGGTCGGGTCCTCTATGGGGGGCTGGATTTCGCTTTTGCTGGCGCGGGCGATGCCAGAGCGGGTTGCAGGCTTGGTGACAATTGCCGCCGCGCCCGATTTCACAGAAGACGGAATGTGGGGCAGTTTTGATGCCGACCAACGGCATGCGCTGATCGAAGACGGGCAGGTTGCGTTGCCGTCAGACTATGGCGAGCCCTATATCATCACACGGCGGCTGATCGAGGAGGGGCGCAACAATCTGGTGTTGCGCAGCCCGCTCAATTTGCCCTTTCCGGTTCGATTTCTGCAAGGCACCTGCGATAGGGATGTGGATATGTCGGTGGCAATGCGGCTGTTGGACCATGCCACGGGGCCGGATATGCGGCTGTGTCTGGTCAAGGGAGCGGATCACCGGTTTTCCGATCCAGAGTGTTTGACGCTGATTGGCGCGACCGTGGCAGAGGTGAGCGGGTGAGCCCCTTGTCGGGGGTGCCGATCTGGTGTCATGCTGGCGTCAGTGTGTTTCCATATGTGACGGGTCAGAGACAAGGATGACGGATGAGCAGTGAACCAGTCGTGTTCTTGCCCGGAATGATGTGCGACGCACGGCTTTTCGCGCCGCAGATAACCGCGTTGAGCCCGGATATGGCCGTGACCGTTGCGCCAATCACGGGCGGGGACCGGATCGAGGAAATCGCTTCGGACCTGCTTGATGTGCTGCCGCGCCGGTTTGCGCTTGCGGGGTTGTCGATGGGTGGGATCGTGGCGATGGAGATTTTACGCCGCGCGCCGGATCGTGTGACGCGGCTTGCGCTGATGGATACCAATGCGCTGGCCGAGACGCCGCAATCGGCCACGGCCTATGAGCCGTTCATCATCAAGCTGAGAACCGGGGCGGTGGCCGCGGCGGCGCAAATGTTGCTGCGGCCAGAGTATCTGGCATCCGGGCCACGGCGGGCGGAGGTGATGGCCGAGGTGGTGCGGATGGCCGAGGCGATTGGGCCGGAGGTGATTATCCGGCAGACGCGGGCGTTGCAGCGCCGGCGCGATTATCAGGCGGTGTTGCGGCGGTGTCAGGTGCCGGTGCTGGTGCTGTGCGGAGAAGAGGATGGGCTGACGCCGGTCAAACGGCATCGGTTCATGGCCGATCTCATCCCCTATGCCAATCTGGTGGTGGTGCCGGGGGCGGGGCATTTGCCGGTGCTGGAGCAGCCCGAGACCACAACGGCGGCGCTGCGGGGTTGGCTGCGGCAGCCGTTGGTGTTGCAACGGCGGGTGGATGCGTGAGGGAAGTGGCGGCGGGTGAACCCGCCGCCTGATGTTTCAGCCGGTTGCGCGGGCGTTCTTATTCGCCGGCTTGGGATCTTTGCGCGCGTTGGCGTCGATGAAATCGAGCACCAAGGGCCGGATGTTGTTGCGCCAGGAGCGGCCCGCGAAGATACCGTAATGCCCGGCCTCGGGTTCCAGATAGCTGGCCTTGAGGCTGTCGGGCAGGCCGGTGCACAGATCCAGCGCCGCGACGCATTGACCGGGGGCCGAGATGTCATCCTTGCCGCCTTCGACGGTCTTGACCGCGACGCGGGTGATCTTGCCCAAATCCACCTTGTGCCCGTTCACGACAAACCGGTTTTGCGCGATTTCCAAGCCTTTGAAAATACGCTCTACCGTGGAGAGGTAGAATTCGGCGGTCATGTCCATGACGGCCAGATATTCATCGTAAAAGCGGTTGTGGGCGTCGTTGTCAGAGGCTTCGCCGCCCGCGACGCGCATGATCTGATCCGAAAAGGCCGTGGAGTGGCGTTCGGCATTCATCGACATGAACGAGGCAAGTTGCAGCAGGCCAGGATACACCTGACGGCCGACGCCCTTGTACTTGAACCCGACCCGTTGGATCATGGTTTCCTCTAGCTGGCCCATGGTGACGCGGCGGCCAAAGTCTGTCACATCGGTCGGGGTGGCATCGGGGTTGATCGGCCCGCCGATCAAGGTCAGCGTGCTGGGCTGTGCGTCTGGGTCCAGTTCCGCCAGATAGGCGGTGGCGGCCAGTGTCAGCGGCGCGGGCTGGCAGACGGCGATCACATTGACGTCTGGGCCCAGTGCCTTCATGAAATCGACAAGATAAAGGGTGTAATCCTCGATATCGAATTTGCCTTCGGACACGGGAATATCGCGCGCGTTATGCCAATCGGTGACATAGACCTCGCAATTCACGATGAGCGATTTCACCGTCGAGCGCAGAAGCGTGGCGTAATGGCCCGACATCGGCGCGACCAGCAGGATCTTGCGCGGTTGTTCCGGGCGGCCCGAGACGTTGAAGTGGATGAGATCGCCAAAAGGGCGCGAAACGACGGTTTCAATGTTCACGAGGTGATCGCGGCCATCCTCATGGGTAAAGGTGCGAATGCCCCAGTCAGGCTTGGACACCATACGCTTGAAGCTGCGTTCTGTTACTTCACCCCAAGCTGCCATCCATTGCAAAGCAGGGTTTGGCACCATACTGAAAAGCGGATAGGATGCGAGTGAGAGGGCGGAGGCACCCAGCCATTGATTGGTATTTCGGAGGGATTCCATCAGGTCGTATGTGGCCATGTAGCGCATGTTCGTCTCCTGTTCGGGCGGGTGGCCCGGTTTGCTCGTCGTATGATCCCCTCCGATCAATATGACGCTATGCTGCATAGCAGAAAATGTTAAGGGGAAATAGTCAAAATGGCAACGCAAGACGATGTCGCAGGGCAGAATCTGGAAAAACTCAACGAGAACCTTGCCAAGGTCGAGCAACTTTCTCAGCGGCTGATTCAAGCACTTGCTGCGCGTAATCCTGCCAACCCCACTTTGAACGGCCCCAATCAAGAGCTTTTTGCCAAGGCGGCAAAATCCTATTGGGCCGAGGCGGTTGAGAATCCCGGCAAGATCTATGAACAGCAACTGGAATATTGGGGCAAGTCGGTGCGCCATTTTCTAGAGGCGCAGCAGGTCATGCTGCGGGGCGAACCGGTGGCAGAGGAAGCAGAGCCCGATCCCTTGGCGGGAGATAAGCGGTTTTCCAACCCGCTGTGGAACACGCACCCCTATTTTCGTTACATCAAACAGCAATATGCGCTGAACGCGCAGGCCATCGAAAATGCGGTGGGCGATGTCGAGGACCTGCCGCCCAAGGACAAGCGGCGGCTGGACTATTTCGCGCATCAGATCATCGACATGATGTCGCCCACCAATTTTCTGGGCACCAATCCCGATGCTCTGGAACGGGCGGTGGCGACCGAGGGCGAAAGCCTGGTCAAGGGGCTGGAAAACCTGATTGCGGACCTAGAGGCCAACAGCGGCGAATTGGTGGTGCGGCTGGCCGATGACAAGGCGTTCAAGCTGGGCGAGAATATCGGCACCACGCAGGGCGAGGTTGTTTACCGCAACCGCATGATGGAGCTGATCCAATACAGCCCCACGACCGAACAGGTGCATGAGATTCCGGTTGTGATCTTTCCGCCGTGGATCAACAAATTCTACATTCTCGATCTCAAGCCTGACAACAGCATGATCAAATGGGTGGTTGATCAGGGTTACACGCTGTTTGTCGTGAGTTGGGTGAATGCCGATACGAGCCATGCCGAGGTGGGCATGGAAGATTATATCGAAGAGGGCTTTCTGACTGCGATTCGCGAGGCCAAGGCGATCACGGGCCAAAAAGAGGTGAACGCCGTCGGCTACTGCATCGCGGGCACCACCCTGCATATGACGCTGGCGTTGATGGCCAAGCGCGGGGATAAGTCGGTCAAGTCCGCGACGTTCTTTACCGCGCTCACGGATTTTTCGGAGCAGGGGGAATTTACGCCCTTCCTGCAGGATGATTTCATCGACGGGATCGAGGATGAGGTGACACAGCAGGGCGTGCTGCGATCCTTTATCATGGGGCGGACCATGTCTTTTCTGCGGTCGCGTGATCTGATTTATCAGCCCGCCGTGCGCAGCTATATGATGGGCGAGGCCCCGCCCGCGTTTGATCTGCTGTATTGGAATGGCGATGGGGCCAATCTGCCGGGCAAGATGACGGTGCAATATTTGCGTGGTCTGTGTCAGGGCAACCACTTTGTGACCGACGGATTCGAGATTTGCGGCGAGCGGTTGCATATCCGCGATGTCAAAGTGCCGCTGATGTCGATCACCTGCGAGACCGATCACATCGCCGCGTGGAAAGATTGCTATCGCGGGTTCCAGCAGACGGGGGGCAAGGACCGGACATTCATTGTTTCGGAGTCGGGCCATATCGCCGGAATTGTAAATCCGCCCACCAAGAAGAAGTATGGCCATTACACCAATCCGGATCTGAGCGCCGATGCCGAGGCGTGGATGGAAGGGGCGGAATATACCGCCGGATCGTGGTGGCCGCGGTGGGAATCGTGGTTGGCCAAGCGATCTGGCAAGATGATTTCGGCACGTGAACCGGGCGATTCGGAGCATCCGGCATTGGCCCCGGCCCCTGGCACCTATGTGCGTAAAAAGGCAACGCTTTGATCTTTTACGCTTTTTTATTAAGCTCCCGGTGAAAATGCTGCAGTGCAGAAAAAGCTTGAAATGCTGCAGTGCAGCATGTATATCTAAGTGCAGTTACAGAACCGGCGGACTGATCCGCCCTAGCCGAAAGGACCGAACCAATGGCAAAAGCACAAGATTTCACCGCGATGTTCAAAGATGTCATGGGCACATTCCCGGTTGACACCAAAGCTCTGGAAGACGCGTTCAAGAACCAAGCAACCCTGAGCGAGAAGCTCTCGGGTGTGGCTCTGACCGCTGCCGAGAAGTCGGCAGAGATTTCGAACAAGTGGACCAAAGACACGCTCGCAAAGCTGAGCGAAATGTCCAAAGCCAAAGCTGAGCCCGCTGATTACGCCAAGGCGATGACCGATTTCGCATCGGCCAATGCCGAAGTGGCCGCCGAGAACATGGCCGCCTTTGCCGAAGTGGCGAAGAAAGTTCAGATGGAAACCGTTGAGCTGATGCTTGCTGCTGGCAAGACCATGCAGGAAGACGCCACCAAGGTTGTCAAGAAAGCAGCAGACGACGTGACCGCAGCGACCCAGAAGGCAACCGCAGCGGCCAAGTAAGGTTAGCAGACCCATACCCTGATCCCCTCCCTTGAGGGGTATGGACTGCGAAGGGCGAGCCATGCGGCTCGCCCTTTCTTTTTGTGGCGCTTGTGTCTAAGCTGTGCTGCAGCGCTGCATTCTCCGGGAGGATACCCCTTGGCCGACTCCAAAAAACCGCTGCTGATCAAACGCTACGCCAGCAGGCGGCTCTACAATACCGAGACATCCGATTACGTGACCCTTGAGGATATCTCGGAATTCATCCGGGAAGGGCGTGAGGTGCAGATCATCGACCTCAAATCCGGGGATGATCTGACGCGGCAATACCTTCTTCAGATCATTGCCGAACACGAAAGCCGGGGTGAAAGCGTGCTGCCGATCAATGTGCTGAATGATCTGGTGCGCAGCTATACCACGCAGGCGACCAGCGTTGTGCCCGAGTTTCTTGCCGCCAGTTTCGAGATGCTGCGCGACGGGCAATCCAAGATCCTTGAGAATATGACCAAGGCGAATCCTCTGGCTTCGATGCCGGGCATGGAGGCGATGCGCGCGCAGCAAGAGGCCTTTATGAAAGCGATGACAGGTGGGTTCAAGGGCATGGGCACAAGTGCGCCCCAGTCCGAAACGCCCGCAGGTGAGAGCAAGGAGGGGCTGGATGACATCAAGAAACAGCTCGCCGAATTGCAGGACAAACTGTCGAAGCTGGGCAAATAAGCCGACATGGTTGAGAGCCCGGGGCGGATAACCCTGTGGGGGATCGAAGTGTTCATGGCGGCGGCTGATGAGCGCTCTATTTCCGCTGCGGCGCGGCGGTTGGGGGCAAGCCCTTCGGCGGTGAGCCAGCAGTTGACCAATCTCGAAGGGGCGGTCGGGGCCACGCTGTTGCAGCGCAACGCGCGGCCCATCCGCCTGACGCCTGCGGGCGAGATCATGCATCGGCGTGCCTTGGCCATTCTCAACGAGGCGGCGCAGGCGCGGGCAGAGTTGGCGATGTCGCATCTGTCGACGCTGACGCGGTTCCGGCTGGGAATGATCGAGGATCTGGAGGCGGATGTGACGCCGCAGCTTTTGACCCATATGGCGGGTGAGTTGAAAGGCTGTCAGTTTCTGCTGGAGACTGGGGCCAGCCATCATCTTTATGATCAGCTTGATGCGCGCGCGCTGGACGTGATCGTTGCGGCGGAACTGGGCGGTGAGGCGGATTGGGTAGAGGTGCATCCGGTGCTGCGCGAAGGCTTTGCCGTGGTGGCCCCGCGTGGCGTGATCCGACCCGAGCGCGATGTTTTGCGGCAGCTTAAACGCCTGCCGCTCATTCAATACACGCAGCGGCATTATATGGGGCGGCTGATATCGTCCCATCTGGCGCGGCAGAATCTAAGTATTCCACACCGGTTTGAGTTGGACAGCTATCATTCCATTCTGGCCCTTGTGGGGCAGGGGGCGGGGTGGTCGATCCTGACGCCTTTGGCGCTGATGCGGGCGCGGCGCTTTGCCGATCAGATTGATGTGTTCGAATTGCCGATGGCCCCTCTGACACGTACGATCAGCGTGACGGCCCGCAAGGGGATTTTGCAGGACATGCCCGCGACCTTGGCGGAAAAGCTGAAACCCATTCTGCGCGATACGATTGTCACGCCAATTGTGGCGCGGCATCCGTTTCTGGGTGACGGTCTGTCGCTATTCTGAGCCGCTGCGGCGGTCGCGAAAGAAGGTCTTGAGCAGGGTCTCGGCCTCTGTCGCGGCGATGCCGTCATAGATTTCGGGCACATGGTGGCATTGCGGATGGCTGAACACCCGCGCGCCCATGGCCACGCCGCCAGATTTCGGATCGGCGGCACCGTAATAGAGCCGGGCAATGCGGGTGGCTGCGATGGCACTGGCGCACATGGCGCAGGGCTCGAGTGTCACGTAGAGATCATGCCCCGGCAGACGTTCCGAGCCAAGGGCGGCGCAGGCGGCGCGAATAGCCAGTATTTCGGCATGGGCAGTTGGATCGCTCAATTCGCGGGTGCGATTGCCTGCACGTGCCGCAATGGCACCTGACGGGGTGACAATGACCGCGCCCACTGGCACCTCGCCCCGCGCGGCGGCGGCGCGGGCCTCGTCGAGAGCGATATCCATATAGCTGCGAAATGTCATGTGCCGCTTGTGCCGCGTGCAAGACGCTTTCGCAAGCGCTGCAATTGCGCTATGCGCGGCGCATGAACAACAAAACCCCAGAGAAAAAGCCCCCCGAGGGCGAGCGTATCGCCAAAGTCATCGCCCGCGCCGGGATTGCCAGCCGCCGCGAGGCTGAGCGATTGATCGAAGAGGGGCGCGTCACGGTCAACGGGCAAAAGGTGCTGCGCGCTGCGCTTAATGTCACCCCCGCGGACAAGGTGGTGGTGAACGGGCGCGCGCTTGAGGCAGCAGAGCCGGCGCGGCTTTGGCTGTATCACAAGCCCACGGGCCTTGTGACGACGACGCGCGACGAGAAGGGGCGCCGCACGATCTATGACGATCTTCCCGAGGACATGCCGCGCGTGATGAGTGTGGGTCGGCTTGACCTTAATTCCGAAGGGCTGCTGCTCTTGACCAATGACGGCGAGTTGAAGCGCAAGCTTGAACTGCCCTCGACCGGCTGGCTGCGCCGCTACCGGGTGCGGGTGAATGGACGGCCCACGGATGCCAGTTTTGAGCCATTGCGCAAAGGGTTGGTGGTGGATGGCGAGGCGTTTCAGCCGATGATCGTCAGTCTTGATCGTCAGCAGGGGGCCAATGCCTGGATCACGGTGGCCATTCGTGAGGGCAAGAACCGTGAAATCAGGCGCGCGATGGAGGCGGTGGGGCTGGTTGTGAACCGGCTGATCCGGCTTTCCTATGGCCCGTTTCAACTGGGTCAGTTGAAGCCCGGTGCGGTGGAAGAGATTCGGCCGCGCGTGATGCGAGATCAGTTGGGCATGCCGCAAGAGCCCGAGGCCGAACCCGCCAAGCCCGCCCGCCCCAAGCCACAGCGACGGCGGCGCTGAGAACGCTCCAAGAGGATTGCGTTATTCGTGTGTGTTGATCCGGATCAAGGATCGGTCGGCTCTTGACGCCTAGGGTCAGGGGCGAGCAATCAAGAAGGAGAGATGCGCGATGTCCAACACCCCCCACGAACTGCTGGAAGAATTTCCGCAACTGGCTGACAAGATCAGCGAACTCAAGCAGTCGGATGCGCATTTTGCCAAGTTGGCCGAGGAATATCACGCGCTGAACCGCGCGGTGCACCGGGCCGAAACGCTGGTCGAACCGGTCGAGGAGCTGGCCGAAGTCGAGATGCGCAAGAAGCGCGCGGCGCTCAAGGATGAGCTATACCGGATGCTGACAGCCTGAGGCGGCACTTCGGTGAAGATAGCGCGCAAGGCGGTGGGCCCGTCTTGCGCGTTTTGCTTTTCGCGGCTTAGGTGCGTATCCCCGAAAACCGGGTTTGCCAATCTTCGCGGGCCTCGTCGGTGATCTTGGAAAAGAGCACATCGGGGGTTGTGAAGGCGTGGTTGGGGCCGAGCATTTCGAGGGCGGCAGGCACATCGTCGGGCCAATTGTCATCATCCGTCTGCATCGCGGTCAGCATGGCGGCAGCGGCATCGGGGATGAACGGCGCGCTGAGGACCGCGTAAAGGCGGATGAGGTTGAGCGCGAGGCGCGTTTGCATGGCGGCGCGTTTGGGGTCTGCTTTGAAGGTAGACCAAGGGGCTGCTTCTTGCAGGTACTCGTTGCCCTCAACCCAGATGGCGCGCAAGGCGCTTGCGGATTTGCGCACCTCCATCGCCTGCATATGGGCTTCATATTCGCGGATGCGGGTTGTGAGCCGCTCGATCAGCGCTGTTTCCTGCGCGCCATAAGCGCCGCCCGTTGGCACCACCTCGCCGAATTTCGAGCGGCAGAATTTGGTCACGCGGGACACGAAATTGCCCAGAACGTCGGCGAGGTCCTTGTTCACTGATGCCTGGAAGTTTTCCCATGTAAACTCGCTGTCCGAGCTTTCGGGTGCATGGCTAAGCAACCACCAGCGCCAGTAATCGGCGGGCAGGATTTCGAGCGCCTGATCCATGAAGACGCCGCGCCCGCGCGACGTGCTGAACTGGCCGCCGTCGTAGTTGAGGTAGTTGAAGGATTTGATGTAGTCGACCAGCTTCCACGGCTCTGCGGAACCCAGGATCGTGGCGGGAAAGCTGAGCGTGTGGAAGGGCACATTGTCCTTGCCCATGAATTGCGTATAGCGGACATCGTCAGCCCCCTTGTCGGTGCGCCACCAGCGTTGCCAAGCGGAGGCCTCAAGCCCATGCGCCTCGGCCCATTCGGCCCCACAGGCGATGTATTCGATCGGGGCATCGAACCAAACGTAGAAAACCTTGCCGTCCATCCCCTGCCACGGGGCATCGTCGAACTGCACCGGAATGCCCCAGTCAAGATCGCGGGTGATGCCACGATCCTGCAAGCCATCGCCGTCATTGAGCCATTTCTTGGCAATGGAGGTGGTGAGGATTGGCCAGTCGGTCTTGCTGTCGATCCAAGCCTCAAGCTCGTCTTTCATCTGTGACTGGCGCAGGTAGAGATGCTTGGTCTCGCGCATCTCGAGATCGGTGGCGCCCGATACCGCTGAGCGCGGGTTGATCAGATCGACCGGGTCAAGCTGCTTGGTGCAGTTGTCGCATTGGTCGCCCCGCGCGCTCTCGTAGCCGCAATTTGGGCAGGTGCCCTCGATATAGCGGTCTGGCAGGTAGCGCCCGTCGGTGGGCGAATACATCTGCGTTTCCGAGACTTCGCGGATCAGCCCCTGATCATGCAGGCGCTTGGCGAAATTCTGGGTCAGGCGGTGGTTCTGGGATGAGGAGGAGCGCCCGAAATGGTCAAAGCTGAGGCGAAAACCGCGCGCGATTTCGGCCTGAACGGCGTGCATTTCGGCGCAATAGTCCGCGACTGGCTGGCCCGCCTTGGCGGCTGCCAATTCAGCGGGGGTGCCATGCTCGTCTGTGGCGCAGAGAAACAGCACCTCGTGGCCGCGGGCGCGGCAGTAGCGGGCAAAGAGATCGGCGGGAAGTTGCGAGCCCACGAGATTGCCGAGGTGCTTGATCCCGTTGATGTAGGGGATCGCCGAGGTGATGAGATGCCGTGCCATATCGCGCCTGTTCCTTGACGGTTTGGCCCCGTTTAGCTTGGTTTTGCAGGCAGTTCTAGCGTTCGTTCCCGTCTTTGTCGCGGCTGCGCCCGGTGAGGCGACCGATCAGGAAGGAGGTGCGCGGCGACCAGACATAGGCGGTGCGGCGTTCGGCGACTGGGCGGGCGCGCATGCGAACAAGGCCAAAGACGACAAGGAGGGCGTGGCCGGCTGCGATCATCACGAACATGGCGGGGGGGCCGTAGGCCTCGATCAGGGTGGAGGCCATGAGGGGGGCCGCGATGGCGCCCACGGCGAAAAAGAACATGAGGGCGGCGGAAAGTTCCACACGTTCATGCGCCTCGGCGAAGTCATGGGCGTGGGCGGCACTGACCGAATAGATTGGAAAGGTGGTCATGCCAAAGAAGAAGGCGGTCATCAGGATACCGAAGGTGTCGAGATTTTCGGTCATGGCGGTTGCGACCGAGGACAGGATCGCCGCTACTGAGAGTCCGATCAGGACCCAGCGTCGGTCATAGCGATCCGCGAGCCAGCCGACCGGGTATTGCGCGACCGCGCCGCCCAAAACAAAGACGGCGAGAAAGCCTGCGATCTGGTCGACGGCAAGGCCCACCTGCTGGCCGTACAAGGGGCCGACCATACGGAACGAGGCACTGGAGAGGGCCGCGACCAGCACGCCCGCCGCCGCCAGTGGCGAGCAGGCGATAAGCAGCATGGGGCGCAGGCGGGGGGCGTCTGGCGTTTCGGGTTCGCGCAGGCGCGACAGGGTGAGCGGCAAAAGCGCAGCACAGCACAGGAGCGCCAGCAGGTTGTAAGAGACGTAAGAGGCCGGTGCTAAAACAGAAATCAGCAATTGGGCGGCGAGAGATGCGCCCATGTCGACCACGCGGTAAATGCCCATGGCGCGCCCGCGTGTTTCATTCGTGACCTTGGCCTGAAGCCAAGCCTCGATCACAGTGTAACAGCCCGCCACGCAGAGGCCAGAGGCCACGCGCATCAGCGCCCAAGCGTAGGGGTCGATCACCAGCATATGTGCCAGAAGGCCGATGGCCCCCGCCGAGGTGAAGGCGGCGAAGGCGCGGCTATGCCCGATGGTGCCCATCAGGCGAGGGGCGAACCAGCAACCGATGAAGAAACCCACGAAATGCGCCGAGCCGAGGAGTCCGATCTGGGCCGTGGTGAAATCCAGTGCCAGACCTGAGAGCGCATCAAGTGGACCCACGCCGCCTGTCGAGAGTTGCAGGAGCACGACCGAGAGAAAGAGGGCGGCGAAGGAAATGAGCAGGCGCATGGTGGGGCTACCATGGCAGGACGAAGGATGAGGGACCAGATGTTTTCGACATGATGCGTCGGTTTCGGGCAGGGGGGGCGAATGGNTACAGACGTTGATCCATCGAAATGAACCAAACCGCCCACATATCTCTTCAGTTACTAAATTTTCAAAGAGCGTCGAGACAAAATCAACCGAGAGCGCCAATCTACCTAGCGCAACCCGCCAATCCTACCTCAGAATTTCTAGCCGCTTCCCTTCCCAAGACATCCGCCCAAGTCCGTTCCGCGTCCCAGCAACCGCCTCAGCAGCGCCGGTGAAGGGGTATTTACGGATGAGCCCGGAGAGTCGCAAGTGCTTTTTTACAGAAAAATGAAATTTTCTTCACGCCGCTTAATTTTCCCGCAAATCGCCTTGTTTTACTACATTTCCGGCATGGCCCCTTGACCTTACAGTCACTGGAACCCCTATTTCAGGGCCAAATGACCAAAGGAATCGAGATGGCCAAGCCCACAAACCTGAGAATCGAAGTCCAAGGGCTGAGCTGTGCAGGCTGCGCGGGTCGCGCCGAGCGGGCACTTGGCGGAGTAGAGGGGCTCAAGGAGATCTCGGTCAATTTTGCCAATGGCACGGCGCAGATGGCCCTCAATGGGGCGCAGGCCACCGAGATTACAGCCGCCTTACGTGCCGCTAACTATCCGGCCCGTGAAGACAGTGTGATCCTTACCGTCAGTGGCATGACATGCGCCTCATGTGTGGACCGTGCCGAGCGCGCCTTGCACGCGCTGCCCGCCGTCCTTGAGGCGCAGGTCAATCTTGCTGCGGAAACTGCCCATGTGCGCTATCTGCCGGGCAGCACCGATGCGCGCACCCTTGCGCGCGCCTTGACCGAGGCGGGATATCCTGCGCGCCTGCGCAGTCAGGATGGCGAGGACCCCGCTCTGCGGCGTGCGGCAGAGATCACGCAAGCCCGACGCCAGATGTTGATCGCGGGTCTGCTGACCTTGCCGGTCTTCGTGCTTGAAATGGGGGGGCACATGATCCCCGCGCTGCATGATTTGATCATGGCGACGCTTGGCATGGCTCTGTCATGGTCGATTCAGTTCGGACTGACCACGCTGGTGCTGATCTGGCCGGGGCGGCAATTCTACCGTCTGGGGGTTCCTGCGCTGCTCAAAGGCGCGCCGGATATGAACAGCCTCGTCGCCCTGGGCGCAACTGCGGCTTGGGCCTATTCCACCGTGGCGCTCTTTGCCCCTGCCGTGTTGCCCGAGGGCACGCGCGCTGTCTATTTCGAAGCGGCGGCGGTGATTGTCACGTTGATCCTGACAGGCCGCTGGCTGGAGGCGCGGGCCAAGGGGCGCACGGGCGCAGCGATCCAGCGGCTCATCGGATTGCAGCCCAAGACAGCCCGTGTCGCGCGCAACGGCAAGGTCAACGATCTGCCCATCGAGGAGGTGGCGCTTGGCGATCTGATCCATCTGCGTCCCGGCGAGCGGGTGGCACTTGATGGCGAGGTGATCGAAGGCCAGTCTTACATCGATGAATCCATGATCACCGGCGAGGCGCTGCCCGTAGCCAAAGGGCCCGGTGACAGTATCGTCGGCGGCACGGTCAATGGTGCGGGCGCACTCAGCTTTCGTGCGACGGCGGTGGGGCAGGATACCGTGCTCGCGCGCATCGTGGCGATGGTCGAGACGGCGCAGGGGGCCAAGCTGCCGGTGCAGGCGCTGGCCGACCGGGTGGTGCGAATTTTTGTGCCGGTGGTGATTGCGATTGCGCTTTTGACGGTGGCGGTCTGGCTGCTGCTGGGCCCCGCCCCGGTTCTAACCCATGCGCTGGTGGCGGGGGTTTCGGTGCTGATCATCGCCTGCCCCTGCGCGATGGGGCTGGCGACGCCGACCTCGATCATGGTGGGAACCGGGCGCGCGGCAGACCTGGGCGTGCTCTTTCGCAAGGGCGAAGCGTTGCAGCGGCTGGATGAGGTGCGCGCCATCGCCTTTGACAAGACCGGCACGCTGACACGTGGCAAGCCCGAGGTGACGCGGGTTGCCGTGGTTGCGGGGCAAGAGGCGGACACCGTGCTGCGGCTGGCAGCGGCGGCTCAGGCGCGCTCTGAACATCCCATCGCCCGCGCGGTCGAGGCCGAAGCAGCGCGGCGCGGGCTGGAGGTGCCGGCGGCTGATGCTGTGCGCGCCATCGCTGGCCACGGGCTAAGCGCCGAGGTCGAAGGCGCCCGCGTGCTGATCGGCGCGGCGCGGCTGATGACGCGCGAGGGCATCGCGATCGATGCCTTGGCCAATGAGGCCGCCTCTTTGGCCGACGCAGGGCAGACCGCTATTCACATCGCGGTTGACGGACATCTTGTGGCGGTGCTGGGCATTGCCGATCAGGTCAAACCGACCAGTGCTGCGGTGATCGCCGCCCTGCATGCCAAGGGGATCAGAACCGCGATGATCACAGGCGACAGTGCCGCCACCGCCCATGCCATCGCCCGCGACCTCTGCATCGACCATGTCGAGGCCGAAGTCCTGCCCGAAGGCAAGGTGGCGGCGGTGCGCGCCTTGCAAGCGCGCTTTGGCACGCTCGCCTTTGTCGGGGACGGGATCAATGATGCGCCCGCGTTGGCGCAGGCCGACGTGGGAATCGCCGTGGGCACCGGCACGGATGTGGCGATCGAGGCGGCAGATGTGGTGCTGATGTCAGGCGACCTGACCGGGGTGGTCGAGGCACAGGCGCTCTCGCATCGCACGCTGCGCAACATCCGGCAAAACCTCTTTTGGGCCTTTGCCTATAACGCGGCACTCATCCCCGTGGCGGCGGGGGTTCTCTATCCGGTGAGCGGTGTCCTCTTGTCGCCCATGCTGGCGGCGGGGGCGATGGCGCTCTCGTCGGTTTTTGTGCTGTCCAACGCGCTGCGCCTTAAGCGTCTGCGCCCGGTGATGGGGGCTGCGGCATGAATATTTCGGATGTGGCCCGCGAAACCGGCCTGCCCCCTAAGACGATCCGGTATTATGAGGAAATCGGCCTCATCCGGCCTTTGCGCGATACCAATGGCTACCGCGTGTTTCGCCAAAGCGACAGTCACAAGCTGGCCTTTCTGGGCCGTGCCCGCGCGCTTGGGTTCTCCATTGAGGATTGCCGCAAACTGATGGCGCTCTATGAGGATCAGGATCGCGCCAGCAGCGATGTCAAGCAACTGGCGCAAGAGCATCTGGCGCAGATCGACGAAAAAATCGCACAGTTGCAATCGATGCAGGCGACGCTGCGCCACTTGGTGCGGGAATGCGCCGGGGATGCGCGGCCCGATTGCCCCATATTGCGCGATCTGGCCGAAGGCTGAGCAGGCGGGGGGCGCTGCCCCCCGAACCCCCCGCGGTATTTAAGGCCAGATGAAAACAAAGCTGTTTCTTTATGGCTCAAATACTCAAAATCCGTCACTCCCCAAAGGCGAGACCCTCACGGCGGGGATCGGCACCGCCTGCAAGCTCTGCGCCAATGGCGATGACATGCAGGCCCGAGGTAAGCGCCGTCTCACGTATCTCGAACCCCATCTCGGTGAGAGGCGACACCAAGGCGCGCGCTCCCGGTTCAATGTCATAAGGGCCAAAACGGTTGACCAGATGCGGCAGGCTGACCGCCTGTTGCACATCAAGGCCCCAATCGACCCAGGCGATGATGGTTTTGGCAACATAGCCAATTATGCTGCTTCCCCCCGGGCTGCCCAGCACAAGGACCGGCACGCCGTCGCGGCGCAGGATTGTGGGCGCCATTGAGGAACGCGGGCGCTTGCCGGGGGCCAAGGCATTGGCGATAGGCAGGCCTGAGTCATGAGTGGCAAAAGAGAAATCGGTCAGCTCATTGTTGAGCAGAAAGCCCCCCACCATCAGCCGCGACCCGAACCCGTTTTCAATCGTCGTCGTCATCGACAGGGCGTTGCCATAGCCATCGACAATCGAGATATGCGAGGTCGAGGGCAGTTCCAGCGATTGATCATCCGCCCAGAGATAGGCGTGATCAAAGTCGGGGCGGCCCGGCGTCACCTCCGGCAAGGTATCATCGCCGCGCAACAGGTCAGAGCGCTGTTTGAGGTACTCAGGTGACAAAAGGCCCTTGAGCGGCACGGCCACGAAATCACTATCCGCAAGGTAACGCCCCCGGTCAGCAAAGGCCAATCGGCTGGCATCCCCGATCAGGCGCCAAGCCTCGGGGCTTTGAGGCCCAAGAGATGAAAGATCGAAAGGTTCCAGCAGGCCAAGTATCTGCCCCACCGTGCTTGCCCCCGAAGACGGCGGGCCCATGCCACAGACCTCATAGCCGCGATAGGGCGTGCAAAGCGCAGGTCGTTCCTTGACCCGGTAGATGGCAAGGTCCAAGGGGCTGAGAACGCCCGGATTGCCACCTGACCGCTGCACCCGTTCCGCGATGTCGAGCGCCATCTCACCCGCGTAAAAGGCCGATACGCCCTTATCGGCAAGCAGACGCAGGGTATCGGCGTAATCCGGATTGCGCAGGATGTGCCCCGGCGCGAGCGGCGCGCCACCGGGCAGGAAATACTCGCGCGTGTCCTTGAATATCTTGAGGCGGTCGGCATCCTCGGCAATCAGCCCGGCAAGGCGCGGGCTAACGGGAAAGCCGGTCTCGGCCAAGGCGATGGCCTCGGAAAACAGCCCCGCCCACGCCGTGCGGCCCCAGCGGGCATGCGCCTCTGCCAAAAGCGCCGGGATGCCGGGCGTGCCAACCGAGCGCCCGCCCACCACCGCGTCAAAGAAGGCAAGGGGTTGCCCGTTGGCATCTTGAAAGAGTGTGGGAGTTGCCGCCAAAGGCGCTGTCTCGCGCCCGTCGAGCGTGGTGATCGCTCCGCTCGCGCCATCGTGCCAGACAAGAAAGGCTCCGCCGCCTAGCCCCGAGCTTTGCGGCTCCACCAGCCCTAGCACAAGCTGCGTGGCGATCATCGCATCCGCCGCTGTGCCGCCTTCGCGCAGCACCCTTGCGCCGGCGTCAACGGCAAGCGGATGGGCGGCGGCGATCATCCAGTTTTGTGCCTCAACCGGCTGGCCTGCGTCTTTGGCCGCCTGCGCCGACAGAAGGCGCGCGGGCACCTGCAATACCCCGGCCCCTGCCCCCTCTGGTGCGACAGTGTCGGCGGCCTGTTGTGCCAAAGCGGCACCCCCTGCGAAGATCGACAAGATCAGAACCAGACCGCGCATGAGCCCCCCCCTAAAGCGGATCGGTGCGCCAGAGCGTCACCTTGAGCCCACCATGCGCCACCGGCGGCCCCGGTGGCAAGAAGGGCAGACCGGTGGTTTTGGCCAAGCCCCCATCGCTGGTGACAATCCCCACCCGCCAGCCGTGCATCTCGCGACGCAGCACCTCGCCCAAGCTGGCATAGAGACCGAAGAGCAACTTGCGATTGCCGATGCGCGCGCCATAAGGCGGGTTGACCATCACCAATCCCGGCGGCCCTTCGGGGCGGGTCAAGGCCGAAAGCGGTTGGCAAGCAAACTGCGTAGTGCCTGCCACGCCCGCCCGCTCCGCATTCTCAGTTGCCATCCGCACGGCACCTGCGTCACGGTCAAATCCCATGAATCGCAACGCTGTGGCGTGCGGCGCATGCGCCGACTTGAGCGCGGTCCAGACCGCAGGGTCAAAGGCCGCCATATCCTCGAACGCGAAGTGGCGCGCGCGGCCCGGCATCAGCCCCGCCGCAATCTCTGCCGCCTCAATGGGAAAAGTGCCAGAGCCACACATCGGATCAAGCACCGGCTCGCGCCCGTCATAGCCACATTGCTGCAGAAAGAGCGCTGCCAAGGTTTCGCGCAAGGGGGCCTTGCCCACCGCCTCTTTATACCCGCGCCGGTGCAACGGCTCGCCCGAGGTATCCAGGCTGAAAGTGACCAGATCATCCTCAATCCGTGCCATCAGGCGCAGCGGCGCATCCTCGGTGACGGCCACGCCCAAGGTTTCGGTCAAGGCCTTGACGATCCGCTCTGTCGCGGCCCCTGCATGATAGATCTTGGACTTGCGACAGGTGACTTCGACGCGCAGCGGCACATCCGGGCGCAAATGCGCCGCCCAATCGAATTTACGCGCCCGCTTGTCCAACTGTGCAAGATGCATCGCGCGGAACGCCCCAATCCGCGCCAGCACCCGCCCTGCCCCGCGCAGAACAAGATTGGCGCGCCAGACATCAGGCCAAAGCCCCCGAAAGCTGACCCCGCCGGGCAGGATCGTGACAGGGCCAAAGCCATGTTGCACCGCCTCTTCCGCGAGGGCAGTTTCATGCCCCGGAGCGGCGGCGAGAAAGATTTCAAAAGGCTCAGGCTGTGTCATCGCGCCGTCATAGGCCAGACTGGCCCCAAAGGCGAGCCGTCACAGCATCGAGGGGACGACCTGATCGGGCGGGCGGTGGCCATCGTCAAAAGTCTTGATATTGATGATCACCTTTTCGCCCATCTCGATCCGCCCTTCCACGGTGGCCGACCCCATATGCGGCAAGAGCACAACGTTTTTCAACTCGCGCAGGCGCGGGTTGATGTCCGCGCCATGTTCATAAACATCAAGACCGGCGCCTGCGATCTCTCCGGCGCGCAACATGCGGGTGAGGGCATTCTCGTCAATCACCTCACCGCGTGACGTGTTGACGATCACCGCCTCGGGCTTCATTAGCTTGAGCCGCCGCGCGTTCATAAGATGGAAAGTCGAGGGCGTGTGCGGGCAATTGATGCTGAGCACATCCATACGCGCCACCATCTGATCCAAGCTTTCCCAATAGGTCGCCTGAAGGCTCTCTTCGATTTCGGGGCGCAGGCGGCGGCGGTTGTGGTAATGCACCTGCATGCCAAAGGCCGCCGCGCGCCGCGCCACCGCCTGACCGATCCGGCCCATGCCAAGGATACCCAGCCTGCGCCCGGCGATCCGCCCCCCCAACAGGGCCGTGGGTGACCAACCGCCCCATTGCCCCGATTGCATCACCGCCAACCCTTCGGGCAGGCGGCGCGTCACGCTGAGGATCAAGGCCATGGTCATATCAGCGGTGTCATCAGCCGATACGCCCGGCGTGTTCGACACAAGAATGCCATGCTGGCGCGCGGTGCCCACGTCGATATGGTCCACCCCGGCCCCGTAATTGGCGATCAGTTTGAGCCGATCCCCGGCCTGCGCGATCAGGCTGGCGTCGATCCGGTCCGACAAGGTCGGAACCAGCACATCTGCCTCTTTGGCGGCGCGAGCCAGTTCCTCTCGCGTCATGGGCACGTCCGTCTCGCGCAGGCGAACATCGAAAAGTTCGCGCATCCGCGTCTCGACCGGCTCGGGCAGGCGTCGCGTAACAACAACACTCAGGCGTGCAGATGGCATGAAGCCCTCCTTGAAACTTTCCTTTCAGGCGCGTTGCTGCCAGAGTGGCGCAGGAAAGAGCGGGGCACAAGAACCCCCTTGCAGATTACGGGCAGAATTCGAATGACGGTGATGAAATCCGGGCTTGCCGCCCTTGTCATAATGATGGGACTGGGCCCCGTTGCGGCCATGGGCCAAGAGCGCGGGCCGGTCACGAACCTGCCACTGCCCCGCTTTGTGTCGATGAAGGCCTCAGAAGGCAATGTGCGCCGAGGCCCGAGCCTGACGCATCGTATCGACTGGATTTTCAAACGGCGCGACATGCCGCTCGAGATCACCGCAGAGCATGGCCATTGGCGCCGGGTGCGGGATCGCGACGGCGCGGGCGGATGGGTCCATTACACGCTTCTGTCCGGCGTACGCACTGCCAGCGTCGAAGTTGAAATGCTGGACTTGCTGGCCAAGCCTGATGCGAAGGCCATGGTCGTGGCCCGGCTGGAGCAAGGCGTGATCGCCCGACTCGAGGAATGCCAGCCCGACTGGTGCGCGGTTTCCGCCGGTGGCTATGATGGCTGGGCCCCGAAATCGGCGCTCTGGGGCGTTATGGACGGCGAAACATTCGAGTAACCGCTCGCTGCGTCCTTTAATTTACTGAATTATATTATATACTTAACCATGTATTTGGATCGCACCACGTTTTTTTTGCCAAGCACCCTTGAACCGCACCATGCTCCAGAGTAATTAGCGCGTCACGTTGGGGTGTAGCCAAGTGGTAAGGCGTCGGTTTTTGGTACCGTGTACCGTAGGTTCGAATCCTACCACCCCAGCCAAGTCTCCTAAGTTAATGTTTTTCAATAACTTAGGCGTGATACAATTTTCGCCTCCGGAACACTTTATCGGATCATGGATCCATAACATCTTGGCCCCTTCTGAGCAGACGACTCGATTAGACCCGATAACTCTAAGCAATTGACCGCTGGAACAAGACGACCGGCACGCACACGCTGTGTTCCGCCCCCCGTCTCTGCCACCTAAAGACCGAGAGCAGGCACTCCAGACACCGATTCGAGTTCGGCAGATACACGGACGCAGCCAGCTGCGCCTTGAGATCATCAGCGACAGAGCCGCCACCGTCATTGGAGCGCCAAAAGGCGTATGCGTAAAGCATGACCCGGAGCGACAGCTTGACACTACAGAGCACAGTCAGATGCCGTTCCATATTCTTCGTGTCGGGCAGTCAGACTGTCGGACACGCACCCAATGCCCGACTGTCCGACCTCCCCTACTGTCTAAGAGGATAGGGTCAACTGCACCGGCAATTATTGAGACATTGTTCAAACCGCGACAACTACTGAAAATGGCAAGGTGTTTCCCTTTAACCGATCGCTCAGGCGATCATGGCCCCGCCCCAAGCTGACACCGCTGCAAGTGTTGCGCCGTTAACTACGACGAGGACGACAGGGGAATTCACTTCTCGTTTGCCCCCTAGATAGTCCAGCGGCGCGGCCCGTCTACAGATTGGGTTGCAGCACCAGTTTGCCTTCCTTCATCCGGTCAATCTACCTTGCAATCGGTCACGGGAAACCGGTAACCGATGGAGGGAAATGCCTCGGCTATCGCATAGCCGTTTTCATGGGCGTGGAAGATCGCTGAAAGCTGCCGTGTTGTGATGGTCGCCGGAGGGCCGCCGTCCTTTTGCCAGACGATTGAGAAGAGCTTCGCGAATACGGACGCGCCGCCATTTCTATTCGCGGCAAGATCCGCCGACATGCATTCACTTGTCAGACCGTTCCTGGTGCATTTCAAAATCTCGGGGTCACGATGCGGCCAGTTAGACAGGAAGACCAGTCGGTCGTCCTCGATGGTGACACGGCCGCCACCGTTGACCTCGTCATAGGGCACCTCACACCGCCACGTTTCGGCAAATGCAGGGCTGGTGAGCAGGAGAAGAGCCGCGAGGGGTGTCATAGGTTTCACAATGGATCTCCTTGATCAGACGAACACGTAGCCGGGTCCGCAGTGTCATCCACCTCGGGATGATATACCCTCGACTGGCGGCTTCACAACGCCGACAACAGTGCCGAACCGAGGTGCCAGACCTGCATTACCCGTCACAGCTCACAGATCCGGGGCTGCGTCCCCATGTCTCTCGCCTGGCCATCTCGCCTGTCCTAATGACGCCGGGTTGGACTGTCACAGCACGAAGGCGTAAAGCACCACCCAGATCGACAGGACCGCACCGCAGAGCAGGGTGTAGACGCCGTTCCACACCCATCCGACGCGCAGCGCGCTGATGCCCGCGAAAGACCCGATCAGCAGCGTTGTCGCGGTGAAGGGCGAACTTGCCCCGCTCAACGCCCAGCCGGCGACCAGTGCCACGACGATGGCCGTCGGCGTGACGCCCAAACTGTCGGCGCCAGGAATGAGCGGCGCGATCAGCGTCACCGCAAGAATCGGGTTCATCCCGAGCTGCCCCGCCAGCGGGATGAGCCAGACAAAAGCCACGAGGATTACCCAGGGCGGAAGCACCGATAGATCGAGCCCCGCGCGTTGCATCAACGGCCCCAACAAGGCTGAGCCCACGGTGCCAATATACCCTGCCATCATCAGCAGCGTGAGTTCTCCACGATATCCCGGTAGTTCCTTGAACACGTAATCGCCGACCCGCCGCACCACCGATCGAACAGGTGCGTGCGCCCAATGCTGGATGATCATCCACACCAGTGCGATCCCCGGCACAATGACAACGACCAGCCCAACGATCCGCACGTCCGTAATCGCAGACAGGATGATCACACTGATCACAAGAACCCCTAGTAGCGCTAGCAGCGGCAACATGAGGGCCCAAGAGCCCTCTGGCTCCTGGCGTTGTGGTGTCACGCTCAGCCTCGGCTTGAACGCAGTGTCCAGTCCCCAGCCAACCCCGGCCAACAGCACCGAGGAGATGATCCCCGGCACCATCGCCTGTGCCCAACTCGTGCCAGGAACGACACTCACCGAAATCGCCATGGCAAAGGACAGGGGCGACCAGGGGAGGGTCGATACAAAGGCCCGCTGAATCGCCAGGAGCATTCGACGAATGCGGTGGCCACGCACCTCGGCATTAGGCTCGGAACCAGCATTCGCCAACGCCAGAGCGCCCAACAACTGGATTGCACCATAATTGAGCAGCAACGCGAAGCCTTGTCCACCTAGGGTCAGCGCCAGATAGCGCCGACCGGGCCGCTGACCGGAAAGGAATCTCCCCGCTGCCTGCACAGCAGGCGAGGTTTGCGCGACATTGCGCAAGGTCGACAGCGCCGAGAAGAAGGCCGCGATGAACGCCGCTGAGCGCAATCCATCCAGAACCGTCTCCTGCCAGTCATGTGCGCTGAGGGCCAGCGCCAGCGTAAGTCCGAGGGCAACCGCGACAAACGCCTTGCGTGCAAGGCGCACCTGAGCTGCGAAAATCGTGATGGTCAACACCACAAGCACTGGCTTCACGGGTGCCATCCATTCCGCGACATGCCATTCGTGAAAGATCACAAGACATGTGATCCCGACCAGCAAGATGCCCGTCAGAAGATCGACCCACCTGCGCATTTCCTTGACCAATCCCCCGACCCCACAGGTTTAAAAGCTCTTTTGCCTGCAGAAGTATCAGCCGGCAAGGGACCCACTTGAGGATAAAGCGACGTCGTGGAAATCACTATGTATAGCTTTTACGATCATACCAGCGTTTGGATCTACTGGAAAATCAGCGCGAGATGATGGATGCTTGGGTCGCCTTCGTTCTAGGTCGAAATCAGGGAAGATGAGCTGGACCGATGGATGTGTAGCATCAGCTTCCAGGCTGAGCTTGTTGCTGACATTCACCAGTGGCCATTTCCATGGTTCGCCGCCGAATTGTCGCATGACAGCGCGGAGCGCCTTACAATCGCTGTCACAGACGTCACCTGCTTCGGGCACAAACGACGGGTCCCAGCCCCTTTTCAAACGGTCGGCAGGGTGCAGCTCGGACCGGAACCCTCGACCCTGAGGGCGGACTGTGGACCTTCTCTGCAAGCCCGAACCATCCATGCCGTGACGTCTGGAGTCGCCATTCGCGCGACCCTGAAATGGAGTAATTCGCCGCACCGCTGCGTAGTGGCCGTGAGCCCTAACTTCGCGATGTTGCACCGGGTGCCAATGTCCGCTCTGATCATTACTTAACGCCAGCTGCGTTGTCGGTTCCAGTCTACCCAGTGGGGATGGTTGCGCACCCATTCGAACATGAAGCGCTCGCACACTTGGCGTAGAACCTTGTCCTCAAGACGGGGGTCGCTGCTAACAACGAAATATGCAAACCCAATGTCTCCAGTGCACTTTGCTGCTTGGGCGATAGGAAGTGTCCGTCGAAGCTGGCTTTCCGGGGCCGTCCCATCGCGCATCGAGCGGAACCAACGAATGTCGTGTTTAATCTTTCCGCGAATGCTTCGACCTGTCTCGCCAATACGAACACCGCGCTCTGGAGTGTAGACCTCCGCGTAAATCCCGGCCTTTGTTGTCAGGTGGTCAACGACAAGCCCTTGACCCGTAAAATCTACATTTAGTTCAATACCGTGAAGAACAACTTTGTCTTGTCTTTGCACTTTGGGCAGCTCCTTGTTCATATCCATCATTCGGGTTCTCCGCTTCTATCCAAAGAGACGCGCTCTGCCGCCCATGTGTCATTCAAATCCCGATCCGCCAATTTCGCCTCGGAGAGACAGCTTTTTTCCAGTGCTGTGAGCGAACGTTGCATTGCTTTGGCAGACTGAGAAAATTCCGTTCGAAGCCGTCCATTTCTGATCGAGTTTTCCAGATCGTGTGCCAAGCACGGCGTTGGAAACCAATGCACCGTCTTCCCAGCGGAGCCGGTGCAGTCGTGATTGAGGAATGAGGCTCGCTCGATCTCGTAGTCCTCCCGACCCGCGCCATCACGGAACCAAGTGCTTAGGCGCGCGATGTCGAGTGGTTCAATAACAGCGCAGGCAAGGTCTTCATGTGGCAACGTTTCGTCAGGTGTCGTCCGCTTATACATTTCATCCTTGTCGCGAAGATGAAGATATCTTTGCGAGGTTTCTTCTGTGAAAGTGATTGTGACATTTGAGTTATCAGCCAAGAAGGCGCGTTGACGATTGCCCGGCACCAAATCATCAAGGCCATCTCCGTGTGGGTGTATGATCTCCTGGCGTTCGAGAGGAATGACATCTGGCCCCGGGAATTCTTCAAGCCACAAACGGGTCGTTCGAATCATGGCCGGAGTAACGCTATTCTTTGCCGTCGGTGCGATGCACAAGCGCAACGACCAGGTTGCACGCAGGTTGCCCACTGCATGGCGTTCGCGGTCATCCTCAGCGAGGATCACCTCCGCGTCAGAAAAATAAGCGAGTGGAATTTCTGCCAAGCGGACCGAAGGAAGGGCAGGAATTTCATTCATCGACCACATGCCGGAGAAGAGCGAGTGACGCGTATATCGTTCAAACGCGTCTCTCATGGGGAAGATGCGATTGGCTGCGCTATGTGACCAAGCGGCCTGCAGGCGTTCAACTTGATCATAAATATTTGCAAGATCCAGGCGATAAGCCGTGTCGCTCGCAAAATTTCGCACCAGCCTCAGCAAGCCTACTGACGGATCAAAATGCGTCTCGCTATCCTCACCCTCAACCGCCAATGGGATGGTATCAAGACTGGTGCGGCGCAGCAAAGCGATCTTGGCTTCAATGGGATCGTCTCCGCCAATACGGGCAAGAGCGTCAGCCAACTCGAAATAGGTCTTGGTTTTCCTCAGTGGTTCCGGACGGTTGGCGTAGTGAGAGATCAATTCTTCAGTAATGTCGCGTCCAGAAATTCGCAGCATCCAACGATGGATACGAATTCCGGATAGGCTATTGCCAAGTCGTGCGAGCTTTTCTTCAATCTCGGCCAGACGTAAGGATCCCGCAGGGCGGATCAACGCTTCATACTGCTCTCGCACAAAAAGAGCTGCGAGCAGGCGCTGTTCCGTGTTGAGATGTTTTGGCCCGTGGTTGGAGAGGTGGTCGATCCGAGCGAGTAGTTTGTTGCGCTCCCGACGAACACGATCTTTGTTCGGATTTTCAGGTCTTTCCATGATTTACGCCCTAATTTAGTTATGACGATAACGACGACCATGATGGCCGGGCTTCATTGGAAGCACAGTGATGACTTTTGCGTCCGAGCTCAGAACGACAGCATAATGATGCAGCCGATCATCGACATTGAGCACCCGCGCGCGCTTGCGCGAGACCCGTAGAGCGCTGGCACCACTACCAACGGGTGTTTCTACATCAGCGTTCTGCAAAATGGCCGCGAGAAACAGCTTATTGATACCACGAGCTGCCATGCGCACCGCGGCATGCTTTGAGATTTGAGGCAAAGACTCAGTATGCATTTTGGACCTCCAAGATTGGTTGATGTGCTCAATCCTGGATCAAGACCAAGCATCTCACCATCCCATCTGGCATAAATGGCACCTTATTTTTGGTAACTAAATTTGGTAATGTTTGTGCGGCCGCAAGTCCCGCGTGCTGCAGACACCCGCACTGAAAAGCCTCAGTCTAATGTTGAGTGCTCAGGTTGAGGGATAGATTGTGTTTTGGCGGACTGCACTAAAACGGCCATTGGAACAACCGCTGCTAAAGGCAGCTTGGTCAGCTCTACCGACCTTCACCCTCCAGAAATGCTGCAAAATGTATGAATGGCAGCTCTGTTGAAGCCGCAGCGCAGCGGTTGAACCCTCAGTCTATGGCGGGTCTGGGCCGGTCATGTTTTGGCTGGTGAACACAAGTCTTCACTTTGCAACGTCAGGTCGTGCGTATTTTGAGACTCAGGACAGCAGATACCGCACCGGCAGCGGATCGAGGTTCAAAATAGCCACCTTGCGGCATGAAGATCGAGGGCAGAAAAGTCGAACGTTATGAAGACCCTCAAATAGGACCGCCACTCAGGCACGTCGCGTGACGGCAGCAGTCGTGAGAGCCAGTCTGAATAGGCATAGAGCTTTTCCAACAATGCGTCGTTGAGCGACACGACCCGTGCAACGAAGGCATACCCAGCACTGAAACTGAGTGAATTTAGGTGACCTGCGTTTCAGTTTTGGGATTCGACACGTTGCACATCTCAAAGTTGCCAGTAGGCTGTGATTGAAAAGTAATTTTGATGACTGGGGTCATTCTTGCGGATCATTGATAACACCACGAACCTCTTGGGAGACGATCTCAAAAGTGAACTCGCAGAGGCGACCAAGTTCCGCGTGGCAGCGGCTTGCTTCTCTATCTATGCTTTTGATGCTCTAAAGGCGGAGCTGAGCAAGTTGAATGATTTCAGTTTCATCTTTACCTCGCCGACATTTGTTCCCAATAGCGCGATCGACCGGATCAAGAAGGAACGCCGCGAGTTCTTTATTCCAAGGGACCAAGGCAAAAGCTCTCTTTCTGGCAGTGAATTCGAAATCCAACTTCGAAACAAGATGACCCAACGGGCTGTCGCGCGTGAATGTGCCAACTGGATCCGCAAAAAGGCGCGCTTCAAATCGAACGTCACATCAGCGCCGATGCAGCAGTTCGGACACGTGCAACGGCCTGATGCCGGCGCCGCCTATATGCCGCTGTCCGGGTTCACTGCCGTTGACCTTGGGTATCAGCGCGGGGATGCGGTCTCCAGCTACACACAGGTCATGGACGAGCCCCAGTTCGCGCAGACCTACCTGAACCTCTTTGACCAGATCTGGCATGACGAGGAAAAGCTGCGGGATGTCACGGCCGAGGTCCTTGAGCACATCGAGTCCGTGTATCAGGAGAACCCCGCCGAGCGGGTCTACTTCATGATCCTGTTCAACCTGTTCAGCGACTTCCTGAGCGAGATCGATGAGGATGTGCTGCCCAAGGATCGAACCGGTTATCTTGAAAGTCTAGTTTGGCAGAAGTTGTTCAATTTCCAGCGCGATGCCGCAGTTGGCGTCATCAACAAGCTGGAAACCTATAACGGGTGCATTCTGGCCGACAGTGTGGGTCTGGGCAAAACCTTCACCGCTCTGGCAGTGGTTAAGTATTACGAATTACGCAACAAGGACGTTCTGGTTCTTTGCCCCAAAAAGCTGGCCGATAACTGGCGCAACTATAACGCCAATCTAACCACGAACATCTTTGCCAAAGACCGGTTTCGATACGACGTGTTGTGCCATACAGACCTTTCGCGCACGTCTGGCGAGTCATTCGGGATGCGGCTCGATCGCGTGAACTGGGGCAATTACGATCTGGTTGTCATCGATGAATCCCATAACTTCCGGAACAACGATGTCTACAAGGACCGCGAGACCCGTTACCAACGTCTGATGAACCAGGTGATCAAGGCCGGGGTCAAGACCAAGGTCCTGATGTTGTCAGCGACGCCGGTTAACAACCGTTTCACAGATCTGAGAAACCAGCTGGCGCTCGCCTATGAAGGGCATTCAGATGCGCTGAGCAAGAACCTGAAGACCAAGACCAGCGTGGAGGAGATATTCCGCCGCGCACAGACTGCCTTCAACGTCTGGTCCAACCTCCCACCGGATCAAAGGACACCAGCCTCCATCTTGAGGGCACTGGATTTTGATTTCTTCGAGCTGCTCGATGCGGTGACGATCGCGCGCTCCCGCAAGCATATCGAAACCTTCTACGACACCGCGGATATCGGCAAGTTCCCGACGCGACTGAAGCCGTTGTCGCACCATCTGCCGATCACGCACCGTGACGATGTCATCGGGTTCAACGAGATCTTCGCCCAGCTGAGTGACCTGAAGATGGCCGTCTATGCGCCGGTCAACTATATCCAGCCCAGTCGTCTGAAGAAATACGAAGACCTCTATGACACCAAGACGGAGGGCGGCAAAGGCACGCTGAAACAGGCTGACCGCGAAAAGAGCCTGCAAGCCTTGATGACCACCAACCTGCTCAAGCGGCTGGAAAGCTCGGTCCATGCGTTCCGCAAGACCCTTGGCGCACTGTCGGGCAATATAGGTCGCACGCTGGATGCCATCGCGCAATTCGAGGCCTCGGGCGGTGCAGCTACGGTCGAGGATTTGGACATCGACCTGGAAGCTGTTGCAGACGAAGACGACGACTTCGCCGATTTCTCGGTCGGCAAGAAGATCAAGATCGATCTCGCCGATATGGACATCACGGCCTGGAAGCAGGAGCTGTCGGTCGACAAGATCATCATCGACGGCCTGATTGCCGAGATGGAGAAGGTCACGCCCGAGGATGACGCGAAGCTGCAGCATCTCATCGCCGAGATCGCGGGCAAGATGGCCAACCCTCTGAACGCTGATAACCGCAAGGTGGTCGTCTTCACCGCCTATGCCGATACCGCGAACTACCTGTTCGACCAGCTCGCGCCGTATTTCGCCGACGCACAGAACATTCACAGCGGCATTGTCACCGGGTCGGGCAACCCGCGCACCACGCTCAAGAAATTCTATGACTTCCAATCCGTCCTGACGCTCTTTGCCCCCCGCGCCAAGGAGAAGGACAAGATCATGCCCGATGATCCGGCTGAACTGGACATCCTGATCGGCACCGACTGCATTTCCGAGGGGCAGAACCTTCAGGATTGCGACTACCTGATCAATTATGACATCCACTGGAACCCTGTCCGCATCGTCCAGCGCTTTGGCCGGATCGACCGGATCGGCTCGCCAAACACCCAGATCCAGCTGTCCAACTACTGGCCTGACATCAGCCTAGACGAATACATCAACCTCAAGGAACGCGTCGAGAACCGGATGCACATCGTCGATATGGCGGGCACCGGTGAAGACAACGTGCTGACCTCCAAAAGCTCGGACGTGGCCTACCGCAAGGATCAGTTGCAACGTCTCCAGAACGAGGTGATCGAGCTGGAAGACGTCAAGACCGGCATTTCCATCACCGACCTTGGCCTCAACGACTTCCGCATGGATCTGCTCAACTACCTAAAGACCCATGACGACCTACCGCGCATGCCGCATGGGCTGCACACGGTCATTCCGTCGGACCCCAAGCGCGGCCTGCACCCCGGCGTGATCTTCACGCTGCGCAACATCCATGACAGCGTGAACGTGGGCCAGCAGAACCGCCTGCATCCCTATTACCTGATCTACATCGGTCAGGACGGTCAGATCATCGCGGATCAGACACAGGTCAAACGCCTGCTCGATCTGATCCGGTCGGGCTGCAAGGGAAACACCATTCCATTTCGCGACCTTTGCACCGCTTTCAACGCGGAAACGCAGGACGGGCGCAAGATGGGCACCTATTCCGGCCTGCTCAATGACGCGATCCGCTCGATGATCGAGGTCAAGGAGGAGCGCGACATCGACAGCCTGTTCTCGGGCGGGCATACAACGGCCCTGACCCAGACCATCGCGGGGCTGGAGGATTTCGAACTCATCGCCTTCATCGTGGTGCGCGACCCATGACGCTGTATCAATACCCACCCCAGACCGCGCTCAAACGCGTGATCCCCAAGACCCGCATCTATGACGGCGCCGCCGTCAGCACGGCACTGCGGGACCGTTTCGTGCGCGAGGTGGACCAGATCACCTGGGCACACAAGCTTGCGCCCGAGACACTGAACCTGCCCGCCACATCTGCCGTGCCGGAAATTCAGGTGTTCCGCGTCACGCTCAAGGGCGACGCGCTGCATGATGATGTTCTGCGCGCCATTGACCGCGCTGTTCCCTTCCCGATTGTGTTCGAGCTGTTGACCGGCGAACACATCCAGACTGCCGCCGCCTACAAACGCCCGTCCGAGGCGGAGCGCGGCAAATGGGTGCTGTCCGATCCTTTGCGCGGCGAGTGGGTCGCGCGTGACGCCCCTCGCGCGCCCTTGCCGGTGGCGGTCAACATGGGCGCGCTGTATGAGCGGATGCTGTCCGCGCTGATGCCGGTGGCGCCGGTGCCGGGCGAGGATGTGGAGACCCGCCTTGCGCGACTGGCGGCAATCAGGGCAAAAGAACGTGAGATTGCGCAGCTTCAATCCAGGCTGAAACGCGAAAGCCAATTCAACATCAAAGTGACCCTGCATGGCCAATTGGCCGAGGCTCAGGCGGCCTTTGACCATATGAAAGACCCGAGCAAAACGGGCGGGGGAAAACCATGAGTGACGAGATTGAAAAGCTGAAGATGCACAGCCCCGACCTGACCGCGCAAAACGTGGAGCGGATCGCGGCGCTGTTTCCGGGCTGTGTGACGGAAAGCAGGGGGCCGGATGGCACGCTGCGCCGCGCGGTGGATTTTGATCTGCTGCGGCAGGAACTCAGCGACAGTATCGTTGACGGCCCGCAAGAGCGGTATCATCTGGACTGGCCGGGCAAGCGGCAGGCGCTGATCACAGCCAACGCGCCGATTGCCAAAACCCTGCGGCCCGTGCGGGCAGAGTCGGTGGATTTTGACACCACCCGGAACCTGTTCATCGAGGGCGATAACCTTGAGGCGTTGAAACTGCTGCAAGAGACGTATCTGGGCAAGGTCAAGATGATCTATATCGACCCGCCCTATAATACGGGGAATGATTTTGTTTATGACGACGACTTTGCCGAGAGCACGGCGGAGTTTCTGGCCAAGTCAAATCAGGTGGATGAGGCGGGCAATCGGCTGGTGGCGAATACGCAATCGAATGGGCGGATTCACTCGGATTGGCTTTCGATGATGCGTGCTAGATTGGGGCTCGCTAGAAACCTGATGACCCAAGATGGTATCATCCTAATAAGTATTGATGACAATGAAATCCATAACCTTCGCAAGCTTTGTGATGAGGTTTTTGGGGCGGAGAACTTCATTGATAATATTATCTGGAAGAAGCGGTATGGCGGAGGAGCAAAAGAAAGACATCTGGTCTCTATTCATGAATATATCTTGATGTATGCTCGTGATCTTGGATCAGTTGCTGATTTGTATGTCCCACTAACTGAGGCGCAGGTGGAGAGATACTATACAAATAAAGACGAGTATTTCGAAGAAAAGGGCCCGTTCAGAACACATCCGCTTGAAGCGATGAAAAGTTTTGAAGACCGACCAAACTTGAACTTTCCAGTGTCGGCCCCGGATGGCTCGCAAGTGTGGCCAAAACGACAGTGGCGCTGGAGCAAAGACAGAATGAACCAAGCCTTAACTTCTGGAGAAGTTTTCTTTCAGAAGCAAAAAGATGGGACGTGGTCTCTTTCGTCGAAACAATATTTGAAAGAGGCTGATGGAGAAAGGCGTGCTTCAAAATTTTTCTCGATAATTGACGGGGTTTATGGCCAGCATGGAACCAATGAGATTCTGAAGTTGCTTGGTAACACTCAAGTTTTTCCCTTTGCTAAGCCTTCTGAGCTGATTAGAAAGTTGGTCGAGTTGGTAACTTTTGAAGACCAGCAAGGAATTGTATTGGATTTCTTTGCTGGCTCTGGTTCCACGGCACACGCTGTCCTGCATCAGAACTCGATAGATGGCGGAACGAGAAAATTTATTCAAGTTCAGATACCCGAGCCGCTGAACGAAAATGCACTGAATTCCAAAGTGGCCGCCAAGTTCTGCAAAGACAACGGAGTGCCACTTGTTGTTTCCGAAATCTCCAAAGAACGCATCCGCCGCGCGGGGGCAAAAATCCTCGAAGGGGAGTGTCACCCCGACTGGAACCGCGATGTGGGCTTTCGCGTGCTGAAAATCGACAGCTCGAACATGGCCGATGTCTATTACACCCCCGACGCCACCTCGCAGGCTGACCTGCTGACCCGCGTGGACAATATCAAACCCGACCGCAGCCCCGAAGACCTGCTGTTTCAGGTGCTGCTGGACTGGGGCGTTGACCTGACCCTGCCCATCACCCGCGAGAGCCTGGACGGCAAGACCGTCTTTGCCGTCGCCGGCACCGCCCTGATCGCCTGCTTCGACAACGGCGTGGATGAAACCCTCGTCAAAACCCTCGCCACCCGCAAACCGCTGCGCGTGGTGTTCAAGGACACAGGCTTCAAGGACGACGCGACCAAGATCAACGTGAAGCAGATTTTCAAATCCCTGTCGCCCGACACCGACGTCAAAGCCATCTGATGACCCCCGCCGCGCTGCGCCAGAAACTGACCGACCTGATCGCCACCTGGGAAAACGAGGTGGTCGAGTTCAAGGAGGCGTCGAACGACTATGACACCGACAAGATCGGGCGCTATTTCTCGGCCCTCGCGAACGAGGCGAACCTGCGCGACGCCGATGCGGGCTGGCTGGTGTTCGGCGTCAGCAACCAGACGCGCACGGTGGTGGGCACCAGTTACCGGCCCGAGCGTGAACGCCTGGACAGCCTGAAGCAGCAGATCGCCCAAGGGGCTGACCCCACGATAACCCTGCGCCAGATCCACGAGGTGGATGTGGAGGGCGCGCGCGTGGTCATGCTCGAAGTGCCGCCCGCCCCGCGTGGAATGCCGATTTCGTGGAAGGGGCATTACTATGCCCGCTCAGGCGAGAGCCTAGCCCCGCTGAACATTGGCAAGCTGGAGGAGATCCGCGCGCAGACGCTGGACACCGACTGGAGCGCGCAGTTGGTGGACGGCGCCACGCTGGATGATCTGGACCCGACCGCTGTGGAGCGCGCGCGCAGTGACTTTGCCCTGAAGCATCAAAACCGGATTGACGCGGATGAGGTGCGCGGCTGGTCGGTGGCGACCCTGCTGGACCGCGCGAAGGTGACCCAACGCGGACAGGTGACCCGCACGGCGCTGTTGCTGTTGGGGCGTGCGGAAAGCGCCTATCTGCTGTCCCCCCATCCCGCGCAGATGACCTGGAAGTTAGTCGGACCGGAAACGGCCTATGAACATTTCGGCCCGCCGTTCTTGCTTGCGACCTCGCAGCTCTATCAACGCATCCGCAACATCCAGCTGCGCCTGTTGCCCGATGACGAATTGCTGCCGCATGAGGTGTCGAAATACGACCAGAAGGTGGTGCTGGAAGCGCTGCACAACTGCATCGCCCATCAGGATTACCGCCAGAACCAGCGGATCATCGTGACCGAGAGACCGGATCGTTTGGTGTTGGAGAACGCGGGCCAGTTCTTTGAGGGCGCCCCCGAGGATTATGTGCGCGGTGACAAGACGCCGAGGGGCTATCGCAACCCCTATCTGGTGCAGGCCATGGTCGAGCTGAACATGATCGACCAGATGGGTTACGGAATCCAGCGGATGTATGAAACGCAGCGCAAACGCTATCTGCCGATGCCAGATTACGAGGTGGCGGGCGATGCAGTGGTGATGACAGTCTATGGCGGCGTTGTTGATCCAGCCTATACACGCGTGCTGATGGAAAACGGCGGCTTGAAGCTGATCGACGTGCTGGCGCTGGACCGGGTGCAGAAGCGGCTGGAGGTGCCTGATACGGCGATCCAGGCGCTGAAGCGCAGGGGGCTGGTTGAAGGGCGCAGGCCGAACCTTCGTGTGTCGGCTGCCGTGGCTGCCGCGTCTTCCCGGCAGGCCGAGTATATTAAGACCAGTGCTTTCGATGATCAGCATTATGCCGATCTGGTGCTCAAGTTTTTAAGTAAGTTCGGCAGTGCCTCAAGAAAGCAAATCGACGAGCTGCTGTGGGACAAGCTGAGTGATGCGCTGAACGATACGCAGAAAAAGAACAAAATAGGCAATACTCTCACTAAGTTACGTTTGGGCGGGGCGATCTTCAATGCAGGGTCAAGGGCTGCCCCGGAATGGAGGGTGCGCGAATGAAACGCGAACATCCTAAGAAAGAATCTAAGAAAGAAGCGCTGGATTTAAGAAAGCGACAGTCATGAAAATCAAGTTCAAGTCGCAACCCTATCAGACCGATGCCGTCGATGCCGTGGTCGATTGCTTCGAGGGCCAGCCCCGGCAGGATGTTCTGAAATACACCATCGATCCGGGTGCAGACCGGCAGGCCAAGATGGAGGTGGAGGGCTTTGGCAACGCCCCTGTCAGGCTGCCCGAAGATGTCTTGTTGGAGAACATCCGCAAGGTGCAGCGCGGTGCAATGCTTCCCCCGTCGGACAGCCTGACGCATTGCGCCGATGACAAGGGCAACAAGAAGCCCGCCAGCTATAAGCCGGGCGCGCAGATCAACCTCGACGTCGAGATGGAGACGGGCACGGGCAAGACCTATGTCTACATCAAGACCATGTTCGAGATGCACAAGCGCTATGGTTGGTCGAAGTTCATCATCATGGTGCCCAGCGTTGCAATCCGCGAAGGCGTGGCCAAGTCGATCCAGATGACCGCTGAGCATTTCCAACAGGAATACGGCAAGAAGGTGCGGACGTTTGTATATAATTCCAAGCGGCTGCACGAGTTGGAAAGCTTTTCGTCGGACGCAGGGATCAACGTGATGGTGATCAACGTTCAGGCGTTCGCCGCCACTGGTGCCGACAATCGGCGGATTTACGACGAGCTGGACGATTTCCAGTCGCGCCGCCCGATTGACGTTATCGCCAAGAACCGGCCAATCCTGATCCTAGACGAGCCGCAGAAGATGGAAGGGCCGGCGACGCAAAAGAGTTTGCCGCTGTTCAACCCGCTCTTCATCCTGCGCTATTCGGCCACGCACAGGACCGTCCACAACAAGGTGCATCGTCTGGATGCGGTGGATGCTTTCAACAGGAAGCTGGTCAAGAAAATCAAGGTGCGCGGTGTGGAAACCAAAGGCCTAAGTGGGACGAACCCTTATCTGTTCTTGCACCGGATCGAGACCTCCAACGCCGCGCCGGTCGCTTGGGTCGATATCGAGGTCAAGATGCAGAGTGGGATCAAACGTGTCGCCCGCAAGTTGGAACAGGGGCGCAACCTGGTCGATCTGTCCAAGGGGCTGGAGGTCTACAAGGATTTCGTTGTCAGCAATATCGACGCGCGCGATGACACGGTGCATTTCACAAACGGTGATGTTCTACACGCGGGCGAAGCCTCCGGCGATGTGACGGAACGCGATATACGGCGCATTCAGATCCGCGAGACGATCTCGGCTCATCTGGAACGCGAACAGGTGCTGTTTGCGCGCGGCATCAAGGTGCTGTCGCTGTTTTTCATCGATGAGGTGGTGAAGTATCGCGACTACGACCAAGCTGACGAGCAGGGCGAATATGCCCGGGTGTTCGAGGAGGAATACGCGCAAGCGGTCGAAGCACTTCTGGCTGAGTTGCCGCTGGAAAATGTGGAATATCGCGACTATCTGGCCGGGATCGAGGTGGCCAAGACCCACCGCGGGTATTTCTCGATCGACAAAAAGGGGCGGATGACGGACCCCAAGGCCGCCGCACGTGGGGAGTTGGCAGGCCAATCGACAGAACCCAGTGATTACGATCTGATCCTGAAGGACAAGGAACGGTTGCTGTCCTTCGAGGAACCCACACGGTTCATCTTTTCCCACTCGGCCCTGCGTGAAGGTTGGGACAATCCCAATGTCTTCGTGATGTGCATGCTCAAGCACAATGAAAGCCAGAACACCATCTCACGGCGTCAGGAGGTCGGGCGCGGTCTGCGGATCGCGGTCAATCGCAATGGCGAGCGGATGGATCATCCGGTGATCGTGCATGATGTTAATGTGCTGACCGTGGTCGCCTCGGAAAGCTACAAGGGATTTGTGACGGCTCTGCAGAAAGAGATCGTCGAGAACCTTTCGGCCCGGCCCAAGCAGGCGGATGCAGAGTATTTCGACGGCAAGACGTTGAAAACCGGCGATCTGGAACTGGTCTTGGACAAGTCACTTGCCAAGAAGTTGGAGCGCTTTCTGATCAAGAGCGACTATGTGGATGAAGATGGCCACATCACCGCCATCTATCACGAGGCCCGCAAGGCAGAGGAACTGGCAGAACTTCCCGAGGAACTGGAACCTCATCGCGATGCCGTCTTCGCGCTTATCGACACTGTCTTCAATGGCAGGTCCATCGACGACATGTTCAGCGATGGCCGCGCACCAAAGAGAAACCGGCTGAATGAAAATTTCCAGCGCAAGGAATTTCAAGAGCTATGGCGTAGGATAAACCGCAAGGCCGTCTATCAGGTCGAGTTCGACAGCACCGCACTGATCAAAAGCTGCGTTGATCGGTTAGAAAGAGATTTGCAGGTGGCACCGCTGCAATATCTGGTGACAGAGGGTGCTTTGTCCGATGACCTGACCGATGAGAGCCTTCGGGCTGGCAGTGCCTTCGTGCAGGGGAAAATTCGGTCTGAGAGCGGCAAGAGCGCGCATTCCCGCGTGTCATACGACGTCATTGGATCCATCGCCCAGAATACCGATCTGACCCGCAAGACCGTGGGCGAAATCCTGGCCGGGATACAACCGGTGAAATTTGGTGAGTTTGCCAAGAACCCCGAACAGTTCATCGCCGATGCCTCGCACTTGATCCAAGAGCAAAAAGCAACCGCGATCATCGAGAAGCTGACCTACGATACGGTCGAAGAGCGCTATGACTCCGAGCTGTTCACTGCAGGTGAAACGGGCAACGACTTCAAGAAGGCCACCGATAAGCTGAAAAATCACGTTTACGATTATGCGATTGTGGATTCCAAGGTAGAGCGCGACTTTGTCAGGGATCTCGATACAAGCGCAGAGGTTGTCGTTTACTCCAAATTGCCACGCGGGTTTCTGATCCCGACGCCCGTTGGGGACTACAACCCGGATTGGGCGATCGCGTTCAAAGAAGGCGGTATCAAGCACCTCTACTTCGTCGCAGAGACCAAATCTGATCTACCCTCGATGAAAATGCGCGAATTGGAGCAGACCAAAATCAAATGTGCGCGAAAGTTCTTTGATGAAATCGGCCGGCGGATCAATGACAACCGCGTAAAATACGATGTCGTGACCAGTTATTCGGAACTGATGGCGCTGGTAAAGGACGTGGGTTAATTGTTCATCATGCTTCATCATTTGGTCGGACAGTCGGACAGAGGATTGTGTCCGACTGTCCGACCAAGACTACACGTGCGATCAGATTAAATCAGGTCCAGCATTCCGACATCTATAGATTAGCTGATCGAAATCCCAATTGACGGCGCAGACCAGATGCTGACTAACAGTTGAGCAGACCGTGATCTGGAAACCTGAACAGACGACGTGCGTAATAGCACTGTCATGAAAGACAACAGCCGAGGGTTAAATGCCGCTGCCAACATCAGCCAAGCTCATGCCGCTTGACCCTGCAAGGCCAGTGCGCGAACTGAAATTCATCGAAACGCCTGTGGTTTCCAAACAGGCGCGTTTCAAACACCGCCGTATGCTCATTCCCGAGATCGATCTGAAGGCCTATCGCTTCAAAGCCGTCATCGACTTCATTGTTGTCCGCGTCTTTACGCAAAGAACCCAGCGTCAATGGATACAGGAAGCGCTTCGCGAAGTCTTGCCGCGCGACAGTTGGATTGTAGCCATCAACTCAGGCGCCGGAATGGTAGCAGAAGAATTTGATATAAAGATCCAAGAACCCCGTTCGATCGCGGTCGTTTTTGCTGCGATTGAGGCTGTCAGCAAGAAACGCGGAGAACGCAGTGCTCCGCAAATCCGCAAGATGGAATTCAGCCTCGACGTCTACAGCCGCACGGGTGACGATGACGCGCGTGAAAAAATGGTGGGTCTTATGCAAAGGACATATTTTGCGGAGACAGCGCGCTGGCAAAATGATCTGGATATGCCGAGAACAACGGCCGAGAATGTGAGTAAATCTGGTCCCAAGCCGGAAACCAGATATTTGACACCCGAAATGGGAGCAAGCCGCAACTCATCTTGGACTGTGCGCCCCAAGCCGGATGAGTTCACGAGCCCGTTTCTGGAAGGCACAATGTATCTGGGTGCGAAAGACACAAGCGGCATGATCCGCATTCAGAATAAGGTTAAGGATCAGCAATACCCCGAGAAGGGCACGTTCAATGCACTTGGAGCAGATGAGGCAAGGGCACGCGTAGAGGTCACACTCCAAGCCTGCGATCTGGAACCCCTCGGGCTTCGCAAATTGCGTGATCTAGAAAGCTTCAGCTATGCAAAACTGCAGAGAAAATACTTCCAGTTCATGCTGCCAACATTTGCGGATGAGGACCCGGAGAAAAGCTCGGCCGTGAATGCAGTTGTGGGCTGTGATGAACAACAGCGCGCCGACATTTTTCTCAGATCCGGATTGCTGGCGCTACTGAGGCGAGACGAGGTCTGGGAAGATTATAAGGATTCGGAACGACCAGATCTGAAGAAGGTGTTTCGCCGCCAAGGTTGGCCTGTTGCTCGTAAGAGAACCGGGACCGGATCGCGTTCCACGATGATATCGTATGAGCTCCTGAACAAAGAGGTCGCGACCGCGTTTCGGCACCTTGATGAACGGGAGCAGAGAGCCAGGTCCAACAGGCAGATGGGAAGTCAGGTCTCTTCTGGTGAATGATGTCTTATGGAGGGAGATGGAGGGAGATGAGTAAGTGCTTACTTAAGTAAGAAGGCTGCGACTGACGCGCCTCATCCAGCGCGCCATAATACATTGGCAGTCTCGCCCAAGGCTCTTGAGGCAATGCGCCCGAGAGAAAGTAGAAAAAAGTTGCCATTTCAGGTTATGGGCTTTGAACAGGAGGCGATCCTGGAAAGGGGCGATGCTGTGGCGCGAACTCGGTAACGAGCCGTGGACCTGCTTAAGATCGACATCGGTCTATGGATATTCGGCAGCAGCCCAGGCCGGGACGGGAATGCTCGCGCGTGCTGGACTCGTAGCGCGCCCACAGCGGCCCCCAGAGTCGCATCAGGGGTCCGCCCCCAGGGAGAGGGCCGGAAAAGCACTAGCGCTCTCAGCGAGTCACTCCGCGGCTCTGGCGAGCATGGCGGTGCCGACCGCGCCGTTTGATTGGATGATATGGTCTGGATGTAAGCCTCCGCCGAGGGCCGTCTTTTTGCGCTGAGGATTTCCGCTTAGGTCCGACGTTATGTCCGACCATAGATACAGACCCGAAGTCGAGATCCTATCTGTGACCGATACCGGCCGCCGTCGGCGGCCATCGCTCTGGCCCCGATGACCGACCGGATCACCTATCTGGAAGAGGGTGACATTGCCGTCGTAACGCGCGACAGCCTTGTGATCACAGACGTCAATGGCCATCTGGCCAACCGCCCGATCAAGACCATCGAGATCGAGGCCGCCCGCGTTGACAAGGCCGGGCACAGGCATTTCATGGCCAAGGAAATCGCCGAACAACCTTCGGTGATCGGCGCGGCGCTTGGGCATTACCTGAGCAGCGATGGAACCTGCCTGACCCTGCCAGAAGGCGTGCCAGACTTTGCAAAAGTGGAGCGGCTGACTCTGGTGGCCTGTGGCACCGCCTATTACGCCTGTCTCACTGCGAAATACTGGTTCGAACAATTGGCACGCCTGCCGGTCGAGGTCGATATCGCCTCTGAGTTCCGCTATCGTGAGCCGCCCGTGAGCCCCGGCACAACCGCGCTCTTTGTCAGCCAATCCGGCGAGACCGCCGATACGCTGGCAGCACTGCGCTATATGCAGGGGCGCGCGGCAAAAATCGTGTCCGTGGTCAATGTGCCCGAGAGTTCCATCGCCCGCGAAAGCGATCTGGCGCTATCGATTCATGCCGGGGCCGAGATTGGCGTGGCCTCGACCAAGGCCTTTACCTGTCAGTTGACCGTGCTCCTGCTTTTGGCGCTCAAGGCGGCCCAAGACCGGGGCCATGTCGGGGCGGAACGTCTGGCGGATCTCTTGTCCGGGCTGCGCGCCTTGCCCGCCACGTTCAATACCGCGATGGAACGCAACGAACAGATCAGAGCCATCGCGCGCCAGCTTGCGACTGCACCTAGTGCGCTGTTTCTCGGGCGTGGATTGATGTATCCACTGGCGCTGGAGGGTGCGCTGAAGCTCAAGGAAATCAGTTATATTCATGCCGAGGCCTATGCCTCGGGCGAGTTGAAGCATGGACCAATTGCGCTGATCGACGAGACGATGCCGGTGGTTGTTATGGCACCCTGCGATGCGCTGTTCGACAAGACCGTTTCCAACATGCAAGAGGTTATGGCGCGCGGCGGTCGTATCCTGCTGGTGTCAGATGCGCGGGGTGTGACGCAGGCAGGCGATTGCGTGTGGCAGACCATCACCCTGCCCGATACCGATCCCATTCTGGCACCCATCCTCTATGCCCTGCCCGCACAGTTGATCGCCTATCACACCGCCGTGGCCAAAGGGACCGATGTGGATCAGCCCAGAAACCTTGCAAAATCTGTTACGGTCGAATGACAAGAGAGGTGACGCAGGCCGAACCCCCCATGTCGGACGTGCGTGGCTTGCATTGGCAGGAGGGCTCGGTTAGAGCGCAGAGACTATTTCGATCACTCAGGACATGATGACGCCTCGCATTTTCATCATAATGGCTGTATTTCAGCCGGAGCCTGAGTATCTGGCGCAGCAGATCCGGTCGCTTGCGGAGCAGTCTCATACCGACTGTCATTTGGTGGCCGTTATCGCGGACACCTGTTCAAAGGATCTGGTCCTCGAGACGGCGATGGCTGTAGCACCGGGCCTGCCGCTGACGCTGGTTTCCGGCGATGTCGCGCTAGATTCTGTGCGCGCCTTTGAGGCGGGGCTAAGCGAGGCGCTGCGCCTGATCGACGCCGAGGGGCTGGGCGAAGACGCAGCGCTCATCGCCCTTTGCGATCAGGATGACATCTGGCATGCGGATCGTCTGGAGCGCGGCGTTGCAGCCCTGGTCAAAAGCGGTGCCGATCTTGTGCATAGCGATGCGCGCCTCGTCGGGCCGGATGGCACAACCGTGCTGCACCGCTCGATGTTCGCCTTTGAGCGGCGCAAGAAAAACCCCGGTCTGCGCGGCCTGCTCTATCGCAATAACATCACTGGCATGACCACGCTGATGCGGCCCCGGCTGGTGCGGTTGGCGCTACCCTTTCCGCCGCAAAGCGGGGTGCATTTTTACCATGACCTCTGGCTTGGCCTGTTGGCCGCGGCAACGGGCGGCGTGCATCTGATCGACACGCCCTTGGTTGATTATCGCCAGCATCAAAGCAATGTGATGGGCGCGATTGACCGCACCCAGCCCCGAGGACCGCGCTGGAAGCGCCCCGATGCCATGTGGATGCGCAAGGAGGCGACTGCCTATGCGCTGGCGCGATACCTTGGGCAATCGACCTATAACCGGCTGAGCGATGCCGTTACCGATGGCAGCATGAGCCATGGCGAGGCCAAAACCGCGCCGCTGCGCCCCTATCTGCGGCGGATGCGCGGCATGGGGACACATTTGCGCGATGCGGTTGTGTTGGGCCTGCAGGGGCATGCGGGGTTAGCACGGATCGCAGCGGGATTTGCCGTGGTCAGTATCGGCCGTGCCGTCTGGACGCTGCGGGAAGCGTTTGGGCCAGGCCTCAAGAGCGCGATCGACGGATTTGACACACGGCTTTATTCGCTCTCGCCGGGGATGTCACCGCGACCGCCGCGCAACCTTACAGCACCGGCAAAGCCACCGGTCAAGCACGAGAGCATTGTTGATCTGCGCAAGGAACCGCGCTTTGTGCCAGAGTTCACCGCACCCCATGCCGCGCTGAATATTCTGGTGCCAACGCTTAACCCGACTGAGATTTTTGCCGGCATCGCCACAGCGTTGGACATCGGGCTGGGTCTTGCGGTGCGGGGTTATCCTGTGCGCTTCATTGCCACCGATCTCCCGATGTCCTCTCCGGGCACCTCACGCAGCTTTGTATTGGGGCGCCTTGGGCAGGGGCAGGACCGGGAAGCGACAGCCGCGCGCATCAGCCTGCTCTGCGGCGTGCAGAACGAAACCCTACCGCTCCATTCCGGGGATATGTTCATGGCCACGGCATGGTGGAGCGCGCATGTCGCCGAAAGGTTGATCCGGCGGCATGAGATGGCGCAAACCCGGTTTCTCTATCTCATTCAGGATTACGAGCCGCATTTCTATGCCTGGGGCCCGGAATTCGCCGATGCCATGGCCAGCTATCACTTTGATTTCGAGCCGGTGTTCAACACGACCCTGTTGCGCGATTGGTTCGCTAATCAGGGGTTCGGCTTTGCCACCGGGGATGTTCTGGCGTTTCACCCCTCAATCGACATTGAACGCTATAGTCATGTCACGCGCCGGGCAGCGGGCAAGGGGTCGCGCCGTCTGGCGCTCTATGGGCGGCCAGATGTGCCGCGCAATATGTATGCCACCGCAATCGAGGCGCTTGCGCGGTTTGTCAGCAAAGAGAATTTGGGCCCTGAGGATATCGAGCTTGTATCCATCGGCCAGCATCACAGTGATGTCGCCCTGCCGGGCGGGCATATTTTGCGGAGCCTCGGTAAGTTGCCTTGGGAAGATTATCCCGACTATTTAGGTACAGTCGATTTGGGATTGTCGCTGATGTATTCGCCTCATCCCAGCCATCCACCGCTGGAAATGGCTGCGGCCGGGGTACGGGTTGTGACCAATGGATTTGGCCCAAAGGACCTGAGCCGGTTGAGCCCTGCCATCCTGTCGGTGCCTGCCACGGCACCGGATTTGGCCGACGCACTTGGCCTCGCATGGCACGCAGCACCCGTGAGCCAATCTGAACGCGAGATTGATCTGCGCGATCTAGGCAGTCATCCCGAAGACATGATCGACGATCTTGCCAATCGGCTTGCCACACAGCTTGCACGAATCTAGATATCTGCACCATGGCACAAAAGATCATTCTGCATATCGGCTCGCCCAAATGTGGCTCGACCTACCTCCAGCGCGTGATGGTGCAGAATTCTGAGACGCTCTTGCGGCAGGGCATTCACTATCCTGCGCCTGCGGGCTCGCATCCGGGCAATGCTGCGCATCTGGCAGAGATCAGCCAAGCCGAGATCGACGCCATGTTCGCAGAGGGGGCACATACGGTGGTGCTGAGCCATGAGGATCTCTATTCGCTGTCAAAGCGGGGCATTGCGCTTGCCGAGATCACCAAAAAGGCCGGGATTGTGGTGCAACTGCTGGTCTTCCTACGCCCATTCAGTGATTTCGTGTTTGGTGACTATTCGCAATTCATGAAGCAGTTTTTCGATACCTTTCTGGCAGAGCGCAAACCTTATGGGGGCCGCGATTTCGAGACCTTTGCCAAACGTCGGATCGACACGATGAAGCCCGCCGCCTATCTGACGAATTGGAGCAAGCTGTTTCCCGAGTTGCCGATCATTCTGGACAGCCATCGCAACATCAAATCTGTTCTCGATACCGTTCTGGGTCAGCCTCAGGATATGGTCTGGGACGTTCCGCATCACGAGACCAACCCCTCTTTAAGGATGCAGGACTGCGATATCATTGCGGCATCCATGCTGGATCCGGCCTGTGCTGATGACGACATTAAGCAAATGTTTCTTAATGCGTTTCACCACACGCAAGAACCGGATATGGGCCGCAATCCAGAACGGGTCGCATGGCTGGAAGAGCAGTTTAGACCGCATAACGAGGCTCTTCTTACGCAATTCGGCTTTGACAACCGCGCCCCCGTGCCCCGTGACACGGACGCCTGAAAACGCCGGTGTAACAGAAACGTTTGCGCGGTCAGGGCATAATCAGCCCGAAGCCGCCTTGTCGCTTTTCATCAATTCCTGATGGTGCGCGATGGCCGCGTCGACATCGTCATAAAGGCTGAGATGCCCATCCTCGAGCACACCGGCAAGCGAGCAGAGGCGTTTAACCTGCCCCATGTTATGCGTCACCATGATCGCCCCGCTCTGCGTGATCCGCTCAGCAAAAAGCAATTCGGATTTTTCACGAAAGGCAGCATCGCCGACCGCTGTCACCTCGTCCACGAGATAGGTTTCAAAGTGGATGCCCATCGACACCCCAAAAGCGAGGCGCGAGCGCATGCCTGAGGAATAGGTGCGCACCGGCAAGTTGAAATGCTGGCCCAGCCCCGCGAAATCAGCGACGAAATCGACAAGTTCCGCAGTATCGACGCCATATACCCGGGCAATGAAGCGGACATTCTGTAGCCCGGTCATCTCAGGATGGAAGCTACCGGCAAAGCCCACTGGCCAAGAAATCGTGCCGGTGCTGATCACCTCTCCGCTGTCGGGGTCCATGGACCCCGACAACATCTTGAGCAGGCTCGACTTGCCAGCGCCATTGCGACCGAGAATGGCCACCGCCGTGCGATCCGGGAAAACCGCGGAAATGTTGTCAGCAACCACCTTGCGCCGCCCGTTGAGCACGAAGGTCTTGCACAGGTTGCGTATCTCGATCATCGGACGTGTCCGCTCAGCGCCTGTCGCGCAGGGAGTAATAGACCATCACCAGGACCGACCAAGACAAGAGCAGGAAGCCTGAGATCATCAGCAACAGCAATTCGCGCTGTGGATACTCGGCGGTCTCGGCCAAGGTCGGGGAAATATGGGTGGCCAGATAGCGCGATTGCCGCTGCGCTTCGGCCAAGGCAACGTCGCGCGCGGCAAGCGCAGAAAGATAGCTCTTTTCGGCGAATTGCCGCTCGAGTTCGAGAGCCTGATACTCTTCGATCAATTCAGAATACTGCTGAACCCCGGACACACCAGAAGCGCCACCGAAAGCCGACCGCTCTTCGTTGATCAGTTTCTGGATCGCCGCAATCTTGCGGTTGGCCTGATTGACGCGCGGGTCGCTTTCGTTGGCATTATCGAGCAAAAGCTCAAGCTCGATCTGTGCCTCAGCCATCTGTGCGCTGAGCGAATTCAGCAGACCCATTTGCCCCTGAACATCGGCCGCCGGATCGACGATCTGTGTCCGGTTGCGGAAACTGGTGAGCGACCGGTTGGATACTTTGAGCCGATCCTCGGCGCGCGCCAGTTCTTCTTCGGCGTAGCGCATGGCGTCGGCGCGGGCGATGGCCGACAGCTGGTTGATCATGTTGCTGCTCTCGGCAAACACAACCTCTGCCACGGCTCTGGCATCTTGCGGCTCAAAGGCGAGCACGCGGATTTCCACAAGACCACTGCTGCGATCATAGAAAATCTTGACCATGCGCTGCCAATAGGACAGCAACGCCTCGATCCTTGTATCTTCGCCGAGCGTGAAAACCGGATCGCCGGAGCGCTGATAAATCCGTGCCATATCAAGTTGATCGTGGACGGCGCGCACGATTTGCGGGCTCTGGATGAATTCGTAGAGAATATCCGTGTCCGAAGAGCTGGACCCCGACAACTCGGTGATGCCGCCCAAGAGTTCTATGGCAGAACCGATTTCCTCTGTGCGCACCGAAAAGCCGACATGGCTTGCGTATTGATCACGTGCGACTGTGTAGAGATACCCGCCCGACACTACGACTGGCAGAATCACCCAAATCACAAAGCTGAGGGCAATGAGAACATGCCGCGTGCGAATACCCGCCGGCCTTGCAGGCGGACGCAAGGACATCTTGGCGGAAGGGGCCTGAACCACGTTCGGACCCGGCCCAGTCTTGGGGGCGGCACCCTGTTCAGAGGGTTGAGCCGCTTTTTCCGCAGGAGAATTGGACTGGTTCAAATCTTGCTCTTTGGTCTGTTGTTGTCCGATCACATCTGTCGGATGGGGATTTTCTATCAAAGGACAGGGTGATACACCATCCGTCAAGATGACAAATGTAACCTTTGCCCCGGCCCTGCCGCGCAAGCGCACGGGCACCGTTCAGACCGTGATTGCGTTGATGCTGCGCGAGATGTCGGCGACCTATGGGCGTTCGGCGCTTGGATACCTATGGGCGGTGCTTGAGCCGGTGGCAGGAATTTTCCTTCTGACCTTTATCTTTTCCCTAGGATTCAAAAGCCCAAGTCTCGGCACCAATTTTCCCTTGTTCTTTGCAACCGGCATTCTGCCGTTCATGGCCTATATGGACATCAGCAATAAAATGTCGGTCTCGCTGCGCTTTTCCAAGCAGCTGTTGTTCTATCCCGGTGTGACCTATACCGATGCCCTGATTGCACGGTTCATTCTGAACGTCATAACCAGCATCATGATCGCGGTGATCCTGTTGCCTCTGATTATCATTGTTTATGATCTTAATGTTATCGTCGACATGAGGGCTATTGCGTGGGGCTATACGCTTACCTTTGCGCTTGGGGCCGGGGTTGGCACGCTCAACTGCTTTTTGTTGTCGGTATTTCCAATCTGGGAACGGGCTTGGGCCGTGTTGAACCGCCCCCTTTTGATCATTTCCGGTGTGATTTTTCTCTTCGATACCGTCCCGCTGCCCTATCGGGATTGGATGTGGTGGAATCCGCTGATCCATCCTATCGGGCTGGTGCGCAAGGGCATCTACAGCACCTATGACGCCACCTATGTCTCTTCGGTTTTCGTGATGGCCGTATCGGGCATAACACTGGCGCTTGGGCTACTGCTGCTCCGCCGGTATCACCGGGATATCATCAATTTCTGACGCGCAGTGCCGTCACAGAGCGCTTGAGCAGACCCAATCCACGCTCGATGGTCCCGCGCGCGAACAGGTTATTTTGGCTGTCCACGTGATAGGCTGCAAGGATGCCGGCCGCTTCTGCGCCTAGCGGAATTTCGCTTGGCGCATCCTCCTCTGGCACCATGTCAAAGGCTGGTATGCCCCCGAGAAAATTGCGTGCGAGCGCGGCATTCGAGGTCTCGCAATTTCGCAACAAGCGTTGCCGACGAATATGGGTCAGCAGGAACCGGCGCTGCGGCACACGGACCAGCCGTGGGGCCACGTCAAAGAAGCGATCCACCTCTTGCTGGACCAGCGATAGTGATACGCCCCGATCCAGCATCGCACGTTTGAGATAGCGCGCAGGCTCTATCAGACCGGTCGGAGGGCTGACATTGTGATGCTTTGGACCGGCAGACCCCTGCGGCAGCATATCCGCAACATCGAGCGCTTCAAGAAAGCGGCGCACCGCATAGTCAGGCCCCTGCTCTGGTCGCAAGGGCACCGCGAGCACATTGTCATGCCCCACGATGCGCGCCCAGTTCATCAGCATCGCGTTGTAGTTGAGCACCTGTTTTTCGACCCGCTCGTTCAGAAGGGCCACGATTCCCCGACGCCAGTCTGCACCGCTTTTGACATGCTGCTTGTAGTCGGATTCGATCCACAGATCTTGTCGGCGGAAATAACAGATCACGCAGACGTCGAAACCGGCCTGACGGATGCGCGCAATCAACTCTTCCGCGACGGCCCCGCGCGAGACCCCAAAAAGATACTCGGAACTGAGGATCACATTGCCCTCGGGCCGCAGAAAGTAATCCAGCAGTTCCCAGCCGCGCCGCGTGTCGCCCGTGATGAGGGCATTGGCCAGATGGCTGGCATTACCCTGCTCTGGAATTTGCTCTCCGGGTGCGAAGGTATAATTCAGACCGCGCGCGGCCAGATCGTCTGCATGAGCCGCGAGATAGGCCTGAATCGACGTCGTCGCGCATTTTGGCATCCCGACATGCAGAAAAAGGCGCTTGGCCATGATGAACGAAGCCCTCCAATCGGTCTGGCGCAACCTAGTGACCCATGCCACGCGAGACAAGGCGCAAAAACCCCACCCGCGCGTTGCCAAGGCAGGCCCCGCGCATTAAGCCATGGGGGACGACCCTTGGCCAAAGGCGGAGCGCATGGGCTGGCGCGGCTATATTCATGATGACAGCAAAACGGTGTTCTTTTGGTCGCAAAAGGCGGCCTGTACCACGCTGTTCAACTTTTTGGCCGATAACATGCCGTCACGCCCGGCCCGCAAGCAGTATTTCCACACCAACAGCGCCCCCTTTCGTGGCTGCGCCGAGGCGCTATCGGCGCGCAACTATCGCTCGGTGATTCTGGTTCGGCATCCGGTGACACGGATCATCAGCGCCTATTTCAACAAATTCTGCATCTATCGCGGCCGGCAATTGCTCTGTCGTGCGGATCTGGAGCCTTTTGCTCAGGAGTTGCATGACCTCTACTGCGCGCGCACCGGTGCCGACCCCCACGATAACAGCATGTCCTTTGAGGCGTTTCTGGACACGGTCGCGCATCTGCATGCAAGCCGACCACGCCCTGAGAACCTGATCAACGGGCATTGGGAAACGCAGGTGCCTGCGTTCTACAAAGAGGTCGGCATCCATTATGATTTTGTCGTGCATGTCGAACGGTTGGATGTGGAATTGCCCCGGGTCGCGCGAAAGCTGGGGCTGAACTATACACCGCGCGTGCTGAACCGCACCCGCCTGCCCGAAAGCCCGGTCGCGGGGTATCTGGGCAATCTGCCTGCCCGCGCGCTGAGCGAGATGAATTTCAACTATGACAATTTCATCACCCCCGAAACGCTGGCGACGATTCAAAGCATTTATGACATTGATTTCAGAACCCTCGACTATCCGCTAGATCCGAGGGATGGCTTTCATGGCAGCGGATGGGTGGGTGTTTTAAACCGCACTTTCCCAGCCTTGGGCCGCCTTACAGGAAGATGAAATCGTCACGTGAGAGGCTGGATGCCGCCACGTCTTCGAGCAATATTTCATGGCCCGCATAGCGCAGGACAGCGCCTGCGTCGGTGTCTTGAATGTCGAGCGCAGGAAAGCGGCCTGTTGGCCCCTGCCCCTCGATGCCGGTCAGACGGATGCGATCCTCTCCGAATTGAAAGTCTACAATCACGTCGCGCTCGCCAGCCGTGAAATCGTTGAAGACAAAGATATCGGCCCCCTCGCCACCGATCAGCCGGTCATGGCCTGCGCCCGCGTTCAGCGTATCGTTGCCGGTGCCGCCATCAAGCAGGTCGTTCCGGCCACCACCGGCCAGAAAATCATCCCCGGCACCGCCCAACACGGTATCATCGGCCTCGCCACCGCCAAGCTCATCATTGCCCTCGCCGCCGTCGAGCAGGTCGCGCCCCGGACCGCCGCCAATGCGGTCATCGCCAAGACCGCCGCGCACCGTGTCGTGATCAAAGCTACCGGCAAGGCGGTCATTGCCCGCCCCGCCCTCAAGCAGGTCATTGCCCGGCCCGCCACTCAGGATATCGGCACCGTTGCCGCCAAAGAGCATATCGTCCCCCGCGCCGCCGCCGATCGTGTCATCCCCCGCCTGCCCGTAAAGCCGGTCTGCCCCCAAACCACCCCCGATATTGTCATGGCCTGCGCCACCGTCGATCTGATCACGCCCATCACCCCCAGCCAGACGGTCGTTGCCCGCATTTCCGCGCAACGTGTCATTGCCCGCATTGCCCGCAAGCGTGTCGTCCTCGGGTCCGCCCTCAAGCAAGTCATCGCCCGCACCCCCCACCCGCAGGAGGGCGGCGACCTCGGGTAGAACAGGCGGGGGCGGCGGCAAGGGAGGCAGGCGCACCGAAGGGGGTGCCACCTGCAACGGCCCCAGAACTACGTCGAAATGCGAGACCAATGGCAAAAGCAGACCGGGCAGATCCGTGGCAACAAAGGCCCCGCCTGCGGCATTGCGCAAGTCCACCTCTTCAAGCCCAAAGCGCAAAAGGGCCCCCGTAGCTGTCGGAGTAAACGCCAACTGCCCAAGATTGCGCAGCATTGGCCAAAGCGAGAGGTCGAGCCGATCCTCACCCAAGGTGAAATCGGCAATGACATCGCGTTGCCCATCGGCCCGCAGGACAAAGACATCGGCCCCCGTGCCGCCCACAAGCGTATCCGCGCCGGGACCATCGCTGAGCGTATCGTCCCCCTCTGCGCCGTCAAGCACACCGTTGCCGCCGCTGCGCGACAAGAGATCATCGCGCATGCCGCCTTCGATCCGTGCAGCATTGCCGTGCAGGACCAGCCCCAAGGGACCAAGATCAACCCGAAAGAGGCTTAGCCCCGCCTCGCCCGCCGCGGTGACCAGAATGTCGATCCCGCCCGCCCGAACCTGTGCCGCAAGGCCTGAGACACCGTTGAGGGCAAAGGCCACCTCATCCGCGAGCGTATCAATATGCAAGAGCCGCCCCTCGGCGGTCAGGCGCAAAAGGCTAAGCCCCGCATCCCGGCCTGCGACCAGCAGGAAAACATGCCCGTCTACGGACACAACTTCGAGATGCGATACCCCGGCGAACCGGGTCGCAAGCCCGTCGATAAGGTGATCCGCGACATCAAGCGTGCCCCCGTCACCGACGCGAAGCACGGTCAGGCTGGAACTGTCCGCCGCAGCGACAATCAGAAACGCACGCCCGGCGATGTCTGCCGGGGCAAGCGCCGTGATCGTCTGGATCGGCAGGCTGTCATTGCGCCCAACGCTGGCAACAGGCTCTAGCCCGCCTTCTTCCAAGAGGCGCAGGACCGTTATGCCATGCTCTTGCGCAGAGGCGGCAAAGACAAGCACTTCACCGGGCCGCTCGATGACCGCGATATCGGAAATGGCGCGCAGATAGTGGCTGTCGCTGTCCATCATGGTCGTCACCGCCGCGATGCTTTGATCCGGACCAAGCGACAGGACGGACAAACCCTGACCATCAGCGGCGGCAGCAATCAGAACATCGCGCCCCGCAAGCCGCGCAGCAAGCAGGGTTGCGGCCTGCGGCTGCACCCCGCCTTGGCCCAGAAACCCCGGCACAGCGCTGCGCAATCCGGCATCCCAAGCCGCGCGCAGATCGGACAAGAGCAGCGGTGGCAGCGCGCCCTGCGTATCGCCGACCGTCACGGCGATGCGTGGCGTTGCCTCGTGAAACCACGGCGCTTCAAGCAGTGGACCGGCGGCGGTGGCGCGCACCACGCGGCTTTGACCGGCGGCGAAGTCGGCCAGTATAAACCCCCCGTCCGGCAAGGGCGTGATCGCCACCACCGCACGCGCGACCTCGAAATTCGCCGCACGATTCGTCCCGACATGCGTCAGCCTGACTGCCATGTATATCCACCCGTTTCCCGCGTCCCCACGCAAGACCCAAGGTGGCAAAGCAAGGCTGCCATGCGCTTAACAAATCATGGCAGCCTTGCGGCATTTACCGAAAGTTAAAGGGAAATCGGTGATGCCCAAAGTCGGGTCATCACTCAGATAAAGGTGAAATCATCCACTGTGAGTTGCGCGGCGGAGATGCCTTCGACGAGGATGGTGTTACCGCCCACCGTCATTTGCGCGCCCAAGGCGGTGTCAACGATATTCATCGCAGCAACAAAGCCCGCCAGACCATTGCCGCCGTTGTTGATGTTTTCAACGCCGGTATCGGGATCAAAGCGGCGGATCAGGAAGCTGTCGATGCCGTCTTCGAAATCGGTGATGACATCCGCCTCGCCATCGAAGAAGGACGAAAAGACAAATTGATCTGCGCCGGTTCCGCCGGTGATCGTGTCATTTCCAGCGCCCGCATTGATCGTGTCATTTCCAGCGCCGCCGTCGATGGTATCGTTACGCCCACCGCCAGCGAGGAAGTCGTTGCCGTCACCGCCAAGGATACTGTCATCGCCTTCGCCACCGCCCACGCGATCATCCCCTGCACCTGCGTCAATCGTATCCCGCCCGGTGCCGCCGCCGATATCATCCGCGCCCCCGTTGCCAAAAATCAGATCGTTGCCAAAGCTGCCCGACACGCTGTCATTGCCATCGCCGCCAGACAGGGTGTCATTGTCCGCCCCGCCCGCGATCACGTCATTGCCAGCGCCGCCCGTGATGCTATCCGCGCCAAAGCCGCCGCCGATGATATCGTCACCACTGCCGCCGTCGATGGTGTCATCGCCAAGGCCGCCGCCGATACTGTCGTTGCCAAGGCCGCCAAACACGATGTCATTGCCATCGGAGGCAGAAATCCGATCATTGCCATCGCCCCCGTCAAGCGAGTCATTCCCCAGACCGCCTGCCAGCACATCATCGCCAGCACCCCCACTGAGGGTGTCATTGTCATCAGTGCCCATCAGGCTGTCAGAGAGACCGCTGCCAATCAGTTGAAGCCCAATCGGACCGCTGATCGCTGTGATCACCTCGGCCACGCGGATCGACTCGTCCAGAAACTGGATCCATTCGATGTCAATCAGCGTGTCAGTGCCAAGAGACGAGACCACCTGTAGCCCGTTCTCAACGACACTGAACGCAGCCGCAGAGCGGGTGATTGCGCTGAACTCGGCCCAGTCGTTTCCCACACCGCCAATCAGCAGGTCGTCGCCCGCACCACCATCGAGGGTGTCATTGCCCACCAGCCCATTCAGGGTCTCATCCGCATCGGTTCCGGTAATGCGGTTGCCAAAGTTGTTTCCCAGAACGGTCAAATCTTCGGGATTGTGCAGCAAGGTCAGATCCCGAAGCCCCGTCGGCATGGTATAGACCACCGCCGCACCATCCTGCGCCCCATAGATTTGGCGGATACCGGAGATGTCATCGGCGAGAATATCAGGCTGAGTCAGGATCGGGTTCATGATCGCAGCGACGGTTTCGATATGCTCAAGCCCGAGCGAATGGCCGATTTCGTGGATTGCCAGCCCCTCGAAGAGCGGCACATCGAAATTCAGCGATGCATCCACATCGAGAAGGATGTCTCCGGCGATGGGCACCTCTAGGGGCGAGGGAAAGAACGCGAACCCCAATGTATTGCCGGGAATCGGAGCAAAGAAGATACGAATATCGGGGTCTATCTGACCTCCGGCGGCACCACCGGGATCTTGGACCTGCAAAAATTCGATATCGCCATAGCGCGACCATTCAGCAAAGGCGAGACGCAGCGCGGCCTCGACATCGAAGGTGTAGACAGAGGCAGGATCAACGGAAAAACTGGTGCCGGGATCTTCGTCAGTGAACCAATAGATATCTTGACCACTGGGCGCGATGCTCCATGTCACGACGCCACCTGCCGTGCCCAGCAGGTGCGAGCCCCATTTTGTGCCGCTCAGCTCCGGCATGGCATTGTTCTCCGATTCCTAGTCTCGGTTGTGTTCAAAGGCGCAAGATACACGCCAGAGGCATCTCGCGAAAAGATATCCTTTCGAGACTAAAGATTAGTGTAAAATGAGATGCTCAGAGAAGCCAAAAGCGCCAGCTGCGCAGGGCTGCGACAGCATGTATCAGAATAGGCGGGACGGGGTTTGGCCCAAAAGGCATGGCCCGCCCTGTTCTGGGCGAGCCATGCCTTTTCGTGTTAGAGGAAAGTGAAATCATCCACTGTGAGTTGCGCAGCGGTGACCCCCTCAACGAGGATGGTATTGCCGCCCACGGTCATCTGCGCGCCGCCCGCCACATCGACGATGTTCATCGCAGCAACAAAGCCCGCCAGACCGTTGCCACCGTTGTTGATATTCTCAACGCCGGTATCGGGATCAAAGCGGCGGATCAGGAAACTGTCTGAACCATCCTCGAAATCGGTGATGATATCGGCCTCGCCGTCAAAGAAGGACGAAAAGACGAACAAATCGGCATCCGCACCGCCAGTGATCGTGTCATTTCCAGCGCCCGCGTTGATCGTGTCACTGCCTGCGCCGCCGTCGATCAGATCGTTACGCCCGCCACCAGCAAGGAAGTCATCGCCGTCACCGCCAAGGATACTGTCATCGCCTTCGCCGCCGCCCACGCGATCATCCCCTGCGCCTGCGTCAATCGTATCCCGCCCGGTGCCGCCACCGATATCATCCGCGCCCTCACCGCCATCAATGCTGTCATTGCCGAAGCTGCCCGACATGCTGTCATTGCCGTCGCCGCCGGACAGGGTGTCATTGTCCGCCCCGCCTGCAACAACGTCATTGCCCGCGCCGCCCATGATGCTATCGGCGCCAAAGCCGCCGCCGATGATGTCGTCACCGGCCCCGCCGTCGATGGTGTCATCGCCCTGGCCACCGCCGATATTGTCGTTGCCAGCACCTCCGATGGCCTGATCGTTGCCATCGGAGGACGAGATCGAGTCATTTCCCGCCCCACCGTCGATACTGTCATTGCCTGCCCCTGCGGCGATCTGATCGTCGCCATCCGTGCCCGCGAGCGTGTCATCGCCATCGGTGCCGGTGATCACATCGGTGGGTTCCGGCTCTACAACGGTGCCGACTGCCAGTTGACCGAGCAAGGCCGCATCGCCGGAGACACCAAAGAACAGAATATCGCCATTGGGATTGACATGCAGTTCCACGATATCGGGATCAAAGCCACCCACAATGCCGCCGTCCACCACCACGATCTCTTCTTGAAACACACCATTTGCGCTGAAGCGGCGCACATGCAAATCAATGCTGCTCACAAATTCATTGCCTGTCTGATACGCCAAGGCAAATCCGCCATCGGACAACAGGAACAATTCCGGCTCAAATTGACGCGCCGCGCGTTCACCGCCGCCGTTGGCCCTGAAGGCGGGCGTGTTCACCGTGCCATCCGGGTTGAGGATCAGCAGCGTCATCTCACTGACACGGCTGAGCGCATCGGCGGAATCGTAGGTGTTGACGGCAATCGCGATACGGCCATTGGGCAGCCGCAGAATGGCGTAGTCATCCAACTCGCCAAAAATCGCCTCGGGAAAGAAAGTATCATCCAGAAGAACGATGGGATCGCCGACGGCGGCAAGGTCCGCGTCAACAAAGCTGCCATATAGGAAATTGCCGGTGCTGGCACGGGCCGACGGATCGGTGTAGCCAATGGCGAAAAAGCCACCATCGGGCAAGGCTACGGCCCCGGTGTTGATGATCGTGCCAGCGGTCATCTCTGCAGGATCGATCTGAAAGAAGACATCGCCCACGGTGCCATCCGCCGAGACTTTCGCCAAGACATTGTGGACGATAAGGCCCGAGCCATCTGATAAGGAAATGACCGTGCCCGGATCACGAAAAAAGCCGCGTAGTGCCAAGCTTTCCGACAGCGGCGCGACACTGGAAATCACACCCTGTGCATCAAGTCTGACAATAAAGTCGCTGAATGTGCTGGAGACCAAAAAAGTGTTGGCTTCAAAATCGAATATACCGTCAGTCGTCTCATTAAGATAAATCACCGCACCGCCATCCGGCTGGGCAATCGAGAACTCGACGCTGTTGCGATAGAGCCCCACCTCAGCTTCGGGCAGCTCACCGACACGCAGACGCAGCGGATCGCCGATCTGAGAACCGTCAGCCCCATGAAGCGTCACAGTGAGAACCTGCTCAAACGCGGCACCCGGTGAGGGCGCAGCGAAAACGGTCTCAAAACTGAAGAAGTTTCCGTTAGACAGGCGCAGGACTTCGGTGGAATTCATTTTCGCTCCAATTTATTCAATCAAAGAAGTCGCTGCGAAAAAGCCGCCGCGACCACAGGTTTCAACATTGTTTTCAACAATGCCACAGGTCTGCATTACGTCACGCGGCGGGATCCCGCCGCGTGTCCTGGTTGGAATTTCTCTGGTCTGCGCGATAAGTCAACAGGGATTAACACGCTTTCGTGATCGGCGTGTGATCCATGGCAAGCGGATCACGCCTTGGCGCGCTCTGCATCCATATCGACCCTCAGACTTTGTGTGCGGCCTGTCTTGCTTTCGCCGAAATAGATCGTCTGATGCGGAAAGGGGATTTCGATGTTGCGAGCGTCGAACACTTTTTTCAACACGCCATTATAGGCGCGTCCAATGCCCCATTGCCGTCCCGGCACGCATTTGATCCGGGCACGCAGCATCACGGCATTGTCGCCAAAGCTGTTGACGCCGAACCATTCCAATTCATCCAGAATGCCATCTGCCTGATCGGGATCCCCCATCAGTTCGGCGAAGGCATCGAGCATCGCTTGCTTCACCTCATCCACATTCTCGCGATAGGCCACGCCCATGTCGCAGACGAAATAGCCATAATCACGCACATAGTTTGACACCATATCGACCGAAGAAAACGGAATGATGTGATAGACGCCCTGCACATCACGCAGGCTGACCGAACGGATCGTCAGCCGCTCGACGGTGCCGGTGACACCGCCCACTGTCACCACATCGCCCACATTCATCGCGTTCTCGAACTGAATAAAAATACCGGTGATGATGTCCTGCACCATCTTTTGCGCACCGAAACCGATGGCAAGACCCAGAACCCCGGCAGAGGCCAGAAGCGGCGCGATATCAAGGCCGATTTCGGCCAGAACGAACATCAGCGTCACAACGACAAGCGCAATCGTGGCGGCATTGCGCAAAAGCGTCAGAAGCGTCTGTTCCCGCGCGGTGGCCACTTTGCCAAACTCAGGGTTCAGCCGGTAATCGACCCAAGAGGTCAAGGCCAGCCAGAGACCAAAGGCCACCAGCAGCACCAGCGACACCGACAGGATCATACCGGTAAGGCGGAGGCCAAACTGGCTGACCATCCAGCCGCGCAGGTCAATAAGGCCAATCGCGTTCAGGGCCAAAAGCACGACCAGAACAAAGATCACCGCGCGCAGGACAAAAAGTGTCTTGGGCACAAAGGAATTGAGCCGCCCCTGCAAAAGCGGCACCCGTGCCGAAATGCCCGGCGGCAGCGCCACACCGCGCACCATCATGCGGCTGAGAAATGTCGCAACGGAAAATCCGACAAGCCCCACAACAAGCACCTGACCAGAGGCCAGAAAGGTCTGAAAGACCGCATTGCCGGGCCGCACAAGCACGACCACGAACATCGCCAAAAGATAGGTCAACGCGGGCCAGTGCCAGTGACGCGCCAGATAGGCCAATGCGCCCTTGGGCGGCGTTGCACTGTCCACTTGCGCGCCCAAAAGCCACTCGGACACCGCCCGCCGGTTGCGCAGCACCAGCCCAATCGCCAGCACCAGAACCGCCACGGCAATCAGCGTCGAAACCGCCCGACCGGCGGCAAAGGACACATTGCCGTTGATGATCGGCACGACCAGCAATTGCCCATATCCCACAATCCCGACAATGAGGTTGATGCGAGAGCACAGATAGGCCGACGCGCGATCACTGATCGGCAGCGGGCGCAGCGCAGTCGCCGAAGGCGAAAGCACCAGTCTGACCGCGACTTTGGCCATTTCCACCAGCAGAAAGGCGTTGAGATAGAGGGTTTGGCGAATACCAATCTGGCCAAACTCGCCCAAGGCAAGGATTGCCAGCGCATAGCCCGCCGCCCAAGCAATAAGGACGATCACCCCATCCGTGACGGCAGAGGCGAGAAAGAGCAGGATGGTCCGCGCAAGGCCGCCATCGCGGGCAGAGGCGCTCATGCGGGCGTAGAGCGTTTTGCCAAGCCCGCGCAAAACCAGAAAGGCCACAACAGTGCCCACGATCACCACAGCAAGATCCGCCAAAGCCGTAAGCAGCACGGCGACCTCTCCGCCGCTGAGCCCATCAAGCACATTGGGCGCGCGGGTGATCTGGCGGGCGACATGCGTAACCCAATCAGCGACATCTTCGGCGGCGGCCTGCGTGATCTCGGCCACCCTACGGCCAAAGGACACGTCCGAGGGCGGTGGAGCGGCGGGAACCACCGCCTCGACCGCCTCAGGCAGACCGGCGGAGCGCAGCCGCTCGACCAGTTCCGCGCGCGCGGCCTCATCCTCAATCACCTCGATCAGCACATCGACGCTGGAACGCGCGGTATCGGGATCAACCGCAGGCTCTTGTGGGGTTTGAGCTGTGGCGGTGGTGATGGTCAAAAAAAGGGCGGCAAGAAACTGCACAAAAAATCGTAGCATGACAAAGGCTCTCCATGTCCCGTTTGAATTTTGGGCACATGGACGCGCCCGTGATGGCGCGCAGGGATGTGAAAAGCGCGCCGCGCCATTCGGCGTCAGGGGCGTAAAACCTATTGGAATATCACCTGGGGTCAAGCCCGAGGTTGGATGACGCCACGCAAAGGCGCGCATGCATCCGCCGTCTTACGTCGCTCAGGCGACCATTGCTTCCGCCTTCTTGAGATCGACCGAAACCAGTTGGCTTACGCCTTGTTCGGCCATGGTAACGCCAAACAGCCGGTCCATCCGGCTCATGGTCACGGCGTGATGGGTGATGATGAGAAAGCGGGTTTCCGTGCGGCGGCACATCTCGTCCAAGAGATCACAGAAGCGGGTGACATTGGCATCGTCAAGGGGCGCGTCCACCTCATCCAGCACACAGATTGGCGCGGGATTGGCGAGAAACACGGCAAAGATCAGCGCCAACGCGGTCAGGGTCTGTTCTCCGCCCGACAAGAGGCTGAGCGTCGAGAGCTTCTTGCCCGGCGGTTGGCACATGATTTCAAGCCCGGCTTCCAATGGGTCTTCGCTCTCGACCAGCACAAGACTGGCTTCGCCGCCGCCAAAAAGGTGACGAAAGAGCAGGCTAAAGTTGGAATTGACCGTCTCGAACGCGGTCAAAAGCCGCTCGCGCCCTTCGCGGTTGAGGCTGGCAATACCACTGCGCAGGGTCTTGATCGCCTCTTCAAGATCGGTCTTTTCCTTGATCAGACTGTCATGCTCGGCCTCGACATCTTTGGCGTCTTCTTCGGCGCGCAGGTTCACGGCCCCCAGTGCGTCGCGCTGTCGTTTAAGGCGGTTCACATCAGCCTCGATTGCATCAGAGGCGGGCATGGTATCGGGATCGACCGCGAGGCTCTGCAAGAGGGCCTCGGGGGTCTGCTCCAGCGTCTCGTTGATCCGCTCGGCGGCGTAGTCTCGGGTCTCGCGCGCGGCATCCAGCCGGGCCTCGGCCCGAGCACGCATTTCACGAGCCTCTGAGGCCAGGCGTTCGGAGTCGCGCTCGTCCAGCGCGGCTTGGCGCGCGGCCCCTTCGGCAGTCGAGAGCGCATCGGCGGCGGCGGCGCGACGGGCCTCGCTGCGGGTGATTTCCTCGCCTAGTTCGGCGCGCTTGGCAGCAAGAAGTTCGGGTGCAGCACTGGCATCAGCGAGGGCCTCTTCGGACTCTTCCTTGCGCTCTGCCAGTTCCGCGATCCGACGCTCGGCAGTGTCGAGCCGGTGCCGCCAGCCGCTGACTTCCTTGGTGATTTCCTGACTGCGGCGCGTCCGGCGCTCGCCCTCGCGGCGCAGTTCGTCGGCCCCTGACCGTTTGGTCATCATGGTCATGCGCGCGGCCTCGACGGCCATCTTGATATCTTCGAGATCGGCGCGGGTGGCATCGAGATCGCCAAGTCCCGCCAGACCCTTTTCCGCCTCAGACAGGCTCTGACGGGCGGTCATCGCCTCTTCGTCATGCCGGGTGACCGCGAGACCCAATGATTCCAGCCGCGATCCGGCAAGGTTGCGATCCGCCTCAGCGCGGCTGAGGGCGCGATTGGTTTCGTTGACGGCGGCATCGGCAGAGCGGCGGGCCTCACGGGCGGCGCGATCCTCTTCGGTGCGACGGATCAGCGCCTCGCGCAGCGCCTCGTGGCCGCGCACGGCCCCCTCTGCGCGCGCTGTGGTGTGTTCAAGCTGTTGCTTGAGTTCCTCAAGCCGGTTGAGCTGTTGCAGACGCAGGGCGGCGGCAGAGGGGGCATCCTCGGCCCATGCGCGAAATCCGTCCCAGCGCCATAGATCCCCCTCGGTGCTGACCAGACGCTGACCGGGTTTCAAAAGGGGTTGCAGACGGGCGGCATCCTCGGGATCGATCAACCCGATCTGCGACATGCGCCGGGCCAGCACCTCGGGAACCGAGACATGGCGGCTGAGCGCGGTCACCCCCTCAGGCAGGGGTTGCGGCGTGTGATAGGCAGGCAGCACGGTCCAGCCAGAGGGGCCATCGGCCTCGACTTCGGGGGCGCGCAGATCATCGGCAAGGGCAGCGCCCAGCGCCTTCTCAAAGCCCTGTTGCACCTGAAGGCGGTCCATCACCTGCCCGCCCTCGGCCGTGTCGCGCTGCACCAGCTTGGCCAAGGCCGTGACCTCGGCGCGCAAGGCCCCCAATTCGCCCTCGGCCTCAGAGCGCGCGGCACGCGCCTCGGCCTCTTGGGCCTGAGCCTCGGCGCGCGCCTCGTCAGCGGCGAACAGGGCGGATTCCGCCGCCTCTGCGCGGGCGACCGCCTCGGCCTCGGCCTCTTGTGCGGCGGTGTGGTCGGCCTCGGCGCGCGTTAGGGCCGCGCGCAAGTCGGCTTGTGCGGCGCGGGCACGTTCGGCCTCGGCCTCGCTCTTGATCAAGGTCTTGCGGCTATCCTCTAGAAGGCGCTGTGCAGATTGGTGGCGGGCGGCAAGGCGCGCCATATCCTCGGTCATCTGGCTGAGATCATTTTCCCGCTGTTGCAGGATTTGCGCAGCCTCGCGCGCCTCGGTTTGGGCCGCTTCAAGCCGGGCATCGTGGCCCTCGGCCCCTTTGGCAAGTTCGCCGGCCTCCCATTCCAGACGCGCGATGGTCTCGCCTGCGTCTCGGTTCAACCCCGCCTCGCGCTCCATGTCGCGGGCGAGTTGCTCGATCCGGCTGCGCAGCGTGGCAATGCGGTCGCGGGCGGACGCTTCTTGTTCGGTCAGGGTGTCACGCTGCACGCTCAGGCGTTGCAGGATTGCCGCCGCGATGGCCTCTTCTTCGCGCAGCTTGGGCAGGGCGTCTTCGGCGCGGGCGCGCACCTTGGCCGCCTCGCGTGCAGTCAACTCTGCGCGGGCGGCGACTGTGGTGCGCTCGCGCAAGTCATCCTCGGCACGAGCACGGGCCAAATCGGCCTCTTTCCAGCGGCGATAGAGCAAGAGCCCCTCAGCCAAGCGCAGTTCTTCACCAATTTGGCGATAGCGTGCCGCCTGCTTGGCCTGTCGTGCCAATTGCGCCAGTTGGTTTGCCAGTTGCTCGACCACGTCATCGACACGGGTCAAATTGGCCTCGGCCCCGCGCAGCTTCAATTCGGCCTCGTGGCGGCGCTGATAGAGGCCGGAAATGCCAGCGGCCTCTTCCAGGATCCGCCGCCGCGATTTCGGCTTGGCGTTGATCAGCTCCGAGATTTGCCCCTGACGCACCAAAGCGGGCGAATGCGCGCCGGTTGAGGCATCGGCAAAGAGCATCTGCACGTCGCGGGCGCGCACATCCTTACCGTTGACTTTATAGGCGCTACCCACATCCCGGGTAATACGGCGGGTGATCTCAAGCTGATCGGCCTCGTTGAATCCGGCGGGCGCAAGCCGGTCGGAATTGTCGAGGTGAATCACCACCTCGGCAAAGTTGCGGGCAGACCGAGTTGCGGCCCCGGCAAAGATCACATCCTCCATCCCGTCGCCGCGCATCGCAGTGGGACGGTTTTCACCCATCACCCAGCGCAGCGCCTCAAGCAGGTTGGATTTGCCACAGCCATTGGGACCAACAACACCGGTAAGACCACGCGCGATGATCAGATCGGTCGGGTCGACAAAGCTTTTGAAGCCGGTCAATCTGAGTTTCGAGAACTGCACCTGCGCGCGCGCCCTTCGTGTCCGGTGATTCCGTTGTCGTAGAATTGTGATGTCTGAGGGGCGGGCCTGTCAACGACCAACCACATGATATGGGGCGGTCACAGCATTTATCCACATGATATTGGGCGAACCGCCGCCAAGCCCCGCAGAAAGAATGCCGCGGATTGCCAAAAAGCGGTCGCAATCCTCCTTGACGGGTCGCAGAACAGCCTGCATACCGGACGTGCAAGGTTCCTCGTTTGGGTGCAAAGCGCCTCGGGGATGAAATGGGAATGACGTGCCGGTGGACCCAATTAGGGCGCCTATGCGTCAGCCGCCCCCGCGACTGTAAGCGGCGAGCCCCTGCCAGATGCCACTGAGGTGCCTATGACCTTGGGAAGGCGGCAGACAGGCGACGACCCGCGAGCCAGGAGACCAGCCCTGCGTTCGTCAATCCCGCCTCGGGTGAGAGGCGCAAAGGAGATATCGCCATGACCACATTGGTTCAAACTGCTGCAAAATCTACCGTCCTGCCGTTCGTTGCCGCGCTTTTTCTGGGCTTGGGCATCGTGACCGTCGCAGGCCATGTGCAAGCCTCGGCACTGCATGACGCAGCGCACGATGTGCGCCACGCAACCGGCTTTCCCTGCCACTAACCTATGTTCTCAAAAATTGCGACCAGCGCGTTGTTCGCTGGTTTCTGTGCAGGGCTGATAGCCGCCCTGTTGCAGATGGTGTTCATTCAGCCCGTGCTTTTGCATGCCGAGTTGTATGAAGGGGGCACTCTTGTGCATTTCGGGGCAGAGGCGATCAGCGCCACGCCCGAATTGCCGGGGTTTGACGTGATGCGCGACGGGCTAAGCATCCTGTTTGCGGCGCTGATCTACGTGGGCTACGGGCTGGTTCTGGTGGCCTGTATGGGGATGGCGGCGGAATATGGCGTGCGCATCGACGCGCGCCGCGGTGTGATGTGGGGTTTGGCGGGATTTGTCGCGCTGCATTTCGCACCCGCTGTGTCGCTGCCGCCGGAAGTGCCGGGCGTGGCCTATACCGACATCACCGCACGACAAATCTGGTGGTGGGGCACAGTGACTGCCACGGCGGTGGGGCTTGGCTTGATGGCCTTTGGCAAAGGGCCGGTGATGCTGGCGGTTGCGATCGCCCTGTTGGCGGCACCGCATCTGATCGGTGCGCCTGAACCCGAAAGCTTTACCGGGCCGGTGCCACCGGAACTGGCCGCGCTCTTTGCTGCGCGTGCGCTTGGCGTCGGGATGGCGGCTTGGGTCTGTCTTGGCGCGCTTGCCGGGTATTTCTGGCAACGTGAAAGCGCCACCGCCTGACATGACATCACCCCGGCATCACGGTGCCGGGGCCATCCGCAAGGAGAGCGATATTATGGCAAAACCATTTGCCTTTCTCGGCATCGGCCTTTTTTTCGGAACAGGTCTGGGGTTTTTGATTGCCGCTACATCGGGCGCGCAGCTTGAGGGGCATGACCACGATCACGGTGCGGCAGTGCACGACCACAGCGCGCATGATCATGGGGGCAGCGCTCATGCCACACTGACCGAAGCGGGCACGCCTGCCCCGATGCTGGACCTGACGTTGCACGCTGATGGAGCGCAGAGCCGCAACCTGCATATCGGGGTAGAGAACTTTACCTTTGATCCCGAGGGGGTGAATGGCCCGCATATGCCGGGGCATGGGCATGCGCATCTTTATCTCAACGGGATCAAGATCGCGCGTGCTTATGGTCCATGGATGCAGCTGGATGCGTTGCCTGTCGGCAGCCATGAGCTGCGCGTGACTTTGAATGCCAATGACCATACGCAACTGGCCGTGGGCGGCGTACCCATAGAGGCCACGATTGCGGTGGTGATCGAATGAGCCCTCAGCCCGGCACGCGCCCGATCAGGCAATGCCGGAGCCGTCCGGCAGGACGTGCATCCTCGATCCAGCCATCGGCGCACTCGGCATATAGCGCGGCAAAGGCCAGCGTATCCTCAAGATCGCCTGCGGGGTCTACATCGCCAAACAGATACGTGGCCTTGCCCGGCGCGGAAAAGGCCACGCTGAGCGGACGGGCGCAATTGGACATGCAGTCATGGTCCTGCACCGTGAACTCCATACCCCGTTCGCTGAAAGCCGCGCGCAAACGGGCCGCAAAGCCCTTGCCATCCGTGCCCTCGCACGTAGAACAGACCACAATCCGGTGCATCATGCCCGATCCCCTTTTCCACCGGGCTTAGGCCAGCCGCCCCGCCCGATGCAAGCCCCTGAAGGAGCCAAGACATGCAAGCCAAGATTCCCGCCACCGTCGTCACAGGATTTCTCGGGGCGGGCAAGACTACGTTGATCCGGCATATGCTCGAGAATGCGGGCGGCAAGCGCATTGCGCTCATCATCAACGAATTCGGCGATCTGGGCGTAGATGGCGACATCCTCAAAGGCTGTGGAATCGAGACCTGTTCAGACGAGGATGTGATGGAATTGTCGAACGGTTGCATCTGCTGCACCGTGGCAGAGGATTTCATTCCCACGCTGCAAAAACTCTTGGACCGCGAGCGCGCGCCCGATCACATTGTGATCGAAACCTCTGGTCTGGCGCTGCCGCAGCCGCTGGTGCGGGCCTTTAACTGGCCCGAGATTTCCACGCGGGTGACCGTTGATGGCGTGGTGACAGTGGTCGATGGCAAGGCCGTCACCGAAGGACGCTTTGCGCATGATGTGGCGGCGGTCGATGCCCAGCGCAAGCTTGATGAAAACCTTGACCACGAAACGCCACTATCGGAACTCTTCGAGGATCAGATGGCCTGTGCCGATATGATCGTGATCAACAAATCCGATCTGCTGACCGAGGAGGAGCGCATCGCGCTTACAACGCGGCTACGCGCAGACTCGCGTGATGGTGTGCAAGTCGTGACCGCGACGATGGGCGCGCTGCCGGTCGAGGTGCTGCTTGGACAGGGTATCGGCGCCGAGGCGGATATGGAGGCGCGGCATGAACTGCACCATCATCACCATGACCATGACGACGATGATGATGATCATCACGACGACGATGATGATGACCATGATCACCATCATGACCATGGCCATGACGCCTTTGAGAGTTTTGTGGTGACGCGGCCCGAGATCACCGATCCGGCCAGCTTTTCCCGTCAGATCACAGAGGTGATCCGCGCGCATGATATCCTGAGGCTCAAGGGCTTTGCCGCCGTGGCGGGCAAGCCGATGCGCCTGACGATTCAGGCGGTTGGGCCGCGTGTCGACAGCTATTTCGACCAACCCTTCGGGTCCGGTCCACGCCAAACGCGGCTGGTGGTGATCGGTCAGGCCGGGATGGACCGGGCGGCGATCACCTCCGCGCTCTTGGCATGATCATCGTCGAGGCGGCAGACCCAAGACATCCAGAGGCCAGCGCGCTCTTGCGCGCAAGCCATGCCCTGATGGAATCGCTGTTTCCGCCCGAGGATAACTTCTTTCTCGATATCGACGCGCTCTGCGCGCCCGATATCCGCTTTTTTGCTGCGCGCATCGGCACCACAATCCTTGGCACCGGCGCGCTTGCATTGCGCGATGGCTATGGCGAGGTGAAATCCATGTTCGTGGCCGAGACCGCGCGTGGACAGGGCGTAGCAGACGCCCTGTTGCGCCAGATCGAGGACGAGGCGCGCACCCACGCCCTGCCCTGCCTGCGACTGGAAACCGGCAATTTGCTAACCGCAGCCCACAAGCTCTATGCCCGGCACGGTTTTATGCCGAGGGGCCCGTTCGGCGATTATCCCAACGCGCCCTCGTCCATTTTCATGGAAAAGCGGCTATGAGCCTATTTCGACGACTTCTCGGCCTTGGCCTTGAGGCGCGCGATCAGCTCTTCCTTGGAGGGGCGCTTGCCAAACGGGTTCTTGTCCGTACCCGGTGCGTTATGCTCCTTGTGGCGGGGAATCTTGCCGCCTTTCTTGGAGGCGCCCAATGCGTTGTAATCCATGTCGTTGCCCTTTCGGCCCGGCCCCCCAGATGGGGCCGCTCTGACGCCGCTATTGCCGCAAATTACCGCCCCGTTCAAGCTGGAACCGTCTGATGCATCTTCTCGCCGCCACCCCCGGGGCCATCGAGGATGGCAAGGAGCCCGTCAATCTGGGCCAAACCCCCGCCGATGTGGTCTTTGTCTCGGCCGCCGATACCGAGCTTGCGGCACTAAGCGAGGCGCGCAGCGAAATGGCAGACCCACCCAGTCTTCGGCTGGCCAATCTCAGCCATTTGCAGCACCCGATGTCCGTCGACTTGCATCTCGATCACTGCGCCACAAAATCGCGGCTGGTGATCGCGCGGGTTCTGGGCGGTGTGGGCTATTGGAAATACGGGGCCGAACAATATGCCGCGCGTCTGCATGAGGCCGGCGTGCCATTGGCGCTCTTGCCCGGCGATGACAAGCCAGACGCAGAATTGCGCGGCCTGTCCACGGTGTCGGATGCGGATTACGATGCGCTTTGGTCCTATCTTGTGGAAGGTGGGCCGGAGAATGCCGGGAATTTCCTGCGCTATGCGCAGACCATGCTGGAGGGCGGCGACCCCCCTGCCACCGCCAGCCCGCTGCTGCGCGCGGGCGTCTATTGGCCGGGTGCGGGTGTCGCAGGCCTAAGCGCCGCGCAAGAGGCTTGGGGTACCGGCCAGCCGGTGGTGCCCATTATCTTTTACCGTGCGCTGGTGCAGGGGGCCGGGCTTCATCCGATCAACCGGCTGGTGAAATCGCTGTTGCGCGCCGGGCTTAATCCGTTGCCGGTCTTTGTCGCCTCGCTCAAAGATCCGGTGTCGGTGGCAACGCTGGAGCATCTGTTCAGCGTGGCACCACCTGCAGTGATCCTGAACTGCACCGCCTTTGCCGTAGGTTCGCCGCATGCGGGCGACGAAAGCCCAGAGAATCCGCTGGCCATGCCCGCCGCCAATAGCGCCCCGGTGTTTCAGGTGGTATTGGCAGGATCGACCGAAGAGGCATGGGCCAAGGGGCTCACGGGCCTTTCAGGCCGCGACATCGCCATGAACGTGGCCCTGCCCGAGGTCGATGGCCGCATTCTTGCCCGTGCCATCAGTTTCAAGGGCGAGGCGTTTTTCGACGCAGCCACAGAATGCGCCATCGCCACGTATCGCGCGGTTGGCGACCGGGTAGATTTTGTGGCGCAGCTGGCCGCCAATTGGGCCAAACTGCGCCAGACGCCTGCGCCCAAGCGGCGGGTGGCGCTGATCCTTGCCAATTACCCAAACAAGGATGGACGGCTGGCCAATGGTGTGGGTCTTGATACGCCTGCGGCCACGGTGCACACGCTGCGCCTGATGGCCGAGGCGTGCTATACCGTCGCCAATCCGCCAGAAGATAGCGACGCCCTGATGCGCGCGGTGATGGCGGGGCCGACCAACTGGCTCACGGATCGCGCATCGCGCGACGGCGGTGAAACCCTGCCGCTGGATATCTATCTGGAGCATTTCAACGCCCTGCCGTGGGATCTGCGCGAGGCGATGACGACCCGTTGGGGCGCGCCTGAGACGGACCCTTTCATTGTTCCCCAAATTCTCAAATCCGACGGCAGCACCGGTGCAGGCTTTGCCCTGTCAATCCTGACCTTCGGGCATGTCGTGGTCGGGTTGCAGCCCGCACGGGGCTATAACATCGACCCGACCGAGACCTATCATGCCCCCGATCTGGTGCCGCCGCACAATTACCTCGCCTTCTACATCTGGCTGCGCCACCATTTCGGCGTCCACGCGATCGTGCATATGGGCAAGCATGGCAATCTTGAATGGTTGCCGGGCAAGGCGCTGGCGCTGAGCGCCGAATGCTGGCCTGAAGCGGTGCTAGGGCCGATGCCGCATGTCTACCCCTTCATCGTCAACGATCCCGGCGAGGGCACGCAGGCCAAACGCCGCGCGCAGGCGGTGATCATCGACCACCTTACCCCTCCTCTGACCCGCGCCGAAACCTATGGCCCGCTGCGCGATCTCGAGGCGCTGGTAGATGAGTATTACGAGGCCGCCGGGGTCGATCCACGCCGCATCGCCCATCTGCGGCGCGAGATCCTGACACTGAGTTCTGCCACCGGGCTCGATAAGGATGTCGGCATGTCCGGGGCGGATGAAGAGTCTGATCTGGCGCAGCTTGATGCCTATCTCTGCGAGTTGAAAGAGGCGCAGATCCGCGATGGGCTGCATGTATTCGGTCAATCGCCCACAGGGCAGCAAGAGATTGATCTGGCCATTGCCTTGGCCCGGGTGCCGCGCGGCGATGGCCAAGGGGGAGACGCCTCGCTGATCCGCGCGCTGGCGCGTGATTTCGGGCTGGGCATTGATCCGCTTGATTGCGATATGGCCGGGGCCGCCACTGAAAAGCCGCAGGCGCTGGCCGGTCTCTGCGCCGATCCATGGCGCAGCAATGGCGACACGGTGGAGCGGCTGGAGCTTATGGCGCAGCGCCTCTTGAGGGAGGGCGGCCAAGAGATCGGACCGCATACGTCGGCGGTTTTGGCAGAGATGGCAGCGCGCATTCGCCCCGCCATTGCCGCCTGCGGGCCGGACGAGGGCGGGGGGCTGTTGCGCGCGCTGAACGGGCGGGCGATTGTCCCCGGACCCTCGGGCGCCCCCACGCGTGGGCGGCTCGATACCCTGCCAACGGGGCGCAATTTCTACAGTGTGGACAGCCGCGCCGTGCCCACGCCGACCGCTTGGGCCTTGGGCTGGAAATCTGCCAACCTCTTGATTGAGAAGCATTTGCAAACCCATGGTGATTGGCCGCGCGCCTTGCTGATCACCGCCTGGGGCACGGCCAATATGCGCACCGGCGGCGATGACATCGCGCAGGCGCTGGCGCTGTTGGGGGTCAAGCCAAAATGGGATGCCGCCAACCGGCGCGTGACCGGGTTCGAGATTCTGCCCGAGGGCGTGCTGGGGCGGCCGCGGGTGGATGTGACGCTGCGCATCTCGGGATTTTTCCGTGATGCGTTTCCGCAGCTTATCGCGCTGTTTGACAGTGCGGCGCGGGCTGTGCAGGGGCTGGACGAGGCCGAAGACAGCAATCCCGCCGCCGCGAGGGCGCGGAGCGAGGGTATTGGCCCGCGTATTTATGGCGCAAAACCCGGGGCTTATGGCGCAGGCCTGCAAGCGATGATCGACGAGCGGCTCTGGGCGGACAAGGCCGATCTGGCAGAGGCGTACCTGACTTGGGGCAGCTATGCCTATGGGGCCAAAGAGGCGGGCACGCCGGACCGGGCGGGGTTTGAAACCCGGCTGCGGCAGACTGAGGCGATTGTGCAGAACCAAGACAACCGCGAGCATGATCTTCTTGATTCTGACGACTATTATCAGTTCGAGGGGGGCGCTGCGGCGGCGGTCAGCACCTTGCAGGGGCGCGACCGGCCCGTTTACCACAATGACCATTCACGCCCCGAACGCCCGGTGATCCGCACGCTCGAGGATGAAATCGGGCGGGTGGTGCGATCCCGCGTCGTCAATCCGAAATGGATCGATGGGGTCAAGCGGCACGGCTATAAAGGCGCGTTCGAGATTGCCGCGACGGTGGACTATCTCTTTGCTTTTGCTGCCACAACTGGCGCTGTGCGGGGGCATCACTTTGATCTGGTAGAGGCCGCGTTCCTAGAGGATGAGGATACGCGGGCCTTCATCGCGGCGCATAACCCATCGGCCCTGCGCGAGTTGGCGGAGCGGCTGGCAGAGGCCATTGACCGGGGGCTGTGGATGCCGCGCTCCAATTCCGCGCGGGCACGGATCGACGGGGCGCGGGGACGGTAGCGCGCTGAAAACAGGGGGAAATCCGCGTCGGTATCGTGTCGGTCTTACGTCGGTATGTCCATGCCTTCGAACCAGAGCGCCCCGTCACGATAGCCCCCCCGGATCAGACGCCCCGACTGTTTGATTTCGGGATAGTCAGCGGCCCAATCGCGATAACGGTCATTGGTGACGATGGGCGCGCCGACATCGCGGGCAACGGTCAGAAGGTAGCGATCGGCAACAGTGCCCTTGGGCACGACCATCACCCAATCTTCGGCCAGCCCCAGATAGCCGGCCATGGCATCATCATGTTTGTATTTGCCGGTCAGCAGATAGCCCGCATTGGCATCAAACACGACCCCCGGCGCAAAGCCGATGCGGCGCAGCTGCCCGATGACCTCGCGCAGCGTTTCGATCCTCGGGGTGTTGTCGCGCCAATACATGACGTTGGAACCGTCGATCAGGATGCGGTTCGGCTCTGTCTCGGGCTCGGGCGCGGCCGGGGCCGTGATCCGCAGAAAAAGGGCGCGCCAAAGCAGGATCAAAGCCGCGATGGTGCAAGGCCCCGCCAGCAGGATCAGATCGCCATAGCCGGGCAACAAAAACGCCACGGCAACGCCGATGAGAGAGAGGGCAAGAAGGAGAACCGGAACAACCATAAGGGGTGTTTAGCGCGGGCGATGCGGAGGGGGAAGTGGGGGATTTGGGCCCCGTCGATGTCAGAGACGTCATCCCCGCACAGGCGGTGTTCTCGTGAGGTGTGCGCAGCATGGGAGGGAGAGTCCCGTCTTCGCGAGAATGACGGGGGTGGTTGATACCAACATATGTCTTTCGCACGCTGATGGTGACTAGCCATCCACCGCGCCAAAACTAGGCTATTCGCCCTCACTTGCTTGGCCGCATCAACATGATCTAGTATGTCGAGGTGGGGTCGACATACTTCTTCTAGGCCTAAGGCTCAGTCCTAATATCTATATACGGTGTGTCGAGGCGGGCTCGACACACCGTATATAGGGAAAAGGAGCTTAGTTTCTATATATAGTATGTCGAGCTTACCTCAACATACTGGATGTAGTGATGAACGACGGCCAACTTAACCTCCCTTTCGATGAACCGTTTTCCGTCAGCGACGAGCCGGGTTTGTGGACACCGAGAGACATATGGGTGCGCTTCACCCAGAGAATGATTCCATATTTTTCGGAAGACCGCAGAATTGATTATAAATCATCCAAGAAAATTCAGATGGACGACCTTGCGGCCTATCTGAGCTGTTTTTCTAATACCCCAGATGGGGGCGTCTTGTGTTATGGCGTAGCTGATAGTGGGCAGGTCATTGGATGTGCGTCTTTAGAGCAAACAAGTCTCAACAACGTCGAGATTTGCCATTTGCAAAGGTGTCCGCTCGCCAAACCCGAATTCAAGAGGGTTCCCGTTGTCATAGACGGGAAGGAAGATTTCTTAATTCTCGTCTACGTTCCATACATTGGAAGGCTTGCGGAGACTAACAAATCTGAAGCTTGGATCAGATACGGTGACACAAAGCACAAAATGTCCGACGAAGAAAAACGGGACTTTCGCGCTACGCGAAACGAGGTCTCATTCGAGCTGGAAAGGGCTTCTTTCAAGTATCCAAAAGATTTTAATCTCTCCACAATTCAAGATTTCTGTGATGAGTTCAGAGCGAGAGAGCAAAGGCCAAGTTGGTCAAATGAAGAGGTTCTCGTTGATCGCCACCTTCTCGAAAAAGATGGTGAGAACGTCTTTCCGCTGAATACTATAGTTCTTCTTGCGGGCAAAGACCCTGGACGGACTATCCCCGGTTGCCGCGTCAGGGTGCAGAGGTTCGAGGGAGAAAGAGAGGGTTCTGGAGAAACTTACCGACCTATCAGGGATCGGTTCTTTGAGGGTTCTGTAGTTGAAATCATACAGAAGGCGTCAAAGTTCATTGATGATGTATTGCATACCGTGACGTGGTTAAATTCGGACGGAAAGTTTGTGACTACGCCCGAGTACCCAAGATGGGCTTGGTTTGAGGCACTTGTAAATGCTTGTGTTCATCGTTCTTATTCTTTCTCGGGAACCGACACTACGATTAAAATTTTCAGCAATAGAATGGAGATAGAGAGCCCTGGCGGATTCGTTCCCCCAGTTAATGAAAAGACAATTTATGATTTGCGGGCATCAAGAAATCATCACTTTATGGATGCAATGCGAATTCTCGGTTATGTGCAAATGGCTCGAGAAGGAACTAGACGCATTAGAGACAGCATGGCGGAGTACAATCTGCCTGAGCCGGAATTTCGCCAAGAGGCTCTGCACGGGGTTGTTGTAAGGGTGACGCTCCAAAATGACCACGAGAAACGGAATCGTTCGAGTGATCGTGATGTTGCAATGCATTTCGGAGTCGATCAGTGGAAACTGATGCAGGAACACGAGATTAGGATTGCTGCCTACACCTATCGAAATGAGAAGATTCAAGTTTCAGAGGCGCAGAGGTTAACCGGCCGCACATGGGCAACCTCGAAGAAAGACTTGGAGCGCCTTTGCCGAAAAGGAATACTGGTTTTCGTTACCGGTGACTACACTCGCGATCCAAAGGCGCACTATAAATTAGCCCGTGAGCCTGATCATTAGATGTCGCTGAGGCCGCTCAGATGATCTCCCCCCTCACAACACATACCTGCTCAAATCCGCTGACCTCATCAGCTCGCCCAAGTTCGCCTCGACGAAGCCTGCATCGACCGTCACGGTCTCGCCGGCGCGGTCGGGGGCGGTGAAGGAGAGTTCTTCGAACACCCGTTCCATGACGGTGTAGAGCCGCCGCGCGCCGATGTTTTCGACCGATTGATTGACCTCTGCCGCGATATGGGCGAGGGCGGCGATACCATCCTCAGTAAAGCTGACCGTCACCTCTTCGGTGCCCATGAGGGCGGTGTATTGCAGGGTGAGGGCATTGTCCGTCTCGGTCAGGATGCGGACGAAATCACCTTCGGTCAGCGCGCGCAGCTCAACCCGGATGGGCAGGCGGCCTTGCAATTCCGGCAAGAGGTCTGACGGTTTGGCGATGTGAAAGGCCCCAGACGCGATGAAGAGGATATGGTCGGTCTTGACCGCGCCATATTTGGTCGAAACGGTCGTGCCCTCGATCAGCGGCAAGAGATCACGCTGCACGCCTTCGCGGCTGACATCGGCACCGCGCGCATCAGAGCGGGCGCAGACCTTGTCGATCTCGTCGAGGAAAACGATGCCGTTCTGTTCGACCGCCTCGAGTGCGGTGCGGTGGACGGTTTCATCATCAAGAAGTTTGTCGGCCTCTTCCCCAATCAGCAGCGCGTAGCTATCGGCAACGCTGACACGCTTGGTCGTGGTGCGCTGGCCGAACGCTTTGCCAAAGATATCACCGAGGTTCATCATGCCCATCTGGCTGCCGGGCTGGCCGGGAATATCCATCATGCCCAAGGGGCTAGAGGTATCGGCCACCTCGATGTCGATCATGGTGTCGTCAAGCAGCCCCTCGCGCAGCTTCTTGCGGAACATATCGCGGGTGCCTTGGCGGGCATCCTCGCCAGCGATGGCGGTGATCACGCGCTCTTCGGCGGCCTGTTCGGCGCGGGTCTTGACGTCGTCGCGCATCCAATCGCGGGTCTGGGCAATGGCACTGTCGACAAGATCGCGGATGATCTGTTCGACGTCACGGCCGACATAACCGACTTCGGTGAATTTGGTCGCCTCGACCTTGATAAAGGGCGCGCGGGCGAGTTTGGCGAGACGGCGGGAGATTTCGGTTTTGCCAACGCCGGTGGGGCCGATCATGAGGATATTCTTGGGATATACCTCGTCGCGCAGGTCATCGGAGAGCTGCTTGCGCCGCCAACGATTGCGCAGGGCGACGGCAACGGCGCGCTTGGCCTCTTTCTGGCCGATGATGTAGCGGTCAAGCTCCGAGACAATCTCGCGCGGGGTCAGGTCGGTCATTCAGCATTCCTTTACCGGTTTGTGCAGAGATACGCAGAGAAGGCGGGGATTTGAAGGGGGGTTGATCTGTGTAGCTACAAAGTGTATGTATTTTCGTGAGCGTTTAGTGGTGAACGCGCGATCATAGGGAGAAAGACGATGATCGAAATTACTAGACGTAATCGAAAAAGGAACTCTCCCGATGTTCGAATGGAACGAGGACAAGCGCGGTCTTTCGCTGAAAAAGCACGGCATCGACTTCCGTGACGCTGTCGAAATTTTCGAGACCGACTATCTCTGCCTCTCAGGAAGAAGCGAGATCGAGATACGAGAAATCGCGGTCGGATATCTGAATGGAAGTTATCTCGCGGTGGTGTTCACCATGCGCGGCGACGTGATCCGAATTATCACAGTTCGAAAGGCAAGGCAGGATGAGCGAAAAGCATATGACGCGTATGTCGCTCGACGAGATACGAAAGATGAAGAGCCAAACAGATTGGGACCGCGTCAAGGCGGCGCCGGATCATGAGGGCGAGCAGGAAATAGATGTGGATTGGTCCAAGGCGCGGTTGGTCGCGCCGGAGTCCAAGAAGCTGATCTCGCTGCGGATTGACGCCGATATCGTCGAATTCTTCCGCAACCAAGGCAAAGGCTATCAAACCCGCATGAATGCGGTGCTCCGGGCATATATGGAGGCTGTGGCGAAAAAAGACTAGGGTTTGCCGATCTTCTCGACCGTCAGCTTGCCATTGGTGTAGACGCAGATATCGGCGGCGATGGCCATGGCGCGGCGGGCGATATCCTCGGCGCTCAGGTCGGGATTCTCGGCCAGACCGCGCGCCGCAGCGAGAGCGAAGTTGCCGCCCGAGCCGATGGCGGCCACGTCATGCTCTGGCTCCAGCACGTCGCCCGCTCCGGTGATGACATAGAGCTGATCGCCATCTGTGACGATGAGCATCGCCTCGAGCTTTTGCAGGTATTTATCCGTGCGCCAATCCTTGGCCAATTCCACGCAGGCGCGTTGCAATTGGCCCGGTGTCGCCTCAAGTTTGGTTTCCAGCCGTTCGAGCAGGGTAAAGGCATCCGCCGTAGACCCGGCAAAGCCCGCGACCACCGGATGCCCCCCGGGCGACAGGCGGCGCACCTTGCGAGCTGTGCCCTTGATCACCGTCTGTCCAAGGCTGACCTGCCCATCCCCGGCAACGACAACCTCGCCGCCGCGCCGCACACCGATGATGGTGGTGCCGTGCCACCCGGGAAAATCGCTCATTTGGGCCTCCTTATTCTGTGTCCCCTATATGGAAGGGGTCGGGAGAGGGCGCAAGGGCAGGCTAACCCAGCATGTCGCGGGCGACCTGATGAAAGATGCGCGCCCCAATGGGAATGAGGTCGTCGGGAAAATCGTAGTCTGGATTGTGCAGCGCGGCATGGGTGGAACCTGCGCCAAGAAAGAGCATGGCAGCGCGGGCGCGTTGACCAAAGCGGCCAAAATCCTCGGACGCGCGCATTGGCAAGCCGCGCGCGTCATGGGGCACGTGCAGCGCATCGAGCGCCTTGCGCAAAATCAGAGTCGCATCGGGATCATTTGCGCAATGCGTGAAAATATCGTGATAGCTGATTTCAACACTGATGTCGTGCGCCGCTGCGGTGTTTGTCACCAGCGTTTCAGCACGATCACACAGCGCCTGCATCTGAGCGTCAACGAGAGTGCGCAGCGTAACGTAGAGCGTGGCCTCGCCCGGTGCGATGCCAAAGGCAGGTGCGCCCATGCTGGTATGGGTGACGGTGGCCAGAGTGAAATCGTGATCTTGTGGTGTGCCCCGGCTGAGGGCGGTCAGCGCCGGCATGAGATGCGACAGCGCCTGCATCGGCGAACGGCCATTCTCTGGCTCTGACGCATGGGCGGATTTTCCGCTGAGGGTAATGGACATACCGCGCGAGGCGCAATTGACCGGGCCGGGGATGAGGCCGACATGCCCCAAGGGCAGGCCCGGCATATTGTGCAGGGCAAAGGCATAATCTGGTGAAATAGTCTCGAATTCTGGATCGCGCAGCACTGCCTCTGCGCCTGCGCCGGTTTCCTCGGCGGGCTGGAACAGCAGCACAACCCGACCCCGCGCAGGGCGCTGACGAGACAAGAGACGCGCGAGCGCCAGAATCACCGTCATATGCCCATCATGGCCACAGAGATGCCCCGTGCCCGGCACGGTCGAACGGTGGGGCAGATCGCCCTGCTCGGTGATCGGCAGCGCGTCAAGTTCGCAGCGAAAGAGGAGCGTTGGCCCTTGACCCTCACCGTCGTAGACCGCCGCCACGCCATGCCCGCCAAGCCCCGTCAGCAAGTGGTCGGGCGTGTGATCCGTGAGAGCCGCGATAATACGCCGGGCTGTCCCCTGCTCTTGTCCAGACACTTCGGGGTGTTGGTGCAGCAGGTGGCGCAGCGCGGTCAGCTCTGTAATGTCAGCATTGGTCAGGGTCATGGTGTGATCATGCGGGTTTTGTGGCCAAAGAAAAGGGGCCGCGACCGGCGCGACCCCTTTTGATCTTGTGGCGTTGCAGGCTCAGATGCTGTCTTCGATCCAGCTCTGGAGGGCGGCCTTGGGGGCAGCACCAGCGCGGTTCGAAACAACCTGCCCGTCCTTGAAGATGAAGAGCGCCGGGATGCCGCGCACGCCCATGGCGACGGCGGAATTCGGGTTGCTATCCACATCGACCTTAACGATCTTGACGCGGCCGGACATCTCGCTTGACAGTTCTTCCAGAACCGGGCCGATCTGTTTGCAGGGGCCGCACCATTCGGCCCAGAAATCCACGACGACGGGAATGTCGGAATTCTTGACTTCGGCGTCGAATGTGGCGTCGGTGACGGCAACGGTGGCCATGATCTGTCTCCTAGTGGTCAGGGTTTCGGTCGTGAACCTATGGAGCCGGGCGCGGCGCGTCAAGCGATGGTGGTGGATTCCAGCGCCGCAGTCACAAGATCGTGGGGTAAGGGCATGAGCGTGGCGGTGCGGGTCCAGAGGATCGCGGTGTCAGTGCGATGATCCGGGTAGAGCTGCCCGAGCGCGTGGGCATAGGCCCCCATCTGCCGCAGCAGGGCATCAGGGCAGTCGGCGGGCGTGTCGGGCACCAGCGCGTTGGTCTTGAAATCAACGGCGAGGATGCGGGTATCTTCGATAATCAGGCGGTCAATCACACCATGGATGCGCCGCCCCTGAAGCGGGTCGAGGGTGGCGGTGATCGCCACCTCTGTCAGCGCAGCGGGCGTGAAAAGGGCCAGAAGGCTAGGCCGTGTCAGCACCTTGTCTGCCTCGGCGAGAAGAAGGGCGAGTTCTTCGCCTGTCGCGGCATCACCCCCATTGGACAGAAGCCGCGCAGCGGTGGCGGGCCAGTCATGGGCAGGCACAGTGGGCAGGAATTCAAGCAGACGGTGGATCTGACGACCGCGCCGTTTTGCGGCCTCTTCATCCAGCCCGCGTTCGCCGGGCAGCGCCTTGGCCCCGCCCAGCTCTGACGGGCTGAGCGTTTTGAGGCGCGCAGGGAGCGGGGCGGGGCGCTGAAAGAGCGGATCGAGGGTGATTGTTTGAGGGGACGCAGAGGGCGCTGAATTAGTCTCTGTTTCGGCCCAAATGCCATGATCAAGACGCAGGCCAGGGCCATGGGCAAAGCTGTGGGGTTGAGCGCCTGCGGCCAGCATCCCGCGCTGCACCTTTTCATACCAGGTGTCGCCTTGTTTACCCAGATCGCCATGGGCGGCAACGATCAACCACGTCTCGGCCCGCGTCATGGCGACATAGAGCAGGCGGTCACGTTCCGCCAAAAGCGCGCGGCGTTCAGTATCGAGCGCTGCGGCCAAGCTGGGCGGCATGTCATCGGCGCGCCCGGTCCAAAGGGCATGGCCCGCTTGCGTCACGATCTGTGGCGCAGGGGGCGTGCGCCAAACACCACATTCAGGCAGGATCACGACGGGCGCCTCAAGCCCCTTGGCCCCATGCACGGTCATGACGCGGATGCGGTTGCCAGCGCTGTCGAGTTGGCGCTTGATCTCGAGATCGTCGGTTTCCATCCAGACGAGAAAGCCCGTTAGGCTATCCACCGCGCGACGTTCATAGGCCATGGCCTGCGCCAGAAGGGCGTCAATGCCATCCTCCGCTTCGGTTCCCAGACGGGCGAGCAGACGGCGGCGGCCATCGTGGCGGGTCAGAACACGCTCGATCAGGTCATAGGGGCGCAGGAAATCGGCGTGATCAAGCAGGTCACGCAGGATTGTGATGGTGTCGGGATACTCGGCGGCGCGGGCGCGCAATTCCTCCCAGAGATAGGGACGATTGCGGCCCTGCGCGAGGGTGTAGAGCTGGTGTTCGGACCAGCCAAAGAGCGGCGAGCGCAGGGCGGTGGCAAGGGCCAGACTATCCTCGGGCGTGGCGAGAAAGGACAAGAGCGCCTCAAGATCGCGCACGGCAAGTTCCGCCCCCACCTTGAGCCGGTCAGCCCCGGCGATGGGCAGGCCCTGCGCCTTGCATTCGCGGATGATCTCGTGAAAGAGCGCGGACCGGCGGCGCACAAGGATGAGGAAATCACCGGGTTGCACGGCGCGAAAACCGCTGGGCGATTTGGGATCGGGGATGGCCTGCCGTGCGGTGATCATATCGCGCATGGCCGCCGCAACCTGCCGCGCCAAAAGGATTGCCGGATCGTTGGTGGCGCGGATGTCTACAGGCATGTGCCAGGCCGGCGGTTCGTCCTCATCCGGTTTCTCGACCAGAGGCCAGAGATCGACACGACCGGGGAGGGTATCAAAAAAGGCTTTGTGACCCTCTTCCGGCGTAAAACCGCTCTCGCTGCTTTGATCAAAGCAACAATCGACAGTGGTCAGGATCGCCCGCGACGAGCGAAAGGAATAAGCCAGAACGCGCGATTGCAGCGGGGTGTTGGTGGCGCTCAGACGCAGGCCAAATTCCTGCTGCATGCGGTCGAATTCTCGCGGGTCGGCCCCCTGAAAGGAATAGATCGACTGTTTCTTGTCGCCCACGACAAAGATCGTACGCGCCACATCGGAACGCGCGCCCTCGCCGCTGGTGAATTCCTGCGCCAGACGTTCGATGACCTGCCATTGCACGGGGCTGGTGTCTTGCGCCTCGTCCACAAGAATATGGTCGATGCCACCATCCAGCCTGTAGAGCACCCAAGCCGCGACCGCTGGATCGGTCAAAAGATCGCGGGCGCGCAGGATCAGATCGTCGAAATCAAGGAGGCCGCGCAATTGCTTGGCGCGTTCATAGGCGGGCAGGAAAGCGCGGGCGAAGTCATGCAAAGCGCGGGTTTTCTGCATCGCAAGGAGGGCAAGGCGCGCGGGGCGCGCCGCTTCGACGCGCAGCATCCATTGTTCGATCTGCGGCAGGACAGAGGCAAGGGCACCTTGGGTCGCCTTGGTCGGAAAAGAGCCTAACTTGGCGGAAAAGGGCGATTTTGCCCCTTTGCCAGTGAGAAAGACATCCTCGAGCACGGGCAGCGCGCGCAGGTCCAACGCGCTCATTTGCGCCAGCTTGGCGGCGGCCTTGACGTCATTGGCATACCCGGCCTGAAGCGCAGGCATGAGGTGGCCGAGAAGCGCCTGTTCACTGCCCAAAAACACCCCGTCACGGATCATCTGGGCGCTCAGCCCCTCGGGTTGATCAAAGAGGGCGGCCAGATCAGCATCGCTTAGCGGTTGTGCAAATCCACTGCGGTTGCGGACAATTTCGGCGGTCAGTTTTTCCAGAGTTTCGCCGGAATAGTGTCTGGCAAGGGCGTAAAACGTGGCGGCCTGCGGCCCGGCGGCCAAGTCTTCGACAATCTCGGCGCGCAAGAGGGTGGCAGTGCGATCCTCCATCTCGGTGAACTGCGGCGTGACGCCCGCCTCGAGCGGAAAACGACGCAGAAGGGAGGCGCAGAAGGAGTGGATCGTCTGGATTTTCAGCCCACCCGGCGTCTCGATCGCGCGGGCAAAGAGACGGCGGGCGTCGCGCAGGGTCTGTTCGGTGATCGCGCCCTCATGGCCCAAAAGATCAAGCTCTTGCATGAGCGCGGCATCGGCCAACATCGCCCAAGCGCCAAGGCGGCGAAAAAGACGGTTCTGCATCTCGCTTGCCGCGGCCTTGGTATAGGTGAGGCAGAGGATATGCTGAGGATCGACCCCATCGAGCAAAAGCCGCGCCACACGGTCTGTAAGCACCCGCGTTTTGCCCGATCCGGCATTGGCCGACAGCCATGTCGAGAGGTCGGGGCGCGCGGCCTCGACCTGTGCCTGAGTGGCGGCATCACGCGCAGTCATTGGCCCACCTTGGTCACGTCGGGTGTATCGGTCTGGTCCCATTCGCCGTAGCGCGCCAGCTGGTCGTAATCCCCATCCTCATCGGCATTGCGCGGCGCGCGGCGCGCAGTATAGCCCATATCAGGGTCGAAATAGGCCGAAATCAGCGCGTGGAACTCGGCCCAGATTTTCTCAGGCGGCTCTGTGTCCAGCGGCGCGTCCAATTCTTTGGGTTCGCTACCCAGCCCGATAAAGACCGCGCGGGCGACACGGGTTGGGCCCATCCCCTCAAAGCCGGAGCGGGTGGCAATCGCGGCCTCAAGCAGCAATTGCTTGTCGAAACTGGTCTGTTCCTTGGTCGAAGGGGGCGCGCCGGTTTTATAGTCATAGATATGCACCTGCCCCAGATCATCGAGATCGAGCCGGTCGGCCTTGGCCGAAAGGGTAAAGCCCAGATCTGGCAGGGTGGCGCGGCCTCTAGCCTCGAAATACACGGGTCGGGCCAGCGTTCGACGCCGCGCCTCAGTGTCGATGAACCAGTCGGCAACACGGTCCAGCCGCGCCAGCCATAGCGCGCGCGCCTCGGCCCAAGGGACCTTTTCGGCCAGAACAGTCTCTGCATGGTGCATCAATGTGGCGTGGTCGCACTGCTCCGGGTGATCCAGTGTTTCGCGAATGAACCCCTCAAGAATTTCATGCAGCACGGTGCCGCGCAAAAGCGCATCGGGCGCGCGCATCAGCGGATCAAGCGGGCGCAGTTTGAGGATATGGCGGGCATAGATGGCGTAGGGGTCGCGAATGAGCCGCTTGATCTCGGTTACGGGCAGATGGTCGGGGCGTACGGCAACGGGCGGCGCGGGCGCAGGCCGGGTGGCACGCGGCACCTCGCCCGGGTCCTCTAGCGCCGTGGCGCGGTCGAGCCAGAGGCGGCCACGGTTGCGCATGTCCTCAATCGCCGCCTGCCCCCCCTGATCCGGCAGTCCAGAGAGCAGGTTCAAAATGCGGTTGAGCCAGCGCGAGACCACGGTTTCGGCATCGGCAGAGCGGACGGACCGGGTAAGCCAGACCTCGGGCGCGGCGATTGCCTGCTGGAAATCATGCGCCGAGAGGCCGATGCGCCGCTCGGGCAGCAAAAGCCCCACCTGATGGCGCAGGGCGCGGTTGAGCCAAGGATCGGGTTTGGGGGATTCGGGCCAGCTCCCTTCATTCAGCCCGGCGAGAATCAAGAGATCGGCCCCCTGAACGCGCGCCTCCAGCGTACCCCAGATGAGGATATGGGGGTGCGGATCAACAGGATTGCGCACCTCGCGCGTGCTCAGAATCTTGTGAAACAGGCTGGAATAGTCACTGGTGCTGAGCGCGCCCGCATGATGGGCCTCGGCCCGAAGTTCGGTCACGGCCTTTTGCGCCTCTTGCCCAGCATCCTTGAGCCAGAGCGTGCCAGAGCCTGTGCCATGGCAGCCTTGGGCGATCTTTTCCGCGAGGTCGAGATGCGTGGCCACGCTATGATCAAGAGGAATTTCGCCGGAATAGTCTCTGTTCACAAAGCAAGCACAAAGCCAGCTCACCCATTCAGGGGCAAGGGGATCTTTTTGATCGGCTGCCCAAAGGCGCAGGCTTTCCTCGGTCGGATAGGGGGGGCCGTGGCGGCGCAGATGCAATTCCAGCTCGCGGGTGAGGCGCAGATGTGGGCCACGCTCGGCCCCCTGATGTGCCAGCGGATGTTTGAGCAGAGTGAGCAGAGATTCAGCGCTGAGCCGGGTGCGAAACAGATCGGCGACATGGCGCAGAAAGCGCCCCGGTGGTGACAGATGCAGCGGCAGACCGGCACTGTCATCAGGCAGGATATCCCATCGGTCGAGGGCTGCGGTCACTTGGCGGGTGAGCGTGCGGTCTGGCGTGATGAGGGCGGCGGTGCGCCCGTCCTCTGCCGCTTGGCGCAGGCGCAGGGCGATGGCGAGCGCCTCTTGGCGCTGCGACGGGGCCTCGACCAGCGTGACATTGGCCATGGCCCCGGCGATGTCGCGCAGATGCGGGCCGTCGCGCAGCCATTGATCGGTGACAGGGGCGGGGCGTAGGGCCAGCGACACCAGCGCGTTGCGCGCCGGGTTGGCGGGGGAGATATCAGACCATGGGCGAATGTCCGCAGGCGTGATCCCGGCCCCGGCGGCAACCCGACAAAAACGGTATTGCGGGTGATCCTCGGAAAGCATGGCATCACCCAGCGCATCCCAGACGGGGGCGGGCATATCAAAATCAAAGCCGGGCAGCACGACCGCCCCCTGTGGCAGGCGCGCAACCGCCTGCATAAGGTGCTGTGTCGCCCCCCGTGAGCCGGTGGACCCCGCGAGGATGACGGGACGCGCGGGCGGGGTATCGGCCCAGAGGGCGGCCAACCGTTCGATCACAAGGCGCTGGCGGGTTTCCACATCGGGCGCCGCGCCGCCGGTCTCGAAATAGTGGCGGACGATGCCGAGAAAGGATTTGATCCGCGCCCAATGACCGGATTGATCGGTGATATCGAGCGTTTCGATCGCCTGCGGTGCGACACCTTCGCCGTGCATTTCATCCATCAGCCCCGCAAGACTATCCGACAGGTCGTAAATCGCGCTGCGGGGGGCAAGATCAGGGGCGTTGTCGAGAAGTGTCGCGATAAGCTGCACCAATTCCAGCCTGCGGCGCAGGGGCGGCACCGGATCGGGGATATGGGCCAGATCCCACAACTCTCCGAGATCAGTCAGGAGGCTGATGCGCGGCAAAAGACAGGGGGGGCCTGCGTCGAAGAGTTCGCGGATGCGGCGGGCCATGCGGCGGGTGTTAACGATAAGTTGCACGCGCGCGAGGGCCTCGGGCGGTTTTCCTGCGTGGTGCGCGCGCAGGCCTTCGACCAGAGCACGGGGAAAATCCACACCGGGCGGCACGCCATAAAGGCGGGGGGTGTCTGAAGGATCAAACATCGGGGGCCGCGAGCAGGGATTCGGCAAGGGCAATCCCCTCTGGGTGGCCGACATCGCACCACTGGCCGGGGTAATCGGTGGCAAAGAGCCGGCCCTCGGACAACATCACATCCCAAAGGCGGTTGAGGGAAAAGGCGCGCTCGGGGATGGTGTGCAGCAGGTCAGGCTTCACGATTTGAAGCCCGGAATAGACCGAACCGGGGCCGCGCGTGGCGCGCCCGTCGGCAGCAATCTGGAAATCGCCCGTGCCGGAATGGCCGACGGTTTGCGCGCGCGGGATGCAGAGCAGAAGCGCGTCCATCTCTGCGGGACGCCAGAGGCCAGCCAGTTGGTCAAGCGGATTGGGGCCACGCCAGACGGCATCGGTATTCATGGTAAAGACCGGGCCAGTGCCAAGCAGAGGCAGCGCGGCGCGAAGCCCGCCGCCGGTTTCCAGAATCTCAGGCGTTTCAAGAGAAAGGCGGATGTCACGCCCCGCCAGATGCTGCGCCAGTTGGTCGGGCAAGTAGTGCAGGTTGGCCACCACCGGGGCCGCGCCATGCGCCGTGGCAAGATCGAGCGCGTGGTCGATGAGCGGGCGGCCCGCCACCTCGATCAGCGGTTTGGGACGGGACGCGGTCAGCGCCCCCATGCGCGTGCCGAACCCGGCGGCAAAGAGCATCAAAGGCAGGCTCATGACGCGCGTTGTGCGCGCAAGCGCTCTAAGATCGCAGAGGTCGGCGCAGGCAGCGCCGCACGCAGGAGATCTGCAACCGGGGCCAGCGCCGGGTGATCGAGATCCCGCCGCAAATGGTCCCAGACGCGGGGGATAAGATCAATGTAATGCGCCTTGCCATCACGTAGGCAGAGGCGGGCAAAGACGCCCAGAATGCGCAGATTGCGTTGTGCGCCAAGGCAGTAATAGGCCCCCTCAAAAAGGGACTGATCCGTCTCGGTCGCGCGGCAATAGCGGGCGATCATCGCTGTCTCGATAGCCCGGGGCACATCGCGGCGGGCGTCTTGCAGCACCGAAACCAGATCATAGGCGCGATGCCCGGTCATCGCGTCCTGAAAATCGAGCAGGCCCACCCGCGCCGACCCTCTGCGCCCCGGCAACCAAAGCAGGTTTTCGGCGTGATAGTCTCGCAACACGATCACATCAGTGGTCGCGGCGTGCTGACGCAAGAGGCGGTTGAGCGCAGCGAGGGCTTCGGCACGTTGGGGGCTCGCCTCTCCTGTCGCCCCGGTGAGATACCAGTCAAAGGCAAGGGCGGCCATGTCTGTCATGGTGTCGGGGCCATAAGGCTTGAGACCTTGAGGGGGTGCCGCACGGTGCAGGTCGATCAGGACGTCGGTCGCGGCGGTGTAAAGCTGATCCTCCATCTGAGGGGCAACCGGAATGACACGCGCAAAGAGCGCATCGCCCAGGTCCTCGAGGATGAGAAAGCCGCGCGCCTCGTCCTGCGCCAGAATATTCGGGGCGCTGAGGCCAAGGCCGGTCAGGTAGCGGGCGATTTGCAGAAAGGGGCGCACATCCTCGCCACGCTCGGGCGGGGCGTCCATCAGCACGGCGGTTGTCCCGGTTTTGGGATGGGTGAGGCGCAGGTAGCGCCGGTTGGAGGCATCGCCCGCCAAGGGCGCAATGGCCGCGCCTGCCCAATCGGTTTTGGCGACAAAATCCTGCATCAATGCGCTGCGGTCACTCATTCAACACCCCCTTCAATCGCTGCCCCCACCTGTCACCCTGCCACATGATCCGCAAGAGGCGGTGATCCTCTGCGCCGGGTCGTGGCACAGTGTCAAAGTCCAGCAAAAGCGCATCGGGCGGGGTCAGGTCACCCAGCCGGTCAGGCCATTCTATCAGGCAGATGGCGTCTGTGAATGCGTCGGTCAGGCCAAGTTCGACCAGGTCCATTGCATCGCCCAAACGGTAAAGATCGGCATGCCAGATTTCACCGCTTTGCCCCTGATAGGTCTGCACCAGCGTATAGGTTGGCGAGGGCACATCCTCGGGCGATAGAAGCAGGGATTGTATCAGGCAGCGGGCAAAATGGGTCTTGCCCGCGCCGACACCACCCGAAAGCAGAAGCGTATCGCCGGGGCAAAGGCAGGATGCCAAGCTGCGCGCCAAGGCGCAGGTCGCCTCGGGGCTGGCAAGGAGGATTTGGGCGCGGGCATCGGACATGCCCCGACACTACACGCGCCGCGTCCGCCCGCAACCCGGTTCAGCGCAGGGGCAGATCCACGCGGTCTGCCGCGATGGGGGCGCGATCCTTGAGGCAAAGCATGGATTGACCCCGCCCCAAGGGCACAACCCGAAGATCCGCCCCCGCCTGCCCCGACGATATGGCGCGATCATGGAGGGTCGCAACCAGACGCCGGGAGGCAATGCGATCCTCTACTTCGGGCCACAGACCAGGATCGGGGTAGCGCGCGGCGCAGGCCGCGATCACGTCATGCAGGCCCATATCGGCAAAGCTCGAATCCGGGTCGATGCCCAGCATCTCGCCAAAAGCGGTATTGCAAAAGAGCAGGCGACCATCCTGTGCCAGCACCGCGATCCCCTCTTGCAGACAGTCGATAACGGATTGACGCAAGTCCATCTGGAGCCGGTGGCGGCGGGTTGTCGACACCTCAAGCGAGATATCCTCGAACAGAAAGGCAACAGCACCATCGGGATGGGGCCGTCCGGTAACGCAGTAGGTCTGGCCCGAAGGCAGTGTCCAAACCTCGTGATACAGACCACCCGTAGCGCTTTTGACCATATCGGTGATCTGGCTGCGCCAGCTTGCGTAGTTTTTGGGTTCCGGCATCACCATCCGGTCGCGCAGAGCATCGAAAAATCCAAATAGGCTGGGCCGCGCGCTGAGGAATTCAGCAGGCAACCCCGTAAGATCGGTCAGCGCCGGATTAAAGATTGCCAGCGTCTTGGCCCGATCAAAGACCACAAGGCCGGTCGTGAGATCGGCAAATGTCTTGCTCAGCGTCTGGACAAACTCGCGTTGCAGCGTTTCGGCGCGAATGAGGCGGGTGATGTCCTGTGCGTGATGGATGCAGCCCAGCGCGGTGCGGGTCACATGCAGGTCATAGATATGATCCGGCTGCCCCGTATCCCCGGCAAGGTCGAGCCGGACGCAAGAGGTCTCGCCCAGCTCTGGCGGGGTGTCGGGCTGTGCGGTCAGTGGCGAGACATGGGCGGGCGGCACTGCGCGGGCACTGTCATTGTGCCAGATCACGGTGCCTGCCGCATCCATGATCCAGACCGGCATCGGCGCATGCTCAGCGGCAAGGGCGCGCGCCAGCAGATCATAACGCTCCTGCGCTGCGGCATGGCGAGTGATAGCGTCGGCGGGCACCGTGTCACGCAGCACGGCGCGCAGGCTGTGTTCCTGTCGGGTCAGGGTGAGGCTTGCGCCATCCTCGGCCTGCAAGCACAGGCTTTGGCCTAGGCGCATATTCTCCTGATCTTGCGGCAGATCGCCAAAGCGAAAGCCCATCCATAGGCGGAAACGGGACCAATCGCTGTCCTCGGGCGATCCATCGGGCAGAGCATCGGGCAGAGACAGGCTGCTGGCGTCGTGATCCAGCAGTGCACCATAGCGAAAAAGAAAGGCCGCATCCTGTATGCCCGGCACCGGTTGCGCGCGCCGGGCTGGCAGGCTTAGGCCACCGATCAGCCAAAGAACCGCCAACGACAAGAGAAGGGCCAGCGGCACGAGCACGGCGATATCCGAAACGGTCATCTCAGGCATCTGCATCCCCCGCAGGCTGTTATCGGGGGTAAGTCTGGCGCAGAGTGGTTAAGGGGGCATTAACGCCGACCGGGATCACCCACGCAAAGGCTGATTGAGACCCAAGGCGGGGGCGAGCGGACCGGATGGGGCCTCGAGCGCATCGCGGGGCCATGACACCTCGACCAGCGCGCCGGTGCGTGCGGCATGGCTGACTTGCGTGCGAAAAGAATCCGAGCCATTGGCAAAGGTGAGATCGGCACCCGACCGCTCGAGCAGGGTCTTGGCGATGAAGAGACCCAATCCCATGCCCTCATAGGCCGGACGCTCTGGATCGCTGGCGGGGGCGCGGCGGCGGATAAAGGGATCACCGATGCGCCCCAGCATGTCGGGCGGGTAGCCGCGCCCATCATCCATGATCCGCAGGGTAATGGCATCTTCGGTCCAGCCGCTCTCGACCCAGACATTATCGCGGGCGAAATCCACGGCGTTCTGGATCAGGTTGCGCAGCCCGTGGATCACCTCGGGGCGGCGCAGCACGGTGGGTTGCGTGATCAGGTCCCCAACGCCATGGTCGAAATGAATCCGTTTGCCACGATCGACATGCGGCTCTGCCGCCTCTTCGATGAGGGCGGTCAGGGGGGCGGTGCGCAGGTGCAGGTCATCCTTGCCCACGCGGCCCATGGAGCGCAGGATGTCGCGGCAGCGGTCAGTTTGCTGCACGATCAAGAGCGCATCTTCGCGCAGGTCCGGGTGATCGGTCAGCTCTTCGGCCAATTCGGCACTGGCCAGTTTGATCGTCGCCAGTGGCGTTCCCAGCTCATGCGCGGCGGCCGCCACCACCCCCCCCAGATCAGTCAGTTTCTGTTCACGCGCCAAGGCCATTTGCGTGGCTTGCAAAGCGTCGGACATGGCGTGCATTTCCTGCACGATCCAGCGCGAATAAACCCCGAGAAACAGCACCGCGATGACAATGGCCACCCAGTTTCCAAAGCGGAACACATCCGGCATTGCCAAAACGAACCCATCCTGAAGCCGCAGCGGCAAGTAGAACTGCATGAGCAAGGTCACGATCATGATCGCCATCGCACCCAGAAAGGCGGTTGAACGGCCCGAAAGCGCAGAGGCCGAAACCGTGACCGGCCCCACGATCAGGATGGAAAAGGGATTGTGCAGCCCCCCTGTGAGATAGAGCAAAAGCCCGAGTTGCAGCATGTCAAAAAGCACGACCAGAAAGGTGTCTTGCTCTGAAAGACGCTTGTTCTCGGCAAAAACGAAGGCGGCGACAAGATTGCTTGCGATTGAGACGCCAATCACCAGAAAGCAAAGGCCAATTTCCAGATCAAGGCGGTAAACCCGCTCGGCGATGATCAGGGCCGTGGCCTGCCCCACGATGGCCCACCACCGCAATAGGACCAGCGTGCGCAGGCGAATCCAGTTACCACGCTGGCGGGATTTCAAGGGTTCGGGCGAAAGATGGACCATGTGTGCGCCTGCGTCCCATTGCATGCGAGAGGTGGGATGATACATAAGCAAAGTCGCACTCTGCCCCTACGAACGCAAGGACATCCCATGACCCGCCTGATCGCCATTGCCGCTGCACTCGCTGTTGTCGCCGGGCTGGGGCTAACCTTTGCCCTGACCATGATGGGGGGCGAAGAAGACCAGTTCGCACAATGCCGGGCGTCAAGCGTTGCCGGGGGCGCGGCGCAGATCGGCGGCGAATTCACCCTTGTCAGCGAGACCGGAGAGACCGTGACCGACAAGCAGGTGATCGACCAGCCGTCGCTGATCTATTTTGGTTATACGTTCTGTCCAGATGTCTGCCCGCTCGACAATACGCGCAATGCCGAGGCGGTTGATCTGCTGGAGGAGCAGGGCCTCATGGTCAAGCCGGTGTTCATCTCGGTCGATCCCAACCGCGATACGCCCGAGGTGATGGCCGAATACACAGATTATGTGCATCCCCGCCTCTTGGGTCTGACCGGTAGCGAAGAACAGGTGCGCGCCGCCTCGAAGGCCTATCGCACGTTTTTTCAGGCGCATCAGCCGACCGAGGGCGAGGAAGATTTCTATCTCGTGGACCATTCCACGATGACCTATCTGACACTGCCCGACCATGGCTTTGTCGAGTTTTTCCGTCGAGACGCGACCGCAGAGCAAATAGCTGATCGTGTTCAGTGTTTTCTTGACGCTCGTTAGAATAGCGCGTTTGTTTGACGGAGGTCAGGCTGCGGGCTAGAACCTGTGTCAGGACGGCAGAGCGGGAGGAACGGCATGACTGACGAGGTTCAGGATATCGGCGAAGACAGGTCGCTTCTGCTTGTCGATGATGACGAAGCGTTTCTGAAACGTTTGGCCAAGGCGATGGAAAAGCGCGGGTTCGAGGTTGAAACCGCCGGATCGGTCGCAGCCGGGCGCGCGATTGCCACGGCACGCCCCCCTGCCTATGCCGTGTGCGACCTGAGGCTAGAGGATGGCAACGGGCTCGACGTGGTCGAGGTGATCCGGGAAAAACGGCCCGATAGCCGGATCGTTGTGCTGACGGGATACGGCGCGATTGCCACCGCTGTGGCGGCAGTCAAGATCGGAGCCACGGATTACCTGTCCAAGCCTGCGGATGCCACCGACATCACCAATGCCCTCTTGGCCACTGGTGCAGACCTGCCGCCACCGCCCGAAAACCCGATGAGCGCAGATCGGGTGCGGTGGGAACATATCCAGCGTGTATATGAGCTGTGTGATCGTAACGTGAGCGAGACGGCGCGCCGCCTCAACATGCATCGCCGCACCTTGCAACGTATCCTCGCCAAGCGGTCGCCCAAGTAAGTTTGCGCCCGTGAGGGGCGCAATTTGATCATTTTTGCGTCAACAAATTATATTTTTAGCTAAGATTGTTTCTCAAAAGCTCGTATTAAATCTTGGAGAATAGTTTGACGCCACTTCGGGCAGGCAACAGGACGTGATTTTTTGGGGGCATGGCAATCATATCGGATGCGACTGCGGCGCAAACGGGCGAAGATTCGCGCGTTTCGCAAGCATTTCTCGCTTACTCCGGTCATCAACCGCACCGACCGGATCAAACCGGGCGATGTGCTGTTGTTCTCGACCATGCGCGACGAGCATATCCGCCTGCCCTATTTCCTGCGTTATTACCGCGAGTTGGGGATTTCGCATTTCCTGATCGTCGATAATGACAGCACCGACGGCGGCGCAGAGTATCTGGCCGCGCAAGAGGATGTGTCACTTTGGTCCACCAAGTCGAGCTACAAGCGCGCCCGGTTCGGGGTGGATTGGCTTAACTGGCTGCAAGGAAAATATGGCCATGGCCATTGGACGCTTGTGGTCGATCCGGACGAATTCTTTATCTACCCGTTCTGCGACACGCGGCCCATTCGCGCGCTGACCGACTGGTTGGACACCTCTCAGGTGAAATCCTTTGGCGCGATGCTGCTGGATATGTATCCCAAGGGCAGGATTGATGCGGTGCCCTATCAGCCGGGGCAAAACCCGATGGAAATTGCCGCGTGGTTCGATCCGGGCAATTATATCATCGAGAAGAACAAGTTTTATGGCAATCTCTGGATTCAGGGTGGGCCACGGGCGCGGGTATTTTTCCCGGACAACCCCAAAAAAGCACCAGCGCTGAACAAGACGCCGCTGGTACGGTGGGACCGGCGCTATGCCTATGAAAGCTCGACCCATATGATCCTGCCGCGCGGTCTCAACCTGACCTATGACGAGTGGGGCGGAGAAAAGGCGAGCGGTATCCTGCTTCATGCCAAGTTTCTGGATACCTTTACCGTCAAGGCCGCAGAGGAACTGACCCGCCGCCAGCATTATTCCGGCAGCGTCGAATACAAAGCCTATGCAGAGATCGTGAAGGACAATCCCGAACTTTGGTGCAAATGGTCAGAAAAATATATAAACTGGCGGCAATTAGAAATTCTCGGGTTAATGTCCAAAGGGAACTGGGCATGAGCGCGAGGAAAGATACAGGGACAGAATGAGCGTCGGCATCATCATGCTGGTTCACACGGCCTTTGGTCGCGCCGAACAGGTGGCGCGCCATTGGGCGGCGTCTGGCTGTCCGCTGGTGATCCATGTCGACAAGGCAGTGCCGCGCAAGACCTATAACGCCTTTGTGCAGGCGCTGTCAGACATGAGCGATGTGCGCTTTGCGCCGCGCCATCGCTGTGAATGGGGCACATGGGGGCTAGTGGCCGCCACCCAAGGGGCGTCTGAGATCATGCTTCGCGATTTCAAGGACGTGCGGCATGTCTATCTGGCCTCTGGCTCATGTCTTCCGCTGCGCCCAGTGCAGGAGTTGATCGACTATCTGGGCAAGCGGCCACATACCGATTTCATCGAAAGCGCGACGACCGCAGATGTACCTTGGACCATCGGCGGACTGGATCAGGAGCGGTTCACGCTGCGGTTTCCGTTCTCTTGGCGCAAGAACCGCTATCTCTTTGATAAATACGTGGCCCTGCAACGGCTGGTTCGGTTCAAGCGGCGCATCCCCAACGGGATCGTGCCCCATATGGGCAGCCAGTGGTGGTGCCTGACACGGCAAACGCTCTCTGCCATTCTGGAAGACCCCGAGCGCAGCGTCTATGACCGCTATTTTTCCAAAGTCTGGATACCTGACGAAAGCTATTTTCAGACGCTGGCGCGACAATATTCCCGCCAGATCGAGAGCCGGTCGCTGACGCTGTCGAAATTCGACTATCAGGGCAAGCCGCATATTTTCTATGATGATCACCTGCAACTCTTGCGGCGCTCTGACTGTTTCGTGGCGCGCAAAATCTGGCCCTTTGCCGATCGTCTTTATGAGGCGTTCTTGACCGATCAGGCCAGTGCGATGAAGCGCACGGAACCGAACCCCGGCAAGATTGACCGCATTTTCGCCAAGGCGGTGGAGCGGCGCACGCGCGGCCGTCCGGGCCTCTATATGCAAAGCCGGTTTCCGGTGGAGGGTCGCGAAAACGGGCTGACCTGCGCACCCTATTCGGTGTTCGAGGGCTTCAGCGATCTCTTTGAGAATTTCGAGCCTTGGCTGGCGCGGATGACGGGCATGCGGGTGCATGGCCATCTCTTTGCGCCCGAGCGGGCCGAGTTTTCGGATGGGCAAACGGTGATGAATGGGGCGCTGTCGGACAGTGCCGCGCTGCGCGATTACAACCCCCGCGCCTTTCTGGCCAATCTGATCTGGAACACGCGCGGCGAGCGGCAGTGTTTTCAGATGGGGCCGCGCGACGTGCTGACAGATATCGAGTGGGATATTGTCCGCGATCCCAATGCACAGGTTTCTGTGATTTCAGGAGCTTGGGCCGTACCGCTCTTTAAATCCAATGCCAATTTCTCGGATATCCGGCGCGAAGCGGCGCAGTTGCAACGGGTCGAAAGCAAGCATCTGGAGGTTCTACGCTCGCAATGGATCAAGGCGCGGGTGCGCATCTGGACCATGGCCGAATTCATCGAGGCCCCGATGGAGCCGTTGCAGACCATCATCGACGAAATCGGCCAGCAGAACCTGCGCGGTTTGGCCGAAGTGCCGCGCATGGCCGATTTGACCGGCTTTGGCCAGTTCCTGCAGAACCTCAAGAATCAGGGGATGCATCCCTATGTGATGGGAGATTTCCCGGTAGAGCAGGGTATGAACGAACCACAGAGCAGTCCCCGCAAACCCTATCTTGTGCGATAAGGCCGAATGACAGGCAATTTTGATTACTTCGTGGTGTTCGCGGAAATGCGCACCGGCTCCAATTTTCTGGAAACCAACCTGAATGCCTTTGACGGAATTGAATGCCATGGCGAGGCGTTCAACCCACATTTCATAGGCTATCCCAACAAGACCGAGATGCTAGGGCTGACACAGGCCGAGCGCGACGAGGTGCCGGAGCGTCTGATCGGGGCGGTCAAGGGACAGTCACAGGGGATCGGCGGGTTTCGCTATTTCCATGATCACGACCCGCGCATTCTGGACCTGATGCTGGATGATCCGCGCTGTGCCAAGATCATCCTGACGCGCAATCCGGTCGAGAGCTATGTGTCGTGGAAAATCGCGCAGGCGACGGGGCAATGGAAGCTGACCAATGTCAAACGGCGTCGCGACAGCAAGATCACCTTTGATCCGGCTGAGTTCGAGCTGCATGTCGGGCGGTTGCAGGCGTTTCAGGTCTTCTTGCTCAACCGGTTACAAGCGGCGGGCCAGACGGGGTTTTACCTCGCTTATGAGGATTTGCAGAGCCTTGAGGTGATGAACGGGCTGGCGCGCTATCTGGGCTGCGACGCGCGGCTCGAGGCGCTGGATGCTTCGCTCAAGAAGCAGAACCCAGAGCCGCTGGAAAGCAAGGTCGAGAATTTCGCCGAGATGGAGCGGGCGCTGGCGGGGTTGGACCCGTTCAACCTGACGCGCACGCCCAATTTCGAGCCACGCCGCGGCGCGGCAGTGCCCGGTTTCGTGAGCGGGGCGCGTGCGCCCCTGCTCTATATGCCGGTGCGGTCGGGTCCCGAGGCCGAAGTCTGCGCATGGCTGGCAGCGCTTGACGCTGTGCCGGTCGAGACATTGCCCACGAAGCTCAATCAAAAGGCATTGCGGCAATGGATGCGGCGCAAGGGCGGGCATCGGCGCTTTACCGTGCTGCGGCATCCGGTGGCGCGGGCACATGCCGCCTTTTGCGACAAAATCCTGATCAAAGGGCCGGGATGCTATCGCGACATCCGCCGCACATTGCGCAATTTCCACAAACTGCCGATCCCCCAAGGGGAATTGGACGAAAGCTATGATCGCGACGCGCACAGGCAGGCTTTTGCCGCCTTTCTGCGGTTCCTCAAGGCCAATCTGGCGGGACAGACAGGGATCAGGATGGATGCGCATTGGGCAACGCAAGCCGCTGTGCTGGAAGGGTTGGCCGAGTTCGCCCCGCCCGACATGGTGGTACGGGAAAATGAAATGGCGGGGTATCTGACCGCGCTTGCACGGCAGGTGGGCTATTCCAAGGCCCCCGCGCCCTTGCCCGCGCCGGAAACCGGGCCATTCCCGCTGGCCGAGATTTACGATGCCGAGATCGAGGCGCTAACGCGCGACGCCTATCTGCGCGACTACTTGACCTTTGGCTTTGGCGATTGGGCGTGATGCGGCTGGACCTCACGCAAGGGTGACGCAGGTGCCCTGTGCAAGAGCGCCAGATTGTGGGAAGCTTGCGGGCTTTCAACCCCTGATCGGAGCCTTTGATGCGCCTCGCTTCTGCTCTTGTGATCTGCCTGTGTTTTGCCGGGCCGCTTCAGGCCGCCCCTGTTTGCGGCGATCCAGACACGCCCTGCGAGACAGCGACGGGCAGCTATCACATTGCTTTGCCCGATGGGCCGGGACCGTATCCGGTGCTGGTTTTTCTGCACGGGCATGGTGGGCGCGGTGGGCCGATGGTCGAAGGCGAGACAGCGCGGGAAGCAACCGCGCGAGGCTATGCCTATATCGCGCCCAATGGGCTGGTCAGACCGGGGCGGGATCGACCAAGTTGGAATTTCCACCCGGACTTTCCGGGGCAACGGGATGAGGCCGCGTTTCTGCACGAGGTGATGCAGGATGCCGCCGCCCGGTTTGACGTTGACCCAAAGCGCAGCCTCTTGGCGGGGTTCTCTATCGGTGGATCGCTGGCGAGCTATATCGCCTGCGCCACGCCAGAGGCATTCAGCGCCTATGCCCCGGTGTCTGGCAGCTTTTGGCGGCCACATCCCACGGGCTGCGCCGGACCTGTTCGGCTTTTGCATACGCATGGCTGGCGGGATGAGGTGGTGCCGCTAGAAGGGCGCGTGATCCGTCAGGTTGCTGGGCGCGATTTTGCGCAAGGCGATGTGTTTCACGCCATGAGCCTGTGGCGCGCGGCCAATGGTTGCGAGGCTCACCGCGCCGACTGGTTCGAGACGGCAGACGGCTTTATGCGCCGCGCCTGGACACGATGCGCCCCCGGCGCAGCGCTGCAATTCGCGCTATTCGACGGGGGGCATGGCGTGCCAAAGGGTTGGAGCACGCTGGCGCTTGACTGGTTCGAGGCGCTGGCGGAGGCCAACCAATAGCGCAGCGTTATTCTGCTGCGATTGGCGGGCTTTCGGGCAGGCGAAACATCATACGATGATTGCGCGCAAGTTGCAGGATGGGCGGTGTGTCTACCATCTCGGGCGTTGCCATGAGCGAGGCAAGGCCGCGCCGCTGATCCAGCCGCAAACCCGACATCATCGAGAGCGGCACCGCCGCGACCAAGCTGATCGCAATCGGCAAGAGCCAGAGAGACACCACCCCAGCCACCATGCCCAGCGCCAAGAGCGCGCCGCTGACGGTTTCCAGCGCGTGGAACTTGAGCACCGTGCGGGGGCTGTAATCGCCGCCTTTGCGCGCCTGTGGCGACCAAGTCGGGCGAATTCCGATGGCTGTCCGCAACACGGCAACCACCTGTTGCACCATCATGATCGGCGAGAAGAGGATCGACAGCAGCACCTCAACCACAAGCGAGACCGCAAAGCGCGCGCCCCCGCCATAGCGGTGCATATGCCGGTCCTCAAGGCCAAGCGCCAGCGCGCCCAACAGTTTGGGGGCAAGCAACATGCCATACATGAAAAGCAGGATCAGCACAGAGCTGACGCGGCTCATTTCTGGCCAGACCGGATAGAGCGGGTTTTCCATTGAGAAATAGGTGATGACGCTGTCCTGCCCATTGCCCAGGATCGCCCAGATCACCAGCAGTCCAAACCAGGCTGGCGACAAGAGATAGCTCATCGCGCCATGAAACAGGTGGAAGCGGGACACCGGATGCAGGCCGCGCGTGGCCAAAAGGCTGAGGTGTTGCAGGTTGCCATGGCACCAGCGGCGGTCGCGCAACGCATAGTCTATCAAGGTGGCGGGCGGCTCTTCAAAGCTGCCGGGGATGGTGGGAATGAACCGCACCGCCCACCCGGCGCGGCGCAAAAGGCCGGCCTCGACGAAATCGTGGCTGAGGATCAGCCCGCCCTTGCCCCGGAGCGACGGCATACGTGGCAGGCCCGCGCAATCGGCAAAGGCGCGGGTGCGCAGGATGGCGTTATGGCCCCAGTAGTTCCCCTCGGACCCGGTCCACCCCGCCAACCCCTGAGACAGGAGCGTGCCATAGACCGAGGCCGAGAATTGCTGCATCCGGCCAAAGAGCGTATCCGAGCCCACCACCAGCGGTGCCGATTGAATAAGGCCCGCCGTGGGATCAAGAGACATCTCATCGGAAAGTGCGATCACCGCCTCGGGGCTCATCAGGCTGTCGGCATCGAGCACGAGCATGGCCTCATAGGCGCCACCCCAGTTTTCCAGCCATTGCGCAATATTGCCGACCTTGCGTTCCGTGTTTTGCACCCGCCGACGATACCAGACGGGCGCATCGGGCGGCATGGTCGCGCGCAGCGTGGCATAGGCGCGCTGTTCGGCCATGGCGATGTCACTGTCCTGTGTATCGGACAGGATAAACAGCTCGAACCGATGGGCACTGCGCGCCACGCGCAGGGCGCTCATCATGGCACTGGCATTGCCGAAAACCTCGGCGGTATCCTCGTTGTAGATCGGCACGAGCAGCGCCACGCGCATCGGCTCTGGCATAACCCCGGCGCGCGCACGTTTCTGTTTGCGGTGGACAGCAAGGCCAAGCGTGGCCGTACCCATCGCCAGAGCGATCCAAAAGAAGGTGGCAACCACAAAGGCCAGCAGCACCCATTCCAGCCACCAAATTCCGTTGGTGGACAACCAATCGCCAAACGCCCAAGCCAGAACCCCCGTGGTGATCACGGCAGGCAGAAAGGCCGCCAAACGCCGCCACTGGAACACGGCAGAGGGCTGCCAGAGCGGCGCGTTGGGATCGCGATAGGGGTGGCGCAGGCTTTGGACCGGATGGGCCAGAGGCGCGGGCGCGGGCATCAGCCCAGAACCGGGAAAGGGTGTCAAACGGTCCATCGGTAGAGCCAGACTTCGGACACAGCTTGTCCTTGGTGATAGAGTTGCGCGCGCATTTCGGACGCCATCACCTCTGCGGGATCAAAAGAAAACACAAGCCGGGGACCGTCGGTTTCGGGATTGCGCTGAATTTGCGGCACCGAGGTTTCGAACGTGCTGGCATGCACATAGGCCACCAGCTCTTCGTAATCCTCAGGCAAGGCGGGGTGCGGGGCAAAGTCGATGACCACGACCTTGTGTTCATTCTGAGCAAAGCCCTTGCCCAGACGGGTGTTGAGCACAGGCGTCACCGGCTTGGCCGATTCAATCTGGTCAGTCCAGGTCATGCGGTAAGAGAACGCATGTTCGGACCCTTCGGCAAGCGGCGTGCGGGGTCGCCAGTACACGACGATGTTATCGTAGATTTCCTTGTCCGTGGGAATTTCAACAAGCGTCACCGCGCCCTGCCCCCAATGCTCTCCGGGTGTGATCCAGAGACTGGGACGTTCGTGGTAATGCGCTTCGAGATCCTCGAAGTTGGAAAAGGCCCGTTCGCGCTGAGCCAATCCAAAGCCGCGCGGGTTTTCATCCCCAAAACTGGAAATCTGGATAAAGGTCGGGTTGGCCAAAGGCCGCCAGATCAATTCGCCATTGCCGTTATGGATGCTAAGCCCATCACTGTCATGCACGGCGGGGCGGAAATCATCGAAACGGCCACGGTTGGTTTCATCGAAGTAGAACATCGAGGTCAGCGGCGCGATGCCGACATTCGCAAGCTCCGTGCGCGGCCAAAGGGTGCACCGCACATCGACCTCGGTCTTGGTGCCGCTAGGGCGCAGGGTAAAGTGGTAGATGCCGGTGACAGAGGGACTCTCGAGCAGGGCGTGGACCTTGTGCTCGGTGACGCCGGGTGCTGGTTTCTCGATCCAGAAGCGGGTGAAATCCGGGAATTCCTCGCCATCGGGCGAGGCGGTGTTGAGCGCCAGACCGCGCGCCGAAAGACCGTAAGCCAAATCGCGCGCAATCACGCGGAAATAGCTGGCACCTTGGAACACGGCATATTCCTGAAAAAAGCCCGGCTTTTCGATCTCTGCACGCAGGCGAATACCCGAATAGCCCAGTGCGTCATCGACTGGCAGTTCCGGCACGATTTCATGCAGGTCATAGAGCGCGAAATCGAACGGCAGTTTGCGGGCGACGCCATTCTCGACCATGTTCACTTCGACCGCATGCGGGAAATAGAGGCCCGGCGGAAACATATCGAACTCAAGCGTGGTGTCGGTGCCCGCCCAGATTGCCCTATCGGTGTTGTACCGGATTCCGCGATACTGGTCATAGGTCAGGTCACGCCAGGCATCGGGCACGAAGGGCCGCTCTGCATAGGGATTGGCCGCGATCTGCCGCGCCAGTTCGTGCAGGGCCTCTTCGGAAAAGGCCACGCCATCCTCGGCACGGACCATGCCGGGCCAGAGCGCGAGAGCTGCCATGGATTTGAGAACATCACGCCGGATCATTTCGCGACCCGCCATGGATGAGATTTAAACCAGCCCGCGATGTAAGCCACCGCGATCAACGCCGCGAATCCTACGAAATTCGCAACCGTCATGTTCCAGGTATTGCGTCCGATCTGGTCCATGACAAAGCCCGAAAACCGAGCAAACACCATGGAGAAGACGAAGACCGCCAGCGATTGCTGCCCGACCTTCAGAATCATTTTGAGCAGAACTCCCCACACATATGAGATGATGCCAGTGCCAGTGGCGCGCAGGCGCATACCACCTTCTCCGGCCGCTGCCCAGCACAGATATGCAAGCGCCAGAAAATGAATGTAGCGCAGGATACCGAAATCGGATTTGTTGAAGAGCCAGCTATTGGCGCCGCGCCAGTCGCGGGCCCAGTCAAAGCCAAATTCGCGCACGCCAATGTTGGAAAGTGGGATATTCGCGATCACAAGCGCCGCTGCGATACCGATCAAAACCCGGTTGACCGGCGGCTTGGGCAGCCAGCCGCGCATAAAGGCAAAGCCGGTGAAAAAGATCAACTGCCAGCCGAACGGGTTAAAGAACCACTCGCGGTTGGACCACGGCTCTGCCGAAAAGGCCACATGCCATTGACCCAAGCCCAATGACTCGAGCAGGAATTCCTGCGCCATGAGCCAGGTCAGGCCCATCGCCGCTGCCACCGCCCAGAGACTGATGCGGCTGAGTGCCATGATGATGGGCATCATGGCGAGGATCACCAGATACATCGGCAGGATGTCGAAATAGTTGGGCACATAGCTAAGCGTAAGCAGCCCCACCAATTGCGGTGCTGGGTTCTCGAAGAAATGCTGCAAGTTCAGCGAACTGATGTAGCTTTTTCCAAAGTCGCCCCACACATCAAAGGCCGCCAGCATGGTTGCGATGACAACAAACATGCCGATATGCGCCCAATAGACCTGCCAGACGCGGTAGCCTACGCGCCCGGTGCCCAAGGTCCATCCCGCTCGGTCAAAGGTGCGGCCAAAGGCGATGGCCGAGGCCATGCCGGAGCAGAACACAAAGATCTCGGTCGCATCCGAAAAGCCCCAGCGCGCGGGAATCCAGCTTGTGAAAAAGTTACTTGGGGTATGGGCACACAGGATGATGAACATCGCAATGCCGCGAAAGAAATCCAGCCGGATGTCGCGCGTGCTTGCGACCGGCTTGGCGGCCGCATTTGTAACGCGCCCATGCGTCATAGACGGATCTGCAACACTCGTCATACCGGTGCCGACTCCTTTTCGTGAATTTGTCCGCGCCTATTCCGCTGGCAAACGGTCAGCGTCAGTCCAGTCAACGCGCGACCGTGAGATAAGTTCCAATCGGGTGTTGGCATAGGAATCAAGACGGCCTGCGCGCTGCGTGGTGCGCTCTTGCAATATATTTTCGGCCTCGTCTAGGAAGCCGCTGCGAATAGCGGCGTCAATCGTCAGGCGCTCGAACACATCGCGTTGGGCATGGCTGCCACCGGCCAGTTGCATAGAGCGCCGCGCCCGGCCAAGGTTAAGAAACGCTGTCTTGTAATCCCCTTCACCAAAAGCCTCGAGCCCGGTGGCCGCCGAAAGGCCGGGATTGGCCACACGCGCCATGAGTTCGCCCGCGTTTGTCTGTTTGGCATCGCGGTGCATCCGTCCAAGCATGCGTTTGGCGGCCATGTCCCGGTTGCCACCAATCAGCGCCAAAAGATAATGCAGGTCGGCAAAGAGCAGGCAGCCATCTTCGCTCCGCCGCTCAGAGATATCGGCCAATTCTTCCCAGCGGTTCGCCACGTCATGCCCCTCAAGCTCTAATCGCATCAAAAGCGAGGTCGCGTTGGAAATGTCACGGAAATCATCGGTCTTGTCGCGGCGAATTTCTGTTTCATACAGGTCGAACACAGCGTCGATCTCGCCTTGGTCGAGATGCATCAGCGCCTTGTGCCACCACACATGATAGCGGAAATTGTTGCAATGCGCCCAAGCGTGTTCGCGCCCCTCAAGCCAGCTAAGCCCAGCGCGCGAATTGGCCGTCATGTCGAATACATGCGCCACTGCATGCAGACCCCAAGCATCATCGGGCGAGAGACTGAGGCCGAGCCGACCAGCCGTCTCGGCACGGGCATAATCGCCGGTTTCCTCAAGCGAGAAAGCGTGACAGCCAAAGAGATAGCCGCGTGCCGGGTTCTTGGCGTCATAGGTCGGCAAGAGCGCCTCGATCGAGGCGCGCATGCCTTTACCATCGCCAAGGATGAACCGTGTGGCATGGCTGATCTTCATCGCCAGCGCATCTTCGGGCCAGCGGGTAAGAATCGCCTCCATCTCGCGCACGGTTTCAGAAAGATGCCCATCAAGCCACGCGCCCAAAGCGCGGACATAACCCGCCTCACGCGCCGTGGGTGCCGTGCGCAGGGCGGCATCCGTGGCGATGCTATGCGCCTGTTGCGCCGTCTCATTAAATTCGCTCCGCCCAAGCATCAGGAAAAACAGCCCCTTGGTGGCATGGGCCATGGCAAAATCCGGCTCTTGGCTAAGGACTGTGCCTAGGTGGTCTGGGGTCTTCGCGGAATGGGCGAGAAAGGCCAATACCATCTTGTCCCACGCCTCGGCGACGGTGGGGGAGGATATGGTCAACTCATACCCGAATTGATCTGAACGCATGACCCGAAATCCTTTTCCTAGCTTTTATCACAGCTATCCCGGCAAATATGAAAGCAGCAACACATGCACCGCCTTACTCACCAACTCGTTATCTTCAGTTTAACGATTGTGACAGGTGAGTGGCAGGGCGCAGGGTGTAATACACCGGAAAATAGGCGCAATTTCGCTTAGGCGTAGATTGCGAGCGGCCGCGCCGCCTCAAAATCATTCAGCGATGGCGGATTCGGCGACAGTTTTGAAAACGCCGTCCAATTCGGTTGCAAGCGCGCCAGGATCACACCCGATTTTGTTGACTAAAATGAAAGACCGCCGTGGGTGCAAGCGGCGCAGTGCCGCCTGCATTCTTGGTTGTGTAAAGGTGTATCGGGCCACGAGTCCTGCCGCAACACGAGCGACCAAGATGCGATTACAATCCCTTTTTGAGCGGCCCCAGCACCACGTCGGTATCGGCCCCGTTGGTGGGCGGCGCGCTGCGATAGCTGACCGGCGTGCGCGAGAATTTGAGCGGGTTGCCGATGAGGCGCACATCGCCCTTGGCGGTATGTGGTGCGGGCATGGTGATCGTCATGCCGCGCGCCTGCGCCTGTTCGGTTTCCAGCGCCTGACCGATGGTGTTGACCGGCCCCACTGGCACCTTGCGCGCCTCTAGCCCCGCGATCACATGCGCGGTGGTGCGGGTTGCCAACACCTCGGCGATCATCGGCACGAGGGTGTCGCGCTGCGCAAGGCGGGCGGTATTCGTGGCATAGCGCGGATCAGTGGCCCAATCCGGCTGCCCCAAATAATCACAAAACCGGGCATATTGGCTATCATTGCCGACGGCCACGATCACATGGCCATCGGCGGTGGCAAAGACCTGATAGGGCACGATATTGGGATGCGCATTGCCCGCGCGGGTGGGCGAAACGCCAGAGGTGAGGTAATTCAGCCCCTGATTGACCAGCCACGCCATCGTGGCATCGACCAGAGCAATGTCGATATGCTGCCCCTCGCCCGTCGCGTCGCGGTGGCGCAGCGCCGCCAGAATGCCGGTCGCGGCATAAAGCCCGCACACCACATCGGCCACGCCCACGCCCACTTTCATAGGCTCGCCCCCGGCCTCGCCGGTGATCGACATGACGCCGCCATAGCCCTGCGCCATAAGGTCATAGCCCGGCTTGTCGCGGTTGGGGCCAGTCTGGCCAAAGCCGGAAATAGAGCAATAGACAAGGCCCGGATAGGCGGCGCAGAGCGTTTCGTAGTCGAGACCGTATTTGCGAAGGCCACCGGGTTTGAAATTCTCGATCACCACATCGGCGCGGGCGGCCAGAGCATGCAAAAGGCGCTGCACCTCTGGATCGGTCAGATCCACCGCCACGGATTTCTTGTTTCGGTTGGAGGACATGAAATAGGCCGAAAGATCGGTGGGAGTGCCATCGGCATCCAAGGCAAAGGGCGGGCCCCATTGGCGGGTATCGTCGCCCTCAAGACTTTCGATCTTGATCACCTCGGCCCCCAGATCCCCCAAAAGCTGCGTGCAAGTGGGACCCGCCAGAATGCGGCTGAGGTCGAGGACAACGAGACCATCCAATGGGCCGGGCATGGGCAGCTCCTTAGATACGGTTATCATACGAGCCGCGGTCGATTTCGGCGGCGATGACGGTAAAGGTGTCAGCCTCTTGCGCAGCCAAGAGGGCGGCGCGCAATTCGGCGCGGTTGGTCACGCGCACGCCATGGCCGCCAAAGGCACGCCCAATGGCGGCGAAATCGTGATGGCCGAAATCCACGGCAAGATTGACCATCTGCCGCTCGCGCTGTTTCTTTTCAATCAGCGCAAGGCTCGCATCGACAAAGACGACAAAGATCACCGGCAGCTTGAGTTCGGCAACAGTCGAGAGTTCGCCCGCGACCATGAGGAACCCGGCATCGCCGGAAAAGCTGACGACGGGGACATCGGGCGTGGCGAGTTTCGCACCCATCGCCAGCGGCACGGCACAGCCCATGGTGCAAAGCGCGGTGGATTGCAGCAGCGCGCGGGGGATGTAGCTTGTCCACATCTGCGAGAGGAGGATGCGATGCGCGCCGCTATCGACGGTGGCGATGGTATCCTGCGGCAGCACGGCGCGCGCCTCGGCGATGACACCGGCGGCCCCCCATTCGTCATCCGTTGGAAAGGCACCCGCCAGCGCGGCACGGGCTGCGGCCACCTGCCCCCCCGTCCACGTCGCACGGGGGCTGACGCCCTCGGTGATGGCCGCAAGAGAGGGCGCACAGGCCCCGACGATATTCATTGTCGCCTGATGCATATATTGGTCATTGGGGACGGCGGCGATGTCGATCACCTTAACCTCGGCAGGGTCCCAGATCTCGCGCCAGCCAGGGCGCATCTCAATGGGGTCGTAGCCCACACAGAGGATCAGATCGGCCTGTTGCACGATCGGCACGAGGATACCATCGGCCAGCGGTGAAAGGCCCGCACCACCCAAGCAAAGCGGGTGGGTTTCGGGGATGATCCCCTTGGCCTTGTACGTGGTGATGACCGGGATATTCAGGCGTTCGGCGGTCTCACGTATTGCCGCGCTTGCCCCCTCATTGACCGCATCTAGGCCCACGATCATCACCGGGCGCTCTGCCGCCGCCAGCCAATCGCGCGCCGCTTGAGGGGCTGCGGGCTGCATCAGCACGGCATCGGGGCGGCGGCGCAGGCGCGGCGGGGTCACGCGCATATCCGCCACCGAAATCGGCACGTCGATATGCACCGGGCCGGGGCGGCCTTCGGTGGCGATGCCAATGGCCTTGTCGGCGATGATATCGGCCCCCTGCGCAGTCATGCGAAAAGTGGCCTTGGTGATCGGCGCCAGCACCGCCTCATGATCAAGAATCTGATGGGTATAGGTCAGCGCCTCATCGGCATCGACACAGCCGGAAATCACAATCAGCGGCACACGGTCCTGATGCGCGTTGGCGATGGCATTGACGCCGTTCAAAACCCCCGGCCCCAGCGTGGCAATCAGGATGCCGGGCGCACCAGTGCGGTGCCAGACACCTTCGGCCATGAAGGCGGCGGCGTTTTCGTGCCGCGCCAGCGTCACCTCGATTCCCGCACGCGCCAGTGCATCCATCACGGTCAGAACCTCGCCGCCCGGCATGCCAAAGGCGTGGCGGCATCCTGCCTCGTAAAGACGCCGTGCAAGGTAATCAGCGGCGCGATTCTGGCTTTGTTGGGTCACGGTCACGGGCGGGCTCCTCTTTCCTTTTGCCGACTTTGTGGCCGAGCGCAGAAGCGACCGCAAGCCCGGTTCGCAGCGCAAAGACCGGGGCGATACTGGTTTTCCTGTGGTCGCAGACCTAAATCTGGGTTGAGAGACCGAACGAAAGCGCCTAATCAAAACGCAATTCGCCCAATTTCACGGCCCCGGATCGCACCGGCCACAAGGATTTCCAATGGCAAACCATCTCTATCAGAACGACCTGCCCGATGGGCTGGACCTTAGCCCTGTGGTGGCGATTGATTGCGAGACCATGGGACTGCACCCGCATCGGGACCGGCTCTGTGTCGTGCAGCTCTCAGGCGGGGATGGCCATGCGCATCTGGTGCAGGTTTCCAAGGGGCAGACAACCGCACCCAATCTGGCGCGGTTGCTGGAAAATCCCGATGTACTCAAGCTTTTTCATTTCGGACGGTTTGACATTGCTGCCATGCAGAACGCCTTTGGCGCGTTGGCGGCCCCCGTCTATTGCACCAAGATCGCCTCGAAATTGATCCGGACCTATACGGATCGGCATGGCCTTAAATATCTGTTGCAGGAGTTGTTGAACATCGACATCTCCAAGCAGCAGCAAAGCTCTGACTGGGGGGCCGACAGCCTGAGTGCCGCTCAGCTCGACTATGCCGCCTCGGACGTCCTCTATCTGCATCGCCTGCGCGACGAGCTGAACGCGCGGCTGATCCGCGAGGGCCGGATGGAACTGGCACAGGCCTGTTTCGATTTTCTGCCGCAGCGGGCGCTGCTCGATCTGGCGGGTTGGCCCGAGATCGACATTTTCGCGCATTGACGGATGGCGCGCGCGCAGAACACCTATTCGCGGATTGTGGCCTGGATCAAGATCATCCTGCCACTCAGCGCGCTTGGGCTGCTCTCGACGCTGTTCCTTTTCTCGCGCACGGTTGATCCCACATTGTCCGTCCCCTCGTCACAGATTGATCTGGAGCAGCGCGCGCAAGATCTGGGGGCCACCAACCCGCGCTTTGCCGGGGTGACGCAAGAGGGCGACGAAATCCGTTTTGCTGCTGAATTTGCGCGCCCCAATCGGGAAACGCCCGAGAATCTGATCGCAGACGGGGTGACCGCGCAGCTTCGCTTGAACGCCGGGACGGTGATTGACATCACTGCGGGTCAGGCCGACATGCAGCAGGGGCAGATGACCGCCAGCCTGATGGGACAGGTCCATATCACCACCTCGACCGGCTATGTCATCGACACCGAGCGCCTGAATTCCCGGCTGGACGAGGTCTATGCCGAAACGCCTGGACAGGTCACGGCAACCGGGCCGATTGGCACGCTGACTGCCGGGCGGATGCTATTGCATAACAATGCCGAGAGCGGTGAACCGGAATTGCTTTTCACCGAGGGCGTCAAGCTGATATACCAGCCGGGGGAAACGGGGGAATGAGACCAGTGCCAAGAGTTTCCGGATTGATCGCGGCCATCGCAGTGGCTCTTCTGCCTGTTGGCGCATGGGCGCAGGCCGGGCAAGTAGCCTTTGGCAAGACCCAAGCAGATCGCGGCTTGCCGGTCGAAGTGACCTCAGACAACCTTAGCGTCAATCAGGCCGACAATACCGCCACCTTTACCGGCAATGTGGTGATCGGTCAGGGCGAGATGCGGTTGGCGGCACCACGGGTGCTGGTGGTCTACCTGCCCGACCGAAGCGGGATCGAGAGCCTAGAGGCCACGGGCGGCGTAACACTGGTCAGTGGCGAAGATGCCGCCGAGGCCGAGCGCGCCGATTACAACATCTCAACCGGCTTGATCGAACTGCGCGGCAATGTGCTTTTGGTGCAGGGAACCAGCGCTATCGCTGGCGAGACCGTATTGGTCGATACCGCCGCAGGGACCGCGCAGGTCAGCGGGCGGGTCAAGACCATCTTGCAACCGGGGACCACCCCATGAACCAACCGACGCTGACACTGGCCCATGAGAGCACCGGTCTGGTGGTCGAGAACCTGCGCAAGAGCTATCGCAAGCGGCTGGTCATTCGCGACGTCACGCTCACGCTGCGTCAGGGTGAGGTGGTGGCGCTGCTTGGCCCGAATGGATCGGGCAAGACCACGACATTCTATGCCATTGCCGGGCTGATATATCCTGAGGGCGGGCATATTCGGATCGACGGGCGAGATGTGACCGGACTGCCGATGTATCGCCGGGCCAAGCTGGGTATCGGCTATCTGCCGCAAGAGATGTCGATTTTTCGTGGTCTTTCGGTCGAGGACAATATCCTCGCGATTCTCGATATCGCCGAGAAGGATCGGCACAAACGGCGCGAGCGGCTGGAAGAACTCTTGTCGGATTTCTCGATCGAGCATCTGCGGCGCGCGCCGGCCCTCGCCCTTTCGGGGGGCGAGCGGCGTCGAGTCGAAATTGCGCGCTGCCTTGCAGCCAATCCGCGTTACCTTTTGCTAGATGAGCCCTTTGCCGGGGTGGACCCAATTTCGGTGGGCGATATCCGGCATCTGGTGGCCGACCTCAAGAAACGCGGGATCGGCGTGCTGATCACCGACCACAATGTGCGCGAAACGCTCGAAATTGTGGACCGCGCCTATATCCTGCATGATGGCAAGGTGCTCATGTCCGGCAGCCCCCGCGATGTGGTGGAAAACGAGAATGTGCGCCGTGTTTATCTGGGCGACAGTTTTCGCATTTCCTAATGTCGCTACGGGCGGCAAATCCGCGCTCCTCTCCTTCAAATCAGATTGACAAGACGCGCGGAAAGCGCGTCAATTGAGCTATGACATGTGGTGATCTCGCGCTGTTCCCTGAATGGCCCCCGCGACAAGGGCCTGTCTTGGGACAATTTCGCCACCGGTCAGTTTTCAGCATCCGGGATTAACCAAACCCGCGGCGCATACGCCGCGTATGGCCCCGGTTTGTCAATCGAAGGAGATGAGATGCGGTATCAAATCAGTGGAAAGCAGATCGACATTGGCGAGGCCCTGCAAACGCATGTGAAAGAAGAATTGGGCACGGCTGTTGCGAAATACGCCGAACGCCCGACCGATGCGATGGTCGTTTTCTCCAAGAGCGCCAGCGAATTTGCCTGCGAAGCCATCGTGCATCTGTCGACCGGCCTGACGGCGCAGGCCAGCGCCAAGGCGCATGAAATCTACGCCGCCTTTGATGCCTGCTGCGAGAAGATGGAAAAACAATTGCGCCGCTACAAGCGGCGGCTCAAGGACCATCACCGCGACCGGGCGGAACCGGTTGAACTCTTTGGAGCGTCCACTTATATCCTCGCCGGAGATAGCGCGGAACCGGAATCAGAGCCCGACAGCCTGCAGCCGATCATCGTGGCCGAGATGGAAACCAAAATTCCGTCGCTCTCGGTTGGCGAGGCGGTCATGCAGATGGAGTTGGCAGGGGCACCTGTTCTTGTTTTCCGCAAACAAGGCAAGGATACGGTCAATGTGGTCTATCGTCGTGAAGACGGCAATATCGGCTGGATTGACCCATAACGAGAGGGTGGCAGGCGGTGATACGCTTGTCTGAGCGGCTCAACTCATGGAACTTCCGATGATCCTCAAGCCAGAGGCCGTACGCGTGCTGTCCGGTGCAACCAGCAAGAAGCGCCTGATGCATGAACTCGGCAACATTGCCGAGGCGGCCTATGGCGTGTCTCATTCTGCTGCGGTCGAAGCGTTGCTGGAACGCGAGAGCCTTGGCCCGACAGGTGTGGGCCATGGCGTCGCCTTGCCGCATGCGCGGCTGGATGGGTTGGATCAGGTCGTTGGGGTGCTGGCGCTGCTGGAGAAACCGATCGACTTTGATTCTGTGGATCGGCAGCCGGTGGATCTGGCCTTTGCGCTCTTTGCACCGATTGATGCGGGGGTTGAACATCTCAAGGCGCTGGCGTTGGTGTCGCGCACGCTGCGGGACGCAGGGCTGCGCGCCAAGCTACGCTCGAATACCGATCCCTTGACGCTTTATACCATCGTTACAGAGGCGCAGGCGGTACAAGCCGCCTGACGCCCTATCGGGCGGCTGGGGGTCTTAGACCAGCCTGTCGCCCGGCTCTTGCCCCGCAAAATAGGCATCGAGATTGTCGAGCGCGCGAAAGCCCATGGCATCGCGGGTTGCCCGCGTGGCGCTGCCGATATGGGGCAACATGAAGACGTTTTCATGCGCCGCAAAGGCGGCATTTCCACCCGGCTCTACCTTGAAGCAATCAAGACCAGCGGCAGCAACATGGCCGGATTTCAAAGCGGCCAAAAGCGCATCCTCATCAATCAGCGCGCCGCGCGCCGTGTTGACGACCACAGCCCCCTCAGGCAACCGCGCAAGGCGCGTCGCGTTGAGCAGGTTGACCGTGTCGGGTGTGGCCGGACAATGCAGCGAGAGAAAATCCGCCACTTCGAGCAGACTTTCGACATCGGCGTGAAAAACCGCGCCATGTTCCTCATCCGGCGCAAGACGTGTGCGGTTGTGATAATGGATTTCCATATCAAAGCCGCGCGCTTTGGCGGCAAAGGCACGGCCCACGCGCCCCATGCCGACGATACCCAACCGGGCACCCGTCATCTGTTTGCCCACCATGAACGACGGCGACCAGCTATCCCATTGTCCCTGACGCACGATGCGGTCGCCTGCAACCGCGTGCCGTGCGGCCCCCAGCATCAGCAGCATCGCAATCTCGGCGGTGGCATCCGACAGCACATCGGGCGTGTTCGTGACAACGATCCCAGCGGCCTTGAGCGCCGCGAGGTCGCAGTGATCAACCCCAACCGAGTGGTTGGCGACGATTTTGAGGCGTGGGTTGAGGTTCGCCACCACGTCGGCCGAAAAATGCTCGGAGTGACAAGGGATCATTCCGTCGACCTTGGCGCTCATCGCGATGATTTCCTCGGCGGTGCCGGGAGTATCCGCCTCGTTCACGATCACATCGTAATCGCGGCGGGCACGCGCAAGGGTGGCGTCGGACAGGCGGCGCGGAATCCAGAGGACTTTCTTATCAGGCATGTCAGCTTTTGTTCTTGCTCGAGCTCAGAAAATCATAGCCCGCCAGTGCCACTGTCAGGCCCACCACGACCCAAAGGTCGAGTGTGCCAACCTTGCGCACAAGGATGTAGAGAAAGGCGGCCAAGACCGCGAAGGCGAAAAGCGCCAGAAATCTGTTCATATCGTCATCCTTTTCTCATGCGGCGGCTTCGGAAAGCCAGCGTGTGAACCAGTTTGCGTTGCGCAAGAGGCGCGCGTCATTGCCGCGTGCGGCGACGAATTGCACCCCCATCGGCAGGCCATTTTCCGCCGTGAACGCGGGCACTGTGACCGCCGGTGTGCCCGTTAGCGTCCAGAGCCCGTTGAAAATCGCATCGCCCGTATACTCTAGCCCCTCAGGTGCGGGGCCGGTGGCAGCGGGACAGAGGATCGCATCACACCGCTCAAAAATCTCGCCCAGGCCGGCATAAAGCACGTCAGCCCAGTCGAGTGCCGCGAGATAGTCACGCGCGAGCGTGGCATTGCCGGTGTTCAGCGCCTCTTGGGTGCGTGGCCCAAGCGCGTCGAGGGATTTGCCATAGCGGTAATAGTATTTCGCCATTTCGGCGAAATTGATACGCGCCCGGATTTCCGCCGCCTCGTTAAAGGCATTGGGGAGCGGCACCTCGAATACCTGATCGCCCAAAGCCTCGATCAGCTCGTCAAAGGCCGCATGCAGCTGCGGATCGGCCTTGTCCCAACCCGGCGGGCGGAGAAAGGCAAAAACCGGCTTGAGCGGTGGTTCTGATGTGGCCACCGACAAGAGCGGCGGCACTGGGGCGGGCGTTGTCGCCGGATCGCCCGCGTCATACCCCATCAAGACCTCAGTCAAAAGCGCCGCGTCGGCGGGGGTGCGGGCAAAGACCCCGAGCGTATCGAGCGTGGGCGACTGCATCAGAACACCCGTACGGGGGATCGCACCAAAGCTGGGCTTGAAGCCGGTCACGCCGCAATAAGACGCGGGCCGGATCACCGATCCGCCGGTTTGCGTACCAATGGCAAGCGGCACCATCCCATCCGCCACCGCCGCCGCAGAGCCCGAGGACGAACCACCGGGCGTATGTGCGGTGTTGAGTGGATTACGGGTGGCACCCGCATGCATATAGGCCAGTTCGGTCGTGACCGTCTTGCCCATGATCACGGCACCCGCTGCCTTGAGACGGGCGACGATGGCCGCATCCTTGAAGGGAATGCGGCCCGCGTCCAGCGGACAGCCGTTCTCTGTCGGAATCTTGGCGGTGTCGATGATGTCCTTGAGGGCAACCGGCAGACCGTGAAGCGCCCCGATGGGGCGCCCGGCCTGACGTTGTGCATCCAGCGCCTTGGCTTGCTGACGCGCAAAATCGGCATCGAACCAAGCCCAAGCGTGTATTTCAGGCTCTCGCGCCTCGATCCGGTCTATGCACGCTTCGACCAGATCGAGGGCGCTCAGCGCCCCCGAAGCCAGCCGCGTGCGCAACTCGCACGCGGATAGCATCAGGATATCGGCCTTATTTGCCATACATAAGCTCCGGCAGATAATAGACGATCTGCGGGAAATTATACATCATGGCCATGGCGATAAACACGCAGAAGAGGAACGGCATGACGCCCGAGAAAATCTGCGTAAGCTTGATCTCTGGCGGGGCGATCCCCTTGAGGTAATAGGCCGACATGGCCATGGGTGGCGTTAAGAAACTGGTTTGCAGGTTGAGTGCCACCAGAATGCCAAAGAACAGCGGATCGATCTCGAAGAAAGCCAGAAGCGGCAGAAAGATCGGAACGAAGATGATGATGATTTCAGACCACTCCAGCGGCCAGCCCAAGAGGAAGATGATGAGCTGTGCCAACAGCAGGAACATCAGCGGGGTGAGGTTCATGCTCTGGACGAATTCGGAAATCACATGTTCGCCACCGAGGTAAGAGAACACCGCCGAGAAGGTGTAGGACCCAACAAAGAGCCAGCAAACCATCGCTGTGGTGCGCACCGTCAGATACACGCTTTCGCGCATACGCTGCCATGTCATCGCACGGTAGGCGAAGGCCAAGAAGATGCCGCCCAGTGCGCCAATTGACGCCGCTTCGGTCGGGGTGGCCAGACCGAACAGGATGGAACCAAGCACTGCGAGGATGAGAAAGGCCAAGGGCACCAGCGATGTCAGGATCATGACAAAAAGCTGGGTCTTGGGAATCTCGGGGATTTCCTCTTTGGTCGGCTTGGGGGCCACAGACGGTTGCAGGATCGAGCGACCGATCACGTAGATGAGATAGAGACCAACCAGCGTCAGACCCGGCAAAAGTGCCGCCGCGTAGAGGCGCACGATAGAGACGCTCGACGCCGCTGCGTAAACGATCAGCATGATCGACGGCGGAATGAGAATGCCCAACGTGCCGCCAGCGCAGATGATGCCAGACGCAAAGGACGGATCATACCGCGCCTTGAGCATGGCAGGCAGCGCCAGAAGGCCCATCAGTGTCACGACCGCGCCGACGATGCCGGTGGCGGTAGCAAAAAGCGCGCAGGTAATCAGCGCCGCCACACCCATAGAGCCCGGCATGTTGCGCGCCGCGATGTTGAGCGTGCCAAACAGCCGGTCGACGATATTCGCGCGCTCGACGATGTAACCCATGAACAAAAACAGCGGCACGGCGGTCAGAACTTCGTTCGACATCACCGTATAGGTCTGGTTCACGAACAAATCGAATATTCGATTGTTAAAGAACCCCTCAAGCCAGAGAGTCCATTGGTCCCACGCCCCGGCATCCTCGGCCAGCCTGTCAAAGCTGCGCCACATGCGGCCGGCATCGAAATAGGCGTAGTAGCCAAAGCCGATACCCATAGCCATGAGGGTAAATGCGATGGGAAAGCCCAGAAAGACGAAGATAAGGAAAAGGCCCAGCATCATCAGGGCGATTTGCGGATCGGTCATGGATGTGCGTCCTTTTCGGCCTCAGCGGCCTTTTGCATCAGCAGGTCTTCGGTTTCGAAGACATCTTCATCGGCTTTGAGCCATTCATTGGTACGCATGCAGTGGATGCAACGAAACACCTGAGCGACACCTTGGATCAAGAGAAGGATTCCGGCGGCGACGATCACAGTCTTGAACTGATAGATCGGGATACCTGCCGGGCTGTTCACGGAAACCTCGGCATAGGACCAAGAGCGCGCAGCATATTTCCATCCGGCAATGATCAGCGCCAGAATACCCGGAAAGAAGAAGAGGATATACAGCACCAAATCGACTTTGGCCTGATTACGCGGCTGCCAGAGGCGATAGAGAAAGTCACCCCGCACATGCCCGCCACGTGACAGCGTGTAGGCGCCACCCATCATGAAGAGCGTGCCATACATAATGAAGGACACATCAAGTGCCCAAGCCGTCGGATTATTGAAGAGATAGCGCACCACCACCTCATAGCCGGTGCCAAAGGCCATCAGGACGATCAGCCAGGCGAACGCCTTGCCGAACCAGGCCGACAGGTTGTCGGCGAAACGTATGAAACCGATCACACGGAGCCCCCTCTATTTTGAAAGCGGCCCCGGCGTTTCCTGCGCCGGGGCCCTGGATTTTCCGGTTTTTACACCGTGATTACATCTTGAGCTTGCCCGGGAAGTAGTGATCGAAGGCAAGCGCATAGTCAGGCGCGTTCATCAGTTCGTAATAGGTGACTTGCTCCACCCATGCGCGCTGGCTGTCGAGACACTTCTTCATGAAGGGGTCTTCTTCGAGAACCGGGATCAACTTGTCCCATGCTTCGATCTGACCATTCAGAATGTCCGTGGAGGTGCGGTGGATGGTAACACCGGCCTCTTCTTGCAGCCACTTGAGGTCTGCAGAATAGCGACGCATCGCCTTGGCGGTGTTCGCGGTGGAAGCCGCTTCAACCGCGTACTTCAGGATCGCGCGCATATCAGGATCGAGATCTTCCATGGTCAACTTGTTGAACAGGAATTCAAAGCTCTCGGAGGCCTGGTGATACGAGGACAGATAGTAGTTCTTGGCCACGTCATGCGCACCAAAGTTACGGTCCGACGACGGGTTGTTGAACTCGAACGCGTCGATCACGCCACGCTCCATCGCGGGCACGATTTCGCCACCCGGAAGCTGGGCGACAGACATGCCCATCGACTGCAGCAGGTCAGCAGCAAGACCCACGGTGCGGTATTTGAAGCCCTGCAGGTCAGCGACAGTGTTCACCTCGCCCTTGAACCAGCCGAAGGGCTGCGCGAACATCGGGAAGCCCATGTAACCATCGACTTCGAGGCCCATGATATCCTGGGTCAGCTCGTCATAGAGCGCCTTGCCGCCGCCTTCGTAGAACCAGCTGAGCATCGTGGTTGCCGAGCCGCCGAACACGGGGCCAGTCCCAAAGAGCGAGGCCGCTTTGTTCTTGCCATACCAGTAGACCGGCACCGAGTGCGCAATGTCGAGAACACCGTCATTCACGGCGTCGAGCACCTGAAATGCGCCCACGACAGCGCCGGCAGGCAGCACGTCGATCTTCAGACGGCCGCCGGACATTTCCTCAACGCGGGTTGCATAATCCTGCGCCATTTCCTGCCAGATGTCGCCAGCGGGCCAAGATGTCTGCATCTTGAGCACCAGCGGCGCCTGTGCCAACACCGCCGGAGCCGCGAGCGCGCCCGCAGCAACCGCCGGCGCCCCAACCGCCGCGCGGCGCAGGAACGAGCGCCGATCCATCTTCGACTTGTTTGTCATGGTAGTCCTCCCATAAATCTGTTGCGTCTATTCGCATCGGATGGCGGGCAAAGCATATCCCCCACGGGCGATTCGAGGCCCTGTTTCCGCCACACGCGGGCAATCGTAACGGTTATGTGGGCAAAGGCAAGCATTCTGGTAAGATTAATTTACCAAATTGGCCTGATTTCTTGTGTCTAGCCACGCAACAGCGGCCTTGCGTCGGGGCCAAGCCCACCAATGCGCCTTGCACGTGCCCGTCCGCTTTGATTTAACCGCTGCAATTGTCCCGCCGGAGGCCACCAATGGTCGATATCGCCACACGTGTGCATAATCACAAATGGAAAATCGACCCGATTGTCCGATCCCTGATCGACACTGATTTCTACAAGCTTTTGATGTGCCAATCGGTGTTTCGCAAACGTCGCGACACCTCCGTTACCTTTTCGCTTATCAATCGCAGCAACGCGATCCGATTGGCCGATCTGGTGGACGAGGGCGAGCTACGGGAACAGCTGGATCATATCCGGTCATTGTCGCTGTCGCGGGGCGAAAGCACATGGATGCGCGGCAACATGTTCTACGGCAAGCGGAGCATGTTCACGTCAGAGTTCATGGATTGGTTCGAGACGCTGCGCCTCCCGCCCTATCATCTGGAGAAGCGGGACGGACAATACGAGCTGACCTTCGAGGGCAAATGGCCCGAGGTGATGCTGTGGGAAATCCCGGCCTTGGCGGTTCTTATGGAGTTGCGATCCCGCGCCGTGCTGCACCACCTCAAGAAATTCGAGCTTCAGGTACTCTATGCCCGCGCCATGACCAAGCTGTGGGAAAAGGTCGAGCATCTGCGCCCGATCGAGGGGCTGCGCATTGCCGATTTCGGCACGCGGCGGCGGCATTCGTTCCTGTGGCAGGACTGGTGCGTGCAGGCCATGAGCGAGCGTTTGGGCAACCGATTTGTCGGCACATCGAATTGCCTGATCGCCAAGAACCGCGATCTTGAGGCGATTGGCACCAATGCCCATGAATTGCCAATGGTCTATGCCGCACTGGCCGAGGATGACGCAGGCTTGGCGCGCGCGCCCTACGAGGTGCTGTCGGACTGGCATGAAGAGCATGATGGCAACCTGCGTATCATCCTGCCCGATACCTATGGCACGCGTGGGTTTCTCGACAATGCCCCCGACTGGTTAGCGGGATGGACCGGTATCCGCATCGATTCTGGTGCGCCCGAGGAAGGGGCAGAAACAGCGATCAAATGGTGGACATCGCGCGGCGAGGACCCACGGCAGAAAATGGTGATCTTTTCCGACGGTCTGGATGTGGAGAGGATCATCGCGCTGCATCAGCGGTTCTCGGGGCGTGTCCGGTGCTCCTTTGGGTGGGGTACGCTCTTGACCAATGATTTTCGCGGGCTCACGCCCGATGATGCCTTGGCGCCGTTCTCGTTGGTGTGCAAGGCGGTGGCGGCCAACGGGCGGCCCACGGTCAAGCTGTCGGACAACCCGCGCAAGGCGATGGGACCAGACCAAGAGATTGCAAGGTATCGGCGCGTCTTTGGCGTGGGCGCACAAGAAGAGTTCGACGTGGTCGTCTGACGCGTGTCATATCCGGGCGTAGGAGTGATGAACACATGAACGGCATTCCAGGCACTAGCATCATTCGGCCTTTGGGACACTGGGCGGGGCAACTGGTGTTCGCTCTGCTTTTGGCCAGCAGTGGGGCGGCACAGGCCGAGCCGGTTTTCCTGCCCGATGCGACCCTTGCCTGTACCCGCGAGGCCGAGCGCCTTGCGCCCAACCTCTCGGGGCATGCGGTGCTTGATTGCGTCGGGCGCTCGGCGCAGGCCTGCATGACGACAGACGGAGGAGAGACGACTATCGGCATGATTGATTGTCTCGACGCTGAATTGAAGCTGTGGGATGGACGGCTGAACGCGGCCTATGCCGCAAAGATGGATGCGGCCCGGGCGAGCGATGCCGAAATGGCCAGCATCGGCGCCAGCGTGCCATCCCTAGAGAACAGCCTGCGCGAAATGCAGCGCGCGTGGATGGCATTTCGCGATGCGGCCTGTCTCTATGAACAGGCGCAATGGATGGGCGGTACAGGCGGCGGGCCTGCGACCATGGCCTGCCACATGCAGGAAACCGCCCGCCAAGCACTTAGGCTAGAGGGTTGGTGGGCCCAATGAGGCGCTGATCGGCCAAGCTATCAGACCGTAGTGTCAAGATGGGGATTTTATCCCGGTTCGCCGAATGCCCAAAATACTGTATCGTCAAATAAGGCACATCAGAGCGAGATATCTGTGACAGGACGGTTTGAGAAGCATGCGGTGATGATCCAAGTTCTTGCGCAAAAGACCAACTTTTTGCAGACCGAGTGTAATCGGGGCGCTGTCGCTGCGGGAGTGGTCCTATGAGCGCCCGGCTGGGACGCCGCACGGTACTGGCGGGATTGAGCGCGGTCGCCTGTGCGGCAGGCCGCGCATCTGCACAAGACGGCACGCGAACGGTTGTCATCGGTGCCGGTTTGGCGGGCCTCTCGGCAGCGCGGGCCCTGCATGATGCCGGACAAACGGTCACAGTCCTAGAAGCCGGAGCAAAGGTTGGGGGGCGCATTCGCACATCGCGGCTATGGCCCGATATGCCGGTGGACCTTGGCGCAAGCTGGATACATGGGCAGCGCGGTAATCCCCTGACGGATCTGGCGCGTCAGAGTGGCGCGCGCGTGGTCGCGACAAGCTACAATGCGGCGATCCTCTTGGCGGCAGACGGCGCAGAGATCGACCCGGACATGCGCCCCGCCAAAATCCTGTTGCGCCGCGCCCTTGCCGCAACCGAAAGCCGCACGCGCGACATTTCAGTGATGCAAGCGCTGGAGGCATCGCCCGAGTGGCAGAGTGCCGATGCAAACCTGCGGCGTCTGGTGCTCTATCTGGTCAACAGCACGTTGGAGCAGGAATACGGCAGCCCCGCGCGTCTTTTGTCGGCGTGGTACGGAGACGAGGGCGCAGAATTCGGCGGGGCAGATGTGCTCTTTCCGCAAGGGTTTGATCAGATCACCACAACGCTTGCGCAGGGGCTGGATATCCGGCTGTCTGCCCCAGTGCGCGAAGTGGCACCGGGGATGGTGCAGCTGGCCGATGGCAGCCGGATTGTGGCGGATAGGGTGATCTGCACCCTGCCGCTTGGTGTGCTGCAATCCGGGCGGGTGCGCTTTGCCACTGATTTGGCGCGGGCGCGTCAGGGGGCCATCGACGGCCTGCGCATGGGTCTTTTGAACAAATGCATTCTGCGGTTTGACCGAATTCACTGGCCTCAGGACGTGGATTGGATCGGCTGGCTGGGCCCGCGTCCGGGGTTCTGGGGGGAATGGGTCTCGCTTGCGCGATCAATGGCGATGCCGGTGCTGATCGGGTTCAACGCCGCAGACCCGGCGACCGAGCTTGAAGGGTTCAGTGATCGTGACACCCGGGCCGCCGCGCATGACGCGCTGCGCGGGATGTTCGGCACGGGGTTTCCCGCCCCACTGGATGCCCAGATAACGCGGTGGGGGCAAGAACCACTGAGCTATGGCAGCTATAGTTTCAATGCCGTCGGCACCACGCCTGCGACGCGGCGCGCTCTGGCCGGTCCAGACTGGGACGGACAGCTTTGGTTTGCGGGCGAGGCCTGTTCGGCGGACCATTTCGGCACAGCACATGGTGCTGTTTTGTCAGGACAGGACGTGGCGCGGCGCATTCTCAAGGACATCTGAGACCCCAAGGGCTAGTGGCGGGTTTTCAAAGCCGCGCGCCTGTTTTGTGGTCAAACAGATGCATGTTTGCAGGGGCGATACCAAGACGCAATTGCGCACCGCCTTGGGCCACCTGATGCACCCCCGGCAAGCTGGCGGTAAAGTTTTGACCCCCCTCGAGTTTGCCGTGCAAAAGTGTGTTGGCGCCCAAGGGTTCGGCGAGCAAGACCTGCATGGCGATTGGCCCCTCGGGATCAGGCGTCAGATGTTCGGGGCGCATTCCCAGCATGACGGGGCCGCTATGGCCTCTGGGGTTGGGCAAGCCCGCATCACCAAGCCAGAGCGCGCCGTCGCGCCCCTCGACCTCGAGCACATTCATCGACGGGCTGCCGATGAACTGCGCAGCAAAAAGCGTGGCGGGGCGTTCATAGACATCCAAAGGTGTGCCGATTTGTTCGGCGCGCCCTGCGTTCATCACAATCATGCGGTCGGCCATGGTCATCGCCTCGACCTGATCATGGGTGACATAAAGCGATGTGATCCCAAGCTTGGCCTGTAGTTCGCGGATTTCGAGCCGCATCTGCACGCGCAGCTTGGCATCAAGATTTGAGAGCGGTTCGTCGAACAGGAACACCGAGGGCGCACGCACGATGGCGCGGCCCATGGCAACGCGCTGGCGCTGACCGCCTGAAAGCTGCCGGGGCTTGCGATCAAGGAGTTCGGTCAGTTGCAAGAGCTTGGCTGCATCCTGAACCTTGGCGGCAATCTCGGATTTGGGCAGGCCCGCGATCTTGAGGCCATAGCCCATGTTCTGCGCCACGCTCATATGCGGATAGAGCGCGTAATTCTGAAACACCATGGCGATGTCGCGGTCCATCGGTTCAAGATCATTCGCGCGGCGGTCGCCGATGCGCAATTCCCCCTCGGTGATCGTCTCAAGCCCCGCGACCATACGCAGGAGTGTGGATTTTCCACAGCCAGAGGGCCCGACGATGACGATGAATTCCCCATCCGCCACATCTAGGCTTACGCCTTGAATGACCTCGGTCGGACCAAAGCGTTTCTTGATAGCGTCGAGGGTTACGGTTGCCATGTCGTTTATTTCTCGCTGTCCACAAGGCCGCGGATAAAGAGTTTCTGCATCGAGATGACCACGACCACCGGCGGGATCATCGCAAGGATTGAGGTGGCCATGATCACCGGCCAATCGGCCACGTCATCGCCCGAGGGAAACATCTGACGGATGCCCATCACGATGGTGTTCATCGACGGGTCCGTGGTGATCAGAAGCGGCCAGAGATATTGGTTCCAGCCATAGATGAAGAGGATCACAAAGAGCGCCGCGATATTGGTGCGGCTCATCGGCAGGAGGATATCCCAGAAAAACTGCATCGGGCTGGCCCCGTCGACGCGCGCGGCCTCGGCCAATTCATCAGGGATGGTCAGAAAGAACTGCCGAAAGAGAAAGGTCGCAGTGGCAGAGGCGATGAGCGGAAAGATCAGCCCCTGATAACTGTTGAGCATGCCAAAGCCTGCGATCACCTCATAGGTGGGCACGATGCGCACCTCAACAGGCAGCATGAGTGTGAGAAAGATCAACCAGAAGAACAGATTGCGCCCCGGGAAACGAAAATAGACAATGGCAAAGGCCGAGGTGAGCGAGATGATGATCTTGCCCACCGCGATGCCCACAGCCATGATCAGCGAATTGCCGAGCATGCTCAGCACCGGCACATTCACGCCGGAAAAGAGAGCTGCGGTGTAATTCTCGATCAGTTGGTCGCCGGGCCAGAGCGGCATCGGCGGGCGCACGATTTCGGGCTGCGTGACGGTCGAGGCCACGAAAGCCAGCCAGATTGGGAAAAAGATCACCAAGACGCCCGCAATCATCGCCAGATGCGTGAGCCAGAGGCCAAGGCCGCGCCGCTCTACCATGCCTGTGATTTCGCGGGCCATCAGTAATGCACCCGTTTTTCGATGTATTTGAATTGCAGCACGGTGAGCAGACCGACGACCAACAAAAGGATCACCGATTGCGCCGCGCTGGAACCGAGATCCTGACTGACGAACCCGTCTGAAAACACCTTGTAGACGAGGATGGTGGTGGATTGCTGCGGGCCACCGGCCGTGATGGTGTGGATCACGCCGAAGGTCTCGAAGAACGCATAGACGATATTGACCACGAGTAGGAAAAACGTGGTCGGCGACAAGAGCGGCAGCACGATGGTAAAGAATCGCCGCCAAAAGCGCGCACCGTCAATGGCAGCGGCCTCGATGATCGAGCGGGGCACGGCCTGAAGGGCGGCAAAAAAGAACAGGAAATTATAGCTGATCCGCCCCCAAGCAGAGGCGGCGACAACCAATCCCATCGCCTCGGTCCCGTTCAGCACATGGTTCCAGTCATAGCCCAACTGCCCCAGATACCACGACACCACGCCGACGCGGGTGTTGAACATGAACATCCAGAGCACCCCGGCGATGGCCGGGGCCACGGCATAGGGCCAGATCAGCAACGTCCGGTAAGTGCCCGCCGATTTCACCAGCCGGTCGGCCATGACCGCGAGAAAGAGTGCCGGGATCATCGACGCCAGCGTGACCAGCGTGGAAAAGACCGCCGTGGTGACAAAGGACGCGCGATAATAGGGATCGCCAAGCAGGTATTCGAAATTTCCAAGCCCCACAAATTGCGACGAAAGGCCGAAGGGATCAGGAATAAAGAGCGACTGCCAGACCGCCTGCCCTGCCGGATAGAAGAAGAACACCGCAGAGATGAACACCTGCGGGGCAATGAGGCAGAGCGGCAAGAGCCAGCCCTTGAACGTGACACGTTTTTCCATCTGCGGTCAGGGGCCGGTTGCCCGGCCCCACCCTGACTTAGCGGTTGGCTTGTTCAAACCGGCGCAAGAGCTGGTTGCCGCGCTCCACCGCCGTATCCAGTGCTGCCTGCGCGTCCTTGTCACCGGACCAGACCGCCTCTAGCTCTTCGTCGATGATGGCGCGGATTTGGTCGAAAGACCCAAGGCGAAGGCCCTTGGAATTCTCGGTCGGTTCCTTGGTGGTCATCTGCGTTACGGCAATATCCGTGCCAGGATTGGCCTCATAAAAGCCTGCGGCGCGCGTCACATCGGCTGCGGCAGAGGTGATGGGTAGGTAGCCGGTGTTCTGATGCCATTGCGCCTGCACCTCGGGCGAGGAGAGGAAATTGAGAAAGGCAGCGACGGCCGTGTATTCTTCGGCCTCGTGCCCCTGCATCACCCAGAGAGAGGCCCCGCCGATGATGGTGTTTTGCGGCGCGCCCTCGACCCCGTCCCAATAGGGCAGCGGGCGGATCTGAAAGTCAAACTGCGCCTCGGCTTTGACGCCTGCATAGCCAGCCGAGCTTTCGGTAAAGAGCGCGCAATCGCCACCACGGAAATTGGCACCCGCCTCGTTGCGGCGACCGGCGTAGATGAATTTGCCGTCCTTGGCCCATTCCCCCAGCTTGTCGATATGCTGCACCTGAAGCGGGCCGTTGAACACGAGTTCTGTATCAAGCCCGCCAAACCCATTGGCCTGCGTGGCAAAAGGCACATTGTGATAGGCCGAGAAGCTCTCGAGATGCACCCAGCTCTGCCAAGAGGTGGTATAGGGGCAGGCATGGCCCGCCTCTTTGAGTTGGCCCAGCACCGTATCAACGTTCTGCCAAGTGCTGAGATCGGTGTCAGGGTCGATGCCCGCACCCGACAGCGCATCGCGGTTCACATAGAGAACCTGCGTGGAAGAGTTATAGGGAAAAGACAGCATCTGCCCTTCGGGAGTGGTGTAATAGCCCGTGACGGCGGCGAGATAGGCGTTGGGATCAAACGGCAGGCCCGATTGCTCCAGCACCTCATAGACCGGTTTGATCGCGCCCTTGGCGGCCATCATGCTGGCGGTGCCAACCTCAAAGACCTGAAGGATATGCGGCTGTTCGCCCGCACGGAATGCCGCGATGCCAGCGTTGAGCGCCTCGGAATAATTGCCCTTGGGGGTGGCCGTGACCTTGTAGTCGCTTTGATCGGCGTTGAAGCCTGCCACTTGTTCATCCAGCAATTCGGCCAGCCGACCGGTGAACGCGTGCCAGAACTGGATTTCGGTCTGTGCGGCAGCGGCAAGCGGCGCAAGCGCCGTGGTGGCGGCAAGAATGGCGCCAAAAGCGAATTTAGACATCTGATCCTCCCTGTGGAACGCAGGCCTGGATCGTACCACCCGGCCGCGTCATGCGCGATCAAGCTACACGTAAAAAGAGAACAGGCAACCGTGGTGACGGCTGCCTGTGCAAATTTCGTCAAACTGTTATAAAGCGGATCAGCCCAAGGTTATGGGCGTTACAAGCCCTTGCTCGCGCGCCAGCTTGGCCGCGACCGACGCCACGGCGAGATCCTGAAGGCCGACGCCGGTGCCATCAAAGAGGGTGATTTCCTCGGCATTGCTGCGCCCCGAGTGGGTGCCGTTGATGACTGCCCCGATGGGGGTGATGTCACCCTCGGCAATCAGCCCTTTGCCCACGGCATGCTGCGCTTCACCGATGGTGATCGACTGTGCGATTTCATCGGCAAAGACCGTGGCACGGGTAAAGAGCGCCGGATCCACCTCTTGCTTGCCTTTGGTGTCTGTCCCCATGCAGGCGATATGCGTGCCGGGTTTGACCCAATCTGCCATCATCAGCGGCTCAAACGCAGAGGTGATCGTGATGATCACATCGGCCTGCGCGCCCAGCTCTTCTTGGGTGACCGCCTCAAACTCCAGCTCCAGCTCCTTGGCGACTGCGCCAAGACGCGGCAACATGTCGGGATGCGGGTTCCACGCCACGACCTTTTCAAAGGCACGCTGCTCGACGGCGGCGCGCAATTGAAAGGCGGATTGGTGGCCAGCGCCGACCATGCCCAGCACCTTCGCATCCTTGCGCGCGAGATGCGCGATCGAGACCGAAGACGAGGCGGCGGTACGAATGGCAGTCAGGTAGTTGCCACCCACCAGTGCCGAAAGCCGCCCGGTGTCTGGATCGAACAGGAACACGGTGGACTGATGGTTGGTCAGCCCCTTGTCCATATTGCCCGGCCAATAGCCCCCCGCCTTAAGGCCCAGCGACAGGCCAGAGCGGTCAAACCCCCCTTTGAATCCGTAAAGCGCATCGGCATGGCCGATGGCTTCACGGACCACGGGGAAGTTATAGGCATCGCCGCGCGCCATGGCGGCAAAGACCGCTTCGACCGCACCAAAGGCATCAGCCCGGCTGATAATCTTCTGGCAGATTTCCTCGCCGACGATCATGAAGCCGTCGGCGGCCACTTCTTTGTGGGTATTCATCCTGCCAGCCCTTAGTAGGCCCGGCCGCGTGCCGATACCGGCCACACGGTTTCGACCTTACCGTTCCGCACGCCGACATACCAATCATGCACGTTGCAGGTCGGATCGCAGTGACCCGGCACAAGGCGCAGTTTCTCATTCACCTTGAGCACGCCATCGGGGTCGGCAACAACGCCATGCTCGTCCGAGCATTTGACATATTGCACATCCGTGCGCCCAAAGATCACCGGCAGGCCAGAGTCGACCGACTGCGCCTTGAGGCCCGCATCCACGATGGCTTTGTCGGCCTTGGCGTGGCTCATGACAGAGGTCAGGATAAACAGTGCGTTTTCCCATTCGCCTTGGTCGATACGCTTGCCGTCCTTATCAAGGATACGGCCATAGTCAGCATCCATGAACGCGTAAGAGCCGCACTGAAGCTCGTTATACACGCCCGAGTTGCCTTCGAAATAATAGCTGCCGGTGCCGCCGCCGCCGACGATGTCGCACTCCAGCCCTTCGGCCTTGAGCGTGTCGACAGCATCCTTGACCTGCGCCACAGCAAGGTCGATCTTGGCCTTGCGGTCTTCGTATTTGTCCATGTGCTGCATCGCGCCTTGATAGGCTTGAATGCCCGCGAACTTGAGGCCCGGCGCCGCATCAATTGCCTTGGCGATTTCCACCACGGCAGGGGTGGTCGTCACACCACAGCGGCCTGCGCCACAGTCGATTTCCACCAGACATTCGATCTGGGTGCCGTGCTTTTGCGCAGCGGCCGACAGGTCCGCCACATTGGTAAGATCATCGACGCAGCAGATGGTCCGCGCGCCCAGTTTCGGCATGCGCGCCAGACGGTCGATCTTGGCGGGGTCACGCACTTGGTTCGACACCAGCACGTCTTTGATGCCGCCACGGGCAAACACTTCGGCTTCGCTGACCTTTTGACAGCACACACCGCAGGCACCACCAAGGCTTTCTTGAAGGAGCGCCACATCAACGGATTTGTGCATCTTGCCATGAACGCGGTGACGCATGCCATGATCACGTGCCCAATCGCCCATCTTCTTGATGTTGCGCTCTAACGCATCGAGATCAAGAACAAGGCAAGGGGTCTGGATGTCGGCCTCGTCCATGCCCGGCAGGGCGGGGATGTCATAGCCCACTTCGTAGGCGTCGAGATTGATCGTGTCTTTCATCGGATATCCTCCCAGAATTCGGGTTGTTCAGTTGCGGCGCGCGAGGATCGCGCGCCGAAGGGAATTGGTCACTTGATCCAAGGCAGCGTATCGAGATCGACGTTGCCACCCGTGATGATCACCCCTACGCGCTTGCCCGCAAAAACCTCGCGGTTTTTGAGGATGGTGGCAAGGGGCACAGCACAGCTTGCCTCGATCACGATCTTCATCCGCTTCCACGTGAGCTTCATCGCCTCGACGATTTCCTCTTCGCTGGCGGTCAGGATGTCGGTGACATTATGGCTTACGAAATGCCACGTATTCTCTTTGAGCGGCACTTTGAGGCCATCCGCGACGGTGTTTGGGGCGTCATCGGCGATGATGTGACCCGCCTTGAAGCTGCGATAGGCGTCATCCGCCTGCTCTGGCTCGGCTGCGTAGATTTCGACATGCGGCGCGAGGTTCGACAGCGTAAGGCATGTGCCCGACACCATGCCGCCGCCACCGATAGGCGCGATCACGGCATCAAGCGCGTCAACCTGATCAAGCAATTCCAGCGAACAGGTGGCCTGCCCGGTGATGACGCGCAGGTCATTGTAGGGATGCACGAATTCTGCACCTGTCTCTGCCTGCACCTTGGCGAACACTTCTTCGCGGCTGCTGGTCGAGGGTTCGCATTCGGTGATGATGCCGCCATAACCGCGCACCGCGTCTTTTTTCGCCTGCGGGGCGGTGCGGGGCATGACCACATGACACGGGATGCCCCGGCGCCCAGCAGCATAGCTGAGCGACAGTGCGTGATTGCCGGAGCTATGGGTTGCCACGCCCATCTTGGCCATTTCATCGCTGAGGCCAAAGACCGCGTTCGAGGCACCGCGCACCTTGAAAGCCCCCGCCTTTTGGAAGTTCTCGCATTTGAAGAACAGCTCTGCCCCGGTCAGATCGTTGAGATAAGACGAGGTCAGCACCGGGGTGCGGTGGATATAGGGTTTGATCCGCTCATGCGCGGCGCGCACGTCGTCGATCGTGAGGTCGCTCGGACTATGTTGATCCAGCATTTAGTCTTCCTTTCACGCGGCCTTTTCGGCCAAAACAGGCTTGGCGGTTGCGCGATAGTATTCCTGCGCAGCGATCACGCCAGACCCCATTTTAACGGGGTAATTCAGATCCGCCATGGCCATTTCAAGCGTCGCCAGACCAGAAAGCATCATCGACTCGGTCAGGCTCCCGAGATGGCCGATGCGGAAAGCGCGGCCATTCATCTCGCCCAAACCCACACCAAAGCTCATGCCATAAGTGCCAAACACACGCTCTGTCAGACGGTTGCTGTCAAAGCCTTCGGGCACGAAAACCGCGCTGACAGTGTCAGAGTACAGATCTGGCGTCTGTGCCACCAGTTTCAAGCCCCAAGCAGCAACCGCACGGCGCACGCCTTCGGCAATCCGGGTGTGACGGGCATAGACATTGTCCAGCCCTTCCTCGAACAGCATGTTCAGGCTCTCGGCCATGCCGTAGATCAGCTGCAGCGGCGGGGTATACGGAAAGCCGCCCTTGGCATTTGCGCCCATCATATCACGGAAATCGAAAAACGTGCGCGGCAATTTCGCGGTTTCCATCATTGCCAGCGCCTTGGGGCTGACCGCAAGGATCGCCATGCCGGTGTTGAGCATGAAGCCTTTTTGCGAACCCGAGACCGCGATATCAACGCCCCATGTATCCATCTCGAAGGGCATCGAGCCCAGCGAGCTGACGCAATCGACCATCAAAAGCGCCGGATGATTGGACGCCTTCATCGCGCCACGAACGGCAGCGATATCAGAGCGGACGCCGGTCGCGGTCTCGTTATGGGTGACGAGAACGGCCTTGATGCGGTGATCCTTGTCGGCGCTCAGCGCCTCTTGGAAACGGTCGGCAGGCGCGCCGCTGCCCCATGGGCATTCGATGATCTGAACATCCAACCCATGACGTTGGCACATGTCGATCCAACGGTGGCTGAACATGCCATACCGCGCCACCAGAACCTTGTCGCCGGGGCTGAGGGTGTTGGTGATTGCCGCTTCCCAACCGCCGGTGCCGGAGGCGGGGAATGTGATGATCTCGCCCTTGGCAGTGCCAAAGACGGTCTTGCAGCCCTTAAGAACCGGGGCGAGCGTATTAACGAACGCGGGCGAGCGGTGATCCTGTGTCTGCACCTGCATGGCACGACGCAGCCGGTCGGGGATATTCGTGGGGCCGGGGATGAAAACCGGGTTTTGATCTGACATTGCACCATCCTCCTCTGAGATAGCGGTAATATGACGTGAGGCGCGTCGCTTTGCAATTTTCTTGAAAAGCATTTTCATTTTATTAATTAAATATCCAAATGCATGATTTTATTTGATTTTCATTTTTCCATATCTAATTCAAAGAATAACATGAAAATATTTTTTATTCTGCATACAATTGCCCACCAAGACCTCTAGCAAGGGAATCGCCACCATGACCCAGACCAAACGCGCGCGCGGCCGCCCGAAATCGCAATTCGCCGATAGCAGCGCCGGCACCATGCAGGCGTTAGACCGGGCGCTGTCCGTGCTGACCGCCGTGGCACGGCAAGAAGGGGTGAACTTGACGGATCTTTCGCTCAGCCTCGGCATTCCCACCGCCACGACGCATCGCATTCTGACGACCCTGCAAAAGCGCGATTTTGTGCGGTTCGACGAAGAGCGGCAGGATTGGACCATCGGGATCGAAGCCTATCGCACAGGGGTTGCCTATCTCAAGCGGACCAATCTGGCGGATGCGGGCCGCCCGGTGATGCGGCGCTTGATGGAACAGACCGGCGAGACCGCCAATCTGGCAGTACCGGATGGGGCAGAGGTGGTTTTCATCGGTCAGGTCGAGACGCAAAATCCGATCCGCGCCTTCTTTCCCCCCGGATCGCGCACGCCAATGCATGCCTCGGGAACCGGCAAGGCGATTTTGGCAGCCCTGCCCGAGGATCGACTGATGGCGCTTCTCAAGGGCGCGGGCCTCAAGGGATTCACCGAAGAGACATTGATCACGCCGCGTGCCCTTTTTGATGATCTGGCCGAGACCCGCACGCGCGGCTGGTCGTTTGATCGCAACGAGAGATATGACGGCATGTCCTGCATCGGTGCCGCGATTTTCAACGATCGTGGAGAGCCATGTGCCGGCGTGTCGATCTCTGGCCCCAGCAGCCGTTTTCGTGATGCCCAGATTTCAGAGTTTGGTGCGGCAGTGGCGCAGGCGGCGGTGCAGATCACCCATCTTATCGCTGGCAAGGGCGTGCTTATTTCTGAAACAACCGGGTCGCGTTAAACAGGGCATCCAGCTCTTCATATCGCTCGCGGGTGGCGGGCCAGCGTTCTTCTTGCACGGCGGCAATCAACGCCTCAAGGAGCATCATGGTCGAGATATTGGAATCCCAAGCCGAGGGGATTTCGACCCAGCAGTTAAAGGTATGGGTGGCCAGATCTGAAATCGGGCTCATCCATTGATCGGTGATCAGCACCACGCGGACACCGCGCGCCGTGGCAATCTCGGCCAGCCGCACCAGGCTGGTTTCATAGCGGCGGATGTCGAACATCAAAAGGGTATCGCCCTTGGCCATATCCAGCACGTAATGCGGCCATGTGGCGGAGGACGAGGTCATGTGCGTGACCCGTCCGCGCACGGCCTGAAAATGGGTAAAGGCGTAATCGGCCAGCGCCCGCGTGATACGTCCGCCAACCAGATAGAGCCGCCCGTCGGTATCGGCCAAAAGGCGCGCCGCCGCATCGAACCGGGCGCTGTCGATATTGGCAAAGGTTTGTTCGATGTTCTGCGTGACCGCCTGCGCAAATCGGTTCAGCGAATGGGTGGCGGGCGCCTCTGACGCCCAATTGGCGCGGCGTTGGGTTGGACCGGATACCTTGGCCTCCAACTCTCGAAGCAGCGCCTGATGGAATTGCGGATAGCCTTTGAACCCCAGCTTCTGCACCATGCGGGCAATGGTGGGTGTTGACACGCCCGCATTCGCCGCGACGATCGTGATCGAGGCCAGACCCGCCGCCGGATAGCTGTCCAACAGCGCCTGCGCGAACTTGCGTTCGGATTGAGTGAGAGCGCTGTAATGCGCGCGGATCAGGTCGCGCACGGTTGGCGGGGGCTTGGTCACATCGCGGCTCCTGAACGGGTGCTGTCGAAACAGGCAGGCCGGATGGCAATCCGACAAAGCCTTCTGGAAATATATTGACACAAATTTCCCCATGTGGAAACATTTTTACAAATGCCGCAGGGGGGCGCATGACACGCAATCTGAACTGGGATGATTCTGACGTGGTCGAGGTGATCGGTGCGCAGGCCAATGGCCCGCTTCTGATCCTGTGCGAGCATGCCTCGAATGTCATCCCCGCGCAGTATGGCGGGCTTGGGCTGAGTGCAGAGGCGCGCAGCAGCCATGCGGCCTGGGATCCCGGCGCACGCGCGGTCGCGATACAGCTGGCGGAGGCGCTTTGCTCACCAATGGTGGCCGCCACCGTGTCGCGCCTCGTCTATGATTGCAACCGCCCGCCCGAGGCGACAAGTGCGATGCCAGACCGCTCTGAGGTAATCGAGGTGCCGGGCAATCGTGGGCTGAGCGCTGCGGAACGCGCCCAACGGGTGGCGCAGGTCTATACGCCGTTTTGCAGCGCGGTTCGCCAAGTAATCTGCGCACGCAAAACGGCTGGGCTGGCGACAGCGCTGGTTACCATCCACAGCTTTTCGCCAGTATGGTTCGGAGCGCAGCGTGACTGCGAGATCGGCATTTTGCATGACAGTGACACGCGCCTGGCCGATGCCATGCTGGCTGAAGCGCACCGCCTGCCCCACCGCGTGATCCGCCGCAATGATCCCTATGGGCCAGAGGATGGCGTCACCCATTCGCTACAACTGCACGGGCTGGCGCATGATCTGCCCAATGTGATGATCGAAATCCGAAATGACCTGTTGCAAGGTGCGGAAAGCCAAGCCCACCTCGCGAATGAGGTTTTGACCCTGCTGCGTCCGGCGTTGAACGTCCTTGGCGAGACCGTCAAAGGGGGCGCCCATGCCTAGGATCGTTTGGGCCTATATTCGCGCCATTGACGCCATGAACCGCTTTATCGGGCGGGTCGCGATGTATCTGATTTTCGTGCTGATCGGCGTGCTGCTGTGGTCGTCGGTGTCCAAGACATTCTTCAACCCCTCACTCTGGACGCTGGAAACCGCGCAATTCGTGATGGTTGCCTATTACGTTCTGGGCGGGCCCTATTCGATCCAACTGGGCAGCAATGTGCGCATGGACCTGTTTTACGGGGCTTGGTCCGTCCGCACAAAGGCGTGCGTGGATGCCTTTACGGTCTTCTTCCTGCTGTTTTATCTGGGGGTGCTGCTCTACGGCGCTGTAGGCTCTACCGCCTATTCGCTGGGGTATTTCGGGACAGAGCCGTTTTCGTGGTTCTGGCAGGTGTTCAAGACGCTCGTGACCCAAGGGCCAACGGCGGCGGGCGAGATGTTCGGCTTTATGGAACGGTCTTCGACCGCGTGGCGGCCTCTGATCTGGCCGATCAAGGCCGTTCTGTGCCTTGGCGTATTCCTGATGCTGTTGCAGGCACTTGCAGAGCTTTGCCGCGACATCCTTAGGCTAAAAGGCGAGGCGGTCTGATGCCCTATGAAATGATCGCCCTCCTGATGTTTTCTTCGATGATGCTGATGCTCATGACCGGGCAGCGGGTATTTGGCGCCATCGGATTTGTGGGCGCGGCGGCGGCGATGCTGCTCTGGGGTGTGGGCGGGGTGGATGTGCCCTTTGCCAGCGCGATGAAGCTGATGAAGTGGTATCCGCTGCTGACGCTGCCGATGTTCATTTTCATGGGCTACGTTCTGTCGGAATCCAAGATCGCAGATGATCTCTACAAGATGTTCCATGTCTGGATGGGGCCGGTACGGGGCGGTCTGGCGATTGGTACGATTGGCTTGATGGTGCTGATTTCCGCGATGAACGGCCTATCCGTGGCGGGCATGGCGATTGGGGCCACCATAGCCCTGCCAGAGCTGTTGCGGCGCGGCTATGACAAGATCATGGTGACGGGGGTCATTCAGGCGGGATCGTCCCTTGGCATCCTTGTGCCGCCGTCGGTGGTGCTGGTGCTTTATGCAATGATCGCACGGCAACCGGTGGGGCAATTGTGGCTGGCGGGGGTTCTGCCGGGGCTGATGATGGCCACGATGTTCATCATCTACATCTATGTGCGCTGCCGGATTCAGCCCGAGCTTGGTCCGGTGCTGCCAGAGGAAGAGCGCAACGTGCCCTTGGCGGAAAAGCTGCGGTTGTTGCGCGCGGGCCTGCTGCCACTGGTGATCTTTGCCACGATGATGATCCCCTTTGTGAAAGGTTGGACAAGCCTTGTGGAAAGCTCGGCAATTGGCGCGATGGCAGCCTTTGTGGCGGCGGTGCTCAAGCGACGGATGACGCGAGAGGTGTTCGAGACCTCGGTGCGCAACACGCTGGCGATTTCGTGCATGTTCATGTGGATCATTCTGGCCGCCTTGGGCTTTGGCGCGGTGTTCGACGGATTGGGCGCGGTCAAGGCGATTGAATATCTCTTTACCGAGCAATTGAATCTCAGCCCGTGGATGATCCTGATCCTGATGCAACTCTCGTTCATCTTGATGGGCACGTTTTTGGATGACACCGCGATGCTGGTGATTGTCGCACCGCTTTACGTGCCGCTGGTGGGCGCGCTTGGCTTTGATTTGATCTGGTATGGCGTGCTTTATACAATCACCACGCAAATTGCCTACATGACGCCGCCCTTTGGCTATAACCTCTTTCTCATGCGGGCCATGGCACCACCGGAAATCAGCCTGCGCGACATCTATCGCTCGATTGTGCCATTTGTCGGCGTGATGGTGCTGGCGCTGGTTCTGGTGATGGTGTTCCCGCAAATCGCCCTCTGGCTGCCAGAGTATGTTTACGGAAAATAACCCCGAGAAGAGCCCTGGACAGGGGCCGGATTTCACAACAAGGAGAGAAGACGATGACCACAAGACGCAAGTTTCTGACCGCTGCTGGAGCGGGCGCGCTGGCCGCTCCGCTCGCCACACCCGCGTTGGCGCAATCCAAGATCACTTGGCGGATGCAGACCTATGCCGGGGCCGCGCTGGCCGAGCATGTGGTGAAACCCGCCATCGACATGTTCAACAAGATCGCAGGCGACCGGATGCAGATCGAGCTTTTCTTTGCCGATCAGCTGGTGCCGACAGGCGAGTTGTTCCGCGCCATGCAACGCGGTACGATTGATGCGGTACAGTCCGACGATGACAGCATGGCAAGCCCAACGGAAGTGACGGTCTTTGGCGGCTACTTCCCCTTTGCGAGCCGCTACAGCCTGGATGTGCCCGTACTTTTCAACCAATACGGGCTGAATGAAATCTGGGATGAGGAGTATTCCAAGGTCGGCGTCAAGCATATCAGCGCGGGCGCATGGGACCCCTGCCATTTCGCCACCAAAGAGCCGATCAACAGCCTCAAGGATCTGGAAGGCAAGCGCGTCTTTACCTTCCCGACGGCAGGGCGGTTCCTGACGCAGTTCGGCGTCGTCCCCGTAACCCTACCGTGGGAAGACATCGAGGTTGCGGTGCAGACCGGCGAGTTGGACGGAATCGCATGGTCGGGGATCACCGAAGATTACACGGTGGGCTGGGCCGATGTGACCGACTATTTCCTGACCAACAACATCTCGGGCGCTTGGGCCGGGTCGTTCTTTGCCAATATGGACCGCTGGAACGAACTGCCCGAGGATCTGCAAACCCTGTTCCGGGTCTGCTGTGACCAGTCGCATTACTATCGTCAGTGGTGGTATTGGGGCGGCGAAGCCAGCCTGCGCGTCAATGGGGACAAGATGAAGCTGACCACGATTCCCGATGCCGAATGGCAGCAAGTCGAGGATGCAGCCCTTGTGTTCTGGGATGAAATCGCCGCCGAAAGCCCGACCAAGGCCAAGGTTGTCGAAATCTTCAAGAAGTATAACGCCGACATGCAAAAGGCCGGTCGGCCCTATCGCTATACCTGATAACACCGCCCCCCGGCATCAGACCGGGGGGCGCTTTTACCCGCAACCCGAAACCATTAAAGACGTTCAGATACGGAAAGACGGAGCACATCATGGGGCTGACATTCGAAACCCTCAAGGCAGAGGTCGCGGCGGGCAAGGTGGATACCGTGCTTGTGTGCCTTGTGGACATGCAGGGCCGCCTTATGGGCAAACGCTTTCACGCTGGCCATTTCGTCAACAGCGCGTGGGAAGAGACCCATTGCTGCAACTACCTGCTGGCCACCGATCTGGAAATGACCACACCCGAAGGCTTTGCCGCCACAAGCTGGGAACGTGGCTATGGCGACTATGTGATGAAACCCGACCTGAGCACGCTGCGCCCGATGCCGTGGCTCGAAGGCACGGTGATGGTGCTCTGCGATGTCTTGGATCACCACACCCATGCACCGGTCCCGCACAGCCCCCGCGCCATGCTCAAGGGGCAAATGGCGCGGCTCGATGCCATGGGCTTTGACGCGATGATGGCGACGGAACTGGAATTCTTCCTGTTTGAGAAAAGCTATGACGACATCCGCAAATCCGGCTATCGCGAGTTGACGCCGCTCTCGGGCTATAACGAGGATTACAATATCTTCCAGACCACCAAGGAAGAGCATGTGATGCGGCCCATCCGCAATCATCTCTATGCCGCCGGTCTGCCCATCGAAAACACCAAAGGCGAGGCGGAGGCAGGGCAGGAGGAACTCAACATCAAATATGCCCCCGCTCTTGATACGGCCGATTACCACACCATCGCCAAACATGCGATCAAGGAAATTGCATGGCAGCAGGGGCATGCCGCCAGCTTCTTGCCGAAATGGGATCACCGGCGCGTGGGATCTTCTAGCCATGTGCATCAATCGCTGTGGCAGGATGGAAAACCCGCGTTCTTTGATCCCCAAGACAGCCTTGGGATGTCGCAACTGATGAAGCATTACATGGCGGGCCTGCTGAAATACGCGCCCGACTACACCTATTTTCTCGCCCCCTATATCAACAGCTACAAGCGGTTCCAAAAGGGCACCTTTGCCCCCACCCGCATCTTGTGGTCGGTGGACAATCGCACTGCGGGCTTTCGCCTCTGTGGCGAGGGGTCCAAGGCGGTGCGCGTCGAATGCCGCGTGGGCGGATCGGATCTCAACCCCTATCTCGCCATGGCGGCGATGCTTGCAGCAGGGATCAAGGGCATCGAGGACAAGCTGGAATTGGCCCCGCCCGCGACGGGCGATGCCTATAGCGGCCAGACGGGGCGCATCCCGGAAACGCTGCGCGATGCCTATCACACCCTCAAGCAGTCTCAATTTCTGCGCGAAACCTTTGGCGACGAGGTCGTAGATCACTATGCCCGTGCCGCTGAGGTTGAGATCGAGGATTTCGACCGCGTGGTCACGGATTACGAGGTGGCGCGCGGATTCGAGCGGGCCTGAGCGCCGCACGCGCGGATTTGAGTATTTTTGGAACGACAAAAGGACGGGCACCATGCCCGCGATCAAGGATGCGATCATGCAAATGTTGAAATGTATCTCTCCCATTGACGGAACGGTCTATGCCGAGCGCCCCGTCCTGACGCTGGAGGCGGCGCAAGCGGTGGCGGCCCGCGCGCGGGCAGCACAGGCGGCATGGGCCGCGCGCCCCCTGCAAGAGCGTATTGATCTGGTGATGGCCGGTGTCGCCGCCGTGGGCGCGATGAACGACGAAATCGTGCCGGAACTGGCGCATATGATGGGCCGCCCGGTGCGCTATGGCGGCGAATTCCGCGGCTTCAACGAGCGTGCAAGCCATATGGCAACGATTGCCGAGAGCGCGCTGGCAGATATCGCGGTGGGCGAGGATGCCACGTTTCTGCGCTATATCAAGCGCGTGCCGCATGGGGTGGTTTTCGTCGTGGCCCCATGGAATTACCCCTATATGACCGCGATCAACACCGTGGCGCCCGCGCTCATCGCGGGCAATACCGTGGTGCTGAAACACGCCACGCAAACGCTTTTGGTGGGCGAACGCATGGCACGTGCGTTTCATGCTGCGGGCGTGCCGGAGGATGTGTTCCAAAACGTGTTTCTGGATCATGACACCACATCGGCGCTGATTGCGGGCGGAGCGTTCAATTTCATCAACTTCACCGGCTCGGTGGGCGGCGGGCGCACGATGGAGCGCGCGGCGGCGGGCACCTTTACGGGGCTTGGGCTGGAACTGGGCGGCAAAGACCCCGGTTATGTGATGGAAGACGCCGATCTTGACGCCGCCGTCGAGACGCTGATCGACGGGGCGATGTTCAATTCGGGTCAATGCTGTTGCGGGATCGAGCGGATTTATGTGCATCAGAGCCTGTTCGATGCCTTTGTCGAGAAATCCGTGGCGCTGGTGAATTCCTACAAACTGGGCAACCCGATGAACGCTGAAACCACTATCGGGCCAATGGCCAATGTGCGCTTTGCTGCAGAGGTGCGCGCACAGGTGGCCGAAGCGCTGGAGATGGGGGCAAAGGCGCATATCGCCACGATGCCCGAGGACGACGGTGCCGCGTATCTGACGCCCCAAATCCTGACCAATGTCAGCCACAAGATGCGCGTCATGCGCGACGAAAGTTTTGGCCCCGTGGTGGGCATCATGCCGGTGTCCTCGGACGAAGAGGCGATTGCGCTGATGAATGACAGCGAATTCGGCCTAACCGCCAGCCTCTGGACCGCCGATGTCGACCGCGCGCAGGCGGTGGGCGACCGCATCGAGACCGGCACGGTTTTCCTCAACCGCGCCGATTACCTCGATCCCGGCCTCTGCTGGACCGGCTGCAAGAACACCGGGCGCGGCGGTGGTCTGTCGGTGATCGGCTATCACAACCTCACGCGCCCCAAATCCTACCATCTCAAGAAGGTGACGAAATGACCCTGACTGCCAACTGGTCCTATCCGACCGCGATCAAATTCGGCGCTGGCCGGATTGCTGAACTGCCCGCCGCCTGCGCACAGGCCGGGATCAAGCGCCCGCTTCTTGTCACGGACAAGGGGCTGGCGGGCCTGCCCGTCACGGCGGGGGCGCTCGATATCCTCGAGGCCGCAGGCCTTGGCCGGGCGATGTTTTCCGAAGTTGATCCCAACCCCAATGAGATCAACCTTGCCGCCGGTGTTGCCGCCTATCAGGCAGGCGGGCATGACGGGGTGATCGCCTTTGGCGGTGGCTCGGGTCTTGATCTGGGTAAATGCGTGGCCTTCATGGCAGGGCAGACACGGCCCGTGTGGGATTTCGAGGATGTGGGCGATTGGTGGACACGCGCCGATGCGGATGCCATCGCGCCGATCATCGCCGTGCCCACCACCGCCGGAACCGGCTCGGAAGTGGGGCGCGCCAGCGTGATCACCAATTCCGTAACCCATGCGAAAAAGATCATCTTTCACCCCAAATTCCTGCCCACGGTCGTGATCTGCGATCCCGAACTGACCGTCGGCATGCCGAAATTCATCACCGCTGGCACCGGGCTTGACGCCTTTGCCCATTGCGTCGAGGCGTTTTCCTCGCCCCATTACCACCCGATGTCGCAGGGCATAGCCCTTGAGGGCATGCGCCTTGTGATCGACTACCTGCCGCGCGCCTATGCCGATGGCACGGATATCGAAGCGCGCGCGCAGATGATGAGTGCGGCCGCGATGGGGGCCACCGCGTTTCAAAAGGGTCTGGGCGCGATCCACGCCATGAGCCATCCGATTGGCGCGCATTTCAACACCCATCACGGCACCACCAATGCGGTCTGTATGCCAGCAGTGCTGGACCTGAACGCCGACGTGATCCGCGACCGGTTCGACCGGGCGGCGGGATATCTCGGCATCACCGGCGGCTACGATGGCTTCCGCGCCTTTGTGCAGGACTTCAACGACAGTCTCGGGATTCCGCGCAGCCTGCGTGATCTCGGTGTGACCGAGGCGGCGATTCCCGACCTCGTGCGCGATGCGCTGACCGACCCAAGCTGTGGCGGCAACCCGGTGACGCTGACCGAGGCCAATCTGACGGCGCTGTTCAAAGCGGCACTCTGAAGGTTTGGGGGACAGCGTCCCCCATCCTTCCATCCCTGTCAGAAACGGGCGCGCAGGGCCAGTAGCCCAAGGCGGGGCAGGCGGAGCACGAGACGGGTCAGTATTTGACCATACTCGACCTCGCCCGCCATCAGGCGCAAATACTCATGGCGCAAGGTGGAGGAACGTCGAAAGGCACGGGCAAACCCAGGCTCGAGCGCAGGCAGAAAGATCACTGGACGGATCAGCCGCGCCATTCGCAGGGCGCGATGCACAGGGCGCAGTGCGCGGCGATAATGGCTGAGTGCAGTCTGGGGCCGCCCCGCGTTCAGCGCCGCAAGGGCCGCCTTTGCCGCCAATTGCCCGCTCTGCATGGCATAGCCGATGCCTTCGCCAGTGATCGGATCAACCAGTCCCGCCGCATCGCCTGCAAGCAGCACGGCGCCCTGCCCCGGCATTTTGCGGAAATCACCAAAAGGCAGGAATTGGCCTTTGACGTGCAGGTCTGCGGCGTCAATGCCCAACATCTCGCAATAGGCTGACATGGCCTGTTTCATATCCGCGTTCTCCGACAAGAGACCGCCCACCCCAACCGTGGTCGAGCACCGCTTGGGAACGACCCAGCCATAGCCCCATTGCGCCGCCGCCAGATCAATCCGGATTGGCCCCGCAGGATTGAGATGCGCGCCGCGCGCCTCAATCTCAAGCCCAAACCCAATGCGCTGCCGATCAAATGGCTGACCAAAGAGCGCACGCGCCACTTGGGAATTGACACCATCCGCGCCAATCAGAACCTCATACTGCAGCGTAGCGCCGTCTTTGAGCGTCACTCTCCGCGCGTCACAGTCGATCTCGGCCACTGCCTGCCCGGTAAAATCCTGCGCCCCAGCCGCCATCGCATGCCCGCAGAGCATCGCATCCATATCCCAGCGCATTGTGGCGCAAAGGGCTGGCGCGTCCTCAATCAGCCCCACCGGCTGACCACGATAGCGGAAATCCACCGTAGTCTTGCGGTCCTGTGGATCAAACGGCATTTCATGCCCGAAAATCTCGGCGTAATGCCGCCGCGCGCGTCCGGTGATGAGGCCACCACAAAGTTTTTCGCGTGGAAAGGTCTTGCGGTCGATCAGGGCCACGCGCAGCCCGGCACGCGCCGCCACATAAGCAGCCGAGGCACCGGCAGGCCCGGCCCCTATGACGATCACATTGAAGCGGTCCACCTCTCAAACCTCTGGCAGCGCGTCGCGCCGGATCATGGTACGCAACGCGAAACTTGACCGCATGGAGCGGATACCGGGTGTCTGCATCAACCCATCCTCAAGAAACCGGTCAAAATCTTTCAAGTCTGCGGCCACCACCCGCAAGAGGACATCGCGTGTGCCGGTCATCAGGTAGCATTCCATCACCTCATCAAACCGCCGAAGTCGGTTCTCAAACGCTGTGATCGCATCACGGGTGTGGTGCTCTAACTCGACAAAGATGAAGGCATTCAGTGGCAGGCCAAGTTTTTCCTGATCCACGCGCGCGGCATAACCCGTGATGACCCCATCGGATTCAAGCCGGGCGATGCGCCGCGCCAGAGGCGTGGGCGACAGGCCCACTGCCGTCGACAAATCGGCCAATCGCTGACGTCCATCGCGTTGCAGGGCGGCGATGATCTGGCGGTCAATGCGATCCATTTTTCCTGTTTTGCCCCCTGTTGTTAGAGATATCACCCAAAAGTCACACGCGATTGACATGAGTTTGCTGTTTTATCGCGCCTGACCGCTCTTACCTTGCGGGCAAGGAGGAGTCCAACATGCTCACACGTCTTGCCAGCCCAACCCATGAGGAAGTTTACCGCGTCGAGGATCACGCCAGCGGATTGCGCGGATTTATCGCGCTGCATTCCACACGGCTTGGCCCGGCTGCGGGTGGATTGCGCATGCGCGTATACGAGGGTGACGACGCCGCCCTTGAGGATGTGCTCAACCTGTCGCGCGGCATGAGTTACAAGAACGCCGCCGCCGGTCTGCCGTTGGGCGGTGGCAAGGCGGTCATCCTTGGGGACCCCGCGCGCGACAAGACGCCGGCGTTGCTGCGCGCCATGGGCCGTGCGATCAACATGCTGCAAGGGCGCTACTGGACCGCCGAGGATATGGGCATGTCTCCCGAGGATATGGCCGAGCTTGCCCGCGAAACGCGGTTCGTCGCGGGGTTGGATTGCGGGGCGCATGCCAGTGGCGATCCCTCGCCAGTGACGGCGCGCGGTGTCTTGGGCGCGATGCGCGCTGGCGCGGCGCAGCTTTGGGGCACAGACACCCTCAGCGGTCGCCATGTGGCGGTGCAGGGGCTGGGCCATGTCGGCTGGCACCTCTGCCACTTGCTCCACGAGGCGGGCGCAAAGCTGAGCGTGGCGGATATGAACCCGGCCCATGCAGACAGCACGGTACGCGAATTCGGCGCAACCATGGTCGATCCGCGCACCATCCATGCTGTTGACGCGGATATCTTTGCGCCCTGTGCCATTGGTGGCGTGCTCAATAGCCGGAGCATCCCCGAAATTGGGGCAAAGATGATCTGTGGTGCCGCCAATAACCAACTGGCTACGCCCGAGGATGCAGAGCGCCTGCGCGCGCGCGGCATTCTCTATCTGCCCGATTACGTCGCCAATGGTGGCGGGATCATCAATGTCGCCGCCGAAATCCTGCGGATCAGCCCACGCGCGCCTTGGGTCGAAGAGCGGCTGGGCGCGATGCAGGCGCGCATGGCACATATCCTGACGCGCGCAACGGGCGAAGACCTGAGCCCTGCAACCCTCGCGGATCGGATGGTTGAGGAACAATTGCTGCAAGTGGCGGTCTGACGCCGACATCATCCTGTCCAAGGATGACGGCAATTGAGCCGGTGCGCGCGCGCTGTTAGGTTGGCACAAACCGCACCGGAGAACCTCATGCCGCAGATCGCCATCACTTTTGCCCTGATCCTCGGACTGGTTGGGGGCGCAGAGGCGCAAACCGCGCTCAGTGAGCGAGTAAGCCTCGCGCATGGCACCTTCAGCAACGGTGGCGGCTTGACCATTGCGACCGAGTTGCGCCCCACGACCGATGGGCGCACCGCCCTGTGCGGAGTATGGTCCGAGAGCGAGAGCCAATCGAGCTATACCAAAGGTGCCGCCCGCGAGATCGTGCGCTTGGCGACGGTGTATGTGGATGGCCAGCGCATTGCGCAGAATCTGGGGGACCTGCCCCAGATCGCCCCACGGCTTGATTACGCGGGTGCGCCAGCGGGGTGCATCCTGACCACTCTGAAATGGCAGCCGGGCCGCGTGCCCGAAGTATTCATGCCGCGCAAGCAGATCAGCCGCAGCAATGGCGGCGGCAGTGGTCCGCAGGTCGACTTTGCCCAGACCGGCACCGGCGCGATGAGTGCGGCGCTGGAGGTTATCCCGCTTTTGGTCCGCAACAGCCGCACCCTGCCGCTTTCGAGTGCATCGCAGGTTATCGAGGGGCGCTACAGCAGCGGTGGGGGCCTGCGCCTTGCCGCCGAACTGCGGCCGATCAATGGGCGTGCGCATCTTTGCGGGGTCTGGTCCGACCTGCCGGGTCAGGACGCTCAAACCGAGGGGCTGGGGCGTGAGATTTTGCGCCGCAGTCACGTGATGCAATCAGGCCAAGAAATTGCGCGGGATCTGGGTAATCTGCGCCGCGTTTCAGCACGCGGCGACTACACCGGCGCCGAGGCCAGTTGCCTTGACCTTAAACAGCCGTGGCGTGCCGAACAGGCAGAGGTGCCGCTGACGCTGCACCTGCCAGATACGGTGGTCTATCGCAGCACCACCCCCAAGGGGCAAACCGTGATCCGCTTTGGAGCGTGAACCAAACCCGACATTCCGTTTGCACAGGCCTGACCCACAAGTTTTCGCTTGAAGCTGGCCAAGTGACGGTGCTATCCAGAGCGCTGCGGCGGGTATGGTGAAAAGGTATCACGAAAGCTTCCCAAGCTTCAGTTACGGGTTCGATTCCCGTTACCCGCTCCAAAACTCCGTCTCAGCATCAGCCGCGCAATTGTGACAGGATCGCCTCTGCCGCCGCGCGTGGATCTTGTGCCGCCCAAATGGGCCGGCCGACGACAATGTGGTCGGCCCCGTCAGCGATGGCCTGTGCCGGGGTTGCCACCCGCTTTTGGTCACCCAAAGCGCTGCCTTCAGGGCGCACACCCGGTGTGACGATCAGGCGACCCTTAGCTTCGGGCAGGGCACGGATCATCGCCGCCTCTTGCGGGCTGGCAATGACCCCATCGGCCCCGGCGTCAAAGGCACGGCCCGCGCGCTCGGCCACCAGATCAGGCAGATCGCCCGATTTGATCATCCCAGCATCAAGATCGGCGCGATCAAGCGAGGTGAGGATCGTGACCGCAAGGATTTTCATCGGCTTGCCCGAGGCCCCCTCTTTGGCGGCGCGCACCACATGCGGATCACCATGTACGGTCAGGAAATCCAGATCGAACTGGGCCAGTCCCCGCACCGCCGCCTCGATCGTGGCGCCGATGTCAAAGAGCTTCATGTCGAGGAAAATTCGCTTGCCTTGCTCGGTTTTCAACTCGTTAGCGAGGGCCAATCCGCCCCCCGTCAGCATTCCAAGGCCAATCTTGTAAAAGCCGACCGAGGCACCCAATTGCTCTGCCAATTGGAGACCCTCCAGCGCATTGGGCACATCAAGGGCTACGATCAGGCGGTCATCAGTCATGGGGCGCGGTCCTCTGCTGTCGGATAGCGCCCTTGTCGCGGCGGCGATGCGCGGCGTCAAGCCTCTGCGCACATCCCGTCAAAAGCTGTATCAGCCAAGGTGATCTGACGCCCGTTGCGCCGAAACTCAGGCAAGCGCTGCAATTGGCGCAAGGCATCCAGCCACAATGCGTTATGGCTCGCCTCTTTTGCTGGCACCGTGACATTCAGGCTGATTTGGCCGGTTTCCGTTTCCAGCAACAACACGCCACTGACGCAGGCAGCGTGACTATCACGGCGCATCTCGCGCGCGCGGACCTTGATGATATGCATCTTACGAACCTTATTACTCTTTACAGGGCAAACGGCGCATGACGCCGGTTGTTTACAGGCTTGATACTAAAGATAGCCTGACGCGATTTCACGGTGAAATCACGACGATTTTGCATCTTTTTTCGGGATGCGGAGTCAGGCGGCAATTGGTGGCACAGGGCGGACAGTCGCCCGGCGCAGCCGAAGGTCGGACCGGCCAGAGCGATGCAGATACCGGGCATGCTCCATCAAACCGTGAGTCACCCTTGCGAATTCTGCAGTCAGAGGAGCCCGGAAAAGCACGGGATAAACCAACCGTTCCTGCCCGTCGACCACTTCGGCCCTCGCGAAAAAGGCGGACCATTCGGGATTGTATCCGATCGCTTCCAGTCTCACTGCCTGCTCTGTCATGGCTTCTATCCTCTTTATAGGGCGACATAGCCCTGTGGATAACTCTGCGACAGATCGGTATTGCAGCAGGTCCTGCCAAGTCCCTCTCACGAAAAAGTGCCGCTCACGCGATTCCAGCGCGATCCGTCTTGAACCTCACGGCACTGTTACCCATTTATGGTGAGAGGTCCCCGACCGCCGCATGCCTAATGCTGGGTGCGCCACCGGGGGAACGCTTGTCAAAAGGAGAAAGCCCATGGACTTCAACAAGTTCACGGAACGGTCGCGTGGTTTCATTCAGGCCGCCCAGACCATCGCGATGCGCGAAAGCCATCAGAAACTATCCCCAGAACATATCCTGAAAGCGTTGCTTGACGACCCCGAGGGGCTGGCCAGCAACCTGATCAAACGCGCCGGTGGCGCGCCCGAACGCGTGACGCAAGCGAATGACATCGCTCTGGCCAAAATCCCACGCGTGTCTGGCGATGCAGGGCAAACCTATATGGATCAGCAGACCGGCAAGGTTTTGGCCGAGGCCGAGAAACTGGCACAAAAGGCGGGCGACAGCTTTGTTCCCGTGGAACGCATTCTGACCGCGCTGGCCCTGGTGAAATCCCCAGCCAAGGATGCGCTAGAGGCAGGGGCTGTCTCGGCGCAAAAGCTCAACGAAGCGATCAACGATATCCGCAAGGGGCGCACGGCAGATTCCGCATCGGCAGAGGACACCTACGAGGCGCTCGAGAAATACGCCCGTGACCTGACCAAAGCAGCACGTGAGGGCAAGATTGACCCTATCATCGGTCGCGACGATGAAATCCGCCGCGCCATGCAGGTGCTCAGCCGTCGCACCAAGAACAACCCGGTTTTGATCGGGGAGCCGGGGGTGGGTAAAACCGCCATCGCCGAGGGCCTTGCCCTGCGCATCGTCAATGGCGACGTGCCGGAATCTCTGCGCAACAAGCGGCTCTTGTCGCTTGATATGGGCGCGCTGATTGCCGGGGCGAAATATCGCGGCGAGTTCGAAGAGCGGCTCAAGGGCGTGCTGAACGAGGTGACGCAGGCCGCAGGCGAAATCATCCTATTCATCGACGAGATGCACACGCTGGTCGGTGCCGGCAAGGCCGATGGCGCGATGGATGCCGCAAACCTGATCAAGCCCGCCCTCGCGCGTGGTGAATTGCACTGTATCGGGGCAACGACGCTCGATGAATATCGCAAGCATGTAGAAAAGGATGCGGCCCTTGCCCGCCGGTTCCAACCGCTGGTGGTCGAGGAGCCAACGGTCGAGGATACGATTTCGATCCTGCGCGGCATCAAGGAAAAGTATGAGTTGCACCACGGTGTGCGAATCTCTGACTCGGCGCTTGTCGCCGCCGCCACGCTCTCGCATCGCTACATTACCGACCGGTTCTTGCCCGACAAGGCCATCGACCTGATGGACGAGGCCGCAAGTCGGCTGCGTATGGAAGTGGACAGCAAGCCCGAAGAGTTGGACGCGCTTGACCGCGAAATCCTGCAAAAGCAGATCGAGGCCGAAGCACTCAAGAAAGAGGACGACGCCGCCAGCAAGGATCGGCTGGAAAAGCTGGAAAGGGAGCTGGGCGATCTGCAACAGCGCTCATCCGAGATGACCGCCAAATGGCAGGCTGAGCGCGACAAGCTGGCCGGTGCGCGCGACCTCAAAGAACAGCTTGACCGCGCGCGCGCCGAGCTGGACATCGCCAAGCGCGAGGGCAATCTCGCGCGTGCCGGTGAGCTGAGCTATGGTGTCATTCCGGGGCTGGAGAAAAAGCTGGCCGAGGCCGAAACCCAAGGCGATGATGGCGTCATGGTCGAAGAGGCCGTGCGCCCCGAGCAAATCGCGCAGGTGGTGGAACGCTGGACCGGCATTCCCACAGCCAAGATGCTGGAGGGCGAGCGCGACAAGCTGCTCGGGATGGAAGCCAACCTGCATCGCCGCGTGATCGGTCAGAATACCGCCGTCAAGGCCGTGGCCAATGCCGTGCGGCGTGCGCGGGCGGGGCTCAACGATGAGGGGCGCCCCTTGGGCAGTTTCCTCTTTCTCGGGCCAACCGGCGTGGGCAAGACCGAATTGACCAAGGCCGTAGCAGAATTCCTATTTGACGACGACAGTGCCATGGTCCGGATCGACATGAGCGAGTTCATGGAGAAACATTCGGTCTCGCGTCTGATCGGTGCGCCTCCGGGCTATGTCGGCTATGACGAGGGCGGTGTGTTGACCGAGGCCGTGCGCCGCAGACCTTATCAGGTGGTCCTGTTCGACGAGGTCGAAAAGGCGCATCCCGAGGTGTTCAACGTGCTTTTGCAGGTGCTTGATGATGGTGTGCTGACCGATGGTCAGGGCCGCACCGTGGATTTCAAGCAAACGCTGATCATCCTTACGTCGAACCTTGGGAGCCAAGCTCTGAGCCAATTGCCAGAAGGGGCCGATGCCGCCACCGCCAAGCGCGATGTGATGGACGCGGTGCGGTCGCATTTCCGGCCCGAGTTCCTGAACCGGCTGGATGAGATCGTGGTGTTTGACCGCCTGACGCGGCCACAGATGGATGGCATCGTCGATATCCAGATGTCGCGGCTGCTGAAACGTCTGGCCGCCCGCAAGATCACGCTGGCGCTGGATGACGCGGCCCATAAATGGCTGGCGGATGAAGGCTATGATCCGGTCTACGGCGCGCGTCCGCTCAAGCGGGTGATCCAGCGCGCGTTGCAGGATCCTCTGGCAGAGGCGCTCTTGTCCGGGGAAATCCTCGATGGGGCGGTGGTGCCGGTGACAGCAGGCCCCGAAGGGTTGATCATCGGAAACCGGGTTGGCAGCACGACACAAGAGCCCCCACAGGACGCCGTGGTTCATTGACCGTGAAAACGCCCCTCTGATTGCTCAGGGGGGCGTTTTTAATCCTATAAACCGTCAGGAAGCCTCTGGGTTGGCTGCCTCGCGCTTTACCTTGTATTCCTCGGGAATGGGCATCCGGTTGAAGGCATCAAGCCCCGCGATTTTATACGCCTCAGCCAAGGTGGGATAGTTGAAGGTGTTCTGCACGAAATAATCCACCGTGCCTTTGAGGTTCAAAACCGCCTGCGCAATGTGGATGAGTTCCGTTGCCCCCTCGCCTACAATCTGCACGCCCAGAACCCGACGCGTCTTGAGCGAAAACAGCATTTTCAGCATGCCATGTTCCAGCCCCATGATATGCCCGCGGCTGGTTTCGCGGAACCGTGCAACGCCCACCTCATAGGGGATACCGCGCGTCTGCATTTCCTCTTCCGACATGCCGCAGGTGGAAATTTCTGGCACGGAATAGATGCCATATGGAAACCACGGGCTTTCAGGCAGGGTCGGGATGTCGAGCGCATGACAGGCCGCAACGCGCCCTTGTTGCACAGAGGTCGAGGCAAGGCTTGGATGCCCGATCACATCACCCGCAGCATAGATATGCGGCACAGCCGTTTGATAGGTCTTGCGATTAACCTCAATACGGTTGCGATGATCCGTCGTCAGACCCGCCGCCGCCAGATTGAGCGCCGAAGTTGCCCCCATCCGCCCCGCAGCAAAGAGCAGCATTTCGGCACGCACGTGGCGACCATTGGCAAGGCTCACCTCGATATGCTCGCCCGCGTCCTCGATCCGCTCGATCGCGGACCCCAGCCGCAGATCAACGCCATTCTCGCGGATCTGATGGGTGAAATCCTGAATGAGCATCCGGTCGATGAAATCGAGAAATGTATCGCGTGGCTCGATCAAGGTCACACGCACGTCGAGCGCGGAAAACATCGTGGCATATTCCACCCCGATCACGCCCGCGCCCACCACGATCAGACTGCGCGGAATCCGGGCAAGCTCCAGAAACTCATCGCTGTCCACCACCGTGCGCCCGTTAAAGGGCACAGTGTCTGGGCGATGGGTCTTGGTCCCGGTCGAGATCAGAAAGCGGTCAGCAGTCAGGCGCGTGACATCGCCCGCCTCGGTTGCAACCTCGATGGTATAGGCATCAACAAAGCGCGCCATGCCATGCAGCGTATCCACGTGGTTGCGGTTGAACTGATGTTCCAGAACATCAACCTCGTGATCCAAGGTCATGTGCAGCCGCGCCTTGAGATCCTCGGCACCGATGTTGTCCTTGACCCGGTAAGCGCGGCCATAAAAGCTGCGCTCACGCCAACCCGACAGGTTGAGCACCGTCTCGCGCAGCGTCTTGGACGGGATCGTGCCGGTATGCACCGACACGCCGCCCAACCGATCCTTGCGGTCAATCACCAACACGCGACGCTTGAGCTTGCCCGCCTGAATGGCGGCGGCGCGCCCCGCAGGACCCGAGCCAACGATGATCAGATCATAATGGCTCATGTCTTAATCCGCATAGAGCGCCTCGGCATGGAAGGTCACGTGATCCTCCATGAAGGTCGAGATGAAGAAATAGCTGTGGTCATAGCCCTTTTGCATCCGGAAGGTGCCCTCTTGGCGGCGGGCGGTCATGGCATGGGCCAGCGTTTCGGGGCGCAGCAGGTCAAGGAATTGGTCCTTGGTGCCGGTATCCACCAGAACCGGCCCGTCAAATCCACGCTCTGCCATCAGCAGGTTGGCATCATGCGCTACCCAGGCGGCTTCGTCTGCGCCCAGATAGGCCGTGAATTGCTTGCGACCCCAATCGCTGTTGGTGGGGTTGCAAATGGGGGAAAAGGCCGACACGGACCGGAACCGCCCCGGCAGTGACATCGCCAGCGTCAACGCGCCATGCCCACCCATCGAATGCCCGGTAATGGCCTGACGGTCCATGTCCACGGCAAAATTCTCACCGATGAGCGCAGGCAATTCCGTAGCGATATAATCCCACATCCGGAAATGCGGCGCCCAAGGGGATTGCGTGGCATTCACATAGAACCCGGCGCCCTGCCCCAGATCATAGGCGTCATCATTGGCCACACCCTCGCCGCGCGGGCTTGTATCCGGAAACACGAGTGCGATGCCCTGCTCTGCCGCCCAACCCTGTGCGCCGGCCTTGACCATGGCATTCTCATGGGTGCAGGTCAGGCCCGAGAGATACCACAGCACCGGCACCGGCCCATCCTGCGCCTCAGCCGGCAGAAAGAGACCAAAGGTCATGTCAACGCCGCACACCTCGGAGGCGTGGGTATAGACACCCTGCGTGCCACCAAAACAGGTGTTTTCCGAAACCGTTTTCATCATGTTCTCCTCTCACGTCCGTAGGACTGTTCAGTAAAGTTGGTTCACCCAACCGATCACAAGCGACACCGTGACAATGGCAGCGCCAGTTGAAATCAGGATCGAGGACGACACACGCTTGGGTGCCACGCCATAATGCTGGGCGAGCATAAAGACATTTCCCGCCACGGGCAGACTTGCCGCCGCAATCATCACCGCCCCGGCGTAGGGATCAACCTCGAACAAGACGAGCACGGCAAAGGCCACGAAAACCGGGTGCAGCACAAGTTTGCAAAAAGAAAGCCATCCCGCGATATGAGGTCGCTCAGCCGATTTCGACGCGAGCGATGCGCCGATGGCAAAGAGCGCACCGGGGGTGGCCGCCCCGCCCAGAATGCGCACGAAATCGTTGATCGGATCTGGAATAGGCAGGCGCAGGCCGGACCATGTGAGGCCCAGGACGATCGAGACGATCATCGGGTTTTTCAAGAGACCCATTCCGACGGTGCGCAAGATACCAAGGCTGAGCCGACCATCCCGCGTGCCGGTAATCAGGATCACCACAAGCGAGCCAAATACGATAAGGTCCACCGCCAAGACGATCATCACCCAGCCAATCGCCGCTTCCCCCATCAGCACGGCCAGCATCGGCACACCCAGAAAACCAACGTTGCCGATGACCGCGCATTGGGCCTCGATAGCGACCTCTTGGATATTCACGCGGCGCACCAGCGCTACAGCCGTGGCGATGCCATAGACAAAGGCCGTGGCCCAGAGATAGGCAAGAATGAAATTCCAATCCAACACATCCGCCAGCGTGAGATTGGCCGAAAAGCGGAACAGCATCGCCGAAAGAGCAAAGTAAAAGACGAACTTCGTCAACCACGCCGTCGCCTCCTCGGGAAAGAACCCGGTGCGCCCGGCGCCATACCCTAGCCCGATGATCATGAAGAAAGGTAGGGTCTGGAGAAAGATACTTAGCATGCGTTGTGTGGTAGCAGGTTGAGGGGCAGGGTCAATCGCCGCCATTCATCCTTTCGTCGCAACACTTGCTATGGCCCGTCAGCCACTGCCGATCAGCACGCCAGCGGCAAAGACCAGCGCACCGCCCAGAACAACCTGAAACGCCGCGCGAAAGAACGGCGTTTCCATATATTTGTTCTGAATCCAGGCAATCGCCCAAAGCTCGATGAACACCACCACAAAGGCGATGATTGTCGCGGTCCAGAAATCCGGAATGAGATAAGGCAGCGCATGGCCCAAGCCGCCAACGGTGGTCATGATCCCAGAGGCAAAACCGCGCTTGATCGGGCTGCCGCGCCCAGAGAGTTCCCCATCGTCGCTGGCAGCCTCGGTAAAGCCCATGGAAATGCCTGCGCCCACACTGGCCGCAAGACCAACAAGAAACGTGGTCCAGGTGTCCTGCGTGGCAAAGGCCGTGGCAAAGATCGGGGCGAGCGTGGACACGGAGCCATCCATCAATCCGGCAAGCCCCGGCTGCACCCATGTCAATACAAACTGGCGTTTGGCGGTGCGATCCTCGGCGTCGCGCGCATCGGCATCGAGATGCTCAGCCTCAAGCTCTTCGGCGCGGGTTTGATGACCAGCCTCGGCGGCGGCGAGATCCCCAAGCAATTTGCGGGTGTCGGCATCGGTGGTGCGCTGTGCCGCCTTGAGATAAAACGCACCAGCATCGCGCTCCATCGCCTCGGCCTCGTCGCGGATACGCTCGATCCCGAGGTTTTCAATCAGCCAGACAGGACGTCGCGCATAGAACCCGGCAACATGCTCGCGCCGGATCAGGGGGATCACCTCGCCAAACCGGCTGCGGTGCAGTTCGATCAGGCGATGACGGTGGCCATCTTCTTCGGTCGCCATCCCATCAAAGATGGCAGCGGTATCCGGGAAATCTTGCCGCAACATCTCTGCATAAGAACGATAGATGCGCGCGTCATCCTCTTCCGAGGAGATCGCCAATGCGAGAATTTCTTGCTCGCTGAGATCGCGAAAACGGCGGCGGGACGTCATACCGGGAATCATCGGACACCTCAGTTAGAATTATTCTAAATCAGTTTAGCGCTACATTCTACGAAGGCAAAGGGGGATGTATGGGTAAAAGTGAACTACTCGGTTCATTTTTATCTTGATTTCTAAACCGATCTGTTTAGTTATATATCTGAACGCAACAGTTCAGTTATGGAGTTCGATATGAAAAGCGCCTTGATCGTTCTTACCCTCTCGCTCAGCCTCATCGCGGCCCCTGTCTTGGCTTTCAGCTTTGACACCAACAGCCTGACACCGACACTGACCTACCCTGCGCCCGCGCCTGCCCCCGTGACACAAGGTAATGCAGGAATCGACCGATAATCTGCGTCAGAAACAGCCTCCCGTGACCGCGCGCAGACGGGCTTGCGGTTACGGGCATGCGCCGACTACACTGTTCCGACCTGTGGGGAGGGATTGGATGTCGGCACCCGCCGTTGAAATCAAGAAGGGCCGCAAGTTCGACCAGGTGCTCGAAGGGGCGCGTCGCGTCTTTATGCGGGATGGATTCGAAGGCGCCAGCGTCGACGAAATTGCGCGTGAGGCGCAGGTGTCCAAGGCGACCCTCTATAGCTATTTCCCGGATAAACGGCTGCTTTTTTCCGAAGTCGCGCGGCTTGAATGCAACCGGCAGGCCGAAGAGGCGATGGAAGTGATCGCTAAGGGCGCGACCATTGATCATGTCTTGCACGAGGCAGCCACCCGGATCGTTCGGTTCTTTTTGTCAGACTTCGGACAACAAATGTTTCGCATCTGCGTATCGGAGGCGCATCGGTTTCCCGAATTGGGACGTCGATTTTATGCCTCTGGACCAGACCTTGTGCGCGAACGGCTAAGCAAAGTCTTGCGCCCCTATGTCGACGCCGGGATTCTCAAAATCGACGACATGGATCTCGCCGCCAACCAGTTTGGCGAGTTATGCAAAAGCGATCTCTTTATGCGCAGCTTGTGCGGCATGTGCAAAGAAGTAGAGCCAGCGGATATAGAGCGTGTGGTCAATGGCGCGGTTGAGATGTTTCTCGCGCGTTATCGCGCCTGATCCGGGGCAGAACGCCCCATCATCGCCGCCGCAATCTTTTCTGCCATCATGATCGTGGGCGCGTTGGTATTGCCCCCCACGAGGCGGGGCATAATCGAGGCATCGACCACGCGCAGCCCCTCAAGCCCATGAACACGCGCCTGCGGATCAACAACCGCCATAGCGCCCTGCCCCATCGCGCAGGTGCCGACCGGGTGATAGATCGTGTCGGCGCGGGCGCGAATATCGGCCTCAAGTGCCGCATCGGTCCAGTCGTGGGGGTGCAACCGCTCTTTGCGCCAAGGTGCCAAAGCAGGCGCGCGCAGCACCGCATCCATCTGCCGCGCACCTTGCATCATCAGGGTCAGATCACGGCTGTCGCTAAGGAACGCGGGGTCAATCAAAGGCGCATCCTGAGGGCGGGCAGAGCGTAGCGTCACCCGACCCCTGCTATGGGGCCGCAGCACGCAGACATGACACGAATAGCCGGGGCGAAAATGCAGGGTGCGCATGTGATCTTCGACAATGCCGATCACAAAATGCAGTTGCAGATCGGGCCGAGACACTGTGCGCTCAGAGCGCAGAAAGGCTCCGGCCTCAGCATAGGGTGTGGTGAACGGGCCCTTCCCCGTCTTGCGCCATTCAAGCGCCGCCTTTCCCAGACGCCAGAGGCCCTTGGGATCAAGGCTGATGACTTCGTCGCGCTTAGAGGTTTCGGCAAGGATATAGTCCAGATGATCTTGCAGGTTCTCACCCACTCCGGGCAGGTCATGCACCGGGCTTATACCATGCGCCTGCAACGCCTCGGCCGGGCCGATGCCCGAAAGCATCAAGAGATGCGGAGAGCCAAAAGCGCCGCTGCTCAAGATCACGTCCCGCCGCGCGCGCGCCTCGCGCACCCGCCCTTTGTGGCGATAGCGTAGGCCGGTGGCGCGCTTGCCGTCAAAGATCACCCGCTCAGCCATGGCCTGCGTGATCACCGTCAGATTAGGCCGTGTCAGGACCGGGAAAAGATAGGCAGCAGCAGCAGAGCACCGTTCACCGCGCTGTGGGCCGTCAAAGAACTGCGTCACCTGATAATGCCCCGCGCCCTCTTGGGTCGCGCCGTTGAAATCGGGATTGCGGGGGATTTGCAGGCTCTCACAGGCGGTTACGAAAGCCTCAGAAATGGCACGGGGCGCATTTTGGTTGGTGACTTGCAATGGTCCGGATTGGCCATGCAGGGCGTCACCGTGCTGCGCGTTCCGCTCTGCCGTGCGAAACCATGGAAGCACGCTCTGCCAGTCCCAGCCATCACAGCCCAGATCGGCCCATTCGTCATAATCGCCGGGATGACCGCGTGCATAGAGCATTGCGTTGATCGCGCTAGAGCCGCCAAGCGCACGCCCGCGCGGCTGAAACCCTTGCCGACCGTTCAATTCCGGCTGTGGCACAGTTTTGAGCGCCCAGTTGTTGATCTTGGGTCGCCCAGACACCATCGCTGCCACCAAACCCGGCGCACGAATGAAGATATCGCGTCCAGACCCGCCCGCCTCAATCAGGCAGACGGATAGGCCGGGGTCCTCACTTAGCCGCGCGGCAAGCACGCAACCCGCCGATCCACCACCCACGATGATGTAGTCATAGATCATGGCCCGCCTCCCTCTGCCCCGTTACGCTATGCCGGAGACCTCTCCCGACCAAAGCGCGACGTGGCGTCAGGGATGCGCGACTAGCTTGGGCTCATGCCGCGCAACCGCTCAGACCGGCGTCGCAAATATTCCATGGTTGTCAAAAGCGCGATTGAGATCACGACAAGGATCGTCGCCACCGCCAGAATGGTCGGGCTGATCTGTTCGCGCAGGCCGGTGAACATTTCCCATGGCAGGGTTTGCTGATTGGCGGAGCCGACAAAGAGCACCACAACCACCTCATCGAACGAGGTGATGAACGCGAAGAGCCCGCCCGAAATCACCCCCGGCAGGATGAGCGGCATCTGCACCCGAAAGAAGGTGGTCACGGGGTCTGCGCCCATATTCGCCGCCGCGCGCGTGAGTGAGCGGTCAAAGCCCACAAGCGTGGCCGTCACTGTGATGATGACAAAAGGAATGCCCAGCGCCGCGTGCGCCAGAACCACGCCGAAATAGGTGCCTTGCAGGCCAATGCGGCTATAGAAAAAATACATCCCTGCCGCAGAGATGATGAGCGGCACGATCATCGGCGAAATGAGGATCGCCATGATCGCGCGGCGGAACGGCACGTGTTCGGAGCTCAGGCCAATCGCGGCCAGCGTTCCGAAACTTACCGAAAGAATCGTGGCCGCTGGCGCGATCATCAGCGAGTTGCGCAACGCCTGTTGCCATTCGTTCGAGGTAAAGAAATCCTGATAATGCTTGAGGCTATAGCCGGCGGGATCAAACCGCAGCATTTCCGGTGTGAAGGTAAAGAAGTTTTGCGCGTTGAAGCTGAGCGGCATCACGACAAGGATGGGGGTAATTAGAAAGACGAAAATCGCCCCACATATCACTCGGAACGTATAGTGCCAAAGCACCTGACCACTGGTCAGATAGGGTGCCAGATTGGCGCGATAGCGTCCTTCGCCAATCCAGAAGATGAACCAAGAAAAGAAGAGACCAAAGAGCAGCCCCAGCACAAACCCCGGCAAGCCAGCCAGAAGCACGCCCGCAATGATAAAGAGCGCGATCAGGCCCCAGCGCGTGGTCTTCTCCTGCCCCAGTCCAAAGACTGCCAGCGCAAGATAGGCAAGAACCATAAGCGCAACGGCCCCAATCGCGATTCCCATCAAGCCAGAGCCATGCGCCGTGCCGACAAACAGCCCAACAAAGGCCCCTGCAGCGCCGATCACCGGCAGTGAGAAAGAAAGTGGCTTGGTTTCGACAGGTGTCAGTGTGAATCCGTTCATGTCTCTTACCCCAGCTTCACGTTGTCGATGCCGACGATCTTGTCATAGGCCCAGTAGAGAATGAGAACCACGGCAAGCAGGATCGTGCCAAGCGCCGCCGCCAAGCCCCAATTGAGCGAGGACGAGATGTGATAGGCGATCCGGTTCGAAATGAACGTGCCGGTAGTGCCGCCCACAATCTCAGGCGTGATGTAATACCCGATGGCAAGGATGAAGACGAGGATCGAACCCGCCCCGATACCCGGCACCGATTGCGGAAAGTAGACCCGCCAGAACGCCGTCCAATTGTTCGCCCCCAACGATTTGGCGGCGCGCAGATAGGTCGGCGGAATGGTCTGCATCACCGAATACATCGGCAGGATCATGAAGGGCAGAAGAATATGGGTCATCGCTACGATGGTGCCGAATTGATTATTGATCATAACCAATCGGCTCTCATCTGCGACCAGCCCCAGCCAGACCAGAACGTCGTTTATTACCCCCTGTTGCTGCAACATCACCTTCCACGCGCTGGTGCGCACCAAAAGCGACGTCCAGAACGGCAGCAGGACAAGGATCATCAGAAGGTTCGCGGTGCGTGACGGCAGATTTGCCAGAATCCACGCCACAGGATAGCCCAAAGCAACACAGGAAAAGGTAATCATCAGCGACATGAACATCGTGCGCTGGAAGAGGATGCCATAAATACGCTCATCTTCGCTGCGCAAGGCGATACCTTGGGGCGTCTTTTCCATATCAACAGCGTTGAGGAAATAGCCGGTGGTATAGGGCGGCGAATAGGTCTTGATGGTTTCCCAGAATGTCACATTTGCCCAGTCCTTGTTCGACTCGAAAAAGGCTTCGCGCATCGCAACAGGCGGCAACTGCGCCGCTGCCGCAGCACGCAAGAGATCGCCACCGGGTCCGGCATAGGTCTCTATGGCCGTTTTCGTAGCCGGGTCTTCAAGGTCCAGCGCCAAGGCGGCATGAACTGCCTCCCATGGCTCTTCCTTGGTTACGCTCTTGCCGTCGACAAACTGGGTAAAGGCCGCAAAGGCCGAATAGGCACGTGCCGTATTGGGTAGAATGTCGGAAATCGCAGCACCGGGCTGAAATTCGGCATCTCCACTAAATTCTGTGGCTTCCAGCGCTTCTAGGCGGGCAATCTGATTGGACATCAGCCGTTCATTGGGCTCTGCCCCAGCCCCACCCGACATCATCTCGACCCATGTCGCGGCCTCGTCAAAGGCGGGATCAACCTCGAGCAATGCGTCTTGGAACACCTCTCCAACGTCGCTCATGTCACGCCCAGACGTGCGGAAGAGCGAGGAAATGCCGCTTTTCTCGTAGTTCAGACGGCTGCCCAGCTTGGTGTGTTCCTTGGCCTCGGCAGCAAGGAAAAGGTCAAAGAACAAGGCGCGGAACACCTGCTCGTCGGGGGCATCGCCGGAATCCCAATCCCGCAACTCCTCGACAGTCATTGGCAGTGTATTGCCCACGATCTGGTTCTCGACAGAACGGAACAGCATATCAATGATCGGCGCGATGAAGGTGAGCAGAACAAAGAGCAACAGGGGGGCGATCAGCGCCAGCGCTCGCATCTTCTGAGCGCGCAAAGCGCGGCGCAGGCTGCGTTTCAGAGGCGTGCCATCGGCGGCAAGCATCGGGCCGGTGTTGGTGCTATCGCTCATGTCTTCCCCGTCGAAATGGTCCGATTATTCAGGCCGGGTCTTGTGCCCGGTCAAAGAAGCGGTGGGGCCGCGTACGGCCCCACCTCTATTGGTCGCCAGATTACTGGGCCAGCCACGACTGGAACTTGGCGTCCAGATCGTCACGGTTGTCAGCCCACCATTCGTAGTCATAGATGTGGACGTTGGAGGCATTTGCCGGATCGGTCGGCATATGCGGCGCCATGTCGATGCCAAGCTCGGCGTGCTTGCCCACCAACGGTGCCGAAGACGCACGCGCCGGACCGTAGGAGATATACGCCGCCTGATCAGCAAGACGCTGGGTGTCGGTGCCGAACTTGAGGAAGTCCATCACGCGCGCCAGACGGTCTGCGGGCAGACCGGCTGGAACAATCCAGCCATCAAGGTCAAACGACTGCATGTCCCACAGCATTGCGATGGGCTGGTTCTGTTCAGCAATGGCCGAGAACAGGCGACCGTTGAATGTCGAACCCATGAACACTTCGCCATCCGCCAGAAGCTGCGGGGTTTCCGCACCGGCAGACCACCAGACGACTTGGTCCTTGATGGTGCCCAGTTTGGCCAGCGCGCGCTCTACACCCTCGTCGGTGCCCAGAACGTCGTAAATCTCGTCCTTGGCAACGCCGTCGCAATAAAGCGCCCATTCCATGTTGTCGATCGGGCGCTTTTGCAGCGACCGCTTGCCCGGATACTTGGCAAGGTCGAACACGTCGCAAACGCTGGTCGGCGGCTCGGTGCCGGCAGGCACAAGATCAGTGCGATAGCCGAAGGTGGTCGAGTAAACGATCTGCGGAATGAAGCAGTCGCTGACAATCAGATCACCAAAGTCATCGCTGGCAGAGGTGCCATCGGGGGCCGCGGCCAACATGGTGTCGTGGTCGATTTCCATCGCCAGACCTTCGTCGCAGAGGCGCATCGAGTCGGACGCCACCACATCGACCAGATCCCAAGTGATGTTGCCTGCCTCGTTCATGGCGCGCAGCTTGGCCACGGCCTCGGCCGAGCTTTCGTCCCAAGTCGCGGTCACGCCGGGGTTAGCAGCAAGGTAGGGCTGCACATAAGCCTTGTCTTGGCTCGCCTGATAGGCGCCGCCCCAGCTGACGATCGTCATGCTGTTGGCCATTTCCTGTGCGGTGACGGCGGTGCCCGCAGCAACGGTCAGAGCCGTGGTCGCGAGCAGGGTTTTCGTCAGTTTCATAAACATACTCCCAGTTTATCCCGTTTTTCGATGGTTGGGCCCTGCGCTACGGGCAGAACGTCGAGGGCCTTGCTCAACCCGCACCGGTTCCGTGACCGGCGCGCGTATTCTTATACTTGGGGCGCATCCAGCGCGCGGCAATCCTCTGGCAACCAGCCGATCTCGATCTGCTCGCCCGGTTGCAGGCGGCGCTGATCGGGGGCGTTGCGGGTCTTGATGATAAAATCATCGGACCCAGCCACCCGGAGCCGTGTGCGGAAAATGTCACCCATATAGATGAACTCCAGCACTTCGGCCTTGAGCGTATGCGCATCCGGCTTCAGCCGGTCACGATTGAATTCGACCCGCTCAGGACGAATGGAAATCAGCGTGCGGTCGCCCGGCTTTTCGACATTGACGGGCTTGGCATCAATCAGGTCGCCGTTGTCTAGCTGCACGACGGCAATACCGTTCTTGATCTCTTTGACCCGCCCCTCAAGGGTGTTGTTCTCACCAATGAACTGCGCGACAAAGCTGTTCTTGGGGCTTTCATACAATTCATCTGGCGGCGCGATCTGCTGGATGCGGCCATCGTTGAACACCGCCACACGGTCAGACATTGTCAGCGCCTCGGTCTGATCGTGGGTCACATAAACTGTGGTGATCCCGAGATTGTGCGCAAGATGGGTGATTTCGAATTGCATTTTTTCGCGCAATTGCTTGTCCAGCGCGCCGAGCGGTTCATCCATCAACACCAGCTCAGGCTCGAACACCAGCGCCCGGGCGAGAGCCACACGCTGTTGTTGGCCCCCAGACAGCTGCGACGGACGACGCCCGCCAAAGGCACCCATTTCCACCATTTCCAGCGCCCGCTTCACCTTGGCTTCGCGGTCGGACTTGCCGATTTTGCGCACCTCAAGCGGAAAGCTGAGGTTTTCGGCAATCGTCATATGTGGAAAGAGCGCGTAATTCTGGAACACCATGCCAATGCCGCGTTTGTGCGGCGGGATGTTGTTGATGCTCACACCGTCCAATTTGATCTCGCCATGGGTGGCGGTTTCAAACCCTGCAAGCATCATCAGACAGGTCGTTTTGCCCGACCCCGACGGTCCTAGCATCGTCAGAAATTCGCCCTTGGGCAAGGTCAGGTTCAGATCCTTGACGACCAGTGTTTCGCCGTCATAGCTCTTTTGGACACGTTCAAACGCAACGAACGCATCGTTGTTCCCGGTATCTGCCAAGTTCGGCTCCCTATTATTCATCGCAAGCGTTTGCCTCGCGTTCGGAAGAAACTAAAACAAGATGGACCCTCACATGCAAGCGGATTGCGGCGCTTTTTTCCCGAAACCGACCTGCGCAGGTCAAATCGCCTGCAAGTGAAGCAAGATAAGTCAAATTTCCTGCAAATGGCCGAGGCACGCTCCGCTTTAACGCGAGCCTCGGCAGTGTTTTCACCGGAAACCGACCTATCCCAGCACGGATTGCACGGCTTTTGTGGTTTTGTGAATCACCTCATCCGCCTCTGATTTTGTCAGGCAGAAAGGCGGCGCAAAGCCCAGAATGTCCCCCTGCGGCATGGCCCGCGCGATAACACCCGTAGCTGCCAGCGCGGCGGAAATCTGTGGGCCCACCTTGTCGGCGGCATCAAAGAATATCCGATTTTCCCGATCCTTGACGAATTCGACGGCACAGAGCATCCCCTCGCCCCGCACCTCGCCTACGTTGGCATGCGCGCCCAGTGCCTCGGCCATGCCCCGATTGAGATAGCCGCCTACATCGCGGTTATTGGCAATCAGGTTCAGATCATCGAGCAACTTGAGATTTGCCACACCCGCCGCCGCCCCGATGGGATGCGCCGAATAGGTCCAGCCGTGGCCGATGGGGCCATTCTCATCCGTGCCTTGCTCCAGCACCTTCCACATGCGGTCGCTGACGATGCTACCCGAGAGCGGCGCATAGGCGCTTGTCAGGCCTTTGGCGATGGTGATGAGGTCTGGCGTCATTCCATAGTGGTCCGAGCCGAACATCGTGCCCAGACGACCAAAGCCCGTCACCACCTCATCGGCCACAAGCAGGATGTCATGCTTGCGCAGCACCTCCTGAATGGCGGCCCAATAGCCTGCAGGCGGCGGCACAATGCCTCCGGTGCCCAACACCGGCTCGCCGATAAAGGCGGCGATGGTATCGGCCCCCTCGCGCGCGATGAGTGCCTCAAGCTCGGCCACACAATGCGCGACAAACTGCGCCTCGGTCTGATCCAGATTGGCGCGACGGAAATAATAGGGCGCTTCGGTATGAACGACCTGCGCCAGCGGCAGATCGAACTTCTTGTGGAACAGTTCAAGCCCCGTAAGCGAGCCGGTCATCAGCCCAGAGCCATGATAGCCGCGCCAGCGCGAGATGATCTTTTTCTTCTCGGGCCGCCCGAGGATGTTGTTGTAATACCAAATCAATTTGACATTGGTTTCATTGGCGTCAGAGCCCGACATGCCAAAATAGACCTTGCTCATACCCTTGGGGGCGCGGTCCATAATCATTTTGGACAGGGTGATCGACGCCTCGGTGCCATGCCCGACATAGGCATGATAATAAGCCAGTTCGCGCGCCTGCGCGGCAATCGCCTCGGCAATCTCTTGGCGACCATAGCCGACGTTGACACAATAGAGCCCGGCAAAGGCATCGAGAAAGCGATTGCCGTCACGATCCTCGATATGACAGCCCTGCCCGCCTTTGATCACCCGGTTCGGCGCCTCGCCACGGGCGAATTGCCCAAGATGTGTCGAGGGGTGAAAGAAATTCTCGCGATCCCATTGATCAAGTTGGTCGTTGCGCAGCATCGTGTTTCCTTTCCTCGGGGGCGCACCCCCAGCTTCATCGTTCCAAAAATACTCGAATCCCGATCGTCACGCCCAATCGCGGCAGACGTATTTGATTTCCATGAATTCCTCCATGCCGCGCCGCGCCCCTTCGCGGCCCAGCCCCGATTGCTTGACCCCACCAAAGGGGATCGGCGCGCCCGTGACCTTGGTGCGGTTCACCGCCACCATGCCGAATTGTAGCGCTCGCGTCATCCGGTAGATGCGGCGGGGATCATGGCAGTGCAGATAGGCAATGAGGCCATATTCCGTGGCATTGGCGCGGGCGACCACCTCTTCCTCGGTGTCAAAGGGCGTGATCGCCGCCACCGGGCCAAAGGTCTCATCTTGCATGATCGCGGCGGCGTCGGGCACATCCATGAGCACCGTCGGCTGAAAGAAGAGTGGGCCGAGCGGGTCGCGCTTGCCGCCACAGGCAAGCGTTGCACCATGCGCCAGCGCATCCGCCACATGCTCTTCTTGCTTGCGGACCGCACGCTCATTCATCAGCGGGCCGATGTCAGGATCGTCCATGCCGCGCCCGATTTTGAGCGTCTGTATCGCGTCGGTAAAACGTAGGCAAAAGGCGTCATAGATCGGCCGCTCTACGTAAATCCGGTTAGCCCCCAAACAGTCTTGCCCCGACGTCGCAAACTTGGCCTTGATCGACTCGGTTACTGCAGTTTCCAGATCGGCATTCTTGAACACGATCACCGGGGCATGGCCGCCCAGTTCCAGCACCAGTTTCTTGACCGTGCCCGCGCATTGGCGATAGAGCAACTGCCCAATGTCGGTAGAGCCGGTAAAGCTGAGAACGCGGACGCGGGCGTCTTGGGTCCAAGGCTCAACCACTGTTGCCGCGTGGCCTGTCACCACGTTGAACACACCCGCCGGGATGCCTGCGCGCTCGGCCAGTTCTGCAAGGGCCAGTGCCGAATAGGGTGTCTCGGCTGAAGGATGGGAAACCACGCTGCAGCCCGCCGCCAAGGCCGCCGCCGCCTTGCGCGTGAGCATCGCTGCGGGGAAATTCCACGGCGTGATAAGGGCGGCCACGCCCACCGGCTCTAGCCACAATTCCACCTCGGCATCGGGCAGGTGGCTTGTGACCCCTTCGATGTTGGGGCGCTTGGCCTCTTCGGCGTAATACTCCACGAAACTTGCGGCATAGTCGATCTCGCCGCGCGCTTCACTAAGGGGTTTGCCCTGCTCCAGCACCATGATCCGCGCGAGGTCTTCGCGATGTGCAAGGATGAGATCGAACCAGCGGCGCAAGAGCGCGGCGCGATCTTGCGGCAGGGTCATTGCCCAGCCATCGAATGCGCCCTGCGCCGCATCCACCGCCTTGCGTGCCTGATCGGCACTGAGGCTGGCCACAGCACCCAAGGCACTGCCATCGGCAGGGTTGGTGACGGCAAAGGTCGCGGCCTCGTCTCCGCCCACCCATTTGCCGCCCACATAGGCAAAGCTGCGCACCAGGCGCGTGTCGGTGATCCCGTTGCGGGTCCAGATGGCTGAGTCGGACATTGTGGCACTCCCTTTGCGCCAGAGAATGTCTGGTTCACGCAGAGGGTGACGCTAAAGTTTTTGGAGTTTGCAGATTATTCTTCTGCAAGGCGGCAGAAATACGGATGTTTCATTCAAAGAACATCTCAAACGGTGGCAGGCGCGGGGATTTTACGGGCTTGGTCACGATATACGTGAAATAGCGCGCCAATCCGATCCGCGCCTCTAGCATCTGATCAATCAGTCGTTGATAGCTGTCGATGTCCCGGGTGACGATCTGCATCAGATAGTCAAATCCGCCGCCCAACGCCCAACAGGCCGTCACCTCTTCATAACGGTGCATACTGTCCTCAAAGGCGCGGAAACTGGCGGGGGTGTGATCCGCAAGCTCCACCGCGACAAAGACGGTCACATGCGAGCCCAGCTTCTTAAGGTTGATGCGCGCATGATAGCCCTCGATCAGCCCCGCCTCCTCCAGCCGCTTGAGCCGCTCCCAGCAGGGGCTGGCAGACAGGCCCACACGCGCGGCCAAATCGGCCTTGGTGATGCGGCCTTCCTCGGCCAGCACCCTCAGGATATCGAGATCGCGTGCGTCAAGTTTCATGCGGTGATGACCGTACCCACGTCACGCCCCGCAAGCCGCGCCATCACATGGGTGGCAATCGCCGTATCCTGAACGCCGGTGCCGGTCAGATCGCAAATGGTGATTTCGGCATCGTTCTTGCGCCCACGCGCGCGGCCCTGGATTACGTCGCCCAATTCGGCTGGCGCGCCCTTGGTCCATATCCCGGCCTCGATCGCGCTACGCAATTCACCCAACTGTTCCACCTGCGCGGCGCGGTCGGCAACATAGAGATCGGCCCGGACCAGCGCCTGCGGATCAATCTCGTTCTTGCCGGCCTGATCGGATCCCATGGCCGTGATGTGCAGTTCGGGATGCAGCCATTTCGCCTCGATTACGGGCGTCTTTGCCGGGGTTGTAGTGATCACCAACTGGCTGGCCATCACCAGATCTGCGGGGGTGTCCACCACATGAATATCACATTCGAGATCGGCCAGATCGGCCGCGCAGGTGCGCGCGCGGTCGGCATCGCGCCCCCAGATCAGCAGACGGTCATAGGGGCGCACCAGCCGCGCCGCCCGCGCCTGAAGCCGCGCCTGAACGCCGGTGCCGATAATGCCCGCCGTCTGCACCACCTTGGGGGCCAGATGCTGCGCCGCCACCGCGCCAGCCGCCGCCGTGCGCAGATCAGTCAGATAGCCATTGTCGAGAAACACCGCCTCGACCAGACCGGTCTTGGCGGAAAAGAGGATCATCAGACCGTTCAGGCTGGGCAGGCCCAATTTGGGATTGTCAAAAAAACCGGGGCTGACCTTGATCGCGAAACCGTCAAAGCCGGGGATATAGGCGGTTTTCACATCCACCTCGCCATGCACGGCAGCCAGATCCATCGACATCACCGGCGGCATGACCACCCCGCCATCCGACAGCGCGGCAAAGGCCTGCTCGATCACCTTGACCGTCTCAAGGTCGAGCGTGATCGCGCGGCGCAATTCTGTCTCTGTCACGATCCTTATATCATGTGCCATATTTCCGACCTTCAATCACCTTGTCGCCTAAAATCACGGTTTGCCCGGTCATCACCTTGGTAAAGAGCGCCATATCAAGGTTACGGCCCGTGATGATGGTGGCGGTTGGCCCTTGGGGCGCAAGTTTGCCACTCAGCACCGCCGCAAGACCCACGACGCAGGCCCCCTCTGCCACGATCCGATCCTCGTAATAGAGCACCTGCATGGCATGATAAATCTCTTCTTCGGTCACAAGGATCACATCGTCCAAAAGATCGCGGCACATGGCATAGCTGAGACGGTTCTGCATCCCAACTCCACCGCCCAGACTATCGGCAAGGCTTGGCACTTCTTCGACCTCGACAGGATGCCCGGCGCGGATGCTTTCATACATCGCGGCACCTCGGTCCATGCTGATCCCGATCACGCGCAGGGACGGCTTGATCGTCTTGGCGGCCAACGCCACCCCCGCCGCCAGCCCCCCGCCCGACAACGGCACGAGCAGCGTCTGGGTATCCGGGCGCGCCGCCATGATTTCCAATCCGATGGTCCCCTGCCCGGCAATGACCAGCGGATCATCAAAGGGCGAAATCTCGGTTAACCCGTCCTCGGCAACCAGGCGTTCCACCTCGGCCTGTGCCGCGTCCTGAGAGCGCCCGATGATCCTGACCTCTGCGCCCAGCGCGCGGATGCCCTCCACCTTGGCCTGCGGCACCAGGTCCGACATACAGATCACCGCCCGCAAACCGCGTGCCCGCGCGGCATAAGCCACGCCGCGCCCATGATTCCCGGTCGAGCAACAGGCGACGCCCGCCGCATCCTGCGCCCCGGCCACCGCGTTGAGCGCGCCGCGCAGCTTGAAGGCACCGATGGGTTGCATATTCTCGAGCTTGAGTAGGAAGTCATCGCCTTTTACCGCGCTCATGTAGGGCGAGGGAACGAGAGGCGTGCGGTCAGCGACCCCAGAAATCACCTGTGCCGCAGCATAGACATCGGCCAGAACAGGGCGCATGAGGGTCTTCCTTGTTTAGGGTGCGGGCAGAGTGCGCTGCGGCGAGCCTAGCGTCAACTCTGCGGCGCAGGATGGTCTGAAAACGACAAAACGGGGCGTTTTTCTTGGGGCAGGCCTGTTCCAAAGCCACAAGTATGGCGGGGATATTTCAACGACGGACCCCCGACATGATTGAAAAAGACCTGCCCTTCTCGGCTCAGGAATACCAGCGCCGGTTGGACAAGACCCGCATTGCCATGGCCCGCCTTGACCTTGACGCGCTCTTTGTGACCGACCCTTCAAATCAGCATTGGCTGACCGGCTATGATGGCTGGTCGTTCTATGTGCATCAGGGCGTTTTGGTCTTTCCCGAGGCTGATCCAATCTGGTGGGGCCGCAATCAGGATGCCAATGGCGGTGTGCGCACGGTCTGGATGACGGACGATCGCGTGATCGGCTATGCCGACAATTACGTGCAGTCGACCGAACGCCACCCGATGCAGGATCTGGCAGAGCGGCTTAAGGGTATGGGCCTTGCAGATAAACGCATCGGCGTGGAAATGGACAACTACTATTTCTCGGCCAAGGCGATGCAGACCCTGCGCGAGGAACTGCCCGAGGCAACATTCCTTGACGCCACCGCGCTGGTCAACTGGCAACGCACGGTGAAATCCGAAGAAGAGCTTGGCTTCATGCGCAAGGCCGCGCTGATTTCGGAGAAGATCACCGACGGGTTGATGGAACGGGTCGAGCCGGGCATTCCCAAGAACGAAATCGTGGCCGAGATTTTCCGTGATGCCATCCGGGGTGTCGAGGGGGCGTGGGGCGACTATCCCGCAATCGTGCCGCTTTTGCCGTCAGGTTCGGATGCCGCAGCGCCGCACCTGACGTGGAACGGGCGCGAGTTTGCGACGGGGGAAGCGACCTTCTTTGAAATTTCCGGCTGTTACCGCCGCTATCACACGCCGTTCTGCCGCACGCTGTTTCTGGGCAAGCCGCCGCAATTCCTGCTTGATGCGGAGAAAGCGCTGGTCGAGGGGCTGGAAGCGGGGCTAGAGGCCGCAAAGGCAGGCAACCGCGCCTGTGACATCGCCAATGCGTTGGCCGCCCCGTTGGAGCGGGCGGGCATCGAACGCGGCGCGCGCTGTGGCTATCCCATCGGTCTGAGCTATCCGCCCGACTGGGGCGAACGCACGATTTCGCTGCGCTCCGAGGATGAAACCGTGCTGGAACCGGGAATGACATTCCATTTCATGCCCGGTCTCTGGATGTCGGACTGGGGTTTGGAAATCACCGAGTCGATCCTGATCAAGGAAAGCGGCCCGGCGGAAACCTTCTGCAACCGCCCGCGCAAGATGTTCGTCAAGGACTGACCCAATAAGGCCCCCACATCGACCGTGGGGGCCTTTTGCAATCCCGCTCTATTCCCATTCCATCTGTTCATAGACCCGGCCCGCATTCTTTGTGGCCAGTTCTTCGAACGTATCAAGGTGGGTATAGGCGGATTGGTCGACGTAATAGGCCCCGGCCAAATCACCGCCGGCGTCGATATGCGCGCGGATTTGGGCGCGCAGATGTTCCAAATAGCCTTTGGTGTAGCGGCGTACCTGATCCATGTTGGTCGGGTGGCCATGACCGGGGATCACATAGGTGGCACCCAGCGGCTCGAATTCAGCATCCCAAGTTTCCAGCCAATCCGCCGTGATCGTATCGGCAAAGATTGGCAGCATCCGTTCGTGAAACGCCATGTCGCCGGAAATCACAAGGCCTTGGTCGGGCAGCCAGATGACAATGTCTCCGGGGCTGTGAGCGGGGCCAAGATAGCGCGCCTCGATCCGGAAATCGCCCATCTCGACAGTATACTCATCAGTGAAGGTTTCGGTCGGCAGCACCACGCTGGTGCTTTCGGCGCGCTCTTTGGTCACGCGCTGCGCCGCGTCCAGATCACCGCCGCCGTGGTTCTCGAACTCGGCCGCCGCATCCACATGCGCCACAATCGGCACGCCCTGTTCGGCCCAATAGGAATTGCCCAGCATGGCGTGGCCTTGGCCATTCTCGTTAAAGACCAGCTTGACCGGCTGATCGGTGATCGCCTTGATCTCTGCGTGCAGCGCCTTGGCCAATCCATAAGACGCGCCACCGTTGATCACCACCACCCCATCGCCAGTCACGATAAAGCTGAGGTTGTTGTTATGTCCGGCATTGTCATAGGTGGGCGGCGCGGTGGCACCGATGGCAGACCAGACATGCGGGATCACTTCGACAGGCTTGGAATAGAGCAGCGACGCAGGATATTGGTCAGCAATATCCTCACTCGCCAGTGCAGCACTGCCAGACCAGAGCAGAAGGGCGGATAGCGTCGCGCGCAACATCTTACACCTCCGTGACGAAACGATAGGCATCGCCATCGCGCTCTACTCGGCCCAGCCCGCCCTCGGGCAGGTGAAAGCCGACCATCGCCATCTGATCGGTCGCCAATTGATCCAAGAGCCGCAGGCGCGTGGCAATCCCGGTCTCAGCATCCTGATCCGATCCGCTGGCCCAATCGGGGCGCGCAAAGGCTAGATGCCCGTTGCCGATGGCATCGCCCACCACCAGCGCCGCCTCGGTGCCGTGACGAACCTCAAACGCGATATGGCCGGGCGTGTGGCCGGGTGTGTCATGCGCGAGGATACCCGGCAGCACCTCTTGCCCGCCGCTGATGAATTCGATCTGATCCTCGATGGCCGCAAGCCGCCGTGCCGCGCCCACGGCAAAACTGGCACGCTCTGCGCCGATGCTGTCAACCGTGGCGGGATCGGTCCAGTAGTCCCATTCCGCCTGCCCGATCATATAGCTGGCATTGGCAAACACCGGATCGTCGAAATCATCCAACACGCCCCAGAGGTGATCGGGGTGCGCATGGGTAAACAGAACATGGGTGATATCATCGGCACCAAGGCCAATGGCGCCAAGCGCATCTAGCATTTTGCCCGCTGTGGGCATGAAACCAGACCCGGACCCAGCATCAAACAGCACCGTGTTCGTGCCATCCTGTAACAGTGTCAGGTTGCAGGGCGGCTCGACCGTATCGCCGGTGATGCCGTACTGCGCCAGAACAGGGGCGGCATCGGCAGCGGGCAGGTTGCCCAACAAAAACTCCATGGGCAGCACAAGATTGCCATCGCTGAGTGTGGTGATCTTGGCATCGCCCAAGGTCAACTCTATCGCGGCAAAGCTGGGGCGCGGCAGGCCGACAAGCGTGCTGGCCCCCATAGCCGCCAGAACTTGACGTCGGTTGAATCGCATGGCTTCCCTCTCCCTAATTTATTCGCATTTGTGAATATGATGATCTGGCACACCTCAAAATACAAGTCAAAACAAGGCTGCGTTTCATGCTGATTTCCGCGCAGAGATGCGGTAGGAACGCAGCATCAATCCTCCTTTTGCGTGATCGTCAAAGCCCATGGACAGTGAACTTCCTGCCTACCTGACAACGAAAGAGGTCGCAGACCTGCTTCGGGTGAAGGAGCGTAAGGTTTACGACATGGTCGCCACCGGCGAGATCCCGCATCGCAAGATCACCGGCAAGCTCTTGTTTCCCCATAACGAGTTGATGTGCTGGATAGAGGGAACGGGCGTCACCCTGCCCTCTGAGCGCCCCGCGCTTGTGACCGGCTCTCACGATCCGCTGCTGGATTGGGCCCTTCGCGAAAGCGGCGCGGGTTTGGCAACGCTGTGGAATGGCAGCTGTGACGGACTGGAGGTCTTTGCCGAAGGGCGTGCCGTTTTGGCGGGGCTGCATATTCCGGGCGATGCCGATTGGAATATTCCAGCGCTCGAGGCACGCGGGCTGCGCGACACGGTGCTGATCGGCTGGGCAGAGCGCGCGCGCGGCCTGATCCTGACCCCTGCTGTTGCAGATATGGTGCAGGGGTTTGGCGATCTGCGCGGGCGGCGCGTGATCCTGCGGCAAGAGGGTGCCGGCACGACCGCGCTCTTTGACAGGATGATGGCCGAGGCGGGGCTGTCACAGGGGGATATCCTGACACCGACAAGCCCGGCCCATACCGAAAGCGATGCCGCCGCCGCTGTGGCCGCAGGCGAGGCCGAGGCCACCCTTGGGATCGAATCCATGGCGCGGCAATTTCGGCTGGTGTTCCGCCCCTTGGTGCAAGAGCGCTTTGACCTGCTCATCGACCGCCGCGCCTATTTTACTGAACCGGTGCAACGCCTTGTTGCCTTCATGCGGTCTGAGACGATGATCGCCAAGGCCGAAGCGCTTGGCGGCTATGATCTGGACGGGCTTGGGACGGTGCGCTGGATTTCCGCCTGAAGCCGTGCTGTTCGATTACGGCATAAATTTTTAGGCGGGGTTAGTGAAAACCCCGCCCATTTCAAAGCTCTGTTCAGCCTTGGCTTAGCCTTCTGCGTTCGGGAAGAACAATTGCTGACCGTCGATCTTGTAATCAGCTATGGCCTGCTGCCCCTCGGTCGACAGAATCCAATCAATGAACATCTGCCCGGCTTCGGCCTTAACATTCGCATGCTTTTCCGGGTTCACAAGGATGATGCCATATTGGTTGAAGAGGCGATTATCGCCCTCGACTGCAATTTGATACTCACCCTTGTTGCCAAAGGAAATCCACGTGGCACGGTCGGTCAGCACATACGCGCCCATGGCCGTGCCAGTATTCAGCGTGGCGCCCATGCCGGACCCGGTTTCACGATACCACCCGCCGGACGCGGCAGCAGTATCAACGCCCGCCTCTTTCCAGAGCTTCAATTCCGCCTTGTGGGTGCCGCTATCATCCCCACGCGAGGCAAAGGGGGCACCGACCTCTGCGATCTTGGTCAAAGCCGCCGCAATATCCTTGGTCCCGGCGATACCCGCCGGATCGGCAGAGGGGCCAACAAGGATGAAATCGTTATACATCACGTCAGAGCGTTGTAGCCCATGGCCTTCGGCCACGAATTTCTCTTCAGAAGCCTTGGCATGGACAAAGAGCACGTCGCCGTCGCCATTCATCGCATTATTGATGGCCTGCCCGGTGCCTACGGCCACGACGCGCACCTCGATGCCGGTTTTGTCCTGAAAAATCGGCAGAAGGTGATCGAATAGCCCAGAATTCTGGGTGGAGGTGGTGGATTGCACCACGATGAACTGATCCTGCGCCTGTACAGTGCCAGAAAGGCCCAAAGCAAGCGCCGCACCGGCGGCAAGCGAAAAGAGGTGACGTCTGAGCATGAAAAACTCCCGTTTCGTTTGGATTTCAAAAGGTTGAACTTGTGTAGAGCCGACCTTGGGTCCAAGCGCGCGCTGCCTCGGACTTGGGGTGGCCAAGAACTTGGTCAATCGGGCCGCTTTCAGCCACTTGACCGGCATGCAGGAAAATCACCTCGTCGCCCATGCGCCGCGCTTGGCCCATGTCATGTGTGATCATGACGATGGTCACACCGCGCCCATGGGCGGCGTTGATCAGATCCTCGATTCTCTGGGTTGATGCGGGATCGAGGCTGCTGGTGGGCTCATCTAGAAACAGAAGACGCGGTTTACAGATCAACGCCCGTGCCAAGGCAAGCCGCTGTTGCTCGCCACCCGACAGCACCCGCGCTGGATGCCGCGCCAGATCGCTCAGCCCTGCCATATCAAGGGCACGCGCCGCTTGCTCTGCGCGCTCTGCCCCACGGACACCATGCACCGAAAGAGCGAAATTTAGGTTGGCCAGCACGGAGCGGCGCAGCATTACTGGGCGCTGAAAGACCATCGCCTGCGTGCGCCGCGCCCGATCATCGGGGGCCGCACCCTGCCATAGAATCTGCCCGGACGTGGCGGGCAAAAGCCCATGCAAAAGGCGCAATAGCAGGCTCTTGCCTGCGCCATTGGCCCCCATGACAAGCGTGCGCCGACCTTCGGGAATTGCCACCGACACCTTGTCAATCAAACGCTTGCCACCCGCGTGAAAGCACAGATCGCGCGCCGCGAGCAGACTATCTTGCGTGGCAACTTTGGCCGGGGTCATATCCATCACCGTGTCACGCATAGGCCGCACGCACCGCAGAGGCCCGAAGCGCCATGACCACCGCATTCACCAGCAAGGCTATCACCAGCAGCAACACGCCCAGCGCCAGCGCCAGTTCCAGATTGCCCTTGGATGTCTCAAGCGCGATGGTGGTGGTCATCACACGGGTGACGTGATTGATATTGCCGCCCACGATCAACACCGCGCCAACCTCGGCCACGGCGCGGCCAAACCCCGCCAATGCCACGGTCATCAAGCTATAGCGCGCATCCCACAAAAGCGCTGTGACCCGCTGATAGGCGCGCAGGCCCATCGAGGCGAATTGCTCTGCATATTCGCCATGCAGATCTTCGACCACCTGTTTGGTGAGCGCGGCAACGATGGGCGTTACCAAAATGGTCTGCGCGATAATCATCGCCCCAGGCGTGTAGAGCAATTGAAGCGGACCAAAGGGGCCAGAGGCCGACAGCATGAGATAGACGAACAGCCCTACCACCACCGGCGGCAGGCCCATCAACGCATTGAGCACCACCGTGACAACCGCGCGCCCCGGAAAGCGGAACGCACCCACCAATGCCCCAAGCGGGAGCCCGATAAGACAGGACAAGAGAACCGCAGTCAGCGTCACGCGCAACGATAGAACGACAATCTCGCTTAGGTTTCGATCCCAATTGAGGATCAGCGCCAGCGCCTCTGCCATGATGTCGCCAAAGCTGAACACGTGCGATTTCTCCCCTCTGCGGGAAAAAAAGCACAAAAAAACATAAGATGCCAGCCCCTAACGCGACAGGCCCTTAGGGTTTTGCGGCGCGCAACCGCCAGAGGCGTAGCGGTTGGATCAACTCTGGGCCTTTTGGCCCGACGCTGACATGCGCCGCAAAAAGCCGTCCGAGTGTTTCACGCTGCGCCTCGGCCAGCGCGCGGCGGGCAGGATCGACACGGGCAAGGGAGGCGATAAAAGCCTCTAGATCGGCTATCGGTGTCGGCCGTTCATAGGTGACGGGCGCAGGGCCGATGGCCACGCGAGCCGCCAACAGCGCGTCTATTGCCCGAATCGCCGCGTGCCGTATCTCTGTCTCGTCCTCGACCGGGCGCATCACCTCGAAAAACGCACCCTCTGCCACGGGCTCGACAATCATCAATTCGCCACCGGGGCGCAGCACACGCAAGGCCTCGCGCAACGCGGCCTGCATCAGCGGTTCGGGCACGTGATGCAGCGAATTAAGGAAGATACAGGCGTCAAAGGATGCCGTCGCAAAGGGCAATGCCTCGGCCCCGCCTTGCTCAAAGCGCCCCTCGGGCACAGCCATGCGCGCGGCGGCCACTGCCTCGGGCGCGGGGTCTATTCCGGTCACAGTATAGCCTGCGCGCCACAGGGTGCGCGCCAATGCCCCGTGGCCACAGCCGATGTCGAGCACATCACGCGCGCCGATGTCGGCAAGGATCGTCAAAAGGCGCGCGGATGTATCCAGCGCCTCAGTCATCGCCAAACTCTTGGCGCAAGGTATCGGTATGCGCACCAAGGGCGGGCACGGCACCCAGAGTGGCATCACACCCATTCATCTGCGCGCCGGGGGCCAGCATCTGCACCGGGCCAGAGGGGGTCTCGACGGTGACGTGACGATTTTGCGGATGGGTGACGAGATCCTCCATCTCACTGACGCGGCCATAGGCGATACGCGCGGCACGCAGGCGGTCTGCCATGGCATCGCGAGGGAGCGCCGCAAAGACAGGCCGCAGGATCGCATCCAACGCTGCCCGATTGGCAACACGGGCTGAATTGCTGTCAAACCGCGGATCACGAGCCAGCGCGGCATCGCCCAATATCGCCTCGCAGAACACCGCCCATTCGCGCTCGTTCTGGATTGAAATCAGCACCGCCTTGCCATCGCCGCCCTGATACACGCCATAGGGTGCGATGGTGGGATGGTTGAGGCCCGCACGCGGCGGCACCTTGCCGCCATAGGCATATTGCAGATAGGGCACATTCATCCAGTCGCCCAACGCATGAAAGAGCGACACCGCGATATGCCGCCCCACGCCGGTTGTCGCGCGCCCGATCAGTGCCTCTAGGATGGCCTGATAGGCGGTCATTCCCGCCGCAATGTCACAAACCGAAACGCCGGTGCGTGCCGGGCCATGCTCATTGCCGGTGATCGACGAGAGGCCGGTTTCGGCCTGCACCAAAAGGTCATACGCCTTTAGGTCTGCGAGCGGGCCGTCTTCGCCATAGCCTGAAATCGAGACGGTGATAAGACGCGGGTAATCGGCACGCAATCGGTCGGGGGCAAATCCCAGACGGTCAATCGCCCCCGGTGCGAGGTTCTGAATGAAGATATCCGCCCGCGCCAGCATGCGCTCCATCAGCGCGCGGTCTGCCTCTTGTCTCAGGTCGAGACAGAGTGATTCCTTGCCCCGGTTGAGCCAGACGAAATAGGCGCTCTCGCCATGAACCAGCGCATCATAGCCGCGCGCGAAATCACCTTCGGGCCGCTCGACCTTGATCACGCGCGCCCCAGCCTCTGCCAAACGACCAGAGGCATAGGGGGCGGCGACGGCCTGTTCGACGGAAACAACCAATAGTCCGGCTAGGTCTGTGCGCATCGGGGCCTCTTTTCTTTTAGGTGCGGTTTGGCTGGAACATGCCCTATTGCACCGGGTCTGGGAAATACCCGTGTGATTGAACGGGTATAGCGCCCGACTATGGGGTGCCATAGCCTTGCCCTCTGGTAGGGCGGCTTGGTAGAGCTTTCTCTTATGGATATTCGCCAACTTCGTTATTTCATCGCCATCGCCGAGGCACCCTCGCTGTCGGCGGCGGCGCATCGGCTGGGTGTGGCACAGCCCTCACTCTCGCAGCATGTGGCGCGGATGGAAACCGAACTGGGCGTGCGTTTGATCGACCGGTCGCCGCGCGGCTCGATTCTGACTGCCGAAGGTCAGGTGCTTTTGCGCCATGCCCGCGAGATCAGCGCCGCGATGGCACGCTGCGAGGATGAGATGCGCGATGCCTCGGGCGCGCCACGTGGCAAGGTGGGGTTTGGACTGCCACCGTCAGTGTCTATGGTCTTGTCCGTGCCTCTGGCCGAGACCGTGCGGGTGGAACTGCCCGATATCCGTCTGCGCGTGGTCGAGGCGATGAGCGGGTATATCAAGACATGGGTGGCCGATGGAACGGTCGATATGGGGCTGATCTATGATCTTCAGGACGCGGATCATTTCCGCATCACCCATGTTCTGGATGAGCGCCTGCATGTCTATTCCGCCCCGGACAACTGGCCGTTTGAAACACCCCCCGGCACGGCCGTGCCCCTGCGCGCCCTGGAACCGCTCGACATGATCCTGCCGGAGGCAGCACATGGCCTGCGCAAAACAATCGAGAGCTATGCCGCCCCGCTTGGCCTGCGCCTCAACGTGTCCATCGAGATGGACGCGATGACGCAGATCAAGGAACTGGTGGCGCGCGGATCGGGTCATGCGATCTTTTCGCCCTCAGCGGTCCATGACGCAGTGGCGCGCGGCGAGCTTGAGGGCGCGCCCATCACAGATCCCGATATGGTGCGGCCCGTCTATCTTGTCTCAAACCCCGCCTTTCCCACCAGCCGCGCCAGCCGTGCGGTTGAGGCGATCACACTGGACGTGCTGCGCGATCTGGTGCGGCGGGGCATCTGGCAAGGTGAGCTGCGGCTATAGGCGCGCCCAATGGCAGCAAGCGGGCATTGATATTTCCGCAGGGATCGAAAACCTGTCACCTAGGGGCCAAGTAGTGTGAGGGGCTGACATGACATCCTTTGATCCAACCGCAGATTACGCCGACATCCGCGCAGGTGTGGCCCGCGTCTGCGCCGAATTTCCCGGTGCCTATTGGCGCGATCTGGACGCGCGCCGCGCCTATCCCAAGGATTTCGTCGATGCGCTGATCCGCGAGGGGTATCTGGCCGCGATGATCCCCGAGCAATACGGCGGATCGGGGCTCAACCTGACCGCTGCCGCCGTCATTCTTGAGGAAATCCACCGCTCTGGCTGCAACGCTGCCGCCTGTCACGCGCAGATGTATACAATGGGCACCGTTCTGCGTCACGGGTCCGAGGCGCAAAAGGCGGCCTACCTGCCCGGCATCGCCGATGGATCTTTGCGGCTTCAGGCCTTTGGGGTGACGGAACCGACCAGTGGCACCGATACATTGGCGCTGAAAACCACCGCGCGTCGGGATGGCGATGCCTATGTAATCAACGGCCAGAAAATCTGGACTTCGCGGGTCGAACACTCTGATTTGATGGTTCTCTTGGCCCGCACCACCCCGCGCGAAGAGGCAAAATCGAAAACTGACGGTCTGTCGGTGTTCCTGATCGATCTGCGCGGCAAAGTGGGGCACGGCATCGACATCCGCCCCATCCGAACCATGATCAACCATGCCACAACCGAGGTCTTTTTTGACAACCTGCGTATTCCGGCGGACTGCCTGATTGGCGACGAGGGCAAAGGATTTCGCTATATCCTGTCAGGGATGAATTCCGAGCGCATTCTGATTGCCGCCGAATGTATCGGCGACGCCAAATGGTTCCTCAGGACCGGGTCGGATTATGCCCGCGAGCGCGTTGTCTTTGGCGCGCCCATCGGGGTCAACCAAGGGGTGCAATTTCCGCTGGCGCGCGCGCAGGCGCATATGATGGCCGCAGAGGCGATCGTGTATCGCGCGGCGGCCATGTATGACGCAGGCCACAATCCCGGCGTCGAGGCGAACACCGCCAAGCTCTTGGCCTCTGAGGCGAGTTGGGAGGCGGCAGAGGCCTGCATGCAGACGCATGGCGGTTTTGCCTTTGCCGAGGAATATGATGTCGAGCGCAAGTTCCGCGAAGCGCGGCTTTATCAGATTGCGCCGATTTCGACCAATCTGATCCTGTGCCATATTGCCGAACAGGTGCTGGGCCTGCCAAAGTCTTATGGGCCGGGACGCGGGCAATAGGGGAAGCGAATGAACGACTACGCGGATTGGATCGGGCGCAGCTATAGCCGGTCAGAGCCGATTTCAGAACGCTTGGTGCGCGAATACCGCGCTACGCTGGCCGGCACATTGGCCGAGGCGGAAATGCCCGTTGGGCTGCATTGGTGTCTGGTTCCCGATACGGTAACGCCCGACCAACTGGGGCGTGATTGCCACCCCAAGACAGGGCTGTTCCTGCCTACCTTACCCTTGCCGCGCCGCATGTGGGCGGGGGGAGAGATCGAATTTCACGCGCCCTTTGCGCCCGGTGATCTGGTCACGCGGGAAACGACGATTGACGATGTAACCTTCAAAGAGGGGCGCAGCGGCAAGCTGGGCTTTGTCACGCAACGGCATGTTTATAGCGTGGGCGGAGTGGCGCGTCTGACCGAGCGGCAGGACATCGTGTATCGCGAAGACCCCAAGCCGGGACAAACCAAGACGCCAGAGGCTGCTGAGGAATGGCCCAATGCAACCGCATGGCAGATCACGCCGAATTCGACCCTGCTTTTCCGGTTCTCGTCGCTTACCTTCAACGGTCACCGCATCCATTATGATCACCCCTACGCGACCGGGGTTGAGGGATATGAGGGGCTGGTGGTGCATGGTCCGATGCAGGCGGTCTGGATGATGAATCTGGCCACGCATATTCTAGGCCATCTGCCTGCGCGGTTCTCTTATCGCGGGCTGACGCCGCTTATCTGCAAGCTGCCCGTGGCGATTGAGGCCCGTCAGCATGAAGGCGGCATTGATCTGCGGGTGCGGCGTATGGGCGATGGGGTGGCGACCATGGCAGCACGGGCTGAATGAGATAGATTGACATAACTAGATTTATCGTTATATTTATCCCATGAGTATCACAAGCCCCACCGCCCGCGCCCTTGCTGCCCTTGGCCATGACACGCGCCTTGCGATCTTTCGTCTGTTGGTGCGGGCGGGCGACGACGGGTTGAACGTGGGCGACATCGGTCAGCACCTGGATCAGGCGCCCTCGACACTTGCACATCATCTTTCGGCATTGGTCGATGCCGGGTTGGTGGTGCAAGAGAGACAGGGGCGCACGGTGATCAACCGCGTGGATTACGCCGCTATGCGCCGGACCTTGGATTTCCTGACCTCGGAATGCTGCACAGGGGTGAAACTGGCCAAAACAGAGACAGAAACAGCTGCCTGAACGCCCTTTTTTGGGCTTAAGAAAACGATATTTCTAGGGATATGGACATGACAGACTCAAGCCTGCCTCAACCGCGCGCCACCGCCCTGCTGCGGCGCCTATGGAAGGATCACCGCATCTGGATGGTGTCGGCCATGATTCTGATCGTGCTTGCAGTTTTCGACGCGACGCAGGCGCGTGCCACGCTTTTGTTTACCAGCGACGCCCTCCTCAGCACTGCACCGTTTCTATTGCTCTCCATCGGCATCGCGGCGTGGGCCACGGCGACAGGCGCAGACAATATGATCGCGCGCGCCTTTACCGGCGCTCCGGCCTTGATGATCCTGCTTGCGGCCCTCGCGGGCGGCCTCTCGCCCTTTTGCTCTTGCGGGGTGATACCGCTTATCGCCGCCCTTTTGGCGATGGGGGTGCCGCTGTCGGCGGTGATGGCCTTTTGGCTGGCCTCGCCGGTGATGGACCCCTCGATGTTTATCCTCACGACCGGGGTCTTGGGTTTGGAATTCGCGATTGCCAAGACACTTGCTGCCGTGGGTTTGGGTCTGATGGGGGGCTGGGTTGTGCATCTGATGGGCCGTGCCGGGGGGCTGAGCGATCCGTTGCGCGACGGTATCGGCAACGGAGGCTGTGGTGGCAGCAAACTGCGCGCGCCCAAGCCGGTGGTCTGGCGCTTTTGGTCCGAGCCAGAGCGCCGGGCCAAGTTTGGCCGTGAGGCACGGAATGTGACCCTGTTTCTGCTGAAATGGCTTACTCTGGCGTTTATTCTAGAAAGCCTGATGCTCGCCTTTATCCCGGCAGAGACCATCACGCAGGCGCTAGGGGGCACTGGCATCGGGCCGATCCTACTGGGCACTCTGGTGGGCGTGCCTGCCTATCTGAATGGTTACGCCGCCCTGCCATTGGTCGGCGGCTTGATCGGTCAGGGCATGGCCCCCGGCGCTGGTCTGGCCTTTCTCGTGGCTGGGGGCGTCACCTCCTTGCCGGCCGCAATCGCAGTCTGGGCCTTGGTCAAGCCACGGGTCTTTGCGCTGTATATCGCCCTTTCGCTCTCGGGGGCCTTTGCCGCTGGCCTGCTTTTTCAGCTTTGGAACATGGCATGAGACACTTGCATATTGAGGTGAGCGGCCTGAAACCCGGCACGCGCCTGCTGGCCCCGGCGGGGATGTGCAGCCCGCAAGAGACGGTCACGCGGGCAAGCGTGACCGGCGGGCAGATCATCGACGTGGTGTTAGAGGCCGAGTTAGGCCTTGCTGCGCTCTGGATCGAATCGACGGGCGAGAGCCTCACGCTTACGCATCGCATCGCCCCCGCGCCCAAGGGCATAGACTATCCCGAGGCGGTCTATGTGCCGCGCATCACCCGCTATACCCGCGCCGCCGATGATCTGGCCGAGGCCAGCCGCGCCCTTGCCGCCAAGGCGGGCGGGGGGCGCGCGGGCATCGACGCGTTGGTGGCCGAAGCGGAGGCACGATTCATCTACGCCCATCCCGACGCGCGGTTCAATGATGGCACCGATGCGGTGCCCTATCTTTCTTGTGGTACGACGCCCGGCTCTTGTGTGGATATCAACACCTATCTCGTGGCCAGCCTGCGCGCGGCGGGCTATGAGGCGGGTTACGTTTATGGCTACTTCTTTCCAGCGGAAAAGGGGGGCGTTACCCATGACATGCATTGCTGGGTCGTTACCCGCCATGCGGGCGAAGTGCTGGACTGGGACATCGCGCATCACATGAAGGCAGGGCTTGGCCCAACGCGCCCCGGCCTTAATCCGCGTCCCGGTTGGCGGGTCGCACTTGGGCACTCCATGGGCCACGGCTATGATATGGGTGAAACAATGGCCCAACTGAAGCTCTTGGCCGAGCCAATGCAGGCGGGGCCGGGGGGCGAATGGCAGAAACTACCCATCATCGCGCGCCTGCCCGTAGCCTGACCCTTGCGGACCTGCCCGCAATTTGAGCATAAACCGCTGGGACTCGACCCACCGGCGGTTTAGTTTCGTCCATCGGTAAATTTCTGTAGAAAACCGGCCGGATAAATTTTACCAATTGGTAAAACCAAAAAGACTGCCCACCTGCCAACATGGAGAACCACATGACACGCCTGCCACTTTCCCGCCGCCGCTTTATGGCCACCTCGGCCGGGGCAGCGCTTATCGCCGGGGCCTCTGGCCTTGCATCGCCGCTGCGCGCCGCCGAACCGATCAAGACCGCCGGTATCTATACCGTGCCCGTTGAACAACAATGGGTCAGCCGTATTCACAAGGCCGCCCTGACCGCGCAAGAGCGTGGCGATGTCGAATACGTCTATTCCGAGAATGTCTCGAACACAGATTACGCCCGCGTGATGCGTGAATATGCCGAACAGGGCTACAAGCTCATTATTGGCGAGGTGTTCGCAGTCGAACAGGAAGCCCGTGAAGTGGCCGCTGATTATCCCGATATCGCCTTTTTGATGGGGTCGAGTTTCAAACAGGATGAGGCGCTCGCGAATTTCGCGGTGTTCGACAACTACATTCAGGACGCCTCTTACCTTTCGGGGATCATTGCGGGCGCGATGACCAAATCCGCCAATATCGGCATGGTCGGCGGCTTCCCGATCCCCGAGGTCAACCGCCTGATGCATGCCTTCATGGCCGGTGCCCGTGAGATGAACCCCGAGATCAAGTTTCAAGTAAGCTTTATCGGGTCTTGGTTCGATCCGCCCAAGGCCAAGGAAACTGCCTTTGCCATGATCGAAGGCGGTGCTGACATGCTCTATGCTGAGCGCTTTGGCGTCTCGGATGCGGCAAAGGAAAAGGGCGTGCTGGCCATCGGCAACGTCATCGACACCCAAGCCGACTATCCCGAAACGGTCGTGGCCTCGGCCATCTGGCATTTCGAGCCGACACTGGATGCCGCGATTGCTGCGGTCAATGCGGGCACCTTCACCGCAGCCGATTACGGCGTCTATTCGTTTATGAAAGAGGGCGGATCGTCCTTGGCGCCGCTTGGGACGTTCGAGGGCAAAGTGCCCGAGGCCGCCATGGCGCTGGTGGCGGAACGTGAAGCGGCGATCAAGGCGGGCACTTTCTCTGTCGAGATCAACGACGAAGAGCCGAAATCCTCTTGATATGACAGGCGCAGACACGGCGCAGGTCGTTCTGCGCCTCGATCGCATCACCAAGCGTTTCGGCGCGCTCACCGCGAATGACGCGGTGAGCCTTGATCTGCGACGGGGCGAGGTTGTTGCCCTTTTGGGCGAAAACGGTGCGGGTAAAACCACGCTGATGAACATCCTCTTTGGCCAATACACCGCCGATGAGGGACAGGTGATGGTGATGGGGCGGGCGCTGCCCCCCGGCAATCCGCGCGCCGCACTCGAGGCGGGCGTGGGCATGGTGCATCAGCATTTCACGCTGGCCGACAATCTGACTGTGCTGGAGAACGTGACACTCGGCACCGAGCCGCTCTGGCGTTGGCGGTCTGATCGTGCCGCCGCGCGCGACAAGATTGCCAAGCTCTCTGCCGATTTTCATCTGGCGGTCGATCCTGACGCCCGTGTCGGTAGCCTGACGGTTGGCGAACGGCAGCGCGTTGAAATCCTCAAGGCGCTCTACCGCGAGGCGCGCATTCTTATTCTGGATGAACCAACCGCCGTCTTGACCCCGCAGGAAACCGACGATCTTTTTACGACCCTGCGCGAGGCTGTGACCAAGGGCCTGTCGATTGTGTTCATCAGCCACAAACTGCATGAGGTGATGGATATCGCCCATCGGGTCGTGATCCTGCGCCACGGCAAGGTGGTGGCAGAAATGGCCACGACAGATACCGACCGCCACGCGCTTGCCGCCGCTATGGTTGGCAGCACGGTTAGCGCGCCACGGGTTGCCCCCGGCGTACCCGGCAAGGCGCTGTTGCATCTCGAAGCAGTCGCAACACCGGACCGGGGCAGCGCACCGGGGTTGAAATCGGTGACCGTCAGCTTGCGCGCAGGCCAAATCACCGGGCTTGCCGGGGTCTCTGGAAACGGGCAGGCAGCGCTGGCCGATTTGATTGCCGGCCTAAGCACACCTGCGATGGGGCAGATCAACCTGGATGGGCACACACTGGCCGCATGGTCGCCACGTGCCGCCGTCGAGCATGGCATCGCCCGCATCCCGGAAGATCGGCACAAAACCGGCACGATTGCTGATTTTTCCCTAACCGAGAATGCCATTCTGGAAAGCTATCACAAGCCGCCCATGAGCCGCGCGGGCTGGATGAACTGGTCGCAAGCCGAGGCTGAAACACAGGCGATCATCAAAGGCTATGACGTGCGCTGTCCCGGGCCGGATACCCGCATCCGCCTGCTTTCGGGTGGCAATATGCAGAAACTGATCCTTGGCCGCGTGCTCGAGGCCAATCCGCGCATCATCCTTGCCAATCAACCCGTGCGCGGCTTGGACATCGGCGCAGTGAACTATGTGCATGAACAATTGCTCAAGGCGCGCGACCGGGGAGCGGCGGTCTTGCTCATTTCCGAGGATCTGGATGAGATCATGGCGCTGTCGGATGTGATCCATGTGATGTCCGAGGGGCGGCTTTCACCGGAATTTGCGCGCGGCACCATGACGCCTGCCGAACTTGGCGTGTGGATGGCGGGCCACGGCTTTGACGAGGGGTTGGCGCATGCGTCTTGAACCCATCGCCAATCCGAGCCTCGCCCGCAGCACCCTGCCGCCTGCGCTAGCGATTGCTGCGACGGTTGTTGTCGCGTCTCTGTTGGCGATGCTCGCGGGGGCCAATCCCTTTGCCGTGCTGGGGCTGATCCTCAAGGGGGCGGCGGGATCGCAATTCGCCATGTTAGAGACACTTAACCGCGCCACGCCGCTGATTTTCACCGGGCTTGCTGTCGCGGTCGCCTTTCGTGCCCGGCTTTGGAATATCGGTGCCGAAGCACAACTTTACGCAGGCGCGTTGATGACCGTGGTTCTGGGCACTGGCGCGTTGCAATGGCCCGCCGCAGCGCTCTTGCCCATGCTGGTTCTTGTGGCGATGCTGGCGGGGGCGGTCGTTCTGCTTGTTCCGGCGCTGCTCAAAGTGAGGTTTGGCGTTGATGAGGTGGTCACAACGCTGCTCTTCAACTTCATCTTTCTGCTGTTCATATCGCTTCTGCTTGAGGGGCCGCTCAAAGATCCGATGGGTATGGGATGGCCCAAATCCGAACGCCTGATCGCCGAGGCGCGCCTGCCGCGCATCGTCGAGGGGCTGCGCCTGCATTGGGGCTTTGCGCTCGCGCTGATTGCCGCCGCGCTTGTCTGGGTTATTCAACGCCGCACCACCTTGGGCTATGAGATGCGCGCCGTCGGCCTGAACCGCGAGGCGGCGCGCTTTGCGGGTATTCCGGTCAATGCGGTGCTGATCAAGACCGCACTTCTGTCTGGCGGCCTTGCTGCGCTTGCGGGTTTCTCAGAGGTGGCAGGGGTAAAAGGCAGCCTGACGCTCGATCTCAGCCCCGGCTTTGGCTATACTGGGATCATTGTGGCGATGCTCGCGCTGCTCAATCCGTTGGGTGTCATCGCCGCCGCGCTATTCGTGGCGGGCATCTTTGTTGGTGCCGACAGCATGAGCCGCGCGGTGGGCGTGCCGACCTATCTGGCCGATATCATGCTGGCCACGGCGCTCTTGCTGATGGTGCTGGCGATCCTGCTCACGCGGTTCCGGGTGGTGAGGGAGTAGCGCATGGACATTCTCGACATCCTGCTCTCTGCCAGCTTTTGGGCCGCTGCGATCCGCATTGCCAGCCCGCTGATCTTTGCCACTCTGGGCGAATTGATCTGCGAGCGCGCAGGTGTTCTCAACCTCGGGATTGAGGGGATCATGGTGGCAGGTGCCTTTGCGGGCTGGATGGCGGTTTATTCCGGTCTGGGTCTCTGGCCCGGTGTCGCGGTGGCCATGGTCGTCGGCATGGGATTTGGCGCGGTGCATAGCCTGCTGACAGTGCCCTTTGGCCTTTCTCAGCACGTCGTGGGGCTGGGCGTGACGCTTCTCGCCACCTCGTCTACCTACTATGCCTATCGTCTGGCCCTGCCAGAGGTGACAAGCCCGCCCAAGATCACGGCGTTTCAACCTTGGGAAATCCCGCTGCTGTCCGATATTCCCCTGATTGGCCCAGCGCTTTTCTCGCAGACGCCACTGACTTATCTGGCCTTCATCCTTGTGGGCGTTGTAAGCCTTGTGCTCTATCGCACGCCACTGGGCCTTGCCCTGCGCGCGGCGGGTGAAAACCCGGCGGCCGTGGCGGCACAGGGCCTGTCTGTCACGGGTCTTCGCATGGGGGCGGTGATCGTTGGATCGGGGCTGATGGCGGTGGGGGGCGCGTTTCTGACCATGTCGGCGTTTGATTCCTTTTTCTTCGAAATGGTCAACGGGCGCGGCTGGATCTGCATCGCGCTCGTGGTTTTTGGCGCTTGGAAACCGGGCAAGGCGCTGTTGGGCGCCGTGCTCTTTGCTGCGTTTGACGCGCTGCAAATCCGGGTGCAACAAACACCGATGGGGGCAGATATTCCCTATCAGATCTTCCTGATGACGCCCTATGTCCTCTCGATCCTCGCTCTGATCGTCATGTCGCGCCGCGCCGAGGTGCCCGCCGCCCTGATGGTGGCCTTCAACAAGGGAGAACGCTGATGTTCGATCTGATCGTCAAGGGGGGCACCCTGCCTGATGGTACCGTGGCCGATATCGGCATCACCGGCGACCGGATCACGGCGATTGGGCGGCTTGAAGGGGCCGAGGCAGGCCAAGTGATCGACGCCACCGGCGATCTTGTAAGCCCGCCCTTTGTCGATCCGCATTTTCACCTTGATGCAACGCTGAGCTATGGTCTGCCACGCATCAACGCCTCTGGCACGCTGCTGGAGGGGATCGGTCTCTGGGGCGAACTCAAGCAGATCGTCACGCAAGAGGAAATGGTCGCCCGCGCGCTCGATTATTGCGATTGGGCCGCCTCGATGGGTCTTTTGGCGATCCGCAGCCATGTGGATACCTGTGACGACAGCCTCAAGGGCGTAGCGGCGATGCTAGAGGTGCGCGACAAGGTCAAAGGCTATATCGACCTGCAACTCGTGGCCTTTCCACAGGACGGTTTTTACCGCGATCCGACGGCGCGCGCCAATACGGTCCGCGCGCTCGACATGGGCGTCGATGTGGTGGGCGGCATCCCGCATTTTGAGCGCACGATGGCAGATGGCGCGGCATCTGTCCGCGAACTCTGCGAGATTGCGGCGGAACGCGGTCTGCGCGTGGACATGCATTGCGACGAAAGCGATGATCCCCTCAGCCGCCATATCGAAACGCTGGCCTATGAGGCGCAACGCCTCGGGCTTCAGGGGCGGGTGGCCGGCAGCCACCTCACCTCGATGCACTCGATGGACAATTACTATGTCTCGAAACTTCTGCCGCTGATGGCCGAAGCAGGCGTGGCCGCAATCCCCAATCCGCTGATCAACATCATGTTGCAGGGGCGGCATGACACATTCCCGAAACGCCGCGGCCTGACACGGGTCAAGGAAATGCAGGCACAGGGCATCACCGTGGGTTGGGGACAGGATTGCGTGCGCGATCCGTGGTATAGCCTTGGCACCGCCGACATGCTCGATGTCGCCTTTATGGGGCTGCATGTGGCGCAGATGAGTAGCCCCGAAGAAATGCGCCGCTGCTTCGACATGGTAACGGTCGAGAACGCCCGGATTCTGGGGCTGGAGGATTACGGCCTGCATGTGGGGGCCAATGCCTCGCTCATGGTGCTGGATGCAGGCGATCCGATCGAGGCGGTGCGCCTGCGTGCGGCGCGTCTTGCGGTCGTGTCCAAGGGGCGGCTCATTGCGCGCACGCCACGTGGCGATGCCATGCTTGACCTGCCAGAGCGGCCAGGGTCCGTGCGACGGCGGCACCCGGTGGCATAGGCGCATCCCGGCCTATCACAGGGCATGACCACGCGGCAGGCTTGCACCTTGGGCAACAAGGCGGGAACATCGTGCCGAACCGTTCAGGAGTGTTGCCCATGCGTGCCCTTTTCCTTGCTCTGCCTCTCGCCTCGCTTGCCCTGCCCGCCGTGGCCGAGGATATCGCGCTCTCCAGCCGCGTCAGCGCCGTGATTCTCTATCCGCAAGGTGCGACCGTGACCCGTGAAGTGGCGTTTTCGGCCCCAGCCGGACAGCATGACCTTATCCTTGCCGACCTGCCACAAGGGACGCCGCTGGCCTCGGTTCGGGTTGTGGTCGAGGGCGTGCGCATGGGGGGTGTTACCACCCGCAACGATTACGTGCCGCCACGCGACGCCCCCGAAAGCGCCGCGCTGATCGACGCCCGCGCCACGCTGACACAGAGAGAAGACGCGCTGCGCCTTGCCCGCAACGACATTGCCGATATCGAGCTTGAGGCCGAGGCCGCCCGTGCGCGCATCGCCTTTCTCGCGCAGATTGGTCAGGTCGATGGTGCCGCAACCCTTACGCCAGACCAGCTTCGCGCTCTGAGCGCTGTGATCGGCAGCGAGACCCTAGAGGCCCGTCAGGCGGAAACCGCCGCCACCCGGCGCGCGGACACAGCAAAACGTGCCCTGAAGGACCAGATCAAGGCGCGCGATGCGGCGCGTCAAGCGCTCGAGGCGCTGGTGCCCGAGGAGGAAGCCCGCGCCATGCTTGCCGTGGGAATCACCGCTGACGCCGAGACCCAAGGCACGCTGACCGTGACCTACACTATCCCTGATGCCGGTTGGCAGCCGCTCTATGATCTGCATCTGGCGCGCGACAGCGGCGCGGTCAGGATCGAGCGGGGCGCATTCGTGCAGCAATCCACTGGCGAGAATTGGCAGGATATCGCGCTTACCCTGTCGACCCTGCGCCCATCGGAACAGACCGAGCCGGGCCAGATCTGGCCTTGGATTGCGCGGATTGAAGATCCACAAGCGATCCAACCCATGGCGCGTGGCAAGGCCGAAACCGTGCTTATGGCCGCGCCAATGGCAGAGGCCGCCGCGTCTGACATGGCCGTGGCCAGCTTTGACGGGCTATCTGTCACCTATAGCTATCCCGCCCCTGTCAGCGTTACCACCGGCGCCGATAATGTCCGCCTGATGCTGACCCCGTTGGAAACCAAGGCAGAGGTCGTGGCCCAAGCCGTGCCGATGCTGGATCAGACCGCCTATCTGATGGCGCGACTGACCAATGACACCGGCGAGATGCTCTTGCCCACCTCTGAGGCGCGGTTTTATCTTGATGGGCGCTATGTTGGGCAACGCTGGCTGAACCTGATCGCGGATGGGGACAAGGCCGACATGTCCTTTGGCCCGATCGAGGGTCTGCGCCTGACCCGTCTGGTGCGCGACCGAAACGAGGGCGACCGGGGGATTCTGACGAAATCCAACGAACAGACTGAGACGGTCGAGATCACCGTCGAAAACCTGACCGGCGAGGCATGGCCGCTGCGCCTGATCGACCGCGTGCCGGTATCCGAGCAAGAGGATCTGGAGATTACATGGACTGCAGATCCGATGCCCACCGAGCGTGACATCGACGGCGAACGGGGCATTCTGGCATGGACCTTTGATCTGCCTGCAAAAGAGACACAGGCCATCACAGTGAAGACACGGCTGACATGGCCCGAGGGTAAGGTGCTGCACTGACGGGCGGTTTACCGCCGCGCCTCCCAACTGCTTGACGCATATTGGCGGGTGTAGAATTCGGCCATGAGCCCGATCATCAAGAGCGCAAGCCCGACATAAAGCGGATATTCGAGCGAGGTTCGGTGCGGAAAATAGTTGATGAACACAAAACCGCGCGTCTGGTCGATGATGTGAAACAGCGGGTTCCAGTCAAACATGTTCATCATGAAAGTGGGCAAGGTGTTGACCACGAACATCTTGCCCGAGGCAATCATATTGGCCCGCTGATAAATCATGGCAAAGATCGACACGAAACCGGGTGCCCACGGCTTGATCGCCAAAAGAACGAGTCCCACGGCAATCCCTGTGAACCACGCCGCAAGGATCATCCCAAAGGCCTGAATGGGCTGGTGGATGCTGATCGGAACAAAGCCCACGTGATAGACAAAAAGAACCACAAAGAGCGACAGAACCTGAATATAGAGCGAGCTGAGCGCGGCAGAACAGATCGCGATGACCGTGTTCATCGGCGCATGCTGCATCATCGGCGATGCCGGTCCTTCGGCCCCGATAACAGCGCTCATCGCCTTGATATGGGTGATGTAGACGAAAATGCCGGACATCATGAACAGCAGGAAATCGCCCCGCAGCGCATTGCCCTTGAGGCCCAGAACACTGAACATCAGGTAGAATGCCATCACCATGATGATCACGGTCATGATATTCTTGAGCAGCGCCATGATTGCATTGCCATCGCTCTTGCGCACATCCCGCACGGCGGCATGGTAGATCAGTTCGGCAATATTGATTGCCGAGTGCAGGCTCGATCTTGGGCGCGTGGTCTTGAACATGGCGCGGTGCCGATGGCCTCTTATTTTATGGTTCGGGTTTCTTGCTGTCCTTGCGAGAGCGTATCATAAGGGCGCAGATATAATCCATCGGTTAACGGCGCAAAGTGGCGTCTTGGCGGCAAAGGAGCGGCGATTTGGAGTATGACAAGCTGATTTCGGTGATGCGCGCATTGGCGCTCGATGCCGGGGCAAAGATCATGGAGATCTACGAGGCCGATGATTTCGCGGTCAAGGTAAAGTCCGACGCAAGCCCCGTAACCGAGGCGGACGAGGCAGCGGATGCGATCATCTCTGCCGGGCTGCGCGCCGCATTCCCCGAAATCGCGCTTGTTACCGAAGAACAGGCGACGTCGCATGGCGAGACCGCCCAAACCTTTTTGATCGTCGATCCGCTGGACGGAACCAAGGAATTCATCAACCGGCGCGGTGATTTCACGGTCAATATCGCCTATGTCGAAGCCGGAGTGCCAACCCGTGGTGTGGTTTATGCCCCGGCCAAAGGGCGCATGTTCTACACATTGGCTGATGGAACATCCGTCGAGGAAGAAGGCCCGTTTTCCATGGATGCGCCCGGCACTTTGCACCCCGTCCGGGTGGCGCAGCCAGACAACACCGCGCTGATGGTTGTGGCGAGCAAATCGCACCGGGATCAGGCCACCGATGACTATATCGGCAAATACGCGGTCAAAGACATGACAAGCGCGGGCTCCTCGCTCAAGTTCTGCCTTGTTGCGACCGGCGAGGCCGATCTTTATCCGCGTCTGGGGCGTACCATGGAATGGGATACCGCCGCTGGACATGCCGTGCTGGCCGGGGCCGGTGGCCAGGTGGTACAATTCGAAGATCATAAGCCACTCAGCTATGGCAAAGCGGGCTTTGCCAATCCGTTCTTTATCGCCCTTGCCCCCGGCGTGGTTCTGAAAGGAGCCTGAGATGAGCGTCGTTATCGTCATACCCGCACGCTATGCCTCGACCCGTTATCCCGGCAAACCGCTGGTGGCCCTGACCGGTGCCACGGGTGAAGCCAAAAGCCTGATCCAACGTTCTTGGGAAGCCGCCAGTCAAGTACAGGGGGTCGACCGGGTGGTTGTGGCCACCGATGACGACCGTATCCGTGCCGCCTCCGAGGCGTTCGGTGCCGAGGTGGTGATGACCTCGGAGAGCTGCGGCAATGGCACCGAGCGCTGCGCCGAGGCGTTAGATGTCTTGGGCGGAGGCTATGACATCATCGTCAACCTGCAAGGCGACGCGCCCCTCACACCGCATTGGTTCGTTGAGGATTTGATCGCCGGCCTGCGCGCCGATACCGGGGCAGAGGTGGCAACACCGGTGCTGCGCTGTGATGGGCGCGCGCTCAACGGGTTTCTCGACGACCGCGCCAATGGCCGTGTCGGTGGCACAACGGCGGTATTTGGAGGGGGGGCGCGCGCCCTCTATTTCTCCAAGGAAGTGATCCCCTACACCCCTCGTCGCTATGAGGCGGAAGAGGCGACACCGGTTTTCCACCATGTCGGTGTTTACGCCTATCGCCCGCAAGCCTTGCGTGATTACGCCACGTGGCCGATGGGGCCGCTTGAGCAGCTAGAGGGGCTCGAGCAGTTGCGGTTTCTTGAACGTGGACGCGCCGTGCTCTGCGTCGAGGTTGCAGCGCAGGGGCGGCAATTCTGGGAATTGAACAACCCCGAGGATGTCCCCCGAATAGAGGCGATGATGCGGGAAATGGGCATGGCCTGAAAACTACAGGCAAAACCCTGCCAATTCGCAACATTTCGCGAAATTTCCCCTTAACACGATGCAAATGGCAGCGCTGTTGTGTAAGGTGAAAAAAAGTATCTTAGGAGCAGTCCATGCGTAGCAAAGTTACCAAGGCAATCTTTCCGGTCGCCGGTCTGGGAACACGATTCCTGCCAGCCACGAAATCGGTGCCCAAGGAAATCATGACGCTGGTCGATCGCCCTTTGGTGCAATACGCCATAGACGAGGCGCGCGCCGCCGGGATCAAGGAATTCATCTTCATCACCTCGCGCGGCAAAGGTGCGCTTGAGGATTATTTCGACTACGCGCCGCAGCTTGAGGCCGAATTGCGCCGCAAGGGTAAGGACGACCTGCTCGAAATCCTCAAATCCACCAATATGGACAGTGGCGAAGTGGCCTATATGCGCCAGCACAAGCCGCTTGGTCTGGGCCATGCTGTCTGGTGCGCGCGGCGGCTGATCTCGAACGAGCCTTTTGCCGTGATCCTGCCCGATGACGTGATCGCGGCTGAAAAGCCGTGTCTTGCGCAGATGGTCGAGGCCTTTGAAGAAACGCAGGGCAATATCGTGGCGGCCATGGAGGTTCCGGATGCCATGACAAAATCCTACGGTATCCTTGATATCAAAGAGGATATGGGAAGCATCGTATCGACCAAGGGCATGGTGGAAAAACCTGCGGCGGGCACGGCCCCGTCAAATCTTGCGGTAATCGGGCGCTACATCCTGACCCCCACCGTGTTGCAGAAGCTGAATCGCAAACAGGCCGGGGCCGGAGGAGAAATCCAACTGACCGATGCGATTGACGCCGCGCGTGAAGACGGTGAAGAAGTCTATGGCTTCCGCTTTCAGGGGCAGCGGTTTGATTGTGGCTCTAAAGCAGGGTTTTTGCAGGCCACCGTTGCCTTTGCTCTGGCGCGCGATGATCTGCGGGATGAGCTTTGGAATTACATCTCGGACGTGGTTCACTCTGAAAAAGCAGCTCAGTAAGACACCACGAAAGGGCCTGCGGTGACGCATATTCTGGTAACGGGCGGGGCGGGATATATCGGCAGCCACGCCTGCAAGACATTGGCAGCGGCAGGCTATACGCCGGTCACCTACGACAATCTGTGTACCGGCTGGCAGGACGCCGTGAAATTCGGCCCCTTCGAGCAAGGCGACCTGACCGACCGCGCGCGGCTCGATCAGGTGTTTGCCACCTATCGGCCCGCCGCCGTGATGCATTTTGCGGCCCTCAGCCAAGTGGGCGAGAGCATGCGCGATCCGGGCCTTTATTGGCACAACAACGTTGCCGGATCGCTTTGTTTGATTCAGGCCGCCGTGGCGGCAGGCTGTCTCGATTTCGTGTTCTCCTCGACCTGCGCCACCTATGGCGATCAGGACAACGTCTTGCTTGACGAAGGATGTGTGCAAGCGCCGATCAATGCCTATGGCGCCTCGAAGCGCGCTATAGAGGATATGTTGTGCGATTTCGGGGCCGCATTTGGCCTGCGCCATGTGATTTTCCGGTATTTCAACGTCGCCGGTGCCGACCCCGAAGGTGAAATTGGCGAATTTCACCAACCCGAAACCCATCTCATCCCGCTGATGTTGGATGCGATTGCGGGCAAACGCGATGCGCTGACGATCTTTGGCACTGACTATGACACGCCTGACGGCACCTGTATCCGGGATTACGTGCATGTCAGTGATCTGGTTGACGCGCATGTTCTGGGCCTCAAATGGCTGGAGGCTGGCAAGGAAAGCCGCATTTTCAACCTTGGGACCGGCTCGGGGTTTTCGGTGCGCGAAGTGATTGACCAATCCGCCGCCGTCACCAATCGTGCCGTGCCGGTCGTGGAAGGGCAACGGCGGCCCGGTGATTGCACGCGGCTTGTTTCAGGCTCGACTCGTGCCGCGGCAGAACTGGGCTGGACGCCAAAACGCTCGACCCTCGCGCAGATGATCGGGGACGCGTGGCGCTGGCATCAGACTGGACATTACGACAAATAGCACTGACCTTGCCGATTGGGGGATCACGGGGACCGCATGGGCAGAGGCGACAGTATCAGCGATCTGGCGATGGCCTATCGCCTGCGGTGGAAGCGAAGGCGCCTGCTCTGGCGCAGCTTTCGCAAAAGGCGGCAATTGCGCTGTGTTCGTGACGAAACCGCCCAGATCAGGCCCGGCGATATCCTGTGTTTCAGCACGGTGCGCAACGAGGCGCTGCGCCTGCCCTATTTCCTGGACCATCACCGACGGTTGGGGGTGCGGCATTTCCTTATTGTCGAAAATGCCAGTGACGATGGCACGCGCGACTATCTGGCCGCACAACCCGATGTCTCGCTCTGGAGCACGCCGCACAGCTACAAGCTGTCACGCTTTGGGGTAGATTGGCTGACGTGGCTACAAATGAAATATGGCCATGGCCATTGGTGCCTGACCCTCGATGCCGATGAATGCCTGATCTATCCCTATCACGACACGCGCCCGCTTCCCGCGCTCTGTGAATGGCTGGATGGGCAAAAGCGCCGCTCATTCGGTGCGATGATGTTGGATATGTATCCCAAGGGTCGCCTGTCAGAATACCCTTATCAGGCTGGAATAGACCCGTTTCAGGCGCTGTGCTGGTTCGATGGCGGCAATTATGGGATGCGGCGCAAGGTAGATTTGCACAGCCTCTGGATTCAGGGGGGCCCGCGTGCCCGGATGTTTTTTGCCAGCGATCCACGCCGCGCGCCGACCATGGGCAAGGTGCCTTTGGTGAAATGGAATCGGCGATATGCCTATGTGAGTTCCGCGCATTCGCTTTTGCCGCGACGCCTCAACCATGTCTATGACACAGGCGGGGGCGAGCTGACCTCGGGTATCCTGCTGCACAGCAAGTTTCTCAACACCGTGATCGAACGCTCTGCCGAAGAACAGGCGCGGCAAGAGCATTTTGGCAATAGCAATCTCTATGACGGCTATTACGAAGCGTTGCAGGGCGATCCGGATCTGTGGAGTGAGGCATCCACACGCCTGACCGGATGGCGACAGCTAGAGGCCATGGGCCTCATGTCACGCGGCGGCTGGATTTAGGCCATCTCGGCCATGAGCACCTGATAGCGCGCAGTATAGTCCTGCCGCGTCTCGACAGGGGGGCGGAGTGTGATGCTAAGACCCTGCATAAGCGCCGGATCAGGCTTGCCAAAGAAACGGTCTGCTTCTGCCACTGAAAACCCTGCGATTTCCGTGGCCTCCATCCATGCGCTGATCTTATCTGCCTGCTTGATCTGTTTCTTGATCGCGGGTGGGATGGCCGCAGGAAGGCCAAAGCGAATGTGAATGGCCCCCGCAAGCCGTTTGTCGAGCTCATCATAGCCCGGCCCGACCGCATTCTTGACCGGCGAGATCATATCACCGATGACGTATTCCGGCGCGTCGTGCAACAGCGCCGCCAGCCGCCATTTGGCAGGTGAGGCGGGCGTCAGGCGGGAATAGAGCCTTTCCACGAGCAAGGAATGCTCTGCCACGGAATAAGCAAAATCACCCAATGTCTGTCCATTCCAACGGGCGACAAAGCTGAGACCATGGGCAATATCCTCAATCTCGATATCAACGGGCGTGGGATCAAGCAGATCAAGCCGCCGACCCGAGAGCATCTTTTGCCAGGCGCGGGGTTTGGGCATTGGGCCTCCGGAAATGTTGGACGATCCTGCCTAGCGCGGCTTGGCTGATTTTGCAAAGCTCTGAATGATCTGCGCCAGCAAGGGCGATTTCGCGTGCGCCGCAACAAAGTTATACCCTTTGAACGGGTCCCTCTTAAGCGCCCGTATCGTGGCAACATCGGGCATCGCAATCAGGCCATTTTCGCTGGAGTAGACACTAAGACCCGGCTGCGCCAGCAGATGCGCGCTGACTGTGCAGGCGGGATCGTTGCCATGATCCTCGTAGATCAGAACCGATCCTTCGGCGATGGCGCGGGCGGCACCCGAAATGGCCGCAATTTCTGCTCCTTCTACGTCCAGCTTGATCAGTGCGGCAGTGCCCGGCGGAACCAGATCGTCGATGGCAAGCGTTGTGACTGTTTCGGTTTGATCCTGCGCGTTTGCTGGCAGGTCGCCCATCAGCCGGGCAGAGGCATGGCTGAGATGCGTGTTGACAAAGGTCAGCACCTGACCCGAGCTTGCATGGATCGCCGCGCGATGGAGCGTGACATTGGAAAGCGTGCCTGCATTACCACGCAACCGCTCGAATGTGCGCGCCGACGCCTCGACCGCGATCACACGCTCAAAAAGCGGTGCCGCGCGGGTGGTCCAATAGCCCATGTTTGCGCCAAGGTCGCAAAACAGCGGCGTGGCCCCAGAGGCGGCGCGCAACACCGAATCGACCTCGGGCTCGTAGGGCGCAAGATAAAGCGCGAAGCGGGTCCAATAGCCATCATTGAGCAGGATACGATAAGGGGCAGCACCGGCCTCATGCAGGATCACCGCGTTCTCAGGATCAAAAACCTTTCCAAGACCACGTGCAAAGCGCCCATAGAGCCCGCGCGTCACGGCGCAACGGAACAGGCCCATCAACAGAGCATATTGAACCCGCGCGGCCGGGCTGGAGAAGGTGAGATGTCTCTGTGCAGTCATGGGGACAGAGGTAGGCAAAGCGTACGCGCGGCGCAAACCCTAAAACAATCAGCGCAGGCAGATCTGTGCCAGGGCCTATCCAGCAGGGCTGGCGGGCGAATCGCGCATTGCCCAAAGGGGGAGTGAGTGCTATCTGCCTAGCAAAATTCTCATGCAAGGAACCACCCCAACATGACAAAAGATTACATCGTAAAGGACATCAACCTCGCGGCATACGGGCGCAAGGAATTGGACATTGCGGAAACCGAGATGCCGGGGCTGATGGCCCTGCGCAAGGAATATGGCGAGGCTAAACCTCTCAAAGGCGCGCGGATCGTAGGCTCTTTGCATATGACAATCCAGACCGCTGTGCTGATCGAAACGCTGGTGGACTTGGGCGCAGATGTGCGTTGGGCCTCCTGCAACATCTTCTCGACGCAGGATCACGCAGCAGCGGCGATTGCCGCAGGCGGCACGCCGGTCTTTGCTATCAAGGGTCAATCCCTTGAAGAGCATTGGGATTACCTCGACAAATCCTTTATGTTCGCAGATGGCCCGAACATGATCCTCGACGACGGCGGCGATGCAACGCTTTACGTTCTGTTGGGCGCACGCGCAGAGGCTGGCGAAGACATCATCCCGGTTCCTGCTTCGGAAGAAGAAGAAGTGATCAAGGCGCAAATCGCCAAGCGGATGAAGGCGAGCCCCGGTTGGTTCACAAAGGTGCGCGACCAGATCAAAGGCGTGTCCGAGGAAACCACCACCGGCGTTCATCGTCTGTATGATCTGCACAAGAAAGGGCAACTGCCCTTCCCCGCGATCAATGTGAACGACTCTGTCACCAAGTCGAAATTCGACAACAAATATGGCTGCAAAGAAAGCCTTGTGGACGGTATCCGCCGCGCCACCGACACGATGATGGCAGGCAAAGTGGCTGTCGTCTGTGGGTATGGCGATGTGGGCAAAGGCTCTGCCGCGTCGTTGAGTGGGGCCGGAGCGCGGGTGAAAGTCACCGAAGTGGACCCGATTTGCGCGCTTCAGGCGGCGATGGACGGGTTCGAAGTGGTCGTGCTGGAAGACGTGATCGACACCGCCGACATTTTCATCACTACCACCGGCAACAAGGACGTGATCCGCATCGAGCATATGCGCGCGATGAAGGACATGGCGATCGTCGGCAATATTGGCCATTTCGACAATGAGATCCAAGTTGCTGCGCTCAAGAACCACAAGTGGACCAACATCAAGGATCAGGTCGATATGATCGAGATGCCCTCGGGCCATCGGATCATCCTGCTCTCCGAAGGGCGGCTCTTGAACCTTGGCAATGCCACGGGCCACCCGTCTTTTGTGATGTCTGCCTCGTTCACCAATCAGGTGTTGGCGCAGATCGAGCTTTGGACCAAGGGCGACGCATACGGCAACGAGGTTTATGTCCTGCCGAAACATCTTGACGAGAAAGTCGCGCGTTTGCATCTTGATCGCATTGGCGTGAAGCTAACGCAGCTTCGGCAGGATCAGGCGGATTACATCGGTGTTGGCACCGATGGCCCGTTCAAGCCAGAGCACTACCGGTATTGATCTAATCAGCCATTGGACAGGAGACCGATATTGAAGAAGAATTTTTTTGATATCGGTGTCTTGGCCCTTGGCCTTGCACTCGGGTTTGGCGGCCTATCGACAGCGCACGCCAAACCCAAAGTCACCGAAACCATCAAGACCTACGCGGTTTCTGCCACGTCAGTTGCAGGGTTGGTGCAGGAGATGAACGAAAAAGGTCCGAAAGGATTCTGGGCCTTTACAGATTGGTACGTCCGCTGGACCGGCGATTGCAAGCTGAGCGTTACAGTCGATATCACGCTGCCAAAGCACAAAAACCCCGCTAAAATGCCCGCCGAAGTGCGGACGAAATTCGATGCCATGCTGGCCGCGCTTACAGAGCATGAACGCCAGCACGGGCGTCACGGCATTGCAGCCGCCCAAGAAATTGAGGCTGCCGGGTGCGCAGGCGGCGATGCGATCCTCAAGAAGTATAACGCCATCGACGTCAAATTTGACAAGACCACAGACCACGGCCGTAAGAAAGGTGTGGTGCTGAGATAGGTTCGGCACCGCCAGAAGCGGTATTGGTCCCAAGACTCGCCCAAGGGGAGCGTTCTGGAAAATTTCCCTTTGTCCGGAAAAAATCCCCGGCTATCGTGCCCGGAGCGTCATTTGTGGGGCTTGGTGAAACGATGGGCCGGCCGTTTGCCGGAAAAATGGGAGAGAATTGATGGGAAAGCGTGACGACCTGATCGTGAGATACGCGGATGATCTGCGTAATAAATGCGGGATGGAACCGGATATGGACCTGCTGACGAAGGTAACCATTGGATGTGGTCCTGCAATTTACAACGCAGATGCCTCGACAATTGCGGGCAGCCAACCGGCAGAGCTTGAAACCGTCAAGACGAATTTTCTCGTCAAGAAACTGGGCCTCGCCGATAGCCCGGCGCTGATGGACGCGATCAATCAGGTGATCGAGACCTATGGCAAATCCGAGCGTAACAAGTATCGCGCTGTGGTCTATTACATGCTGACCAAGCATTTCGGCAAGGAAGCCGTCTATCGCTGAGGCGATGATCCCACCGAATGTCAGAGCGCCCGCCCCTCGGTGGGTGTTCTTTTTTATGGCTCAGGAATGTGTGCGAAAGTCGCTTGTATCGAGCACTGGAGCCGCATCTATATCCTCGGCATCGAGCAGGGTGGCAACCCGCTCGAGCGATGCCACAAGCTGTGCCTGTTCCCAATCCGCGAGCGCCTCGAACTTGCGCACATAGCGCTGTTGCAGCGCGTCAGGGGCACGACGAATGGTCTCGTGGCCCGCATCGGTGATGACGATGTTCGTCTGCCGACGATCGGTCTGGGATTTTTCCCGCGTCACCACGCCATGTTTCACCAATTTGTCCACCAAAGCGGTGATGGTCGCCTGAGACACCCGCATCTGTTGGGCGATATGGGTTGCGGTGCAATTGCCCCGCTCCGCCACAATTTGAAGAACGCGGAATTGAACCGCTGTCAGCCCGGCAGCGGAAGCGAGCTTGCGCCCATAAATCTCGGTTGCGCGCAGGATGCGACGCAGGGCGATCAAGCTTTGGTCTGTGCGGTCCATACGAGCCCCTTTGGTGATGGCTGTAATGGTCGCAAAGCTGTCGCTCAATTGCAATTTCATTCCTCCTGAGAAACTAATTTAGTTCGCTAATTAAATATATAGGGTATTTTATCCGAAAAAATAAGGTATTTTGGCAATAAATGGCGAATTTTATAAATTCACACGCGCATGGTTGATTTATAGGCCTGTTTAATATATTTAGTTCTACGAAGCAAATAGAGAGGTCACACAGCGATGCGACATGCGATGGAAATGTTTCGGAAGGCCCTACCAACCCTGCGCAAGCCCTCATCAGAGGACGGCGCGGCGATCTGGGAGCTGATTCAGGCGTGCAAGCCGCTCGATGAAAATTCGATGTATTGCAACCTGATCCAATGCGATCATTTCCGCGACACCTGCATCGTAGCTGAGATGGGTGGTGAAGTTGTCGGCTGGGTTTCGGGCTATCTCTTGCCTGACGATCCTGAAACGCTCTTTGTGTGGCAGGTGGCCGTATCGGAAAAGGCACGCGGCACGGGTCTGGGCACGCTGATGCTTCGCGGGCTTCTGTCGCGTGACGTCTGCAAGGATGTGACCCGCGTGCAAACCACGATCACGCGCGACAATGCTGGCAGCTGGGCCTTGTTCCGCAAGTTCAGCGATCTGAACGACGGCGCCCTGTCGAGCACGCCGTACTTCTCGAAATCGCTGCATTTCAACGATCTGCACGACACCGAATACATGGTCACAATTGCCATGAAAGAGCGGATGAAAAAGGCGGCCTGATCCTCAGGCCCCTGCCCGCCCATTCCCCAATCAGATGAAGGAATACGTTATGACGACTGACAAGTCAGCCGATCTGGAAATTTTTGCCCGTCGCGAAAGCGAAGCGCGCAGCTATTGCCGCAGCTTTCCCACCGCTTTTGTCAAGGCGCAGGGGTCTGAGATGACCGATGCGTCGGGCAACACCTATATCGACTTTCTCGCCGGGTGCTCGTCGCTCAACTATGGGCACAACGACCCGGACATGAAGGCGGCGTTGATCGACCATATCACCGCTGATGGGGTCACCCATGGCCTTGATATGCACACGGATGCCAAGGCTGATTTCCTGCGCGCATTCGAGGATATCATCTTAAAGCCGCGCGGCATGGATTATAAGGTGATGATGACCGGCCCGACCGGCACGAACGCGGTCGAAGCGGCCATGAAGCTGGCGCGCAAAGTGACGGGTCGGCGCAACATCATCGCGTTTACCAACGGGTTTCATGGCATGACCATGGGCGCGCTGAGCTGCACCGGTAACGCGGGCAAACGCGCGGGCGCGGGCGGTGGATCGCTCTGTGGCACCACGCATATGCCCTATGAAGGGGCGTTCGGGCCGGATGTGGACAGCCTCAGGATCATCGAGGAAATGCTGGGCAATCCGTCCAGCGGCGTCGATGCCCCGGCAGCCTTCATTCTAGAGCCGGTACAGGGCGAGGGTGGGCTCAATGCCGCGTCCACCGCCTTTATGCAGGGCGTGGCCCGCTTGGCCAAGGAACACGGTGCCCTACTGATTGTAGATGACATTCAGGCAGGCTGCGGGCGCACGGGCACTTTCTTTAGTTTTGAGGAGATGGGGATCGAGCCTGATCTCATCCCAATGGCCAAGAGCTTTTCGGGGATGGGCCTGCCCTTTGCCGCGCTCTTGATCAAGCCCGAGCATGATATCTGGGGCCCAGCCGAGCATAATGGCACCTTCCGGGGCAACACACATGCCTTTGTCACCGCACGTGTCGCGATCGAGAAATTCTGGAAGGACGATGCGTTCCAGAAATCCATCGCTACAAAATCCGAAATTCTGCGTGACGCGCTGATTCGGATCGCGGACGGCATCCCCGGTGCCCGTCTCAAAGGACGCGGCATGATGCAGGGGGTCGATGTGGGTGACGGCACACTCGCAGCGGCGATCTGTGCCCGAGCCTTTGAAAAAGGGCTTATCATCGAGACATCGGGTGCCCATGATGAGGTGGTCAAGGTGCTTGCCGCCCTGACAACGCCCGAAGCGACCCTGAAATCGGGGCTGAGCATCCTCGAAGAAGCAGCGCGCGACGTGACACAGACACATAAACTTGCAGCGGAGTAACGGAAATGATTGTGAGAGACTTTAACAAAATCATCGAGCAAGAGCGCGAGCGCGTGGTCTCTGATGCGCAATGGTCGAGCGTGCGGATGCTGCTGGCAGATGACGGGATGGGATTTTCATTTCACATCACGTTCCTGGAGCCGGGTTCGGAACATACGTTCGAATACAAGAACCACTTTGAAAGCGTCTATTGCATGCAGGGCAAAGGCTCGATCACGGACATCGCCACCGGCGAGACGCATGAGATCAAGCCGGGCGTGATGTATGCGCTCGACAAGCATGATCGCCACATCCTGCGCGCAGAGGAAGAGCTTGTCATGGCCTGCTGCTTTAACCCGCCGGTGACGGGCAAAGAGGTTCATCAGGCCGATGGCTCTTACGCGCTGGAAAGCGCCTGACAAAAGGGTCCGGGTTTAAACCCGGATAGAGGGATATGACATTTCCAGACCATACCGTCGAAAAAATTGGCGGCACATCCATGAGCCGCGTGAACGAGTTGCTTGGAACGCTCTTTATCGGAGAGCGGACAGGTGCCGCGCTCTACCATCGCATCTTTGTGGTCTCGGCCTTTGGCGGGATCACCAACAAGCTGTTGGAGCACAAGAAATCCGGCACACCGGGGGTCTATGCGCGATTTGCCAACGGGGATGATGATCACGGTTGGCTTGATGCGCTGACCGAGGTGGGTCGCGCGATGCGCGAGGCACATGGGGATATTCTGGAACATCCGGGTGATCGCAGCATGGCGGACGAGTTCGTGCGCGAGCGGATCGAGGGGGCGCGGTCGTGCCTCTTTGATCTGCAGCGGCTATGTTCCTATGGCCATTTCCGCCTGAGCGATCACATGCTGGTCATCCGTGAATTGCTCTCGGGTCTGGGGGAATCGCATTCTGCCTTTGTCACCACGCTTTTGTTGCAGCGGGCCGGCGTCAACGCGCGATTCATCGACCTGAGCGGTTGGCGCGACGAGACAGAGCATGACCTGTCAGAACGGATCGCCGCAGGCTTGCGTGACGTGGATCTATCCAGCGAAATGCCGATTGTCACGGGCTATGCGCAATGCACCGAAGGGCTGATGCGCGAGTTTGACCGGGGCTATTCCGAGGTCACATTCGCCACTATTGCCGCATGGACAGGGGCGAAAGAGGCGATCATCCACAAGGAATTTCACCTCTCGTCCGCGGATCCAAACCTTGTGGGGGCGGACGCTGTGCGCAAGCTGGGCCACACCAATTACGACGTGGCCGATCAGCTCTCGAATCTGGGGATGGAGGCGATTCACCCCAAGGCGGCCAAGACCCTGCGACAGGCCGATGTGGCGCTGCGGGTAACGAATGCCTTTGATCCGGGCGATCCGGGGACGCTGATCGACGATCAGCCGACCGATACGCCAAGCGTCGAGATCGTGACCGGCCTCAAGGTCGTGGCATTGGAATTGTTCGAACAGGATATGGTCGGCGTCAAAGGCTATGACGCGGCCATTCTGGAGGCGCTCAAGCGGCACAATGTCTGGATCGTATCCAAGACATCGAACGCCAATACGATCACGCACTATGTGCAGGCGTCGCTCAAGGTTGTCCGGCGCGTGGCGCGTGATCTGGAAGAGATTTACCCCTCGGCCAAGGTCTCTGCGCGCACCTTGTCTCTGGTGTCGCCCATCGGGCGTGATCTGAGTGGGCTCAGGGTACTCAGCCGCGGTCTGGCAGCGCTAGAGGATGCCGGGATCGAGGTGATCGCCGCCCACCAGACACCCCGCAGCGTGGATGTTCAATTCGTCCTCGGAGCCAAGGAGATGGAGGCGGGAATCGCCGCCTTGCACCGCGCTCTGATCGAAAGCGAGGTGACCCACCTCCCTAGAAAGGCCGCCTGAGCGCGGCCATCCCCAGAGTGCGCTGAGCACAATTTGAAACGAATGCGCGGCAGTCTCTGTTTGGAGCTGCCGCACGTTTGGCGTAAGGTTGTTTTATTCGGGCCAGTATGGCCGAGACCTGATCAAGTTACACGTGTGGTGCGTAGGGAGCACGTGGGGAACGGAGGGTGTCGGCATCTGCTGGCATCCTCCGTTTGGGTCTTGTGCAGGCGTCACCGGCTCCGGGTCAGCTCCAGGAACACATCCTGCAAATCCGCCTGTTCTGTTTTCACATCGCGAATGGTGATTCCGGCGGCATGAACGGCAGCAAGCACCTCTTCGGCAGAGGTGGCACCGGATTTATAGGTGATGACCAGCGCCCCATCGCCACGCTTGGTCACGCTCAGCCCCTCCGCCTGCGGCAGGGTTGCGGCGGGCTTGTCGGGCTGAATGATCATCGTCTTGTGGTCAAGACGCCCCAAGAGATTGGCGGTGCTGTCGCGCGCCACCACTTCACCCAGATTGATAATGGCGATTTCGTCGCACATTTCCTCGGCCTCTTCGAGGTAGTGGGTGGTGAGAATGATGGTCATGCCCTGCTCGTTCAGCCGCCGCACATTCTCCCACAGCATCTGGCGCAGCTCGATATCCACGCCTGCGGTCGGCTCATCCAGAACAAGGATATGCGGATGATGCACCAAGGCCTTGCCCAGAAGCAGACGCCGCCGCATGCCCCCTGATAGGGTGCGCGCATAGGCCTCGGCCTTGTCCTCTAGCCCTATGAGGCGCAATATCTCGTCGCTGCGCCGTTCGCGCCGGGGCACGCCGTAGAGCCCCGCCTGCACCTCAAGCGCGCCGCGCGGGGTAAAGAACGGGTCAAGATTCAATTCCTGCGGCATCACCCCGATTGAGGCGCGGCTCTGACGCGGGTTGCGATCCTGATCGAAGCCCCAGATCGTAACCTGCCCCGCAGTCTTGACCACCAAGCCCGCCAGAATATTGATCAGTGTCGATTTACCCGCCCCGTTCGGCCCCAACAGGCCAAAAACAGACCCTTGCGGTACGTCGAGGTTGATCCCTTTGAGCGCCTGTTTGGCCGGGCTATTGCGCCCTGCGCCATAAGTCTTGGTCAATCCGCGGATTTCAATGGCATTGGACGCCATGCTGCTCTTGCCCCTCGGCTTGTGTTCACTCATATTCGCACCTAGTGGAAAGCACGGCAAAAGGAAACGCCCCGATGGTAACGCAGGCCCCGGAAACCCGCATTGTGGACAGCTATCGCGTCGCCTGCGACGGGGGCGAGGGTGCTTTGGGCCATCCCCGCGTCTGGCTGCAAATCCCGCATGAAACAGGGTTTGTCGAATGCCCCTATTGCGATGCCAAACTGGTTCACAAGGATTTTGAGGGCAAGGTCTGAGCCATCGGCCGGGTGCCCTGTTCGGGCCCGGGAATTTGAGTATTTTCGCCAAGAAGACGCCTGATCGGGAGGGCAACCCATGTCATTCGGAAAAGGCTGTCACTTGCATCTGATCGACGGATCGTCGTTCATTTTCCGCGCCTATCACGCGCTGCCGCCGCTGACGCGCAAATCCGACGGGCTGCCCATCGGGGCTGTGTCGGGGTTTTGCAACATGCTGCAACGCTATGTTGAGGGCAACAACGGCCACGACGCGCCCACGCATGTCGCCGTCATCTTTGACAAGGGCAGCCATACGTTTCGCAACGATCTTTATCCCGAATACAAGGCCAACCGCGAAGCGATGCCAGAGGACCTGCGCCCGCAGATCCCGCTGACGCGCGAGGCCACGCGCGCCTTCAACATCGCCTGCGAAGAGAAAGAGGGCTACGAGGCCGACGACATTATCGCCACGCTCGCCTGTCAGGCGCGCGATCTGGGCGGGCGGGTGACGATCATCAGCTCCGACAAGGACCTGATGCAGCTTGTCGGCGATGGGGTCGAAATGCTGGATGCGATGAAAAACCGCCTGATTGATGTGGAGGGCGTGCGCGAGAAATTCGGCGTCAGCCCGGACCGGGTGGTCGATGTGCAGGCGCTGGCCGGCGATAGTGTCGATAACGTGCCCGGTGCGCCGGGGATCGGGATCAAGACGGCGGCGCTTTTGATCAACGAATTCGGCTCACTCGAGGCGCTTTTGGACCGCGCCGAAGAGATCAAGCAGCCCAAGCGCCGCGATACGTTGATTGAAAAGCGCGCACAGATCGAGATGTCGAAGCGGCTGGTGCAACTGGATTGCAACACGCCGCTCGACTTTACGCTCGACGATCTGGAAGTGCGCGATCCTGATCCCGAGATGTTGTTGGGGTTTCTGGCGCAGATGGAGTTTCGCACCCTCTCGAAGCGCATCGCCGAGGCCTTGGGCGCAGTGGCGCCGACCATTCCGGAACCTGCCGCGCAAAGCGCTGCCACGGCACCCGATCAATCCCCCGATTGGCCAGCGATAGAGCCTGAGACCTATGTCCATGTCTCGGACCGCGCGACGCTGGACGCCTGGATCGCCACCATCCACGCCCAAGGCTATGTCGCCTTTGATACCGAGACCACCTCGCTCAACGAAATGCAGGCCGATCTGGTGGGGATTTCGCTGGCTACGGCACCGGGCCGCGCCTGTTACATCCCGGTGGCGCACAAAGACGGGGCGGCGGATGATCTCTTTGGGTCGGACGCGCGGGCCGAGGGGCAATTGCCGCTGGACGAGGTGTTGGACGCCCTCAAACCCGTGCTTGAGGATGACGCCATCCTCAAGATCGGTCAGAATATGAAGTACGACGCCAAGATTCTGGCCGCCCATGGCATAACCGTAGCCCCCATCGACGATACGATGCTGATGTCCTATGCGCTGCATGCCGGGCTGCACGGGCATGGGATGGACACGCTGTCAGAGCGCTATCTGAACCATAGCCCGATCCCGATCAAATCCCTGCTGGGTAGTGGCAAAGCCGCTGTCACCTTTGACCGCGTGCCAGTGGTCGAGGCGGTGAAATATGCCGCAGAGGATGCCGACATCACGCTGCGCCTCTGGCTCACGCTCAAGCCGCAGCTGCACCGTGCCCAGGTCACCACGGTCTACGAGACGCTGGAACGCCCGTTGGTGCCTGTGCTGGCGCGGATGGAGCGGTATGGCGTGCTGGTCGACCGTGACACGCTGCGCGCCATGTCGGGCAAGTTCGCGCAGAAGATGGCCGGCTTGGAATCAGAAATTCACGCGCTTGCCGGGCGCAGTTTCAATGTCGGTTCGCCCAAGCAATTGGGAGAGATCCTGTTTGACGAAATGGGCCTGCCGGGCGGCGAAAAGGGCAAAACCGGTGCCTATGCCACCGGGGCCGACGTGCTCGAGGATCTGGCGACAGAGCATGATCTGCCTGCGCGCGTTCTGGATTGGCGGCAACTGAGCAAGCTCAAATCCACCTATACTGACGCGCTTCAGGATCACATCGATCCGGATACGGGGCGGGTCCACACCTCCTATCTGCAAACCGGGGCCAGCACAGGGCGGTTTTCCTCGTCAGACCCCAATCTGCAAAACATTCCCGTGCGCAGCGAAGAAGGGCGACGCATCCGAGAGGCCTTTGTTGCGGCCCCCGGCAATCGTCTGGTCAGTCTCGATTACAGCCAGATCGAGTTGCGCATTTTGGCGCATGTGGCCGGGATAGAGACGCTCAAGCAGGCGTTTCGCGATGGCCATGACATTCACGCCATGACCGCGTCAGAGATGTTCAACGTGCCGCTGGCCGAGATGACGCCCGAGATCAGGCGTCAGGCCAAGGCGATCAATTTCGGGGTGATCTATGGCATCTCGGGCTTTGGTCTTGCGCGCAATCTGCGCATTCCAAGAGGCGAGGCGCAGGGATTCATCGACCGCTATTTCGAGCGGTTTCCGGGCATCAAGGATTACATGGACGCCACCACCGCCTTTGCCAAGGAACATGGCTATGTCCAGACCCTGTTCGGGCGCAAGATCCACACGCCCGAGATTGCCGCCAAAGGCCCGCGCGCCGGATTCGCCCGGCGTGCAGCGATCAACGCGCCAATTCAAGGCACGGCGGCGGACATCATCCGCCGCGCCATGATCCGTATGCCCGAAGCGATCGAGGGGCTGCCCTGCAAGATGCTGTTGCAGGTCCATGACGAATTGATCTTTGAAGTGGCCGAGGACAGCGTAGACCGCTTGATCGACGTTGCGCGCGCTGTGATGCAGGGGGCCGCAGACCCGGCAGTGCGTCTAGACGTGCCCCTGGTAGTGGATGCGGGCCAAGGCCGCAATTGGGCGGAAGCGCATTAAACGCCCGCTCTAACGCCCGGAATTGAGTGGTTTAGCGACAAAAACACCCCGCAAAGGGAAAGTGGTGCCCAGGAGAGGACTCGAACCTCCACGGCCTTGCGGCCACTGGCACCTGAAGCCAGCGCGTCTACCATTCCGCCACCTGGGCAGGTGTCGTGAGGCAGGCGTTTATCGCTCGCCCCGGATGGTGTCAACGGCGATTTTGTCGCTTGGCTGCAATTGCCTTATCGTCTTGTCCAAATCGCGCAGGGGCGATAGGAAAGTGAGGATACGCGCATAGCCTCGGAGGCCCGAATGTCAAAGCTTGTCACCATTTACGGCGGATCAGGGTTCGTGGGCCGCTATATCGCGCGGCGCATGGCGCAGGCCGGTTGGCGGGTACGGGTGGCGGTGCGGCGCCCCAATGAGGCGATGCATGTCAAACCCTATGGCGTTGTCGGTCAGGTCGAGCCGGTATTTTGCAATATCCGCGATGATGCATCTGTGCGAGCGGTGATGCAGGGCGCTGATGCGGTGGTGAACTGCGTTGGCACCTTTGACCGCAAGGGCAAAAACAGCTTTGACGCTGTGCAGGACAAGGGGGCCACACGGATCGCGCGGATCGCCGCAGAGGAAGGCGTGGCGCATCTGGTGCATTTGTCGGCAATTGGGGCCGATGCCACCTCGGACAGCCACTATGCCCGTTCCAAGGCAGCGGGCGAGGCAGGTATCCTACAGCATTTCCCGAACGCAGTGATCCTGCGCCCCTCGGTCATCTTTGGTCCCGAAGATCAGTTTTTCAACCGCTTTGCCGGGATGACGCGGCTTGGTCCGGTACTGCCTGTGGTCGGTGCCGACACGCGATTCCAGCCGGTCTATGTAGATGACGTGGCGCAGGCCGCGGTGATGGGGGCCATGGGCCGGGCAGTGCCGGGCATTTACGAGCTTGGCGGGCCAGAGGCGATCAGCTTTCGTGGTCTGATGCAGCAGATGCTGCAGGTGATCCGGCGGCGGCGTCTGATCGCCAATATTCCCTTTGGAGTGGCCGCGCTTATGGCTGGGGCGATGGAGCTTGTTCAGACGGTCACGCTTGGCCTTGTGCCGCCGCAGATCACCCGGGATCAGGTGCGTAGCCTGCGGCGGGATAATGTTGTCGGAGACGGGGCCAAGGGCTTTGACGCGCTTGGCATCACCCCTGTTGCGGTGGGCGCGGTACTGCCGGATTATCTCTGGCGGTTCCGTCCGGCTGGGCAATATGCGGCGATCAAGGAATCGGCCAAGAACCTGCGCGCGCGCTGACCCTCAGCCATAGGCGATGGCCAACAAGGCCACGCCCAGCACCATGCGATAGATCACATAGGGCGTAAAGCTGACGCTGCGCAGCAGGCGCATCATCAGGCCGAGCGCCAAGAGGGCCGCGACAAAGGCCAGGGCGGCGGCAATCGCCCCGTCGCGGATCAGACCCATATCCGCCGTCATCGCGGCCTCTGCACCCAGCAAGACGCCGCTGGCGATGATCGTGGGCACAGACATTAGCATCGAAAGGCGCGCGGCATCCTCGCGCGCAAAACCCATGACGCGCGCACCCGTGATGGTGATACCAGAGCGCGAGGTGCCGGGAATAAGGGCAATGACCTGCCACATCCCCAAGAGGATGGCATCGCGCAGGGTCCAACCTTCGCTGGTTCTGACAGTTTTGCCAGTTTGATCCGCCCAATAGAGCAGGACGCCAAAGATGAGCGTGGCCCAGCCGATCACAGTAATCGAGCGCAGCGCGTCATTTAGCCCGGTGATCTTGAGCAGCAGGCCCGCCACCATCACCGGAACCGCCGAGACAATCAACAGCAACGCAAGCCGAGCGCCGGGCGTGTCGGCACGCCCCATGAACAGGCGAGGCAGGCCAAAGATGGCCCCCCGCAGGTCAGACCAGAAGTAGAGAATGACCGCAAAGAGCGTGCCCACATGCACCGCCACATCAATGATCTGTCCCTGATCGGGAATATGCAGGAGATTCGGCAAAAGGATCAGATGGCCAGACGAGGAAATTGGCAAAAACTCCGTTATCCCCTGCACGATGGCGACGAGGAAGATGTGAAAGAGCGCCATGGTGCCTGTCCCGATCCGATTTTTGAAATCGTATAAAGCATTGTCTTAAAAAGGCAAAGTTGATTGTAGGTCCGGATCGGAATTAATTTATGAAAAAATCAATGGGGACGCGCGCACAGCAACTATAATTAATTCATAATAGGTCATAGTTTATGACTTTTAATCCAAAGAGGAGTGCTGTAAACCTTCGCAACCAGTTGACTCGGGAGGAAAAGCCGTGGCCAAGCAACCCATGCTGAAATTTGTGAGCGTTGAGCGGGATATGCCCGAGAAACGTGGCGCAGATGATCGGCGGCAGGATTTCCATGAAATCTATGCCGAATTCGCCGATGCCAAAGCCAAGGAGCAGGCCGGACGGTGTAGCCAGTGTGGCGTGCCCTATTGCCAGAGCCATTGTCCGCTGCACAACAATATCCCGGACTGGCTGCGACTGACAGCCGAAGGTCGGCTGAAAGAGGCTTATGAAATCAGCCAGTTGACCAACACCTTCCCCGAGATTTGTGGGCGCATCTGCCCGCAGGACCGGCTGTGCGAGGGCAATTGCGTGATCGAGCAATCGGGGCATGGCACGGTCACGATTGGGGCGGTTGAAAAATACATCACCGATACCGCCTGGGAAGAGGGCTGGGTTGAGGTGATCAAGCCAAGTGTGGAGCGCGTTGAATCTGTCGGCATTATTGGTGCTGGCCCCGGTGGGCTTGCGGCGGCGGATGTGCTGCGGCGGGCGGGGGTTCAGGTTACGGTCTATGACCGCTATGATCGCGGTGGCGGATTGCTGACCTATGGGATTCCTGGTTTCAAGTTGGAAAAGGACGTGGTCATGCGCCGCGTCGAACAACTGGAGCAGGGTGGCGTTAAATTCGTGCTCAATTGTGATGTGGGAACAGACATCAGTTTCGATGAAATCCGCAGCAAACACAATGCGTTGATGATTGCCACCGGAGTTTACAAGAGCCGCGATTTGGACGGCCCGGGGGCCGGTGCAGACGGGATCGTGCGAGCGATTGACTATCTGACCGCCAGCAATCGTGTGTGCTTTGGCGACAGCGTGCCAGAGTATGAAAGCGGCGAGTTGAACGCAGAGGGCAAGCGCATTGTTGTGGTAGGCGGCGGCGATACAGCGATGGATTGCGTGCGAACAGCCATTCGGCAAGGGGCCAAATCGGTTACATGCCTATACCGTCGCGACCGCGAGAATATGCCCGGCAGCCAGCGTGAGGTGGCCAATGCCGAAGAGGAAGGTGTCAAGTTTGAATGGCTGAGCGCCCCTGTTGGCTTTGTTGGCGACCCGGTAACAGCGGTGAAAGTGCAGAAAATGCGCCTTGGTGCGCCCGATGCCACAGGGCGGCAGAGCCCAGAGCCGATTGAGGGCGCGATCGAGGATGCGCCCGCCGATCTGGTGATCAAGGCGCTCGGGTTCGAGCCCGAAGACCTGCCAAGCCTTTGGGGGCAAAAGGAATTGGAACTCACCCGTTGGGGGACGATCAAGGCCGAGTTCACCACTGGGCAAACCGCGATGGACGGGGTTTTTGCCGTGGGCGATATCGTGCGCGGCGCATCCCTTGTGGTTTGGGCGATCCGCGACGGGCGCGACTCGGCGGCGGCAATCCTGAACTATCTGGACCAAGCGCAAGCCGTTGCTGCGGAGTAGCGGTAACCTGTCGGTATACTGCCGGTATTCCGGCGATGATCCGACAGCCACGCGACGAGACAACGTGACAGACACACTGACCCACCAGATTAAGGAAGGGTAAAGACCGATGACGACATTTGATCTTAACTGGGCCGAAGAACAGCAAGCCAAGCGCGAGTGGTTGGCAGCCAATGGCATGTATGCCGAAGAAGAGGAACACTCCTCTTGTGGTGTGGGCCTTGTCGTGTCGATTGACGGCAAACCGTCGCGCCGCGTGGTCGAGGCAGGGATCAACGCGCTCAAGGCGATCTGGCACCGGGGTGCCGTTGATGCCGATGGCAAGACCGGCGATGGCGCAGGCATTCATCTGCAAATCCCGGTGTCGTTCTTTTACGATCAAATCCGCCGCACTGGCCACGAGCCGAACGAGAGCCGGTTGGTTGCCGTGGGTCAGGTGTTCTTGCCGCGCACAAATTTTGGCGCACAGGAACAGTGCCGGACCATCGTGGAAACCGAAGTGCTCCGCATGGGGCACACGATCTATGGCTGGCGGCATGTGCCGGTGGATATTTCCTGTCTTGGCGAAAAGGCCAACGCAACCCGGCCTGAGATCGAACAGATCCTGATTTCCGATGCCAAGGGATTGGACGAGGAAACATTCGAGCGGGAACTTTATGTGATCCGCCGCCGGATCGAAAAGGCGGTGCAGGCTGCCGGGATCATGGGATTTTACATGGCCAGCCTGAGCTGCCGCAGCATCATCTACAAAGGGATGATGCTGGCCGAGCAGGTGGCGGTGTTCTACCCGGACCTCATGGACGAACGGTTCAAGAGCGCCTTTGCCATTTATCATCAGCGTTATTCGACCAACACCTTCCCGCAATGGTGGCTGGCGCAGCCGTTCCGCATGCTGGCGCATAACGGCGAGATCAACACGCTCAAGGGCAATACCAATTGGATGAAAAGCCATGAGATCCGCATGGCAAGCGGGGCCTTTGGCGATCTGGCCGAAGATATCAAGCCGATCATCCCGCAAGGATCAAGCGATAGTGCCGCGCTGGATGCCGTGTTCGAGGTGCTGGTGCGCGCCGGACGGTCCGCGCCGATGGCCAAGACGATGCTGGTGCCTGAATCCTGGTCCAAGCAGGCCGAAGAGCTGCCGCAGTCGTGGCGCGATATGTATTCCTATTGCAATTCGGTGATGGAGCCGTGGGATGGCCCCGCCGCGCTGGCGATGACCGATGGCCGCTGGGTATGCGCCGGGCTTGACCGCAACGGGCTGCGGCCGATGCGGTATGTGGTTACGGGTGACGGCATGGTGATTGCCGGGTCAGAGGCCGGGATGGTCCCGATTGACGAGCGTACGGTCAAGGAAAAGGGCGCACTTGGGCCGGGCCAGATGCTGGCCGTGGATATGACCCAAGGCAAGCTCTATCACGATGCGGAAATCAAGAACCGCTTGGCGGACGCGCAGCCCTTTGGCGAATGGGTCGGCAAGATCAACGAGCTGGATGAGGCGCTTTCGGGGGCAACAGAGGCCCCGCTTTATTCCGGTTCGGACCTGCGCAAGCGGCAGATCGCAGCGGGCTATAGCATCGAGGAACTGGAGCAGGTTCTGGCCCCCATGGCCGAGGATGGCAAAGAGGCGGTGGCGAGCATGGGCGACGACACGCCAAGTGCCGTTCTATCCAAACAGTATCGCCCCCTGAGCCATTTCTTCCGTCAGAATTTCAGTCAGGTGACCAACCCGCCCATTGACAGCTTGCGCGAATACCGGGTGATGAGCCTGAAGACGCGGTTCGGCAACCTCAAGAACGTGCTGGATGAATCGAGCGCGCAAACCGAGATTCTGGTCCTCGAAAGCCCGTTCGTGGGCAATGCCCAATGGGCCGAGATGATCAAACAGTTCAACGCCGATGTGACCGAGATCGACTGCACCTTTGCGCCCGGCAAGAACGCGCTGCAAGACGGGCTAGAGCGTATCCGCGCCGAGGCAGAGGATGCGATCCGCTCGGGCACCGGGCATCTCATCCTGACGGATCAACACCAGAACGAGGCCCGCGTCGGCATGCCAATGATTTTGGCGACGAGTGCGGTGCATAGCCATCTGACACGCAAGGGGCTGCGCACATTCTCGAGCCTCAACGTGCGCTCTGCCGAATGTATCGACCCGCATTATTTCGCGGTGCTGATTGGCGCGGGTGCCACGGTGGTCAACGCCTATCTGGCCGAGGACAGCATCGCCGACCGGATCGCGCGCGGATTGATCGAGGGGAGCCTAACCGAAGCAGTGGCCCGCTACCGGACAGCGATTGATCAGGGTCTGCTCAAAATCATGTCGAAGATGGGGATTTCGGTGATCTCCTCTTATCGTGGCGGTTTGAACTTTGAAGCGGTCGGGCTGAGCCGTGCGATGTGCGCAGAGTATTTCCCCGGTCTGACCAGCCGGATCAGTGGCATCGGTGTGTCGGGGATTCAGGCCAAGCTGGAAGAGGTGCATGGCCGCGCCTATGCCGGCGGGCAGGATATTCTGCCGATCGGCGGCTTTTACAAGGCGCGGAAATCGGGCGAAACCCATGCTTGGGGTGCGCAGACAATGCATATCCTGCAAACCGCCTGTAACAAGGCAAGCTATGAGCTCTGGAAGCGCTACAGCGCGGCTATGCAGGCCAATCCGCCCATCCATCTGCGCGACCTGATGGCGATCAAGCCACTGGGCAAGGCGATCCCGATTGAAGAGGTCGAGAGCGTAACCGCGATCCGCAAGCGGTTCGTGACACCGGGCATGTCGCTTGGGGCGCTGAGCCCCGAGGCGCACAAGACGCTGAACGTCGCAATGAACCGGATCGGCGCGCGCTCGGACAGTGGCGAAGGCGGCGAAGACCCGGCGCATTTCACGCCAGAGGCCAATGGCGACAACCCATCGGCCAAGATCAAGCAGGTGGCATCTGGCCGCTTTGGCGTGACGGCGGAATATCTCAACCATTGCGAAGAGTTGGAAATCAAGGTCGCGCAAGGGGCCAAGCCCGGCGAGGGTGGGCAGTTGCCGGGCATGAAAGTGACAAAGCTGATTGCACGGCTGCGCCATTCGACCGAAGGCGTGACGCTGATTTCGCCGCCGCCGCATCACGATATCTACAGTATCGAGGATCTGGCGCAGCTCATCTATGACCTCAAGCAGATCAATCCGGGCGTCAAAGTATGCGTCAAGCTGGTGGCGCAATCCGGTGTGGGCACGATTGCCGCCGGTGTGGCCAAGGCCAAGGCGGATGTGATCCTGATTTCCGGGCATAATGGTGGCACCGGCGCATCCCCCGCAACGAGCATCAAATATGCCGGCCTGCCGTGGGAAATGGGCCTGACCGAGGCGCATCAGGTGCTGAGCATGAACAATCTGCGCGAGCGGATCACGCTGCGCACCGATGGCGGGCTGCGTACCGGGCGCGATATCGTCATGGCGGCGATGATGGGGGCCGAGGAATATGGCATCGGCACCGCAGCGCTGATCGCGATGGGCTGTATCATGGTGCGTCAGTGCCAGTCGAACACCTGTCCCGTGGGCGTTTGCACGCAAGACGAGGCGCTGCGCGCCAAGTTCACCGGCAATGCCGACAAAGTGGTGAACCTCATCACTTTCTACGCGCAGGAGGTGCGGGAAATCCTTGCCTCTATCGGTGCGCGCAGCCTTGATGAGGTGATCGGGCGGGCGGATCTGCTGACGCAGGTGTCGCGCGGTTCGGCGCATCTGGATGATCTTGACCTCAACCCGATGCTGATCACCGTCGATGGGGCGCAGCATCAGCGCTATGACCGGCTCAAGCCGCGCAACAAGGTGCCCGATACGCTGGACGCCGAAATCGTGCGCGATGCCGCGCGGTTCCTGAACGATGGTGAGAAGATGCAGCTGCATTATGCGGTGCAGAACACGCATCGCACCGTGGGCACGCGGGTATCCAGCCATATCGTGCGCAAGTTCGGAATGCGCAATAGCCTTCAGCCGGATCACCTGACGGTCAAGCTGACGGGAAGTGCGGGGCAGAGCCTTGGGGCCTTTGCCGCGCCGGGCCTCAAGATCGAGGTCTCGGGCGACGCCAATGACTATGTGGGCAAGGGCCTGTCGGGGGCAACCATCGTGGTACGCCCACCAATGGCCAGCCCGCTGGTTGCCGCCGAAAACACGATCATCGGCAATACCGTGCTCTATGGCGCGACCGATGGCTATCTCTTTGCCGCAGGCCGTGCTGGCGAACGCTTTGCCGTGCGCAATTCGGGTGCAAAGGTGGTGATCGAGGGCTGCGGCAGCAATGGCTGTGAATACATGACCGGCGGCGTTGCGGTGATCCTTGGCGATATCGGGGCCAATTTTGGCGCCGGCATGACCGGCGGCATGGCCTATCTCTATGATCCGCAGGGCCGCGCGCCGACACTTGTCAATGGCGAAACCCTGGTCAGTTGTGCCGTAACAGAGCCGCATTGGGAGGCCGAGCTGAAAGGGCTGATCGAGCGGCATGTCGCGGAAACCGGCAGCCGCCGGGGGCAGGACATCCTGCAATACTGGGATCAAGAGCGGGCACATTTCATCCAGCTTTGCCCCAAGGAGATGCTCAACAAGCTGAGCCATCCGCTTGGCATGGTGCCAGAGGCTATTCCGGCAGAATAGAGACGAAATCCGGGGGCTCTGCCCCCGGACCCCCGGAGTATTTTCGCCAAGAAGAACCCGACCCGCGCCAAAGGTGTTTTGCGTGCCCGCGCAGGGCGTTATAGCTGTTCCATGGCACGCGCGCGCAAATCCCCACCCTTACGGGCGAAATCCCGATGGACGCCGACCACATGGCTGGTGCGCTGGTCGCTTGCGGCCGTGCTGATCGTGATCGGAGTGATCGCAACCCATCGTGAGATCGCACCGCCCAAGACCTATTACATGGGTCAGGAAGAGCGGCGACTGGGCCGCATCGCCCAGGACTGGGTGCCAATGGCGCAAATTGCGCCAGTGATGGCGCGGTCCCTGGTGGCGGCAGAGGATGCCAATTTTTGCCAGCACTGGGGGTTTGATATGGCGGCCATTCGCACGGCGATCGCCGAGGGATCAGGGCGCGGGGCCTCGACGCTCAGTCAGCAAGTCGTCAAGAATGTCTATCTCTGGCATGGGCGCAATTGGGCGCGCAAGGCGCTGGAGGCCAGCATTACTCCGGTGGTCGAAACGCTTTGGTCGAAACGTCGGATCATCGAGGTCTATCTTAACGTTGCAGAGTTTGATGAGGGGGTTTTCGGGGTTGAGGCCGCCGCGCGGCACTATTTCGGCGTGAGCGCCGCCGACCTGAGCGCCACGCAAGCGGCACGGCTGGCGGCGGTGCTGCCTGATCCCAAGGGACGCTCCGCGTCAAAACCATCGCAGGCATTGCGCAACCGGGCCGCTGGTATCCTTGATGGGGCGGCAACGATTGACCGAGATGGGCGCGCCACCTGTTTCGAGGATTGAAAACCGCAGCCAAAGGGGGCATTGAGGGGCGACCCCCGAGACCACAGGTAATCGTTCATGGCCAAGCTCTATCATGTCCCGCTCTCGCCCTTTTGCCGCAAGGTTCGGCTGAGTCTGGCGGAAAAGCGGATCGAATGTGAGCTGGTGGAAGAGCGCTATTGGGAGCAGGATCCGGACTTTCTGCGCCGCAACCCGGCTGGCAAAGTGCCCGTGCTGCGGATCGACGGCAAGACCATGTCGGAGAGTGCCGCGATCTGCGAATATCTCGAAGAGAAGTATCCCGAACCGTCCCTGATGCCCAAAGGCACCGATGCGCGCTATGAGGTGCGGCGGCTGGTGGGGTGGTTTGACGACAAGTTTCATAGCGAAGTGACCAGCAAGTTGGTCTATGAGCGGGTGAACAAGAAGGTGATGAAGCTAGGCTTTCCCGACAGTCGCAATGTCAAGGACGGCGCCAAGGCGATCAAATATCATCTGGATTACATGGCGTGGCTGTTGGATCACCGGCGCTGGCTGGCGGGCGATGTGATGACGCTGGCGGATTTTGCGGCAGCCGCGCATCTTAGCGCGCTGGATTACATCAGCGATGTGGACTGGACGCGCAGCGAGGCGGTCAAGGATTGGTATGCCAAGATCAAGTCGCGCCCGGCGTTCCGCGGGATTCTGGCGGATCAAGTGTCGGGATTTCCGCCGCCTGCGCATTATGCTGATCTCGACTTTTAGGTTGGGGGCGCTGCCCCCGTCGCCGCAAGCGGCGACTCCCCCGAGGTATTTTGCGCCAGATGAATATTGGGCTGAAACAGAGACTGATTGATCAAGCGCTTACCGAAGGGTTTGACGCCTGTCGGATGTGTCGCCCATGGGATGTGGGGCATGTGCCCGAGCGTTTGGCCGCATTTCTTGGGCAGGGCTATCACGGGCAGATGGGATGGCTGGCAGAGCGCAGCGAGTGGCGCGGCGCGCCTGAGGCGCTCTGGCCCGAGGCGCGCACCGTCATCATGTTGGGCGAAAGCTATACCCCCGAGGAAGACCCCTTGGCCGGGTTGAAGCGGCCCGATTGCGGCAATATCTCGGTTTATGCCCGCAACAGAGACTATCACGACACGGTCAAGAAGCGGTTGAAACGCTTGGCGCGCTGGCTGATCGACGCGGGCGGCGGGGAGGTGAAGGTGTTTGTTGACACCGCCCCCGTGCCGGAAAAGCCGCTGGGACAAGCGGCGGGGCTGGGATGGCAGGGCAAGCACACCAACCTGGTGAGCCGTGAGTTGGGAAGCTGGTTTTTCCTTGGGTCCGTTTTTACGACACTGGATCTAGAGACGGATCCGGCGGAAATCGATCATTGTGGGTCTTGCCGCGCCTGTCTTGACATCTGTCCCACCGATGCCTTTCCCACGCCCTATCAGTTGGACGCGCGGCGCTGTATTTCCTATCTGACGATCGAGCATAAGGGGCCCGTGGATGAAGCCCTGCGCCCCGGTCTGGGCAACCGGATTTATGGCTGCGACGATTGTCTGGCGGTCTGCCCATGGAACAAGTTTGCGGTTACGGCGCGTGAAGTGAAGTATCACGCGCGCGACGATCTGGTGGCGCCACGGCTGGCGGAGCTGGCAATGCTGGACGATACCGCGTTCCGTACGAGATTTTCCGGCAGCCCGATCAAGCGGATCGGGCGGGATCGGTTTTTGCGCAATGTGCTCTATGCGATTGGCAATTCCGCAGATCCCAGCCTGCGCCCGGTGGCACAATCGCAGTGCGAGGATGCGGATGCGGCCGTCTCGGATGCGGCGCGGTGGGCGGTCAAACGACTGGATCGTGACGCAAACGGGCTGGCATAGCGCGAGAAACCCGCTACACCCCTAGCCTGACAGTCAAAGAGGGCAGGCAGATGGCGTTGTTGTTGGGCGTGGACACCGGGGGCACATATACCGATGCCGTTCTGATCCGGGATGAGCGCGAGGTGATTGCGAGCGCCAAGGCGCTGACGACACGGGCCGATCTGGCCGTGGGAATTGGTGCTGCGGTCGAGGCCGTGCTGCGCGAAAGCGGCGCGAATGTGGGCGATATCGGCCTTGCCTCCCTCTCGACGACCTTGGCGACCAACGCGCTTGTCGAGGGGCAAGGCGGGCGCGCGGGCCTAGTTTATATCGGGTTTCGGGCGGCAGATTTGCAGGCGCATGGGCTGGCCGAGGCGCTGGGAGGTGACCCGGCGATTGTGCTGAGTGGTGGCCATAACCACGCCGGAGGCGAGGCAATGCCGCTGGATAAAGAGGCGCTTTTGGCCTGGTTAGAGACTGGAACAGGGGCAGAGGCCTATGCGGTGGCATCGCTCTTTGCCACCAGAAACCCCGCGCATGAATTGGCGGCGGCAGAGACGATCCGCGCGGTAACGGGACGGCCTGTGAGCCTGTCGCATCATCTGTCGGCCAAGCTCAACGGGCCGAAACGGGCGCTGACCGCGCTGCTGAACGCGCGGCTCATCGGGATGATTGCGCGGCTGATCGACCGAGCCGAGGGCAAGCTGGGCGAGTTGGGGATACACGCGCCGCTGATGGTGGTGCGGGGAGACGGGGCGTTGATCAGTGCCGATCAAGCGCGGGAACGCCCCATCGAGACCATTCTGAGCGGGCCTGCGGCAAGCATCGTGGGCGCGCGCTGGCTGACCGGGGCGGCGCATGCGCTGGTGTCGGATATTGGCGGAACAACGACCGATGTGGCGGTCCTGCGCGAGGGGCGACCGGCGATTGATCCCGAAGGCGCGCGTGTGGGCCCATGGCGCACCATGGTCGAAGCGGTTGCGATGCGAACCTTTGGGCTGGGTGGTGACAGTGAGGTTCATGTGCGCGACGAAGGGCTGGAGGGCGGCGTGATCCTCGGCCCGCGGCGCGTGGTGCCGGTGAGCCTGATGGCGGCAGAGGCACGCGAGGCGGTGCATGGCGTGTTGGAGGAACAATTGCGGGCAGTGGCCCCCGGCGAGCATGACGCGCGGTTCGTGCGCGCGGTACCGGGGATCGAGGCCGGGGGATTAGGCGAGCGCGAAGAAGCTTTGTTGGGCCGGATTGGTGTCGATGTCCGCCCCGTCGGCAAGGTGCTCAAGACGCGCATGGATGGCGCGGCGCTGACACGCTTGGTGCGCCGGGGGCTGGTGCAGGTGGCGGGTATCACGCCGTCGGATGCAAGCCATGTGCTGGGCGGGCTGGACAGTTGGGATGCAGAGGCCGCGCGCATTGCGTTGGAACTGGTGGCGCGCAAGCGAACCGGGTCGGGCAACCGGCTGGCAGAGGGGCCAGAGCATTTGGCGCGCATGATCGTGGATCGCCTGACGCATCAGACAAGTTTAGCTTTGTTAGAGACTGCTTTTGCCGAAGAAGACATGGACTTTGGCCTGTCTCCTACGGCGCTGGCCGAGCATGTGCTGATGCAAAAAGGGTTGGATGGGCATCGCGGTTTGGTGCGAATCGAGAGCGGGCTGGCGGTGCCGGTGATTGGTCTCGGTGCGTCGGCGGCGAGCTATTACGGCGCGGTGGGTGCGCGGCTGGGCTGCGAGATGATCCTGCCTGCGCATGGCGGCGTGGCCAATGCGATTGGCGCGGTGGTGGGCCGTGTGACAATCCGGCGGGGCGGCACGGTAACATCACCCTCTGAGGGCAAATACCGCGTGCATCTTGAAAGCGGGCCAGAGGATTATGCCGCGTCCGACACCGCGATGGCGGCGCTAGAGGCGGTTTTGCGGGCCGAAGCACAAGCCGAAGCCGAGGCGGCCGGGGCAGTGGATATTCATGTTACCGCGCGCCGTGCCGTAAAAGAAGCGCAGGCCGAGGCGCGACGGGTGTTTTTGGAAGCTGAAATCGTGGTAGAGGCGAGTGGACGGCCTCGGATCGCCGTCTGAGGTGTGGGGGCGCTGCCCCCAGTCCCGGAGCAGTTCGGGAACACTGAACGGGAGGGCGACATGACAGCAGCAGATCGGTTTGACTCGGATATTGCAGGGCGACTGGACGGGTTGCGCGATGAGGGGCTCTATAAGGGCGAGCGGGTGATCGCCTCGATGCAGGCGGGCGAGGTGCGGCTGGCGGATGGGCGCGCGGTGGTGAACCTCTGCGCCAACAATTACCTGGGTCTGGCAGATCATCCCGAAGTGATCGCGGCGGCGCATGCGGCGCTGGACCGTTACGGGTTTGGCATGGCGAGCGTGCGGTTTATTTGCGGAACGCAGGAAGAGCATAAAGAGCTGGAGGCCCGGATCGCCGGGTTTTTAGGGTGTGAGGATGCGATCCTTTATGCGGCGGCGTTTGACGCGAATACCGGTTTGTTCGAGACGATTTTGGGGCCAGAGGATGCGATCATCAGCGATGCGCTCAACCATGCGAGCATCATCGACGGTATCCGGCTCTGCAAGGCGGCGCGCTATCGCTATGCCAATCGCGACATGGCCGATCTGGAGCGGTGTTTGCGCGAGGCGAAGGGCGCGCGGCATCGGCTGATTGCAACGGATGGCGTGTTCTCGATGGATGGAACTTATGCGCCCTTGGATGAAATTTGCGATTTGGCCGCCCGCTATGATGCAATGGTGATGGTGGATGATTGCCATGCCACCGGCTTTGTCGGCGAGACCGGGCGCGGCACACCCGAGCGGTTCGGGGTGATGGACCGTGTGGATATCCTGACCGGCACGCTGGGCAAGGCGCTGGGCGGGGCCTCGGGCGGATATACGGCGGCAAGTGCGCAGGTGGTGGATTGGCTGCGGCAACGCTCGCGCCCGTATCTTTTTTCCAACACGCTGGCGCCGGTGATTGCAGGGGCCTCGCTCAAAGTCTTTGATATGCTGGAGGACGGCGCGGAGCGGCGTGCGCGGCTCTGGGACAATGCAGCGTATTTCCGCGAGAGGATGGGCGCACTGGGGTTTGAAATGCTGCCCGGCGAACATGCGATCATCCCGGTCATGTTGCGCGATCCGAAGCTGGCGCAAGAAATGGCAGCGCGGCTGAATGATCGCGGCGTTTATGTGACCGCCTTCAGCTTTCCGGTGGTGCCCAAGGGGCAGGATCGGATCAGAACGCAAATGAGTGCCGGGCTTACGCGCGATATGCTGGACCGGGCAATTGACGCTTTTGCGGTCGTGGGCCGCGACCTAGGAGTGATCTGATGCAGAACGAGATGAAGGCGCTGGTCAAGACCAAGGCAGAGCCCGGGCTCTGGATGGAATACGTGCCGGTGCCCGAGGTGGGGCCATCGGATGTGCTGATCAAGGTGCGCAAATCGGCGATTTGCGGCACCGATGTGCATATCTGGAAGTGGGATGAATTCTCGGCCCGGACCGTGTCGGTGCCGATGGTTGTGGGCCATGAATTCGTCGGCGAGATTGTCGATACCGGACCTGCGGCGGTGAAATACCGGATTGGTCAGCGGGTGAGCGGCGAGGGGCATATCGTCTGCGGCACCTGTCGGAACTGTCGCGCGGGGCGAGGGCATCTGTGCCGCAATACCAAGGGGGTGGGCGTGCATCGCCCCGGGTCCTTTGCCGAATATCTCTGTATCCCCGAAAGCAATGTGGTGCCAATTCCAGAGGATATTCCCGACGAGATTGCAGCAATCTTTGATCCCTTTGGCAATGCGGTGCATACCGCGCTCAGTTTCGATCTGGTGGGTGAGGATGTGCTTGTCACAGGCGCGGGGCCGATTGGCATCATGGGGGCGCTGGTCGCGCAAAAGGTGGGCGCGCGCAAGGTGGTGATCACCGATATCAACCCCTACCGTCTTGATCTGGCGCAGCGGATGGGGGTGCAGCATGTGGTTGATGTGGGCAAAGAGCACCTGCGCGATGTGATGGCCGACATCGGCATGACCGAAGGCTTTGACGTGGGGCTTGAGATGTCTGGCGCGGCCCCGGCGATGCAGCAGATGATCGCGCGGATGAACAATGGCGGCAAGCTGGCGCTGTTGGGGATTGCGCCCACGGAATTTGCGGTGGATTGGAACGCGGTGATTTTCAAGATGCTGCATATCAAGGGCATCTATGGCCGGGAGATGTATGAGACTTGGTACAAGATGATTGCGCTGGTGCAATCGGGGCTGGATGTGTCGGGGCTGATCACCCACCGGATCGGAATTGATGATTTCGAGCAGGGCTTTGCCGCGATGATTTCGGGCAATTCGGGCAAGGTGGTGATGGACTGGTAGGGGATCAGAGCGGCAGCGCGGTGGTCTTGAACACGGTGCGCAGGGCAAAGCTTGATTGCATTTTCGCCACGCCGGGCAGCCGGGTCAGGTATTGGCGGTGGATACGCGCGAAATCCTCGGTATCCTCTGCGACGACCTTGAGGATATAGTCGGCAGTGCCGGCGGTGAGGTGACATTCCAGCACATCGGGCACCCGCGCCACCGCCTTTTCAAAGGCGTCGAGCACCTCGTCTGCCTGCGTGGTAAGCGTAATCTCGACAAAAATCGTGGCGGGCACGCCCATTTTACGCGGGTCAAGCAGAGCGACATAGCCCTTGATATACCCATCGGATTCAAGGCGCTGAACGCGGCGGTGACAGGCAGAGGCGGAGAGATTGACCTCTTCTGCGAGGTCGGCGTTGGAAATGCGCCCGCGCCGCTGAAGGACATGCAACAAGCGACGATCTGTCGGATCGAGGGACATTTGCGCAAGACCTTTCCCACTAATCACATAATTTCCGAAGGATATTCACAGAATCCCGTAAAAGGCGAGCGAAATTTCAATCTCCTTGCGCGCGTTCTGTTGCAGACTCCGCGCAAAATAACACAGGGAGGAGTATAATATGAAAATAGGTTGTCCGACGGAAATCAAGCCACAAGAATTCCGCGTAGGCATGACGCCCAATGCCGCAAAAGAGGCGGTGGGTCATGGCCATGTGGTGCTTATCCAATCCGGCGCAGGCCTTGGAGCCGGGTTTGACGATGCCGCTTATGAGGCGGCAGGCGCCAAGATTGTTGGCACCGCCACAGAGATTTTCGCACAGTCCGACATGGTGGTGAAGGTCAAGGAACCGCAGGCCGCCGAGCGCAAGATGCTGCGCGAGGGGCAGGTTCTGTTCACCTATCTGCATCTGGCACCGGACCCGGAGCAGACCAAGGATTTGTTGGCCTCGGGTGCTACCTGCATCGCCTATGAAACGGTGACGGATCGCGCGGGCGGTCTGCCGCTCCTTGCGCCGATGTCGGAAGTTGCCGGGCGCTTGGCGCCCCAAGTGGGCGCGTGGACGCTGCAAAAGGCCAACGGCGGGCGCGGCGTGCTTATGGGCGGTGTGCCCGGTGTCGGACCGGCGCGGGTGATCGTGATCGGCGGCGGCGTGGTGGGCACGCATGCGGCCAAAATCGCCGCAGGCATGGGCGCGGATGTGACCGTGCTCGATCGCTCTTTGCCGCGTCTGCGCTATCTCGATGATGTGTTTGGGGGCAGCTTCAAGACCGGTTATTCCTCGGCCGGGTTGCTGGAAGAATTGCTGCCGCAGGCGGATATGGTGATCGGCGCGGTTCTGATCCCCGGTGCCGCCGCGCCCAAGCTGGTGCGCCGCGATCAGTTCGGCATGATGAAGCCGGGATCGGTGCTGGTGGATGTGGCGATTGACCAAGGCGGATGCTTTGAAACCTCGCGCGCCACAACGCACCAAGACCCGATTTATGAGGTCGACGGGATCATGCATTACTGCGTGGCGAACATGCCGGGTGCCGTTGCGCGCACCTCGACGCTGGCACTGGGCAATGCGACGATGCCCTTTATGCTGGCGCTGGCCGACAAGGGCTGGAAACGCGCCTGTGCCGAGGATGTGCATTTGCTCAACGGTCTGAATGTGCATGCCGGTCAGTTGACCTATGCCGCTGTCGGCGAGGCGCTGGGGATAGCCACGGTTGATCCCAAATCGCTGATCTAACGGACAGCGCCCCCAGTCCGAAAAGGCTGGGGGCGTTTTCTGACAAGACCACGTCGCAAATGATGCTGGACCGCCTGCCCCCCGTCGACTAGCGTCATTGAAAACGCCAACAGGGGGCGATTATGGCCATGTTCATCCTGCGCCGTGTTGGGGTCATGATCCTGACGGCGCTCTGTCTGACATTTATCGTCTTTTTCCTGACCAATCTTTATCCCAACCTCGAAAAGCTGGCCAAGACCCAAGGCGACTTTCGCATGAGCGATGAGGAAGTGGCCAGTTATCTGGGCCGCAATGGCTATTTGCAGCCGATGGCGGTGAAATATGGGCAATGGCTGGGCGTGGTGCCGGGTTTCGTGATCCTTGATCGCGACGGGGTGACGCGCGGGCAGTGCATCGAACCGGGCACCGCCCCTGAGGATGCACCAAGGTTCTGCGGCATCCTGCAAGGCGACTGGGGCTATTCCACCGTGTTCCGCGAGGATGTGGGCAAGATCCTTGGCGACAAGCTGGCGCTGACAGGCAGGCTGATGTTCTGGGTGATGGTGTTGATGGTGCCCTCGGCCCTGATCCTTGGCATCTTGGCGGGGATGCGCGAGGGGTCGCGCACCGACCGCACGCTGTCGACTTTTGCCATCACCACCACGGCCACACCGGAATATGTCTCGGGCGTGCTTTTCATCGCGGTGTTTGCCAGCACTGCCGTGGGCCTCAAATGGTTCAAGGGCACGGCAACGGCGGCGATGGACAACCCCACGTTCGAGAATTTCTTTTTGCCGGTTCTGACCATCGCGCTCTATGGTATGGGCTATATCGCGCGGATGACGCGGGCCTCTATGGCCGAGGTGATGACCGCGCAATATATCCGCACCGCGCGCCTCAAAGGCGTGAGTTTCCCGAATGTCGTGATGAAACACGCGCTGCGCAACGCGCTTATCGCGCCCTTTACGGTGATCATGCTGCAATTCCCATGGCTTTTGAACGGGGTCGTGATTGTTGAAACCCTGTTCAACTACAAGGGCTTTGGCTGGACGCTGGTGCAGGCGGCGGGCAACAATGACATCGAATTGCTGCTGGGGGTTTCAGTGATCTCTGTGGTGGTGGTGCTGGTGACGCAGCTGATTTCAGACATCGGCTATGTCTTTCTCAATCCGCGCATCAGCGTGCGCTAGGGGGTATCGGGACCATGGAACCATTAAGCTGGAGCGAGATTGCCCTGCGGATGCTGGGGCTGTTCCTGCCGGTCTGGATCGCGCTGATTGTGACCTTTGCGCTGTCGATCACCTTCAAGCGGCGTCTGGGTCTCTATGGCAAGCTGTTTGACAGCCCCATCGGGATGGTCGGCTTTGCCATGGTGATGTTCTGGGTGTTCACCGGCATCTTTGGCGGTGCGTTCGACATGATCCTGACGCATGACGTGCTGTCGCAATCCGCTACAATGAAGAACAAAGGGCCGGGCACGCCCTTTACCCAGATGATGGGCACGCCCGATCCGGGGGCCTATCCCTATTACCTTTTAGGCGGGGATAATCTGGGCCGGGATGTCTTTAGCCGAATGATCGCGGGCGCGTGGGAGGTCATCAAGATCGCGCCCTTTGCCAGCATGTTCTCCTTCATGGTGGGCATCACGCTGGGCCTGCCTGCGGGCTATTATGGTGGGCGACTGGACACGCTTTTGTCGTTCATGGCCAACCTGATCCTCGCCTTTCCAGTGATCCTGTTGTTTTACCTGCTGGTCACGCCCGAAATCGTGCAAACGGGCATACCCGTCTATATGGCGGCGGTGCTGTTTCTTTTTCCGATCATATTTCTGTTGCTGTTGTGGAATTCGCGCTATCACACGCAACCGTCGCGCCGGAACGTCTATGTGGGGGTCACGTTGGTGATTGGCCTCTGGCTCTATTCAGGGATTGCATGGGATGCCGATCCGCTGGGGTTGGTCAGCTTTCCGCCCAACCTCTTGGTGGTGTTCGTGGCGGTTGTGTTCGTCAATTCACCCACGGTGTTCCGGATCGTGCGCGGCCTGACCATGGATATCAAAACCCGCGATTACGTGGCGGCGGCGCAGACACGGGGCGAGCGGCCTTGGTACATCATGCTGTGGGAAATCCTGCCCAATGCGCGCGGGCCGCTCTTGGTCGATTTCTGCCTGAGGATTGGCTATACGACGATCCTTTTAGGCACGCTCGGGTTCTTTGGTCTGGGCCTCAGCCCCGAGAGCCCGGATTGGGGCAGCACCATCAACGACGGGCGTAAATTGCTGACGATGTATCTGCATCCCGCACTTCCGCCGGCCTTTGCGCTCTTGTCTTTGGTGCTCGGCCTAAACCTCTTGGCGGATGGTCTGCGCGAAGAAAGCCTGCGTGATTGAAGATGAATATTTGAAGAACGCTGAAAGAGGGCGGCAGCGCCCCGGTGACAAGGGAGATGGACATGGCCAAGCTGGACTATGACGGGCCGATCCTCGAGATCGAGAACCTGTCGATTTCCTTTTTCACCCGGTTGCGCGAAATTCCGGCGGTGATGGATTTTTCCGTGACGGTGCAACCCGGCGAGGCGGTGGGGCTGGTGGGCGAATCCGGCTGCGGCAAATCCACCGTGGCGCTGGGCGTGATGCAGGATCTGGGCGTGAATGGCCGCATCGTGGGCGGATCGGTGCGGTTCAAAGGCCGCGATCTGGCCAAGATGAGCGCCGCCGAATTGCGCGATATTCGCGGTAATGAAATCGCGATGATCTATCAGGAACCGATGGCGAGCCTGAACCCGGCGATGCGGATCGGCAAGCAACTGATCGAAGTGCCCATGATCCATGAGGGCATTTCCGAATCCGAGGCTTGGGCGCGGGCGCTGGAGGTGGTGCGCGATGTGAAACTGCCCGATCCCGAACGCATCATGCGCAGCTATCCGCATCAGCTGAGCGGCGGACAGCAACAGCGCATCGTCATTGCCATGGCGCTGATGTCAAAACCGTCGCTCTTGATCCTCGATGAGCCGACGACCGCGCTTGATGTGACGGTCGAGGCGGCAGTGGTGGAGCTGGTCAAGGATCTGGGCAAGAAATACGGCACCTCGATGCTCTTCATCAGTCACAACCTTGGTCTGGTGCTGGAAACCTGCGACCGGATTTGCGTGATGTACTCCGGCGAGGCGGTTGAAACCGGCAGCATCAAGGATGTGTTCGACAAGATGCAGCATCCCTATACGCAGGCGCTGTTCCGGTCGATCCCCCTGCCCGGCGCGGACAAGAACACGCGACCACTCAAGGCTATTCCGGGCAATTTCCCCCTGCCGCATGAACGCCCAGAGGGCTGCAATTTCGGACCGCGCTGCGATTATTTTCAGGCGGGCCTGTGCGATGGCGGCGATATTCCCATGGCGGGGATCAGGGGCGATGACCGGCATTTCACCCGCTGTCTGCGGTTTGCCGACATTGATTGGAACGCCCCGATCGAGGCCATGGCGCAGCATGAGGCGACCGCGCCGGGCAAGGTCGTGCTCAAGATGGAGAACCTCAAGAAATATTACGAGGTGGCAGCCAATGCGCTGTTTGGTGGGAGCAGCGGCAAAAAGGTGGTCAAGGCCAATGAAACCCTGAGTTTCGAGGCCCGCGAAAGCGAGACGCTGGCGATTGTGGGCGAGTCGGGCTGTGGCAAATCCACATTCGCCAAGGTCTTGATGGGGCTAGAGACCGCGACCGAGGGGCAAATCCTGCTGGATAACCGCAATATCGAGCAGATCCCGATTGAGAAGCGCGATACGCAAACCGTGGCCGATGTGCAGATGGTGTTTCAAAACCCGTTCGATACGCTCAACCCGTCGATGACGGTGGGCCGCCAGATCATCCGCGCGCTTGAGGTGTTTGGCATCGGCGACACGGATCAGGCGCGCCGCGACGAGATGCTGCGCCTGCTTGATCTGGTGAAACTGCCGAGGGAATTTGCCGAACGTATGCCGCGTCAACTGTCGGGCGGGCAGAAACAGCGCGTGGGCATCGCCCGCGCCTTTGCCGGCGGTGCGCGCATCGTGGTGGCGGATGAACCGGTGTCGGCGCTGGATGTGAGCGTGCAGGCGGCGGTGACAGATCTCTTGATGGAGATTCAGCGCAAGCAAAAGACAACCCTGCTCTTCATCAGCCACGACCTTAGCATCGTGCGTTATCTGAGTGATCGGGTGATGGTGATGTATCTTGGGCATGTCGTGGAACTGGGCACCACCGATCAGGTGTTCGCCCCCCCCTATCACCCCTACACCGAGGCGCTGCTTTCGGCCGTGCCAATTGCCGATACGCGGATCACCAAGAAACATATCGTGCTTGAGGGTGATGTGCCTTCGGCCATGAACCCGCCGCCCGGCTGCCCGTTCCAGACGCGGTGCCGATGGAAGTCAGAGGTGCCGGGGGGCCTGTGCGAACGCGAGGTGCCGCCGGTGCGTGAACTGGTGCCGGGGCATCAGGTGAAATGCCACCTGTCGCAAGAGATGTTCAACCAGATGGAGCCGGTGATCACGGTGGCGGCGGAATAGGGCCAGCAAGCCTGCTAGACCGTCAGCGCCCCGCGTGCGCGCAAGACCCCGATGGTCATCATCACACTGGCAAAGACGAAATAACCCGCGATGAGCACGAATTGCGTCTCGATCCCAAGACCCAGATCAATACCAAGCCCGGTCAGCCCCGGCCCGATAGCCGATCCAAGAACCATGACGGCGGCGGCCATGGCCTTGATGCTTCCCAGATGGGCGGTGCCATAGAATTCCGCCCAAAAGGCATTGGGCAAGGTGCTATTGGCCCCCGTGGTCAGCGCCAGACACACAAACCCCAAAAGCAAGAGGCCCGGCCCCCCCGAGACGGCAAAGAGCAGGAACGCCGCGACCATTGGCAGTTGCATGAAGGGCAAAAGCCGTGCTGTCCCCAATCGGTCCAACGCCCAGCCCGACAGGATCATCGCGCCAATGCCCACCGCCGTATAGGCCGGGAACATCGCCACCAGTGCCACATGGCTTAGGCCTTTGACCTCAGCGATATGCACCTGATGAAAAAAGAACGCGGTATTAAAGGCGGAAGGGCCCAAGAGCGCCGGCACCATGAACCAAAAGAGAGAGTGCCGCAGCGTCTGGCGGCGGGTCCAGTGGCGCGCATCCATACCCAGCGACTGGCTGCTTTCAGCCCAGCTTTGCGGGGTGCGTTCCTTGGCCAAGAGCACCAGCAAGAGCGGGATGCCCAATGTCGCCACCAACGCCGCGCCAACCCAGAGCAAGCGCCAGTCATAAATCGCCAAGAGTGACACGAAGATAAGCGGCAAGAACGCCTCGCCCAGCGCAAAGCCCAAGGTCGCGACAGAGAGCGCCTTGCCGCGCGCGGCCACGAACCAGCGCGCCATGGCGACCACCGCCAGATGGCTCAGCATGCCCTGTCCGGTAAAGCGCAGCGCAAAGATCACCAGCGGCAACAGCCACCAGACCGGATTGGCCGCCATAAAGAGACAGGCCCCGACCATGAGAAGCAGAACCAGCGGCGCCAGCCTGCGCACACGAAAAAGATCCGTCAGCCCCCCGGCCCAAACCATCACCAGCGCCGACGCCGTGGTGCCCAGCATATAGATACCACCCCATTGCCCATGGCTGAGACCAAAACTCTCGCGGATTTCACCGGCAAAAATCGAGATGAAATAGGTCTGCCCGAAACTGCTCAGGAAGGTCAGCAAGACCCCGGCGGTGAGCCAGGGCGCATTGTCACGAAGAAAGGCGAGAATCGGCATGTGCCTTGTTCGCGCGAAACGCCGCTGAAGGAAAGAGGAGCGCACCAGAGGTGGCGCAAAATATGGGGGAATGGCGTGACATTCCCCCCCAGACTTCGTATAAAATGGCAAAACTTCCGAAGGAAAAACCGCATGTCCGAACCCGCCGCCGCACCCGAAGAATATGGTGCTGATTCCATCAAGGTTCTCAAGGGGTTAGAGGCAGTCCGCAAGCGTCCAGGGATGTATATCGGGGATACCGATGATGGCTCTGGTCTGCACCATATGGTTTATGAGGTCGTGGACAACGGCATCGACGAGGCCTTGGCCGGTCATGCCGATGCCGTCAACGTCACGATCCATGCCGACTCTTCGGTTTCAGTCAGCGACAATGGCCGTGGCATTCCGGTAGATATTCACGAAGGCGAGGGCGTATCTGCGGCAGAGGTCATCATGACCCAACTGCACGCAGGCGGTAAATTCGACAGCAATTCCTACAAGGTGTCGGGTGGTCTGCACGGCGTAGGCGTGTCGGTTGTGAATGCCCTGTCTGAATGGCTGGAATTGCGCATCTGGCGCAACGGCAAGGAACACTATGCCCGGTTCGAGGGGGGCTTTACCGTTGAATCCCTGCGTGTGGTGGGCGATGCCAACGGGCGCAAGGGCACCGAGGTACGCTTTCTCGCCTCAACAGAAACCTTCTCTAATCTCGAATACATCTTTGAGACACTGGAAAAGCGTCTGCGTGAACTGGCCTTTCTCAATTCCGGGGTGCGGATCATCCTGACGGATGAGCGCCCGACAGAGCCGCTCCGCTCGGAGTTGTTCTATGAAGGCGGCGTCAAGGAATTTGTCAAATACCTCGACCGTCACAAATCCCCCGCTATGCCAGACCCGATCTTTATCACCGGCGAGCGGGACGATATCGGCATCGAAGTGGCGATGTGGTGGAATGACAGCTATCACGAAACGGTTCTGCCCTTTACCAACAACATCCCGCAGCGCGATGGCGGCACCCATTTGGCGGGCTTTCGTGGTGCGCTGACCCGCACCATCAACACCTATGCCCAGACCAGCGGCATCGCCAAAAAGGAAAAAGTCACCTTTACCGGCGATGACGCCCGCGAGGGGCTGACCTGCGTGCTGTCGGTCAAGGTGCCTGATCCGAAATTCTCGTCCCAGACCAAGGATAAACTTGTCAGCTCCGAGGTGCGACCGGCGGTCGAGGGGTTGGTGGGCGAAAAACTTGCCGAATGGTTCGAGGAAAACCCACAGGTGGCCCGCGTCATCGTGGGCAAGATCATCGAGGCGGCCCATGCCCGCGAGGCTGCGCGCAAGGCGCGCGAACTCACGCGGCGCAAGAATCCAATGGATGTCAATTTCCTTGCGGGGAAACTCAAGGATTGCTCGTCCAAGGACCCTTCCAAGACCGAGCTTTTCCTCGTCGAGGGTGACAGCGCCGGTGGCTCTGCTCAGACCGGGCGTGATCGGGGCACGCAGGCGGTTTTGCCCCTGCGCGGCAAGATCCTCAATGTCGAGCGTGCCCGCTTTGACCGGATGCTGGGCAGTCAGGAAATCGGCAATCTGGTGATGGCTTTGGGCACCGGCATTGGCCGGGACGAATTCGACATCAAGAAACTGCGCTACCACAAGATCGTCATCATGACCGATGCCGATGTGGACGGCGCGCATATCCGTACCCTGCTGCTTACCTTCTTTTACCGGCAGATGCCGGAGCTGATCGAAGGCGGATACCTCTATATCGCGCAACCGCCGCTCTACAAGGTGATGCGCGGCAAGTCCGAGGTGTATCTCAAGGATCAGGGCGGGCTGGAGGACTATCTGATTGCCCAAGGCACCACCGATGCCGCCCTGCGCCTTGGCTCGGGCGAGGAGATCGCCGGCCCCGACCTCGTGCGCGTGGTCGAAGAGGCGCGGCAGGCGCGCCGTATCCTAGAGGCCTTCCCAACCCACTATCCCCGCCACATCCTTGAACAGGCCGCGATTGCCGAGGCGTTCTTGCCCGGTCGCGTGGACAGTGACCTGCAAGGCGTAGCGGATACCGTGGCGGCCCGGCTCGACATGATTTCCAACGAATACGAACGCGGCTGGCAGGGGCGCCCGACCCAGGACAAGGGCCTGCGCCTGTCGCGCACCGTCCGCGGAGTCGAGGAAATGCGCACGCTCGACGGCCCCGTTCTGCGCGGCGGCGAGGCGCGCAAGCTGGCGCAATTGACTGCGCCGCTGCGCGATATCTACCGCGAGCGCGCCACGCTCATCCGCAAGGACCGGGCGCAGGCCATATATGGCCCTCTCGACCTCTTGGATGCGATCCTGAAAGAGGGCGAAAAGGGCCTGAGCCTGCAACGCTACAAAGGCTTGGGCGAAATGAACCCCAATCAGCTTTGGGAAACCACGCTTGATCCCGAGGCGCGCACGCTTCTTCAGGTCAAGATCGACGATGTGGCCGAGGCCGACGATCTCTTTACCAAGCTGATGGGCGACGTCGTCGAACCGCGTCGCGAGTTCATCCAAGATAACGCGCTCAACGTCGCAAATCTGGATTTCTGAATGGGATGGGGGGCGCTGCCCCCCAATTCTCAATTCGCGGAATGCGCCCAATCCCAATACATCTGGCGTACCTTTTCGGTGACCGACCCAAGGGTATACTGTGTGTCTTCAAAGGCTGAAACAGGCGTCACCTTCATCAGGTTGCCGGATAGGAATACCTCATCCGCCGCATGAAAATCGTCGAAACTCATCACCGTTTCATGCACCTCGATCCCCTCGCGGCGCATATTCTCGATATGGCGCGCGCGGGTGATCCCGGCCAGAAACGTGCCGTTGGGAATGGGGGTGAACACCGCACCATCCTTGACGGCAAACACATTTGCGGTTGCGGTTTCGGCCACATTGCCCAGCGCATCCGCCACCAGCGCATTGCCAAAACCACGCCCGCGCGCCTCTTTCAGCATCCGCGCGTTGTTGGGATAAAGACAGCCCGCCTTGGCATTGACCACCGCGTCCTCGAGCACCGGACGCCGGAACCGCGTGCGCCCAAGTGTTGTGCTGAACCCCTGCGGCGGCATCGGAATTTCCTCAAGACTGATGGCAAAGCCCGTGGCACCCTCTTTGGGCACAATCCCCAGATCGCCCCCCTCTAGGGCCCAATACATCGGCCGGATATACACCGCCGCCTCCTTGGGATAGGTGCGCAACCCCTCCCACACCCTCTCGACCATGTCTGCCGCCTCGACCGTTGGCGTGATCATCAGAGCACGAGCCGAGGCATTGACGCGGGCGCAATGCCGATCAAGATCGGGGGCAATTCCATCGACATAGCGCGCGCCATCAAACACCGTCGTTCCAAGCCATGCCCCGTGATCCGCCGCCCGGATCACTGCCGGATCACCCTCGTGCCAGGCCCCGTTGAAATAGGTGCGAATATTCGTGCCCGTCGCCATCTGCTCTGCCCTCCCTTGCGGTCAGGCAGAGCCTAGGCCTTGCTTTGCGCCGCGTCTAGCCCTCTGCCGGGGCGTGTGACAAAAGCTCTGTCAAATCAATGGGATCATTCACCATCGCCAGATTGCCCGCCGCATCGCGCGGCCATTCGGATTCTGGGCGGTCGCGGTATAGCTCGACCCCGTTGCCATCCGGGTCACTCACATAAATCGCCTCGCTCACCCCGTGATCTGCCGCGCCTTCGATCGTGATCCCGGCCCGGACCACCCGCCGCAGGGCATCTGCCAATTGCGCCCGGTCCGGATAGAGAAACGCGGTGTGATAGAGGCCCGTGTGCCCCTTGGGCGCAGGCGTGCCGCCAAGGCTCTCCCATGTGTTCAGGCCAAGGTGATGATGATAGCCCCCCGCCGATAAAAAAGCAGCGCGGGTGCCGAATTTCTGTTGCAGTTCAAAGCCCAGAACACCGGAATAAAATGCGATGGCGCGGTCCAGATCGGCCACTTTCAGATGTACATGGCCGATGCGGGCCTCAGGGTGAACAGGGGTCATTTGCGGCTCCAATCTTGGGTTTCCCCTAAAATGGCCGCAACCGCCCCCGTGCTCAATTCCCCGATTCTGCCCAGCTTCTGTGCAGAAATGCGCGCCTTAGACCGCCGCTTTCAGGCTCTCTTCCAGATAGATTTCGCGCAGCCGCGCAGCCACCCGCCCCGGTGTGCCATCGCCCAAGGCCGCGCCGTCAATCTCGACCACCGGCATGACAAAGGCACTGGCCGAAGTCACAAACGCCTCATCGGCATCCTTGGCCTCGTCAATCGTAAAGGCGCGTTCCTCAACCTCCATCTGCGCCTCACGCGCAAAGCGCAGGACAGCGGCGCGAGTGATCCCGTGCAGGATGTCGTTGGACAATTGCCGCGTGATGATCCGGTTGCCCTTGACGATATAGGCATTGTTGCTGGTGCCTTCGGTCACATGACCATCCTCGACCATCCAGGCGTCATCGCAGCCGGCCTTTTTGGCCATCATCTTGCCCATGGAAGGATAGAGAAGCTGCACCGTTTTGATATCCCGCCGACCCCAGCGAATATCCTCAATGCTGATCACCTTGATGCCTTTTTGGGCAACAGGGTTTTGCGCCAGACCCGGCTTGGACTGGGTGAAGAGGACCAGCGTCGGCTCGGTCGTTTCGGCATTGGGAAACACGAAATCGCGGTCGCCATCGCTGCCGCGCGTCACCTGCAGATAGACCAGACCATCGGTAATGTCATTCGCCCGCACCAATTCGCGGTGAATTTCCAACAGGCCGTCGAAGGCTGCTGGCTTTTTCATGTCGAGTTCATTCAAGGACCGTTCCAGCCGCGCCAGATGCCCGCCGAAATCAATCAGCTTGCCCCCCAGCACGCTTGTCACCTCGTAAACGCCATCGGCCATCAGAAACCCCCGGTCGAAAATCGAAACGGTGGCTTCGGTTTCCGGCAGATACTCGCCGTTTACATAGACAGTGCGCATGGTCTTATCCCCATAACTCTGGCCGCGGCGGATGCACGCCTGCAGCATCGAAAATCAAAGCATCCTCGCGGTCTTCGGCCAGAAGCAGCGGGCCGTCAAGGTCTGTCACCATCGCGCCTTGGGCGACAAGCACCGCGGGCGCCATCGCAAGCGAGCTTCCGATCATACAACCCACCATGATTCCATACCCTTGGGCGCGTGCCGCTTCACGCAGGGCCAGCGCCTCGGTCAGACCGCCGGTCTTGTCCAGCTTGATATTGACCACGTCATATTTGCCCTTGAGCTTGGGCAGACTCGCCCGGTCATGGCAGCTTTCATCGGCACAGACCGGCACCGGACGCGCCATGCCGATCAGCGCCTCATCGTCTCCGGCGGGCAGCGGTTGTTCCACCAGCGCGACGCCCAATCGCACCAGATGCGGGGCCAAATCAGCATAGACCGCCGCGCTCCAGCCTTCATTGGCATCGACGATGATCTTGGCCTGCGGCGCGCCACGGCGCACCGCTTCTAACCTTGGCATGTCGTCTGGCGTGCCCAGCTTGATCTTGAGCAAGGGCCGATACGCATGTTTCGCGGCCTGCGCCTGCATCGCCTCGGGCGTATCAAGCGAGAGCGTATAGGCCGTGATTTCCGGCCCCGGCACGGGCAAACCCGCCAGTTCCCAAACGCGGCGTCCTGCGCGCTTGGCCTCCAGATCCCAGAGCGCGCAATCCAGCGCATTCCGCGCTGCCCCGGCAGGCAACAGATCATAAAGCGCGGCGCGCGATAAATCCCCCGACAGACCCTCGATCTGGGCTGTCACACTCTCCAATGTCTCGTCATAGCGGGCGTAGGGCACACATTCGCCCCAGCCGGTCACGCCCCCATCGGTCACACGCACGGTCAGCACTTTGGCTTCGGTCCGCGATCCCCGGCTGATGGTAAACACCTGCGCCAGCCGGAACACATCCCGCGTTACATCAATCTGCACACGCGCCCCCTTTCATCGTTTCAAACATACTCAAACCGCCGCCAAGGCAGCCACCAGCGGCGCTGCTCCAAATCGGTAAGGATCGGTTGCAGGCAGGCCCATTTCGGCCTCGACACGTGCCAGATAGGCGCGCGCGCTCTCCTCGGTCATATGCTGCGTATTCACCGAAACGCCCACGATCTGACAGGCCGGATTGGCAATCCGCGCGATGGGCAGAACCATGTCGCGCAGCGCCTCGAGTGTTGGCGGCGTGTAATCGGGCAGACCACGCATATGCGTGCGCGTCGGCTCGTGGCAGAGGATCAGCGCATCGGGCTGACCGCCATGAATAAGCGCCATCGTGACCCCGGAAAAGGAGACGTGGAACAGGCTGCCTTGCCCTTCGATCAGATCCCAATGATCCGGGTCATTGTCAGGTGTCAGCCATTCCACCGATCCGGCCATGAAATCCGCGATGACCGCATCCAGCGGCACGCCATCGCCGGTGATGAGAATCCCCGTTTGTCCGGTCGCCCGGAACGTGGCCTTCATCCCAGCGGCGATCATCTCGCGCTCCATCGCCATGGCGGTGTACATCTTGCCCACCGAGCAATCCGTGCCCACCGCCAAACAGCGCTTGCCGGTCCGTTTCTTGCCATCCGCGATGGGGTATTTGACCGACGGCACCCGCACATCATGCAGGGTGCGCCCCGTCGCCTCGGCCACCGCGCGCAGATCCGCCTCGTCGCGCAAGAGGTTGTGGAGGCCTGCCGCCAGATCAAACCCTTCTTCCAGCGCCGCCACCAACACCTTTTTCCAGTCTTGGCTGATGACACCGCCCCGGTTGGCCACGCCAATCACCACGGTCTTGACGCCCGCCGCCTTGGCCTCGGCCAATGTCATGTCGGGCAGGCCCAGATCGGCCCCGCAGCCGGGCAGGCGCAATTGACCCAGCGCATTCTCGGGCCGCCAGTCACGAATGCCAATGGCAACCTTGGCTGCCAGCATGTCGGGCGCGTCGCCCAAGAACAACAGATAGGGGGTCTCGATCATGGCGCATCCTTTCGCTATAGCTTGACGGCAGTTTCCAACGATTTACTTGCGATTTTCTGTTTGATTTCATTTAAATTTCCTAGATAGCACATGTTCCTTCGACAAATGAGTGAAATCATCGAATTTTCTTTCCTCCGCCCACGAACCGCCCAATCCCTGCGCCGGGAAAAGCGCCTTGCAGAGCCTTGCGCAATTTCATAACCACAGCCGCGACAATCCCGCAATTTCCTTATGTAACGGAGCCACCCGCCCATGAGCTTTCGCCTGCAACCGCCCGCCCCTGCCCGCCCCAACCGCTGCCAATTGTTTGGCCCCGGTTCCAATACCAAACTGTTCGAGAAAATGGCGGCCTCGGCGGCGGATGTGGTGAATATCGACCTTGAGGATTCGGTTGCCCCAACTGACAAGGATATCGCCCGCAAAAACACGATTGAGGCAATCAATTCGGTTGATTGGGGCAAGAAAACCCTGTCGGTGCGGATCAACAGCCTCGATTCCCCGTTCTGGTATCGCGACGTGGTGGATTTGCTTGAACAGGCGGGCGACCGGCTGGATCAGATCATGATTCCCAAGGTGGGTTGCGGCGGGGATATCTATGCGGTGGACGCGCTTGTTACCGCGATTGAGGCCGCCAAAGGCCGGAAAAAGCGGATCGCTTTCGAGGTCATCATCGAATCTGCTGCTGGCATCGCCCATGTCGAGGAAATCGCCGCCGCCTCGCCCCGGCTTGAGGCGATGAGCCTTGGGGCTGCGGATTTCGCGGCCTCCATGGGGATGCAAACCACCGGCATCGGCGGCACGCAAGAGGATTACTATATGCTGCGCGAGGGCCAGCGCTATTGGTCTGACCCGTGGCATTGGGCACAGACCGCCATCGTGGCCGCCTGTCGCACCCACGGCCTCTTGCCGGTCGATGGCCCGTTTGGCGATTTCTCGGATGATGAGGGATTTCGCGCGCAGGCGCGGCGCTCGGCCACGCTTGGTATGGTTGGCAAATGGGCGATTCACCCCAAACAGATCGCGCTCGCCAATGAGATTTTCACGCCTTCTGAGGCCGCCGTGCAAGAGGCCCGCGAAATCCTGAAGGCAATGGAAGAGGCCAAGGCGCGCGGCGAGGGCGCGACCACCTACAAAGGCCGCCTTGTCGATATCGCCTCGATCAAACAGGCCGAGGTGATCGTCAAACAGTCTGAGATGATCGTGGGACAGTAACACAACGAGGGGCGGTCCAATGGGCCGCCCTTTTTATTTCTGCCGCCGCAAATAGACGTAATAGGCCCCGCCACCGCCGTGTTTCAGATGCGCCTCGGTGATCTGCAACACCAGCGGTGCCAGCGGCGGCATCCGCAGCCATTGTGGCACATTGTGCCGCAAGACCCCGTGCCGCACCGGGATCGGCCCGCCGGTATCGCGATCCTTGCCCTTGCCCGTGACCACCAGAACCAGCCGCAGCCCCGCCGCATGCGAGCGCAGGATGAATCCGGTCAGCGCCGGATGCGCGCGATCCATCGTCATGCCGTGCAAGTCGATCTTGGCCTCGGGCAAAAGCTTGCCGCGCTTCATCCGCTGAAACGCTTTTTTATCCATCTGCACCGGCACAGTGGCCACACGCTCCGAAAGACCGGGCAGAAGATCATGCGCCGGGGGCGTACCCAGAGCCCTCTGTCCGATCTGAAAATCCTCCAACCGCGGCGTAGGCGGCGCGCTGCGCGGATTGCGGATCATCGGCTCGGGCGGCAAGGGCGAAACGCGGCCGGGCGTCTCAGGCCGAAGGCGCTGCGCGGTCCGGGCGACCTGTTGCCAAAGCTCCAACTCCTCAGGCTTGATGCGCCTGCGACTCACGGTTCCTGCTCCGGCAGCATGGCATAGGCGCGCTGAATGGGCATAAGCACAACCATTCGCCCCGGATCGCGCAACCGTCCCGCCGCCTGCCCCGCCGCATCGCCAGTGCCAAAGAAAATATCGGCGCGCTGCGCGCCCTTGATCGCCGACCCGGTATCCTGGGCCATCATCAGGCGGCGGATCGGGCCATCGCCATCCTTTTCCACCCAGACCGGCGCCCCCAAGGGCACAAAGGCCGGGTCAACCGCCACCGTGCGCAGGGTCGTGACCGAGCGATTCATTGCGCCGAGCGGTCCCCGCTCTGCGGGCACATTATCCAACCGGCGAAAGAACACATAAGACGGGTTATGAAAGAGCAGTTCGCGCCCGGCCTCGGGATTGCGCCGCACCCAGTTCTTGATCACCTCGGCAGAGACCTGATGCACCGAATAAATGCCGCGCTGCACCAGTTCGACCCCGATCGAGCGATAAGGATGGCCGTTGGCCCCGGCATAGCCCACGCGGATCACCTGCCCATTCTCAAGCCTGATCCGCCCAGAGCCTTGGATTTGCAGAAAAAACAACTCGACCGGATCATCGACCCACGCAATCTCAAGCCCGCGACCGCGCATGACATCCGTTGTCTCAATCTCGCGACGGGTAAGCCAAGGGTTGGATAGCCGTGCCTCGGGCGGCTCGCGGTAAACCGGATAGCGATAGCGCCCATCGGGGCGCGTCGCGCCATGCAATTCCGGTTCGAAATAGCCGGTAAAAAGCGCGGGCTTGCCCTCAGACATCATCACGGGGCGAAAGAACAGCTCGAAAAATCCTCGTGCGTCGGGGCGTTGCTGCGCCAAGGCACAGAGCGACCGCCAATCGAGGTCTTTCATATCTGGGCAGGTGTTGAGGAAAACAGAAAGGGCCGCGGCATGATCATCCTCGGCCCATCCATCCAGATCGTCAAAGCTCAGGATCTCGTGGGTCACGTCCTGCGCCTTGGCTGGTGCGACACACACCAGCCACAAGCTCAGCCCCAATCGCCACAGCCCCCGGATCATTCGCCCGTTGCGACAAGCCGCCAGTTGGGATCATCCGCACCCATGACACGCTCATAGGTCCAGACGTCTTTTTGACGCTTCGACTGGCCCGGCACCCCTTCGACGATCTCGCCCGCGCTATCGCGCACAACCGAAATCAACTCGCCCACGTACCGCACAGAGATTTCCGCGCGCCGCGTGTCGGCATCAAAGCGGGCATCCGCCAGTGTCAATTCGCGCACACCGATGAATTCGGCCTCAATCGTCAGCCCCTGCTGTTCGCGGGCATCGACCACCTGCGCAAAGGTCTCGTAGACATCGCGATCCAGAAACGGCGTTACCTCATCCAGCTTGCCGCGCTCAAACGCCATCAGGATCATCTCATAAGCACCACGCGCCCCTTGCAAAAAGGTCGTGACACTGAAATCCGGCTCAATGCGCTTCATTTCAGCCAAGGCCGCTGCGGCATCAGAATCTTCGGGCACATGATCAACGATGTCATGATCTGGACCGCCCTCGATCACCTCGAACTCTCTGCGGCGGCGGGTCTCGGGCGCGGGCGCGCTGCGCGTCGGACCCTCGAATCCGTCACGGGTGCCCAAAACACTCTTGAGCCGCAAAATCAGAAAAATGGCGATACCGGCGAGTACCAGTAACTGCAAGATGGGCGAATTCATGGACACCTCTTGTTGTGCGGGGCATGGTAAGCGTCAGCGCTCAGTCCTATGTAGGGGCTGGACAGGGTCAAGTCCACCGTAAGGGGCATAAAACAAAGGGGGGCCGCTCATGTGGCTTTTTCTGGCATTCCTCGCCGTTCCGCTGATCGAGATCGCACTGTTCATTCAGGTGGGCGGGCTGATCGGTCTATGGCCCACCTTGGCGATCGTGGTCCTGACCGCTGTGATCGGCACATCGCTCTTGCGCAAGCAGGGGGCGGTTGCAATGTCGAACCTGCGCCGCTCGTTCTCGGATCTTGATGATCCGTCGGAACCGCTGGCGCATGGGGCGATGATCCTCTTTGCGGGTGCGCTGCTACTGACCCCCGGCTTTTTTACCGATGGTTTGGGCTTTGCGCTTTTGATGCCGCCGGTGCGCCGTTCGGTTTTCCGGCAAATCCGGCAGCGCGTGCATGTCCAGCACTTTGAGATGGGCGGCCGACCGCCGCCCGCGCGCGACGATGTGGTTGAGACCGAGTATGAAGACGTGACACAAGACCGCGACACTCAAAACCCAAATCGTCGGTTGCACTGACACCGCCCCTTAGGCCTGCGAGGGCTTGTGCGCGGGAACACCCCCGCCGCACGCACACCCAACGCGCTAGACTGCGCCCAGAGCAAAGTGCTCTGCGGCTCTCAAATCTGTTGATCCAAGTGGGAACCAAGGGCATGCTGAAATAACGAGTTTTGACTCACAAAACGCTGCCCCTGTCCGGCCCCTGCGCGCGAGACGCCCCATTTGAGAGAAGTCATGAAACGTCATTTTGGCACCCGATCCCTGATTTCCACGTTGGTCTTGCTGGTATTGGTCGGATGTTCGGCAGCGCCGGAAATCATTGGCATCAGAAACGCGAATGTCCCCGTTGAGTCCGTCGAAGACCTGACAAAGCATCGTATTTTCATCATGTCGACGCGCGGCTCATCCGAGGTGGCTGGGGCCTTTTACTCCTCTGTTCGTGCACCAGAACTTGGCATGGCCTCGGTTGATGCCACTGTGCCCCCAACCCATGTTGTCGGCGTGCTGGAGCGGCCAAAGCGCCTGCCTCCTGATCCGCGCACCGAATTCACCGTCGTTAACCCAATCGTCTACAGCACCGATGCGGCCTTTATCTCGGGCATAAATCGTGAGCTGGCCAAACGCGCACCCGGAGACCGCAAACTTCTGATTTTTGTGCATGGCTTTAATAACACCGCAAGCGACGCCGTCCTGCGCCTATCGCAATTTGTAGAGGACACCGACTTTCAAGGCGTGCCTGTGCTGTTCACCTGGGCCTCGGCGGCGAAGGGAACGCGCTATGTCTATGACCTCAACAGCGCGCTCATCGCCCGCCCCGAAGTAAGGAATCTGGCCGCCATCCTGAACCGGACCAAGGCCGAAAGTGTGGATGTTTTCGCGCATTCGATGGGCACCTTCCTGACGATGGAGGGGCTTGTCCATCAGCAGCAAACCGGCAGACTTGGCAAGGGAATTCCGATTGATCACATTATTCTGGCCTCTCCTGACATCGACATAGATCTGTTTCGCACTCAGATTTCGGCTCTGCACCCGTCGATCAAGCAGCGGATGTTCCTTTTGATTTCCAAGGATGACGCGGCACTGCGGCTGTCACGCCGGATTGCGGGGGGCGTGCCGCGTGTCGGCGCAGCAGACGCGCTCCAGTTGGAAAAACTCGGTGTGACCGTGATTGACCTGTCCCAAATCGAGGATTCCAATTCCGGCAGCCATTCCAAGTTCGCCGGCTCTCCGGAGGTGGTGCAACTGATCGGCGCGGGGCTGAATGCGAACGAACGTTTCGGCAAAACCGGAAGCAGCACGACATTTCAGGAGCTTCTTGCCAACACGCCCATCATGATTCTCCGAAATTAGACCACGGTCAGGCCACCCGCTTGTCGTTTACACGGCGCTATGCGCATCAACCGGGCGAATGTTTCAATAGCAACGGGATAGCCTAGCCATAAAGGCCCCATTTAAATGGTACGGCCTTGCTACGTGGTGCTGTTCTAAACCCGCGATGGTTCCACACTGTCATGTCGCAGGCTACAAAGGCGCATTGCAACTGGATCAGTTGGTCGGGCAAAGAGCGAGATACGCAGCGGCAGGGTTTCGGTATCTCCATTGCACACGATCAGCGCGCCACTTTGGACCTCGCTGTAGACGAGGCTCATCGGTAGCCAAGCGAGGGCAAATCCCATCAGGGCCATTTCCTTGACCCCAACAGTGAATGCACTCTCAGCAAAGGTGCTGCCAGAGTGGTTGGAATAGGAGGTACTCGCCCCCGCAAGCATATCCGCGAAAAAGCTGCCGGGTGGATAGCGGATCATGGGTGTATCCTCGGGTGGGGCCCCCTTGCGATCAAGCGTGAAGCGCAGCGCGCCGCCGATCACCGGGACAAGCCGATCGCGGCCCCAAGTTGCACGAACGATACGGTCATCGAATGGCATCGGCTCTCCGCCATCGCGCTCATAGCACATGAGCAGCGAGGCTTCGCCGCTCAGGAAAAGCGAGATGCAGTCATTGTGGTTTGCCGCCCTTAGGCGAAAATCGACCTCCGGCTGCGCGTCGCGTGCGCCCGCAGCGAAATCAGGGAAAATCGAAACGATCAGCGAATGCTGTGCCGCGACTGTTACGGTCGATCTTGCGGCATTGTATTTGGCGATCCGCTGTCTGAGGGCCTCAACATGCCGGATCAGCGCCTGAAGCTCGACGATGTTTTCAGACAACGCCGGTTCAATCTCGACGCGGTTGGCTGCACGTTTGACGATCGGGCGACCAAGCCAATTCTCAAAGCTCTGGATGCGTCGGGAAAAAGCCGGTTGCGTGACATTTCGACGTCGTGCGGCACGGCTCATATTGCCCTCTTCCAAAAGAACAAGCACGTCATCGAAGATGTTGAGATCCATTTTTCATCCCTTACCCATACTTTTGATATGAGTAGTCCAAGAAAATAGCATTTTCCACCGCTGTAAAGGGGGGTTAGCCTGTTTCCGATATTGGGTGAGGGTCATTCATGGGCGAAGGGCATATTTCGGGGGCTGCTCGGCATATCCGACAAAGTGCGTGGCCGTCGGCCGCGCGCCGAAAGGATCTGGCAAGCGCGCTTGCGGCATTTCCCAGAGTGCGTCTGGGGCATTTTCCCACACCGCTGGAACCCATGGATCGGCTAACCGAGCATTTGGGTGGACCCCGTTTTTGGGTAAAGCGTGATGACTGCACAGGGTTGTCCTCTGGCGGTAACAAGACCCGCAAGCTCGAATTCCTGATGGCCGATGCATTGGTAGAGGGTGCGGATACGATCATTACCCAAGGTGCCACCCAATCCAATCACGCGCGCCAGACAGCGGCCGCAGCAGCACGACTGGGCATGGCCTGCCATATCCTGCTCGAAGATCGGACCGGCTCTGCCGACCCAGAATATACGCTGAGCGGCAATGTGTTTCTTGACCGGCTGCATGGCGCAACAGTGGCCAAGCGGCGGGGCGGTGCCGACATGACGGCAGAGATGGAGCTTCTGGCGGTAGAGCTTCGCGCCGCCGGGCGGAAGCCCTATGTCATTCCAGGAGGTGGCTCGAACAGCACCGGCGCGCTTGGGTATGTGAATTGCGCCTTGGAACTTTGCGAACAGTCCGCGACCATGGGGTTAAAGATCGACGCATTAATCCACGCCACGGGCAGCGCGGGCACCCAAGCGGGCTTGGTGGCTGGCCTTGCGGCGCTGGAAAGTGACATCCAGCTCCTTGGTATTGGCGTTCGGGCCCCTCGGGACAAGCAGGAAAGCATGGTCTTTGAGCTTGCGAAACGCACCGGTGCGCGCATCGGCTGTGAAGAGGCCATCCGTCGTGAAGACGTAAGGGCCAACTGCGATTACGTGGGGGCGGGATATGGCATTCCCACGCAAGGCATGATCGAAAGCGTCAGGCTTCTGGCAGAGCTTGAAGGCCTGCTGTTCGATCCGGTCTATTCCGGCAAAGGGCTTGACGGTCTGATTGACCTGACCCGCAAGGGCGCCTTTGGCGACATGGAGAATGTCGTCTTTCTGCATACTGGCGGATCAGCCGCGCTGTTCGGATACACCGGCGCGTTTAACCTGCCAGGCTATCAGGCAAACTAACCACCAATGAGAAGAGGGAGAATTTGACCATGGACTTTAAACTTGCCCGCCGCGTGCTTGCTGTCGCGGCTTTGACAACGGGGCTGGCGCCTGCCGCGCTCTGGGCTCAGGATCTGACGGGAACTCTCGCCAAGATAAATGACAGCGGAGAAATCGTGATCGGCCATCGCGAAAGCTCGGTGCCATTTTCCTATCTGAATGATCAGCAGCAGCCCGAGGGCTATTCGATCGACCTGTGCATGAAGGTGGTCGAGGAAGTGGAAAAGACGCTCGGAAAGGATATCGAAGTCCGCTATGTGCCCGTCAATCCCAAGACCCGCATCGCGCTTATGGCGAACGGGACAATTGATCTGGAATGTGGGTCCACCACCAACAACCTGACGCGCCAGCAGCAGGTTGAATATCTGCCCGTGACCTTTGTGACCGGCACCAAGATCCTGACCCGAAAGGATTCGGGCATTTCCTCGGTTGCCGATCTCGACGGTAAATCCATCGCGCTGGCACAGGGCACAACCAACGAACGCGCCGTCAAGGCAGCGGTCGAAGCCCAAGGGCTCGAGGTGAAAATCCTGCCGGTACGAGACCATGCCGAAGGCATGCTCTCGCTAGAGACCGACCGGGTTGATGCCTACTCCACAGACCACATTTTGCTGTTCGGTTTGATTGCCAAGTCCAAGACACCGGATGAATTTGCCGTTGTCGGTGATTTTTTGTCCTTCGATCCCTATGCGCTGATGGTCCGTCGTGACGACAGTGCCTTTGAACTGGTGGGCAAGACCGCGCTGGCCAACGTGTTCCGCTCGGGCGAGATCAACGAGATCTATTCAAAGTGGTTCGACCCGATGGGCGTGCCTGCCGACCCGCTCCTGCAGGCCGCATTCCAGCTTGGTGCCCTGCCTGAGTAAAAGACCTGTGGCCCGCTCGTGACTGGGCGGGCCGCGCAAGATCGGGGGACCGGCCAAGATGAACTATAACTGGAACTGGAGCGTTCTTTGGGAACCGGAATACTTCGGCTGGCTCCTGAGTGGCCTTGGCTGGACCGTGTCCGTAGCGCTCTGCGCTTGGGTGATCGCGATAGTCGTGGGATCGCTGGTGGGCGTAGGCCGAACCCTGCCCAATAAAGTGGTAAGCACACTCTGCACCACCTACGTCGAACTGTTTCGCAACGTTCCGCTGCTGGTGCAGATGTTCATCTGGTATTTCGCCGTCCCCGAGATGTTGCCCGAGGATGCCGGGCGCTGGATGAAGCGCGACATGCCACAGCCCGAGTTTGTCACGGCAGTTGTGGCCTTGGGCCTCTATACCGCAAGCCGCGTGGCAGAACAGGTGCGTGCCGGGATTGAGGCGGTGCCATCGGGCCTCAAATCAGCGGCAACCGCACAGGGTATGGGCGTGGCGCAGGTGTACCGATACGTTCTTTTGCCGATTTCTTTCCGCCTGATCGTGCCGCCAATGACATCGGAATTCCTGACCGTCTTCAAGAACTCATCGCTCGCGCTGACCATCGGGCTGCTCGAACTGACGGCGCAAAGCCAGCAGATCGCAGAATACACATTCCAGAGTTTCGAGGCCTATACGGCAGCCACCGTCATCTACGTGTTCATCGCGCTCTGCGCCACAATCGTCATGACTGTCCTGGAACGCTACACGCGCATTCCGGGCTATGTTGGCAAGGGGAACTGAGATGGGCGATTTTGATTTCGACGTCATCCTGAACAACCTGCCGTTCCTCTGGCAGGGGTTGCAACTCAGCTTATGGCTTACCTTTCTTGCGGTTTTGGGCGGTATCGCTTTGGGCACCTTGCTCGCGCTGGCGCGGCTCTCGGGGATCAAGCCGCTGGCGATATTCGCTGCGGCCTATGTAAACCTGATCCGGTCCGTCCCCTTGATCCTTGTGATTTTCTGGTTCTACTTCCTTGTGCCTTTGGCGCTTGGCCGGCCCATCGGCGGCTTCTATTCGGCGCTCATCGCCTTTGTGATGTTCGAGGCCGCCTATTATTCCGAGATCATGCGCGCCGGTATTCAAAGCGTTCGGACGGGTCAGGTACACGCGGGACAGGCCACCGGTCTCGGCTACTGGCAGATTCAGCGTTACATCGTGCTGCCGCAGGCATTCCGCAACATGATCCCAATCCTTGTGACACAGGGAATCATCCTGTTTCAGGATACCTCATTGGTCTTTGTCGTATCGCTTCGCGACCTGATGACCGCCTCTTCCATCGTGGCCCGGACCGAGGGCCGCCTCGTTGAAATGTATCTCTTTGCCGCGCTCGTTTACTTCGTGATCTGTTTTTCAGGTTCGCTGTTCGTGCGTCGGCTTCAAGCGCGGATGACGACATGATCGAAATGAAAAATGTGAGCAAGTGGTACGGGGACTTCAAGGTTCTCACCGATTGCACGACAAAAGTTGCAAAGGGCGAGGTCGTTGTGGTCTGTGGGCCCTCTGGCTCGGGAAAATCCACCCTGATCAAATGTGTGAACGGGCTTGAGCCGGTTCAGGAGGGGCGGATCGTCGTGGATGGCGCCGAAGTGACAGGCAGTGGAGCAAAACTGACCAAGCTGCGCGCCAAGATCGGCATGGTGTTTCAGCATTTCGAACTTTATCCCCATATGAGCGTGCGCGATAATCTGTGCCTTGCGCAGGAAAAGGTGTTGGGCCGGACCCGCAAAGAGGCAGAGGCGAGATCCGAGACGCTCTTGACGCGCGTGGGAATGATTGACCACGTCGCCAAATATCCCGGTCAGTTGTCGGGCGGTCAGCAACAGCGCGTCGCCATTGCACGTGCCCTTGCCATGGACCCGATCGCGATGCTCTTTGATGAACCGACATCCGCGCTTGATCCCGAGATGATCAAAGAGGTTCTCGACGTTATGGTAGGGCTGGCCCGGGACGACGGCATGACCATGATGGTGGTCACCCATGAGATGGGCTTTGCGCGCAAGGTCGCGGACCGTGTCGTCTTCATGGATGCGGGGGCCATCGTAGAGGATCGCCCAACGAAAGAATTCTTTGACGCGCCCGAAAGTGAACGCGCACAGGACTTTCTGTCAAAAATCCTGCAAAACTGAGGTTCCCCCGCGCTCGGCTTGTCCACTGTGCCAAGGTGTCACCTTGGTGAAGTCGGAGGATGAAGGCTATTGTCTCGGGGTGCTGGGGTTCGCGCCTGCGCCTTATGGCGTGAGCCTAAAGCCCGTTCTGCAAACCTTGGCCTGCCATCCCAGTCCTTCTCGCGGGTTACCACGTCTTCGCGACACCGGTTGAGGCTGACCCCAACGATAAGCTGCGCGACAATGAGAGTAAGGCGTTCCAAAGCTGACTACTCAAGATCGACGATGGACACATGGGCTGAGACAATTTGCCAGCCCACTTCAGGAAGCTTGATCAGAGTCTGGCTCTGCCGTCCCGTTCGGGACGCAGGCCATCCCGCGCGGGTGAATATCGCGTTCGTTGTGGCACAATCATCGCCAAATGTTGTGACGACCACGCGCAGAAGACTGCGCGCAAGGCCCACACCCGGCCGCGCCTTTCGGAATGCAAGAATTTCATCCTGCCCGAACAGATTTTCAGAGGCACCCAGCCGGATCGTGTGATCACTGGACCAAAACAAGGCATCAAGCGTCTCTACATCATTTGTCACAAGGGCCGTCTCGTAGCGATAGAAAACCTCTGTCACTTCGGCGTGCACCTCTGGGCGGTTGATATAGCTCAGCTCGGTCATGCGCGATCCTGTGGCTTTGGTTCAAAGATCTGCGCTGTCTTGATGAGAAGATGATCCGCCCCCCTCGCCCCTGCCAAAGACAGCCCAACCGGCGCCCCGGTATAGGTCGCGAGCGGGATGTTGATCTGCGGCAAACCCGCATGCCCTGCAACGCAGAGCATGGTCAAAGCGGCATTGCGGAACAATTCCAGATCGCTCTGTTGGGTTGATCGCAGCGGGGCAGCACCCGGCGAGGTTGGGAAAACAAGGATCGTTGCGGGATCAATCGCCTTTTCCAGATGCTTACGGATGGCGCAACGCTTTTCAACGGCGCTATCAAAGTCTTGGCGTGTGATCCGGCTCGCGGTTTCAAACCGCTCTCGTATCCCCGGACCAAAATCAGGTTGGTTTTGCGTGATCCAAGGGCCAAGCGTTTGCCAGATTTCATAGCCTTGATGGATACGGAACGCCCCTAACCAGTCGCTCAGATCCCCGCTTGGCAAAATTGGGTCTGAGCGATGATCAACCACGGGAAGTGCATCGCGCAGGGCCGCAGAAACGCCGCTCTCAGCCAAGGACCACAGGTCTGAGGGTAGCCAAAACTTGATCGGCTTCACCGTCGCAGGCGCATCCTGAAAAACAGAAGCGACAGTCGCCATGGTCATCAGATCACGCGTAAAAAAGCCTGGTGTATCGTAGCTGGGTGCCAATGGCACAAGGCTGTCCCCCGACATAAGCCCATGGGTTGGCCGCCAGCCATAAACGCCACAAAAGGATGCAGGCAAACGAACGGAACCGCCGGTGTCACTTCCAAGGCCGATATCCACCAACCCGGCAGCCACACTGGCCGCCGAGCCAGAGGAGGACCCCCCCGGTACGCGGTCCTGAGCAGCGGGATTGAGGGGCGTGCCGTAGCGCGCATTCACCCCCATCAGACTATAAGCCAACTCATCCATCTGGGTTTTGCCGATAATCTCTGCGCCCGCATCCAGCAAAACCTGCACGACAGGAGAGGTCGCGGTCGCTGCGCCGTGGAACTGGCCCCACTCTGGGCATCCAGCCCCGGTTACATGCCCTGCAATGTCAAACCCGTCTTTGACGCCAACGCGCAAGCCTGCAAGTGCGCCAGAAGGGCTTTGTCCTTTCAGCGGGCTGTCAAATCTCGCTATGAATGGGTCGCATGTCGGCAACATCTTGTGCCTCCTTAGAAGGTTGTTGAGATATTCGGGTAGAATTGCGCAGGCAGCCAGAGCGACGTGATCGGTACATAGGTGATCACGAACAGGGCGATCAATCCGACCAGAATGAAAGGCAACGCGCCCTTTATGGCTTCGTTGAAACTCACGCCAAGCGCCCCCGAAACAAAGAGGTTCAGCCCAAAGGGCGGCGTGAACATGCCGATTGCCGCGTTGACCGCAAGAACGATGCCCAGATGAATGGGATCAATACCCGCCGCAACGGCCACGGGTACGATGAACGGCACAAGGATGATGATGATCGAATTCGGATCAAGGACCATGCCAGCCAAAAGAATGAGGCAGTTGATCGTCAATAGAACGTAAATCGGGTTATTGCCGATACCCGCCAGCAAGCCTGTCAGTCCGCTGGCGACGCCCGAGGTCGTCAGATACCAAGCAAAGGCTGAGGCCGCAGCGATAATGATCATGACTTGCGCCGTCGTGATGGCACTGTCGACTGCTGAATCAAGAATGTCGGACAGGGTCATTTCGCGGTAGATCAAGGCCGAAACCAAGACGGCATAGATCACCGCGACTGCCGCCGCTTCTGTCGGGGTGAATATGCCCCCATAGATGCCCCCGAGAATGATGAACGGCGTGGCAAGGCCCCAGAAACATCCACGCGCCGCAGTGAGTATCTCGGTCGTGTCCCAGCGCGCCTCGCGGGCCATGCCTGTGGCCCTTGCGTACACAACGCAAACGCCGATGAACGCCACACCATAGACCAATCCTGCGCCTACGCCCGCCAGAAACAGTGCCCCGATCGACACGCCCGTGACCGCGCCATAGACGATCATGAAAATCGACGGCGGGATAATGATGCCCATGGATCCGGAACTCATCAGCAGGCCGATGGAAAACCAGCGTTTGTATCCTTCCTTTTCCATGGCGGGCAGCATGATCTTGCCCACCGCGATCACGGTTGCGGGGCTAGAGCCCGAGATCGCGGAAAAGAACATCGAACTTGTAACAGTTGTGATCCCCAATCCGCCCAGCAACGGGCGCACCAAGGCATTTGCCAATCTTATCAGACGCTTGGAAATTCCACCCTGGGCCATGATATTGCCCGCAAAGATGAAAAACGGGATCGCCATCAGCGGAAACTTATCAATGCCGGAAAACAATCGCTGAATGATCAGCACAGGCGGAGTCGAAGTCGTGGTTTCCAGCGCCACCATCACAGGCAACAGCAACACGACAAAGACGGGAACACCCACAAGAAGCAGAGCAACGAGGGATCCAAAGAAAATGGCGTGCATCTGGGTATCCTTAGGCTGTACTTTGAGCAGCCGTCAGACGGCGCGCATCTTTTGACAGTAACAAGGCGTTCTGGACAAACCGCACCGACATGAGCGTGCACCCCGTCGGAATGGCGAGGTAGACAACCCACATGGGCCATTCGAGCGACGCGGATGTTTGGCCAAACTGTTTCATCTGGCTGACAAGGGTCCAGCCATACCAGGCCAGCATCGCCGTGGTGCCAGCGGCAATCAGCGCTGCGATCTGTGCCAAACGATGCGCCATGCCGGGCGGCAAAATAGCCCCCAGCACATCAATCGAGATATGCGCCCCAGAGCGGGCCCCAATCGCCCCGCCGATAAACACAAGCCAGACGATGGAATAACGGGTCAACTCAGCCGCCCAAGCGAGCGCGACACCAAAGAACGCACGCAATGCAACGTCTGCGACCAAGATTATAACGGCAACCAGCAGTAGAAGTGCGACTGAGGTACGTTCCAGAAATGTCAGCGTGGCGTCGATCCGTGTCAGCCATTTCAGCATCGGCAAAGTCCTTGTTGACGGGGCAAAAAGCCGGGGCTCAGCCCAAGCACCTGGATCGGCCCGCAAAGCCCAGCGGGCCTAGGGCCGATCCCAAGGCCCTGTCATACCGACAGGGCCCTTTGCATCAGATCACTTGGAGAAGGAGTTAATCTCCGCATAAGCCGCCTCGAGTAGATCACTGCCGATGCGGTCTGCGAATTTCTCGTGTACCGGCTGCATGGCCTCTGCGAAGAGGGCCAATTGTTCCGGTGTCATTTCGACCACTTCGGTGGTGCCCGCATCAATGATTTCCTGAAGCAGGCGCCCATTGTCCTCTGCCGAAACCTGGCGTTGGTAATCGCCGGCCTCGCGCGCGGCGGTCATCAGTATGTCTTGCATTTCGGGGGCCTGCGCATCGAACCACACCTTGGAAAAGATAAACGCGGTCCCGATATAGCCGTGGTTCGACAACATCATGTAGTCCTGCACTTCGTAGAACTTCATCGAGTTGATTGATACGATCGGATTCTCTTGGCACTCTACCACGCCCTGCTGAAGCGCCGTGTAGGTTTCGGAAAAGGCCACGGGTATGGCCGTTGCACCCAAGGCTTCAAACTGAGCAATCAGAAGCGGGCTTTCCATCACGCGGACGTTGCGCCCAACATAGTCTTCGGGTTTGCTGACGAGATGGTTGCAGGTCAGCTGTTTAAATCCCGATTCCCAGAATTTTGCGCCCACGAAACCCGACTCTTCAAGCGATTTGAGCATCGCGCCGCCAACCTCTTCTGAATCGAGCAGCGCATAGGTCGCCTCGACTGACGGAAAGAGGAAAGGCAGGTCGATCAACTGCAATGACGGGCTAAAGTTCGCAAGCTTCGCAGTGGGAATGGGCGCAGCTTGTACCGCACCAAATTGCATTTGCTGCGCAACCTCAACATCGTCGCCAAGGGCGTTGTTGGCGTAGATTTCAACCTCATAGGCCCCGTTCGATGCCGCCTCTACAAGCTCTTTGAATTTTACAGCACCTTTGTGCTGTGCCGAGGTGTCTGGCAGGTCATGGTGAAACTTGATGACCTCTGCGAGAGCGACAGTCGATGTCATACTCAGCACAAGTGCAGTAAGGCAACCAATTGTAATCTTTCTCTTATTCATTTCGTTCTCCTGTAGGACAAGTTTCTGTCTGACGCGCGAATCTGTGAGCGACACTTGGTAAGGGCACAATTACTTTGCAATTCTGGTGTCCTTTTGGCTGCGGGCTAAAAGACTATTGCCCCGGAAAACGGCACGGTGATTGCTTTTTGGGCACTCGCTGAACCTCTAGAACGCAAGGGCCGCACCATCAGCGCGCGGATCGCTCGCGGCCTCCATCAGCCCTGTGCAATGCTGCACCACGGCCCCTGCGTGCCCAGCAAGATCGGACCATGGGGAAATCATCTCGATGTCATGACCGGCCGCACGCAGACCCGCGACAAGAGAGGGATCAAAGCGGTCCTCAAGTTTGAGCGTTGTGGTTGTTTCACCCCAGGTCTTGCCCAAGAGCCAGCGCGGCGCGCTGACCGCCTGCTGTAGGTCTTGACCGAAAACTGCGTAGCGCGTGAAGACTGCCGCTTGCGTCTGTGGCTGCCCCTCGCCCCCCATCGTGCCATAGGCCATGATGCGACCATCGTTCAGCGCGGCAAGTGCAGGATTGAGGGTGTGAAACGGGCGCGCGCGAGGGCGCAATTGATTTGGACCAGCGTCCAACGAGAAACCCGCGCCTCGGTTCTGAAAGAAAACACCCGTATCGGTGCAAGTCAGCCCAGAGCCAAATTCCCAGAACACGGATTGAATGAAGCTGACAACCGTTCCCTCTGAATCGGCCGCCCCCATCCAGATTGTATCGCCCGGCTTTGCCGGGTGCGGCCAAGGCAAGGCCCGCGCAGGATCAATTCGGCCCGCAAGGTCGGCTATATGATCCGGGTGCAGCCAGTCTTGGGCTGGGCGCTCCATAAAGTCAGGGTCGCCAAGCTCTGCATTGCGCTGAATAAAGGCCTGCTTTGTGGCCTCGACCAATCCATGCAGATGTTCAAGGCCGTCTGCCTTGGTCACGCCAAGCCGGTCAAATATCGCAAGGATCATCAACGATGAAATCCCCTGCGTGGGTGGCGTCATGTTCCAGAGTTGCCCCGCACCAATCTGCGTTGTGAGCGGTGTCACCAGCTCTGCCGAGAAGGCGTTGAAATCCTCTAGTCGCAGCGGGCTACCTTTTGCGTCCAGAAACGCGGCATGGGTCTGTGCAATCTCGCCACGGTAATAGTCGTCCAGCCCGGTCTCTGCCAAACGGGCGAGCGTATCCCCGAGAGCTGACTGTCGCAGTCTATGCCCCGGCGCAGGCGGCCTGCCCCCGACCAGATAGGTTTCGGCAAAGCCCGGCACATCCCTGAGCCCATCCAGCTTTTCCAACGTCGTACGAGATTGATTGCCGGTGACTGCGATTCCGTCACGAGCCTGCGAAATCGCGGCACCAAGCAGATCCTTTAGCGGCATCCGGCGTCGGTCCGGCACCAGTGCCAGCGCCTTGGCCCAGCCATCAATCGTGCCCGGCACTGTCAGAGCGGCCAAGGCACCCCGCGCAGGCATTGCACCTGTTACGCCCTGCGCGGCATACCAACCGGGCGTAGCCAAAGAGGCAGCCCGACCGCAGGCCGATATTCCGACAGGCGCCATTCCCGGCCGATGAATGAGCCAGAACCCATCACCTCCGATGCCGTTCATATGGGGGTATGTGACCGCAATGCTTGCAGCCGCGGCAACCATTGCCTCAATCGCAGTGCCGCCTGCATTCAGCACATCCCGCCCCGCCAAGGCTGCCGCTCGGTGGGGGGCACTGAATGCGCCGTTAAATCCCAATGCTGTGCTTAGCAATCTCTTCACCTCTAAGTGAGCACTTGGAAATATGAGGCATGGGTTAAAATAGTAAGTCAACTATTACTTATAGTTCCATGCAAACAAAATCTGTTTATGATGGGCTGGGCCAATCACCGAGGAACGCTCATGAGCAATAGAATTTCAGCAGTCCCAGAGGTCGCGCCCAGAAGTGAAGGTCGAAGCGCATCGCAAACCAAAGAGAAGATATTGCTCGCAGCGATCGAAGAGTTCTGCGAGCACGGATATGCTGGCGCGAGCACAACGAATATTGTCCGCGCAGCCGGCTGCAATATCCGGATGCTGTACCATTATTTCGAAAGCAAAGATGGCCTCTACCTTGCCGCTCTAACACGTGTCTACCAGCATCTGCGCAGCAGCGAAGCCTCTGCAAATTTCTGGAATCTGCCCCCGAAACAAGCAATCATCGCCCTGACGCATTTCACCTTTGACTACATGCTAAGAAACCAGAGTTTCCCGCGCATGATCATCAATGAGAACCTCAACAAGGGGCGCGCAGCGGTCAATATTGCCGACTCGATCAGAACAGCATCAGCGCCATTCATCGCCAAGCTAGATAAGCTGATTTCGCAAGGTCATGCATCGGGCGAGTTTCCGTATCGGCCAGATGCGCTTAATCTCTACCTCACAATTCTGGGCCTCAGTTTCATTCACATCACCAACAGATTCACTCTCACGGCAACCTTTGGCGTGGATATGTCATCACCGGAATTTTTAGCAGAGCGAAAAAGGCACGTGACACAAGCAGTACTCGCTTTGCTTTCAAGTGATATCAGCACTTGAACCCTGCGCCCCGTTTCGTTGTCGGCAGAGCGTCTCTGCAGTTTGTGGAGCGGTAGCGTATTGAGCAAAGGTCATGCAGCCCAAAATCACCGGCACGGCGACGGTGTCTTTCTAAGGTATTTTCAAAGAAGACCGCGCAATCTCGGCCCAAGCCGCATGTGATTAAACTCTGAAGGTCGAATTCCACCCCAATCGCCGCCCCCAAAATCGAGCAATATTTAGGCACTTGCATAGTAAGTAAGCAATTACTCACCACCCCTTGCGGAATTGCCAGAGCTGAACCTGCAAACAAGTTGCAACGACGCGCCTTTTGCGTGGACCTCAAAATAGACGCGCGCTCGGACCTGTCTAGAGCACGCGCGTTCTGACGTTTCGTCCGGGGGCTCAATAAGGCATGAAAGTTAACATCACAGAGACTGGTGAAGAGGTAACAACGTCTTTTGATGACGATGCGGCAGCTCTCATGGGCAGTGATGGCAGCGCATTGGACAGGCTCTTTTGGACGAGCACTCAGATCATCCGGTTCAGTGCCGCCCAGAAACTTCTCGGCGGCGCGCACATCGCTGAATTCACCAGAGCTTCTACCCATAGGATCGTTCGCCAAAGTCATCCTTGGGCGCACCCGCCGGATCGGCGCAACATCGTCGCGTCCCTGTGTCCGTGATGGATGACTGAGCGCGCGACGATCCGCGCGCATCAATGGCGACTGACCTAACCCTTCAACCAGACCCGAAAGGAAACCACATGAAGACCATTCTGAACCAAAAGTTCACGCGCCGCTCCTTTGCCGGGCTTGCGCTCGCCACGGTCACAGCCTTTGCTACACCCGGCCTGGCGCAGGATACCATCAAGATCGGGCTGATCGCCTCTCTCTCCGGCCCCTCTGCCAAGTCCGGCGAAGCAATCACCCGAGGTATGGCGCTGGCGATTGATGAGATCAACGCAGCCGGCGGGCTGTTGGGCAAACAGGTCGAGATGATCCGCCGCGATGACGAGGACAACCCCGGCAAAGGTCTGACCGCAGCGCGTGAACTGGTCCAGCGCGAAGGGGTCGTGGTGTTGTTTGGCGGCCTGCAAACGCCTGTCTCACTCGCCTTGGTGCCTTACATGAACCAAGCCAAAGTTCCGTTCATGGGGCCATGGGCCGCTGGCACCCCAATCACCCAAAACGGTGCCGAAGAGAACTATGTCTTCCGGGTGTCTGCCGTGGATGAAATGGTAGACGTCGCTCTCGTCGAACGCGCCGTGACAGTTCATGGGTCAAAAAACCCCGGCATGATGCTGATCAACAACCCTTGGGGCGAGTCAAACGAGAAAGGACTGACCGCCGCCCTTGAGGCAAAGGGAATGCCCACAGCCGGGATTGAGCGGGTTGAAGCAAACGATATCGACGTCGTTCCACAGTTGACCCGACTAAAAGAGGCCGGTGCCGATGCGATCTTTATGGTTGCCAATGTGGGCCCGTCTGCGCAGGTCATGAAATCACTGGAGCGCATGGGCTGGGACGTTCCGGTCATATCCCATTGGGGACCAGCCGGAGGCCGCTTCTCTGAACTGGCCGGGCCGCGTGCCAAGGATGTGGAAATGATCCAAACCTTCACCTTCTCAGGCAACGACTCGCCCAAAGCTGCGGCAACTCTGGACGCGCTAATGGCCAAGTTTCCCGAAATCAAAGGTCCGGCGGATGTCACCCCGGCAGTGGGCATCGCGAATGCCTATGACGCGATGCATCTTACGGCTCTTGCCATTCAGAACGCAGGTTCAACGGACGGTCCGGCAATTCGCCAAGGGTTATATGACATCGACAGCTATGACGGGTTGATCAAAACCTATTCCACCCCCTTCACGCCAGAGCAGCACGACGCGCTTGGAGCAGAAGACTACGTGTTCACGCGATTTATTGACGGCGAGATCATCCCCATCAAGTAGCGCCCCCGAAACAAAACGTCGGAAGGCCAAAGGGCCTTCCGTATCACTTGCGGGAGAGGATCATGATCGCGTCCACACTCATTACCGGACTGGCGCTTGGCTCGATGTACGGGCTGATGGCTCTGGGCTTTCACATTACCTATGCGGTGTCAAAAACAGTCAACTTCAGTCAGGGTTCATCGATGATGTTCGGCGCTGTCATGGGGTATACTTTCATGGTGACGCTGGGTTGGCCGTTCTGGATTGGAATTCCGGCGGCTTTGGCCTGTTGTGCGATACTGGGTCTCGCGGTGGAACGGTTCTTGGTTCGCCCTTTCGCCGCGCGCGGCTCTGACGCTTGGCTCATGGCGACGGTTGCAGGCGGGATCGTCCTCGATAACATCATTCTGTTCACCTTCGGCAAAGAACCCCGCAGCCTGCCGTCACCGTTTGTTGAAAATGCAATCGATATCTTTGGCGCTGGCGCCTATCCCTTGCAGCTGATCATTCCGGTCGTCGGTCTTGCGATTGCAATGGCCTTGACGATTGTGACGACCAAAACCCGACTTGGCAAAGCCATGCTGGCCTCTGTGCAACGACCAGAGGCGGCACGTCTGACAGGCGTGAATACACAAGCGGTCATCGCAGCATCCTTTGCAATTTCGGCAGTTTTTGCCGGTGTCGCGGGATTGCTGATCGCTCCGCTTTTCAACGTGTCGGCAGGCATGGGTGTCGTCTTTGGTATCAAGGCGTTTGCGGCTGCTATTCTCGGCGGGATCAGCAGCGCTTGGGGTGTCATGATTGCTGGCGTGCTTTATGGCTGCGTCGAGGCCCTGACCACCGCTTACATTGGTTCGAGCTATACGCAGATCGTTTCATTCAGTGTTGTCATACTGGTGCTGGTGACGGTGCCGAACGGCCTGTTCGGTCGCGCAGAACTCAAGAAAGTCTGATCCATGGCTGAACAAGAATACGTATCCGCACGGCTGCGCTTGACCCGGCTTTTGGCGCATCCGGGCACGTCAATCTTGGGAATAGTGGCTCTGACCGCCATCACGATCATGCTGGCACTCAATGCCAATGGTTACCTTGTCTTCATCCTCGCCCTTTTTGCGCTGAATGTCGTCGTTGGTGTCGGTCTCAATATTCTGTTGGGGCTTTCCGGACAGATTTCCTTTGGTCATGTCGGGTTCTTCGCGATCGGTGCCTACACGACGGCGATCATGGTGATCGCAGGCTTTGACTATTGGCTGGCTTTCATCGTATCCGGCATCATAAGCAGCTTTGCGGGCATGCTGCTGGCGATGCCAGCCCTACGGGTCGCGGGCCCCTATCTTGCGATGATGACAATCGCCTTCGCCTTTATCGTCGAACATGCTGCGATCGAATTACGGGATCTTACCGGTGGGCATAATGGTCTGATGGGCTTCCGGTCGCCTGAATTTGCTGGGCGCATATTCTTTGAAACCGAGGTGGCGATTGCTGCGGTGCTGCTTGCCGGAGTGTCCCTGCTGTTGTTTCTGCAATTGTCACGGGGCCGATGGGGCATGGCAATGCGCGCAGTAGCCTCCAGCGACGTGGCGGCACAGTCCATCGGTCTTAACCCCTTTGCGATCAAGACCACGGCCTTTGTTCTTTCTGCGCTTTTGGCCGGGCTCGCAGGGGCGCTTTTCACACCGCTACAACTCTTCATCAGCCCAGGTTCCTTCCCTTTCTTCCAGTCAATTCTGTTTCTTCTGGCTGTGATTGTCGGCGGAACCGGGCGTCTTTTGGGGCCAGTCATAGGCAGCCTGATCGTGGTTTTGTTGCCCGAGGTTTTATCAGGCCTCGCGGAATACCGATTGCTCATCTTTGGCGGCATCATGATGGGCGTGCTTCTGCTGGCACCAAAAGGGATCATCGGCGGGCTGATGGGATACCTAAGCGCCGAAGATCCAACTACAGCAAAGGCATCCGGCAAGGCCCTTGGTGACTTTCTCTCAGGCCTGAACGAAAACACCGGCGGATTAAAGGTCACTGACCTCGGGATCAAGTTTGGTGGGGTTCAGGCGGCAAAGGATGTGTCATTCACCGCCCCCGCAGGGCGCATAACCAGTGTGATCGGGCCAAATGGCGCGGGCAAGACAACCGTGCTGAACATGATCAGCGGGTTTTACAAACCTGACAGCGGCCGCATCGAAATGTCAGAGGATATCGCAGGTCGCCCGGCTTGGCGCACAGCGCGTGCTGGCATTGCACGCACCTACCAGACCACACAGCTTTTTGAAGACTTGAGTGTGCGTGAAAATATCCTGATCGCCCTTGGCACCGGGCACCTTGGCTGGTTGCTGGGACGCCCGCCTCGCGATGCTCAGATCGCCCTCGCCGACGACCTACTTGCCTTTGTGGGATACAAAGGCCCCGTGGCGCGCCGATCCGGCGATTTGCCCCATGTTGACAAGCGTCTGGTGGAAATCGCCCGCGCCTTGGCCACGAAACCTTCTGTTCTTCTTTTGGACGAACCTGCGGCTGGCTTGATGCATAGCGACAAAGAGGCACTAAGCCTGCTGATCCGCAAGATTGCAGAGGCTGGCGTTGCCGTTGTTCTGGTCGAACATGATATGTCGATGATCATGCGCATTTCAGACGAGATTATCGTTCTGGATGCCGGTGTTCCGATCAAAACCGGAGCGCCGAGTGATGTTCAAAATGATCCCGCCGTGCGTCGGGCCTATCTTGGCGACAGCGCCTATCAAGGCCGCGAACGCAGCACACCTTGGATACGAGGCGGCAAAAAGGACGTGCTCAGCACACGCAGTTTGACCGCGGGATATGGGGCCGCCGCAGCGCTCGACTCTTTGGACATGGATGTTCAGCCCGGCGAGATGGTCGCCGTGTTGGGGGCAAACGGTGCCGGAAAATCAACGATGATGCGATCCCTTGCAGGGCTGCACAGGCCTGTCTCGGGGGCGATCCTGCTTGATATGGTGCCCATTGAAGAGCGGCCAGCCCACCAGATCGCACGCGCGGGCTTGTCGCTTGTTCCAGAAGGACGGCAGGTCTTTCCACTGATGAGCGTACGCGACAATATTCTGATGGGCGCTTATAACCGGACCGATCTTGACGCCGAGGCAGAGATCGACAGACTGCTTCAGCGCTTTCCGCGGCTGCGCGATCGGATCGACGCGCCCGCTGGCGTTCTCTCGGGTGGGGAACAGCAGATGCTCGCGATTGCCCGCGGCCTGATCGCAAACCCACGCATTCTTTTGCTGGACGAGCCATCGCTGGGTTTGGCGCCGTCTATCATAGCAGAGCTCTACGATGTGCTCGCCGATCTGCGTGACGAAGGGGTCACTGTTTTGCTTGTGGACCAAATGGCAACGCTGGCGCTGGCCATTGCCGACCGCGCCTATGTGTTGGAAAGCGGACAAGTCGTGAAATCGGGAACATCGGTGGATTTGCAAAAGGATGCATCAATCGAGCAAGCCTATCTCGGTGCCGAGGTGGCTGCGCAATGAGAAGAAAGGGAGCCTCATGGATCTGACATTTCATAATATCACCCTGCCCTCAGAGCCAGGTCAGGCGTTTGATCTGGGTGTGCACGGTGGCAAGATTGTCGAGATGAAAGCGGCGGGCACGCTGGAGCAAGGCGACAAAGCCCTCCACCTGAACGGTCGGATCGTTCTCCCCGGCTTTGTCGAGACGCATATCCATCTCGACAAATCATGCATTCTTGACCGGTGTCAGATGAAAGGCGGCCTGCAGGAAGCCATCGCCGAGGTCGTTGGCCTGAAAGCCGCTTTTACCGAAGAAGATGTGGCTTTCCGCGCGGCCAAGACGCTGCGAAAATGTGTGCTCAAGGGCACCACGCAGATGCGCACCCATGTCGAGGTCGATCCTGTCGTTGGTCTGCGGGGATTTGAGGGCGTGAAGCATGCAATTGCGGAATTTGCATGGGCGATTGATGTGGAAATCTGCGTTTTTCCACAGGATGGGCTGCTCAATAACCCCGGCACGGATGAATTGATGGTCGCAGCCCTAAAGGACGGCGCAGGCTCGGTAGGGGCAGCACCTTACACAGACACGAACCCACATGGCCAGATTGACCGCGTTTTCGAGATGGCGCGCGACTTCGACGTAGACATCGACATGCATCTCGATTTCGGGTCCGATGCCACGTCCCTCGACGTGGACTATGTCTGCCGAAAGGCGGATGAATATGGTTGGGGCGGCAGGGTCGCGGTGGGCCATGTCACCAAATTCGCAAATATGTCTGCCCATCGGCTTACCGCGCTTTCACGGCGCCTTGCGGATGCAGGTGTCGCCGTCACGGTTCTTCCGTCCACCGATCTTTTCCTGATGCATCGCGACCACACAGAGAATCTGAGCGTGCCGCGTGGCGTAACGCCAATACATCTGATGGCCGCCGAAGGGGTAAATTGCTCTTTGTCCACAAACAATGTGCTCAACCCGTTCACTCCGTTTGGCGATTGCTCCCTGATCCGAATGGCCAATCTCTACGCCAATATCGCACAGATCGGACGACGCGAAGATATGGCCGGATGCCTTGATATGGTGTCCTCCCGCTCCGCCAAACTTCTGAACCTGAAAGACTACGGGATCCAGAAAGGCGCACCCGCAGATCTGGTCGTAATTGATGCCCGGGATGCGACAATGGCCGTGGCCGAGCTTGCTCAGCCAATGTACGGGTTCAAACGCGGCAAGCCCGTGTTCACCCATGCATTGCCTGAATTGCACAGCCATTAAGCGTTGAGGATGGAGGATCGCCCAGGCGCCTTTAGAGACAGGCCCAGATTGGGCGGACAGGCGAACGGCCCTCTCAATCGGCTGATATTTGGCGCAAAAGACCTCTGTCAGATCAAAGGCTGCGTCGCCCCCTGATCGCGCCCTCACAAGTTACCGAACCAAGCCCACCTGGAGATACCCCATGTCAAACCCCGTTACCGCCGCCAAAGAAATCGTTGAGGCCTACCTGGAACGCTCCATGGTGCCAGACCCTATCGGGGCCGCCGCCTATGTCGCTGATGATTTCGAGGTCATCTTTACCGGCGGGCGTCAGTTTACCGGACCGGCGGATACAACTGCGTTTAACGCCAAACGCTACAAATGGGTCAAAAAGCGCTTTTTGCGAACAGACGCCGCCTACGACGCCGAAACAGGGTCCGTATACGTCTACAACACTGGGTTTCTATACGGCGAATGGCCGGATGGCACGCCGTTCGAAACCAACCGTTACATGGATATGTTCGTGGTGCGGGATGGCAAAATAACGTCAACGAATGTTTGGAACGACAGTGCGGAAATTCTGCTGCACCGCGCCGGCCTGGCCGAAGCCCCGCTCTGATCCCGAGAACCCGAACTGGACCCGAAGAGGCAGCTATCAGCCAATTTTTGGTTAGAATTTAGCGCATTGCCCGAGAGAACTGGTGCCCCATGACGGACTCGAACCGCCGACCTTGTCCTTACGAAGGACCTGCTCTACCAGCTGAGCTAATGGGGCTTTGCGGGCGCTACTATGGCCCTACTGGTTCTTCTCATTTGCCTTGAACCCTATGGTTTTGCAAGTCATTCGCGAGCGGACCCGCAAATTTCGAACGACATGCTCCACCCACAAATCAATCGAGGCAACGCGAAGCGGCGTTTAAACGACTGAACTGCGGCGCGCAAGGTGGAATCAGTGCAGGGGTGGCCCCTGCTGTTTTAGCGCGCCATGCCCGCTTGAGGGATGACATTTGTCGCCAAGACCGCTACGCTGGGTCATCCGCAGATGAGAGATGCTGTGGGGACTGCGATCACAAGTCGTCCTTGAAGATCGTGAAAAACCAAGCCCCACGCGTCAAGATGTACAGTCGCTTGAGTTGACCACTGAGTATGGAGCTTAAACCGATCTTCCGGAGGATGTTACTACCTCTCATGGATGGGTTGGTGGGATTGTGGCAGCTATATATGCTGAGCGTGCGCGACCATCGTCGCACTATAGCTTTGCTAGTTATCTTGTAAGTACCCGTAATTTCTTAGGTTCTGGTTGGTGCTGATCGTCCGATTAAAGCCACGATACCTCGTGGCCACATGTCGCTGAAGCATCCCACAAACCCAAGGCTACGAGCCCTGCCGTTAGGGTCAACAACGACATCGAGCCCTGTCGGGCGACACGCCACCGTTTGCTGGGTGGTCTGTTAAAATGGGGTTCTTCTGAAATGGACGTTTACCTTATTGCTCCAACACCGGAATTTGGACGCGACACGCTTATTTCCGACGCATCCCTCAATCTGGACGAGCGGTTCACACTTATGGCTGCTGCGGGCATTGTGACCGTCGCCGCGTTCTTTGACCCGGATGTAAATTTAACGCTGTGTGATGAACTGATTGAAGATGTGGATTTCACCAATCCCGCACAGATCGTTTGCATCAGCATGAATGTTTCCCAAGCAAGGCGCGGCATCGAAATCGCTAAGGAATTCAAGAAAATGGGGCGAACTGTCGTCATGGGGGGCGCACATGTTTCACTGGCCCCAGAGGTTTTCGAAGCAGACGCTGATTGCCTCGTGATCGGAGAGTTCGAAACTTCGGCAGAGGAATTCATGCGCGACCTGCGGAATGGCGCGCTCAAGCCGCGATATGTAGGTGGCAAGGCGGATATGGCGCTTTCTCCTTTGCCGCGCTGGGATCTTTATCGAAATGAGCGTGTCGTCACCGGAGTTATTCAAACCAGTCGCGGCTGCCCGTTTGAATGCCATTTTTGCGATGTGATCCAGTACCTGGGGCGAACCCAGCGACACAAACCGCCCGAAAAAGTCATCGAAGAATGCCAATTGCTCTATGACCACGGCTATAGAAACATCAGCCTTTCGGATGACAACTTTACGGTCTATCGCAAAAGAACGCGAGAGTTGCTGGAGGTGCTGGCGGCTTGGAATGGGCGTGACGGTCGGGAGCCTGTCCAATTCTCCACCCAGGCATCCATAGATATCGCACGCGACCAGGGCATCATGGATTTGTGCAACGAAGCTGGCGTACGAGACATCTTCATTGGCATCGAAACCAACAGCGACGAGGCACTACAAGAGTCAAAAAAGCGTCAGAACCTGAAGCAGGATCTCGTCAAGCAAACCCAGACTGTGGTGGAATCCGGCATCGTGGTGTCCTCTGGGATGATGATCGGTTTTGACAGCGATGATCTTAGCTGCTTTGAACGCCAGTTCGAATTTGGCATGGCCCTTCCGGTTGTGACGATCAGGGTAACTGTTTTGGTCGCGCCGGTTGCAACACCTCTTTACGCAACAATGGAGGCCGAAGGACGCCTTGTTCAGAACGGCAATGAAATCAGCTTTGCCGGCACGGATTGCTGGACCAATATCATCCCCAAGAACATGACCCGCAAGCAATTGGCCGAGGGCGCAATCTGGCTTGTGGACGCGCTTTTTGAGCCAGACAATGTGATCAAGCGGTTCGAGCATGTCGCTAAACTTTTGAAGCCAGCGCCCGAACATTTGCGACGCCAGTCAAAGGCAAAGATTGCCGGTTCCGGTGTCATGCTGAAACTCATGCGGTCTGGGGCCAAGGACCCCAACGCCAGACGCGTCATTGATGCAGTGAACGAAATGACACGTGCGCGCCCCGAAATCGCATGGGACCTCTCGCCAATCCTGGTCAAATATCTGAATACCTATTTCGCCATCAAGCGATCCTCCATGATACGCTCATCTCAGCTTGATCGCGTCTCCTGATATGGAACGTGCGACGCAGGGCGGCCGTCTTGCGAGACGGGAGTCCACCCATGGAACGACCGTCAGTCTGCGACAGGATATCTTGGATGTTCTGACTGCGCGTGAAGATACGCGCCAGATCAGTGTGCTGGGGCGTGGGGATCGCGCAACCCACTACACCGGATCCCAGTTACTGGAAGAAGCAGAAAACTGCTTGAAAGACTGGGCCACCTGTCTGGGGAACGGGCCGCAGGTGATGATCGCCGCTCTCCCTTTTGGCGAGGCGTTTTTGTTCCCGCTGCTTGCGTCGCTGATCGGCGAAGGCTGTCTGGTGCCCATCGCGCCACCGCGACCATCAGATGCACCGGGCCGGATGCGCCATATTGTGCAAACCTGCGGCGCGACGGTGGTTTTATGCACAAGCGCCCATCAAGCGGCTGTTGCTGCCCAGCTGTGTGATGATGAGGGCAATCAGATTTGTCCGGTCTATGTGATGGACGGCCCGAATGTGCCGCTGGCAACGCTCAATAGCGCACCCAAGATAGTGGCTCCGATCATACAGCACACGTCTGGCTCAACCCGTTTTCCAAAGGCCGTTCCGATCACTGCTCAACAGATCCGCGCCAACTGCGCGATGCTTCAACGGCTTTGGGGCGTGAACGCGGAAACTGTTACAGTCAACTGGCTGCCGCATTATCACGACATGGGGCTGATGGGGGGTATCCTGTACACCCTTCTCAGCGGCGGGCAGTCACTGCAGATGAGCCCGTTTGAAATGATCCGCAGCCCGCTCTCCTGGCTCAAGGCGATTTCAACCTATCGTGCAACCTTCAGTGGCGGGCCTGCGTTTGCGTTTCAGGAATGCCTGAATCGTGTTCCTGAAAGCGCCTGTGATACTCTTGACCTATCAAGCTGGAAACGCGCGTTTTGCGGCGCAGAACCCATCCCTGCAGACCTTTTGGGGCGCTTCTCGACCCGGTTTGCAAAGCAAGGACTTGATCCAAAAGCCGCCTTTGCCTGCTATGGCATGGCGGAATACACGCTCTTCATCGCCGGAGAGCCGGGTATCCCGGCAACCGAGGCCACGCTTTCCAACTCCACCGTCGCGCCTTGTCTGTTATCTGCGGAAACGCGCGCGAACATCCGGATTTGCGATCCAAATAGTGGCCATGTGCTGCCTGAGGGTGCGACAGGAGAGTTGTGGTTGCGCGGGGGATCCGCCGCTGCGGAATATATTGGCCAGACTAAGGACACATCGCAAACCTTCGTGCAAACGGCGGATGGCGAAACGTGGCTGCGCACGGGGGATCTCGGACGGGTCTCGGGGCAGTTTCTTCTTATCAGCGGGCGTCTGAAAGACATCATCATCACGAACGGCCAGAATGTCGCCGCAGCAGAAATTGAATGGTTGGCGGCGAAAGAGGATACCGCGCTTAATCCGATGGGGGCCGCCGTCTTTGTGCCGCCCGGTGCGCCAAATGGCCATGCAGCTTTGTTTATCGAGGTTCGGCAAGGCATGACGCCGCAGCGCGACCACCGTCAGCTTGTGTCGGCTATCCGCCGCTCGGTTACTGGCACGTACAGCATAAAACTTGATGATATTCGTATTCTGCCACGGGGCGAGCTACCTCGGACAAGCAGTGGAAAGATACGCCGTCAAGTTTTGGCAGACACCTATGTCGCCAACCCCAACGATGTTCTCAGGCGGGAATAACGGCCATGCGCGGCAACATCTGGGCAGATCCTACATCGTTTTTCAGCACCCCATCGGATGCGGCAGCAGTGCTTCGGGACCTAGAGCTGCCTCGGATCGACCAATATCTTGCAGCCCTGTCAGACAACAGCGATATCAAGCTCGAAAACCTCAACCGCCTGTCAGAAAATACGCTTGTTGCCATGACGGGTGACGATCATCTTAAGACACGCCGCGCCATTGCGCCCTTTTTCAGCAAAGACGGGCTGAAGCACTGGGCAGATATTCTGGACGCTGGGGTTTCCCATGCGCTTGCGCAGCTTTCAGCAGCGCCCAAGCCCGATCTGGTCACCAATTTCACGATCCCGTTGTTTTTGCGGGTCATGCCGCAGATGTTTGGCCTCAAGATCGACGAAAGTGAGGCGCATTTCAGAGCCATCGAGACGGTTCAGCGGCTGACCGAACCTTATCTTTCCGTGCCCACTCTGCGCAAACTCGAACATGCGGTGGGTCTCTTGATCGGCGCCTTTCCCAATCCTTCAGCGCATCAAAGCCCCGACCAGCCCGAAACGCTGATCGAGTATCTCTATCGGCGGCGCTCCGATCTGCCTGCCGGGCTTGACGCAAGATATCTGGTTCTGGGAATTCTAGTGGGCTCGAACTCGGCCACGCAGTCTGTTGCTTTTGCACTCTACGGTCTGCTGACCGGACCACCCCGCAACTGGCAAGACGCGGCGCGCCCTGGCTGGGCCGAGCGCGAGTTGCCGCGGCTTCTTAGCCTTTATCAATCAACGCGCACCCTTGTACGGGTCGCACCCGAGGCGACCACCATCGCCGGGTGCCCGTTCCACAAAGGGCAAGCGGCGGTTGTGGACATCGTCAAAACCAACAGCTGCCTGCGCAGTGACACCAAATCAGGCGTGCGGCACATGAGCTTTGGCAGCGGCGCACATAAATGCCCCGGATCGTTCCTAAGCGAGATGGTCTTTGCGCAGTCGATCCCTGCATTGGCTCGCCGTTTCCCGAGCATTGTGCTGAACAAAGAGCAATGCAGTTTTGTTCAAACCCCCATGATGCAGGCCCCTACTGCGCTGCCCTGCGAAACGGCGCAAGGATCGCATCGGGCCACCTCGCGGCTGTGCGATATCCGTGATACCGCGCTGGCCCATGAGGTGGTGCGCGACAATGATCGTTTCTCGCCGCCGCAGATGACCAATTACCTATCGACGTTAGCCCAGCACAGTGGGCGCGATCTGACGATAGCGGTTAAAATATCGCAGAATGCCCTGTTCTTCATGGATGGCCCGCGCCACGAAGCCCTGCGCACCGCAATTGGCAGACGCCTCGGAGCAACGCGGCTGCAAGACTGGACAGATCTAGCGGACACGGCCATCGCCGACGCGCTCGACAACCTGACGCGCATGCCCAATCCGGATCTGGTCACCGGCTTCACCGATCTATTGCGCCAGACTGTGATTGCGCCAATCCTTGGCGTGTTCCCGTCCGATCCATCGCAGTTTGAGCGTCTGGCGCCAGAGCTTCAGGCTGTTCTCGAGCCATGGCTGTCGATGCGGGATCTTTTGGCCGTTCAGGAAAAGTTCAACGAAGCGATGGCGCTGATGACAGTGCCCACTGCCGCAAACTGCTCACTTCTCAGCGATCTTTTGGCAGAGCCCCCCGAGGGGTTTTCCACCGATGATCTCAAAGCGGTTGTCTTGGTGCTTTACGGGGCCAGCTTCAATCTGTCCCACACCCTTGCAAATATTCTGCATCTGATTTTGTCGGGCCCGGTCGAAGAGCGCGCCAACATCGAGACGCCAGACTGGATTTCTACCCGCCTTGAAGAGCTGATAGCCCTATGCGCAAGCCCCAAGTATATCTACCGCATGGCTCGCGCTGATCTTGAGCTGGCCGGCATGGCGATGAAAGCCGGAGATACAGCGCGCCTCACACTTCAGGCTATCAACCGTGACCGCAACCCGGGGGCCTTGCATCTGTCGTTTGGGCAGGGCATGCACCGATGTGTTGGTGCAGCCTTATCGCGATTGATCATCCGACGCGCGATTCCTGCCGTATTCGAGCGGTTTCCCAACCTATCCCTTGTAAACCAAGGACAGCGCTATTTCCCGATGTCACAAACCGTAGCACTCTCGGCGTTGCCCTGCGTGCTCTCCTCATGAAAGTAAGAAGAATGCCTCAGTCTATTGAAGAGCAGGTGCTTGCATTCGCTGTTGAACAAATAAAGGTTCGCACGAAGGCTGCCGATATGGAAATTACGGCAGATTCTGTCCTTACGGATCTTGGCCTGCAATCAATCGAGGCCGTTCTGCTCAGCGGTGAAATCGAGGATCAGTTTCAAGTGGAAATTGATCCTGCGGACATCTTTGCGCATGACACGTTGGGTGCCTTTGTACGAGAGATCGCGGGGCGTATAGAAGCCTGATGGGACAGTACCATCTTGGCCTTTCGACCTCGGGGCACGATCCTGCCCTTGCAATCGTTGATGAAATGGGCCGCGTTGTTTTTGCCGAAGCGACCGAGCGATTTATGCAAGACAAGCGCGCCTGGGGCATCGCCCCGGATCATGTGACGCATCTTCAATCGGCATTGTCGTCCATCGGCTTTGACCCAGAAACCGACAGCTTACAGGTTGCCACAAGCTGGAAACACGTCAAGGCTGACGTGCCTGTCACATTATCCAACGTTCTACTGCCCGCTACAGACGGGTTATGGCTGCGAGAGCTGCAATCAGCAGCCCAGCGTGGGGCCGGTGCCACGCTATTGCGTCTGCGCCTTGCCTCTACGATGCCAAAGATACGCCGGTTTGATCATCATTTGTGTCACGCCGTATCCGCCACTGTGTTCGCCACGGCCAGCGATGCCGCATGCCTTGTGATCGACGGCGAAGGTGAGGTGGGGGCAGTCTCCTTGTTTGATCTGCGCGACCGACGGCTCAAGCGCCGGTGGCGGTCTTGGGGGCCCGGCAGCCTTGGGACATTTTACGCGTGGCTGACCACCCTATGCGGATTTGACTGGCGCTTGGGCGAAGAATGGAAAGTCATGGGGCTGGCAGCTTTTGGTACTCCCAAGGCCGAGCTGCAGCAGGTTCTGGCCTCGGTCTTGAGCGTGGAACAGGGGCGTCTGCGATTTGCCGATCACACCATTCTTGTGAAGGCGCATGAAACGCTGTCTCAGTTTGGCCGAAGCGATACAGCACCCGTGTTGCAGGCTGCTGATCTGGCAGCAAGCGGTCAGGCGGTTTTTGCGGATCTCACCGACCAGATCTTGGCTTCTTGCCTTGAGGGGTCTGATGGAACCCTGATCCTCAGCGGTGGATGCGCGTTAAACTCGTCTTACAACGGAACCATCGTTGGGCGCACCGGCTTTGAGCGTGTCTTTGTTCCGCCCGCACCTGCGGATGATGGCAACGCGATTGGCGCGGCAATGCTCAGTTGGATGCAAACAACGGGTGAAACCCGCATCCCTGTCTCGAACGGTTCGGCCTACTTGGGCAGCTCCTCGGCACCAAAGGCCGTGGGGCGCCTGTCTCATTTACAAGGGTTGGGCCATGTCAGCGATATCTCGGGCGATAGCGCGGGACAGATTGCCAAGCATTTGGCTCAAGGCAAGATCATCGGCGTGATGCGCGGGCGGGCAGAGTTTGGCCCGCGCGCCCTGGGCAACCGATCCATCCTTGCTGATCCAAGATCACCAGATATGAAGGATCGTATTAATCGCTGCGTCAAGGGACGTGAGCCGTATCGCCCTTTTGCCCCAGTGATTGCAGAGAACCAGGTGTCAGAGTGGTTCGAGCGCCCACAACCTTCTCCGTATATGTCGGTGACATTGCCGTGGCGTGCTGCTGGAATGGCGCGCGTTCCTGCCGTCGTTCACGAGGATGGAACCGGACGGTTGCAAACCGTATCACCAACAAACGCAGCGTGGATGCATGATTTGACGCAAGCCTTTGGCGCGCTGACAGGCGTGCCCATCGTTCTGAACACAAGCTTCAATATCATGGGCAAGCCCATCATTCATTCAGTAGAAGACGCTCTCGCCGTTTTTGCGACGTCAGGTTTGGATGCTGTGCTGATAGATGATTATCTGATCGAGAAATAGAATGAGCGACACGCATAGGTGTGAACACTGGCTTAAGGTCATTGGCAATTTTGTGGAACCATGGCCGGGCCGAAAGTTTGGGGCCTTTAACCACATCGCAATCACAAACGAGGCTGGCAGCAAACCGCCACTCTTGTGGGTTTTCAATAGCGCGATCGAATTCCCGGCACTGGCAGAGGCCCTTGGGCCAGATCAGCCCCTGATCGGCATGCGGTCCTTGAATACGGTGATCCGAAGAGAATCCCTGACCACTTGGCACAACCGAACGCTTGCAGCATCCTATGCCAACGACCTGGCATCCTATCTGCGCGACAGGCCGTGCACAGTGGGCGGCAATTGCCAAGGGGCAGCAATCGCAGGGGAATTGGCCCGCAACTTGGTTCTCAAAGCTATAAATGTGCAAGGCTTCATAGCAATGGAATGGATAGAGGTTCCGGCTTTGCCTCTGCAGGCCACGTTGCTCTTTGGTGCCGAAAGCAAGGACTATAATCCCTTTCTGAGAAATATTGATCCATGGCCCGCCTGGAATCGGCTTTTTGTGAATCCCACTTGCCGGATATTGCCAGGGGGGCACGGCACCTATTTTCGTCCGGATACGATATCCGCGCTTGCAGGCGAGGTGCGTCACGCTCTTGCCCTGCCAAAAGCTCCAGCAGTTTCAGATCGGTCGGCCTTGGCGCCAGAAACGATCCCGCAGACGGTTGCGACAAGGCAGCATATCACGATCTTGATCAAATGCGCCGAACTTCAGGTCGGCGATGACGTTCTGGCCGTTTGGGAATGCGATGCCAGCGTGCTGCCGCATTTAGAGGTGATCGCCATTGCCAAGACAGCGACGAGCGGCCAGCTACTTGAATTCCGCGCACCTGCCATCGCTGGCAGTTGGACACTTCAGCTTTTCCTGACCAACCCGTTGCACGGGCCATTGACGTGGAACGTCGATACTCTGCGTGAGTACAGGATTACCGTCGTGGATGAGCACGACGCTACAGCTTAGCGACCATCGCAAAGCGGTCAGCCTATCAGATGTCAGTGGTCAGTCTGCGCGACACTGATGAGCTGGTTCGCTTGTCTTCACGGAAAGTGGCGATTCATCCGCGATTACAGGTGGTTGACCGATTCTGTTTGCAGCCCCTCAAGCGTCGTAACGAGAGTAAAAGGGCGACACCCGCCGCAAAGTTCAGAGATTCTGAGGAGAGCAGCCGCGTCTTCAACAAGCCGTTCGGCATTGCTTTCCGGGCCATGGTTCTACGGGCAGGTCAGCGCAGGACATAAGCAGGAATTTCGGAACATTCTCAACACTCTGCTGCAAGAGCGCTTGCCCAAAGTAAAGCCGGGCGGGGCAAAACACGCAATGCGGGTTTTTGCAATCAAGTTTATGTGATAGGTTGCAGAATATTTTCAGTTTATCAGGAGATTCCGGTGGACCGAATTTTTAGTAATTTTAATCGCGTCGCTTGTATTTCGCTCTCGGTTGCGATGCTGCTGAATTTTCCAAGTAAAGTATTGGCGCAACAGGGAAATTTAGAAAAACCTATTGAGTGCAGCAATATCCACGACACCGTCAATCAAGCGGAAGGCGCTGCTCGATTCGCTCGCACGCTCTGTGCGGATATCGTCGCGCTTGACCAGATGATGGTTTACAACCGCTTTGGCAGCTTCAACCCGTACGGGATGATCTATGCGCTCCGGCGGGACGTTGTCAGCAGTGCAACCCCGGTCAAGGCGCTGACAGCCGATCAATGCGACATGGGCCTCGGCATCGAAAGCCACGGCACTGACCTTGCCCCCGGCAAGGTCCGCCTGCGCGATTGCAAGCGGCCCAGACCATTGACGCTACGCGCCAATGTCGGTGACATTCTTCATATCAGATTAGCCAATGCGCTACGCGCAGAGGTGCCGGGATTTTCCGAGACATTCTGCAAGACCCGTGCAGATGAGCCGGGCATGCCCTATGGCGCAGAGCTGCATGACCTGCGCGCCGCAGTGTCAGAAGAGATCGTTTCCGGGCAGCTTGATCATGATGAGGCGTCTTGCCGACCGGCAAACGGCTCTCCACGACCCAGCGCTGATGGCAATTGGCCAATGACGCGCGGCGCAAATTTGGCCATTCAGGGACTGACATCTTTTGGGTTACGGGACGGCCAGATGATCGAGGCCCCTGATGCCTGCAAGGGTCTTGCCGCGATCAAACCGGGCGCGGCCATCGATTGCTTTTACATGATCGAACGTGAGGGCCCGTTCTTCATGGCAAGCACCGGCGCGCCTTCGGGCGGACAGGGGGATGGCGGCAGCTTGACGCACGGGCTTTTTGGGGCTGTCATGGCCGAGCCATCCGCATCACGCTGGTATCGCAGCCAGGTGACGCAAGGCGCGTTCCGGGCAGTATGGCGGGCTGCGGAAAACGCCGTGCGCCATGCGATCCGCGCCGCTGATATTGATGATCCATCTCGCTACGAGGTAGTGGAGCGCGATCCCATCTCGGGCCGCCCATTGCCTTTGTTGAACATGCTGGCACGTGTGGATCGCGCCGACGCGGCACTCCGCGACGAAGACCCGAATGCGTATTTCGCCAAAGGCGTGTTCGAGGTGGTCCATTCCGATCTCAACGCCATCGTGTATCGCGAAGATCGCGAAGCGGGCCGCCCGCTCGCCTTCCGAGAATTCTCGGTTTTCTTCCATGACGAGCTGAAAACCTTTTATCCGCGCAACTTCGAGGAACTGGGCGCCTTTGGTGCGGGCCAGCTTTCCGGGGTCCGCGACGGGTTCGCCATCAATTACGGGGCCAGCGGGATGGGGGACATGCTGCTTGCCAACCGCAAAGGCATCGGCCCCGCCGCCAATTGCCAGGAATGCCTCTATGAGGAATTCTTCTTGACCTCTTGGGCCAATGGCGATCCCGCTCTTCTAGAGCATTACAGCGACGATCCGTCAAACGTGCATCATTCCTATCTCAACGATCCGGTGGTTTTCCGCAATTTCCATGCCGGACCAAAGGAGACGCATGTCTTCCATCTTCACGCGCATCAATGGTTTGCGGGCAATGACGGCAATCGAGGCGCGTATCTGGACAGCCAGACTGTCGCACCGCAGCAGGGCTTTTCCTACGACATCTACGGTGGCGGGATGGAGGTTTATCATCGCGGCACGCAGGGAGAGCAAGGTTGGTACGAGACGCTGGGGTCAGGCAACCGCAACCGGACGGTGGGGGATTCGATCTTTCATTGCCATCTCTATCCGCACTTTGCCCAAGGGATGTGGGAACTCTGGCGCGTTCATGACGTGCTCGAGGATGGCTCTCGCAAACTTCCAGACGGGCAATGGGAACCGGTCCTGTCGCTGGCCGAGATGGGTGAAAAGATCAAGGCGCGCAAACGGCCAGGATCGGTTGATCAGGCGACCGGCCGTTGGATAGAGCCGTCAGCTGGGCTTGGCCCACAGAACGTCGGCACACCAGTGCCAGCGATTGTACCGTTGCCGGGACAGGCCTGGCCAGTGCTGCCGAGCTATCCCATGGATGTGGCGAAACTTGACGAAGAGGGCGGCGTATCTGCCGATCCAGTAAGCGAGATCACCACGTTCGCAGGCTATCCGTTCTACATCGCAGGCCAACCGGGCCACCGCCCACCACAGGCACCGATGGACATCGCCCGCGCCTTGGATGGCGATATGGTGACGGGTGACTATCTCGACGGCGGCATGCCGCGCCATGTGGTCACCGATGACAGCACCCGCGCCTTGCCCTTTACCGTGCCGCAAAGCGTGGCAGACCGTCTTGCGGCTGATCCCGGCACGAGCAATCTTGCCTCGGCGTTGGCAGATCCTGCGCTGCGACAGCGCGAGGCGCTGCAAACGCAGATCCTTGCCACAGCGCTATCGCTTGGCGACATGACCATGAAGCTCAAGGCCCTCACGATCGACCTGCTGGAATACGATGGCGAGCCGATCGAACGCTCGGCCATGGCTTTTCACCACAACGGTGTTCTGCCGGATGGCACGGCGCTTTCGGTGCTGGCACCGGACGGCAGCAGCTCGCTGTTCGAGCCCTCGGATGGCGGATATCCGACACAGGGCGGAGCCAAGCGATTTACCGTCAACGGCGCGCCCGCCAAACCTGGCGCGCCATTCGCTGATCCGTGTGGCGCACCTTCGGCTTTTGGCCAGATCACGCGGGTTGACGCGGACAACTACAGCTTTGTTTCCGGCGGGGCCAGCTTTCCAATCCTGACCGTTTCGGCAGGTCAACCGCTGGTTGGCGGTGCGGATGCAGGCGACGCCGAAGTCTCGAATTGGGTCGAGCACGAACGCACCGACCGTTTTCCGAACGGCCCTCCCACGCTCTACTACATGGATGGTGCGACAGCGCGGGTGATCGAACGCGGTGCCCATGTGTTTGAAAGTGATCCGTTTCTCAAGGGCCTCAAGTCTGTGGAGTTTACGCCCGATCCAGCGGTCATCGGATACCGCCGCTACGAGGGCTCGGCGGTGCAGGTGGATATGATCACCAACCGCGCAGGCTGGCATGACCCGCAGGCGCGGATCAACGTTCTGACTCATCCGGCGGGTGGCTATCCCGGCTCGGACAGCTACAAAAAGGGCGGCGGTCGCATTTCACCCAAGGTGACAGCCAGTGAAGAGCCATTCTTCTTTCGCGCACTCTCGGGCGAATGCATCGAATTTCGCCACACCAACGAGTTGCCCAAAGAGCTGGAACTCGACGATTTTCAGGTCAAAACCCCGACCGACACCATCGGCCAGCACATCCATCTGGTAAAGTTTGACGTCACCGCCTCGGACGGGTCGAGCAACGGCTTCAACTACGAGGACGGTACTTTTGCGCCGGGCGAAATCGCAGCGCGCATCTGTGCGGCCAAAAACACCGCGTCCATTGCAGATGTCAGTTTCAGCCGTAGTCCGGGTGAGCTGTTGATGCGGGAATATTCCGGCGACAAGGGCGACCTATGTGCAAAGGACCCAAAGACCGGGCTTTGGAAGGTAAGCGAGGCCTATGATCACAAGATCTGGACACTCCCCTTGTCGGGGTATCGCGAGTTGTTTCAGACCACGACGCAACGGTGGTTCGCCGATCCGATCCTGTCGGACACGCGCGCGCCGGATGACGGCAGTGGCATAGGCAAGGCTGATCGCACCCTTCGCACGGTGTTCAGCCACGACCATTTCGGTCCATCCTCTATCCAGCAACACGGGTTTTACACCGCGCTGGTGATTGAGCCGCAGATCGCCCAGATTTGCGATCCAGGTAAGGTCTCTTGCACCGCCCCACGCGTCGACCGCGAGCTGGTTACAGCGGGGCCGCAGGATGTCGGGGCACGCAAGGTGATCGTAGACCTGCTTCCGGTCGACACCGATGTGCTGACCTACCGTGAATTCGCGGTATCCATCGCTGATTTCGCGCTGCTCTACGATCCCCGCAATAACGTGCCCGTCGAGGCTGTTGAAAAGGCGCTTCAGGGCGGTGACACGATGGCGATGAAGGGCATGCTGACCCTCGCCTGTGAGGCGCGCCATGGTGCCCGCGCCGCCGCGCTCGAGGCCAGCGGCGCGCCCTCGGTGCAGGTTGATGCGCGGCTTCAGGACATGTCTGATATCTGCGATTCCGCCTTGGCCAAGGATGGAACCGGCTGGTTTGGTGCCATGGGCGATCTGCCACCGGCCTGGCTTGCGGCGGGCCGCCCGGGTGATCCGGCGCATCAGGCTGGCCTTGCGCCCGCGCTTCTTGATCAGGTTACCGTCAACTATCACGGCACAGACTATTCGGCACCGGATTTCCTCCAGCTTTACATGACCGATTACCGCGCCAAGGCGGCGGGCCATGCCCCCGGTCCAGAGGCGTTGCTGGCCAGCCCCGTCTCGCCACCCGCCCGGCCCGAGAGCATTTCGGTCGACCACCACGATCCATATCTGGTGAATTATCGCGGAGAGCCCTTTCCCTTGCGATTGGGCGAGGATTCCCGTGCGGGATCATCCTGTGCACTTACACCGCGTGTCGAGGACTGGGTGACCCCCCTGCTCAACGGCGTCACAGACCGCTGCGAGATCAGTCGCCAAAAGACAGGTGAGCCCGGTGATCCGGCGAATGTCATGCTGAGCGCGCTGCACCAAGACCCGGCAACGCCGATCTTTCAGGCGCTCGATAACGAACCCTTGCAGTTCCGATTGATCCAGGGCGCGCAAGAGGTGCAGCACACGTTTACGGTTGAGGGCATGACACTGCCCCGCAATATCGACCAGATGTTCCCAAGCGCAACCTCGGAACGCGAGCCGATCACCCCGCGCGAGACCTTGGTGCGAACCTGCGAAACCAATGAGGGCGCAGCCAGCAGCGTGCGCATGGCTCGGGCTGGTCGACCCGACGAATATCGCCAATGGGCTGCCTATGGGGCCAACCATTGGCCTGCGGGTTCCTCGCAACGGCAGTTTTGGGCGGATATCGAGGCGCAGCTTGCGCAATGCTTCAACGCCGACGGGCGCATCGCCGCACAGGAAATCGGCATATCAGAGCATTTCGAGTTCCGCGCCGCCTTTCTCTATGACAACAATTTCAGTGGTCTGGGCGAAGAGGTGAGCCGCAACCGCTTTGCGCCCGGGCGCATTACCTCGGTGCAAACGCTGCTGGATTTGCTGCGCGAGCGGCGCGAGCAATTGGTGCTTCGCACGCGCGTGTCCGACACGCCGTATCACTTCGGATCGCAGGATGCGCTTTGGAATGGGGCCTGGGGGCTGATCCGGGTTGCGGCGGACAATCGCAATTACCTTGCATATGTCACGCTGTTGGAACAGGTCGACCGGTTCATCGCCGAGGTCGAGCCGCTGGTACGCGACAATCCCGATGCGCCGCCGCCACCTGCCCTGTTGCGTGACAGCACGCGCCTCCTCTTGGCTCCACTCGACGAAGCGGTCAAGCGCTTGCCAGAGCTGTCGACTGATCCGCAACTGCGGGCGCTGCCGCGTAATCTCGGCACCCTTGATGCCGCACCGGATCAAGACACCGCCGCCACACCAGAGCCGCTGATCGTTCCGCTCGAGCGGTTTCAGGATGAGGCACAACGCACCTTGCGAGCGCTGCCAGAGCTGCGCCAAGATCGGGCGCTCAAACGGCTTCAGCTTCCGGTGCCCGAGCGCAGCCCGATTCTGCGGCCCGAGTTGAACCAGCTTGAGCTGTTCTTTCGTGGCAAGACCGAGGTGCCCGATTACCAGCCGGTCGCAGAGTGCCCGCGCAACGCCCCCAACGTCTATACTGCCATCGTCGCCATCGAATCCGAGACGGTGTTTCCGGGGCAGGCGGGCACCAACTACGGCAATAGTTTGAATGATCCTGACGGTCTGTTCTTTGCGCTTGTCGATCCGCGAGTTCTGATCAATCCCGATATGCCGCAAAGCGTGTCCGACCTTGATCTCGAACTGCGCACGAACTGGGAAGCGGTCCCGCTCTCTCGGGTGATCGACGCCGTCCGCCGCTTTTATGACAAGCCAGAGCCGCTGGTGATCAACGTGAACGCCGGTGACTGCGTTTTCGTGACCTTGCTCAATGCGCTGCGCTACCAAGACGGGCGCATTCCGGGTCTTGCGGACGGCACAGGCGATGCGCGCATGCCCGGCATTACCTCGCTCAACGTCGAGCGGCCATGGGAGGCTGCTTCGGAAGAAGAGAACACACCGCACGAGATGAACGCCGACAGCGACCGCAGCACAGACGTGGTGCCCTCCGCACGGCTCGCGGTGACGCTGCCCTTGCCGATCCTGACGCGGCAGAGCAGCTATGGCCGGCCCTTTGGGAACAATGCGATCTGGGCGCTCAGTGGTATTCCCGCCGATCAGCGCGACCCAACCCTGTCGATCCGCGACCGCACCGATCGGCTAAAACGGCCACGCATTGCCGAGATTGAGCAGTTCCAGTTCTACGCAGGTCTTGCCTATGCCGATTATCGCTACACGCTGCCCACGCCGCTTGTCGCGAGCCTGTCCGAAACATTGGCCCCTCAAACCGCCGATTTCCTCGGTGATCTGGGCCGTGGCATCACGATCCCCGAGGGCATAGCCGCGCTTCCGCTGGCGGCCCCTTCGGGCAACGCGCCGACCCTTCTTGGCAATCAGTTGCTACAATTACGTGACCAGCGCGACGGGGCCATCTCACGCCTGCGCACAACTCTTGAGGGGGTCCCGCAACAACCCACACCCGAGGTTGACCCCCCAATCCGCGTGCCCGCGATCGACGGGCAGCTCCGCGATATCGGGCGTCTCCCGCAGGGAACCTTGCGTCAACTCGAAGGCCGTGTCCCGCAAATGTCGGGCGAGGCCCGCGTGGTTCTGCCGGGGGATACCCTGCTCCGAGACTCGCTCGGGCAGTTGAACCGCATCCCCAATCTGCGACCAGCTGACCTTGACCGTCGCTTGGCAGACATAATCGACGGGTTCGAGATCGACCGAGAGCGTCTTGTGCCCGGCCCGGACAGTCTTGGGATTATCAAGCGTCAACTTGTCACGCATTTCATTCCCTATGCCTATGGCGCACTGCCGCTCAAATCGTTCGGCGATGTGATCGGGCATCCGACGCATGGGTTGATCGGGGCCATTACCGTGGTGCCACAAAACGCCTCTATCGGCGATGTCCGTGGCCGCAAAATACGCTTCGAGGCTTGTGAAAACAGGCTCGTGGCACCGGGCACCAGCATCGCGCCGCAGCTCCGCCTTTATGATCTGGGCGAGCTTCAGGCGCGCCGCTGGCTCGAGCTTGAGCGCCTGCCGAACCGCACGATCCGCCTCCTGTGTGAGAATTACGTGATCGTGCCGCCAGCCGGCGCACGCAGCGCTTGGCCACCAATGTGGCACGCGACACTGCGCGCCCGCGGTCCGGATGGTGCAGGCAGCCACCCGATCCGGCAATTCACCTTGTTCTGGCAGGACGGGTTGAACCAGCGCGACCGTGACACCGCCGATATCTGGGCGCTCGGGGGCTCGAATGAGCGGCTGATCAAGGATTGCGCGATCTGTGATGACAGCTACGATTGGGGCGACAAGGGCGTGAGCTATCTTAGCGAGCCATTCCATGTGCGGCTGCAGGATACCAATCTTGGGCCCGTCGAATCCCACTATAACCTCAATGAAAAAGACTTTGGCACAGCCTTCTGGAAACTGAAACCAACTGAAATCCCAACCGCGACCAAGGCACCGATGCCGGTTCTCAGGGCTGTGGCGGGCGAAGAGGTGGTGGTGCACGTGGTCCATCCGGGCGGTCGCGCGCGCCAGCGTGCCTTCGCCACCATCGCGCAGGATTACAGCGATCTGTTCCCGGGCTTTGGTTTCCCCCGTGCCGCGTTGCTCGCTCCGGGCAAGGCGATCACGGCGTCGCTGACCAAAGTGGTCGAGCCGGGCTGCTACCTGTGGTTTGACGGCCCGCTACACCTGCGTGCAGGTGGGGTTTGGGGGCTGCTCGACGTGCTGACACCGGCGCAGGCCCGCGACCCCAAGGCGACATCATGCAGCGCGCGCCGCTGATCGCCCTCCTGCTGGCCGTTCTGGCCACGACGGGGCAAGGCAGGGCGCAGGCCAGCCTTACTGCGGCACTAACCCTGCACGACCCTATCACCGGCGCGCCCACCACCGCAGATGACGGGGAACCCGTGCGCCTGCGCGTCCAACTCACCGATCCCGTAACTGGCCTGCCACCGCGCGGCGTGGATTTGTTGGGCTGGGTGCGGGGCGTGGCTGCGGATAATCCCGGCTGCGAAAGGGCTGCACAAAACTACCGCGCGACCCGTCGAACACCGCTTGGGTCTGTAGACTTGAACGGAATCCTGCTGGCCACCTACAACAGCGACGCAAGCCTCAGCGTGGTTGATCCCAAGCTGAACTTCTATTCCTCGAACTTGGTCGCCGCGCACCGCCTTGATGGCGCACCCACCTCTGTCGCCACCAGCGCACGACAAATGCGGGCTTACGTGGCCTATCCCGATGACGGGATCATTCTCGCCGCCAGCCTGACCGGCCCGGATCGGCATGTGCTGGCCGAGGGGCTGCCCGGTGTTACCTCGCTGGTCACGGCGCGCACGGGTGATCTCTGGGCTGGGGATCGTGCAGGGCAGGTGATGCGCCTGTCACCAGACGGCACCCTGCGCGAGACGCGGCGCTTGGGTGTTGACGCGGTTACGCTGACCCGTCCGCGCGATCCTGAAACCGACAGTATCGCCGCCTATACATCAGCGGGCGCAGCGTTTCTGCTTGACGGGGCAACCGGGCGAGACATCCTGAACACCACCTTCTCCAGCCCCGTGGCAGACCTGAGCATCGTCGGCGATACCGGCCTGTTGGCCGTTCTGCGCGACGCCCCGCAGGCCGAGATGCGCTATGCCGATGCCCCCGATGCGCCACTGACGATCCCACTTGGCAAGACATTCGCCCGAATCGAAACCGGGCCCGATGCGCGTATCGCTCTGGCTTATACCCCCGGCGATAGCATTGTGGCGCTGATCGACCTGGCACTTGGCCGCGTGGTGCAATCCGTGGAACTGGCGGATGCCAGCGTCAGCGAAGTCACCTTTACCGATAACGCCGCCTTCATCCTCAGCCATGATGGCGGCTTTCTTGGTGCGATTGATCTCGCCACTGTCGCACTGGGCAAGGCGGCCGTGCTGCGCAAGATCGACCTTGGGGCCAAGACCGAGCGGCCCGAGGGCACAGATGGGCTGCTGGTGCCGCTCTTTCCCTCGCCACAGGTCATCGCGGTCGAGCCGCGGTTTCAGACCGGCTGGCTGGTGGGCGAGTTGGCCTCGACCGTCGAGATGCCGCCGATGGACTCGATCCGCTTGCGCGGTGGTATTCCGCAATCGCTGCAGGTGATCGACCGCAGCTTTCAAGAGGTGGAAACCGGCGTCTTCGAAACAGTATGGGCCTTTGATGCGGGCGCGCGCGAACTGATTCTAACAACCTTCGCGGGCCAACTCTCAACCTGCGTGCCCTTTCATGTTCGCGGCTTCGTCGAACAGCATGCCCTAACCCCGGTACGGCTTGTGCGCGAGGGTGCCCAAGTCCCGGTCGCCGGGGAACCCTTTGACCTCGTATTCCAAGTGACGGGCCCCGACGACCGCCCGCTACCCCTGCCCGGCCTTCACCTGATGGTGCCAAGCATGCTCTCGGGCACGATGGTTGAGGCGACGGCAACCGCCGACGCGGCCGGTCTCCTGCGGGCGCGCCTGACCTTGCCGCATGAAGGGCCATTCGTGGTACAGCCCCGCGACTTGCCGCAAGGCTTGGCGCTACGCTCTGCTCTCATCCTCAAGGCACGCTCCGAGAAGGAAACTCCATGATCCGCACAGCGCTTCTTACGCTTTTTCTGGCCGCTGCCCCCGCTCTGGCCGATGGGCCTGCAACGGCGGATTTTGCCCGTGAACGTCTGGCGATGCCGCAGGTGACGCTGATTGACCAATATGCCCGAGAGCAGGCGTTCCACGGCCCGTTGACCGATGGGCAGATGCTTGTGATCAACTTCAACTACACAACCTGCGAGTCGATCTGCCCAATCGGCAATGACGTGATGGCCGAACTGGACGATATGCTGCCGACCGATGCGCCGGTGCGGCTGCTGTCAATCACCATCGACCCAGGTCGCGACACGCCCGCCCATATGCGCAAAGCGGCAGACACCTTTGGCGCAAGTGAGCGCTGGTCATGGCTGACCGGCACGCCGGGCGAGGTGTCGCGCCTTCTGGCAGCGTTCGATGCAGATTTCGCCAATATCGTCCTTCATGACCCGGTGTTTATTGTCGGGGATTTGCAGTCGGAACGCTTTTACAGGTCACAATCCATACCCGAGGCGCAAGAATTGGCAGATCTGGTCGCATCGCTGATCCGGTGAGGGGGCTTTTTCTGGCAGCGCTGCTGTTTCTTGGCACGGCCAGCATGGCGCAAGACGGGCACGAGATGTTCACCGGCCAAGCCGCTGTCGCCGATCCGGCTGGCGAACGCAGTCTTATCCGTTTTCCGTGCCACACCTGCCACGGGCGCGACGGGCAGGGGGGAATCGAGGGCGACGTGCCGCCAATCGAATGGTCGCGTCTTTCGGTGGCCTCCGCTGACAGGCCGGGATACGGTGCCGATACGTTCCACCGTGCCGTAACAGAAGGTATCGCGGTGGATGGCAGGGCGCTCAGCCGCCTCATGCCGCGTTACGCGCTCAACCGCACCGAGACAGACACCCTGCGTGCCTATCTGGGCCGACTGCACGAAATCCAGAGGCGCGGCGTGCTATCCGACAGGCTGCGGATCGGGGTTGCCACCATTCCCGGTGCCGCTGAAATTTCCGATGGCTACAGGGCTGCGCTGGCGAAATCGCTGTCAGAGCGACTGGGCGGCGACCGCGTTTACGGGCGGCAGATAGAATTGGTACCCGTTGATGCAACACAGCCCGGCATGGCGCACGATCTGCTGGCCGTGATCGGCCTGCCAGTTGCGGCGGTGAACCCCTTCACACAGCTTGGCCTGCCTGTTCTGGCACCTGTTGGCGCGCTTTCGGGTAACGAGGATTCCAGCATCCTGCGCGGCATCACGCCCTCGCGGGATGCGCTGCACGCAGCGCTCGCGGGGGAAGTCGCGATCAAGGGGCAAGGGCCGATCTTGGTCGTGTCGCAAGACCCGGCGCAACGCAGCGCCTTTGCACTGGCGCTATCACTGGCCGCACCAGACCGCGCGCAGACAGATCATGCAAAAGAGGCCGAGGATATCGTCGTGCTCGATGCCTCCCCGCTGCCACAGAACAGCGCAGCAAGGATCTGGATCACGTGGCAAAGCCTTGCAGCGCGAAGCACCACAGCCGCACCCGACCAAACGATCATGGTCGCCATCGAAACCCCACGCATTGTCTCGGATGCCATCACCGTGCAGACGCATCCGATCCAGATCCATGCACAAGAGGCGGGCGCCGTTCTCGCAGAGGCGCTAAAGGCGGCTGGGCGCGATGTCACCCGGGCGGGGCTGCTCAGGGCGCTTGGGGATACGGTGCTTGTAGATATCGGACTGGACTACGCGCGTTTTCCACTGACCGGCACCGAAGAAATCGCCGTTGTCCCGATGCCCTAGAGCATGTTGCCCAAAAGTCGGAACCGGCACGGGGTTTTTGAGCACAATATCCAAGCCCTTGGGGCAGATTGCGCGCTAACGCGCCCGCAAGCGTTCTGCCGCCAGAGTGCCGTCGGCTGCAATCCTGGCACGCAATTCAACACGGTCTCCTTGCTGCACCGCGTCGCGAATTTCAGTTCCGGCATGGGTGGCAAATACTGCGCCGTCCACCGCATTCGGGGCACTCAGGGTGCCGCGCAGCCGCACGCGGCCGCCCACCGGCATAGGGGCTGGCGCGCCCTCAGCATCCCGCGCGCCACCCTCGATCCACGCCTCAAGCAAGGCGATATCGGTCTCTTCCAACCACGGCGGCCCATCCAAGGGCATCCGCGGATCAGACAATCCGCGCACCCTGCGGATAAGTTCTGAGGCGACCGGATTGCCGGGAATAACGGCAATCCGGTCGCCGCCGCGCAGAATATCCGCAAGCGTGTCAAGCCGGAGCGCTTCGGGCGGGGTTTCGTATTTCCCGTTGTCAGAATGGCACTCGATACAGCGCTGGCCAAAGATGGGCCGAACCTCGGGATAGGTTACGATACCGTCCGCCAGCGGGTCTTCTGTAGCAAGCGGCAGTTCCGTTGGTTTCGAGGGGCCAGGTGCCCCGGCATCAACCCAGCCGCGAAGCAGGGCGATTTGCGCCTCGTCAAGAAAAGGCGGCCCGTCCAGCGGCATCCTGGGTTCTGCACGGCCTTCCACGCGAGCGATCAGCGGGCTGCCCGCGGCATCACTTGGAAGGACCACAGGGCCGTTTTCGGATCCGCTCATCAGGAACTCGTAGGTCTCAAGGCGCAGGGCAAGCGGGGCGAATTCACCACTGTGGCAGGCGACACACCGCTCCTCGAAGATGGGCAAGACCACATCCCAAGTCTCGGCTTTCGCAGCCGAGCCGAGACCTATCAATACCATGGCCCAGCCAATCGCGTTCGACGCGACACCGCAAATGCCTACCTTGGCGCGTTTGATCTGCAGGGCCATTGTGCGGGTCTCCTTCTCAGATCAAGCCAAAACCACCCGCGATCAGCATCGGTGCTACAGCGCCAAGAGTAGCACGACGGCATCGTAATGCACTGGAGGGAAGCCTTATTTTTCGGCCCTGTCCATGTGCTCTTCCTCTACGATTTCAGCGTCGGGAACGGTGTCATCCTCTGTCTTCACAGGTTCGGAATTGGGCTCGTCCAGCGCGCCCACGATAAGCGGCAGCATCTCAAGTCCCGTGGGCGTGGCAATCGGGCTATTGGGGGGCGCGCGCCAGCTAAGCGTGTCGAAGGAATTGCAATTCTCGCAGGCAGGTGCCCATTCGGCATGAATATGCTGGCATTTATCGCAGACCCATTGCGGCCCACGCGGCGCCGACAGCGCCCGCGCCAGCCAGCCCTTGACCACCGCGTCGGATGCCCCTTCGCCCCGCTCAATCGCCGCCATGATGGTTAGCGCGCGCGCATCCGGCTCGACCTCGGCCAGCGTGCCCAGCGCACGGCGCGCCGCCGGGAAATCCTCTGCGGCCAGATTCAGTTCCGCCTCCAACAGCCGGGTTTCACGGTTCTCAGGATGAACCTTGAGCAGCTTGGCAAATCGTTTCAAACGCTGGCGTGGCGACTCATTCGGCTCAATCGCGGCAAAGGCCGCCGCAAGATCGGGATGCGGCCGCACCAGCCACGCCTTGTTGATCACGCGCAGCGCATTGCGTGTATTGCCTTGGTCAATATAGCCGCGCGCTGCCAGCACTGCCGCCGGAATAAGATCGGGCGACAGGCGATTGGCCTCGATCGCGGCTTCGCGCGCCTCGATGGTCTTGCCCTCATCCAGCACATCACGCGCCTCCGACAGCGCCAGCACCGCATCCCGGCGCTTGTGCACATCGCGCGGCAGGCTGCCGTATTTCAGCTTGGCGTTCAGCGTCTCGCGCGCGCCTTTCCAGTCCGAGGTTTTCGCCTGCAAATCAAGCAGCGTATCCTGAACCTCGGCATGTCGCGGTTTAAGGGCAAAGGCTGTCTTGGCCAGTTTCAGCGCGGTTTCGGTATCCCCCTCCGCCAGCTTTTGCCGCAGAATTCCACGCACGCCGACAAAGCGGGTTTTCTCATTGGTCAAAAGCTGTTTGTAAACCTCTTCGGCCTTGCGCCGATTGCCCGCCATCTCAGCCGCCTGCGCCGTGATGAGATTGGTCAGCGCCGGTTTGCGCAGGTATTTTTCAGCTTTGGCAGCCTGTGCCATCGCCACCTCGCCCTCACCAGACGCCAGCGCCAGCATCCCCTCGGACAGCGCGCGATAGCCCTTGTCTTGACGGCTACGATCGAAATAGCGCGACAGCGCGGTTTCATCACCGTTGATGAACTTGAGAGATGCCACCAAAAGCCCGGTCAACTTCATCAAAAGCCAGATGATGAACACCAGCACGCCCAGCGCAATCACCGCCTTGATCGGGGTCAGGTTGATCTCGACCCCCGCCATGACAATCCGCACACCGCCATCGAGTTCGAGCAGGAAACTCGCGCCCAGCGTCACGCCCGCCACCAGGGCAATGAAAACCGCTATCTTGATAATCGACCAAAGCATGGCGCTCGCCTTTTCTCGTTCAATTCACTGTTTCGGCCAGCGCCTCTGCGGCGGCCAGCGCCTCTTGGCGGCGCGTGGCCTCGGCGACCCACCCATCAAGGGGCGCGCGCGCGGCCTCTGAAAGCGTTGCAATCTCGGTCAAGGCATCGCTTAGGCGGCCCTCGGCCAAGGCGGCCTCAGCCCGAGACAGGACCGCATCGGGATCATCCCCCTCCTGAGGGCTAAGCGAGCGGATACCAAGCTGACTCTTGAGAAAGCCGCCCACGCCGGCCACAGCATCGCCGCTTTCCGCCCGTGCCGCGGCAAGGGCGGCGCGCGCCGCCTCGGGGAAACTCTCGATCAGCGCGGCCTGTGTCGGCACGCCGGTTTCCGCCTGATCGGCCAACACGTCAGGCACTTCGGCACCGGTCTCCCGCAGATCGCTTAGCGCCGGGGCGAAATCACTGCCAGTGTCGAGCGCGGTCAAAACCTGCGTCAGCGCGGCGCGGCGCAGCGTGGCCACAGCGCTATCGCGTGCCGCCGCCTCCTGCGCATCTGCCGCCGATCGCAACGCCTCAACCTCAGCCGCTTGCGCCGCGAGGGATGCGCGCAAATCCTCGATCTCGGCCGCCGGTACGCCGCCGCCCTGCGTCGCCGGACGGGATTCTAGCGCCGCGATACGCCCCTCCAGATCGGCGATTTGCCCAGTAAGCGCGGTCAGTGTCTCGCTCAGGCCCTGCATCTCGCCGCTCAAATCCGGCGGGCTTTGTACCCCATCCAAATCAGCGCGCAGGGCCGTCAGCCGCGCGTCCTGTTCCGCAAGCGCCGCCTCAACGCCGCTCTCTTCGGGGGCAAACCACGAAGGGGGCAGCACATAAGGCGCCGCCGCAACACCCACACCCGCCGCCACGACACCGCCCAGCAACATCGGCCAGAACCCGCCTTGGCGCACGATCACCGGTTCGGGTTTGTCTTGGGCAAGCGGCTCAGGCTCGGGCGTGTCGCCCCCGACATAAATCGCGCCGGGCGCACCGTCTTGACTGATTTCAGGCTCTTGGCTCTCCGTGGCAGGCGTATCTATATTCTGCTCTGACGCATCCGAGGCGTCCTGCACTGTGCTCTTGGGCTGCTCTGGCTCTGACAGTTCGGGCGCTGTCTCCGCGACCGGCTCCACAGCATCCGACACGATGTCTGCCTCACCCGGTTCCTTCGGAGCTTGCTTCTTGTCAGCCACCTTGTGCCATCCTTTCGAATCTCACCACACGTCCCTGTCAATCTGACCTTACTGCGGTCGTTTTCCACCCTCAAGCCGCTTGGCCATCTGCACGAGGTCTTGCACCACGGCCAAGACGCCCGGCAAATCCGGCATTTCCGCAATTCGCACGCACGCCGCCACATCCTCTGGCAGCGTATCCGCCGCATTGCGGCTTATGGCCGCGATCAAGAGCGGCGCGCTGACGCCCTCGGCCTGCGCCAAAAAAATCCGCGCCGTGCGGGGGGACATCAGCGGCAGGATCACCGGCTCCGCACCCCGCAAGAGCGCCCGCGCCTCGGCGCTCAGCGCCGCCTCAACCTGATCATACACCACCGCATCGCGCGCCGCATGCCCCGCAGCGCGCAAGGCCCCGGCCACATCCGCCGCTACATGCGCCCCGCGCAGATGCAGGAACGGCCCACATGCGCCATCCTCTGCGATCCGCGCCAACAGCGCCCCGGCATCACCCCCGGCGGAAATAGCGCGCAACCCCTGGGCCTCTGCCGCCTCTGCCGTCGCATCGCCCACCGCATAGCAGGGGGAATCCCGCCGCGCGCTCAGGCGGCAAAATCCCTCCACCCCGTGTCGCGAGGTGAAAATCAGCGTCTCATCCCCGGTAAGATCGGGCAGCGCCCCACCATAAGCGATCTGCATCACCGGCGAGACCATCACAGCAACATCACCGCAGAGCGCTTGCACCTCTGCGGCCATGCGGCTGGCCTCGGGCTCGGGCCGGGTGATCAGGATCGTGACGGTCATGGCCCATCCAGAGTTGTTGCCTGTCTCATTCGGTGTTACCTGCCTTGGACCTTTCACGCAACGCATGGCCGCGATGACAGAGCCTTTGATCCTCTTGGGACTTGAGAGCAGCTGCGATGATACCGCCGCTGCGGTGTTGCGCATTGGCGCAGATGGCCGGCCAAAAATCCTCTCCTCAGTGGTGCATGGTCAAACCGCGCTGCACGCCGATTTCGGCGGGGTCGTGCCGGAAATCGCGGCGCGCGCCCATGCGGAAAAGCTGGATATCTGCGTGCGCGAAGCGCTGACCGCAGCGCATCTGACACTGCGCGATGTGGGCGCCGTTGCCGTCACCTCTGGTCCGGGGCTGATTGGCGGGGTGATCGCTGGGGTGATGTGTGCCAAGGGGATCGCTGCGGGCGCAGGCCTCCCGCTTATTGGCGTCAACCATCTTGCGGGCCATGCCCTGACCCCGCGCCTCACCCATGATGTGGCTTACCCCTATCTCATGCTGCTGGTCTCGGGCGGGCATTGCCAATTCCTGATCGTGCGCGGCGCGGATGATTTTACCCGCCTTGGCGGCACCATCGACGACGCCCCCGGCGAGGCGTTTGACAAAACCGCGCGCCTCTTGGGCCTACCACAGCCCGGCGGCCCCAATGTGGAACGCGAGGCGCTAAAGGGCGATCCCACCCGCTTTCGCTTTCCCCGGCCTTTGCTCGATCGTCCGGGGTGCGATATGTCCTTTTCCGGGCTGAAAACCGCCCTCCTGCGCACCCGTGATGAGATCGTGGCCCAGAAATCCGGCCTGACGCGTCAGGATCGTGCTGATCTTTGTGCCGGGTTTCAGGCCGCCGTGCGTGATGTTCTGGCTGAAAAAACCCGCCGCGCCCTGACCGCCTATCTGGCAGAGGCACCCGCCACCCCGGTCATCGCCGTCGCTGGCGGTGTCGCCGCAAATACCAACATTCGCGCCGGGTTAGAGACTGTTGCCGCAGAAATGGGCGCAGCTTTTGTCGCGCCCCCGCTGGCGCTCTGCACTGATAATGCCGCGATGATCGCCTATGCCGGGGCCGAACTCTTTGCGCTTGGCCACCGCGATGACATGACCCTTGCCGCCCGCCCCCGTTGGCCCTTGGATCACACCAGCCCTGCCATGCTCGGCAGCGGCAAGAAAGGGGCCAAGGCATGATCCTCATCTGTGGCGCGGGCGCATTCGGCACGGCCCTTGCCGTGACATTGGCGCAAAACGGCCCCGTCACCCTCTGGGCGCGCGACCCGGCCCACGCCGCCGAGATGCAGCAGACACGCGAGAATACGCGCCGCTTGCCCGGCATCTCCCTGCCGGACAGCGTGACCCTAACCACCGGCCCCGTGCCCAAGGGCGATACCCCCTGCCTGCTTGCCATGCCGATGCAGACGCTGGGCGGTTTCCTTTTGGAACATGCCGAATCCCTCGCCCGCCGCCCGCTGGTTGCCTGCTGCAAGGGCATGGACCTGACCACGGGCCTCGGCCCCACCGGCCTCATCGCGCAATCCTGTCCTACGGCAACCCCCGCAATCCTCACTGGCCCCAGCTTTGCCCGTGACATCGCCCTTGGCCTGCCAACGGCGCTGACGCTCGCCTGCGGCGACGACCACACCGGCCAAATGCTGCAGCGCTGCCTTACAACGCCTACCCTGCGCCTCTATCGCAGCACCGATACGCTGGGCGCGGAACTGGGCGGCGCGCTCAAAAACGTGATCGCCATCGCCTGCGGTGCCGTCATCGGGGCCGGTCTGGGCGAGAGCGCGCGCGCCGCCCTGATGACCCGTGGCTTTGCCGAAATGAACCGTCTTGCCCATGCGCTGGGCGCGCACCCCCAGACGCTTGCGGGCCTCTCGGGCTTTGGTGATCTGGCGCTCACCTGCACCTCTGACCAGTCGCGCAACTACCGCTACGGCCTGAGCATCGGCAAAGGCGCAGGGTTTGATCCCTCCCTTACCGTCGAAGGTTCCGCCACCGCCCGCGCCGTCTTGGCCCGCGCACAGGCGCTCTCTCTCGATATGCCCATCACCCATGCCGTCACCGCGCTTGTCACAGGCGAATTGCACGTGGCGCAGGCGATGGATATGCTGCTGTCACGCCCATTAAAGGAAGAATGATGCTCATTGCCCTGATCGCCCGCGACAAACCCGGTGCTCTGCAAACCCGCCTCGACACCCGCGAGGCCCATGTCGCCTATCTCAAGGACACCGGCGTGGTGTCTCAGGCAGGTCCGCTGCTCGATGACGCAGGCCAGATGATCGGCTCACTCGTCATCCTCGACGTGGCCGATATGCAGGCAGCACAGGATTGGGCCGCCGCTGATCCCTACGCCAAGGCGGGGCTTTTCGCCAATGTCGAGCTGATCCCGTGGAAAAAGGTCATCTGATGCGCTACTGGCTGTTCAAATCCGAACCCTCAACCTGGGGCTGGCAGGATCAGCTGGCCAAGGGCGACGCAGGCGAGGAATGGGACGGCGTGCGCAACTATCAGGCCCGCAATTTCATGCGCGAGATGGCCGTGGGCGACCGTGGCTTTTTCTACCATTCCCAGAGCGAAAAAGCCGTAGTTGGCACCGTCGAGGTCATCGCCACCGCCCATCCTGACAGCAAATCCGACGATCCACGCTGGGAATGTGTGGATATCAAGGCCGTCGCCTCCGCCAAGACACCTGTCACGCTCGACACGATCAAATCCGATCCGCGTCTGGCCGATATGGTGCTGGTGAAAAACTCTCGCCTCTCGGTGCAGCCCGTCACGGCCGACGAATGGCGCATCATCTGCGATATGGCAGGCCTTTCGGGCTAGGGCGTGTTGCGCCCCATCGAAAACACACCCGTCCCGGGCCTGACCCGGGACCTCGCCGAGACGTCATGGGGGCCGGGGCGATGTGACCCCGATCAGACGCAAGGCGCTCTAATCCTCTTTGCCCCAGCCTTCGGATTGCATTTCGCGCATGCGGCTGGCGGTGCGCTCAAACTCGAACGATCCCTCGCCTTCGATATAGAGGTATTCCGGAACCGCCGCCGCCGAACAAATCAGCCGCACGCGCGCCTCATAAAGCGCATCAATGAGCGTCACAAAACGCTTGGCCTCGTTGAAATTGCTGCGCCCCATCTGTGGGATGTTTTCTAGGATCAGCACCCGCGCCGCTTCGGCCAAGGCCAGATAATCCGCCGGTCCAAGGGGATTACCGCAAAGATCATAAAACGTGGCCCGCGCCACGCCATTGTGAAACGCCGGTATTTCCACCGCCCGCTTGTTCACGATAATCGTATGCGGCCCGCCGCGACCCTCGGTCAAACTCTGCCAAATCGTCTCTATCTCGGCCCGACTCTCGGCATTGATCGGGGTGAAATAACTCGGGCTGCCGGTCAGACGATCCTGCCGGTAATCGGTCGGGCTGACCATTTCATGCAGGACCATCCGCTCTTTCAAAAGCTCGATGAAGGGCAGAAACAGCTGCCGGTTTAACCCATTCTTATACAGGTCATCCGGCACCCGGTTCGAGGTTGTGACCACAACCACCCCCGCCGCAAACAGCGCCTCGAATAGCCGCCCCACGATCATTGCGTCCGTGATATCGGTGATCTGCATCTCATCAAAGGCCAACAGCCGCACCGATTTGGCCACCTCCGCCGCCACCGGGGCCAGCGCATCCGCCTCGTTGCGCGCTCGTGCGGCATGCAGCCCGGCATGGATTTCCTGCATGAAGGCATGGAAATGTACCCGTCGGCTGGGCACGGCCAACGTGCTTACAAACAGGTCCATCAGCATGGATTTGCCGCGCCCGACCCCGCCCCAGATATACAACCCCTTGGGCGGCTCCGGCGCGCGGCGAAACCAGCCCTTGCGCGGGGCCTCGTCGAGGCCTGCACGAATCCGCTCGAACTCGGGCAAAAGCGCCTCTTGCGCCGGATCGCGGGTCAATTTGCCATCGGCCACAAGGCGGGCATAAAGATCAGGCAGGGTTTCCATCGGCCTAGCGCGCGCCGCGGGCCAGCTTCTGCATGACGCCCACCAATTCGGCGCTGATCCCCGGCTCTGACAGGGCATGCCCCGCCACGGGGATCATCCGCAGATCGGCACCCGGCCACCGCTCGGCCAGCCGATGCGCCGTCACCGGCGGGCAGATCATATCATAGCGCCCCTGCACGATCGTGCCCGGAATATGCGCGATGCGCGGCATGTCATCCAGAATCTGGCCATCATGATCCAGAAATCCACGATGGGTGAAATAGTGATTCTCAAGCCGGGCAAAGGCGCGGGCGTAATCGGCAGGGCTATCACCACCCACCCCGGTGGAATGCACCGTCGCCAGTGCATTTTCCCAGGCTGACCATGCCTTGGCATGGGCCACTTCCTCGCTCAGGTTGCCCGAGAAAAGTCGGCGGTGATAGGCGGCAATCAGATCGTCGCGCTCATCTTCGGGGATCAATTCCACGAATCGCGCCCATGTTTCCGGCCAAAACGCCCCGGCACCGCCCCCATAGAACCAATGCAATTCCGCCTCGGTCATGGTGAAAACCCCACGCAGCACCAGATGCTGCACCGGCGTAGGGTTCGCCTGCGCATAGATCAGCGCCAGCGTCGCCCCCCAACTGCCGCCGAACACGATCCAGCGGTCGATGCCCAAGGTCCGGCGAATCAACTCGATATCCGCCACCAGATGCCATGTCGTATTCGCCTCGACACTGGCATGCGGGCGCGACCGGCCACAGCCGCGCTGATCAAACAGGATGATCCGGTAAACCGCCGGATCGAAATAGCGCCGCATCGCCGGGCTGCATCCACCCCCCGGCCCGCCATGCAGCACAATCACTGGCAGGCCATCGGGGTGGCCCGATTGCTCCATATAAACGCTGTGCCCATCGCCCACATCCAGCATACGCCGGTCAAAGGGCTCGACCGGAGGATGGAGATATTGCACTGCGCTCTTTTGGCCTGAGAATTTGTCCATGAATGTCCTATATATGCCGCAAGACCAAAAGAGCATATGGAGAGCAGAATGCAAGCCGCTCAGAGCACGATTGATCCCACCGAGGTCGCCAAGTTCGAGGCGATGGCCGCTGAATGGTGGGACCCGAACGGAAAATTCAAGCCCCTGCACATGCTCAACCCCTGTCGGCTGGATTACATCACAACCCAGATCGCGGCAGAGTTCGACCGTGATTTGCGCGATCAGACGCCCTTTGCCGGGCTGCGCCTGCTTGATATCGGCTGCGGTGGCGGTCTTTTGAGCGAACCGATGGCCCGTTTGGGTGCAACCGTGGTCGGGGCCGATGCCGCCCCCCGCAACATTCCCGTGGCCCAGGTGCATGCCGCGCAATCCGGGCTCGACATCGACTATCGCCACACCACCGCCGAGGATCTGGCCGCAGCAGGCGAACAATTCGACGTCGTGCTCAACATGGAAGTGGTCGAGCATGTGGCCGATCCGCTGACCTATCTCACGGCCTGCCAGCAGCTTTTGAGACCGGGCGGGCTCCACATCTGCTCGACCATCAACCGCAACCCCAAAAGCTATGCGATGGCCATTGTGGGCGCGGAATATGTCATGCGCTGGTTGCCCAAAGGTACGCATGACTGGGCCAAATTCATCACGCCAGACGAGCTATACGATCTCTTGCGCAACGCCGCGCTCGAACCTGTGGATCGCAAAGGCTTTGTCTTTAACCCGATCACATGGGGCTGGCGCCTGTCAGACCGGGACCTGAGCGTAAATTACGTGACGGCAAGCGTGAAGCGCTGAGGCGCGGGTTGCTGGGCCGGGGACTAGCGAAGCAACGGCCATGGATGCCACTTAATGCCAGTCAAGTCCGTATGACTTCACGGTGAAGCGCTCCCTCTCGAAATCGCTAGGCCGCGGGACGGCCCAGCGATCCGCGCGGCGGCGCTACGCGCCTTGTTCCGCGCGGGTAGCAGACGAACTCACGTCCCCGGCTCCAGCCGCGCCCGTAATTCCCGCAGAACCGGAAGGCTGGCGCGCACGCGATCTTCGCCCAGATCGCGGATCAGGTCCGAAACCATCGGCGTGATCGCCGCCATTGCGGCATCGCGCGCCTGACGACCCGAGGGGCTGATCGCCACCATCTTGCGCCGCGCATCATCCCAATCGGGGCGGATATGCACATATCCCGCCCACTCCAGCTTGGACAGGGTATTGGTCATCGCCCCGCGTGTGACATGGAAACTTTTCGCCAATTGTGCCGGGCTCCGCTCATCCCCGATCCGCGCCAGATGGTTGAGCACCGAAAAATGCGAGATTTCCATCCCCTTCGGCAACACCCGTGTCAGACGGCTGCGGATCAACTGCTCATTCGTAAGGATCTCGCTAAACAGCGCCACGGCAAGGGAATTGCTGGTCGTATCGGTCATTCAGGGCCCGTCAAACGCTCTATCATGGCGCAGCGAAGGCACGCGCCTGCGCGCTTGTGCCACCGCATCGGGGTCAAGATCAACCATCACGATGCCCGGCTCAACGCCACCATCGACAAGAACCTCTCCCCATGGTGCCACAACCATACTGTGCCCATGGGTTTGACGGGTGCGTCCAGTTGTCGCGGCATGGATGCCGGTCTGTGCCGGAGCCAGCACAAAACAGCCGGTTTCAATGGCACGGGCGCGCAACAGCACCTCCCAATGCGCGGCCCCGGTCACATGCGAAAACGCCGCCGGAACGGTCAGCACAGTGGCCCCCGCCTGCGCCAGACGCCGGTGCAAATGCGGGAAACGCACGTCGTAACACACCGTCATCCCCAGCTTGCCCAGTGGCATATCGGCCAGAACCGCCTGATCACCGGGGCGAAACCCATCCGATTCGCGATAGGTTTCTTCGGGGGTGACATCCACATCGAACATATGAATCTTGTCATAGCGCGCGACAATCTCGCCATCCGGGCCAATCAGAAACGACCGGTTGGCAAAGCGCCCATCGGGATCATCGGTTTTCAGCGCGAGCGACCCGATCAAAAGCCAGACACCAGCCTCTGCCGCGCGCGCGCGCAGGCCCGCCAGTGTCGGATCGCTCTCTTCGGGGTGCAGCACGGCATTTTGATGCGTGCGGCTGCCCGAAACACAATTGGTAACCTCAGGCGTCAGGATAAACTTGGCCCCATCCGCAATCGCCGCATCCATCATAGACAGCGTGACCGCCAGATTGGCCTCGGGGTCATCGCTGCTACTCAGCTGCAAAAGCGCCGCGCGCATCGCCGTCACCCGCGCAACAGCGCGTCAAGCTTGCCCGCCTGTTCCAGCGCATAAAGATCATCACAGCCACCCACATGGGTGGTGCCTATGAAAATCTGCGGCACTGTATGGCGGCCATTGGCGCGCTTCATCATCTCAGACTTGCGCGCGGGCTGTGCCAGCACGTTGATTTCTGAAAAATTAACGCCTTTCTTCTGCAACAGGCGTTTGGCCGAATGGCAAAACCCGCAGAGCGGTGAGGTGTAGATTTCGACTGGTTTCATGATTGGGATCCCCGGTTCGCTGTCGCGCGAACTTAGGCATCCTTGACGGCGCGCGCCAGTGTCACAACGCTCACTTCCCCGCTACCGGCTGAAAAACAGGCCTGCGTCGCCACCGACAGCGTCGCCCCCGAGGTCATGACATCGTCAACAATCAGAACCGAACGCCCGGCAATCAATCCCCTATGCCGCGCCGTTACTCGAATCGCATCGGTCAGCATGGCGTGTCGCGCCTCGACACTCAGCCCCTTCAGGCTCTGCGTGCGTTTGAACCGCGTCAGCAGGTCAGGGCAGCATGGCAAACCGGTCTCGCGCGCCAATCCCTGTGCCAAAAGCGCCGATTGGTTGAACCGCCGCGACAGCATCCGCCCCCAATGAAGCGGAATGGGCGCAATCAGCGTATCGGGCCGCAACAGGGGCTGCGCCGCCCGCGCCATCCACTTTGCCGCCGGGCGCACCACATCATGCCGGTCGCCATGCTTGAGCATGAGGATCAGTTTGCGCCCATTCTCATGATAGCGAATCGCCGCGCGCCCCTGCGACCACGGCCGCGCCATGCGCAGGCAGTCATCGCAATGCGCGGCCTCCGCATGCCCCTCACCGGGCAGCGGCACGCCGCAGGTCTCGCAGACCAGCCCCGAGATGAACGGCGTATCCCGCCAGCACGGGCCACAAAGACCGAAATCGCTATCCACCACCGCGCCGCAAAGCGTGCAACGGGCGGGATAAACCATGCGAACCGCCGTTTGAAAAGCTGCTGCCAGCACTCTATCCTTGCCCCATGACCCAAACGCTCCTGACAGATCGCGCCGCCCTCACTCGCAACCGCCTGCGCGCCCAGCGCGCACCGGCGCTCTTTCTGCACGAGATAGCGGCGGATGAGGTCGAGGATCGCCTGACCTTGGTTAACAAATCCTTTACCGCACCCGCCGTGGTGACGGGTTTTCCGCATTTCTGGCAATCCCGGCTGCCAGAGGCGCGCATCGTCGCGGATGATGAGGTGCTGATGCTGGAACCCGGCGCGCATGATCTGGTCATCCTCGCCCTCTGCCTGCATTGGGCCAACGATCCTGTGGGTCAGCTTATTCAGGCCCGCCGCGCGCTGCGCCCCGATGGCCTGCTGCTCGCCGCGCTCTTTGGCGGTGGCACGCTGCACGAATTGCGCAGCGCCTTGGCTCAGGCCGAAGCAGAGGTCAGCGGCGGCCTCTCGCCCCGCGTCCTGCCAATGGCCGAAATCCGCGATCTGGGCGCGCTGATGCAGCGCGCGGGCCTTACCCTGCCGGTGGCCGATACTTTGCCGCTTCGCACCAGCTATGCCGATCCTCTGGCGCTGATGCGCGACCTGCGCGCGATGGGCGAATCCAATGCCATGAGCGCGCGCCATCGCGCACTAACCCCGCGCCGCATGCTCTACCGCGCCTGCGACATATATTCACAAGCCTTTGGTATGGATGACGGACGCATCCCCGCCACGTTCGAGATGATCTTCCTCACCGGCTGGGCCCCTGACGCAAGCCAGCCCCAGCCGCTGCGCCCCGGATCAGCCAGCGCGCGCCTTGCCGATGCGCTTGGCGCGGTGGAAACCCCGTTGAAAGATTGACCTTTCAGGCACAGCCTATATGTCACCCCTGTCCCGGAACTCACAGGAATGACCAAGCCATGCTTGATGCCAGCCATGATGCCGCCCGCCCAGAACACGCCGCCGCCGATCACCCCAAGGTGCCGCGCGCGAAAACCGGTGTGCTCTTGGCCAATCTCGGGACACCGGATCACTACACCTACTGGCCCATGCGCCGCTATCTCAACGAGTTCCTGTCGGACCGCCGGGTGATCGACTACAGCCCGTGGAAATGGCAGCCACTCTTGCAGCTCATCATCCTGACCAAGCGGCCCTTTACCAGCGGGCATGCCTATAAATCCATCTGGAACGAGGATAAGGGCGAAAGCCCCCTGATGACCATCACCCGCGACCAGACCACCAAAATGGCCGCCGCGATGCAGGAGCGCTATGGCGATCAGGTCATGGTGGATTTCTGTATGCGCTATGGCAATCCCTCAACCAAATCCAAAGTGCGCCAGATGGTCGAGGCGGGCTGCACACGCATTCTCTTCTTTCCGCTCTATCCGCATTACGCCGGTGCCACCTCGGCCACCGCGAATGATCAGTTCTTTCGCGCCCTGATGGATGAGACATGGCAGCCCATCGCCCGCGTGGTCGAACCCTATTTTCAGAACCCGCTCTATATCGAGGCGCTCGCGCAATCAGTCGAACGCGCCTACGCAGAGGTTGAAAAGCGGCCAGAGATCCTTGTGGTCTCCTATCACGGCATGCCGAAACGCTACCTGATGCAGGGCGACCCCTATCATTGCCAATGCCAGAAAACGACCCGCCTGCTCAAAGAGCGGCTGGGTTGGGAAAATACCGAGATCACCACAACGTTTCAGTCGGTCTTTGGCCCCGAAGAATGGCTCAAGCCCTATACCGTAGACGAAGTGGCCCGCTTGGCCCGCGAAGATGGCAAAAAGCGCATCGCGGTGATGGCCCCCGCCTTTTCCGCCGATTGCATCGAGACATTGGAAGAGATCAACGAGGAAATCCGCGAAAGTTTCGAAGAGGCCGGCGGTGAAGAATTCACCTATATCCCCTGCCTCAACGACGATGACGCCCATATCAAGGCGCTCTCCTCCATTGTAGAAACCAATCTCAAAGGCTGGCTCGATTAAAGCTAGCCCGCGCCTTGGCAGTGCCCGGATGCGGTGATCTTGGTGGTCCCACCTGAACTGCCTCTTTTATGGCGAGGGTAAAGATGTCGTATCGCAGCGCGACGATTACGGGCGGCCCGGTTGCAGTGATCGGAAGCGGGCTTGCAGGCATAACAGCAGCGATGCGCCTTGCGGATGCCGGGCTCCGGGTGGTGCTGTTCGAGCGCAATGAAACGCTCTTTTCCGGTGCAAGTGCCGTGTGCGAGGGCAAAATCCACCTAGGATATACCTATGTGCTCGATTCCAGCCATACGACAACGCGGCGGCTTCTCTCAGGGGCGGTGCGTTTTCGGCCAATCTTGACCCGCTGGATACCCGAGGCCGGTCTCGGACTGTCAGAAAAACCGTTTCTTTACGCTTGCCCCCGTGACAGCATGGTGCCCAAGGACGGGGTCGCAGCCCATCTCGCGCAGACTCAGGAGGAAGCCGATTCTTGCGGAGCAGACCTGATATGCAAACGCGACCTGCGCTTGCGCCCTCTTAACGCCAGCGAATTGGGCGCCCTCTTCGACACGACCGAAATTTCGGCCGCATGGGAAACCAACGAGCTTGCAAGCTCTCCAAGGACGAAACGGCCCTTTCTGTTATCTGCCCTTGGCGCGCAGCCTCTGGTGGAATCGCGGACAAAGGCCGAAGTCACGGGGATCACCCGCGAAGATGATCACTTGGTGATAACATGGGGGGCCGATGGCCTGCGCGAGAAATTCGGCGCAGTCATCAACGCAAGCTGGGAACAGCGGCTGCGGCTTGACCGGTGTCTAAACCTGTCGCCACCGCGCCAAGCTCTGCATCGCTTCAAATGTGGCTTGCATCTTCAGAGCAAAGACCTTGCAGAGCGAACACCCAACGTGACCTTTGTCATTGGCGAATACGGCGACACGGTCGCATACGGAGACAGGGTTTACGCAAGCTGGTATCCGGCAGGCATGTTGAAAAGCGAAGTCGCGCTGGCACCTGATCCGGCACCGGTCTGCATAACGCCCAGCACAGCTCGGCACATCACCGAACAAAGTATCGCGGCCCTCGCGCGCTATATGCCCGGCTACGGTAACGCGCTTGCGGAGTATACAAACGATTTCGAGGTGCGGGGCGGATACATTTCAGCCTGGGGCACCTCTGGCATCACCGATCCCAACAGCGGATTGCACAGCCGGGCAGAAATAGGTGTGACAAGCCTGCCAAGGTATCACTCGATCAACACCGGCAAATACGTTATGGCACCGAAATACGGAGAAGAGGCAGCTTTGCGCGTGTTGTCTGAGATGGGGCTTGATGCGTGATCACCGTATGTATTCCCGCCTATCAGGCCGGTGCCTTCATCGGCGAAACGGTGTCCTCCGTCTTGGCGCAAAGTTTCGATGATTTTCGTATCGAGATCGCGATCGACCCATCCGAAGGGGATAAAGACAGCACAGAGGCGGCGCTAGAGCCGTTTCGCGACGATCCGCGCGTGAATATCTCTACCAATCCCCGACGTCTGGGATGGGCAGGAAACTTCAACGCGCTGCTGCAACGGGTAGAAACCCCGTTCTATGCCCCGCTCCCCCATGACGACATTTGGGCGTCCGACTATCTCGCAACGTTCTTTCCTTTGGTCTCTGAACACCCAAAGGCATCGGTTGCTTATGGCGATATGACGATGTTCGACGCCAATGGGATAACCGGATTTAGATCGGTGGCCTTGCCGCAGGGCGAGGATCGGATGACACATCTGATCCGCTTTATGGTGCAGGGGGCCCATGCCATGCCGTGGCGCGGCGTGACGCGCCAAAGCGCCATCGCAGTGACCCAAGGCTTCCCAACAGATTTATGGGGCGGATTTGCCGTCGAGGCGGAATACGCCCTCGGTCTTCTAGAGGCCGGGCCAGTAATTCATGTTCCAAAAGCGCTCTATCGCAAACGGGTCTTTCAGCCACAAGAACGCATGTCTGCCTCAAAGGCCCGCACCATAGACTGGGCGGTAGAAGACCGTTTGAACGCTTGGAATAGACATTGCCACGCGCTTGAGGTTCGGATGCGGCGGATGATGTCGACATTCAAACCCACCAGCCATGAGGTTTTTCTGGCTGAATTGGCGTTTCGCGCCGCGATGCTCATGCGACGCCATTCCTTTGTGACACCGGGGCTGGACAAGGCCGAACTGGCATCGCTGGCATCGCTGCGCTCTTACCTGCCCTCGATAGATCACCCGCTAACCCCATGCGTGGCTGAGCAACTTAAGTGGTTCATCCTGAACAACTCTCATCCTGCTGATTTCGCTTGATAAAGCAGCGTTTTTCTTTGGTTTTGGATGCAGCCTTTGGTATTATTGCAGTCAGAACCCTGCAATTTCGAGCTGCGATATGAAGCCCAGAAAGCCGCCCCTGGAACAGGATGATCTTCTGCGCCCACGATTGGTCGAGATGATCGACATGCGCCACGAACTGGTGAAGCTCGCCGCCCTGATCGACTGGGAGGTCTTCGAGCGGGAATGGGCGGGGCTGTTCCCTTCCCCGGTCGGTCGGCCCGCCACGCCGACCCGCCTGGTCGCGGGGCTCTTCTATCTCCAGCATGCATTCCGGCTGTCCGATGAAGCCGTCGTGGCGCGGTGGGCGGAGAACCCCTACTGGCAGCATTTCTGCGGCGAGACTTTCTTTCAGCATCGCCTGCCGATCGATGCCTCGTCGATGACCCGCTGGCGCAACCGGATTGGTGAAGAAGGCGTGGAGTGGCTGCTGACCGAGACGATCAGGGCTGGGCAGCGCGCCGGGACGGTGCAGGACGACCATCTGAAGAAGGTCACCGTCGACACCACGGTGATGGAAAAGAATATCGCGCACCCCACCGATGCCCGGCTTTACGAGGTCGCACGGCGCAAGCTGGTCAGGTTGGCCCGCGAGGCCGACATCAGTCTGCGCCAGAACTACAACCGCCTCGGCCCCCGGCTTTGCGGTCAGGTCGGCCGCTATGCCCATGCCCGCCAGTTCAAACGGATGCGCAAGGCCCTGCGTCGGCTCAAGGGCTATACCGGGCGCGTGCTGCGCGACATCGAACGGCAGGTGGACAAGGTGGCCGAGGGACCGCTGAAAGCACGGATCACCGAGGTGACAGCGCTGGTAAACCGGCTGCTGGCGCAGAAGCCGAAGGACCGCAAGAAGCTCTACAGCCTGCATGAGCCGGCCGTGGACTGCATCTCGAAGGGCAAGGCGCACAAGCGCTACGAGTTCGGCACCAAGGTCAGCGTCGCGACCACGACGCAAGGCGGCTTCGTCGTCGGCATGCGGGCACTGCCCGGCAATCCTTATGACGGCCACACCCTGCACGAGGCGCTGGAACAGGTGGAGATCCTGACCGACCGGCGCCCGGACATGGCCTTCGTTGATCGCGGCTACCGCGGCCATGGCGTCGAGACCGTGAAGGTCTTAATCAGCGGCGCCCGGCGCGGCGTCACCAGGGCGATCGCGAAACTGCTGCGACGGCGAAGCGCCATCGAGCCCATGATCGGGCACATGAAGACCGACGGCCGCCTGACCCGATGCCCCCTCAAGGGAACGACAGGCGACGCGCTCTTCGCGGTCCTGTGCGGCTGCGGTCACAACATCCGCATGATCCTGCGCCACCTGAGGGTCTTTTTGCGCCAGCTCATCTGGCTGATAACTGTGTTCCGAAGGATCACTCGGGGCATCGACCGCCATCATGAACTGCAAACCGTCGCCTGAGATCGTTGTTCAGGATGAACTAAGTGGTTTGACCGCGCTGCGCAAAGTCGGACAGAGTAATGGCCCGTGTCTGGGACCAATCCCAATCAGGCACAAAAAAAGGCAGTGGTTTCCCACTGCCTTTTCTTTTGGTGCCGTTGCCAGACTTAGTCAGCAGCGATAACAGCCGCGACGATTGCCAGCAGAACCAGCGGAACCCAAACGCCAGCGGCGGACGAGCTTGCAGCGGTTTCTTCAACAACGACCGGTGCCTCGATAACGGGCTCCGACAGGTTGCCTGCAAAAGCGGTCGAAGCAGCGGCGCTCAGGGCAGCAGCGAGAACGAGTTTCTTCATGATTATCCTCCAGATTTTGGCATGACGTTGCAATATACAACGCCAAGCACCCAAGACTTAACCTCGTAAGATTTTCTAATCAGCAATCCAGAGCGATTGCAATTCTATCTTGGGTCCGCCACCCAACAAATCGCCTCTTTTTCGTCAAATTAGCAACACCTGCGTGCCGACCTTGGTCAAAGAGAACAATTCCGCGATGTGCTCGTTGTAAAGTCCGACACAGCCATTCGACGACCGCCGCCCAATTTTGCGCGTGTCATGGGTGCCGTGAATGCGGTAATAGGTCCAACTCAGATAAAGCGCGTGGGTGCCCAGCGGATTATCCGGCCCCGGCGGCACAAAGGCCGGCCATTCCGGATTGCGCTTGAGCATCGAGGGCGTAGGGCGCCAGCTTGGCCCCTCCACCTTTTGCACCACCGATGTGCGGCCACGCCGCGTCAAATCGTCGGTCAGCGGCACCGAGGATGGGTAAAGTTTATAAACCGACTGATCCGCGCTCCAGAAATGCACCGCGCGCGAGTCGATATCGACCAGAATAGCCCCGTTGTTCAGGTTCGAAAAATAGGGCCGCCAATCCAGCATCCGGAACCCGGAAATATTGCGCCGCACCGTTTCTTCTTCTAGGCCACGCTCCAGTTCGACGGTATCCGCACCGTCCACACCTTGCGCAAGTGCCGGGGCACCCAGCAACGCCGCTGCTCCGGTCAGAAACGTGCGCCGGTTCCACGAAATCCGAGAGTCATGGGTCATGTGAGAAACTCCAGTCAGGCAAGCCGATGATCCGTAAGGTATAGGGTGCCAAGATTTCCGCCGCAAATCAAGAAAGTCACAACGCGCGATGTTCTGCGCATGTGGGTTTGAATCGCAACGCAAGCCGGGCTAAAGCAGAGGTCTAAACAATTTTCGGGTGGTTCTGCATCATGGCGCGTCTCTACATCCTGTTGGTCTCGGCTCTTTTGGCTCTTTCCGCCTGCGCCGCACCGCCCCCACCACAATTGGGCTCGGATGGCAAACCGCTGCCGCGTGTCTACCGAATCGCCGCGGGCCAGACCTCCGAGGTGCAGTTCCGCATGCTCGATTCGGTCAATTCTCTGCGTCAGGCCGCCGGTCAGCCGCCGCTCACACTTGATTCTGCCCTCACCGCCGCCGCCGCAACCCATTCGCGCGATATGTCGGTGCAGAATCGCCCCTGGCACTTTGGCTCAGATGGCTCCTCGCCGCTCGACCGCGTGCGTCGCGTTGGATATTCCGGCTCCCTCGTCGGCGAGACTATCTCGGAAACCTACGAGACAGAGCTTCAAACCCTCGCCGCTTGGATGGAACAAGAGGGCACGCGCCGCGTGATCCTCTCTCCCGAGGCGCGCAAAATGGGCTTTTCCTGGCTTCAAGAGGATGGCGGCAAGATCTGGTGGACAATGATCCTCGGCACCTGATCACGCATTAATCGTGATCGGCGTCCCGTCGCGGACCATGGCATAGACATCCTCCATCTCGCGATTCTTGACCGAGATACAGCCAGCCGTCCAATCTGGGCTTAAAAAGGCCAGTGCGTTCGGCTCGCCATGGATGAAGATATCTCCACCCGGTGATTTGCCCAAGGCCTTGGCATAGGCAATATCCGCCTCATTGGGATAGGAAATCCCAAGCGACAGATGAAACGCGCTGTTGGGATTGCGCCGGTCGATGTGATACTCGCCCTCCGGCGTGCGCCCATCCCCCTCGAATTGCTTATGCCCCGAAGGCGAAAAGCCAAGATCAACCTTGTACCGCTCCAGCGCGCGATTGTGATGCAAGAGAAACATCTCTCGCTCACCCTTGTTGACAATCACCCGCGTCACATCGGGGCCACGATAGGTGCGAAATTTAGAATCCTGCCTGCCACACGCTGCCAAGGCGCTCAGCCCCGCCAGCAACACGAACCGTCTGTTAGATTTCATTGTTTTTATCCGCTCACTGCTCGTGATTCTAATACCAAAAAAAATGCGGGGCTTGGTAGAAAAATTGCTCCGTTCACGCCTTATTCAGTGTGAATCCGGCCACCAATTCCACATGCGCCGACCAACGGAATTGATCCACCACCCGCACCGGACCCATCGCATAGCCCGCCGCAATCAGGGTCTTGGCGTCTCGGGCAAATGTCACCGGATTGCAGGACACATAGGCCAGCCGGGGCAGGCTCGCGCGGGCAATCTCGGCAATCTGCGCCTCGGCGCCGGCACGCGGCGGATCAATCACCGCCCCGTCATAGCGCGCCAACTCATCCGCCAAGAGCGGTCGACGGAAAAGATCACGCGCCTCTGTGCTCAGCGGATAGAGCCCCGCAGCCCCACGCCGTCCGGCATCCAGCGCCGCCAGCATCTCGGCCTCCCCCTCAACCGCATGTACTTGCGCCCGCTGCGCCAAAGGCAGGGCAAAGGTGCCGCAGCCAGCAAAAAGATCAACGATCCGCCGCGCCCCCGCCAAAATAGTCTCTGTTTGCGCCAAAAGCGCCGCTTCACCCTCTGCCGTGGCTTGCAGGAATGCACCAGGCGGCGGCACAACCCGTGCCCCGCCAAACACCTGCACCGGCGCGCGCAGCGTCACCACAACCTCGTCCTCCCAGGCCAGCCGCGCCAGATCATGCCGCTCAGCCAAAGCCGCCAAGGCAACACGCAATGGTCCATCCAGCGGCTTGCCATCCGTAACCGCCACATCCAACCCAACCAAAGACCGCGTGACGCTGACCGCCAGCGCCGCCTTGCGGCTCGTGCCTGTCTCAGCCAGATCACAGGCCACGCTAAGGCCGCGCATCACCTCGGGATGCAGCAGATGGCAATCAGGGACCTCAATGATCACATCGCTGCCACGGGCATGAAACCCGGCCATCGCCCCCTTTTTCGTGCGTTTTGCAGCAAATGTTGCCCGCCGACGGGATCGCGGTGGCGAAGTATGGATCGGCTGAAATTCAGCCACGATGCCATGCGCTGCCAGCGCCGCGCGCACCACCTCTTGCTTCCACGACGCAACAAACCCGTCTGACGCATGTTGCACCTGACATCCGCCACAGGATCGGAAATGCCGACAGGGCGCACTCACCCGATCCGAGGATGGCAAAAGAATGCGCACATCGGTCAGGGTTTGACCGTTCAAAGTGCCCGAAACCCGCTCACCGGGCAGGGTCAGAGGTGCGTACACCGGCCCCTCGGCAATGCCGTCGCCCTGATGCCCCAACCGTATGATGTCATGCTCGCTCATGCCTGCGCCTTTACCCCGCGCCGCGCCGCTATAAAAGCCCACTCACAGAAGATCGTCGCGTGTCAGCGCAAACCCCGACTCGATCCAGCGCCGCTCCAACGCGTGCAACCGTTCACCCAACGCGGGGCCGGTATACTCTGGCATCAGGTCCGCCGCTGTCACTGGAAACCTTGCCTTGGCCCCTTTCGCCAAATCCTCGGCATCGCGCGCCTGCCAGGTGTTTTCCAGCAGCGCCGCGCGCAACAGCAAGATCGCGCGCCCCTCCGCGAACCCGTGGCGATAGCCCAACTCTGCCGCGTGCATCATGTCTGCCGCCGCGCCCCTCAAACTATCCAGCCGCCGCGCCTCTGCCCGCGACAGGCGCAGCCGCTCCGCAGCCGCCTCTCCGCCCAGCGCGGCCAACCGTAGAATCGCATCTGGGGCTGTGTTTGTCTCTGATTCCAGATGCACCAACAGCGGCAAGGCGCGCGCATCGCTTCCGGGCAGAACCACAGCCAACACTCCCGTCGCCTGCATCGCGGCCACAGACGGTGCCGGGTCAGGTGCGGCGAGCAGCTTGCGCATTTCCGCCCCCACACGCTCGCGCGACAGCCCGCCAATCCCTTCGACATTGCCAGCACAGGCCGCCAACCCCTCGGCGTCAAGCCCGCCTTCGGGATCACCATACCAGGCATGAAACCTGAAAAACCGCAGAATACGCAGATAGTCCTCGCGAATCCGTTGATCGGCATCTTCGATAAACCGCACCCGCCGCGCGCGCAAATCCTCCAAACCGCCCAAAGGGTCGACCACGGCACCATCAGTCTGGGCATAAAGCGCATTCATCGTAAAATCGCGCCGCCGCGCATCGGTGCGCAAATCGCTGGCAAAGGCCACCACCGCATGACGACCAAAGGTCTGCACATCCTCGCGAAAGGTCGTAACCTCATGGCCGATGTGACCCGAAACCACCGTAATCGTGCCATGTTCAAGGCCCGTCGGCACCGGCTTTAGCCCCGCCGCATGGGCCAGCTCCATCACCATCTCGGGCCGGGCATCGGTGGCGATATCAATATCCCCCACCGGCATCTCCAACAGCGCGTTGCGCACGCAGCCGCCGACAAAGAGCGCCTGATACCCGCCCCCGGTCAGCATGGCACAGACCGCCTGCGTCGCCTTATCCTCGATCCATGCGCCGGAAACCTTCATTCCGGCCCCGCCAGATCCGCCAGGTTACGCAGAATGCGCGCCGTCGCCCCCCAGATGTAATAGGGGCCATAGGGCACCGCATAATAGCGCCGCCAATCCCCCCGCCAGCGGCGCTTTTCGACCCTATATCGGCCCAACTCTAGCAAATGCGCCAAAGGCACGTCGAACACCTCATCGACTTCGCCCTGCTCGGCCCGCGGCTCGAACGCCCCATGCACCCGCGCCAGAACCGGCGTCACGTCAAAGCCGGTCACGGTCTCGTGCCGGGGCAAGAACCCCAGCACCTCGACGCTGCGCCGGTCTAGCCCGATCTCCTCCTCCGCCTCCCGCAGCGCGGTGGCCGTGATATCAGGATCACCCGCATCCTGCTTGCCGCCCGGAAACGCAATCTGCCCCGGATGATGCCGCAACTTCGAGGACCGTTTGGTCAGAATCACGCGCCCCTCGCGCACCGGCACCAATACCGCCGCCGCCCGCAATCTGCGCCCTTCGGGCAAAACAACACCGGGATTTAGATCATAATCCGACGAAGGCGCGCGCGCCGCCCGCAATGCGCGCAGCGCTCGCTCCAGCGGATCAGTCACTGCCCCCCGCCCCGTCATCCTTGGCCTCGAACCCGACAGTGGCCGGGTCCAGCCGGTAATGCGCCCCGCAAAACTGGCAATCGGCGGTCACAATCCCCTCTTCGGTGGTCATGGTCGCAATATCGCGCGCAGAATAGATCGACAGACTGCTGCGCACCCGCTCTTCCGAACAGGTGCACCCAAACCGCACCGCCTGCATATCGAAAACGCGCGGCCCCTCTTCGTGAAACAGCCGCACCAAAAGATCCGTTGGCGCAATCGACGGGCCGATCAGCTCCAGATCCTCGACCGTATCCAGCAAGACATTGGCGCGGTTCCAATTTTCGGCATCGTCGCCGTCCAGAATATCCTGCGGCTGCAACAGCCCGCCATCGCCCGACCCGCCGTCATTGGCAAAGGGCGACGCCTTGGGCATGTGCTGCAACATGACACCGCCCGCGCGCCAATGCTCCACACCGCCCGCCTCTGTCGATTTCCCGAAACTAAGCGCAAAACGCGTGGGCAACTGCTCGGACTGGGCAAAATACGCCTCGGCACAGTGGCGCAACGCCTCTCCGGCAATGGGCGTAATCCCCTGATAGGGCGTGGTGCCCTGCCCCTGATCCAGCATCACGGCGAAATACCCCTCGCCCAACTGATCGAACGGACGCGCATGGCTCAGCCGCTCTGCGTCGAAACTGGCATAGGCGCGCATCCGCGCAGGCTCGTCCGGCTCGCTTGGCCCATAGTAATCGGTGGCAATCATCCGCACCGCACCGCGCGTCTGCACCTGCAACGACAGCTTCCACCGCAGCTTGATCGTCTGCCCGATCAACGCCGTCAAAAGCGCCATTTCCGCAATCAGCGCTTCAACCTGTGGCGGGTAATCATGCTGTTTCAGAATCCCGTCCAGCACCCCATCAAGGCGCACCACCCGCCCTCGAATATCCGCGCGGTCAAGTTGGAATGGCAGGATCGTATCATCCCAAGCGATTTTCTGTCCAAGTGTCATGGGCTTTCCTTTGGGTCTCGACTTGGCATATCGCGCCTGTACCGTCAGGACAAGCCAACCCCAAGAGAGGTGCCACGTGATCAGACGATTCGGAGACAGCCCCCGGCCCGATGTGGCCTATCGCCTGCGCCCCGGTGCCTATGCCATCCTACCGCATCGCGGGCGGCTGCTTGTGACCCATCAGGCAGAACCGCTGCCAGAATTGCAATTACCCGGCGGCGGCATTGATCCCGGCGAATCACCCGTGCAGGCGCTCTATCGCGAGGTGTTCGAAGAAACCGGCTGGCTCATCGCCCGGCCCCGACGGCTCGGGGCCTTTCGCCGGTTCACCTATATGCCGGAATACGGATTCTGGGCGGAAAAGCTCTGCATCATCTACCGCGCCCATCCGGTCCGGCGCTTGGGCCCACCCAGCGAGCCGGGGCACCGCGCGGTCTGGATCGCACCGGAGCAGGCGGCACGTGACCTCGGGAACGCTGGCGACCGGCATTTCGTCAGCCGGGAAACGCACTGCCTTTGAATTCCAGCAGTACCCCGGAAATATCATCATCAAAGTCAGCATCCCCGGCAAAATCCGACAGTTTCCAGATCAATGATTCGAGCAGCGCCATGCCCCGCGTCTGCCGCAGATCCCGCAGGATATGCGCCAACCCCTCTTCTTGCAGCAGCGCTCCGGTTTGGCCCGCACATTCAATCACCCCATCGGAATGGATCAAAAGGCGATCACCCGGCCCCATCTGCACCTCGAATTGCTCGAACTCGGCCCCGTCGATCAACCCCACCGGCAAACCGCCCGCGCCCACAAATTCCACTGTGCCATCCGCCCGCTGCAACGCCGGATGCGGATGCCCCGCCTGCGACAGGATCACCCGCCCGCTCTCCAGATCGACATCCGCCAGAACAAGGGTGAAATAATGCTCGGTTTCCATCTCTGACATGATCAGCCGGTTCAGCATCGCAATCGCCTGCGCGGGCGGCCGTGCCACGAACCTTCCATCGCGGGTCTTGCGCAGGGCCAGGTTCTGCTCCGGCACAGAGGCCGACAGATACCCCGCCAGCCGCGCCGTCATCAGCGCCGAACTGATCCCATGGCCCGACACATCGATCCCGTATAGCCCGATGCGCGTGGCCCCAATCGGGAACATCCCCACCAGATCGCCGCCCACATGCCCCGCCGATTGCAGCATCAAGGACACCTCGGCCGCGCCGAAATCGCGATAGCGTTCGCTCACCAGCGATTGCTGCAGCTTCTTGGCCTCGACCAAATCGCTATCGAGCGAATCATAAAGCGTCTGCAACTCGTCCAGCGTCGATTTGATCAGCCGGTTCTTCTCAGTCAACTCGCGCTGCATCCGCAGGATACGCGCCCCCGCCGAAATCCGCGCGCGCAGTTCGGCGGCATTGACCGGCTTGGTCAGAAAATCATCCGCCCCCGCATCAAGGCCCAGCGCCACCTCATCCTTGTCACTTTTAGAGGTCAAAAGGATGAAATACCCATAGCTCTCTTGTTGCAAGTCTCTGAATTTGCGGCAGAATTCAAGGCCACTTAACCCCGGCATCATCCAGTCGCTCATCACCAGATCAGGCGGTTGATCCCGGCAAAGTCGCAGCGCCTCCTCGCCCGACTCGGCCTCCTGCACCTCGAATCCCCAGCGCTGCAAAGAGGCGGTCAGGATACGCCGCTGCAATCGGCTGTCATCCACCACCAGCACGCGCTGGATCACCCCGCCGCCCGCATCCGTCCCTGTCACCTGTTCCGCTCGTGATCGCACCGGGGCCACCTTTTACACTGTCCGCCCCCTTCCTAGGCTCACAGGATTTAACGGGATATGAATGTTAAAATTCGCACGAATTTCCAGCCCAGCTTAACCCTTTATCAGCCCTTGGCGCCCAGTCTGATCCCATGTGTCGGAGGGTAGATGATGATCGACTGGGGCCGCGTGCAGGACCTGCGCGATGAAATCGGGGCAGACGCCTTTGCCGAGGTGGTAGAGCTTTTCCTTGACGAGGTGGATACCGAGATCGGGAAACTGCGCCTGCCAAACGCGGGCCAGAACCTTGAGGCGCTGTTGCACTTCCTCAAGGGCAGCGCGCTCAATCTCGGCTTTACCGCCTTTGCCGATCTCTGTCACAGCGGCGAACGCGCCGCCGCCATGGGCGTGGGTGCCAGCGTTGATCTGACCGCCGTGCTCGATTGTTACGCGCACTCGAAATCCGAATTCGTGGCCGGTCTTGATCGGGTCATCGCCGCCTGAGGCTCAGATTAGGAACTCGGCCAGCACCTCATCGCGCGTGATATCGCGATATTCAAACCCGGCAGCATCCAGCCGCGCCAGGATCGGCGCAAAATTCTCAGGCCGCGTCGTCTCGATCCCGATCAGCACAGAGCCAAAGTTGCGCGCCGATTTCTTGAGGTATTCAAACCGGGCAATATCATCCTCGGGTCCCAGAATTTCCAGAAACTCGCGCAGCGCGCCGGGCCGCTGCGGCATTCGCAGGATAAAATACTTCTTCACCCCCGAAAACCGCTGCGCCCGCTCCTTCACCTCCGGCAACCGTTCAAAATCGAAATTCCCGCCAGAGGTCACACAAACAACCGTCTTGCCCCGGATCACATCCGCCGTATCCTTGAGCGCATCAACCGCCAGCGCCCCCGCAGGCTCCAGCACGATCCCCTCGATATTCAGCATCTCCAGCATCGTGGTGCAAAGCCGATCCTCTTCGATCACCATCGCTGCACTTGGGTCCATATCCGCCAGCCGCGCGAATGTGCGTGCGCCGATCTGCGCCACAGCCGCCCCATCGGCAAAGGTGTTCACATGCCGCAGGCGCACAGGTTCCCCCGCCGCCAGCGCCGCACCCAGACAGGCACCGCCCGCCGGTTCCACCAGCGTCAGCGCGGCACGTGCGCCCACATAGCTGCGCACCCCCGCCGATAACCCGCCACCGCCCACCGGCAGGATCAAACGATCCGGCATGCCACCCAACTGCGCCTCGATCTCGACCGCAACGGATGCCTGCCCCTCGATCACATCCTCGTCGTCAAACGGCGACAGGAAATGCCCACCGACCTGCGCGCAATAGGCCTGCGCCGCCGCCAGCGTGTCGTCGAAATAATCGCCCGTCAGCCGGATCGCCACAGCATCGCCGCCAAACTTCTCGGTCTTGCCGATCTTTTGCTGTGGCGTCGTCACCGGCATGAAAATCACGCCTTTGACCCCAAAATGCCGGCACATATAGGCCACGCCCTGCGCGTGATTGCCCGCACTTGCACAGACAAACGTCGCCGTATCTGGCCGCGCCGCCAGCACCTTGCGCATCGCATTGAACGCGCCGCGCAGCTTGTAGGACCGCACCGGGCTCAGATCCTCGCGCTTAAGCAGGATTTCAGCGCCATAGCGCTCGGACAGGTGATCATTGCGTTGGAGCGGTGTCGGCTCGAACACGGCGCGCATCGCGGCCTCTGCGGCGCGGGCATTTTCCTGAAACTCGGTCATGCCCGCCTCAGTGCCCCAATCACACCCCTCTGACAAGGCTCAGAGCGCGCGCTTTTCGATATAATAGCCGTAAAGCGTGGTCAGAATGCTGATATTGACCAGACCCGACACCACCGTGCCCAGCACCATCAACACGGCCCCGATCACCGGCGTCAAAAGCAGCAACCCAAGCAAAAGCTGCAGCGCGAATTGCGCCACCCCCAGAATAAGAACAAGGATCAGAATCGTAGCGCTGCTGCCTTCGGTCGCGGTCCACGCCTCTTTCAACGCAAGCGGCTTGCCAATCGCCGCCGCAGGCAGGATCGTTGAGAGCCGAAAGAACACCACATTGGCCGCGACGATCACCACGATACTCACAATCGTGACAATCAGGGGGGCCAGCCCGCCAATAACCCCAACCACCAGAAAGAGGGGCAGCATCAGGCCCATCATCACAAGGCCAAGCCAGAGCGAATGTCCGATATAAGACAGCATGCGATCCGTGCGCAGCATCGGCACCCAGCCTTGGGGGTATTCCGCCAAGAGGATAAAGCGGTGCCACGCCACAATGACCCATAGCGCCAGACCGATCAGCACAAGCGCCAACAAGATTAGCCCCGCGATCTGTCCCACCGTGGCACCCTCCGTATCCGTCCCGTCCATCGAGACACCCAGAACCGCAAAGAGGACCAACGTCGCAATCCCGATCCCCAAGGGCACCAGCACAATCCGGACCACCTGAGGCAGATTGTTGAAAATCATCTGCACTGAATGGATAAAAATACGCCACGCCGCCATAATCGCACCTTTTGACAATTGCCCGCCGTCGCTAGCACAACCAAAGGCGCAGTCAACCGCGTCCACTTGCCCATCACCGCAAAAGCCGCTACTTCGCCAGCCAGATTTGACGCAAGGGGAATGACATGTCCGCGCCCAAGAAAGTTGTTCTGGCCTATTCCGGGGGCCTCGATACCTCGATCATCCTGAAATGGCTCCAGACCGAATATGGCTGCGAGGTTGTGACCTTCACCGCTGATCTCGGTCAGGGAGAGGAGCTGGACCCCGCGCGCCAAAAGGCCGAGATGCTGGGGATAAAGCCCGAGAATATCTATATCGAGGATGTCCGCGAAGAATTCGTGCGCGATTTCGTCTTTCCGATGTTCCGCGCCAATGCGCTCTACGAAGGGCTCTACCTCTTGGGCACGTCCATCGCCCGCCCACTGATTTCCAAACGCCTGGTCGAGATTGCCGCGATGACCGGTGCCGATGCCGTGGCCCATGGTGCCACCGGCAAGGGCAACGATCAGGTCCGGTTCGAGCTGGCCGCTTACGCGCTCAATCCCGATATCAAGGTGATCGCCCCTTGGCGTCTCTGGGATCTGACCAGCCGGACCAAGCTGATCGCCTTTGCCGAAGAAAACCAAATCCCGATCGCGAAAAACAAGCGTGGCGAGGCCCCCTTTTCGGTGGATGCCAACCTGCTGCACACCTCCTCCGAAGGCCGCGTGCTTGAGGACCCCGCCGAAATGGCCCCCGATTACGTGTATCAGCGCACCGTAAGCCCCGAAGACGCGCCCGATACGCCCGAGTTCATCGAAGTCAGCTTCGAGCGTGGCGATGCCGTGGCCATCAACGGCACCCCTCTCAGCCCCGCAACCATCCTGACCGACCTCAATGAATTTGGCCGCAAACACGGCATCGGGCGGCTCGATTTCGTGGAAAACCGCTTTGTCGGCATGAAGTCGCGCGGCATCTACGAAACACCCGGCGGCACCATCCTGCTCGAGGCCCATCGTGGCATCGAACAGATCACCCTTGATAGCGGCGCGGGCCATCTCAAGGATTCGCTCATGCCGCGCTATGCCGAACTGATCTACAACGGCTTCTGGTTCTCGCCCGAACGCTATATGCTTCAGGCCGCCATCGACAAAAGCCAGGAACATGTCACAGGCACCGTCCGCCTCAAACTCTACAAAGGCTCGGTGTCCTGTGTTGGCCGCTGGTCCGATCACAGCCTCTATTCCGAGGCCCACGTCACCTTTGAAGATGACGCTGGCGCCTATGATCAAAAAGACGCGGCCGGCTTCATCCAACTCAACGCGCTGCGCCTGAAACTCCTTGCAGCGCGCGACCGCAGGCTCAAAGGCTAAGGATCGTGGAGGCCGATTTCTGGCATACCCGTTGGGAAAACATGCAGATCGGCTTTCATGAAGGCGACGTAAACCGCATGCTTGCGGCCCATATCGGCGCGCTTGGTCTCAAGCCAGGCGCGCGGATTTTTCTGCCCCTCTGTGGCAAAACCCGCGATATCGCCTGGCTCTTGGCCCAAGGCTACCGCGTCGCAGGCGCGGAACTCAGTGACATCGCCGTGCGCCAGCTTTTCGAGGAGCTGGGCACCGTGCCGGAAATCACCGATCACGGCACCCTTCGCGCCTATGCCGCCCCCGGCGTCACTGTGTTTGCAGGCGACATTTTCGCGCTCACCCCCGATCTGCTCGGCTCTGTCGATGCAATCTATGACCGCGCCGCGCTGGTGGCGCTGCCGCCCGATATGCGCACCCGCTACACCGCGCATATTGTGGCCCTTACGGCCACCGCCCCGCAATTGCTCATAACCTTCGAATACGATCCCGCGATCATGGCGGGCCCACCGTTTTGCGTCACCTTCGATGAGGTGAACCGCCACTACGCCACTCAGTACCGGATCACCACGCTCGCCAATCTCGACGTGCCCGGCGGGCTCAAGGGCGTCTGCCCCGCACGCGAAATGGCGCTGCATCTCACACCGCGCTAGGCCATCTATTGCCGAACGGTGCCATAAAAAGCGAAACATTGCTCAACACCGCGTGACCTCACGACGTCGTTGTTTGGCCTCTCCCTGCAATTGCGTCATGTTGCTGGCAATAGCAGGAGGGTTAAAACCATGCTGAGCAATGTTCGGAAACTCAAGGCAGCGCTGCTCGCAGGGCTTATCATCGTTGGCCTGTGCGTCCACGGTGGCCGTGCCCATGCGGCAGAAACAGAAACGCTCATCGTCGCAGGCGGCTGTTTCTGGTGTGTCGAATCAGATTTTGAACAGGTCCGGGGCGTCATCGCGGCAGAGTCGGGCTTTACCGGCGGCACGGTCAAAAACCCCAGCTACAAACAGGTCACATCCGGCGGCACCGGTCATTACGAGGCCGTGCGCCTGACCTTCGACCCCGCCCAAGTCACCCGCGCACAACTCCTGCACCTGTTCCTGCGCTCGGTCGATCCAACTGACGCAGGCGGTCAGTTCTGCGACCGGGGTGACAACTATCGCACCGCGATTTTCGTCTCTGATCCCGCAGAAAAGCAGATCGCCGAGGGTGCCATCGCTGAGGCAAAATCAGCCTTGGGCCAGAAAATAGTGACCCCCGTTCTCAATACTCAGCCCTTCTATGCCGCCGAAGCCTATCATCAGGATTATTACAAAAGCAGCGAAATCATCCTCACGCGCTTTGGCCCCCGAACCAAAGCCAGCGCCTACAAGCTCTATCGCGACGCCTGCGGCAGAGATACCCGCGTCAAAGAGCTTTGGGGCAAGGATGCGCCCTTCGCCGGTCACTCCTGACCAAGAAACGCGGCCACCTCGGCCGCCAGGGGGATCGCTCCTGATGCTCCGGGGCGCGTAACCGCAAGGGCGGCAGCGCCAACCGCCCCTTGCAACGCCCGCTCTGGGTTCAGGCCCGCAGCCAACCCAGCCACCAAATACCCGGCTAGGGTATCTCCGGCGCCAGTCGTATCCACCGGAACAACCTTTCGCGCCGTAATAGTGACTGCATCTCGGCATCCTGCCTCTGTCCAGAGAACACCGCGCGCGCCCCGCGTAACGCAGAGCATCGGCACCTGAACAGCACCCATGGCCTGCGTCATCTGCGCCGCCTCCCCCTCGTTCACCATCAAAAGGGTGACATGGGGCAGAACCGCCCGCAGCGCCGCCTCATCAAAAGGCGCAGCAGAATAGGCGACACGCATCCCCCTGTCTTGGGCCATGCACGCCGCCTCAACCTGCACATTCGTCTCATTCTGTAGCATGAGCCAATCGCCCGGCCCCGCCTCCGCCAACGCGGCCTCAACATCCTGCATCCGCAAGGCCCGATTGGCCCCGGCGTGGATCAAAATCGCATTCTCGCCGCTCTGCTCAACTGTAACCACCGCATGGCCCGACGCCCCTTGGTCCCGGCGCACATGCCGCACATCCACGCCATCCGCAGACAAAAGCTCTACCATCCAATCGCCATCCGCGCCCACCGCGCCGATATGCACCACTTGCCCCCCGGCCCGAGCCACGGCAATCGATTGGTTCGCCCCCTTGCCACCCAGCAACCGCGCATAGCCCTGCGCCGTGACAGTCTCACCCGCATGTGGCAACTGCGCCAGGCGATAGACATGATCGGCATTGATCGACCCGAGATTGAAAATCATACCACCCGCTTCTTTTTGGCCCAAATACTCAACTTTCTTTTCCAAGGATAACAGCCAGACACCCGCCCGCAATCGCGCTTTGGTCTTTCACCGCGCAGCATGGATTTGTAAGGTCGCTCAAGCAACAAGGGGGCGCAGGTGAATACCACGGGATCAACCGTCACGCCGATGATGGCACAATACCTAGAGATCAAGGCGCAATATCCCGAGGCGCTGCTTTTCTATCGCATGGGCGATTTTTACGAACTGTTCTTTGACGATGCCGCCGCCGCCGCCGAGGCGCTCGATATCGCGCTGACAAAGCGCGGCAAGCACCTCGAGCAGGATATTCCCATGTGCGGCGTGCCGGTCCATGCCGCCGAAGGCTATCTTTTAACCCTCATTCGCAAAGGGTTTCGCGTCGCCGTCTGCGAACAGATGGAGGATCCCGCCGAAGCCAAGAAGCGCGGGGCGAAATCCGTGGTCCATCGCGAGGTGGTGCGCCTTGTAACCCCCGGCACCCTGACCGAGGAAAGCCTGCTTGAGGCACGCCGCCACAATTACCTTGTCAGTTTTGCAACCGTGCGTGGCGCGGGCGCGCTGGCTTGGGTCGATATTTCCACCGGCGCTTTTCATGTCATGCCCCTGTCGCCCGCGCGCCTTGGCCCCGAATTGGCCCGCCTCGCCCCGCGCGAAGTGCTGCTGACCGAGGCAGATATTGCAAATCTCGGCGAATTAGTCTCTGAATCTGGCGCTTCTCTCACCGGGCTGGGGCAGGCCGCGTTTGACAGCACAGCAGGCGAGCGACGGCTTTGCCTGCTCTATGGCGTTGACACGCTCGACGCCTATGGGTCTTTCACGCGCCCTGAAATCGCCGCGATGGGCGCGATCGTGGACTGGCTCGACATCACACAAAAGGGCAAATTGCCCCTGTTACAGCCCCCGACCCGCGAAAACGAGGCGCGCGTCATGCAGATCGACGCCGCCACCCGGCGCAATCTGGAATTAACCCACAGCCTGAATGGCGGCCGCGCCGGCTCGCTTCTTGCGACGATCGACAGAACCGTGACAGCGGGCGGCGGACGGCTCCTCGAACGTCGCCTCTCCAGCCCCAGCCGCGCGCTCGACACCGTGCAATCCCGCCTTGAATCAGTGCATTTCGCGGTGGAACAGAGCCGCATTTGCGCAGACCTGCGCGAATCCCTGCGCAAGGTGCCCGATCTTGACCGTGCTCTGTCACGCCTGGGCCTTGATCGTGGCGGTCCGCGCGATTTGGCGGCGGTGCGCAACGGGCTGGCACAGGCCATGGAAATTGCCCAGCGCCTCGCCAATACGGACCTTCCCCCGCTTCTGCACCAAGCGGCTCTGAGTCTGACCGGGCATGACACCCTTCTTGACCTCCTCGATCAGGCCCTGGTCGCAGAGCCACCGCTTCTGGCGCGCGATGGCGGCTTTATCGCGCCAGGCTATGACAGAGACCTCGACGAAGCACGCCAATTGCGCGACGAAGGGCGCGGTGTGATCGCCCGAATGCAGGGCGACTATATCACCCAAACCGGCATTCCCTCGCTCAAGATCAAACATAACAACGTGCTGGGTTATTTCATCGAAGTGACCAGCACCCATGCCGACCGCATGCTGAGCGTGCCGTTGAACGAAACCTTCAAACACCGCCAAACCACGGCCAATCAGCTCCGGTTCACCACCGTGCCCCTGAGCGAGATGGAAACCCGGATTCTGAACGCAGGCGGTCGTGCGCTCGAGATCGAAAAGCGGCTCTATGATGCCCTAAAGACCGAGATTCTTGACCGCGCCGCCGAAATTGCACACTGCGCCCGCGCCCTCGCCGAACTAGACCTGACCACCGCTCTCGCCGATCTCGCGCGGGCTGAAAACTGGTGCCGCCCGAACGTAGACCAGAGCCGCGCGCTCAACATCGTAGGTGGGCGGCATCCGGTTGTGGAACGCGCCCTGCGCGCGCAGGGCGGCGCGCCCTTCATTGCCAATGATTGTGATCTGGGCGGCAAGAGCGATATTTGGCTGCTAACCGGCCCGAATATGGCGGGTAAATCCACCTTTCTGCGCCAGAACGCACTCATTGCCCTTTTGGCCCAAATCGGCAGCTATGTGCCTGCGACATCCGCCCATATCGGCTTGGTCAGCCAACTCTTTAGCCGCGTCGGCGCGTCAGACGATTTGGCGCGCGGACGCTCGACCTTTATGGTCGAAATGGTCGAAACCGCTGCAATCCTGAATCAGGCAGACGATCATGCGCTGGTGATTCTCGATGAAATCGGGCGCGGCACAGCCACTTGGGACGGGCTCAGCATCGCATGGGCCACGCTGGAACATCTGCACGATGTCAACGCCTGCCGCGCGCTCTTTGCCACGCATTACCATGAACTGACCCATCTAAGTGACAAACTCGACCGCGTCGAGAACGCCACCGTAAGCGTCAAAGAGCACGACGGCGATGTCATTTTCCTGCACGAGGTGCGGCGGGGCGTTGCGGATCGTAGCTACGGCGTGCAGGTCGCCAAATTGGCCGGTCTCCCTGCCTCGGTGGTGGCGCGGGCACGGGTGGTGCTCGATGCGCTGGAAAAAGGCGACCGCGAAGGCCACCGCGCACAAAAAACGCTGATCGACGATCTACCGCTCTTTGCGGCACTCGCGCCGCCCCCAGCCCCCAAACCACCCCGCGAGTCGGTGGTGGAAAAGCGCCTGAGCGCGATCCTGCCCGATGCGCTTACGCCCCGCGAAGCGCTTGAACTGATTTATGAGTTGAAGTCGCTTAGTCAGGAACAGGCCGACAAGGCGGGGTAACCCCCGCCCCATCGCACATCATCCACGATTCGAGGATACGCCCACCTGCGCCGGGCGCAAAATGCGATCATGCAGCATGAAGCCTTGGGTCGAGACCTGAATGATCTCTCCTGCCTTGGTGCCGGGCAACGGCGCCTCGAACATCGCCTCGTGATGCTGCGGATCGAATCGGTCTCCGACCTGCGGATCAATCACGGTGATGCCATGCTTGGTAAAGACATTGAGCAATTCGCGCAAAGTCAGCTCGATCCCCTCAAACAAGGCGGCTGACGCAGCACGTTGCTCTTCATTTACGGTTTCAAGCGCCCGCTTCAGATTGTCATGTACCGGCAGCATATCGCGCGCCAGCTTGGATCCGCCGTAATTCTCGGCCTCGCGCCGATCCTTCTCGGACCGCTTGCGCGCATTCTCGGCATCGGCCAGCGCGCGCATGAACTTGTCGCGCAGGGCGTCCCGCTCGGCGCGCAGCGCGTCAAGCTCCAACGCTTCATCACTCATATCGTCATCCATACGCTCGCGCTCTTGCGCGGCGGCCTCTTCGATATCATCGAGAAAGCTGTCTTCTTTCGGCTCTGCCATTCTTCACCTCTAGCTCCGGTCGGAGATCAGTTTACCCACGAGCTGCGCCGTGTAATCCACAATCGGCACAATCCGCCCGTAATTGAGGCGCGTGGGGCCGATAACCCCTACCGCACCGATGATCTTACGGTCAGCGTTCATATATGGAGAGACCACCAAAGAGGAACCCGAAAGTGAGAAAAGTTTGTTCTCGGAGCCAATAAAAATGCGTACTCCGGCCCCCTCATCGGCCAATTCAAGGAATTCGGCGATATCGCGCTTGCGTTCGAGATCGTCAAACAGGATGCGAATCCGTTCCAGATCCTTTTCCTCAGAGGTCGCATTGAGCAGATTGGCGCGACCTCGCACAATCAGCCGCTCGTATTTGTCGCCCTCGCCTTCCCACACTGCAAGCCCGCTATCAATCAGGTCGCGGGCAAGCTGATCAATTTCCTGCCGCCGCGCGGCAATCTGACGTGAGATCACAGTCTGCAAATCCGAGAGCGTCTTGCCCTCGATCAGCGCATTAAGAAAATTCGCGGCCTCGCGCATGGAACTTGGCGTTTGGCCCGGTGGCGGGGTGAATATCCGGTTCTCGACATGCCCATCGGAAAACACCAGCACCACAAGAGCGCGGTCATGGCCAAGACTGACGAATTCGATATGTTTGATCGGCGCCTCATGCTTGGGCGCAAGAACCAGCGATGCGCCCCGCGTAACACCAGAGAGCGCAGCCCCGATGCGATCAAGCACACCGCCCACATCCTGCGAATTGCTGCCGACCGTCGCATCAATCGCCTGCCGGTCCGTAGCCTCTAGATTGCTGACCTCAAGCAGACCATCGACAAACATCCGCAGGCCTTCTTGCGTGGGAATGCGCCCCGCGCTGATATGCGGACTGCCCAACAGGCCCATATATTCCAGATCCTGCATCACGTTGCGGATCGTGGCGGCACTAACCTTTTCGCTGAAGTCACGGGTCAGGGTGCGCGACCCAACCGGATCGCCATTGGCCAGATAGCTCTCGACCACGCGGCGAAACACTTCGCGCGAGCGATCGTTGAGCTGTTCGAGGATCGAGGCGGCGTCTGTCATCGGCTGTGCTTCCTGTCTCTTGGGCTATTAAGGACCGCAGAGGCCAAAGGTCAATCGGGGTTGCCATAGGAGGGCTTGCCCATATATCTCGGGGCAACCAAGGAAAAGGACATGCCATGCGGCCGTCAGGTAGAAATCTAAGCGAAATGCGCTCCGTTTCAATCGAAACAGGGGTGCTCAAACATGCAGAGGGCTCTTGCCTGATCAAGATTGGTGATACGCATGTCTTGTGCACCGCCACTATCGAAGAGCGCGTGCCGCCTTTTGTCAAAGGTTCTGGGCTGGGCTGGGTCACGGCAGAATATGGCATGCTGCCCCGCTCTACCGGCAGCCGCATGCGCCGCGAGGCGACGGCAGGCAAACAAGGCGGGCGCACCGTTGAAATCCAACGCTTGATCGGCCGCAGCCTGCGCGCCGGCGTCGACCGCGTGACCCTTGGCGAACGCCAGATCACGGTGGATTGCGATGTGATTCAGGCCGATGGCGGCACCCGCTGCGCCTCGATCACCGGCGGCTGGGTTGCCCTGAAACTGGCGGTGCAAAAGCTGATGAAAGCGGGCGATGTGCTCAGCGATCCGCTGATCGACCCTGTCGCAGCCGTTTCCTGTGGCATCTATGCTGGGCAACCCGTGCTCGATCTCGACTATCCCGAGGACAGCGAGGCCGGAGTGGATGGCAACTTCATCATGACCGGCACAAAGCGCCTTATTGAAGTGCAGATGAGCGCGGAAGGCGCAACCTATAGCCGCGAGCAGATGAACGCGCTGCTTGATCTGGCCGAACTCGGCGTTGACCAGCTGGTGGCGAAACAACGCGAGGCGACGGGTGCGTAAATTCACCGACGACCGGTTGCTCGTTGCCACCCACAACGCCGGAAAACTTGACGAGATTCGGGCGCTTCTGGCGCCCTACGGCGTTGATGTGGTTGGTGCCGCCGCGATGGGGCTGCAGGAGCCTGCAGAGACAGAGACAAGTTTTGTCGGCAATGCGCGGATCAAGGCCCATGCCGCGGCGCAGGCGACAGGCCTGCCTGCACTCTCGGACGACTCCGGGATAGCGATTGACGCACTTGACGGCGCACCGGGCGTCTATACGGCAGATTGGGCCGAAACAGAGACGGGCCGCGACTTTGGCAAAGCGATGTCTCGCGCCCATGAGGCGCTGTTGGCCAGCAAAGAACCACAGCCCTGGACAGCACGATTCTGTTGCACATTGGTCCTGGCCTGGCCCGATGGGCACGACGAGGTCTTTGAAGGCACGGTCGAGGGCTGGGTGGTCTGGCCCATACGTGGCGTAGAAGGGCACGGTTACGATCCGATGTTCCAGCCGCTCGGTCACGATCTGACCTTTGCCGAAATGTCGCCCGCAAAGAAGAACAGGATCAGCCACCGCGCAGACGCGTTTGGTAAATTGGTCGCAGGCTGTTTTGGCTGAGGATTGGCAACAGGGCGGCTTTGGTCTCTATCTGCATTGGCCCTTTTGCGAGGCCAAATGCCCCTATTGCGATTTCAACAGCCATGTCGCGCGCCACATCGACCAGAGCCGCTGGTGCGCGGCCTATCTCACCGAGATTGATCGCTACGCCGCACTCCTACCCGGACGCGTGCTCAATACGGTGTTCTTTGGTGGCGGCACACCCAGCCTGATGGCTCCGGAAACGGTGGCAGCGATTATTGAGCGGATCAAACACCATTGGCCTATGGCGAATGACCCTGAAATCACGCTCGAAGCGAACCCCGGCTCGGTCGAGGCCGGGCGCTTTCGCGCCTTCGCACAGGCGGGCATCTCGCGTATTTCTATGGGTATTCAGGCCCTGAATGACGCCGATCTCAAACGGCTGGGCCGTATCCACAGCGTTTCCGAGGCAAGGCAAGCCTTTGATATCGCGAGAGAAAACTTTGAGCGTGTCAGTTTTGATCTGATCTATGCCCGACAAGATCAAACTCTCGACTCTTGGAAAACGGAACTGCGCAGCGCGCTCTCTATGGCGGTGGATCACCTGTCGCTCTACCAGCTTACCATCGAATCCGGCACAGCCTTTGGCGGTCGCTACGCAGCGGGCAAGCTGCGCGGGTTGCCAGAGGATGATATCGCCGCAGAAATGTATGAGACGACACAAGAGATCTGCGCATCTGCTGGCCTGCCAGCCTATGAAGTGTCGAACCATGCGCGCGCTGGTGCGGAATCGCGGCACAATCTGATCTACTGGCGCTATGGTGACTATATCGGCATCGGGCCGGGCGCTCATGGGCGGATCACGCACAATGGCCAGAAATACGCCACCGAGACCCATCGGGCACCGGGTAAATGGCTGGAATCTGTGGAAAACAGCGGTGTGATTGAGACACGCGAGCGCCTGTCTGGTCCGGATCAGGCCGTAGAATACTTGTTAATGGGCCTGCGCATCACCGATGGAATTGATCCGGCGCGTTTCGAAAGGCTCGCAGGCAAACCTCTTGACCCCGCCGCTGTCGATCATTTGGTGTCCATCGGGATGATCGAAACGCACGACAGCCGCCTTCGCGCCACCCGTTCAGGACGGGCGGTGCTCAATGCTGTGATTCGCGATCTCTTGCCGGATTAAATGCTGAGCATGCCAATCAGGCGGTCCAATTGATCAAGCGAAGCATAATGGATCGTAATTCTCCCGTTCTCCTGACCGGGAACATGCTCGATCTCGACCTTCATCGTTAAATTGGCCGAAAGATCATCCTCCAGCGCTCGTGTATCAGCATCCTTGAGGATCTCTTTGCGCGGCTTCGCCGAACGCCCGGTGTCGCTAAAGATGTTACCGATTCCAGCCTTTGCCAATTTCTCTGTCTCACGCACCGACAGCGATTTCTGTATGACCTGACGCGCGACAGCCGCAGGATCGTCCAATGTAATCAACGCTCGCGCATGACCCGAGGACAGCTTGCCTTCACGCAGAAACGTCAAAACCTCATCGGGCAAAGACAAAAGGCGCACTGAATTCGCAATATGGCTCCGGCTTTTACCCAGCGCGTCAGCCAGCCGCTCTTGTGTATGACCAAACTTTTGCATCAATTGCTGATAGCCAAAGGCCTCTTCCACCGGATTGAGATCGGCGCGCTGAATATTCTCGATGATGGCAACTTCGAGCACTTCGGTATCGTTGAAATCACGCACCAAAACCGGAATCTGATGCAGCTTAGCCATCTGAGCCGCACGCCACCGGCGCTCGCCGGCCACGATTTCATATTCCCCATCCCGGTCCGGGGCGGGCCGCACGATCAGGGGCTGCAAGATACCCTTTTCAGAAATCGACCGCGCCAGATCCTCGAGAAGCGCACCATCAAAATCCCGACGCGGCTGGTTCGGGTTAGGCCGGACCTTTTCCACCGGCACCATCAGATCCGGACGCCGCGGCGCATCAGCGGGGCGTTCCGGGCTCTCTGTCGTGACATCCGCCATCAACGCTGACAGCCCACGGCCAAGACCACGTGGTTGAGATTTCTTGCTGGTCATTGCCGATCCCCTTTGATCAGGCGGCGATTCGCGCCGTGTTTTCAATCAGTTCCTGCGCCAACTCGCGATACGCTTGCGCCCCCTTGGACAGCGGATCATAGCTTAGCACGGACATGGCATAAGACGGCGCCTCGCTTACGCGAACATTTCGGGGAATCCGCGTACGAAAGACCAGCTCCCCAAGATTGTCACGTGCGTCCTGCTCAACCTGGGTAGAGAGGTTGTTGCGCGAATCAAACATTGTCAGCACAACCCCTTCGATCCGCAGCGCCGGATTCGCGGTTTGACGAATCTCTCTAATGGTCAACATAAGCTGCGACAGACCCTCAAGCGCAAAAAACTCGCTCTGCAGGGGCACAAGAACCGAATGCGCCGCGACCATTGCATTCACCGTCAAAAGATTGAGCGACGGCGGGCAATCAATCAACACATAGTCAAACCCATACGCATCCATTGCAGGCTGTCGCAGGGCGTCATGCAGCAGGAAACTACGTTTCTCGTTTGCAATCAGCTCGATATCAGCAGAGGAAAGATCGACCGTTGATGGAATGATCGAAAGCCCATCTTGCGCGGTCGGCTGAATAACATCCCCCAGCGGCGCCTCATCCAACAAAAGATCATAAACTGTAAATTTCCGCGCCGCCACATCCAGCCCAAGACCAGTCGAGGCGTTGCCCTGCGGATCAAGATCAACGATCAGCACCCGCACGCCGGTTTCTGCCAGCGCGGCCGCCAGATTAATGGTTGTCGTGGTCTTGCCCACCCCACCCTTTTGGTTGGCAATCGCAATGATCTTCGGTCCTTCGGGGCGCGTCGGATCAGGCACGGGACACTCCTGTGATGGCAAAAATGACAGATCCATCTTCTGTTGCACTTTTAACAAGCCGGTGGGTGAATGACCACGTCCTTTCGGCTGCGGCCATTTCATTCTCCCAGCGGGCCCCCTTGAGGAAAAGTGCAACACCATCCTGTGCTAAATGGCGCTCGGAAAACTCCAAAAGCCCACTTAAATCCGTCAGCGCGCGCGCCGAGAGCACATCCGCTTCTTGGGGTCTGACCTTTTCAATCCGGTCATTGAGAACCATCGCGTTAAGCCCTGTCTCTCGAATCACAACCCGCAGAAACGCCGCCTTACGGGCATCCGATTCAATCAACGTCACCCGTCGGGGCGAACCGCCATCCTGAGCCAAAATTGCAACCACCAAGCCTGGAAAGCCGCCCCCTGATCCCAGATCAATCCAATGATCCACCGAAGGCGGAGCAAGTGCATGAATTTGCGCAGAATCGGCGAAATGCCGTGTCCACATCTCATCAAGGCTTTTTCTTGAGACCAGGTTGATGCGCGGGTTCCACTTGACCAACAAATCTGCATAAATTTCAAGCCGAGTCTGTGTTTCACGTGAAACATCCGGCAAGCCGGTCACGCGATCTTCTCCCGCGCCGCTTGGCGCAGTTTTGCAAGAATCAGGCTTAGCGCCGCGGGTGTCATCCCCTCGATCCGAGCCGCCTGAGCAAGATTCTCTGGCTGCACCTGCGCCAGCTTACCCTTGAGCTCATTCGATAGGCCCTCAATGCGATCATAAGCAAAATTCTCTGGAATAACATGCGCCTCGTCACGCTTCATCATCGCCACATCACGCGCCTGGCGTTCAATATAGCTGGCGTAAAGAGCATCACGCGCAAGCTGCTGCTGACACTCCGGATCAATCTCCGAATACCCCTGATCCAGCCGCAGAAGATCCGAAAAATCAACATCGGGAAAGGATAGGATCTGAAATGCGCTGCGCCGTGCACCATCCTGGTTCACCTTGAAACCGCTCTCAGACAATTGGCGCGGCGTAAAAGTTGTCGCCTCCAACCGCTGTCTTCCTTGCACCAGACGCTCCATCTTGTCGCCAAAAACCGCCCGGCGGCCATCTCCAACACAGCCAAGGTCCAGACCCAAAGGCGTTAGGCGCTGATCCGCATTATCCGCACGCAACGAAAGACGGAACTCCGCGCGCGAGGTGAACATGCGATAGGGCTCACTCACACCCCGTGTGGTCAGATCATCAATCATCACGCCGATATAACTATCGGTGCGGCTAAACTGAACCGGTTCGCGCCCTTTCGCCTCCAGCGCCGCATTCAGCCCTGCAACCAGGCCTTGCGCAGCGGCCTCCTCATATCCAGTTGTCCCATTGATTTGTCCGGCCAAAAACAGGCCCGGAACAGCCTTGACAGCAAGACGACTGTCAAGCGCGCGAGGGTCGACATAGTCATATTCAATCGCATAACCAGGCTGAAGTATCTCGACATGCTCCAGCCCAACAATGGACCGCACATAGGCCTCCTGAACGACCGCCGGTAGCGATGTCGAAATCCCGTTGGGATAGATCACGTGATCCGACAAGCTTTCTGGCTCCAAGAACACCTGATGCGAGGTTTTGTCAGAAAACCGTACGATCTTATCCTCGATCGACGGGCAATAGCGGGGCCCAATCCCATCTATATGGCCGCCATACATCGCCGAGCGATCCAGGTTTTCCCTAATTATATCATGGGTCTGTGCGTTCGTATGCGTGATCCCACAGCACACCTGACGGGCCGTTGGGCGCTTGGACAGAAACGAAAACAGCACCGGGTCATCATCCCCTGGCTGCTCCTCCAGTCGCGACCAGTCAATCGTCTTCCCATCTAACCGGGGCGGCGTGCCAGTCTTTAGCCGGCCCATCGGCAGCCCAAACCCATCCATACGCTCTGCCAACATCACTGCGGGGCGGTCTCCCATACGACCCCCCGGATAGGATTCATCCCCAATGTGAATCACACCACGCAAAAAGGTCCCGGTTGTTAGCACCACTGCGGATGCGGAAATCTCGCTTCCATCCGCCAAACGCACGCCGGCGACGCGCTCGCCCTGCATCACAAAATCGGCGGCCTCGCCCTCAACAATTTCCAAGGTTGAGCAAGACTCAAGCTCTCGCAGCATCTCTTCGCGGTAAATCTTGCGATCGGCCTGTGCCCGCGGCCCCTGCACTGCAGGCCCTTTGCGCCGGTTCAACAACCGAAACTGAATGCCCGCACGGTCCGCAACGCGGCCCATGACCCCGTCCAACGCATCAATCTCACGCACGAGGTGGCCCTTGCCAAGCCCCCCAATCGCTGGATTGCAAGACATCACCCCGATACCAGCCCGGTTCAACGTCACCAGTGCGGTTCTCACACCGATCCGCGCGGCCGCGTGCGCGGCCTCCGCGCCAGCATGCCCACCACCAATAACAATGACGTCAAAATGTTTCACGTGAAACACCTCTCATTTACCCAAGCAGAAGCTGGCGAAAATTTCATCGAGCACCATCTCGACATCAATACGTCCTACCAGAGAATCAAGCGCTCGGATAGCCACACGTAGCTCCTCCGCCGCAACCTCCGCCGATGCCTCCCCATACGAAAGAAGCTCCAAAGCAGCTTGTAGCGCACCCAATCCGCGCTCCATGGCTTGCCGATGCCGCGCGCGCGTCGCAATCCCCGCACCAGCGACACGTTTACTTAACACCTGCCCAATCCGCGCTACCAACTCCGACACACCAGCACCCGTTTTGCCAGAAATGGCGTTCTCAACACGTCCCAACAAATCTGCCTTAGCCCAAAGGATGATATCATCCTCACGGGGGTCCATCTCCGGCTTCTCCCCAGCCTCAACAAGAAACACCCGCAAGTCAGCGGCATCCGCCCGCGCCCGCGCCCGCGCAATGCCAATGGACTCCACGGCATCTACCGTCTCACGCAGGCCCGCCGTATCGAGCAATGTCACCGGCAACCCGGCCAGATCCATGCGAACCTCAATCACATCCCGCGTCGTCCCGGCATATTCCGAGGTAATCGCCGCCTCCCGACCTGCCAAACTGTTGAGAAGAGTGGATTTTCCCACATTCGGTGCCCCGATGATCGCAACTTCGAATCCACTACGAATCCGCTCCCCAACCCAGCTGCCAGCGATTTCCCGCTCGAGAGCCTCGGCTACCTCTCTCACCAGCGCCGTCACCTCAAACGAAACGTCTACGGGCACTTCCTCATCGGCAAAATCAATCGTGGCTTCCAAAAGCGCCACCGCCCGCAGCAAAAGACCCCGCCACGCCTCGCATTTCCCGCCCAATGCACCAGAAAACACCCGCAGCGCCTGCTTGCGCTGTGCTTCTGTCTCCGCATCGATAAGATCAGCCAGCCCCTCAACCCGCGCCAGATCAAGTCGGCCATTTTCCAAGGCCCGGCGGGTAAACTCGCCGGGTTCCGCCAACCGAAGACCGTCAATTCCCCCAAGCACGTCCAGCACTGCCGCTACAACGGCCACGCTACCATGAAGATGAAATTCCACTGTCTCTTCGCCGGTAAAACTCTGCTTGTCAGCAAACGTCAGCACCAGCGCTTGATCCAACTGCGCGCCCTGCCCATCTCGCAACATCCTCAAGGCAGAGTTGCGCGGCTCCGGCACGTCACCACAGATGCGCAGACAGGCGTCAAAGGCGCGCGGCCCGCTAACCCGGACAACCGCAACACCCGACTTCCCCTGTGCTGTCGCCAAGGCATAAACCGTGTCCATCCGGACACCTCCGCTTTCGCTCCGCCTCAGGTGTTCATCGAGTCAAAGAACTCGGAATTGGTCTTGGTCTGCTTGAGCTTCGACAACAGAAACTCGACCGCATCGGTCGTGCCCATCGGATTCAGGATCCGCCGCAGAACAAATGTCTTCTGCAAATCGCCCTTGTCGATCAGCAGATCCTCTTTCCGCGTCCCAGACTTGAGAATATCAATCGCCGGGAACACCCGCTTATCCGCAACCTTGCGATCCAACACGATCTCAGAGTTGCCGGTGCCCTTGAATTCTTCAAAGATCACCTCGTCCATCCGGCTGCCCGTATCAATCAAGGCCGTCGCAATAATCGTCAGCGATCCACCCTCTTCGATATTCCGCGCCGCCCCAAAGAATCGCTTGGGCCGCTGCAACGCATTGGCATCCACACCCCCGGTCAGCACCTTCCCCGAGGACGGCACCACCGTGTTATAGGCCCGCCCCAACCGCGTGATCGAATCAAGCAGGATCACAACATCCCGCTTATGCTCCACCAGCCGTTTCGCCTTCTCGATCACCATCTCCGACACCGCCACATGCCGCGTCGCAGGCTCGTCAAAGGTCGAACTCACAACCTCGCCCTTGACCGAGCGCTGCATATCCGTCACCTCTTCCGGCCGCTCATCGATCAAGAGAACGATCAGATAGCATTCCGGATGATTTTTCTCGATACTATGCGCGATATTCTGCAGCAGCACCGTTTTACCCGTGCGCGGCGGTGCCACGATCAAAGACCGCTGCCCCTTCCCGATTGGCGCAACAAGGTCGATGATCCGCGCCGACCGATCCTTGATGGTCGGATCTTCGATTTCCATCTTGAACCGCTCATCAGGATAGAGCGGCGTCAGGTTATCAAACGCAATCTTGTGCCGCGCCCGCTCCGGGTCCTCAAAGTTGATCTGCGTAACCGAGGTTAGCGCAAAATACCGCTCCGTCTCATCAGGCTGCTTCATCTGCCCTTCGATCGTATCGCCAGTGCGCAACGAATACTGTCGGATCATGTCAGGCGAGACATAAATATCGTCCGGGCCCGGCAGATAATTGGCCTCCGGTGACCGCAGGAATCCAAACCCGTCCTGCAGAACCTCCAACACACCATCGCCGTAAACCGTCCAATCCTCCTCGGCCCGCTCCTTGAGGATCGAGAACATCATCTCGCCCTTGCGCATGGTCGAGGCATTCTCGATTTCCAGCTCTTCGGCGATCGTCAACAACTCCTTGGCGCTCAGCGCTTTGAGGTCGGACAGGTTCAAACGGTCTTCGGACATGGGAAATCCTCTGGTGACATCCGATTTCGGATGCGGCCTATGGTCAGATACGGGAATTTGACAGCCACCAGAACAGCGGCCCAGCGCTTACATAAGCAAGAGGGCCCGCCGCGTCAATCCGGCTCAGAACTTGACCACGACAGCAAGCACGATCACCACCATCGCCAGTGTCGGCACCTCATTCATAATCCGATGCTGTCTGCCGGTGCGCGTATTGGCCCCTCGGGCAAATTCCTTGCGCCGCGCGCTCAGCCACATGTGAAACCATGTCATCACGACGACGCCCGCCAATTTTGCATAGGGCCACAAAGATCCCCAATCGACAATACCCGGTGTCATCACCAGCAACAGGCCAAAACCCCAGGTCGCGATCATCGACGGCTGCATGATATACCGCAAAAGCTTGTATTCCATGACTTGAAAAACGCTGTCCCAGCTATCCCCCGGCTCGGACTGTTCCGTATGATAGACAAACAGCCGTGGCAGATAGAACAACCCCGCCATCCAAGCGATCACAGACATAATATGCAGCGCCTTGATCCAAGGATAAGCCACACTCAAGACGTCACTCATGCATTTCTCCGATCTAACCCTGTTCTTCTTAAATATTAAGAAAGAGATAAGAAAGGATGTTGTGTGAAGTAGGGCACGCCGAAACTGTGGATTAAATCCATACCCACAGGATCATCCCCATGGGGACAACACTGTTGACGGTTTTTCAAGCCTCTGTTGTTTTCACGATGTGACCGTCAAAATATCTCATAACCGCAATAGGTTACACTAAACTCCCCAAAGTTGCGTTATCGGCGTGTCCTTGGGATAACTCGGCCAATCAAACATTGTCCTCACACCAAAGTTGTTCTTTCCCACAGAGGATGACTCACCTCAGATCCTTCCTGAAATTCAGAGTTGTCCCCGCTCTGCTGCATGGGATGGATTTCTCCCGGGATTATTCCTAAACAGTCCTGCATGTTGTTCCGCAGGTTATCCACATGAACGCCCCCATCATTCTCGCCTCCGGCTCTTCTATCCGCCAGAGCCTCTTGCGAAACGCCGGTCTTACCTTTGAGGCGGTCACACCCCGCGTCGACGAAGAAAGCGTGCGCGCCGCCCTTCTGGCCGAGGGCGCCAAGCCGCGTGACATCGCCGATGCTTTGGCAGAGCTCAAGGCCACCAAAATCAGCGCCCGCCATCCCGCAGCGCTTGTCATTGGCTGCGATCAAGTGCTCGATCTTGAAGGAGAGCTTTTATCCAAGCCAGAAACCATGGATCAGGCCCGCGCACAGCTCTTTGCCATGCGTGGCAAACGCCATGATCTTCTCTCAGCGGCGGTGATCTGTCAGGGGGGTCGCCCGCTCTGGCGTCATATCGGTATGGCGCGCATGACGGTCCGCCCCTTTTCTGACGACTGGCTCGAGGGGTATCTTGCCCGAAACTGGCCTGACATTTCCGTGAGCGTCGGGGCTTACAAGCTCGAAGCGGAAGGCGTGCGCTTGTTCTCTCGCGTGGATGGTGATTATTTTACGGTGCTCGGCTTGCCGCTGCTCGATCTTTTGTCCTTTCTCACCCTCCGAGGAGACCTGCAACAATGAGCGATGACAAACAGCCCCTCGCCAGAATCCCACTGGCGGGCGTCATTGGATCGCCTATAGCGCATTCGAAATCGCCGCAATTGCATGGGCACTGGCTCAAGACCAACGGTATTGCAGGCCATTATATTCCGATGGATGTCAGCGCTGATAATCTGGCTGATGTGTTACAAACCTTGCCAAAAATGGGCTTCGTTGGCGTCAATATCACCGTCCCGCACAAGGAACGCGCATTGGCCTTGGCCGATCTTGTAACAGATCGCGCCACTCTGATTGGCGCAGCCAATACGCTCATTTTCCGCAAGGATGGCAAACTGCATGCCGATAACACCGATGGCTATGGGTTCATTCAGAACCTCCGCCAAAACGCCCCCACGTGGCAGCCAGAGTTGGGCCCCGCTGCTGTCCTCGGTGCCGGCGGTGCTGCACGTGCGGTGGTGGCGTCACTTCTCGATGTTGGCGTGCCGGAAATCTTCATTTCCAACCGCACCCGCATCCGCGCCGAAGCGTTGCAATCCGAATTTGGCAAGCGTCTGATCGTGGTCGATTGGGTACAGGCCGGCAATATGCTGGAAGAGGCGACGACCGTCGTCAACACCACGTCCCTTGGTATGTTGGGCAAGCCGCCGCTGCGCGTGCCGCTTGATGGCTTGCGGCGCGGCGCGTTGGTCACAGATCTCGTCTACGCACCCCTCAAGACCCAGTTCCTGATCGAGGCCGAAAAAATGGGCTGCGTCACCGTTGACGGTTTGGGCATGCTTCTGCATCAGGCGGTTCCCGCATTCGAGCGTTGGTTTGGCGTCCGCCCCAATGTGGATAGCGCCACCCGCGCCGCAGTCTTGCGATGACCATTCTGATTGGCCTGACTGGTTCCATCGGAATGGGCAAATCAACCACCGCCCGCCTCTTTAACGAAGAGGGGTGTCCTGTCTGGGATGCCGACGCCGCTGTGCATCGGCTCTACGCTCCCGGTGGTGCCGCCGTGGCACCCATGGCGGCCACCTTCCCCGAGGCGATCGAGGACGGGGCCATCTCCCGCGCCCGGCTCAAGGCGATCATGTCCCGCGATCCCTCTGCCCTCGCTCAGATCGAATCCATCGTGCATCCGCTGGTCGCGCGCGACCGTGCGGATTTTGTACATAATCACCGTAAGAACCTTACAGATCTTACAGACCCTTCGCCCGTCCTCGTCCTCGATATTCCCCTGCTTTTTGAAACCGGCGCAGATCGTGGCATGGATTACACCGTGGTGGTCAGCGCCCCCCCCGAAGTGCAGCGCGCCCGCGTCCTGGAGCGTGGTACCATGACCCCAGAGCAGTTTGAGAATATTCTTGAAAAACAGATACCTGATGCCGAAAAACGCGCCCGCGCCGATTATGTGATCGAGACCGAAACCCTTGAATCCGCCCGCCAACAGGTCCAATCTATCCTTCGCGACATAAGACAAAGGGCAGGCCATGCGTGAAATCGTTCTCGACACGGAAACCACTGGTTTTGAACCAGAATCCGGCGACCGCATCGTCGAGATTGGCGCTGTAGAGCTCTACAACCACATGCCCACAGGCCGAACCTTTCACAAATACATCAACCCGCAGCGCGCTATGCCCGAGGCCGCCTTTGCGGTTCATGGCCTTGGCGATGATTTCCTGCGCGATAAGCCCTTATTCGCTGAAATTGCTCAGGAATTTCTTGATTTCGTGCGGGATGCGCGGCTTGTCATCCACAACGCGGCGTTTGATATGAAATTCCTCAACGCCGAACTCGGCTGGCTCAAACTGCCACAACTGCCATGGGATCAGGCGGTTGATACCCTCGCCATCGCACGCAAGAAATTTCCCGGCTCTCCGGCCTCGCTTGATGCGCTATGTCGCAGATTTCAAATAGATAATTCCGCCCGCACCCTGCATGGTGCCCTGCTCGACTCCGAGATTTTGGCAGAGGTTTATCTGGAATTGATCGGTGGTCGCCAACCTGATTTCGTGTTGGCCACGGGGCCAACCGCAAAATCTGGTGGCTCGACCGACACAGCTCACTGGCGGCCACAGCCCAGACCGACGCCGCTCGCCTCTCGTCTGACAGCCACAGAGAATGACGCCCATCAGGCCTTTGTGGCCAAGATGGGCGACGCCGCGCTCTGGCGGAAATTCTCTTAGGCGTCAGCCTTGGGCGCAGACACTTGCGCCTGACGGCGCGCAATTTCGTTGCGATAAAGCTGAACGAAATCAATGTTTTCAAGGTTCAACGGCGGGAAGCCACCATCATGCGTAATGTCGCTGACGATACGCCGGATGAACGGGAAAACCATGCGCGGACATTCGATCAACAGGAACGGATGCAGCTGCTCTTCCGGCACGCCTTCGATGTGGAAAACACCCACATATTCCAGCTCCAGCACGAACAAAACTTCATTTGCGGCCTTGTTGCGCGAGTTGATGGTCAGTTTGACCACCACTTCATATTGATGCTCCACGCTGCGCTTCTTGGCATCGAGATTGACCGACACCTGCACATCCGGCTGCACCTCACCCCCAGTGCCCCGCTGTGCAAGCACATTCTCAAAGGACATATCGCGGATGAATTGCGATAGGATGTTCATTTTCATTTGTGGCCCGGCTTGTGCGGTGCCATTTTCATGTTCGGGCATGAAAACCTCCTAAAGGGATAATCTTCTCATTCCCTTAGCAGGACGCGGGCCTTGCCTCAATGCCCATCCTGTGCCGTGGATGGGTTCAGCCTTTCAACAGCCGAAAACAAACACTTGCGAAAGAAAGGCTTAGCCAACACCATATTTTGCTTGCGAGGCACCAACACATCCAACCTTGCCTTCGCGGCCCGGCTGCTCATCAGGATCACGGGCACCTGTGCAAGACCGCTGCGGATATACTCCAACTCTCTTGGAACAGCGTCTGACCCGCCAATGTGGTCGACATCGAGCACAAGCAAGGACCACCGCTCTGGCCTTGCAATCAAGTCTCCAATCAATGTGTCATGGTCGGAACACAAATGCACCTCGCAATCATACTCTGCCAGCCATTCACAACATTTGCGGCTATTTCGATCGCTTGCCGCGCTTACCGCGACCCGCCGCACACGGTTCAAACCCTCCATTTTCGGCTGATATGACAGCCAAACGGGCGGTTCTGTATCAATGAGCCTGTCGTTGATCCCGTCCCACCGCTCTGCATCATAGGGGCTCTGCGGTGCTTGCGCGGCGTTGCGCATGTAATACGCGCCAAACATCACCAGAATAAAACTGACCTGCGTTGCATACGCCGCAAGAACAGCCCACCAAAGCGACGGGAGGATAAAAACCGTCGTTGCAAACACCACAGTCGCAACCCCGAGACTCAGCAAGATCGTTGTAATCGCAAACCCCGGTTTGGCACGCGTATTGATCCGCAAAGGATCATTGCCCTTCGCAGCTCCGAAGTCTGGCGTCGCGTCGAAACGCGGTTTGATATCCTTTTTTATCAATGTACTCTCAGTCGGTGGGTTCACTCAGATAAAGAAGAACACAACCATATGATGAAACGATACCAGCATGCAGCGTCCTTTTTTCAGGACCGTCTTGCGGCCCGAAATCTGTTTTCATCAAGGGAATGGAAGATTTACCAACAAAACGGCACTTTGGTCGACCGTTGAAAGATACCAGACCATAGGCCCAAGTTAAAGGCGCAATTGAAAGAGCCCAAAGGTCTAATCACGCTAGAGTTGTATTAAATCAGACATCTAAGAGGGCATATCCGACATGCGCCTTTTCAAAAGCCGCATCAATGGAGCCATAACCAATGGGGTAACGTACATCGGAACCTGATAGCAGCCGATGAAAAGCAACAAGTCAGAGGCCGTATTCGCAGGCAGCGCGCCCAGAAAGAGCGCTAGATTGCGGTTCCCTCCAATAACGGCAAGTGCTGGTGCGGCCTCTGCGCGGCCAAACCGGGTCACCCCCAAGAAAATGGTGATCTGCGCCCCGAAATTCAGACCAAAAACAACTGCCAATGTGCGCCAAAGCTCAGGGCTTGCCGTCAGCAATGCTGGGCCTACTGCGGACATCAACCCAACGACAACCACGGTCATTACCACGGTTATCAGGCCTTCAACCGCTCTTTCCCCTTGGAATGATTGAAAGAAACTAAAGCACCGGCGCAAAATCAGGCCAAGCCCGCCCGCAACAGCAATCACACCAAGCAGCTTTGCCGCTGCAATGGCCACCACTGCAGGGCTACCGAACACCGGCATCACCCAAAACACCGGCAAGACGGTGAGCGGCAAAAGCATCGTGCCAATGATCAACTGTCGCAAGGCCGGTGCCGGATCGCCCCCCACCATCAGGGTAAGGCCCGGGCTGCCCGTCAGCGGGGCGGCGGCCAGCACCAACACCATCCCGATCCCAAGGATAGAAGTCAGCGCACCCATCACCGCCAATAGCCCGATGGCACCCATCGGAAAAGCGACCTGCATCATCAGCGTAATTCCCAGATAGCCGGGAACATCGGCCCAAGCAGGAAAGGCGCGCAGAACGTCAACCCGAAGGGTGCTGAGAAATAAAAGGAAAACAATCATCGGAAAGATGAAGGGCGCCAATTCCTTGGCTAATCTGGGTGCCAAGATGCCCACGACCAACCCTAGAACAAGCATCAAGCGCCCCTGCCGCGCCAAACCATGCAGAAGCGCAATCAAATCGCTGCCGCCCCACGTGCCGCTTGGTCATACCCACCCGACAGCGCCCTAAGCAGCGCTGCAAGCCGCGACACCTCTGCCGGGTCAACCCCCATCTGTTGCACAGAACGAACAAGCAGCGCTTCGCGCACCCGTCCATATTGCGCGCAATAGTCTTGCCCTGCCTCGGTGATGGTGATCGTCTTTTCCTTGCCGCTGCGGCCAGAGCGCACAAGCCCCTGCTTTTCCAGCTTTTTCACAGCGTAATTGACCAGATGCGTATCCTCGATATTCAGCACGAGGCAGATATCGGCAAGGCTTTTGGCGCGCTCCCGGTGATGCACCAGATGCACGATCAAAACCTCTAGCGGGGTCAGTCCCGGCATCCCTGCCGCCGTCATGCAGCGCACCATCCAGCGCTGAAATGCGTGGTTCGCCATGGTCAGGGCAAACTCCATCTCTGACAGTTCCGGTAATCCCGAATTGGCCAGATGTGCCGATGAGACAACAGGCCCTAACGCGCCAGCATTGTTTGGGGTATCCATAGGGCAATCTCCGGAAATAGCGTCAGAATGGCGGTGGCCAGCACCAAGAGCAGGAAAAACGGAAAGGCATAGCGCGCAATCTCGAAAATACTGCGCCCGGTGATGGATTGCAGAACAAACAAGTTGAACCCCACAGGGGGTGTGATCTGGCTCATCTCTACAACGAGGACAAGGAAAATGCCGAACCAGATCGGATCAATATCGGCAGCAAGCACCATGGGCAGGATCACTGAGGTGGTCAGCACAACGATGGATATTCCGTCCAGGAACATGCCGAGAATGACGAAAAACACCACAAGTGCCGCGAGCAACAGAATGGGCGAATACCCCTGCTCTCCGATCCACGCCGCCAGGGCGCGCGGAATGCCGGTATAACCCATGGCAACAGTCAAAAAGGCTGCGCCTGCCAGAATAAAGGCAATCATGCAGGTGGTGATCGTCGCACCGCGCAGTGCCTCCCACGTGCTCTGCCAATCCAGCGAACCACCAATGGCCGACAGGATCAGCGCACCTAACACGCCCACGACAGCGGCCTCTGTCGGCGATGCCAATCCAGCATAGATCGACCCGATTACCGCGACGATCAACAGGATCGTTGGCCCCAAGAGCGTGAGAGCCCGGAGTTTTTCACCCCATGATGTTGCCGGTTCCCGTTCGGGCATGCGCTCTCGGTTCATCAGCGCCCAGATCATTGTGTAACCGGAAAAAAGCACAGCAAGCAAAATTCCCGGCCCGATCCCCGCCAGAAACAGCCGCGCGATGCTTTGTTCTGTTGCAGCGCCATAGACGATCAGGATGATAGAAGGCGGAATGAGAAACCCAAATGTGCCCGATCCGGCCAGTGTGCCGATGATCATCCGGTCGTCATAACCGCGCTTCGTGAGTTCTGGCACAGACATCCGCCCAACGGTTGCCGTCGTCGCAGCGGACGACCCAGAGACTGCGGCAAAGAGCGCGCAGCCAAATATATTGGCATGGAGCAGACGCCCCGGCAGTCGTCCAGTCAGGGGGGCAAGACCCGAAAACATGTCAGACGACAGACGCGAGCGGAACAGGATCTCACCCATCCAAATGAACATCGGCAGCGCCGTAAGATCCCAGATGTTCAGCGCGCCCCAAACTTTGGTGCCAAATACAAGCTCGGCCGGTGCGGTGCTGGCCAGCATCATTGCCACCAGCCCGACTGCTATCAGGCCAAACCCAACCCACAGGCCAAGCGCCAACACCCCAAAAAGGACGACAATCAAGAGAAGAGAGAGGATTTCAATGCCCATCCTGAACCCCTTTGCCATCCTCGGCTTGCTGAAATGATGGAACGGACCCGCGCAAGAGCGTGACAAACTCGTCGAGCAAGGCCACCCAGAATAGGCACAGCCCCACCACCATCACCGTTTGCGGCACCCAGAGGGGGAACTTCGCCATACCGAAAGAGACTGCGTTGAAGGCCCATGAATCCCATGCCTGCACCCCCGCGCTGTAGAGCGCAAAGCTGCATAGGCCGAGTGCCAGAAAAAGAGCGACGCCAGATAGCATCCGCGCAGCAGACGGCGGCACTGAATGGATCAGCAGCGTCACTCGCACATGGCCACCCGACCGAAGCGTACCCGCAAGTGCCAGAAAAACCGCACCAACGAACAGGAACCCGCCCAATTCTGATAAGGATGTAATGGCGATACCCACCGGTTCTTGGCCAATGGCGAGCAAGGTTTTGTCGATTACTCGCCCCAGCACTTGCACCAGAACCAGCCCGGCAATTGTAACAAGCGCGAGGGCGGCCAAAACAAACCCCGCTGCATAAAGACGATCAAGCAGCCCGCGCAGCATCCGCAGTCTCCCTTATGTCAGAGAAATGTGGCGCGGGCTTGCCCCCGCGCCAAAGGGGTCAGCGTGCCGTATAGGCGGACAGGATCGCCACGCCCACGTCACCGGCGCTGGCTTTCCATTCGTTGGCCATCGTCTCGCCAATCTCGCGCAGGCCATTGGCCAAATCCTCAGAAGGAGTAGAAACCTGCATGCCATTCTCTTTGAGGATCGCGATCTTTTCCTCGGTTTCTGCCATCGACATTTGCCAGCCGCGCGCCTCTGCCGTGACAGAGGCCTCGAACAGCGCCTGTTGCTGCGCTTCGCTCAGGGCCTCGAAGGCGCTTGTATTCACAAACACCATGTTCTTGGGCAGCCAAGCCTGCGTGTCGATATAATGGCTCACAAAATCCCACGCCTGTGACGAGACACCCGTCGAGGGAGAGGTAATCATCGCCGCGACGCGCGATGTCGAGAAAGCGGTCGGAATATCCCCGGCCTCGACCGTCGTTGGAACAGCGCCCATCAATTGCGCCAGACGTTCGGTTGCAGTGTTGTAGGCGCGGAAACTGACACCTTTCATCTGGTCAAGCGCGGTCACTTCCTCTGTCAGATAGAGGCTCTGACCCGGCCATGGCACAGCAAAGAGCAGGGTCAGCCCCTGCTCTGCCAAACGTGCTGTAACCTCATCGCGTGAGGCATCCCAAAGTTTCTTGGCATCGTCATAGCTTGCCGCAAGGAATGGGACTGAGTCGACACCAAAGACCGCATCCTCATTTGCCAGCTGCGACATGAGGATTTCCCCAATGGGGGCCAGCCCGCGGCGCACGGAGTCGCGAATTTCAGGATGCGCATAGAGCGAACCTGCTGAATGCACGGTGATGGTTAGCTCGCCATTCGTCGCCGCCGCGACATCCTCGGCAAACTGCACGATATTCTGTGTGTGAAAGACAGAGTCGCCATAAGGCGTGGGCATATCCCAAGCCGTTTGCGCCTGTGCAGTACCGAAGCTGAGGGCAAAGGCTCCTGAGAGGGCGAGGGTGGTGAAGTGTTTCATGGTCGTCTCCCTGATTGAGCGAAGTGACCGGTTGTATCCCCGGTTCAAGGAAAGCTTGACGGATCATTTATAATTTGTCAACAAAATGTAAATGAAGCATAGCGGGGATGAACAAGATGACCAAAGTATGGGATTTCTGGATTGATCGTGGTGGCACCTTTACCGATGTGATCGGACGCAACCCCGAGGGCAGCATTGAACCGCTCAAGCTTTTGTCCGAAAATCCCGAGGCTTATGAGGATGCCGCCATTGAAGGCATCCGGCGTCTTTTGGGCGGTGCCATTGATGCAGACCGCATCGGCACCGTGCGTATGGGGACGACCGTGGCAACCAACGCGCTTTTGGAACGCAAAGGGGATGCCACGGTTCTCTTGATCACAAGCGGGTTTCGCGACGCTTTGCGCATCGCCTATCAGGCGCGACCAGATATTTTCGCCAAGGAAATTCTGCTCCCCGAACAGCTCTACTCCCGCGTGATCGAAGTACCTGAGCGCTTGCGCGCCGATGGAACTGTAGAAGCCCCCCTTGATCTGACGGTCATTGCCAAGGATCTGGCCGAGGCGCGCGCCGCAGGGATAGATGCCGCCGCCATTGTTCTTATGCATTCCTGGAAAAACCCCGCGCACGAACTGGCCCTTGCCGAAGCAGTGCGCGATGCAGGATTTACACAGGTCTCGGTCAGTCACGAAGTGTCGCCGTTGATCAAGCTGGTGGGGCGCGGCGATACGACCGTGGTTGATGCTTATCTTTCGCCCATTCTGCGCCGCTATGTGGCGCGGGTGGCCTCCGCGCTTGGTGCGACCCCGCCGGGCGAACCCGGCCCCACGCTACAATTCATGATGTCCTCGGGGGGCTTGACCGCCGCAGAGCGGTTTCAGGGCAAGGACGCAATCCTTTCAGGGCCAGCAGGTGGTGTCGTTGGCATGGCACAGACGGCTGCGATTGCTGGCTTTGACAAGGTGATCGGCTTTGATATGGGCGGCACCTCGACCGATGTCGCGCATTTTGCGGGCGAATACGAGCGCGCCTTTGATACCGAGGTGGCGGGCGTGCGCATTCGTGCGCCCATGATGCGGGTGCATACGGTGGCGGCAGGTGGCGGTTCTATCCTGCATGCCGAACCGGGGCGGTTTCGTGTTGGCCCCGACAGCGCCGGCGCCTATCCCGGCCCTGCCTGCTATCGCAACGGCGGGCCGCTCACGGTGACTGATGCCAATGTCATGCTGGGTAAACTCAACCCAGATTTCTTTCCGCCCATCTTTGGCCCCGGTCAGGATCAACCGCTCGATCGTGATATGGTTTCAGCCCGCTTTGCACAGATCGCCACAGAGGCAGGCGACGGCAAATCACCCGAAGAGGTGGCCGAAGGATTTGTGCGTATCGCGGTGGAAAATATGGCCAACGCGGTCAAGAAAATCTCGGTACAGCGCGGCTATGACGTGACCCGCTACCTGCTTAATTCCTTTGGTGGCGCAGGTGGGCAACATGCCTGCCTTGTGGCCGATGCCTTGGGCATGGAAAAGGTTCTGATCCACCCGCTTTCTGGCCTTCTGTCAGCCTATGGCATCGGGCTTGCCCGCGTTAGCGCGTCGCGGCAACAGATGGTGGTGGAGCCGCTGGAGGACGGCAGCGACAACGTCATCACATGCGTGCTGAACGATCTGACTGCGCAGGTCATGCAGGAAATGCAGGCGCAGGGCGTGACCGGGGCAGACACTCGACCCCGCCTCTATCTGCGCTATGACGGCACCGATACTGCTCTGCCGGTGGCCTATGATACCCCCGCACAGGCGCGTGCGGAATTCGAGACGGCGCATCTGGCGCAATTCGGCTTCACCACGCCCGACAAGCGCGTGATCATCGACAGCGCCGAGGTTGAGGCCACAGATGCCGTCCTTCCTGACACCCCCGAGAGCGAGGCCGCCCGCAACGTAGCCGAGGCGCAGACCGACACGCGCACACGGCTGTTTTGTAATGGTGACTGGACCCCTGCGAGCGTGTTCCGCCGCGCGGGCCTGACACCCGGCTCTACCATCACCGGGCCTGCCCTGATCATCGAAGAGAACCAGACCATCGTGGTCGAGCCCGGCTGGCGCGCAGAGATTACGGCACATGACCATGTGCTCTTATCCCGCCACGAGCGGATGGCCCGTGACATGGCGATTGGCACGACCGAGGCTGATCCGATCCTTCTCGAGGTGTTTAACAACCTCTTCATGTCGATCGCGGAACAGATGGGCGTGACCCTGCAAAACACCGCGCAGTCGGTCAACATCAAGGAGCGATTGGATTTTTCCTGCGCGGTCTTTGACGCCACGGGTGCCTTGGTCGCCAATGCCCCGCATATGCCGGTGCACCTTGGTTCTATGGATCGCAGCGTCGAGACGATCATTCGCCTCAATGAAGGCGACATTCACCCCGGCGATGTCTTCGCCCTCAACGCGCCCTATAACGGTGGCACGCATTTGCCCGACATTACCGTTGTCACGCCGGTTTTTGATGAGGCTGGGCAAGCCATCCTCTTCTGGGTCGCGTCGCGCGGTCATCATGCCGATGTCGGCGGCACCGCTCCCGGTTCGATGACACCGCTTGCGACCACCGTGGATGAAGAGGGTGTGTTGATCGACAATCTTCGACTGGTAGACCGGGGACAATTCCGCGAGGATGCTTTGCGCTCAATCCTCAGTGACCACCCCTATCCCTGCCGCAACATCGACATGAATGTGGCCGACCTCAAGGCGCAGATCGCCGCCAATGCGCGCGGCATCAACGAGCTGCGCAAGATGGTGAGCAATTTTGGTCTCGATGTGGTGCAGGCCTATATGGGCCACGTTCAGGACAACGCCGCCGAGGCGGTGGCGCGGGTGCTGGAGAAATTGTCGGATGGCGCGTATGAGTATGAAACCGACACCGGTCAGGTGATCCGGGTCAAGATCACGGTAGACCGCGCCGCACGCGAAGCGACGGTGGATTTCACCGGCACCTCCGAGGTCCGCAAAAACAACTTCAACGCGCCAGAGCCGGTGACGCGCGCCGCCGTCCTTTATGTGTTCCGGATCATGGTCGAGGCCCCAATTCCCATGAATGCAGGCTGCCTGCGCCCCATTCGGATCATCGTGCCCGAAGGCTCTATGCTTTCACCACGCTATCCGGCGGCGGTGGTTGCGGGCAATGTCGAAACATCGCAGCATGTGACCAACGCGCTGTTTGGCGCGATGGGGGCGATGGCCAATAGTCAGGGCACGATGAATAATCTGACCTTCGGCAATGACGAATTTCAGTATTATGAAACCATCTGTTCCGGCTCTCCTGCCGGGCAGTTCAACGACGGGCGGACGTTTCCCGGCACTTCGGGCGTGCATGTGCATATGACCAATTCGCGCCTGACCGATCCGGAAATTCTCGAATTGCGCTTTCCCGTGTTGCTAGAGAATTTCGCCCTGCGTCCGGGGTCTGGCGGCAAAGGGGCTGTCAATGCCGGGGATGGCACAAGCCGTACATTGCGGTTTCTCACCCGGATGGATTGCGCGATCCTGTCGTCGCACCGTAACCGCGCACCGCAAGGCGGCTCGGGCGGCGGCGCGGGCGAGGCGGGTCGGACCGAAGTCCGCCGTCTATCGGGCAAGATCGAGGTGCTGAACGCCTGTGACCAGACGGTGCTTCAGGCAGGCGAAGCCGTGACCGTCATCACACCGACTGCGGGGGGGTTTGGCCGGGCTTGACCCCGGCCGCCCTTCAAATCTCGGGGTTTGGCAGGCTCTCGAACGCGAGTTTGAGGGCGTCGCCCCAGCCATCAGAGATCGTGCGAAAATAAGGATCGTCTGCCTCGATCCGATGGATCGACGGCAGCCGCATACTATCAGCCTCGTAAATGCACATGTCGAGCGGCAAGCCAACGGATAGATTGGCCTTGATGGTCGAGTCAAAGCTCACGAGCAACAGCTTCATTGCATCGGCAAAGCGCATGCTTGGCTCATAGGCGCGCACCAGAATTGGGCGGCCATATTTGGTTTCACCGATCTGGAAGAACGGCGTCTCGCGGCTGGCTTCGATAAAATTGCCCTCGGGGTATATCAAAAACAGGCGTGGCGGCCCGCCCTTGATCTGACCGCCAAGGATCATCGTCGCGTTAAAGGTACTGTCAGCGCGCTGTCCGGTGCTGGCGTGGGTTTCGATCACATCGCGCAGCGTGCCCGCAACAAGACGCGCGGCCTGGAACATCGACGGGACCGACAGGATGGTTGGATCACGCTCGTCATGCGCCTTGGTGCGTTCTTCCAGCAGGCTGACAACCGCTTGGGTGGTGGCCAGATTTCCAGCTGTCAACAGCACCATCGCGCGTTCACCGGGCAATTGCCACGTGTGCAACTTGCGGAAGGTCGAGATATTATCAAGCCCGGCATTGGTGCGCGTGTCGGACATAAATACGATGCCACGATCAAGGCACAGGCCCACGCAATAGGTCACGTCTTAAACCCTCTGTCACTGTTGCTGCGTCACCTGCAGCGTCACATCCATATTCTCGGTCGCCGCCCCGTAACGATGCCCGGATATCGGCGCGGCCTCGGTATAGTCTAGCCCAGTCGCCACCCGCACATAGCGTGTATCGGGCGAGATGGCGTTGGATACGTCAAACCCGACCCATCCAAGACCCTCTACATGGGCCTCTGCCCAGGCATGGGTCGCGCTCTGTTCGTCTTGACCGTCCATCCGCAGATACCCTGAAACATACCGCGCCGGAAGACCCATTGCACGCGCGCAGGCGATGAACACATGCGCGTGGTCCTGACAGACGCCGTGCCCTGCGGCAAGCGCATCCTCAGCCGTCCAGGCAATCTCGGATTTACCGGTTTCATACGCTATTGCCGAATGCACCCGTGTGGACAGATCATGCAGTCGCGCCAAGTCTCCCTCACCCTCGATATGACGCAGAATTTCCCGACATCCTTTGCCGGCGCGGGTGTGTTCAGTGGGGCGCTGGAATAGCCACAGAGGTGCCATGCCCTCATGCGGGCCGACAATTCCGGCGGTGTCAGTCATCTCTACCACGCCCTCGGAGCGGATGGTCAACTCGGTCACATCGGACTCAAAAGTGAACATCACCACGTGATTGCGGTGGTGATCAATGAATTCCGCCTGCTGCGTGGCGCCCTCTACGGTAACGGACCAATTCACCAGCCGCTGTCCGCGCGTTGGTTTGGGATAGAGCCGCACCTGTTGCACGCCATATGGGACTGGCGCGGAATATGAATAGTGGGTGAGGTGTTTGATGGCGAGGTGCATGGGCTATCCGTAAAACCTGTAGTCGATTTCGATTTGTTTGCTCAGCCTGCCCAGATGGCCAAGCACCTCCTGCACATATTCATGCAAGCCGTAATCAAAGATCGCGGCGACATCATGGCTCATGAACCGTCGGCAGAGTGTGTCGGCCTGATGGTGGCATGACAGGCGCAGGTCGTAATCCGTTGCCAGATAGTTGAGGTTATCGCGCAGCTTGCCACAACAGAAATTCAGGCTGCGTGGCATACGTTTGTCAAGAATCAGAAACTGCGCGATGCCCATTGGCGTCACATCGGGGCCGATGGTCAGGCGATAGCCACCTTCACCACTGACCGAGCGCAGGATCGTGTCCCATTGCACATTGTCGAGCCGCGAACCGACCGCCGCCGCTGAGGGCAGCAGCACATAGTATTTCACGTCGAGAATGCGCGCGGTATTGTCAGCGCGTTCAATGAAGGTGCCGATCCGAATGAAATCGTAGATTTCATTGCGCAGCATGGTCCCAAGGATGGCCCCACGCACCAGCGCGTTGCGTTCGCGGATCAGCGATAGAACTTTGGGTAGATCGCGGGTTGCCACTTTGCGGGCAAGCGCCTCTTTGAGCAGCATCCAAAAGGAATTGACCGCCTCCCATGCTTCATATGTCAGCGCCGTACGTACCAGCCGTGCATTGTGCCGCGCCTGCGTGACCACCGCCATCACAGAAGAGGGATTGTCGGGATCGCGCAACATCCAGTCGATTGCCAATTCCGGCAACACTTCGGTGTGTTTCTGTTGATAGCCATAGGCCACTGCCGCAGCTTGCAAAACTGACAGCCAATCGTCAGCCCCACTGCCCGCGCGCGTAAGCGCGATGCGTTGGCCGGTCTCGATCATCCGTGATGTGTTTTCGGCGCGCTCCAGCAGACGCGCCATCCAAAAGAGCCCTCCGGCTGTTTTCCCCAACATGGCTCAGTCCTCCAACACCCAAGTGTCCTTGGTGCCGCCACCTTGGGACGAATTCACAACCAGCGAGCCCTTTTTCATCGCAACCCGCGTCAGCCCACCGGGAGTCACGTTTATCCCCTCGGGCGACATCAGCACAAAGGGCCGTAAATCCACATGCCTCGGGGCCAACCCGGATTTGGTAAAGACCGGCACGGTCGAGAGGCTGAGCGTAGGTTGCGCGATGTAATTGCCAGGTCTCGCCCGCAGCTTGCGCTCAAACTCTTTTAATTCCTTCTTGCTCGCTGCGGGGCCGATCAGCATGCCATAGCCGCCCGATCCATGCACCTCTTTGACCACCAGTTCTGACAAATGCGCCAGAACGTAATCAAGGCTCTCTTTTTCGTTGCAGCGCCATGTTGGCACGTTTTGAAGGATGGGGCGCTCACCTGTATAGAATTCGACGATCTCGGGCATGTAGCTATAGATCGCTTTATCGTCGGAAATGCCGGTGCCGGGGGCATTTGCGATGGTGATCCCGCCCGCGCGGTACACATCCATGATCCCCGGCACGCCAAGCGCGCTCTCGGGATTGAAGTTGAGAGGGTCGAGGAAGTCATCATCCACCCGGCGGTAAAGCACATCAATCGGTTGATATCCGCGTGTTGTGCGCATGGCGACGCGCCCGTCGACGATCCGCAAGTCATGCCCCTCGACCAGTTCGACGCCCATTTTGTCGGCCAGAAAGGCATGTTCGTAATAGGCCGAGTTGAAAATGCCGGGGGTCAGAACCGCCACTGTCGGTGTGCCCTCACAGGCCGCCGGAGCAGATGCCGCAAGCGAGCGCCGCAGGTTGCGCGGATAATCCGATACCGGGCGCACCTGATTGCGAGAGAACAGCTCTGGAAACATCCGCAACATGGTTTCGCGGTTTTCCAGCATATAGCTCACACCCGACGGCGTGCGCGCATTGTCCTCAAGCACAAAGAACTCATCCGGTCCGGTGCGCACAAGGTCGATGCCGGTGATATGGGTATAGACACCCCCCGGCGGCATCATCCCGATCATTTGGGGAAGAAACGCCACGTTGTTTGAGATCATCTCTTGCGGCAAACGCCCGGCCCGGAGGATTTCCTGTCGGTGGTAGATGTCATGCAAAAAGGCGTTGATCGCGCGCACCCGCTGCTCGATGCCGCGCTCCAGCCGCTGCCATTCCCGTCCCGAAATGATGCGTGGAATGATGTCGAAGGGGATCAGACGCTCTTCGGCCTCTGACCGCCCATAGACGTTGAACGTAATCCCCGTAAGGCGAAAAAGATCCTCCGCCTCACGACTTTTGGCACGCAGGCGAGCGGCATCTTCCTCGCTCAGCCAGGCATCAAACTTGGCATAGGGGCCACGAATCTGCCCATTCTGCCCCTGCATTTCATCGAACATATCCATAGGATCATGCTTTCCCTGTCTGGGGGCCTGTGCAATCGAAATTGTTGCGACAGACGGGTCCCAATGCGGTTTCATGCCCGCTTATCCCTCAATCATGCACAAATTTTAAGCTTTGGCAAAGAGTTGTCGCCGCGCCCAGAGAATTACCTGAGGTCATCTGTGTAAGCTTTTGTTACGACAAACATTAGATTTTATTCCTTTTTGTTAGTAAAACTCATAATTATAAAAGAGCCCATAGCCCCAAAGATCAGCCAGAGGTTACCGTGACCCGAACGCCCGAGATGTTGCACGTCACCGTTCAGCGCGGCACGGCAAACGACACCAGAAAAGAGCACTTTGAGGTCCCGGCGCGGGAGAATCAGACTGTACTTGATGTGGTGAGTTGGATTCAGCAAGAGGCCGACCCAACGCTCAGTTATCGTTTTGCTTGCCGCGTTGGAATGTGCGGATCTTGTGCCATGATGGTCAACGGAGTGCCGCGTTGGACCTGCCGCACCCATGTCAGCCGCGTTGCCAGCGGCGGGCAGCTGGATATTGCGCCGTTGCGCAACCTGCCGGTGATCAAGGATTTGGCGACAGACATGGACCCGTTCTTTGACAAATGGGTGGCCGCAGAGGCGCGGCATCACCCGACACGCGGACGACTGGAAGAGTTTGACCCGATCAAGCCTGACGCCCCCGACCGAGCAGAGGCCAATCTTGGCATTGAATGCATCAATTGCGGCATCTGCTATGCCGCATGTGACACCGTGGCAGGCAACCCCGATTATCTGGGACCCGCCGCATTGCAGCGTGCCTGGACCCTTCTCAACGACAGCCGTGATGCAGACCGGCCCAGTATTCTGGCGGCGGTCTCGGGCAAGGGCGGCTGTCATAACTGCCACTCGATGGGCAGTTGCGCGCAGTATTGCCCCAACGGGCTGAACCCGATGCGCGCGATTGCGGGATTAAAGCGGGAAACGGTCAAGGCGGCCTTGCGGGGCAAGCGCGATGCTTGATCTGCGGCTCTACATGGCGCAACGCCTGAGCGCTTTGGTGATGGCCCCCTTGGTTCTGGGCCATATCGCCGTGATGATCTATGCCATTCAAGGCGGTCTCAGCACGGCCGAAATTCTGGGCCGCACCCAAGGCAGCCTCCTGTGGTTCCTGTTTTACGGCACCTTTGTCATTGCGGTCTCCGTCCATGCCGCGATTGGTGTGCGTGTCATTGCGCACGAATGGCTGCGCCTGCGCGGCATCGCGCTTGGGATGCTGACATGGGGCATCTGTGCGGCCCTTCTTGCCCTTGGCCTGAGCGCGGTATTTGCGGTGACGCTGCCATGAAGCAACCGCCCCGCTCGCATCCACTCTGGTTTGCCTTTGTGCTGCACCGCATCTCTGGTCTGGCGCTTGCGCTCTTTCTGCCTGCGCATTTCTGGCTTTTGTCACAGGCGATTACCGCCCCTGCGCGACTTGATGGCTTTCTCGCCTTTGCCGAAAATCCCCTGGTCAAGATCGCCGAATTCGGTCTCGTCTTTCTGCTTGCTGTTCATATGTTCGGCGGCTTGCGCCTGATGGCGCTCGAATTCCTGCCATGGTCCGACCGCCAGAAAACGCTGGCCGCGGGGGCGGTTGGCGCGGCGCTCTTTCTGTCCGGCACGTTTTTCCTGAGGGCGATCTGATGACCCATATCGACCGACATGATACCGATATTCTGATCATCGGCACCGGCGGTGCGGGGCTTTTTGCGGCGCTGCATGCGCAGCAATCGGCGCCTGTAGGCACGCGGATCACCATTGCCGTCAAGGGCCTCATTGGCAAATGTGGCTGCACGCGCATGGTGCAGGGTGGCTATAACGTGGCGCTGGGTGGCGGCGACAGTGTCGAGCGGCATTTCATGGACACCGTAAAGGGCGGCAAATGGCTGCCCAATCAGGATATGGCCTGGAAACTTTGCGAACAGGCGGTGGTGCGCATCCACGAGTTGGAAAATGAAATCGGCTGCTTCTTTGACCGCAACCCCGATGGTAGCCTGCACCAAAAAGCCTTTGCTGGACAGACCGCCGACCGCACGGTCCACAAGGGCGACCTGACCGGCATCGAGATCATCAGCCGGTTGATGGAGCAGGTTCTGGCGCGCCCCGTGGAAAAGCTGCAGGAACATCGCGCCATTGGTCTTATCCCTACGCGCGACGGTAGCGCCTTGGCGGGTGTGCTCTTTATCGACATGCGCACGGGCGGCTTTCGCCTGGTGCGCGCCAAGACGGTCCTTATGGCCACGGGTGGCGGGCCGACGATGTACAAGTACAACACCCCTTCTGGCGACAAGACGATGGATGGTCTCGCCATGGCGCTGCGTGCAGGATTGGAACTGCGCGATATGGAGATGGTGCAGTTTCATCCCACCGGCCTCTTGGCGGGGGATCACACGCGGATGACCGGCACCGTGCTGGAAGAGGGGTTGCGCGGCGCGGGCGGTCAGCTTCTGAACGGTGCCGAAAACCGCTTTATGTTCGACTATGACCCCAAGGGCGAGCGCGCGACCCGCGATGTCGTCAGCCGCGCCATCTATGCCGAAATGCGCAAGAACAATACGTCTGCGAATGGTGGCGTCTTTATCTCTATGGCGCATCTTGGCCCCGACAACGTGCGCGCCAAATTCCCCGGTATGGTCAAACGCTGCGCTGACAGCGGCTTTGATCTGGCAGGTGGTTTGGTCGAGGTCGTGCCAACCGCGCATTACTTCATGGGCGGCGTGGTGGTCGATCCCGATACCCGCACCGCGATGGAAGGGCTCTATGTGGCGGGCGAGGATGCCGGCGGCGCGCATGGCTCGAACCGTTTGGGGGGCAATGGCGTGGCCAATTCCACCGTTTATGGCGGTGTCGCGGGTGATGTGATGGGCGCGGATATTCGCACCATGGGCACGCTGCGCGATCCCTGCCCCAACGCGCTGCAGGCCGAGGTTGACCGCGCCTTGCATCCCCTCAGCCGTCAGCCCGCGCCGGTTCATCCCCTGCGTCACGCGCTGCAAGAGGCGATGTGGGAAGACGTTGGCGTGATGCGCACAGCGGCGGGCATGGAGCGTGGTTTGACCCGCGTTGCCGAGATTTCCGATGCGCTGATGACTGTGGGCGTCGCAGGCGATAATCTTGCCTTCAATCTTACATGGCACGATTGGCTAAACCTGCGCTCACTCTGTGACGTGTCCGAGGCGATTACGCTGGCGGGCCTTGCGCGCGAAAACTCGCGCGGCGCGCATTACCGAGAGGATTTCCCGGACGAGGGTGATCTTGATGCGTCCTATTTCACCGTGATCACCCAGAAGGGCAGCGATCTGACGGTCCGCCGTGATGCGGTGCAATTCACGATCATTCGCCCCGGCGAAACAATCCTGCCCGAGACCGAACCCGAAACATTGGTGGCCGCGCAATGATCCCAATCGACCTTATCCAGAACACCGCCGAGCGCCTGATGGACAAGGCTGCGATCGAAATTCCAGACGATTATTTGACTGGCCTTCAAGCAGCAGCCGAGACCGAGGATGGTGATCTGTCGTCTTTCGTTCTTCAAGCGATGCTTGAGAATTACAAAGCCGCCAAGGAGGACCGCCGCGCGATGTGCGGTGATACGGGGTGCCCGCGCTGGTATGTGAAGATGGGCAACGAGGCCCGGATTGAGGGGGGGCCGGTCGCGCTCGAATCCGCGTTGCGCCGCGCGACAGCCAAGGCCACCTATGACGTGCCCCTGCGCCCCAATCGCGTGCATCCCCTCTGGCGCACGGATCACAACAATAATGTTGGCATCGGCGCGCCTGAGATCGAGTACGCGTACGAGCCGGATGGCGACTGGATTGATCTTATAACGGTGCACAAAGGCGGTCTCTTTGGCACGGATTACCGCATGCTCTTTCCGTCTGACGGGATCGAAGGGATCAAGCGGTTTTATCTCGACAGTCTTGTTGCCTTTGGCAAACGGGGGCTGGCCTGTCAGCCTGCGATTATCGGCATCGGGCTGGGTGGGTCCAAGGATACCTGCATGGTGTTGGGCAAGCGCGCTGCCTGCCTGCGCGTCGTGGGCAGTGAGAACCCGGACCCGAAGATCGCCGCGTTAGAGCGCGAGTTCAAGGATTTGGGCAACTCCATCGGCATGGGCGCGATGGGGTTTGTCGGCAAGAACATGGTGATCAATTGCAACATCGAGGTGGGCTATTGCCATACCGGAGGCATGCAGATGTCGGTGCATGCCTTTTGCCTCTCGTCCCGTCGGGCCGTCGCGCGCCTCTATCCTGATGGGCGGGTCCACTACCGCACCGATCCCGAATGGTTTACCCCCTATCAGCGCCGCGAAACCGTGGATTGGCCGGGCAGTGCACAGGAGGCGGCAGAATGACCAAGCCCCGCGAAATCCGCCTGAGCACCACCCCAACGCCCGAGGCGCTGGCCGAACTGCGCCTCGGCGATATCGTTTATCTTGATGGGTTGCTCTATACGGCCCGTGAAGGCGTCTACATGCGCGCATTGGAGCAAAAGGCGAATATCCCGCTGGAACTGCCCAGCCAGAGTGCAGCGAATTTCCACTGCTCTCCTGCGGCCGCCATTCGCCCCGATGGATCGTTCAACATGGGGGCGGTGACAGCCACCGCCTCTTTCCGCTTTGCCAAATGGTTGCCGGAATGGATGGCCAAGACAGGGGCCAAGCTGATTATCGGCAAAGGCGGCATGTCGTCGAAGGATTACAAATCCTATTTCGTACCCAATGGTGCGATTTACCTTTCAACCGTGGGCTATGGCACCGGGGCGCTGTTAGGTCGTGGCATCGAAAAGGTCGAGGCCGTGCACTGGCAGGATGAATTGGGATTGGCGCAGGCGATGTGGGTCATTCGCTGCAACAAGATGGGGCCGTTCATTGTGGCGTCTGATTTGGACGGAAACTGCCTTTTTGAACGCGAGAACGCCAAGATCGCCAAGAACCTTGAACGGGCCTACGAAGGCACGCGCCCCGCGACGCTCAAGCGCTATGGCGAGACGGATGATCGCTCTGACGAGGTGATTGGTTAGATCAGCTCGCGCAAAAGCAAAACCACGCCCGAAACAAAGGTCATGACGATCAGCAATCGCCGAAAGGCCGTGTCGCTTAGTCGTTTGAACACGCTTATCCCAATCTGCGCCGCCAAAAGCGCCGCCGGGATTGCAATCGCAAGATAGATCAAGGTCTCGCGCGTGTAGGCACCTTTGAGTGCCAGCGTCCCTGTCGCTACCGCGAGAACACCCACGTTGAACGGTTGAAGAACGGCGCGTGTCTCATGCCGTGGCCAAGGGCGCAGCGTACACCACATCATCGGCAGCGCCCCCGAGAGCGAGGCCGCACCGCCTAGAATGCCGCCCAAGAACCCCACCAGCATATCCCAGAATGGCGTGGCGCGTTCGAACGTTGGAAGGTTTGCACGCAGAGTGAAATACCCACCGTAAAGCAGCAGCATCGCCGCCACGACGGTCTTGAGCGTGCTGGCGTCAATCACGCTGAGGATCGTCACACCAATCGGGATGCCCGCCAATCCTGGTATGAGAAAACGCGCCAGCCGCCGCTTGTTCTGTCCTATGGCCGCGCGCACGACCCAAAGCCCTTGGAGGCCCGTGACCACGGATAACACGACCAACATGGCCACCGCTTGAAGGGGCGGCAGAACGGCGAGAAAGAAGCCAAGCGCAAAAAGGGCTGTGCCAAACCCGGCAAGACCGTTGATGAAGCCGCCTGCCATTGCGCCCGCAATGACATAGGGCAGGGCGTCGGCGTTCATCCCGTTGGTCCGCCTGTGGAGGGGGTGAAAATGCCGATCTCGACCGCACCCAACAGGGCTTTGTGGATTTCCTGAATGATGCGGATACGTGGATTGTCGCGCCGATAGGCCAGTGTCAGTTGGCGCACGGGCGCGCCCTCAGGCAGTGGCACGCGGCGCAGCGGCAGCGGTTGCACCCCCCGCACACAGCGCGCAGGAACGATGGAAACGCCAAGACCCGCAAGCACCATGCTCGAAATCGCTTCGAGTCCCTGTAACTCCATCGTGACCGACACGGGAATCCCGTGCTCGCGCAGCCAACCGTCGATCAGCCCACCGACAACAGCGTCGCGGCTGAACCGGATAAACGGATACCGGAGCAAAAGATCTCGCACATCGTCGCCCTTGGCCTCTTGTGGGGCGAGCAGTTCCATTGGCTCTTGCGCAATGTCGGCATGGTCGATTTCCGGGGGTAACGGGCCCTGCCGTGACAGCACCGCCGCATCAAGCGCGCCGCGTTCAACCTCTGCGATGAGCGAGGTGGTCATCCCGGGTACGATACGCACATGCAGGTCTGGATAGCTTTCCTTGAGCAAGCGCACTGACAGCGGGGTCAGGCCCGTCAGGGTCATAGGAACGGCCCCCAACGAGATTTCGCCACGAAACCCTTCGTCGCCCAAGACCGACGGCACGATGGCATCGTAGGCACGCACGATATCGCGCGCCCGCGCCACCAACGCACGCCCCGTCGGGGTCAGTTCCGGCGACCGGCGTGAGCGGTCAAAAAGCACAACCCCCCATTCTTCCTCGAGGCTGCGCATTTGTTGGCTGACGGCGGCGTGGGTCACAAAAACCGCTTCGGCAGCAGCGCTAAAGGTCTTGTGGTCATCCACCGCAATCAGGGTGCGCAAGCGCCGGATTGACATGTCCCGCCTCTTTCGTAAGTTTAGTTAACGCATCCTGTAACGGAATATTGCTTATATTAAGCGTGTCTTAAAGTTACACCTAAAGACGACGGCGTTGCAATCAGCGAACAAGCCTGCCGCCGACACCACAGAGGAGGAGGAGGAAAACATGAAGCTGAGACAGTTGGGCGCGGTGTGCGCTATGGGGCTTGGGCTGACGGCGACTGCCGCGTTGGCCGAATATCCCGAACGCCCCATCAACATGGTCATTCCCTATGGCGCAGGCGGCGCGACCGATATTTCGGCCCGCACCATCGCAGAGCCCTTGGGCACCGTGGTCGGCAAGCCGCTGGTCATGTCGAATATCACGGGGGCAGGGGGTGCCACCGGATCGGTTGCGGTGCAAAACGCCAAGGCGGATGGCTATACCATGCTTTTTGCCCGCGTCGGCTCGCACACGGTCAATCCGGCGATGAAGGCCACGCTGCCCTACACGCTCGATGATTTCCGCTTTGTGACGGTGTATGAAATCAACCCCGTCGCCTGTGCCGTGCGCCCTGATTCCGGCATCGAAACCATTGAGGATCTCATCGCTCTGACGGAATCCGAGGGCACCAGCTATAGCTCTTCTGGCGTGGGTTCGATGCTGCATCTCGCGGCGGTGATGGTGCTGGATGAATTCGGTGTCGAGAACCCGCTGGATAAGGCGATTCACATTCCCCAAGGCGGCGGTGGTGAGGCGGCCACGGCTGTTCTCAACGGCACTGTAACCTTTATCTGCACCAACACATCGGCGCTTGCCAATTTTGTGGCCAATGGGCAGTTGAAGCCGATCCTCGTAACGACGGCGGAACCGGTCCCGGGTTTTGACGCACCGACAGCCGTCGATTTGGGCAAGCCTGATCTGACACAGCTTGTGGGGTGGACCGGTATCGCTGGGCCGGATGACTTGCCAGACGAGGTTGCGGCAAAATGGGGTGAATGGATGGCCGCAGCAGCCGGAGACGCGAAATTCGTGGACCAGATGAGCGCGATGGGTTCGGTCATCAATGTCATGAGTCCCGAAGAAGCCAACGCTTTCATTCAGGCGCAGTATGAAACCTTTCGTGCGCTGGTCGACAAGCTCGGCATGCGGATCGAGGGCTAAAGCATAGCGCACGCATAGGTCGGGCGCAGAGATGCCCGGCCTTTCAGTGCTAGCAAACTGATCGGGGAGGATCAGGGTGAACAAACGCGCAATTCAGGTGCAACTGGGCATCGGTGCCTGTGTGGCCTGTGTTTTTCTGATCCTCTATGCAATTCCCTATTGGATCTCTGCCCCGAGCAATATTCGCAACATCGTGCTGTCGCCCCGGTTTTGGCCCTACGCCATCGCCGGTCTGACAGGGCTGGTTGGGCTGGGCATGCTCTTTGCTGGCCGCAAGGAGGATGCTGACGGCACGCCGGCCAATGACCCGATCGAAGACCCGCGCGCTGGGCTGATGCGGTTGGCGGGCATGGCGGTCTTGATGGCTGTCACCTTCTGGCTTTTGCCGCGCATCGGTATGGTCTGGGCGTCGATGCTGGCCTTTGCATCGCTCGCCTTTTTGGTGAAGACACGTCATCCGAAAACGGCGTTGATTTGCGCTGTGGCGGTGCCACTTCTGCTCTATGGGTTCTTCGCCCATGTCGCCGGTGTCGCGATCCCGCAGGGTGAATTTGTGAGGCTGCCATGAGCGTGATCGACAATTTAATGGCTGGCCTCGCATTGGTCGGAAATGTAGACGCGCTTGTGTCCTTGGCGATCGGGATCGTTATCGGGGTCATCGGTGGGGCAATTCCGGGGATTTCTGCGACGATGGCGGTGGCGCTCACCTTGCCCTTTACTTTTCCGATGCAGCCTATCAATGGCATCCTTTTGCTTTTGGGTGTTTACAAGGGCGGTATCTTTGGCGGTTCAATCCCTGCCATCCTGATCAAGACGCCCGGCACGCCTGCATCTTCGGCTACGGTGCTCGACGGGCATCCGATGGCGGCACGTGGCGAAGCGGGGCGCGCGCTGGGCATGGCGCTTTGGGCCTCCTGCACGGCAGACGTGATCTCGAACCTGGCCTTGATCCTTTTTGCGGGTTGGCTTGCGTCTTTTGCGCTCAGCTTTGGTCCGCCAGAGTTCTTTGCACTCATCCTCTTCTCGCTCACAATTATCGCGGGCGTGTCGGGCGAGAGCCTCTTGCGTGGCGCTCTCTCTGCGCTCTTGGGCCTGCTTTTGGCCACCATTGGGCTTGACCTCGTTTATGGCACCAATCGCTTTACTTTCGGCGATCCCAACCTCATGGGCGGTCTGAACTTTATCGCCGTGCTGATCGGTCTCTTTGCCATTCCAGAAGTCATCAACATGGTTTGGCACCCCACCGGGCATATGGGCAAGGTGCAGACACTGGGCAGTAAATGGGTTACATTCGCCGAGTATCGGCGGTGTTTCCGCTCTATCGTGCGGGGCAGTTTTATCGGTGTGTTTCTCGGCGCGATCCCAGGTATCGGCGCGGCCCCTGCGGCCTTTCTCAGCTATTCAGAGGCGCGCCGCAAATCCCCCAACAAGGCCAATTTTGGAAAAGGCGAAATAGAGGGTGTCGCCGCGTCTGAGGCGGGCAACAATGGTGTCGCTGGCGCCACGCTGATTCCGCTTCTGGCCTTGGGTGTGCCCGGCGATGTCATCACCGCCATCATCATCGGTGCCTTTATGGTGCATGGCTTGCAGCCGGGGCCAATGATGTTCGTGATGAACGTGGATATCATCTATGGTCTTTTCATCGGCCTCATCTTTTCCTCAGGCTTGCTTTTGATCGTCGGAGGTTTGGCAATTCGTGGGTTCAAACCCGTGGCCGACATCCCCAAGCGTATCCTGATGCCCATCGTCCTTGTGCTTTGCATCTACGGGGTCTTTGCGGTTAACAACAACATCTTCGATGTCGGCGTCATGTTCGTGATGGGTTGGGTTGGCTTTGTCTTGTCCCGGTACCACATACCCGCCGCCCCGTTCTTGATCGCCTTCATCCTTGGCCCGCTTCTCGAGGATAATTTCCGCAAAGCGATGCTGATGTCAGGCGGTTCGCCAGATGTGTTGTTGCGTGGGCCGATTACCTGGTTCTTCTGGACTTTGACCCTGATCGCGGTCGTGGCGATTGCACGCGGCACGCTTGACAAGGCACGAGACAAAGGTTGAGCGCGGAGTAAGGTGAAATTTTCGTGACCAGCTCCTTTGGGGCTGCGAAACCGTGACTTCCTTTATTATATTCAAAAAATCTTATATAATCGTCACAGGCACCCTGACGGGTGTTTTGCCGTGACCAGAGAGGAAAAGAGATGACAGGCACCGAAACTGAATTTACCCCGCTAATGTCATTCGCGGGCGGTGTGTTGATCGGCTTGTCAGCCGTGTTGCTGATGTTTTTTCAAGGTCGGATCATGGGGGCCACTGGCATTCTGTCGGGATTGATTACCGGCGGGGTGCCGGGCGATAAAATCTGGCGCGCGGCGATGGTTGTAGGCATGATCGCCGGACCGCTTTTGATGCTGGGGCTGACCGGGCAGATGCCCGCAGTCGAGGTGCCGATTAGTCTGCCGATGATCTTGATTGGGGGCTTCATCGTGGGCATCGGCGTGACCTTTGGGTCTGGCTGCACCTCGGGTCATGGGGTTTGCGGCCTTGCGCGGCTTTCGCCTCGGTCATTCGTAGCCACGCTGACCTTTATGGTCGTGGCCTTTGCGACTGTCTATGTCCTGCGTCACGTGATTGGAGCCTGAGCCATGCGCATTCTGTCAGCCTTGTTTGTCGGTCTTGTTTTTGGCGTGGGAATTGCCATCTCTGGCATGATCAATCCGGCTAAGGTGCTCAACTTCTTTGACATCGCCGGGACATGGGACCCAAGCTTGATCTTTGTGATGGGTGGTGCGCTGCTTACCACCTTTGTCGGTTACCGCGTGGTGCTCGGACGCCCCAAGCCAATCCTCGAGCCAAAGTTCAAGCTGCCCACCAAGACGGTCATTGATACCCGTCTGATTGGGGGGTCAGCGGTCTTTGGCCTTGGCTGGGGCATCGCCGGGTTTTGCCCCGGCGCGGCTATTCCGGCGCTTGGCTCTGGCAAATACGAGGTGCTGGCCTTTGTAGCCGCGCTCTTGTCCGGGATCTGGGTGGCGAATATGATTCAAACGAAACAGTCAGACAAAAGGATAACGGCATGACCGACTATCCCGTGAACATGGGCGTCAAGCCAGAGGTCAAAGCATTCTTTGACGAGGCCACGAATACGATCAGCTATGTGGTTAAGGACCCCGAATCGCGCGCCTGTGCCGTGATTGATAGCGTGATGGATATCGACATGGCAGCAGGGCGGATCACCTATGCCCATGCCGATGCAATGATTGCCCATGTTATGGATCACGGCCTGACGCTTGAATGGATCATCGAGACCCATGTCCACGCCGATCATCTTTCGGCAGCGCCGTATATTCAGCAGAAGCTGGGCGGCAAGATTGGAATTGGTGAAAAGATTCTGGTGGTTCAGGACACTTTTGGCAAAATATTCAACGAAGGCACCGAGTTTCAGCGTGATGGCAGCCAGTTCGATGCTTTGTTCAAAGATGGTGACACCTATAAGGTAGGCCAAATGAACTGCCTTGCGATCCACACGCCCGGCCACACGCCCGCCTGCATGGTGCATGTGATGGGCGATGCCGCCTTTGTTGGCGACACGCTCTTCATGCCTGATGGTGGGTCTGCGCGGGCGGATTTCCCCGGCGGTGATGCGGGTGAGCTCTATGACAGCATCCAAAGGGTTCTACGCCTGCCCGACGACATGCGTCTTTTCATGTGCCACGATTACGGCCCAAACGGCCGCGATATTCAGTGGGAAACCACCGTCGGGGCGGAAAGGGCGCATAACATCCATGTAGGCGGCGGCAAGACCCGTGAAGACTTTGTGAAGTTCCGCACAGAGCGCGACGCACAGCTTGCCATGCCCCGGCTGATATTGCCGTCTTTGCAGGTCAACATGCGCGCGGGCGAATTGCCCCGTGATAGCGCGGGCAACCCGATGTTGAAGCTCCCTGTTAACCGTCTCTGAGCCGACGCCAAGGCAGGGCAGGGGGCGCTATGCTCGGATCATGCTAACCAACGACGGTCTAGCGGCAGTGATCATGCTTATGCCACAATCTCTGGCCTAGGCGCATCTTGCGAGGCTGTATGCCTCGATCCGTCCCTGTGGGGTATTTGGCACCAGCCGCGCCTTTCACTCTCGTGTGCCCTATTCCGTGGGGGCGATCAGGCAAAGCCGGTGATGAGCTGGCGCAAGCCAATCGCCGCCCCCACAAATATCGCGGCAAAGGTGATCGGCGCGCTAAAGGACAGCACCGAAAAGGCGGAAATCCCCTGCCCGACCGTGCAACCAAAGGCCAGCACTGCGCCAAAGCCCATGCAGACCGCGCCCAGCATCTGCCGCCGCAATTCCCTCGGGTCCTCACAGGCTTCCCACCGGAAATGGCCTTTGATCAGGCTGCCGCAAAACGCGCCGGCCAGCACGCCAAACACCGACGCCACGCCAAAGCTGAGGCCACCACCGCTGGCGGTCATCAGAAAGATGATAGTCTCGCCGAGGGGCGCAGAGAATGTATGCGTTTGCACCGGCTGCGGCATGAATCCATGCGTGGCCACCCAAGAGGTGCCAAACCAGCCCGATGTGACCGCAATCCCAACCATCGCCCCCCAAAAGAGCGCCCGACGGTTCTGTAAAAAGTCGCGTGAGGCAAGCGCCGCTAGGCATATCAGCGCTGAAATCGCCAATCCGACCCAGATCATCGGTAGCCCAGTGAGCGCACCCAGAATCTGCGCATAGGACTGGTTTTCAAACGCAGGGCTTGTCGCCTCTGTCGCCATGATCCGTAGCCGGGCAAAGGGGCCTGACATCATCACATAGGCTGAAATCCCCATCACGAGCACGATCACAAAGGCCCGCAGATCACCCCCGCCAAATCGCGCAAGCGCACCAAAGCCGCAGTTCCCAGCCAGCGACATACCATAGCCAAAGAGCAGCCCACCCAAAACACTGGCCAGCGGCGACCAAGGCGTGATCCAATAGGCATTGGCTGAAATGTCAAAGAGGCCCAGACCAGCCAGCCCAAAGGCCGTGATCCCCGCCACCCCAATCGCCAGCCCCCACATGCGCAGACGCGTATCGCTCTGCTGATAGAGCAGATCCTCAATCGCGCCCAAGGTGCAGAAACGTCCGATGCGCGCCGCAAGCCCAAGTATCATGCCGCCCGCAAAGCCGAATATCAGGATCATCAGGGGTTCAGAAATGCCACCGGGCATGATGCTCCTCCGTTTGACGCTGGCAAGGCCGCGGCGCGTGAATCACGGCTGCTTGCAAAACAGATCGTATACAGTTTCGAGCATCTGTATCGCGCGCCGGTCTGTCAAACGGTAATAGATGGCTTTGCCTTCACGTCGTGGTGTAACCAACCCTTCCAAGCGCAAGCGTGAGAGCTGTTGTGACACGGCCGCCTGTCGCGCCGAGAGCAGATCTTCAAGTTCGGTTACTGTCTTTTCACCGGTTGCGAGATGACACAGGATCATCAACCGCCCCTCATGGCTGATTGCCTTGAGAAACTCTGCCGCCGTATGCGCCAGATCGAGCATCGCATCGACGCTTTCGTTCGACACATCCAGTTGCGGAGGAGGAGCGCGGCGTAGCATCGGAATCACGGCGCTTTGGTTGCGCCGGGATGCGCATCCAAAAGCTGTGTCAGCAGAAACCAAAAGAATTCATCGCCCGCATAGCCTTCGATCCGGCCCAGTTCCTGACCGTCCTCGACCAGAACAAAAGTTGGGGTAAAAATGGGGCGACTGGAAAAGGCGATATCTTCGGGCAGCGCGTTGATCTGCACCCGACGCAAGGGCGCGCGTGTGCCCTCGATGGTTTTGGGATAGGCCGGGCCAATCTCGGCATTCCACCGCTCGCACCAATGGCAGCCATGCCGCTCGACCATGACCAGTTCTGCCGCCAAGAGCGGACCCATCAGGCCGAATGCCAGAAAAAGGCTGACGAGAAAGGTAGCAAGCATACGCATCGGTGTTCCGATTGACGGACAGACTAAAACATATGATAGTTTGAATATGTTTGCGGATCAACCCGTCTAAGGATTCCCCATGTTCGATGTCTCTCTGCTCAGCGCCTTTGTCGGGGGATTGATCGTCTTTTTCTCGCCCTGTGTGCTGCCCATCGTCCCATTTTACCTCAGCTACATGGCCGGAGCGTCGATGTCAGAGATCAGCGCCGAGGGCCGTCTTGCCCCGGGTGTGCGCCGCCGTGCCTTTGCCGCATCGGTCATGTTCTCGGCGGGAATCATCACTGTCTTTGTTTTGCTAGGGGCAGCCGCCTTTGGCCTCAGCCAGGCGTTCCGCGGCTTTCAGACCGAGTTTCGCCTCTTTGCTGCGCTCGTCGTGCTGATCCTCGGGCTGCATTTTTTGGGCGTGCTGCGCATCAGCTTTCTCAACCGGGTGTTTCAGATGGATGCGGGCGATACCCGGAACATGTCGGTGCTTGGCGCCTATGTGGTTGGCTTTGCCTTTGCCGCAGGTTGGACGCCATGTGTGGGCGGTGTGCTGACAGCCGTGGTTTTCACTGCAAGCACCGAGGCCACGGCGATGAAAGGGCTGGTGCTGCTCTTGGTGTTTGGTCTGGCCATGACCACGCCCTTCATGGTGGCCTCGCTTTTTATCGGGCCGTTTCTGCGCTTTGCTTCGAAATTCCGCCGCCACCTGCCCAAGGTCGAAAAGGCGATGGGGCTGCTACTGATCATCTTCGCCGCGCTCATTGCCACCGACAGCGTCAATTACATCGCCCAATGGATGCTGGAGACATTCCCAGCCTTCCAAAACATCTAATCGAGGAGGACCAAGATGAACCGAGTTCTGACTCTGCTGGCCGCCGTCCTGTTTTCTCTGCCGGTCGCTGCGGCGGAATTGGGCGATGATGGCCTGCACAAGACCGACTGGATGCGTGACACCTTCAAGGACCTGCGCGAGGATTTGGAGGATGCCAACGCCGAGGGCAAAAGGCTGATGGTGATGATCGAGCAGCGCGGCTGCATTTACTGCACCAAGATGCACGAAGAGGTGTTTCCCCGCCCCGAGATTGCCGATTTCATTCGCGAGAACTTCTTTGTCGTGCAGCTCAACCTGCATGGTGATCTGGAAGTGATCGATTTCGATGGCGAGTCGCTGAGCGAGAAACAGGCGGCGCGTAAATGGGGCCTGCTCTTTACGCCGTCGATTCTGTTCCTGCCCGAAGAGGTGGCAGAGGATCAGACAGCGGCACAGGCGGCGGTGGCAATGATGCCCGGCGCCTTTGGTCCAGGCACCACGTTGGATCTGCTCACTTGGGTGCAAGAAAAGCGCTATGCGCTTGATACTGAGGAAGATTTCCAACGCTATCATGCACGCCGCATCGCCGAACGGGAGGCTGAGAAATCGCAGTGAGAACACGCGCGGAAACACATTAAATTCAAGAATACGAATTTATTGTTGTGTGAGCGCGCTATTGTGTTCTATGATATACAAAAATCTGAATGTGTTAGGGAGGACGCATGAAACGATCAATTCTCACGGTGTCGCTGATATGCGCGACAATGAGCGCGTCAGCGGCCGAAGTTGCGCCGACGGATGTCAAGTTTACCGATGGGGCCATAACAGACTCATTAAGCGGCACGGTCGGTGACCCGGTTGCAGGCCGTGAGGTGTTGGCCAACCGAGCGTTGGGCAATTGCGTTGCCTGTCATCAGATCACCGAGATGAGTGACGTTCCGTTTCATGGTGAAATCGGGCCCATGCTGGATGGTACGGGTTCCCGGTGGAGCGAAGCCGAACTGCGTGGCATCGTGGCCAACGCCAAGATGATGTTCCCTGACTCGCTGATGCCGTCTTTCTATCGGACGGACGGGTATACGCGACCGGGCAACGCCTTTACCGGCGAAGCGGCTGACAGCACATTCGGCCCCCTCCTCACCGCACAGCAAGTTGAAGATGTGGTCGCTTATCTGGTGACCCTCAAAGAGTAATCGCGCAAGACAGCGTGACCAAGATCAGGAGTTTGAAAACATGACACTGACACGACGCAACGTGATGATCATGGGGGCAGGCGCCTTTGTCGCCTTTGGCTTGCCCATGCGCGCCACCGCAGCAGGCGAGGATCGCATCGCCGAATTCACCGGAGGCGCCGCTATTGCCGATAGCGGGATCACCTTGACCGCCCCCGAAATCGCCGAGAATGGCAATACCGTGCCGATCGAGGTTGCGGCCCCAGGTGCCGTTGAAATCCTTGTGCTGGCTATGGGCAACCCGACCCCCGGTGTTGCGACCTTCAAATTCGGCCCCTTGGCCGCATCGCAAACCGCGTCCACGCGCATTCGTCTTGCAGGCACGCAGGACGTGGTGGCGATTGCCAAGATGAGCGACGGCTCTTTTGCCAAGGCATCGAGCAACGTCAAGGTTACAATCGGCGGCTGCGGCGGCTGAGGCATAGGTAGGAGAAACCAGAATGGCACAAGACGTCACACCCCGCGTCAAGGTCCCGAAATCCGCAGCCGCTGGCGAAGCGATTGCGATCAAGACCTTGATCAGCCACCCGATGGAATCCGGTCAGCGCAAGGATAAAGAAGGCAATATCATTCCGCGCTCTATCATCAATCGGTTCACCTGTGAGTTCAACGGACAGAGCATCGTCGACGTGACGATGGAACCCGCAATCTCGACCAACCCTTACATCGAATTCGCGGCCATCGTGCCCGAAGCCGGTGAATTCAAGTTCACTTGGTACGACGACGACGGCTCGGTTTACGAGGACATCAAGCCAATCGAGTTGAAGTAAGGGTCAATCGTCAAGGGAGGGACGAGAATGAAAAGAACAGGACGGATTACCGGTCTGATCGGCGCAACGGCGCTCTTGGCAGGGGCGGCCTTTGCCGAAGCTGTGGATGACACGCTGATCGTGAACGAAGAAATCGAGATTATCACCCGCACCGCAGCCCCTGCGCATCTTGCAGACAGTGTTGATGAAGTCTTGTCAGGGTGGCATTTCCGCGAAGCGGAAACCCGCGCCATGCAAGCCGATGATTTCGACAATCCCGGCATGATCTTTGTTGAGAATGCGATGACCGCGTGGGAAACCGCCGAAGGCACCGAAGGCAAATCTTGCGCAAGCTGTCATGGTGATGCCGCCGAGAGCATGAAGGGCGTACGCGCCGTCTATCCCAAGTGGAACGAGACCGCTGGCGAAGTGCGCACGCTTGAAATGCAGGTCAACGGCTGCCGGACCGAGCGTATGGGCGCAGAACAGTGGAAATACAGCGGGACCGAGATGATCAACATGACCGCGCTGCTCGCCTCTGTCTCGCGCGGATTGCCGGTTAACGTTGCAATTGATGGCCCGGCTCAGGCGACTTGGGAGCTGGGCAAGGAAATGTACTATACCCGCTACGGTCAGCTCGAACTGTCTTGCGCCAATTGTCACGAGCAGAATTATGGCAACATGATCCGGGCCGATCACCTGAGTCAGGGTCAGATCAACGCCTTCCCCGCTTACCGCCTCAAGGATGCTGCGTTGGTCGGCGTTCAAAACCGCTTCCGTGGCTGTATCCGCGACACGCGCGGCGAAACCTTTGCTGTTGGCAGCCCCGAGTTCATCGCGCTTGAGCTTTATGTCGCGTCGCGCGGCAACGGTCTGTCGGTCGAAGGCCCGTCGATCCGAAACTAACCGGAATACCCCGCCTGACTTTCAGTCGGCGGGGTTTTCTATATCCAAAAACATTCAAGAATCCGCATGTGATAAGTGCGGGAGTTGGAAAGGTCCACCATGATCTCGCGGCGTGATTTTCTTCAGACAAGCATGGCGGCGTCAGCCATTCTTGGAGCGTCTTCCTTTGGCAATTGGGCGAAACTGGCGGCTCAACAGGCGCTCACTCAGGACCAACTGTTGCAATTCGACACCTTTGGTAATGTCAGCCTGATCCACATCACCGACATTCACGCCCAACTCAAACCGATCTACTTCCGAGAGCCGTCGATCAATATCGGCGTGGGTGGAAACAAGGGGGCCGTGCCGCATGTTACAGGCGCAGACTTCCGCAAGCTCTATGGCATCGACGATGGCAGCGCCTCGCATTATGCCCTGTCCGCTGGCGATTTCAGCGCGCTTGCGCAGGCCTATGGCAAGGTTGGCGGGCTGGACCGGATGGCGACCGTGATCAATGCCATTCGCGCCGACCGCCCTGATGCCATTCTACTCGATGGTGGCGACACATGGCATGGGTCATACACCTGCTACCACACAGCAGGCCAAGACATGGTCAATGTCATGAACGCGCTCAAGCCCGACGCGATGACCTTTCACTGGGAATTCACCCTTGGGTCCGCCCGCGTTCAGGAAATCGTCGAAAGCCTGCCCTTTGCTGCGCTTGGACAGAACATCTTTGACGCGGAATGGGACGAGCCGGTCGAGATCTTCCCACCCTACAAGTTCTTTGAGCGGGGTGGCGTCAAGATCGCCGTCATCGGTCAGGCCTTTCCCTATATGCCCATTGCCAACCCCGGCTGGATGTTCCCGGAATACAGCTTTGGTATCCGCGACGAGAATATGCAGGCCATGGTGGACGAGGTGCGCGGCCAAGGTGCTGAACTCGTTGTTTGCCTTAGCCACAATGGTTTTGACGTGGACAAGAAGATGGCAAGCCGTGTGACCGGCATTGACGTGATCCTGTCAGGCCACACCCATGACGCCCTGCCAGAGCCCGTTCTGGTTGGTGAGACGATCATCGTCGCCTCTGGTTCCAACGGCAAATTCGTGAGCCGCGTTGATCTTGATGTGCGCGATGGCCGGATGATGGGCTTTCGCCACAAGCTGATCCCGATCTTCTCGGATGTCATCGAACCTGACAAAGAGGTGGCCGCCCTCATCGAGGAACAACGTGCGCCCTATCTCGATCAATTGACCGAGGTGATTGGCAAGACCGACAGCCTGCTCTACCGGCGCGGCAATTTCAACGGCACGTGGGATGATCTGATCTGTGACGCGCTTTTGTCCGAGCGTGAGGCCGATATCGCCATGTCCCCCGGTGTTCGCTGGGGGCCAAGCCTGATCCCCGGTCAGGACATCACCCGCGAGGATATCTTCAACGTCACCTCAATGACCTATGGCAAAGCCTATCGCTCTGAAATGACCGGCGAATTCATCAAGGTCATTCTCGAAGACGTGGCCGACAACATCTTCAACCCCGACCCCTATTACCAGCAGGGCGGCGATATGGTGCGCATCGGTGGCATGGGATACCGGATCGACATCAACCAGCCGCAGGGCAGCCGGATCAGCGATATGACCTTGCTCAAGACCGGCGAGGCGATTGATCCGGCGAAATCCTATGTCGTCGCTGGCTGGGCTTCGGTCAATGAAAATACCGAAGGCCCGGAAATCTGGGACGTGGTCGAAAATCACATTCGCAAACTCGGCACGGTCAGTGTCGCCCCCAATAACAGCGTCCAAGTGATTGGCGCGTAACGACTTGCTGAAAGGAGGCATTTGAGATGTCAGGGACATTCAAAGGCAAACCCACCTCCCGGCGCGCCTTTTTGCGCGGTGGCGTGGCAGCGGCGGCTGGGGCCGTCGCGGCGGGTGCGGCACAGGCCGCCACCCCAGATCCACTGATTACCGAAGTGCAGGATTGGGCCATCAGCCTTGGCGATGGGGTTGATGCCACGCCCTATGGCCTGCCCATTGAATATGAGGCGGACGTGGTGCGGCGCAATGTGCCGTGGCTCACCGCCGATCCGATCAGCTCGATCAATTTTACCCCCATTCACGCGCTCGACGGAACGATCACACCGCAGGGCTGCGCGTTCGAGCGGCACCATTCCGGCGCAATCGACCTCAAGAAAGAGGACTATCGCCTGATGATCAACGGCCTTGTTGATACGCCGCTGGTCTTTACCTACGAGGATCTTGAGCGGTTCCCACGCGAGAACCACGTTTACTTCTGCGAATGTGCGGCCAACACCGGCATGGAATGGGCGGGCGCACAACTGAACGGCGCACAGTTCACCCATGGCATGATCCACAACATGGAATACACCGGCGTCTCCCTGCGCACCTTGCTGGAAGAGGCCGGATTGGACGCGGCGGGTGATCTCAAGGATAAATGGGTTTATGTCGAGGGCGCGGATGCGTCTTCCAATGGCCGTTCGATCCCCATGGCCAAAGCGCTTGGCGACTGCCTTGTTGCGTTCAAGGCCAATGGCGAGGCGCTGCGCAAAGAACATGGATACCCCGTTCGCCTTGTCGTACCCGGCTGGGAAGGCAATATGTGGGTCAAATGGTTGCGTCGCATCGAAGTGACCGACGCCGCTGTCGAAAGCCGCGAAGAAACCAGCAAATACACCGACACGCTCGAGGATGGCACAAGCCGCAAGTGGACTTGGGTGATGGATGCCAAATCGGTCATCACCTCGCCCAGTCCGCAATCGCCGATCAAACATGGCAAAGGCCCGCTCGTGATCACTGGTCTTGCTTGGTCCGGTCATGGTGCGATCACGCGCGTGGACGTGTCCAAGGATGGTGGCAAGACCTGGGAAACTGCCCGTCTCGCCAAACCGGGCGAGGCCAAGGCGCTGACCCGTTTCTACCTCGACACAACATGGGACGGCGAAGAAATGCTGCTCCAGAGCCGTGCGATGGACGAGACCGGATATATCCAGCCGACCAAGGCGCAACTGCGCGAGGTGCGCGGCCTTAACTCGGTCTATCACAACAACTGTATTCAGACATGGTGGGTGCGGCCCAATGGGGAGGCAGAAAATGTCGAAGTTTCTTAAGTTTACGTTGGTCACAGGGTTTGCTCTCAGCGCCACGGCAACTGCCCTCTGGGCGGGTGAATACGGCCTAGGGCGGCCCGCCCTGCCCGAAGAGATCGCGGCGTGGGATGTTAAGGTCATGCCAGACGGGCGCGGTCTTCCCGAAGGATCGGGCGACGTCTGGACCGGCGACGAGGTTTTTGGCGAGCATTGCGCGGTCTGCCATGGCGATTTCGCTGAAGGTATTGGCAACTGGCCCAAACTGGCTGGTGGTGCCGATACGCTTGACCGTGACGACCCGCTCAAGACGGTGGGCTCGTACTGGCCCCATCTCTCGACCGTGTTTGACTACGTCAACCGCTCCATGCCGTTTGGCAACGCGCAGAGCCTGACACCGGATGAGGTCTATGCCATCGTTGCCTATATCCTCTACTCCAACAACCTTGTGGAAGATGACTTTGAGCTGAGCCACGAGAATTTCATGGATGTGGAATTGCCCAACGCGGGCGGCTTCATCGTCGATGACCGCGCCGAGACCGAATATGCGATCTGGCACGGTGATCCTTGCATGGAAAACTGCAAGGAAAGTGTCGAAATCACGATGCACGCCACCGTTCTGGATGTGACGCCAGACGAACAGTCCGTCCCAGAAGAGGCGAGCGCAGCAGAGCCTGTCGACGTGGCCGAGGCCACCACTGAACAGGAGGCGGCCCCCGCCGCTGCCGAGGTGGATGAAATTGATCCGGCCCTTATCGCTGTCGGCGAAAAGGTCTTTAAGAAATGTAGCGCCTGTCATCAGGTTGGCGAAGGTGCCAGCAACCGCGTTGGCCCGATGCTAAACGGGGTTATGGGGCGTGCGGCGGGGTCGGTGGAAGGGTTCAAATACTCTGACGTGCTGCAAACCATGGCGGCGGATGGCCTGATCTGGACAGATGAAACGCTGATCGCGTTTCTCGCCAATCCACGTGGCTTTATGAAAGGCACCAAGATGAGCTTTGCAGGCCTCAAAAAGGATGAGGACCTCACGGCAATTTCAGCTTATCTTTCAAGTTTCAGTAAGTAGACTGAGGCCATGATAGCGCGCCGCCTCTTGCTCATTGCCCTGACCGCTGTTTTCGCGGCAGGCGCAGCGCAGGCCGAATTGGTAGGTGACGCAGAGGCTGGTGAGACGCTCTATGGGCAGTGCAAAGGCTGTCATGAAATCGGGAAGGGGGCCGAGGACCGGATCGGCCCCCATCTCAATGGCCTCTTCGGGCGGCGTGTCGCGTCGCACGAAGGCTTTGCTTATTCCGCCTCAATGCAGCGCGCTGGGGTTGATGGGCTGATATGGGGCTTTGACACGCTCGACGCCTATATCGAAAATCCCCGCGCGCTCGTGTCTAAAACCCGCATGAGTTATCGCGGCATGAAGGACGCGCAGGATCGTGCGGATCTTATGGCCTATCTGCGCCGCTTTTCTGCAAGCCCCGCAAATATCCCCGAGGCCGCTCCAACCGCGCGGGGCACGGATCACACCGTTGATCCCGCAATTCTGGCGATTCAGGGCGACCCCGAATATGGCGAATACCTGTCTAGCGAATGCGTAAGCTGTCATCAGGCCGATGGCTCGAGCGACGGGATCCCATCCATTACCCGCTGGCCCGAAGAGGATTTCGTGGTCGCCATGCACGCATACAAAGACAAACTGCGTCCCCACCCGGTGATGCAGATGATGGCCGGACGCCTGTCGAACGAGGAGATCGCGGCATTGGCGGCCTATTTCAAGGACCTCGACTGAACCGAGGTCCATTCAGGGAGGACTGAAAATGACCTTTAACCGACGCAAGTTTATTGCCGTTGGCGCGGCAACCGCTGCGACCCTTTCGGCACCGCATGTCCTTGCCGATACCCACGGCAAGCCCCGTGTCGTGGTGATTGGTGGCGGATCGGGCGGGGCCACCGCCGCGCGCTATATCGCCAAGGACAGCAAGGGCGCGATTGATGTGACCCTGGTCGAGCCCTCGCGCAGTTATTTCACCTGCTACTTTTCCAACCTTTATATCGCCGGTTTTACCGAGCTAGACGAGATTTCCCACACCTATGGCACACTTGCAGCCAAATATGGGATCAACGTCGTGCATGACTGGGCCGTTGATGTGGACCGGGATGCCAAAACCGTCAGCCTCGCGGGGGGCGCGGTTCTGTCCTATGACAAACTGATCCTCAGCCCCGGCATTGATTTCGTCGAGGGCGCCGTGCCCGGTTGGTCCGTTGCCGCGCAGAACAAGATGCCTCACGCCTACAAGGCCGGATCGCAGAGCGAACTTCTCAAGGCGCAGATCATGGCGATGCCGCAGGGCGGACGCTTTGCCATGGTCGCCCCGCCCGACCCGTTCCGCTGCCCTCCGGGGCCCTATGAGCGGATTTCCATGGTGGCGCATGTGCTCAAGCAAACCAACCCGACCGCCAAGATTTTGCTGGTCGATCCAAAAGAGACATTTTCGAAACAGGCGCTGTTCGAGGAAGGCTGGGAACGCCACTACAGCGGCATGATCGAGCGGGTCGGCCCGGATTTCGGCGCAACAAACGTGACCGTCGATCCCGAGGCGATGACCTTGGACATCGACGGATCGGTCGAAAAGGTGGACGTTTGCAATGTCATCCCGGCGCAAAAGGCCGGACGTATTGCCGATATGGCGGGCGTCACCGATGGCAACTGGGCGCCTGTCAATGCCGCGGATATGTCCTCCAAGGCGGACCCGGACGTGCATGTTCTGGGCGATGCGGCCCAACAGGGCGATATGCCAAAATCAGGCTTTGCCGCTAATTCTCAGGCCAAGGTCTGCGCCATGGCGGTGCGCGGTGCGCTGACCGGCTCCAAGGTCTTTCCAGCCAAGTTCACCAACACCTGCTGGTCGCTCATCGCGCCTGACGATGGCGTCAAGGTTGGCGCTACATACGAGGCAACACCGGAAAAGATCGCCAAGGTCGACGGTTTCGTCTCGCAGACTGGCGAGGATGCTGTGACCCGCAAGGCAACCTATGAGGAATCTGTCGGCTGGTATGCCGGGATCACCACGGACATGTTCAACTGAATACGCGCGATCGCCACTCTGAAAGAGGAGATTTCCATTGAAACGCACAGTTCTGGCTGGTGCTCTGGCCCTGATTTCGCTGCCCGCCGCGGCATCAGAGCAGGCCACCACCTATCCCTTTGACGGCAGCTTTGACGATGCAACCTTTGCTGTCGAAAGCGCGATTGTCGGTCGCGGGCTGGTCATTGACCTGCAAAGTCACGTGGGTGACATGTTGAACCGCACCGGCGCAGATGTGGGCAGCGATGTCAAAATCTTCGACGCAGCGGATATCTTTCTGTTCTGTTCCGCCACTCTCTCGCGCGAGGTGATGGAGGCAAACCCCATGAACATCGCCCACTGCCCCTATGGTATCTTTGTCGCCGATCAGGGCGGCGAGGTCTTGATCGGCTATCGCAACTTCCCAGAGGGCGAGATGCAAAAGGTGCAGGCGATGCTGGACGATATTGTTCAAGAGGCGCTGCAATAAGCCAGTGCAATCGGGCTGCTTCGGCGGTCCGATTGACGCATATCAAGGCGTGTAGACCCCTGACTTAATATCTGGTCACATCTTTCATCGCAGGGCGGCAGATGCTTGAATCCTTGATAGACAGATTTGGCGACGGGGCGGTTCTGGCCATGGCGGGCGCTCTGGTCGGCGTTCTTTTTGGTGCCGCCGCCCAACATTCCCGGTTTTGTCTGCGTGCCGCCTCAATCGAGGTGGCAGAACGCAGGTTCGGGCCACGCCTCTCGATCTGGCTTATCGCGTTTTCGGCTGGTGTCGCCTCGGTGCAAGGGGCAATTGCGCTTGGCCTGCTTGACGTTTCAGAGGCGCGGCCACTGGCAGCCACGGGCAGTATGTCCGGGGCCATTATCGGTGGCCTGATGTTTGGGGCGGGCATGATCCTTGCGCGCGGCTGTGCCAGCCGTTTGCTTGTGCTCTCTGCTACCGGCAACTTGCGCGCCATTATAACCGGCCTTGTCCTGACACTCGTGGCGCAATCGGCGCTGCGGGGTGTTCTGGCCCCCTCGCGTGAGGCATTGGCAAGCCTTTGGCTGATGCCAGGGGGTGAGGCGCGCAATATCCTGTCACTCCTCGGTATGAGCCCGGGCATGGCGGCACTGATCGCGGCACTGGTTCTGGCGGCGGGGTGTTTTCTAGCGTTTCAGCGCGACGTGCGCTTCAGCCACGCCCTTGCCGCCGCTTTGGTTGGCTGTGCGGTGGGTCTTGGCTGGCTGCTTACCTATGCCATTGCCCAGACCTCGTTCGAGGTGGTCGAAATCTCTTCTGTTACCTTTACGGGCCCGTCCACAGATACGCTGATGGGATTGGTCAACAGCACCAGCCTGCCGCTTGGTTTTGGTGTGGGCCTTGTGCCGGGGGTGTTTACCGGTGCCGCCACCATGGCCATCCTAACCCGCGAATGGAAGATCGAGCGATTTGGTCCCGACACCCCGATGGAGCGTTATCTGATCGGGGCTGCGCTGATGGGTTTTGGCAGCATGCTCGCGGGTGGCTGTGCGGTGGGTGCGGGCATGTCGGGTGGGGCGATATTCGCTCTGACCGCATGGGTGGCCGTGACCTGCATGTGGATCGGTGCAATGGCCACGCATCTCATGCTGACCGGGCGCGTGTTGCGCCCGGCCACATCGTAATTCCGCCTCAGGCGGCGGCCTTCATCAAGCCTTCATCGCGGATTTGCTTTTCCGCTTGATCGAGCGATATCCACGCCCGTTCGATCAGCGTGTCGATTTCGGACTTCGAGATCACAAGTGGCGGCGATATGATCATACGGTCGCCTACATGGCGCATCACCAGATTATTGGCAAAACACCGCTCGCGACAGATATAGCCTGCGGTGCCCGGCTCGGACGCAAACTTGGCGCGGCTCGCTTTGTGCGGGGTCAGCGCCAGCGACCCCATCATGCCGATAATCCGGGTTTCACCAACCATCGGGTGCTCTGCCAGAGAGTTCCACTTTTCTTGGAGATACGGCCCGGTGTCATGCGCCACGCGCTCGATGATCTTTTCCTCTTCGAGAATGCGCAGGTTCTCTAATGCAACGGCACAGGACACCGGGTGCCCCGAATAGGTGTAACCGTGGTTGAATTCGCAGGCGTTGATCACCTTGGCCACCCGATCCGACACAAGAGAGCCGCCAATCGGCGCATACCCAGAACTCAGACCCTTGGCGATGGTCATGATATCGGGACGGATGTCATAGGTCTGGCTACCAAACCAGTTGCCAGTGCGGCCAAACCCACAGATCACTTCGTCGGCAATCAGGAGGATGCCGTATTTATCGCAAATCCGCTGAATCTCGGGCCAATAGCTGTCGGGCGGAATGATCACGCCACCCGCGCCCTGCACTGGCTCTGCGATGAATGCGGCGACGCGGTGCGCGCCCAATTCCTCGATCTTGGCCTCCAACTGTCGGGCGCGTTCCAGACCGAATGCCTCGGGGTCGCTATCGCCGCCCTCGGCATACCAATGCGGCTGGTCGATATGGTAGATGTTGGGAATAGGTAGGCCGCCCTGTGCGTGAATGCCCGACATGCCCCCAAGACTACCGCTGCCCACGCTAGAGCCGTGATAGGCATTCTTGCGGCTGATGACCACGTTGCGCTCGGGCTCGCCCAACTGCGCCCAATAGGTACGGACCATGCGCAGGTTGGTATCATTCGCCTCAGATCCGGACCCGGCATAGAACACATGGTTGAACCCCTCCGGTGCCAGCTCTGCCAGCTTGGCCGAGAGCGCAATGGCGGGCACATGGCTCGTCTGGAAAAACGTGTTGTAGAACGGCAATTCCATCATCTGGCGCGCTGCGACATCTGCCAGCTCTTTGCGCCCATAGCCGATATTCACGCACCAAAGCCCGCCCATACCGTCGAGGATCTCATGCCCCTCGCTGTCGGTCAGGGTCACGCCTTTGGCTCGGGTGATGATCCGCGCGCCTTTGGCGCTCAGTTGATTGCCATGGGTAAAGGGGTGCATGTGGTGTGCGGCGTCCAGCGCCTGCAACTCTGCGGTCGGCATATGGTTAGTGATCATCGTCATGGCATTCCCTTTCCCGAATCGGTTCGGCCACGCATGCGCGACCCTCACTTCAAAAATATGATCAAATTATCCAGTGTCAATCGAATCAGTAGAGCGCGCCCGATCGCTCTAGAGAATGGCGCACTTGTTCCATTCCTTGGATCACGTCCTCGCGAATGGCGCGGGCGGCGGCCTCTGCATCGCGGGCATGCATCGCGGTGAGCATATCCTTGTGCTTGTCTGGCAGGTTCTGCGTGCCCATGCGTCCGCAAACCACCCGGAGCGATGGCCCAAACCGAAGCCAGAGCCCATCGGCCACATCAGCCAAAATAGGCGCCTGTGCGATTTCATACAGCCGTTTGTGGAAGCGATAGTTCAGTTCGAGGTAAGCGCGCAAATCACCGCGTAGAATCGCGCGATCCAGCTCGTCGTCCAGACCCGCAAGCCAATCCAGATCCTCTAGGCTTGCCCGCTCGGTCGCGCGCAGCGTCAGATAGGGATCAAGCCATTGTCGCGCATAAATCAATTCGCTGATGTTATCGGCCGTCAACAGCGGCACAGAGACCCGGCGATTGCCCTGAAATTCTAGCGCGCCCTCCGCAATCAGGCGGCGTATGGCCTCGCGCACGGGGGTCATCCCTGCGCCCAAACGTTCCGAGAGTCCTTGGATAGTTACGGCCTCTCCCGGTGCCAAATCACCAAACAAGACCAGATCGCGCAATTGCCGATAGATCAACTCATGCGCCGGAAGGCGCGTTAAATCCCCGTCGATCGTGCTGAATTTCTGTGCGGCGGTGGTCATCGGCAAGGCAATCCAATCAGGCATCTCAATGTCCGGCCTTGCGAGTTTAGCCTGTGCATGAAAACATTACCATATTGCCATGAGCGGAAATTTTTGATCAAATCCGCACTAAGGCAGACACATGCCGACCAACGGGAGAACATGATGCGAAATCTGATACTGACCACAACAGCCGCTATCGCGCTTGGCGCTTTTGCCGCGCAGGCCCAAGAAGTAAGGGTGTATAACTGGTCTGATTACATCGACGAAGAGTTGCTGACAAAGTTCGAGGCAGATACGGGCCTCAAGTTGATCTATGACGTCTTCGACAGCAACGAGGTTTTGGAAACCAAAATGCTCGCAGGTGGTTCGGGCTATGACGTTGTTGTGCCCTCTGGCACCTTCCTGCAGCGTCAAATTCAGGCTGGTGCGTTCCAGAAACTGGACCTCTCCAAGCTTCCGAACCATGCCAACATGTGGGATGTAGTGAGCAGCCGCACGGCTCAGTACGACCCTGATAACGCCTATTCCATCAACTACATGTGGGGCACCACCGGCATCGGCGCGAATGTCGGAAAGGTCAAGGAATTGCTTGGTGAGGATGCACCGCTCGATAGCCTCGAACTGGTGCTGAACCCCGACAACATGGCCAAGCTGGCAGAATGCGGCGTGCACTTCCTTGATGCGCCCGCCGAGATGATCCCGATGGCCCTGAAATACATCGGTGAAGACCCCAACAGCCATGATCCCGATGTGATTGGCAAGGTCGAGGACGTGCTGATGGCTGTGCGTCCGCATATCCAGAAATTCAACAGCTCAGAATATATCAACGCGCTCGCCAATGGCGATATCTGTGTGGCTGTTGGTTGGTCCGGCGATATTCTTCAGGCGCGTGACCGCGCGGCAGAGGCCGACAATGGCGTCGAGATCGTCTACAACGCACCCAAAGAAGGGGCGCAGATGTGGTTTGACCAAATGGCGATCCCGGTCGATGCCCCCAATCCCGAAGGCGCGCATGTGTTCCTGAATTTCATCATGGACGCACAGAACATGGCCGCCGCGTCGAACTATGTCTATTACGCGAATGGTAACAAGGCGAGCCAAGAGTTTCTGATCGAAGATGTGATCGGCGACCCGGCGATCTATCCGTCGGAAGAGGCGTTGAACAACCTCTTCACAACCACGCCTTATGACGCCGGCGTGCAGCGGACCGTGACCCGCCTCTGGACCAAGATCAAGTCTGGCACCTGACCCGAACAGGATCATCGCCCGCGCAGGACTAGGCCCTGCGCGGGCACTCTCAAACAGTCGGGGGCAGGTATGGCACAAGTTGTTTTCGAGCCTTGGAATGATCCCAAGGCAAAGCCGCTTATCCAATTCAAGGGCGTGACCAAGCGGTTTGGTGATTTTACCGCGATCGACAACCAGACATTCGACATCTACGAACGCGAGTTCTTTGCATTGCTTGGCCCTTCGGGCTGCGGCAAGACGACGATGATGCGCATGTTAGCGGGATTTGAAAAGCCGACCGAAGGCAAGATTATCCTAGCCGGTCAAGACCTTGCGCCGATCCCCCCAAACAAGCGCTCTGTGAACATGATGTTTCAGTCCTATGCGCTGTTTCCGCATTTGTCGGTCTGGGAAAACATCGCCTTTGGTCTCAAGCGCGATGGCAAGCCAAAGGACGAAATCGCCGCCCGTGTTGACGAAATGCTCAAGCTGACGCGCCTGCAACAATTCGCCAAGCGCAAGCCGCATCAGATTTCTGGCGGCCAGCGTCAGCGTGTGGCCCTTGCGCGCAGCCTTGCCAAGGCACCCAAACTACTTTTGCTCGATGAACCGCTTGGCGCCCTTGATGCGAAACTGCGTCAGGCGACCCAGTTCGAGCTGATGGACATCCAAGAAAAAACTGGCACCACATTCGTGATCGTGACCCACGATCAGGAAGAGGCGATGACCGTAGCCAGCCGCGTGGCGGTGATGGACAATGGCCGCATCATTCAGGCCGACACGCCCGCGCGCATCTATGAGTTGCCGAATTCCGTTTACGTGGCCGATTTTATCGGCGAGGTCACGATCATCCCCGGCACCGCCCGCAAATCTGGGGAAGGGTATGAAATCGCCTATGCCGAAGGCATGACGCCGCTTTATGCCGAAACAGAGACCGCCTTTGACAATGGCGAGACCTGTCATATCGCACTTCGCCCTGAAAAAGTGGCAATCAGCGCCGAACAACCGGCTGACCGCCGCAATGCCGTGCAGGGCAAGATCATCGACATCGCCTATCTTGGCAATCTCTCGACCTATCACGTGGCCCTGCCCAATGGTCAGATGATCAAGGCGCAAACCGCCAATACGCGCCGCCTGTCCCGGCGTGGCTTTACTTGGGAAGACACCGTCTGGCTGTCGTGGACCGACACCGCCGCCGTGCTCTTGAAAGGGTAGGGGGATGCGCCGCTTTGCCCTGATATTCCTGCCATATATCTGGCTTCTGGCGCTGTTTCTGGTGCCGTTCCTGATCGTATTCAAGATCAGCCTGAGCGATATCGCCACAGCCATTCCGCCCTATACCCCAACCTTGGAGTTCTCGCAGGGTTGGGAGAGCATCAAGACGTTTTTCAGCGCGCTTGATTTTGACAATTTCCTCTTTTTGACGACCGATGATCTTTATTGGAAGGCGTATATTTCTTCACTCCAGATCGCCTTTTTTGCTACTCTTCTCACGCTGTTGGTTGGGTATCCGATAGCCTATGGCATGGCCAACGCACCCGATCACTGGCGCCCGACCTTGATGATGCTCGTGATCCTGCCGTTTTGGACCAGTTTTCTCATCCGGGTTTACTCTTGGATGGGTATTCTTTCGACGGAAGGTTATCTCAATCAGGTGCTCTTGAAACTTGGCGTTATCTCTGAGCCGTTGATCATCCTCAACACGCCCACGGCGGTTTACATCGGCATTGTCTACACCTACCTGCCGTTCATGATCCTTCCGATTTATTCCGCGCTCGAGCGGATGGATGGTTCCCTACTTGAAGCGGCCGAGGATCTTGGCTGCTCGAGAATGAAGGCATTTTGGCTGATCACGGTGCCGCTGTCGAAGACCGGTATCATTGCGGGCTGCTTTCTTGTGTTCATCCCAGTCATTGGCGAGTTCGTTATTCCCTCCCTCTTGGGCGGATCGCAGACCCTGATGATCGGCAAGGTCCTGTGGGAGGAGTTCTTTAATAACCGTGACTGGCCTGTGGCCAGTGCCGTGGCAGTTGTTCTTTTGCTGATCCTGATCATCCCTATCGTGCTCTTTCAACGTAACGAGCAAAAACAGCGGGAGGCCGAAGAATGAGACGGCTCACATGGTTCAACGCCACCTCGCTGACGCTTGGTTTTGCCTTTCTTTACCTGCCGATGATCATCCTGATCACCTATAGCTTCAACGAGTCCAAGTTGGTCACGGTCTGGGCCGGGTTCTCGACCAAATGGTACGGTGAATTGCTCAGCAACCAGTCCTTCCTTGATGCCGCTTGGGTGACGGTCAAGGTGGCGGTGGCCTCTTCTACCATCGCAACGATCTTGGGCACTATGGCGGCCCTCGTTTTGGTCCGCGCTGGGCGCTTTTATGGGCGCACACTGTTTTCAGGTATGATCTATGCGCCTTTGGTCATGCCAGAGGTGATCACTGGCCTGTCGTTGCTGCTTCTATTCATCGGGATTGGTCTTGATCGCGGAATTTTTACCATCATCCTCGCGCATACTACCTTTTCGATGTGTTTCGTTTCTGTCGTTGTCTCGTCGCGGCTTGTGACCTTTGATCGCTCTCTGGAAGAAGCGGCGCTTGATCTGGGTTGCTCGCATTTTGACGCCTTCCGCCTTGTCACGCTGCCGATCATCGCGCCTGCGGTTATCTCGGGCTGGCTTTTGGCATTTACCCTGTCGCTTGATGACCTCGTGATTGCCAGCTTTACTGCTGGTCCTTCGGCAACCACCCTTCCGATCAAGATTTGGTCGGCGGTGCGCCTTGGGGTGTCGCCCGAGATCAATGCGCTCTCGACCATCATGATTGGCATTGTCGCTGTCGGCGTGATTTCGGCCTCGCTGATTACCAAACGTGCCTCCCTGCGCCAGCAGGCTGACGAACGCGCCGCCGTGCGCGCATGAGTCGGGTATTTCCGGCCCATACCTATGGTGAAGGGCCAAGAGAGCGTGGCTATTGGCAAACCACGGCAGACCGGCCTGATTACCCTACCGCAGAGGGAACGATCACCTGCGATGTTGCAGTGATTGGCGCAGGGTTCACCGGGCTTTCCGCTGCTTTGCATCTTGCTGAGGCGGGGCAAGATGTGCGTGTGTTCGAGGCGCAGACGCCCGCATGGGGTGCCTCTGGGCGAAATGGCGGCTTCTGCTGCCTTGGTGGCTCTGCGGCGTCTGATGCCATGCTCCGCAAGATGCACGGCGAATCCGCGCGCCGCGAATACCGCCAGAGCGAGGTTGAAGCGGTGCGCTTGACCCGCTCCTTGATCGACACCCACGGGATTAGGCCGGATGTTCATTCCGACGGTGAAACGGTGCTTGCTCACACCGTCAAAGCCGCCGCAGGCTTTGCTGACCGCGCCGCCCGGATCAAAGCCGATTATGGGGTTACACCCACGCTGATCCCCGGCTCTGAGTTGACCCAAATGGGGATGAAAGGCCCGTTCTACGCGGCGCTTACGACTCCTCTTGGCGTGGCCCTCAACCCGTTTAAATACACAATCGGTCTTGCCGGTGCCGCAAGCCGGGCAGGCGCACGGATTTACGGCCACTCACCTGTGACCGGCATTCGACAGACCAACAGCTTTACTCTCACAACCCCAAAGGCACAGATCACCGCCCGCCGTCTGATCGTAGCCACAAATGGGTATTCATCGGACGATCTGCCGGGATGGATGCGTGGGCGCTATATCCCCACACAATCCAACGTCATCGTCACCCGCCCCCTGACCGAGGCAGAGTTGGCTGACCAAGGCTGGACCACGCGGCAAATGTGCTATGATGACCGTTTTTTTCTGCATTATTTTCGCCTGATGCCTGACAACCGCATGCTCTTTGGTATGCGCGGGGGCCTTTTCAGTTCGCCGGGATTTGATGTCCGCATGCATCGCACGATCCGGCGGCATTTCGAGGCGATGTTTCCGGCGTGGCGCCATGTCGAGACACCATATAGCTGGAATGGGCTGCTCTCATTGGCCCCGGATTTAACGCCCTACGCCGGGCCGATTCCGGATATGCCGGGTGCCTTCACCGGCCTGAGCTATCACGGCAATGGTGTGGCAATGGCAAGCTATGCTGGCGCGATCCTGGCCGATCTGGCGATGAACCGCACCCCCCGCACCCTCTATCCCGAAATCATGGCCAAACCGCCGGGCAAATGGCCCTTGGGCCGTTTTCGCCGCGCGATGCTGTGGCCACCTTATGCGCTGGCGACACTCACCGGAGGCTGATCTATTCTGGAGTACGGGCAGAGCGCGCTTTGTTGCGCCTTATGCCCAATTGCCGCTCGCGCCAGATGATGAGAATTCCCGCCAGAATAACCAGTGATGCGCCTGTCAGCATGGCGCGCGTTGGCACTTCGTCAAAGATGAAATAGCCAATGCCAAGCGCAAACAGGATCGAGGCATAGTCGAACGGAGCCACTACGCTGGCGTCGGCAAAGCGATACGAGGAGGTCAGAAAGATCTGGCCCAACCCGCCAAGCAACCCCGCCAGAACAAGCAGCCCAAGCTCCGGTCCGGTCGGCATGACCCAGCCGAACGGAATAGTCAGAAAGGACAGCACCGTCGACGTGACCGAGAAATAGAACACAATCGCGCTGGTTTCTTCGGTCTGGACCAGTTTGCGCACATAAATCTGCGCAAGCGCCGCACAGATTGCCCCCGTCAGGGCCAGCATCGCGCCGACCGCTTGCACGGTCTCTACTGTTGGCCCGCTCAGTGCCGTCAGGCGTGGTGCCAAAACGATCAGCACCCCCCCAAGACCAAGCGCTACCGCGCCAATCCGGACAACGCCGACCTGCTCATTGAGAAACATCGCTGCAAAAACCACAACCAAAAGCGGCGCGGCATACCCAAGCGCCGTCACCTCGGGTAGCGGCAGCATGCCCAAGGCGGCGAAACTAAGCCCCATTGCGGCTGTGCCTACAAAGCCCCGCCAAAAATGATTGAGTGGTGAAGTGGCCTTGAGCCCTGTGCGCAGATCCCCTCTCAGCGTCAACCACACGAGAATCACTGGGATGGCAAAGAAAGAGCGAAAAAACACGGCTTCGCCCGGCGGCACATGCGCCGCCGTGGCCTTGATCAGCGATGACATGGTGATGAAGAGCATCACCGAAATAAGTTTGAGCGATATTCCCGTCAGAGGGCGCATGGTCTTGGCTCCAACACCCTCTGTCCGGTGTTAAGCGTCGGTTTCTGCGGCCTTTCGGGGCAGCACCCAATCCGCGCGTGGGAAGTGACAAGTATAGCCCTGAGGGAAGCGTTTGAGATAATCCTGATGCTCTGGCTCCGCCTCCCAGAACTCTCCAACTGGCTCCACCTCTGTCACCACCTTGCCGGGCCAAATGCCGCTGGCCTCGACATCGGCAATCGTGCGCAGCGCTTCGGCCTTTTGCGCATCATTGCAATAGTAGATAGCAGACCGATAGCTGAGCCCGATATCATTGCCCTGCCGGTTCATCGTGGTCGGATCATGGATCTGGAAGAAGAACTCGAGCAACCGGCGATAGCTGATGCGCGCCGGATCAAAGAAAATCTCGATTCCTTCTGCATGGGTTCCGTGATTGCGATAGGTCGCATTCGCCACATCCCCGCCCGTATACCCCACGCTGGTTGAGATTACGCCGGGCAGCTTGCGGATCAGATCCTGCATGCCCCAGAAACAACCCCCCGCCAAAACAGCGCGTTCGCTCATGTCACATCCTCCACCTGATCGAGATACGCCCCGTATCCCTCTGCTTCCATGTCGTCACGATGTATGAATCGCAGGCTCGCTGAGTTGATGCAATAGCGCAAGCCCCCGCGGTCGCGTGGACCGTCTGGAAAAACATGACCAAGATGGCTGTCGCCATGAGCGCTGCGCACTTCGGTCCGGATCATGCCAAGGGTGAAATCATGCAACTCCTTGACATGCGCAGGCTCCAGCGGCTTGGTAAAGCTGGGCCAGCCGCAACCGGACTCGTATTTATCCGAACTGGCAAAAAGCGGCTCCCCGCTTACGACATCCACGTAAATCCCCGGCTCTTTGTTGTGCAGGTATTTGCCGGTTCCGGGATGCTCCGTTCCGTTCTTTTGTGTTATCCGGAATTGCTCGGGGCTGAGGGCCGCGATTTTTTCCGACGTCTTGAGATATTGGGTCAAGTCTGCGCCTCCTGTGATAGATCCATGGTAACAGATGGATCTTCGCTGCGAAAATCAAATACCTGACGTGGTGATCCGAAGCCGAGCGTGTCGCGTACTCTTACCAAAGCAGGAGGATACCATGCGTGTCATCGCGATCATACTTGCGTCCCTTATTTCGGTACCAGCCATGGCGCTCGATCTAGACGCGCCTTTTGGCAATATTGACGGCGGTGAAATTCGCCTCTCTGAGTGGGCGGGGCAACCTGTTCTTGTGGTCAACACCGCCTCGCGCTGTGGCTTTACCCCTCAATACGACGGGCTTCAGGCCCTCTATGATCAGTACCGTGACCGTGGCCTTGTTGTGCTTGCGGTGCCGTCGGATGACTTTAGGCAAGAGCTGTCGAGCGAGGCAGAGGTTAAGGAATTTTGCGAGGTAAACTTTGGCCTCGACATTCCAATGACGACGATCACCTCGGTGCGCGGCGAGGCGGTGCACCCCTTCTATGCGTCGGTTCTGGCCGAGACCGGTTTTGCGCCAACGTGGAACTTCAACAAGGTATTGATAGCCCCTGATGGCCGTGTTGCTGGCACGTGGGGCTCTACCACGCGCCCAACCTCGGGCCAGATCACGGAAAAGATTGAGGCGATGCTCAACTAACTGGGCCGCAAATCACGCGCAACTGATGCCGATTGCCCCAAAATGCAAAACCCCGGTGTTTCCACCGGGGCGCGCATTGGCGTGCAAGAACGTGAGTGATGGCACAGCCAATTACAAAACAACAGAGACCAGAGCACAAGTATACCTATCCACATGGATACATATCGCAGAAACCACGCCTTCATTCATGGGGAATAAATCAGGTTAAAGGCCCGTATGGAAAACCTTACCTTTGCGCCGCCGTTGGCCAGATTGAAAAAAGAGAGGCCCCAGTGTTTCCACCGGGGCCTCCTTTCACGTCTTGAGATGCCTTCTTACTCGGCTTCTTTTTCACCCTTCTCAGGCACGATTTCTTCGCCAGTGACCTGATCGACAACTTTCATCGACAGACGCACCTTGCCGCGATCGTCAAAGCCCAAGAGTTTGACCTTTACGTCCTGCCCTTCCTTGAGCACATCGCTCGGATGGTTCAGGCGTCGGTTCTCGATCTGGCTGACATGCACCAGACCGTCCCGCTTGCCAAAGAAATTGACGAAAGCGCCAAAATCCACAAGTTTTACGACCTTGCCGTCATAGACCTTGCCCTCTTCCGGCTCGGCCACGATCGACCAGATCATGTCATAGGCTTTCTTGATCGATTCCCCGTTCGGCGATGCGATCTTAATGATGCCTTCGTCGTTGATATCGACCTTGGCGCCAGACACCTCGACGATCTCGCGGATCACCTTGCCGCCCGACCCGATGACTTCACGGATCTTGTCGGTGGGAATCTGCATGGTCTCGATACGCGGTGCGTGTACGCTGAACTCTGCCGCGCCCGAGAGTGCCTTGTTCATTTCACCAAGGATGTGCAAACGCCCGGCTTTCGCCTGTTCCAGCGCCTTTTTCATGATCTCGGGTGTAATGCCCGCGACCTTGATATCCATCTGAAGCGAGGTGATACCGTCTGCGGTGCCAGCCACCTTGAAATCCATATCGCCCAGGTGATCTTCATCCCCCAGAATATCCGACAGGATCGCAAAAGAGCCGTCTTCTTCCAGAACCAGACCCATGGCCACACCGGCCACGGATGTCTTGAGCGGCACGCCCGCATCCATCATCGACAGCGACCCGCCACAGACTGACGCCATGGACGAAGAACCGTTCGATTCCGTGATCTCGGACACCAGACGCACGGTATAGGGGAAATCCGTCGCCGGCGGCAGAACCGCCTGAAGCGCGCGCCACGCGAGTTTGCCGTGACCGATTTCACGACGTCCCGGTGCCCCGACCCGCCCAGCTTCGCCCACCGAATAGGGAGGGAAGTTGTAATGCAGCAGGAAGTTGGATTTGAAATTGCCGTGCAGCGCGTCGATGAACTGTTCATCATCGCCGGTGCCGAGGGTGGTCACAACCAGTGCCTGCGTTTCGCCACGCGTGAACAGCGACGAGCCATGGGTCCGCGGCAAGAGGCCGGTTTCGCATACGATGGGACGGATTTCATCCAAACGACGCCCGTCGATCCGGTTGCCATTCTTGACAACGTCACCGCGCAGAACCGTCGATTCCAGCTTCTTGAACGCCGAACCAAGGTTCTGATCCTCAAGCTGCTCGTCGCTCAGCTTGGCCTTGATCGCCTCGCGGGCAGCGGAAATCGCATGGGTGCGCTCCTGCTTGTCGCGAATGGCAAAGGCGGCGCGCATCTGCTCTTCACCGCCTGCTTTCACAGCCGCATAAAGATCAGAGTAATCCGGCGGTGTGAAATTGAACGGCTCTTTGGCACAGTCTTCGGCCAACGAGATGATCAGATCGCAAACCGGCTTGAGCTGTTCATGCGCAAAGGTGACCGCGCCGAGCATTTCCTCTTCGGTCAGCTCATAGGCCTCGGATTCCACCATCATCACGGCATCTTTGGTGCCTGCGACAACCAGATCGAGACGCTGCTCGGGGTTGTTGCGCAGATCGTGCATGTCGTCGATTTCGGGGTTGAGGATATATTCCCCGTCCACAAAACCCACGCGGCACCCTGCAATCGGACCCATGAAGGGCGCGCCCGAAATCGTCAATGCCGCAGAGGTTGCGATCAAGGCCACGATATCGGGATCATTCACCAGATCGTGGCTCAGCACGGTGCACATTACCAGCGTTTCATGTTTGAAACCCGGCACAAACAGCGGGCGGATCGGACGGTCGATCAAGCGTGCGGTCAGCGTCTCTTTCTCAGAGGGGCGCGCTTCGCGCTTGAAAAAGCCGCCGGGCACTTTGCCTGCGGCATAGTATTTCTCTTGATAATGCACGGTCAGCGGAAAGAAATCCTGACCGGGTTTTGCCTCTTTGGCAAAGGTCACATTGGCCATGACCGAGGTCTCGCCAAGCGTGGCAATCACAGTCCCATCCGCCTGACGGGCGATTTTGCCAGTTTCCAGAGTGAGGGTTTCCTCCCCCCACTGCATCGATTTTTTCGTCTCTTTGAACATCACGTTTCCTAAGTTGGCCGGTCCGGGCGTATCCCGTCGGGCCCATTTGCATCCGGGGCCGCATTGCCCCGCGGCTTTTGGTTCTTCATCCTGCTCTCTCGGCAAAGCCAAACCGGGACAGCAATCGGATCATACGAAAACCGCGCCCTATTGGGGGCGCGGTATTTTGTCTTAGCGGCGGATGCCGAGGCGCTTGATGAGGTCCTGATAGCGGGCCTCATTCTTGCCCTTGAGGTAATCCAGCAGCTTGCGGCGCTGTGCGACCATCATCAAGAGACCACGACGACCATGGTTGTCTTTCTTGTGGGTCTTGAAATGCTCGGTCAGCGTGGTGATCCGCGAGGTCAGGATTGCGATCTGCACTTCGGGCGAACCTGTGTCGCCTTCTTTGGTTGCGAATTCCTTGATAACGCGGTCTTTTTCTGCGGCAGTAATCGACATCGGGGTCTCCTTGCATAAAAGTGTCGGGCACAAGCCGGGATGTCGTCCAGCAAGGTCCATGGAACACCCTTGGGACCGTGCCCAAAGGATACGCGCGTATAGGGGAAAATGCCTGAAATGGAAAGCGTGAATCGCGATGTGCCGTTTGTCTGCGGCTAGAGACCGCGGATCACTGGCAGAGCCTCGCGTGGCAAGAGCGCGATGTGATCAAGGGTCAGGCCCGTGGCATTGCCAATCGTCGCAATCCGGACCCCGTTCAGCAACACGGCTTGCGATGTCCCTCCCTCTGGCTCCGGTTCAAGGCTCAGGCTTGGTTCGTCGCCAGCTTGCGCATCGTAGAATACGATCAGCCGGTCCTCTTCGGGTTGAAAATCAACGATTTCTACCGCCTGACCTTCTTCGATCCAATCCCCCAGTAGCACCGTATCGGCACCTGCCCCGGTGGTAATCAGATCACCATGTCCAGCAAGGATAAGATCGTCACCGGAGCCGCCATTCAGAAAGTCGCGCGCGTCGCTGTCATCAAGCGTGGGCGTTGCGGTGTCATCGACCAGCCCAACCAGCACATCATCGCCCCAACCGCCAAACAGCGTGTCCTGCCCGAGCCCCCCCTGCAACGTGTCATCGCCGATATCGCCATGCAGCGCATCGTGGCCCGCATCCCCGCGCAACAGATCATTCCCGGCGCTACCGACCAGACTGTCATCGCCATCGCCGCCAGAGAGTTCATCCGCGTCATTGTGGCCATAGAGAGTATCTGCGCCCTCTCCGCCAAAGAGGGAATCCATCCCGTCGCCACCATGGAGGGTGTCATCGCCGGCATCTCCGGAAATCCGATCATTGCCGATGCCACCAAGCAGGCTGTCATCCCCCACACCGCCGAAAATCGTATCGTCCGACCCCTGCCCGTGGAGCTGATCGCCACCCTTGGTTCCGGTCAGCGTCTCTGCCTCGGGCGTCCCGTTGATAATCTCGCCCATGCCGATGGGCGCATCCTGCCCAAATATACCATCAAGCAGACGAGGCCCCTCGTTGTCACTCTCCGACTGGTCGCCCTCGTCCTCAGGCTCGTCGGTCGCAGGCTGAAGGCCGACGAACGCCGCCGCCCCAACCGCGACCATCCCCAAAAGACTCGCAAACATCAACATTGCACGCCACTCATTTGACCCGCAACGATTAGACGCCCGGCGCGCCCGTCTGGCAAATCTTTCCTGTAAGCGTGGTTAACCGTCTACCGCCCCGGCGGCACCACCTCATAGCCCTGTTCCTCGGGCTCGTCGTCGACCATCTCGGCCGGAAAGCCGGGCGCACGAATGTCGAGGCCGGTCGCCTCTTCCAGTCGCCGAATGATGTCATCTGACTGCGCACGTGCGCCATAACGCCGGATACCGTCATCAAAGATCGATATCATCAGGGGGGAAATTTCCAGCGGCACGCCTGCGTCATCGGCAATCTTTTGAAACAGGCCGATGTCTTTCTTCACCAGATCCATGGTAAAGCTGATGTCGCGGCTGCCGTTCAGGATCACCTGACTTTCGGTCTCATGCACAAAGGACGTGCCGGAACTGATCTTGATCGCTTCATAAGTGGTCGCAAGGTCCAGCCCCGCGCCCTTCATCGTCACCATCGCTTCGCACAGCGTCAGCAGATTGGCGGTGGCGAGATAGTTGGTCATCACCTTGAGCAAGGACGCGCTACCGATCTCGCCCGTATGCAAGAGCCGCCGACCCAAGGTTTTCAGGAGCGGCAGAATCCGTTCAAACGTGGCCCGGTCACAGCCCGCAAAGATCGAGATATTGCCGGTATCGGCCCGGTGGCACCCACCTGAAACCGGACAATCCACCGCCGCCCCGCCTGCCGCGATCACAAGCCCGCCCAAACGGCGGATTTCATCGGCATCGGTGGTGGACATCTCCATCCAGATCTTGCCAGGCCCGACCTCTGGCAGCATCTGCTGCATTACCGCATCCGACGCCGCGGGCGACGGCAGACAGGTGATCACCACCTCGCAGTCGCGCATCATCTGTGCCGGGCTTGTGGCTGCCTTGGCCCCGCGCGCGACAAAATCACTGACCAGATCCGCGTTCAGATCATGCACTGTCAGATCATGGCCGTTGCGCAGCAGACTGCCCGACAGTTTGCCGCCCACATTGCCCAGCCCGATGAAACCGATCTTCATGTTTTTTTATCCTCTCCCTGCGCCGCTCTTTGGACGACTCCGCGCAGCCTTTTGCGATTCGGTTCCGAATTGCAAAGCCATTTGCGACAGTTTCAGGCAAAAGATGATCAGCGCCGCCGCAATGTATCGCCAAGGCTCAGCGTCGGCTCGAGCGTGATGCGCACCGGGGCACTATCCTCGGGGTTTGACGCGCGGGCCGCGATGATCTCGGCGGCACGCCGCCCGATCTCCAGCCGGCAGGCGTCCATGGTTGCGAGTGCCCGCGGCAACCCTTCCAACAGCTCGACGCCATTAAAGCCAGCGAGCCCCATATCATTGGGAATGTCGATCCCCTGCTCTAACAGATAGAGCAGCCCGCCCGCCCCAATCATGTCGTTGGAATAATAGAGGAAATCCAGATCCGGTGTACGCCGTAGCATCTCAGCGGTCATTTCCCGCCCCTTGAGCAGCGCTGATCCACCGGAGTAAAACTCGTGATCCGCCATCTCGATCCCAGCCTTGGCCAGAGCTTCGGTAAATCCCTCAAAGCGTTTGCGCGCCCGGTGGTCGAGTGGCATCTTGGTGCCCATGAACCCGATCCGCCGATAGCCTGCCTTGATGATAGCTTGCGCCATCTGCTGCCCGGCGCGCCGGTGCGAAATCCCCACGACCGAGTCAATCGGTGTGCCGTCCACATCCATGATCTCGACCACGGGAATCCCGCTTGCCCGCAACATGGCGCGGCTTGCATCCGAATGCTCCAGCCCTGCGATGATCACGCCAGACGGGCGCCAGGACAGCATTTCGTAGAGGACTTTTTCCTCTTTCTCAGGCCGATATCCTGTCAGCCCGACCACGGGTTGCAACTCGGTTTCCTCAAGAACCCGGCTAATTCCGGTCATCACCTCGGGAAAAACCATGTTCGACATCGACGGAATGATAACCGCAACAAGATTGACGCGCTGACTGGCCAAAGCCCCCGCAATCTTGTTGGGCACGTATCCTAACCGCTTGGCCGCTTCGAGCACCCGTTGCCGCGTGCCCTCCGAAACATCGCCCTTATTGCGCAGAACGCGGCTTACCGTCATTTCAGACACGCCCGCGGCCTCGGACACGTCGCGAAGGGTCAGGGGATGTCTGTCATGCTGGGTCACGGAGGGATGTCCACAAGGTCCTACGCCTTTGTTACCGCGAACACCCTGACAGGATCAAGCTGCCTGCGTGAATCCACGGCAAAACACGCTGACAGGGAAATCGGACGATGACAAAGGCCCTCGCTCGCGCTAATCAGTTCCCCGCGTGGCCCCGTGGCTCAACAGGATAGAGCAGCCCCCTCCTAAGGGGCAGGTTGCAGGTTCGAATCCTGCCGGGGTCACCAAAAACCAATGAAATATTGTTCTCTCAGGAGGTTGTGCAGGAGTGCATAAAGCGCTCCATGATTTTTTGCGCCGAATTCAGCTAAAAGCGGTGGACTGTGGTACATAACTTGTAAAAGTTGAGCCGTCACAAGGATCAGCAGCGTTGCGAACGAATGCGCTAAAGGCTGCGTTCGGGATATGGGGATCTGGCCGATTAACTTTGGAAAGCCTGAAATTTGACCTTATGAGTGGCGACACAAGACGAGCAGCGATACAATCACATCATGCCATTTTCCCATCTTGAAACACGCAAAATCGTAAGCAAGCCGCGGCTCATGTTTCGCCCGGATCCCGTTTTGGGTTGGCGGCTGTCGCCCGAACATACGGTCCGTGTGGCGTTTCGCAGTGGCATTTTTCAGAACATTGCGGCTGATGGCTGGCGTTATGTCCCTGGATCCCAGACCGCGCAGGGACCGCGTGTCGCAATTTATGGCTGCTCGTTTACCTATGGCACCGGTTTGTCGGATGATGAAACCTTTACCGCCCTCCTCCAGCGCGACATGCTAGGTGTCCAGATTTTGAATCGTGGCATTGGCGGGCACGGTACTGTGCAGAACCTTCTGCAGCTACGTCGTGACATTGCCGCAGGAACAATGGATGCCGCCGTTTTCGCCATGATCAGCGATCATCGGTTTCGCAACATCGCCCATCCACAACGCATGCGGCAGTATCTCAGCGAAGATTGGTATAAATTGAGGGTCGAACATGTGCCCGTTGCGCGATTTGATGGAAAGGGCCAGCTTCAGATCGTGTATCGCGAGATTTGGCAACCGGCGCTGCGTGACGTTGAATTCGGAGTTTTTCTACCGGATGACCATATGATCAACCTTGCCACGTGTGCAGTGCTCGGCATGGTCTGCGAGACGGCCAAGGCGGCAAGCATCCCTTTGCAGATTGTCCTGCTGGATGCGCTGGACCCCGATTTTAACTCCGCTGTTTTCAGCCGGTTTCCAGAAGCGACCAATATTTCAAATCCTCACGACCGGGATCACACATTTCTGCCACGGGATATTCACCCAAACGCCAGAGCCAACAGCCTGTTTGCTGATCGGCTGCAGCCGCTCATCAGGCGGCTGATTGGCACGGATCTCGGCCGTCGGAGCGACCCGTGACCGCCCCCCGCTACACGCTTGGCATCTCGTCGCATTTCCACGATTCTGCGGCGGCGCTCGTGCAGGGCACACACATCCTTGCCGCCGCGCAGGAAGAGCGCTTCACCCGGCGAAAGGCTGATTGGCAGTTTCCTATGAACGCAATCACCTATTGTTTGTCGCAGCTTCCGGAAGGCGCGTCGCTTGATCGCGTCGCCTATTATGAGGATCCCGGACTCAAACTGCGGCGCATTCTGCAAACTGCACAAACCCGGCTTCCGACCGGTGCACGGCTCTGGCCGCGGATGGTGGAAACCCTGCGAAGCCTTGCAGAAGAGCTGCCGGTGCAATTGAGGAAGATCGCCGAGGATACAGACCGAATAGTCTTTGTCCCGCATCACCGATCACATGCTGCGTCAGCGTTCTATCCTGCGCCCTTTGCCGAGGCGGCAGTGCTGGTGTTGGACGGGGTCGGTGAATATTCCACCACGACACTTTGGTCAGGCAAGGCCACAGGGTTAAAGGCCGAGGCAGAAATCAGCTTTCCGCACTCACTCGGTCTCTTTTATAGCGCGTTTACGCAATACTGCGGCTTCAAGGTAAATTCTGGCGAATATAAACTGATGGGCCTCGCCCCCTTTGGCACGCCCGAATTCCGCCAAAAGATCCTTGATGAGCTGATCGAGCTGCAACCTGACGGTGGCTTTGCCCTCAACATGGCGTATTTCGACTTTGACCGGGGGCTGAGTACCACATCGCCGCTTTTTGAAATGCTGTTTGGTCAACCGCAGCGCAAAGAGTCTGATCCGATGACACAGGTCCACATGAACCTCGCCGCCTCTGCCCAAGCGGTGCTGGAAGAGGCGGTGTTGGCCCTTGCCAAAACCGCTTTGGACCGCGCGCAAAGCACGAACCTCTGCCTTGCGGGGGGTGTTGCGCTGAATTGTGTGGCCAATAGTCGGCTGATCCGCGACCTGCCCGGCCTTCGCAATCTCTGGATTCAGCCTGCATCCGGTGACGCGGGCGGTGCCTTGGGCGCGGCGCTAGAAGTGGCGCGCGATGGCGCTGCAACCGAGCCGCAGCCTATTCCAAACGATACCATGGCAGGCGGCTTTCTTGGGCCACAGTTCACCGATGCTGAAATCTGCGCGGCGTTAGAGACTGCGGGATTGGTCTATCAGCAGCTGCCCGACCCAGCGACCTATGCCGATACGGTCGCACGGGCGCTGGCCGAGGGGCAGATTGTAGGTCATTTTCATGGGCGGATGGAATTCGGACCGCGTGCTTTGGGGAACCGCTCAATCCTTGCCGATCCGCGCGGAAAGGACACGTTAAGCCGCGTCAATAAATCAATTAAATTCCGTGAAGACTGGCGTCCCTTCGCCCCTATCGTGCTGGCCGATCAGGCGCCCCTCTATTTTGAGGACCCAACCGATAGCCCCTATATGTTGCTTGTCGCTCAACTCAGAACGGAATTTTGCGGAAATACTACCTTGTCAGACGCACGTGGGCGCGGCTTGCACAGCCCGATGCAATTGCAGAACGCTGTTGTCAGCGATTTTGCCGCCGTCACCCATGTGGATTTCAGCGCGAGGTTGCAGACCGTAACACCCGGTATTGGCACACGGGCAGGTGCAATCCTCGCTGCGTTCCATGCGATGACTGGTTGTCCGATGCTGCTCAACACCTCGTTCAACGTACGTGGGGAACCGATCATCTGTAGCCCCAAGGACGCTATTGACTGTTTTCTCAACACCCATCTGGACCTTCTTGCCATCGGCGGGGTGATCGTTCGAAAATCTGCCCAGCCGGATTGGGTTCACAAGAAAATAGGGAGGATGCACTTTGCCGCAGATTGACCACCCTGAGTTTCTAGAGCGGATGATGACCCTTCTTGGTGCGCATCCGGTAGAGGGCCCTGTCGAAACAGCGGGTCTTGTACCGCCAATGGCAGAGCTGAATGCCGCCCCGCGCCCTTTTGCAGAGGTTTACGGTGCTGAGGGACTGCTTGCGCAGACAGCCATCCGTGCCATGGAAGACGGCGAGCAGAGCATGGCGGCCTTGCTCAGCGCCCTGCAGGTCGCGCTTGAGAATGGTCGGCTCGATCTCGCGCCCCCTGATAAACCTGCGCCCCGTTTGGGCGGGTTTGTCTATCCGGTCGTCTAAGGACATTCTTGCCCCCTGCGGCGGATATCTCCCGCCGCAAGAGGTGTATTAGTGCGCCTAACTGCGCGATGGAAATACGCCCTCAAGGGCGATGCAATAGCGAATGACCTGCGTTGGGTCCTGCACAGCAACTGGCTGGTTTCCCCCTGAGGGCACGATCATCTGCGGCGACATTTGCACATTGGCGGGTTGGTCCGAATAGATCGTCTCCTGTCCGGAACCACCATCCGGTGCCGCCGCTAGAATCTTGTCCCCCGGTCCGGGGAAATTGCCATCGCTGTTGGTCGCGTTCACCGCGTGGCTATGCGCGGCCAACTGATTTGTGGTCAGTGTCACTGTCTGTTGTCCGCTGCTTTGCCCCCAAGACCGCGGGCTCAGACCGGTGCCGGTGCCTTGGCCAACCGGAATACGACCACGCAAATCCGGCAGGCCAAAGGATACGTTCCCATCGCCACCAAACGTCGTTCCAATCAGGGCAAAGAGTGCACTATTTTCACTGATTGCAAGAAGTTGGCCGTTGGTTTCTGCCCAGCCAGTCGGACAAAAATTGACGATACCCATCGGTGCGATCTCGCCAACATAGGGGTCTGCGTCTGCCAGTGCTGCTTGCGGCGCTGTACATGCGGCAATGCCAAGCCCAATCGCCATCAGCGCGTCACGGGATTTCGTTTTCAAATGTGTCATCAAAGTCTCCAAAGTCTTGATACGGAACGGCAACCTGTCGCTCGTCCAAAGGTGGGATCAATTACGTGATGGGAACGCACCCACTGTTGCAATGCAGTGGTAGAGTGCCAAGGTCGGATCCAGAGTGCTGATCGGGGTGCTTGCCCCGGCGGGGGCGATCATTGCCGCGCTCATCGTGACATTCGGGTTTGCCTGAGAATAAATTGTCTCGTTGCCGCTGCCGCCGGTCGGTGCCGCCGCCAACAGCTTATTCCCCGGACCAGGCAAATCGCCGTCCAGATTGTTCGCCTGCACCGTATGGCTATGCTGCGGCATCGTTGCCTCTGTCATGACCTTGGTCTCAGAGCCAAACCTTTGCCCCGCCAGCCGTGGTGTCAGGCCGTTCCCGGTTCCTTGGCCCACCGTAATCCGGCCGCGCAGATCCGGCAGGGCAAATGTCGTGATCCCGTCTCCGCCAAATTGCGTGCCGAGTAGGGAAAACAGTGCTTGGTTTTGTGCAATCGGCAACAATTGACCTGCCGCTTCGGACCAACCGCGTGGGCAAAAGTTAAAGCCGACGATCATGATGTCCCCAAGAAAGGGCTCTAATCCAGCCTTTGCTTGGTTCGGCGTAGCGCCAAGGCTCAAAGTCAGGCTCAGGGCTCCCACTGCCGCAAGCATGCTCTTCTTCAAATTCTTCATTGCTAACTCCAAATATTAAAGTTGTGTCTGATATCCGCAAAAAATCGCGCCCGCAGCGTCAGCCGGGGCCTTGGGCTATGCTCAGGGTCGCGACGGAAATACCCCTTGGGTAGCAATGCAATACTGCATCACGAGCGCCGGATCTTCGACATTGAATGGCTGGCTTTGGCCGGAAACGCCGATCATCGTCGGCGCCATCGTGACCGTGGGCCCCTGATCAGAATAGATCGTCTCAGAGCCCACTCCGCTTGGCGGTGCTGCCGCCAAGAGCTTGTTACCCGGTCCCGGTAGATCTCCATCGAGGTTGTTTGCATTCACCGCATGACTATGCAGCGGCATTTGAGCAGCGCTTAGCGTGACAGACTCTGCTCCGGTCATTTCACCTTGGCTGCGCGGTGACAGGCCAAGTCCGGTTCCTTCTCCCATTGCACCCCGACCCCGCAAGTCGGGCAAGCCAAAGGTGCTTGTGCCGTTGCCGCCATAGGTTGTTCCAATCAAAGAAAAAAGTGCCGTGTTGCTGGAAATCGCAAGAATTTGTCCTTCCGCACTCATCCAGCCACGCGGACAAAAATTGTAGCCAACAGCAATGATATCCCCAATAAATGGGTTAAGACCGGCCTCTGCCCGATGTGGCACTAGGCTTCCCCCGGCTAGGAGTCCAAGTCCTAGTACCAAAATAGCAGTCGATTTTTTCAGACAATTCATACGACATCTCCAAATATATGTTAAACTCAAAGTTGAGTATTTAGTGTCTTACGATTCCCAATAAAACGCAAAAACTATTCTTAAGGTTCGGGGCCAAAAGAGCACCGTTTCAGGCCAAAGGCCTGGTCCGAGATCCGGTCGGATTTGGTGCGTGACAAGGTTTTGATGACTGACCAAAAATACAGGGTTTCGCACCCACATCTAAGCATCCGTGTCGCAACCCCGCCCGTCACAAATCCGCATGTCGCGATTGGTGGCCTTGGCGGTTCAGGAACGCGGGTATTTGCAGCCACACTCTCCGAAGCGGGTATCCGGCTTGGGGCGCAGCTCAACGTGCCGCTTGATAACCTCTGGTTCACCGTGCTTTTCAAGCGTGCGGATTGGATTCAGCATGGCCCGCCAGCGGCAGAGGTCGAGATAGCCGCAAAGCTTCTGCGACGCGCCATGACAACCGGGCTGTGCGGCACCCTAAGCGTTGAGGAACACGCGCTTCTGATGCGCCTGCGCGATCTGCTTCCGCCAAATGGCTCTTGGCAAAACGGCGCACGCGCAGCGGATGCCGAGAGCCTGATCAGTAGTGGTCCACCGAAAGTGGGCAGCGATCAGCCTTGGGGCTGGAAAGAGCCAAACACCCATGTGTTTCTTCCGCATCTCGCCCAAGCCTTCCCTGAATGCCGCTATATTCACGTCGTGCGGGACGGGCTCGACATGGCGTTCAGCAAGAACACATGGCAAGCCCGGCATTGGAGCCATTTGTTCGGTCTGCCACAGGACCCGAATACCTCACTTGCGTTGCATCAGTTGCGCTATTGGATAGCTGCAAATAGCGCAGCAATAGATTTTGGCAGGGCTCACATGCCCGGACGGTTTCTTGTTATGTCATACGAGGCCTATTGCGCTGATCCGGAAAGACACTGGCCACGCCTTCGCCGCTTCTTGGACTTGCCAGATCACACGTCACTCCCTGCCAACCTCTTGCAGCCCACCACGATTGGGCGAAGCAAAGAGCATGATATTTCACAGTTTCCGTCTGACGTGGTCACGCGCGCGCGTGACCTACAAGCAGAGATAGATGCGCATCATTTCTAAATGCCGCTGACTGCCTGTAGCTGGGCGTTCTGTGATCTGATCGACGTCGAGAGGAATTCAACAGAGCGCATCGCGGCACGGCCTAAGTGAACGCGCTTTAGCCGTTTTGCGTCCCTGTTGCCTCTGCTTCGATCCGCGCCCGTTCGGCATCGCTCTCATAGCTGGCCCAGGGGCGATCTGTGCCTGTGGGCGGCAGATCACTGGGTTTATGCACCAGATGCAGATGCGTCTTGGCGATGAAATGCCCGGTGATTGGCGCGGTCAGCAATAGAAACAGCGTGATCATCAGTTCATGAAATGAGAACTGCCCCACGACAAAGTAAAAATACATCATCGAGGCAATCAGCGCTCCGCCCACCCCAAGCGTCGTGGCTTTGGTCGGCGCATGCAGGCGCATCATCGGGTCTGGCAGTTTGATTAGCCCAAAAGACCCCACCAAGCCAAACACGCCGCTGATCACCAGACAGGCCGAAATGAGAATGTCTACAACCATGTTCCGCCCCCTATTCGATGATATCGCCGCGCAAGAGAAAGCGCGTGTAAGAAACGGTCGAGATAAAGCCAGTCATGGCAATGATCATCGACACCTCGAAATACATCATTGTACCTTTGAGAATACCAAACAGCGCCAAGAGCGCGATCATATTCACCACCATCGTATCCAGCGCCAGAATCCGGTCGCCCACGGTGGGTGAACTGATCACCCGATAGATATTGAGCAGCAATCCCAGACCAAAACAGCCAAAGGCAAAAAACAGCGCATAGTCGATCATTCGAAAATCTCCTTGAGCCGGCGTTCGTAGCGCGCCTTGATGTCATCGCGCACCGCGTCTGGATCGGGCGCATCGAGGCAATGCACGAGCAGGCTGCGACCATCCGCTGACAGGTCGCTTGAGACCGTGCCGGGCGTCATGGTGATCGTGCCTGCCAGCACTGTGATCGCCTCTGGTGTACGCAGATCTAATGGGATCGTGATCCAAGCAGGCTTGGTGTTGGCATTGGCCTTGAACAGAATGATCATGGCCACCTGCACATTGGCCACGCAGATGTCCCACAGAACCACCAGCACGAATTCCACAATCCGGGGCAGGCTCGACAGGCGCGGGCGGTTGGGCCAATAGGGCGAGGTGATGATCGGGATGATCAGCCCGAGGATCGTCCCCAAGAGAAGGTTACCAAAGGTCAGCTTGTTCACCATCATCTGCCAGACCACGATCAGGGTCAGCGTCAGGAACGGATGGGGCAGGATCTTGCGCAGCATCGTCTTTCCTCCCTCAACCACCGTTCAGCACGGCGGCGATATAGCCTTCTGGCGCATGCAATTGCTGCGCCGTGGCCTCTATATACCCCATCACCGGCCCCGCCAGCACCGACAGCGCCACAATGCCGCCCAGCATTGCGAAACATACGACCAATGGTAGGGCGGGTTGTGGCTCGGGGGCGGGTTCCTCGCCCGTCTCAGGTGCCAGCTTCCAGAAAATCGCACTGCCCGCCTGACCCAGACCAAGGATCGCAACCAGCGACGTGGCCAGGATCACCGCCCAGATAAGCCAGACTTGCTCCATTCCGCGCACGGCGTCGAGAATGAGCAGCTTGCCAACAAATCCCGAGAGCGGCGGCATACCAGCCGTGGCAATCGCCGACCCAAAGAAGAGCGCGGCAATCATCCCGTGCTGCGCCATGCGCGGTCCGGGTTGCATAGCGCCTGCCAAAGACCCGCGCCGCTCGCGTACCAGATCGACCACAAGGAACAAGAGCGCTCCGGCCAGCGTGGAATGGATCATGTAATAGAGCGCCGCAGCCGTAGTTTCGGGCCGGAACCCGGCCAGTGCAATCAGCAGCGTGCCCATAGAGCCGATTGCGGCGAAGGCAGCCAGCCGCCCAAGCCGTTTGGCCCCCAGAATACCCACCATCCCGGCCACAAGCGTGATCAGCGCGGCATAGATCAGCATTTGGTCGATCAGCGCCGCGGTCGCCCCAAGATCGGGGCCGAAGACCAATGTGTATGTGCGCAGAATCGCATAGGCCCCGACCTTGGTCATGATGGCAAACAGCGCCGCCACCGGGGCAGGGGCCTCGGCATAGGTTTCTGGCAGCCAGAAATGCAGCGGCAAAAGTGCTGCCTTGATGGCGAAGACAAGGAAGAGCAGCATCGCGCCAACCCGAAGTAGCGCACTGTCCTCAACTGGAATCTCAGCTGCCCGCACCGCCAGATCGGCCATGTTGAGCGTGCCTGTCACCGCATAGAGCGTGCCAAGCGCAAAGAGAAACAGGGTCGAGCCAAGCAAGTTGTAGATGACATATTGCACACCCGCCTTGAGCCTGCGCCGACCCCCACCGTGGATCATCAGACCGTAAGAGGCGATCAGCAGCACCTCGAAGAACACAAAGAGGTTGAAGGCGTCGCCGGTCAGGAAGGCACCGAAAATGCCCATAAGCTGAAACTGATAGAGGGCGTGAAAATTATTGCCGCGTTGGTCCCAGCCGGTGCCCACGGCATAGAGCAGCACCAGCAGTGCCAGAACCGCTGTGACCAGAACCATCAGCGCCGACAGCCGGTCGAGAACTAGAACGATACCAAAGGGGGCTTGCCAGTTGCCCAGCTCATACACTTCAATCGCGCCGCTTGACGCCTTCACGGTAAGGCCAATGGCAATCGCCAGAACCGCAACAACGCCTGCAATGGAAAAAACCCGCTGCAACGATGGGTGGTGCCGCATCGCCAGCGTAAGGATCGCGGCCAGCACTGCCGGCAGGATGACCGGGGCAATAATCCAGTGGCTCATGCCTCATTCTCCTGCGCGGGCTGCTCTGGCGGTGTCTCGGATCCGATATTCACGGTGTCATCGCGCGATGAGAGGAACGACCCAAGCGCCAGCATAACCACCACCGCCGTCATGCCAAAAGAAATCACGATGGCTGTCAAAACCAAGGCCTGCGGCAGCGGATCCGTATAGCTTTCTACACCGTCCTGTAAGATGGGCGGCATATTCACCACCAGCCGCCCTGTGCCAAACAGGAACACGTTCACCGCGTAGCTGAGCAGCGAGATGCCGATGATCACCGGGAAACTGCGCAGCCGCAGAACCAGATACAGCCCACCAGCGGTCAAGAGGCCTATTGCACTTGCAAACAGAAGCTCCATCTTACGCCTCCTTCTCGCCCGGCGCGGTGCTGAGGGCCGGGTTGATGTCCATGGGCGCGACGTTCACCGTCTCACCCGACCGCCGCGCCATGCTTGACAGGCTGTTGAGTGCCAGCATCACCGCGCCTACCACGGTCAGGAACACGCCGGTGTCAAACGCCATGGCCGTAGCCCATTCGAATTCCTCGATCGGCGGGAAATGCAGATAGCCGTAATCGGATGTAAGGAACGGTCGCCCTGCCAGCCATGCCCCGATCCCTGTCACGCTGGCGATCAGCACACCCACACCGATTGTGGCATGGTAGGTCACGCGCTGCCGTGCTTCGGCCCAAGCAAAACCAGAGGCCATATATTGCATGAGAAACGCAATCGCTACGATCAGACCGGCGATAAATCCGCCGCCCGGTTGATTGTGGCCACGCAGGAAAATATAGGCCCCGACCATTAGCGCGATGGGCATCATCACGCGGGTGGCTACAACCATCATCAGCGGGTGGCGATCCCCCGCTTCGGGATAGCGATCCGCCTTCCATTGCGAAAGCCAGCGCCCGCCCGGTCCCTTGAGCACGGTTTCTGTCAGCGCGTAGATGACAAGCGCGGCGATGCCCAGAACGATGATTTCTCCATAGGTATCAAAGCCCCGGAAATCGACGAGGATCACGTTGACCACATTGGTGCCGCCGCCGCCCTTGTAGGAATTCGCGAGGTGAAAGACCGAGATGCTCTCTGACGCGAAATCGCGCAGAAGAATGGCATAGGTCAGACCCGCTACTGCAATACCGCCGACGGCAGCAATGCCAGCATCGCGCATCCGCCGGGCAACACTGCTTTCGGCCGGGGTTTCGCGCGGTAGGAAATTCAGCGCCAGAAGCAACAGGATGATCGTCACCACCTCGACCGAGATTTGAGTCAACGCAAGGTCTGGCGCAGAGAAATAGACAAAGCCCATCGACACAATCAGGCCCACAATCCCCATCAGGACCAGCGCTAAAAAGCGGTTGCGATGGAACGCGACCAGACAGATTGTCGCCAACACCAGCAAGAGCCAACCAATCGCAGGCACCAACGTTACGGGCAACATCTCGCGCGTGGGCGCAGCCATGCCGCCGCCCATATAACCAAGCACACCCGCGCCGATCACCGTGACCGCGAAAATCGCGCCGTTGCGGGTGAGCGCGCCATTATGCACACCATCTGTCAGCGCCGTGCTCAGGGCCGTGGCAGCCCGCGTCACCGCGTCGAACATCACCTTGGCCTCGGGTCGTGGCGTTGCGTTCCACATCGCCATCAGTGGCGCATGCAGGCGTAGCAGGATTGCGCCGCCAACCACCGCGATCACCGACATCCAGAATGCAGGCACCAGCCCATGGATGTGATAGATTTTCACGTAAGGATCAGACTGTGTCACAGCATGTGCCGCGACCCGCACCAGATCCCCGGCAAAGGTCATTGGCATAATCCCAATCAGGATCACCAGAAGCGTCAGGAATGCAGGCGCGGCCCACATGCCGAAACCCGGGTCATGCGGCTTGGCCGGATAATCGTCGCGCTTGGGGCCAAGGAACACATGAGCGATATATCGGAACGAATAGGCCACCGAGAAAAGCGCGCCCAAAGTTGCCAACGCGCCCATCATCCAATGTGGGCCGATCCAATGGGTCTCGGCCACTTCTGCCAGCATCATTTCTTTGGACAGGAACCCGTTGAAGGGCGGAATCCCAGCCATCGACAGTGCTGCAATAGTGGCAATCGTAAAGGTGATTGGCATCAGATGCCGCAACCCGCCAAGGCGCTTGATATCTCGCGTATGCGCCTCGTGATCTACAATGCCCGCTGTCATAAACAGCGCGGCCTTGAATGTGGCATGATTGATGATGTGAAACACCGCGACCACCGCCGCCGCCTTGGTGCCAAGCCCCAAAAGCATGGTGATCAGGCCCAGATGCGACACTGTCGAAAAGGCCAAAAGCGCCTTGAGATCATCCTTGAAGAGCGCGATTTTTGCGGCCATCACCATGGTAATGAGGCCCGTCGAGGATACGATCCAGAACCATTCCGGTGTGCCCGCCAGAACCGGCCACATGCGCGCCATAAGGAAAAGCCCCGCTTTCACCATCGTGGCCGAATGCAGATAAGCCGAGACCGGTGTCGGCGCGGCCATCGCGTGGGGCAGCCAGAAATGGAACGGAAACTGCGCAGATTTTGTGAAACACCCAAGCAAAATCAGGATAAGGGCCGGCAGATACATCGGGCTCGCCTGAATCGCGTCTTTCTGCGTCAGGATCACGCTGAGATCATAGCTTCCGGCGATATTCCCAAGGATCAACATGCCCGCGATCATGGCAAGACCGCCAAGGCCCGTCACCGTCAGCGCCATTCGCGCGCCTTGCCGCCCTTCGGGCAAATGTTTCCAATATCCGATCAAAAGGAAGGATGACAGCGACGTCAGTTCCCAGAAAATCAACAATAACAAAATGTTATCGCTCAGTACAATTCCCACCATCGCGCCCTGAAACAGCAGCAGGTAGGTATAAAACTGCCCCATCGGATCTTCGCGTGACAGGTAAAACCGCGCGTAGAGGATGATCAAAAGGCCGATGCCAAGGATCATCCCGGCAAAGAGCAGCCCCAGACCATCCAGCATGAAATTGACGTTAAGACCAAGCGACGGCAACCACTCGATGCCAAAGGTCAGCACTTCGCCCCGCATCACCGCAGGCGCGCAAAGCAGCAGCAATATGAGCGCAAGGATCGTGGGCGCTGCGGTAAAGGCGGCGCAGGTGTTGCGCCCGGCTTGGATCATCAGGCCGGGAAACAAAGCTCCCAAAAACGGCAACGCCGCGATGATCGGCAAAAATCCTGCGGCATTGTCCATCCGTCTCCCGCCCCTCTCCCTGTTCTCTGCCTCGGCCTTGGCACCACGTCGCGGGTGCATTTTACGTGCCGTTTCAGTTGATCCAGCGTAATATACGGCGGCATTGCCGCGCCACAACCCAGCTTGTGACGATTTTCCACCTCGTGAAACCGCGACGCTTGAACGCAGGTCCTTGGGATGCTCTGCTGCAAGCGTACCCAACACAGGATCCGACAGTGACCAGCCCCCTACATAGCTTTCCTATTACCGTATATTACGAAGACACCGATATGGGCGGGATCGTTTATCACGCAAATTATCTGAAATACATAGAACGCGCCCGCAGCGCTTGGGTGCGCGACAAGGGCATTGATCAGAACGCCATGCGCGATTGCGACGGCCTCATATTTGCTGTGCGCCGGGTCGAGGCTGATTATCTTGGTCCCGCGCGGCTTGATGATCGGCTTACGGTTGAAACGCGCGCCGTTGCCGGAACTGGCGCGCGGTTGGTGATAGAGCAATCTGTGCTACGCGGCACCGATGTCATCTTTACCGCGCAGGTCACGATCGCTTGCCTGACCCTTGCGGGAAAGCCGGTCAAACTGCCTGCGCCTCTGCGTACGACCGGCTGAGCGCGCCGGCTCGACGCGTCACGGGCATTGTCCGACTACCCGTAAATACGGGCGTAACTGCGTTGAACCCACACCAAACTCGCGGATCACATCTGCCTCTGGTCGGTTGTCAGAGATAATCGCTATATCCCCATCATACCAATCCGCAGGGGTGGCCGCGCCGGTCCTGTCGCGCAGTTGCAGCGCCTTGGCCACACGCAGAACCTCGTCGGTATTCCGGCCAACAAATACAGGATACTCGAAAATCATCCGTATCCGTTGCGCCGGATCAATCAGAAAACTCTTGCGAATGGGCCATTCCGAGGATTCCTTTTCGTGGACCATGCCGAATATCCGCGCAAGTCGCATGCCGTGATCACAGGCACAGGGGAAATCGACTTTCACGTCGAACATATCCTCAATCTCTGCATGCCACGCTTGCTGCTCTGCGATCGAAGAGGCAGTCAGGGCTAGGTTCTTGATCCCACACGCAGTCCAGGATCTTGAATAGCTGGCCAGTGACGCGATCTCGGTGGTACAGACCGGCGTAAATGCGGCGGGATGGCTGAACAGATGCACCCAACTGCCCTCAGCCCAATCCCAAAAGCGCAAAGTCCCCTGTGTGGTCTCGACAGCAAAATCGGGAAACAGATCTCCGATCTGCGGCAGCCACTTTACAGTTTTTCGCAACGAGCTGGGCAGTTTCAAAACCTCGTTTCCCGGCCCGCGTGGAGTAAAGAATTGTATGGTCATGCCAGCGCCCCATCGTCCTCTGATTGAAAGTTGTTGATGCCTGCAACAGTGAGAGGATTGAAACCAAATGTGTTTAAAATCGGGCAAAGGCATTTAACGTTATGTCTTAACACAAAAATCGCCCATCGGTCGTAGATGCTTGTGTCTAAAAGGTGACTTTGATAGTACTCTTCTAAATGTCCTGAGTGCATGGGATTTTTGGTTCGGTCCCAATTCACCCCGCGCAGACGTCCTTGGTTTTCGCCTCGCGATATATTCATCTCCAGACATCGATGCGAGACAATATGCCACTAAGGGCCATGGTTCTTGAAGAGGACCGCGCAACCAAGCTTCTTGTGACAGAGCGCCTTGCCGAAGAGGGTTACGAAACGGTGCTGTGTCCGGATATTTCTGCTGTTTTGGACGCGGTAGAGCGCAACAACGTACACATCTGCGTGGTGGGGGCCCGTTATCGTGGCGTAGATGGCTATGATATCGTGCGCCAGTTACGCCACAAATCCGGTGCCGGGCTAATCTTGTTGGGTAATTCCGAAGACGAGATCGACGCCGTTCTTGCGCTGGAAATGGGGGCAGATGACTATATGGTCAAACCCGTGCGCCCCCGCGAACTTTGCGCCCGTGTGCGGGCTGTGGTGCGACGGATAGCGGCTGCGGCACCCGATGCCGATGGGGCCCGCCCAATGCCCAGCCCGTCGTTGCGCCGGGTAGGAAATGTGGAAATCTGCGGCGTGCGTCGCTCTGTTCGAATTGGCGGGCAGCCCATTGAATTGACCACATTCGAATTTGACGTGCTGATGGTGTTGGTGGCCCATACCAATGCGATCTTGTCGCGCGACCAGATTATCAAATCGGTACGCGGAGATCAGTGGTCGATCAGCGACCGTTCCGTGGATGGCATCATCAGCCGCTTGCGTCGCAAGTTGTTCGCGGGCGAGGAAGGAAACCGCCGCATCAAGACCGTTCATGGTCGAGGTTATATGCTCCTCGAAGCGCAAATGCTGGACGAAGTCTGACCCCGCCGCCACGTTCCGGCAAATATCCGCCCGATCCTGAGGCGAATTCCGCTGTAAACCAGCGCTGGCTTGCGGATGGTGTTGGCTTTCCCGTTTCAAATAGGATAGTTTGCTCTGCAATAAGGCCGGAGAACGGCCAGACACACAAAGAGCAGGCAAATGGAAGCAGAAACCCTGGCATTGGCACAGGAGATAGATTTCTCCATGTGGGCGCTTTTCGCACGCGCCACTCTCACCGTTAAACTGGTGATGTTCATGTTGATCGTGTCCTCGTTTTGGGCCTGGTCGATCATCATTCAAAAGATCATCATCTATCGCAAGGCACAGCTTGAGGCTGAAATCTTTGATCGCCGCTTTTGGTCCGGTGAGCCGCTCGATGGGCTGTTCGACGAAATCGGGCCAGAACCTGCGGGTCAATCCGAGCGGATTTTTGCCGCCGGCATGACAGAATGGCGGCGCAGCCATCGCAATGACGGCAATCTCATCGCCGGGGCTACGGCGCGGATTGACCGCAGTATGGACGTGGCCATCGCCAAAGAATCCGAGGGCCTTCAGAGTGGGCTTCAGGTGCTGGCGACAGTTGGCTCTACCGCGCCCTTCATCGGGCTTTTTGGCACCGTCTGGGGCATCATGCATGCCTTCGTCGAAATTGCCGAGCAGCAGAATACCAACCTTGCCGTTGTCGCACCCGGCATCGCCGAGGCACTCTTGGCCACCGGCCTTGGCCTCATCGCGGCCATTCCGGCGGTTATCTTCTACAATAAGCTCAGCGCCGATGCCGACCGGATTGTAGCGGGATACGAGGCCTTTGCCGACGAGTTCGCGACCATTCTCAGCCGACAGTTGGACAGCTAGACCATGGGCGCGGGTGTCGTTCAGAAATCAGGCGATTCAGGGCGTCGGAGGCGCGGGCGTGGCCGCTCGCGCCCGATGTCCGAGATCAACGTCACGCCCTTTGTGGATGTGATGTTGGTGCTTTTGATCATTTTCATGGTGGCCGCCCCCCTTATGGTGGTGGGCGTGCCGGTGGAATTGCCCAAAACCGCCGCCAATTCCCTTTCCAGCGAAGAAGAAGAGCCGCTGACCGTCACTGTCACCGCCGAGGGTATCGTGATGATCCAGACCTCTGAGGTGCCGCGCGAAGAACTGGTCGCCCGTCTGCGCGCCATTGCGACAGAGCGCGAGAGTACCCGCGTATTCCTGCGCGCCGATGGGTCAGTGCCTTATCAAGACGTGATGCAGGTCATGGGCGCACTCAACAACGGCGGCTTTGCGAATATTGGGCTGGTGACAGATGCTGGCGGTCCAGCACTTGACGGGCAGGGCGGCTAGGGGCGCATCTGGTGAACACCGGACAGATCATATCGGGCGCGGGCCATCTGGCATTTATCGGCTGGGCCCTGCTTGGGGGCGTGTTCCGCTCTGATCCGCCCCCCTTCGAGGTGGTGGAGGCCACAACTATTTCCTCTGAGGAATTCGCGGCCCTGCTCGCACGTCAGAGCGCCCCCGAGGCTGTCGCCAATGTCGACACACCAGAGCCGCCCGCGCCCGGCGATTCTGCGCCGCCGCTTGCCTCTATCCCCGATACCCCGCCTGAGAGCACGCCGCCCCCGGCACAGGAAACCGCGCCCCCTGATCCCGCGCCAGATGTCTCGGAAATTACCCCGCCTGCGCCCGCCGAGGTGACGGATACAGCGCCGGTGCTTGAAACCCCGCAAGAGGATGTGGCGGTCGTGGTTCCGCAGGTTTCGCCCCGGCCCAAGCCGCGCCCCGCGCCCCGCGTTGCCCCCGAGGCCGTGGCACCGCCGGAACCGGATGTGCGCATTGATGAGGTGGCCCAGCCCGAGGTCGCGCCCGAGGAAGGTGCCGAAGTGCCGCAAGAGCCCGCCGAGGCTACGGCACAGGAAGAGGCGGCAACCGAGATCGTGACCGAGGCGGAAGAGTCGAAAGACGCCGCGCCCACGTCCTCTCTGCGACCCAAACCGCGCCCCGCGCGCCCGGTTGCTCAGGCCGAAGCACCAACGCCCACCGAAACTCCGGCGCCAGCTACCACCGAAACACCCAGACCCGCTGCGCCCGCGACCGATCAGAGCGCCGTCAACGATGCACTGGCCGCCGCCCTTGGTACCGGTCAGCAGACCGACACCGCCCCCAGCGGCCCGCCGCTCACTTCTGGCGAAAAGGATGCGCTGCGTGTCGCTGTGCAGCAATGCTGGAACGTAGGCTCGCTCAGCACCGAGGCGCTGGGCACTACGGTTGTGGTTTCGGTGCGCATGGGCGAGGATGGCAGGCCGGACAATGGTTCGATCCGTATGGACAGCTTTTCCGGCGGGGGCGATGCGGCAGCGCGTCAGGCTTTCGAGGCAGCACGCCGGGCGATCATCCGCTGCGGCGCCAACGGTTTCAACTTGCCGCCGGCAAAATACGACCAGTGGCGTGACATCGAAATGACATTCAATCCGGAGAGTATGAGGATCAAATGATGCGCTTTATGATGACCCTCCTTGCGGCCCTCACACTCTGGGCCATGCCCGTTCTGGCGCAGGGCAATGGCCCGCTTCGGATCGAGATCACTGAAGGTGTGATCGAACCGCTGCCCTTTGCCGTGCCCGATTTCGTCTCGGATAGTGCGGCGGGTCAGGAACTTGGCCGCAACATCGCCAGCGTGATAGCCGCCGATCTTAATGGCACAGGGCTCTTTCGCCAGATCCCGAGTTCCGCCCACATCAGCCGGATCACCAGCTTTGAGAGCCCGGTGCAATATGCCGACTGGCGCGCGATCAATGCACAGGCCCTGATTACAGGCGCGGTCAGCACGGATGGTGCCGGGCGCATCATCGCCAAATTCCGCATCTATGACGTGTTTTCCGGTCAGGAACTGGGCGCAGGTCAACAGCTTGTCGGGACACAGGACGGCTGGCGGCGTATTGCCCACAAGGTTGCCGATCAGGTCTATAGCCGCATCACTGGCGAAGGCGGTTATTTCGACAGCCGCGTTGTCTTTGTTGCCGAGAGCGGCCCCAAGGATCAGCGCGCCAAGCGGTTGGGCATCATGGACTATGATGGTGCCAATGTGCAGTATCTGACCGACAGCACCAGCATTGTTTTGGCACCCCGCTTTTCCCCCACCGGCGACCGGGTGCTTTACACCAGCTATGAAACTGGCTTTCCGCGCATCTATGTGCTCGACGTGGCCAATGTGGGGCGTCGCGAATTGCCCACACAGGACGCCACCATGAGCTTTGCGCCCCGCTTTGCCCCCAATGGGCGCACCGTGGTCTATTCGCTGACCCAAGGCGGCAATACCGATCTTTATACGATGGACATCGGCAGTGGTGCCAGTACCCGGCTAACCACCGCCCCCTCTATCGAAACCGCACCCAGCTATAGCCCCGATGGCAGCCAGATCGTGTTCGAGAGCGACCGCTCCGGAACACCGCAGCTTTACATCATGTCCGCAGGTGGCGGCGAGGCCCGGCGCATCAGCTTTGGCGAGGGGCGCTACGGCACGCCCGTCTGGTCGCCGCGCGGCGATCTTGTGGCCTTTACCAAACAGTCCAAGGGGCGCTTTCACATCGGCGTCATGCGCACCGATGGCAGCGAAGAGCGTCTCTTGACCGCCTCCTTCCTCGATGAAGGCCCAACATGGGCCCCCAATGGCCGCGTGATCATGTTCACCCGCGAAACCCAAGGCGAACAGGGTCAGGCCAGCCTCTATTCGGTGGACATCACCGGGCGTAATCTAAAACAGGTCCCAACCAATACCGGGGCCAGCGATCCTTCGTGGTCACCGCTTCAGAATTGAACCCACAAGGCCCGCGTTTCCTTGGGACGCGGGCTGTGATATGACAGGCCAAGGCAGAAACGAATGGGGCTAAAATGACCTATCTGAGCAAGACACTGATCCTCTGTGCAGGGCTGGCACTGGCCGCTTGTACCAATCCCAACCGATTTGACGACGGCAGCGCTGTCGATCTCAACAATGGCGCGAACTCTGGGGCTGGCTTTGCCGGCTCGGCGCAAGATCCCACCTCGCCGGCCTATTTCCAGCAGACGGTGGGGGATCGCGTGCTTTTTGCCGTCGATCAATCCACGCTCGGCTCAGACGCACAAGCCACGCTTGACGGTCAGGCCAACTGGCTGACCACCAACCGTGATTTCACTGCCGTGATCGAAGGCCACGCCGACGAACAAGGCACCCGAGAATACAACCTTGCCCTTGGTGCACGTCGCGCCAACGCAGTGCAGGAATATCTGATTGGTCGCGGTGTTTCCCCGAACCGCTTGCGCGTGGTCAGCTACGGCAAGGAGCGCCCGATCGAGATTTGCAGCAACGAGGCGTGCTATGCCAAGAACCGGCGCGCGGTGACTGTGCTGGCGGCCGGTCTAGGCAGCTAACCTAGGAAGAGGGCCGCACCATGCGTCGTTTCGCGTTCATTCTGGCAGCAGGTCTTTTTGTTGCGCCGCAAACTGCTCCGGCGCAGACGGATCAGACGCTGGCAGACATCCGTCAGGAACTGTCAGTGCTTTTCGTCACCTTGCAGCATCTCAAGCGTGAACTCAGCACCACCGGTGCTGCGGGCCAACTGAGTGGCGGCGGGTCTCTGGTGGACCGCGTGAATGCGATTGAAAGCGAGGTGCAGCGCCTCACCTCCAAGACTGAAGAGCTGGAATTTCGCATTGATCGCGTGGTGTCCGATGGCACCAATCGCGTCGGCGATTTAGAATTCCGCCTCTGCGAACTGGAACCTAGCTGTGACATTGCCACGCTGGAACCCGGCAGCACGTTAGGCGGGGTCGATCCTGTGACGGCGGGTGGCGGGGCGGTTCCACTTCCGACCACCCCAGAGGTCAGCACCGGCGATAATCCGCAGCTTGCCATCGGTGAGCGAGACGATTTCGACCGCGCCGAAGCCGCCTTGCAGGCAGGCAATAACAGCGAGGCGGCGGCAGGTTTTGCCGCCTTCCTGTCGACCTATCCGGGCAGCCCGTTGTCTGGCCGCGCAGGTCTTTTGCGCGGTGAGGCGCTTGAGGCGGCTGGCCAACAGAGCGAGGCCGCGCGCGCCTATCTTGACAGTTTCAGCGCAGCCCCCGACGGGGCAGAGGCCCCAGAGGCGCTCTTTCGTCTAGGGCGTGCGCTGGGTCGTCTGGGCCAAACCCAAGAGGCCTGCGTGACTTTGGGCCAGGTCGAAGCCCGCTATCCCACTGCGGCGGCGGTCTCTTCGGCGCAATCCGAGATGGGCCGTCTGGGCTGTTCGTGATCCCGCCAGACGCGCCGTTACAAAGCAGCCTCGCGGCGCATTTCGCGGGGCATATCCCTACCCGGCTGGGCGTTGCCGTGTCCGGTGGCAGCGACTCGCTGGCGCTTTTGCACCTTCTTCACGGCTGGTCCCTTGTGGGTGGCCCCACTCCCGCCGCAGTCACCGTTGATCACGGGCTGCGCCCCTCCTCTGCGCAAGAAGCCGTGGACGTGGCACAGATCTGCGCCCGTCTGGCGATCCCGCACGACACCGTGCAGTGGCAAGGTTGGGATGGCTCCGGAAATCTTCCTGACCACGCACGCCGGGCGCGCTATGCGCTCCTCACTGACTGGGCACGCGCAAATGACCTGCGTGATATTGCCATTGGCCATACTCAAGACGACGTCGCCGAAACATTTTTGATGCGTCTTGCACGCGGCGCGGGTGTGGATGGGCTTGCGGCGATGCGCCCGCGTTGGACGCAGTCGGGGGTGACCTTTCACCGCCCGCTACTCGACCTCTCCCGCGAGGCCCTGCGCGATCATCTGCGCAGACTTGGTCAATCGTGGATCGATGATCCAACCAACGATGATACCACCTACCTGCGCCCCCGCGCACGTCAGAGTCTCACGGCCCTCGCGCCCATGGGGCTTGGTGCCGCGACGCTGGCCGATGTGGCGCGCACCCTGTCCGGGGTTCGCACAGCGCTGGATCATGCCACTCTGACCGCCGCCCGCGCACTTCTTCAGGTGCAGTCTGGGGATATTCTCATCGACCACCCCGGATTTAATGATCTCCCTGAGGAAATCGCGCGCCGTCTCATGCAGGCTATGCTGCAATGGCTTGCGGGGGAGGAGTATCCGCCGCGCGGCACCGCTCTCGCGAGTTTTATCAAAGCCGCCCGTGATGGCCACACAATGCCCCTGCACGGCTGCCTTCTTCTGCCGCCCAAGAACGGCCAGCTTCGCCTCACGCGGGAATATGCCGCGGTCAAGGGACTGCGCGCGCCCGTAAACACCCTCTGGGATAATCGCTGGCAGGCGACCGGCCCCGCATCGCCCGGTGTCGAGATAGCCGCGCTTGGACCCAACGGACTGCAGGCTTGCCCGGATTGGCGCCTGAGTGGCCTGCCGCATGCCTCTGCGCTCTGCGCCCCCGGCCTCTGGCAAGGGGATACTCTGATCGCCGCCCCGCTCATGGGTCACCCGAATGGCTGGGCGCTGATCCTCAAGCCTGAGCAGGACAATCTGCTGATGTCCATATTATGTCATTGAAGATAGGGCCGTGATCTCTATTTATGATCCATGCGCCCTGTGCTAGACGCACGGGGATACGAATTTTGGGAGAGAACCCTTGGGTAACGCAAGAAATATCGCCTTCTGGCTGGTGCTGTTCCTTTTGATCCTCGCGCTGTTCAACCTGTTCAGCGGGTCGGGCAACACCCTCCAGAGCCGCGCAGTGCCATATTCCGAGTTTGTGGCGGCAGTGGACAGTGGCGGTGTGAGCCAGGTAACGCTGGATGGCGAGACTGTGCGCTATCGCGGCGCTGATGGGCAGGATTATGCAACGATCAAGCCTGAGGATGCAGAAATCACCCAACGTCTGATTGATGCGGGTATTCCGGTCAAGGCCGAGAGCCAGCAGCAATCGGGCTTTCAGACCTTCATTGTATCGCTTCTGCCTTTCCTTCTGTTGATCGGCGTGTGGATCTATTTCATGAACCGCATGCAGGGCGGCGGCAAAGGTGGCGCGATGGGTTTTGGCAAGTCCAAAGCCAAAATGCTGACCGAAAAGCACGGTCGCGTCACATTTGATGACGTGGCAGGCATCGACGAGGCCAAGGAAGAGCTTGAGGAAATCGTGGAATTCCTGCGCAACCCGCAGAAATTCTCGCGCCTTGGCGGTAAAATCCCCAAGGGCGCGCTGCTTGTCGGCCCTCCGGGTACTGGTAAGACGCTGCTTGCCCGCGCCATTGCGGGTGAGGCGGGCGTTCCTTTCTTCACCATCTCTGGTTCTGACTTTGTGGAAATGTTCGTGGGTGTGGGTGCATCCCGCGTGCGCGATATGTTTGAGCAGGCCAAGAAAAACGCGCCCTGTATCGTGTTTATCGACGAGATTGACGCGGTCGGCCGCCACCGTGGGGCGGGCTATGGCGGCGGCAATGACGAGCGCGAACAGACGCTGAACCAACTGCTTGTTGAAATGGACGGATTCGAGGCCAACGAAGGCGTGATCATCATCGCGGCCACCAACCGCAAGGATGTTCTTGACCCCGCACTTCTGCGCCCCGGTCGTTTTGACCGTCAGGTGACCGTGCCCAATCCCGACATCAAGGGCCGCGAGAAAATCCTTAACGTTCACGCTCGCAAGACACCGCTTGGCCCCGATGTGGACCTGCGCCTGATTGCGCGCGGCACGCCCGGTTTCTCTGGTGCGGACCTTGCCAACCTCGTCAACGAGGCGGCGCTGATGGCTGCGCGTGTCGGCCGACGTTTTGTGACTATGGTCGACTTCGAGAACGCCAAAGACAAGGTGATGATGGGGGCCGAGCGCCGTTCGATGGTGCTGACCGACGATCAAAAGGAAAAGACCGCCTATCACGAGGCCGGGCATGCGGTGGTGGGTCTTGCCCTGCCCAAATGTGACCCTGTCTACAAGGCTACGATCATTCCGCGCGGTGGTGCCCTCGGTATGGTTGTGAGCTTGCCCGAGATTGACCGGCTCAATTGGCACCGCTCCGAGTGCGAGGAAAAGCTGGCCATGACCATGGCAGGCAAAGCCGCCGAAATCCTCAAATACGGCGAGGATAACGTGTCGAACGGCCCTGCTGGCGATATTCAACAGGCCAGTGGCCTTGCGCGCGCCATGGTGATGCGCTGGGGCATGTCCGACAAAGTTGGCAATATCGACTATGAGCAGGCGCACGAAGGCTATATGGGCAATGGTGCCGGTGGCTTCTCGATTTCCGCACATACCAAAGAGCTGATCGAGGAAGAGGTCAAACGCCTGATCGACGAGGCCTATATTCGGGCCAAGAAAATCCTGACTGATCGTCAGGAAGATTGGGAACGTCTGGCGCAGGGTCTCTTGGAATACGAGACACTGACCGGAGACGAGATCAAGCGCGTGATGCGGGGCGAACTTCCCTCGGCGAATGACGATGACGACGGCAGTGCCGAAGCCAGCAAGCCCTCTGTCACCGCAATCCCGAAAACCAAGCCCAAATCCACGCCCGGCGACGGCGGGCTGGAGCCAGAGCCCTCAACGTGAGCACGAATGCCGCGAAACAGGATTGGAATCCCGGAGCCTATGCAAGGTTCCGGGATCAACGCTTGCGGCCTGCCCTCGATCTTTTGAACGCCGTTGGTCAGATGGGCGCGGGCGATGTGGTGGACTTGGGATGCGGCAACGGCGTGATGATCGAAACCCTGCGTGCCCGCGCGGGCAATCGCGCGGTTGTGGGGGTCGATGCCAGCCCCGCCATGCTCGAAAAGGCACAAGGGACGGGCTATGACGCCCTCCAACAGGCCGACATCGCCGAGTGGCACCCGCGCCGCGCGCCGGGCCTGATCTATTCCAACGCGGCCCTGCATTGGGTTGGTAATCACGAAGCACTTATGCCCCGGCTCGTCCGCATGCTGGGCAAGGGCGGGACGCTGGCTGTGCAGATGCCGCACCAGAACAAGGCCCCCTCGCACCGTGTCTGGCTCTCGCTGGCAGAGGAACTCTTTGCCGGGCGGATCGAAAAGATGGGCACCCCCGGTGTGATGTCTCCGATCAAATACGAGGAACTTCTGGCGCCGCTCGGTCAATTCCGCCTCTGGGAAACGGATTATTATCAAAGGCTGACCGCCGAACCCGGGAGCCACCCGGTGCGCCGCTATACCGAAAGCACCTATGCCCGTCCGGTTCTGGCCGCGCTCGAGCCGGATGAAAAGGCCGATCTCATTCGTCGTTACGAAGAGGTGATGCATAGCGCCTACCCGGTTCGTGCCGATGGTACTGTGCTGTTCCCGTTCCGCCGCATGTTCTTTACCCTGACCGTCTGACCTGAATTTGAACGGCCCTGCGGGGCGAGTATTTTCCACCAAGAAGAAACGAGGCGCAAAGATCAATGCCCGCATTGATGCCAACCGAGTATGAGGGCCGAATCACTTGGCTGGGCCGAGTGGCGCAGCGCGATGCGTCTCTGGCAGCCGAACCGCTCGACGCGGTCGACGTGACCTTTGCCGGTGTCGCGGGCGAAGAGCACGCGGGCCTGACCCGCCCTTCATGTAGCCGCGTCATTTCCCAGCACCCCAGAGGCACCGAAATCCGCAATGCGCGGCAATTTTCCGTCCTTTCAGACGAAGAGCTGACAGCTATCGCCGCCACCATGGGTGTTGCACGGCTTGAACCAAGCTGGCTGGGTGCCTCGCTGGTGATCAGTGGCATTCCCGACCTCAGCCATTTACCTCCCTCATCGCGCCTGCAAGGGCCGGATGGGGTGACGCTGGTGATTGATATGGAAAATCGCCCCTGTCACCTGCCTGCCAAGGTGATCGAGACCCACGCCCCAGGTTTTGGTGCACGGTTCAAGCGCGCGGCTCTCGGGCGGCGCGGTGTCACCGCTTGGGTCGAGCGTGAAGGGCGGCTGGCCTTGGGTCAAATGCTGCGCCTGCATATTCCCGATCAGCCGGTCTGGTCCGAACTCTCGCGTGTGCGCGGCACGTTGCTCTGACTCCCCTTTCTCGGTTTCCGATCCGACACCGTCTGCGGTGATCCGCCGCAAGCACAGGCCCATGTGTCGGATTCGCATGCTGTGGGATGCCGAGAATTGGCTATCACCGTGGTCAGATCAAGCCCAACAGACGAGGGAAGGAAACGACTATGGGTTACAAGAGCGACATCGAGATTGCACGGGAGGCCAAGAAGCGACCGATCCAAGAGATCGGCGAAAAGCGGGGCATCTCGAACGACGATCTTCTGCCCTATGGCCATGACAAGGCAAAAGTCAGCCAGAAATTCATCGACTCCGTTCAGGGCAACAAGAACGGTAAGCTGATCCTCGTGACTGCGATCAACCCCACCCCTGCAGGCGAAGGCAAGACCACGACCACTGTTGGTCTTGGTGACGGCCTGAATCGCATCGGCAAGAAGGCCACCGTTTGCATCCGCGAGGCCAGCCTTGGGCCAAACTTTGGCATGAAGGGCGGCGCAGCCGGCGGCGGCTATGCACAGGTTGTCCCGATGGAGGACATGAACCTGCACTTCACCGGCGATTTCCACGCCATCACCAGCGCACACAGCCTGCTCAGCGCCATGCTCGACAACCACATCTATTGGGGTAACGAGCAGAACATCGACACCCGCCGTGTTGTGTGGCGTCGCGTGGTCGACATGAACGACCGTTCGCTGCGCCAGATCACCTCGTCGCTGGGCGGTGTTTCCAATGGCTTTGCGCGCGAAGATGGCTTTGACATCACTGTCGCGTCCGAGGTCATGGCAATCCTCTGCCTCTCCAAGAACCTTAAGGATCTTGAGGAGCGTCTTGGGTCTATGATCGTGGCCTATCGCCGCGACCGCAGCCCCGTCTTCTGCCGCGATATTAAGGCCGAAGGCGCGATGACCGTGCTTCTCAAAGATGCGATGCAGCCCAACCTTGTGCAAACGCTGGAAAACAACCCTGCCTTCGTGCATGGCGGACCCTTCGCCAATATCGCGCATGGCTGTAACTCGGTCATCGCGACCACGACCGCGCTCAAGATCAGCGACTATGTTGTGACCGAAGCGGGCTTTGGCGCTGACCTTGGTGCAGAAAAGTTCATGAATATCAAATGCCGCAAGGCGGGTCTTGCCCCCGATTGCGTGGTCATCGTGGCCACCGTGCGTGCGATGAAGATGAACGGCGGCGTCGCCAAGGCAGATTTGGGTGCCGAGAACGTTGATGCGGTCAAGGCGGGTTGCCCGAACCTTGGGCGCCACATCGAGAACGTCAAATCCTTTGGCGTGCCGGTGGTTGTGGCGATCAACCATTTCGTCACCGATACGGAAGCAGAAATCGAAGCCGTCAAAACCTTTGTCGCCAATCATGGTGCCGAAGCCGTGCTGTCGCGCCATTGGGAACTGGGCTCCGAAGGCTCTGAGCCTCTGGCGCGCAAAGTGGTCGAAGTGGCTGAGGCCGGGAATGCCAATTTCGCGCCCCTCTATCCCGATGACATGCCGCTGTTCCAAAAGATCGAAACCATCGCCAAGCGCATCTATCGCGCTGACGAGGTGTTGGCCGATCAAAAGATCCGCAGCCAGCTCAAGGAATGGGAAGCGCAGGGTTATGGCCATCTGCCAGTTTGCATGGCCAAGACGCAGTATAGCTTTACCACCGATCCGAACCGTCGCGGTGCGCCCACCGGCCATTCCGTACCGGTCCGCGAAGTGCGTCTTTCGGCCGGTGCTGGCTTTGTCGTCGTCGTTTGTGGCGAGATCATGACAATGCCGGGTCTGCCCAGCAAACCTGCTGCCGAGACGATCCGTCTCAACGACGACGGCCAAATCGAAGGCCTGTTCTAAACCTTACCAAATAAGGCCGCCCAGAGTATCGCGCTCTGGGCGGCCTTGCGCGTTGCGCAGAACGATTTAAAGCACGATGAAAGGGCTGGGAATGACGGCTAAAGTGATCGACGGCAAAGCCTTTGCCGCAGAGGTGCGGACCAAGGTGGCCTCGCATGTGACGCGCCTGAAAGAGGAAAACGGCATCACGCCGGGCCTCGCGGTGGTGCTTGTGGGCGAAGACCCGGCCAGTCAGGTCTATGTTCGCTCCAAAGGCAAGCAGACCGTCGAAGTGGGCATGAATTCCTACGAGCACAAGCTGGATGTTGACACGTCAGAGGCTGATCTTCTGGCGCTGATCGACCGTCTCAACAAAGACGCCACCGTGCACGGCATCCTCGTGCAATTGCCGCTGCCAAAGCATCTTGATTCCGATCTGGTGATCAACTCTATTGATCCGGCCAAGGATGTGGACGGTTTTCATATTTCCAACGTCGGCCTCTTGGGCACTGGCCAGAAATCCATGGTGCCGTGCACGCCCTTGGGCTGCCTGATGATGCTGCGCGACCATCACGGCTCGTTGGCGGGCATGGATGCTGTGGTGCTTGGCCGCTCGAACATCGTGGGCAAGCCGATGGCACAGCTTCTTTTGGGCGATAGCTGCACTGTCACGATTGCTCATAGCCGGACCAAGGATATCGCCGATGTCTGCCGTCGCGCCGATATCGTCGTGGCTGCCGTCGGTCGCCCTGAAATGGTGCCGGGCGACTGGATCAAACCGGGGGCTACCGTGATCGACGTGGGCATCAACCGGATCGAACGGGACGGCAAGACTGTGTTGGTCGGCGACGTCGATTACGCCTCGGCCGCCGCTGTTGCCGGGGCGATCACCCCAGTGCCGGGCGGCGTTGGCCCGATGACCATCGCCTGCCTTTTGGCCAATACCCTCACTGCCTGCTGCCGCGCCAATGGTCTGGCAGAGCCAGAGGGCCTGACGGCCTGAACGATCAGCCCCGCCCACGTGGCGGGGCGCCTGCCCCAAGCCCACCAATCAGCGGGCAACCAAGCGTCTCGCGCAGGGCTTCGACCAGTTCGTCGACTGTTTCGGTCGATACAAAAACTCCCCCCGTCGCATCTGCCAGACATTTTGCGACGGTCTGCCCGTCATAGCCCTGCGCCTCGGGGCTGTTCCACGAGAACGGGTCATGCACCACGCGAAATCCGATCACATGCACCGTCAAATCGCGCGCCTCTGCGGTTAAAGCGGCCCCAAGCGCACAGGGCGTACCGCCGCAGGTCTCGTTGCCATCCGTAACTAAGACCACGATCCCGGGTTGTGTGCGATACTCTAAAACCTCTGCCGCCGCCGCCACCGAGGCGGCAATCGGGGTCAGGCCGCCGGGCATCAGCGCGTCGACCGCCACCACCACCGCAGCCGCCGCATCCGGCATAGGGGCAAAGTGCCGGGTGATCCCCGAACAGGGATGACTACCCCCAGCCCCATAGGACAAGAGGCCAATCCGCCGATAGGGCGCAACGTCGGGCATCACGCGCCGCAGCGCCGCGCGCGCCTCGATGATCCGGGTTGCGGCAGTTGGATCATGTCCGACCTCGGCCATGGACCCAGACCCGTCAAATACCAGCATCGCATCAGCGGCACAGCCCGTGGCCGCCTGTGGCGTTGGGCCCGGCAGAACAGCGAGGGCTAGGCAGAGAGCAATCGCGCGCATCAGGGGCCTCCGGTCTCAGGATCGCACGCTTAGCCTATCGCGGTCTCAGCATATGTCCAGAGAACTGACCCTGCCAAACTTGCGCAGCATGCACGGGCTTTCTCCGACCGGTCACACGACTTTCAGGCAGAAATGAAATTCGTTCATCGGTCGAAAAGTCTCGACCAATTTGTGAAGAGTAAGGTTGATGCCAAGTTCTGGAAACGTCTCGGTCAGTTCAACAAACTCTTGATCCGTCAGGATGTTGCAATGCACGTCGACATAGCTGATGCGGGCGGTGTTCATCATCTTACGCGCATGTGCCAACGAGAACTGGCGCGCGACACCATGATTGGCGCCGTGCTGCCAGACCTGTCCTGCTTTGACCGGCCTGAAATGATAAAAATGGTCAAAAACCGTCTGTGCGTCCGGGCTGGCGATATCGCGCGTCTCGCGGTCGATGAACTGGCCAAGTGTCGTTCTGGGGCGATCAATGTCATAGGTATAACGACGGTCGGGAAACGCCCCGATGACGGCACCGCCCGGACCCATCTCAGCCGCAAGCTGACGGAAAAACCCAAGCAGATTGGCTATATGCTCATAAACATGGGACCCAAAGACAAAGCGCACCCCTGTGCCCGGAATTGCCCGCGGCAGGGTGATGTTCCTGAGCACATAATCGACCTCAACCACCCGATCTACGCGCCTCAGCGGGCTGCTCTTGGCAAGGCGTCTCAGCTCGTTTGTGGTGCTGACATCGGCGTAGCGCACATTCCAATCCGGTCCGGTCAGGAGGGGGCGACCAAATGGTCCGATTTCGACCCCAAGCTCTGTCGAGCGAACACAGCCCGCGACAAAATCGAGGAGTCTGGTATTCCGCTGATCAAGCTACCGGCGCGACCGCCGACTGGCTCAGTGGCTTGTCTTTTCCTGTCTGCGCTGCGCTCAACGGATAGCGCAAAATCAGGGTTCTCGCGAGAATTTCCAGCGAGGCTATCGCGGTTCCGGGCGCGATGCGCCGCTCTTGTCAAGGACCTCGGCACCGTCTATACGCCCCCGGTGGCCTCGTAATGGGGTCCGACTCAACCCACACACGCCGCGTTCGGCCGCTCCCGTCGCTGGGGGCCGCATCCGGCAAGGAGATAGCGACATGAAACTGCATGAACTGCACGACAATCCCGGTGCCACCAAGCGCAAGAAGCGCGTTGGCCGTGGTCCGGGTTCCGGCATGGGTAAAACCGCTGGCCGGGGTATCAAGGGTCAGAAATCCCGTTCGGGTGTTTCGATCGGTGGCTACGAGGGTGGCCAGATGCCGCTCTATCAGCGTCTGCCCAAGCGCGGCTTCAACAAGCCGAACCGCAAATCCTTTGCTGTCATCAACCTTGGCCTGATCCAGAAATTCGTTGAGGCTGGCAAGATTGACGGCTCTGCGCCGATCACCGAAGAAACACTGGTGTCCTCGGGTCTCGTCCGTCGCAGACTTGATGGTATCCGCGTCCTGAACAAGGGTGACGTGACCGCCAAGTTGACCATTCAGGTCACAGGTGCCTCGCGCGCTGCGATTGAAGCGGTCGAAAAGGCCGGCGGCTCCCTCTCGGTCACAACCGCGCAAGCGGCTGAATAAGAGGTTGTGAGCGGCATCTGTGCCGCTTACATATAGCCCAAGTTTTCCTTTGACGCCGCCTGAGCTGGAAAACAGCCCAAGGCGGCGTTGTCAAATGAAAGAGACCCGCGAATGGTATCTGCAGCAGAGCAAATGGCGGCCAACACCAGCTGGTCCGCGCTGGGCAAAGCCACCGAACTGCGCAAACGAATCCTGTTCACCCTCGGCCTGCTGATCGTCTACCGGCTGGGCACCTTCATCCCGGTTCCGGGTATCGACGGTGTGGCGCTGCGCGAATTCATGGAGGGCGCGCAGGCCTCAATCGGCGGCATGCTCAGCATGTTTACCGGCGGCGCGCTCGGGCGGATGGGCATCTTTGCTCTGGGCATCATGCCGTATATCTCGGCGTCGATCATTGTTCAGCTGATGACCGCCATGGTGCCTGCTCTTGAGCAACTCAAGAAAGAAGGCGAGCAGGGTCGCAAGAAGATCAACCAATATACCCGCTACGGTACGGTTGCGCTTGCAACGCTGCAATCCTACGGGCTTGCCGTATCGCTGCAGTCGGGCGATATGGTCTCCAATCCCGGCATGTTCTTTATCGCGTCCTGCATGATCACGCTGATCGGGGGCACCATGTTCCTGATGTGGCTGGGCGAGCAGATTACCGCGCGCGGCGTGGGCAACGGCATCTCGCTGATCATCTTTGTCGGTATCATCGCCGAAGTTCCCGCGGCCCTGGCACAGTTTTTCGCATCGGGCCGGTCTGGTGCGGTCAGCCCTGCGGTGATCGTGGGTGTCATGCTGATGGTCGTGGCCGTGATCGCCTTTGTGGTCTTCATGGAACGCTCTTTGCGCAAGATCCACATTCAATATCCCCGCCGTCAGGTCGGTATGAAGATCTATGATGGCGGCTCGTCGCACCTGCCGGTCAAGGTCAACCCGGCGGGCGTGATCCCGGCGATCTTTGCCTCGTCTCTTCTTCTTCTTCCGGCCACGATCACGACGTTCTCCGGAAATACCACCAATCCGGTTCTCTCGACCGTGATGGCCTATTTCGGCCCTGGACAGCCGCTCTATCTGCTGTTCTTCACGATCATGATCGTGTTCTTTGCCTATTTCTACACCTTCAACGTTGCGTTCAAAACCGATGACGTGGCCGAGAACCTCAAGAACCAGAATGGCTTTATTCCCGGTATTCGTCCGGGCAAACGGACGGCGGAATATCTTGATTTCGTTGTGAACCGTGTGCTGGTCATCGGCTCTGCCTATCTCGCTGCGGTTTGCCTTCTGCCAGAGATCCTGCGTAACCAGTTCGCCATTCCCTTCTACTTTGGCGGCACCTCGGTTCTGATCGTCGTTTCCGTGACGATGGATACTATTCAGCAGGTTCAGTCGCATCTTCTGGCCCATCAATACGAGGGCTTGATCGAGAAATCCCAACTGAGCGGCAAGGGCAAGAAACGCAGCCGCAGAAAGGCACCGGCGCGGCGATGAATATCATCCTTCTCGGACCGCCGGGCGCAGGCAAGGGCACGCAAGCGCATTATCTTGTCGAAAGCCGGGATATGATCCAGCTCTCCACCGGCGACATGTTGCGCGCCGCCAAGGACAGCGGCTCTGAGATGGGGCGCATCGTCGCAGATGTCATGGCGCGCGGCGATCTGGTGACCGATGAAATCGTGATCGGCCTGATCCGCGAGCAGTTGCAAGGCGCGCGCAAAGGCGGCTTCATCTTTGACGGCTTCCCACGTACACTCGCTCAGGCGGATGCCTTGGCCGATCTGCTCGAAGAAACCGGCGAGACCTTGGAGGCCGTGATCGAATTGCGCGTCGATGACGAAGCGCTCGTTCAGCGCATCACGGCACGTTCAACCTGTGGTGGGTGCGGCGAGGTCTATAACGATATCACCAAGCCGTGGCCTGCGGATGGCAAATGCGCAAAGTGTGGCTCTACAGATGTCAAACGCCGTGCGGATGACAACGAAGACGCGCTGCGGAATCGTCTGATGGAATATTACAAGAAAACCTCGCCGCTGCTTGGCTATTACTATGCCCATGGTCAACTGACCTCGGTCGATGGTCTGGCTGAGATTGACGCGGTGCAGGCTGAGATTGCAGAAGCGCTTGACAAATAGCGATTGCTAGGGTTTCGGGGCCTTGACGCCCCGACCATTTCCCCATAACCAGCCCTATCTCGAACACGAGATTGATTCTGGTTCCGGGTCCCACCCGGTATGCGAATCACTCATTTGGAATCAGCCGCGGCCCGGTGCGTGATCGCTTCGGGCTTACGTTGTGAAAAAAGGTTCTGGTGCTACGGAACCGCAACGAAAAAGGAAGCTACACTTGGCACGTATCGCCGGCGTCAACATCCCGACCAACAAACGGGTTCCCATCGCCCTTACCTACATCACCGGAATCGGCCATGCCTCGGCCAAATCCATCTGCGAAGCGCTCAGCATCGACGTTTCGCGTCGCGTAAACGAGCTTTCGGATGCCGAGGCTCTGGCCCTGCGCGAACATATCGACGCGAATTACACTGTCGAAGGCGACCTGCGCCGCGACACCCAGATGAACATCAAGCGTTTGATGGATCTTGGCTGCTACCGCGGCCTGCGTCACCGTCGCAATCTGCCGGTGCGTGGTCAGCGGACCCACACCAACGCCCGCACCCGCAAGGGCCCGGCAAAAGCCATTGCCGGCAAGAAGAAATAAGGGAGGGCAGCAGATATGGCACGCGATACCAAACGCACCAAGAAAAAGGTTTCCAAGAACATCGCCACTGGCGTTGCTCACGTGAACTCTTCCTTCAACAATACCAAGATCCTGATCTCGGACGTGCAGGGCAATGCCATCGCATGGTCCTCGGCTGGGACCATGGGCTTCAAAGGCTCGCGCAAATCCACGCCCTACGCGGCGCAGATGGCCGCTGAGGATGCTGGCCGCAAGGCACAGGAACACGGCATGCGCTCGCTTGACGTCGAAGTTCAGGGGCCGGGTTCGGGCCGTGAATCGGCGCTGCGCGCTTTGGCAGCTGTCGGCTTTAACATCACGTCGATCCGTGATGTGACACCGATGGCGCACAACGGCTGCCGCCCACCGAAGCGCCGCCGGGTCTGATCCGATACATCTCTTGGTGGGGCCGCGCCTTGGCGCGGTCCCGCTTTCGTCATTTTACATCCTCGGGCGCTCTGAACCTTTGGACATGGGAACAGGGCAAGAATGGAGGGACGCATGATCCACAAGAATTGGGCTGAATTGATCAAGCCGACACAGCTTGAAGTAAAACCCGGCAATGACCCGCTGCGTCAGGCGGTTCTGATCGCCGAGCCGCTCGAGCGCGGCTTTGGTCTCACGCTGGGTAACGCGCTGCGCCGCGTTCTTCTGTCTTCGCTGCAAGGGGCGGCCATCACCGCCGTGCAGATCGACAATGTGCTGCACGAGTTCTCCTCGGTGGCCGGTGTCCGCGAAGACGTGACCGACATCGTTCTCAACCTCAAGGGTGTTGCGATCCGCATGGAAGTCGAAGGGCCCAAGCGTCTTTCGGTCAATGCCAAGGGTCCGGGCGTTGTCACTGCCGGTGACATCTCTGACAGCGCGGGTATCGAGATTCTCAACAAGGATCATGTGATCTGCCACCTCGACGAAGGCGCTGACCTCTTCATGGAACTGACCGTGAATCAGGGTAAGGGCTATGTGTCGGCTGACAAGAACAAGCCTGAAGATGCGCCTATCGGCCTTATTCCGATCGACGCCATCTATTCGCCGATCTCGCGCGTCAGCTACGAGGTTCAACCGACCCGCGAAGGTCAGGTTCTGGACTATGATAAGCTGACGATGAAGATCGAAACCGACGGATCGATCACCCCGGATGATGCCGTGGCCTATGCCGCGCGCATCCTGCAGGATCAACTGTCGATCTTCGTGAACTTCGACGAACCCGAGTCGGCCAGCCGTCAGGATGACGATGACGGTCTCGAATTCAACCCGCTCCTGCTCAAGAAAGTGGACGAGTTGGAATTGTCGGTCCGTTCTGCCAACTGCCTCAAGAACGACAACATCGTTTACATCGGCGATCTGATCCAAAAGACCGAAGCCGAGATGCTGCGCACGCCGAACTTTGGCCGCAAGTCGCTCAACGAGATCAAGGAAGTGCTCTCGGGCATGGGCCTGCACCTTGGCATGGATGTCGAGGATTGGCCGCCAGACAACATCGAGGACCTCGCCAAGAAGTTCGAAGACGCGTTCTGAGATACGCGTGCGATACACCCACCCTACGGAGAGCTTCGTAGGGTGGGGTAATGCCCGGAATGCCGGGGAAAATACGGGCCAATGCCCCAAGGAGAGCGGCTGACACGCATCAGACCGCCGGACAAAGCAAAACACGCTAAGGAGATAGAAAATGCGTCACGCAAGAGGCTACCGCCGCCTGAACCGCACCCATGAGCACCGCAAGGCGCTGTGGGCGAATATGGCTGGCTCGCTCATCGAACATGAGCAGATCAAGACCACCCTGCCCAAGGCCAAGGAACTGCGCCCGATCATCGAAAAGCTGATCACTTTGGGCAAGCGTGGCGACCTGCACGCCCGCCGTCAGGCCGCAAGCCAACTCAAGCAAGACGCCTATGTGGCCAAGCTGTTCGACATTCTCGGACCCCGCTACAAGGACCGTCAGGGCGGCTACGTCCGTGTGCTCAAGGCTGGCTTCCGTTATGGTGACATGGCACCGATGGCGATCATCGAATTCGTGGACCGTGACGTTGATGCCAAAGGCGCATCGGACAAGGCCCGCAATGCGGCCTTTGAGATGGCAGACGACGAATAAGATCTAACCATTTCAGATGGTTACAGATTAACCCCCGCCCTCACCGGCGGGGGTTTTGCATGTCTGGCATCGGGAACATACCATCACAAGGCGCCGCAAAGCCTTGCATTGCCGCGTCACTCCCAGCATATCTCAAAGGCCAAGAAAATCCTTGGGGAGCCTGTCATGTTCCGCTTTCTCTGCCTTGTTCTGTTGGCCCTTCCCGGCCTGCCGCGCGCCGAAACCCGCGTGCCAACCTCGCAGGTTGAAATCCAGCTCGGCTTTGCTCCGGTGGTGCAAGAGGCCGCTCCGGCGGTGGTCAATATCTATGCCAGTCGCATCGTCGAGGCACGCCGCAGCCCATTTCGTGGAGATCCGTTTTTTGAGCGCTTCTTCAACGATTTCGGCAGCACCCGCCCACGTGTGCAAAATTCCCTGGGCTCTGGCGTGATCCTCTCGGCGGATGGTATCGTCGTATCAAACTATCATGTTGTGGGTGAGGCCACGGATATCCGCGTGGTGTTGAACGACCGCCGTGAATATGCCGCCCGCGTCCTTTTGGCCGATGAAGAGGCGGATTTGGCCCTATTGCAGGTCGAGAATGCCCCAAGTCTGCCTGCCCTGACCCTGCGCGACAGTGACACCGTTCAAGTGGGCGAATTGGTGTTGGCCATCGGCAACCCGTTTGGTGTGGGCCAGACCGTTTCAAGCGGCATAGTCTCGGGTCTTGCGCGGTCGGGCACGGCTACGGGCAATGCGCGCGGCTACTTCATCCAGACTGACGCGCCGATCAATCCGGGTAATTCCGGCGGGGCGCTGGTCGATGTGAACGGCGACCTTATCGGCATCAACACGGCGATCCTGTCGCGCTCAGGCGGCTCGAACGGCATCGGCTTCGCAATCCCCGCCGGCCTTGTGGCGCAATTCGTGGCACAGGCACGCGCGGGCAAAACGGAATTCGAGCGGCCTTGGGCCGGTCTGGGGGGCCAGCCCGTGACGCCCGACATGGCCGAGGGGCTGGGTATCGCCCGCCCCGATGGCGTCGTGATTTCCGAGGTTCATCCCCAAAGCAGCTTTGCCGCTGATATTCGCCCCGGCGATGTCATCACCCGTGTCGGTGGCCAGCCCGTCAACAGCCCGGCCGAGGTGATCTATCGCATGTCAGTCGCTGGTATTGGGTCAACGACCAATATTACCCGCCTGCGTGGGGGGACAGAGCAGGAAATCGAGATTGCGATGATCGCCGCGCCCGACAGCCCGCCGCGCGACCCTTTGGAAACTGGTCCGCGCGCCGCAATCCCGCAACTGACCCTTGTGACCATCAATCCGGTCGTGATTGATCAATATCGGCTGCCGCTGATGTCAGAGGGCGCGTTGGTGGAAGATCCCGGCCCATTTGGTGCGCGGGCCGGATTGCGGCCCGGCGACATTCTCCGCGCGGTCAACGGCGTGCCCGTCGGCACCAGCCGTGCCGCAAAGGACGCGCTGGAAGAGGCGATGACCACCCTTAGCCTCGATGTCTTGCGGGATGGGCGGCGCATGGCGCTGCGGTTTAGGATCTAAGTGGTGGCAGATCTTTTCGATAGCGGCGCTACGCCTCGCCCGGATACTGGCCCCCGTCCGCTGGCAGACAGGCTCCGGCCGCGCCGTCTGATGGATGTGATCGGACAGGAACAGGTGCTTGGCCCTGAGGCCCCGCTTGGGGTGATGCTCGCCTCAGGAAGCCTTTCGTCGCTGGTGTTCTGGGGCCCACCCGGTGTGGGCAAGACCACCATTGCCCGGCTCTTGGCGGCTGAGACGGACCTGCATTTTGTTCAGATCAGCGCAATCTTCACCGGCGTCCCAGACCTGCGCAAAGTGTTCGACGAGGCAAAGCATCGCCGCACTCAGGGCCGTGGTACGCTGCTTTTCGTCGATGAAATCCACCGCTTCAACAAGGCGCAGCAGGACGGGTTCCTTCCGCATATGGAGGATGGCACGATCCTATTGGTTGGCGCCACGACGGAGAACCCGAGTTTCGAGTTGAACGCCGCGCTGCTCAGCCGCGCGCAAGTTTTGGTGCTGACGCGCCTCACTCTGGCAGATATGGAACGCCTCGCACAGCGCGCCGAACAAGAGTTGGGCCGCGCCTTGCCGCTCGACGGTCCGGCGCGAGAGGCGCTGCTTGACATGGCCGATGGGGATGGGCGCGCGCTTCTCAATCTGATTGAACAAGTCGCCGCGTGGAAAGTCGAAGGCAAGCTGGACAGCGCCGCTCTGGCCACGCGCCTGATGAAGCGCGCCGCCAAATATGACAAGTCGGGAGATGAACATTACAACCTCATCTCTGCGCTGCATAAATCCGTGCGTGGATCGGACCCGGATGCAGCGCTCTACTGGCTGGCGCGCATGCTGACAGGGGGCGAGGACCCGCGCTATCTTGCACGGCGCATCCTGCGCATGGCGATCGAGGATATTGGCCTCGCCGATCCGCAAGCGCAATCCATCTGCCTGCATGCTTGGGAAACCTATGAGCGGATCGGCAGCCCCGAAGGCGAATTAGCATTGGGTCAGGCGGTGGCCTATCTCGCGCTCGCACCCAAATCGAACGCAGGTTACGCAGCCTACAAGGCCGCGCTGCGCGAGGCGAAAAAGACCGGGAGCGCGCCGCCGCCAAAGCATATTCTCAACGCTCCCACCCGGTTGATGAAGGAACAGGGCTACGGAGATGGCTATGCCTACGACCATGACGCCGAGGATGGTTTCTCTGGCCAGAACTACTTTCCGGAAGGCATGAAACGACCGGTTCTCTATCAACCGGTCGAGCGCGGTTACGAACGCGAGCTCAAAAAACGACTCGAGTATTTCGCCAAGCTCCGTCTGCGTCGCACCTGAGGAAACCAATAAAACCTCAGAATTTATGACCTTTTTATCTATAGGCAGGGTGCGATTAAGGTCTGGAAACGCGCCGCGTTTCGTGTTTTGTTATAAGAATGTCGCTTTTGTGCATCCTTGTTGACCCTCCGAAACCCAAGGTTTCTGGATGGGCTGATGTCGCGTCTTCGCAAATCCAAGAAACAAAACAAGACAGGGAAACCCTATGAAAAAGAATATTGATCAAGTCCTTCTGGACCGGCTTGCGCAGGCTGCTTGCACCGGCGCAATCTCTCGCCGGTCGTTCCTGCATTTCGCCTCTGCTGCGGGTCTGACCGCCTCTGCCGCGACCGGCCTTTGGGGCACATCCGCCGCCGCCAACCCGACACCGGGCGGCACATTCCGCTGGGGCATTCACGATGGCAACACCTCGGACACCCATGATCCGGGTACGTATGTGACCCGTCAGATGATCTTTTTGGCCCACACACATCGCAGCTATCTGACCCTGATTGAGCCGGACAACTCCCTTGGTAGCGATTTGGCCACCGGATGGGAGGCGACGCCAGACGCCATGCAGTGGACCTTCACGCTCAATCCAGATGCTGCCTTTCATAGCGGCAAGCCGGTGACGGCGCAGGATGTGATCGACAGCCTCAATCATCACCGGGGCGATGCCTCGACCTCGGCCGCTAAGGCGCTTTTGACGGATGTGACCGACATCACCGCTGATGGCGACCACACGGTTACAATCAGCCTTGCCCGTGGCAATGCCGATTTGCCTTGGCTCATGACCGACTATCACTTTGCGATCTGCCCCTCGAATGGCGATGGTACTATTGACTGGCAGTCGGGTGACGGCTCTGGCCCCTACAAGATCGACTCTGGCGAATTCGGCATTCGCTGGGAATTGACGCGCCACGATGGCTGGCACGGCGATGGTGCCTATTTTGACAAGGTAACGATGATCGTCCTCAACGATCCCAATGCACGCCAAACTGCGCTAGTGACGGGGGATGTGGATTGCGTGTCGCTGATTGAGCTTAAGACGCTGGCGCTCTTGCAGCGCAATCCGGACATATCGGTCGACAACATCCCCTCTGGCGGCGCAATCACGATGCCGATGTTCTGCGACACGGCACCCTTTAGCGATGTGCGCGTGCGCACCGCGCTGAAACTTGCGATGAACCGGGATGAAATTATCGAAAAGATTGCTTTTGGCGCCGCGACCAAAGGCAACGATTTCCATCTTTCGCCGGTCCAGCCCTATTGGCCCGAGGATATCCCGCAGCGGGAATATGATCCGGAACAGGCCAAATCGCTGCTCAAAGAGGCAGGGCAAGAGGGGCTTTCCGTCAATCTCTCGGTGGCCGAGAGCGTCTATACGGGCGCGGTTGATATGTGCGTGCTCTATGCCGAACAGGCCAAGGCGGCAGGGATCGACATCAAGGTCGTGCGCGAGCCAAGCGATGGCTATTATTCTGATGTCTGGCTGAAAAAGCCGTTTAGCGCCGTGTCTTGGGGCGCACGCCCGACCCCCGACGTTATGTTTACGCTGGCCTACAAGAACGATGCCGCCTGGAACGAAAGCCGTTGGCAGAACGAGCGCTTCAACGAATTACTGCTCAAGGCCAAGGCCGAACTGGATCAGACCCTGCGCGCCGAGATGTATCGTGAGATGTGCCTTTTGATGCGCGACGACGGTGGCACCCTTCTTCCGTTCTTCAACAACTGGGTCTATGCGCGCGGCAAGGGCGTCAAGCGCCCGGAACAGGTTGCGGCAAGCTGGGGCTGTGATGGCGCACGCGCCGCAAGCCGCTGGTGGTTTGAGGCCTGACGCCACTTTCAAGACCCGGCACCATAGGGTGCCGGGTTTTCAACCACCGAAGCCTGGGCAAGCCCGCTTCGGCATTTTGCGTCACTGCGATGGGTCTGATGCGGAAATATTTTCCGCCGAGACCCAAAACACTGTTAGCCTAAGCCATAAAGGCCGCGCCACGTGACAAGGCGAAAGGCAAAAACAGCAGGAGGGAAAGATGGGGGATATCCTTGGGCTCGTCGCAAAACGGCTCGGATTGGGATTGATCATTCTACTGGTCATATCCGTGATCATATTTTTTATGGTCGAGCTTTTGCCCGGCGACATCGCGCAGGCGGTGCTGGGACAGGGCGCAACGCCCGAGAATCTGGCGGCACTGCGCAAGGAAATGGGCCTCGATCAGCCCGCAATCATTCGCTATCTGCATTGGCTCTCTGGGGCGGTGATGCTCGATTTCGGCAATTCCATCGTGACGGGGGCCAGCGTGGCCGAAACGATTGGCGAGCGCTTTGCCAATACGCTTTTTCTCGCCGCCTACGCCGCCGCGATTGCCGTGCCGATTTCCATCGTGCTGGGTGTCCTTGTGGCGCTTCTGCGCAACTCGATCTTTGACCGGGTGGCGAATGTTGCGACGCTCACCTCGATTTCAAGCCCAGAGTTCTTTTTGGGCTACATTCTTATTCTTTATCTCGCGGTCAAGACGGGCATGTTTCCCGCCATCGCCAGCCTCAGCAATGACATGAGCTTTGGTGACCTGCTCTACCGCACATTCCTGCCGGCGCTGACCCTCGTTCTGGTTGTGACTGCGCATATGATGCGGATGACCCGCGCGGCGATCATTAACCTTTTGGCGTCGCCCTATATCGAAATGGCCCGCCTCAAGGGTGCGCCCCCCTGGAAGGTCATTGTCAAACATGCCCTGCCCAATGCTTGGGCTCCGATCATCAACGTGGTGGCGCTCAACCTGGCTTATCTCATCACCGGCGTGGTGCTGGTTGAGGTTGTCTTTGTCTATCCGGGCATTGGTCAGGCGCTGGTCGATGCGGTCAGCAAACGGGATTTCCCCGTGGTTCAGGCGTGTTGCCTGATCTTTGCCGCGACCTTCATCCTTCTCAACCTCGCAGCGGATGTGGGCTCAATCCTGACCAATCCGCGCCTGCGGCATCCGAAGTAAGGGTCTAGAGATATGAGTGTATTCGTCATCGCCTACTATACCCTGTTGCTCGGTGCATCCTGCCTTGCAGCCTATTTCAACAAGCGGTCCGCCTTTTTGCTGCTCTTTTCCCTGACGTTGGTTTCCTTTGTTCTGGGCATCATCGGCGGCGTTTCGGCTCTTCGCATCGTGGCCATTCTCGCGGGGCTCTTGGCGCTTTCGGCCATGGTTTCCTATGCCTTCCGCGAGTTTCTGGTCGCGATAGCGTCCAAGAACCTTGCCAAGGAATTGCGCACGGCGCCGCTCACGGCGGCTTTTGGCATGTTTGTGATCTTTACCGTTGCCGTCGCGGGGATCTTTGCTCCGCTCATCGCACCCCATGGCGAGGCAGAGGTTATCACCTCGGCCTTTGCCCCGGCGGATGCAAATATGCTGCTTGGCGCGGATCAGTTGGGCCGCGACATCTTTAGCCGGCTGGTCTATGGCGCGCGCAACACAGTGGCGCTGGCACTGGCGGGCACGGTCATGGCGTTTCTTCTGGGGGCGCTCGCCGGTCTCATGGCCGCAACCTCGGGTGGTTGGTTCGACCAATTCCTAGCCCGGACCTCGGATGTGATCATGTCGATTCCGTCGCTGATCTTTGCCCTGCTGATGCTGTCGATCTTTGGTGGCGACCTTGCGAACGATACCACCAGCTTTTGGTTGCTTTCGACGTTCACCGGGATCACGGGCCTTTTGCTCGTCTCGGCAATTGCAGAGCGCAGCCTGATGGGCTGGGTCATTGGTCTTGCGATCCTTGCGGGGGTCGCGGCACTGTTTGGTGGCTTTATGCTGACGATCTTCAACCCGTCCGAGATCATTCTTATTCTGGTGGTTGCGGTCATCTATAGCCCGCGCGTTTTCCGCCTGACGCGGGCGGTGGCGGGCAACGTGGTTGTGATGGATTACATCGAGGCCGCGAAACTGCGCGGCGAACGCAGATGGTATCTCATCCGCCGCGAGATTCTGCCCAATTCCACGGCACCTTTGATCGCGGAATTCGGTCTTGAATTCTGCTTCGTGTTCTTGCTTATCGCGGGGCTTTCTTTCCTCGGGCTTGGCATTCAGCCGCCCACCGCCGACTGGGGCTCTATGGTGCGTGAGAACGCAACGCTGATCTCGTTTGGCGATATCACCCCGCTCATCCCCGCAGCGGCCATCGCGCTTCTGACCGTTGCGGTTAACTTCGTGGTGGACTGGATGCTCTACCGTTCCTCCGGCCTGAAGGTGTGACCCCATGATCAAGAGCAAAGACGTACTTCTGAAAATCCGTGACCTGAAAATTCAGGGCTATTCCGACGAAACCTGGGTGGACATCATCAAGGGCGTGGACCTGACCCTCCATCGTGGCGAGGTGATGGGCCTGATCGGTGAATCGGGTGCGGGTAAATCGACCATCGGCGCGGCCTGCATGGGCTATGCCCGCGATGGCACGCGCATTTCCAACGGTTCGATCGAGTTCGACGGGATGGAGCTGACCACCGCCTCAGAGGGTGAGCGGCGCATGCTGCGCGGCTCGCGCATTGCCTATGTGGCGCAATCGGCGGCGGCCTCCTTTAATCCGGCGCACAAGATCATCGACCAGCACACCGAAGCGCCGCTGCAATACCGTCTGAAAAAGCGGCTAGAGGCGCAAGAGGATGCCATGGACCTCTATGAGAGGTTGCGCCTGCCCAACCCCAAGGAAATCGGATTTCGCTATCCGCATCAGGTTTCTGGCGGGCAGTTGCAGCGTGCAATGACCGCGATGGCCATGTCCTGTCGGCCTGATCTGATCATCTTTGATGAACCCACAACCGCGCTCGATGTGACCACGCAGATCGAGGTTTTGGCCGCGATTCGCGACATCGTCGATCAATTCAACACCGCCGCGATCTACATCACCCATGACCTTGCCGTAGTGGCGCAGATGGCCGACACGATCAAGGTGCTACTCAAAGGGCGCGAGGTCGAAGAAGCGCCCACCAAGCAGATGCTCGACAATCCGCAGGAAGAATATACCAAATCCCTCTGGGCTGTGCGCAGCTTTCAAAGCCCGCAACGCCATCGCCCCAAGGATGGCGTGCCCCTGATTTCAGTGCGCAATGTCGACGCCTCCTACACCGGCGGGGCCAAGGTGCTGGATGATGTCAGTTTCGACATTTATGAAGGCATGACCGTTGCGGTGGTGGGTGAATCCGGCTCGGGTAAATCCACAACAGCGCGGGTGATCACAGGTCTTTTGCCGCCCTCCAAGGGCGAAGTGTTGTTCAAGGGCAAACCCTTTCCACCCAGCTACAAGGACCGCACCAAGGATCAATTGCGCCAGTGCCAGATGATCTATCAGATGGCGGATACCGCGCTCAATCCCAAGGTCCGGATTTCCGAGATCATCGGGCGTCCGGCCGCCTTTTATTCGGGGCTCAAGGGGGTCGCGCTCAAGAACCGGGTGGACGAATTGCTCGATCTGATCGAGTTGGAACCCTCGCAATATTACAACCGTTATCCGCCTGAATTGTCTGGCGGCCAAAAGCAGCGGATCGGTATTGCCCGCGCCCTTGCGGCGGAACCAACCTTTATCGTCTGCGACGAGGTGACATCGGCCCTTGATCAGCTTGTGGCCGAAGGTATCCTGCGCCTGCTCGACCGGCTGCAGAACGAGTTGGGGCTGGCCTATATGTTCATCACCCATGATCTCGCAACGGTGCGTTCCATCGCCGATGAGGTGGTGGTGATGCAGCATGGCAAAGTGGTTGAGCAGGGCCCCAAGGACGAGATGTTCACACCGCCACACCACCCCTACACTGATCTGCTGCTCAGCTCAGTGCCAGAGATGGACCCCAATTGGCTAACCACGTTGCTCGAAGAGCGCGGGATAGACAATGTCGGCGATGCCGCCGCAGCGCGAATCGATCCAAACGATCCCAAGGTCTCGGGTGCGAACCTTTGATATTACATCGGGTGCGGAGGGGGCTCTCCCTCCGCGCCACTATGCGCTGATTTATGGATGATGCGGCGTTACAGGATCGCCATGGCAGAGAAAACGAACGTGCCGATGATCGCGCCATAGACGATCACCACTGCCTGCCAAGAGGCACTATGCGCGCGCAGTTCGCGGTTCAATTCGTCGCGGGTCATCGGCTTGCCTCCGTTATAGCGTTGCGTCCCCGGATCGCTTTCACGATCACAGGGCGCACATAATAGATTTCTGCGTTTGCACAATGGGTATTTTGGCGAAAATCCATGCGTTTACGGCATGCCACCTGCCCGATTTCGGCATATCGCGCGATTGCGAAGGCTCAGTGTCTGAAACCGACCTTTGCAGAGCACAGGGCCTTTCAGCACAATGCAGCACTCGGGCTTTTATTCTTCAGGGAATTGCGCCACGCATTGCTGGACCTGAACCTGCGCCTGCTTTCTCAGTTGCGGGAGGATTTTCTGGTAATCCGCCAATTTGCGGCGCTCCTCAGATACGTCAATTGCGACTGGCGTGGTCTGGGTGCGGTACTGCGTTGTGGGGCAGGGGTAGGGGATCACGATGTTCCGGTACGGATCGTTACGATAGCAGGTCGACGGCACCGTGTAGGGCACCGTTTGCGTGTGTAGCGCATAGCCGCGCGCGATATTTCCCTGGGCGGTTGCGATAGCGGCCTCAACGCTGCGATATTGCTCGGTTGCACCAGAGATGCATTGCTCTCGCGGCGTGGCACAGGCGGCCAGCAGTCCCAGAGAGGCCACCTTGATCAATGATGCTATGCGGGTGTTCATCGGAGAGTTACCTTTCTGCAATCCCCGATTCTAGCCACACTTCCGGCCCAAGCTCAACTGCCGCTATCGCCTTCCACCAAGGCCGCAATGATCGCCTTGGCGCTTTCCGAGTCCCAATGCGCATCCCCTTGCAGGCGCGCGATCTCATGGCCTTCCGGATCAATGATGACCGTGATGGGCAGGCCAAAGACGCCCATGGCGCGGGCGAGCGCGCTTTTGGGGTCGGTGTGCAGTGGCAGATTGTCGACACCGATCTCGTCAAAGAATTTGGCCATGGCGGTGGGGGCATTGCGGCCCGTGGCAATGGTCACAACCTCGAAATCCTCGCTTCCCATTTCAGTTTGCAGATTCGAGAGCGTGGGCATTTCGGCGCGGCAGGGGGCGCACCACGTGGCCCAGAAATTCAGCACGACATGACGCCCTTGAAAATCGGCGAGCGTGCCGATGGTGCCATCAGCGCGGGTGTATTCTGTCTCAGGAACGGGCGCGGGTGCAGAGTGGAAATTCAGTTTTTTCATGTCGCCGTCGCGCAGCGCCTCAAGCGTGGCAATATCGGCCATGGCAGCATTTGCACCAAGGGCCATGGCCATATAAAGGACGATCTGACGAATGCGTTTCATAATTCCCTCCGAAGGGCCAAAGACATGACTGACAAGACCTCGAACCAGATGTGGGGCGGCCGCTTTGCCGCCGGGCCGGATGCGATCATGGAGGCAATTAATGCCTCGATCTCATTCGACAAGCGGATGGCGGCACAGGATATTGCCGGCTCGAGGGCCCATGCCGCGATGTTGGCGGCAACAGGTATCGTCAGTGATAGTGATGCCGCCGCGATGAGGGAAGGCCTCCTCACGGTCTTGTCAGAAATCGAGGCGGGGGAATTCACGTTTTCCACGGCGCTTGAGGATATTCACATGAATGTCGAGGCGCGGCTCAAGGATTTGATCGGCGCGCCTGCTGGGCGGTTGCACACCGGCCGGTCGCGCAACGATCAGGTGGCCACCGATTTCCGGCTCTGGGTGCGGGATCAATTGGATGCGGTAGATCAGGCGTTGCAGGCGTTGATGCATGCCCTTCTGGTGCAGGCAGAGGCAGGATCAGACTGGGTGATGCCGGGATTCACCCATTTGCAGACCGCACAACCGGTGACTTGGGGGCATCATATGATGGCCTATGTCGAAATGTTTGGCCGCGATCTAAGCCGTGTGCGCGATGCGCGGGCGCGGATGAATGAATGCCCCTTGGGCGCGGCGGCGCTGGCGGGCACGTCCTTTCCGATTGACCGCGAGATGACAGCCAAGGCGCTGGGCTTTGACCGCCCCTGCGCCAATAGCCTGGATGCTGTCAGCGACCGCGATTTCGCACTGGAATTTCTGGGCGCGGCCAGCATCTGTGCCATGCATCTAAGCCGCTTTGCCGAGGAGTTGGTGATCTGGTCGTCGGCGCAGTTCCGGTTTGTGGCGCTGAGCGATCGGTTTTCCACCGGGTCAAGCATCATGCCGCAAAAAAAGAACCCCGATGCAGCAGAGTTGATCCGCGCCAAAGTGGGGCGGATTTTCGGGGCCAATGTGGCACTGATGATGGTCATGAAGGGCCTGCCGCTGGCCTATTCCAAGGATATGCAGGAAGACAAGGAACAGGTCTTTGACGCCGCCGACAACCTGATGCTGGCGCTGGCCGCGATGGAAGGCATGGTGCGCGACATGGCGGCGCGGACGGATAATCTGGAGGCCGCAGCCGGGTCTGGCTTTTCGACCGCAACCGATCTTGCGGATTGGTTGGTGCGGGTACTCGATATGCCATTTCGCGAGGCGCATCACGTGACAGGGGCCTTGGTGGCCAAGGCAGAGGCCAAGGGGTGCGATTTGCCAGACCTGAGCCTGACCGAGATGCAAGAGGTGCATGGCGAAATCACCGCGTCGGTCTATGATGTCTTGGGCGTGCATAATTCGGTTGCCTCACGCGTGAGCTATGGGGGTACGGCACCGTCACAGGTGCGCGCGCAAGTGGCGCGGTGGAAGGAACGGTTGGGATGAAACGACTTGGGTTTGCTTTGCTCGGCCTAGCGATTCTGTCAGGTTGCGGCGTCGATGGAGAGCCGGTGCGCCCCTCGGCGGGGGTGAACGTTGGTGTTGGCACCAATGGGGTCAATGTCGGTGTCGGCGGTGGTGTTCGCGTCGGTGGCGTCAATCTTGGCGTGGGGTTGGGCCTGTGAGATGGGTTTTTGCGGCGCTGGCCATTTGGGGCGCTATTCATCCGATGTACTGGTTCCTGCAATGGTTCGGGCAAAACGGATATGATCTCATGGGTATGGTCGATGCCTGGCACGCCAACGCCGCAAGCTCGGGTCTGGTCTGGGATCTGACGATTGCCGCCGTGGCGCTTACCGTTTGGGTGATTGCCGAGGCCGTAAAGCACCGGCACTGGCTGGGCCTGATCGCCATTCCGGCGACGTTCTGCATTGGGGTGAGTTGCGGTTTGCCGCTCTATTTGTTCTTGCGGGCATCGCGGGGCGGCCTACGCGACATTTGAGTATTTTTGGAACGATGAAACGGGGCAGGATGGCGCGTGGATCACTTTCTCTATCATAATGGCGTGTTGCACGCCGAAGATGTGCCGCTTTCAGAGATCGCTGAGGCGGTCGGCACGCCGTTTTACTGCTATTCCACGGCTACCCTGTCTCGGCATTTCCGCCTGTTTGACGAGGCGCTGGCAGGTATGGATCATCTGGTTTGCTACGCCATGAAGGCGGCGAGCAATCAAGCGATCCTCAAGACGCTGGCGGGTTTGGGCGCTGGCATGGATGTGGTCTCGGGCGGCGAGTATGCGCGCGCGCGTGCCGCAGGCGTGCCGGGCGAGCGCATCGTGTTCTCGGGTGTGGGCAAGACGCGGGACGAAATGCGCATGGCGCTTATCGGCGGCATCCGGCAATTCAACGTCGAGAGCGAGCCGGAAATGGCGGTGCTCAATGCCGTGGCGCTGGAATTGGGCCTTCGTGCGCCGATCACAATTCGTGTCAATCCCGATGTGGATGCCAAGACCCATGCCAAGATCGCCACCGGCAAGAGCGAGAATAAATTTGGTATTCCGATTGCCCGAGCGCGCGAGGTCTATGCGCAGGCTGCGGCCCTGCCGGGGCTCGAGGTGATCGGGATCGACGTTCATATCGGCAGCCAACTGACCGAGTTGGCACCGTTCCGCCTTGCCTATGAAAAGGTCGCCGAACTCACGCAGGTTCTGCGCGCCGATGGGCATGATATCCGTCGCCTCGATCTGGGTGGCGGTCTGGGTATACCCTATACCCGCTCGAACGAGGCCCCGCCGTTGCCCACGGAATATGGCGCGCTGATCCGCGAGGTGCTGGGGCATCTGGGCTGCGAGATCGAGATCGAGCCGGGCCGCTTGATCGCTGGCAATGCTGGGATTCTGGTTGCCCGCGTGATCTATGTAAAATCCGGCGAAGGGCGGGATTTCCTGATCCTCGATGCCGCGATGAATGACCTGATCCGTCCGGCAATGTATGATGCGCATCATGATATCGTGCCCCTGCACGAGGCGGCACCGGGGGTCGAGCAACGCCCCTATGATGTGGTGGGGCCGGTCTGCGAATCGGGCGATACTTTTGCCAAAGGGCGCATGCTGCCGCCATTGGCCGAAGGTGATCTGGTGGCGTTCCGCAGTGCTGGTGCCTATGGCGCGGTGATGTCGAGCGAGTATAACACACGGCCTCTGGTGCCCGAAGTTCTGGTGCATGGGCGTGACTTTGCCGTGATCCGGGGCAGACCGACCTTTGACGAAATGATAAATCGCGATACCATCCCTGAATGGCTCTGACGCGATGGGCGCGCGGGGCCAAGATGAGGTGCCGCGCATGGCTGCGACCGAAAACCCCCTGAAGGTGATGACCGCGCGGTTGCGGCGACCGCTCATGCTGACATGGGCGGGGTTGATCGCCGAGCGGTTGGTGCGCGCCTTTTGGCCGGTCTGGAGCGTGATCGCGTTGAGCGCAGCGGCGCTGATGCTGGGCCTTCAGGATATGGCCGCATTCGAGGTGGTCTGGGGTGCGGCTATGCTGGCCGCTTTAGCCGTGCTCGCCTTTGGCGTGCTGGGCATGGCCCGGTTTCGGTTCCCGCGTCGGGCCGAGGCCCTGGCGCGGCTGGATGAAGCGATGCCCAGCAGGCCGTTGGCAGCACTTGGCGATGTGCAGGCGATTGGCGCGGGCGATGCCGGGTCGGCAGCACTCTGGCAGGCGCATCAGGCGCGCATGGCGGCACGCGCGGCGCAGGCGCGCGCGGTCGAGCCGGATTTGCGTTTGTCACGACAAGACCCCTTTGGCGTCCGCTATATTGCGCTTTTGGGTCTTATCGTGGCCCTCCTTTTTGGTTCGGTCTGGCGCGCGGGGTCTGTCGTCCAAATGGTGCCAGGTGGGGGTGCGGCGGCGCTGGCCTCTGGTCCGACATGGGAAGGCTGGATAGAGCCGCCAGCCTACACCGGGCTTCCTAGCCTCTATCTGGCCGATCAGGGCGCGGTGATCGAAGTGCCCGAAGGCAGCCGCATCACCTTGCGGTTCTATGGCGAGGTGGGGGCGCTCAGCCTGTTTGAGACAGTGTCAGGTCGCAGCACCGAGGCCGCAATCACCGATCCAGAGCAGAACTTTGACGTTACCCGCACTGGCGACTTGCGCATTGACGGGCCGGGCGGTCGGAGTTGGGCCGTCCAAGCGCTCGCCGATGCGGCACCGACGGTCGAGGTCATCGAGCGCGACGCCCGCACTGCCTTTGACGGGCAAATGAGCCAGCCCTTTGGCGCGCGCGATGATTACGGTGTGGTCAGCGGCGGCGCGATCTTTACGCTCGATTTGGCGCAAGTGGATCGGCGGCATGGTCTGGCAGTAGAGCCTGACGCGCGTGACCCCATCAGCCTTGATCTACCGATGCCTTTGGCCGGGGATCGGACCGAGTTTACCGAGACATTGGTCGAGAACCTGTCCGAGCATCCTTGGGCGCATTTGCCCGTCACCCTGCGCTTGCAAGTCGCGGATGCGGCGGGGCAAGAGGGGCAATCCGAGCCGTTCCAGATGGGCCTGCCCGCACGGCGGTTTTTCGATCCAATGGCCGCAGCCGTGATCGAGCAGCGTCGCGATCTTTTGTGGTCGCGCCAGAACGCGCCCCGTGTCGCGCAGGTGTTGCGGGCGGTGTCATACAAGCCAGAAGGCCGGCTTTTTCGCTCAGAGAAAGCGTATTTGCGCCTGCGGATCATCATCCGGCAGCTTGAGGCAATGACGCAGAGCGATGGGCTGGACGCGGCCGAGCGTGATGAGATTGCGCAGGCGCTGTGGGATCTTGGCGTCTTGCTTGAGGATGGGGATCTGGGCGATGCGCTGGAGCGGATGCGTGCTGCACAAGAGCGCCTGAGCGAGGCGATGAAGAACGGCGCCAGCGAAGAAGAGATTGCGCGCCTCATGCAGGATTTGCGCGATGCCACGCAAGATTATCTGCGCCAAAAGATGCAGCAGGCAGAGCGTGAAAACCCGGAAGAAAGCGATCAACGCAGCGCCGAGAACATGATGCAGATGAACCAACAGGATCTGCAAGACATGATGGACCGCATCCAAGAGTTGATGGAGCAGGGCCGCTATGCCGAGGCACAGCAGGCACTCGAAGAGTTCCAGCAGATGATGGAGAACATGCAGGTCACGCAGGGGCAGGGCCAGCAGGGTCAATCCCCCGGCGAACAGGCGATGGAGGGGTTGGCAGAAACGCTCCGCGAACAGCAGGGCCTGTCGGATCAGGCGTTCCGCGATTTGCAAGAACAGTTCAATCCCGGTGCGCAATCCGGCCAGTCGCAGAACAATGAGGGCCGCAGCGGCGGCGAGGGTCGCGGCGAGAGCCATGATGGTCAGCAAGGCCAAGGTGGCCAAGGCGGCGAGCAACAGGGCCAAGGTGGTGAAGGTCGCGAACAGGCCGAGGGTGGCGAAGGTGCCGAGGGGTCGCTGGCTGAGCGGCAAGAGGCGCTGAGACAGGAATTGGAGCGGCAGCGGCAGGGTTTGCCGCAACTGGGTGGCGAGGCAGGCGAGGCCGCGCGCGATGCGCTGGAGCGTGCTGGCCGCGCCATGGAAGGGGCCGAAGACGCGCTGCGCAGCGACGATCTGGCGGGGGCCATCGATAATCAGGCCGAGGCAATGGAGGCCCTGCGTGAGGGCATGCGCAATATGGGCGAGGCCATGGCGGAACAACAGAATCCCGGTGGTCAGGGCGAGGCCGAAGGCCAGCCCGGTCAGGCTCAGGCTGATCCTTTGGGGCGTGAGGCCGGGCAGGGCCGACAGGTGGGCACGCAAGACAGTCTCTTGCAGGGTGAGGATGTCTATCGCCGCGCGCGAGAATTGCTTGATGAGATCCGCAAGCGGTCAGGCGAAGGCGCTCGGCCGGATGTGGAACTGGACTATCTCAAGCGGTTGCTGGAGCGGTTCTAGGTCTTTTTGACCGATCCAAACGCCGCTCTTGCGGGGAGAGGCAAGAGGTATTTCCCCAGGCAGTTTTTCGAATTTATCGCAAATTGTTGCAAGTATATGGTAAATCCCGACGCGGGCGCGCGAACACGCCCCTGTGTGTCAGTAAAAAAGGGACGGAAATGATTCAGGAATTCAAGGACTTCATCGCTAAGGGCAATGTCATGGACATGGCCGTTGGTATCATCATCGGGGCGGCCTTTACGGCGATTGTCGGCTCACTTGTTGCCGATCTGATCAACCCGATCATCAGCCTGTTCTTGGGCGGCATTGATTTTTCGGGCCTCTATATCGTGCTGGGCTCGGGCGACTATGCCTCGATCGCTGCCGCAGAAGAGGCGGGCGCCGCGGTGTTCGCTTATGGCCGGTTCGTCATGGCCGTTATCAACTTTTTGATCATCGCTTGGGTGGTGTTCATTCTGGTCAAGCTGGTCAACCGCGCCAAGGATGCCACATCCAAGCCGAAACCAGAGGCAGCCGCCGCTGATCCCGGCCCGTCCGAACTGGATATTCTGATGGAAATCCGCGACGCGCTGAAAAAGTAAGCACGGCAAGGGCGAGGAGCAATTACGCTTCTCGTCCTCTCAAACCCGGTGGTAGGGGCTACCGGCGAGGATTGATGCCGCGCGATAGAGCTGTTCCGCCAGCATCACCCGCACCAGCATATGTGGCCAGACCATGCGGCCAAAGGACAGCGCGAAATCGGCACGGGCGCGCAATTCAGGCGCGATGCCATCGGCCCCACCGATCACCAAAGCCAGATCGCTGCGCCCGGCATCGCGCCAGCCCGCCAGCGTATCGGAAAATTCGGGAGAGGTGATCTCTTTGCCGCGCTCATCAAGCACCGCAAGCACGGCACCTTGGGGAATCACCCGATCAAGCAAGGTGGCCTCGGCGGACATGCCCCCACCCTTCTTATCTTCGACCTCAATCAGCGTCGTTGGGCCAAGGCCATGCGCGCGCCCCGTTCGATCGAACCGGGTGACATAATCGTCGAACAACACACGTTCCGGGCCGGTCCGCAACCGGCCCACCGCGCAGATATGAACCCGCATTCAGACTTGAGATGCCGCCGTCTGCCCGGAAGGCAGCCACATTTTCTCAAGCTGATAGAAATCGCGAACCTCGGGGCGGAACACATGAACGACGACATCGCCTGTGTCGATCAGCACCCAATCGCCGGTTTCCTTGCCCTCTGTACGGGACACGATCCCCATATCCTGCTTGAGACGGTCCATCAGTTTCTCGGCGATGGCAGACACCTGCCGCGAGGAACGCCCCGAACAGATCACCATATAGTCGCACATGGCTGTTTTGCCGCGCAGGTCGATCTGCACAACATCTTCGGCCTTGTCATCGTCAAGAGAGGTCAGGATCGCCGCAAGCTGCGCTTCGCTGTCTGCGGTCATGGTGGGCATCATTGCGATGGCCCCCTGGTCAGCGGCCTTCGCCGCATATGTCGTAAAAGACAGGACATCGTCCTCCTTTGCTGCGCACCGCAGGACCCCGGTGCAAGGTATAAGGCTAAAGTAGCAAGAGTTGCGTGACTTTTCAATAAACCCTGTTCCAGATCGCGCCGAAATGCAGGTAATGTCACATAATCGCGGTGGCACCTGATAAGCCGGGCCAAAGGCCAGTCTGGACAAGCCGCGCAATTCAGGCTCTTTTCACCTCAATGACGGAGGAGCGCCATGACCACAGCCCTGATCACCCATCCCGATTGTCTGGGCCATGTGACGCCCGAGGGCCACCCCGAACAGGTTGCGCGGCTTGAGCGTATTCTGGAGGCGTTGGAGGGCAAAGACGTGATCCTCGTCAAGGCACCCTTGGTGGCCGAGGATGACCTCTTGCGCGTGCATCCCAAAAGCCATGTCGAGGCGATCCGGGCGGCCTCTCCTGCTTCGGGCAAGGTGCAATTGGATGCCGATACCTGGATGTCGCCGGGAACGCTGGCGGCGGCGCATCGCGCGGCGGGCGGTGCTGTGCGCGCCGTAGATCTGGTGTTGTCGGGCGAGGCCGACAATGTCTTTGTCGCCACCCGCCCGCCGGGCCATCATGCCGAGCGCGAAACGACGATGGGATTTTGTCTTTTTGGGAATGTGGCCGTTGCCGCAAAATATGCGCTGGATCATCACGGGCTGAAACGGGTGGCGGTCGTCGATTTCGACGTGCATCATGGCAATGGCACGCAGGATTTGTTGGAGGATGAGCCGCGCGCCTTTTTCGCCTCGTCGCATCAATACCCGCTTTGGCCCGGCACCGGCGCCGCACATGAGACCGGGCCGCACGATACGATCCTCAACGTGCCGCTGCCGCCGCGCTCGGGCGGGGCGGTGTTTCGTCGAGAGTATGAGGAAAAGGTGTTTCCGCGCGTGCGGGCGTTCAAGCCGGATCTGATCCTTGTTTCTGCTGGGTTTGACGCGCATCGCGATGATCCGCTGGCCGATCTGATGCTGGAAACGGAAGATTTCGCTTGGGTTACAGAGCGGCTCTGTGATCTGGCGGATGAGCTTTGTGGTGGGAAACTGGTCAGTTGTCTTGAGGGCGGCTATAACCTCTATGCGCTGGCCGAAAGTGTGGCTGCGCATGTCGATGTGCTGATTGCGCGCGGCGCAGCCTGATCCCTGACCAACAAGGAAACCTGATGCGCGCCGGACTGATCCTGCTGTGCTTTGCCTATGTGCTCAGCCAGTTTTTTCGCGCCTTTCTGGCGGTGCTGAGCGGTCCCTTGGCGCGCGATGTCGGGGCCACACCGGATGATCTGGCGACGGCCTCGGGTCTGATGTTCGTGACCTTCGCGGCGATGCAATTGCCGGTGGGCTGGGCGCTCGACCGGATTGGGCCACGGCGCACGGCGTCGGCTTTGCTGCTGTTGGGTGGCGGTGGCGGCGCGGCGCTTTTTGCAATGGCTGTCAGCCCGCTGCATATCAACCTTGCGATGGTGTTGATCGGCGCAGGCTGCGCGCCAGTCCTGATGGCTTCTTACTACATTTTCGCGCGGCAATTCTCGGCGGCACGGTTTGCCACTCTGGCGGCGGTCATGCTGGGGGTGGGATCATTCGGCAATCTGGTGGCCTCTTATCCGATGGCATGGGCGGCAGAAACAATCGGATGGCGCGCGGCGCTTTGGGGATTGGCGGCGGTTTCGGTCGCGGCGTCATTGGGTATCTTGGCACTGGTGCGCGACCCAGAGGCAGTCGCAGGGGATACGCGCGGCTCGCTTCTTGATCTGCTCCGGATGCCCGTGGTTTGGGCCATTCTACCGCTGATGTTCGTGGCCTATGCGCCTGCGGCAGGGCTTCGGGGCCTTTGGGCCGGTCCCTATCTGCGCGATATCTTTGGGCTTGATACGGTGCAGGTCGGACAGGCGACGCTGGTCATGGGGATGGCGATGATCGCGGGCACCTTTGCGTATGGCCCCCTCGACCGGGTGTTCAAGTCGCGCAAATGGGTGATCTTTACCGGAAATGTCATCTGCGCAGCCGCCCTCATGATTTTGATGCTCTGGCCGGAACGCAGCCTTGGGCTGTCGATTGCCCTCTTGGCGGTTATCGGCCTTGCTGGGTCCACATACCCGGTGCTGATCGCGCATGGGCGGGCGTTCTTTCCGGCCCATTTGGCAGGGCGGGGTGTGACGCTGCTCAATCTCTTTGGCATTGGCGGTGCGGGCGTGGCGCAGTTTGCCTCGGGGCCGCTTTTTGCTTCTGCCGCGACCGGGGGCGCAGTCGCGGGCTACAAAGCGCTTTTTGCGCTGTTCACATTTGCCCTTGTCATCGGATTGGTGATCTATCTCTTCAGTCGCGACAGCATGGAGTGAGTGCGGCCCCTTTCACATTGGCTGTAATCCCTGTATGACCCGCACCGCAACCCCCGCTATGGAGGCAGACACACATGGGTTACAAGATCGTCGTCGCAGGTGCCACGGGCAACGTGGGCCGCGAAATGCTGAACATCCTCGCCGAGCGCGAGTTTCCGGTCGATGAGATCGCGGTACTTGCGTCCCGCCGCTCTCTGGGCACCGAAGTCAGCTTTGGCGACCGAACTCTCAAGACCCAAGATCTTGATACGTTCGACTTCTCAGGTTGGGACATGGCGCTGTTCGCCATCGGGTCGGACGCAACCAAGGTCTACGCCCCCAAGGCGGCCAAGGCGGGCTGTGTCGTGATCGACAACTCTTCGCTCTATCGCTATGACCCCGACGTGCCCCTGGTCGTTCCGGAAGTGAACGCCGATGCGGTCATGGGCTATGCCAAGAAGAACATCATCGCCAACCCCAACTGTTCAACCGCGCAGATGGTTGTGGCACTCAAGCCGCTGCACGACCGCGCACGCATCAAGCGCGTTGTCGTCTCGACCTATCAGTCGGTATCCGGCGCTGGCAAAGAGGGCATGGATGAGCTGTGGGACCAGACCAAAGCGGTCTACAACCCGACCGATGACAAGCCTGCCAAGAAATTCACCAAGCAGATCGCGTTCAACGTGATCCCGCATATCGACGTATTTCTTGAGGATGGGCAAACCAAGGAAGAGTGGAAGATGGTCGCTGAGACCAAGAAGATCCTCGATTCCAAGATCAAGGTTACAGCCACCTGCGTGCGGGTTCCGGTCTTTGTCGGCCATTCCGAGGCCATCAATATCGAGTTCGAGGATCATCTGGACGAAGCTGAAGCGCGCGACATCCTGCGCGAATCCCCCGGGATCATGGTGATCGACAAGCGTGAGAACGGTGGCTACGTGACGCCGATCGAATGCGTCGGTGACTACGCCACCTTCATCAGCCGTATTCGGCAGGACCCGACGATTGATAATGGCATTAACTTGTGGTGCGTCAGCGACAACCTGCGCAAGGGCGCGGCGCTGAATGCCGTGCAGATCGCTGAAGTGCTGGGTCAACGGGTGCTGAAAAAGGGCTGAGCTACCTCAGGCAGATTAAAGACGGGCGCGCTATCAGGCGCGCCCGTTTGCATTTTCGGGGCAATTACTGCACCGGCGCGACCTTGAACTGAACGGAAGAATACCATTCAGCCACCGCGCGGATCTCGTCATTCGACATCTCAGCGGCGATGCCGCTCATGATGTCGTGCTGACGTTTGCCGGTGCGGAATGCCTTGAGCTGTGTGTCGATATACATCACCGTCTCACCCGCCAGATTGGGCGCATCGTCGATCAGCGCGATCCCATCTGCGCCATGACAGGCGGTGCAGGTCTCGGGCGCATTCTCGGCCGTCTGGCTTGGGGCCAGAGTGGCGACCGGCGTCTGGCTGCTATACCAGGCCGCCAGATCGGCAATCGCCTGATCGCTGAGGCTGGCCGCGACCACGCTCATCATTTCATGCACCCGCCGCCCCTCGCGGAACGCGGTCAGTTGATGCTCGATATAGGCCGGGTTCTCGCCGCCGATATGGGGCACGATGGGCATTTTGGCCATGCCTTCGATACCGTGACAGGTGCGGCATTGACCGGCCAGTTTGCGCCCCGCCTCTGGGTCGCCGGTCAGTCCCTCTGCCATGGCGATCTGGGCGAGGAAAACCCCGCCCAGACCCAAGATACATGCCTTAAGCATCAATTGCCCTCATACCAGATGCGATAGATCGCCCCGGCAAGGTCATCAGACACAAGGATCGAACCATCGCGCAACTGCGCCACATCGACCGGGCGGCCAAGGTATTCGCCGTTCTCGTCGATCCAACCCTCGGCAAAGGGCTCCATCGTGGCATTGCCCTCTGCGTCGATGAACGTAACCATCACGCGGGCACCAACCGGTTCAGTGCGGTTCCAAGAGCCATGCTGCGCCGAGAAGATGGCGTTCTTGTATTTGGCAGGGAACATCTTGCCGGTATAGAACGCCATGCCAAGGTCGGCCGCATGGGCCACAGTTTCGACGGCAGGCATCACCACGTCTACAGGGACTTCTTCACCCTTGTACTCATTGGTGCGCACGGATCCACCACCATACCACGGATGGCCGAAATGCTGGCCCGCCTCGGTTTGACGGTTCAACTCGCCCGGCGGAATGTCATCGCCCATGCCGTCGACCTGATTGTCTGTCCACCACAACTCGCCGGTTTCGGGATGGAAATCCTGACCAACCGAATTGCGCACGCCATAGGTAAAGACCTCGCGCCCCGTGCCATCGGTGTTCATGCGGATGATGCCACCAATGCCCACCTCGTTATATTTCTCAAGCCGATCCTTGGGGGCCACGTTGAAGGGCTGACCAAGCGAAATGTAAATCTTGCCATCTGGCCCGATGTCACAAACCCGCGCGGTATGGTTAAAGCTTTCTTCGTCCTCTGGGATCAGATCACCCTTGGCCACAAGGTTGAAGGCTGCCACATCCGGGCTTTCGTAAAAGAACTCGGCGGCGGGAAAGAGCAGCACGCGGTTCTGTTCAGCGATATAGAGAAAACCGTCCTTGGAAAAGCAGGGACCATTGGGGATCGAGAATTGGAGCGAAGGGGCGAAATCCTTGACCTCGTCGGCGACGCGGTCCTTGTTGCGGTCGGTAACGGACCACACCTTGTCCTTGCGGGTGCCCACGAAGGTCACGATGCCTTGCGGACCTACAGCCATGTGGCGCGCATCGGGCACAACCGCGTAAAGGCCGATCTTGAACCCGTCGGGCAGGCTGATCTGCTCGAGCGTTTTCTTGATCCCCTCGGCATAGTCGCCGCCCTGTTCGATGAACGTGAAATCAGTGACGCCGGTGGACTGAAAATTTGAAAGTTTTTCCAGATTGTCCGGCACGTTGGCAGCTTGCGCATGGGCAAGCCCGGCGCTGAGCGCCAGAGTGGCGATGGATGACAGCAGATGCTTCATTTGGTTCCTCCCGTTTGAAAATCCGTTCGACCTGTCTGACTTGCCAAGCCCAGACAGGGCCGTGATCCTAGACTTCTTCAAGCTGACCCAACGCGCTCTCCCCTTCGCGCGGCCCCTGCGAATACCGTTTACGTTGCATTCGCACATGCAGACCCTATCGCAGTTTTTGGGCGGAACAAGGGTTTGCTGCCTGAAATTTCTACGACCAAAGTCGTAGGTCTCATTCCAGCGTCATGGTGACGCTGCCGAGGCCTGCGATTTCGCCTTGGGCGGTGATCGGCGGCGTTACCCAAGGCAGCCCGTTGAGCGATCCGGTGATCACTATATGCCCCGGCTGCAAGCCGCCGCAATGATCCCCCAAGGCGCGCACAAGAGCGCAGAGCGTGGCAAAGGCACCTTCGCCGGGTACTTTGGCCACGCCATCAAGCAGGGTGGCATCGCCAAGGGTCAGATGTGCCTGGGCACTGGTGACGTCAATCCCTTGCCAGTCGCGACAAGCCTCACCCAGAACCACCGCGCCGTTGAGTTGATTGTCCAACATCTTGAGCGCTGCACCGGCGCCCTTTGGATTGGCAAGGCGGCTCTGGACCAACTCAAACGCAGGCAGCAGTTCTACCGAGTCTCGCAAGCGCGTCTCGAAATCAAACGCAGCAGTATCCGGCACTGGGGCAATCAGGCGAAAGGCGTATTCAAGTTCGACGCCCGCTTCTTCGCCCTCTGAGAGGGAAATTTTCGCGGGGCTCTCGTAAATGTCGTGGGCCATGATTGGGGCGATGATGATGGGCGCGCCGGGCGGGCAAGCAACCTTGAATCCCCCCACAGAACCAAGCGCAGAGGCGACTTCTGTTTGGACCGCAAAGATGCGCTCGCGCGTTAACCCCTCGCCATAGGTATCGGGCAGTTTGGGGCCGCCGTTCCGCGCCTCCAGCAGCGCCTTCGTCAGGGGATCGGTCATGCTGCGATCACCGCGCCCGAGGCGATCATCGCCGCGATCTGCTGCGTGTTATAACCAGCCTCGCGCAGCACCTCGCGGCTGTGCTGGCCAAGAACGGGCGCGGCACAGCGGATGTTTGCCGGGGTCTCGCCGAACTTGACCGGATGTCCAAGGGTCTTGACCGGACCAGCCACAGGATGCTGCACTTCAACAATCATATCGCGGGCTTGTGCCTGTGGGTCGGCCTGCATTTGCAGGATATCCAGCACGGGGCCGGCAGGCAGACCGGCCTCTTCCATCCGTTCCAGCCAAATCTCGGACGTTTCGTGGCGAAGATAGCCGTTGAGGATATCTTCGAGTTCCCTGAGGTGCTGCATGCGGTCATGGTTTGAGGCAAAGCGCGGGTCGTCGTTCAATTCGGGGGCCCCGATCACATCGAGAAACCGTAGCCAATTGCGTTGGTTGGCGGCCCCCACGTTGATCCAGCCATCGGCGGTCTGGAACGCCTGATAGGGACCGTTCAAAGGATGCGCAGACCCCATCGGGCCGGGTGCCACGCCAGTGGCAAAGGCAATCGCCGATTGCCAATAGGTTTGGGTGATCGCGGCCTCAAACAGTGAGGTATCCACCTTTTGGCCTTGTCCCGTTTGCAACATCCGAGCGTAGGCAGCAGAAACACCCATCGCCGCCACTATCCCGGCCGTAATATCGGAAACCGGCGCACCAGTCTTGACCGGGGGCCGCCCCGGCCCCTCGCCAGTGATCGACATGAGGCCCGACATGCCTTGGGCGATCAGGTCAAAGCCACCACGCTCTGCATACGGTCCCGTACGGCCAAAGCCCGAGATTTCGCAATAGATAAGGCGCGGGTTGATGGCGCGCAGATCGTCATAGCCCAACCCCAGACGCTCCATCGTGCCCATGCGGTAATTCTCGATCACCACATCAGCCTCTTCCAGCAGACGGTGCAGCACTTGGACCGCCTCCGGGTCCTTGAGGTTCAGCGCCACACCCCGCTTGTTGCGGTTCATCATCATATAGGCAGCAGATTCGCCGTTGATCGCAGGGGGCACAAAGCGCCGGCTGTCATCGCCGTCTGGCTTTTCCACCTTGATCACATCCGCGCCCATATCCGCCAGCATCAGGCCACAGACCGGACCAGCCATGATATGGGCCAGTTCGATCACCTTCATCCCCACTAGGGGGCCAGTGGCGTTCATGTCCCACTCCACTCTGGTTTTTGTTTGGCAAGGAAGGCCTCGAGCCCGTGGTGGAAATCGCGGCTCATGTAGCACATTTCGATAAGGTCGGCGTCCTCGACACGGGTGGCTGCGCTCACGCGGCGCATCGCCTCTTTGGTCGCCCTCAGCGTGAGGGGGGCCATTTCGGCAAGCGTTTCGGCCAATGCCCCGGCACGGGACATAAGCGCGGCTTCATCCTCCAACACTTCCGAGATCAGGCCGCATCCCTGCGCCTCTTCTGCGCCAATTAGGCGGGCGGTAAAGATCATCTCGCGCACGCGCCCGGCCCCCATCAGGGATGAGAGGCGCGCCAGATTGGCGGCGGCCAGGCAGTTTCCAAGGGTGCGGGCGATGGGAAAGCCGAACTTTAGATTGGCCGCGGCAATGCGGATGTCACAAACTCCGGCAATTGCCGCGCCGCCGCCGGTGCAGGCGCCGTTGATCGCAGCGACGGTTGGCAAGGGGCAGCGCTCGACCGCCTCTAGGACACGCTCAATCCGGGCCTCGTAGTCAAGCGCATCCTGCGGTTTGTCAAAGGCCCGAAACTGCGTCATGTCGGTGCCTGCCGCAAACGCCTTGCCGCCTGCACCGTGGATCACCACCGCGCGGATGCTGCCATCTGTCGGCACCTCGCGGCATAGGCTGGCCAGCCCCTCATACATCGCAAAGGTCAGTGCATTGCGCGCATCAGGCCGGTTGAATGTGATCCAGAGGGTCTGCCCCCGGACCTGCGACAAAATCTCGGTCATCGCAGCCCCCTCAACGGTAGAAGTATTCAACAAGGAAGAGCGGCACCGAGGGCACATAGGTGCAGAGCATCAGCACCGCCAACAGGACCAGGATGAACCAGATGTTGACCTTGGATACCTCCCAGATATTGGCCCTTGCCACCGCGCAGGCGGTAATCAGAACCGAGGCAACCGGCGGCGTCTGCTGACCAATCGCAAGGTTCAGCGTAACCACAAGGCCGAAATGCACCGGGTCGATACCCGCCGCCGTGATCAGCGGCATTACGATTGGAATCACAAGGATGATCGCTGCTGCGGAATGCAGGAAAAAGCCAATGATCAGGAAGAAGAAGTTGAGGATGAGCAAGATTGCCCATTGCTGATCGGTGATGTTGAGAATGCCCTGCGCCAGATGCTGCGGGATCTGTGCGCGGGTCAAGAACCCACCCATCAAAACAGAGGCCGCGACCAGCAACATGACAACAGCCGTTTGCATGCCCCCATCCAGCATCGCGCGGCGCAGATGTTTGATATCCACTTGGCGATACCAAGCTGACACGACGATGGCTGCGATCACGGCAAGACCAGCCGCCTCGGTTGCGGTCACATAGCCGCCAAAAATACCGCCAAGGATAATTACCGGCAGCAAGAAGGCGGGCAGTGCATCAACGAAAGTCTCGCGCAGGCGGGGAATGTTGAATGCCTCTTCCGTCGGCAGATTGTAGCGGCGGGCAAAGACATAGGCCACGAACATCAGGCCTGCCGCCCCCAAAAGACCCGGCACCACGCCCGCGACAAAGAGCTGTTCGACCGACGTATTAGAAGAGGCCGCATAAAGGATCATCGGGATCGACGGCGGGATGATGATCGCCAACGAGGCCGAGGACGAGGTAACAGCCGCCGACAGTTCCTTGGAATACCCGCGTTTCTTCATCTGCGGGATCAGGATCGATCCCATGGCTGCGACATCCGCCACCGCAGAGCCAGAGATTTCGGCAAAGAAAAGCGACACACCGATATTTACCATGGCCAGCCCGCCACGAACAAAGCCGATGATGGCGGTGACGAAATTGATCAGCCGGTCCGTGATACCGCCCGCATTCATGATGGCCCCTGCCAGCACGAACATCGGGATGGCAATCAGCGAAAACTTGGTGGACCCGCTATACATATCGAGTGCAATGGTCACCAGACTGCTCGGCCCCTCAGTAAGCAAGAGACCCAAAACCCCGGCAAGAGCCAAGCCGATGGCGATCGGAATGTTGATGCAAATCATCGCCACAAGGGCCGCGAAAATACCCAGCATAAGCATCACACGCGCTCCTTGTTCTTGGCCAATTCGGTCTCGACTTCTTCTTCGATCTCAGCGTGTTCCAGAGAGATGCCGCGCGATGTCTGAACCCAGTAATGCGGCAGGCTGAGCAATTGGCAGATGATAAAGAGGATGGCACCGATCGGGATCACCGATTGTGTCAATTGCACCGGCACCCATGTAAGCGAGGTCAGCGTATCGCCTTCCAGCACTTCAAGCACCTGAAACCCGGCGCGCGCCATGAGCACGAAAAAGAGCAGCACCAGCGCTTCTCCTACCAGAACCGCAATCATCCGGTACCGGTTGGGTAGGGCGAGAAGGACCGAGTCAAAGCCGATATGACGCCGATGCAGCGCCGCGAGAGCGGAGCCATAATAGGTGATCCAAGCCAGCATGATCGCGGCAACCTCATCGTACCAAGAGAAACTCTGGCCCATGAGGCGGGCGATAACGGCAACGATCACGACGATCGTCAAGCCGACCATCAGCAGAACCGTGATCCATTCAAGCAGGCGGCTTGCGATCCGATTGGTTTGGGTAAGCAGAGGGGTCATGTTGTGCAACGTTCCGGTGCAAAAGGTTGCCCGGCATGCGCATGCCGGTTCAAGTTCGCGAAATCTTGTAGACAAACGCCTGTGACGGCCCCCGAACAGGGACCGTCACAGAGTAAGATCAGCTTGCGTTACCAAGTGCGAGCACGGCGTCGATCAGCTCTTGCCCACCTTCGACCTGCTCTGCAAAAGCGTCATAGACAGGCTTGGACGCAGCGATGAACGCGTCCTTGTCGGCCTCGTTCACCTCGACCCCGGCAGCCTTGATCACGTCGAGCAGTTCGGTTTCCATCCGTGCAGCCGTCTCATAGGTAAAGGTCTGCGTGTCTGTGGCACATTCCGCGAGCACTGCGCGAACATCCTCTGCCTGCCCGTCAAACCCTTTTTTCGACGACAGAATATACGCTGGCGTATAGACATGGCCCGTGACCGAAAGGTACTTTTGCACCTCCTGGAACTTGGCCGTCGCGATCTGTGTATAGGGGTTTTCCTGCCCGTCCATCACACCCGTCTGCAACGCAGTAAACACATCCGAAAAGGCCATCGGGGTGGGGTTGGCACCGTATTCTTGGAACATCTTGACGCGCCATTCGCCATTGGGCGTGCGCAGTTTGATCCCCTTCAGGTCCTCGGGCAAATTGATCGGCCGGATGTTGTTGGTGATATGCCGGAACCCGTTTTCCGCAAGCCCTACGATGTGATACCCGTTGTTGTTTGCGGCAGTCTGGAACGTGTCCATCATGGCATCCTGAACGCGGCGCATATGGTCACGGTCTTTGATGATGTAGGGCATTTCAAAAACACCGAACAGCCCATCAACCGAGGACATCACCGACGAGGGCAACGCAAAGTCGACCTGACCCAGCTTGAGCTTTTGCAGCAATTCCTTGTCATTTCCCAACTGCGACGAGCCAAAGGTCTGAACCTCTGCCTTGCCACCGGATTTTTCGCCTACGCAGGCGGCGAAATGGTTTGCTGTTGCCTCAAACAGCGAGCCCGGTTCGCCCACATGGCCAAACCGCATGGTGACATCTGCCGCCATCGCGGGCACCGCCACAAACGACGCCACTACGGATGCAATTATTGCTTTTTTCATTGTCTTCCTCCCTTGGTTTTCGTGTCTGCGCGGGCTGTGCCGCGCCTTGGTCTTTCCTTATTGTGCAATCATTACAGTTGGTCCGGGAAGGCCCCTCTTCCGTCCCGGACCGATAACGTTAGGCTGCGGCGCGGGCGCTTTCGAACTTCTGGCCCAAAAGATCCATCGCCGCCTGTACGCCCCCGGCCCGGTGCGGCACACCCGCATCGCGCAGGCCCATTTCCACGCCCGCAAGGGTGCCGATCAGCATCAGATCATTGAAATCCCCCAAGTGACCGATGCGAAATACCTTGTCCGCCACTTTGGACAGACCATTCCCCAGAGACATATCATAGTTACGCAGGGTCACGGCACGGAAATTATCGGCTGAATGCCCCTCGGGAACCATCACGGCGGTGAGCACTGGCGAGCGGTCAGACGCTTTCTTGCAGAGCACCTCTAGGCCCCATGCCTCAACCGCCGCGCGCGCCGCCGCGCCATGGCGCTTGTGCCGGGCAAAGACAGTGTCGAGCCCTTCCTCGTGCAACATGTCGATTGCCTCGTTCAAACCGTAGAGCAGGTTTGTCGCGGGGGTATAGGGGAAGTAGCCCGTATCATTTGGGCCCGCCATTTCTGCCCAACTCCAATACGAACGCTTCAGCGCGGCAGATTCGGAAACTTGCATCGCCTTGGCGCTGACCGCGTTAAACGACAAGCCTGGCGGCAGCATCAGCCCCTTTTGCGAACCGGATATGGTGACGTCCACACCCCAGTCGTCGTGTCGGTAGTCCACTGAGGCGAGCGAGGAAATCGTATCGACCATCAAGAGCGCCGGGTGATTGGCGGCGTCCATCGCGCGGCGTACCGCGGCCACGTCGGTAACAGAGCCGGTAGAGGTCTCGTTATGCACAACGCAGACGGCTTTGATCTCATGCGCCTTGTCCGCGCGCAGATGCTCTTCGATCCGTGTGGCATCGGCCCCGGCGCGCCAGTCGCTGTCGATAAAGACCGGGTTCAGGCCCAGTTTGAGTGCCAGTTTCTGCCACAGCGCCGCAAAGTGACCAGTTTCATACATCAGAACTGTGTCACCGGGTGAGAGCGTGTTGACCAAGGCCGCTTCCCAAGCGCCAGTGCCAGATGAGGGATAGATGACCACTCGGGCTTCGGTCTTGAAGATGCTTTTCATCCCCTCAAGCGCCTTGCGGCCGACATCGGCAAAGGCCGGGCCGCGATGATCCATGGTCGGATAATCCATCGCCCGCAGAATGCGATCCGGCACGTTCGAGGGCCCCGGGATTTGCAGAAAGTGGCGGCCAGCGGTCATTGTCATTCCTCCCATAGACAGCATCCTTGCCCACCGCCGGTAAGATCTGGACAGGGGCAAAGGTGAATTCTGTTGAATTGAATTCTGAATTCAATATTCTGTCAAGACCAAACTCTGACCATCGACCGGATCGGGACCCTATGCTGGACAGCACGATACAAAGCCGCCTCAGCCGCGAGGTGCAGGGCGAAACGCGCTTTGATACCTTTTCGCGCGGGCGTTACGCGACGGATGCCTCGATCTATCAGATTATGCCGGCAGGAGTGATTCTGGCCAAGGCACCTCAGGATGTTCTGGCCGCGCTCGACGCCGCGCGTGCCGCCGGTTTGCCGCTCACGATGCGAGGCGGTGGCACCTCGCAATGTGGGCAAACGGTGAACTCCGGGTTGATTGTCGACTGCTCGAAATACCTCAATCGCATTCTGGAACTGGATGTGGAAGGGCGGCGCGCGGTGGTCGAGCCGGGGATTGTTCTGGACGATCTGAACCGCGCATTAAAGCCGCACGGCCTGTGGTTTCCTGTCGATGTCTCGACCGCGTCGCGCGCCACGATCGGTGGCATGGTTGGCAACAATTCCTGCGGTTCGCGGTCGCTGCGCTATGGCACGACACGGGATAATGTAACCCGAATTGAGGGATTTCTGGCCGATGGCACCCCCTTCGATTTCGGCCCCGGTTCTGGCAACCGCGTGCCCGAACCTCTGCTGCGGCAAATGCTTGATCTTGGCGCGCGAGAAGCTGGCGAAATCGCGTTGCGTTTCCCCAAGGTGCAACGCCGAGTCGGTGGCTACAACATCGACGCGCTGGTCCCCGGTGACGCGCCCATCAACCTCGCCCATCTGCTGATCGGGTCCGAGGGGACGCTGGCCACGTCGACCGCGATAGAGATCAAGCTGTCACCGCTGCCATCGAAAACCCGCGTGCTGGGTGTCTGCCATTTCCCCACTTTCCGCGCCGCGATGGAGGCCGCCAAGCCGCTGGTCGCGCTTGGCCCGACCTCGGTCGAGTTGGTCGATAGCACCATGATTGATCTTGCCCGCGCGATTCCCATTTACGCCAAGACACTTGAGCAATTCGTGCGCGGCGCGCCTGCTGCCATGCTGCTGGTGGAATTCGCCGATAGCCCACCCGAAAATGAAGAGAACATGCGCCGTCTGGCCGATACGATGGCGGACCTTGGCTATGGGTTTGGGCGCGGCGGTGCCGCCCATGAGGGTGGCGTGGTCGAGGTCTGGGATATGTCCCTCGCCACCGAGATTGGTGAATTGCGCAAGGCAGGTCTCAACATCATGATGTCGATGAAGGAGGCGGGCAAGCCTGTGTCCTTTGTCGAAGATTGTGCCGTGCCGCTGGAACATCTGGCGGATTATACAGATCGTCTGACCGAGGTGTTTCATAGTCACGGCACCACCGGCACGTGGTACGCGCACGCGTCCGAAGGATGCCTGCATGTGCGCCCTGTCCTCAATCTCAAACTGGAACAGGACGTGCGCAAAATGCGCGAAATCGCCGAGGCGGCCTTTGCCATGGTGCGGGAATACAAGGGATCGCATTCGGGCGAACATGGCGACGGGATTGTGCGCTCTGAATTCCATGGGGCGATGTTCGGTCCGCAAATCCTCAGGGCATTCGAAGAGGTCAAGGCGGCCTTTGACCCTGACACCCGCCTCAACCCCGGCAAGATCGTACATGCGCCGAAAATGGACGACCGCAGCCTTATGCGCTATCCGCCGGGCTATGATTTCGCCGATCTGAAAACCGGCCACGACTGGTCTGCCTGGACAGGCAAGGGCGGCGGATTTCAAGGCGCGGTCGAGATGTGTAACAACAACGGCGCCTGTCGCAAGCTGGCAGGCGGGGCGATGTGCCCGAGTTACCGCGTGACCCGAGATGAGCGCGACGCAACACGGGGCCGTGCCAACACGCTGCGCCTTGCGCTTTCGGGGCGGCTTGGCCAAAACGCGCTTTTCTCGGATGAGATGGCCGAAACGCTGAAGCTTTGTGTCGGGTGCAAGGCCTGCAAGCGCGAATGCCCAACCGGTGTCGACATGGCCAAGATGAAGACCGAGGTGCTCTATCAGCGGGGTCAAAAGCTGGGGTTCGGTCTGCGCGCGCGGCTGATTGCAGAGATGCCACGCTATGCTCGACTTGCGGTGGCGCTGCGGGGCCTGATCGCCTTGCGCAACCGGGTGCCGTTTCTCGCCGGGCTTGGCGAGCGGATTACCGGTCTGGCACATGCGCGGTCTCTGCCCATGTTTCGAGGGGATTTTTTCAAGGACTCTGAGGTCAAGCGCGCCCACTCGTCGACCAAGGCAGGCAAGATCATTCTCTTTACTGACACGTTCAACCGCTGGATGGAGCCAGCGATTCCACGTGCCGCTTTGCGCGTTCTGACCCGTGCAGGCTATGAGGTGATCACCGCACATGCGCCCGGTCGCCCGCTCTGCTGTGGGCGGACATATCTGGCGGCGGGGATGATCGACAAGGCGCGCGCCGAGGCGCGGCGGACCTTGGATGCGCTCTTGCCGCATGTGCGCGCTGGCGTGCCGGTGGTGGGGCTGGAGCCGTCTTGCCTGCTCACGTTGCGGGATGAGTTTCTCACGCTCTTGCCGGGGGATGAGGCGCAGCTCTTGTCAAAGAATGCCTATCTCTTCGAAGAGTTTATCGCGCGCGAGGCGCGCGCTGGGCGGCTTGATCTGCCGCTGGGCACTCTGGGGCACACTGCCCATGTCCACGGCCATTGCCATCAAAAGGCGGCGGGCGTGATGGGCGATATGGGACAGGCGCTGGCGCTGATCCCTGACCTTGACCCAAAGACCATCGAGAGCAGCTGCTGCGGCATGGCGGGGGCCTTTGGCTATCAGGCTGAAACCATCGACGTATCCCTAAAAATGGGGGAGCTGTCTCTGCTTCCAGCCGTGCGCGCCGCAGCATCCGATGATCTCTTGATCGCGAACGGCACCTCATGCCGCCACCAGATCGCAGATGGCACCGACCGCCGCGCGCTGCATATCGCGGAAATCTTCGACAGGGCATCGCAAAATGCTGTAAGGGAGGGCCGCAAAGATGGATAACCCCGGCCCGGAGGCCCCCATGACCGCCCTCAAACCCGATCCGATTGGCCGCACCGCGCTCGCCGTTGAGATCACAAATCGACTGCGTCAGATGATCCTTGAGGGGCAATTGCAGCCCGGTGAGAAGATCAACGAAAAGGCCCTGACCGAGCAATTCGGCGTGTCGCGCACACCGCTACGCGAGGCGCTCAAGGTTTTGGCGGCAGAGGGATTGCTTGACCTTATCCCGCATCGCGGCGCTGTCATCACCCGTCAGAGCGAGGCGGAATTGGCAGAGGTGTTCTGCGTGCTTGCCGCACTTGAGGGCTTGGCCGGCGAATTGGCCACGATGCAGGCAAGCGCAGAGACCGTGCAGGACATCGCAGAGATGACAACGGCCCTGCGACGGACCTATGACGAGGCGGATCGCCCGACGTATTTCCGCATCAATCAAGCCATTCACAAAGCGGTTCTGGCCGCAGCTGAAAATGAGACTTTGCTGCGCGCGCATGAGCTTTTGGCCTTTCGGGTGCAGCGGGCACGCTATCAGGCCAACCTGACCCCCGAACGCTGGCGCGCGGCAGTAGAAGAGCATGAGGCCATTCTGGACGCGCTGCGCACGCGGGATGCGGAGCGTTGCGGTAAACTGATGAAAGATCACCTGCTGCGCAAGTTCGCATCGATCAAGGCCAAAACGCAGGCCTGAGCGCAGGGCTGCAGACCTTGTGCAGCGGGATGCTGTTAGTCCAACCCGAACCGCCCCGGCTTCATAGCCGCCAACACCTCCGACGAGACGTCTGGTGCCACCCCCGCAATCAGCGCCGCTGTCAGGCGTGACAATGCGGGGGCGGTCTGCACCCCGTAGCCGCCTTGCCCGGCCAGCCAGAAAAAGCCTGTCGCGCGCGGATCAAATCCCACTACGGGCGTTCGGTCAGGGGCAAAGGTGCGGAGGCCTGCCCAGCTATGCTCTACCCGTGTCACCGGCACGCTGACTGCCTGCTCGAACCGATGCAGCCCCTCGGCCAGCACCATGTCATCGGCCCAGGCATCATGCGGTTCTACCGGGTCTTCATCGGCGGGGGAAACCATCAGCTTGCCTGCCTCGGGCTTGGCATACCATGTCTCTGCGATAGAGCCAAAGATCGGCCAATGCTCTGTTTCATAGCCCTGGGGTGTTGGAATGATCGCGGCCGAGCGCCGGTAGGGCTGCAATCCTGCGCGCGGCACTCCGGCCAAGGCGGACACGTCATCCGCCCAGCCACCTGCCGCGTTGATGATGATCGGGGCGCTATGCTGTTCCTGTGCGGTCTTGACCTGCCAGAGCCCGGCGCGATGCGACAGGCCGGTCACCACAGCACCTGTAACGATTCGTCCCCCTCTTGCGCGTAGCATCCGCGCATAGCCTTGTAGCAAACGGTCCACGTCGATGCCGCGCGCGCCGCGTTCGATCATCGCCCCGGCAATACGGTCGGCGCGCAGGATCGGCACAATCTCGGCGGCCTCCTTGCCGGTCAGCCGGTCAATGCCGGTCGAGCCGTCGAGATAGGCGTCGAGGATTGGCAATTCTTCCTCGGAGGCAACCATAAGTTCGCCGCGCGGGCTAAGCAGCGGTTGGTCGCTGATTTCGCCCGGCTGCTCAAAGATCGGTTCTGCCACGGCATTGAGTGCGCGCAGCGTGGCATTGCCGTAGTTGCGGATAAAGATAGCGGCTGAGCGGCCTGTGGCGTGATAGCCAATCTGCCCCTCCATTTCGAGCACCAATACATCAGCCCCGCCGCGCGCCAGTTCCGCAGCAGCGCTGATCCCGGCGATACCGCCGCCGATCACGATCACATCGGCCATGATCAAGCCCCCTCATACCCTGTCAAAACCGATGTAAGGTTCTGGCCTAATTCCTGACAGAGATACCCACCCTCTTGCACAAAGAGTGTCTGTATCCCCAGCCCGGCAATCGCGGCCCCGATGCGCGCAAACCCGGGTGTGGTGATCGCCAGACCCTGAAACGGGTCGCCCTCATAGGCATCAAGACCGAGGGCCACGACCACGACATCAGCCCCGAAATTCGCCACCCGCTCTAACGCGGTGTCGAGTGTTTTCAGATAGGCGTCATCCCCGGTGCCGCGCTCAAGCGGTAGATTGAGGTTATAGCCGGTGCCGCGCCCGGTGCCGCGCTCATCGGCATGGCCCCAGAAGAACGGATAGAACCGCGCCGGATCGGCATGGATCGAGACAGTCAGCACATCGTCGCGGTCATAGAATATCCCTTGGGTTCCGTTGCCGTGATGCACATCAACATCAAGGATCGCGGGGCGCAGGCCGCTTGTGCGCAGCCGCTCTGCCGCAATCCCGGCGTTGTTGAAAAAGCAGAACCCACCCGCCAGATCGCCAAAGGCATGATGCCCCGGCGGGCGGCAGAGGGCATAGGCGGCACGCTCGCCAGCGGCGAGCATATCGGCCCCAGTAATGGCGGTCTGTGCTGACCAATAGGCCGCTTCCCATGTGCCCGCCCCGATGGGACAGGCGGTATCCGCCTGATGATAGCCCGCTTGGCCTACGGCGGATTTGGGATAACTGTCGCTGCGATTGGCGGGGTGAACATTTGGGATCACCTCATCCCCTGCGCCGTCGATGCGTTGCCATCGGGTGTAAATGTTGCGCAGGAAGGTCACATATTCTGGTGAATGAAGCGCCGCGATGGGCCCAAGACCGGCATCCTTTGGCGCAACAAAGTCACAACCGGCTGCTTTGGCCCCGTCCGTCAGGCGCGCGATACGCTCAGGCTGCTCGGGGCAGGGTTTGATCACCCCGTTCGCCATGAAATGTTTGGGGTCGTGTCGCCATTGCCGATCGTCGAAAATCGCCTTCATCCGTCTTCTCCCTTCAGTCGCCGCATCGCAGGCTGCGGCAGGCGCATCTGCGTGGCCTGCGGTTGCGCCTCGAATCCAAGGCGCTCATAAAACCGCCGCGAGGCGGGTGTATGCGCATAAACCGCCAGCATCATCCATTCCGCCTGCCACAGCCTACCTGCGCGGCGCGCTACCTCGGACAAAAGCGTGCGGCCAAGTCCCTGACCGCGCGCTGCTTTTGTGACCCAAAGGTCGGAGACATAAACGCCTGCCGCCCCGCGCACAGTGGAAAAAAGCGGGCCAAAGAGGGCCGCACCGATCAGATCGCCCTCAAGCGCGAGCAGGCCGTATGCCGCCGGTATCTTGCCTGTCAGCCCGGCGCGCAACGCGTCAAGACCGGCGCTATGCGCATCGCCCAAATCCGCACTCAGCTGGCGCAGGGCCGCGTCTAGCAACGCCATGTCGTCCTCTGTTTCGACTGCGCGAAAATCTACCATCGGTCAGATCGCCACCCGGTCAGCACCCTTGAGGCCCAGCAGAGTGCGGGCCTCGTCGGGGCTGGCCACGACGCGCCCCAACGCCTCGACAATGCCGCGCACTTTGATGACTTGCTCCGCGTTAGAGCGGGCAAGCGTGCCGCGTCCGATGGTCAGACTATCCTCAAGCCCGACGCGCACATGGCCGCCCATCGCCGCCGCCTGCGCCGCCATCGGCATCTGTTGCCGTCCCGCGGCCAGAACGGAAAACATATAGTCCTGACCAAAAAGCTTGTCTGCGATGCGCACAAGATGCGTGAGGTTCTCGGGGTCCGCGCCCATTCCGCCCAAGACGCCAAAAACAAACTGAATGAAATAAGGGGCGCGGATCAGCCCGCGATCCGCGAAATGTCGGAGCATATAGAGGTGGCTCAGGTCGTAGCACTCAAACTCGAACCTTGCGCCGCGCTCTTGGCCCAGTTCCATCAGAATGCGGGCAATGTCGCGGGGCGTGTTCTTGAACACCAGATCGTCGGACCCTTCGAGAAAGGGTTTTTCCCAGTCGTGCTGCCAGTCGGCGATCCTCTCTGCCATTGGATAGAGCGCGAAATTCATTGTGCCCATGTTGAGTGAGGCCATTTCCGGCGCGGCCTCTTTCGGCGCGGCGAGGCGTTCATCCAGCGTCATCGTGGCGCTGCCCCCGGTCGAGAGGTTCAGGACCGCATCACAGCCTTCTTTCAGGCGTGGTAGAAAGGCCTGGAAATGTTCTGGTTTTGCAGAGGGCCGCCCGGTCTTTGGATCACGGGCGTGCAGGTGAAGAATTGCCGCGCCCGCCTCGGCCGCCTCGATCCCTGCGCGGGCGATGTCATCGCCGGTAATGGGCAGGTGCGGCGACATGGACGGCGTATGGATCGAGCCTGTAAGTGCGCAAGTAATTATGATTTCGCGCATTATACAGCCCGCTCCAGTGCCGGGCGAATTTCGTCGGTAAACTCTGCCAGCGATGCATCCAGCATTTCGGTGATCTCGTCCAGATGCGTCTCGGTCACGATCATCGGGGGGGCTACGATGATATGATCCCCCTCAACCCCGTCACGGGTGCGGCGGGCGTAGACGATCAGACCTTTGTCATAGGCGATCTGCACAAATCGGTCGAAGGCGCGCAAACCCTTGGGCAGCGGGGCCTTGGTGCCGCGATCCGCCATGAATTCGAACGCGGTCAGCAGCCCCTTGCCGCGCACATCACCGATGATGGCATAGCGCTGCATCAAGCCACGCAAACGCTCTTGCAGGCGGTCACCCATGCGGGCGGCATTGCCCACCAAATCCATCCGCTCAATTTCGTCGATCACGGCGAGACCGGCGGCGCAGGCCAGTGGGTTGCCTGCGTAAGTAAAGCCGTGGAGAAAGCCGCCAGCGTCCAAGACCGGCTCGACCAACCGCTCATGCGCAACCATCGCACCCAGTGGCACGTATCCAGCGGCAAAGCCCTTTGACATGACGATAATGTCAGGAGCGAGATTCCAATGCTCAGAGGCGAGAAACTTGCCGGTCCGTCCTGCGCCGGTCATTACCTCGTCCAGAATAAAAAGCACGCCGTATTTGCGGCAAATCTCCTGCACCCTCTCCATATAGCCGCGCGGTGGCACCAGCGCGCCCGTTGATGCGCCGCCGATAGGCTCAACCACAAAGGCAAGCACGCTCTCGGGGCCTTCCTCGATGATCTTGGCCTCGAGCATGTCGGCATAGTGATGCCCGGTCGCCTCTTTGTCGGCGTCCAGCCCATCGAGATAGGCGCGCGGTGCGGGAATTTTTGGCATTGCCTGCATCATCGGCGCAAAGGGAGCGGTGAGCGGCGCATAAGAGGTGATGGCAAGCGCGCCTAGCGTACAGCCATGGTAGGATGGTGCGCGGCTTATGATCTTCCACCGGCTGCCCTCTCCGATGGCCAGCGCGTATTGGCGCGCCAGCTTCAGTGCGGATTCCACGGCCTCGGACCCGCCCGAGACAAAGAACACTCGGTTCAGCCCCTCAGGGCAGAGGGCGGCGGTCTTGGCGGCGAGTTTCTCTGATGCCTCGGTCTCGAAATGCAAGCGATAGCCAAAGGTGGATTTCTCCATCTGGCGGCGCATCGCGTCGAGCACGTTTTCGTTTGAATGGCCGATATTGCAGACCATCGCGCCAGATGAGCCATCAAGATAGCGCTTGCCATCCACGTCCCACATATAGACGCCGCGCGCCTGATCGAGGACCGGCTTGCGCTCGCGTCCCTGATAGAAAAGGTGAGAGGGTTTTACGTTCATTGTCTTATCCCGGTAACGCCGCACAATCTTGCGGGCGCAAGTGCAGATGCACCGCAGCGCCCACCGCAAATGGGTGGTCGTCGATCATGTTGATGGCTTGTAACTGCGCCTCACCTGCACGCACGAAATACCGCACAGCCTGCCCTTGATAATCTACTGTTTCCACGGTTGCGGGAACAGAAATCACACCCTCGGGCGCGGGATCGCGCGCGAGCCTCAGCTTTTCGGCGCGCACCACCAGCTTGGCTGGACCGGTGCCGCTCAGATTAGGCGCCTTGGCGGCGGGCACGCTCACTCGGCCAAATATGGCATCCTCCACGACGACCGCTGCGCCATGTTCGACGCAGCGCGCCTCAGAGATATTGGACGCTCCGAGGAAGTTCGCGACAAATTCGCTGGCCGGCGTGTTATAAACTTCTTCGGGTTTGCCCACTTGCTCTACCCGCCCCTCGGACATGACAACGATCAAATCGGACATGGCCAGCGCCTCGGATTGGTCATGCGTGACAAAGACCGTGGTTACGCCGATCCGTTCTTGGATACGTTTGAGTTCAACGCGCATATCTTCGCGCAGATTGGCATCAAGTGCCGAGAGCGGTTCATCAAGGAGAAGCACATCTGGTTCGATCACGATGGCACGGGCAAGGGCGATGCGCTGTTGTTGCCCGCCCGACAGTTCCTTGGGATAGCGTTCCCCGACATTGGGCAATTGCACAAGATCAAGCGCAGCCTGCACCTTGGCTGGAATTTCGGATTTTGGGACGTTGCGGTATTTCAGGCCAAACGCCACATTTTCTGCCACAGTCTTGTGCGGGAAAAGCGCGTAATTCTGAAAGACGAGACCAAGATTGCGCTTGTGAATGGGCACGTCGTTGACACGCTTGCCGCCAATGAGGATTTCGCCCTCGGTGGGATCGAGAAGCCCCGCGATCATTCGCAGATTGGTCGTCTTGCCACAGCCCGACGGACCAAGCAGCGTGACAAAAGCCCCCTCGGGAATTTCCAGTGTGGTGCGATGCACGGCGGTAAAGGTGCCGAACCGCTTGACGATGTTCTTCAGGGTGACGGCGCTCATTCGCGGGGTCCTCTCGGGGTGGACCGCGCCCCATATCGGGACGCGGTTCTGGCTCAATACCCGCGCTGCACGCGGCTGAAGGTTTCGGACCATTCGGCCTCATTGCCGTTCCAGTACGTCGGGTTGGCAAAGGTCAGCGATTCAAGCGTGCCGGTTGGGTCGTAGGCGGGCAGGGTTGGGATCTTGGACCCCAGATCCACCTTGGTCCCATCCAGAGCGGGCGGATAATTCTGCCCCTCGGCCACAGCGATTGAGGTTTCAGGCGCGAGCATAAAGTTCAGCAACTCCTCACACGCCTCAACCGGGCTGCCCTTGAGCACGTGCAGACATTCCTGCCAAGCAAAGCTGCCGGGCGCGTCGTAATAGCCGATGTCGTGGCCATGCTGTTGAAGGGCGGCGATGCGGCCAGACCAGCCTTCGGTGACGTAGATCTCTTCTTCGGCCAGAAGGCTCATCAGCTCTGCACCCGAGGACCAATATTTCAGCGCCAGATCGCGATGGCTGCGGATCGCATCCCAGACCGCTTCCATATCCTGAATGTTGTTCGGGTCCTGCCCGGTCTGCAACGCGCCATACCAGACCCGCGTGCGCCAATCTGACCAACCGCCGATCTTGCCCTTGTAAGCGGCGTCAATGAGGATCGAGGCACCTTTTTCTTTCATCTCCTCATCTGAGATGTACTTGCGATTATAGGCCAGCCCCGTGGTTCCATAGTCATAAGGCACAGCCGAGAGGTAATCCGGGGTCACCCGGCGGAAGGCATTGGTCAGCGCATCCATCACCAGCGCCATGTTGGGGATGTTGTCGAGGTTCAACTCGACTGTCAGGCCAAAGTTCACATAGCGCGCATAGTCGAACACGCCGGACAGATGCGCGATGTTATATTCACCCTCTTGGCTAGAGCGGACCTGTGCCAGATATTCATCGCCGCCCGCAAAGGTGCCATCGACCACGGTAATCCCGGTTTCTGCTGTGTAAGGGTCAAACGCATGTTTGCGGAACGCTTCGGACACTACCCCGCCCCAGCCATCAAACCGGACCTGTTTCATATCCTGGGCCTGGGCAAACTTGGCAAAGGGTGTCTGCACACCATACGCGAGCCCCGCAGCGCCGATCAGGCCCAGAAAATTGCGCCGGTCCAGATCGCCGTTGCGATAGCGGTCGAGTAGTCTTTCGTATCGTTTGGTATTGTCCATTTTCATATCTCCTTGTTGAGGGTTAATGCGGTTCTTAAGCGCCGCCTTTCATGGCGAGTTTGCGGGCCACCGCCGCTCCGAGCAGCGGAAGGCCCACGGTCATAACGATCATCACGGTGCCAAGAGCGTTGATTTCCGGACTGATCGAATTGCGCAGCATCGAGAAGATCTGCGTCGGCACGGTCTCGACCCCGCCGGGTTTCCAAAAGAGCGTGCCGGTGATGTCGTCAAAGCTGATGGTAAAGGCAAAGAGCGCCCCCGCCGCGACGGCGGGCAGCATCAACGGCAGGGTCACGGAAAAGAAGGTCTGCACTGGCGAGGCGCCGAGGCTGAGTGCGGCCTCTTCTACATCGCGCTTGATGCTGACAAGGCGCGCCTGCACCACAAGGATCACGAAGGGCAGGGTAAAGATCACATGCCCTGCCAGAAGCAGTGCGAAACTCTTGCCGATGCCCAGCCAGTTGAGAAATAGCAAGAGCGCCACCGCCAGCACCACCTCTGGCACAAGGATAGGCGCGATCAGCAGCGTGGTGATCGCGTTGCGACCGGGGATGTTGTAGCGCACCAAGGCAAGGCTTGCCAAAATCCCCAAGGTCGTCGAGATCACCGCGGTCATCAGACCAAGCACAAGCGACGTGCGAAAGGCGCGCATCACGGCGTCGTTATTCCACAGTTCCTGAAACCAATGCAGCGATACGCCAGTCATCGGAAAACTGCCGAATTGGTTGGCGTTAAATGACAAGAGCACCACCACCGCCACCGGCAAAAACATGAAAGCATAGACCATAACGGTCCAAGCGCGGATGATCTGCCACCCCATCAGCCCAGCCCCTTGGCCAGTTGCGCCATGCCGAGATAGCGGTTGTAGATGGCGACCAGCAGCCCCAATACGATCAACAGCAAGAGCGACAGCGCCGATCCAAGTGGCCAGTTCAACTGGGTGATGATCGCCTCAAACACCAGATTTGCGAACATCGCATCGCGTGGCCCGCCAAGGATCACCGGGGTAATATAGGTGCCAGCGCCCAGCACAAAGCAGAGCAAGCCGCCCGCCGCAAGGCCGGGAAGCGAGAGCGGCAAGGTGACTTGGGTAAACGCCTGCCACCGGGTTGCCCCCAGCGAATTGGCAGCATCCTCCAGATTTGTGTCGATGCCCTCAAGGCTAACGTAGACATTGAGCACCATGAAGGGCAGCAAGAAATGCACAAGCCCGAGGATCACCGTGGCCTCGTTATAGAGCATCTGGATCGGCTCGTTGATGATGCCAAGCGATAAGAGCAGGGAATTGAGCGCGCCGGATGTGCCCAGAATGTTGATCCAGCTCATCGTGCGGATGATATAGCTGATCCAGAACGGCAGCATAAGCAAGAGCAGCAGCACCATCTTGTTGCCGCGCGAACGGGCGATGAAATAGGCCGCCGGATACCCCATCAGGGCACAGATTGCCGTGGTTATCGCCGCGATTTTCAACGTGTTGAGCAGGATGTCGCGGTAAAACCGATCCGTGAGGGTTTTTTGCCAGTTGTCGAGGTAGAAGCCGACCGTATCCGCGCCCATCGCCGAGCGCAGCCAGAACGAATAGACGATGATGAACATGAGCGGCACAAGCAAAAGAAGCGTCACCGCCCCCAAGGCGGGTGACAACAGAATCCACGGCTGCCTCGCTTCGCGGGCCTCAACCGACATGCGTCTCCCTTTCATGCGCGACCCGTCAAATGCGGGCTTGCGATGAGGGTGCAAAGCAGGCCATCATTAATCAAATAGATAATGGGAATTGTGACAATAGATGTAGCCTATGGATGATCGTAACAGCCCCGAACGCATCATGCGCGAGATGGATTGGAACCTCTTGCGCACCTTTGTCACGCTGGCGCAGTCCAGCTCTGTTACGGATGCTGCACATCGGTTGCGGCTGACGCAGCCGTCTGTGTCTACAGCGTTGAAACGGTTAGAGGAACGGGTTGGCAAACGTCTTATTCACCGCACACCGGGGCATTTCGCACTGACCGAGGCGGGCGAGGTTCTGTATCGCGAGGCGCTAGATATCCAAGGCTCTATTTTGCGCCTCTCGACCCTTATGCGCGATATGACGGATGAGGTGACGGGTCATGTGCGCCTGTCTTTGGCCTCTCACGTGATCTGCCCGCTTTTTGATCAGGTTCTGGCAGAATTCCATGCTGAAAACCCCCGCGCGACGTTGGCAATCGAGGTGCATTCTTCTGCGCAGGCGATTGAAACGGTGTCGGCGCGCTCGGCCTCCTTTGCCATCTGCCTTGTGCATCAGCGCAACCCCAAGCTAGAGTATATGCGCCTTTACCGAGAGTTCTTTGGCCTGTTTTGCGGGCCGCGCCATGCGCTGTTTGGGCAACGTGATCTCACGCGGGCGGACCTTGCTGGGCGCTCTGCCGTCAGCTTTGAAACCGACCGATTGCAAGACGCTCTCAAACCCGTAACCTTGATGCGGGCACAGGCGGAATTGGGGGATCAGATCATCGCCACCTCCAGCCATCTGGAAGAGGTGCGGCGCATGATCATCGCGGGAATTGGCGTGGGCCCGCTGCCGTTGCATGTGGCGGAGCGCGATGTGCGAGACGGGCTTTTGTGGCAGTTACCCCCCTATGATCAGACGGCGGCGGTTGATGTGCACGTTGTCTGGAATCCGCGCGCCGTGCTCAATCGGGCGGAACAAAGCCTGCTTGATCGGCTATTGGCCCGGATTGACGAAACCCCGATTGAAGAGCGCACCTATCGCTAGAGCTCTGCGCGCAAGGCTTGTGCCCCGCATAAAAGATTCAACCGTTACGCAAATCAGTGTAGCGTCAAAATTGCCCCGTTTCGGGCCAGTTTTTCATCACTGATTCCAGGAGACCTGTTTTGACGCCCACAACGACCTCCCCAGCCGTCACGCTGACCGTTGCCATTGATGGGGCTGCCCCAGTCACCAAAACTTGCGATCTTTTGGTCGTCGCCTGCGAGCCACGCAATCTGAGCAGTATTTGTGACTATACCGCAGCAGAAACAGCGGTCTTTGATCAGCTGACCAACTTTACCTTTCACACCACATTGGTGAGGGTAAAAGTGCCCAATCCTGCGCCGCAATATGGCATCATTCTAGCGCCGACAGAGATTTCGGCCATGGCGGGCCATGTCAGTGGGTATCGCAATGAAACAGCCAAGCAATTCTCGTTAGAGACCGCCAATTCCATGACCGAGAACCTTGTCACCGTGTATCAGCTACAGGGTCCGGCCAATCCGCCAATGACCGAGGCGGAGTTTCTCGCCAATCTGGAGCAGACGCTGCCGACGCTCGATTGGTGGCCTTATCCGGATTATGAGATTGTGACCGACAGCACCGGCGCGCCGGTCGATCTGAGGACGCCCTATTTCGACCATTTCGATAATACGGGTCTTCGCGGTGGCGGACCGTGGAATTATCTGGGCCTGCAGGGCAAGAACAACACGGTTTTTGTGCATGGCTCGACCTGCTTTGAATCTGTGCTGCAGTGCTGGCAATATGGCGGGATGCTGCTGGATCAGCAGGCGGCGCTGGGTTGGTCGCTACCTGCCGACAAAGGGGCGCCTATCATTGTGCTGGGGGCTGGGCCTTCAGGCATGATGTTCGCGCATCGGCTGCAAGGTTTGGGCTATACCAATGTCGAAATCCTCGAATCCACAGACCGTTTCGGAGGCAAGACGCATACCGTCACCTACGATACACCATCGCCCAATGGGCAACCCACACCCTGTGAACTGGGCACCTGTTATCTCTCGCCCGCGTATGACAAGATGGCCGCGCATTTTGCCGCCTGCGGGTTCATGGACGGGAATATCCGCGAGGGCATGTTTCTGACCGCCGATCACCAGGACCCCGCAGGCCATTCAATCCGCGCCATGGTGACGACAGGGCAGTTTCCCGGCGTGCCTGCCCCAGCCACCTTGATGGATTATGACGACTACACCCTGCTCAAAGGTTACTACGAGGCCAACCAGCCCTTTGCCGATCCGGAAAACTGGATGGCCGGGTTCAATGAGGATAAGGTCAAGGCGGAGATCTTTGTGCGCTTGGCGGAATATGACGTGCTCTTGGCGATCTACCGTGGGCTGACCCTGCCGATGCCGCTGAGTGCGCCGAAGGAGTTGCTGCAATATGACAGCTTCTACGATTTTCTCGCCAAGAATGATCTGCTGATCCTGACCGGAATGCTGGAATATGCCTATTCGGTGCAGGGATATGGCCCGCTGAAACAAATCCCAGCCTATTATGGCATGATCTGGATTTCATTGCCCCTGACCCTTGGTCTGATTTTCAGCGACAAGCCAGCAGTTACCGTTTTGTCAAAAGGTTGGCTTGATATCTGGAAACAAATGGCCCCGACGCTAAGTATCACTCAAAATGCTCAGGTGACAAAGATCACCCGCTTACCTTAAACTTTGGGGGCGGAACGGGCGCCGCGACGAAGGGGACAGAGGTGAAAGCGCTGGAGCGCAGGGCGACAACTATCGCCGCCGCGGATGTGGTGGGGTTTTCTCGCCTCGTCGCAATGGACGAGGAGGGGGTGTTTGAGCGGCTGCGCATCTTGCGGCACGCCATTATTGACCCGGCGATTGCAGATCATGGTGGGCGGGTTGTTAAATCCATGGGCGACGGGCTTTTGGTGGAATTCCCCGGCCCTGCCGCAGCGGTCCATGCCTCTTTGAGCGCGCAACGCGCTATTGCCGCGCATCAGCTTCAGGAACCCGACGACCTGCGTATCTGGCTGCGCGTGGGGATAAACCACGGCAGTGTCCTGATCGACGGAAGCGATGTTCTGGGCGATGTCGTCAATATTGCGGCGCGGCTTGAAACCCTATCGGCACCCGGCGGCATTTGCGTGTCACGCACGGTGCGCGACATGCTGGCGCGGGAACCGGGCCTGACGATCACCGGGCAAGGCATGCAATTTGTCCGAAACATCCCCACGCCGGTTGAGGTTTGGCATGTCACAACCGGGGTCGAAGCCGAGAACCGCAGCACCGTCACCCAGAGCGCAGATCGTCCTTCTGTCATCGTGCTGCCCTTCGATAACTTGTCCTCTTCGGTCGAGGATGGGTTTCTGGCGGATGGGATCGCCGAAGATTTGATCAACGAGTTGTCGCGGTTTCGCTCGCTTTTTGTCATCGCACGCGGCTCCTCCTTTGCGTATAAAGACCGCGCGCAAGACATGCGCCAGATCGCGCAGGACATGCGTGTGCGCTATGTGGTCAAAGGTGCTGTGCGCCGTGCGGGTGCCCGTCTGCGTGTTACAGCACAACTGATCGAGGCCGAGACAGGTCGTCAGATATGGTCTGATCGCTATGATCGCGACATGGCTGATCTCTTTGCGCTGCAAGATGACATCACGCGCTGTATCGTGACTGGGCTGACACCGGAGATTGGCGCGCATGAGCGTGCCATGTCGCGCGCCAAACCCACCGAGAGCCTGTCAGCTTGGGAAATGTGCCAGCGTGGCCTGACCGAGATTGACATGCGCACCTCTGGCGGCGTCCGTAACGCAACCGCCCTCTTTCATGCCGCCGCCGAGGCAGATCCGACCTATGCTTTGCCCCATGCGCTGATAGGACGTGTTCATGCGGTGCGGATTTACTCGGGCCGGAGCCGCAATCCCCGCGAGGATGTGGTGAAGGGCATGTTTCACGCCAATCGCGCCATCGAATTGGATGACAGGCTCGAGCTTGGGCATATCACGCTTGCGCAACTTTTGACGCTGCAAGGGCAAGAAAACGATGCCAGAGAGGCGTTGGCCCGCGCGCGGGCGCTCAATCACAACGATGCGCTGATCTATAACGCGCAGACCTTTATCAACCTCTTCCAAAAGAACCCCAACACCGAAGAGATGGAAGCGGCCGGGCTAGAGGCCATTCGCCTCAGCCCTCAGGATCCGATGCTGTGGTCCTTTTACTGGATGCTCGCCGTTGCCATCTGGATGCGCGACATGAGCTTGGGTGAGAATATGCGCCAGTATCTCGAACCTGCGGCGCGCAATCCTGGGGCGGAGGCCTTTGTGCATTCCGCCTATGCTGTTCTATCCTTGCGCGCCGGGGATCAGACCACGGCCGAGCGTGCCTTGGCGCAGGCCTTGACCGTGCGGCCTGATTTCTCGTTGGATGTAATCAAATACGGGTTTCACTTTCCAAAATGGCCCGCGCTGGTGGCGGGGATCAAGGATGACCTGGAAACGCTTGTGTCGATGGGTTTGCCGCGCCGGTGATGCAAATGCCCGCGAGATGTGATAGACTAACGGAATTACCGCTAGACCCAAATTGTATCAAACCACGTTTCCGTCGGAGTGTTCGTTCAGAGCCCAGCATTCATGGCAATTGCCGAGGTTTTCACGATGAGTATTTTTGATCTGTGCCTTCTTTTGATCCTGTTTCAGATCAAGCATTACCTTGGCGATTTTCAGTTCCAGACGGCATGGATCGCACGGAACAAAGGAAGGTATGGGCATCTGGCGGGTATCGTGCACGCCGGGGTGCATGGGATACTCAGCCTGCCTATCCTGCTCTGGTTTGCTCTTCCTTGGAATTTTGCTCTTGGTCTCGTGCTGGCAGAGGTGGCGCTGCATTATCACATAGACTGGTCCAAGGCGCGTCTCGTGCGCATAGAGGATCTGACCGAGACCGACCCGAGGTTTTGGTATTACCTCGGGCTCGATCAGGCCGCGCACCAGCTTACGTATATCGCGCTTTTCGCAGTGGTGGTCAGCCGCGCGACCTGAGCGTTTCACGCCCCAAACGACAGGCCCATATCCCAAAAACTTACCTCTAACCGCGTCGCCGTAGTAAAACGCTGGCAAAGCCGCCCCCAGGCCGGGGTTGTCTCGGCACCTGCTCCCAGCCGCAGAAGGACGGCACCGTCAAAGAGCGTGCCAGCATCGCGACAAACCTGTTGATAGGCGTCGCCTGCATAGGTGTTGATCCAATCCGCATAGGGGTGATCCGCAGGCACCGGCCCTAGCCGCGCGCCAATCTCGCCATAGCCCATGACGCATGGGGTAAGGGCGGCCAGAAGGTCAAGAAAATTGCCAGAATGGCCCGCGTCAAGCACGTAGCGCGTATAGGCAAGGTTGGCAGGATGCTCTTCTGCGGTGTAGAGATCCGCCTCGCTTAGCCCCGCCTCGGCGCAGGTTTTCACATGCAGGCTAAGTTCGTGATTGACCAGCGCATCAACGGTGGCGGCGCAGGCGCGCATTTCCTCGAGTGCATCGGCTTTGGTCACAGCGAGCGCCCAAGCCCGCGCAAAATGGATCAGGAATACGTAATCCTGCACGAGATAGCCAAGGAAGGCCTTGCGCGGCAACGTGCCGTTACCCAATCCTTCGACAAAGGCGTGATGCGTATAGTCCTGCCAGACCGTGCCCGCCGCATCGCGCAAGCGGGGAAAGGTCGTTCCGTAATCGCGCGTCATTCTGCGTTCAGGTCCATGGCAAGCCCGGAAACCGGGGTCGCGTCACTGATCATTCCTGCGTCGAGCAGGAATTGTTCAAACCGCTTGTAGCGCGCGTGATCCAAGGCGGCGGGCCGGGTTGCAAAGCGCGGAAAGGTATCAACCCAAGCCTTTTCATTCAGCTCATCCTGCAACTCGGGCGAAGTGCCTGCGAAAATCTCCCAGCTGTCTTGCGGATGGTTCATGATGTACTGCGTTGCGCGCTCAGTGGCGTGCAGAAAGCGGCGGATCATCTCGGCATCCATCGAATCGGGATTGGCGACATAGATCAGCTCGTCATAGGCGGGCACACCTTCTTCCTCGATATAGAAACAGCGGCCCGGCACGCCTTCGATCTCCATTTGATTAAGCTCGAAGTTACGATAGGCGCCGATCACCGCATCGACCTGACCGGACATGAGCGAGGGCGACAGCGACCAGTTGACGCTGACCAGTTCGATATCGCTCAGGCTGTGGCCATGCTGCGCAAGAATTGTTGAAAGCAGCACTTCTTCGACGCCAGCCACCGAAAAACCAACCTTGCGGCCCTTAAGGTCAGCCGTCGATTTGATCGGCCCATCCTCTAACACCAAGAGACAATTGAGCGGCGTGGCAACGAGCGTGCCAACGCGGCGCAGCGGAAGGCCATTCTCGATCTGCATGTGCAATTGCGGCTGATAGGAAATCGCAAGATCGGCTTGCCCGGCGGCGACCATCTTGGGCGGATCACTTGGGTCGGCGGGGGCAATGACCTCTACCTCGAGTCCGGCTTCTTTGAAATATCCCAATTCCTCGGCCAGAATGATGGGCCCGTGATCGGGGTTTATGAACCAATCGAGGATCAGGGTCATCTTGTCCTGCGCCATGGCCGGGCTGGCCAAAAGGGCAAAGATCAGGGTGAGGTGTTTCATGTATCTGTCTCCTGTTGAACGTCGCCAAGGGCGATCAGGGCAATTTCGCCGTCCCAGTGGCCGCGCAGCCGTGTTGCGGCTTGCCATGACCGCAAACCAGAGCGGCACGCGAGCACCGCGCGCGGCCCCTGCGGATGCGTGTTGGGGTGATCGAAATCCGAAACGCTACGGCGGATGGCGTTTGGCAAAGCGGGCCCGCTCTCTGCCTCGGCGCGCAGGTCGATCAGCCAATCGGAGGGCGTGATCTGAGCGGGGGCAATAAAAAGAAATCCATCCTTTGGCTCTGATGCTTTGTCAAAGCGGAAGCCGCCGAAGCGGGAACCGATCGCCTCAAAGGTCACAAGCTGCCCCAATGGATCAGGCTCTATTCCGGCTAAATTTGCGATTGCCATCTGCGCCTGAAGACTGCCCATAACGCCGACAGCGGGACCAAACACGCCATCAGCATCGCAACTGCCTAATCGGTCTGGCAGGTCCGGAAACAGCGCACGCAACGAGGGCGCGCCGCCGCAAAAGCCACCGACGTAGCCAGAGGTGCCAACGATGGACGCGCTGATGAGCGGCTTGCCCAAGCCATGGCAGGTGTCGGACAATATGTAACTTGCCGCGAAACTGTCAGCGCAGTCGAGCACAAGATCAACGACCGCGACATGGCCCGGTGCATTGACCGGATCAAGCGGCTCTAATACGGCTGAAATCTTGCAATCTGGATTTAGCAAGGTCATGTGTGCCGCGGCAACCTGCGCCTTTGGTTGGCCGATATCCGCCATGCGAAACAGCGTTTGACGGTGCAAGTTGCTGAGACTGACCCGGTCGCCATCCATCAGCGTGATGCGCCCCACCCCTGCGCCCACGAGGTATTGCAGCACCGGGGCGGCCAAGCCGCCCGCACCCACCACCAGCACATGCGCTGCCGCAAGCCGATCCTGACCAGCAACCCCAAACGCGGGCAGGGCGATCTGACGCGCATAACGGGTCATCGCGTGACCTCAATCCAGTGCTGCACCCGCGCCTCGGGGTCGGGATTGAGCGTGATATCCGTCACGGCAGAAACGATATCCGCCCCGGCCGCATAGGCCCCACCCGCCCGCTCAACCGACATGCCCCCGATGGCGACCAAGGGAACGTCGCCGATCAGGCGCTTCCATTCGGTCAACTTGTCCAGACCCTGTTCGTGCCACTTCATCTTTTTCAGGATGGTAGGATAGACCGGACCAAGCGCCACGTAATCGGGATCGTGCGAGAGAGCCCGGTCAAGCTCCGCATGATCATGGGTGCTAAGCCCCAGCTTCAGCCCGGCACGGCGCATGGCGGGAATGTCGGCGGTGTCGAGATCCTCCTGCCCCAGATGCACCCAAGTCGCGCCTGCATCAATCGCGGCTTGCCAATGATCGTTGACCACGAGAGTGGCACCATGGGTCCGACATAGGCTCTGTGCCTGCGTAATTTGCGCGTTCAAGGCCTCGCCCGTAAGATCCTTGATGCGCAACTGCACGAGTTTAACACCAAGTGGCAGCACGCGGCGAAGCCAGTCCGTGTGATCGAAAATCGGATAGAAACGCGGCAGAGACATCAGGTAAAGGCCCTTCCTAACACGGGGGTCGAGGGGGCGGCCATATCGCGCGGCTCCATCGGGTCGGCCTCATAGGCAAGGCGCCCTGCCTCCAATGCGCGGGCGAACCCGTCGGCCATCGACGCCGGATCGCCTGCCTTGGCCACGGCTGTGTTAAGCAGCACTGCGTCATAGCCTAGTTCCATCGCATGTGCCGCTTGGCTTGGCAGGCCTAGGCCTGCATCGATCACCAGCGGCAGATCGGGGAAATGCGCACGCAAAGAGCGAAGGCCGTAGATGTTATTGAGGCCAAGCCCCGTACCAATCGGGGCACCCCAAGGCATCAACACCTGGCATCCCGCCTCTACCAGGCGCTCGCAGAGCACAAGGTCTTCTGTGCAATAAGGAAACACCTGAAATCCGTCCTCGGTCAGGATGCGCGCCGCTTCGACCAGGCCAAAGGGGTCTGGCTGCAGGGTGTCGGCGTGGCCGATCACCTCAAGCTTGATCCAGCGCGTGTCAAACAGTTCCCGCGCCATCTGAGCCGTTGTTACAGCCTCCCGGACCGAATGGCAGCCGGCGGTATTGGGCAGCACGCGCACATCAAGGTCGCGGATCATATCCCAAAACGCTTGGCCCGCGCGCTCGCCCCCTGCCTCACGCCGCACAGAGACGGTGGCGATGCCCGCGCCAGAGCGTTTGAAGGCATCGGCGAGGATCGCGGGCGAGGGATATTGCGCAGTGCCTAGCATCAGCCGCGAGGTGATCTCGGTCTCGTAGAAAACAGGCATGTCAGCCCCCTTGCCGTGGTGCGACGATTTCGATCCGGTCGCCGTCATTCAGTCTCTGTTCTGGCCTCAATACGGCAGGAACAAAACTTTCGTTCACTGCAGTCGCCACCTTGGCCGCGCCATAACCCAGCTCGATCAGCAGCGCATCAAGCGATGGTGCAGCGGTGTCCTGCACAGTGCCGTTAACCGTGATCTTCATGATAAAACTCCGGTTTCTGAGTATCGCCCGAGACCATCTCTGCTGCCATACGCGCCACCGCAGGCGACAAGAGGAAGCCGTGGCGAAAGAGGCCGTTGACATAAACTGTGCCCCCCTTGCGGGAAAGGCGCGGAAGGTTGTCGGGGAAAGCAGGGCGCGCATCAGCGCCAATTTCCAGCACCTCCGCCTCGCCGAAAGCGGGGTGCAGAGCATAGGCAGCCGACAGCAGCTCCATCACGGACCGAGCCGAGGCACGGCCGCGCTCTGTGCTCTCGATCTGTGTCGCACCCAGCATGAATACACCATCGCCCCGTGGCACGATGTAGAGTGGAAACCGCGGGTGCAACAGGCGAATGGGCCTTGTCAGGGTCACATCACGGCTGCGCAGCACCAGCATCTCTCCCTTGACCCCCCGCAGATCGGGCAAACTGTCCTGCGCGGCGAGGCCGCGACAGTCGATCACCGAACCATGAGGCTCTGCCGCATCTTGTTCGAATCGCACGCCTGCGTCCACCAGGCGCTTGTGCAGATGGTGCAGTGCCGCGCGAGGATTGATATGCGCCTCATCAGGAAAGAAAAGTGCGCGGTCGTGGCGCTCAACCAAATGCGGCTCTAACATGGCCAATTCTTCGCCTGTTACAAATCGATGCCCCTTGGTTCGGCGGGCGAATTGGTCCAGTTCGCGGCGGTCGCGCTGCAAGGTGACAACGAGCGAGCCCCGTCGGATTACCTCAACTCCCTGTGCCGCCCACCAATCGGCGGCCGCTTGACCCAATCGCACCACCGGCTCTTCTGCGGAAAAGCCCTCGCAAAATGGGGCCAGCATGCCGCCCGCCCACCAAGAGCAGGCATGCGCGCCGGGTGATGGTGCGGGATCGCGTAAAGTAACGTCAATGCCACGCGCGACAAGTTCGGTTGCCACGCAGAGGCCAACGATGCCCGCGCCCCGGATGGTGACAGGCCCTGTCATGTCCAAACCTCGTGAAAGTGGTGCACCGGGCCATGGCCCTTGCCAATTTCCAGCGTATCTGCGGCGAGAATGGCGCGATGCAACCAGCCATGGGCAGTTTCAACCGCTTTTGGCAAGGTTAGTCCCTTTGCGAGATGTGCCGCAATGGCCGATGATAGTGTGCAGCCAGTGCCATGGGTGTTGCGCGTGGCGATGCGGGGGGCGTCGAGGCGGTATGTTGCGTCAGCAATCAGCCAATCGGTGCAAGTCTCGCCTTGCGCGTGCCCGCCCTTCATCAAGACGGCCACGGTACCCATGTCCCGCAGAAGCGCGCCCTGCGCCTGCATTTCCGTACTGTCGCGCGCCTCTGACATGCCCAAAAGTGCTGCCGCCTCTGGCAGGTTCGGGGTGAGGAGATCGGCACGTGGCACAAGGTGTTCCACGAGGGCGGCACGCGCAGCGTCCGGCAAAAGGCGCGCGCCGGATTTTGCGACCATCACGGGATCAAGGACGATGGGGCCATGATATTCCGCCAGAGCCCGCGCCACTGTTTCGATGAGACCTGCGTCGCCCAGCATGCCGATCTTGATGCAATCGACCCTGATATCGCCTAAAACAGCTAAAATCTGTGCTTCAACAGTCGCGTTAGGGATGGGATGCACATCGGTCACCGCACAGGTGTTTTGGGCTGTCACGGCGGTAATCACGCTCGTTCCATAGACGCCCAGTGCCGAAAACGTCTTGAGATCTGCCTGAATGCCCGCGCCGCCGCCGCTGTCGGAGCCCGCGATTGTCAAAGCTGTGGCAATCATCTGCCGTTCCTCTCATCTTGCGGGGAAACGGACGGAGTGCGCGCCGGGCGTGCTGAGGTCCGTTCCCTACGCCGGCATCACCCGGATCAGGTTCGATGGGTTGGCTTTGCACCTCTCAGCCCTGAACACGGGCACCCCAACGGATATGCCTGATTGCTAACAGCCGGTTCTGCGCGCTGCAAGAGGAGAATGCGAGACAGGAAATGTCGCAAACAGCCGTCAAACCGGCGTGTAAAAACGCCACTTTGGGGCAGTCCCTCTTGCAGAAAGTTGCTCAGATGTCCTGTGTTCTAGACCGCCCTCAGTTCGACCGCGTCGCGAAATTCGTGCTCGATCCCGCGCTTGACGTTCCGCAAGAGGTGCTGGAGCGTATTGCCCTCCTGCTGATTGATACGCTCGGCGTCGCTGCGGGGGCCGCGACACTGGAGGTGGGTCAGATCGTACGCGATTTCGCGGTAGAGTTTCATGCGGCTTCTAGTGACAAACACAGCGCAACTTTGCTATTTGACGGGCGAACCTGTGCCATGCCTGGGGCGGCTTGGGCGCTTGCTACGCAGATCGACAATCTTGATGGGCATGACGGCTACAACCCGACCAAAGGGCATATCGGCTGCGCGCTGGTGCCAGCGCTCTTTGCCTATGCTGGGCAGCATCCACAGTTGACCGGGCGGCAGGCGCTCACTGCGCTTGCGATGGGCTATGAGGTGGCGGCACGGGCCGGTGTGGCGCTTCATGCCACGGTCAGCGATTATCACACCTCGGGCGCTTGGAATGCGCTGGGTGTTGCGGCCCTTGGGGCGCATCTGCGTGGGCAACCCTCGGATGTGTTGCGCGAGGCTATGGGGATCGCGGAATATCATGGGCCGCGCAGCCAGATGATGCGCGAAATTGCCAATCCTACCATGTTGCATGACGGATCGGGAATGGGGGCGCTTGTAGGAATTTCGTCACTGTTTCTTGCAGAACGCGGCTTTACCGGCGCGCCCGCGATTACGGTCGAGAGAGAAGACGTGGCGCATATTTGGGAAGATTTGGGACAGGATTGGACCATCCTGCGCAACTACATCAAACCCTATCCGATTTGCCGTTGGGCGCATGGCGCGCTGGAAGGGGTGCGTGTGCTGATGGTTGAGCAAGGGCTGCGCGCCGCAGAGATTGAGCGGCTTGAAGTGGCGACATTTGCCCAATCCGCCGCGCTTTTTCCGGGCCTTCCCAAGACGACGAGCGAGGCGCAGTATTCGCTGGGTTTTGCGCTTGCCACGCTGCTGGTGCATGGGCGCATCGGGCCAGAGCACATCACCGGTTCGGGCCTGAATGATCCGGAGGTCGCCCGCCTGCACGCGCGGATCACGGTGCGTGAAGAACCGCGCCATTCTGTCCGCTTTCCCGGCGGGCGCTGGTCTGATGTGACGGCGATCCTGCAGGACGGGCGGCGACTGACCTCAGGCGATGTCAACGCGCGTGGCGGCCCAGAGGCCCCCATGCCCGAAGCGGACGTGCGCACCAAGCTGGGTGCGATGGCCGGGCATGTGCTGTCGGAGGGGCGCATTGCGGCGCTTTGGGATATGAAACACAGACTGTTGCAGCCAGATATGCTTTTTTCCGAGATGGCTGATCTGGTCACGCCTGCACCGGACCGATGACAAAAAAAGCCCCGCCATGAGGGCGGGGCAAGTCAATGGTGCCCGAGAAAGTCAGGCCTTGGGCACCGGCGGTGTCTGGGTAATCAGTTAGGTCGCTCTTCCATTTCCGAGCGAATTTGCTGGCGTAGCACGTCGATGGGCACCACCTTGCCCTCGCGCTTGAAGCACCAATAGGTCCAGCCGTTGCACGAGGGTGCGCCTTCGAGATGCGCACCGATCTGATGGATCGAGCCGTTAACGCCATCGGCCACCAACGTGCCATCGGCACGCACCTTGGCCGCTTTGCCGTTGATCGAGGTCAGAACCTCACCGGGGCGCAACATTCCGCGCTCGATCAACTGACCAAAGGGCACACGGGGCTCTGCCCGTTTGGATGTTGAAACCTGAAGCGCGTCGCGGTCGAATTTACGGATATTCGCAAGCCGCTTTTCCGCAACACCGCGATAGGCTGCCTCACGTTCAATCCCGATGTAATCGCGGCCCAGCATCTTGGCCACGGCACCCGTGGTGCCCGTGCCAAAAAACGGGTCCAGTACGACATCGCCGGGATTGGTCGATCCGACAAGAACGCGGTGCAACAGGCTCTCGGGTTTTTGCGTCGGATGCGCCTTGTCGCCGTTGTCATCCTTGAGCCGCTCATGCCCGGTGCAGAGCGGCAGCACCCAATCCGAGCGCATCTGCACCCCGTCGTTGAGCGATTTCAGCGCCTCGTAATTGAAGGTGTACTTCGCACCCTCGGATTTCGACGCCCAGATCATCGTTTCGTGGGCGTTGGTCAGGCGCTTGCCGCGAAAATTCGGCATCGGGTTGGATTTGCGCCAGATCACATCGTTCAGGATCCAATAGCCCGCATCCTGCAGCGCCGCACCGACCCGAAAGATGTTGTGATAAGAGCCGATGACCCAGATTGCCCCATGAGGTTTGAGCAAGCGGCGCGCCGCCTTGAGCCAGTCTTGGGTGAACTTGTCGTAGGCGGCGAAACTTGCAAATTGGTCCCACGCGTCATCGACTGCATCCACTTGGCTATTGTCGGGTCGATGCAGGTCGCCCTTGAGCTGTAGATTATAAGGCGGATCAGCAAAGATGAGATCAACGCTTGCCTCTGGCAAGCTGTTCATCACCTCGATGCAATCCCCGGCGATAATCGTATTGAGAGGGAGCGCAGGCGCGCCCTTGGCTTTGGTCATTGTCGTCATCTTCTGCCTCTGTCCCGGCGCTTCTGCGCTCTGGTCGTTGGAGACCAAGATGAGTCAAACCCGATTCGCCGTCAAATTCTTTTTTGAATCAGAGGGTTAGTTATTTTCTTGATACAATATGTTGTGCACCGGCTTGAACGAACGTCTATGATGTGGGGTCACACCAAGATTTAGGAGCGCCTCTCTGTGGCTTTTCGATGGGTATCCGGCGTTCCGTTCCCAGCCATAGCCGGGGAACTGTTGCGCTAAATCCCACATGATCTGATCGCGCCTGATTTTCGCCACAATTGAGGCCGCCGCAATCGAAACCGAGACCGCATCGCCGCGCACAATGGCACGGGCGGGCAGGGTCAGGCCACGCGGGATCAGGTTACCGTCAATCAGGACAAGATCGGGCGGAGGATCGAGTGCTGCAATCGCCCTCTCCATCGCCAGATGCGCGGCGCGCAGAATGTTGAGCTGATCAATCTCTGCGACGCTGGCATGGGCCACGCTGACCTCGGCAGAGGCATGGATAGCCTCACAAAGTATGGCACGTCGCGCCGCGCTGAGTTTCTTTGAGTCGTTCAACCCCTCGGGAATATTGCCCGGATCAAGGATCACGGCGGCGGCCGTCACCGGACCAGCCAATGGCCCGCGCCCAACCTCATCCACCCCGGCAATGCGGAGATACCCCTCTGACAGGGCGGCGCGTTCATGGGTGAAATCAGGGCCAAGCATGACCCCACGTCGCATGATCCGAGCGCAAATGCAAAGGGAGGGGCGTGCCCCTCCCTTGCGCGCGCGATGTTTTCAGTAGAAACCGTATTGGTTCAGACAGTGATCCCGGTAGATCACCTGATGATGCCCGCCCACCCGCACGGCGCAGGCCGACGGCAGGGCAGTGTAAGAGCCGTAGCGCTGGTTCAGGCAGCGGCCAGAGTATCCCGCCCGGTTGCCTGCATAGACCCTGCAAGCCCCCGGCAAATTGACGCGCTGTGCCTTGCCATAATTTTTGCCATAGCCCCCACGGCCGTTGTCATAGCGGTGATCGTTATAGGCTTTGTCATGCCGACGGTCACGGGTGCTGTAATTGCGACCGTCGTAGTCGCGATAAGAGCCATTGTCCCGATAGCCGTCGTTGTTCTTCTGCTTGCTGTTGCTGGCAATCGCCGCGCCCACAATTGCGCCCAAGGCAATCCCCACGGCAAGATTGCGGTTGTCGCTGCGGTCGCGGGCAAGCGCGGGGGTGGCGGTGGCGGTTGTCAGCGCAACGGCACCAATAATAAGGGCTGTGGTAATTTTCCTGAACATTGGATGATCCTTTCACAAGCGAGTGGTCTAGTTGCGATGGTTGTCGCGGTGATAGGGGACATGGTTGCCATAGCCCCGCTGATAGACCGGGCGCCCTTGATGCTGGCGGCCATAGCCGCGCTGCGGTTCGTAAGAGCGGTGCTGGTTGTAGTGGTGGCGGTGATGATTGGGTTTGTAGACCTGTTTGTGGTGCCGTTTCGGGGTGTAATAGTGCTGCTGATAGCCATGACCCCGCGTGGCATAGTCGTTGCGACGATCGCGGTCGCGATTGCGATCATCCGCAAGTGCGGCCCCAACGATGGCCAGCGCCGCAACCCCGGCGATGATGGCCGCGGTTTCGCCGCGGTTCTGGGCTTGGGCTGGGGCTGCGGTAAGGCTGGACACGGTCAGAGCCGCGCCGATGATGAGAGCGATGAACTTGCGGTGCATGGTCATTCCTTTCAGGATGCTGACGGTCGTTTTCTTGCGTCGGTCCGCATGACCGAACGCTGTAATCCGAGGATGGGATCAGCCCGCCCAGACAGGCAATAACGCCCCAATGATATCAGATAACACGCCGTTTTCCGGCCAGTCCGTCGCACAAGTTATTGAATAGCCGCAGGCCTTGGCGCATCTTGGCGGCATGGAACAGATAACACGCCCCTTTATCCTTGCCTTTGGCCTGATGCTTGCCGCAACCACGGCACAGGCGGCCTGTCAGGTAGAATACAAGGCCAAGCGCGACAAACCGCTTGAGCTGTATTACGACGTCACCGTCGTAAACGCGCCCTGCGCCTCAGCAGAGGCCGCGCTCCGGGCGCAATTGGCACAGCAAGGTCTGACCTTGCTCAAGGTGCTGTCAAAGAAGGAAACCTAAGGTGATAGGTCAACGGGTGCGCGGATGCGCGGGATAACCACCACCGCCGCTGATGCACGCCGATCCGGCAATCGTGTGGTGATTGCCGGGGTCGGGGCCATCGTTGCAATTCTGACCAGTGCTGCGGTGTTCCTGTTTCTCAGCCTGCCAGATGCCAACGCCTTCAACGCCAAGGTCGAGCGGATCTTTGTTGAGAATGACGCGCTGACCGGTGAAGGCGAAATCAAACTGCTGGAAATCCTTGCCCTTTCAGGTACGGCATTCTCAGAAACACTGGTCAGCTACCGGATGGTGATCTTTGTGCTGTTGGTCTTCGCAACAGCTCTGCTGGTGGCGTCACTGGTTTTTCTGGTGATGCTGATCACCCTCAACCGCCGCATGGCGCAGATCGAGCGCTCGGGGATTCAGGTCAGTTCCCTGCTCATCAGCCGCGATGAAAAGACAGTGTATCTCAACGATATGGGGTTCAAGCTGACTGATGCCGCCATGGAAACGTTGAGTGTACTGGCAGAGGCCCGGATGGATGACGATGTGATGACCGGGGCCGAGATTGAAGCCGTGATTTCGGGGCGCAAACCCGAGGATTGCGAAGAGGCCGCCGGTGCAACGCGCATCAAGCGCCTGCGCGACACGTTGGGCAATCAGTTGGTGAGCGAGCTATTGGTCAAGAATATTGCGCGGCGCGGGTATATGCTGGCCATCGACAAGGCTGTGATCCGGGTGATCTGAGCAGTCTCAGACGCCCAAGGCCGCGACCAGCCGCGACCAGTCATGCGCCCAGCCGTCATCGTTGCGCTCACTCAGCCGGATCATCCAAAGCTCCATGTCTTGCCCCGGCAGCGCCTGATCAAGCGGCACCAAACGCCCTTCGTCCAAATCGCGTTGCACCATGCCTTCAGGCAGCCAGGCCACGCCGATTCCTCGGCGCGCGTATTCATGGGCGGCGAGCGTCAGCGCGGTTTCGGCGCGGCGGCGCAGGATACGGTTTGCGGGGATACGCGGCAGAATCGCGCGCGCCATGATCTGTCCCAGAAACACGTCTGCCGGATAGCCGATAAATGGCAGATCACTGCCCTGCGCCAGACGCGGGGCCGCCACTGGCCTCAGTCGCTCTCGCCCCAACAGAACCTGTTCGAAACTTCGGCTGAGCGTGAGTGGCGCAATCTCGGGCACGGCATAAACGACGGCCAGATCGGCCTCGCCGGAGAGCAGGCGCAAAAGACATTCCTCGCGGTTGTCGGATCGCACCCGTACCGGTCGTCCTCCTTGGGCGGTCAGAATGCTGACGATCGCCGGGGAATGGGTGGTGGTAATCGCGTGCTGACAGGCGAGCGTGAGGCCCCGCGTACCGGTGCGCTGTATCAGGCTTTCGCGCAAGTGGCGCAATTGCGTGGCCAACGCCCGCATCTCGCCCGCCTGCGCCTCGATCTCGGGCAAGAGCACAACGGGTTTGCGCCGCCGATCAAAGAGCGGCACGCCAAGCGCGTCCTCAATCGCGCGTAGGCGGCGGGTAAACGCGGATTGGCTCACATGCCGTGTCTCGGCGGCGCGCGCCAATGACCCAGCATCAGCAACTGCCAGAATATCGTCTAGCCACTCTAGCCGCATATTGCATTCCTTGCATTATATACGACAATAATAGCATTGGACGCGCGTATTGTCCCGCTTTAGCCTGCAAAAAACGCATGTTAAATGGAGGACACCCATGCATCTTGCCCGCTATCCCCGTCGTTTTCTCGCCCATCTGCCGACTCCGCTGGAACGGCTGGACCGTTTGACCAAGGAATTGAACGGTCCTGAAATCTGGATCAAGCGGGATGATTGCACCGGCCTTAGCACCGGCGGCAACAAGACCCGCAAGCTGGAATTCCTGATGGCAGAGGCCGAATTGCAGGGCGCGGATATGGTGATGACCCAAGGGGCCACGCAATCCAACCATGCGCGTCAAACGGCGGCCTTTGCCGCCAAACTGGGAATGGATTGCCACCTGCTGCTTGAGGATCGCACGGGTTCGAACAACGCCAATTACAACAATGGCGGCAACGTTCTGTTGGATCACATGCACGGGGCGACCACGGAAAAGCGCCCCGGTGGCGGCGACATGAATGCCGAGATGGAAAAGGTCGCGGACAAGTTCCGTGCCGATGGGCGCAATGTCTATACCATTCCCGGTGGTGGCTCGAACCCGACAGGCGCGCTTGGCTATGTTAACTGCGCCTTCGAGATGCTGGCGCAGTTCAATGATCGGGCGCTCAAGGTGGATCACATTGTTCATGCTACCGGCAGTGCTGGCACGCAGGCGGGGCTGATCACCGGTCTCAAGGCGATGAACGCGCAAATTCCGCTCTTGGGCATTGGCGTCCGCGCGCCCAAGGCCAAGCAAGAAGAGAACGTCTATAACCTCGCCTGCGCGACCGCTGAAAAGCTGGGCTGCGCCGGAGTGGTCAAGCGTGAGGATGTGGTTGCCAATACCGATTATGTTGGCGAAGGCTATGGCATTCCCACGGAATCCGGCATCGAAGCCATTCACATGTTTGCCGAATTGGAGGCAATCCTGCTCGATCCGGTGTATTCGGCCAAAGGGGCTGCGGGCTTTATCGACCTGATCCGCAAGGGTCATTTCAAGAAAGGTGAGCGCGTCGTCTTTCTGCATACCGGGGGGTCTGTCGCGCTGTTTGGCTATGACAGCGCCTTTGATTTCTCGGGCCGCTGGAAAAAGTAACCCATCCCAAAGGGCGAACAAGACAAAGCCCCGCAGCAATGCGGGGTTTTCCATGCCTGACATATCCGGTAAAGCGCTCTGTAACCTATATTTGCAGGCGGAAAAGCACGCATGAAATTCACATTGTCCTGGCTGAAAGAGCATCTGGAAACCACGGCCTCGGTTACCGAGATCGCCGAGACCCTGACCGATCTTGGGCTAGAGGTCGAAGGCATCGCCGACCCCGCCGCGCGGCTGCGTGACTTTACCATCGGCAAGGTGCTCAAGGCAGAACCGCATCCGGATGCGGACCGGCTGCGTGTCTGTCAGGTCGCGACAGCGGATGGAGAGACCCAGATTATCTGCGGGGCGCCCAATGCGCGGGAAGGGATCACCGTCGTGATCGCCAAGCCGGGCGTCTATGTGCCAGGCATCGACACCACCATCGGCGTTGGTAAGATCCGGGGCATCGAGAGCCACGGCATGATGTGTTCCGAGCGCGAGATGGAGCTTAGCGAAGAGCATGACGGCATCATCGAACTGCCTTCGGGCGAGGTAGGCCAGCGGTTTACCGATTGGCTGGCCGCCCATGATCCGGCCAAGGTTGACCCCGTGATCGAGATTGCCATCACCCCCAATCGTCCCGATGCGCTTGGCGTGCGCGGCATTGCTCTTGATCTGGCAGCGCGGGGAATGGGCAAGATGAAACCGGCGCAAACTGTCGACATCGAGGGGCAGTTCGCCTGCCCCATCGGTGTGACGATTGATGCGGATACGGCAACCGGCGGCTGTGAGGTTTTTGCTGGGCGGTTGATCCGGGGGGTCAAGAACGGCCCTTCTCCCGAATGGTTGCAACAGCGGCTGCGCGCCATCGGACTGCGTCCGATCTCGGCGCTGGTCGATATCACCAACTTCTTCACCTATGATCGCAATCGCCCCCTGCATGTTTTTGACGCGGACAAGGTGAAGGGTGACCTTCGCATACACCGCACGACAGGCGGCGAGACATTGATCGGACTGGATGAAAAGGAATACACCTTTGGCCTCGGTCAGGTGGTGATTTCTGACGAGTCCGGCATTGAGAGCATTGGCGGCATCATGGGGGGGCTCGCGACCGGCTGCACCGACGAAACCGTAAATGTCTTTCTGGAAGCGGCGGTATGGGACACCGTGCAGATCGCCACAACGGGCCGCGCTCTGCGGATCAACTCAGACGCGCGCTATCGCAACGAGCGCGGTATTGATCCTGCGTTCAACATGGAAGCACTGGATCTGGCGACGCAAATGATCCTCGACCTATGTGGTGGTGCGCCTTCGAACCGCGTCGTCGCGGGCAAGGTTCCGGATGTGAGCCGCGCCTACCGGCTTGATCCTGCGCGGGTGCAATCGCTGGTGGGAATGGAAATTCCTGAAAGCGAGCAGCGTCAGAGTTTAACTGCACTCGGCTTCAAGCTCGAAGGTAACATGGCCTATGTCCCAAGCTGGCGGCCTGATATTCTTGGCGAGGCGGATCTGGTGGAAGAGGTGGCGCGGATTGCATCTCTGACCAAGTTGCAAGGCCGCCCTATGGCACGCGCCCTGCCTGGCGTGCCCAAGCCGATCCTCAGCCCGATGCAAAAGCGCGAACAGATCGCGCGCCGCACCTGTGCGGCGCTTGGCTATAACGAATGTGTCACTTACAGCTTTATTGACCATGCCGCAGCCACGCTCTTTGGCGGAGGCGATGATGCGACGATGCTGGCCAATCCGATCAGCGCAGACCTTAGCCACATGCGTCCGGACCTGCTTCCGGGTCTGTTGCGGGCTGCGGCCCGCAATCAGGCGCGAGGGATCATGGATCTGGCGTTGTTCGAAGTGGGGCACGCCTTTCATGGTGGCGAGCCGGGTGAACAGCATTTGCAGGTTGCGGGACTTCTTGTAGGGCGCTCGGGGCCCAAAGAGGTACATGGCGCAGCGCGGGCGGTTGATGTCTTCGACGCCAAGGCCGATGTCGAAGCGATCCTCGCCGCTATTGGAGCGCCTGCCAAGGTGCAGATCTTGCGCGACGGGCCGGCATGGTTTCATCCGGGCCGGCATGGGCGGATCTGTCTGGGACCCAAAAAGGTACTGGGTATCTTTGGCGAGGTGCATCCGCGCATTTTGCAGGCGCTGGATGTCAAAGGGCCTGCCGTGGCCTTTACCCTCTATCCGGCGGAAATTCCGTTGCCGCGCAAGACATCTGCCAGCAGGGGCGCATTGGACATCAGCGATCTGCAGGCGGTCGAGCGCGATTTCGCCTTTGTGGTAGACGTCCAAACCGAGGCGCTGACCCTCATCAACGCGGCGGCTGGGGCCGACAAGGCGCTGATCGAGGATGTTCGCGTGTTTGATGCCTTCAGCGGTGGTAATCTGGGTGAGGGCAAGAAATCCCTCGCTTTGACCGTACGCCTTCAACCCCGCGACAAGACCCTGACCGAAGCCGAGATTGAAGCGGTATCGGGCAAGATCATCGAAAAGGTAACAAAGGCGACCGGCGGAGTGCTGCGTGGCTGAACAAGAGGAGAAAACCATGCTCAAGGTCTATCTTTCAGGCGAAATCCACACTGATTGGCGCGATCAGATTGTTGAAGGGTCCAAAGGGCTTGATGTGGTGTTCTCAGGCCCGGTCACGGATCACGCGGCGAGCGATGATTGCGGCGTGGCGATCCTTGGGGAAGAGCCGAACAAATATTGGCACGACCACAAGGGCGCGATGGTCAACGCCATTCGCACGCGCAAGGGGATTACCGAGGCGGATGTTGTCGTGGTGCGCTTTGGTGAGCAGTACAAGCAATGGAACGCAGCCTTTGACGCAGGTTATGCAGCGGCACTTGGCAAGTCGCTGATTATCTTGCAACGCCCCGAACATGACCATGCGCTCAAAGAAGTAGATGCCGCCGCTCTTGCTGTGGCCCGAGAACCGGCGCAGGTTGTGGATCTGTTGCGCTATGTGCTCACTGGTACCCTGCCGGGCTAGGGGCGGCTGCGCTATCCTTGATCAAGAACGGGCTTGCTCCTGGGGCATGCTCAGTCTGACGAAGCGTGCAAGGTCGGTCACGTAAAGGGGATCACAAGCCCCACGAGAATCAGGAGCATGCCTGAACTGATGTTCATGCGGCGCAGTGCTGCCGGGCTCTGCAAGAGGCGACGCGCGCGGTCGAGAAAAAGCGCCAGTGCCAGATTTCCAAGCATGGGCACGATCGCCGAAATCGCAAGAATCGCGGCGATGTCTAGCACGGTAACCTGCGCCAGATCGAAGAAACCCGGCAGAAAACCCATGTAGAAGAGGATCGCCTTGGGGTTGCCGATGACCGCCGCCACGCCAACCGAAAACCCGGCCCAGATGCCGGGGCGGGTCATGCGGCTATCGGCACCCGGGACGCGCGCAGGCGCACGGATCAGCAAGAGGCCCATACCGATGAATACGCCCGCTGCGATCCAGCGCAGCAGGTTCAGCGCATCACCATAGATCGACAGAACCCATGCAAGGCCGAGAATGGCGCAGAGCGGCCAGATCAGATCGCCCAAGGCAACGCCCACAGCCAGCGGCCATGCCCCGCGCATACCGCCCGAGAGGGCGCGCGCCGTCAATGCCACCCAGACCGGGCCCGGCACAGCCCAGAGGCCTGCCATGGCCGCAGCATAGAGCATCAGATCGAAAGCCGCGATGGTCATGGGGCCTCTGGCAAGGTCAGGCTGCCATCCTCGGCGAGTGGCCAAAAGGGGTTCATCGCCACTTCCCAAACATGACCGTCGGGATCGGCATAATAGCCGGAATAGCCGCCCCAGAATACATTTTCAGGATGTTTGAGCGCGGCAGCCCCGGCGGCGAGCGCGGTGGAAAAGGCGGCGTCCACCTCTGCCTCGGTTACAAAGTTCTGGGCCAGCGTGATTGCCCCGGTCCCGAGGGCGGCATCCGGGCGGCCCTGATCGGCGGCGAGATGCGCCTTGCCGAAGAGACCAAGCACCAAACCGTTCATCTGGTAGAACACCACCTCTGGAAGTGCCTCGGTCGGGGTCCAGCCAAGCGCTTCATAGAAGGTACGCGACCGTTCAAGATCCTCGACGCCTAGGGTAATGAGAGTGACGCGTTGCGGGGTCATGGGGCCTCTGGTGTGATCTGGCTGATGCCAGAGGTGTCTGTGACGTGGATATGTTGTGCGCGGTTGCCCAGTTCGGAGAATAGCTCTGGCCCGGTGCCGGTCATCCATGCCTGAGCGCCGAGTGCGCAGATTTCGTCATAAAGGGCCGCGCGGCGGGTGGCGTCAAGATGGGCTGCGACCTCATCCAGCAACAAGAGCGGCGGCGCCCCGAAATCGCGCGCAAGGGCGCGGGCATTCGCAAGGATGAGCGAGACCAGAAGCGCCTTTTGCTCGCCGGTGGAGCAGTCAGCGGCGGGCACGCCCTTGGCGGCATAGACACCGTAGAGATCGGCGCGGTGCGGTCCGATCAGGGTGCGACCGGCCATCAGATCGCGAAAACGGCTCTCGGCCAATGCTTGACGCAGATCGTCGGCACTGTCCGGCATCTCCCCTTCGGTTTGCGTCAGCTCCAGTTCTGCAGTGGGAAAGGCGGTTTCGGCTTGCATCTGCGCCCCCATGATCAGGGCGAGCGCGTGCTGGCGGTTGGCATGGATTTCGGCGCCCGCGTCGGCCATTTGCCGTTCGAGCGCAAGATACCACTGCGCATCGCGCACCTGATCCTTGAGCAGACGGTTGCGTTCGCGCATCGCCTTGTCATAAGCGAGCGTGACCTCGGCATGGGCGGGAATAAAGCTCATGGTCATGCGGTCGAGAAAGCGGCGGCGGCCGTCTGCCCCTTCGATCCAAAGGCGGTCCATGGCTGGGACGAGCCAGAGAAGGCGCGCGATACGGCCAAGCGCCAATTGCGTGGCGGTCTTGCTGTCGATCCGGACTTGGCGGGCGGCGGTGCCTTCGGCGAAGGTCTCGACTTCGTGAACCTGATGCAAAGAATTCAGGATCGCGGTGATCTTCCAGCCGAGCGCCTCGGGGCGTCGCGCCATGTCCTGCGCTGCGGCCCGCCGTAGACCACGACCGGGGGACAAGAGTGAAATCGCTTCGATCAGGTTCGTCTTGCCCGCCCCATTCGGCCCATGAATCGCCACAGGCCGCGCATCAAGCGAAAGTCGCCCTGATTTATGAGAGCGGAAATGCGAGAGGGTCAATTCCGACAGGTAAAGGCCGGGCATTCACGGCCCTTTCATCGTTCCGAAACACTCCCGCCGCAGGCACCTACGGGTGTCACACCCGCATCGGCATCACGACATAAACCGCCGTCGTGTCATTGCCTTCGCGCATCAGCGTCGGGTCACCCGAAGAGTTGAAGAGGAAGACCGCGTTCTCACGATCCACCTGACTTGCGATCTCCAGCAGATATTTCGCGTTAAACCCAATCTCCAGCCGCTCATCGCCATAGGCCACGGCCAATTCTTCTTCGGCGGCACCGCTATCTGGGGCGTTGACCGAGAGGATCAGGCGATCTTCGTCAAGCGAGAGCTTCACCGCGCGCGAGCGCTCTGAGCTCACGGTTGCCACACGGTCCACCGCCTGCGCGAATTCTGCGGCATCCACCTCCATTCGGCGGGTGTTGCCCTGCGGAATGACGCGGGTGTAATCGGGGAAGGTGCCATCAATCACCTTAGAGGTGAGGGTAATGTCGGGCGTGGCAAAACGGATCTTGGTTTCTGAAACCGAGACCGCGATTTTCATGTCATCGTCTTCGAGCAGTTTACGCAGTTCGCCCACGGTCTTGCGCGGAACGATCACGCCGGGCATGTCCGAGGCTCCATCAGGCAGGTCAGCATCAATACGCGCAAGGCGGTGACCATCGGTGGCGACGCATCGCAGAACCTTGCCGCCATCGGCGTCCGAGACGTGCAGATAGACGCCGTTGAGGTAATAGCGGGTTTCCTCGGTGGAAATGGCAAATTTCGATTTGTCGAAGAGGCGGCGCAGCACTGGCGCGGGGGCCGAGAAATTGCTGGCATATTCCGAGGAGGCCATCACCGGAAAGTCTTCTTTCGGCAAGGTGGCGAGATTGAAATTTGACCGTCCGGCCTGCACCGTAAGACGGCCCGAGGCCCCGTCGTCGCTGAGCGTGACCAGCGACCCATCGGGCAGTTTGCGCACGATTTCATGGAGCATCACTGCCGATACAGTTGTGGCACCGGCACGCTCGACCTGAGCAGGAGCCTTGTCCACCACTTCGATATCAAGATCGGTGGCGCGGAATTGTACGCTGTTACCTTCGGCCTCGATCAGGACATTGGCGAGGATCGGGATCGTATTGCGCCGTTCGACCACCGATTGGGCCTGAGACACGGCTTTAAGCAATGCGCCGCGTTCGATGCTGAGTTTCATTCCCTCGCTCCTGTCAGGTGCCGGATCAATGCCGGGAGGGGCAAGGTAGCAACTCCACCCCGCACCTCAAGTGTTTTTTGGAGTTTTCGGCTGGAAAACCGACAGCGTCAAGGGCTGGCGCCACTTACCCTTCCAGCGTGCGACGCAGAAGCTCCAGATCCTCGGCAATCTGTGCATCTTGAATGCGCAACTCGTCGATACGCTTGACGCCATGCATGATCGTTGTGTGGTCGCGCCCACCAAAACGCCGACCGATTTCCGGCAAGGACCGCGATGTCATCTGTTTGCAAAGATACATCGCCACCTGTCGCGGGCGGGCGTAGCAGCGCGTTCGCTTTGGGCCGATCATATCGCTGAGCCGGATATTGTAATGATCCGAGACCTTGCGCTGAATTTCCTCAATAGACACTTTGCGCTCGGATGCGCGCAGCACATCCGCAAGGCAATCTTGGGTCAGTTCCAGTGTGATCGGCTTGCGCACCAGCGAGGCGAAGGCGAAAAGCCGGGTCATCGCACCCTCGAGCACGCGCACATTTGTGCTGATCCGGTGCGCGAGGAATTCAAGCACGCCGTCGCTAAGGGCAAGGTCGGGGTATTGCGCGCGGTAGCGGTCCACCTTGGATTGCAGGATGCCAAGACGCAATTCATAATCAGTCGGGTGAAGGTCAACCACGAGGCCACATTGCAGGCGCGACTTGATGCGTTCCTCAAGATTGGCAATCTCTCCGGGGGCGCGGTCGGCGGAAATTACGATCTGCTTGTTCTGGTCCACAAGCGCATTGAAGGTGTGAAAGAACTCTTCTTGCGTGCTGTCCTTGCCGGCGATGAACTGCACGTCGTCGACCATCAGAACATCGACGGAACGGAACACCGATTTGAAATCCATCATCTTGCGGTCGCGCAGCGCTTGCACAAAGCGATACATGAACTGTTCCGCCGAGAGATAGACAACGTTGAGATCGGGGCGGGTGATCTTCAATTCCCAAGCGATCGCATGCATCAGGTGGGTCTTGCCAAGGCCGACGCCGCCATAAAGAAACAGTGGATTGAATGTAACGGGGCCGCATTCGGCCACCCGGCGCGCTGCGGCATGGGCTAGTTCATTGGGCTTACCGACCACGAAACTATCAAACGTGAACCTCTCGTCCAGCGGCGCAGACGGAACGATGCTGTCGGCGATAGGTTCCACCGAGGCTACGGTAGCAGGCCGTGAGGGGCGCGCGCCACTATTGGCGGCAACACGGAATTGCAGTCGCCTGACATCAGGAGACAGATTGCTCATCTGATAGAGAATCAATTCGCCAAAATGTTGCGATACATAATTGCCAAGAAATGTCGTGGGGACATGAAAGGTCGCGACACCATCATCGACGCGAGCAAATTCCAGCGGCTCTATCCAGTTCTTGAAATTGCTCTGCCCGACGGATTGCTGAAGTTTTTGCTTCAACTGGCCCCATTGCTCTTGTGTCATTCTGTCCCCGTTCCGCGACTCTACCGTTCTTCTCAAGCCGGATCTGACAGCAGTTGTTCGATCCGGCGCGACACAGTTTTGAGTCGGCAAAGCAACTTGCGTTCCGATGCTAGGTGCAACGGATGCATGTCCCCTCGTCAACAAGCGCGTACTCTGAAATCAATCACCGTATATGCGCGGCCCGTCCCAAAGCCACGCGGTTCCTGACCGCAAAGTACATTCGCATTGGACATGACTAGAGCAGAGTGCTCAGTAGCGGTGCCATAGCTGAGGGTTTCCCTCTTCTGCTTGACCCCGATACAGCCTGTCCCCCCAAGCGTGAATCGCAGGTCTGAAACTAGCAACCTCCGGCCTGTTGCGGCAACTACTCTATGCGCTTGACAGAGGCTTTGACCGAAAAGAATCTCTGACCGCAGCCGGACCCGCAGACATGCAAAAGGCAGCGTCGACGACGCTGCCTTTTAGTTTCAAAGGGTTGCTTCTCAGCTTTGCGCGATTGCTTTTACGCGCGACGAGAGGCGCGAAATTTTGCGGGATGCGGTGTTCTTGTGCACCACACCTTTTGTTACGCCGCGCATCAATTCGGGCTGAGCATTGCGCAGGGCGGTCACGGCCGCGTCCTTATCGCCAGAAGCGATGGCCTCTTCGACTTTGCGAAGGAAGGTGCGGATGCGCGAGCGGCGGGATTTGTTGATGGCAAAACGCTTTTCGTTCTGGCGGGCGCGTTTCTTGGACTGCGGCGTATTGGCCATGTAAGTGACCCTTTCTCGGTTCGATATGTGTAAACGCACGTCATACCCAACCGGGACCCCCGCCGAACGGGGTGATTCTTGCCTAAGCGGGCATCACGCGCATGTCTGGCGTGCCGTATACGCCAGTTGGCCCGGAATGCAAGCCCTCGTGGGGCAGATCAGTCGCCCAGCTTGGCATGCACCTCGTCAAGGTCGATCTCACCTATTGGCATCTTGTTGGCTGGATTTTCGAAATCATATTTGAAGAGGTCAAAATCGCGTTTGTATATTTCGTAGATCAGATGCATCGAGAGGTCGTCGAAATACTCTTCGACAGGATGCGCGCGTTTGGGCCCGTGGCCTTCGGATTCGTTGAACCGAGGAATGGTTTTGAGGTCGATCGTATGCTTGGTGTTGATCGCCCCCAGCACCTCGCCCATGCCGTCATCGAATTTCTCTGTCCAGAAAATCTTGTTGTAGCGGCCACCGTTGACGATAAAGGTCGAGATATGGCCCGACATCGCGGACCAGTGAATATCTGGCTCCATCGGTCGTTTCCAGCGGATGGTATCCCGAGCAAAGAGCAAAAACCGGCGAAAGCTTTTGATCTGGTCAAACTCTTGCTTGCCGTCGTCGCCGCCCACTTCAATTCCGTATTTCTGGATGATGGTCGGCACCAGCTTGCCGCGATAGCGGCTGCCGTTGCGCTGAATGCCGCAAATCTTGTCAAAAAAAGACGACAGGATGCGGGTATATGGGTTGCGCACGCAGGAAAACGCATAGGAGGTATGGGTTTTCACATTGGCGTTGATCAGCTTCTGACTGTCTTCGCGCGCCCATTTATGAAGGCCCTCTGTTGCGTCGTGAATGTCGCCATCAAAGAACACGCCATGATCGGAATAATAGAGAATTTGCCCGATGGTCGAGCAGGCACACTTGGGGACCACGCGGTAGACCACGCTCTCGCTTTCGGTCATCCAGGTTCCGGGAAATCCCATGATCACTGCCTCCGCCAATACTTTCCCGCTTGATGCAGGCTTGATCCTGTCTAACCTGTTCAAAAAACCAAAGAAAGTCTGTTTATTCAGGCGCTGTTCACCGTTAATGCTATAAACAGTCGGTAAATCGAAGGTTAAACCGTTTCCGTAATGGCAAAGATCGCATTCATCCTGCTGTGTCACAAGGACCCTGAGGCGATCATCCGTCAGGCTGAGATGCTGACGGCTGCGGGCGACTATATGGCGATCCATTTTGACGCACGCGCCAAGCCTGAGGCTTTTAACCGGATCAAGACAGCCCTGGCGGATAATCCCAGTGTGACCTTCGCGAGAAAGCGCATCAAATGCGGTTGGGGCGCTTGGTCTTTGGTGCAAGCCACGCTTTACGCGGTTGAGGCGGCGGTTGACGAATTTCCGCGTGCCACGCATTTTTACATGCTCTCGGGCGATTGCGCGCCGATCAAGTCGGCCCGTTTTGCGCATCAATTTTTGGACAATCGCGATGTCGATTATGTCGAAAGTTTCGACTACTTCGAGAGTGACTGGATCAAAACCGGGATGAAGGAAGAGCGGCTGATTTATCGCCACTTCTTCAACGAACGCACACAGCCCAAGCGGTTCTACGCGTCATACAACCTCCAGCGCAAACTGGGTCTGACGCGCCCCATTCCGCCTGACATCCAAATCCAGATCGGAAGCCAGTGGTGGTGCCTGCGGCGGCGCACAGTCGAGTGGATTTTGGAATTCACCCGCAAACGGCGCGATGTGATGCGGTTTTTTCGCACCACATGGATTCCCGATGAAACGTTCTTTCAAACGCTTGTGCGGCATCTGGTGCCTGAGAGTGAGATTGAGACGCGCACGCTGACATTTCTCATGTTCACAGACTATGGGATGCCGGTCACGTTCTACAACGACCACTACGACCTCTTGCTCAGTCAGGATTATCTTTTTGCCCGCAAGATCAGCCCCGAGGCATTGGAGCTGAAGCGGCGTTTGGGCACGCTCTATTCTGACGAGCGCGCGCAGTTCCAGATTTCGAACGAGGGGCGCGGCCTGTTTCAGTTTCTGACTGCGCGGGGCCGGGAAGGCCGACGATTTGCGCAGCGGTTCTGGGAAACCGAAAGCACGCTTGGGCGTGAGCGCGAGCTGATGATCGTTGTGTGCAAGAAATGGCATGTGGCCAAGCGTTTGCTGGAGCGCATCCGACAGGTCACAAACCTGCCTGCAATCGAATATCTTTTCAACGAAGAGGGCACAGCCCTGCCTGATCTGGGGGGTATTCAGGGTACTTTGGCCAAACGAACCCGACATCGGCGGGCCCTGATGCGGATGCTGTTCGATTACTATGAGACGGATCGCCTGCTTGTCTGCATGGACCCCGGCAGCATTGATCTCTTGCAGGATTTCTGCGGTGACCGCGCTGTGACCAAGCTTTTGGAGGTTCAGTGTCATTTTACCGATGCGTATCTGATTGGTCATGCCATGCGTGTGGGACTGGCGGGCGAACAGACCCCGCCCGAGACATTAGAGCGGCTGTTGCCCACAATCCGAGGCGACATGACCTATGAGAGCGACCGCATACGCGATTCCGAATTCGAGAATCACATGATCCTGCGGCAATCGGATGATCGGGGCCAACGCGCCGATCTATTGGCGCGCTTCCTTGATATTCCGCGCGAAAAAGCGCAGGAAATCGCAGAGCCCGACCACCTGTTTGCAGATTGAGGACGCCCTATGCCCTATGCCTATGATCCCCAGAATATCTTTGCCCGAATCCTGCGCGGTGAGATTCCGAATAAAACGGTGCTGGAGACGGCGCATACCCTTGCATTTCACGATATCCAGCCGCAGGCCCCGGTGCATGTGCTGGTGATCCCCAAAGGGGCCTATGTCAGCTACGATCACTTTGCGTCAGAGGCGAGTGATGCTGAGATCGTCGATTTCAACCGCGCCGTAGCCGAGGTGTGCCGCCAGACGGGCGTTGATCTGGGCGCAGATGGTCAGGGTTTTCGCGCGATTACCAACGCCGGTGCCCATGGTGTGCAGGAGGTGCCGCATTACCATCTGCATATCCTCGGCGGTCGAATGCTGGGCCGCATGCTAGCGCGCGCCGAAACCTGAGTCAGCCCCGCTTGTGCCGCAGATGAGATGCGCCCATATGGGGCGCATTGGTCAGACATAGGACTTGGCAGGCATCTTCATGAATTTTCGCACCCGCGTCGGCGCATTCATCGACACCTCTCTGTTTCAAAACGCGATTCTGGGCGTGATCCTGTTCAATGCCGTGATCCTCGGCATGGAAACCTCTGATCCGATCATGGAGCGGGCGGGTGATCTGATCCTTTTGCTCGACAAGCTCTGTCTTGCGGTTTTCGTGGTCGAGATCGCCGCCAAACTTTTTGCGCGCGGAATCGGGGGATTTTTCCGGAACGGTTGGAATATCTTTGATTTCGTTATCGTGGGAATTTCTTTGGTTCCGGCCACTCAGGGCCTGTCGGTGTTGCGGGCACTTCGTATCCTGCGTCTGTTGCGCGTCGTGTCTGTTGCGCCCTCACTGCGTCGGGTGGTCGAGGGGTTGGTGACGGCCCTACCTGGCATGGGGTCGGTGTTCCTTTTGATGGGAATGCTGTTTTATATCGGGTCCGTGATGGCGACCAAATTGTTTGGCGCGGCGTACCCGGAGTGGTTCGGTGATCTGGGTCGCTCGGCCTATTCGCTTTTCCAGATCATGACGCTCGAATCCTGGTCGATGGGCATCGTGCGCCCGGTGATGGAGGAATTCCCCTATGCTTGGGCGTTTTTTGTGCCCTTCATCATGGTCACGACCTTTGCGGTGGTGAACTTGCTGGTCGGTCTGATCGTCAACTCGATGCAGGATGCGCATCACGCTGAGGACGTAGAAAAGACCGACAATTACCGCGATGAGGTGTTGACGCGACTCACACAGCTCGAGGCGCTGCTCCGGGACGTTCAGGACAAGAAACCGAAAGGGTGAGCGCAAATTGCGCAAGAAGCGGGTCGTCTTATGACGCAGCCTTGGGGCAGATTTGGGGAAACCCGAACCGGAGGCCCGAGAATGATTGCTATCACCGCCTTGCCCACAGAGACTGTCCGCGCCTTGCAAGCTGGCGCGCCCGATGCCTATGGAACCCCGCCTGAACATCATGTGGCGCAGGGATCTGGCAATCCTTGCCGCCATTGTCTGCGCCTCATACCCGAGGGGGCGGCGATGCTGATCCTCGCCTATCGGCCCTTTGCCGGGTTGCATCCCTATGCGGAGACCGGGCCGATTTTCCTCTGTGCGGATGCCTGCGCGCGGCATGACGGCACAGCGATTCCCGAAGTCTTGCGCGACAGCCCCGACTATCTGCTCAAGGGTTACAACAGCCGGGACCGAATAGTTTACGGCACCGGTCGTGTTGTGGCGGCGGCCGAGATCCCTGCCTATGCCGAACAGGTGTTCGAGCAGAGGGATGTGGCCTATATCCATGTTCGCTCGGCGCGCAACAATTGCTATCAGGCGCGGATCGACCGGGCTTGACCGGCGCAATTGCTTGCACGCCGCGCCGATGCGCGGTAACTCGCCGGAAAGACCAGCGGGATGGATGCGATGAGTGATCTGCGGGAAAAATATCTGACGGCGATTGCCCATGCGGGCGACGAGACCACGCTTGAGGATCTGCGTGTGCAGGCCGTTGGCAAGAAGGGCGAAATCAGCCTTGCGATGCGCGAATTGGGGCGGATGAGCCCGGAAGAGCGGCAAGAGGCCGGACCACGCCTGAACGCGCTGAAAGACGAGATCACAAGCGCACTTGCCGCCAAGAAACAAGCCTTGGGCGATGCCGCGCTGGATGAACGCTTGCGGGGCGAGTGGCTGGATGTGACGCTGCCTGCGCGCGGGCGCAGGGCGGGCACGATCCACCCGGTCAGCCAAGTGACAGAGGAAGTCACCGCAATCTTTGCCGACATGGGCTTTGCCGTGGCTGAAGGCCCGCAAATAGAATCCGACTGGTTCAATTTCGACGCACTGAACATTCCCGGCCATCACCCGGCACGTGCCGAAATGGACACGTTTTACACGCATCGGGCGGACGGGGACGAACGGCCGCCGCATGTCCTGCGCACCCACACCAGCCCGGTGCAGATCCGCAGCATGCAGGCCAATGGCGCGCCCATTCGGATCATTGCGCCGGGCCGCGTCTATCGTGCCGATTACGATCAGACCCATACCCCCATGTTCCATCAGGTCGAAGGTCTGGCGATTGACCGTGCCATTTCCATGGCCAATCTCAAATGGGTGCTGGAAGAGTTCGTCAAAGCGTTCTTTGAGGTGGACAATGTCGATCTGCGTTTTCGCGCGTCGCATTTCCCCTTCACCGAGCCATCGGCCGAGGTGGATATCCGCTGTTCTTGGGAAGGTGGCACGCTCAAGGTGGGCGAGGGCAATGACTGGCTTGAAATTCTCGGGTCCGGAATGGTCCATCCCAAGGTGTTGCAGGCGGGGAATATCGACCCGAATGAGTGGCAGGGATTTGCCTTTGGCATGGGGATCGACCGGATCGCGATGCTGAAATACGGGATTCCTGATCTGCGGGCGTTCTTTGATTCTGATTTACGCTGGCTGCGGCATTACGGGTTTGCGAGCCTTGATCAGCCGACGCTGCATGGCGGGTTGTCGCGGTAGGGGGGCAGACCCATAGCGCTAAGCAGAGCGGAAGGATCACGCAGGCCTCTGGCCAAGCGATTCCTTCCTATCAATATCGCCATTTAACGCTATTCTAACGTATCGCGTATACCTGTGGGTGGGTTGATACGGGACAATAGGATACGTATCTGGGTGGCATGTAGAGTGCTGCAAATAATCCATGGTTGTGCGCCTGCCTATCGCTTTTGGCACGGGAATGGCGCATCTTGACTGGATGTGTGAAGACCCCGTCGACGGCGCAGTCTGCGTCGTATATCTTTTCGGCTTTAGGAGCCATGACATGCCGCTGACCCAGTTGATCTACGCCTCTCAGCCTTTTGGCTTTGACCCGGCGATGCTGGCGGGCATCCTGCTGGATGCGCGGCGCTATAACGCTCGTGACGACATTACCGGTGCGTTGATTGTGCGCGGCGATATGTATCTTCAACTTTTGGAAGGTCCGAAGCCCAAGGTCGAGGCGACCTATGATCGGATCATTCAGGATGACCGGCATGTCAATCCGGTGCGCCTGATGCACCGCGAAGTGCAAGAGCGGATGTTTCCCAAATGGTCGATGCTGGACGATCCGGCGCAAAGCTGGGTCTGGAGCATCGCCGAAGTGCGCGGCGGCGCGTTGGAGCGGTTTTCGGCTGGGCAGGAGGCGCTAAAGTTCTTTCAGCGGCTGGCCGCATCGCGGTGTGATACGGCGGGGTGATCCCCCGCCGCAGTCATTGATTCAGCCAACCACGTTGAAACCGGGTCCATAAGGATAGCCAGTGATATTCTCATTCCCGTCTTCGGTAATGACCAGAATATCATGCTCGCGGTAGCCCCCGGCACCGGGTTGATCCGCCGCCAGCGTCAGCATCGGCTCCATCGAGATGACCATGCCCGGCTCGAGCACCGTGTCGATATCCTCGCGCAGTTCCAGACCTGCCTCGCGGCCATAATAATGGCTGAGGATGCCAAAGCTGTGGCCATAGCCAAAGGTGCGATATTGCAGCAATTGGCGCTCTTCAAAGAAGGTGTTGATCTTGTGCGTGACCTCGGCGCAGCTGACGCCGGGTTTCAGCAGAGACATGCCATATTCATGGGCGGCGACGTTGGCCTCCCAGATTTTCAGGCTGGCGTCGTCTACTTCGCCGGCAAACATGGTGCGTTCCAGCGCCACGTAATAGCCTGACACCATCGGAAAGGTGTTGAGTGACAGGATATCGCCGCGTTCAATCGCGCGGGCAGTCACAGGGTTATGCGCCCCGTCCGTGTTGAGGCCCGATTGGAACCACACCCAACTGTCGCGATACTCTGCATCCGGGAAGCGTTTGGCAATCTCAGCTTCCATCGCATCGCGGCCTGCCATGGCCACGTCAATCTCGCGGGTGCCAATCTGAACCGCATCGCGGATGGCATAGCCGCCCACGTCCGCCACCTGCGCGCAGGACCGGATGAGGCTAATCTCTGCCGCCGATTTACGCATGCGTTGCCGCATCGTCGCAGGGGCAAGATCGACCATCGCAGCAGGCTTTAGGAAAGTTTCCAGTTTGTCGCGTTGCAGCAGCGTCAGGTGGTCACCCTCATAGCCCACAACACGCCCTTCGCCCGTGACCGACAGGATTGCGCGCCAGTAATTGTCGCGCTGCCAGTCGGTATAGGTGATGTTGTCACAGAAACAGCGACGCCACGGCTGACCGGCGTCAATCCCCGCCGATATGGTCACACAATCGGTGTCGGTGACGACAAGACCATAAGGGCGGCCAAACGAGCAGTAGAGAAAGCCTGAGTAATAGGCGATGTTGTGCATGGATGTGAGAACAACCGCCGCCGTGCCATGCTCGGCCATGAGCGCGCGCAGCCCCTTGATCCGGGCCTCATATTCAGATGTGGCAAAGGCCAGCGGTGCCTTTTCGCCGTTGTGGAAACGATAGAATTCAGGACGTGCAGTCATAGTGACCCTCCTTGCAAAAGAAGGTCCCGGCGTTCAGGACTGTGGGGAAAGGCCATTTTGGGGCGACGCCATCGCCCGGGCCTATGGCGTTTTTGCCGATTAGCTCGGGTCTGGCAAGCGGGTTTGCGACAGGGATATAGGGATTGCGGCATGGGAATGAAAATCGGCGCACGAAATCTGATCACCGATGTGCCTGGGTTGTGCGTGGGCAATGCGCAGGACATGCGGCTCCGCTCGGGTGTGACAGTGCTGGTGGGCGATGCGCCCTTTACCGCAGGTGTGCATGTGATGGGCGGTGCGCCGGGCACGCGCGAGACGGATCTGCTTAGCCCCGACCGGGTCGTTGAGCAGGTCGATGCTTTGGTTCTGTCGGGCGGCTCGGCCTTTGGGCTTGATGCTGCGTCGGGTGTGGCGGACGGGCTGCGCGATGAGGGGCGCGGGTTTGCCGTGGGCGATGTGCGGGTGCCCATCGTTCCGGGGGCGATTCTTTTCGATCTGCTGAACGGTGGCGACAAGGCATGGCGTGAGAATCCCTACAAGGGTCTGGGCCGAAAGGCATTGGCGGGCAGGTCTGAGGATTTCGAGATCGGCAGCACTGGGGCCGGAACCGGGGCGACCACGGCAAACCTGCGTGGAGGGCTAGGTTCCGCCTCGGTTGTTTTGCCCTCTGGCGTGACGGTGGGGGCCTTGGTTGCGGTAAATGCGCTTGGGTCCGCCACGGTGGGGGACGGGCCCGAGTTTTGGGCGGCCCCGTTCGAGAGGGGGGCAGAATTTGGTGGGCGCGGCTTGGCGCGGGCCTATCCCGATCCTCTGCTGGCTCCGACCAAGATGGCGCAGCACGGCAATACCACGATTGGGATCATCGCAACCGACGCGGCACTAACCCAGGCACAATGCACCCGATTGGCGGTGGCGGCGCACGACGGCTTTGCGCGGGCGCTTGTGCCGTCGCATACGCTTATGGATGGTGACGCCATCTTTGCCTTGGCCACAGGCGCGCATCCCCCGCCTGATCTCGCGGCACAGGTGATGCTTGGCCACGCAGCCGCTTGCGTGATGGCGCGGGCTATTGCACGCGGCGTGCACGCAGCGCGGTCTGTCGCGGGCGATACCCTGCCCGCGTGGCAAGACAGATTCGGCTAAGGTGGAATCCTCTTGCAGACTCAGGGCGAGGGGCGTATATGCCCCTCAACAGCGGCGCTTTCGGGTCCACTCGAATGCACCACCGGAGAGTGTAACGGGCCGCGCGCCCGTTTTTTTGTGCTTGGGAACCATGACGAACGACTTGATTGCAAAGGCAGCGATTGATCGCAGACTGGCCGAGATCATTACACCCGTGATCGAGGATCTGGGCTACGAATTGGTGCGCGTCCGGCTTATGGGCGGGCAATATCACACGCTTCAGATCATGGCGGACAAACCCGAAGGCGGGATCGAGGTGGATGATTGCGCCGCGATCAGCACAGCGGTCAGCGCTGTATTGGATGTCGAGGATCCATTGGTCGAGGCGTATACGCTCGAAGTATCAAGCCCCGGAATTGACCGGCCTTTGACCCGTCTCAAGGATTTCGAGATGTTCGAGGGCTATGAGGCCAAGATCGAGACCACCGAGCTGATCGACGGACGCCGTCGCTTCAAGGGCGTTCTTGCGGGTGTTGAAGGCAGCGAAGTGCTGATCAATGTCGAGGAAGGCACGATCGGGCTGGAATTCGACTGGCTCTCTGATGCCAAGCTGGTTCTGACGGATGAGTTGATCAAGGAAATGCTGCGGCAGCGCAAAGCGGCGGGCGTGATCAACGAAGAGCAATTTGACGAGATCGAAACCGAGAACGGTTCTGAGGAGGACTGACACCATGGCAATCACATCCGCCAACCAGCTGGAGCTGTTGCAGACCGCAGAAGCGGTCGCGCGCGAAAAGATGATCGACCCAGCACTGGTGGTCGAAGCGATGGAAGAAAGCCTCGCCCGTGCTGCCAAGAGCAGGTACGGTAGCGAGATGGATATTCGCGTGAATATCGACCGCAAGACCGGGCGCGCCAAATTTACCCGTGTCCGCACTGTTGTCGAGGATGAGGCGGTCGAGAACTATCAGGCAGAGATGACCGTCGCGCAAGCCAAGCAGTATCTCGACGACCCCAAGGTCGGTGACACCTATGTCGAAGAAGTGCCGCCCGTCGAAATGGGCCGGATCGCCGCGCAGAGCGCCAAGCAGGTCATTCTGCAAAAAGTGCGCGAGGCCGAGCGGGATCGGCAGTTCGAGGAATTCAAGGATCGCTTGGGCACCATTATCAACGGTGTGGTCAAGCGCGAGGAATACGGCAACGTCATCGTCGACGTGGGCCGTGGCGAAGCGATTCTGCGCCGCAATGAAAAGATCGGGCGCGAGGCGTATCGGCCCAATGATCGCGTGCGCTGCTACATCAAGGATGTGCGCCGCGAACAGCGCGGACCGCAGATTTTCCTGAGCCGCACCGATCCGCAGTTCATGGCAGAGCTGTTCAAGATGGAAGTGCCCGAAATCTATGACGGCATCATCGAGATCAAGGCCGTGGCGCGCGATCCGGGTAGCCGGGCCAAGATCGCCGTGATCAGCTATGACAATTCGATTGATCCTGTTGGCGCCTGCGTTGGTATGCGCGGCAGCCGGGTTCAGGCGGTTGTGAACGAGCTGCAGGGTGAAAAGATCGACATCATCCCGTGGAACGAAGATCAGGCGACCTTCCTGGTGAACGCGCTCCAGCCTGCCGAGGTCAGCAAGGTGGTGATCGATGAGGATGCGCAGCGTATCGAAGTCGTGGTTCCAGAAGAACAGTTGAGCCTTGCCATTGGCCGTCGTGGTCAGAACGTGCGACTGGCCAGCCAGTTGACCGGGCTGGATATCGACATCATGACCGAGGCCGAGGATAGCGAGCGCCGCCAGAAGGAATTCGAAGAGCGCACCAAGCTCTTTGTTGATGCGCTTGATCTGGATGAATTCTTTGCGCAATTGCTGGTTTCCGAAGGCTTCACCAACCTCGAAGAAGTGGCCTATGTCGATGTCGATGAATTGCTCGTGATCGACGGGGTTGACGAGGATACCGCCGCAGAACTTCAGGCGCGTGCCCGCGACGTGATCGAGGCTCAGGCCAAGGCCGCTCTGGACAAGGCCCGCGAATTGGGTGTCGAGGATAGCCTGATCGCCTTTGAGGGTCTGACCCCGCAGATGGTGCTGGCATTGGCCGAAGATGATGTGAAATCGCTTGAGGATTTCGCCACCTGCGCCGATTGGGAGCTTGCCGGTGGATGGACCACAGTCAAGGGCGAGCGCGTCAAAGACGAAGGTATTCTGGAGAAATTTGACGTCTCGCTCGAAGAGGCGCAGAATATGGTCATGACTGCCCGCGTGATGCTGGGCTGGGTCGACCCGACCGAACTTGAGGCCGATGCTGACGAGGCCGATATCGACGGCGATGATGACGAGGAGGCCGAGGCCTGATCGCTCAGGCCTTGGAGCACATCATGGGGCGCGGTGGTGAACCCAAAGACCGGAGTGACGGTCCCGAGCGTAAATGCATCGCCACGGGTGAGGTGCAGCCGAAGCATGGGCTTATTCGCTTTGTGATCGGCCCCGAAGGCCAGATTGCGCCGGATCTGGCGGAAAAGCTACCGGGGCGTGGTATCTGGGTCGCGGCGGATCGTGCCGCCCTCGAAAAGGCTGCAAATAAGGGGCTTTTTGCGCGTGCAGCCAAGCAGACTGTCCAAGTGCCTGAGGGGTTGGTTGACCAGGTCGAGGCGCTTTTGGTGCGGCGGGTGATCGACCTCATCAGCCTTGCCCGAAAAGGTGGGCGCGCCGTGTCGGGTTATGAAAAGGTCAAGGACATGCTCATGCGCGAGGATGCGCGTGTTCTCATTCAGGCCAGCGATGGCTCTGAGCGCGGAAAATCTAAACTGAGCACGCCCTATGGCGGCTCTTTCATTGGCTGGCTTACGGCGGACGAGCTGGGTCAGGCCTTTGGCCGACAAACCACAATCCACGCGGCACTGGGTGCTGGAGGTTTGTTGCAACGTGTTGTAGAGGAGGCGGCAAGACTGAAAGGTCTGCGCGTCTCGGACGGCGAGACAGCGCGCCGGAAAGGAAAGTAGAAGACTATGAGCGACAACGACGGAAAGAAACCTTTGGGGGTGCGTGGCGCAGGTTCCCGGCCGGGGAACGTGAAGCAGAGCTTTAGCCATGGCAGAACCAAGAACGTCGTGGTGGAAACCAAGCGCAAGCGTGTCGTCGTGCCCAAACCTGCGGCGGCGGCCACTGGGGCTGCGGGCTCTGGAACGTCTTCGGGTATCACAGCGGCGTCCAAGCGTCCGGCAGGTATTTCTGATGCAGAGCTGGAGCGCCGGATGAAGGCGCTCGCCGCAGCCAGAGCGCGCGAAGCCGATGATGCAGCCCAACGCGAGGCGGATGAAAAGGCCCGCGAAGAGGAGCGCAATCGCCGTCGCGAAGAGGCTGAGGCCAAGGAACGCGAACAACGCGAAGCCGAGGAAAAGGCGCGTGCCAAACTAGAGGAAGAGGAGCGCCAGAAGCGCGCCACCGAACAAGCTGCGCTCAAGGCTGCGGCTTCGGCGGCAGAGCCGGATGCTGCGCCCGTAGCCGCGCCCACTCGTGCGCCGGCTTCCAAGGCAGCCCCTGTCGCGCGCAAGCGCGAAGAAGACGATCAGGTTTCGCGCCGTGGCAAGGCGCGTGGTGGCGAAGATGCCCGCCGCGCGGGCAAGCTCACGCTCAATCAAGCCCTGGCCGGGGGCGAAGGTGGGCGCCCGAAATCTATGGCTGCGATGAAGCGCAAGCAAGAACGCGCCCGCCAAAAGGCAATGGGCGGCTTGCAAGAGCGTGAAAAGATCGTGCGTGACGTGCAACTACCTGAGACCATTGTCGTATCGGAATTGGCCAACCGCATGGCCGAGCGTGTCGGTGATATTGTCAAAGCGTTGATGCAGAATGGCATGATGGTCACGCAGAACCAGTCGATTGATGCCGACACCGCCGAACTTATCATCGAGGAATTCGGGCACCGCGTGGTTCGCGTGAGCGACTCGGATGTCGAAGATGTGATTGATCAAGTCGATGACAAGCCCGAGGATCTCGCCTCGCGGCCGCCTGTGATCACCATCATGGGCCATGTCGACCACGGCAAGACTTCGCTTCTGGATGCGATCCGCGATGCCAAGGTTGTGGCTGGCGAGGCTGGAGGCATCACACAGCATATCGGTGCTTATCAAGTCAAGACCGACAGCGGTGCATTGCTCACATTCCTTGATACGCCCGGTCACGCGGCCTTTACCAGCATGCGCGCCCGTGGCGCACAAGTGACGGATATCGTGGTTCTGGTTGTTGCGGCTGATGACGCAGTCATGCCTCAGACCATCGAGGCGATTAACCATGCCAAGGCGGCCAAGGTTCCGATGATCGTGGCGATCAACAAGATCGACAAATACGAGGCCAACCCGCAAAAGGTGCGCACCGATCTCTTGCAACACGAGGTGATCGTCGAACAGATGTCAGGCGATGTGCAGGATGTCGAAGTGTCGGCTGTGACCGGGCAGGGTCTGGATGAACTGCTGGAAGCTATCGCGCTGCAGGCAGAGATCCTTGAACTCAAGGCCAATCCCAACCGTGCCGCTGAAGGCGCTGTGATCGAGGCGCAGCTTGATGTGGGCCGTGGCCCTGTCGCCACCGTTCTGGTCAAGAAAGGGACGCTGCGCCAAGGCGATGTCTTTGTTGTGGGCGAGCAATATGGCCGCGTGCGCGCGCTGATCAATGATCGCGGCGAGCGGATCAAAGAAGCTGGCCCGTCGGTGCCGGTCGAGGTTCTTGGCCTCAACGGCACGCCCGAGGCCGGTGACGTGCTGAACGTGGTCGAGACCGAAGCGCAAGCGCGCGAGATCGCCGAATACCGCGCCAACGCGTCTAAGGAAAAGCGTGCGGCGGTGGGTGCTGGCACCACGCTCGAACAGCTTTTGGCCAAGGCCAAGGAAGACGAGAATGTCAAAGAGCTGCCAATCGTCGTCAAGGCGGATGTGCAGGGCTCTGCCGAGGCTATCGTTCAGGCGATGGAAAAGATCGGCAACAACGAAGTGCGCGTGCGCGTGTTGCACTCTGGTGTGGGTGCCATCACCGAATCCGACATTGGCTTGGCCGAAGCGTCAGGTGCGCCGGTCTTCGGCTTTAACGTTCGCGCCAATGCGCCTGCGCGTAACACCGCCAACCAGAAAGGTGTGGAGATCCGGTATTATTCGGTCATCTACGATCTGGTTGACGATGTGAAGGCGGCGGCGAGCGGTCTGTTGGGCAATGAAATTCGCGAGAAGTTCATTGGTTATGCCAAGATCAAGGAAGTGTTCAAGGTTACGGGCATTGGTCGCGTGGCAGGTTGCCTTGTGACCGAGGGTGTCGCGCGGCGGTCTGCCGGTGTGCGTCTCTTGCGCGATGATGTTGTGGTCCATGAGGGCACGCTCAAGACGCTTAAGCGCTTCAAGGATGACGTCAACGAGGTTCAATCCGGTCAAGAATGCGGTATGGCCTTTGAGAATTATGACGATATCCGCCCTGACGACGTGATCGAGATTTTCGAGCGCGAGGAAGTGACGCGGACACTGGCCTAAGCTAAAGGACAGAGACAAAATAATGGGGGCGGCCAGCTAGGCTGCCCCTTTCGCATGATTGAGGTTGAGAAGATCGAATAAAGCGAAATCAGGCGGTGCGCTGTTCGACTGGACGACCGGAATAAAGACGGCTCCCTACCCTGACCTGCATCAAGCCATTGCTGAGAAGCCGCACAAAAATACCCTGAATGGAAACACAAGACCCTAGTTGAACAGTGCGCAGCATGTCATCCCCCCGAATGTAACAAGGCTGTGAAGATTGATTGAGTATTTCCATAAATGGTGAAAAAGATACTAACTTTTTCGCATAGCGTTCAATTTTCTTGCGACGCGCCCGATATCACAAGAAAGCCGTGTGAAAACCATTGACATGAGGAATTTTTAGGCAGCGCAAAAGCCGACAAAAGGCTCAAAGCCAGTCGCGCAGAATGGGAATCAGGGGAATATCGGCTGGGGGCATGGGGTAGGATCGCAAGTCTGCCGCGCGCACCCATTTGAGCGCTTGGCCCTCTCGCCCCTGCACGATCCCCTCCCATTTGCGGCAGGCAAAGAGCGGCATCAGCAGGTGAAAATCGGGATAGGAGTGGCTGGCGAAGGTCAACGGGGCCAGACAACTGGCCCAGGTGTTGATGCCCAACTCCTCTTCCAATTCGCGGATCAACGCCGCCTCTGGTGTCTCGCCCGGCTCTACCTTGCCGCCGGGAAATTCCCACAGACCGGCCATGGATTTCCCCTCCGGTCTTTGGGTCAAGAGAATGCGGCCGTCCACGTCAATGAGGGCGACCGCCGAAACCAGAACAGTTTTCAAGACCGGTAATCCGCGTTGATGTCGATATAGCCATGGGTCAGATCACAGGTCCAGACCCGTGCCGTACCACCACCTAGGCCCAGGTCGACATGAATCACGATCTCCTGTTGCTTCATATAGGCGGCGGCGCTGGCTTCGTTATAACTGGGGCTGACAAACCCGTCTTTGGCCACCTGCATATCGCCAAACCAGATCGCCAAAAGGTCACGATCCGCCCGTGCCCCGGATTTACCGATGGCCATCACCACACGGCCCCAATTGGGGTCTTCACCGGCGATGGCTGTCTTGATCAACGGTGAGTTCGCAATCGCCTTGGCGTGGATATGCGCCTCGGCATCCGAGGCGGCACCAGTGACCGAGATCTCGACAAATTTCGTCGCCCCCTCGCCATCGCGCACCACCTGATGCGCCAGATCGAGCATGACACGGCGCAGCCCCTCCATAAAGCCCATGCTGTTCTCGGTCATCCGAAGGCCAGAGGCACCGGTGGCGGCCACGAGCAGAGTGTCTGAGGTTGAGGTGTCGCTATCCACGGTGATGCAGTTGAACGTCGTACGATTCAGCGCGCTGACCATATCCTGAAGGATGTCCTGATCTATCGCAGCATCGGTGAATATATAGACAAGCATCGTCGCCATATCCGGGGCGATCATGCCTGACCCTTTGGCAATCCCCGCGATATGCACTGCCTGCCCATCAACCATCACCACCTCTGAGGCCCCTTTGGGAAAGGTATCAGTGGTCATAATCGCACGGGCAGCCGTTTCAATCGCATGGGGCGAAAGGGCAGAGGCCAGATCCTCTAGCTTGTCGATGATACGCTCATGCGGCAGCGGTTCACCAATCACCCCGGTCGAGGAGGAAAAGATGCGATTCGCTGGAATGCCCAGCGCACTAGCCGTCGCTTCGGTGATGGCTTGCACAGAGGCAGCCCCCCGCCGCCCGGTGAATGCGTTGGCATTGCCCGAGTTGACCACGATGGCTGCACCGGCCACCGGATCGCACCCGATCTTGTCCTGACAATCGAGCACTGCGGCCGAGCGGGTGGCCGAGCGTGTAAAGGCCCCTGCCACGGCCGTGCCGGGCGCGAGGCTCACCAAAAGCACGTCGGTGCGGTTTTGATAGCGCACTCCGGCCTCTGTTGTGGCAAAGCTCACGCCGCCGATCACGGGCAGCTTGGGAAAGCCTTCCGGGGCAAGCGGGGAAAGCGGCGGTTTGGCGCCCATGGCTCAGTTCTCCAGCAGGTCGGTTTGGTTGATGACAACAGGGTCCATTGCGGTCGTGTCGGTCCGGATCACTTCGGTCGCCGCCTCGCGCGCAGCGATAAAGGCATCAAAGGCCTCTTGCCGCAGGGTGTTGGTCAGCTCGTCGCGCACCCCGTCCAGCGTCGGGCGTTCCTTGATCCGCGTCTCGTTGAGTTGGATAACATGCCAACCGAATTGTGTTTGGATTGGCGCAGAGACAGCCCCCACGTCGAGGGCCGCCACAGCGGCAAAGAACTCTGGAACCATCACGCCATCACCAAACCAGCCCAAATCCCCGCCTGACGGGCCGGACGGGCCGATGGAATGCTCCTGCGCCAGCGCTGCAAAATTTGCCCCGCCCTCCAATTCGATCACAAGGTTTTGAGCGGCCTCTTCGGTCTCGACCAGAATATGCGCGGCCTTGTATTCGGTTTCGTCCTCTGCCCCGGCATATTGTGCGTCATAGGCGGCTTGCAGGCGCTCTTCGGTCAAGTCGGCGTTGACAACGTCCTCTGCCACATCGGCGGCCAAAACGGCGCGGCGCTCGTTCTCGAGTTGTAGTGCAGCCGCACGAGACAAATCGCCCTCATGCGCTTGGCTCAACAATTCCTGCTGGATCAGTTGATCCAGAACGCCCTTGAACAGAGCCTCTGGGGGCACCTGATCATATTGCGCGGGCAGGGCTGCGCGAACCGCGAGCATATGCCCAAGGGTAATATCGGTGCCGCCAACGGTGGCCATCACCGTTTCGGCACTTGGGGTGTCCTGCGCAAAGGCCTGAGCGCCAATGGCAAGGCCAGAGACAAGGGCCGCGGTCGAAAGCAAGTGGCGGTACATGAAATCATCCTTTGGTGGGGCCCGCAGAGCGGGGGTGCGCGGGTGCGCAGCGTTGACACTCAACCGGCTGGCCCTTACATCGCCCTGAGACCAAGGCAGAACCGCCGTCTTGCGCCCCGTTTTAGGGGGACGCGGCAAGAGGGGCAAGCGGTTGCCTGCCAAGGATAGGCAAAACACCGGAACGGATAAAACATGTTGGGTATTGGAACGGTCGCCAAAAAGATCTTCGGCACCCCGAATGACCGCAAGATCAAGGCGACGCGCCCGTTGATCGCAAAGATCAATGCGCTTGAATCCGAGTATCAAGGCCTGAGCGATCAGGCGCTCATCGACAAGACCAACGAATTCCGGGCTCGGATCGCCGGGGGCGAAAGCCTAGAGGCCCTCTTGCCCGAGGCTTTTGCCAATTGTCGCGAAGGGGCTCGCAGGGCCTTGGGTCTTCGGGCGTTTGACGTACAATTGATGGGGGGGATATTTCTGCATCAGGGCAATATCGCCGAGATGAAGACAGGCGAAGGCAAAACCCTCGTTGCGACATTCCCCGCTTATCTCAACGCTCTCTCGGGCAAAGGCGTGCACATCGTCACCGTCAATGATTACTTGGCCAAGCGTGATGCCGAATGGATGGGCAAAGTGTTTGGTGCGCTCGGAATGACGACGGGTGTGGTCTATCCCCAACAGCCCGAGTCCGAGAAAAAGACGGCCTATGCCGCTGATGTGACCTACGCCACGAATAACGAGCTTGGGTTCGATTACCTGCGCGACAACATGAAATCGTCGCTTGAGGATATGAACCAGCGCGGCCATAACTTCGCGGTGGTCGACGAGGTGGACAGCATCCTGATCGACGAGGCGCGCACGCCCCTGATCATCTCTGGGCCAAGTCAGGACCGCAGCAGTCTTTATCAGTCGATCAATACGCTGATCCCTGAGTTGCAAGACGAACACTATAAACTGGACGAAAAGACCCGAAATGTCACATTCACGGAAGAGGGTAACGAGTTTCTCGAAAACCTGCTTGTGACACGTGGTGTGCTGCCCGAGGGGCAATCTCTCTATGATCCCGAGAGCACGACCATCGTGCATCACGTCAATCAGGGTCTGCGCGCGCACAAACTCTTTACCAAGGACAAGGACTATATCGTGCGCGGTGGCGATGTGGTGTTGATTGACGAATTTACCGGCCGGATGATGGCGGGCCGGCGCCTGTCGGACGGTTTGCATCAGGCGATTGAGGCCAAAGAGGGCTGCACGATCCAGCCAGAGAATGTGACGCTGGCCTCTGTGACGTTTCAGAACTACTTTCGCCTCTATGACCGGCTGTCGGGTATGACCGGCACCGCCCTGACAGAAGCCGAGGAATTTGGCGAAATCTACGGTCTTGGCGTGGTCGAGGTGCCAACCAACAGGCCCATCGCGCGCATCGACAAGGATGATGCCGTCTATCGCACCGCCCGCGAGAAATACGAGGCGATTGCCTCGGCCATTCGCACCGCGAGCGAAAAGGGTCAGCCGACGCTGGTGGGTACCACCTCTATCGAAAAATCCGAAATGCTGAGCAAGCTGCTGACCGAAGCGGGCATTGCTCATAACGTGCTCAACGCGCGCCAGCATGAAAAAGAGGCGCAGATCGTTGCCGATGCGGGCAGGTTGGGCGCGGTGACCATCGCCACCAACATGGCCGGACGCGGCACCGACATCAAATTGGGCGGCAATGTAGACTTCAAGGTCATGGAGGCTATCGCCGCCGATCCAGAAGCAGATCCCGAAGAAATTCGCAAACGGATCGAGGCCGAACATGCCGCCGATGAAGAGGCGGTGAAGGCCGCAGGTGGCCTCTTTGTGCTGGCGACCGAACGACACGAGAGTCGTCGGATCGACAATCAGCTGCGCGGTCGCTCGGGCCGTCAAGGCGATCCGGGTAAATCCGCCTTCTTCCTCAGTCTCGAAGACGATCTTATGCGCATCTTCGGTTCTGAACGGCTGGAAAAGGTGCTGGCAACGCTAGGCATGAAAGAGGGCGAGGCGATCATTCACCCTTGGGTCAACAAATCGCTGGAACGCGCGCAAGCCAAGGTCGAAGGCCGCAACTTTGACATCCGCAAGCAATTGCTGAAATTCGACGATGTGATGAACGAGCAGCGCAAGGTGATCTTCAAGCAGCGTCTCGACATCATGCGCGCCGAAGATCTGAGTGAGATCATCAAGGACATGCGCGGCGAGGTGATCGACGATCTGGTCGATCAATACATGCCGCCCAAGACCTATGCCGATCAATGGGACACCCAAGGTCTCTATGCGGCGGTGATCGAAAAGCTCAACATGGACCTTCCGGTTATCGACTGGGCCGCAGAAGACGGCGTGGACGACGAGGATATTGTCGCCCGGCTGGACAAGGCCGCCGATGAGATGATGGCGGCCAAGGCAGCACAATTCGGCCCCGATACCATGCGGATGATTGAAAAGCAGATTCTGTTGCAGACCATCGACGGAAAATGGCGCGAACATTTGCTGACGCTCGAGCATCTGCGCAGCGTCGTTGGGTTCCGTGGCTATGCACAGCGCGACCCGCTCAACGAATATAAAAATGAAGCGTTCCAATTGTTCGAAAACATGCTCGACAGCCTGCGCATGGATGTAACGCAGAAACTGGCTCAGATTCGCCCCATGAATGAGGCCGAGCAGCAGCAGCTGATGCAGGAAATGGCGGCGCAGCGCGCAGCGATGATGGCGGCTGCTGACACCAGCGAACCAGCTGAAGTGAATGAGAATGCAGCCCCCGGTTTTGATGAAAACGATCCTGCAACTTGGGGCAATCCGGGGCGCAACGATCCATGCCCTTGTGGGTCCGGCAAGAAATTCAAGCATTGCCACGGGCGTCTGGCCTGACACCAGCGCCCGATTGACACCCATTCCGCGCCATACCGGGGCCACTTTTACGCATTAGGCCTTTCCCTGACAATTGATGTGTCAGGGAGAGTCTTATGTCCAAGGCCAGACGTTACATCACTGCAGGCGGCACGCTCGCCTGTGCTTTGGGGATTGGGTATTTCATGCAGGCCGGGGCTCAGAGCCCGGCGCAGAATGCCACTGCAATCCCCGGCCCGGCCCTAGAAGCGCCGGTTGAGATTACCCAGATCGAGCTGACCTCTGCAGGGGCGGTGCCGCCGATGACAGCGCCAGAGCCTGTTGCCTTGCCTGCAACACCTGTGACGCTGGCCGTGGCTGAGGATGTGCCTTTGACTGACACCCTGCCCGAAGAGGAGATCGCGCCCAGTTTTGCCTGTGATTACATAATGGAGGCCCGCGCGCAGGCCGCCGCGATGGTCGAGGTGACACTCAGTGCGCCCTGTCAGCCCAACACAAATTTCACGTTGCACCACAACGGCATGATGTTCACAGCCGTCACCGATGATCAGGGTGAGAGCACGTTGACCATCCCCGCATTGGCCGAAGCGGCGGTGTTTATTGCTGCGTTCGAAGATGGCGAAGGTGCCATTTCTACTGCAACAATGGACACGCTGGCGCTTTATGACCGCTTTGTCGTGCAATGGCGCGGAGGCGAGGTGCTGCATCTGCATGCGTTCGAATATGGTGCTGAATTCGGTGGCTCTGGGCATGTCTGGGCCAATGCCAGTGAAGATATGACACGCGCGCTCAAGGGCGAGGGTGGGTTCCTGACATCTCTTGGTGAGCCGAATCTCGATCAGGGGCTGAGGGCCGAGGTCTATACCTTTCCCACTGGTGCCATGCTGCAAGATGGCGTTGTGCATTTTCAGGTCGAGGCTGAGGTAACAGACGCCAATTGCAGCCGGGATTTCGAAGCGCAGTCTATCGCGACGAGCGCAGAGGGACTCGTGGTGCAAGATATTGTGCTGGCAATGCCCGACTGCGAGGGGATTGGTGACTTTCTTGTGTTGAAAAACCTGTTCAATGACCTGAAGATCGCGTCGAACTAAAGCGCGGTGTTGCAGGGGGCAAGCTATGACAATTGTGCGTGCGGCGTTCTTCGCCGCACTTTCGTTTCTGATTTTACCTGGCTTTGCCCGAGCGCAGGATGTCACGCTACGCTCGCACGACGGCGCTGTGGAGATTTCTGGCAATCTTTTGGGCTTTGATGGCGAGTTTTACCGCGTCGACACGATTTATGGCGAGCTGACGGTAGATGGCTCTGGCGTGGCCTGTGAGGGGCCGGGTTGTCCTGACCTGGAACATTACGTGGCACGTCTGGTGTTTTCCGGGGCGCCCACGATTGGTCGGGTGTTGATGCCCGCTCTGATCGAGGCATTCGCCATTCGCGGTAATTACGACGTGACCCGCGAAGATCTGAGCCCGCAAGAGCTGCGGTTTGCGCTGAATCAGGGCGACGGCACTTTAGTTGGCGAATTTGTGTTTCGCCTGACCAATACCGACGAAGGTTTTGCCGATCTTTTGGCTAATGAGGCCGATATTGCCATGACCCTGCGCGAGGCGCGGCAGGACGAGATCACGCGCGCGCGCGAGGCGGGATTGGGCAATCTGATGGCCCCGGGACAGGTGCGCGTGCTGGCACTTGATGCACTCATTCCCGTGGTCGCACCAAGCAATCCGGTTCAGGATATCAGCCTGCGCGAATTGGCGCAGGTGCTGTCGGGTGACGTTACCAATTGGGCCGCTTTGGGGGGGCCAGATGCGCCGATTGATGTGCACCTCTGGGATGCGGCGACCGGCATTGGTCAGGCCAGCGTCGATCAGGTGCTGCGACCAGAGGGGCGGGACGTGCTGGAACGCGTGCAACGTCACCCCGACGGCGCGACCTTTGCCGAGACGGTAGCCAGCGATCCATTTGCCATTGGTCTCACGACACGTTCTGAACAGGGTAACACTTGGGAGCTGGCGCTGAGCGGGGACTGTGGTTTTGCCCTCAGCGCCACCCGTCGCGCCGTCAAGACCGAGGATTATCCGCTGACCGCCCCCCTCTTTATTTATTTGCCCGCACGGCGGCTTCCGAAACTGGGGCGCGAGTTCATGACCTATCTGAGGGATCCGTCGGCGCAGTTGGTCATTCGACGCGCCGGGTTTGTGGATCAAACCCCAGAGGAAATCGAGATTAACGCCCAAGGCGACCGATTTGCCAATGCCATCGCGCAGGCAGGCACAGAGGTAGGATTGGAAGAACTGCAACGGATGGTGAGGGTTCTGGGGCCGCTCAAACGTCTGACCACAACCTTTCGGTTCGAGGCTGGATCGGTGCGGCTTGATGCGCAATCCCGCTCTAACGCCGAGCAGTTGGCGCGAGCGATGGAACTGGGCCATTACGATGCACGGCGATTGGTCTTTGTCGGCTTTTCCGATGGCGATGGTCCGGCAGGCACCAATCGCGACATTGCCCTGCGCCGTGCCGAGACGGTACAGCGTGCCGTGATGCGTGCCGCCGAGACTGCAAATCTAGAGCGAATCGGCCTAGAGTTGGATGCCTTTGGCGAGGCGATGCCGATGGCCTGCGATGACACAGCCTGGGGGCGGCAAGTGAACCGTCGCGTCGAAGTCTGGGTGCGCTGACAGCCGTCAGAGAAAGCCTGACGACCGAAAGCTGACCTCAGAGGATTTACCGATCACGATATGGTCGTGCAGCGTCAGGCCGAGCGCCTCTGCGGCGGTCTGAACCTGTCGCGTCATGCTGATATCAGCGGCGGAGGGCGTAGGATCACCCGAGGGGTGGTTATGCACCAGGATAAGCGCGCTTGCATTGAGATGTAGCGCACGCTTGACCACCTCGCGCGGATAGACAGGGACATGATCAATGGTGCCACGCGCCTGTTCCTCATCGGCGATGAGGATATTCTTGCGGTCCAGATAAAACACGCGGAACTGTTCGATCTCGGCATGGGCCATTGTGGTGTGGCAATAATCGAGCAGGGCATCCCAAGAGGAAATGACCTGACGCCGGAGCACACGGGCGCGGGCCAGACGATGCGCTGCGGCTTCCACGATCTTAAGCTCTGTTGCCACCGCTTCACCCACGCCGGGCAGCGCGATAAGCCGGTCCAGCGGGGCAGAGATGACCCCGTTGAAATCCCCGAATTGTGCCAAAAGCGCATGCGCCAACGGTTTCACATCGCGCCGGGGAATGGCGCGAAAAAGCACGAGTTCCAAAAGCTCGTAATCTGGTATCGCTGCGGCCCCTCCTTCAAGAAAGCGACTGCGCAGCCGGGTGCGGTGATCGCGAATATAGGAAGGCTGTGACGCACTCCGTTGCCTCTCTGCTACGTCATTGGCAAAGAGGGGAAGGGGCATATCGGAAAAGGCGCGGGGTTTGCTCATGCGCCCACATTGCCGCAAGAGCCTTAGCAAGAGGTTAACGACTGCGCGGCGCATGAAAAAACCCGGCCGTGTCTGGCCGGGTTTGGTTTAGCTCTTCATCGAGTCCCAGAAACTTCGGACCGATGAGAAAAAGCTCTTGCTCTCGGGGCTATTGTCCTCGCTCAGCGCTTCGAACTCACGCAACAACTCGGTTTGCCGCGAGGTAAGGTTCACCGGAGTTTCAACCGCCATTTCGATGAACATGTCGCCATGCGCCCCACCGCGCAGCGCGGGCATCCCCTTGCCACGCAGGCGCATCTGGCGGCCTGATTGCGAACCGGGTGGTATCTTGACCCGGCTGCGCCCGCCGTCGATGGTGGGCACCTCGATATCGCCACCCAGTGCGGCCTTGGTCATCGACACTGGCACGCGGCAAAAGAGGTTGGTTTCCTCGCGCTCAAACAGCTCATGCTTGGCCACCTCGATGAAGATGTAAAGGTCGCCTGCCGGACCGCCACGCATGCCAGCCTCGCCCTCACCAGCAAGCCGAATGCGGGTGCCGGTTTCCACCCCGGCTGGGATGTTGACCGAGAGCGCGCGATCTTTCTGCACGCGGCCTTGACCCTGACAGCTTTTGCAGGGGTTCTTGATGATCTGCCCCAGGCCTCCGCAGGTGGGACAAGTCCGCTCAACGGTAAAGAAACCCTGCTGCGCGCGCACCTTGCCCATGCCTGAACAGGTGGGGCAGGTGCTGGGCTGCGCACCGCCTTCGGCCCCAGAACCCTCGCAGGCATCGCAGGGCACGGCAGAGGGCACTTTGATCGTCTTTTGCAGGCCAGCATAGGCCTCTTCCAGCGTTATGCGCAGGTTATAGCGCAGGTCGGCGCCACGTGCGGCACGCTGCCGCCCGGTGCCGCCACGCGCACCGCCCATGAAATCGCCGAAAAGGTCATCGAACACATCAGAGAAGGCAGAGGCAAAGTCGCCTTGGCCGGCACCACCACCAAATCCACCCGGACGCGCGCCGCCGCCGCCCATGCCACCTTCAAAGGCCGCATGACCAAAGCGATCATAAGCCGCTTTCTTTTCCGGGTCCTTGAGCACGTCATACGCCTCTCCCGCCTCTTTGAACTGGCGTTCAGAGTCGGGGTTGTCGGCGTTGCGGTCGGGGTGCAGTTCCTTGGCCTTCTTTCGATAGGCCTTTTTTATATCATCGGCCGAGGCGCCCTTGGACAGCCCGAGCACTTCGTAATAGTCACGTTTGGCCATCGGGGATCTCCTTGGTGTGACCCTGATGGGACCGATCCGGCGCGATGCCGAACCGGCCCCGAAGGGTCAAGACGGGCCTCAGGCGCGCTTGTTGTCGTCGAGATCCTCGAAATCGGCGTCAAGGATATCATCCTCATCGCCGCCGCGATCGGCTGCACGCGGTTCGTCGTCCGGGTCGCTCTGGCTGGACTTGTAGATCGCCTCGCCCAGCTTCATCGAGGCTTCGGCCACGTTTTGGATGCCAGATTTGATCTTGCCAACATTGTCGGTCTCAAGCTCGTCCTTGAGCGCGGCAATGGCCAGTTCGATCGCCTCAACTGTGGTTGGATCAACCTTGTCGCCATGTTCCTCAATCGACTTTTCGGTCGAATTGATAAGGCTTTCGGCCTGATTGCGGGCTTCGACCAGTTCGCGACGGGCCTTGTCGGCCTCGGCATTCTCTTCTGCGTCCTTGATCATCTTCTCGATGTCTTCGTCCGAGAGACCGCCCGACGCTTGGATCGTGATCTTCTGTTCCTTGTTGGTGCCTTTGTCTTTGGCCGAAACAGACACGATACCGTTGGCGTCAATGTCGAATGTCACCTCGATCTGCGGCATGCCACGCGGTGCGGGTGGGATGTGTTCCAGATTGAACTGGCCCAGCATCTTGTTGTCCGCTGCCATCTCACGCTCGCCTTGGAAGACGCGGATCGTCACGGCAGACTGGTTGTCTTCGGCAGTCGAGAAGATCTGGCTTTTGTTCGTCGGAATGGTTGTGTTGCGGTCAATGAGGCGGGTGAACACGCCACCCAAGGTCTCAATCCCGAGCGACAGCGGCGTTACGTCGAGCAGCACGACATCCTTGACGTCGCCCTGAAGCACGCCCGCCTGAATGGCAGCGCCCATGGCGACAACCTCATCGGGGTTCACGCCCTTGTGCGGCTCTTTGCCAAAGAACTTGGTCACTTCCTCAACCACGCGGGGCATGCGGGTCATACCGCCCACAAGAACCACTTCGTCGATGTCGGCGGCGGTAAGGCCCGCATCCTTGAGCGCGGCTTTACAGGGCTTGAGCGACGCGGTGATGAGATCGCCCACAAGGCTTTCGAGCTTGGCACGGGTCAGTTTTACGACCATGTGCAGCGGCTGGCCATTCGAACCCATCGAAATGAATGGCTGGTTGATCTCGGTCTGGGACGAGCTCGACAGCTCGATCTTGGCCTTTTCTGCCGCTTCCTTGAGGCGCTGAAGCGCCATCTTGTCCTTGGTCAGATCAACGCCATGCTCTTTTTTGAACTCATCGGCAAGGTAGTTGACGATGCGCATGTCAAAGTCTTCACCGCCAAGGAACGTATCGCCATTGGTCGATTTCACTTCGAAGAGGCCATCGTCAATCTCGAGAATGGTGACATCGAAGGTGCCGCCGCCAAGGTCATAAACCGCGATGGTATGCGTATCTTTCTTGTCCAGACCATAGGCGAGTGCCGCTGCCGTCGGCTCGTTAATGATACGCAGCACCTCAAGACCGGCAATCTTGCCTGCGTCCTTGGTGGCCTGACGCTGAGCGTCGTTGAAATAGGCGGGCACGGTGATGACGGCCTGCGTCACCTCTTCGCCAAGATAGCTTTCGGCGGTTTCCTTCATCTTGCCGAGGATGAAGGCAGAAATCTGTGAGGGGCTGTATTTCTCGCCACGTGCCTGAACCCAGGCATCGCCATTGCCACCATCAATAACGGTGAACGGCATGTTCTTTTTGTCTTTGGCGAGATACGAATCGTCCGCGCGACGGCCAATCAGACGTTTCACACCAAAGATGGTGTTTTCTGGATTGGTCACGGCCTGCCGCTTGGCGGGCTGGCCGACGAGACGCTCGGTCTCGGTAAATGCGACGATGGAGGGGGTGGTGCGCGCGCCTTCGGAGTTTTCGATCACGCGGGCCTGAGAGCCGTCCATGATCGCGACGCAGCTGTTGGTGGTGCCGAGGTCAATACCAATAACTTTGGCCATGTTGTTCGATCCCTTCTAACTTAGGCGATGTGACAGAGGCCTGACCCGTTACGGCATCCGGCCCCCGGTGAATGACAGGTCAGCCCGTGGCATGACCAGTGGTTCCGGGCGTATATAGGCAGGGGATTGTGCCCCTGCAAGCGGTGGCTGCTGGGCAATTCCTCGAATTTGGTCCGAATTGGCGCTGTCCGGCGCAAAAGGAGGCACAGGATGCCAGAGCCAACGCTCATCCTGCGGGATGTCGCAATCTACAAAGGGTGGCTCGACCCTCTGGAACAAGAGGCGTTGATCGCGTCCCTGCGCGATGTGGTGGCTCAGGCACCGCTTTTTCAACCGGTGACACCCTCGGGCCGCGCGATGAGTGTGCGCATGACTTCGGCGGGGCGCTGTGGTTGGATCAGTGACCGAAATGGCTATCGCTACGCGGGCCATCATCCTGATGGAATGGGTTGGCCCCCGATTCCCGAAACTGTTCTGGCAATCTGGCGCGCCTTGGTCAGCGAAACACGGCTGCCGGATTGCTGCTTGATCAACCACTACACGGGGCAGGCGCGCATGGGCCTGCATCAAGATCGGGATGAGGCTGATTTTACTTGGCCGGTGCTGTCGATTTCTTTGGGGGATGATGCGCTCTTTCGCATCGGCAATGTGACACGCGGAGGCAAGACCGACTCGCTCTGGCTTGCGTCTGGCGACGTGGTGGTCATGGGCGGCGCGGCACGGCTGGTCTATCATGGGATCGACCGGATCAGACCCGGCACCTCAGGCCTATTGCGCGGGGGTGGGCGGATCAATCTGACCTGCCGGGTGGTGATGTGAGGCGCCACGCCGTAGCGCATAAAAAAGGCCTTGTCCGCGCACTGGCGGACAAGACCCGTAATAAAAGAACCGGCGCTGTCACGCGTTGACAGAAAGGCGCTCGATTTCTTCTTTGATCTTGAGTTTCTGCTTTTTCAGCTCCGCGATTTCCAGCGTGCTGCTGCCCGGCGCGCGCTGCGCCCGTTCCACTTGTTCCGAGAGCGCGTGATGTTTCTTCTTCAGTTCTTCAATATGCGAACTCAAGCTCATGGGCAGTCTCCTCTGTGGTGTGGATGTGTCTATTCGACATGGGAAGTGCACCACATTTTTACAATACTGTCACGCTGCACCTGCAAACTGCGCGGCGCTTTGCCTGCGGCATTTTAGAAAAATCAATCCGGAAAAGGCAGCGCTGCTGCGTTCCTGAGCACATCCGAGGTTGCAGTGGTGTAATCTGCCCCATCCTGCCCATGATTTTCACCCGCGTGAAGCAGCCAACCATCGTGCAATCGCAGTGCGGCGCGCCCCCCTTTGCGCCCTCGCAGCAGAATCAGCCGTGCCGCACGGCCCCGGCGTGGGATCAGCGGCAAAATCTCGATACTGCCCAGATGTGTCGCCATTGCCGCCAGAAGGTCCGGTAATCGTTCTACCCTTTGAATGAAGGTCACGGTGCCGCCAACGCCCGTACGCCGAGCGGCGGCATGCACCCAATCCGCCAAGGCCAACGCCTCGCCCATCGCCTTTTCGCGCCCGGTGTCGCTGGCTGGAGTGCTTCGGTCACGCTCGAAATAGGGTGGGTTGGCGATCACGTGATCGAACTGACGCCTCCGCAAGCTGGCGGGCAGGTCGGCAATATCGCCCTCGAAAACCTCAAGTGCGATCCCATTGGAGGCGCTATTCTGGCGGGCCAACGCCGCATAGGCGGCCTGAATCTCTAGTCCAACCAGAGTGACGCCCGGCACCCGTGACGCAACGCAAAGCGCAGCAATTCCCGACCCGCACCCCAGATCAAGCAGGCTCTGACCCGCCCGCGCCGGAACGCTTGCCGCCAAAAGCACCGGATCGACCCCGGCGCGATAGCCCGTCTTGGGTTGCGCCATGCGCAGACGCCCCCCCAAAAACGCATCGTGGCTCAGGTCTTCCTCGGCAAATGGCTCAGTCCTCAAGCGAGAAACCATTGTCAATCAACGTGATCCGTGCGTCTTCGTAATCTTCATTGGCGACCATCAGACGGCGCGGGAAAATGCCGATCGAGCCCTCAAGGATGCTCATGTTTACGTCCATTTCAAAGCAGTCTATACCCTCGCCCTGAAGAAGAGCCTGAGCAAAGGCGATGGACGCGATGTCATTGGTTCGCAAAAGTTGTTTCATAGGCCATAGATAAGGGCAGGGCGCGCTCTATGTCGAGCCATGTTGACGGGGGAAGTATGGGATTGGACGAAATCGCCACAAAACCGCATGAACAACTTGCTGCGCATCTTGCAGCCAAGATGGAGGCGGTCAATCTTTTGATCCGCGAGCGGATGGCCTCGCGTCATGCGCCGCGCATCCCCCAAGTCACCGCGCATCTGGTTGAGGCGGGCGGCAAGCGTCTGCGCCCCATGCTTGTGCTTGCGACAGCAGACCTCTGTGGTTACGACGGACCGTTTGATGTGCATCTGGCTGCGACGGTTGAGTTTATCCATACTGCCACCCTCTTGCATGATGACGTCGTGGACGAGAGCGCGCAGCGGCGGGGCCGCCCCACCGCCAACTTGCTTTGGGACAACAAATCAAGTGTTCTCGTGGGCGATTACCTTTTTGCACGCGCCTTTCAATTGATGGTCGAGCCGGGATCGCTCCGCGTGCTCGATATCCTGTCCAACGCCTCGGCGACGATTGCCGAAGGCGAGGTATTGCAACTGAGCGCGGCGCAGGATCTGGCCACAACCGAGGATATCTACCTCCAAGTGGTGCGTGGTAAAACGGCAGCGCTCTTTTCCGCCGCAACCGAGGTGGGCGGCGTGATTGCAGGTGCGCCCGAGACGCAGATCAAGGCGCTGTTCGAGTATGGCGATGCGCTTGGTATCGCGTTCCAGATCGTCGATGACCTGCTCGACTATCAGGGCGACGCCAAATCCACCGGCAAGAATGTCGGCGATGATTTTCGCGAGCGGAAATTGACCCTGCCGGTGATCAAGGCGGTTTCAGCGGCCAATGCCGAAGAGCGTGCGTTTTGGAAACGCACCATCGAAAAAGGCGATCAGCGCGATGGCGATCTGGAGCATGCCTTGGCGCTGATGCAGGCACATGGTGCCTTGGAACAGACCCGCGCCGAAGCATTGGATTGGGCCGCCCGCGCGCGGGCGGCGATTGCCGTGCTGCCGGATCATCCGGTGCGTGGGATGCTCGATCGTCTTGCGGGATATGTGGTGGCGCGGATCAGCTAAGGCGCGTGGCCTGCACCCACCAGCCGGGGTGTGCAGCACTCAGCGCTTGGGCAGCACGCGTAGCAGTCACGGTATCGGGATAGAGCCCGAAACAGGTGGCTCCTGATCCCGACATCCGCGTTAGGGCACAGTGCTGCGTCGCGGAAATCGCGTGCAGCACATCGGCCACCACCGGCTCTAAGGTAATAGCCGCATCTTGCAGGTCGTTGCGTTGTGCGCGCAGCCAGTCGATCAGAGCGGCGGCATCAGGCCATTCGGGCATTTGCGCAGGCATCGCTGGATTTTCACGTTGTGTCAGCCTGCGGAAAATCGCAGGCGTCGAGACCGGCACGCCGGGATTGACCAGCACGGCATCAAGCGTGGGCAAGCCTGCCACGGGCACCACATCCTCGCCAATTCCGCGCATCCGCGCGGCGCGCGCCAGCAGGCAAACCGGCAAATCGGCGCCAAGAGCCAGGACATCGTTTGGCACAGGCTGACCGCGCAATTCTGACAGCGCCCTAAGGCAGGCGGCCGCATCGCTTGACCCGCCGCCAATGCCAGCTGCTGCGGGCAGATGCTTGTCCAAGCTTATCTCGGCGGTGATCCCCATCAATGCCGCAGCGCGCAGCACGAGGTTGTCTGGGCCGCCCGGCACACCCACGGCCATGGGGCCGGTCACTGTTAGCCGCGCCTCGGGCGCAGGCCGCACGCGCAGTCGGTCTCCCACATCGGCAAAGACCACCAGCGAATCGAGTAAATGATACCCATCTGCCCGTTGGCCGGTGACATGTAGCGAGAGGTTGATCTTGGCGGGCGCGAACCCGTCAGTTACCATCTTTGACAAGTTTTAGCGGCTCCGCGCCTTCGTCCTTCAGCACTTGATCCAGACCGACTTCGAGCTTGCGGCGCACGCGCTCAGGTTCCAGATCGGGCGACGGCTCGCTCTCGTTCAGGGACAATGCGCGTTTCCATTGAAACCGCGCTTCGACCTTGCGGCCTACAGCCCAGAGAACGTCTCCCAGATGGTCATTCACCACCGGGTCAGTCGGCATCAATTCGGCGGCACGCTCCATCTGCACGATGGCCTCTTCATACCGGCCAAGACGATAGAGAACCCATCCGAGACTATCCACAATATAACCGCTATCGGGCTGCGCGGCGACGGCGCGCTCGATCATATTCAGTGCCTCATCGAGATTGATGTGCTTTTCCACCATCGTATACCCGAGATAGTTCAACACCTGTGGATGATCCGGGTTCAACTCCAACGCACGACGAAAATCGGCCTCAGCCTCGGGCCAGTTGTCCAAGCGTTCGTGGCTGATGGCGCGGGCATAACGCACGAACCATTGATCGTTCCCCCGCGACTGATACAGCTCGAGCGCCCGGTCATAGGCTGGCACTGCGGCGGAAAAATCCTCTTGTGAGCGATGGAGATCGCCCACTGCAACATGAACTTCGGCAAGGTTGGGATAGTCTTTTGCCAATTGCTCCAGAACTTCGATCGCCGCGTCAGGCTTGCCAGCGCGACGCAGCACATCGCTGCGCCCCAGTTCCGCCAGATGGTAAGAGGGGTGATCGCGCGGTACTTTCTTAAACGCCTCGATTGCTAGATCGAAACGCTCCAGATCCTCTAGCAGGTCTGCCGCCATCAGCACGGCATCGACATGGGCAGGTTTGATCATCTCGGCCACGCGAGCATAGATCAAGACATACTCATCATTGGCCTCTTGCATCAGGGCGCGGCCAAGCGAAAAGAAGACTTCGGAAATTCCGTCCGATGCGCTGTTGACGAGATCAAAGGGGAGGCTCTCGCCGTCCGCGAGCCGTGCGCGCAGCGTTTCGATCTCGGGATCAAGATCTGTGCCAAATGTATCGTCGATGATCGTGACGGCGCGCTCGTGCTCTCCGAGTTGGCTCAGCACCTGCGACCAGCCGATGACGCCGCGCCTTGTCCGCTGGATTGGTCCATCATCTTCGCCGCTGAAGACCTTGTCTGCGCCTTCAAAGTCCCCGACCGAGGCCAGAGCCAGCGCTTTGTGATAGATGGCAAAGCTACGCAACCCACGTTCCTTGGCCACATCATCAAACCGCGCCAACGCCGAAGTCATGTCGCCTTTGCCCAGATCGGCCCAGGCTGAAATCATGCCATCCGCCAGATCGCCAACCCCGCGCCCCTCTTCGATCCGCTTCAAAAGAGCATCCCACTGCCCTTGCCGCGTTTCGTCGGCGACCAGCGCCATCTGACTGACCTGACTGCGTAGCCCGTCCGCCTCGATCTTGCGCGCGACGGCGACTGCAGGCTCCAGTTTGCCCAAGGCCAAATAGGCGACTGTCGCATTTTCCAAGAGGGCCGGATTTGACGGGTCGCGGGTCAGCGCCTGCGCATAATACTGTGCGGCAGCCGCGAAATCCCCACTGGCTCGCGCCTGCTGTGCCGCGAGATAGGCGCCAGAAGACACCTCTGACATCGCGGGCAGGGGCATGACCTGCAAAAGGGCGGTGAATGCAAGCGCTGCAAGGGGTCGATGAGTCACGCTGTCCTGCCTTTTATGGTCTGGGTTGTCGCAAAGGTAATATGCCCGCCCCCCCAAGGCAATGCGGCGCGGCATAATTGCCGCGCCACACCCCAAAGATCACGCAAACCTTACATATTGGGATAGTTCGGCCCATCCCCACCCTGCGGCGTGACCCAATTGATGTTTTGGCTTGGGTCTTTGATGTCGCAGGTCTTGCAATGCACGCAGTTCTGAAAGTTGATCACGAACCGCGGGTCTTTGCCCTCTTCGCGCACCACCTCATACACGCCTGCCGGGCAATAGCGCTGCGCGGGCTCGTCATATTTCGGCAGGTTCACGCCAATCGGCACCGATGAATCCTTCAAGTGCAGATGCGCAGGCTGGCTTTCCTCGTGGTTGGTCATCGAGAAACTGACATTGGTCAGTCGGTCAAAACTCAGCTTTCCATCAGGCTTCGGATAGTCGATGGGCTTGTGTTTCGACGCGGGTTCGGTGGCGGCGGCATCGGTCTTGCCATGACTTAGCGTGCCCAACAGGCTGAAGCCCGCGGTATTGGTCCACATGTCGAACCCACCGAGACCAAGCGACGCCAAGAGGCCGTATTTCGACCAGAGCGGTTTGACATTACGAACCTTTTTCAAATCCTTGCCGATTGCACCGCTGCGCACTTCGGTCTCGTAATCGGTCAACTCATCACTCGCGCGGCCCGCAGAGAGCGCTACATGCGCTGCCTCTGCGGCGGCCTTGCCAGACAGCATGGCGTTGTGATTGCCCTTGATGCGCGGCACGTTGACCATGCCCACCGAACAGCCCAACAGCGCCACGCCGGGTGCCACCATTTTCGGCATCGACTGATACCCGCCCTCGGAAATCGCACGTGCGCCGTAAGCCACACGCTTTCCACCCTTCAGCAGCTCCGCCACCATCGGATGATGCTTGAATCGCTGGAATTCCATATAAGGAAAAAGATAGGGGTTCTTGTAGTTGAGATGCACCACAAAGCCCACATAAACCTGATTGTTCTCAAGATGATAGATGAACGATCCGCCGCCTGCATTGCTGCCCAGAGGCCATCCCATAGTATGCGTGACAGTGCCGGGGCGGTGCTTGGCGGGATCGACTTCCCAAATCTCTTTCATCCCAAGGCCGAATTTTTGCGGCTCCTTGCCCTTGGACAGGTCATATTTTGCGATCACTTCTTTGGCGAGCGATCCACGCACACCCTCTGAGAGAAATACGTATTTGCCGTGCAGCTCCATCCCCGGCTCATAATTCGGGCCGGGCGTGCCATCCTCATTCTTGCCAAACTCGCCAGCGACAACACCCTTGATCTCGCCAGACCCACCATAGACCAGCTCTGAACAGGACATGCCGGGGAAAATCTCAACGCCCAGCTCTTCGGCCTGCTCGGCCATCCAGCGACAGACATTGCCCATGCTGACGATGTAATTTCCGTGATTGTTCATCAGCGGAGGCATCGGGAAATTCGGCACGCGAATGCGTCCGGCCTCGCCCAGCATATAAAAATTATCCTCAGTCACGGGGGTGTGAAGGGGCGCGCCCCGCTCTTTCCAATCCGGGATCAGCGCGTTGAGACCGCAAGGATCAAGCACCGCACCTGACAGGATATGCGCGCCAACCTCGGATCCTTTTTCCAGAACCACAACGGCGCAATCAGGATCAAGCTGCTTCAGGCGGATCGCAGCCGACAGACCGGCTGGGCCTGCGCCCACGATTACAACGTCATACTCCATCGTTTCGCGTGTTATCTCGGTCATCGTGCTCATCCTTTTCTCGGGCGCGGCAACTAAGGCCTGACGCGCAACAAAGTTGCGAGTGTGACTAGCCTGCGCATGCGTCAAGCGTCAATTGAAACACGACGTAAAACCAGATGGAAAACGGCATTTCGTCACGTGCCAGCGGCCTAATCTCATGGGGTCTGCGATCCGCTCTTGCAATCGGGCGCGCGCTTCGGGCAAGCTGCGCTGAAATCTTGGGCATGTTATCACGGGGCCAGCTATCCAGCGGCCCCGCTTCTGACAATGGACGGTTGAAATGGAAAAGATCCCGATGACGGCTGGCGGCCATGCCGCGCTTGAGGTCGAGTTGAAGCAGCTGAAATCGGTCGAACGGCCGGCGATCATCCGTGCCATTGCCGAGGCGCGCGAACATGGTGATCTCAGCGAGAATGCCGAGTATCACTCCGCCAAAGAGAAACAGTCCTTTATCGAAGGGCGGATCAAGGAACTCGAAGGCATCCTCAGCCTGGCTGAGGTGATCGACCCGGCCAAGCTGTCGGGCCCGATCAAATTTGGGGCGACTGTTACGCTCGTGGATGAAGATTCGGGCGAGGAACGCACCTATCAAATCGTGGGCGAACACGAGGCCAGCATCGAAAAAGGGCTTCTGAACATAAAATCGCCGATTGCCCGGGCGCTCATCGGCAAAGAAGAGGGCGATAGCGTCGAAGTGCGCACGCCCGGTGGTGATCGCGGCTATGAGGTGATAAAAGTCGCCTATATCTGATCAGGCACCCCATCATGCGCCCAGCCCGCACCGAAAATGGCCCTTCCAAGGGGTTTGACACGAAATCTGAAACCGAAGCTGTCACCGCGATCGAATGGATCGCGGTGGCGCTTTCGGCGCTATGGCTCTTGGGCTCGGCTGTGTTCTTTCTGGTGCTCACTCCGCAGTTGGAAACTGGTGGCAGTGCGCTGCAATTTGTCATCGTTCTGATTGCCGTCTTCATGCCAGTGGCGATGATTTGGGTCGGTGCCACGGCCGCCCGCACCAGCCGGGTAATGCGCGAGGAAAGTCGCCGCTTGCGCGCGGCCATCGACGCCATCCGCGCCGCCTATGTCGCTCAGAGCCAAACGCTTGGTCAGACCGTCGACAAGACCGTCAGCCAGAAACTCGACGAAATCGCGGCCGCTCAGCGCAAGACCGAAACGGCATTGGCGACGTTTTCCTCGATCCGTGTGGGTCTGCCAGAACCCCGCCCGGTGCTTGCCCCGGCACCCTCGCCAAATGATCCCGGCGATCAGGTGTCGTTGCCGCTTGGAACCTCTGCTGAGGATATTCAGGCCCCACTCGAGCGGTCTGATTTCATCCGCGCCCTGAATTTCCCCGACAACCCCGAGGACAAGATCGGATTTGCCGCGCTGCGCCGCGCACTCAAGGACCGGCCCACCGCCCAATTGATCCGCGCCTCGCAGGATATCCTGACGCTGATGTCCCATGATGGCATCTATATGGACGACCTGCGCCCCGATATGGCCCGCCCCGAGGTTTGGCGCCGCTTTGCCGGGGGCGAGCGTGGCCGCACCATCGCCGCCTTGGGCGGTATCAGGGACCGGTCGTCTTTGGCGTTGACAGCGGCCCGGATGAAGCAGGACACGATCTTTCGGGATGCTGCACACCATTTTCTGCGCCGCTTTGACAAGATGTTCACACAGTTTGCCGAAACCGCCAGTGATGCCGAAATTTCGGAACTCTCCGAAACCCGCACGGCCCGCGCCTTCATGCTCTTGGGGCGTGTCGCGGGCACCTTCGACTGATCCGCGCCTCGGTTTCATCTGGCCTTAAATACCTCGGGGGCCGGGGGGCAGCGCCCCCCGACTCTGCGATTGCCCCCGCGAAAAATCCACGGCATGATGCGCGCCTGAGGAGATAGAACCGATGCGCAAGTTTCTTGTCGTGCTGGATGATAGCCGCGAATGTCTCAATGCCATGCGCTTTGCTGCCATGCGCGCCGCCCATACCGGGGCTGGGGTGGAAATCCTCGCTGTGATCCCGCCCGAAGAATTCAACCATTGGATCGGCGTGGGTGATCTCATGCGTGAGGAACAGCGTGAGCGGATCGAGGCGCATTTCGAAGTTTTTGCCAAATGGATGCGTGACAAGCAGGGGATTAATCCAGAGCTGGTAATCCGCGAAGGCGATCCCGCAGTCGAGATCATCGCGCAGGTGCAGGATGATCCCGCCATCGGCGTGCTGGTTCTGGGGGCTGCCACTGGCAAGAAGGGACCTGGCCCACTGGTCACGCAACTGACCAAGACCGCTGGCACCCTGCCCATTCCCATCACCATTGTGCCCGGCGATCTGACCAAAGAACGGCTCGAGGCCATTACCTGAGCAGGGCAGTTCCAGTTTAGAATCGTTCCAATCCTTGACACCAGAGGGCGTCGGGCGCATATCTTTGGTAACCACGAAAGGGCGCGCCATGTTCATCCAGACCGAATCCACCCCCAATCCCGCGACACTGAAATTCCTGCCCGGTCAAACCGTGCTTGAAGCTGGCACCGCTGATTTTCCAAGCGCCGAAAAGTCCGGAAGTTCCCCGTTGGCCGAGCGTATTTTCCGTGTGCCCGGGGTGTCTGGCGTGTTTTTTGGTAATGATTTCGTGACCGTCACCAAGGGCGAGGCGATTGAGTGGGATCATATCAAGCCCGCGATCTTGGGGGCGATCATGGAGCATTACCAATCCGGTCAGCCAGTCATGTTGGGCGAAAGCGCTGTGGCCTCCGGCCATGCCGAGCATACTGGAGAGGATTCGGCGATCGTGAACCAGATCAAGGAATTGCTTGATACCCGCGTACGTCCCGCCGTGGCGCAGGATGGCGGCGATATTACCTTCCACGGCTTTGACCGTGGCGTGGTCTATTTGCATATGCAGGGTGCTTGCGCGGGCTGCCCGTCTTCGACCATCACGCTCAAAATGGGCATTGAGAACCTGCTGCGCCACTACATCCCCGAGGTGACAGAGGTGCGCCCTGTTGGTCTCTGAACCACTGATACTGGCTTTTGACACATCGGCCGCGCATTGCGCGGCCGCTTTGTTGCGGGGAGGCCGCGTTTTGTCTGCACGTGCCGAAGAGATGGGGCGCGGACAGGCAGAGCGTCTTATGCCCTTGCTGCAAGAGGTGCTGGATCAGGCCGGGGTCACATGGAGCGACCTTAACCGAATCGGTGTCGGCATCGGGCCCGGCAATTTTACCGGTATTCGAATTTCTGTAGCGGCCGCGAGGGGGCTGGCCCTCAGCCTTGGAATTCCGACAGTCGGGATCAGCACGCTTGACGCGATCCGCGCGCAGGCTGGCGCAGGGACGCCCTGCGTGCCCGCACCCCGCGACATGGCCTATGTCCAGACCCGCAACGCCGCGCCCGAATTGGTTGCGCTTGCCTCTGTCGCAGATCCTGTCTTGCCGCCTGATCCGGTGCGACTGGCCGAACTGATTGCGCGGCTGGCAGCTCTGGCACCCAACAACAGCCCGCCGCCTGCCCCGCTTTATGTGCGCCCCGCCGATGCCGCCCCCGCGCGGGATCGGCCACCGGTGATCCTCGATGACGCCTGAGGCTCTCGCGACCTGCCACGCGCGCGCTTTTGCCGGGGCGGGCAGGGCTTGGTCTGCTGAGGAATTCGCCACGCTTCTGGACAGCGCATTCGTTTTCATATCCGGCGATGCGCGGGCCTTTGTGCTGGGTCGGGTCATCGCCGATGAAGCCGAAGTGCTGACGCTTGCCACCGATCCTGATCATCGCCGCAACGGTCTTGCGCGGGCCTGCCTCAGCGCCTTTGAGGTGGTAGCGCGCGCGCGCGGCGCGACCATGGCCTTTCTCGAAGTCGCCGAGGACAATCCGCCGGCCCTCGCGCTTTATGATGCGGCTGGCTACCGGGAAAGCGCGCGCCGCACCGGATATTATGCCCGCAGCCAAGGGCCCAAAGTGGACGCGCTGATCCTGCATAAAACGCTGGACTGATCCGAATAGCCTCGCGATAGGTCCAGTTACAAGAAATTCATCAGACCTGGACGGCTCTGCACGCCCGCGCCCTTGCAAAATGGCGGAACATGGGGCTAGGAATTGCCATGCAGATTTACCTCCCCATAGCCGAGGTGTCGGTCAACATCTTTCTCCTCTTGGGGTTGGGTGGGATCGTGGGCATTCTTTCGGGCATGTTCGGGGTTGGGGGCGGCTTTATTCTGACGCCGCTTTTGTTCTTTATCGGCATTCCGCCTGCGGTCGCTGTAGCGACCGGCGCCAATCAGATCATGGCTGCCTCCTTTTCCGCAGTTCTCGCGCATTTCAGGCGCAAGACCGTCGATCTCGAAATGGGCACGGTGCTGCTGATTGGCGGCCTCATTGGGGCCGCTCTTGGGGTGATGGTGTTCAACTATCTCAAGTCGTTGGGGCAGGTCGATCTTTTGGTCACGCTCTGCTATGTGGTTTTTCTGGGTGTCATTGGCGGCATGATGTTCATCGAAAGCCTGCGCGCCATCCGCAACACCCGGCGCGGCGTGCCCCCCAAGCGCAAGAAGCACGGCTGGGTTCATGGCTTGCCGTTCAAGATGCGGTTTCGGACCAGTGGCCTTTATATTTCGGTGATCCCGCCACTTCTGGTGGGGATCAGTGTGGGTGTTCTCGCAGCGATCATGGGGGTCGGCGGCGGCTTTATCATGGTCCCCGCGATGATCTATCTTTTGGGCATGCCGACCAAGGTTGTGGTGGGCACTTCACTTTTTCAGATCATCTTCGTCACTGCGTTTACCACGCTCTTGCATGCAATGACAAATTACACGGTTGATATCGCCCTTGCCGTATTCTTGCTGGTGGGGGGCGTGATCGGCGCACAGTTCGGAACGTCTATCGGCACAAGGATGAAGGCCGAGCAATTGCGCATCCTTCTTGCGATCATGGTGTTGGCGGTCTGTGGCAAGCTGGCGTTCGATCTCTTGGCCACGCCATCGGAACTCTACTCGCTTGGTACGGGTGGGGGGGCGTGATGTTCTGGCGTCTGTTGCTTTTGCTGGGCCTTGCCGCCCTGCCGCTGCGCGCCGAAGAGGTTGTATTGGGGCTGAGCAAAGACAAGGTGGCGATCACGGCGACCTTTGAAGGCTCGGAAATTTTGATCTTTGGTGCGGTCAAGCGCGAGTCCCCGATTCCTGATATTCCGCTGGATGTGGTCATCGCGGTTGCTGGTCCGTCAGAGCCGGTGACGGTACGCCGCAAGGATCGCCGCTTTGGCATCTGGGTGAATACGGAAATGGTCGTGCTTGATTCCGCCCCCAGCTTTTATGCCGTCGCCACGACTGGCCCGCTCGACAAGGTCATGTCCGATACCGAGGATTTGCGGCATCGCGTCTCGATCCCACGTGCAATCCGTTCTGTGGGCGCGGCCAGCATGGCCGAGGATGCAGAGCGCTTTACAGATGCCCTGATCCGTATTCGCCGGGATCAAGGGGCCTATGCCATGCGCGAAGGGGCAGTAGTGCTGGATCAGGAAACGCTCTTTCGTGGCGCGATCCAACTCCCGGCCAATCTGACCGAAGGGGAATATCTGACCCGGATATTCCTGACCCGAGAGGGGCGTGTGGTATCGCAACTCGAAACCGTGATTGACGTGCAGAAAGTGGGGCTGGAACGCTGGCTCTACACCCTGTCCCGCCAGCAACCGCTGGTCTATGGCCTGATGTCGCTGGCGATTGCCATCGCTGCGGGCTGGGGCGCGTCCGCAGCGTTTCAAGCGATGCGGCGTGGCTGATATCGCTGCGGGCGGCTTCGTTTAGGCACCGGCCCAAAACCCTGAGATCAAGATAGAGAGCTTATGCGCCTGAACATCGACGTGACCATGGATTACCAGCTGACGGGGCATGACACAGTGCTCCTGACGCTTGAAGCGGCCGAGACCGATGGGCAAACCGTGATCGAGAGCACGCTTGACGTTGAGGGTGCCGACCTGCGTTGGATCGAGGTTGAGGGGATGCCGGGGCGCCGGGTCTGGGCGCATGTGACGAGTGATCGGATGAGATTGCGGTATCGTGCACTTGTTGAGGTGACACGCACATGTGCGGATTTGGAAAGGCTCGTGGGCACGGCGATGCGCGACCTGCCCGGCGAGGTTGTGAGCTACTTGCGCCCGTCACGGTTCTGCCAATCCGACCTTTTGACCGAATTCGCGACCCAACAGTTTCGCGGTCTCGAAGGAGGAGCGCGGATTGCGGCGATTGTAGACTGGGCCCGTTCCGAGATCAGCTATGTGTCCGGCTCATCCAGTGCCACAACCTCGGCAATAGACAGTTTCATAGCCCGCAAGGGCGTGTGCCGCGACTACGCCCATCTCGTATGCAGCCTGGCGCGCGCAGGCAATATCCCGGCGCGCTATACCTCGGTTTATGGTGCTGATGTGGACCCGCCCGATTTTCACGCTGTGGCCGAGGTTTGGCTAGAGGGGGCGTGGCACCTTGTCGATGCCACCGGTATGAGCAGCGCCGCCGACATGGTGGTGATCGGCTCTGGTCGGGACGCAAGCGATGTGGCCTTCATGGAAACCGAAGACTGGGCGCGCCCCCTCTGGCAAGCGGTCGATGTTCGGCGGGTGTGATCTTGGGTCTTTAGCCCCGCCCGATAAAGGGCATTTTCGTTGCCATCAGCGTCATGAACTGCACATTCGCCTCTAGCGGCAAATCCGCCATATGCAGCACCGATGCGCCCACGTGCTCGACGTCCATCGTGGGTGGCGGCGCGTCGGGATTGGCGGCGATGATCCCCTCCAGCAATTCGGTTCTGGCATTGCCGATGTCGATCTGACTGCACGCGATATCATAGGGGCGTCCATCAAGGCTGAGCGTCTTGGTCAAGCCGGTGATTGCATGTTTGGTGGTGGTATAGGCCACCGAACCGGGGCGCGGCGCATGCGCCGAAATCGAGCCATTGTTGATGATCCGCCCCCCCATCGGGGACTGATTGCGCATTTGGGCAAAGGCCGCGCGCGCACAAAGAAACATGCCATGCAGGTTCACATCCACGACTTGCCGCCACTCCTCATAGCTCAGCTCGTCGATCATCGCGGCGCGGCCAAAGCTGCCGGCGTTGTTGAAGAGCACATCAAGCCGCCCGGCGCGGGCGATGAAATCCTCGAACACCCGCACCACATCGCCGGGGTTTGTGACATCACCGGGCAGGATCACGGCGTTATCATGCCCCTTTGCCACAGCGTCCAGCGCCTCTGGCCGCCGCGCCATCAGCCCGACATGCCAGCCAGCCCCAAGAAAGGCGCGCGCGCAGGCGGCCCCGATACCGGCGCTTGCGCCGGTGATCAGAACGGTTTTCATGTCTCTTCCTCCTGTTCGAGTTGCAGGGGCGCAGGCCCGCCGCGCAGATCATCAACTGTGAGTGGTGCCGAGGGTTTGGATAGCCGGTTGCGCACGATCCAGTGCAACCGTTCTTCGGCGCGGGTAATTGCCACATAGGCCAGCCGTTTCCAGAGCGGTTGCCCCGCCTCTGAGCGGCCCATCTGTGCAGCGGCGTAAATGTCAGGGGCGAACACCTGCACGTCTTGCCATTGGCTGCCTTGCGCCTTGTGGATCGTCACGGCAGCCCCATGCAGGAACGTTGCCCCCATATTGGCGGCAAAGGGGATGAACGGCTCTTCTTCATCCGGTTTTTCGATCTTGACGATGGACGCGGCAGAAATCTGCGGATCTTCCGCTCCGATCACATGCAGGCGCGAAAAGCCGGGCCTGCGTCCTGGTCCAAGGTAAACCACCTGCGCGCCCTTGATCAGCCCGCGCGCCTCGAGATCGAGCCGCTTTTTGCGATGCTTGAGCGGTAGTTCGATCCCGTCGCAAATCAAAGGCTCACCTGCCAGAAGCTCGGTTTCGGGCGCGCCATGCACCGCGCGAAAGGCATTGATCAGGCGGATGCGCGTGGCATTGCGCCAGACCAGCACCGGCGAGCGCGCCATCAAATCAACCTCGACCCGCTCTGCCCATCTTACCCGTTCGTCCCGCTGCGCTGCATCTTCAATCATGCGCTCGAACTGGTGAAAGTCCAGTGCAGGATCGGCAAGGGCGTGGGCCAGGTCAAGGATCGGGTTGTCCGCGTCCTGCCGGTGAATGCGGCTGAGTTCTAGACGCGCCGGCGCGGGCAGCGTTTCAAACACCATACCGCCGGTCGATTTCACAGGCGGCAATTGTGCGGGATCGCCAAAGAGCAGAAGGGTTGGGAAAATCTCTTGCAGATCCTCGAATTGCTGACCATCCAGCATGCTCGCCTCATCGACAAAGCCGATATCCAGTGGTTCTTCCCGACGCTTCCAGCCGGTGATGAAATCCGAGCCTCGCAGGCCAGCAGCGGCAAGCGCGCCGGGGATGGATTTGTTGCTCTGGTAAAACGCAAAGGCACGGTCCAGCGCCAGATCGGTCAAGCCCTCGATCTCGGGGCGCTCGCCCTGACCGGCCAGCCATTCGGCGATCTTCTCATATTCCGGGTGATAGACGGGGGTATAGAGGATGCGGTGAATGGTGGTGGCAGGCACCCCGCGCATCCGAAGCACGCTCGCGGCCTTGTTGGTGGGCGCAAGGATGGCCAGCGTGCGCTTGTCCCGGCGTTTGCGGCTCTCGTAATCGCCTGAAACGATCTCGACGCCTGCCTCTTCCAGCGCGCGGTAGAGCGCCGCCAAAAGCAATGTCTTGCCGGATCCCGCCTTGCCGGTGACGGCCATGACCGCAGTCTTGCCGTCGCGGGGTGGGGTCAATAGCCCTGTGTCAAGATCAACACCGACACTGCGCAGCGCCGCCGCGATACGGTCATGCGCCTCGGCCTGATCGGGCGAATATGTCAGTGCTGTTTGCGTCATGGCGCGACCCTATCCTTGGTGTGGGGCAGGTGCCAGAGCCAAAGGCGCTTGACCAGTCGGGGCGCACTTCCCTATTGCAGCGCAGCCGGGTACTGTCTGGCAAAAAGACCGGGGGCGGCAACGATCCGCACCTCGCGACCAAGGGGAATGGACAATGGCGCATATCATCGTCGTCGGCAATGAAAAGGGCGGCGCGGGCAAATCGACCGTGTCGATGCATGTGGCGACGGCCCTAGCCCGAATGGGCCACAAAACCAGCGCGCTTGATCTCGACCTGCGCCAGCGGACCTTTGGCCGCTACGCGGAGAACCGTGCCAAATTCTTGGCGACATCCGGCCTTGATTTGCCGAGCCCACGGTATCACGAACTGCCCGAAGTGGCGGCGGATCAGCTCAAGCCGGGCGAGAATGTCTATGATCGGCGGCTCTCGGCGGCGGTGGCGGAACTGGAGGCGGATAGCGATTTCATCGTGATCGACTGCCCCGGTTCGCACACCCGTCTGAGCCAAGTGGCCCATAGCCTCGCCGATACGCTTATTACGCCCCTCAACGACAGTTTTATCGACTTTGATCTGCTCGCCCGGATCGACAGCGACGGCAAGAAGATCCTCGGCCCGTCGGTCTATTCCGAGATGGTCTGGAGCGCGCGACAACTGCGGGCACAAGCCGGTCTGCGCGCGATTGACTGGGTGGTGGTGCGCAACCGTCTGGGCGCACAACAGATGGTCAACAAGAAGAAGATGGGCGATGCGGTCGACAACCTCGCAAAGCGCATCGGCTTTCGCGTGGCGCCGGGCTTTAACGAGCGCGTGATCTTTCGGGAGTTGTTCCCGCGTGGTTTGACGCTGCTCGACCTCAAGGATATCGGGGTCAAGGGTCTCAACATCTCGAACATCGCCGCGCGTCAGGAATTGCGCGAATTGATCAAGGCGCTGAACCTGCCGGGCGTGACCGCCAATTTCTAACGCTCTGTCCGCGTCTCAGATCACGAACTGATCCCGCGCATAGCCTTGGATATAGAGCAACGCCGTCAAGTCTGCGTGCTGGATGCGGATGTCACATTGCGCGGCGACGCTTGGCTTGGCATGAAGCGCTACGCCTGCGCCCGCACGCCCCAACATGCCCAGATCATTGGCCCCGTCCCCCACGGCGAGCACGTCGGTCTCTGAGAGCCCAAGCCGTGCGCTGATCTCTTCCAGTGCCTGCACCTTGGCTGCGCGGCCCAAGATGGGGCGCGCGACATCCCCAATCAGGCGACCCTTCGCAACCAAAAGCGTGTTGGCGCGATTTTCGTCAAAGCCTAGATGTGCGGCGACCGATTGCGTAAACGCGGTGAACCCGCCCGAGACCAGCGCGCAATAGGCCCCGTTGGCCCGCATCGTCGCGACCAATGCGGAACCTCCCGGCATATAGGTGATCCGGTTAGCGAGAACCTCGGCAATCACGGTTTCGGGCAAATCCTTGAGCAGCGCCACACGCTCGATCAGCGCGCCCTCGAAATCCAGCTCGCCGTTCATCGCCCGCGCAGTGATGGCGCGGACATGCGCGCCCACGCCTGCGACCTCTGCCAATTCGTCAATACATTCCTGCTGGATCATGGTGCTGTCCATATCGGCGAGCAGCATCTTTTTGCGCCGCCCCTCTGTGGGCTGAACCACCAGATCAACGGCTTGGTTTTGCAGTTCGGCCCAAACCTCCCATCGGTTGCCCGGCAACTCGGGCATGTCAAATTCCGCCGCCTCATCAGGGGCCAACCACTGCACCGCCCCGCCGCCCCAGGCATTGCGCAATGCCTCGGCAAGGGCGGGGTCAAGCGCACCGGGTGCTGCGATCAAGGTGGTGGTAAACATGGGGCAGGTTTCCGATCGTAGCCGCACAGTGTCGTATTTTCTAGCTCAAGCGGCGTTCTAGCGTCATTTCTGCACTTGCGAAAGACCCTGCTTGGCCGTAATCCCGTCAGTGGGACACCCTTCCCCAACGAAGGGCGCTTATCTGAGAGGGTAGCTATATGGCTATTGAAGCACCGGCAACGCGGCCGGAGAATCCGCGTTTTTCTTCTGGCCCTTGTGCCAAAATCCCCACATTTACGCTCGACATGCTGTCTGATGCCCCCTTGGGTCGCAGCCATCGTGCTGCCGGGGGCAAGGCCAAGCTAAAGGCCGCCATCGAGAACACCCGCGCCATTCTGGGCGTGCCTGCTGATTACAAGATCGGCATCGTTCCCGCCTCTGACACTGGAGCTGTCGAGATGGCGATGTGGAACCTGCTCGGCGCGCGCCCCGTCGAAATGCTGGCTTGGGAGAGCTTTGGCGCAGGCTGGGTCACCGATGCGGTGAAGCAACTCAAACTCGATGCGGTGGTCAAAACTGCTGACTATGGCCAGATCGTTGATCTGGCATCGGTTGATACCGACAAGGATGTCGTGTTCACCTGGAACGGCACCACTTCTGGTGTGCGCGTACCGAATGGCGATTGGATCAAGGCGGATCGTCAGGGTCTGACAATCTGTGACGCGACAAGTGCGGCCTTTGCGCAGGACCTGCCATGGGACAAGCTCGACGTGACGACCTTTTCTTGGCAAAAGGTGCTGGGGGGCGAAGCGGCGCATGGCATGCTGATCCTTAGCCCCCGCGCTGTGGAACGGCTGGAGAGCTATACGCCCGCATGGCCACTGCCCAAGATTTTCCGCCTGACCAAGGGCGGCAAGCTGATTGACGGCATCTTTGTAGGCGAGACCATCAACACGCCCTCGATGCTTGCGGTCGAGGATTACCTTGTGGCGCTCGATTGGGCGTCGTCGATTGGCGGGCTGACCGGCCTGCAGGCACGCGCCAATGCCAATCTTGCGGCGGTCGAGGAATTTGTGACGCAAAACGATTGGCTCGCATTTCTGGCGGCTGATCCTGAGATCCGCTCGAATACGTCCGTCTGCCTTACCTTCGGGGATGCGCGGATCAAGGATGGTGCAGCCTTTGCCAAGGCGGTGGCCAAGCGGCTGGAAACGGCAGGTGTCGCCTATGATATCGGGGCCTATCGCGATGCGCCTGCCGGCCTGCGGATCTGGTGTGGTGGCACGGTCGAAACCGCTGATGTCGCGGCGTTGATGCCGTGGATCAAATGGGCGTTCGAGACCGAGATCGCCGCGCTGTCCGTATCGGCGTGATCCCGATTTCTTGAAAAGAAATCGACCCGGGCTTTGTGCAAGAGTCCGGGTCTCCCCCTCAAGATTTTCAGTCAAGGAGCCCTACAATGGCGCCCAAGGTTCTCGTCTCCGACAAACTTTCCGAAACCGCTGTCCAGATCTTTCGCGATCGGGGCATCGAGGTGGATTTCCGCCCCGAATTGGGCAAGGACAAGGATAAACTCGCCGAAGTGATCGGTGACTATGATGGCCTCGCTATCCGGTCCGCGACCAAGGTCACGGAAAAAATCCTTGCCAACGCGCACAAGCTCAAGGTGATCGCGCGCGCAGGGATTGGCACCGACAATATCGACAAAGAAGCCGCCTCTAAGAAAGGCGTGATCGTCATGAACACGCCCTTTGGCAATATGATCACCACCGCAGAACACGCGATTGCGATGATGTTCGCGGTGGCACGACAGCTGCCCGAGGCCTCTGCCTCGACCCATGCTGGCAAATGGGAGAAGAACGCCTTTATGGGGGTGGAGCTGTTCAATAAGACCCTCGGCGTGATTGGTGCGGGCAATATCGGGGGTATTGTCTGTGACCGGGCGCGCGGCCTCAAGATGAAGGTGATCGCCTATGATCCCTTCTTGGGTCAGGAAAAAGCTGACAAGATGGGGGTGGAAAAGGTCGACTTGGACGAGTTGCTGAAGCGGTCCGATTTCATCACGCTGCATGTGCCGCTGACCGATCAGACCCGCAATGTTCTAAGCCGTGAGAACCTTGAAAAGACCAAGAAGGGTGTACGCATCATCAACTGCGCGCGTGGCGGTCTGGTGGATGAACAGGCACTTGCTGACCTCCTGAAATCCGGCCATGTCGCCGGGGCTGGCTTTGACGTGTTTACCGAGGAGCCGGCAGTTGAGAATCCGCTATTCGGTCTGCCCAATGTTGTTTGCACGCCGCATCTGGGGGCGGCCACCACAGAGGCGCAGGAAAACGTCGCGCTGCAAGTGGCCGAACAGATGTCAGACTATCTTCTGACCGGCGCCGTCACCAACGCGCTCAACATGCCCTCGGTGACGGCGGAAGAGGCCAAGGTGATGGGGCCGTGGATCAAGCTGGCGGATCACCTTGGCAATTTCATCGGCCAGATGACCGACGAGCCAATCAAGGCGATCAACATCCTTTATGATGGTGTTGTGTCCGAGATGAACCTTGGCGCGCTCACCTCTGCGGCGGTGGCGGGGATCATGAAATCGGTCAACCCCGAGGTCAACATGGTCTCGGCCCCCGTGGTGGCCAAAGAGCGCGGTGTCAAGATCAGCACCACCAAGCAGGACAAATCCGGCGCTTTTGAGGGCTACATCAAAATTACCGTGGTCACGGACAAGCGTGAGCGGTCTATCGGGGGCACGGTATTCTCGGATGGCAAGCCGCGTTTCATCCAGATCAAGGGGATCAATATCGACGCTGAAATCGGTCGCCACATGCTCTATACCACCAACGAGGATGTGCCGGGCATCATCGGCACCTTGGGGATGACAATGGGTGATCACGGCGTCAACATCGCCAACTTCACACTTGGGCGGTCGGACGCAGGCGGCGAAGCGATTGCGCTCCTCTATGTGGATGCCCCCGTGCCCGAGGCGGCGATCAAGGCTTTGCATGCCACGGGCAAGTTTCAGCAGATCCGCGAATTGAGATTCGACGTGAGCTGACGCGCAACGCAAGCTCTGCCACTCAACGTGACTTGAACCAATGATCGCCGCCTGCATGCGCCGGGCGGCGGTTTTCTTTTTGGGGATGAACTATTGAACGGAAAAATCTTGAAAGCTGTTCTTGCCACCCTAAAACCACACGACGTTTGCCCGTATCCACGATGCAAACCGACTAATGCCCGAGAACCACTGTTGGACATATCGTCTAGAAGATGGATTTTTCAAAGTTTGACATGAATCTTTTGCGCGTCCTCGACGCGCTGCTCATCACCCGCTCTACCACCGTGGCGGGACAACAGGTGGGGCTTTCGCAATCCGCTGTCTCGTCGGCCCTTGGTCGTTTGCGGGTGGCACTGAATGATCCGCTTTTCTTGCGTGAAGGGCGTCATCTGGTGCCTACAGATTATGCGCAATCGCTGGCACAGCCTGTTCGTGCCATTCTGGCCGAGACTGAGGCGCTTTTGACGCGACCGACCAGTTTCGAGCCTGCCCGGTCCGAGCGGCATTTTCATATTCTGGGCGCAGAGTTTTGGGGTGCCCATCTCTTGCCCGAGTTGATGGCGCATCTGGCGTCTGTGGCACCCGGCGTCACTCTTTACTGTGCGACGATGTCCGGTCCTGACCCTTCTGAGGCTTTGCTGCTAAAACGCGCTGATCTGGCGCTTTGCCCGATGTGCGACTTGCCCGACTGGGCCGCGGCACAGCCACTCTATCGCGCGGGGCAGGTGCTTTTGGCGCGTCAAGATCACCCGCGCCTTGTGGCGGCGGGGCTTGCGCCCGGCGATACGGTGCCCTCCGACCTTTTGGCAGAACTGCCGCGGGCGGATTGTGGCGCGAACCCCGGACAGAAAGCCGGGCGCACGGTCGTTACCCTGCCGGATGTGCATACCCTTGCGGCGATGTTGTCGCGCACACCACTGGTGTCAATTCTGCCCCGGCCCCTTGCAGTCCATCTGGTTACTGGGCAGGGCCTTGCGGTTTATGCCCTGCCAGAGCCGATTGCGGTGACCGATGTTGCTATGGTCTGGCATGTCAGGTCCCAAAACGATCCCGCCCATCGTTGGCTGCGCGAGCGTTTGGCCGATATGCTTTGACCAGCTTGGGAATCGCTGGACATCTGCCGCGTGCAGGGGTTCAACGGGGCCATGACTGATCCGATTTATGCCATTCCCGATATTCACGGGCAGGACGCCCTGCTAGAAGCTGCACTTGACCTTGTCGCGCGCGATGGCGGGACAGAGGCAGAGATCATATTCCTCGGGGATCTGGTGGATCGGGGGCCAGATAGCCGCGCGGTGATCGACCGGCTTATGACAGGGCAGGCGCAGGGCTGTCCTTGGACCGTGTTACGCGGCAATCATGATCAGATGTTGATCGATTTCCTCGATACCGGCGTGATCCATTCGCCGCATATCGGATCTGGCCTCTCATGGTTGAATCACCGTTTGGGTGGGGTCGCGACGCTGGCCTCCTACGGGCTTGACGTGACCGAGAACGCGACGCAATGGCAAGCGGCCCGCTGCGCTGTGCCTCAGGCGCATCGCGACTGGCTGGCGGGTTTGCCGCTTTGGCAAGAGGTGGGGGATCTGCTTTTTGTTCATGCCGGCATCCGCCCCGGAGTTGCCTTGACCGCCCAAGACCCCGCGGATCTGATGTGGATCCGGGACGGCTTTCTCGACCATGAGGGGGCGCATCCTTGGCTTGTTGTCCATGGTCACACCGCGCTCGAGATGCCCACCCATTTTGGCAACCGCATAGATTTGGACGGTGGGGCCGCCTATGGCCGCCCGCTCTGGCCTGCGGTGTTTGAAGGGCGTGATGCGTGGCTCCTGACGGAAAGGGGCCGTATTCCGCTCTGACTAGGGCAGGCAAAGGTGTCTGACGACACGTCCCCGTTGCCAGATGTGCATCCCTGCCGCTAGGCTCCTGCCAACGCAACCCGGGGGAGGATACCCATGACCGACATCGTGATTCTGGACGGATGCCGCACGGCGATTGGCACTTTTGGTGGGGCGCTTGCCGCGACGCCGCCCACTGCTCTTGGGGCCATTGTGGCGCGCGAGGCGCTTGCCCGGTCTGGGGTTGAAGGAGGGCAGATTGGTCATGTGGTGTTTGGCCATGTCATCAACACCGAACCGCGCGATATGTATGTCAGCCGCGTGGCGGCGATGGAGGCGGGTATCCCGGATACGGCACCGGCGATGAACGTCAACCGCCTCTGCGGCTCTGGCGCGCAGGCGATTGTTTCGGTTGTGCAATCCCTGATGCTGGGCGATGCCGATTTCGGCCTTGCCGGTGGGTCTGAGAACATGAGCCGCTCGCCCTTTATCATCCCCGACCAACGGTGGGGGGCCAAGATGGGCGATGTCAAAACGCTCGATATGATGCTGGGTGCGCTCAACTGTCCCTTTGGCACCGGCCATATGGGTGTCACCGCCGAGAATGTCGCAGCGGAACATGAGATCAGCCGCGCGGATCAGGATGCCTTTGCGCTTGAGAGCCAGAGGCGTGCTGGTGTGGCGATCAGCGAGGGGCGATTTAAATCCCAGATCGTGCCGGTAGAGGTGCGTGTGAAACGCGACATGGTGGCCTTTGATACCGATGAGCATCCCAAGGCCACAACGCCCGAGGCGCTCGCCGGTCTTAAGACTGTGTTTCAAAAGGATGGCACCGTGACCGCCGGGAATGCCAGCGGCATCAACGACGGGGCTGCAGCCCTTGTTCTGGCGCGGGCCAATGCGGCGGAGGCAGCGGGTCTTAAACCGCGCGCGCGTATTCTTGGATATGCCCACGCCGGGGTGCGTCCGCAGGTGATGGGCATTGGCCCGGTCCCTGCTGTCGAGATGCTGCTCAAACGCATTGGGCTTGAGGCTTCGGATTTTGATGTGATCGAATCCAATGAGGCCTTTGCCGCGCAGGCGCTTGCGGTCAACAAGGGCCTTGGCCTTGATCCCGCCCGTGTCAATCCCAATGGCGGCGCGATTGCGCTTGGCCATCCGGTTGGGGCAACCGGGGCGATCCTCACGGTCAAGGCGCTCTATGAACTGGAGCGGACCGGGGGCAAGCGGGCCATCATCACAATGTGCATTGGTGGTGGTCAGGGGATTGCCTTGGCTATCGAGCGGTTTTGAGAGCATATTTTCAGTGGCTTTAACCGCTTGTTCACGACGATGCCGGATGGTGAGGTCATCACGATCCGGCATGTCGGAGGACAGGCATGAGCCTCGCCAACAAACTGGCAGATGAACGGCGGGCCAGATTGGCCGCCGAACGCCTGCTGGAACAGAAACAAGCCGAACTGCAGGCCGCCAATCGCAAATTGGGCAAGCATGCGCTTGCCCTCTCGCATGAGATTCATGAAACGCGGGCCGAGGTGCAAACCGTTCGTGACGAAAATCAGCGCGTCAAATCCGATCTTAATGACGCTTATCAAAAGGTGGAGATTGCCGAACGTCGTCTTTGGCACTCGATCGAGACGATTCAGGACGGTTTTGCCTTTTTTGACGCCGACAGCCGGATGATCGCGGCCAACAATGCCTATCTTGCGGTATTTGACGGGCTTGAGGCGGTCAAACCTGGTGTCAGCTATATCGAGATCCTGCAATTCATCACCGAAGAAGGGATCGTCAATATCGGCGCGCTGAAACCACAGGAATGGCGCGAGAAAATGCTGGATCGCTGGCAGAGCACGCAACCCGAACCAGAGGTGATCCGCCTCTGGAACGGGCAGTATATCAAGCTGATTGACCAGCGGGGGCACGGTGGCGATGTCGTGAGCCTGGCACTCAACATCACCGATACGATCCGATATGAGAAGGAACTTAAGGAAGCTCGTCGCCGGGCCGAGGCGGCAAACAGGGCGAAATCATCCTTTCTTGCGAATATGAGCCACGAAATCCGCACGCCGATGAATGGGGTGGTGGGCATGGCAGAGCTGTTGATGGAAACTGAGCTGACCGAAGAGCAACGGCTCTTTACCTCGACCATCAAGAACTCTGGCGAGGCGCTGTTGGTGATCATCAACGATGTGCTCGATTACTCCAAGATCGAGGCGGAAAAACTGATCCTGCACGCTGAACCCTTTGATCTGGAGCGATGTATTCACGAGCTGGTGACGCTGATGCAGGTTAATGCCCGTGATAAGGGGCTGGATGTGCTGGTGGATTACGATCTGTTCCTGCCAACGCAATTTGTCGGTGATCCGGGGCGCATTCGGCAGATCATGACCAACCTTTTGGGCAATGCGGTAAAGTTCACCGAAAATGGGCATGTTCTGGTGCGCGTGACGGGCGTTTACTCCGATACCGAAGGGCGCGCGAGTATCCATGTGACGGTTGAGGATACCGGGATTGGAATTCCGCCGGACAAGATCGACCACATCTTTGGCGAGTTCAATCAGGTCGATGACGAACGCAACCGCAAGTTCGAGGGAACCGGCCTTGGCCTGGCCATCACGCAAAAGCTGATCCGGATGATGGGCGGAAAAATCTGGGTCGAGTCGGAGCCGGGCAACGGCTCGATCTTTGGCTTCTCGATATCCTTGCCGGTGGCGGAAGTTGGCGAGATCGCCTTTCCCAATCTAAGTGCGGGAACATACCGCGCCCTGATTGTCGAGCCGCAGGCGACCAGCCGCGCCATTCTGGAGCGACAGTTGGGACAATTGGGGATCACCGCAGTTTCCTGTCAAAGCGCGGCAGAGGCCTTGACGCAGGCGGGTAACGGGTTCGACCTGATCGTGAGCGATCATAACATGAGCGGGATGGACGGGCTGGAACTGGCCGAGGCGCTGCGCGAAGCGGGGCACGACACGCCGTTTTTGCTGTTCAGTCCCAACACCGGCTATGCCGATCAGGACCCGGCGCGCATTCACGTGCAGGCTGTGCTGCAAAAGCCTGTGGCGCGGCGCGATCTCTTTGACGCCTTGGCTAGGGTGATGCCCCCATCTGATGCATCCAGCCGGGCGATGCGGGTGCTGGCGGCAGAGGATAATCGCACCAACCGCCTTGTCTTTTCGAACATGGTCAAGGGGTTGGATATTGAGCTGACCTTCGCTGAGAATGGTCAAGAGGCGGTTGATCTCTTTCAGTCACTCGCGCCAGATGTGATCTTTATGGATATCTCGATGCCTGAAATGGATGGCAAAGAGGCCACGCGCGCTATTCGAGCCATCGAGGCGCAGAGCGGGCGGCATGTGCCCATCGTTGCGATGACGGCCCATGCCATGACCGGGGATGACGCGGAAATTCTGGCAGCGGGCCTCGATCACTACCTGACCAAGCCGCTGCGCAAAGAGATGATCCACCAACATATCCGTGCCGCCTGTCCGAAGGGCGTGCGTTCGCCAGAGGGCGAGGCGACGCCGGATCAGGCCGCTGGATGATCGCGTAGGAATACCGGTTGATCGGGTTTTGAAAGGCTGGCCGTATACCGATAGCCGCCACTGTCGAAATCGAGAATGGCATCCGGATCGGTCAACCGATGCTGGATGATAAAGCGCGCCATGGCACCTCGCGCACGTTTGGCGTAGAAGCTGACGATCTTTGGCGCGCCAGCCTTTTCCTCCATAAACACAGGTGTCACCACCCGCAGGCGCAGCGCGTTTCGATCAACCGCGCCGAAATACTCTTGGCTCGCACAGTTGATGAGCGTTTCTGCCCCAAGCGTTTCTGCCTGCGTATTCAGGGCCGTGGAAATCTGTGCCCCCCAGTAGTCGTAGAGTGTCTTGCCGCGCGCGGTCTTTAATCGGCTGCCCATCTCAAGGCGATAAGGCTCAATCGCGTCGAGTGGGCGCAGCACACCATAAAGCCCAGACAGGATGCGCAAGTGATCCTGCGCCCAGCCCATCTCGTCTGGGTCAAGCGATCCCGCCTCAAGCCCCTGATAGGTATCCCCGGCAAAGGCGAGCGCGGCGGGTTTCTGCGCCATTTGCCCAAAATCGGCGAAACGGTCGGCGTTTAGGCGGGCAAGGCTTTCGCTGATATGCATCAGCTTTTGCAGATCACCCACATTCAATCCCTGTGCCACATGTGCCAGTTCAGCGGCCTCTTGAGCGAATACGGGGCGGGTGGGTGTAATCCCCTCGACCGGGGTCATGTCCAATTTTTTGGCAGGGGATACGACGACGAGCATGGGATTTCCTGTGTTTGCGGTGCCTGTGTTATAGCCCTGCATATGGAAGGCTATAGGCGCTTTGCAAGCTGATTACCCGATGGGCGTGTTATGGTTTCCGCAAGGCGACATGAAACTCGTTGAACGGTGCCCGAGTTGGCACCATGCGATCCACACGCAGCGAGATATGACCCGCCGCGCCCAAAGTCTCAATCATGTCGGAAAACTCTGAATCCGAGAACACATTGCAATGCACATCAACATAAGAGCGCGTTGCCTGAAGGGCGAATTCCTGTGCTTGTTCCGCGGTGAACCGGCGCTCTCCAACCGCATCGTTGTGGTTCGCCCACACCTTTCCCGCGTCAACCTTTCGATTGAACGTGAAATGTTCCAGCACCGTGTCCGAGGCAGGGCGCGTGATCCGAAGTTTGTGGCGCGTTTCTAGCTGTGAGAGCGTCGTTGTGGGGCGGTCGATGTCATACGTAAACCTGCGATCCGGATAGAAACATAGAAACAGACCGCCGGGTTTGAGCACGCGTTCAATCCCCTTGAGTGACGATATCATATCAGGAACATGCTCAAGGACATGCGCACAAAAGACGAAATCCAGCGTTTCATGTGCGACAACGGCATCCAGATGCTGATTGCCAAGCACATAATCCAGCGGAACGATATCTTCTTCTTTGTATGTGTCGCCCTTTCTGACCAGTCGTTTCAGAAAATCTTCTGATTTGACATCGGCATAAAGCATGTTGGGATAGCTCTCGCGCCGAAAGACGGGGCGACAAAACGGGCCGATTTCCAAACCTCGACCATTCTCCAGCGCATAGGACTCAAGGAATTTCTTGCGCAATGCGTCCTTGGGACGTCTTTTGGGGGGTGATGCATCAGGTATCTTGTCAGAGTCAGGTTTTGTCTGGGAAGGCGAAGAATGAACCGACCACAAATTTGAAAAACGCTTTAACAGATGTCGCATCCAAAACCTATTCTGCGGCGTGTTACCAATGATCAGGATTTAGCACAGAAGCCGGTGAACAACAACGGAGCAGCAGGGCTTGGTCAGGCAGGTTCCATCACTCTTGCAGATGTAATGCCGCGAGAAACGCCGCGCCGAAGCGGTCGGCGTATTTCTCGCCCAGAAGACGTTGCATCTCTTGTGCGGTGCGGGGTCGCTGGCTTGCAACCTTGGCCAGGAGCGCGGAAGAGCAACTGAGCGGGCGGTCAATGCCCGTCTCTCCCCGGTTAAGATCGGCCTGCGCCTGCATCAGGCGGTCGTAGACCTCGCCAGCGGTGCTGCCGGCCAGTTTGCGGCGGGTGGGATGCACAGGCTCTCGTGCGCCGGTGATGACTTCGAGGAATTCGGCGCCGAAACGCTCCAGCTTCTTGGCGCCGACGCCGCTGATCCGGGCCATTTGATCCAGCGTTTCTGGCCGGGTTTCGGCCATCTCTATCAGGGTTCGGTCGTTGAAGACGATATAGGCGGGCACGCCTGCCGCCTCTGCCAAGGCACGGCGTTTGGCCTTGAGCGCCGAAAGGAGCGGCGCATCCTCGTCCGACACAAGCGCGCGCACAGCGGGGCGCGGGGTATGGTCGATCGTGTCGCGGCGCAGGGTCACGCCTTCTTCGCCACGCAGGATCGGGCGGGCGGTCTCTGTCATCACCAGCGCGCCATGCCGCTCACGGTCGGGCCGGATCAGGTCGTGGCCCATCATTTGGCGAAAAACCCCCTGCCAACCGCGTTTGTCCATGTCGCGCCCGACACCAAAGGTTGGCAGCGCCTCGTGGCCGCGTTGGCGCACCTTATCGGTGGCGGTGCCGGTGAGGATGTCGATCAGATGGCCAGAGCCAAAGCTCTCGCCGGTGCGCAGGATCGCCGAGAGCGCCTTGCGCACGGCCTCGGTGCCGTCAAACGTTTCGGGTGGGGTATCGCAGAGGTCACAATTGCCACAGGGTGTGGCCTGCTCGCCGAAATAGCGCAAGAGCGTGGCCCGGCGGCATTCCAGCGCCTCTGCCAAACCCAAAAGGGCATTGAGCCGCCCGTGATCGGCCATGCGCCGTTCCGGCGGGGCAAGCCCTTCGTCAATCTGGGTGCGGCGCAGGCGGATGTCGTCGGGACCAAAGAGCGTGAGGGTCTCGGCCGGTGCGCCATCGCGCCCGGCGCGGCCAATTTCCTGATAATAGCCTTCGATGGATTTGGGCAGGTCGGCATGTGCGACCCAGCGGATATCCGGTTTGTCCACCCCCATGCCAAAGGCGACGGTGGCCACAACGATCAACCCATCCTCGCTGCTGAAGCGGCCTTCGACGATGCGCCGGGCCTCGGCCTCCATCCCGCCATGATAGGCGCAGGCAGAGTGCCCCGCATCCAATAGCGCGCGTGCGAGGGTTTCGGTCTTGGCGCGGGTGCCGCAATAGACGATGCCAGACTGTCCCTTGCGCGCGGCGGCAAAGGCCATGATCTGCGCGCGCGGATTGTCCTTGGCGGCAAAGGCCATATGGATATTGGGCCGGTCAAAGCCTTGCAAGAAGGTTTGTGGCGGCTGTCCGTCAAACAGTTTTTCGACGATCTCGTCACGGGTTTCGGCATCGGCGGTGGCGGTGAACGCGGCAAGCGGAACATTGAGCGCGCGCCTGAGTTCCCCAATCCGCAAATAATCGGGGCGGAAATCATGGCCCCACTGGCTTACGCAATGGGCCTCGTCCACGGCGATGAGGCCCACGCCAATGCGGCGCAACATACCAAGCGACGACCCCGCCGCCAGCCGTTCCGGCGCGATATAGAGCAGGCGCAAGCGCCCCGCCTCAAGTGCTTGCCAGACCTCGGCGGTTTCTTCGTCGGTATTCCCAGAGGTAAGCGCGCCCGCCTCGACACCCGCGGCGCGCAGGGCGCGGACCTGATCGCGCATCAGGGCGATGAGCGGTGAGATTACAACCGTCACCCCCTCGCGCATCAGCGCGGGGATTTGAAAGCAGAGGGATTTACCACCGCCCGTGGGCATGATTGCCAGCGTGTTGCAACCCGTGGCGACGGTGTGAATGATCTCTTCCTGCCCCGGACGAAAGGCATCGAATCCGAACACATCGCGCAATAGCGTGGCAGCGCCTGACATGAGACCCCTGTAAGTTTTGACTATATCTGCTCTTACAAGAGGTTTTTCACACTAAGATTAGGTGAACAAGCCCCGGCGATCAGTAAAACGCCGCCGCATTGTTGATCAGCACGATCCGCAGCGCGTAAACCGCGACCAGAACAACAAGCGGTGCAAGGTCGATGCCGGACATTGGCGGCAAAATCCGGCGCACACGGCCATAAATCGGCTCTAACAGGCGATTGAGACCATACCAGACCTGCGCGACGAATTGCTGCCGCAGGTTCAAAACCTGAAAATTGATCAGCCAAGACATGATCACATGCGCGATGATAAAGAACCACAGGATGTCGAGAAGGAGCATCAGGATCTGGAAAAGCGATTGCATTTGGCGAATATCCTCTGGGTCTAGCCGCCTATGACCTATGCAAGCCTGCGCCAAAGCGCAAGCCTGACGCGCGGTCGCGGTTGACGCATGAATGTGGCAATGCCAAGCCAGCCGCGAAGGAGATTGCCGATGTACCCCGTTCTGCGCCTGATGTGGCAGCTTTTCCTGCACCGCAAATCCCCGCGCCTCGCGCTTACGGGGACGCATGTTTCGCACCATATCTGCATGCCCTGGGACATCGATCTGTGGCGCGAGCTGAACAATGGTCGGACGCTGACGATCTTTGATCTGGGGCGAATACCCCTGGCGGGGCGTGTGGGGCTGATTGGCGCGCTCAAGCGCAATCGCTGGGGTTTGGCGATTGCCGGGGCGAGTGTGCGGTATCGCCGCCGGATCACCATGTTGGAGCGGATCGAAATGCGCTCTCGCTTGCTGTCATGGGATGAGAAATTTGTCTATGTCGAGCAATCCATGTGGAAAGCATCTGGCGAATGTGCCAACCACATCTTGTTACGCGCGGCGATTACGGGGCGTGAGGGGATCATCGCCCCAGATCGCGTGGTGGCCGAATTAGGGCAAGACATAGCGGCGCCAGCATTGCCGGACTGGGCGCAAGCGTGGATTGCTGCGGATGCCACACGTCCTTGGCCACCGATGCAGGATGCGCAGGAATAGCTTGCGCAAAGCCTGTGAGGGTTGTCATATCCCTTTGAAACCAAAGGGGTTGGGGCATGACAGGCGTATCGCCACGCAAGCGGATCTGGGGTTGGTATTTCTTTGACTGGGCCAGCCAACCCTATCACACGCTGCTCGTCACCTTTATCTTTGGCCCCTATTTCGCCTCGGTCGCGTCGGAATATTTCATCGGCACGGGCCTGCCCGAAGAAGTGGCCGATGCGCAAGCACAGGCGATGTGGTCTTGGTGTCTGACGGCGACGGGGCTGATCATCGGGTTGGGGGCACCGTTTATGGGGGCCTTTGCCGATACCACCGGGCGGCGATTGCCATGGATCATTGTGTTTTCAATGATTTACGTGGTTGGTGCCACGGCGATTTGGGGCATGTTGCCGGATGGATCAAACCTTTGGTGGGGGCTTATTGCCTTTGGGTTCGGCTTTGTCGGGGCGGAATACGCGCTGATTTTCATCAATTCGCAACTGCCCTCGCTCGGCAAGCCGGAGGAGGTGGGGGATATCTCGGGGTCGGGTTTTGCCTTTGGGTATCTGGGCGGGGTTCTGTCGCTCTTGATCGTGCTGGCGCTGTTTGTTGAGCAAAGAAGCGGCAAGACCCTGATCGGGCTTGATCCGATCCTTGGGCTGGATGCAACGCTGCGCGAAGGGACGCGGGCCGTGGGGCCATTCACGGCGCTTTGGTTCGTGGTCTTCATGGTGCCCTATTTCCTATGGGTGCGGGACACGGGCCCAAGGGGGCATGGCGGCGGCGTGGCGGTGGCGCTTGGAACATTAATGAAAACAATCAAGAGCTTGCGGCATCGGTTGAGCCTGAGCACCTATTTGGGATCGTCGATGTTCTACCGGGATGCGCTTAACGGATTGTACGGGTTTGGCGGCACCTATGCAATTCTGGTGCTGAACTGGTCAATCACCTCTGTCGGGGTGTTCGGGATCATCGGGGCGATTGCCGGGGCGGTGTTTAGCTGGTTGGGCGGCAAGGCGGACAAGCGGTTTGGGCCCAAGCCAGTGATCAAGGTTGCCATCTGGGCCTTGATCGGCGTCTGCGTCATCGTGGTGGGTATGGATCGTAGTCAGATTTTCGGGGTGCCCTTGGCGGAGGGATCCACGCTGCCGGATATGATCTTTTTCGGCTGTGGCGTATTGATCGGCGGCTTTGGCGGGGTGCTGCAAGCGTCTAGCCGGTCACTGATGGTGCGGCATACTGATCCGGCATTACCCACTGAAAACTTTGGACTTTATGGGCTTTCGGGGCGGGCGACGGCGTTCATGGCACCGGCACTTATTGGCCTTGTGACCACGCTCAGCGGGTCGGCGCGCATCGGGGTGTCGCCTGTGATTTTGCTTTTTGTAATCGGCCTTGTTCTGCTACGCTGGGTCAAAGCGGAAGGGGACAAGGAAACATGGGTCGGATCGTAGCCGTCACGGCGCTTTTGCTTGGGCTTGCGGGCTGTATGCAGTCTAAACCGGAACCCGAAGCAACCGGCGTTTTGTCCAGCCAAAGCATCCCTGCGTCGATGCAAGGTATTCAAGCCAAACAACTTTTTGGTGCGCAGCGGGGTGCGTCCGAGCATAGCCCGGCGGCCTATGGCAGCTATGCCAAGGGCTGTTTGGCGGGGGGCGTTGCCTTGCCTGAGAGCGGGCCTACGTGGCAGGCCATGCGCCTGAGCCGCAACCGCAACTGGGGGCACCCGGAAACCATTGATCTGGTTCAGAAATTGTCGCGCGTTGCGGCGCAGCAGCCGGGGTGGAGCGGCCTCTATGTGGGGGATATCAGTCAACCACGGGGTGGGCCGATGCTGACAGGACATGCCAGCCACCAGATGGGTTTGGATGCAGATATCTGGCTAAGACCGGCGGATAATCTAAACCTCAGCGTGGCGCAGAGAGAAAATATCTCTTCTATTTCAATGCAGAAGGCGAACGGGGCCTATACCAACAGCCAGTGGACCCGCGCCCATCACGAGATCGTCAAAGCCGCTGCCAAGGACCCGCGCACAGCCCGGATTTTCATCTTCGCCGGGGCCAAGGCGCAGATGTGCAAGGATGAACAGGGCAGTGATCGGGAGTGGCTGCGCAAGGTGCGGCCGTGGTATGGGCATCATTATCATTTTCATGTCAGGCTGAATTGTCCAAGCGGAGCAACGGGTTGCGTGACGCAGGAGGCGATGCCGCCGGGGGATGGCTGTGCAGAGGCGGAACAGTGGGTGCGCAATATCCTCAATCCGCCGCCACCTGATCCCAATGCGCCTGCGCCCAAGCCCAAGCGCGAATTGACAATGGCGGATCTGCCGGGGCAGTGCGTCGCCGTTTTACAAGCCGAATAAATCAGCATGATGCGAGAAATTTTGCGGGCACCACATGATTTTGTTTTGACAAGCGCAAAATCTGTGGCAACCTGTGGGTAAGTTCAACAAGCGAAAGGAGGTGGTCCAGTGTCTATAGAGGGATTGGAGCGAGGTGTCGGAACAGTTTGGGAGGTGATCGCCTAGGGCAGCCCCGAGGTGAAAACGACCTGAATTGGTGCGCCTAACCGGCCCACCTCCGCGACTTCTAGAGGGCCGTTCCCGGTTGGGACGGCCCTTTTGATTTGGATGGCGCAGCGTGTAAGCTTCGTAAGGTTTGTAAGGGGATTATGTAAGGTCTGCGGCATTTCCGTACTCTGCCTGCCGTCGCGCGCAAGGGGGGCGGCGTGAGGCGCGGATCAGATCCGGGGCGCGGGCCCTTGGAGGGGGTTTGCCCGTGTCAGGCCAGTGGCAGGATCAGCGCGACCTGTAGCCCGTGAGAGGGGTGATTGCGCAACTCAAGCCGCCCGCCGGATTGTTCAGCAAAGCCCTTGACCATCGACAGCCCGAGACCTGAGCCCTCGCCCACCTGCTTGGTGGTAAAGAAAGGCTCTGTGATGCGGTCGATCATGGCGGGGGGCACGCCGGGGCCGGTATCCTCGATCAGGATTGCCACCTCGTGCGCGGCTGTGTCGACCACGGCCGAGAGCCGCAAAATGCCGCCTTCGGGGTGCATCGCATCGCGCGCGTTGATGGCGCAGTTCAAGAGCGCGGTTTCCAACAGCTGACGATCCGCGCGCAGGCTGAGGTCTGGCAGCGTGCCAGAGAGGGCGATGCGCACCGTTTCGGGCAAAAGGCGGCGCAGCGAAACCGCGAAGTCTTCGAGAAAGGGGCCAAGGGCGATATCACTTCGCATCATTTGGGATTTGCGCGAGAATGCCAGTAACTGTCGAACAAGATGGGCGGCGCGGTCTGTGCCGGCGCGGGCCTCGTCCAGCATGAGTTCACGCTCTGCCAGATTGGGCAGTTCCGACGCGAGATCGAGATTGCCCCGGATCACGGTCAGGATGTTGTTGAAGTCATGGGCGATGCCGCTGGTCAGTTGACCGACCGCGCGCATCTTTTGCGATTGCACCTCGGCCTCTTGCGCGCTGCGCAGGGTCGCGCGGGTGCGCATCATCGAGAGATAGGTCATCATGTAATAGGCATTGATGCCGAACCCGGCAAAGACGATGGCGATCTGATGGCTTTGGGTCTCGGTCTTGGCGACAAAGGCCAGAACGATGCCTATGACACAGAGCGTGAGCAAGAGCGTATCCCACAGCGCCAGAAAAGTCAGATCGGTGTGGCGGCTGAGATTGTAGAGGCCAAGGCCGATCAGCCCGCAAATGCCGATGAATTCATAAGCCCGGCTGTCGAGGGTGGTGAGATAGATGGTCATTGCCGCATACCACGTGGAAATGATCATACTCGCCAGAAAAAGCGCGCAATAGGCCCCGCGCGTCTTGGGCAAATTGGGTGCGCGCAGCACGAAGATATAGACCCCGTTCAGCACGGTATAGACAAACCCCCAGATCAGCATGAGGGTTTGCCCCGTGCTGATCCACAAAAGGAGCGCCGCGCCGATGACGATGGCGTAGCGCGTGAGAATTTCCGTCACGGAGGTGGCATCCGCGTGTCGGAGGATCTCGATCTGGCGACGGTATTTAGCCGGGTCGGTCATGGCGGGCCTATGGGCGGACCTATGGGGATGAAACGAAAGGCACGTCCTGCGAGCATAGGCGAGATGCCCCGGACCGCGCCACCGAAAGGTTGCAGGGCCGGAGCGGATCAGCGGTTAACGGCTATACTTGATGAATGGGGTCACGGTGGCGATGCGATCGTAAAGTTGGCGCGCGGTGGTGTTGAACTCTTGCGTCATCCAGTAAACCGTTGGGCGGCCGTCTGCATCGGCGCGGGCATAGACCGCCTCGATCAGGGCGCGGCCCACGCCAAGGCCGCGCGCTTCGGGGGCGGCGTAGAGATCCTGAAGGTAGCAGACCTGTTCCACACGCCAGTTATGCGCGTGGTAGATATAATGCACGAGCCCGACCGGGCGACCGGCCAGAAGCGCAATCAGACCGTTCTGGTCGGGGTGATCCGGCGAGAGGAGGCGTGCAAAGGTGGTGTCATAAACCTGCTTTGGCAGGGTGGTTTCGTAGAAATCGAGATAGGCGCGCCAAAGATCGCCCCATGCGGGGCGATCAGCGGGTTCTACCTGGCGGATGGTGAGGGCCGCGGTCATTCCGCTGCCACGGCCTGCGGATCGACCAGCGTGACGATATCCATCATAATGGTGTTCAACTCGAAATCCTTGGGTGTGTAGACCCGTGCCACGCCCATTTCGCGCAGGCGGCGGGCGTCATCCTCGGGGATGATGCCGCCGACGATCACGGGCACGTCGCCCAGACCAGCCGCGCGCATACGGTCCATCAGATCCTCGACCAGCGGCATATGGCTGCCCGAGAGGATCGAGAGGCCGACGACATGGGCGCGATCCTCGAGCGCGGCATTGACGATCTGTTCGGGGGTGAGGCGGATGCCCTCGTATCCGATATCCATGCCGCAATCGCGGGCGCGGCAGGCGATTTGTTCCGCCCCGTTGGAATGGCCATCAAGGCCGGGCTTGCCCACAAGGAATTTGAGGCGTCGGCCAAGCCGGTCTGAAACCGCGCTGACGGCAGCGCGAATGTCATCCAACCCTTCGGTCCGGTTCGAGGGGTTGGCAGACACGCCGGTTGGTCCGCGATATTCGCCAAAGACGGCGCGCATCTGTGCGGCCCATTCGCCAGTGGTGACGCCGGCGCGGGCGCAGGCAATTGACGGCTCCATCACATTGCGCCCCTCTGCGGCGGCGGCACGCAACGCGGCAAGTGCGGAGGTTACGGCGGCAGTGTCGCGCGCGGCGCGCCAGTCATTGAGCCGCGCGACCTGTTCGGCCTCGACCGCTGGATCAACGGTCATGATGCCGCCATCCTCGGTTTGCAATGGCGAGGGTTCGCCCGCCTGCCAGCGGTTGACGCCGACAACGATGGTCTCATTGCGCTCGATCCGGCCAAGACGGTCTGCGTTCGACTCGACCAGACGGGACTTCATGTATTCGATGGCCGACACCGCGCCGCCCATGGACTCGAGATTGGCCAATTCGTGCCGTGCGCCATCCTTGAGCGCCTCGACCTTGGCATCCACAGCGGGGTTGCCATCGAAGAGGTCATCGAATTCCAAGAGGTCGGTTTCATAGGCGAGGATCTGTTGCATCCGCATCGACCATTGCTGATCCCAAGGGCGGGGCAGGCCCAATGCCTCGTTCCAGGCGGGCAGTTGCACCGCGCGGGCGCGGGCGCGTTTCGAGAGGGTGACGGCCAGCATCTCGATCAGGATGCGGTAGACGTTATTCTCGGGCTGCTGCTCGGTCAGGCCAAGCGAGTTGACCTGCACGCCGTAGCGGAAGCGGCGGTGTTTGCGATCGTCCACGCCGTAGCGGTCGCGCAGGATTTCATCCCAGAGATCAACGAAGGCGCGCATCTTGCACATTTCGGTCACGAACCGGATGCCCGCGTTGACAAAGAAGGAAATCCGCGACGCGAGCGCCGGGAAATCAGAGGCGGGCACGCGGGGGCGCAATTCGTCGAGCACGGCGATGGCGGTGGCGAGGGCAAAGGCCAGTTCCTGCTCGGGCGTGGCACCTGCCTCTTGTAAATGGTAGGAACAGACGTTCATCGGGTTCCATTTGGGCACATTGGTGTAGCAGTATTCGGCCACATCGCCGATCATCCGCAGGCTGGGCGCGGGCGGGCAGATATAGGTGCCCCGGCTGAGATATTCCTTGATCAGATCGTTCTGCACCGTGCCTTGCAGGGCGGTGACATCGGCACCCTGTTCCTCGGCCACGGCGATATAGAGTGCCAGAAGCCACGGCGCGGTGGCGTTGATCGTCATCGAGGTGTTCATCTGGTCGAGCGGGATATCCGCGAAGAGCGCGCGCATGTCGCCCAAGTGGCAGACGGGCACGCCGACCTTGCCCACCTCGCCTTTGCTGAGGATATGATCGCTGTCATAGCCCGTTTGCGTGGGCAGATCGAAGGCCACCGACAGGCCGGTCTGCCCCTTGGCAAGATTGGCGCGGTAGAGAGCGTTGGATTTCGCGGCGGTGGAATGGCCCGCATAGGTGCGGATGAGCCAAGGCTTGTCCTTGGGGCGGTCTTGCTGCGGCTGCGACATACGGGGCCTCGTGAATCAGGGTGCGCAATTTTGTTACGTTTCGAGGGAGGGTATAGGCAAGAAGGTTGCGCTGTCAATTCGCTGCGTTGCGGCATGTGGGCGGGATGTTTTTTGGGGAGGTCCTGGGGTTGCGCCCGAGGATGATGTTGCCATTTACCAAAACCAAAAACCCTGATTTGGTGGCGCTATGGGACAGACCGTGGACATGCCGCTCTGGGCGTTAGTGTTGTTGGTGGGGTTTGCGGCCGTCACCTTTGCCAGTCATTTTCTTTTTCCGTCGGTGCGATGGTTTCTGCGGCGCAGGCTGGAGCGGGCGGTTGCGCGGCTGAACACGCGGTTGCAGCGCCCGATTGAGCCGTTCAAGCTGGCGCGGCGCTATGACATGATCCAGCGGTTGATCTATGATCCCGAGGTGAGCCGGGCGATTGCCGCCCATGCGCAGGCCGAGGGCATCCCCGAAAACGTGGCGTTTGAGCAGGCCAAGCGCTATGCGCGTGAAATCGTGCCAAGCTTTTCCGCCACCGCCTATTTCGGCATTGCGATCAAGCTGGCGAAATGGCTGAGCCGGTCGCTGTATCGGGTGCGGTTGGGGCATTTCGACGAAGAGGCGCTGGCGGCGGTAGACCGCGAAGCGACGGTGGTTTTTGTGATGAACCACCGCAGCAATATGGATTATGTGCTGGTGACATGGCTGGCGGCAGAGCGGTCGGCGCTGAGCTATGCGGTGGGGGAATGGGCGCGGGTCTGGCCGCTGAGCCGGCTTATCAAGGCGATGGGGGCCTATTTCATCCGGCGCAAATCGCGCGGTGATCTTTATCGCCGGGTGCTGGCGCGCTATGTCGGGATGGCGACGGATGGGGGCGTGACACAGGCGATGTTTCCTGAGGGCGGGCTGAGCCTGACGGGGGGATTGCAGCCGCCCAAGCTGGGCCTCTTGAAATATATGGTGGAAGAGCGCAGCCCCGATGGGCGCGACGTGGTGTTTGTGCCGGTGGCGATCAATTATGATCGGGTCTTCGAGGATCGGTTGTTGGTGGCCGCAGCGGAAGCGGGCGGGCGGCGGTTTCCGGCGCGGATTTCTGTCGTGGCGGGATTCGTGCTCCGGCAGGTGTGGCTGCGGCTGCGGCGGCGCTATCACCGACATGGCTATGCGGCGGTGAGTTTTGGCGCGCCGATGTCTTTGGCAGAGTTTGAGCGCGACCATCCGGAGGCAGGGCTAAGGGGGTTGGCGCGGGCCCTGATGGCGCGGATCGGGGCGGAAGTGCCGGTGTTGCCGGTGCCCTTGGTGGCGCGGGCATTGATGCAGGCTGAGGGGCCGCTGACGCGAGACGCTCTTGATGCGGCGGTGGCGGAGATGCTGGGCGCGGTGCCGCGCGCGCATGTGCATCTGCCGCGCAAGGATTTGGGATATGCGGCCCGGTTTGGGATTCAGGTGCTGCGCGAGCGCGGGATGATTGAAGAGCGGCAGGGTGCCTTTGTGATCACCGAGGCAGAGCGGCCGGTGGTGGCCTATTATGCCGCCTCGATCGACCATCTATTTTGCGGGCGCAGCAGGGGATAGGTGGATTTTCTGCATCCGCTCGGTTATAAAATTACAAAAAATCACCAAATGCTATTGCATTATTACTTAGCCGTTTGTATTTCAGGGCAAGACGGACGATTCTGCATTGCGGCATTCTGAGACAGGAGGTTGACCATGGCCCTGGATACCAAGACGGGCATCGCGCCCTACGACGCCCCCGAAAAGGACCTTTATGAGGTAGGGGAAATGCCGCCCTTGGGCTATGTGCCCAAGAAGATGTACGCCTGGGCCATTCGCCGCGAGCGGCATGGCGAACCCGATGTGTCGTTTCAAAAAGAGGTGGTTGATGTCTGGGATATCGACAGCCAAGAGGTTCTGGTTCTGGTGATGGCGGCGGGCGTCAATTACAACGGTGTCTGGGCCGGTCTGGGACAGCCGATCAGCCCCTTTGACGTGCATGGGCAGGATTATCACATCGCGGGGTCTGACGCCTCGGGGATCGTGTGGAAGGTGGGCGACAAGGTCAAGCGCTGGAAGGTCGGCGATGAGGTGGTGATCCACTGCAATCAGGACGACGGCGATGACGAGGATTGCAACGGTGGCGATCCGATGTTTTCGCCCACGCAGCGCATCTGGGGCTATGAGACCGGAGACGGGTCATTCGCGCAGTTCACCCGCGTGCAGGCGCAGCAATTGATGCCGCGGCCCAAGCATCTGACATGGGAAGAGAGTGCCTGCTATACGCTGACGCTGGCCACCGCCTATCGGATGCTGTTCGGCCATGCGCCGCATGATCTCAAGCCCGGTCAGAATGTTCTGGTTTGGGGCGCGTCGGGCGGTCTGGGCTCTTATGCGATCCAGCTGGCGAATACCGCCGGGGCCAACGCGATTGGCGTCATCTCGGACGAGAGCAAGCGGCAATTCGTGCTGGATCAGGGGGCCAAGGGCGTTATCAACCGCAAGGATTTCAAATGCTGGGGGCAACTGCCCAAGGTGAATTCGCCGGAGTATAACGAGTGGCTGAAAGAGGCGCGCAAGTTTGGCAAGGCGATCTGGGACATCACCGGCAAGGGTGTGAGCGTCGATATGGTGTTCGAGCATCCCGGCGAGGCGACATTCCCGGTGTCATCGCTGGTGTGTAAAAAGGGCGGCATGGTGGTGATCTGCGCCGGGACGAGCGGTTTCAACTGCACCTTTGACGTGCGCTATATGTGGATGCATCAAAAGCGTTTGCAGGGCAGTCACTTTGCGCATCTCAAGCAGGCGGCGGCGGCCAATAAGCTGATGGTCGAGCGGCGGCTTGATCCCTGTATGTCCGAGGTGTTCCCATGGGAAGAGATTCCGCAGGCGCATATCAAGATGCTGCGCAACGAGCATAAGCCGGGGAATATGGCGGTGTTGGTGCAGGCGCCACGCACCGGGCTGCGCACGGTGGAGGATGTGCTGGACGCCGGCCGGTAAGGCGCGTCTGGCAAAGGGAGTAGCGGCTCGCGGATCAGGAGGGGTTCGCGGGCCGATCTATTTTTAAGGGGTTGGGTGTGGCGCGGGGCGTGACCGAGTTAGGGGCGTGCCCTATTCCAGCGTAGCGATGGTGGCGCGCAGGGTGGCCAGCCCCTCGGATTTCTCGCTGGAGGTGAGGATCAGCTCGGGATAGGCCGCCGGATGCGGGGCAAGTTTGGCGCGCACCTGATCCAGCACGCGGTCGCGGTCGGCGGCGTTGATCTTATCCGTCTTGGTCAGAACGCATTGAAAGGTCACGGCGGAGGCGTCGAGGAGCGACATGATCTCTTCATCCACGGTTTTGATGCCGTGGCGCGCATCGACCAGCACAAAGGCGCGGCGCAGGGTTTGGCGACCTGACAGGTATTGCTTCAAGAGCGCCTGCCATTTTTGCACCACGGCGAGCGGCGCATTGGCATAGCCATAACCGGGAAGGTCGACGAGATAGTGGCTCTCGCCCAATGCGAAGAAGTTGATTTCCTGCGTGCGACCGGGGGTGTTGGAGGCGCGCGCGAGCGCCTTGCGGCCTGTGAGCGCGTTGATCAGGCTGGATTTCCCGACATTGGAGCGCCCGGCAAAGCACACCTCGAGCCGGTCGGCGGGCGGCAGGCCGGACATGGCGACGACGCCTTTGACGAAATCAACCGGCCCGGCAAAGAGCTTGCGGCCTTGTTCGGAAATCTCGTGCTCAGGCTCTGGCGCGATGGGAAAACGCAGTTGCATCACAGCACCTCAAGCTGGTCGCCAAGGGCGATGGTGCCGCCGGTGATCACCTCGGCGTAAATGCCGAAATCCTGATGATCCCAGGTCTTGTTGAGGGCTGCCAGCGTGTCGAGGTCGCGCGCGCCGGTCGCGGGGTTGGCGGTGGTGGCCAAGCAGCGGCGGATCGGTTCACGCACGATCATTTCGGCGGTCCCGAGGCGCAGAGTTTTACCGATGAGGTCGAATTCGGCCCAAGGGGCAAGCCCGTCGAGATGGATGTTACAGCGCCAGCGTAGGGGTGACACATCGGCCCCCATCTTGTCTGCGAGGTCTGCGTTTGAGGCGAGGTTGAGCAGGCTCACCGACGGGTAGTCGGTATCGGTATAGCCGCGCCCATCAAGCCGGTAGAGGCGCAGGGGCTGCGTGCCCTCGGGCGGCATCAGGGGGCGCACCCAATCGAGAAACGCCTGCCCATCGTGATCGGGATGAAAGGTCATATCGGGGCGGTCGGGATGGGTGAGGGTCACGGTCTCAGCCGCCTCATCCAACTGCGCATTGATCGCCATGAGTGCGCCGGTCTTGGACCCGCGCGAAAAGTTGACGCAAGGCCCCCATTCGCCGTCCGTCAGCCGGGCGATTTCGAGGGCGACTGCCCAAAGACGGTCGCCGGGCATGGCCTGCCCGGCGGTCAGCGTGACGGTGCTCAGCGCTTCGCGCCCGTGGCTCTTGATCGGATGCCGCCAGAGGGCGCGAACCTCTGTCATTTTTTCTTGGGTGTTGTTTTGGGCGTGGATTCGGCCGCGGGTTTCTCTCGTTTGAAGCCCGAGGTGATGTTGCCGAACACATCGGGTTTATAGCCTTGGCTGCGCATGATCATGTATTGCTGCGAGAAGGTGATCACGTTGTTGGCGATCCAGTAGATCACGAGGCCAGAGGCAAAGCTGCCCAGCATGAACATGAAGACCCAAGGCATCCAGGCAAAGATCATCTTTTGCGTGGGGTCGGTGGGTGACGGGTTCAGTTTCTGCTGCAACCACATCGAGATGCCCAAAGCCAAGGGCAGGATGCCGATGAAGATCAGCGCCATGATCGAGCCCGGTTCCGGCGCGGCCCAAGGCAGCACGCCCCAGAGGTTGAAGAGCGACGAAGGATCGGGAGCCGAGAGATCCTTGATCCAGCCGACCCAAGGCGCGTGGCGCAATTCGAGCGTGACGAAGATCACCTTGTAGAGCGAGAAGAAGATCGGAATTTGCAGCAGGATCGGCAGACAGCCCGCCGCCGGATTGACCTTTTCCCGCTTGTAAAGCTCCATCATTTCTTTCTGGAGTTTCTGGCGGTCATCGCCAGCGGTCTCTTTGATCTTCTCCATCTGCGGCTGGAGGTCTTTCATCTTGGCCATGGAGACGTAGGATTTATAGGCCAAGGGCAGCACCAGCGCCTTGATCAGCAGCGTCAGCGCGATGATCGCCCAGCCCATGTTGCCAATCAGGGCATTGAGCCAATGCAGCACCGCAAAGATCGGTTTGGTCAGGAAGAAGAACCAGCCCCAGTCAATGGAATCGAGAAAGCGGTCAACGCCCTGTTCGTTCTGATAGTGCCGGATCGTCGCCCATTCCTTGGCCCCGGCAAAGAGGCGGGTTTCGGCGCTTGCGGTCTGGCCTGGCTCGACCGTTTGGGTCGGTTGCACGGCTTCGGTCTGATAGATGCCGCGTTGCGGATCGAACTTGGCCACCGCCTTGAACGAGCTGCCCGCTGCGGGGATGAGGGTGGTCATCCAGTAGTGATCCGTAAAGCCGATCCAGCCATTCTCGGTCACTTGGGTGACTTCGGCGGGCGCACCTTCGCGGGCGTTGAACGGGTATTCCTCGACATCGTCATAGTCGATTTCCGACAGGGTGCCATCCGCCATCATGATCAACCCCTCGTGGAGGATGAAGAAGTTCTTGAGGTCGGCGGGGCGGCCATGACGGGCAAGGATACCGTAAGGGGCAAGGCTGACGGCGGTTGCCCCGGTATTCTCGACCGACTGGCGGACGGAGAACATGAAATCCTCGTCGACGCTGAGTTCGCGGCGGAAGATGAGGCCTGCGCCATTGTCCCACGAGAGGGTGACGGGCGTGCTTGTCGTCAGTTTTTCGCCGCTCTCGACCTGCCAGAGCGTGTTCGCGCCGGGCACTTGATCGGGGGTCAGGCCAGCGCCGGGCGCCCAGCCATAAAGGGCGTAATAGGGTGTTTCGTTGCCGACAGGGGCCATCAGGCGCACGATCTCTGACGCGGGGTCGATGGTTTCGCGGTAATTCTTGAGGAAGATGTCGTCGATCCGGCCCCCTTGCAGGGAAATCGTGCCCTTCAGGCTGGGCGTGTCGATGGTAAGGCGCGGCGCGTCCGGCTCTGCCACGGGGGCTGCGGTTGTGGCGGTGGTCGCCTCGGCGCCGCCCGTGGCCGAGGGGGTGGGCAGGCTCTCGGTCGCCGTGGGTACGGCGGCGTTGGGATCGACCGGGGCGGGTTCGGGTGGTGGGAACATCACGAACCACACTAGAATCACGACGAAACTAAGTGCTGTTGCCAAGATAAGGTTCTTGTTCTGATCATCCATCGCCGATGGCCATCCCTGTATTACATGTCAGGGCGGTTCAACAGAGTGCGGCGGCAAAGGTCAAGGGGATTCCGGGGATTTTACCCCAAGGCGCGGGGATTCATCGCAGGGTTCAGCCCTTGGCGCGGGCGATCCGGGGCAAGGGGCCGAGTTTGGCGCGATGCGCCGCGATCCAGTCGGGCGTTGCCGCGAGGGGCATGGGGCGGGCGATGCCAAAGCCCTGCACATGGGCGCAGCCCAGTTGCGCGAGCATGGCAAGTTCGCCCGCTGTTTCGACCCCTTCGGCAAGTGTGGCGAGGCCAAGACGGTCAGCCATCGACAGGATGGCCCCCACCATGCGCTGTTGGTCCGGGTCGCGGTCAATGGCGGTGACATAGGACCGGTCGATCTTGAGCCGGTGGACGGCAAAGCGGCGGATCGTGGCGAGCGAGGCGTGGCCGGTGCCGTAATCGTCAAGGTCAATGGGGCAGCCCATGCGTGCCAGTGCCGCGATATTGCGGGTGATGACATCGTCGGCAGAGGTGGCGACCACGGTTTCCAGCACTTCGATCACCAGCCGATGGGCGGGCAGGTCGCAGCGATCCAGCTCCCAGGCGAATTTCTCGGGCAGGGTGGGATTGCGCAATTCCTCGGGAGAGAGGTTGAGGCCGACGCAGGGAATATCGAGGCCGAGGTGATCCCATGTTTGCAGGGCGCGGAGCGCATTGGCGAGCATGGCATCGCCCAGCACCTCCATCCGGCCGGAGGCGGCGAGCAGCGGCAGGAATTCCGCAGGCGCGATCAAGCCTGCTGTGGGGTGCTGCCAACGTGCGAGCGCCTCGAACCCGGTGATTTGGCCGGTATCGGTGCAAATCTGCGGCTGGAACCATGTGATTAGCCGCCCCTCTTGCAGGGCTGTTGTCACCTCTTGTGCAAGGGCGCGCGGCGGAGGCGTAGGTGCGGCCATGCCGCGGCCATAGGCGCGGATCGCCGCAGGCCCGTGGCGCTGCGCCTCATGCAGGGCGGTTTGGCAGGCGTCGTAAAGGGCTGTGGCGGTGCGCGCGGGGGCCTGTGCATCAAGACAAAGGCCCAGCGAGGCAGAGATATGCAGCGTGGTGGCATCGAGCGCGATAGGCTCTGCCAGTGCCGTGCGCAGCCGCTCGGCCAAGGCCAGAAGCGGGCCCAGCGTGAGGCCGGGCTTGGGCGCCAAGAGCACCCCAAGCCGCCCGTCGCCAAGATCGAAAAGCTGATCCGCGGGCCGCAGCATGCGCGCGAGGCGTTCAAGGCTTTGAAGGATCACACGGTCGGCGGCGGCAAGGCCGTGGCGATGCGTCAGCGTCTCGAATTCGTCGATCTGAAGAAGCAGGCAGGCGGTGCGTGTGCCCCCCTGCCGCGTGTTGGAGAGGCTATCGGCGATAGCGGCGCGCAGGGGCGCGCTGCGCGCGGCCTCATCCGTCAGGGGCGGGGTTTGGCGGCGGTCCGATAGGGCAAGCGCCAGAAGGGTGAGCGGTAGCGCCAAGAGCAGGGCCGCAAGCCCGAACCAGTGGGTTGCCAGACCCGCCGCCGCGATCAGCGCCAGCGATTGCGGCCAATGGCGCGCGCGCAGCCGTGCCGCAATCCCTGCAATCCGTTCTTGCCCTGCTGTGACCATCAACCCTTGTCCCGCAATCTGGCGATGAGCCTAGCGCGGTGGGGGTTAACGGAGTTTGGGCAAGCCTTCGGGATTTGCGTCGGATTTTATCGATTCGGTGGTCAGGCCCGCGAAATCGAACAATTTCGGATCAAGCAGATGCGAGGGCCGCGCGTTCATCAGCGCGCGGAACATGACCTGACGGCGGCCGGGGCTGCGCGCTTCCCAGCCGTCGAGGATTTGTTTGACCTGCTGGCGTTGCAGCCCGTCCTGAGACCCGCAAAGGTCACAGGGGATGATCGGGTAATTCATGGCGCGGGCGAACCGCTCGCAATCCTCTTCTGCGACATGCGCAAGCGGGCGGTAGAGGAACAAATCGCCCTCCTCGTTCACGAGCTTGGGCGGCATGGTGGCGAGCCGCCCACCGTGAAAGAGGTTCATGAAGAAGGTTTCGAGAATGTCATCGCGGTGATGGCCGAGCACGACCGCTGTGCAGCCCTCTTCGCGGGCGATGCGGTAGAGATTGCCCCGGCGCAGGCGCGAACAGAGCGCGCAATAGGTGCGCCCGGCAGGCACCTTGTCCATGACGATGGAATAGGTGTCCTGATATTCGATGCGGTGGGGCACCTGCATACGGCTGAGAAAATCCGGCAGGACGGTGGCCGGGAAACCGGGCTGGCCCTGATCGAGATTGCAGGCCAAAAGCTCTACCGGCAAAAGGCCGCGCCATTTGAGTTCGTAGAGCACGGCGAGCAGGGTGTAGCTATCCTTGCCACCCGAGAGGCACACGAGCCATTTGCCGCCCGGCGCGATCATGCCATATTGCTCGATCGCCTCGCGGGTATGGCGCACGATCCGTTTGCGCAGCTTTTTGAATTCGGTGCTGCTGGGCGCGCCGTGGAATAGCGGATGGATCTCTTCGGACTCGTCTAGCATGGGCTGGCTTTAGGGGTTTTGTGGGGGGCAGGCANGTGACGCCGGGGCCCACCTCGAGCACGACGCCCGCGCCCTCATGCCCCAGAATGGCCGGAAACGCCCCCTCGGGATCGGCCCCCGACAGGGTGAAATCATCGGTGTGGCACAGGCCCGTCGCCTTGATCTCCACCAGAACCTCGCCCGCCTTCGGACCCTCAAGGTTCACCTCCATGATCTCCATCGGGCGGCCTGCCTCAACCGCAACCGCAGCACGTGTGCGCATGTGTTATCCTTTCCTTTGCAATTTGCCGCAGTCTTGCGTCATGCGGCGCGGTGATTCAATATCGAGAGCGTCACGCAGACCCCGGACTGCGGCACTTTTTGCGGCAATTTCCGGCAAGAGAGGCGAAACCATGAAGAAAATCCTTAGCACAGCCCTGATGATCGGGGCATTGGCGGGGTGTGTTGGCCCACAGGACAAGGCGCCTGAGGGCGATGCCTGCGGTGCGGCGCAGATGCAGGCGCTGATCGGCACGCCAGTTGCGGCGCAGGATTTCAGCGGGCGCGCTGCGGTGCGGATTCTGCCACCGGGGGCGATGGTAACGATGGATTACCGCCCCGATCGGCTGAATGTCGAGCATGACGCGGACGGGGTGATCACACGGATCGCCTGTGGGTGAGGGGTCACCACGTCGAAATTCGATGTGACGGCTTTGATCAGCGCGGTACGGCAGTGTCGGCTATCCCCCGCGCGGAACAAGGCGCGGCACGCGCCGCCGCGCGGATCGCTGGGCCGTCCCGCGGCCTAGCGATTTGGAGAGGGAGCGCTATGCTGTGGGATCACACGAACTTTGCGTGCATAAAGTGCCAGACGGTGCCGCTGCTTCGCTAGTCCCCGGCCCAGCAATCCGCGCGGCTGCTGACTCGACTCCGCCTATCCCCCGCTCTATTTGATATGGAACAAATAGAGAACGAAGCCCACCATGCCCACCCGCCGCATCCTGTCGATCTGGTTTCCCCGGCTTGGGGCCGAGCGCCTGTTGCGGCGGGTGACAGACCCGGACACGCGGCTTTTTGCGGTGGTCAGTGCCGAGGCGCAGGATCAGGTGCTGACCTCTGTGTCACTGCGCGCCGAGGCGCTGGGGCTGAAACCGGGGCAGCCGCTGCGCACGGCGCAGGCGCTCTGCCCGGACCTGATCACCCGCCCCCGCAACCGTGCGGCGGAGGCGGCATTTCTGGCCGCATTGGGGCGTTGGGCCGGGCGGTTCTCGCCCTTGGTGGGGATCGAGGGCACGGCGGGCCTGCTCTTGGATGTCACGGGCTGTGCGCATCTCTTTGGCGGCGAAGCGGGGCTGATCGCCACGCTGCGCGCCGAAGCCGGGGATCTGGGCCTCAGCCTGCGCTGTGGGCTGGCGGATACGGTGGGGGGCGCATGGGCATTGGCGCGCTATGCCGGGCAAGGGGTGGCGGCGCAGCGTTCGGGCGATGCCATCGACCAAGAGGCCCGCGCCACCCGGTCGCGTGCCGCCAAGCGGCGGCATTGGGAGCGCGGCGGCGCGGCCCCTGTGGTGCCGGTGGGCGCTGAGGCGGATGAGATTGCCCCGCCGGGGCATCTGCCAGACCGGCTGGCACCTTTGCCAGTCGCGGCGCTGCGGCTGCCCCCTGTGGTGGTGGCGGATCTGGCGCGGCTGGGGCTGCGGCGGATCGGGGACTTGGCGGCGCAACCGCGCGCCAGCCTTGCCCGCCGCTTTGGCCCCGAGGTGATGTTGCGGCTGGATCAGGCCTTGGGCCATGTACCAGAGCCGATGTCGCCCTCGGCCCCGGCCCCGCGCTTTGCCACCCGGCTGAGCCTGCCGGACCCGATCGGATTGCGCGGTGATCTGGAGGCCGCAGTGTGCCGATTGACCGAGCGGCTCTGCCTTCTGTTGCAGGGCAAGGGACAGGGCGCGCGGCATCTGCGGCTCGAGGCCTATCGTGCCGATGGTGGGCTGCAAGCGGTCGAGGTGCGGCTGGCACGTGCGGTGGACCAGCCAGAGGCGATGCGCCCGCTCCTGGAGATGCAGCTTGACAGGATCGACGCCGGGTTTGGGATCGACATGCTGCGGCTAGAGACGATTGTGACCGCGCGAATGGAAACCCGGCAGGGCGAAAGCGGTTTGGGCCGTGGGCGGGGGCCCGGTGCGCAAGAGGCGGCGCTGGCTGATCTGATCACCCGGCTGGGCGGGCGTATCGGACTAGAGGCGATCACCCGCCGCCATCCCGCCGAGAGCCATATTCCCGAGAAATCTGCGCTGACCCTTGCCGCCGCCTGGTCAGAGCCTGCCCCCGCGCCTTGGCCCACACCCGAGGCGCGCCGCCCGCTGCTGATCTGGTCGCCCGAGGCAGTAACGCGGCCCGAGACGGGGGATATCACGCTGCCGTTTCGCTGGCGCGGGCGGGTGCATGAGGTGGCCGGGGCCAGCGGACCAGAGCGGATTGCGCCGGAATGGTGGCTGGAGGACCCGGCGTGGCGCAGCGGGGTGCGCGACTACTGGCAGGTGGTGACGACGCGCGGCGAGCGGCTGTGGCTGTTTCGTGCCCATGGCGGGCAAATCTCGGGCGGGTGGTTCTGTCAGGGGCGGTTTGCCTGAGGCCGGTCAGGAAAGCGCTTGATTTGGCGCAGGATTGGCGCAACTCTGGAGGCATGAGTTTGCAAAACCTCGGCCCGATTGCGGGCGCGCATCCCTCAACCACTCAGGTGGCGTTCCAACGCACTGAACTGGGCGTGATCCTGTCGCTCTATGGGCGCATGGTCGCGGCGGGAGAGTGGCGCGACTACGGTATTTCCTGCCTGCGCGAGGTGGCGGTGTTTTCGATCTTTCGGCGCACGGCGGAACATCCGCTCTACCGGATCGAAAAGCGGCCAAAATTGCAGGGCAAGCAAGGGCAATATGCGGTCATTGGCATGGATGGTCAGGTGCTCAAGCGCGGGCATGATCTGAAGACCGTGCTGCGGGTGCTAGAGCGCAAACTGATCCGGGCGGTAGAGTGAGGCAAGGCTGGGACAAGGCATAAGGCCCTGCCCCGATTTGTGCCGGGGCGTTCAAGCCTCGTAATAGGCATACATCTGTTCGAGCGCGTCCAGACCGGGCGCTTGGGGCGCTTGCGGCAGGTTTGCGGGGGCCTCGGGCGTGTAATAGACGGCGACCCAATCCGGGGTGATTGGGGCCGATTTCACAGCCGGGGCGACAGGGGTTTTGACCGGGTAAGCCATGGGTTTATCTCCATATTTCCATGGCACTTACATAATCTTCTGCGCTGCGGCATAAACCGCCAAGCGCGCAGTCTTGCCATGCGTCTGATGCAAGGCACGGATTTTAGCCGATCAGCATATCCCCGGCCAAACCCAGCGTGAAGCCAAAGACCGCCCCCAGAGGCGGTAACCAACTGTGGCGCGCACGGGCGGCGGGGGCGATATCCTGAAAAATCAGGTAGAGAATGCCGCCCGCCGCAAACATCATGATAACCCCCAGAACCTGCGGCATCTCGGAGAGAAAAGAAAAGCCGATGGCTGCGCAGACCGGCCCAAGCAGGGCAAGCCCGGCAAAGAGCAAGACGATCCGATGCCCCCGGACCGCCCCACCACGCATGATGTCGCGAAAGGCGGCAAAGCCCTCGGGCAGATTTTGCAGGAAAATGAGGCCGGCCAGCAAGAGCGCGCGTTCGGCCTGCGCGGTCAGCATGGCCCCGATGGCCATGGCCTCGGGCAGGAAATCGAGCAGCATCGCCATAAGCTGCGCGCCGCGCCCGCCGTGCGATTCAAGAAAGCGGTCGATGGCAAAAAAGGCGATCCCGCCGCCAGCAAAGGCACCAAGCGCCACCGGCGCGGAAAGCGTATCGCGCGCATGGGGCACCAGCACCAGCGCAATCGCCGCCAAAAGCGCGCCACCGCCAAAGGCAACGATGCCATGGGTCGCAGGCGCAGGCAGCCGCCTAAAGGTTGCGGAGAGCGCGAGCGCCGCCCCAAGGGGCATGGCCGCACCCGCGATCAGGGCCAAGAGCAGCGCAAACCATAAGCCCTCGCTTGCCATTGTCCCTGTGTCCGATCAGACGTGCCGCTCGACCATCATCTTTTTGATCTCAGCGATGGCCTTGGCGGGGTTAAGGCCCTTGGGGCAGGTTTTCGTGCAGTTCATGATGGTATGGCACCGATAAAGCTTGAACGGGTCTTCAAGATCATCAAGCCGCTCGCCTGTTGCCTCGTCCCGGCTGTCGATGATCCAACGATAGGCATGCAAAAGTGCGGCCGGTCCAAGGTATTTGTCGCCATTCCACCAGTAGGACGGGCAAGAGGTAGAGCAGGACGCGCACATCACGCATTCATAAAGCCCATCGAGTTTCTCGCGGTCCTCGATGCTCTGCCGCCACTCTTTCGCGGGGCGGTTGGTTTTGGTTTCCAGCCACGGCATGATGCTGGCATGCTGCGCGTAGAAATGCGTAAGGTCGGGGATCAGATCCTTGACCACCGGCATATGCGGCAGCGGGTAGATTTTCACATCGCCCTTGATTTCATCCATACCATAGATGCAGGCCAGCGTGTTGATCCCGTCGATATTCATCGCGCAAGAGCCGCAAATCCCCTCGCGGCAGGAGCGGCGGAAGGTGAGCGTGGGATCAATCTCGTTCTTGATCTTGATCAGCGCATCCAGAACCATCGGGCCGCAGGTGTCCATATCCACGAAATAGGTGTCCACCCGCGGGTTTTTGCCATCGTCCGGGTTCCAGCGGTAAATCTGGAACTTGCGCACGGTCTTGGCACCCTCGGGCTTGGGCCATGTTTTGCCCGTGGTCATGCGCGAATTCTTGGGGAGTGTGAGTTGAACCATCTTGCTACTCCTTGTCAGCCGCCCAAGAGGGTCAGGCTATTTTGGGCAATACATTGCACGGCCTCGGGGCGCTGTGCGATTGCGATCACTTGCTGCGTGGTTTCAGGTGTTACGCCTGACACGCTGGCGCTTGCGATCTGAATGATCTCTCCGGCAGAGGCAGCATCAATCACGCAATCGGTGATCGGGGCAGCGTTGAGGCCCGGAAAGCGCTGTGCGACGACTGTGTTGACCACGCTCTTGGCCCGCTCGCGCGCGAGGGTGTCGGCGACCTGATTGGTCGCGTCACAGGCGCTGAGGGCCGCAAGCGCGAGACAGGCCAAGGCGATCCGCATCAGAACGTCCGTTCCTTTGGCGCGATCTTTTTGAGGCTGATGCCGCCCTGATCCTCGGTTGTCAGAGGATCGGTGACGATCGGGCGATAGCTGAGATCGACGGAATTGCCGTCGACCCGCGCAACCGTGTGAACGCGCCATTTCTCGTCGTCGCGGGTGCTGAAATCTTCATGCGCATGCGCGCCGCGGCTTTCTTGCCGGGCCTCGGCCCCAAAGATCGTGGCGAGCGCATTGGGCATGAGATTGGTCAGTTCCAGCGTTTCCATCAGGTCGCTGTTCCACACAAGGCTACGGTCCGTGACCTTGATGTCATCCATCTTGGCCGCGACGGTCTTCATCTTCTCGACGCCTTCGGCCAGCGTTTTCGAGGTGCGGAACACGGCGGCATCTGCCTGCATCGTGCGCTGCATTTCGAGCCGCAATTCGGCGGTGGGCACAGCGCCGGTGGCATGGCGCAGCCCGTCAAAGCGCGTCAGCGCCTTGTCGACCTCGGCCTTGTTGGTGGCGGGCACGGCCGAGTCGCGATCCACCACCTTGCCTGCGCGAATGGCAGCAGCGCGACCAAAGACCACAAGGTCAATGAGCGAGTTGGAGCCAAGCCGGTTCGCGCCATGCACAGAGGCGCAGCCCGCCTCGCCCACGGCCATGAGGCCGGGGACGACGGCATGGGGATTGTCCTGAGTGGGATTGACCACCTCGCCCCAATAATTCGTCGGCACGCCGCCCATGTTGTAATGCACGGTGGGCAGAACCGGAATCGGCTCCTTGGTCACGTCCACACCCGCAAAGATGCGCGCAGACTCGGAAATACCGGGCAGGCGCAGATGCAGCGCCTCGGGCGGCAGGTGGCTGAGGTTGAGGTGGATGTGATCGCCATCCGCGCCCACGCCGCGCCCTTCGCGGATTTCCATCGTCATGCAGCGGCTGACATAGTCGCGGGGGGCGAGATCCTTGTAATTGGGCGCGTAGCGTTCCATGAAACGCTCGCCCTCGGAATTGGTGAGGTATCCGCCCTCGCCACGCGCGCCCTCGGTAATCAGGCACCCGGCGCCGAAAATGCCGGTGGGGTGGAACTGCACGAATTCCATGTCTTGCAGCGGCAGACCGGCGCGCGCCACCATGCCGCCACCGTCGCCGGTGCAGGTATGAGCAGAGGTCGCCGAAAAATAGGCGCGGCCATAGCCGCCGGTGGCCAGTACGACCATCTTGGCGTTGAAGACGTGGATGGTGCCATCGTCGAGTTTCCAGCAAACGACGCCGGTGCAGGCCCCATCGGTCATCACCAGATCAATGGCGAAATATTCGATGTAGAACTCGGCCTTTTGCTTGAGGCTTTGACCATAGAGCGTGTGAAGGATGGCATGGCCGGTGCGGTCAGCGGCGGCACAGGTGCGCTGCACCGGCGGGCCTTCGCCAAATTCGGTGGTGTGGCCGCCAAAGGGGCGCTGATAGATCTTGCCCTCTTCGGTGCGCGAGAACGGCACGCCGTAATGTTCCAGCTCATAGACCGCTTTGGGCGCCTCGCGCGCGAGATATTCCATTGCGTCCGTATCGCCCAGCCAATCCGAACCCTTGACCGTGTCATACATATGCCACTGCCAGCTATCGGGGCCCATATTGCCAAGCGATGCGGCAATGCCGCCCTGTGCCGCAACGGTGTGCGAGCGGGTCGGGAAAACCTTGGTCACGCAGGCCGTACGGAGGCCCTGTTCGGCCATGCCGAGTGTCGCCCGCAGGCCCGCGCCGCCCGCGCCGACAACCACGACGTCATAATCATGCGTCTCGTATTCATAAGCAGCCATTTGTTCAGGTCCTCACAGCGCGATCTTGGCAAGGGCGAAAAGCCCGGTGGCGATCAGCCCGTAACTTAGAACGGTCACGGCAATAATCAGGCCCCGGCGCGTGCTGCCGTGGCTGTAATCCTCGATCATGGTCTGCGCGCCGCTTGCGTAGTGGCGCAGGCCAAAGAAAATCACGAGGCCGGTGAGAATGGCCATGGCCGGATGCGAAAAGGCGGCCAGCACCTCGGCGCGGTCACCGCCAAGGGCGCGGCCAAAGGCCACCAGAAACACCGGGATGATCAGGGCAAGGCCAACACCCGAAAGTTTCATATACCAGAAATGTTCGGTCCCGGTGCCAGCGGCCCCTTTGCCCTCGGCGCGTTTGCGTGCGGTCAGATAACGCATGATGCTCTCCTCAGACCAGAAGCAGGGTGATGACGGTCAGCACGACCGAGCCGATGATGCAGCCCCAACCGAGTTTCTCGGCGGTGGGAATGTCCATTCCCTTGCCCGCGTCAAAATAGAGATGCCGCAGCCCCGCGAGGTAGTGATACCACACCGCCCAAGCCGAGAGGGACAGAACCAGATCGCCAAACCAAGAGGTCAGCACCGCATCGGCCATGGCAAAATAGGCGTCAGAGGTAGAGGCCGCCAAAAGCCACCACACGATCAGAAGCGCCGCCACGATCAGGGCATTGCCGGTGATCCGTGTCAGGATCGAGGTGATCGAGGTCAGTTGTGGGCGATAAATTTGCAGGTGGGGCGAAAGCGGGCGTTCAACCGGTTTGGTTTCAGCCATGGAGCAACTCCTTTGCAGATGGCGGGCGGCGCGACAGCCGTCTTTTGCTGGGTTTCTTGTTATACTTTTTCTCGGCGCTGTCACCTGTCCCGCGCGCCAAAACCCCTGTTTTGAGGCAATTGGCCGCAAAAATATTGCTTTTGTGATCACGTAAATAATCGTGTGATCACAAATTAGGCCAATGGGAATCAGGTTTTCCCTGATGGTTTCCCTGAGTCTCTGGGCTGGTGCGGGAAACTCTCTTAGGACTCGCCCGGACAGCGCATGGTTTTGTGATCACAAAACTGAAGCAGACAAGAAAAAGCCCGGGGCGCTTACGACCCGGGCCTATTCTGTGCCATGGCGCTGTTTAGTGCAGCTTGGCTTCTACATCCGCGATGGCCGCGTCGATCAATGCATTTCCATCAGCGGCGGTCATCTGCTTGGCGATCACGTCACGCGCGGCGGCAACCGCCACGACAACAGCCTGATCGCGTACGTCGCGGATGGCCCGCGCCTCGGCGCTGGCGATCTGTTCTTCGGCAGCCTGCATGCGGCGGGCAATCGAAGCCTTGATCTCTTCCTTAGCCTCTTCGGCGGCGGCGTTCGCCTCTTCCTTGGCTTGCGCCACGATCCGGTCGGCTTGTGCCTGCACGTCTTTTTGCTTGCGCTCGTAGCTGGCCAGCAAGGTCTGTGCCTCTTCGCGCAGGGCGCGCGCCTCGTCGAGTTCGCCCTTGATATTGGCGGCACGCTCGTCGAGTTTTTTGCCCAAGAGTGTTGGCACCTTGACGTAAATCAGGAAGCCAACAAAGAGCAGGAAGGCGAGCAGGACCACGAAATTCGTGTTGGAGAGCGAAAAGAACGGACCCGAAGCCGCCAGCGCGGGGCTGGCGAAGACGGCGGCAACCATGGTCAAAAGCATCTTTTGCATGGCGATTATCCTTTCATCCGGTCGGCAACAGCGGCCCCGACGGTTTTCTCGTCGGCCTTGCCACCCATGACGGCAACGATCTCGGCAGCGGCTGCAACGGCCACTTCTTTGACGCTGTCCATCGCAGTGGCCCGGATATCGGCAATCTTCTTTTCGCCTTCTGCCGCACGCGCGGCAATCTCGGCATCCGCCTTGGCGGTTGCGGCGTCCAGCTCTGCCTTGATCTCGGCCTTGGCCTGACCCACGATGGTCTGCGCCTCGGTGCGGGCATCGGCCAGCGCCTTGAGATAGGCTTGCTCGGCCTCGACAGCCTTGACCTTGAGATCTTCGGCAGCGGCGAGGTCGTTGGTAATGGCCCCCTGACGCTCTGCCAGCACGGCCGCAATGCGCGGCAGCGCAATGCGCGACAGGACAAAGTAAATCACGACCAGCGTGACGAGGAGCCAGAAAATCTGGTTGCCAAAGGTCGTAAAATCCAGCTGGGGCAAGCCCGGCGTGGATGCGGCTTGACCAGCGGCGTCATGCGTTTCGCTTGCCATGTCGTCCTCCTAGGGGAAAGTTCCGTGTCACCGAGGGGCGGCGTTGCGCCACCCCTCAGCCGTAAGGATCAGCTACCCGAGAGACTTAGACAGCGAACATCAGCAGAAGGGCGACGAGGAACGAGAAAATCCCCAGCGCTTCTGCGAAGGCGATGCCGATGAACAGCGTCGCGGTCTGGCCAGCAGCGGCCGAAGGGTTGCGCAGCGCGCCAGCGAGGAAGTTGCCGGCAACATTGCCCACACCCATCGCAGCCCCGCCCATGCCCATGCAGGCCAGGCCAGCGCCGATATATGCACCCATTTGAACGATATCGCCTTCCATAGTGATGTCTCCTTACGTTGGAATTGGCATTGATCGGTTGGTCGTGGGGCGGGCGAACCCGCCGTCGTTTCGTAAGGTGGGTGAAACCCACCACATCCTGTTAGTGGCTCGGGTGCAGAGCATCCTTGAGATACACACAGGTCAGGATGGTAAAGACATAGGCCTGAATGAAGGCCACCAGCACCTCGAGCGCATAGATGGTCGAGATGGCAAGGATCGAGAGCGGCGTCACCACGATGCCGATCCCGGTCGAGATCAGGATCATCGGCGCGAAGGCGGCGAACACTTTGACCACGGCGTGACCGGCCATCATGTTACCGGCAAGACGGATGGAGTGGCTGACGGGACGCACGAAGTAGGAAATCACCTCGATCAGCGCCAGCACCGGGCGCAGCGCGAGCGGCGCGGAACTGACCCAGAAGAGCCCCAGAAAACCCACACCATGTTTCACAAAACCGACAACGGTCACGGTCAGGAAAACCATCATCGCCATCACTGCCGTCACCGCGATATGGCTGGTGGTGGTAAAGGCCATCGGCAAGAGGCCCAAGAAGTTGGCGAAGAGGATGAAGAGAAACAGCGTCATGATATAGGGGAAGAACACCAGCGCATCCTTGCCCGCCACATCCTCGACCATCTTGCGGATGAAATCATAGAGCAGCTCGACCACGGATTGCGTGCGGCTTGGGATCGTTGCCCGGCGCGACGTGCCCATGACCATGAGCGCAATGATCGCGAGCACTGTCAGCGCCATCCACAACGTGACGTTGGTCAGTGTGAACACGCCCACGGCACCCTCGCCAAAGAGCGGCTTGACCATGAACTGATCCATCGGGTGGAAAACCAGACCGGGTTCCCCGGCACCGTGCGCTTCAGTCGCCATTCTTTGCCCTCTCATCCCCGCCTTGCGCGGGCTTGTCCATGCCTTGCTGGATTTCGGCGGCGCTGCGCATCATCGTTTTGACGCCCGCGGCCACCCCCAGCAACGTGAAGATGACAAGGAACACCGGCATCGTCCCCAAGAGAACATCAAGCCCGTATCCCATGCCGAAACCGATCAAAAGACCGGCCACCAGCTCGATCACCATTCGCCAAGCCATCTGGGCCTGAGAATAATGCTCTTCCTGATGGGGCCGTGGTGCGTCCTTGGCCTTGAGCCTCGCTATCTTCGCTTCCAGCTCTGCCAGTTGCGCGCGCTGCTCGGGATCGGTCACGGGAGCCCCCTCAGGATGTTGCGCATGTGCTACGTCCTGAGCACGCCTGAGTCAAGCGCCAGAGACCCCTGCGTGGCGCTAGGTTAAAGTGTTGTTTTATTGAGTATTTTTACCAAGAAGATGCAGGGCGGTCATTCCGTCGCAACCGCCCCAAAGGCGATCTGGGGCGGTTTGGTATATTCAACCGTTTGGTTGAGTTTCAGCGCACGACAAAGACCGAGACCTTGGCGTGTTGCGCGATATAGCCCCCATGCGAGGCAAAGATATGCTCGAGAAAGCCGGGCACATGGCTGGCCACGACCACCAGATCGGCACCGCTTCGCTCGATTGCCTGCATCAGCGCCGAGGTTGTTTCGACCTCGGGGTCATGGCTGATGATCGGCTCGGCCTCGACCGTGACGGCGTATTTGTTGCGCAGGTTTTCGGCAAAGCTGTGAAGGGTCTGCGTGAATTCGGCGGCGTTATGGCCAAGCTCATTGGGCAGTTCACCGCCCACGCCCGCCACGATCATACGCGCCCCATGCCGCTTGGCGAGATCCCCCGCCACGTCGAGCGCTTTGGCCAATGTGTCCTTGTGGAGCAGATCGACCGGAACCAGGATTGTCGAGAACATCGTCTTTCCTTTCGTGTTTCCGTTTTGCGTCCGCCCAGCCTAATGGCTGGTGCGCCGCCCGACCTTGTCACAGATCAAGGGCGGTTTCAGCCCACCCGGCATGGATCAGCCGTTGACGCGGGGCGCGCGCTTGGGCTTATGAAGGGCATGCAGAATGCGCTCGCCCTTGATATGGTCTTTGCCGCCCTCGCCGACCCCACCCGGCGCGCGATCCTGTCGATGCTGCTGGAGGATGACATGGCGGTCACGGATGTGGCGGAGCCATTCGAGATGAGCCTTGCCGCGATTTCCAAGCATCTGGGCATTCTGGGCCGCGCCGGGCTGATCACTCAGGAACGACGGGGCCGCGTGACATGGTGCAAGCTGGAACCGGACGCGCTGCGCGATGCCTCGATCTGGATGCAGAGCTTTGGGCAGTTCGAGGCAGTCAATCTTGATGCGTTCGAGCGGTTTCTCAAGGCGGAACTGCCGGATGAGGGCTGACGCCTGCCCCCTGCCGGACGACGGACCGCGCCCGCCGGAAATGCTCCGGTTGCGCGGCGATCTTCAGGGTGCCAGTTTTCTCTGAGGTACAAGCCAAATTTTCGCGTAGCGCTTCTCTTTCGGATCAGCGCGGTCGAAAGGTCATGCTCAATTTGCTAGGATCAATCTTCTGGCCCAATTGGCAAAGTTCCCAGCTTGCTTCACACGCTACCTTCGCTGCCTGTACCGGCTCGAACGCAAGCACGCCCAGACGATGCCCAAATCTTTCATCCTCGGACAGAACCTTTTTCGCGGTGGCGATTGCGACCTCTTTTGACATCCCATCGGAATAAAGAACATAAATCGTGCCTGGCCGCGCCTCAAAAAAGAAACCAAAGTCATTTTTCGAGGGGGTCACCCCTCTGAATGTGGCGGCCGATGCCGCGTAGCGTCCCTGCCAGACGAATTCATGTGAAAACAGGTTCCAGTGCAGGCTTTTCGCGTTCCCGGAATTGTCCATCAGCGACAGATCTTTCAAATTCACCCTAAAGCTTAGATTCCGCTTGCCTCGCCACTTTCTCCCGCAATCTAGCTGGCCGTTCGGCTCAACCGGACAGAATGTGGCCGATTCGAAACGAACACTGCTGGCCGAATTGGCAACCACCATCAGAAAGACTTTCTTTCTGAATGGATCGTCCGCGCCCTGCGCGGCAACATGAATTGGCTGCACCACTGCAAGCAGCGCAACTACCACCAGGCTGATCCAGAATTTCGACTTGGACATGCTCAACATCACCTCACCTCACTCACATTTGAAAAGTTCCAGTCATCCGTAACCCTTGGTTGAACGTGAAGCAAGATCATGTCGCCAAGCATGTATTCAGCCGGACTTCAGACCCGACACTCCTCATCCTTTAGCAACAGCACCAACGCAACCACCGTCAGCCCCACCCCCATGAGCACCACCGGCTGTGGCAAGGGATGCCCCAACGCCGTCTGCCAGAGCGTGACCCAAGTGGGGGTGAGATAGGTATAGGCCATCACCTTGGCACTGGGCAGGTTGAGGCTGGCGTATTGCAGGCAGACAAAGGTTATCGCCGTGGCAAAGACCGCCGTGTAGACAATGGTGATCCAGACGATGGCGGGCAAGCTTGACCAATCGGTCGCGCGCAGGTCGCCCCAACCTGCGGCTGTCACCAAGAGCGCCGCCCCAAGCATCGTTCCAAAGGAAAACACCACCGGACGCTCGCCGCGATTGAGGCGGCGCACCAGCGGCGTATAGATGGCATGGGCCGCGCAGCCGAAGAAATAGATAGCCTCGCCGCGCCCGACCTCGAACGCCATCAGCGCCGAGACATCAGCGCGAAAGATGACCCAAAGCGCGCCCATCGCCCCGACGCCCAAGGCAACCGCCATGCGCGGCGTTGTGATCTGGCGCAAGAGCAGATAGCCGGCGATGCCCGCCATGATCGGCGTAAGCGTAAAGACCGCCGCTGCCGAAACTGGCGCCGCAGTCTTGAGCCCCTCGAACATCATCACGAAATACAGGCCCATCGCCCCACCCAGCAGGAGGTAGCGCCATGGGGCAGACCATGTGCGGCGCGGAATGCCTCGGCCCAGCATCGCCCCTGTGCCAAGGATCACGGCGGCCAGCAAGAAACGCGGCGCATTGAGGGCGGCGGGGGCGATATGCTGCGCCGCCATAGACCCAAGCGCGAATGATCCCGCCACCAGCCCAGAGAAACAGAGCATCGCCAGATGCCCCTTGAGCGCAGGCGTCATGCCCGCGCTCACGTCACTGGCCATGCCGCCGCGCGCTCTTTGAGATGGTTCAGGAACGCTTGCACTTTGGTGGTGCGGTGCAGGTCCATATGAGTGACCAGCCAAAGGGGGGCCGCCCATTCGGGACGGGGCGGCGTCACCTGGATAAGCCCCGGCATCTCTGCGGCCTGCAAGACCGAGGTGAATCCGATCCCGGCCCCGGCTAGGATGGCGTTGCGTTGTGCATGCACATCGCCCGAGCGAAACACGATGGCCTCGCCCGGCACATTGTCCTGCAACCAGCGCAGGAACGGTGCGCGTGTCTTGGGATCATCCGCGCCGACAAAGCGGTGATGCGGCATATCCTCGGGCCCTTTGGGCAGGCCATGGCGCGCGACGTAGCTTTCACTGGCATAAAGCGTGAACTGCTGCTGAAAGAACGGCTGTACCACGTTATCGGGCTGATCCGGCACAGCGCCTGCCCGGATCGCCACATGCGCCTCGCCGTATTCCAGCCGAAACAGGCGGTCGCCGGTCAAATAACGCACCACCAATGCCGGATACATCTCTTGAAACGCGGCCAGCACCGGCACAAGCAGATGGCTGAGCCCGCCAACCGAGGTCACGACCAACTCGCCCGAGACATCGTTGCCCTGCCCCTTGATCCGCCCGGCCAACTGATTGAACTGGTCATCGGTTGCCTGCGCCACGCGCAACAGGTCTTCGCCCGCCTCGGTCGGGGTATAGCCCCGCGCATGGCGCTGAAAGAGCTTGACGCCCAGCCTCTCTTCGAGCGCGTCGATGTGGCGGATAACGGTGGCATGATGCACGCCCAGCACCTCGGCCGCGCCGCTCACGGTGCCGATCCGCGCCACATTATAGGCGGTCCGCACCTCGTCCCAATTCTCCATCACGCCGATCACCCTGCCCAGCTATCCCGTTCGCCTAGCAACTATGCGGCGGCGACGCGGCGGTTGCAATCACCCGTAATGCGCGTAGCCTGTACGCGTCTCTCACAGCAGCGGCCAACCGATGAAAGTCACGCACAGCAGCCCAGATCTTTTGATGATCGAGGACATGCCTTGGTTCATGGCGATCATGCTGGGCCTGTTCACAGTTTTGTTTGCAGGTGTCGGCCTTTTGGTTATGCCGCAGACCCTTGTTGGTGGGCTGGTCTTTTTGATCGGCGGCGGCGGGTTGGGCTTTGCAGGTGTGTGTATTTTTGTTGAACGTCTGCAAGTGATCTTGGATGCGCGCGCGGGCACCGCGATTTTGCGCAGCCGAACCATCCTGCGTCACCGCGAGACGGTCTTTGACCTCTCGGACGTGATCCGCGCCACGGGCGAGAGCACGCTATCGGGCGGCGAGACAAGCACCGATCCGTCGCGCGTGCGCCGCCCCGTGCATCGCCCCACGCTTGTTCTGCGGGATGGGGCGGGCGGCGCGCCGCTCTTGCATCCGATCACCGAGATCTATGACAGCAGCCGCGCGTCGGCTGAGGTGGTGCGCGCGATCAATCACTGGTTGGCCGAGTTGCGCGCTCCTGACCCCATGCTTGACTCTGCCCCACCCGCGCGCTAAACGCCCACGCAATCCCGGAGGCCCATGCTTCCGGTCCCGGCCCTGTGTCGGGATCGCCCCCCGTCAGCGCGTTGCGCCCACGGGGGCGTTTATCGTTTGAACCGTTGCCCCTATATGGGGTGACATGGCAGCAACCGGCATAGGAGCCTGAGCGATGTTTGAAAATCTATCCGAACGCCTCTCCGGTGTCTTTGACCGGCTGACCAAACAGGGGTCGCTGTCTGAAGAGGATGTGAAAACCGCCCTGCGCGAGGTGCGTGTCGCCCTGCTGGAGGCCGACGTTTCCCTGCCCGTCGCGCGTGATTTCATCAAGACGGTTGAGAGCCGCGCCACTGGGCAGGCTGTCACCAAATCCGTGACACCCGGCCAGCAGGTCGTAAAGATCGTGCATGACGCGCTGGTCGAGACATTGCGCGGCGAAGGCGATCCCGGCGCGCTCAAGATCGACAACCCGCCTGCGCCGATTCTGATGGTCGGTCTGCAAGGCTCGGGGAAGACCACCACCACCGCCAAGCTGGCCAAGCGGCTGAAGGACCGCGAGGGCAAGCGGGTGCTGATGGCCTCGCTTGATACCAACCGCCCGGCGGCGATGGAACAACTGGCCATTCTGGGCAAACAGATTGGCGTCGATACCCTGCCCATCGTCAAGGGCGAAGACCCGGTTCAGATCGCCAAACGCGCCAAGACCCAAGCGGCCTTGGGCGGCTATGATGTCTATATGCTCGACACCGCAGGGCGGCTGCATATCGACGCAGAGCTGATCGCGCAGGCGGCGGCGGTGCGGGATGTGGCCAACCCCCGCGAAACCCTGCTCGTGGTCGATGGCCTGACTGGTCAGGATGCCGTCAACGTCGCCACCGAGTTTGACGACAAGATCGGCGTGACCGGCGTTGTTCTTACCCGGATGGACGGGGACGGGCGCGGCGGTGCGGCGCTCTCGATGCGCGCGATTACCGGTAAGCCCATTCGCTTTGTCGGCCTTGGCGAAAAGATGGATGCGCTCGAAACCTTTGAGCCGGACCGTATCGCAGGCCGCATTCTGGGCATGGGCGATATCGTGGCCCTAGTTGAAAAGGCACAGGAGACCATCGAGGCGGCTGAGGCCGAAAAGATGATGCGCCGCATGGCCAAGGGTCAGTTCAACATGAACGACCTCAAGGGTCAGCTTGAGCAGATGCAAAAGATGGGTGGCATGCAGGGGCTGATGGGCATGATGCCCGGCATGGGCAAGATGGCCAAACAGGTCGAAGATGCCGGGTTTGACGACAAGATGCTCACCCGCCAGATCGCCATGATCCAGTCGATGACCAAGAAAGAGCGCGCCAATCCTGCGCTGCTTCAGGCCAGCCGCAAAAAACGGATCGCTGCCGGATCGGGCATGGATGTGTCTGACCTCAACAAGCTGCTCAAGATGCACCGCCAGATGGCGGATATGATGAAGAAAATGGGCAAGATGGGCAAAGGCGGCATGCTGAAACAGGCGATGAAAGGCATGTTTGGCAAGGGCGGCATGCCCGATATGAACGACCCGCAGGCCATGGAAGAAGCGGCCAAGGCATTGGGCGGCAAGCTGCCCGGCGGTATGGGTGGCAAATTGCCGGGCCTCGGCGGCGGCATGGGCCTGCCCCCCGGCCTCTCTGGCTTTGGCAAGAAGAAGTGACCATGGCTTCTTCTTGGCATAAATACTCATCTCCGACCCCGCAACCGGCACCCCGCCAGAGGGGGGCCCGGCCATGACCCTGACCCAAGCGCCCACACTGGAAACGCCGCGCCTTGTCCTGCGTGGACCAGAGCCACGGGATATCGAGGCGACAATCGCCTTTCTGCTCGACCGCGACCGGTCCGAGGGCTTTGGGTCATCACCCAACCGGGGCGAGGCGTGGCGGTGGTTCGCGCTCAACGTCGGTCACTGGCATATTCACGGCTATGGGTATTTCACCATCGAGATGAAGGACACTGGCGAGACCGCAGGGATCGCGGGCATCTGGAACCCCGAAGGTTGGCCCGAGCCGGAATTGGGCTGGGCGCTCTATGCCGGGTTTGAAGGGCGCGGCATCGCCTATGAGGCCGCCGCGCGCGCGCGCCGCTATGCCTATGAAGATCTGGGCTTTGATACGCTGACCTCGAATATCGTGCCGGGCAATACCCGCTCTGTCGCGCTGGCCGAACGGCTGGGCGCGTGGTTCGAGCGGGAATATGACAACATCCACATGGGCCGTGACCTGCTTTATCGCCACCCCGGCCCCGATGCCGCCTCTGGCCGCGATGATGACGGCTCGGTTGAGGCCTACGCATGACCCACGCTTTTTCTTTCAGCCGCCGGAGTCTCGCATGACTGACGCAACCGCCCTTGCCGCGCAGCTTCTCAAGGAGCATCGCCAGAGCATTGATCGGCTCGACGCGATCCTCGTCTTTACGCTGGCCGAGCGTTTCAAGCACACGCAGGCCGTGGGGAAACTCAAGGCTGAATACGACCTTCCCCCGTCCGATCCCGCGCGCGAGGCGCAACAGATCGAACGGCTCGAAGAATTGGCAAAAGCGGCTGATCTCGACCCCGCCTTTGCCAAGGAGTTTCTGAACTTCATCATCGCCGAGGTGATCCGACATCACCAGAAGCACCAATCGTAAGGTGGGCCTGAGCCCCGCCAAACCCACGCCATTATAAGGAGAATATCAAATGGCCATGAAAATCCGTCTCGCCCGTGGTGGCAGCAAAAAGCGTCCTTTCTACCGCATCGTCGCAGCCGACAGCCGTATGCCGCGCGATGGCCGCTTTATCGAGAAGCTGGGCACCTATAACCCGCTCCTGCCGAAAGACAGCGAAGATCGCGTCAAGATGGACATCGAGCGCGTTCAGCACTGGCTGGCACAGGGCGCACAGCCGACCGACCGCATCAGCCGCATGCTGGAAGCCGCAGGTATCGTTGCCAAGAAAGAGCGTGCCAACCTGAAAAAGGCCGTTCCGGGCAAGAAAGCGCAAGAGCGCGCTGCCGAGAAAGCCGCCAAGGCCGAGGCCGCCAACGCCCCTGCCGAAGAGGCAGCCGCCGAGGAATAAGACTGGAAAGGCGCTGGAATGTCGCAATTTTCCAAGGACTTCCAGACCGGTCTGCGCGATCTCATGCGATGGCGGCGCGATGTGCGCCGCTTTCGCAGGGACGCGGTGGATGAGGCTGTCTTGCAAGACTGCCTCGACACCTTTCTTCTATCGCCCTCTGTGGGGCTGAGCGAACCATGGCGCGTGATCCGGGTGCAATCGCCCGGCGCGCGCGCTGCGGCGCTAGAGAATTTCACCACAGCCAATGCGCAGGCGTTGGCGGGCTATGAGAGCGACAAGGCGCGCGTTTACGCGGGCTTGAAGCTATCGGGGATGCAAGAGGCCCCGGTGCAACTGGCGATTTATTGCGACGAGGCAACCGACAAGGGCGCAGGTCTGGGGGCCGGCACCATGCCAGAGATGCGCCGCTATTCGGTGGTGGGCGCGATCACGCATTTCTGGCTGGCGGCGCGCGCGCAGGGCCTGGGCGTGGGTTGGGTGTCGATCCTCGACCCTGAGCAGTTGTCGCGCGATCTTGAGGTACCCGCTGACTGGGCGCTGGTGGCCTATCTGTGCGTCGGCTGGCCCGAGACCGCGAGCGACACACCCGAATTAGAGCTGGCCGGATGGGAAACCCGCCGTCCAACCCTGCCAACCGAGGTGCGCTGAGCATGACCCTGTTGCGCATCAAGGGAATTGAGCGGATCATCCCCCTATCCGCACAACCGGAGACAACCCCATGAGCGACAGTGACCGCATTTGCGTAGGCGCCATCGGCGGCGCATTCGGCGTGCGTGGCGAGGTGCGGCTCAAGAGCTTTACCGCCATGCCCGAAGACATCGCGGCCTATAGCCCGCTGAGCACCGAGGATGGCGCACGCGCCTTTGACGTGACCCTGACGGGCCAGACCACCAATGGCTTGACCGCGCAACTCTCTGGCATCAGCACCAAAGAGGCCGCCGATGCGCTGCGCGGCATGCGGCTCTATGCGCTGCGCGCGCAATTGCCCAATCTGCCGGATGATGAATTCTATCACGCTGATCTGATCGGGCTTGAGGTGTATGACACCGGCGGCGCGGTATTGGGGCGGGTCAAGGCCGTGCTCAACCACGGCGCGTCCGACATTCTGGAAATCCATGCGCCGGGGATGTCTGCGACCATCCTGTTGCCCTTTACCACCGAAGCGGTGCCGACCGTCGATCTGGCCGCAGGGCGCATCATCGCCGATCCGCCCGATGGCCTGACATGAGCGATACCCCCCGCTCGCATGGGCGCAAATCCATCCGCGCCACCATGACCCCGCGCGAGTTGATCACGCCCACGCCGGAACTGGCGGGGGTTTGGACAGCGCGGGTGATTACCCTTGTCCCACAAGCCTTTCCCGGTGTGTTGGGCGAGAGCCTGACAGGACGCGCGCTGCAAAACGGTCTCTGGGCGCTCGATGCCATTGACTTGCGCCCCTATGGCGAGGGCAAACATCGCAATGTCGATGATACGCCCGCCGGGGGTGGCGCGGGCATGGTGATCCGCGCGGATGTGATGGGGCGTGCGATTGACGAGGTGATGGCGGGCACCCCGCCCGGCTGGCCGCTGATTTACCTGAGCCCGCGTGGTCGTCGGTTTGATCAGGCCATGGCACAAGACCTGTCGCAACGCCCCGGTGTCACCCTTATTTGTGGCCGGTTCGAGGGGCTGGATGAGCGCGTGATCGAGCATTATGGCATCCAAGAGGTGTCTTTGGGCGATTTCGTTATGAGCGGCGGTGAAATAGCCGCACAGGCGATGATCGACGCCTGTGTGCGCCTGTTGCCCGGTGTTCTGGGCAATGCCGAGAGCACGGAAGAAGAAAGTCATTCCAACGGGTTGCTGGAGCATCCGCACTATACCCGCCCCGCCGAATGGATGGGCCGGGTCATCCCCGAGGTATTGACCTCTGGCGATCACGCCAAGGTGGCGGAATGGCGGCGCGCGATGTCCGAGCGGCTGACCGCCGAACGACGCCCCGATCTGTGGGAAAAACACCGCAGAACCCATCCTGACAAGGCTTGATCCAGCCCACGCTTGCGCCTATACACCGCCTTGCTTGGAATCGGTTGCGGCTCCGGGTGCGTTTGTTATTGGCTAAATCTCCCGCCAGACTTTCTTCGGTCGCCTGCGGCAGCCCCGGCAAACGGATCACAGACAAGGACGACCTGAACTCTGGCGGGCGCATCTGCGGACCCGGAAGAAGACCAAGAGCTCTGAGGACGCGAGACATCTTTGCGGGAAAAACCGCAAGCAAATCAGGAGAGAAGCGATGGATATTATCGCTCAGTTGGAGGCGGAACAGATTGCCGCCCTCGGGAAGACCATTCCCGATTTCAAAGCCGGCGACACGATCCGCGTCGGTTACAAAGTGACCGAAGGCACCCGTAGCCGCGTTCAGAACTTTGAAGGCGTCTGCATCAGCCGGAAGAATGGCAAGGGCATCGCCGGTTCTTTCACGGTCCGCAAGATTTCCTTTGGCGAAGGTGTGGAACGTATGTTCCCGCTCTATTCGACCAACATCGACAACATCGAGGTTGTTCGCCGTGGTCGCGTACGTCGAGCCAAGCTGTATTACCTGCGCTCGCGTCGCGGCAAGTCTGCGCGTATTGCAGAGGATTCCAACTACAAGGCCCAATCGGGCGCTTCCGCGTAAGGATTGGTACGATGAAAAAAGACATCCACCCCGATTATCACGTCATCGACGTCAAGATGACCGACGGCACCATCGTTCAGATGCGCTCGACCTATGGCAAAGAGGGCGACACGCTGTCGCTTGACATCGACCCCACGGTGCACCCCGCCTGGACGGGTGGCAGCTCGCGTCTGATGGATGCCGGTGGCCGTGTGTCCAAGTTCAAGAACAAATACGCTGGCCTCGGGTTCTAAACCCTGTTTCCAGCCGGATACGACAAACGCCGCCCTTTGGGGCGGCGTTTTGCATGGGGCACCGGCGCAGCTTTACTTTTTGGTAAGGATTGGGGTATAAGCAGGACATCCGAAAATCGGTTTTCAGTGTCCTCACCGAAAACGTGACCCTGCGGAGCTGCTACTCCGCAGGGTCTTTTCTTTCAGGGGGTTAGATCCCCATCAAGAGCCGGATGATCCCAACGAGCAGCGTGCCCGCTGCAAGTAAAACCATCCATTTCCGAAAGTCGGGTTCTCTCAGTTTCCTCACCTCCTTGCGCTGCAATGGGTTGCAGCAGGACTACAGCACCCGGTTGGCGTGAAGGAGAGGTTAAAATTGTCGATAATCTTGGCGATTTTTAGCTGAGCCAGCCCCCACCCTTGCACCTGTGCCGCAACCGGATAAAACGGACAGGCATACGGGCAAAGGGCGCAGAATGGCGACGGCACTGATCATATTGGCAGCAGGTCAGGGAACGCGGATGAATTCCGACCTTCCCAAAGTGCTGCATCCTATCGGCGGCGCGCCGATGCTAGGGCATGCCATGCAGGCAGGCGCGACATTGGAGCCAGATCAGGTGATCGTGGTGGCCGGGCACGGGGCCGAGGCGGTGCGTGCAGCGGCCCATGACTTTGACGAGACCGCAGAGATCGTAATCCAGTCCGAGCAACTGGGCACCGCGCATGCGGTGGCGCAAGCCGCGCCGCGTCTGGTGGATTATCCGGGCGATGCGCTGGTGCTCTATGGCGACACACCCTTTATTCAGCCTGAAACGCTGGAACGGATGCAAGCGGCGCGCAGCGCCCATGACATCGTTGTGCTGGGGTTCGAGGCGGCTGATCCGGGCCGCTATGGTCGGTTGGTGATGCAGGGACAAGGCCTTGTTAAAATTGTCGAATTCAAGGATGCGACCGAGGCCGAGCGCGCGATCACGCTCTGCAATAGCGGCGTGGTTCTGGCACCGGCAGCGCTGCTTTTCGATCTGATTTCAGAGGTGGGCAATGCGAATGCGGCAGGTGAATATTACCTGACCGACATCGTGGGTCTGGCGCGGGCGCGGGGGTTATCGGCAACCGTTGTCACCTGCGACGAGGCTGAGACGATGGGCATCAATTCCCGCGCCGAACTGGCGCGGGCCGAAGCCGCGTTTCAGACGCGCAAACGGGCCGAGGCGCTGGAAACTGGCGTGACGCTTGTCGCGCCTGATACGGTGCAGTTTGCCTATGACACGTGGTTGGGCCGCGATAGTCTGGTCGAGCCTTATGTGGTCTTTGGCCCCGGCGTCACGGTCGAGACGGGCGCGCATATCCGCGCCTTTTCCCATCTTGAGGGCTGTCATGTGGCGCGTGGCGCGGTGGTGGGCCCCTATGCCCGCCTGCGCCCCGGCACTGAATTGGCGGAACATTCCCGCATTGGCAATTTCGTTGAGGTGAAGAATGCGCTGATCGGCGAGGGGGCCAAGGTCAATCACCTGAGCTACATCGGCGATGCGCGTGTAGGCGACGAGAGCAATATCGGCGCGGGCACGATCACCTGCAATTATGACGGTGTGAGCAAGCATGAGACGGTGATCGGCGCGCGGGTTTTCGTGGGCTCGAACACGATGCTGGTGGCCCCGGTGACATTGGGGGACGGGGCGATGACTGGCTCGGGATCGGTGATTACGCGCGATGTGGCCCCGGACGCGCTGGCCATTGCACGCGCCCCACAGGTGGACATGCCGGGGCGCGCGCGCAAGCTGTTCGATATGTTGAAAGCACGCGCGGGAAAACGCGACAAAGGATCAAACTGATGTGTGGGATTGTCGGAGTTCTGGGGGATCACGAGGCGGCACCGCTGCTGGTTGAAGCGCTCAAGCGTCTGGAATATCGCGGCTATGACAGCGCCGGGATGCACTTAGTAAATCACCACGCTGCGGATGCTTTCGCCGGCGTGCATGAGCTCAAACCCTTTGTTGATATCCTCGAGCGGCATGGTGTGGGTGATCATCGGGTCGATCTCGATCTTGCCCTGCATGTACCAATCGACAATCTTGGGCACATCCGTGCGCCCGCGCGCGCCGCCAAAGGCCGTGCCGCGCCACGACCGTCCCGTGACCAGTTGGAACGGCCGCGTGCTGATTTCCGCGCCCGCAGGCGCCACGCCGATGATGATGCTCTCGCCCCAGCCCTTGTGCGCCGCCTCGAGCGCCGTGCGCATCACGCCCACATTGCCGGTGGCATCGAATGTGTAATCGGCCCCCCCGCCGGTCAGCGCCACAAGATGCGCCACCAGATCGCCCGTGACCTCTTTGGGGTTGACGAAATCGGTCATGCCAAAGCGCGTCGCCATCTCGATCCGGCCCGGGTTGATATCGACGCCGACGATCTGATCCGCCCCCGCCAGCCGCAGCCCCTGCAGCACGTTGAGGCCGATGCCGCCCAGACCGAACACAATCGCCCGGCTGCCGATCTCGACCTTGGCGGTGTTGATCACCGCCCCCACACCCGTGGTGACACCGCAGCCGATGTAGCAAATCTTGTCAAAGGGCGCATCCTTGCGCACCTTCGCGAGCGCAATCTCGGGCAGGACCGTGTGATTTGCAAAGGTCGAGCAGCCCATGTAATGCAGGATCGGCGTGCCATCCAGCATCGAAAACCGGCTGGTGCCGTCGGGCATCACACCCTGCCCTTGGGTCGAGCGGATTTTCTGGCACAGGTTGGTTTTCGGGTTGAGGCAGTATTCGCATTCGCGGCATTCGGGCGTGTAGAGCGGAATAACGTGATCGCCCGGTTGCAGGCTGGTGACGCCGGGGCCCACCTCGAGCACGACGCCCGCGCCCTCATGCCCCAGAATGGCCGGAAACGCCCCCTCGGGATCGGCCCCCGACAGGGTGAAATCATCGGTGTGGCACAGGCCCGTCGCCTTGATCTCCACCAGAACCTCGCCCGCCTTCGGACCCTCAAGGTTCACCTCCATGATCTCCATCGGGCGGCCTGCCTCAACCGCAACCGCAGCACGTGTGCGCATTACATGCAGGGCAAGATCGAGATCGACCCGATGATCACCCACACCATGCCGCTCGAGGATATCAACAAAGGGTTTGAGCTCATGCACGCCGGCGAAAGCATCCGCAGCGTGGTGATTTACTAAGTGCTATCCCAAGACCCCATGCAACGCCGCACAGCCCCCTGTGCGGCGTTTTGCATTGCGGGCGGCACGCCAGCGATTAGATTTGCCGCCAAACCCGATGGAGGATCACAAGATGAGCGACACGACCTATACCCCGCCCGATGTCTGGACATGGGAGGCCCCCTCTGGCGGGCAATTCGCCTCGATCAACCGCCCCATCTCGGGCGCGACCCATGACAAGGAACTCCCCAAGGGCGCGCATCCCTTTCAACTCTATTCACTGGCCACGCCCAATGGGGTCAAGGTCACGGTGATGTTCGAAGAGTTGCTCGCCGCAGGCCATGACGCCGAGTATGACGCCTGGCACATCAATATCAGCGAGGGTGATCAATTCGGCTCGGGCTTTGTCGCGGTCAATCCCAATTCCAAGATCCCGGCGCTGCTGGACCACACCGGCAACACGCCCCTGCGCGTGTTCGAAAGCGCCTCGATCCTGATGCATCTGGCCGAGAAATTTGGCGCCTTCTTGCCCAAGAGTGGCCCTGCGCGCACCGAAACCCTGAATTGGCTTTTCTGGCAGATGGGCAGCGCACCCTATCTGGGGGGTGGCTTTGGCCATTTCTACGCCTATGCGCCCGAGAAATGGCAATATCCGATCGACCGTTTCGCGATGGAGGTGAAGCGCCAACTTGACGTGCTCGACCGTCAATTGGCCAAGCGGCCCTTTATTGCAGGCGATGAGTATACCATTGCCGATATGGCGATATGGCCGTGGTATGGCCAGCTTTGCCTTGGGCGGCTTTATAATGCGGCGACGTTTCTGGATGTTGCCAGCTATAAACACGTCATGGCCTGGGCGGAAAAGATTGACGCGCGCCCCGCGGTGAAGCGGGGCCGCATGGTCAACCGCAGCTTTGGCGAGCCGCAGGAGCAACTGCGCGAGCGCCACGCGGCCACGGATTTCGACACGCGGACCCAAGACAAGATCGGCTAATTCGGATGGTGCCACGGCCCCGCATAGGCGCGGTCGTGGCGCATTTCTTCTGAACTGGCCTCAGCCCTCGTGTTCCGCCAGCCAGCGCTCGGCATCAAGTGCCGCCATACAGCCCATGCCCGCCGATGTGACCGCCTGACGATAGACATGGTCGGTCAGATCGCCTGCGGCAAAGACGCCGGGAACAGATGTACGCGTGCTGCCCGGCACAACCTTGACATACCCGCCATTATGCAGCTCCAGCCGGTCCTTGACCAATTCGCTGGCAGGGGCGTGACCGATGGCGATGAACACGCCCTTGCACGGGATTTCCGTGATAGCACCGGTTTCGACATGACGCACTCGCACGCCCTCGACACCTTTGGGATTGTCGCTGCCAAAGACCTCGTCCAGCGTGTGAAACCACAGGGTTTCGATCTTGGGGTTCTTCATCAGCCGGTCTTGCAGGATCTTTTCGGCGCGCAGGGTGTCGCGGCGGTGAATAAGCGTGACCTTTGAGGCGAAATTGGTCAGGAACAGCGCCTCTTCCACCGCCGTATTGCCCCCGCCGATCACCACGATTTCCTGACCGCGATAGAAAAACCCGTCGCAGGTGGCACAGGCCGATACGCCAAACCCTTTGAACGCCTCTTCCGACGGCAGGCCCAGCCATTTGGCCCGCGCCCCGGTGGCGAGGATCACCGCATCGGCGGTATAGGTGGTGCCGCTGTCGCCCATGGCCACAAACGGACGGACATCCAGATCAAGCGAAGAGATGATATCGCCCACGATGTCACAGCCCATCGCCTTGGCATGCGCCTCCATCCGAACCATGAGGTCTGGCCCCTGAACTTCGGTATCGCCGGGCCAGTTCTCGACCTCGGTCGTGGTGGTCAACTGGCCGCCCGGCTCGATCCCTTGCACCAGAATGGGCGAGAGCATGGCACGGCTGGCATAGACGCCTGCGGTATAGCCAGCAGGGCCAGAACCGATGATCAGGCATTTGGTGTGACGGGTGTCGGGCATGGGGGCTCTCTCATGTGATCTGCGGATTTGGCGCATGATATAGCCCTCTGGCGCGGGGCATGTAACCCCTTGCAGGGCGGATATGCACAGGGCGCTGGGGGGTCTATTCGGGAAATGATCTTGCGCAATAGCGAAACATAATTGCGCATGTGACCCATGATGCTATAACAATTGCGAAATTCAATAAGGAGTCCCCCATGGCCGCGTCCCGTCTTGATCCCATAGATCGCAAGATTCTGGCGGAGTTGCAGGCCGATGGCCGGATGACCAACGTGGAACTGGCCAAGCGCGTGGGTATTTCGGCCCCGCCCTGCCTGCGCCGGGTCCGCACGCTCGAAGAGCAGGGCTATATTCGCGGCTATCACGCCGATGTGGACCCCCGCGAACTCGGGTTCGAGGTGCAGGTGTTTGCCATGGTCGGGCTGCAAAGTCAGGCCGAGGCAGATCTGAGCGCCTTTGAGGCGCGCTGCCGCGCTTGGCCCTTGGTGCGTGAATGCCACATGCTCAACGGCGAGGTGGATTTCATCCTCAAATGCGTGGCCCCCGATCTCAGCACCTTTCAGCGCTTTTTGACCGAGGAACTGACAGCCGCCGACAATGTCGCCAGCGTCAAGACATCGCTGGTCATTCGCGGGGCCAAGGACGAACCCGGCGTGCCGTTCGAGATCCTTGAGGCGCGGCTCAGCCAGTCAGCCTGAGGTCAGGCAACGCTCAGCGTATCAGGCGCATCAAGCGGCAGACGCAGATGGGCCAGCGGGCCAAATTGATGCGGCTCTTGAATCTGCGGAAAAAGGGATAGGAAGAGCGACAGCATGCTCGGCCCCACGTCGCGCTCGAACCCGGCACCGGGGTGAAAGCTCTCGACCTCAAGCCCGTTGGCCGTGATCAGCGCATGTCGCCGCAGCCAGAGGTGATAGAATGTCACCGCACGCGGCGGTGTGACACCAAAGGCGTGTAGCCCATCCGCCAGCACATGCGCCGGGCTCAACACGTGATCCGATCCAATGCTTGCGCGCATGTTGCGTGGGCGCGTCAGAATGCGCGCGCCGGGACCGGCCAGCAAATCGGCCATTGGCCGCGCAATGCCAAAGGCATCGGCCATGATGCGCGTCAGCTTCACCGAACGGCTGGCAATATCCTCGGGGCGCAGGGTCATGCGACCAATCCAGAGCACCGGCAGTGGGCCATGCGCCGAGGTCTGCAAGAGATCACCGGGCAGCAGGTCTTCGATTGCAATCGGCCCGCGCGTGGTGGTGATCAGCGTGCCGCGCGCGAAGGCAGAATGTGCTGCATCAAACAGCGGCAGGGCCGGGGCCATATGCTCGCGTTCCTCAATGCCACCATCGGCCTTTAGCCAGAGGTTGGTATAATGCCGCATCGGCAGGCGAGGTGTTTCAGGATTCGCAAGAATGCGGCGCACAGGCGTCGCATAGGCGGCATTTGCCGTCAGGCGGGGGATACTCATTGCTGTGTCACCTCGAATTCAAGGATGTCACAACCGCGTCGGCCCCCACCGACAACGACAGATGGACAAATCTGTTTGTATAGTGGGGTCAATATGCGGGCGTTGCGGGCTTTAAGTCAAACTTTCAGGGTAATTGTTCGCAGCCCGTGACAAGTGGCGGCAATCCGGCGCGATTGTCCCTGCTTCGCTCAATCGGCTTGCCACAATTCAAAGCCATATCCGCGAATCACCTACCCCCTGCCTGTCCTGCTTGACGCAGTGATCATTCGGGATGTATTCTGAATTTGGAATGTTTAAAACCCCCTCGGGATTGCGGATCGCCCAGACCCGAAACGCATCAGATAACGTGGCGCAGGCCCTGAGCTTGTGGGATTGATGATCATGATTTTTGGACGCTGGATGCGCAGACGAAAGAGGGTTGGCTTTGCGCCGGCGCTGCTCGTCTTGTTGCTCAGCGTTCGGGTCGCCACAGCCGCCGCCGTCGATTGCCAACACGAATTGGCCGATGCCGCGCAGGCCCATCACCACGCCCAAGACCTCCTCAAGATCGAGGCCATCGCGCTTGGCGGTGCGCTGTGTCTGGTCGAAGAGAATCCCGGCGCGCTTGTTGCACCCCCCGCCGAGGCCAAGCATGACAGCCCGCATCTGAATACACCCTGTCCCTTCTTCAAGTCGCCGGTGGTGCTGACGGATGTGACCATCGCGCTCATTGCGCGAGAGCATAGCTTTTCGCGGGTTGTGCGCGTTTACGATGACATGCGCGCAGCAGTGGGCGATCTGCCCATCGCCTATAGCCCGCGCGCACCGCCCGTGGTTGCCTTGGGATAGTTGGTATAGGTGCCACCCGGCACGCCCCGCCGTTGCGTGGCAATCGGTCGCTCGAGCGGGCCAGATGGCGGGCTAAGCACATTGCATCGCGCCCGTGTGAGCCATGCCAGCCCCCTTTGGCCAAAACTGACATCGGAATGAAACCCTGATTTTCAATTGATCGCCGTCGCGACTGTTGCGGGCTCTTTTGCGCCCGGTCCGACGTGCATCCCCAAGAACAAGAGACTGAAAGACCATGACACAGACTTCTCTGACGGCCGGTGCTCTTTGCGCCGCGCTTGCCCTATGGCTGACTGCGCCCGCTATGGCGCATGACGGCACCACAGCCCCCAAGGACGGGCTGCGCGTTAGCGTGACCGATCTGCCGCCGTTGCGCGCCGATGGCCACGCCCCCATTGGTGTGATGGGCGAACACCGCCACAAGACCGGCGAAGTGATGCTGTCCTACCGCTTCATGCATATGGACATGGAGGGCTATCGCAGCGGCACCAACCGGCTTAGCCCCGAACAGGTGGCCATGACGCCCAATACGTTTTTCGGTCTGCCGGGCCAGCCGCCCAACATCCGCGTCGCGCCCACCAGCATGACCATGGATATGCATATGTTTGGCGCAATGTATGCGCCGAATGATCGACTGACTCTGATGGCCATGCTGCCCTATATCACCAAGCAGATGAACCACATCACCTTTGCAGGCCCCGCCGGCACCACCCGTCTGGGCACATTCAAGAGCCAATCCGAAGGTTGGGGCGATCTCAAGGTCTCCGCGCTCTACGGGCTTGGGACTTGGGGCAATCACAAGCTGCACCTGAATTTCGGTGCCAGCCTGCCCACTGGCTCTACCACGGAGCAGGCAACAGTCCTCACCCCAACAGGGGCGCTCGCGACAATGCGCATGCCCTACGGGATGCAGTTGGGTTCTGGCACCTTCGATCTCTTGCCTGGCATCACCTATAGCGCGCGGTCGGGCAATACCGGCTGGGGCGCGCAACTGACTGGCGTGATCCGCACCGGCAAGAACAACGGCTACCATCTGGGAAACGAGATGGCGATGACCACATGGGCCAGCTATCAGCCCAAGCCGTGGATCAGCCTGTCGGGCCGCATCGAGGCCAAGAGCGTGGGTGACATCAGCGGGCGCGATTCGCGCATGGTCGGCCCGTCGCCCACTCTCAATCCCGATAACTACGGCGGCGAAACGGTAACGCTCTATGCGGGCGTCAACCTTGTGGCGCAAAAGGGCGCGCTGCGCGGGCATCGTCTGGCGCTCGAGGTCGGCGCGCCGGTCTATCAGGATCTGAACGGGCTTCAGCTTGAAACGGATTGGACCACGACACTGGGCTGGCAATACGCTTTCTAAGCTGTGTTGCCTGTCATCGAAACGACACCCGCCCCGAGCTTGACCCGGGACCTCGCCGATCCTGCGTAGAGGTCCCTAGTCAGGCCCGAGGCGATGTGACCCCGATCAGACGCTCCAGCTCCAAGTAACGCGGTGCGCGGTTCAGGCCGCGCGCCGCACACACTCTTGCAGGCCTGACATGCTCTTGCGCCCCAGTTGCGCCAGCGTCAGGCTCACCTCTTCGGTCATCACCTCCCAGAGCCGGTGCAGCCCCCGCTCGCCCCCCGCCGCCATGGCAAAAAGCAGGGGCCGCCCGAGAAAGGCAAAATTCGCCCCCATGGCATGTGCCTTGACGATATCCTCGCCCGACCGCAGCCCGGAATCGAAAAACAGCGGAAATTCCGGCCCAAGCGCCGCGCGCATCTCTGCCAGCATCAAAATAGGCTCCGGTGCGCCATCCAACTGCCGCCCGCCATGGCTGGAAACCTGAATTGCATCCACCCCAGCCGCACGCAGCCGCACGGCATCCTCCACGTCCAGCACGCCCTTGATCACCAGCTTGCTGGGCCAGGCCGCGCGCAGACGGTCAAGATAGGACCAATCCGCCGCCGCCCGGCTGGCGGTGCGGTCAAAACCACCCTGCCGGAAATTCGCCATCTCTGGCTTGCCATGCAGCAGCGTGCCCAGCGACCAGCGCGGATGCAGCGCGAAATCAACGAATTGCCGTGGTCCGATCTTGAACGGCATCTTGAACCCGTGGCGCAATTCGCGCGGGCGGCGGCCTACTTCAGGCACATCCAGCGTGACGACAAGGGTTTGATAGCCCGCCGCCCGCGCCCGCTCGACCAGCGCCATGGTGCCGCTACCATCACCACTGAAATAGAGCTGAAACCACGCATGCCCCTCGGCTACCTCGATCATCTGCTCCAGCGGGGTCGAGGCGACGGTTGAAACACCCAAAGGCACGCGATCCCGCGCCGCCAGCCGCGCCAGCATAAGATCGGCCCCCGGCGTGCTCAGGTTGCACATCCCCATCGGCGTGATGCCAAAGGGCACGCGCGCCGCGTGCCCGAACACATTCAGCGACAAATCCCGTTTGGCCACATTGCACAGAACACGCGGCTTCAGCCGCAAATCCCGCAACGCCGCACGATTGAGCGCCTCGCCATGTTCTTCCCCCGCAGCGCCGTCGATATAATCGAACACCATCCACGGCAGACGTCGCCGCGCCAAACGGCGCGCATCCTCGGCGGAATGAATGGCATCGGCCCCCATCGCCTTACCTAGCGCAGCACATGCACGGCGCAGGGCGCATGCCGCACCACCCGCGCCGCCGTCGAGCCCAAGAGAAAGTCGCTCAGCCCCGGTTTGTGCGACCCGACGATGATGCAATCCGCACCGTGCTTTTCGGCATAATCCGTGATCGCCCGTCCCGAATGACCGCGCAGCATCACAGGCGTCACGTCGGGCGCCCCCGCCACCCGCTCGGCCAATTGCGCCTGCGCGCGCTTATAGGCCCCTTCGACCACCTCTTCATCCAGATAGGCCCGCACCGAGCCTTGGACCGGCTCATAGGCGTGCAGGGCGATGATCTCGCCCCCGTCAGCACGCAGCGCGCGGGCAACCTCCAACGCGCTTTCGCTGATCCCGTGTTCCAGCGACAGGCCGACAATGATTTTGCGATACATGACGCTCACTCCTCTTCAGGGGACAAGGATGATCTTGGGGCTGGTCACGCGCCCACCACGAATATCGGCAAAGGCGCGCGCACCATCGCTCAGCGCACGCTCCTCCACCCAGTCGAGCGCGCCCAGACGCCCGTCGAACATCGCCTGCGCACAATCGCGGAAATCCTGCGCGGTATAGGTATAGGTGCCGATAAAGGTGATCTCTTGCAGCGTCATGCGCCGGATATCGAGGCCGCCGGTGGATTGCCCCAAACCGATATGCACGATCACCCCACCGGGCCGCGCATGGGCAGAGGCCTGCGCGCGCGTGGCCTCATAGCCCACGCCATCGACCACGATGTCGAACTGCTCGGACGGGTCCAGCGCATCGGGCGCAATCGCCTTTTGGTCGCACCGCAGGTCCAGAAATGCCCGCCGCGCGGCATGCGGCTCAACCATCGTGACATCCGCAATGCCCTGCGCAGCAAGGCTCAGCGCGGCACCCAGACCAATCGCACCACCGCCCAGCACCAACGCGCGCTGCGCACCCTCACCCAAAACTGCACGGCCCAGCCGCACGCCATGCCAGCCGCAGGCAATCGGTTCGGCCAGCGCCGCTTGATGCGTGGTCATATGCTCGGGCACCGCCACAAGATTGCGCTCTGGCATCGCCAAAAGCCCGGCAAACGCCCCCTCGCGCGGTGGCATGGAAATGATCTGGCGTGTGCTGCACAGGTTATCGCGCCCCGACCGGCAGGCAGGGCAGGTGCCGCATGTCACCAGCGGATTGACTGTCACGCGCGCGCCCGTCATGGCCCCGCTCAGCACCACACCCGCCGCCTCATGCCCCAGCACCAGCGGCGCGGGGCGGCGGTCATCATGGCCCAGATAGGCGTGCATATCTGATCCGCAAATGCCCACGCTCTCAACCCGGATCAGCGCCTCACCCTCTTGCGGCGCCGGGTCCGCCATCTCGCGATAGTCGAGCGCCTCTGGCCCGGTATAGACTAAAGCCTTCATTTTGCGGTGAATCCTCCGTCCAGCATCAGGATTTGGCCGGTGACATAATTCGATGCATCCGAGCACAGGAACAGCAGCGGCCCATCCATATCCTCCGGCTCGCCATTGCGCCCGATGCAGGTCTGCGCGGCATTGCGCGCGGCGCGCTCTGGGTCATTGAACACCGGCGCGGTCAGCTCTGTGCGCACAAAGCCGGGGGCCAGCGCGTTGACGTTGATGCCACCCGGCGACCATGCCTCGGCCATGGCGCGGGTCATCTGCGCCACGCCGCCCTTGCTGGCCCCATAGGCGATGCCCCCCGGAAAGGCGCGGAACGATTGCAGCGACGCGAAATTGACAATCCTTCCCCAGCCACGTGCGCGCATCGCGGGCACAAGGTGCTGGCTCAGGAAAAACGGCGCGGTGAGGTTAAGCGCCAATGTCACATCCCAGCCTTCGGGCGTCACGTCATCTGCCACCTGCCGCGTGTTGATGCCCGCCGCGTGGATCACAATGTCGGGCGCGCCAAACGGCTCTGATGCGCGCCGCGCCAGATCGGCCAGACCGTCGCGATCCGCCAGATCATGCGCGATCACGGCCCCATTCGCGCCCACCTCTGCCTGCCATCCCGCCAGCGCATCGGCACGGCGGGCCACACCCACCACGCGCGCGCCGCGCATCGCCAGCACCGTCGCTGCGCGCCGCCCAAGGCCAGCACTCGCCCCGGTCACCAGCGCCACGCGCCCCGCGACGTCAAATAGCCCCCGTTCAGCCATTGGCGGTCAGGTCAAAAGTTTCGTCGGGGAAATACTTGCGCAGGCGAATATCGGCGGTACGGGCATGCCCCTCCATCCCTTCCAGCCGCGAAATGCGCGCGGTGGCTTCGGCCACGGGCTTGGCCCCCTCGCGGGTGGCGCGCTGCCAAGTGACGATCTTCATGTATTTATGCACGCTCAGACCGCCGGTATAGCTGGCCGCGCCAGAGGTAGGCAGCACGTGATTGGTGCCCGATGCCTTGTCGCCAAAGGCGACCGTGGTTTCTTCGCCAAGGAACAAAGACCCATAACAGGTCAACCGCCCCAGCCACCAATCCAGATCCTCGGCCTGCACCGTCAGATGCTCGGGCGCGTAATCGTCCGAGGTGGCCGCCATTTCCTCGCGATCCGCGCAGAGGATCACCTCGGCATAGTCACGCCACGCGGCGGCGGCATTATCGCGATTGACCTCGGGCAGATCGGCGATCAGGTCCGGCACAAGGCGCATGACCTCTTCCGCCAGCGGGCGATGATCCGTCACCAGCCAGACGGGCGAGTTATAGCCATGCTCCGCTTGCCCGACCAGATCGGTCGCCACCACCATTGCATCAGCCGTCGCATCCGCCAGAACAAGGCTGTCGGTTGGCCCAGCGATCATGTCGATGCCAACTCGACCAAAGAGGATGCGCTTGGCCTCGGCCACGAACTGATTGCCGGGGCCGACAAGGATGTTCGCCTTAGGAAGCCCAAAGAGGCCGAATGTCATTGCCGCAACACCCTGCACGCCGCCCATGGCCATGATCACATCCGCGCCGCAGACATGCGCCGCATAGATGATGGCCGGGGCCACGCCCACACCGGGGCGGGGCGGCGAACAGGCCACGATATGCTGGCACCCTGCCACCTTGGCGGTGGTCACGGTCATGATCGCGCTCGCGATATGGCTATAGCGCCCGCCCGGCACGTAACAGCCTGCCGCATGGACCGGAATGCTCTTTTGCCCGGCAATCAGCCCCGGCACCACTTCGATCTCGATGTCACGCAAGGTTTCGCGCTGGGCCTCTGCAAAGCGGCGCACATTGGCATGGGCAAACTCGATATCCCGCTTGAGCTTGTCCGGCACGAGCGCTGTCGCAGCGGCAATCTCGTCCGGTGTCAGGATGATATTGCCCTCATAGCGGTCAAATTTGGCGGCATAGTCCATCGCGACCTTGTCACCGCCCGCTTCGATATCGGCCAGAATCCCTTGCACGGTCTCATGCACGTCACTGGCGTGCGAGGTTGAGGTCAGGGTTGCTTTCTTCAGGTATTCACGGGTCATGGTAGGGTCCTATTTGTAGACATCAGGGAGCATCGTGGTCGAAATCGCCGGGACATAGGCAATCAGCAGCACAACGATGAGCATGAAGAACACGAACGGCACGGCACGCCATGCAATCCGCAGGATGGATTCGCCGGTAATGCCCGACACAACAAAGAGATTGAGCCCCAGAGGCGGCGTGATAAAGCCCACACCCAAGGCGGTGATCATCATGATGCAGAACTGAATCTCGTTCATGCCGATATTGTCGGCCAGCGGCTTCAGAATGGGCGCGAGGATGACGATATTGGGCGTCGTCTCCATCACGCAGCCCGCCGCGATCAGGATCAGGATCATCAAAAGAATGAGCGTGGCCGGATCATCGGTCAGCCCCGTCACCGCCGTTACAAACCCCTGCGGCACGCCCATGATCGCCAATGCCTGCGCCAAGGGCAGGGAAAAGGCGATGATGGGCAGGATCACCCCGTTGACCTTGGCCGAACTGATCAGCATGGCCGGAAAATCCGCCAGCTTGAGCGTGCCAAGGATAAAGCCAAGGATCACCGTCACAATGACCGCAGTCGCGCCCGCCTCGGTTGGCGTCAGCCGCCCCGAAAAGATGCCGTAAAAGATGATCCCCGGCACGATAAAGGCATACCAGCCCGACGCCAACGCACGGCCCAGATTGGCGAAATATTCGCCAAACCCGACATTGCCGCCGCCCTCATAGCCATAGATACGATTGACCACGATATTGGTGATCAGGATCGACACAAGGATCAGCATCCCCGGAATAAGCGCCGCCATAAAGAGCGTCGAGGCCGAGATACCCAAGACCAGACCGATGATGATATAGGCAATCGACGGCGGGATAAGGATGCCGGTACAGGCCCCCGCCGCCACCAGCGCACAGGCATAGGGGCGCGGATAGCCCGATTCCACCAGCCGGTCGATGGTCATCCGCCCCACCGCCGCAGCGCCCGCCGCATCCGATCCCGAGATGGCCGAGAACATGCCGCAGACAAGCACCGTGGCAGAGCCGAAACCGCCCTTGGCAAACTGTGTCAGCGCCTCCGCCACATTCAGAAACTTGCGACTGAGCCCGGTTCGCACCAGCACATCACCCGTCAGGATAAAGAGCGGTACCGCCGTCAGCGCAAAGGCGTCGATCCCGTCAAACAGGCTCTCCCCCACAAGGCTGAGCGGAAGCGCGCCCGACCACATCAGCATGACAATCGCCGCCGATCCAATCGCCGCCCAGACCGGCACAGCCAGCGCCACCAGCACCACGAATAGGATCACCGGCCCGTAAAAATCCCAGCCCAGATCGACGGTTTGCGAGAATGTATTCCACATGACGCGCGCCCCTCAATCAAACAGCTGATTGCCTTCGTGAACGGGTGTTCCGTCACGAAGGGCGCGCACGTCGCGCAAGAAGGATTGCACGAGCCGCAAAAGCATCAGGCCAAAGCCCACCGGCACCGCCAAGAGGAACCACACCATCGACACCCGCAACCCGGCACTGACCGAGCCAAACTTGGCCGAAACCAGCACCGTCTCCCACGACCAGTAAAGCGCGACAACTGCCACCGCTGCCATCACCAGATCGCCCAGAATATACAGCGCCGCCTTCAGGCGCGGCCCCACGTAATGCATGATCACGTCGATGCGGATATGCGCGCGCTCGCGCACCGCCGCCGCCGCCCCGATCCACGCGAGATATATAAAGGCATAGCGCACGATCTCTTCGCCCCAGACCGAGGAATAGGCGAATACCTCACGCCGGATCACCTCGATCGCCATGGTGACGACAAGCATCATGTAAAAGATCAGAAGCGCCCATCGCTCCAGATTGCGGTCCAGTGTGCTGAGCATGTCAAACCTCTCCGGTTCAGCGCACGCAGGTTGCGGCCCTGTCCCTATCGTTAGCGTCGTTGCAAAGGCCGGGCGCGGCGGTCACGCGCGCGCCCGGTCGGTCACGGCTCAGGCGTCGTGGACGTAGAATTTGCCCTGCGTGCCTGCGGCTTCGACCAGCTTGTCAAAGGTCTCCATCGACCCGGCCAGCTCGGTCTTGAAGCTGTCCCACTCAGAGCGCTGATAGCCCACCGTGTCCTGCCACTCCGCCAGTTGATCGGCGCTCAGCGAATGGAATTCCACACCCGACTTGGCCATTTCAGCCATGGCAAAGGTGCGCGACGACGGCACCTTGGCAAGGTTCTGATGGAAGCTCATTTCAGAGGCCCATTCAATCGCCTCCTGCACATCGCTGGACAGGGTGTTGTACCATTCGAGGTTGCAGGCATAGGTTTGGCTGTCCGGCACCGCTTGGGTAAAGGTGACGTGGCTCAGAATATCCTTGAAGCCAAAGGCATAGAGCGCGCCCACCGCCGGGTCGAGCGCATCGGCCACACCCTGTTTGATCGCCGAAGGCGTTTCACCCCATGCAACCGGCGTCGGATTGGCCCCGCCCATGCGATAGAACTGTTGCAGCATCTGCGAACCGGGCACCCGGAACTTGACCCCCTGCAAATCCGCAGGCGTCATGATCGGGCCACCGCCGCCCTTACGCACGGCCATCACACGCGGGTCGATGCAGAAATAGAACATCGGCTTAAAGCCCCGCGCCTCAACCAGCGCATTCACCTCGGTCTTCCAGATGTCAGAGGTCACAAGATTGACGAACCGCTGATTGGCCCCGCAGAAATAGGGCATGTTGATCAGATCCACCGCCGGGGCGAAGGGGGCAAAATTCGAAAGCGAGAATTGCCCCGCATTGATCGTGCCGCCCTGCACCTTTTGCGCCAGCGCCGACCCCACACCCAACTGCCCGCCGGGCGCGAGCTTCACATAGATCTTGCCGTTCGAGGCGTTTTGCAGGTTCTCTTTCACATCGAGCTGCATCATCGGATAGCTGCGGGTGGTGCCGATCACATATTCCGTGGCCAGCGTCATCACATGCTCGGCCGCCGCTTCGCGCTCGCGCTCTTCATTGGCGGTCTGTGCGCTTGCTTCGGATGACCAGAGCGTGCCCGCCGCCGCCGCGACAACCGCCGCGGTAAAGCTGCCGGTGGTGGCCAGTTTCAGAAAATTGCGCCGCTCTTCGGACGCAAGTTCTTTTGCTTCTTCAGTCATTCTTGTCTCCTCCCTGAGATCTGATTTATTTTCCGCGCTTGCGCGCCGCCTCGCTCCTCAACGTGGCAACGACAAAGGTCACAACCGCCGCCAAAAGCAGCAGCATTTCCCCCACACCTGTCAGAAACGCGGCATTAGCAAAGGCCCCCAACGCCACATTCACGCCAAAGGCGCCGAACAGGATCAGTGCTGCGATCAGGAACATGCGGCCCTCCCTCTCGCCGGAATTGCCGACGATTCGAGAGAAATGTAAGCGCTTACATATTTTCACGCAAGCTGTTATATTTCTCCAATGTCCTTACAGACGGATAGATTCCATCACGCAGACACCGGGCCACAGGATGAACCGACGCCTCTCCGACACCGCTCCGAACCTGCCCACGCTGGCGGATGTCGCCCGCGTGGCGGGGGTTTCGACCGCCACCGTTTCCCGCTGCCTGAATTCGCCGGCGCAGGTGCAGACTGCCACGCGCGACCGGGTGCTGAGCGCGGTCGCAACGCTTGGCTATTCCCCCAATTTCGGTGCCCGCGCCCTTGCCGCACGGCGGACCGGCATCATCGGCGCAATCATTCCGACGATGGAAAACGCGATCTTTGCCCGCGCCATTCAGGCCTTTCAAGAAGAATTGCATCTCAGCGGCCTGACCCTTCTGGTGGCCTCGTCCTCTTACAGCCCTGAAATCGAGGCGGATCAGATTCGTACCTTGGTGGCGCGTGGGGCGGATGCGCTCTTGCTCATCGGCCATGACCGCGATCCCGGAATTTATGACTTTCTCGCGCAGCGCGGCGTGCCCGTGTTGATAGCTTGGGCCTATGATCCCACACAGGCGCGCGCCTCGATAGGCTTTGACAACCGCCGCGCCATGGCAGGTTTGGCCGATGAGGTGCTGCGCCTCGGACATCGGCATATCGGCATGATTTCCGCGCTCGCGGCGGGCAATGACCGTGCTCGCGACCGGATTGCCGGGGTTCACGATGCTTTGCGCGGCCATGGATTAGACCCCACCACGTTGCACCTGATCGAAACGCCCTACAGCATCGCCAACGGGGCCGAGGGAATGGCGCAGCTTATGGCATTGCCAACCCCGCCCACTGCCGTGGTCTGCGGCAATGATGTGCTCGCGGTCGGTGCCTTGCAAATGGCGCGTCAGCTTGGACTCAGCGTGCCGCAGGATGTCTCGATCACCGGCTTTGACGATATCGAACTGGCAACCGTGGTTGATCCGGCGCTCACCACCGTGCATGTCCCGCACCGCGACATGGGCCGCGCCGCGGCGCGCCTCTTGGTCGATATGGTTGGCGATGGTGTGGCTCCCACCCCCGTCTGCCTTGACACGAACCTTTGTTTTCGGGGCACGCTCGCCGCCCCCAAAACATGACAAAGCCCGCCACCGGATCACCGGGGCGGGCCTTGAACATCACACAAGTCAGTTAGACAAAGAACTGCGCACCATTGGCCGAAATCGTCGACCCGTTGATAAAGCTGGCATCCTCGGACACGAGGAAGGTCACGCAGCGCGCGATTTCCTCTGGCTCGCCCAGACGGCCCGCCGGAATCATGCCGATGATCTTTTCACGCACCGCTTCCGGCACGGCCATGACCATTTCCGTGGCGATATAGCCGGGGCAGATCGCATTCGCGGTGATGCCCTTGGCGGCACCCTCTTGCGCCAGCGACTTGATGATGCCCAGATCGCCCGCCTTGGTCGCGGCATAGTTGACCTGACCAAATTGGCCCTTTTGCCCGTTGATCGAGGAAATCACCACAATCCGGCCAAAGCCACGGTCGCGCATGCCCGACCAGACCGGGTGAACCGTGTTGAACACGCCCGTAAGGTTGGTGTCGATCACCTCTTTCCACTGCTGCGGCGTCATCTTGTGGAACGGTGCATCGCGGGTGATGCCCGCGTTGGCGATCACGATGTCAATCGGGCCCAATTCCGCTTCGACCTGCGCGATGCCGTCCTTGGAGCTGTCATAGTCCGCCACGTTCCATTTGTAGGTCTTGATGCCGGTTTCCTCGGTGAACTTGGCGGCGGCCTCATCATTGCCGGCATAGGTCGCGGCGACGGTATAGCCCTCCTCCTTGAGCGCCTTTGAAATGGCGGCGCCGATTCCACGAGAGCCCCCGGTGACGAGTGCGGTTCTTGCCATGATATCCTCCAATATGGCTGGTGCGTTGAAACTTGGTTATCGGTTTGAATTGAATTGCGCAATATTGTTGCGCAATAAATTTTCTGCGATGCAGCTTGCGCCGAAGGGATCAAGAAAAAGGGCACCGTCTGAGGTGCCCTTGATCCTGTCTCAGACCGCGCCAGCGCGCCTCACGGACGCTCGACGCAGAGCGCAACGCCCATGCCGCCACCGATGCAGAGCGTGGCCAGACCACGCTTGGCACCGCGGCGCTTCATCTCGAACAACAGCGTGTTGAGCACGCGACAGCCCGAGGCCCCAATCGGGTGGCCAATGGCAATCGCGCCGCCGTTCACGTTGACGATGGCCGGATCCCAGCCCATTTCCTTGTTGACCGCACAGGCCTGCGCGGCAAAGGCCTCATTCGCTTCGACCAGATCCAGATCGGCGACAGTCCAACCGGCCTTGGCCAGCGCCTTGCGGCTGGCATGGATCGGACCCACGCCCATGATCGACGGGTCCAGCCCGGCGGTTGCATAGGACGCAATGCGCGCCAGCGGTTCGATCCCGCGCCGCTCGGCCTCATCGGCGCTCATCAGCAATGTCGCGGCCGCACCGTCATTCAGACCGCTCGCATTGGCCGCCGTGACCGAGCCATCCTTGGTAAAGGCGGGGCGCAGCTTCTGCATGGCGTCAATTGTCGCGCCGTGGCGGATGTATTCATCCTTGTCGACGATGATGTCGCCCTTGCGCGTCTTGACGGCAAAGGCGATCACTTCTTCGTCAAATTTGCCCGCCTTCTGCGCGGCTTCGGCCTTGTTCTGGCTGGCCACGGCGAATTCGTCCTGCACGTCGCGGGTGATCTGCCACTGGTCGGCGACGTTCTCGGCGGTCTGCCCCATGTGATAGCCGTTGAACGCATCCCACAGACCATCGCGAATCATCGTGTCGATATAGGTCATATCGCCCATCTTGTGCCCGGCGCGCAAATAGGCGGCATGGGGGCTCAGCGTCATGTTTTCCTGACCCCCGGCGCAGACGATGGCGGCATCGCCCAACTGGATGTGCTGCGCGCCCAGCGCCACGGCCCGCAAACCAGAGCCGCAAACCTGATTGATGCTCCAGGCGGCGGATTCAATCGGCAAACCGGCGTTGATATGCGCCTGACGCGCGGGGTTTTGGCCCTGCGCTGCGGTCAGCACCTGACCGAGGATCGTCTCGGACACTTCGCCCTTTTCGATGCCTGCACGGGCAACCACTGCCTCAAGCACGGCTGCGCCCAGATCATGCGCCGGCGTATTGGCGAAAGCGCCGCCAAAAGATCCGACAGCGGTGCGCGCTGCGGATGCGATTACTACATTGGTCATCTATGTCCTCCACCAGGATTTGCCGGGCCAGAGCATGGCACGACAGTGTCACATTTTCATGCACACCCTGTCTGTCACCTCCGCCGTTACGCGGCGTCATATCGTAGATGCCGCACTGCGGCAACGGACGGAGTGTCACATTCAAGCGGTGGCGCGGTCAAGGGCGCTGTCAATCCAAGGTGGCCGCACCGTGGGGGCCCCAAAGTAATACCCTTGCAAACAGTCGATCCCCAGCGCCGCAAGATAGGCGGCATCCTCTGGCTTCTCGACGCTTTCGGCCACTGTCACCATGTCAAATTGCTGGCCGATGCTGGCCAAGGCGGCGGTCAGCACCTGATTATCCGGGTCCGTAGCGATGCCGCGCACGAATTGCCCGTCGATCTTGAGGATGTCGAAATAGAACTCCTTGAGAAACCGGAACGAGGTATAGCCCGCCCCGAAATCATCAAGCGCAAAGCTGATTCCCTTGGCCTGCAACTCTTTCATAAAGCCTGTCACCAGTTCGGGCACCAGCATCGCCGAGCTTTCCGTGATCTCCAGAATCAGCCGCTCGCCAATGGTGGGATCATCGCTCAGCCCCTTTTTCAGCGTCCGCATCCAGCGGGAATAGCCGATCGAGCGCGCCGACATATTTATGGCCAGCCGCAGATCAGGATAGTTGATCAGCGTGCGCAGCCCCTTTTCCAGCGCCAGACAGTCGATGATCCGCCCGGTTTCCGTCACCTCGATCTGGGTGATGAAATCCTTGGCGGGGATCACCCGTCCGGTGGCATCGAGCACACGAATCAGCCCTTCGTAGAACGCAGGCCGATCCTGCTGGCGCGCAGGCACCACCGCCTGATAGGCCAACAGCACCTGTTTGTGATGCACCGCCTGATTGACCATTTCGAGCACGGATCGGTCCCGCGCCGAAACGGCATAGGACAGCGGAGTATCGAATCCCGCTGGAATATCGGCCCATTTGTGTTTCTGTCCCATTTGCCCCTCCGGAACGCCTGTTCTCAAATTGGGGCAGATGGCTTAAGGATGGCTTAAAGCGCGCATTTGAACGAAACCGCCTGCGCGCCGGGCCAGAGGGGAAGTTGCATGGAGCGTTGTGGCTGGGTCAGTGACGATCCGCTTTACCTGTCCTACCACGATACCGAATGGGGCGTGCCCGACTATGACAGCCGCGCCCTCTGGGAAAAGCTCATTCTTGACGGGTTTCAGGCGGGGCTGAGCTGGATCACCATCCTGCGCAAACGCGAGAGTTTTCGCGCGGCATTCCAAGGGTTTGATCCCCATGTCATCGCTACTTGGGGCGAGGCTGAGGTCACGCGCCTCTTGGCCGATCCCGGCATCATTCGCCACCGCGGTAAGATCGAGGCAACCATAGGAAATGCCCGCGCCTGGGCGGTGATCGAGGCCAACGAGGGCTTTGATCGCTACCTCTGGGATTTCGTCGGCGGGCAGCCCATTCAGAACGAATGGCAGACGCTTGCAGAGGTGCCAGCGCAAACCGATATTTCTGTAAAACTTTCCAAGGATTTGAAAAAGCGCGGCTTCAAGTTCTGCGGTCCCACCATCACCTATGCCTTCATGCAGGCGGTGGGGATGGTCAACGATCACCTCGTCACCTGCCCCTGTCATACGCCGGTGCGACAGGCCGCCCCTGACCGCCGCTTTGGCACCATGGCCAAGGGATAGCTTCATGCTCGTCGTCGCGGGGTTGGTCATCGCCTTCGTGCTGGTGTTGATCCTGTCCAACCGGCGGACACGCTCCTGCCGCTGGCGCGCGGACCGGCGACAAGACCGCGATGGGCAATCCTATTACCGCTGCATGGCTTGCGGCGCGCAGGTCTTTACATCCAACGGCAAACCGCCTTTGGATTGCGCGGTAAATCCCCGCGACACCCAAGAGGACTAAGATGACCAACGCCCCCGCCGATGCAGCCGCCCGTCGCGCCGTGCCGCCTGTGATCTGCTACCCCAATGATACGCTGCCGGTGCCGGATCTGGCGCTCTATGCCGCCGCGCGCGCCAGTGCGACCAAAGTGTCAGAGGTGCTGGTGCCTGCGCGCGAGGCGGCCTGCTTTCGCGCCGAGGCGGGGCAATTCTTTCGCATCACCAGCGTGGATGGCCCGCAAGTGGGCGATCTCAACCTTTGGAACGCGCATGACCTCACAGAGCGGTTCTATTCCGGCAAGACCCGCGCGCTTCACGGCACCCATGTGACCACCGGTGAACGGCTCTGGTCGTCCTTCCCGCACCTGCGCCCGATGGCCACGATCACCGGCGACAGCTTGGGCTGGTATGGCATCGACGCCTTCGGCGGCTCGGTGCATGACGTGATCGGCACGCGCTGCGATCCCTATACCGGCAACCTCTTGTCAGGTGTGCAGTATCACCACTGTTGTCACTCCAACCTCACGCGCGCTTTGGCGGATGAATTGGGCGTGACACTGGCCGAGGCAGAACCCCATATTCATGATGTGCTCAACGTCTTCATGTGCACCGGCTTCACCCGCGACACCGGCCAGTATTTCATGAAAGCCAGCCCCGTGCGCCCCGGCGACTATCTGGAGTTCTTTGCCGAGATCGACATTCTGGGATGTCTCAGCGCCTGTCCCGGCGGCGATTGCTCCTCTGAGCATACCAGCGACACAGCCGCCTGTTACCCGATGCTGGTCGAGGTTTTTGCACCCGCGCCCGGCGCGCTCAATGGTTGGCAAAGCCCCGCGCGCAATGGCTATAACGGCAGCCACGGACGGTAAAAAGGATAAGGATTTAGCCACAGGTTTTTGCCTCATGGCGAAAGCCAGCGGCTCAAAAGTGTTAGCATGAACTAGCAGTCTTAACCGTGAGTAAAACCAACATCCTTAGTGCGAGACAAAAATCAGGCGCCATAATCAATCGCGCAATGCTTAGTGTTACTTAAACTCGACCCATCCGTAGACTGCCTGACTCACCGTTCGACAAGCTAAATACTACGACTATGCTTTTGCTAAGCTCGTCGTAGGTCGAAATCGCATTTCCCGTTGCGCCATTGTTGCACACGAGTGGAACGCTCTGGTTCTTCGTCCGGTTAGAGCCTGTTGGAATGGGTCTGAATTCGGATTCACATACCCAACCTTTAGGATTTTGTATAACCAGTTTCGTCTGTCCTCTTACCGAGTCGACAACGATCTCTCCAACAATAGATTCACCGCTCTTTGTTTGACCGCTTGTCCCCAAAGATCTCGTGTCACAAGCCGCAAGTGATACCGCAGCGACAAGAAGAAAAACTACTCGCATTTAACTCTCCTGAAGATGAATAAAGCATAACGAGGCTTGCAGTTATGCTCATCCACATTTTTGTTTCAGGCAAGTGGTTTACAATCTAAACCTGATATTGTGACAGCCAACTAGCGCCCAAGATCGCACGTCCGGGTGCCCGTAGAATGGGGCAGGGCGCGTTGGCCCTGCCCGCACCTTACCTCAGACGCGGCCCTTCCACGGCACCAGCCAGTTTTCGGCCTTGCGCATCAGGATGTCGATGCCATAGCCGATGATCCCGATCAGGATGATCCCCATCAGCACGATATCGGTAAGCTGAAAGCGGCTTGCGACCATGATCATCATGCCTGCCCCCTTTTCCGCCGCGACCAGTTCGGCGGCCACCACCGTGCCCCAACAGACCCCCATCGCAACGCGGGCGCCGGTGAAAATCTCGGGTAGGCTGTTGGGCACAATGACATGGCGCATCAACTGCCATTTACTTGCCCCCAGCGAATAGGCGGCATGCACCTTGGAAATCGCCACGCCCGACACACCTGCGCGCGCCGAAATCGTCATGATCCAGAGCGCGGCCAAAAACAGCAGAATGATCTTGCCGCTCTCGCCAATGCCCGCCCAGATGATCACCAAGGGGATCAGCGCCAAGGGCGGCACCGGGCGCATGAATTCGACAATCGGATCGAACCAGCCGCGAAACCAATCACTCAGCCCCATGGCATAGCCCAGCGGAATCCCCACCAGCGCACCCAGGGCAAAGCCCACGATCACCCGGAACAGCGACCAATAAAGATGCTCCCACAGGGTGAAATTCTGATACCCCTGCTTTGACACTTCGATCAGTCGCGACACCACCGCCTCAGGCGCCGGAAGCCAGATAGGCTCCATCTGCATGCCCTTGGCGGGGGCGAAATTCAGCGATCCCTTGGCGGTCACGGCCACGGTGCCATCGGCCACCTTGATCGTCTGCCCTTCGCTCACCGGCTTGCCATCAATCGCGACAACCCGCGCGCCCTGATCACGCGTCACCTCGTCGTTCTTGTCCATCAACAACAGCTGCGACCGCCACGCGCCCACTGTCAGCACGTCATTCTTGGCAATCCCATCGCCCGGCTCGATCACCGGATCTTCAACCGTCTCGCCCACGGTAAACACCCGCACCGTCACCGTCGCATCGTCGCGCGTGCCGTCGGGGGCCTCTAGCGTATAGGTGAATTCGGTATCGCCCATGAACGGCCCCGGCGCATGGATCGGCACCCATTTGCTGCCGGTAAATGCGCCCCAGATCAAAAAGATCGTCACGATTGAAATCACGCTCGCCCAGCGATCCGGGCGCACAGCGCTTTCATCCCCGAATGTCACCGTCTTGAGTGAGGTAAAATCGTTCATCTGCCGAAACTTGCGCACGCCAAAGCGCACGACGAAGAACGATGCCGCGAAAATCGCCACATAGATAATCAGGATGATCATGCGCCCGCCTCCTCTGCCCGGCCCATGATCTCTTCTTCCATGTCCCAGATCATCGTCAGGATTTCCTCTCGCTTGGCGGCGAAATCAGGAACTTTCTTGACCTCGCGCAGATCGCGGCCCGCGCCCATTTCGGCAAAGGGCAGGCGGTATTCCTTGTGCACCCGCCCCGGTCGTGGGGCCATCACCAAGAGCCGCTCGCCCAAAAGCAGCGCCTCTTCCACCGAATGGGTGATCAGGATGATGGTCTTGCCGGTTTCTTTCCACAGCTTCAGCACCAGACCCTGCATCTTTTCACGTGTCAGCGCATCCAGCGCCCCAAGTGGCTCGTCCATCAGAATCACATCGGGGTCATTCGCCAGACAGCGCGCCAGCGCCACGCGCTGCTGCATCCCGCCTGACAGCTCATAAACCGCCTTTTCCTTGAAATCGCGCAGGCCCACGACATCGAGCAAATGATCGACCGTGCCCGCCCATTCCTTTTCCCGCTTGCCCGCCATACGGGGGCCAAAACTCACGTTGTCGCGCACGCTCATCCATTCAAACAGCGCGCCTTGCTGAAATACCATGCCGCGCTCGGCATCCGGGCCGGTGACACGGTGCCCGTTCAGCGTGATCTGCCCCTCACTTGGGGCCAGAAATCCGGCAAGGATGTTCAAAAGCGTGGTCTTGCCACAGCCCGACGGCCCCAGCACGCTCATCAACTCGCCGGTCTTGATCTCTAGCGAGACATTTTTAAGCGCCTGCACATGGCTGCCATTCGGCAGATCGAACCGCATCGAGATGTTATCAATGGTAAGTGTCGACATCCCCACCCCCTGTTGTTTTTTTGGGATTGTTGGGCAGAGGCCCGCCCGTTTGTGCGGGGCGGGCCTCGTTTCAGTCCGTCAGCCGGGCTTACATGCCGTTGGCAGCGGCCAGCGGTCCGGTGTTGACGTTGTTCTCATAGGTGGCCAGCGCCGAATCGATGCTGCCTGCCTCGACGAACACCTCAGCCACGCCCTTCATGAATTCCTGCGCGCCGCCGCCCAGCCATTTGGCGGTCAACTGCTCTTCGGCAGAGGGGAACACAAAGGTGTCGATCGTTGCTGCCGTGGCCTCGACATCCATGCCGCTATCCTTGGCAATGACCGGCAGCATCGTGTCGCGATTGGCCGGATCGGCCCACATCGCATTGGCATCAGCCGTCACTTTCAGGAACTTCGCAACCAGATCGGGGTTTTCCGCGACAAAAGCAGCCGGGCCGGATGTCACGTCAAACACCAGAATGCCCAACTCTTCCTTTTCCGCACCGGTCAACAGCACATTGCCATGTTCCAGCGCGCGACGCAGCGAACCGCCCCAGCCGCAGAACATATCAACCGCGCCCTGCGCGATGGCGGCGGCCCCTTCTGGCGGGGCCATGTTGACCACGTCCATGCTGGAAATATCCACGCCGAAATGGTTCATCTGCTTGAGAAACCCGTAATGCGCAGCGGTGCCCAGCGGAACGGCAACTTTCTTGCCGGCCAATTCGCCCGCATTGGTCTTGTCGATCTCCAGTGCCGAGGCGACGACACAGTTGTCGTTGTCAGCATAGCTGACGGCCACGTCGAGTGTCTGCAAATCCTGCCCGGCGCTTGTCGCCACAACGAAGGGCGGAACGCCTTGGCTGACCGACAGATGCACATCGCCGGATGCCATCGCAGCACTCATCGCGGTGCCGGTGTCGAACGCGCGCCAGTTAACCTTGACGCCCATTTCCTTGTCATAGGTGCCCATTTCCTTGGCATACTGGAACGGCATCGGCCATTCGAGGAAATAGGCAACGGTGATTTCCTCTGCGCTGGCCGCTCCGGCCCCCGCCAGAAACGCCGCGCCAGCCACTGCCGACATCAGTTTGCTTTTCATACTCATCTTGTCTTCTCCCGTTGGTTACAGTCGTTTTTCTGTCTTACACCGCACGTATCGGCGGGTTTCTCCTGCGTCAGTGTCTTGTGGATCATACGCACTCCGAAACAGGCAACAGCCAAGAGTGAACCCGATCCACAGGCACTGATCAACGCAATTATAGCAGAGCTAAGATCATTTCAGTATTTCCGAAAAGGGGTTTTCGGATAGCCTTAGACAGCCGCCCCTTCCGCTCCTTTGGGTGAAAAACCGAAATTTGCCAGAGAGTTACAGCCAGACTCAGAAGGTGGCGGGCCATTCTGGACCTATTTAATGGTATACTCTGGCCCTAACGATCTGCCCGGATTCTCGGCTGATATGCGGACAGAACAACCCATGATATATAAAGACGGCCTGAGCCCCGCGCCGGGCCTCAACCTGATGGAGCATCCCCATGGACGGCAAACTTCGCGACAACGACATTTCCCACGTGGTCGAGGCCGACCGCGCGCATGTCTGGCATCACCTGATTCAGCACGCGCCCTGGAGCGGCACAGACCCCAAGGCGGATCCCCGCATCATCGTCGAGGGGCGCGGCATGCGCGTCTGGGACCAAAAGGGCAAAGAGCATCTCGACGGCGTGTCGGGCGGCGTCTGGACCGTGAACGTGGGTTACGGGCGTGAACGCATCGCCAATGCCGTACGCGACCAGCTCATCAAACTGCCCTATTTCGCAGGTTCCGCAGGCTCGATCCCCGGCGCGCTGTTTTCCGAGAAACTGATCTCGAAAATGCCCGGAATGAGCCGCGTGTATTACACCAACTCCGGCTCCGAGGCGAATGAGAAAGCCTTCAAAATGGTCCGCCAGATCGCGCACAAGCGTTACGGCGGCAAAAAGCACAAGATCCTTTACCGTGACCGCGATTACCACGGCACCACGATTGCCTGTCTCTCGGCGGGCGGTCAGGATCAGCGCAACGCGCAATATGGCCCCTATACCCCCGGTTTCGTGCGCGTGCCGCATTGCCTTGAATACCGCGCGCAATGGGATCTGGAGGGCGAAGAATACGGCATCGCCGCCGCCAACGCGATTGAAGAGGTGATCTTGGCCGAAGGCCCCGACACCATCGGCGCGCTCTGCCTTGAACCCGTGACCGCCGGTGGCGGTGTGATTGTCCCGCCCGTCGGCTACTGGCCCCGCGTGCAAGAGATTTGCCGCAAATACGACATCCTCCTGCATATCGACGAGGTTGTCTGCGGCATCGGGCGCACCGGCACTTGGTTTGGCTATCAGCATTACGGGGTCGAACCCGATTTCGTGACCATGGCCAAGGGCGTGGCCTCGGGCTATGCAGCGATCGCCTGCTGCGTCACCAACGAGCGTGTGTTCGATATGTTCAAGGACGATACCACCGATCCGATGAACTATTTCCGCGACATCTCGACCTTTGGGGGCTGCACTGCCGGTCCGGCAGCGGCGCTGGAAAACATGGCGATCATCGAGGAAGAAGACCTCTTGGGCAATACCGTCGCCATGGGCGATTACATGCTCGATCAACTGGCGGCCCTCAAGGACAAGCACGCCGTCATCGGCGATGTGCGCGGCAAGGGGCTGTTTCTTGGGGCCGAACTGGTTGCTGACCGCGCCACCAAGGAACCGATGGATGAAAAGCGGGTTCAGGCCGTTGTCGCCGATTGCATGGCGCAGGGCGTCATCATCGGGGCCACCAACCGCTCGATTCCCGGCTTCAACAACACGCTGTGCTATTCGCCCGCGTTGATCGCCACCAAGGACGATATCAACCACCTGATCGCCGCAACCGATGCGGCCCTGACCCGCGTGTTTGGCTGATCCAAAACGGGTTTCCCCACCTGACCCGGCACGCACCCGCGTGCCGGGTTTTTTGTTGCGTCCCGCCTTTGCCTTCCCCATGCTGCGGCTCAGGCGCGACTCACCCCGAGGCGCCGGTTGACCCCATAAGGAACCCTTGATGAAACACCTTCTCGCCCCGCTCCTAATTCTCGCCGCCAGCCCCGCTGCGGCGCATCTGCCTGAGGGCGAATACGGCTCTTTCCTCGCGGGTGTGACGCATCCGCTCTTTGGCCTTGATCATGTGCTGGCGATGATCGCCGTCGGCCTCTGGGCCGCGCAAATCGGCGGCCGCGCGCTCTGGACTGTGCCAAGCGCCTTTGTTCTGGCGATGATCGTGGGGTTTCTGGCGGCCATCATCGGTCTGCCCCTGCCGATGGTTGAGCCGATGATCTTGGCCTCCATCATGGCCCTTGGCCTTGTCGTGGCGCTCGCCCTGCGCCCCGCGCCGGGGCTGGCGATGGTGCTGGTGGCGGTCTTTGCACTCTTTCACGGTCACGCCCATGGCGGCGAATTGGGGCAGGCGCAGGCGCTGCAATTTGGCGCGGGCTTTGCCATCGCAACGGCCCTTCTGCACGCTGCGGGTCTCGTTATCGCCTTCACCGCGGCGCGCGAAACCCGCCACGCCAGCGCCGTGCCGCTCCGCTTGATGGGCGGGGCCACCGCACTCGCCGGGGCCTATATCGCCTTCATCTGACGCCCTGAAACTGGCGTCAGGTTACTTCTTCCTCAAGATGCAGCTTCATTTCGATCAAAACCTGCTGCAATTGCGTCGTTTCGCGCAATAGCCGCTTGGCTTCGTTCACGGTGATACGCCCATCCGCGATGCTCTGCTGATACTCGGCCATGAGCATCGCGAACCGCTGCGACAGCGCGATCACGTCGCTGTTCACATTTGCCCGCTCCTGCGCGTTGCGCCGCTCTGCGATCAGGCTCAGACTGACGCCGCCCAACTCTGCCAAGGCGCTCGTCACATGCGGATAGCTCGCGGCCGCCTCAAGTGCTGCAACAGTGTCCACCGGCATGAACCTGTCGGCGTGTTCCTCATGGTCTGAATAATAGCGGCCAAGCGTCGCCTTGGACTTGCCCGTCAACTGACAGGCCGCCTCGATTCCAACATCCTTGACCAAGGCTTCGGTGTGCTTTTTCAGGTAACTTCCCGTCGTCGACATACGCTTTCCCCAATAGAGCCCTTGTCCCGAGGGCTACCCTTGCTCAATTTTCCCTTACTGACTTTGCCGCCCGATGTCATTTCCAAACTGATCCAAGGGCTTGCGCCGCCCTTAGCCGCGTTCCACCAGAACCGATCCCACCGAATAGCCCGCGCCGAACGAACAGATCAGCCCTTGGTCGCCGGGCATCAGATCCTCGGAATATTTGGAAAAGGCGATGATTGATCCGGCAGAGGACGTATTGGCATAATCTTGCAGGATATTGGGTTGCTCATGCGCCTCTGGCACCCGGCCCAGCACCTTGCGCCCGATAAAATCATTCATCGCCTTGTTCGCCTGATGCAGCCACAACCGCCGCAGGTCATCCGGTGCAACACCTTCCTCCGCAAGATGCCCCAGAATATGCGCCGAAACCATCGGCAACACCTCTTTGAACACCTTTCGCCCCTCCTGCACAAATTGCATATCCCGGCGGTCGGCCACACCATCGGGGCGCGTTCGGCGCAGAAACCCGTTGTTATTGCGGATATTGTTGGAAAACTGCGTCGCACAGCGCGTCGAACGGATCACGAAATGCGGGCCCTTGGCCTCGTCCGCCGCCTCGATCAGAACGGCGGTGCAGACATCGCCAAAAATGAAATGACAGTCGCGGTCGCGCCATTCCAGATGACCCGAGCAGATTTCAGGGCTGACCACCAGCGCGCGGCGCGCCGATCCCCCCCGGATCATGTCCGCGGCGGCCTGAATCCCGAACGTGGCCGAGGAACAGGCGACATTCATGTCAAAGGCAAAGCCGCCCGCGCCCAAAAGCTGCTGAATCTCGATGGCAATGGCCGGGTAGGGCCGCTCGTGGTTCGAGGCAGCGCAAATGATCAGATCCACCTCAGACGCCGCCCGCCCCGCTTGTGCAAGGGCCTGCGCGCAGGCGTCCATTGCCATTTCGGCCATGATCCCCGGTTCGTCATCCCGACGCTGCCGCAACAGCGGGTGCATCACCTCGGGATTTAACACACCGGTCTTGTCCATCACATGCCGCTGCTCGATGCCAGAGGCACTCACAATGAACTCGGGCGAGGATAGCCCCTTGGCTTCGATCTCTCCCGCCGCAATCTCAGACGCATGGCGCGCGTTGAACGCCTCTGCATAGGCGTTAAAGGCTAGGACCAGTTCCTCATTGGTGATCACCTCGGACGGCGTGAACACCCCCGTTCCCGTGATTGCGGGCAAACCCATTCTCATTCTCCTCAAAGATTTGATCAGATCACCTCAGTCCCGCCGCCGGGTCAAGCCCAACGTCGCGCCACCGTCTTGCCGGTTTTGGCGCGATCGCGCTACGGCTCAGTCCTCGCCCTCCACCTGACCGCGCAGCGCCTTGACCTCTCCGCGCTGCTTTTTGGCGGCAAGGCGGCGTTTCTTCGATCCGAGCGTCGGTTTGGTCGCCACCCGCCGCTTGGGCGCGATCAAGGCTTGGCGGATCAGATCGGCCAATCTGTCCCGCACAATCTCGCGGTTGCGGGTCTGGCTGCGGGTCTCGTCGCATTGCAGCACGACCGCCCCTTCTTTGGTCCAGCGTCGCCCGGCCAATCGCCGCAGCCGTGTCTTGACCGGCAAGGGCAGATTGGGCGACCGCTCCGCCTCGAACCGCAATTCGACAGCGCTCGACACCTTGTTGACATTCTGCCCCCCCGGCCCCGAGGCGCGCATGAACTGCTCGGTCAATTCCCAGTCTTCGATGGCGATCTGATCGGTGATATGCAGCATGATCCCTGCTCCGTGATTCAGCATCCGGCAGGCGCTGCAAACCGGTGCCACGACCTTACAAAATCGAGGGGGGTTTTGTAAGGTCTGTAAGGGGGCTCGCGGCCCGTTCCAATGCCGGATAGCGCAGCCCCAACGTGATGCCGCGCGCCACAAAACTGATCAACAGCGCCAGCCACAGGCCGTGATTGCCCATCGACGGGGCCAACACTAGCGCCGCAACGATATAGACCAAAAGGCTCAACGCCATCATGTTGCGCATGTCGCGGGTGCGTGTAGCCCCAATGAAAACCCCATCAAGCATATAGGCCGCCAGCCCAAGAACGGGCGCAAGCGCCATATATATCAAGTATTTACGCGCCTCTAGCTGCACCTCTGGTGCCTTGGCCATCAGGTCGATCAACGCCCCGCCAAAGCTGGCAAAGATGACTGCGAGGGCCACACAGACCACCACACCCCAGACGCTCGTCAACAGCGCCCCGCGCCGCAAATGGGCCACGGACCGCGCCCCAAACGCCTGCCCCACCAGCGCCTCGGCGGCAAAGGCAAACCCATCCAAGGCATGCGCGGTGATGCTCAGGAACTGCAACAGCACCTGATTTGCCGCCAGCGTGACATCGCCAAAATCGCTGCCCCAAAACAGGAATGAGATGAAAATTATCTGCAACATCAATGATCTAAGAAGAATGTCGCCGTTCACCGACGCCATGTTTTTCAGCCGCTCACGATCAAACACCCGCGGCCAGTCGCACCACGCGGGCACCGCAAAGGCATCGCGGCAAAACCAGAACCCCAGCGCCAGACCGCCCCATTCTGCAATCACCGTTGCCCGCGCCACGCCCGCAACTCCCCAGTCGAGCCCCAGCACAAACCACATATCCAAAAGGATATTTATGCCGTTCATGGCAACTTGCAGCAGCAAAACCGCCCGCGTGCGTTCCTGCGCGATCAGCCATCCGGTCATGCCGAACAGCGCAATCATCGCCGGCGCGCTCCAGACCCGGATCGCCATGTACTGCCGGGCAAGGGATTCGACCTCTTCGCTGGCTGGCGAAATCTGAAAAGCGGCCCAGAAAACAGGGACTTGCAGGGCAATGAGCGCGATACCCCCGGCAAAGCCGATCATCAGCGCCCGCGTCAGCAGGGCTGCCACCTCGCCCACCTGTCCTGCCCCTTGGGCCTGACTGGTCAGTCCCGTGGTGCCCATCCGCAAAAAGCCGAAAAGCCAATAAATTCCGGTAATTATGACCGCACCAATGCCCACTGCGCCAATCGGTGCCGCCGCGCCCATCTGCCCGACAACGCCAGTATCCACCGCACCAAGGATGGGCACTGTGGCATTGGAAATCACAATGGGTAGGGCGATTTTCAGAACACGGGCATGCGTGACCGCCCGCGCGACCTCAGCCATCGCGGCGCGGCATCAAGAAATGCCCGGTGGCTTGGGCAAAGGGACGGCTGCGATTGTCCTGCCACGCTTCGACGTGGACGCTGGCATAGCGACGGCCAGAGCGATTGACCTGTGCCCGTGCATAGGCATCACGCGGCAGGCCGGATCTTAGGTAATCCACTGTGAAATCAATGGTTTTTGGCAGTCGGGGCAGCTTGCCGCCGACAATCGCCTCGGGATCGAACGCACCACTTTCGATCTCTTCCCACAGCATCCCCCAGCTCAATCCGATAATCGCCGTGATCTCTAGAAACGCCGCTGTCGCGCCACCATGCAGCGCGGGCAAAAGGGGGTTGCCAATCAACTTTTCCTCAAACGGCATCACGGCGGTCAACTCATCCCCCCGCCGATCAAACTGCACCCCAAGAAATCCGATATAGGGAACCCCCGCAACCAAGGCTTTCAGCGCCGCATCACGCCGCTGTTTGACAACCTGCACAGGTTCGGGACGGGCACGGGCCATCATTTGCCCTCCACGGTAAAGGTTCCAGTGGCCGTCGCCACCGGGCGCGCCTCATCCTCATCCATCGCACGCGCCCGCACAAACGCCACAGAACGCGTGATATGGTAGCATTCCGCATGCGCGCGAATGCGCTGCCCCGGTGTTGCCGGGCGCATATAGTCAATGCGCAGATCAATTGTCGCCGTGCCGCCGGGCGATGCTGGATGGCTCATCGCCGCCGCCCCGCAACAGGTGTCCATCAGGGCCGAAACCGCCCCACCATGGATTACCCCCGTCTCGGGATCGCCGACAAAGCGCGGATCATAGTCCATCTCGATCTCGGCCTGTCCGTCACCCATGGACACGAGCCGCATGCCAAGCGCACGCGCATGCGGCAGGGCCTGCATGAATTGCTGTGCGATTTTGGTTTTGGCGTCGGTCATGGTATCCCTCACGGATCGTGCTGTCGTCTTTATGATCCCTAATCCACACAAGCTGCAAGAGCACCGGTTGCAAGGGCTGCGTCTTGGTCCTAACGTCTGAGCAACAGGAGGGCTTGCCATGTCGGATAAGAAACTATCCTTCAAGGAGATGTGTGCGACCTATGATGTTACACCGCGCACCCTGCGATATTACGAATACATCGAGCTTTTGGAGCCAGAGCGCGATGGGCGCGCACGGTATTACGGCCCGCGTGAATGCGCGCGCATGACGCTGATCCTGCGCGGCCGCAAATTCGGATTTGCCTTGGAAGAGATTCGGCAATGGCTTTTGATCTACGAGAAAGAAGGCACTGATGCGCAGATGCGCAGCTGGATTGAATTGGCCGATCGTCAGCTTGCGGGACTTGCCGAACAACGTCGTCAGATTGACGAAGTGATGGCCGAATTGAAGAAATTGCGCGACGACACCGCCGCGAGCCTTGGCTGAGCGGGTGACGTTGGGGCAAGAATATTTCCACTTTGCCCCGCTTACCTTGCCTTATCTTACGTCAACTTGAAAGTGACGCGACGTAGTGGTTACGTAAAGCCATCCGGCTGTTGTAACCATACTCCATGATCCGCAGATTGTCGGCAAATGTGCTGTGACATGGGTAAACTGATGACCGACGATATGATGACCATTCGCCAGATGTGTGAAGCGTTCGATGTAACGCCCCGCACTCTACGCTTCTACGAGGCCAAAGAACTGCTCTCGCCCCGCCGGGTTGGGCAGAAACGGCTCTTTACCCGGCGCGACCGGGCGCGGCTGAAACTGATCCAACGCGGCAAGCGTTTCGGGTTCAGCCTCGAGGACCTGCGCCAGTTGCTCGACCTCTACGACAAAGGGGATCAGCAACACAGCCAGATTGCCCGCGCCTATGATGTGGCACGGATGCGTCTGGCCGAAATGGAGAAACAGCGCGACGAGCTGGAGGCTGCAATCTCTGAGCTGCGCGAACAGATGACATGGGGCGAGCGTATGCTGGCCTCGCTCAAGACTAGCCAAAAAGCCGCCGAGTAATCCGGTCCGGCACCTGTTTTAGGGAGAGAGACATATGCCAAGCTACACCGCCCCCACCCGCGACATGCAATTCGTGTTGCACGAGGTGCTGAACGTGTCTGAGCAGACCACGCCCGGCTATGCCGAGCTTGAGCCCGACTTTACCAAGGCTGTGTTGGAAGAGGCGGGCAAGATTGCCTCTGAGGTGCTGATGCCGCTCAATGCCGTGGGCGATACCGAGGGTTGCGTGTTGGAAAACGGCGTGGTGCGCACGCCCAAAGGGTTCAAAGAGGCGTTCGAGCAGATGAAAGAGGGCGGCTGGACCGCGCTCGACCTGCCCGAGGAATTCGGTGGGCAATACATGCCCTATATCCTTGGCACAGCAGTGGGCGAGATGTTCTCGGCCGCCAATCAGGCCTTTACCATGTATCAAGGTCTGACCCACGGCGCGGCCTCTGCGATCCTTGTGCATGGGTCCGAGGATCAAAAGGCCACCTATTTGCCGAAAATGGCCAATTGCGAGTGGACCGGCACCATGAACCTGACCGAGCCGCATTGCGGCACCGATCTGGGCCTGATGCGCACCAAGGCCGAGCCGCAGGGCGACGGCAGCTACAAGCTCACCGGACAGAAGATCTTTATCTCGTCGGGCGAGCATGACATGGCCGACAATATCATCCACCTGGTGCTTGCCAAAATCCCTGGCGGCCCCGAGGGGATCAAGGGCGTGTCGCTTTTCATCGTGCCGAAATTCATCGTCAAAGAAGACGGTAGCCTTGGCGACCGCAATGGCGTGACTTGCGGCAAGATCGAAGAAAAAATGGGGATTCATGGCAATTCTACCTGCGTGATGAACTATGACGGGGCGACCGGCTGGCTCTTGGGTGAAGAGCACAAGGGCATGCGCGCCATGTTCACCATGATGAACGAGGCGCGGATCGGTGTGGGCATGCAGGGTCTTGCACAGGCCGAGGTCGCCTATCAAAACGCGCTCGCCTATGCCAAGGACCGGCTTCAGGGCCGTGCCGTCACCGGCACCGAAAACCCCAATGGCCCGGCCGATCCGCTGATCGTGCATCCTGACATCCGTCGCTCGCTGATGGATCAAAAGAGCTTTATCGAGGGCGCGCGCGCTTTCATGCTCTGGGGCGCGGAGCTGATCGACCGCTCGCATCGCGGCAATGACGCCGCCGCCGAGGGGCTGATTTCGCTGATGACGCCGGTGATCAAGGGCTTTCTCACCGATGAAGGCTATGACATGACCGTGCTCGCGCAGCAGATTTACGGCGGCCACGGCTATATCGAGGAATGGGGCATGTCGCAATTCACCCGCGACGCCCGCATCGCCATGATTTACGAAGGTGCCAATGGCGTTCAGGCGCTTGATCTGGTGGGGCGAAAGCTCGCGCAGGATGGCGGCAAGCATGTCATGGCCTTCTTCGAACTGGTCAAAACCTTCCTCAAGGAAAACGAAGGCAATGAGGCGCTGAAGGCTGATTTCCTCGATCCACTCAAGGCGGCCTCTAAGGACCTGCAAGCCTCGGCCATGTTCTTCATGCAGAATGGGATGAAGAACCCCAACGCGGCGCTGTCCGGTTCTTATGACTTCATGCACCTCTTTGGCCATGTCTGCCTTGGCCTGATGTGGGCAAGGATGGCGAAATCGGCCCACGCTGCGCTAGAGGCGGGAACGTCGGACGAGGCGTTTTACAAGACCAAGCTGGCGACCGGCCGCTTCTACATGAAGCGCCGCCTGCCTGCGACGGCCCTGCATCTGGCACGCATCCAGAGCGGTGCTGATACGGTCATGGCGCTCGAGGCCGAAGCGTTCTGAGGAGAGATCGCTAGGGGAGGAGGGACAGATGCCGAAACGCTTTCGCCTCACGCGCCGCTTCAACGCGGCGATGACCGAGGATGGCTACCGCCGCCTGCGCCGCTTTGCACAGGACTCGGGGCTGGATGAGGGCGAGGCACTGTCCTTTCTCTTCGAGAATTTCGATAGCGTGATCAATGAAGAAACCTTTGCGCATCGCCTCAGGCTCTTCAATTCAGAGCTTGAGGCGCGAAAGAAATAGCAATGGGTTTTATCGTAATCGGTGCAGGGATACCCATTCTGGCGGCTCTTATGTTCGGGCGCTTTAACGCTCGCACCGCACCATTTGTTATCGCCGGAGTGCTTTTAGGACCACTTGCGCTCGTTATTATTTTGCTCGGCTTTGAGTTCATCATCCAGTGGGGCGCCGAATGCAGACTGGAGCCGTCTGGCGCACTAACTTGTGGAGAATTTCTCGGCCAATGGCCGGTTAACGGCAGAGCAAGAGGGTTCGTAGGCACGGGTTATGCGGCGGGTTTTGCAATCCTTTGGGCCACTATTGGACTTGTCCTGCTTTTTGCTGCGGGCATCGCAACGGCGATAATCAGGAGGTTTTGGTAACTCAAATGACCCAGACATCAGCCTGGATGACAGACGAGCATCAGATGCTCTCCGAGATGACGGCCAGATTCATCACCGATGAATGGCGGCCGCATTTCGCCCGTTGGCGCAAGGCGGGGATCATGGACCGCGACTGCTGGCTCGAGGCGGGGGCTTTGGGCCTGCTCTGCACCTCTATCCCCGAGGAATACGGCGGGGCTGGCGGCGATTTCGGCCACGAGGCCGTAATCTGCATCGAACAGGGCCGCGCCAATCTGGCAAGCTGGGGAAATCCCATCCATTCCGGCATCGTCGCGCATTATATCCTCGCCTATGGCTCAGAGGCGCAGAAGCAGAAATGGCTACCCAAAATGGTGTCGGGTGAGATGGTCGGTGCGCTTGCCATGACAGAGCCGGGTGCCGGGTCGGATGTGCAGGGCATCAAGACCCGCGCCATTCGGGACGGCAACGCGTATCGGCTTTCGGGGCAAAAGACCTTTATCACCAACGGCCAGCATGCCGAACTGATCATCGTTGCGGCCAAGACCGACCCCAAGGAAGGGGCTAAGGGCATCTCCTTGGTGGTTGTGGAAACCGAAGGCGCGCAGGGCTTTGCGCGCGGGCGCAATCTCGAAAAGGTCGGGATGCATGCGGGGGATACGTCCGAGTTGTTTTTCGACAATGTCGAAATCCCGCCGGAGAACATCCTTGGCGGCGAAGAAGGGCGCGGGTTTTATCAGATGATGCAGCAACTGCCACAAGAGCGGCTCATCATCGCCTGTGGCGCGCAGGGGGCGATGGAGGGTGCAGTGGAACGCACCATCACCTATTGCAAGGAACGCGAGGCCTTTGGCGGTCCGATCCTGCAATTCCAGAACACCCGCTTCAAATTGGCGGAATGCCAGACCAAAACCGCCGTCTGCCGCGCCTTTCTCGATGCGTGCATCACGGAACACATGCGCGGCGACCTTAGCGTTGAAAAGGCTGCGATGGCGAAATACTGGCTGACCGACAGCCAAGGCGAGGTGCTGGATGAGTGCCTGCAACTGCATGGCGGCTATGGCTATATGCAGGAATATGACATCGCCGAAATGTGGGCAGATGCCCGCGTACAACGCATCTACGGCGGCACCAACGAGATCATGAAAGAACTGATCGCGAGGGCGCTGTGAGGATTGGGGCGGCGGTCAGCATGGCACAGTCGCAGCCGGGGGTTTCACACCCCCGGACCCCCGTGGAGTATTTCAGCCATGATGAACCACGGGCCGCGCTTTCACTGTTCCCAGAATATTCAAATCCAACGCCCGACATGGGCGAAACGCCGGGAGGGCACATATGACCATCAACCTTTACTGCTTTGGCGAGAGCGGCAATGCCTACAAGGCGGCGCTGGCGCTTGAGCTTTCCGGTCTTGACTGGACGCCGGTCTATGTCGATTTCTTCGGCGGCGAGACGCGGCAGCCCGCGTTTCGCGAGATCAACATCATGGGCGAGGTGCCGGTGTTGGTCGATCGCGACGTGACCCTGACCCAATCGGGCGTCATGCAGATGTATATCACTGAGAAAACCGGCAAATTCGGCGGGACCACACCGGAAGAGGCGCGTGAGGTGATGCGCTGGATGTTCTGGGACAATCACAAGCTCAGCTCTCAGGCGGGCATGACGCGGTTCCTGATTAACTTTCTGCCCGAGGACAAGCGCCCGGAGGCGGTGATCCCCTTTGCCCAAGGTCGTCTCAAGGCGGCCTATACAACGCTCGACACGCACCTTGCGGGGCGCGACTGGATCGTTGGGGAGGCGCTGAGCAATGCGGATTTGAGCTGTTGCAGCTACCTTTACTATCCAGAGCCCTTCGGTTTTGACCGCAAGGATTGGCCAAATATCGACCGGTGGCTGGACAACATCAGCGCCACGCCCGGCTGGAAACACCCCTATGACCTGATGCCCGGCAGCCCCGCTGACCGCGCCTGAAAGAAGGAGACCGATATGTCTGACGCCTATATCTACGACACCCTGCGCACCCCACGCGGCAAGGGCCGCAAAGATGGCGCGCTACACGAGGTGACGGCTGCGCGCCTAAGCGCACAGGTGCTCAATGCGCTGAAATCCCGCAACGGTCTTGATGGTCACGCCGTCGAGGATGTGATCTGGGGCAATGTCACGCAGGTGATGGAGCAGGGTGGTTGCCTTGCGCGGACTGCCGTTCTCGCCTCTGATCTGGACGAGAGCATCCCCGGCCTTGCCATCAACCGCTTTTGCGCCTCTGGCATGGAGGCGGTGAACCTTGCCGCCAACCAGATCAAGGGCGGGGCCGGTGAGGCCTATATCGCTGGCGGGGTCGAGATGATGGGCCGCGTTGCCATGGGCAGCGACGGGGCGGCGATTGCCGTGGACCCGTCGATTGCGATGGACACCTATTTCGTGCCGCAAGGCATCAGCGCCGATATCATCGCAACCGAATATGGCTTTACCCGTGACGAGGCAGATGCGCTTGCCATGGAATCCCAACGCCGGGCCAAAGCGGCCTGGGATGACAATCGCTTTGCGAAATCCATCATCGAGGTGCAGGATCAGAACGGCCTGACCATTCTTGACCATGATGAGTATATGCGCCCGGGCACCGATATGCAGACACTGGGCGCACTTACCCCGGCGTTTCAGGCGATGGGCGAGGTGATGCCGGGCTTTGATACGATCGCCAAGATGAAATATCCCCATCTGGAGCGGATCAATCATGTTCACCACGCGGGCAATTCATCCGGCATCGTCGATGGTGCGGCAGGGGTGCTGATCGGGTCCAAGGAATTTGGCGAGAAATGGGGCCTTAAGCCGCGCGCGCGGATCGTGCAGACCTGCAAAATCGGCACGGACCCAACGATCATGCTGACCGGCCCCGTACCGGCCACGCAGAAAATTCTTGCCGACAGTGGCATGTCGATTTCCGACATCGAGCTTTTCGAGGTGAACGAGGCCTTTGCATCGGTGGTTCTGCGTTTTCAGCAGGCGTTCAATGTCGACCCAAACCTTGTGAACGTAAACGGTGGATCCATCGCCATGGGCCATCCGCTGGGGGCCACGGGCGCGATCATCATCGGCACGCTGCTGGATGAGTTGGAGCGCACGGGCAAGGGCACCGGCCTTGCCACGCTTTGCATCGCCTCTGGCATGGGTGCCGCCACCATCATCGAACGCGTGTAAGAGGAGCTGACCAAGATGACTGATTTCACAATTCAAAAACACGCCGATGGCGTCGCGATCATCACCTGGGACACGCAGGGCAAGTCGATGAACGTGATGAACGCGCAAGGGTTTCTCGACCTTGAGGCGCTGATTGATGACGCGCTTGCGGATGATGCCGTCAAGGGCGTGATCCTCACCTCGGGCAAGCCGGGCTCGTTTGCGGGCGGTATGGACCTCAATATTATCGCCAAGATGCGCGATGACGCGGGCGACAATCCTGCAAAGGGGCTTTTTGACGGGGTGATGGGGATGCACGCCATCCTGCGCAAGATCGAGCGCGCGGGCATGGACCCCAAGACCAACAAGGGTGGCAAGCCGATTGCGGCGGCGCTGCCTGGCACGGCACTTGGCATCGGGCTTGAGATTCCGCTCGCCTGCCACCGGATCTTTGCCGCTGACAATCCGTCTGCCAAGATTGGCCTGCCCGAGATCATGGTGGGGATTTTTCCCGGGGCGGGTGGCACTACGCGGCTTGTGCGCAAGCTGGGCGCGATGGCCGCCTCGCCGCTCCTGCTCGAGGGCAAGCTCAACGATCCGAAAAAAGCCAAAGCCGCCGGTGTGGTGGATGAGGTGGTGCCCGCCGATCACCTGATCGAAAAGGCCCGCGAATGGGTGCTGAGCAATCCCGAAATCGTCAAACCCTGGGATGACAAGGGCTATAAAATGCCCGGCGGCGCGCCCTATCACCCGGCGGGCTTCATGACCTTTGTCGGGGCCTCTGCCATGGTCAATGGCAAGACCCAAGGTGCGTTTCCGGCGGCCAAGGCGCTGCTCTCTGCGGTTTATGAAGGCGCGCTCGTGCCCTTTGACACCGCTCTCAAGATCGAGGCGCGCTGGTTCGTCAATGTGCTGATGAACCCCTCGTCCAGTGCGATGATCCGCTCGCTCTTCATCAACAAGGAAGCGTTGGAAAAGGGTGCCAACCGCCCCGATGTGCCCGATCAGCGCGTGAAGAAAGTTGGCGTCATGGGGGCCGGCATGATGGGCGCGGGCATCGCGCTTGTCTCTGCCATGGCGGGCATGCAAGTGGTCCTGATCGACCAGAAACAGGAGGCCGCGGACAAGGGCAAATCCTACACCGCCGATTTCATGGATCAGGGGATCAAGCGCGGCAAGGCCACAGCCGAGAAGAAGGCGGCGACGCTTGATCTTATCACCGCCACTACGGATTACGCAGCGCTCAAAGGGTGCGATTTGATCATCGAGGCGGTGTTCGAGGACCCTGCCGTCAAGGCCGCAGTCACCAAAGAGGTGCTCAAGGTTGTGGGTGAGGACTGTATCTTTGCCACTAACACCTCGACCCTGCCGATTTCGGAACTGGCCAAGGCATCTGACAACGCTGAGAATTTCATTGGCATCCATTTCTTCTCGCCGGTGGAAAAGATGATGCTGGTCGAGATCATCAAAGGTCAGAAAACCGGCCCCCGCGCCGTCGCCAAGGCGCTCGACTATGTCCGGCAAATCCGCAAGACGCCGATCGTGGTCAATGATGCCCGCTTCTTTTACTGCAACCGCTGCATCATTCCCTATATCAACGAGGGTCTACGCATGGTGGCCGAAGGTGTGGCCCCCGCGCTTATCGACAATGCCGCGCGGCAGCTTGGCTTTCCGGTGGGGCCGCTGCAACTGGTCGATGAGACCTCGATTGATCTGGGTGCCAAGATCGCCCGCGCCACCAAGGCCGCGATGGGCGACGCCTATCCGGATGCCGCCGTGGATGAGGTCATCTTTTACATGGAGGGCGAGGGGCGTCTGGGGCGCAAATCCAAGGCTGGCTTCTTTGACTATGACGACAAGGGCAAGCGTCTTGGGTATTGGCCGGGGCTGGCCGCCCAATACCCCCGCGCCGACGAACAGCCTGATCTGCACGAGGTTCAGCAGCGTTTGATGTTCGCTCAGGTGCTCGAAGCGGTTCGCGCGCTTGAGGAGGGTGTTCTTGAGGACATCCGCGAAGGCGATGTGGGGGCGATCCTCGCTTGGGGTTTTGCGCCGTGGTCGGGCGGACCGTTTGCTTGGCTCGACATCATTGGCACGCCCTATGCCGCAGAGCGGTGCGATCAGTTGGCCGAGCAATTCGGCCCGCGTTTCGCAACCCCCAAATTGCTGCGTGAGATGGCCGACAAGACCCAGAGTTTTTATGGGCGCTTTGGTGGACAGGCGGCGGCAGCCTGACCATAGTAAAAAGCCCGGCGCGCCTTGTTCGAGCGCGCCGGGCTTCTTCTTGGATCAAATACTCATAATCTTTTCTTTGGCTGATCCCAGAGAGGCGTACGAGGCTATGCGCTCAGAGCGGCACAAAGGCATCCTGATTGCCGCTATATTGCTCCAGTGCACCAGAACCTATTTCATGCCAGAGCCCATGCAGCGTCAGCGCGCCCTCTGACACGGCTTTGGCGACAAACGGAAACGTCATCAGGTTCTCAAGCGAGATCACCACCGCCTGCTTTTCCAGCGCATTCATCTGGGCATCGGCGTCAGCCATATCCTTGACCCGCTCATAGCCTGGCCGCAGGATATCGAGCCACCGACCGACAAAGCTGGTCTGCTTGTCCAGTTCCGGCGCATGGCCCGAGCACATATCAAGACATCCCTTGACCCCGCCGCAGGCGGAATGACCAATCACGATCACATGCGCCACCTTGAGCGCTGTCACCGCATATTCCACAGCCGCCGAAGTGCCGTGCTGCGCACCATCACTCACATAGGGCGGGACAAGGTTGGCGATATTGCGATGAATAAAGAACTCTCCCTGATCCGCGCCAAAGATCGAGGTCACGTGCACCCGGCTGTCGCAACACGAAATCACCATGGCGCGCGGGTGCTGACCCTGCTGCGCCAGATGCCGATACCACGACTGGTTCTCGGTATAGCTTGTGGCCTTCCAGCCATGAAAGCGGTGCACCAGATAAGCGGGCAGGGGGCGGGCGTGTTCCATGGTCTCTCCCGGGGTTTGGGCAATCGACTGGTCAATAGTCGGGATTCGCCTCGAATTCGAGGGACAATTTGCGCTGCCGGAAACCATTTGGGAACCGCGACAATGTCATTATGCCCGCGCCGTGGGGGCAGAGTGAACATGACAACGTGGGTGAGAATGTGGAACAGGTGACATTGCTGAAACAACAAGAGCAGGTGCGGCTCGACGCGCATCGGCTTGCGGCCCTCTATTTGCAACTGGGCGATAGGAATGCCGAGGATGTCGTGTGCCGTGCGCTTGAGGAGCTGGCGGCGCGGCTCACGCATGCTGAGCGGCTTTACCGCGAGGGGCAAATGGCCGATCTGCGTAAATGTGTGCGTAGCCTGATCGCAATTGCGGATCAAATCGGCATGCTGCATCTGGCACGGGTGGCGGGGGATGTGACGGGTTCTATCGACGCGGGCGATGCCAACGCACTTGCCGCGACCTTTGCACGGCTTTTGCGGATTGGCGAAGGCTCGCTCTGCGAAATCTGGGATATGGCGGACCCGCTCAATTAGCGGGATCAATTGACGGGTTGCAGGCGGCGTAATCGTGGCTAGGCTGGCGCGCAATACTCCTGCCAAAAGGTCTGCCAGAATGAGCCTCAGATTCGCTGCTCCCGACACGCCCGCCCTGCCGCTGCATCTTGTAGCTGAGGAGGCCCTTGAGGGGTGGCTTACAGGGCAAGCGCCCGAAGTTGCGGCATGGGTGCGCGCCATGGGGTTCACGGGTGCCCTTGGGCGCGTGCTGGTTGTGCCCGATGCGGCGGGTGGGATTGCCATGGGTTTGGGCGGTTACGGATCGGCGACGTCGCGCGCACGGGGGCGGTTTCATCTTGCCGGGATTGCCGCGGCCTTGCCTGCGGGCACCTACCGCGTTGCAGGCCTGCCCGAGGATCAGGCCGAGACCGAGGCGCTTGGCTGGCTCTTGTCGCACTATGCCTATGAGCGCTATCGCGACCAATCCCCGGCCAAGGCAAGGCTTGTTGCGCCCGAAGGCGTCGATGCGGCACGGTTGGAAATCATCGCGGCGGGCGAGGCGCTGACCCGCGACCTCATCAATACCCCCGCGAATGATCTTGGCCCCGATGCGCTTGAGGCGGCATGTGCCGCCATCGCCGATCAGCAGGGCGCGCGCGTGACCTGCGTGCGGGGCGAAGATCTGCTTGCCCAGAACTTTCCGCTGATCCACACGGTTGGGCGCGCCTCGGCTGTTGCCCCGCGCCTCATGGACATGCGGTGGGGCAAGACGGGGCCTAAACTGACGCTTGTGGGCAAAGGCGTTTGTTTCGACACGGGCGGGCTCAATCTCAAGCCCGGCTCTTCCATGGGCCTGATGAAAAAGGACATGGGCGGGGCTGCTACGGTGCTGGGGCTGGCGCATATGATCATGGCGCTCGGCTTGCCGGTGCAGTTGCGTGTGCTCATTCCGGCGGTGGAAAACGCGGTGGCCGGCAATGCGTTTCGCCCCGGCGACATCCTGACCGCGCGCAATGGTCTGACGGTTGAGGTTAACAATACCGATGCCGAGGGTCGATTGGTGCTGGCTGACGCGCTATCCTATGGGGCCGAGGATGCACCCGATCTGATGATCTCCATGGCCACCCTCACCGGGGCAGCGCGCGTGGCGCTTGGGCCGGACCTTGCGCCCTATTACACTGACGATACTCGCTTTGCCGGGGCACTCGAGGCCGCCGCTGCGCGCGTGGCCGATCCGGTTTGGCGTCTGCCGTTTCACACGCCCTACGAGGCGATGATCGAGCCGGGCATCGCCGATCTTGACAACGCGCCCTCGGGCGGATTTGCAGGCTCGATCACCGCTGCGCTCTTTCTGCGCCGCTTTGCGGGTGGGCTGAACTACAGCCATTTCGACATCTACGGCTGGTCGCCGACGGCTGCCCCCGCACGCCCCAAGGGTGGTGTCGGCATGGGCGCGCGCGCGCTTTTGGAGGCGCTGCCAGAGGTGCTGGGGCTGTGACCACACCCTGCCTGATTGCCTTGCCTCTCGTTGACCTATTGCGCCGCCCCGACGGCCCGCGTGATCGACAACTTCTGATGGGTGAGGGCGTCACGGTGCAGTCGATCGCTGATGAATGGGCAGAGGTTACAGCCATCCGCGACGGCTATTCGGGTTTTGTGCCTAACTCCGCCCTGACTGAGGGGACAGTTACCCACCGCGTCAGCGCCCGCGCCACGCATCTCTATCCCGCGCCGGATTTCAAGACCCGCGAGCGCTTCAGCCTTAGCCATGGTGCGCGGCTTCAGGTGCTGTCCCAACAAGGCCGATTTGCCGAAACGCCGCAGGGATACGTCCCGCACGCCCATCTGTCATCGCTGGACGTGCTCGACCCTGATCCTGTAACCGTGGCCGAAACCCTGCTGGGCACGCCCTATCTCTGGGGTGGAAATTCCAGTTTTGGAATTGATTGTTCGGGGTTGGTGCAGACTGGGTGTCTTGCGTGTGGCATTGCCTGCCCGGGCGACAGCGGACCGCAAGAGCAAAGCCTTGGCGCGCCTTTGTCTGAATCCGCCCCCCTCCAACGCGGCGACCTTCTCTTCTGGCGTGGGCATGTCGCATGGGTGTCTGATCCCGCCACGCTCCTCCACGCCAACGCGCATCACATGGCCGTGGCCTATGAACCCATCGCGGATGCCATTGCCCGCATCACCGCGCAGGGGGGCGGCCCCGTCACCTCTCGCAAACGCCTGAAAGGACTGTCATGACCTCTGATCCCTTCTTTCACCCGATTTCCGGGTTTGAGCTGCCGCGCTTTGCCGGTGTGCCCACATTCATGCGGCTGCCCTATGTGCCCAACGGGCATGAGCGCTACAAGGATGTGCAAATTGGCCTGATCGGCGTGCCCTGGGATAGCGGCACCACCAACCGGCCCGGCCCCCGCCATGGCCCCCGCCAATTGCGCGATGCTTCAACCATGATCCGCGCGCAGCATCCGACATCCGGCATGCGCCCGTTCGAGGCGGTGAATTGCGCCGATCTGGGGGATGTGGGGCCAAACCCTGCGGATATCATCGACAGTATGCGCCGGATTTCCGAGTTCTACGATACGGTCACCGGTCCGGGGATCATACCGTTGACCGCAGGCGGGGATCACCTTACGACCCTGCCGGTGCTGCGGTCGCTGGCCCGCCGCGCGCCTGTGGGCATGATCCATTTCGACAGCCATACAGACCTCTATCACTCTTATTTCGGTGGCACGATGTATACTCACGGCACGCCGTTCCGTCGCGCAGTCGAAGAGGGGCTGCTTGATCCAAAACGCGTCGTGATGATCGGCCTGCGCGGCACGATGTATGACACCGAAGATCGCGATTTCGCCGCAGCTGAGGGTATCCGCCTGATCCTGATCGAGGAATTCCACGCCCGCGGCCCCGAAGATGTGATGGCCGAGGCGCGTGAAATTGCAGGCGATGGTGACACCTACGTCAGCTATGACATCGACTTTGTTGACCCAACCTTTGCCCCCGGCACCGGCACGCCAGAGGTGGGGGGGCCGAACAGCTATCAGGCATTGCAGGTCGTGCGCGGGCTTCACGGGGTCAACATCATCGGCGCTGATCTGGTCGAAGTGTCGCCACCGTTTGACGCCTCTGGCGGCACGGCATTTCTAGGGGCGTCGATCATGTTTGAGCTGCTCTGTGTCATGGCGGGGCAACACGCCGAGGGGTAAGGCCCCAACAGATCACACATGACGCATGGTTTGGCGGCGCGCTCCGCCAAACCCTTTGGAATCCGTGCGCGAATCCTATATGGGATCATATCCCAGCCCGAACCGCGACAGGCCCATGACCCAAACTGCCCCCATTACACAGGATGTGCTGACCATCCCCCGCAAGCTGCCCGACGGGCCGATCAACCTGGTGGGGTTAACGCGCGATGCGCTGCGTGAGGTGCTGATCGCGCATGGCACGCCCGAAAAGCAGGCCAAGATGCGGGTCAATCAGATCTGGCAATGGATCTATCAGTGGGGTGTGCGTGATTTTCATGCCATGACCAATCTGGCCAAAGCCTATCGTGCCCAATTGGCCGAAAACTTTGTGGTGACAATCCCGGAAGTCGTGAGCAAGCAGGTCAGTGCCGATGGTACGCGCAAGTATCTGGTAAGGATCGCGGGCGGCCATGAGGTCGAGGTGGTCTATATCCCCGAAACCGATCGCGGCACGCTGTGCATTTCCTCTCAAGTGGGCTGCACGCTCACCTGTTCGTTTTGCCACACCGGCACGCAGAAACTGGTGCGCAACCTGACGGCGGGTGAGATCATCGGTCAGGTGATGCTGGCGCGCGATGACTTGAACGAATGGCCCAAACCGGGCGAGCCTGCAGGCGAGCGCCCCCGCCTTATCAGCAACATTGTCCTGATGGGCATGGGCGAGCCGCTCTATAATTTCGACAATGTGCGCGATGCCATGAAAATCGCCATGGATGGTGAAGGGATTTCCCTGTCACGCCGTCGTATCACGCTCTCGACCTCTGGTGTTGTGCCCGAGATCGCCAAGACGGCTAAGGAAATCGGATGTTTGCTGGCTGTCAGCTTTCACGCCACTACGGATGAGGTGCGCGATACTCTGGTGCCGATCAACAAGCGATGGAACATCGCCACGCTGCTGGACACGCTGCGCGAATATCCGCGCCTGAGCAATTCCGAGCGGATCACCTTTGAATATGTCATGCTCAAAGGTGTCAATGACAGTGATGCCGATGCCCGCCGCCTTGTTCAACTGATCAAGGGCATTCCGGCCAAGATCAACCTTATCCCATTCAACGAGTGGCCCGGCAGCCCGTATCAACGCAGCGATTGGGAGCGGATCGAACGCTTTGCCGACATCATCTACAAGGCTGGGTATGCCAGCCCGATCCGAACGCCCCGTGGCGAGGATATCATGGCCGCCTGCGGCCAGTTGAAATCCGCCACCGAACGCTCCCGCAAGTCCCGCGCGCAGATCGAGGCCGAGGCAGGGCTTTAGCCCAATGACCGCCTTTGCCCCCCTGCCGCAGCCATTGAACGCTACGGGTGATCCCCGCCTTGTCGGTGTCGAAATCGAGCTTGGCGGCTTGCCGGAATCGCGCGTGGCGGACCTGTGTGCATCCGAATTGGGGGGCACGGCGCAACAGGTAGACAGCCATATCTGGCGGGTTGAGAATAGCCAGATCGGACAGATCGACATCTATCTCGACATCTTTCTGCGCAACGCGGAACACAGCAAACTGCGCGATCTGGCGCTAGATCTGGGACGCGAAGTGGTGCCGGTGGAAATCGTCACCAAACCGCTTGATATGGATGGCCTTGCCCGCCTTGATGATTTGCGGATGACGCTTCGGGATGCAGGGGCTTTGGGCAGCGGCGCGGGCTGGTTCTTTGGGTTTGGCCTGCATCTTAACATTGAGATGGCCAGCGATTCTGATGCCGACACGGTTCGCCCTTTGCTTGCCTATGCGCTGATCGAGGACTGGCTGCGCGCCGCCAATCCTATTGACGAGGCCCGCCGTCTCTTACCCTTTACAGACCCATACCCGATTGATTTTACCCGTGCGCTGATCGAAATGGGGCCAGAGGCCGCGCGTGAGAGGGTGATCGGCAGCTATCTCGAACTGACGCCAAGCCGCAATCGCGGTCTCGATATGCTGCCCCTCTTTGCGCATTTCGACGCGGATCGGATCAAGGCGGCCATTTCCGACAAGACATCGGCACGCCCGACCTTTCATTTTCGTTTGCCCGACTGCCGGATAGACGAGGCCGCTTGGTCGATTGCCGATGAATGGCAACGCTGGTTGACTGTGGAACGGGTGGCCGCCGATACCGCGCTGCTCAAGCGCCTGTCGCAGGCCTGGCAGGACGATCATGGCCTGCTCACGCTGTCGCGTCAAAGCTGGGCCAATCGCGCAGGTCGTATCCTGCAATCGGCGGGGCTTGATCGAGTATGACCGCACGCCGCCCCGTGATCGGGGTCACAGTTTCGCGCCGGTCAGGGTGGCGTATCTTTCCGCTTATCGCGCTTAATGTGTGGTTGGCGGGGGGGCGCGCCCTGCGGTGGCAAGCGGGCCGCGCGGCTGACATAGAGGCGGTGGATGGGCTCATCATCGGCGGTGGCGATGACATCTCGCCGGATCTCTATGGCGGGCGGCTGGTTAAATCCGCGCGACTAGATCCCGACCGGGACGCGCTGGAACGTGGGCTGGTCTTGGCCGCCTTTGCGCATGACAAGCCGGTTTTGGGTATCTGCCGGGGTAGTCAGATGCTCAACATCGCTCTTGGGGGCACATTGCATCAAGACGCGTATGAGACCTATGCCGCCAGCGATCACATTCGCACCGTGCTGCCGCGTAAGACCGTTCGGATCACCGCCGGCACCCGTCTGGCACAGCTTGCGGGCACCCAACCGATGAAGGTGAACGCCCTGCATACCCAGGCCGTTAATCGCTTGGGGGACGGTCTGCGTATCGCTGCGCGGGATAGTGCTGGCATGATTCAGGCTGTCGAGCGGGTCAAGGAACCCTTTGCCTTGGGCGTGCAATGGCACCCCGAGCATCTTTTCTATGCGCATCGGCAAATGGGCATCTTTCGTGCGCTCATCGCAGCGGCCGCAGCGCGGCGCGATCATGCGGCGCAACTGCCCGGCGTGGACGCCGTGGCACGTTGACCCTGTCGCGATAATTCCCCGACCCTGCCATAATCCGGCACGATTACCGCCACATCCGTCACCTATCCCTAAAGTCAGAGGCAAATTTTAACAGGGATAGAAACAATGAACCTGAACCAGAATGAAAGCAGCACCGAAATCCGCAATCTCGTGATGCGCGAGCGTCATCTCGCCGTTTCCGAGCGGGAATGGAAGCACCGCCTGCGCGGGTATGGCTATGCGATCCGCGACACCGCCGAGGGGCGTTTTGTCACCTCGATCCGTCAGGATGCACCGCTCTGCCAACTGAGCTGACCGCGGCCTGTTTCTGGCTGAAATCTATAGGCGACCGGCGCTTGGGCTGATGGGGCTAAGCCCCAAAAACGACAAACCCCCGAAGCATCTGCCCGGGGGTCGTCAAACGTGCCGCAAAAACCTGCGGAGAGCGCTCTTAGAGCATGCCTTCGCGCTGCGCTTTCTTGCGCGCCAGTTTCCGGGCACGGCGAATCGCTTCGGCCTTCTCGCGCGCTTTCTTCTCGGACGGCTTTTCGAAATGTTGCTTGAGCTTCATTTCACGAAAAACGCCTTCGCGCTGCAGTTTTTTCTTCAGAGCGCGGAGCGCCTGATCGACATTGTTGTCGCGAACACTAACCTGCATGTGGTGTCACCACCTTCCTAAGTTAAAGTTGCAATAGATTGCAGGAAGGCGCCGTATAGCAAAGCATCTTGGATTTGTCTAGGGTGCGCCGCAAGGAGGATTTTCGATGTCCGAACCCGATCTGATGACCCGTTTGCTGGATGCCGCAGCGCTCCATGTGCCCTTCGATGGCTGGAGCGAAACCACCCTGCGTCTTGCCGCTGAGGATGCTGGGATTGCCCCCGGCCTTGTGTCCGCGATTTGTCCGCGCGGCGCGGTCGATTTGGCGCTTGCCTATCATGCGGCAGGCGATGCCGCGATGCTCAAACGACTGGCCGAGACCGACCTGAGCGCCCTGCGTTTTCGGGATCGCGTGGCGTTTGCCGTGCGTGTCCGCCTTGAGACGGTCGAGGATCGCGAACTGGTACGTCGGGGGATGACCCTCTTTTCCTTGCCGCCCTATGCTGCCGATGGTGCGCGCGCCCTCTGGCAAACGGCTGATCACATCTGGACCGCTCTTGGGGACACATCGCAGGATGTGAATTGGTACACCAAACGCGCAACGCTCTCGGGTGTCTATGGCGCGACCGTTCTTTATTGGTTGGGTGACGACAGTGACGGCCAAACCCGCACATGGGAATTTCTTGATCGCCGCATCGAGGGTGTGATGCAGATCGAAAAGCTCAAGGCGCAGGCCCGTGACAACCGTTTGGTGTCGGGCCTCATGGCGGGACCGCTCAGTTTTTTGAGCCGTATCCGTGCGCCGCAGCCGGGCGCACAGACGGGTATGCCGGGCCGCTGGAATGGCCCGAACTGAATATAAGGACAGATGAATGACCAAGACGATGCAGGCCGTCGAAATCACGCAGGCGGGTGGCCCCGAAGTATTGCAACTGACCACTCGCCCCATTCCCGCGCCACGCGCAGGCGAGGTCGTGATCCGGCTGGCCTATGCCGGTGTCAACCGCCCGGATGCCTTGCAACGTGCCGGGCTCTATGCGCCGCCGCCCACGGCCTCTGACCTTCCGGGGCTTGAAGGGGCAGGGGAAATCGTGGCGCTTGGTGCGGGCGTCACGCATTGGACGCTTGGCGATCAGGTCTGTGCGCTATTGCCCGGTGGCGGCTATGCCGAATATGTGGCCACGCCCGCAGCGCATTGCTTGCCGGTGCCGCATGGTCTTAGCCTCGAACAGGCCGCCTGTCTGCCGGAAACCTTCTTCACCGTCTGGTCTAACGTGTTTCAGCGCGGCGCACTCAAGGGCGGCGAGCGGTTTCTTGTGCATGGCGGTTCATCCGGGATCGGCACCACGGCCATTCAACTCGCCCACACCTTCGGCGCGCGGGTGTTTACCACGGCAGGCTCTGCCGAGAAATGCCAGGTCTGCATGGATCTTGGGGCCGAACGCGCGATCAACTACCGCGAAGAGGATTTCACCGAGGTGTTGTCTGCCGAGGGCGGCGCAGATCTGATCCTTGACATGGTTGGCGGCGATTACCTGCCCCGCAACGTCAAGGCGCTTGCCGATGATGGACGCCTCGTGCAGATCGCGTTTCTCCAAGGCCCCAAGATCGAGCTGAATTTCTCTCAGGTGATGATGCGTCGCCTCACGATCACCGGCAGCACGCTGCGCCCGCAAAGCGATCTCGCCAAGGCGCGGATTGCCGAAAGCCTGCGCACCCATGTCTGGCCGCTGCTGGAGGCGGGTAAAATCGCGCCGGTGATGGATTCCGAATATCCGCTGGCCAAGGCTGCTGCTGCGCATGCGCGGATGGAGTCGAGCGGGCACATCGGCAAAATCGTCCTCAAGGTTGCGTGACCCGGGTCAACGATCGAGACAAATAAAAAGCCGCCCCATTGGGCGGCCCTTTTGATCTCTGGTGCAGGCTGGCGGCGCGAATTCTGCGCCAGCGGGCCGCAGATCAGCCGTTCACGCTGTCCTTGAGTGCCTTTGCAATGGTCATCTTGACCACCTTGTCGGCCTCTTTCTTCATCTGCTCGCCTGTCGCGGGGTTGCGCACCATACGCTCGGGGCGCTCACGGCAATAAATCTTGCCGATGCCGGGCAGGGTCACGGCACCGCCGGCGGATACTTCACGGGTGATGATCGCGATCACGGCGTCCAGAGCTGCGCCAGCGGTCTTCTTGTCACTGCCCATATCATCGGCCAGAGCGGCGACGAGTTGGGTCTTGGTCATGGGTTTTGCCATTTTATGGTCTCCTTACAACTGCCCGTCCCTTGGGCCTCATGCGCGTGATTAAACGCCATGATGTGGCTAAACACAACGGCTAGTGGGCAAAAGCAAGCCCTTTTGCTGGATTTTGTGCGGATTTCCGTCGGGTCAGAGGAAAGCTGTCTCTTCAAAACTGCGCAATTTGCGGCTGTGGATGCGTTCAAGGGGCATGCGGCGCAATGATTCCATGGCGCGAATCCCAATCATGAGGTGACGTGAAACTTGGGATTTGTAAAAATCCGAGGCCATGCCGGGCAGCTTCAATTCGCCCTGCAACGGCTTGTCCGAAACGCAAAGCAGCGTGCCATAGGGCACACGGAAGCGGAACCCGTTGGCGGCAATCGTGGCGCTCTCCATGTCCAGCGCGACGGCGCGCGACTGGCTGAGGCGTTGCACTGGCCCCGATTGCTCGCGCAGTTCCCAGTTGCGGTTGTCTACGCTGGCGACTGTGCCGGTGCGCATGACGCGCTTGAGGTCGAACCCCTCAAGCTGCGTCTCGGCGGCCACCGCCTCTTGCAGTGCGATCTGTATTTCGGCAAGCGCGGGGATGGGCACCCATGCGGGCAGATCGGCGTCAAGCACGCGATCTTCGCGCAGATAGGCATGGGCCAGCACGAAATCGCCCAAGGATTGCGAATTGCGCAGCCCCGCGCAATGGCCGACCATCACCCAAGCATGCGGGCGCAGTACGGCGATATGATCGGTCGCGGTCTTTGCGTTGGACGGACCCACCCCAATATTGACCAAGGTGATCCCCGATCCATCCGCCCGCTTGAGGTGATAGGCGGGCATCTGCGGCAATCGTTCGGGCGCAGGTAGGATATCATCCGGCCCGGTGATCTCGGCATTTCCGGTGCTGACAAAAGCCGAATAGCCGCTGTTCGCGTCCCCCAGCATGCGCCGGGCGTAGGTCTCGAATTCCGAGACATAGAATTGATAGTTGGTGAAGAGCACGTAATTCTGGAAATGGCAGGGATCGGTTGCCGTGTAATGCGTGAGGCGTGCCAGCGAATAATCCACCCGCTGCGCAGTGAACGGTGCCAAAGGGGCTGCCCCGTCCAGCCCCGGCAGCCATGTGCCATTGACGATATCGTCATTGGTGGTCGCCAGATCCGGCACGTCAAAGTAATCGCGCAGGGTGAACTCTGCGGCACCTTCTTGTGGCACGCTCAGGTTTGCATCCCCCGCCACCGCGAAATGCACAGGAATAGGCGTGTCAGAGAGGCCGATCATGACCCCGACACCGTGATTGTCCATCAAGAGGCCCAGCTGCTGCTCCAGATAGGCGCGGAACAGGATGGGGCGCGTGATCGTTGCGGCATAGGTGCCGGGGTTCGAGACATGGCCAAAGCTGAGCCGACTGTCGACCTTGGCATAGGTCGTCGTGGTCAAACGTATTTCGGGATAATAGGCGCGCACCCGGCCCATCGGCAGGTGCCCGGCCAAAGCCTTTGCAAAGGCTGTGCAGAGAAACTCTGTGCTTGCCGCATAAAGCTGACAGAGCCGATCCACCGCCGCGCGCGCCTCTGTGAACGCCTCTGGGGCGATCTTGTCGGGGGTGCTGATGCTCATGCGTGTCTCCTGCGGCATGCTCTCAGGTTGACACGTGCCGGGGGCATGATCAAGCTGAGGCCATGGATTACGAAACGATTACGCCTGAGGAATTCGGGGCCAGCCTGCGCGGGCTTGGCCTCAACCTCTTGGTGCGCGATGTGCGGGTTGAGGCGGCTTTTCTTGTCAGCGTTTTCGGCATGGCGGCCCATCGTCTAAGCGCAGATTTTGCGATCATGGTCTATGGCGATCAGGTGATGCAACTGCATGCCGATCATACCTACGCCGCCAACCCGATCCTTGGCCTTGTGCCTGAGAGCCCGCCGCGCGGGGCCGGGGCGTCTTTGCACCTTTTCGACAGCGATCCCGACACGGTTGCCGCCCGCGCCGAGGATGCAGGCGGCATGATCCTGCAACCGCCCACCAACAAACCCCACGGGCTGCGCGAATGCTGCATCCTGTGCCCCAATGGTTATGCGTGGGTCGCCTCCCGGCCCCTGACCGAGATTGAAAGGAAAGCGAAATGAATGTGACAAACCTGCGCCCCAACATGGACCACTGGCAAGAGCGCGTGGATCTTGCCGCGGCCTTTCGTTGGACCGCGCGCCTGAACATGCACGAAGCGGTTGCCAATCACTTTAGCCTCTCGATCAATGATGATGGCACGCGGTTCCTGATGAACCCCAACCAGATGCATTTCGCCCGTATCCGCGCCAGCGATCTGATCGTTGTGGATGCCAATGATCCCGAAACGCTAGAGGGGCCAAATGCGCCTGATCCCACCGCCTGGGGCCTGCATGGGGGGCTGCACCGGCACTGCGCCCATGCCCGCTGCGCCATGCATGTGCATTCTATTCATGCCACCGTGTTGGCCAGCCTTGCCGATAGCCGCCTGCCGCCCATCGACCAGAACTGTGCCACGTTTTATAACCGGCATGTGGTCGATGAGGGCTATGGCGGGCTGGCGTTCGAGGATGAAGGCGCGCGCTGTGCACGGCTTTTGACCGACCCCAAGAAGAAGGTGCTGATCATGGGCAACCACGGGGTGATGGTGATCGGCGATAGTGTCGCGGACACGTTCAACCGCCTCTATTATTTCGAGCGTGCCGCCGAGACTTATATCCGGGCGTTGCAAACCGGGCGCCCCCTGCGGGTTCTGTCGGATGCGGTTGCGGAGAAGACGGCGCAGGAACTTGATGATTACCCGGGCCAGGCAGATCGGCATCTGTCGGAACTCAAGGCCATTTTGGACGCTGAAGGCTCGGACTACGCGCAATAGTGTCTTGCCGTTGCAGCGACGTACGGCGCGCCTGTCTCAGATGCGGGACAGGCGCCACGTTGGGAAAAGGGTCGCTTGACTGAGATAGACGCTGGTGTCCTGACCACAGAAGAGGCCGTCTTGCTCCACAAGGACCGTTTGCCAATCCCGCGCCGCAGCCCCCAGAATATCTGTGTGAAGCGTATCGCCGCACATGACGATTCGATGGCGCGATAGGTTAGACAAGGACGCCTCAACCATTTCGTAGACGGCAGGAAACGGTTTGCCAAAGAACCGCACGTCTGGAATGCCGCGATCCGCAAGTTGATGCCCGAAATAACCGGGCTCTAGCGAAAAGCCGTGTTCGCGCGGGGCAACCAGATCGGCGTTGGCGATGATCACTGGCCTCGGGCGCTTTAACAGTGCGGTTTCGAGCAGCGCTTGGCGATCCAGCGACCAGACCTCGGTAGAGAGAAAAACAAAGCCTTCGACCTGATCATAGCTGATGGGGTCATCCACCAGTCGCCGGGTAGGGGCGGAAATGTCGGACAGATTGTCCTGTGGCGCGGCGATACATCCCCAAAGCCTGTCATCCAGATGCGCCAATGTGGCATCTCGGCTTGTAATGATCTCGTGATCCCTAACCCCCATGCCCAGATTTTGAAACTTGGTCATGGCGCCGGCATGGGTGTAGCTGGCCGCGTTGGAGAGAATGCGAATCTGGCATCCGATTTCTCTCAACTCTCTCAAACGTTGCGCTGCGCCGGGTATGGCCGCCTCGCCGATATTCAGCACACCGTAGGCGTCAAAGACAAAGGCATCCGCTTGTGCCGCGATGTCATGCAGAGAGCTGATTTCCCGCGTCCGTGTTGGCGAGTGAACCCTTGGCAAGCGGTGGCGCACGGCCTCGTAGCGGTCGAAAATAGTCGCGACAGTGTCCATCAGTTTGGTGAAGCCTCCGACTTGGTCGAACTGCGTGTGCCGCAAGGCCGCAGAATAGACCCAGCTCAGGAAAACTTACAGTGCAGAGAAGAAATTGAAAGTACAAAACAACAAAGCGACATTTCACATAGGTGTCATATTTTCGAGTTAGGCCTGTAAAAGGGGTTTAATTTGGAGAGTATTCGCGATTGCTGTGATGATCTCAATTTTTTGGCCCTGCGACTAGAGGGAAACCAAGCAAAAAAATGTTGCTTTGTTGCATTTCGTGACCAACAATCGCGCAAAGTTATGGAAACTCACATGGCGTCCAAGAAAAGTCGGCGACACGACCTTATTCAACAGGTTGTTCAAGAACAGGGAGGCGTGAGTGTGGGCGCGCTCGCCGACATGTTCGGCGTCTCGATGCAGACGATCCGGCGCGATCTTGATCTGCTTTGTGATGGTGAAACCCTCCACCGCGCGCATGGGCGCATCGAGCTTGCCGAGGGCCGCCGCAATACACCGTTTGACCAGCGGGCGGGCACCAATCTTGTAGGAAAGCGCGCTATTGCCAATGCGGCGGCGGCGATGATCCCCAATGGGGCAACGGTCTTTATCTCCATCGGCTCTACCGTGCTCAGCGTGGCGCGGGCGCTGCATCGCAAAAGGGAATTGACCGTCGTCACCAACAACCTCAGCGCTGCTATGGCGCTGAGCGAAGAGATTTCCAATCGCATCATCGTTCCGGGTGGGGAACTCCGGTTGCCAGACCGCGATTTTGTCGGCGAGGAGGTGGTCGAGTTCTTTGGTCGTTACCGCGCCGAATTCGCCCTCTTTGGAACGGCGGGGATCGGAGCGGAGGGCGAGTTGCTGGAGTTCCATCAAGCCGAGGTGCGGGCCACCGACCGCATGTGGCAGAACGCGCGAACATCCATCCTTGTGATAGATCGTAGCAAATTCGGGCGTCTGGCCCCCGCCGTTGGCGGCAATATTGCCCAGATCGATCATATAATCTGTGACCGCGCGCCAGCCGCGCCGTTTGACCAACTGGTCGAGCGTCTGGGAGGCCGGATCACATTTGCAGAGGACATTGGCTGATGTCGGATGCGTTTGTAGACGTGCGAGAGGTCGCAAAGCGTTGGAAGGGGCAGCTTGGCGTCGAGCGGGTTTCCTTGTCGATCCCGCGCGGATCGTTTGTGGCCCTGCTTGGGCCATCTGGTTGCGGAAAGTCGACCACTTTGCGCCTGCTCTCGGGGCTGGAACTGCCGGATGAGGGGCAGATCTTGATTGATGGACGGGACGTGACCACGGCCGCACCGTCTGAGCGAAATCTGTCGATGGTGTTTCAGTCCTACGCGCTCTTTCCACATCTCAGTGTCGCGGAGAATGTTGTTTTCGGGCTCAAGGTGCGCCGGGTGCCTGCGGCTGAGCGGCGGGAAAAGTTGCAACGCGCCCTCGAGATTACCGGATTGTTGGGGTACGAGGCACGTAAGCCGGGTGAGTTGTCCGGGGGGCAGCGGCAGCGCGTGGCGCTTGCCCGTGCCATTGTGGCGAACCAGCCGCTTTGCTTGATGGATGAACCTCTGTCGAACCTTGATGCCAAGCTGCGGGCGTCCGTGCGTAAGGATATCAAGAAACTACAGGTCGATCTGGGTATCACCGTCATCTACGTGACCCATGATCAGACCGAAGCCATGAGTATGGCCGATATCGTTGTGTTGATGAAGGACGGGCGCATCCAGCAAACCGGCGCACCCGAGGACCTGTATTACCGCCCTGCCAATACATTCGTCGCCGAATTTGTCGGCTCTCCGCCGATGGCATTGATTGATAGCGCGACGCTGCCCGGTTTTGAGGGGGCTGATAAAATTGGCCTGCGCGCAGAAAGTTTGCGTTTGGCCGGTCCGGGCAAGGGGCGCCTGAAATGCCGCGTCTCCGAATGTGAATTCCTCGGGTCAGAGACCTTCGTAGGGCTGACACATCCCGGTGCGAATGGGTTGGTGATCGCGATGCCGGGATTGCGGAACATCCCAGCCGGAGACGTGCTCGACATAGATTTTGCCGATGAGGATCTGCACTTCTTCGACACAGAAGGAAACAGACTTCGGCATCCGAATGGCGTGACGGCGTGAGGTCACGTTGGAAATACCGTGTTTAATTCTTGGGAGGACATCATGAACACTATCAGAAAGATCACTCTGGCCACCGCGTTGGCGACATTGACTGCCGCGCCGGTGGCTGCGCAAACCGAATTGACGATGTATTACCCGATTGCGGTTGGCGGCGCGCTGACCGAGGTTGTCGATGGCATCGTCGCCAAGTTCGAAGAGGCCAATCCGGATATCAAGGTCAACGCGATCTATTCGGGCAACTACGACGACACGCGCGTCCGTGCGCTCTCGGCCATTGCCTCGGGGGAGTCTGCGCAATTGGCGGTGATGTTTTCCATCGACGCCTATGACCTGATCGAGCAGGGCCAGATTGTGGCCTTTGAGGATATCGAAGGCGTCGACCAAGGATGGCTCGATAGCTTTTATCCCGCGCTGATGGCCAATGGCCGGATCGAGGGCAAGACATGGGGCATCCCGTTCCAACGCTCGACCATCGTGGCCTATTACAACAAGGACATGTTCCGCGCTGCAGGTCTTGATCCAGAGGCCCCGCCGGCCAGCTGGGACGAGATGGTGAGCATGGGCAAGGCCCTGACCAAGGATGGCACCTATGGGCTGATGATCCCCTCGACCGGCTATCCCTATTGGATGTTTCAGGCGCTCGCCATCCAGAATGGCAAGGAGCTGATGTCCGGCGACGGGCTGGAAACCTATTTCGACGACCCGGCAGTCGTCGAAACGCTGGAGTTCTGGAAATCGCTCTCGACCGAGCATGGCATCATGCCGACTGGCACAGTTGAATGGGGCACATTGCGTCAAGCCTTTCTCGAAGGGCAGACCGCAATGATGTGGCATTCCACCGGTAACCTGACGGCGGTCAAGAACGAAGCCAGCTTTGATTTCGGGGTGTCGGTGCTTCCGGCGAATGTGCGGCCCGGCTCGCCCACCGGCGGTGGCAATTTCTATGTCTTCGAGGACACAACCCCAGAAGAGCGCGCCGCAGCCCTCAAACTGATCGCGTTCATGACTGCACCCGAACAGGCGGCCGAATGGTCGATTGCTACCGGTTATATGGGCGTGTCGCCTGCGTCCTACGAAACGGAGGCGCTCAAGGCCTATACCGCAGAGTTCCCACCGGCTCTGGTTGCGCGCAATCAGCTTGAGAACGCGATTGCCGAATTCTCAACTTTCGAGACGGCGCGCGTGCGTGATGGGCTCAATAACGCCATTCAGGCGGCCTTGACGGGCGGCAAATCGCCCGCCGATGCACTGGCCGAGGCGCAGGAGGCTGCCGAGCGGCTGTTGAAAGACTACCGGTAATTTGTCGCCCGGTGATCCTTTTGTCGGCGTCGGGCTTGGGTCTGGCGTCGACATTGACTGTATAAAAGGCCGAACATGGGGCAGCACGTGAATATAGAACGCCGCAGACAGGCGATATACGGATGGCTTTTGCTATCCCCCGCCGCAATCCTGCTTACGGCTTTTGCGTTTTATCCCTCTATGGCGACGTTGTGGACAAGCCTGTTCAGCCGCGAAACGCGGCGCAAACCCAGTGAATTCGTAGGCACAGAGAATTACACGGATCTTTTCGCCGATCCGACTTTTTGGAAGGTGGTGACGAACAACCTGATCTATGCTGGCGCAACAATTCCGATTTCCATAGCGATTGCTCTTGGCATGGCGCTGTGGGCCAATTCCAAGATCCCGGCACGCGGATTCGTGCGTACCGCCTATTTCACGCCGACCGTGCTTCCGATGATTGCCGCCGCAAATCTGTGGCTCTTCTTTTACACGCCGGGATTGGGCGTTCTGGATCAAATTGGGGCGCTCTTTGGCCTGCCGTCGGTCAATTGGCTGGGCCAGCCCGAAACCGCATTATGGGCGGTGATTATCGTGACGATCTGGAAGGAGGCGGGGTTCTTTATGATCTTCTACCTTGCCGCGCTTCAGACCATCCCCGAAGACCTCAAGGAAGCTGCTGATATCGAAGGGGCCAGTCGCTTTACCTATACGCGCCGGATCGTGCTGCCGCTTTTGATGCCGACCACGCTTTTCATCATGGTCAACGCTCTGATCAACTCGGTCAAGCTGATCGACCACCTCTTTATTCTGACCAAGGGCGGCCCAAACGACGCCTCTAAGCTGATCCTATATTACATCTGGGAAATGGCGTTCGCCTTTTTCGATGCGCCGCAGGCGGCGGCGATGACTATTCTTATTTTGCTCGTTCTTGGCATCGTGGCGGGGATCAAGTTCACCATTCTTGATAAGCGGACACATTACCAATGAGCGTCCTGTCCCGACATCTTGAGACTTTTGGCGCGCTTTTGCTGGCCGTGATCTGGATCTCGCCGCTGGTCTTCGCTTTTTGGGCGGCGTTTCACACAACCTCGGATGCGGTCAATTTCAACCTGACCGCGCCATGGACTCTGGACAACTTTCGCACCGCTTGGGCGGGTGCGCCGTGGCTGAAGTATTTCCTCAACACATTTCTTTTGGTGACGGTCATCCTGATCGGACAGTTTTTTGTCACGACATTGGCCGGGTTCGCCTTTGCACAGGTGCGGTTTCCGGGGCGGGATGTGGTGTTTCTTCTGGTCTTGATGCAGCTCTTCATCCTGCCAGAGGTGTTGATCGTCGAGAATTATGTGATGGTTTCGCGGCTTGGTCTGTTCGACACGATCCTTGGGGTGGGCATGCCCTATATGGCATCTGCCTTTGGTATCTTTCTGATGCGGCAGGCCTTTAAGGGTGTGCCTATTGAGCTGCATGAGGCGGCACGTGTCGAGGGCTGCGGCTGGTTCGGCATCTTGTGGCGGGTCTATGTGCCCCTCGCGCGGCCCACTTACCTTGCCTATGCACTGGTCTCGGTCTCGACCCATTGGAACAATTTTCTCTGGCCGCTGATTGTCACCAACTCGCCGGATACTCGGCCTCTGACCGTGGGGTTGTCGATCTTTGGCGCACCTGAGAATGGGGTGAATATCAGCGTGATTTCCGCAGCGACAATCCTGTCAGTGGCGCCCTTGCTCGTGGCATTCCTTGTCTTTCAACGCCAGTTCGTACAGGCCTTTTTGCGCACAGGGATCAAGTAAACATGGCGCGGTTTCTCCATCTGTCCGATCTTCATGTCGTCCCCGAGGGGCAGTTGGTCTCTGGTCGGCTCGACACGGGCCGCTTGCTGCAAGAGGCTGTGGACACGCTCCGCACACGGCTAGATGCGATTGGGCCGCTAGATGCGATCCTTGTCACTGGCGATCTCAGTGAGGATGGCAGCGCCGAGAGCTACGCGATTGCGCGCCGGGAGCTCGAGCGACTGGGACACAGGTTGCTTGTGGTGCCCGGCAATCACGATGGTCGAGAGACGTTCAGAGCTGCGTTTTCCGACCTGCCCGAAATAAGGCCGACCGGCCTGATCGACTGGGTTGCAGATATCGCAGACACGCGCGTCATTGGTCTTGATACGTTGATAGAGGGCAATGGCGGCGGCATCTTGCGGGCCGAAAGTCTTGCGTTCCTTGACCAAGCGCTTGCAGAGACGGGCGGAAGGCAGGTGGTGGTGGCATTGCATCACCCGCCGCTCCGCACGGGTATCCGGTTCATGGATGCCATAGGGCTTGAAAACCCCGACGCCCTGCGCCTTGTTCTGGAGCGGCATCAAGCTCCGATCTGGGTTTTGTCGGGGCATGTGCACGGTGTTTATCATGGTCTTTTAGGGCGGCATCCGGTCGTGACGGCACCATCCTGTTGCAGTGCATTTGCACTGGACCTGCGTCAGGAGGCGCCAGTCGGCTTTATGACAGGTCCTACGGGTTGCGGGCTGATCGATACGGGCCCAGGCGGCGTCTGGACAGAACTGCCGCTGCGCCATGGGGATGGGCCTTTTGCGTTCTGAGGCGTATCCGCACTGGCGCGAAGCTGGTTAGCCTGCGGTAAAACGCGGACTGGACCCTTAGTCGCGCCTGCGCGATGATGCGGATAAAGCGAAACCTGTGCGTGACCATGGAGAGCACGGTCGCATGGAACAAACCGGATCTGACCGCCTCAAGATCGTGCTTCTGCTGCTGGCGGTAGCCGGTCTGCTGTTGGGGCTTGCGCTCTATTTTATGGGCGAGGTCCGCTTAGCCAAATTCCTCTGGATTGCCGGGGTTGCGCCCGCGCTCGTCGCACTTGTCATCGAGATCCTCCGCAGCTTACGCCGGGGTGAGGTCGGGCTCGATATCGTTGCCGCGCTTTCTATGTCGGCGGCGCTTGCCTTTGGCGAGACACTGGCAGCCGCGGTCGTCGCGGTGATGTATTCGGGCGGCACATTTCTAGAGTCCTTTGCAGAAGGCCGCGCGCGGCGAGAAATGCACGCTTTGCTGTCCCGCGTTCCGCGCACAGCGACGAGACACCGAAGCGGTGGGCTAGAGGATATACCTCTGGACGAGATCATACCGGGTGACAGGCTGTTGATCCGGCAGGGGGATGTGGTGCCGGTTGATGGCACTCTGGCGTCAGAGACTGGTTTTGTTGACACATCGGCGCTGACGGGCGAATCCCTGCCGGTGCGGCTTGTGCGCGGGGCCGAGACCATGAGCGGCGCGACCAATGCAGGCGAGGCCTTTGACCTCATAGCCTTGCGCCCCGCCAAAGACAGCACCTATGCCGGGATCGTCCGGTTGGTTGCCGAGGCACAGGCATCCAAGGCGCCGATGTCCCGGCTGGCGGACCGCTGGTCGCTTGGGTTTCTTGTGGTGACGGTTGCAATTGCCTTTGCCGCGTGGTGGTTCACCGGGGATCCGATCCGGGCGGTCGCAGTTCTGGTTGTGGCCACGCCTTGTCCGTTAATTCTTGCTGTGCCGGTGGCACTGGTGGCGGGCCTCTCTCGTGCTGCGCATTTCGGGGTGCTGATCAAGGGTGCGGGACCACTTGAGACAATGGCACGTATCCACACGCTGATCCTGGATAAAACCGGCACCCTGACGGATGGTCGCCCCCAAATCGTGTCCATCGCCTGTCACAGTGACAAGAGCGAGGATGAAATCCTGCGCTTGGCCGCAGCGCTAGATCAGGCGTCGAAACATCCTGTGGCGCAGGCCATCGTTGCGGCGGCAAAGGCGCGCGGTCTCAGCTTGCCTGTGCCCTCAGAGGTGGTGGAACTGCCCGGTGAAGGGCTCATGGGCCATGTCGCGGGGTGCCGGGTTATTGTTGGTGGGGATGGCTTTGTTGCGTCGCGCATCGCGGGGCAATCGGGGGTCCCGTCCAGCATGGCTGCTGGGGCTGTTCTTGTCGCGGTTGCGATTGACGGACGTTTGGCCGGGCATCTGGTGATGTCCGATCCGCTGCGCGAAGGCACGGGCGCGATGCTCGACAGGCTGCGGCGAGAAGGGGTTGAGCGCATTCTGCTTGCAACGGGCGACCGCGCCGATGTGGCCGAGCGTGTGACCGAGGGGCTTGGGCTAGATGGGTTGCGGGCGGGTCTCACGCCTGATCAAAAGGTGCTGCTTGTTCTTTCCGAGCGCAAGCGCGGTCCGGTGATGATGGTGGGGGACGGCGTTAATGACGCGCCGGCGCTCAGCGCCGCCGATGTGGGCGTCGCCATGGGGGCGCGGGGTGCGGCCGCATCTGCCGAGGCGGCAGATGTGGTGCTTCTGGTGGATCGTATCGACCGGCTGGTGCCGGGGATCGAGATTGCCCGCGCGGCTCGCCGGATCGCAGTGGAAAGCGTTGTTGCCGGGATCGGCCTATCGGTGCTTGGCATGATCGCCGCGGCCTTTGGCTATCTCAGCCCGGTGCAGGGTGCCCTGTTGCAAGAGGCGATTGATGTTGCCGTCATTTTGAACGCCCTGCGCGCGCTGCGCATTTCCCCTGTTGACGCGCCCCGTGCGTGACCGTGGGCCGTCCAATTTTATGGGTTGGGTTCGAGGTCTCCGGCCAACAAGTCCTTGAGCCTGACACGTTGAATTTTGCCCGACGGCCCTTTGGGTAACTCCCCAAGAAAATATATGTGATCCGGGCTTTTGAATGCCCCAAGCCGGTCTTTGCACAGTGTCAAAAGGGTCTCAGCCGTCAGTGTCGAGCCGGGCCTTAGGGCGACTGCCGCCTCGACCCGCTCGCCGTAGCGCGGGCAAGGACAAGAGAAGGCCGCCGCCTCGACCACATCGGGATGCGCATAGAGCACCTCGTCGATTTCACGCGGCGCAATATTCTCACCGCCCTTGATGATCAACTCCTTGAGGCGTCCGGTAACAAAGAAATACCCCTCGGCGTCTTTGCGCCCCAAATCGCCTGTGCGCAGCCAGCCATCGGGTGTGAAACTGGTGCGCGTGGCCTCGGAATTGCGGAGGTATTCCAGCATCACATTGGGGCCTTTGACGATGATTTCACCCTCTTGGCCGGGGGGGAGCGGGCGCATATCCGGCCCCGCGACCTCGGCCTGATTGCCATAGGCGATACCCGGAGAGCCAATCTTGCGCGTGCCGGGTGGCAGGGGGTTTGACAGGATTTGCGCCGCCGTCTCTGTGAGGCCCATCGTCTCGACAATGGGCACATCGAACCGAGCTTCAAAAGCCGTATGTACCTCGACCGGAAGCGGAGAGGAGGCAGAGCGCCCGAACCGAAGCCGTTTGCGCGTCTCTGGGTCTGGTCCTGTTTCCCCATGCAACAGATGCGATACAATGGTGGGCACGACCGAAAACCAAGTGGCCCGTGTCTCGGCTGCCTGTGCCCAGAACCGGCTTGCAGAGAACCGTGCGCACATGGCCAACTGTCCCCCCGACACAAGCGATCCCATCACCGATACGCAGAGGCCGTTGATATGATAGACAGGCAAGACACATAGCCCAGTATCCTCTGGCCCGAGATTATGGGCGATGGCGGTGGTCCACCCCCCGGCCAAAAGGCTGGCTTGGGTGTGCACGACCCCTTTGGGGCGCCCGGTCGTACCCGAAGTATACATAAGCAAGGCGTGGTCGTCGGGTGTGACGGGATGCAGGACAGTGTCTGGCGCGGCCGCAGTCAGGCTGAGGGCGGCAATGCGCCCGCCGGGATTGACGCTCTGGAAGACCGCCTGTTGGGAGGGATGCACCAGAGCCACCCGCGCCCCGGAATGGTCGAGCGCATAGCCAATCGCCTCTGCCCCGGCGACGAGGTTTATCATCGTGGCGCGAAATCCGCCGTAGAGGGCACCATAGATCGCTTCGATCGCCGCCTGTCCGTTGGGCTGCATGATCGCAACGCTTTCGCCCTTGGTGATGCCCTGTGTGGTCAACATGCCAGCGATGGCGCGGGCCCGGTCACGCAGACCGGGCCAATCCAGCGCCGTGCCTTCATCAGGAAAGGACAGTGCCGGGCCGCCCGCCTCGGCGCGGGCATCGACCCAGTCCCGTAGCGTGCCCTTGGGCGGTGTGTCGCGGCACAGCCTCATTGGCCTGCCACCCGCCAGTAATCAGCGAAAATCTCGTCGAGTGTCGGCTCTCTTGGGGGGATTTCACGCACGATCTTGGTGGTTTGCAGGAAATGTCGCCAGTTGAGGTTGTCGTCGATGGAATTGCCGCCCCAGCCTCCGCAGCCCATCGAGAGTGAGAAGGGCATGCCGTTGTTAAAGGCACCACCTGTTGCAAAGCAATGCGCCTGATTGACGATCACCCGGCAGGTGGGCAGCGTGGCCCCAAGATGGCGTGCGCGGCTGTCATCAGCGCTGTGCAGGCCAACGGAATGACCCGCTCCCTGATGGGTAAGGATGCGCTCGACAAGAGCGGCCGCATCTTCGAAATCCGCGGCGCGATAGAGCGCGAGAACAAGGCTCAGCTTCTCGCCCGAAAGGGGGTGATCGGGCCCGATATCCCGTGTTTCCACCGCAACAAATCGGGTTCCCTCTGGTACCCGCCCCGAAAGGCCAAGCGCCTCAATCATGCGGGGGGCGTCCTGTGCAATCACTGCGCGGTTGAGATGGCCATCGGGCCAGAGACGCGCAACGATTTCATGCGAATTGCTCTCGGGGATCAATGCGCCGCCTTCGCGTGCCAAAGCTGCGACAAAGGCGTCATAGACCGCATCCACCACCACCACCGCATTTTCCGAGGAACAGGAGGTTGCGTTGTCAAACGTCTTGGAGGCTGCAATCTTGGCTGCCGCTGCCGTCAGATCGGCGGTTTCATCCACGATGACACATACATTGCCAGCACCGACGCCAATTGCAGGCGTGCCGCAGGTATAGGCGCGGCGCACATTGTCCTGACTTCCGGTCACAACCACCAGATCGGACAATTCCAGCATCCGCTGCGTTTTGGCCTTGGAGCCCGGAGCGGGCACCATCTGCACCAGATCGGGGTTTGCCCCGATCTTGGCAAACTCGGCATGGATATGCTCTAGCAAGCGCTCGCAGGTCGGCACCCCTTTGGGTGAGGGCGACAGCACTATGGCATTGCCACATTTGAGCGCATTGATGATGTTGTTGGCCGGGGTGGCCCCCGGATTGGTCGAGGGCACCACGGCACCGACGACCCCGATGGGACGCGCGATTTCAGTAATCCCTGTTGTCGGATCGTCACGGATCACACCGAAGGTCTTAACCCCGGAAATGTCGCGCATGAGCCCAAGCGTCTTGCGGTGGTTTTTGGTGATCTTGTCCGGCACATTGCCGATGCCGGTGGTGGCCACTGACAATTCCGCCAAGGCACGGTTGCGGGTCGGTTCCATGATCGCCCAGGCTGCGGCTTGCGCGGCGCGGTCATAGCGCTCTTGCGACCCGCCCGCCTCATAGGAACTTTGCGCGGCCCGAGCCTTGGCCATGACGTTTTCGACAGCGGCGATATCACCTTCAGCGCTCATGTGGTGTTCCTTATTGGGGTGGATGCAGGGCATGCCGGGGGCTGCCCTGCTTAGGTAGGCTTTGCGTTGGGATCAAAGCCCGGCCAAGAGTTTCTCGAGTGTCTTCTGACGGGCAGCCCACATCTCGATCACCTCTTGCCGCGTCATGATCTTGATCGGCGATCCGCCCGCCTCCATTTGTTTCATGACATTGGGATCGGCGAACATGGCTGGCATCACGGCTGCCAGCTTGTCTATTGCCTCTTGAGGGGTGCCTTTGGGGGCCATGATGCCACGATAATTCACGCTGGAATCGTCGATGTCATAGCCCGCCTCTTGCAAGGTGGGCACATCGGGCAGGAAGCTGCTGCGCTCGGTGTCGAACACACCCAAAATCTTCACACTGCCCGCATCGGCGGCACGAAAGGCGTCCGACAGGTTGTTGATGCCGCCCATGACCTCTCCGGCGATCACGGCCTTCATGGCACCGGCACCGCCAGAATTGTTGGGAATATAGGCTAGTTTGACCTCTGCGGCTGCTTCGAGTTGGAGCGCTGCGATATGGTGCCCCACAAACAGGCCTGCCCCCGAAAAGGTCAGTTTGCCAGGGTTCTCTTTGGCCCAGGCCACCACATCTTGCATCGAGTTGAATTCACTGTCGGCACCCACGATGAAAACTGCCGGATCAGCACCCCAATTGGCAATCGGCTCAAAACTGTCGACGTTGTATTCTACCCCACCTTCGATGGACTGCGCGATGAAATGCGGGATGTTGTAAACGCCAAGCGCGTAGCCATCCGCCTCTGCCTGCGTTGCCAGCCAATTCCAGCCGACACGCCCGCCTGCGCCGGGTTTGTTTATGATGGCGATAGGTTGGCCAAGCGTGTCTTCATTTCCCGCCGTCATCGTCACGATTCGGGCCTGAAAATCGGTGGCTCCCCCGGCACCATAACTCACCATCATCATCACGGGGCGGTCTGGATAGTCCTGTGCCACGGCGGGGGACGCCGCGAGCAATAGGGCCGTTGCCAACCCTTTGAGTATCTTGGTCATGGTCTTCTCCTCCCTTGGTTTTGATTTTCCGGATCGCTCCGGCAGTTCTAGAAAAACAGGCCGCGTGGCGTGAACACGCTGAGCAGCTTTGCAAAGAGCAAATACATCACGAGAATGAACCCCGATGTGATTACCGCCCGGCGCATCCAGCTTTTGATTTCGCGATGCGGGGCGGGATCGTAGAGGCTGAGCAGTGCAAAGAAGGCCAGTGCGCTGCCGCTGTAAAATCCGAGCGTTTCAGCGGCCCAGAAGATATAGACACTTGCCACGACCAGCCCCGGCAGGATGTTGAGAAACATCGTGCGGCCAATTCCTGTTCCGGCGCGCGACAGGCCCATAACCGCACGACCAAATGTCCAGAGTGCCAGCACGACAAAAACGCTTGAAATCAGCCTTGGAAACAGGAACGCCTGTGCCGGTTGCTGCGTAAAGCTGACATAGCAGACCCAGAGGCCAAGGGCGGCGATAGCCCCGGACGGGATGACATGTTGCCACTGTCTCATGCCTTTGCCTCCTTGGTCTGATCGGCGCGGTCCTGACGACGTTGCAGAACCTCCATCCAGGCCGAATAGGCGACAGAGGCGATCACGATCAGGATCAGCGCGATATTCAGCGTTCCGCCAAAGAAGTAACTGAACCGTCCATCGGTCGCGTCGGCGATCATCGAACCTTGCGTGAAATTGGCCTCGGCGATTGGTCCTAGAATAAGACCCAGCACAAGCGGTGCGGCGGTAAAGCCGAACCGCTCTAGAAAGAACATGCCAATGCCCAATGCGGCCATCACATAGACATCGCCCATCGAGTTTTGAACTGAGTAAGAGCCAAAGACAGCCAATCCCAGCACCACTGCGGCCATGACATATTGCGGCACCTGCGCCACCCGCGCGGCAAGACCTGCCACGTAAAGGCCAAAGATGCACATCAACACCTGCCCGATGAGCATAGAGTTGATAAAGGTCCAGGCCACATCCGGGTGATTGTCGAAAAGGTCGCTACCCGGAAAAATCCCGTGGATAAGCAAGCCCCCCAAGAGCACCGCCGCTGTCGGGCTACCGGGCACGGAGAGCGTCAGGAGTGGCACCAGCGATGGTCCGACCATGGCGTTGTTGGCGCTTTCTGCGGCGATCACGCCTTCAGAGTGACCCTTGCCAAACTTTTGCCGCTCCGGGCTAAACTTCTTGGCCTGATCATAGGCCACCAGCCCGGCAATCTGTCCTCCGATACCCGGAATGAGACCGATTATAGATCCTATAGCTGTCCCGATGCTCAGCGCGCGCCAGCGGCGGATGACTTCACGCATTGCCTTGCCGATGGGGTGTTTTTGTACAGCGATCACATCGCTCCCAGCTGGCTGACGCCCTCGCGCGAACATCGCCAGCACTTGGGGAATGGCAAAGAGCCCGATCAGCGCGGGCACAATGCTGATCCCACCTGCCAGCGAAGGATGAACGATAAAGCGCTGTGCGCCCATGATATCGTCAAAGCCGATAGTTGCGAGCCACATGCCCATGCAGCCCGAAAGCAGCCCTTTGACGACCGAGTTGGTATCCAGCGTGCCGATCACGGTCACGCCAAGTATGGCCAGCCAAAAGAGATGCGATGGCCCAAAGGCGAGCGCCCATTTCGCCAGCATCGGCGTGAGAAAGATCAGCAGTAGAACACCAAAAATGCCGCCCGCCGCCGAGGATAAAAACGAAAGTTGCAACGCTTCTGCCCCACGGCCCTGCGTGGCCATTGTATGCCCGTCCAGTGTCGTTGCGATATTGGCGGGCGCACCGGGGATCTTGAGCAGGATGGCACTGACCGCACCGCCCGCAACGGTTGAGGTATAGGCCGCCCCAAGCAGAATGAGACCATGAGCTGGCTCAAGTCGAAAGGTGAACGGAATGAGCAAGGCTACCGCCATGGTCGGCGAGAGGCCCGGAGTGGCCCCAAGGATCAGCCCGCCGATCGTGCCGCCCAAAAGCAGCATGAAGGCCATAGGCGTAAAGACCTCTCCGAAGTAGTAGATGAATTCCAACGCGCACCTCCCGTTGCGGTCTCCGACGAAAACGCCGGTTGATCTTCTACGGTAAGTGATGAAAATAGTAATGCAAATGTTTTCATAAAATCCCCGAAATGGTGGTTTAGGTGTCTGATAGATATAATGAAAAAGTGGATATTGTGGCTGTTGCAAAGGCTGCGCGCGTGTCGCCATCGACCGTGTCACGCAGTTTCAATCATCCCAGCCTTGTCAGCCCAGCTACCCGCAAACGCATCACCCGTGCGGTGGAAAAGCTGGGCTATATCCGCAATCGCGCAGCGCAGTCGATGCACGGACGGCGTAACGCGACCATCGGTTTGATTGTGCCGACAATTGATCACGCAATCTTTGCCGAGGTGATTCAATCCTTTTCCGATTCTATCGACCGGGCGGGTTTCACCCTGCTCATCGCGTCGCATTCCTATGACCTTGATCGTGAATATGCGATGATGCGCAAACTGATGGAGCATCGCGTCGATGGCATTGCTCTTGTTGGGTTGGAACACTCAGATGCCAGCCTGCGACTTTTGGAGCACCATCGCACCCCGGCGATGGCGCTTTGGAACTACGCTGCCGATTCAGCCTTGCCCTGTGTCGGGGCAGACAACCACGAGGCGGGACGCAGTGCTGCTGATCATCTTCTCAGCCTTGGTCATCGGGATATCGGGTTGATTTTCCCCCGCCCCGAGGGCAATGACCGCGCAAGTGCCCGACTCTCTGGCGCGCGTGACCGGCTCTTGGCGGCCGACGTGCCCCTGATTGCGGATTGGCAATGGGAGGCACCCTATAGCATTGCGCAGGCCAAGCAGGTGGCGCAGGATCTCTTGCGCCGCGCCCATCGTCCCACTGCGCTTTTGTGTGGCAATGACGTGATTGCCCAAGGGGTGATCTATGGCGCGCAAAGCTGTGGCTTGCGGGTTCCCGAAGATCTCTCGGTGATCGGAATCGGCGATTTCAAAGGCTCAAGCGAGATGGAGCCAGGCCTGACCACCATCCGTATTCCCGCCCGCAGTATCGGCGAGATTGCAGGCGAGCGGTTCACAGACCTGATCACCGGAGCAAGCGAAGATCACTTCCGCATCCGTTGTCCGCTGGAATGCATCGTGCGCGGCACGTCGCGCGCGGTTCACTCGATGGGTGACTGAAACACGAATTCCACGCCGGTCATTGGCCAGCAGCCTCTGTTGAACTCGATTGCCGTTCCATCCGGGGCGCGGTTAATGGCGGTGACATATTGCACCGGGGTGTTTTCGTTCAGACACAGGATTTCGGCCTCATCGGGTTGCGCGAACCCACCGCTTACGCGGGTTTCGGCGCGGCGAAACCAAGGGATGCCTGCCGCTTTGTAAACCGCGCTGACCGATTGGCTGATTTGGTAGATCTTCTCAAACTCCGGGAAGCGGTGTGCGGGTAATTCCTTGCGCGTGAAATAGATCGGCGCGCCGTCCAGTAGGCGCATCCGGTGCAACACGATCACCCGATCGGTTGGTTCCAGATCAAAGAGACTCGCGGCCTCGGGGCTGGGGTGGGCGCGTTCCAATCGGAGGGTGCGCGATGTCACCTCGGCGTCGCAATCAATCAGCGAGTCGGCAAAGCGCATATCGTTGCGGATCACAAAGGCGCGTGGCACCTGTCGTACGAAAATGCCTACACCTTTACGCGCCTGCAATTTGCCCTCGCTTTGCAAGAGCGCCAGAGCGCGGCGCATGGTGACACGGTTAACCTGAAACATATCGGCCAACTGGACCTCACCGGGCAGGCGGCTGCCGGGGGTCACGACAGCCCCCTCAATCGCTTGAGCCAGACGATCATAGATTTGCAGCCAGATTGGGCGTGTGGACCGGGCATCATAGGCCGTGCACGCAAGCGCCGCGAGTCCGGCCTCGGCGCGTGAGAGATCAGACAGGTCAGCCACGGGCTAACACCTTTCTACCTTGGACGAACACCGCCTCGACCTTACGTGTGTCCGGGTTTACCACAAGGATATCCGCTCGTTTGCCAACGTCCAATGTGCCGCGGTCCCGCAGCCCGACAGCCTCAGCAGGATTGGCCGAGACCAAGGCCCAAGCCTGCGCAAGTGGCAGGACATCAGCATCGTGCAGCCGCCAAACGGCATGAAATGGTGCGGGATAATAATAGTCAGACGCCAGTACCGTGCAAAGACCTGCCCGAACCGCCTCGGTCGCACAGAGTGCGCCATTGTGACTTTCGCCGCGCAGCGCGTTGGGCCCGCCCAGGATCACTGGCTCATCCGCGATGCGCGCCTCTTGCGCCGCCTCTTGGGTCATCGGGAACTCAGCCAATGTCACGCCGCGCGCGCGTCCCGTGCGACGATCCTCTTGCGTCATATCATCATGCGACAGCACCGGGCGGCCCAGTTGGACGGCCTCTGCGCATATCCGATCTATCGCTTCGGGCACCTCATCCCGACGGGCGAGAACCGCCGCAATCGCAGCCTTGGCATCGGTGGGCGCAAGGCCCATGCGCACCGCCATCCGCTTGAGTTTGGCGCTCTCCTCGCTCAGCTTGTGATTGGCGCTTGTGTGATCATTGAGCGATAGGATGTCGCCCGACCGCCGTGCCAACCAACCCAGAACTTCGTCTATATGGTCGAGTGCAAAAGTCTCCCACCGGATATTCAGCCGAGTGTCGCAGTCGAGCGTCGGCGCGACGCGCTCCAGCGCCGATAGGAGGGCGCGCGTGATCGCTATGTCACGCAATCCCGGCTCCCACGACACCGTCAGCCCGTGATAGGCGGTTGTGATGCCGTTGGATATGAGCTGCGCATCCGCCTCGCGATAGGCAAGATCGTAGGGAAAATGCACCCCCGGACGCGGCTGAACCAGGGCCTCGAACCCATCGCCGTGCAGATCAATGATACCGGGCAGGATCAACCGGCCGGCTGCGTTGTAGGATTCGGCCTCTGAAGCCGGTTCTTGCGTGATCCGGCCGTTGGTCACATGCAGGGGCTGCGCCGCAAAAGTTCCGCCCAAGAGCATCTGACCGCCGGTGAGTGTCCAGTTATTCGTCATGTCGTCGCAAATCTCCATGTCACGAAAGTGTCAACCGAATCCCGTATGCCTCGGTTGTGTGACGATCCTGTATACACAGCAACCCTGATTTGCCCCGAACCCACCGGAGACCTCTCATGATCCGTTCCCTGCTCGCCGCTGCTGCGGTATCCCTTGCCAGCACTTTGCCTGCCTTTGCAGAGCCGCTGAAATTCGCCGTGACTGACATTGAGGGGCTCGAAGCCCTGCAACAGGAGTTTGGTGCGTTCGAGGCAAAACTCGAAGAGATGACAGGACAGGAAATCGAGCTTTTCCCGGTCAGTTCACGCACTGCGGCCGTAGAAGCGCTCAATCAGGAACAGGTGGATCTGGTTCTAACTGGCCCGGCTGAATATGTCGTCATCAAGGAGTTGACGGATGCACAGATCGTAACCGCATGGCAGCGCCCGAATTACTTTGCGCAGATCGTCACCCTTTCGGACGGGCCGATCAAATCGGTGCAGGACCTCAAGGATAAGGTCGTGACCTTTGGGTCTGTCGGTTCGACATCGCAGCACCTTGGGCCTGCGCAGGTTCTGGCTGATTTCGGTCTTGTGTATAACAAGGATTACCAGCCACAGATCATTTCTCGTAACACGGCGATCGAGGCGCTGATCCGGGGGGATGTTGCGGCGGTCGGCATGAACGAAAGCCACCTTGGTCGCATTCGCGAAGCCTTTCCAGATGTGTCCTTTACCGTCGTCGCCCGTGGTCGAGATCTGCCCAATGATATTCTTGTTGCACGGTCTGGCATCGACGCGGACGCTGTTGCTGCCGTCAAGTCAGCGTTTGTGGACCACGCAGAAGAGTTGATGTCGGCGATCCTGACCGGAGAGGACAACCAGAAATTCAAGGGTGGGTTCTTTCTGACCAATGTGCAGGACAGCGACTATGACTATGTCCGCTCGATGTATGGCACCATTGGCGTGGATACCAAATCCTTTGTCGGAAACTGACAGGGCTTCATTCCACAAGGCCGGGGTGTGTGCCCACGACCTTACGCACTCCGGAGACTGGTGATGCAGGTTCTAGAGCGGACCACGACAAGCGCGCCCGAGGGTCGTGCGGCTGATGTCGCACCGCTGATCGTCGCGCGTGGGCTGACCAAGGCCTATGACACTCGCGCAACCGTGCTTCAGGGAATTGATCTCGAAATCCATGAGGGCGAGCGCGTCGCCCTGATTGGTGCCAACGGTTCGGGGAAATCCACCCTCCTCAAGAGCTTGATTGGGCTGCATTCGATTTCTGATGGTACGCTTAGCTGTTTTGGTCATCCGGTCGGCCCAGAGGCAGGGCGCGCTCAGCGATTGCGCATGCGGCGTCAGACCGGCTTTGTATTTCAGAAACATTGCCTCGTGCGACGCCGCTCGGTGCTGTCGAATGTGATCCATGGCCTGTTCGGCGAGCCGGGAAGTTGGCGCGCTTTTTCTCATAGCCTTGCGCCGCTCGAGTGGCGCAACCGCGCCATGCAGGCGCTTGCAGATGTCGATCTGGAGCATAAGGCGTTGCACCGCGCGGATGCCCTCTCAGGTGGACAGCAACAGCGTGTCGCCATCGCCCGCGCGATTGTGCGCAGACCGCGGCTGCTGATTGCCGATGAACCCGCAGCCAGCCTTGATCCGCTGTCCGGCCACAACGTGATGGAGCTTTTTACCCATCTGTGCCGCACGCAGGGCATTACGTTGATTTATACCTCGCATGATATGGCGCATGCCATGGATTATGCCGACCGGATTGTCGCGCTAAAGCGCGGAAAGGTATTCTTTGACCGACCTGTGACCAAGGTTGCGCCTGCTGATCTCAAGGACACGTTCGATGATTGATCGCCGGGCTCAGGCCCCTGACAGGTTTCGACGGTTTTCAACGCTGAACTTTGTCTTGATCGTCGCACTTGCGGCGATCCTCCTTGCCTCCATGGGGCAAGTCGCCCCCTCGCCCAAGCAGCTGGCTGACGGGTTGCCCGGTATGGCAAACTTGGTCGGTCGGATGCTGCCACCCAACACAGAACCGGATTTTCTGGCGCGTATCGCGGTGAGGATGATCGAAACCTTTCAGATTGCCTTGGTCGGCGCAGCCATCGGTATTGTCCTCAGCCTGCCTATTGCGTGGTGCGCAGCGCGGGGTGTGTCCCCGCTCGGGCGCGGCAATGTTTTGGTCAAGGCGGCTATCTCGTTTTTGCGCACGGTGCCTGATCTGGTCTGGGCGCTAATCTTCGTGGCTTCGATCGGGCTTGGGGCTGTGGCGGGGACGATGACCATCATGGTCGATACCATCGGGTTTTGCGGGCGTTTCTTTGCCGAGGCGATGGAGGATGCCGAGAAGGAGCCGCAAGAGGCGCTCGCGGCCATCGGTGCAAACAGACCGTCGATCCTGATCGGGGCCATCCTGCCCGATATCATGCCGTCACTGATCAACTCCTCGCTGTTTGCATTGGAAAAGGCGGTCCGTTCTTCCGTCGTGTTGGGGCTGGTCGGGGCAGGGGGCATTGGTCAGGAACTCAAGGTTGCCTTTGATCTTTTTCAGTATCGCAATGCCTCGATGATCATTCTGGCGATCTTTGTGATTGTTCTGCTGATGGAAGTTTGCACAGACAAATTGCGCGCCCGCCTGCAGTGATCGCCCCCAGAAGACGGGTGTGAGGCCTCAAATTGTCTTCTATGGTCAAGGCCAACCGCGACGATTCGCCGGGCATGGTGTCCGCGACTCCACCTGTCGACCGGAACCTTTAATCGGCAGGAGCCGTCATGACCGCCTTTCCCCGTCTCCAATCCCGCCTTGCAGACCTACGCACCCGTATGGAAGCTACGGGGACTGATCTTGTGGCACTTGGACCGTCGAGCCATATGGCATGGCTCTCGGGCGTGCATCCGCATGGCGACGAGCGGCCCGTGATGCTGTTGGTCACGCGCGATTATGCCGGGTTTCTCATGCCCTCACTCAATGCCGCCTCAGCGCGGCAATCAACGGATTTACCATTTCATTTGTGGCGGGATGACGAAGGTCCGCATGCGGCCCTGCAAGACATGCTGAGCGCCTGTCAGGCAAACCGCCCGGGCCTATCGGTCGTGCTCGATGAAACCATGCGTACGGATTTTTCGCTGTTGCTGCTGGATCATCTTCAGGCCCCGAACCGACGTTTTACCGACGATACAGTCGGTGCGCTGCGAGCCTGCAAAGACGCCGCAGAATTCGACGCGATCAAGGCTGCGCACCTGCTCAATGATCGGGCGGTTGAGGCCGCTTTTGATGCGCTCCGCTTGGGCATGACCGAGCGCGAGTTGGTTCAGATTATTCAGGATTTCTATGGGGCGAATGGCGCGACGCTGGAATTCTGCTCGGTCTGCTTTGGCCCATCGGGGTCCTTTCCGCACCATACGCCCGGCGCGACGCGGTTGGAGCGCGACATGCCCGTGTTGCTCGATACGGGCTGCCGTCTCAATGGGTATCCATCTGATATGACGCGATGCGGCTATTTTGGAACGCCCGATGCCACCTATACTGAAGTATTCGCGGTGGTGGATCAGGCTGTGCGCGCCGCTCTCGCTGCGGCGCGCCCCGGCGCATTGGCGCGTGACGTCGACAAGGCGGCGCGCGATGTGATCACCGCCGCTGGATATGGCGACCGTTTCTTGCACCGCACTGGTCACGGGCTTGGCATCGATATCCACGAGCCGCCCTACATTACCGCAACGTCTGAGACGCCGCTGTCGGTTGGCAATGTCTTTTCCATCGAGCCGGGCATCTATCTCGAGGGTCGCTTTGGGCTGCGGCTTGAGGAAATCGTGATCCTGCGGCCCCAAGGTCCAGAGGTGTTTTCCAACATGCCGCGTGATTTGATCGTGCGCCCATTGGTTGGGTGATCAGGTGGAAACATCCTATGCGTGTGGGGCAACATAGGTCCGCTTCGGTGACAAAAAATTTTCCACATGGGAAAATTTTTGTTGCAATGCTTTTCCATTTCGTCTGATGTGGGCCTCACGAAAGCCTTCTGACCCAAGGATGCCGATGACTCATACACCTGCCGGTGCGCCGCTCGCCTTGGGGCGCCGCATAAGAAAACGCCGGCAGCTCATGTCGATGACCTTGCAGGATCTCAGCAACGGATGTGGAGTATCTGTGAGCTATCTTAGCCAAATCGAGCGCGATAATGCGGTGCCCACCTTGGGCACCCTAGCCGAGATTGCGGCGGCGCTCGATGTCAGCATCGACCACTTTATCGCGACCCCGCGACAGGCAGATAGCGTGACACGCGCAGAGACGCGCCCGCAGTTTTCAATTTCGGGCACCTCGATCATCTACGAACAGATCGGCGCCGAATTTCCGGGGCATGAGCTCACATCGTTTATCCTCAATGTCCCGCCCGGCTACGAATCTGAAACCGTGCAACATTCCGGCGAAGAGTTGATTTTCGTGCTCGATGGTGAGGTGCTGCAAGTGGTGAACGGTCAACAGTTTCTACTGCGGACCGGCGATAGTATGCATTACCTCGGTCAGCACCCGCATTCTTGGTCCAACGTTAGCGAAGGTTGGGCGCGCCTGCTATGGACAGGCAAGATGCTGCATGGGGCAACCCCTTCTTCCTATGTGCCGCGCACAGGCGCGGAGACCCAACAACCTGACATCCCCTGAACGACGCCACAGCATGTCGCGCAGGTATCAGCCGGGTTAACCGGCGCACCTTTCCAAATCCAACAAGGAGAATAACCCGTGAAACACCTACTGCTCTGCGCTTCGGCACTGGCGCTGACCGCCACGATGTCTGAGGCCAAAACCTTTGTTTACTGCTCCGAAGCCTCGCCCGAGGGTTTTGATCCCGCCCCCTTTACTGCGGGTGGCACCTTTGATGCCTCTGCGCATCCAATCTACAACCGCCTGACTGAATTCAAGAAGGGTACGACCGAGGTCGAACCAGGTCTTGCGACAAGCTGGGATGTGTCTGAGGATGGCACCGAATACACGTTTCATCTGCGCGAGGGTGTCAAATGGCACTCCAACGACAACTTCACGCCAAGCCGCGATTTTAACGCCGATGACGTGATCTTTTCCTACGAGCGTCAGGGTTCGGCCGATCATCCCTGGCACCAGTATATCGCCGGTGTGACCTATGAATACTACACCTCGATGGCGATGCCCGAGCTGATCAAATCCATCGAAAAGATCGACGACTACACGGTCAAGTTCACCCTGAACCAGCCCGAGGCCCCGTTCCTTGCCAATATCGCGATGCCCTTTGCCTCGATCGTGTCCAAGGAATATGCCGATACGCTGGATGCGGCAGGCACCAAAGAAGATCTCAACAACCTGCCCATCGGCACCGGCCCGTTCAAGTTCTTGGCCTATCAAAAGGACGCGGTGATCCGCTATACCAAGAATGCCGACTATTGGGGCGACGGGGCAATCATTGACGATCTGGTCTTTGCCATCACCCCCGATGCGGCCGTGCGCCTGCAAAAACTGAAGGCGGGCGAATGCCACCTGATGCCCTATCCGGCCCCTGCTGACATTGAGACGATCAAAGCTGATCCCAACCTAAAACTTGATGAGCAGGCCGGTCTGAACGTGGGCTATCTGGCCTATAACACCACCGTCGCACCGTTTGACAACGCCCGCGTCCGCAAGGCGCTGAACATGGCGATCAACAAGGACGCTATCGTTGAGGCTGTGTTCCAAGGGGCTGCCGCACCCGCCAAGAACCCGATCCCGCCAACCATGTGGTCCTATAACGAGTCGATCGTCGATGATCCCTATGATCCCGAGGCCTCTAAGAAGATGCTGGAGGAAGAGGGCGTGACTGACCTCTCGATGAAAATCTGGGCCATGCCGGTACAGCGCCCCTATATGCCCAATGCCCGCCGCTCGGCAGAACTGATGCAGGAAGACCTCTCCAAGGTCGGCGTCACGGTCGAGATCGTGTCCTACGAGTGGGGTGAGTATCTGCAAAAGTCGATGGAAGCAGGCCGTGACGGTGCGGTGATGCTGGGCTGGACCGGGGATAATGGCGATCCCGACAACTTCCTGTCGGTGCTCTTGTCCTGCGATTCTGCTGGTGAAGGCGGTGCCAACCGTGCCTTCTGGTGCAACGAGGATTTTTCCAAGCTGCTAAAGGATGCCAAAATCACTGCGGACCCGGCAGAGCGGACCGCGCTGTACGAGCAGGCGCAAGTGATCTTCAAGGATCAGGCCCCTTGGTTCACCATCGCGCATTCCACCCAATACGTGCCGATGTCGAACAAGGTTTCGGGGTTTGTGATGAGCCCCTTGGGCGACTTCACCTTTGAGACTGTCGACATTGCCGAATAACCAGATCGCCTTGGTATGAAACCGGACGCGCGGGGGCACAGCCCTCGCGCGTTTTCAAAGGAAAGCGGCGCATGATCCGATTTATCCTGTCCAAACTGCTCTACTTGGTCCCGACCTTTATCGGGATCACGATCATTGCCTTCAGTTTTGTGCGTATCCTGCCCGGTGATCCGGTGCTGCTGATGGCCGGAGAGCGTGGCGTTACCCCGGAACGGCATGCCGAACTCAGCGCCCAACTGGGCTATGACCAGCCTATTGTGCTTCAGTATTTCGATTTTCTCGGGCGCCTTTTGCAGGGCGATATGGGCAATTCGCTTGTGACCAAGAAGCCTGTGCTGGACGAATTCCTGACCCTCTTTCCCGCGACCGTGGAATTGGGTCTTTGCGCCATCATCATCGCCACGGTTATTGGCGTCACCGTGGGCGTGTTTGCCGCCATCCGTCGCGGTAGTTGGTTTGATCAGATTTCCATGACGCTTGCCCTTGTGGGTTTTTCCATGCCGATCTTTTGGTGGGGGTTGCTGCTTATAATCTTTTTCTCGGGCATTCTGGGTTGGACGCCGGTGTCGGGGCGTATCAGCCTGCTTTATTATTTCCCCAATGTGACGGGCTTCATGTTAATCGACAGCCTGCTCTCGGGGCAAAAGGGGGCGTTCACCTCGGCGCTGAGCCATCTCATCCTGCCGTCTTTGGTGTTGGCCACGATCCCGCTTGCGGTTATCGCCCGCCAGACCCGGTCTGCCATGCTCGAAGTGATGGGCGAGGATTACGTTCGCACCGCCCGGGCAAAGGGCATGCCACAATACCGCGTCATTGGCATTCACGCGCTGCGCAACGCCATGGTGCCGGTGGTCACGACTATCGGCCTGCAAATCGGCGTGCTGATGGCGGGTGCAATCCTGACGGAAACTATCTTTTCGTGGCCCGGTATCGGCAAATGGATGATCGATTCCATTTCCCGGCGCGACTATCCCGTCGTGCAGTCTGGCCTTCTGCTCATCGCGGCGCTGGTGATGATCGTCAACCTTTTGGTTGATCTGACCTATGGCCTCATCAACCCGAGGATTCGTGTGAAATGAGCGATACATCCAACCTTGCTGCCCCGGTGAAGCTGTCCGACGCCGCGATCCGCCGCCGCATGCTGGCCGAATTCTGGTTCTACTTCAGCCAGAACCGGGGCGCTGTGATCGGTCTGGTGGTCTTCGTGCTGCTGGTCCTAACAGCGGTCTTTGCCGGAATTATCGCCCCGCACGACCCGACCACGCAATACCGCGAAGCGTTGCTTGTGCCCCCCGTCTGGGCCGAAGGCGGCAGTGCGCAATTCCTGCTGGGCACGGATGCGGTTGGGCGCGATATGCTTTCGCGTCTGATCTTTGGGGCGCAGTATTCGCTCTTTATCGGCATTGTCGTGGTCTCTATCGCGCTTGTTGGCGGGATCATCATTGGGCTCTTGGCCGGGTTTTTTGGCGGTTGGATCGACAATGTCATCATGCGGATGATGGATGTGATCCTTGCCTTTCCGTCGCTTCTCTTGGCGCTTGTGCTGGTGGCGGTGCTTGGGCCGGGGCTGACCAATGCGATGATCGCGATTGCCATTGTCTATCAGCCGCATTTCGCCCGCCTGACCCGCGCTGCCGTGATGACCGAGATGAAGCGCGAATATGTCACTGCTGCTCGCGTGGCGGGGGCGGGCAACCTGCGCCTGATGTTCAAGACGATCCTGCCCAATTGCCTTGGGCCGTTGATCGTGCAGGCCACGCTGTCGTTTTCCTCGGCGGTGCTCGATTCCGCCGCTTTGGGCTTTCTCGGCATGGGTGCACAGCCACCTGCACCAGAATGGGGGACCATGCTGGCAGAGGCGCGCGAATTCATATTGCGCGCGTGGTGGGTTGTTACCTTTCCCGGCCTTGCCATTCTGGTTTCGGTGCTGGCCATCAACTTGATGGGCGACGGGCTGCGCGATGCGCTTGACCCCAAGCTGAAGCGGAGTTGACGATATGGCACTTCTGAACATCAAGAACCTGACCGTCAAATTCGCCACCGCCACCGGTAGCTTTACCGCCGTGGACGGGATCGACGTGCATGTCGACCGAGGTGAGGTATTGGCCATCGTGGGTGAGAGCGGCTCTGGCAAATCGGTGTCGATGCTGGCGGTTATGGGTCTCTTGCCTGATACCGCCACCATCACCGCTGATGAGATGACCTATGACGGGCGCGACATCTCGAACCTCTCTGCGTCGGAGCGCCGCCACCTGATTGGCCGCGAGATTACCATGATTTTCCAAGAACCGGTGGCGTCGCTCAACCCCTCGTTCACCGTGGGCTTTCAGATTGAAGAGGTGCTGCGTCTCAACCTTGGGCTCTCGCGGGACGATGCCCGCGCCCGTGCGCTTGATCTCTTTCGGGCCGTCGGCATCCCCGAGCCCGAGACCAAGATCAACGCCTATCCGCATCAGATGTCAGGCGGCCAATGCCAGCGGGTGATGATCGCCATCGCTATCGCGTCGAACCCGCGCCTTTTGATCGCGGATGAACCGACAACAGCCCTTGATGTGACCATACAGAAACAGATCCTCGATCTGTTGATGAAACTGCAAGAGGATTACGGCATGGCGCTGATCCTGATCACCCATGACATGGGCGTCGTGGCCGAAACCGCCGACCGGGTGGTGGTGCAATATCAGGGGAAAAAGATGGAAGAGGCTGACGTCCTTTCACTCTTCGAGGTACCGCAGCACCCCTATACTCGCGCTCTGCTTTCGGCCCTGCCCGAGAATGCAACCGGCGACCGGCTGCCCACTGTCTCTGACTTCTTCGCGCAGGAGGCAGCACGATGACCGCTGACGCCCACTCTCCCGTTGTCGAAGGTCGGGGCATTGTTCAGGACTACGCAGTGCCGGGCAGCCTTTTTGCCCGCGCGGGCAAGGTGCGCGCGCTCAACGGCATCGACTTTGCTGTCGAGAAGGGCAAGACCCTGGCCATCGTTGGTGAAAGCGGTTCTGGCAAGTCTACCCTCGCGCGGATTATCGCGCTGATTGATGCCCCCTCGAGCGGCGAATTGCGGATTGACGATCACCCCGTTGATATTGCCCGCAAACGCCCCAGCCCGGCCCTGCGTTCCAAGGTGCAGATGGTGTTTCAGAACCCCTACGGTAGCCTCAATCCCCGCCAGAAAATCGGCAATGTGCTGATGGAACCGCTGGTGATCAACACCGATATGCCCGCATCCGAGCGCCGCGACCGCGCCGAGGCGATGATCAAGAAGGTCGGCTTGCAGCCCGAGCATTTTAACCGCTATCCGCATATGTTTTCGGGTGGGCAGCGGCAGCGTATCGCGATTGCGCGCGCGCTCATGCTCAATCCTTCACTGCTGGTGCTTGATGAACCGGTGTCGGCGCTTGATCTCTCGGTGCAAGCACAGGTGCTCAACCTTCTGGCGGATTTGCAGGAAGAGTTTGAGCTAACTTACGTCTTTGTCAGCCACGATCTTTCGGTTGTGCGATACATTGCTGACGATGTGATGGTGATCTCAAAAGGTGAGGCGGTCGAGCAGGGCAGCCGAGAGGCGCTTTTTGCCGATCCGCAGCACCCCTATACCCGTGCCTTATTCGCCGCGACACCTATCACCGATGTCGCGGCTATCCGCGCGCGTGTCGCGCGGCGTCAGGCCGCAAGGCAGGGTTAAACGGCCTCGGGTTCCGTCATTTCCTTGGCGCGTGTGCGCAACAGGAATTTCTGGATCTTGCCGGTCGAGGTGCGCGGTATTTCTGTAAAGACGAACCGCCCCGGCACCTTGTAGGGTGCCAGATGATCCCGGCACCACGCCCGCAGGGTTTCCGCATCCGCCGCCTGCCCGTCAGCCAGTTCGACAAAGGCGCAAGGGGTTTCGCCCCATTTCTCATGCGGCATGGCGACAACGGCTGTCACGGCCACCGCCGGATGACGATAGAGCGCCTCTTCGACCTCGATAGACGATATATTCTCGCCCCCTGAAATGATCACATCCTTGGAGCGGTCCTTGAGCTGGATGTATCCGTCTGGGTGCCGCACGCCGAGATCGCCGGAATGAAACCAGCCCCCGGCAAAGGCCTCTTGCGTGGCCTTGGGATTGCGGAAATAGCCCTTCATCACGACATTGCCGCGAAACATGACCTCGCCCATGGTCGTGCCGTCGCGGGGCACAGGGTTCATGGTCTCCGGGTCCAGAACATCGAGCCCTTCAAGTGCCAGATAGCGCACGCCCTGACGTGATTTCAGGCGGGCTTGCTCTGAGGCGGGCAACGTCGACCAACTGTCATGCCAGTCATTCACCACGGCAGGCCCATAGGTTTCTGTCAGCCCATAAAGATGGGTCACGTCAAAACCGGCGTCCTTCATATCCGCCAATAGCTTTTCAGGCGGTGGTGCCGCAGCGGTAAAGAATTGCACCGTGTGATCCAAGGAACGTTTAACCGTCTCGGGGGCAGAGATCATAAGCGACATCACAATCGGCGCGCCGCAGAGATGTGTTACCCGCTCTTGCGCAAGCGCCTCCCAGATTGGTTCTGCCCGCACTTGGCGCAGGCAAATGTGTGTGCCGATGATGGCAGAGAGCGTCCAGGGGAAACACCAGCCATTGCAGTGAAACATCGGCAGGGTCCAGAGATAGACCGCATGCTTGGCCATCGACGTCGTCAGGGCATTGCCCTGCGCCAAAAGATATGCCCCGCGGTGATGTGACACCACTCCCTTGGGGTCGCCGGTGGTGCCGGATGTGTAATTGATGGAAATCGCGTCCCATTCATCCTCTGGCATCAGCCAGTCGAACGACGGATCGCCCGTTGACAGGAACGCTTCGTAATCTTGTGCTGTGGTTGCGATTTCTGGACCGCTGAATTCGGGATCGTCATATTGGATCAGAAGTGGGGTGACTTTGGCGAGCGATAGAGCCTCTTGCATCAGCGGCATGAATTCGCGGTCCACGATCACCACCCGCGCCATCGCGTGATCAAGCTGAAACGCGATGATCCCAGCATCAAGCCGGGTGTTGATCGAATGCAGCACCGCGCCGCACATCGGCACGCCGTAATGACATTCCAGCATCGCGGGTGTGTTTGCCAGCATCACCGAGACAGTATCGCCGCGCCCCAATCCATGTGCGCCTAGCGCCGAGGCCAATTGGCGTGAACGGTTATAGAAGGCCGCATAGCTGCGCCGCAGGGGCCCATGCACAATCGCGGTATGATCCGGGAACACGGTCGCCGCACGCTCCAGAAAACTGAGTGGCGTCAAGGGTTGGTGGTTTGCGGGGTTGCGGTCGAGATCAGAGTTATAGGGGTTCGGTGTCATGGGTCAGGCATCCTGCCATTGGGGCGCGCGTTTCTCGATAAAGGCACCGATGCCCTCTTGGGCGTCGTGCGCCAGCATATTGTCCACCATCACGGCAGAGGCATAGGCATAGGCATCCGAAAGGGTCATCTCGCGCTGTGCGTAAAAGGCGCGCTTGCCGGTCGCGAGGGTCATGCTTGATTTCGACGCGATCTTGCGGGCCATGGCCATCGTAGCGGCCTGCAAGTCCTCGGGGGAAACCGCATGGTTGATGAGGCCCATTTCCGCCGCCCGCGGTGCCGGGATCATATCGCCGGTGAGCAACAGTTCCATCGCATGTTTGCCCGCCACATTGCGCGACAAGGCCACCATCGGTGTCGAGCAGAAAAGGCCGATATGCACACCGGGCGTGCTGAATTGGGCGGTTTCCGCCGCAACCGCCAGATCGCAGCTTGCGACCAACTGACATCCCGCAGCGGTGGCGATGCCTGTCACCTCGGCAATCACCGGCTTGGGGCAAGTGACGATGGCTTGCATCACGCCGGAACAAAGTGCCATCACCGTGGTGAAATAGGCGCGCCCCCGGTCAGGGTTGGCGCGCCCAGCCGTCATTTCCTTGAGATCGTGGCCCGCGCAGAACGCGGGCCCGTTTGCCGCCAAAATGATGACCCGCACCGCAGGATCATTCCCGGCCTCTCGAAAGACCCGACCCAGTTCCGCCAGCATCGCCTCGGACAGCGCATTGCGCCGTCCCACGTCATTGAGCGTCAGGCGCAGGATACCTGCGCCGTCGAGGTCACAAAGAAGGATGTCGCTTTTCTGCATGGGGTCTCGTCCTTTCAGAGGTCAGAGAATGTTGATCTCCACGCTTTCGGCGAGCGTGTTGGCGATAAAGCAGTAGCGGTGCGCGCGGTCCTGCATTTCGGCCAATTGCGTGTCATCCAAAGTAAAGCCGGTGTCGAACCGCACCACCGGATGCAAATCAATGCGCGTGACCGACATCTGTCCCTTGGGATTCTTGCCCAGATGGGCCACGGCATAGTCATGATAGCTCGCGACTGGCCAGCCCGCCTTGGCCGCGAGCGCCAGAAAGGTCATCATGTGGCAACTGGACAGCGCCGAGGCGAGCGCCTGTTCAGGATTGGTGTGGGCGGGATCGCCGCCCCAATCCGGGGCGGCATCCACTTGCACATCATGGTGGTTGTTGAACTGCACGGTATGGGCGTTGGAATATTTGCCGGTGTGCAGCACAGGTTCGGCGCGCTGCCAATGCAGCTCGATTGCGAGGTCAGACATCTATCAGGTCTCGTTTGGTTGGGCGCGCTTAGGCAGCGGCAATTTTCTTGTTGGGGTCGTAGAAGGGGCGTTCCACCATCACGGCGCGCACTGGCCCTTGGCTGGTCACGATCTCGACCTCGGCACCGATGTTGGCATGCTCTGCCGCGACCATGGCCAGTGCGATATTGCGCTCCAGACGCGGCGAATACACGGCTGATGTGACCTTGCCCACCTGCACACCCGCGACATTTATCGCCCAGAAGGTGGTGTTCGGCCCCTTGAGCGGTGCGCCGTCAATGATCAGGCCGATCTGTTTGCGGCTCGGCCCTTGCGCCTTGATATGACGCAGCGCGGCCTTGCCGATGAATTCGGCCTCAATATCGACGTTGACCAGACGGTCCAGCCCCAACTCATAGGGGTTGGTTTTGATGTCGGCATCAGCATGATAGGAAAGCATCCCGCCCTCGATCCGGCGGATAGAAGAGGTGTGACCGGGCTTGAGGCCAAACGGCATACCTGCCGCCATGATCCGCTCCCACAGAGCATCGCCATGGGCGCTGTCCCGCAGGTAAATCTCGTAGCCCAACTCGCTTGACCAGCCGGTGCGCGACACAAGCAGGGGAATGCCATCCAGTTCAAGCTCACGCAGCCAGTAGTATTTCAACTCCATGATGCTCTCGCCAAAAAGCTCTTGCATGATCAGGCCCGATTTCGGCCCCTGCAATTGCAGCGGCGACACATCAGGTTCGCCAATGGTGACGTCCATACCGGAATGTACCGCCACGCCCTGCGCCCACAGAAGAATGTCGCTATCTGCCAGCGAAATCCAAAAGTGGTTTTCGGCCAGACGTAGCAGGATCGGATCGTTGAGAATGCCACCGTCCGCATTGGTGATCAGGATGTATTTGCACTGGCCTACCGCCATCTTGGACAGGTCGCGCGGGGTGAGCATTTGCACGAAGCGCGCGGCGTCCGGTCCCGTGATTTCGACCTGACGCTCAACCGCCACATCGCAGAGGATGGCATCATTCACGAGGTTCCAGAAATTCTGTTCGGGATCACCGAAATCGCGAGGGATATACATATGATTGTAAACCGAAAATCCCTTGGCGCCCCACCGCACGGTGGCGTCGAAATAAGGGGATTTGCGGATCTGGGTGCCGAAGCCGAAGTCGTCTGCTTGCATCATGGTTTTCGCCCTTGCTGTCCCGTCGCGCCACAAGCGGCGGACTGTCTGAAACTGGCGATCTTCTAGGGCCATTCAGTGCTGCAATTTGGTCTGAAAAAACGATCCGCGCAGGCTGAATAGCCTGATTTTTGGGCGGGTATGGACTGCGCAGTCGTAACGATCACTTGCCGTCTTTGGCCGTGAGAATCGCGAGGTTCGGCTGACCGGATTTGACCCGTCGCGTGGCGATATAGGTCATGTAACGGTCGATGCCCAACTCAGCGGCAAGCATGGCCTCCATCACGGTCTGGAACCGCGCAAGGCTGGGGCAGATGACCCGCATGACATAATCCATTCCGCCGCCGGTCGCGATGCATTCTGTGATTTCGTTCCGGCCACGCACGAACCCCTCGAACCGATCGAAATCCACTTTGCGGTGATGCGTGAGCGAGACGGTCACGACCACTTCGGTGAAATCACAGATCTTTTCGAGAACAATGTCAGCGTGATAACCACGGATAAATCCAGCCGCTTTGAGCCTGTCCAGCCGTGCCCAACACGGTGTCGGAGAGATGTTGGCAATTTCGGCCAGCCGTGTCTTGCTCAGGGGGCCATGCTGTTGGACGGCATTGAGAATGCGGATATCCGTTGCATCAAGCCCAAGCCGTTTCATCCCATTAAAACCCCTTGCCACCGGGTTGCCATTGGTCATCGCGCCGCGCCGCGCAAGCCCTGTAGAGTGTATCGCGCATATCCGCGCCCCGTCGTCCTATTGCAACATCTTTTGCTCAAAAAACGACGGTGATCGTCGTGTGCCAACCAAGTCTTGGCGAGAGATCGTTGAATATGGGGTGGTTTCCTTGCTAGAGGTCTAGGGCGAGCGGCCCAAACCAAGGCGGAGAAAGTCATGAGCGGATTACTGGCTTTGTTCGACGATGTGGCTGCCATCGCCAAGCTGGCTGCGACGCAACTCGATGATGTTGCGGCGCAGGCGAGCAAGGCAGGGACTAAGGCCGCAGGTGTGATCATCGACGATGCCGCTGTCACGCCGAAATATGCAACTGGTCTGCCTGCCGCGCGGGAATTGCCTATTGTCTGGAAAATCGCGCGGGCCTCGTTTTTCAACAAGCTGGTGATCCTGCTGCCCGCAGCGCTTTTGTTGAATGCGTTTCTGCCGTGGATGTTGACGCCGCTTTTGATGATTGGCGGTGCCTATCTGTGTTTCGAAGGGGGCGAGAAGGTCTGGCATCTGATCGTGCCACACAAGGACCATGGCCCGCAGGAGGCCGAAACCCTTGAGGCCGCGCATCTTGAAGAACAGCGTGTCAAAGGGGCGATCAAAACCGATTTCATCCTGTCCGCAGAGATCATGACCATCGCCTTGTCACAGATCGACATTGGTACCTTTTGGATACAGGCTGCTGCCTTGGCCTTGGTGGCCATCGGCATCACCGTCTTGGTTTATGGGGCCGTGGCTTTGCTTGTGAAGGCCGATGATGTCGGCCTGCATCTCAGCACGACCGGGCACTTTGCCCCAACACGCGCGTTAGGGCGTGGAATTGTCCGGTCTATGCCGGGTGTATTGGCGGGAATCGGGGCTATCGGTACGGTTGCGATGCTGTGGGTCGGGGGGAGCATTCTTGTGCACGGTTTGCATGACCTTGGCTGGCATCTGCCCTATGAGCAGATCAAACATGCCGCGACATGGGCGGCAGAGGCGGTCGGGGCGATGCCCGGCTTTGTCACTTGGGGTGTGACGGCGGGGCTGGACGGAATAGTCGGGCTAACGGCTGGCCTTGCACTGATCCCGGTGGTCACGCGCGCCATTGTTCCGGTGTCCGGCTGGCTCTTTCCTGAGAAGTTGTGATTTCGTTCCGTGGCTATCAACGGCAGAGCGATGGCTATTCCTATCTTGCAAGGTGTTCAAAACTCCGTCTCTTGTGGGATCACCCGCTTCCTTCTAGCTTCGCGTAAATTTCCTTGGCGACACGGTGGCAACCTTTGAAAAGTGACTCGGCAAAGATGATGCAATCCGGGTTGCGTGCCGCGCTCTTGCAGCGCGGGTTTGCCGTATCCGATGCCTTGTGGACCCGCCTTATGGGCGGGCGCACCAATCAGAGTTGGAAGGTCGAGGCCGGGGGCCTCTCTCTCGTTGTCAAACTTTTTGGGAAGGGCTCTGACAATCCCTTGTTCCCCAATGATGCAAGCGCTGAGGTGGCCAGTCTTCGGTATCTGGACAGTCTGAACCTTGCCCCAAGATGGTTGGATGACTTTGCCTTGGCTGAGGGACATTGTGTGATCTACGACCATGTTCCTGGCCAAACCTGGCAGACGGGTGTGGCAGAGATTGCCACGCTTTTGCACCGGGTTCACGGCATGGGCGGGCCTGTGCATCTGCGCGCGGTACCTGATGGGAGTGACGCTCTTCTACGTCAAACAGAAGATATCCTGTCCCGCTGTCCCCCGGCCAAAGCAAAATCTTTTATGAGCCTTCGTCCCTCTGGTGTGATTGCGCCTTTGGGTCGCTCCTGTTTTCTGCATGGCGATCCGGTGCCTGGAAATATCGTGGGACATCCGGGTGACTGGCGATTGATAGACTGGCAATGTCCGGCATATGGCGATCCGTGTGAGGATATCGCCCTGTTTCTGTCCCCCGCGATGCAAATGGCCTATCGCGGCACCTCATTATCAGAGAGCGAACGCCAGAGGTTTCTCGCGGCCTATCCAGAGCAGGGGATCATCCGGCGTTATCAGGCGCTAGCGGCCTTCTATCACTGGCGCATGGCGGCCTATTGTCTCTGGCTCGATTCGCGTGGTGATGCCGCTGCTGCCGAAGGTGCAGAGGCGGAAATCGCTGCGATGAGCACGGCACTTTCCTGAAATTGCACAAAAATTAATCTTGCCGTTGCAACTATATCTCTTACGGGCGAGATTAGGCGCATGGCGAAATTTCAGGTTCCATTGAGCCTTGAGCTATGGCATAAGCAACCCTAAGTCCTTTTGGGATGTCATGGTCCATAATGGATAGGAGAATAAAATGAACAAGATTACGACTTTTGTCGCCGCTGCCGCTCTGGCTGTTTCTGCTGCCGCTCCTGTGCTTGCAGAAGAGGCCAAAACGAACGCTGATCCGTTTGTCTCGACACAAGGTGCGGGCGCTGGTCTGGGTTTGGGTGTTAGCACCGGCACAGTGGTTGCTGTGGTCGCGGGCGCAGTCATCGTGGGTGCAGTTGCTGCATCGGGCGGCGACGGTTCGTCCTCCACGACGACCACAAACTAAGATCATTCCAGCTTTTCTGGCTGGATTTTAGACACGTAATACAGAAAACGGGCATAAGTGCCCGTTTTTTGCTGTTTTAAGGATAGGATGATGGCAGGGCCAAAAGCTCGTCCAGCTGTCTGCCAATCCAGCCGCGCGGGATGAAATGGCCGCGGTTATGCACATCAAGCAGAACGCGGCCTTCGGTGCAGTCCTCCCACGCGATGCGCTGAAAGCTTAAAATCTCTGTCACGCTCCAGTCTCCGCGCTCCTCACCCGGTTCGGCACATCCCAGCCTGTCCCGCCAGAGTTTGACCGGCCATGTGCTCTCGCCATTGGGGCCAAACGGAAAGTCCATGACGGTATCAGCGGTCCCATGCACGTGGCGAATCTCTTGCGGGGCTTGGTGACAGGTTTCTGATTGGCGAAGGGTTCCTGATATCGCCAGCAGGGCAGCAACGCCGTTGCCGTTCTCGCACACATAGCGCCAAGCCATCGCAGACCCGAAGGAGTAGCCAGAGACAAAGAGACGCTCGCGGTCTATCGGATAACGCAGGGCGGCATCCTCGATCACGGCAGTGGCAAAGGCGACGTCATCCGTTTGGGACGTCCAGAAATCCCATGTTTTGCCCTCGCCATTGGGGGCCAGTAACAGCACGCCTCGGCGTCGGGTGGCCCCTGCGACGCGAGGATGTTTCACCACGATCGTGCCTTGCCGCATCCAGCCGTGAAAATGCAAAACTACTGGCAGTGGTGTCTTGCCGTCCCACCCATCCGGCTCGAGCACATGATATGATCGATCCCCAAGCATACAGGGTACCTCGGCATGACATTGGCCAATTGCGCCCTCGGTTGCGACTGCCAGATCAGCCCAGAATATACACAGGATCACCACCAAATAACGCATACTACGCCTGCTCATACCTTGCGGTCAGCCTAACCACCGTGCCTGAGATGTCATCTCACAAAGGTGTCAGAATGAGCCCCGGTTCCAACGCACCGGGGCCCTATAGGTTAGATCAGCGCAAAGATACGGGCAGGCCCGCCAGAGCCGCCCCGATGTTTGGGCGCGCCGATAACGATGGTCGCGCCAGAGGCGGGCACCTTGTCGAGATTGGCCAGACATTCGATGCCGAAGCGGCCCGTGGGCAACCAAGCGTAATGCGTGGCGAAATCGGCCGATGGGCCATGATCGAGTGACAGCGTATCGCTGGCAATCGAGCGGGCGCCGGTTTCCTCGATCAGCATTTGCGCTGCCTCGATGTGAAAGCCGGGATAGTGCTGTTTCTCGCCGTCAAAGCCGCGAAACGCCTCTGTGCCAGTCTTGGAACCCCAGCCGGAATGGAGTGCGACGCAGGCCCCGTCGGGGATCGGGCCATGGGCGGCAATCCAAGCCTTGAGGTCATCGGGGGTCAGCATTGTATCGGCATCCTGTGCGGCCCGGGCAGCGATATCCACGACACAGAGCGGCGCCACCAGATCACCCACAGCGATTTCATCCACTGATGCGCCATCCGCAGAGAAATGCAGGGGCGCATCTACATGGGTGCCGGTGTGTTCGTTGACCGTCAGCGTCATCAGGTTAAAGCCGTTTTCGGCAAAGTTGAAATTCTGCTCGGTCGAAATGCCGGGTGCGCCGAAATAGGTGGGGAAATCGGCGTCATAGGTATGGGTCAGGTCCTCGACCTTGGCGTGGCCATGCGCCAGAGCAGGCGTGCCGCCGAGAGGCGAGAAGGCGGCCGCCGCCCCGGCCCCCGCTGCAGCGGTGAAAAAGTTACGGCGCGACAGCATCCTGTCCTTGACCGCGTTGATGATGCAGGCGTCACACATGGCATGTCCTTTCGGGTTTTGGCGCATATGGGGTGCAGCCTAGCATGATTCTGCGCTATGCAAGGGGCGGCTTTGGTCGCAAAGAGGAAACAGGGGCATGCCATGGTGGCACTGATGCGGTTGCTGATCTTTGGATTGATCGCCCTGACGGTGATCTATCTCGCGATTTCGTGGTATTCGCGCTCTGCCCGGCGGCGGAAAATGGAGCTTGATTGGGAAGAAGCGGGTCGTCCCGGCGACAGGACTACCTATATAGAGGCAGGGATGGTGCAGTATGAGCGCTCTTTGCGCAAACGGCTGATCTGGCTGGTCTATATTGTTCCGGTGACGGCGGTGGTGGTCATTATATATCTGACGAACTTCATGTAAGGGGGCCGCGCGATGGTCTATGTCAAATGGGTTTTCTGGGGGCTGTTCTGGTCCGGTGTAATTGCGTTTCTGCATTACACATTGCCGCAGCATGACGTGGTGCGGATTACGGATACCTATGAAAAGCGGGTCAATCCGGGTGACAATGCGCTGTTCTGGTCGAATGCCAATACCGGCGAGGACCCTTCGGCGACCGAGCGTGATGTGTTCTTCATCCAGACGTTCCGGGCCAATGAAAAGCCGATGATCTATCGCAACGAGGATACGGGTTGGGGCTGGCCGCCCTATTTCAAGTTCGACACCTCGAACCTACAGGCCGAAGCCTCGGATATGATGTCGAAGAAAGCTGCCGGGAATGCTCAATGGGTCGTCGTGCGCCATTATGGCTGGAGGATTGAGTTCTTTTCGATTTTTCCCAATGCCATCAGCATTTGGCCGGTCGAGGGGCCGGATGTGCGGATCATTCCTTGGGTCAAGACCGTGGTTCTTCTGATGCTCGCTGCTGCGGCATGGGCGATCCGGGTGCGTTGGCGGCGGTTCTGGCAGGGACGACAGGAAAAGGATGATACCGAATGGAGCGTCGGGCGCGGGTGAAAACCGCGCCCCAACGTTTCAGCGTTTGCCGTAGTAGAGGCCCACGACATGCTCTGCCTCGGCAAAGAACAGCCAGCGTGAGGCGGCAATCCCGGCGACATGGGCGATGACTGCGATCACAGCCAATGCATGGCTGAACGGCACCAGCAACAGCAGGACAGGCGCAGCGTAGCCAAGACCAAAGGCAATACCGCGCAGTTTCAGAGCATGTTTGCGCCCAACCTGAAAGACCAGTTCACGCAAAAGGTAATTTGGCCCGGTATGGGGTGGCTCGAAGGCGCGGACCGCGCCGATATGCCCGAGGCCCGTTGCTGTCGCCATATCCGTGCCCGAGGCTTTAAACGCACCATCGCCCCGCACCCACCAGAGGATTTGCAGAACGCCCGCAATCGGGATCAGGATGAGCGCTGTGCTGACCTGTCCCGCCAGAAGTGCGCCCCCAGCCAAGGAAATCGCGATCAAGAGCGCGGGGGTGAGCGGGGTCTTCCAGCGTGGCACGGTTTTGAGTTGGGCATAAATCATCGAGGTCGTGAAAACGGTAGCAAGCGAGAGCGCTGAACCAAGCCAGCCGAGGAGCGCCAAGCGCTCATCGAAAAACACGAGCCCCGCACCATAGAGCGCCATCAACACAAGTGCAGCAACCGCGCACACACCTTCGCGGCTGAGCCAGCTTGACCGCCATTGGCTAAACGCCTTCCATGCGCGTTCGGGATGCCCGAGATGAAAGGTCGAAGCCATGAGCCCGCCCACAGCCAGTGCATAGCCGATGGCGAAAAAGGCAAAGGCAACCCGGCCCGTGACCGCAGGCAGGCCCAGACCCAGCCAGAAAAGCAGGCCAAAACCCAAACCTGAGAGCGTGGTAAAGACGATGACGGAAGGGGCGGGATGCATCAGAGCTTCTCCAAGGTCTTGTCGAGCCAGCCAAGGAAGCCCTTGGGTTCCTCAATCACGGGGGCCAGGAACGGTGCCAGAATGTCGATCTCGCCCACTGGTTTGGGTTGATCGAGCCGGTCCTTGGGGCGCGGCGGCAGGTATTTGTTGACGGGTTTGGTGCCCTGTTCCGGCATAAGGTCTAGGCCGCCGCGTTCGGCGGTCAGCTTTGAGACATTGCTTTCGGGATCGGCAAAATCGCCGAAATGGCGCGCACCGGCAGGGCAGGTCCGAACGCAGGCGGGAACGCGGTCTACCTCTGGAAGGTTCTCGTTATAGATGCGATCCACGCAAAGTGTGCATTTCTTCATGACACCCTCGGCTTGATCCATCTCTCGCGCGCCGTAGGGGCAGGCCCAGGCACAGAGACCACAGCCGATGCAATCGGTCTCGTTGACCAGAACGATCCCATCCTCCACCCGCTTGTAGCTGGCCCCGGTGGGGCAGACGGTGACGCAGGGCGCATCGTCGCAATGCAAGCAGGATTTGGGGAAATGGATCAGTTGTGCAGCGGGGTGCGGCATGGCAGAGGTTGCCAGCGGCTGCACCTCATAGCTGTGAACGCGGTTCAAGAAGGTGCCGGACGGATCGGCACCGTAGGGCTGCTGATCCGACAGTGGCGCGCCGTAGTTTTCGGTGTTCCAGCCCTTGCAGGACACCACGCAGGCGTGACAGCCGACGCAGGTGTCAAGATCAATCACAAGGCCCAGTTTGCGGGTGGTGGATGCAGGAAGCGTTGTCATGCGCGGCGCTCCTCATTGATATGGGGCCGGATGCTCACCGGTTCTTCGCGGCTCTTGTCCCATGTGGCGATGAACCAGATGAACGAACCGACACTGAAGGCGACAAAGGCCAGAATGGCCAGCAATGTCAGGGTTTTGCCGCTCATTTCCCGACCTTCCATTCCAGATGGTCAGGGCCGTGTCCGACCGGCGATTTGATCGGGGCAAAGGCGGGCTGCGCCTCTGATGGCGCGGTGGCCTTGGCGATCTTGACGCGCAGGTCGAACCACGCCGCCTGTCCGGTGATCGGGTCAGAGTTGGACCATCTGAGGCCGTCACCCTTGGGTGGCAAAAGTTCGTGGATGAGATGGTTGAGCAGGAAGCCGCGCGTCGCCTCGGGGGCATCGTCAGAGAGCGCCCAAGCGCCCTTGCGCTTGCCAATAGCGTTCCAAGTCCAGACCGTGTTCTCATTGAGTGCTGCCATATGGGCCACCGGCACGGTAATCTCGCCATGGGCAGAGGTGACACACGCCCAATCGCCGTCGCTAAACCCATGTTTCTCCCAGAGCTTGGTTGGCAAATAGAGCGGATTATGGCCGTGGATCTGGCGGAGCCATGCGTTTTGGGTGCCCCAAGAGTGATACATCGCCATCGGGCGCTGTGTCAGCGCGTGGACGGGGAATTCATCGGGATCGACATGCGCATCCTCGAACGGCGGATACCAGATCGGCAGCGGGTCCATCGTGGCCTTGATCCGCGCGCGCAGATGGTCTGGGGGTTGGCGGGTGCCGTGCCCCTCGGCGGCCAGTTGGAATTTTCGCATGGTTTCGACATAGAGATCAAAGACATAGGGCTGTGGCGTGTCAAAGAGACCCATGCCAACGGCCCAGTTCTGATAGGCCATGTTCCATGGTTTATAGTAATTCGCGCCGTCTGGGATGTGGCTGACGAAAAAGCCGCCGTTCTCGATGTAGCGGTTCAGCTGTTCGGGGTTAGGCGCACCGCGCCCGGTATCAGAACCATCGCCGCGAAAGCCTGAAAGTGGGCCGATGCCGGGCTTACGCTCGTGATTGACGATGTAATCGGCGTAATCGGTATATTTCGCTGCGCCATCCTCGGCGGTGAAGCCGGGCAACTTCATCTTGTTGGCCAGTTGCACCAGCACGGTTTGAAAGCCGCGCACATTTCGGTCAGGTTCGATCACTGGCCAGCGAATGGCATCGGCGGCGGCATCCGCCTCGCAAATCGGGCGATCCAGCAGCGAGATACAATCGTGGCGTTCCAGATAGGTCGTATCGGGCAGGATCAGATCGGCATAGGCGACCATTTCGGAGCTATAGGCATCCGAATAGATGATGCGGGGAATGACATAATCGCCGCTCTCATCCTTGTCCGTCAGCATCTCGATCACGCCGCGCGTGTTCATCGAGGAGTTCCACGACATATTGGCCATGTACATGAACAGCGTGTCGATCTTGTAGGGATCGCCGGCATGGGCGTTGGAGATGACCATATGCATCAACCCATGCGCGGACATCGGATTTTCCCATGTAAACGCCTTGTCGATGCGGGCGGGCGTGCCGTCGGGCTTGAGCGCGAGATCTTCGGGGCCGCGCACAAAGCCCAGATGCGGGCCGTCGAGCGGGCAATCGGGTTGCACGCCGCAATGAGGTTTGGGATGGGCGCTGACGGGCTTTGGATAGGGCGGCTTAAAGCGGAAACCGCCGGGCACTTCGACGGTCCCGAGCAGGATTTGCAGGACGTGCAGGGCGCGTGCCGTCTGAAAGCCATTGGAATGGGCTGAAATCCCCCGCATGGCGTGAAAGCTGACCGGGCGGCCTGTCATGGTCTGATGCGTCTCGCCCCGGAAATCGGTCCATTCGTGATTTAGGGTGATTTCCTCTTCGAACGCCACGCGAGCAATCTCGGCGGCGATGCGTCGGATTTTATCCGGCGTGACGCCGCAGCGCGCGGCCACCTCTTCGGGGGCGTATTGCGGATCGAGGTAGCGCTCTGCCATCAGGTGCATGACGGGACGGTGCGTAATGCCATCGGCCACGTGTGTGGCGCTGAGGTCGGGGCGCACACCGGGTTTATCAAAGGCGGTAAGCGCGCCGGTGGCCCGGTCGATTACCAGCGGTTTGCCATCGGCGTCGCGCAGGAAAAGGCCATGTTCGGGCGATTTGGGGTCGGCATTCACCAGCACTGGCGCATTGGTGTAACGGGCGAGATAGTTGAGGTCGATCTTGCCTGCCTGCATCAGTTCGTGAATGAGAGACAGGATGAAAAGCCCATCAGTTCCGGGGGTTATGCCGACCCAATCATCGGCCACGGCATTGTAACCCGAGCGGATCGGGTTCACGCCAATGACACGTGCGCCGCGCGCCTTGATCCGGCCAATGCCCATCTTGATCGGATTGCTGTCATGGTCTTCGGCTACGCCAAAAAGGATGAAAAGCTTGGTATGGTCCCAATCCGGCTGGCCAAATTCCCAGAAGGCACCGCCCATGGTGTAGATGCCCGCCGCCGCCATGTTGACCGAGCAAAAGCCGCCGTGTGCTGCGTAGTTCGGCGTGCCGAAATTCTGCGCCCAAAAGCTGGTGAAAGACTGCGATTGATCGCGTCCGGTGAAAAACGCGAGCTTTGAAGGATCGGATTTGCGGATCGGTTCCAGCCAATCACAAGCGATTTGCAGCGCTTCGTCCCAAGAGATTTCCTGAAACTCGCCCGAGCCGCGGGGGCCGACACGTTTCAGGGGGGCGCGCAGGCGCGAGGGGGCGTTGACCTGCATGATGCCGGCAGATCCCTTGGCGCAGAGCACGCCTTTGTTCACGGGGTGGTCGCGGTTGCCCTCGATATATGCGACTGTGCCGCCCTTGAGATGCACATTGATCCCACAACGACAGGCGCACATGTAACAGGTGGTTTTGCGCACCTCATCCGAGACATGCGGCGAGGTGTTGATGCGTGGCTGATGTGTCATGGCTGGCCTTTGTCCTCTGTCGGCGTCACGTTATGGCAGATGAAACCCAATCGCGACCATCTTCTTGATTATTTTCATTTCCTGAAAACATATCTCGGGAATTCTGAATTTAACGGTCTTTTTTCCCAATTTTCACCTCAGTCGCCAGACAGCAGGCGTTGCGCATCGCCTGCAATCATGCGTTCCTCTTGGGCGGGAATGATCCAGCAGGCGATGCCAGAGCTGTGGGCGTGCAAGCGGCTGTCACCCGCTGCATTGGCGCGCGCGTCGATCTGTGCCCCGAGCCAAGAGAACCCATCCATGATCCGGGCGCGAACGGGGGCGGCGTTTTCGCCGATGCCGCCGGTAAAGGCCACGGCATCCAGCCCCTGCATTGCGGCGATGAGCGATCCGGCGTGCCGGATGGCCCAATAGCAAAAATGCTCTACCGCGAAGGTGCTTGCCGGGGATGGGTCTGCGAGCAGGGCGCGCATGTCCGAGAGGCCGCCCGAGAGGCCGTGCAGCCCGCTTTCCTTGTTCAGAAGCGTGTGGGTGGCGGCGATACCGTCCTCCTCGGCCAATCGCAGCACCGCGTTGCCGTCGATCATGCCGGTGCGGGTGCCCATGGTCAGCCCCTCAAGAGGTGAGTAGCCCATTGATGTTGCGATAGATTTCCCGTCACGGATGGCGCAGATCGACGCGCCGTTGCCAAGGTGAAAGGCCAAGAGGCGAGAGGGCAGGGGCGTGCCGGTCAAACCGGGCAGGCCGTCAACGAGAGAGGCATAGGAAATGCCATGAAAGCCATAGCGCCGGATGCCGCGCGCCTCGATCTGAGGCGGCAGGGCATAGCGGGTGGCGACCTCGGGGTTGCTCGCGTGAAAGGCGGTGTCGAACGCGGCCACCTGCGGCAAGTCGGGGGCGAGGGCGGCCAATGTCTCGATTGCAGCGATATTGTGGGGGTTGTGCAGGGGCGCGAGCGGCGTGCAGGATTTGATCGCGCGGAGCACCTCGGGGGTGATGCGCGTGGGCTGCGTCAGTGCCGTGCCCCCATGCACCACGCGATGTGCGGCGGCGGCAAAGCGACTGATTGGAAAGCCTTTGGTTTCAAGCGCCTGCAGGATGGCGTGTAGGGCGGTTGCATGGTCTGGGAAGGCTTGGGTCGTTTTTACGTCGCCCAGTTTGAGCGTGCCGGGGCCGCCGATACCATCGGCGATCCCGGTCAATACTTGGGTAAGCTGGCCGTCAAAAACGGCGAGCTTGATCGAGGATGACCCGGCATTCAGGACCAGAACAAGATCGCTGTTGCCGGGTTTCGACATGGGTCAGACCTGCTGCTCGCGCATGTCGGCGGGGTCGATCCCGGCGACAGCCACGGGTTTCTTCATCGCGTCGCGACGGAACGGTTCACCCAGTTCCTGATTGATCATGGCCTCGATAAGCGTGGTCTTGCCGTGTTCCATCTGATCCTTGATCGCGGTGTTGAGCGCGTCGGTCAGTTCCTCCATCGTGCGGGCGATGACGCCCTTGAGGCCACAGGCCTGCGCGATACCGGCATAGCTAACCTGTTGATCCAACTCTGTTCCGACGAAGTTGTCGTCAAACCAAAGGGTTGAGTTACGCTTTTCGGCACCCCACTGGTAGTTGCGGAACACGATCTGCGTCACGGCGGGCCATTCGCCGCGACCGATGGCGGTCAGTTCGTTGACCGCGATGCCAAAGGCACCGTCGCCGGCAAAGCCCACAACCGGCACATCGGGCTGGCCGATTTTTGCACCAACGATGGAGGGCAGGCCATAACCGCAGGGGCCAAAGAGGCCGGGGGCGAGATATTTGCGGCCCTCTTCAAACGACGGATACGCGTTGCCGATGGCGCAATTGTTGCCGATGTCGGAGGAAATGATCGCTTCGCGCGGCAGGGCGGATTGGATCGCGCGCCAAGCCATACGGGGGCTCATCCAATCGGGTTTGTCAGCGCGGGCGCGCTCGTTCCAGCTTGTGCCGGGATCGTCATCCTCGTGGTCCATCGAGCTGAGCTGTTGTGCCCATGTCGATTTTGTCTGTGCGATCAAGGCTTTGCGGTCGGCGCGGTCGGTGTCGCCCGCGCTTTCACCCAAATGGGCGAGGATCGAAGTGGCGACTTTCTTGGCGTCGCCGACGATGCCCACGGTTACTTTCTTGGTGAGGCCGATACGGTCGGGGTTGATGTCGACCTGAATGATTTTGGCCTCTTTGGGCCAATAGTCGACGCCGTATCCCGGCAGGGTCGAGAACGGGTTGAGGCGGGTGCCAAGGCAGAGCACGACATCGGCGCGCGAGATCAGCTCCATCCCTGCTTTTGAACCGTTATAGCCCAAAGGCCCGGCGAAAAGCGGGTGAGAGCCGGGGAAGGCGTCATTGTGCTGATAGCCGACGCAGACCGGGGCATCGAGACGCTCGGCCAGTTGGCGCGAGGCGTCGATACCATCCGCGAGCACCACGCCCGCGCCGTTGAGGATGACGGGAAACTTGGCCTCGGTCAGCAGTTTGGCAGCATCGGCAATCGCGCCTTCGCCACCCGAGGGGCGCTCAAACTCGACAATTGCGGGCAATTCGATGTCGATGACTTGGGTCCAGAAATCGCGGGGGATGTTGATCTGGGCTGGTGCGGATGCACGTTTTGCTTTGAGAATCACACGGTTAAGGGTTTCGGCGATGCGGGTAGGGTCGCGCACCTCTTCCTGATAGGCGACCATATCTTCGAACAGTTTCATCTGTTCGACCTCTTGGAAGCCGCCCTGACCAATGGTCTTGTTGGCGGCTTGCGGGGTCACGAGCAGCAAGGGGGTATGGTTCCAATAGGCGGTTTTGACGGCGGTCACGAAATTTGTGATGCCGGGACCGTTCTGAGCGATCATCATCGACATCTTGCCGGTGGCACGCGTGTAGCCATCGGCCATCATGCCGGCAGAGCCCTCATGCGCGCAGTCCCAAAAGGTGATCCCGGCCTTGGGGAAAATATCCGAGATCGGCATCATGGCAGAGCCAATGATCCCAAAAGCGTGTTGGATTCCATGCAGTTGCAGGGTTTTGACAAAGGCCTCTTCGGTGGTCATCTTCATCGGCTGGGTCCTCTGGATCGGGCGCGCAGTGGCGGTTAAAGGGATATCTGAAGCGAAACTAGCGGTGTGTGGGGGTTACTTCTAGGGCCAGAAGGCAACGTAGGGTAAGGCCAGAAGATTTTAAAAATGAGAATCTGGGTATCAAAAATTGGAAGTTATAGTTTTCTGGCTGCTCTGATGGATGAATGGCGAAATCTTCTAATATGTTGATTATATTTAATAATATTTGAATTCATCTCCTAAGAGCCCTGTCCGAAGGCCGAGGCCAATTCCCGCGCGATATGGGCAATTCCTTGGGGGATGCGGTCTGAAGGGATCGAGGAATAAGCGAGACGATAGAAATTGCGTGGTCTGTCGGTGCCGTGAAAGAAAGGATGCCCCGGCTCGATCAACACGCCCGACTGCCGGAGGGCGTTATCAATCTGGCCCATGTCTATGTGATCCGGAGCCTGCATCCAGATGGAGGAGCCGCCAAAAACGCCACGCCCGGCGACGTCAAGACCGTGATCAGCCAAGGCGCTCTCCATCACGCTGCGGCGGCGCGCAAAGACCTGACCCATGCGGCGCACGAGGCTGTCGTAGTGACCCAAAGAGAGGAAATAGGCCGCTGTGCGCTGAATATGGCCCGGCGGATGGCGCAGAACCGAGGCGCGCAGGGCGCGACACTCTCGAATAAATGATTTGGAACCAACAAGATAGCCAAGCCTTAGGCCCGGAAAGATCGACTTGGAGAAGGAACCCACGTAGATCACCCGCCCCTCGGTATCGAGGGATTTCAGGGCCGGAAGGGGCGCGCGGAGAAAGGAGACCTCGAACTCGTAGTCATCCTCGACGATCAGCGCCTCCATCTCGGCGGCGCGGGTGAGCAGCGCCTTGCGCCGCGCAAGGGGCATGGTGGCGTTGGTCGGGGCCTGATGGCTGGGCGTGGTAAAGATCACGTCGGCCTCATCGGGCAGGTTTTCCGGCGGCAGACCGTCGCGGTCGACGTCCACCGGCATGAGGTGACAACGCGATTGCATGAGAATGTCGCGCAGAGCGTGGTAGCAGGGGTTTTCGATCGCGGCGGTGCGGCGTTGGGTCAAGAGCACCTGCGCGGTAAGCCATAAAGCGTTCTGCGCGCCCATTGTGACAAGGATTTCATCGGGTTGCGCGATGATGCCGCGACGCGGCAAAGTGTGGCGGGCGATAAACTCGATCAGTTTGGGATCGTCCTGATCGTAGTAATCTGCGGTGAGGGCCAGAAAATCCTTGGCCCCAAGCGCCTGTAGCGCGCAGTGGCGCCAGTTGGCGTGATCGAAGAGCGCGGGATCGGTCTGGCCGTAGATGAAGGGATAGGGGTAACGCGCCCAATCCTGTGGCTTTTCGGGCGTATCGCCGCCGGTGAAGCGGCGGCCAAGTGCACGGGACCAATCAATCGTGTCGCCGCGTGGTGCGGGGGCTGTGAAGGCCGGAGGTTCTGGTGCGTTTTCAGAGACATAGTAGCCGGAACGGTCGCGCGAGGCGAGGTAATCATTGGCCTGCAATTCGGTCAAGGCCAGGGTCACGGTGATGCGGCTGACACCCAGATGTGCGGCGAGTTTGCGGGAAGAGGGCAGTTTCTCGCCCTTGCGAAAGCGGCCTGACAGGATGCCCTGCGCGATCATCTGCTGGATCTGCGCCTGAAGCGTGCCCTCAGCCTCGGGGGCGAGAAAAAAGGTTTCGACCGGAATCGCCATGGGGACAGATTAGACTGGACTTATGGCGTGCGCAATCTGGTCTGGTGTGGTGCGCGGCTGGGGATCGTAAGCTGTGTAAGGTCCGTAAGGGGATTTTGTAAGGTCGGTCACGGCGTCGGAAAGGCGGCGTTGAAGGCCGTGTCGCCCTTTGGGGTGAATCGGACGATCCGGGTGCCGGGGACGCGGTGCGCCCAACCCAGAGCCTCGATATGCGCGAGCAGGCCACGCCCCAGACGCCCGGCCAGATGGGCGCGCCGTTCGGACCAGTCGAGGCAGTCGCGGCACATGGCTGTGCGGGGCGACGGGAGGTGGTCTGGGTCAAGCCCGAGGGAGGTGATGAAGCGGTGGCCGCTGTCGGTGAGCGTGAGGGTTGTGTCGTCCTGCTGGAGAAAGCCGCGTGCGCGCAGGCTGTCATACATCCGGGTGCCCATGTCGCCCGCGAGGTGGTTGTAACAGACGCGGGCGCGGCGCAAAGCCGGGTCGCGCGGACCGGGGCGGGTGCGCAGGTGGCCCGCGCCTGCCGCGATGCCCATCAGGGCCTCAATAAGATGCGCCACCTCATCCGAGGCGAGGCGGGTGTATTTGTGCCGCCCCTGTCGCGCTTGGGTGACAAGACCGCCTGCTTCGAGACGGGCAAGATGAGCGGAGGCGGTTTGCGCGGTCACGCCCGCCTCTGCCGCCAGTTCGGTGGCGGTGAGTGCCTTGCCGCTCATCAAAGCGGTCAGGATGTTGGCGCGGGCCGGGTCGCCGATGAGGGCGGCGATGCGGGCGATGTCGGGGCCTGTTTTCATAGTTCGATGGTAGCCGAAGCATTAACGCCGCGCAATCGGGTAGATCTGGGGCTGCAACCATTTGGAAAGGAGTGCCGTGCCATGCTGACATGTGTGATTCGCTATCATATCGACCCAACCAAGAGAGAGGAGTTTGCACAATATGCCCGCAACTGGGGTGAGGCGATCCCGCGCTGTGGGGCGGATCTGATCGGATATTATGCCCCGCATGAAGGCAGCAGCACGCTGGCCTATGGCATTTACAACATCCCCTCTTTGGCAGCTTATGAGGCCTATCGCGGGCGGCTGGCCGATGATCCGCTGGGGCGCGAGAACTATGAGTTTGCGCAGCGCGAGAGGTTCTTGTTGCGTGAGGACCGCATTTTCCTGAAGCTGGTGAGCGGAGGGGGATGATGGAAACTGTCGGGCTGGCGCGGTGGTGCGCAGGCGGCAGACGGGGGCAAGCGGCCATGGTGGAGGAGTGCCGCCCAAGCGGAAAGCCGAGGCAAAAAGCCGTGGAAGAGAGCCGAGGCCATAGGCTAAGGCAGAGAGCCAAGGCAAGCGGTCACAGTATGCAGCCAAGGACCGCAGTAATGGCAAACGGCGCAGGCAAGCGGGAGGGTGTGAGATGATTGCAGTGATATTCGAGGTGATCCCCGGTGAGGGGCAAAAGGAGCCGTATCTGGAGATGGCGGCCAAGATGCGCCCGCTGGCCGAGGCGATTCCCGGCTTTATCAGCGTCGAGCGGTTTGAGAGCCTGACCCAACCCGGCAAGCTTTTGTCGCTGTCGTTTTGGGAGGATGAGGCGGCGGTGATCCGGTGGCGGCAACTGGCGGAACATCGCGGGGCGCAAAGGGCGGGGCGTCAGGTGATGTTTGACGACTACCGTTTGCGGGTGGTCAGCGTGATCCGGGATTACGGCATGCATGAGCGGGATGAAGCCCCCGAAGACAGTCGTGCGGCGCATGGCGGCTGAGCTGGGGTGCACGGTGGCGGATGTTGACGCCAGAGGTCTGGCAGAACGCTGAGACGGGGCTGGCGAGATCAGGCGCGCAAGGGCGCTGTGGCTGGGTTTCGGGCAAGGATTTCGAGCGCCAAGGATTTGACTGGCATGCCCCGGCTAGGCGCAGGGCGCGGGCGTGATGGTGAGGGGCGCAGGGACGCGGTAGAAAAGGAGCAAGGTGCAGGGGGCTGACACAATCTTCGCCAAGCTGTGATTTGTACCCATGTGGTGATGCCGTTAGCCAATGGGTGTTTGGAACGGGGATCGGTGCATATGGCAATTCATGAAAAGATTACTCTGTCGTCGCAGGACAAGATCGATGCTGTGGCGCTGTTGGTGCTGCGGTTGGGATTGGCGTGGTTCATTTTCCTGTGGGCGGCGCATAAGATCATCACGCCGGGGCAGTATCAGGATCTTGCGCGCAATTTCGACGGGGTCGAGGTGAGCCTGAGCCAAGTGTACCTTGCGGGGGGCGGGCAGATCGCGCTCTGCCTGTTGGTTGCGCTGGGGGTGCTGCGGTATTTTTCCTATGGCAGCCTGTTGATCATGCATTTCTTTACCGTGACGCGGCGCTGGGAGGGATTTTTTGATCCCTTCGCCGTCAATGAGCGGGGATTCCCGGTAAACCGCAATCAGGTGATTGATCTGGCGGTTCTGGCGGCGCTGATCGCCTTGGTGCTGCTGATCCGCCGGGATCATTTCAGTGTGGGCGGCTGGTTGGCCCGGCATGACCGGGCGCGGTGGTGGATGTAGAGATTGGCACTGGCGCGGGCGGGATGGGCTGCCTAAAAGGGGCAGGACCACATCTGAAAGGACATCCCATGAGTGAGATTACCCGTCTTCATACCGGCCCCCGCATGAGCCAAGCGGTTGTGCATAACGGCATTGTCTATCTGGCAGGGCAGGTTGGCAAGCCCGGTGACAATGTGACCGAGCAGACCAAAAGCTGTCTGGCGCAGGTCGATGCCTTGTTGGCCGAGACCGGAAGCGACAAGACGCGCATTCTGCAAACCATCGTGTGGCTGGCGGATATGAAGGATTTTGCCGAGATGAACGCGGTTTGGGATGCCTGGGTGCCGCAGGGCCACACGCCCGCGCGCGCGGCGGGTGAGGCGAAGCTTGCGACGCCGGATTATCTGGTCGAATTCATCGTGACGGCGGCGCAGGCGTAAGGGTTTGCCCCGTCTTTGCGTCTTGTGATGCGTGTCCCGGGTTTGACCCGGGATCTTTGCTTTGCTGGGCGAGAGGCCCCGGGTCAGGCCCAGGGCGTGAACCACGAATTAGAACCCGCCTTGGAGTGATCCGGGGCGGGTTTTTCTTGCGCGCCTTAGCTGCGCAGGGCGGGCAGGCCGATGCCCGTCGCCTCGAACCCGCCATCGACGGCGATGATCTGGCCGGTCACGTAGCTGGCGGCGGGTGAGCAGAGGAAGGTGATGACCGATGCGATTTCATCCTCGCTGCCGTAGCGGTTGAGGGGGATCGCATCGTGATAGGCGGCGATGATGTCGGGGGTATGCACGGCCATGGCGAGTTTGGTCGCGACCGGGCCGGGGCAGACGCAATTGGCGCGCACGCCGAATTCGCCCAATTCCGCCGCCTGTTGCAGGGTCAGGTGTTTGACGGCGGCCTTGGAGGTGCCATAGGCCACGCGCAGGGTCGAGGCGCGCAGGCCAGAGATGGAGGCGATGTTGACGATGGCACCGCGGGCGGCACAGAGCGCCGGGCGCAGTGCTTGGCTCATCAGGAACACACCGTCGAGATTGGTGTCCATCACGATGCGCCAACGGGCGAAATCGGTTTCGGCGAGGGGGCCGAAATCGGCCACGCCCGCGTTGTTAACAAGGGCGTCAACCGAGGGGGCGGTGGCGGTGACATGGGCGGCCATCTGCGCCACCTGATCGGGCTGCGAGACATCGCAGAGCACCGGATCAACGCCCGAGAGCGGGCTTGCCGCCTTTTGCAGGGCTGCGGCGTCGCGGTCGATCATCACCACACGCCAGCCCATGGCCAGAAATTGCCGGGTGGTGGCCAGGCCGATGCCGCGCGCGGCCCCGGTGACGACAGCGGTTTTCGGGGCGGCGGTTTTTGGGCTGTCGGTCATGGGCTTAGTCCTGTTGCGGGGTGGCGTCTTGGCGATAGGCGGGGCGGCCGATGCTGTCATAGGCGATGAAGCCGGCGCGTTTGGCATCCTTGACCGAGTAGATATTGCGCAGGTCGGCCATGCGGGGGCTGGTCATCTTGCGCGCCAGACGCTTGAGGTCGAGGGCGCGGAATTCGTTCCATTCGGTGAGTAGGACCAAAAGATCGGCCTTGTTGGCGCATTTATAGGGGTCTTCTTGCCAAGACACGCCGGGCAAGAGCGCCTCGCCCTCGCGCTGGCCTTGTGGGTCGGTGACGCGGACGCGCGCACCGCCGCCGACAAGGGCGGGAATGATGGTGAGCGCGGGGGCATCGCGCATGTCATCGGTATTGGGTTTGAAGGTGACGCCAAGGATTGCGATGGTCTTGCCGTTGAAAGAGCCGTCGCAAAGATCGAGCAGTTTGTCGATCATGCGGCGTTTCATTTCTTCGTTCACGGTGATGACTTTTTCGGTGATCTGCATGGGCAGGCCGTGATCCTGACCGATGCGGGCCAAGGCGCGGGTGTCCTTGGGAAAGCAGGAGCCGCCATAGCCGGGGCCTGCGTGCAGGAATTTGTTGCCGATGCGGCCATCAAGGCCGATGCCGTGGCTGACCTGTTTCACATCCGCGCCGGTGCGTTCGCACAGCGCCGCGATTTCGTTGATGAAGGTGATCTTGGTCGCGAGAAAGGCGTTGGCGGCGTATTTGATCATCTCGGCGGATTCGAGATCGGTGGTGACGATGGGAAAATCACGCAGGTAGAGGGGGCGGTAAATCGCGGCCATGACATCGGCGGCGCGGTCGGTCTGGACACCGACGACGACGCGGTCGGGTTTCATGAAATCGTCGATGGCTGCCCCTTCGCGCAGGAATTCGGGGTTGGAGGCGACATCGAAGTCAAGGTTCGGGTTGGCCTTTTTGATCACCTTCTTGACGGCGCGGTTGGTGCCGACGGGGACGGTGGATTTGGTGACGATCACCACATACTCTGAGGCGGCGCGGGCGATTTCCTCGGCGGCGGCCATGACATAGCTGAGGTCGGCGTGCCCGTCGCCGCGCCGGGTTGGGGTGCCCACGGCGATGAACACGGCCTCGGCGCCGTCGATGGCCTGGGCCAGATCGGTGGTGAAGCGGAGGCGACCGGCCTCGACATTCTTGGCCATGAGCGCGTCAAGCCCGGGCTCGAAGATCGGCACCTCGCCGCGCAGGAGCATGGCGATCTTGTCGGGGTTTTTATCGACGCAGGTCACGTCATGGCCGAAATCGGAAAAACATACCCCCGAGACAAGGCCCACGTAGCCCGTTCCGATCATCGCAATTTTCATGTTACATGCCCTTTGACGCAAACCTCTGGATTAGACTGTATTGGGGGTCGACTCGGGTGTGTCAACGCGCTGTGGTGTCCTGTAGGGGAAAACAGGTAAGCCTGTGGCGTTGGGTGGATAAGGAGAGAGACGATGGCGGCAAAGCTGTTTGGGACGGACGGGGTTCGGGGGCAGGCGAATAGCTGGCCGATGACAGCGGATGTGGCGCTGCGTCTTGGGGCGGCGGCGGGGGGATATTTTCGCCGCGACAAGCAAGAGCACCGCGTTGTGATCGGCAAGGATACGCGGTTGTCGGGCTATATGATCGAATATGCGCTGACGGCGGGATTCACCTCGACGGGTATGAACGTGTTTCTGCTGGGGCCGGTGCCGACGCCGGCGATTGGGTATCTGACCCATAGTTTGCGCGCCGATGTGGGGGTGATGATTTCTGCCAGTCACAACCCGGCCTCGGACAATGGGATCAAGCTGTTTGGGCCGGATGGTTACAAGCTGAGCGATGAGGCGGAGGCGGGGATTGCGCGGCTTCTGGATGAGGGCGCGCGGCTGGCGGCACCGGAGAAGATCGGCCGGGCCAAGCGGATCGAGGATGCGCGCGGGCGCTATGTGGAATATGCCAAGACCACCTTTCCGCATCGCCGGCGGCTGGAGGGGCTGCGGATCGTGCTCGATTGTGCCAATGGCGCGGCGTATCGCACGGCGCCGGAGGTGCTCTGGGAATTGGGGGCTGAGGTGATCCCGATGGGGGTGGAGCCGGACGGGTTCAACATCAACCTCGATTGTGGATCGACCAAGCCGCAGGCCGCTGCGCGCCGGGTGCTGGAGACGCGGGCCGATCTGGGCATCTGTCTGGATGGCGATGCTGATCGGGTGGTGTTGATCGACGAACAGGGGCGGATCGCAGATGGGGATCAGTTCATGGGGCTGATTGCCACGCGCTGGGCACGTGAGGGGCGTCTGGCGGGCAATACTCTGGTGGCGACCGTGATGTCCAATCTGGGGCTGGAGCGGCATCTGGAGGCGCAGGGCATTGCGCTCAAGCGCACGGCGGTGGGGGATCGCTATGTGGTCGAAGAGATGCGCGCGGGCGGTCATAACCTTGGTGGAGAGCAGTCAGGCCATATCGTGATGACCGATTATGCCACCACCGGTGACGGTTTGATCGGCGCGTTGCAGTTTCTGGCGGCGATGGTCGAGACGGGCGAAAAGGCCAGCAGTCTGGCGCAGGTGTTCGAGCCGGTGCCGCAGAAGTTGATCAATGTGCGCTTTGCCAAGGGCAAGAACCCGATGGCGACCGATGCGGTGCAAAGCGCCGTGGCGGCGGCGGAGAAGCTGTTGGGGGGCGATGGGCGGCTCTTGGTGCGGCCCTCGGGGACCGAGCCGATGATCCGGGTGATGGCAGAGGCGCTTAATCCGGGGGTTCTGGATCAGGTGATGGACTCGGTGGTGGGTGCGGTGCGGCAGGAGAGCTGAGGGGTATCACGAGATGAGCTGCGTGGATTGCAGGGCCGGGGACTAGCGACGCAACATCTGTAACTGGCAATTTATGCCAGCAAAATCCGTATGGCTTCGAAGTGTCGCGCAACGCCTCAGCATCGCTAGGCCGCGGGACGGCCCAGCGATCCGCGCGGCGGCGCGTGCCGCGCCTTGTTCCGCGCGGGGACATTCCGAGGGCTGAATAGAGTTAAAAACCTTTCCCCCCCAAACGCAAAACGGCCCCGCCGGATCGGTGGGGCCGCTTCGTGTCTGGCGCATTGCAACCGGCGCGGGGCCGGTTGCGGTTTGCTTAGCGGTCGCCCTTGAGGGCTGCGCCGAGGATGTCGCCGAGCGATGCACCCGAATCGGAGGAGCCATACTGTTCGACGGCTTCTTTTTCTTCGGCGATTTCGCGGGCCTTGATCGACAGACCCAGACGGCGGGTCTTGGCGTCGACATTGGTCACGCGCACGTCGAGCTTGTCGCCGACCGAGAAACGCTCGGGGCGCTGATCGGCACGGTCACGGCTGAGGTCGGAGCGGCGGATAAAGGACTTCATGCCCTCGTATTCCACTTCGATGCCACCATCCTCGATCGCGGTCACGGCAACGGTGATCACCGAGCCACGCTTGACGCCACCGACGGCCTCGGAGAACTTGTCGCCGCCCAGAGCCTTGATCGAGAGCGAGATACGCTCTTTCTCGATGTCGACTTCGGATACAACGGCATGAACCATGTCACCCTTTTTGTAGCTTTGGATGGCATCTTCGCCGCGCTCGTCCCAGCTGAGGTCCGAGAGGTGGACCATGCCGTCGATCTCGCCTTCGAGACCGATGAAGAGACCGAATTCGGTGATGTTCTTGACTTCGCCCTCGACCTCGGTGCCCTCGGGGTGTGTTTCTGCAAACACTTCCCACGGGTTGCGCATGGTCTGCTTGAGACCGAGCGACACGCGGCGCTTGGCCCCGTCGATTTCCAGCACCATGACTTCGACTTCTTGCGAGGTCGACACGATCTTGCCGGGGTGGACGTTTTTCTTGGTCCAGGACATTTCCGAAACGTGCACCAGACCTTCGACGCCCGGCTCCAGCTCAACAAATGCGCCGTAATCGGTGATGTTGGTCACGCGGCCCGTATGGGTCGATTCCAGCGGGTATTTGGCGGCAACCAGATCCCACGGATCTTCTTGCAGCTGCTTCATGCCCAGCGAGATGCGGTGCGTGTCTTTGTTGATCTTGATGACCTGCACCTTGACGGTTTCGCCGATTGTCAGGATCTCGGAGGGGTGGTTGACGCGACGCCATGCCATGTCGGTGACATGCAAGAGGCCGTCCACACCGCCCAGATCGACGAAGGCGCCGTATTCGGTGATGTTCTTGACCACACCGTCAACGGTCTGGCCTTCGGTCAGGTTGCCGATCACCTCGGCGCGCTGTTCCGCGCGCGATTCTTCGAGGATGGCACGGCGCGACACGACGATATTGCCCCGGCGACGGTCCATCTTGAGAATCTGGAACGGCTGCTTGAGACCCATCAGCGGGCCTGCGTCACGCACGGGGCGGACATCGACCTGAGAGCCGGGCAGGAAGGCCACGGCACCGCCCAGATCGACGGTAAAGCCACCTTTGACGCGGCCAAAGATGGCCCCATCAACGCGCTCTTCGTCGGCATAGGCCTTTTCAAGACGGTCCCATGCCTCTTCGCGGCGGGCCATCTCGCGGCTGATCACGGCTTCGCCCTTGGCGTTCTCGGCGGACCGCAGGAACACTTCGACCTCATCGCCAACGGAGATGTTGGGGGTCTCGCCGGGATTTGCGAATTCTTTCAGATCAACGCGGCCTTCCATTTTGTAGCCGACGTCGATGATGGCTTGGCCCGCTTCGATTGCGATGACCTTGCCTTTGACAACAGACCCTTCCTCGGGTGTGTCCATTTCGAAGCTTTCGTTCAAGAGGGCTTCGAATTCCTCCATAGATGTATGTTGAGCCATGTGGTCTCTGGTTTCCTTTTAACGGTTTTCTGGCCGAGCGGTTGTCTCCGCCGGTCTTTCAGGGTTTCGTTGGTCGGGCGGGTCACAAAACAAAGAGGGCCGGTGGTTCCGACCCTGCTCGATCTCTTGTGTCCTGTGGCCTTATTCGCCTTTGGTGACAGGCGCGCGTATACAGGGGCTTGGCGGGATAATCAAGCCTGTCGGGGGCGGAGGCCGGAGCCGGTCTTTATCGGCAGGTTTCACGGCTGAGTTCGCCGTCAGGCATCACGGTGTTGCACAGGATCGCCCCGTCAAAGCGGGCGTTGGTGATGTCGGCGTCCTTGAGCCTAGCCCCGGACAGGTCCGCGCCGCGAAAGTCGGCGTCGCGCAGGGAGGCCCCAACAAAGGTTGCGGCCTTGAGCGAGGCATTGCGCAGGTTGATGCGGTCGGCGCGGGCCTCGTCCAACTGGGCAAGAAAGAGGTCGGTGGTGGAAAAATCGCTATCCTCGAGCGTGGCCCCGATGAGGTTGGCCCCGACGAAGGCCTGACCGGCAAAAGCCGCCTTTGTCAGATCGCAACCGGGGCAAGAGCCGGTATCGCTGAGTTCGGTCGAATCGCTGAAAGTGGGGGTTGCCAATGCCATGAGGCAGGCGGCCAAGGCGAGGGGGCGGGTCATCGCATAGGTCTCCGGGGTGTTCCAGTCACAGGGTGAAAGAACCGGGGGCGGGGTGCCCCCGGTGTTCATAGGTTACTGGAGGGTTTCGTTCTGGGCTTGAACGCGCTTGATGATGCGTTGGTTCAGCGCCTGATCCTGGCTCGCGGCCTGCGCGATTTCGAGATAGCTGTCCATGGTTATGCCGTCCGTTGTCTCGATCACGTCGGTGATCTCGGCATTGGCCTCTTTAATGATGGCGGTTTGCTGATCCTCGGTTTCGGCGCTCTGGAGGAGGGGGGTGTATTTCTCGCGCACGCTGGCCACTTCGATCAGGGCGCTGGTGAAGGCGTCAAGCTGGTCTCCGGAATACTCTGCGGCCTCTTGCGCCACCGCACTCTGGGCGGTGAACACGGTCATCGGGGCCGCAGCAAGCGCCAAGGCGAGGGCGGCGGTGGATGCGGTCAGTGTCTTGTGGAAGGACATGCTGCCTCCTTTCTGGTCTGGTTCAAGTGCAACAGGATGGGCCTGTTGCAGACAAACCTAAGGACCATGGCCGGGCATGCAACCGGATGGGCGGCATCTCGCCGGAAGGGGCTTCACCCTTGGGCGGCGGTCACGATGGCGATCCACACTTTTTGAGTGTAGACATAGCTACCTTTGCGCACCAATGATGCTAGAAATTTCCTTGTATCGAAAAGAGGTAACTTGAATGAGAACGCTTTCAAAGGTGCTGGCTGCATTGGTGATGGGCGTGTTGGCGGCAATTGTCGCGTCACCACTCGCAGCGCTATTTGTCTCTGGTGGCGGAAGCAACATTGTCTTCCTAGTCGTTCTCGCCATCACAGCGCTTGCAGCATTGTTTGCACCCTCTGGAAGACGCGCTTGGGGGCGGGGTTGCCTCATGGTGGGCGTTCTATTCATTGCAATGCCGTTGTTTATGACCGGCCTTAGTGCGCAAGTGGGGTCGTCCATGATTTCAGACGCATCAGCTTCGGGAACTGAAGCGGCAACAGCAGTTGGCGCGACGATTGGAGGCGGTTTGATGGTCGGCGCGTCCATGTTCGTGGGCTTCATCGCAGGTGCGATTTTTGTAATTTTGGGCCTTGTTCTTACTCTCGGTGGGCGACGAGAAGTTGTGGTGGTCTCTTCGCGATAGGCTTGGGATTACGTAATCCAAGCTTATGCAGTACGCCGCTTTTCAACCTCTGCCACAGCCTTGCCAATTGCCTCTTCGATGGTCATTTCAGAGGTGTCGAGCAGCACCGCGTCTTCGGCGGGTTTGAGGGGGGCGGTGGCCCGGGCGCTGTCGCGGGCGTCGCGGTCGCGCAGGTCTTGGGCCACCTCTTCGAGGGTCACGTCATGGCCCTTGCCGGTCAGTTCAACGTGGCGGCGGCGGGCGCGCTCGGCATCGGCGGCGGTGACGTAGAGTTTGACCTCGGCCTCGGGGCAGATGACGGTGCCGATGTCGCGCCCGTCTAGCACGGCCCCGCCTGCACGCCGGGCAAAGGCGCGTTGGAAATCGAGCAGCGCTTGGCGCACCTCGGGGATGGCGGCCACGCGGCTGGCGGCCTGGCTGACATCCGGGGTGCGCAGATCATCGGCGTCGAGATCCTCGGCGCGCAGGGATTGGGCGGCCTCGACCGGATCGAGCCCGGTGAGCATCCGCCGCCCGGTGGCGCGGTAGAGCAGCCCAGTGTCCAGATGAGCAAAGCCGAAATGCGCGGCCAAAGCACGGCCAATGGTGCCTTTGCCCGCCGCTGCGGGGCCGTCGATTGCGATGGTGAATGCCATGGGCTGCCCTTTCGTGATCGGACCCTCTGACTAGCCGATTGGGGCGCGGGCCTCAAGCATCGCTTGACGTGCGCGCAGGGCCAAGGCATCACGCCTCTATGATGATATACAAGATATTGCGTGGGCCGGAATGGGCCCAACTGCGGGCGGCGGGCGAGAGTGCTGGCGCGCCGGTCGATCTGGCCGATGGCTATGTGCATTTTTCCACCGCTGAACAGGCGGCGGAAACGGCGGCCAAGCATTTTGCCGGGGCCGAGGGCCTGATGCTGGTGGCGGTTGCCGTGGACCGGCTGGGCGAGGCGCTAAAATGGGAGGTGTCGCGCGGTGGCGCGCTATTCCCGCATCTCTACCGCGAGATGCGCCTTTCGGATGTGGCATGGGCACAGCCTTTGCCGCTGGTGGACGGCGTGCATCAGTTTCCGGCAGGTCTGGAATGAGCGGGATGGAGCGTCTTGGCCTCAGCCTTTTGCACCGGGTTGATCCGGAGCGGGCGCATGGTCTGGCGCTCCGGGCGTTGCAACTGGGTTTGGTGCCCGCACCGGGGGCCTATACGAGCGCGCGGCTGCGGACCAATCTGGCGGGGTTGCGCCTGCCCAATCCGGTGGGATTGGCGGCGGGGTTTGACAAGAACGCCGAGGCGCTGGGGCCGCTTGCCCGTGCCGGATTTGGATTTATCGAGGTGGGGGCGGTAACGCCGCGCGCACAGCCGGGCAACCCGCGCCCGCGGCTCTTCAGGCTGAATGAAGACCGGGCGGTGATCAACCGATTCGGGTTCAACAATGCAGGTATGGAAGCGGCGGCGGCGCGGTTGGCGGCGCGGCCACGCGACGCGGTGATCGGTCTTAACCTTGGGGCCAACAAGGACAGCGCCGACCGGGCCGAGGATTTTGCCCGCGTGCTGGCGCATTGCGGGGCGCATCTGGATTTCGCAACGGTCAATGTCAGCAGCCCCAACACCGAGAAGCTGCGCGAATTGCAGGGGGCGGAGGCGCTGATGGGTCTCTTGAAAGGGGTCATGGAGGCGCGCGATTGGTTGCCGCAGCCGATCCCCATTTTCCTCAAGATCGCGCCGGATCTGAGCGATGCGGAATTGAGCGAGATTGCCGATGTGGCGCGGGCCTCGGGCCTGAATGGCATCATTGCCACCAATACGACGCTGGGCCGTGAGGGGCTGATGAGTGCCGCGAAGGGTGAGGCGGGGGGGCTGTCGGGGCAGCCATTGTTCGAGAAATCAACGCGGGTATTGGCGCGGCTGTCGCAACTGACGGGCGGGGAAATGCCGCTGATTGGTGTGGGCGGGATTGCCAGCGCAGAGCAGGCCTATGCCAAGATCCGCGCCGGGGCGAGTGCCGTGCAGCTTTATTCGGCGCTGGTCTATCAGGGGATGTCTTTGGTCGCAGAGATTGCCCGGGGTCTGGAGCGGTTGTTGCAGCGGGATGGGTTTGGCAGCGTGGCGGAGGCCGTGGGCACCGGGCGGGACGCATGGCTGTGATCACCTATTGGCACAATCCGCGCTGTTCCAAATCGCGCGCTGGTTTGGCGCTGTTGGAGGAGCATGGGGCAGAGGTGGTTGTGCGGCGCTATCTGGAGGATGCGCCGGCTGTGGCAGAGTTGCGGGCTGTTTTGGTGCTGTTGGGCTGTGCGCCGATTGAGATGATGCGCCCCTGTGAGCCGCAGTTCAAGGCGCTGGGATTGGGGCGCGAGAGTGCGGCGGAGGATCTGTTGGCGGCGATGGCGGCGCATCCGATCCTCATTGAGCGTCCGATTGCGATCGGGGCCGCGCGTGCGGTGATCGGGCGGCCACCGGAGGCGGTGCTGGAGGTTTTGTGACTATTTGCGCCAAGCGGTGAGACGCGCGGTCGCTGGGCCGGGGACTAGCGAAACAACGGACGTGGATGCCAGTTTATGCCAGCCAAGTCCGTGTGACCCATCTGAATTGCGCGCCCTCTCAAAATCGCTAGGCCGCGGGACGGCCCAGCGATCCGCGCGGCACCTTCGGTGCTATTCGCGCGGGGTCTGTGGGGCGACTTGCCTCTTCAACAATTCGGGATATTGACCGCGAGACCACCGAGCGAGGTTTCCTTGTATTTCTCGCTCATGTCGAGGCCGGTCTGGCGCATGGTCTCGATACAGGCGTCGAGCGGCACGAGGTGGGTGCCATCGCCGCGCAGGGCGAGGGAGGCGGCAGAGACCGCCTTGATCGCGCCCAAGCCATTGCGCTCGATGCAGGGCACCTGCACGAGGCCGCGCACCGGGTCGCAGGTCATGCCAAGATGGTGTTCCAGCGCGATTTCGGCGGCGTTTTCAATCTGGGCGGGGGTGCCGCCCAAGACGGCGGCAAGGCCAGCCGCGCCCATGGCGGCGGCGCTGCCCACCTCGGCCTGACAGCCTGCCTCGGCGCCCGAGATGGAGGCGTTGTATTTCACCAGACCACCGATGGCGGCGGCTGTGAGCAGAAATTCTTCGATCTGGGTTTCATGCGCGCCCGGCACATGCTCGAGCCAGTATTTGATCACCGCAGGCACCACGCCAGCGGCACCATTGGTGGGCGCGGTTACAACCTGCCCGCCAGCGGCGTTTTCCTCGTTCACCGCCATGGCATAGGCGCTCATCCAGTCGTTGATCTTGTGCGGGGCGGTGAGGTTGGTGCCACGCTCGGCCACCAGCGCGTCGCGGATGCCCTTGGCGCGGCGCTTGACCTTGAGGCCGCCGGGCAGGATGCCTTCGGCGTTGAGGCCGCGTTCGATGCAGTCGTTCATCACCTGCCAGATGCGGGCCACGCCAGAGCGCAGGTTTTCAGGGCCGCCACGGGCGATTTCGTTGGCGCGCTTCATCTGGGCGATGCTCTTGCCCGAGCGTTCGGCCATTTCCAGCATCTCGGCGGCGGATTTGAACGGGTAGGGGATCGGCGTGCCGTCGTCGGTGGCCTTGCCTGCGGCCAATTCCGCGTCGGTCAGCACAAAGCCGCCACCGATGGAATAATAGGTTTCCTGCAGGATCACGTCGCCTTGGGCGTCGGTGGCCATCAGGATCATGCCATTGGCATGGCCGGGCAGGTTGGGGCCGAAATCGAAGACCAGATCTTCCTTGGGATGGAATTTGAGCGTGGGCAGGCCGGGCGGGGTGACGCTATGGCTGTCGCGAATATGCTCTAGCGTCGCCTCGGCCTTGTCATTGTCATAGGTGTCGGGAAGAAAGCCTGCGAGGCCAAGGATGGTGGCGCGGTCGGTGGCGTGGCCTACGCCGGTAAAGGCAAGGCTGCCGTGCAGCGAGCCGCGCAATCCGGCATAATGGAAGGGGGAGGCGCGCATTTTGTCCAAAAAGCGCGCGGCGGCGACCATCGGCCCCATGGTATGCGAGGAGGAAGGGCCGATGCCCACCTTGAACATATCGAAGACGGATAGAAACATGTGGCGCGCTCCCTGATCGTGGGTCTTATCGCTGCTTAACCCTTGATCTACTTGTCCGAAAGCGACGCTTCAAGGGTGGCTCCTTGCCATGTGATCGGATCAGGTGGCGCTGCCCTCGGGCGGATTGCAATACTGGGGGGCTGTGAAGGGGTGGGGGCCCAGCCCTTCGGCAGTGGCCACGCGGCTTGTGGCGGGGCGGGTTTCAAGATGCGTCAAGAGCGCGTGCAGACGTGGCCAAGCGCCTGCGTCATAGGTGCCGCGCGTGCCCTCGGGATAAAGCGCGCGCCAACGCATCAGGCAGGCGAGATAGTAATCCAGCACCGAGGGGGTTTCGGGCGAGAACCAAGGGGCAGCGCGGGTTTCCAGAATATCCAGATGATCGGCAAAGCGCGCCTGCATCGTGGCGCGCAAAAGGCCCTGTGCGGCGGGATCTGACCCCACGTATTTCTCGGGATAAAAGCTTATGCGCAGGGCGGTATGGGCGGTGTTCGCAAGGAAGAACAGCCATTTGAGAAAATCGCCACGGTCGGGCGATTGCGGCGCAGGCGCAAGCCGGGCGTGCCGGTCTGCAAGCCAGAGCAGGATCGCGCCGGTTTCGAAAATAGGCCCTTCGGGTGTTTCCAGCGTGGGGATCAGCCCGCCGGGGTTGAGCGCCAGATACGCGGGGGCGGCATGGGCCTGTTTGGAGCGTTCGAGCAAGACTGTGTCATAGGGTATGCCCAATTCCTCGAGCGTGAGGCGGATGATCACCGAGGCGTTGTCGGGGGCGTAATGCAGGCGATAGGGGGCGGTCATCCTGTCCTCTTGGGTGGGGAATTTGAGTATTTAGAGAACGATGAAAGGCGGGCTCAGTCCTTGGGGTCGACGTTTTCGGCGAAGGATTTGGTGAAGGCGGTTTTTTGCTCGGCGCTGGCCTCGGTCTGGTTCTGCGCTTTCCAGTCGTCATAGGGCATGCCGTAGAAGAGTTCGCGGGCGGCGTCTTTGGACATCTCGATGCCGCGATCATTGGCGGCCTCTTGCATCCAGCGGCTGAGGCAGTTGCGGCAAAACCCGGCAAGATTCATCATGTCGATGTTCTGCACATCCGCGCGTTTTTCCATCAGATGCGCACGCAGGGTGCGAAAGGCGGCGGCCTCGAGTTCAATGCGGGTCTGGTCGTCCATGATCATTCTCCTTGTTGGTGGGGTCAAAGGCCGGTTTGGGCGGCGACCTCTTGCAGGATGGGGGCGAGGCGAAGCGCCCAAGCGGTCTGTTGCGCGGGGGTTTCGATCAGGTCGTTGCGCAGTTCAATGAGGACATTGGGCCGCTCATAGGCGATGGCGTGGCGGGCGATGGCATCGCCGGGCAGGTGGCCGGTGTAGGGCTCGTTATCGCCGACGCACAGGTCGGGCTCTTGGGCGAGGCGGGCGATGAGCGGCTTGGCCAAGCGTTGGTCGGCGGCGTAGAGCAGGCCGATATGCCAAGGGCGCGGTGGGCGTCCGCGCAGTTGCGGCGTAAAGCTGTGGACCGAGACAATGACGGTATCGGCGCGGCGTGCGGCGAGTTCGGCCAAGGCGGTGTGATAGGGGCGATAGAGCCGGTTAAGGCGGCGGTCGATATCCTCGGGTTTCGCGTGGCGATTGCCGGGAATGATCGTGCCATCATACAGGCGCATCACGAGGGTCGGGTCATCCTCGCCCCGGTTTGGGTCGATCACGAGGCGCGAGAAATTGCTGAGGATGGCGGGGCCACCCAAGGCCTCGGCAAGCGCGCGCGTCACACCGGCGGCCCCAACATCATAGGCGATATGGCGGGCCATATCCTGAGGGGCCACGCCAAGACAGCCGCCGTTGACGAATTCCGGTACACAATTGCTGGCGTGATCGCAGGTCACGAGCCAGCGTTCGGGGCGGTCCTGGCCGACAATCTGAAAGGGGTGATACATCATTGGCTTGGTTTTTCCTGTCATCGTCCTTTAGAACAGTTGCGGGATAATGTGAATTGCGCGATAAGGCGCAAAAGGGGGATGTTAGCGTTAACATAACCCGTGATGTCAAAGATGAAGGACGCATGAGATGAGACGCAACCGCAATGTGAAGATCGTGGCCACGCTGGGCCCGGCTTCGTCCGATTATGATACGATCCGGGCGTTGCACGAGGCGGGGGCGGATGTGTTTCGCCTCAATATGAGCCATGGCACGCAGGCCGATATTGCCGAGCGGCACCGGATCATCCGGCAGGTCGAAGAGGATCTGGACAGCCCGATTGCGATCCTGGGGGATTTGCAGGGGCCAAAGCTGCGGGTTGGGGTGTTTGCCAAGGGCGAAGAGGATCTGGTTGCCGGGGCGGCGTTCCGGCTTGACCTGGACGAAGCAGAGGGGGATGCGACCCGTGTCTGCCTGCCGCATCCCGAGATTTTCGCGGCGCTGGAACCGGGGGCGAACCTGCTGGTGAATGATGGCAAGATCCGCCTGCGCGTGACCGCGTGCGGACCCGAGTTTGCCGATTGCGAGGTGATTGCCGGGGGCACGATTTCGAATCGTAAGGGCGTGAATGTGCCTGATGTGGTGCTGCCCTTGGCGGCGCTGTCGGAAAAGGATCTGTCGGATCTGGAATTCATCTGCGAGCTTGGGGTGGATTGGCTGGCGCTGAGTTTCGTGCAGCGCCCCGAAGATGTGACCGAGGCGCGTGAATTGGTACGCGGCCGGGCCGCGATCATGTCAAAAATCGAAAAGCCGGCAGGGGTGAAGCGGTTTGACGAAATCCTCGCGGTCAGCGACGGGATCATGGTGGCGCGGGGCGATCTGGGCGTGGAATTGCCGGTGCAGAACGTGCCGCCGATCCAGAAACGGTTGATCCGGCGCTGCCGGGCTGCGGCCAAGCCGGTGATCGTGGCGACGCAGATGCTCGAGTCGATGATCGACAGCCCGATGCCGACGCGCGCCGAAGTGTCGGACGTGGCCACGGCGATTTACGAAGGATCGGATGCGATCATGCTTTCGGCGGAATCAGCGGCGGGGCATTACCCTGTCGAGGCGGTGCGCACGATGGACAATGTCGCGATCGAGGTCGAGAGCGATCCGACCTATCGCGAGGTGATCGAGGCCAGTCGGCGTGTGAACCGGCAGAGTGTGGCGGACGGGATCGTTGCCGCCGCGCGCGAGATCGCCGAGACCGCCGATATCAAGGTGATTTGTTGCTATACCGAATCCGGGACCACCGCGCTCTTGACTGCGCGCGAGCGTCCGCGCGTGCCGATTCTGGCGCTGACCAGCCTTTTGGGCACGGCGCGGCGGCTGGCGCTGACCTGGGGTGTGACCTGCGTCATGACCGGCGAATTGACGCGATTCAAGATGGCGGTGATCAATGCCGCGCGGGCGGCGCGGGCGCATGGCTATGCGACCGAGAGCGATCAGATCGTGGTCACGGCGGGCGTGCCCTTTAACATACCGGGCACGACCAATATCCTGCGCGTCGCCCCCTGTCAGGAAAGTTTGATTTACGCGACCGATCCGGGTTAAACTTGGACTGTTGAGTTCAAGGTATTTCCCGGAGGTATGTGATGGACCCTGATCTGGCGATGGCCATTGGAATGGTGTTGGGGGTGTTTTCCATACCTTCGATCATTTCCGCCTTTTCCGAGGGACATCCGCCGCGTGTGGCGACGTTTACGCTTATGGCATCGGGGGGGCTGATGGTCTGGGCGATCAGCACCAAGCCGGGTGGCTACAGCTTTGGTGATCTGCCCGAAGTGTTGGTGCGGGTGATTGCGCGCTACGTGAGTTGAGGCGCGCAAACTCTACCCGCCAAACCCTCTTGAACAATCGAGCGGTGCCGCGTATACGGCGCGCTCATCCCGCAGGACCGGCCAGATGTGGCATGCCGAGTCGTGCGGTTCTACCGACCTAATAGAGGAGCCGGAAATGCCCAAGATGAAGACCAAGTCGAGCTGCAAAAAGCGGTTCAAAGTGACGGCCTCGGGCCGCGTGGTGGCCGCACAGGCCGGCAAGCGCCATGGCATGATCAAACGCAGCAATAAATTCCTTCGTAACGCTCGCGGTACGACCACGTTGTCAAAAGCTGATGAAGGTATCATCAAGCCAATGATGCCCTACGCGCGCTAAGGAGGATTTAGGATATGTCACGCGTCAAAGGTGGGGTAGTTACCCACGCCCGTCACAAGAAAGTCATCAAGGCCGCCAAAGGTTACTATGGCCGCCGCAAGAACACCTTCAAGGTGGCCGCGCAGGCCGTCGACAAGGCCAACCAATACGCGACCCGCGACCGCAAGAACCGCAAGCGCAATTTCCGCGCGCTGTGGATTCAGCGGATCAACGCGGCTGTGCGCGCGCATGATGAATCGCTGACCTACTCGCGCTTCATCAACGGTCTGGCATTGGCCGGGGTCGAAGTGGACCGTAAGGTTCTGGCCGATCTGGCCGTGCATGAGCCCGCCGCTTTCGGGGCCATCGTCGAGCAAGCCAAGGGTGCGCTGGCCGCCTGAGCCGGTTCACATCGTGATTGAAACCGCCGTCCGGTTGGCCCGGGCGGCGGTTTCTTCATGTGCGCAGGATGCCGGAATAGAGCAGGAGGCCGTGATCGGCCAAGTCGCGCTCGATCCGCGCCCAGAGGCTGCCAAAGGCAATGGGATCGGTGCCGGTTGCCTGAGCAATTTCTGAGAGGCTGCGACGCCCGTCGATGGCGGCAAGAAGGGGGGCGGCGTGTTTTGGCAGGCTGAGCCGCGCCTCGATGCCGTTGAAGCTGAGTTTGGGCGTCTGGCCTTGGGCGATGGCACGCGCGAGATCCGGGGCGCGCAGGCCCTTGAGATGCGGGATCAGCGCGCGGTCTTGGCCCCTTGCAGGGCTGCGCGCCTCGCTCGCGCGGGTGGCATAGCCCACATGGGTTTTGATCGTGCCGCGCAGTTTTTCGGCTAGGGCCATGGCTTGGGTTGCGGTCAGATGCGCGGGCACGGCAGTGATGCGGCTGAGGTCATAGAGCACTGGCAGAGCAAAGCCCGAGAGCGCCCAGCCGGTTTGTTCGAGTGTCTCCACCAGTGTTGTCACATCAAAGGCGCGGTCCTGCGAATGCAGAAGCAGATCGTAAAAGCCTGCGTCGCTGTCCTTGTGATCGCCAAGGTTGGGGTTTGATCGGAAGGGATGCCCCTCGGGCAGGGTGGCCACCACCTCTTTGGCGGCCTTCAGCCGTGCCTCGGGCGGCAGGCCCGCATAGAGCGTGCCGAAGGCCTCTTGCAGCGGGTAGACGCCCGCGCGCCCATAGGGGGCATAGACCATGAACCCCATGCCGCCGCCGGGCGCCAGCGCCGCCAGAAGTGCTGCAAACCCTGCCGCCGGGTCGGGCAGGTGATGCAGCACGCCGCAGCAGTCGATATAGTCGAACTGTCCAAGGGTTGCGGCCTCTAGCAGGCTGCCGGTAACAAAGCGGATATTGCTCAGACCGCGTACGCGGGCGCGCTCTTCGGCAATGGCGCGCGAGGCGGTCGAAAGATCGAGATAGGTGATTTCGGCGGCGCGACCTGCGTTTTTCAGTTGCTGCGCCAGTTGGATCAGCCCGTCGCCGGTGCCGCCGCCTGCCACCAAGGCGCGCAACGGTTTGCGCCAGTCGCGCCGCCCCTGAAACAGGAAATGGTCAATTTCCAGCACATGCGACGGCGAGCCGGTGATCAGGCGCTTGGCCTCGTCTGCCGGATCGCGGGCGGGATAGGGGAAGGCTTCGTATTGCGCCTTAACCTCACTCATGGGCGCGGCCCCCGTTCTTCTTGGCAAAAATACTCAATTCTGCGCGCGCCTCATTCGAAGAGCTTGCGCAATTGACGTGCGGCCTTGTCCTCGATCTTTTCGCGCAGGGCATCTTCGAGGTTCTGGCCCTCTTGCGGGGCGAGGTCGAGGCGTTCTTGCAGTTCGCGTTCCAGCCGGTCCTTGGCCTCTTGCTCCAGCTTGTCGCGCTCGGCCTTGAGGTTCATACGCACCGCTTTTTCCAGATCCGGTTTGATGCGCGGATTGGCCCATGGCCCCTCGATCCGCACCGGGATGGCAAGGCCGCGCGTGTTCTCGCCCTCGAGCAGGACGGGGGTAAACAGATAGTCGATATCGCGCGCGCCAAGCCCGATACGCCCTTGGCCCGAGGCGCGGGCGAGCGGCAGTTTCATGGCGAGGTCTTGGTTGATGAGATTACCGTCCGCCATCGTAAAGCTGGCGGTCATGGCGTCAAAGATCGTGGTGCCGCCCGTCACATCGCCCGCGCGCATCAGCCGGTCAAGGTCGATGCCCGAGATCACGCCGCGCCCAGTGCGCAAGCTGCCCTTGCCCGAAAGCGAGCGCATGATCGCATCCACTGAATTGCCAACGCCCAGAAACTCTACCTCGCCGTTGCCGGCGGCGGCAAAGCGGGTGATGCCTGCGGCATCGGTCAAGAACCGTTCGAGGTTGAGGTCGCTCACCTTGAGCGTGCCCCCGACCGAAAGGCCAGAGCGGTTGTTGGCCACGAATTGCCCGGTGATGAGCCCGTCATAGGCGCGCAATTCGCGCAATTCGAACACGGCGCGGGCGCGGTCCAGTGTCATCAGGCTGCGGGTCTTGCCCAGTTTCAGATCGCCCAGATTGACGCTATCGGCGACGAGGGCGATTTCGCCATTGGCGAGGGCAAGGGCGCTGGCGTCGATCGGGCTGGTGGACCAGCCGCTGTCGGGGCTGGCCGATCCAGTGCTGTCGGCCCCGGCAAAGCGTGAGAGGTCAAGCGCGCCTGCGTTGATCTGGGCGTTGATGCGTGGCACGTCACCGCCAAGCGCAATATCGGCGGCCCCGGCAATGGCATTGCCGCCGAGGTTCAGCGTTAGATTGCGCAGCGAGAGATCGAGCGCATCAGTGAGGGTGAGATCCGTGCCGCCCTTGATGCTGGCCCCAAGGCTGGGGGGCAATTCCAGCCGGTCAAGGCCAAGGGCCGCCAGAAAGGCATCGGTATCGCCAAGGTCAATGTCGAGCCGCCCCTGGAGTTGCGGTTGCGCCCCGCCGCGCCCGGCAAACCCCACGCTGCCCCCCGGCCCCGATAGCCGTGCCGAGAGGCCCGTGACCGCCCCGTCGATGAATTGCCCCACCTGATCGAGATGGCCCGCGAGGGTGACGGGGGCGCTGCCCTGACGCAGCACCGCCTCAAAGGTGGCGGTGCCATCGTAATCGGGCCAGCGCAGGTCGAAATCCAAGTTCGAGAAGGCCTGCACCGTGCCGGTGGCGTGATCGGTATAGCTGAGGCTTGCACCGGTGATGAGCGCGCGGTCAAGCGTCAGCGCGAGGCGGTTCGAGGTGGCAAGGGGGCCATCGGATTGCCCCGAGGGGGCCACGCCTTCGACCCCCAGTTCCCAATTCACCTGCCCGTCGCGGGCGCGTTCCAGACGGATCGCGGGATTGACCGCCTCTAGCCCCGTGATGCGGATATCGCCGCCAAAGAGCGCCTGTGGTTCCACCCCGATCTTGAGGCTGTCGGCGCGCAGCATCGGGCCTGCGTCAGACCAATCGGCATTGGCGATTTCGACCGCGCCGGTGGACACGCCGAGGATGGGATAAAAGCTGATCTTGGTGTCGCCGGACATTGTGACCTGACGGCCCGTCGCCTTGGTGATCTGATCGGCGGCGATGCGCGCGATCCGCTCGCCCGGCAGGAAAAAGAGCGCACCAAGGACGATGGCCAGCATGACCATGACCAGCCCCAAGGCCCGGAATATCCAGCGCATGGCATCGCCCCCTTTGCCTGCTTGTCTCGGGCATAGTCTAGGCGTGTGGCATGGGGCGGGGCAACCGCTTTTGGGCTTTGCGGGCGGGCGGGGGCAAGCTATATCGCGCCCATGGCTCAGAACCCTCCCACCCTCCGCCCCGATCTTGCGCCGCGTGCGCGTTTGACTGACACGCCCCGCGCAGGCCAGCCGACCATCGGCATGGTCAGCCTTGGCTGTCCCAAGGCGCTGGTGGACAGTGAGCGGATTTTGACGCGGTTGCGCGCCGAGGGCTATGGCATTTCGCCCGATTACACCGGGGCGGATGCCGTGATCGTCAACACCTGCGGTTTTCTTGATAGCGCCAAGGCCGAAAGCCTTGAGGCGATTGGCGAGGCGCTGGCCGAAAACGGGCGGGTGATTGTGACGGGCTGCTTGGGGGCAGAGCCCGAGTATATCACCGGGGTGCATCCGCGCGTGTTGGCTGTGACCGGCCCGCATCAATATGAGCAGGTGTTGGATGCTGTGCATCTGGCGGTGCCGCCCAGCCCTGATCCTTTCATTGATCTTTTGCCCGCCTCTGGTGTCAGCCTCACGCCGCGGCATTACAGCTATCTCAAGATTTCCGAGGGCTGTAACCACAAGTGCAAATTCTGCATCATCCCCGATATGCGCGGCAAATTGCAGAGCCGCCCGGCCCATGCGGTGATCCGCGAGGCGGCCAAGCTGGTGGAAAGCGGCGTCAAGGAACTCTTGGTGATTTCGCAGGATACCTCGGCCTATGGCGTTGATATCCGCCACGCCGAAGAGCGGGGGCACCGGGCGCATATCACCGATCTGGCGCGGGATCTGGGGGGATTGGGCGCTTGGGTGCGGCTGCATTATGTCTATCCTTACCCGCATGTGCGCGATCTCATTCCGCTGATGGCTGAGGGGCTGGTGCTGCCATACTTGGATATTCCGTTCCAGCATGCGCATCCCGAGGTGCTGCGGCGCATGGCGCGGCCTGCGGCGGCGGCCAAGACATTGGACGAGATCGCGGCATGGCGGCGGGACTGCCCCGAGATCGCCCTGCGCTCGACCTTTATCGTGGGCTATCCGGGCGAGACCGAGGCGGAGTTTCAGACGCTTCTGGACTGGTTGGATGAGGCGCAGTTGGACCGGGTGGGCTGTTTTCAATATGAGAACGTCGCCGGCGCCCGGTCAAATGCCTTGCCCGATCATGTGGCGGCTGAGGTCAAGCAAGAGCGCTGGGATCGGTTCATGGAAAAGGCGCAGGCGATTTCCGAGGCCAAGCTGACGGCCAAAGTGGGGCAGCGCATGGAGGTGATCGTGGACGAGATCGACGCCGACGGCATCGCCACTTGCCGCACCAAGGCGGATGCGCCGGAGATCGACGGGAACCTGTTTATTGATGAGGGGACAGAGGGGGTGTCGGTCGGGGATATCGTTTCGGTCGTCGTAGATGAGGCGGGGGAGTATGATTTGTGGGGGGGGGCAGGCAAGGGTTTGGGTGGGGGATTGCGGCCGGACCCTTTAAAAGGGTCCGGTTCGTTTTCTTTTCAAGAAAACAGGTAAGCACCGCCCTCAAAGCGCGCGGTCGAAGAGTTGCGCGAGGAGGGGGTTGGGGAATCTGCGTTTGGCGGTGACGGCGTGGAAATGTTCGGTGAGGCCGACGCTATGGGCGGCCTCTTGCAGGAGGCCCGATTCCAGTTCGTTCTTGACCACGATGGGGGGCAGCACCGCAAGGCCGATATCCTCGCGCGCGAGAAGGCGCATCATGGCCATGTCATCGACTTCGGCGGCGAGCACCGGGCGGATCGAGAGCCGCGCGCAGAGCGCGTCGAACCCGGCGCGCACCGGAGATTCGAGCGTGGGCACGATGATCGGATTGGCGCTGAGCAAAGCGGCAAGGCTGTCTGCGGCCTTGATCCGGGCGGGGGTGCCAATCACGCTGACGGGCTGCTGCGCCACGGGATGCACGATGAAGCTGGTGAGCGCATCGGCGCTGGGGGCCACATTCGTGAGCACGACATCGAGGCTGAGCGCCTCTAGCCCCTGGAGCAATTCGATCGAGGTGCCGGAGCGCAGGACAAGTTCGATCTGAGGCTGGCCCAAGAGCGGGCGCAGGAATTCGATCTGGAAATTGCGCGACAGCGTGGCGAGTGCCCCCACGCGCAGCACCTGTTGCGCATGACCGGTCTGGCGCAGCGTCGCGATGAGTTCCTGCCCTGCGCCAAAGATGGTTTCGGCATAGTCGAGCGTGATGCGCCCCGCCTCGGTCAGGTGCAATTGGCGATTGCGCCGCTCGAACACAGGCTGGCCCAGACGATCCTCGAGCTTGCGGATCTGCACCGAGAGGGCAGATTGCGAGAGGTTGAGCCGGGCCGCGGTGCGGGTGAGGTTGCCGTCGCGGGCGACCTCCCAGAAATAGCGCAGGTGGTTGTAGTTCATTTCGGTCATATCGTTCTCTTTAGAAGAATGATTTGTTTGGAGCAATGAATTTTTATTATGGCTGGGTTTTGCCTATCACCGGGAGAGCCATTTGCCCCCGGAGGTTACATGCCGATCCATCTTTTGCCCCTGCTTGCGCCTGTCGTTCTGATCGTTGCCGCAGTCCTGATCCCTGCACAGCGGACTATCACCCCGCGCCGCGCCGCGTGGCTGGCGGAAGGGGCTGGCCTTGTGGCGCTACTAGTGGCGCTGACGATGCCGGTGATCCTGATGGTCACAGGGGCGGGCGATGGGGCCGCGCCGGGCGTGCTGGGCCATGTGATCGCCGTGCGGGTGGATGTGGTCAGCGCCGTGATGCTGATGCTGGTGGCCTTTATCGGCTGGGTCGTTGCGCGGTATGCGCGCACCTATCTGGATGGCGAGGCGGGGCAGGCCCGCTTTGCCCTGTGGCTTTTGGCGACGCTGGCGGCGGTGCAGATCCTTGTGCTGTCGGGCACGGTGGTGCAGTTCGTGGGGGCGTGGATCGCCACCAGCCTCTGTCTGCATCGTCTGCTGCTGTTTTACCCCGAGCGGATCGGGGCGCAGCGCGCGGCCTATAAGAAATTCGTGACTGCGCGGCTGGGGGATGCGGCGCTGATCGGTGCGGCGCTGCTGCTGGTTGCGGCCTATGGAACCACGCAGATCGCGGGCATCCTGAGTGCCGCGCGGTTGGGCGAAGGCGGCGCGCTGGCAGCGGCGGCGGCGGGGTTCTTGGCGCTGGCGGCGCTGCTGAAATCGGCGCAATTCCCGAGCCACGGCTGGCTGACCGAGGTGATGGAGGCGCCCACGCCGGTTTCGGCCCTGCTGCATGCCGGGGTGGTGAATGGCGGCGGGTTTTTGTTGATCCGGTTTGCCGATGTCCTGCTGTTGTCGCCGCTGGTGCTGGCGGTGCTGGTGGGGATCGGCGGGTTTACCGCGCTTTTTGGCGGGGTGGTGATGCTGACGCAACCGACGGTCAAGGTCTCGTTGGCGTGGTCCACGGTGTCGCAGATGGGGTTCATGATCCTGCAATGTGGTTTGGCGCTCTTTCCGCTCGCCCTGCTGCATATCGTGGCACATTCGCTGTATAAGGCGCATGCGTTCCTGTCGGCGGGCGGCGCTATTGAGCGGGTGGCGGCGCAGCGGCGGCCGGGGCCGGTGGCGGTGCCGGGGCTGCGCTCTGTCGCGCGGGCCTTTGGGTTGGCGATCACGATTTATGGGTTGGTTTATCTTGCCTCGGGCGCGCTGATCGGGTTTGGCGCGAAATCGCCGCAGGCAGTGGCGCTGGGCGCGATCCTGATCTTTGGTGTGGCCTATCTCTTGGCGCAGGGGTTGGCGGATGCGGCCCCGCGTGCGTTGACACGGCGCACGGCGCAGATGTCGGTGCTGGCGACGGTGGCGTATCTTGCGCTGCAACGGGGTGCGGAATGGCTGACCGCTGGTGTCTTGCCGCCTGCGCCTGTGGCGGGGCCGCTGGAATGGGCGCTGATCCTGTTGGCGCTGGTCAGTTTCGGCGCGGTGGCGGTGGCGCAATCGACCCTGCCGCTCTGGGCGCATCATCCGGCGGCGCAGGGGCTGCGGGTGCATATCACCAACGGATTTTACATCAATGCCGTCGAGGACCGCCTGTTGCGGGTCTGGTCGCGGCCACGGGCGCGCAAGGGAGCGGCATCATGAAGAGCGAGACGCATGCCGGGTTTACCGGCCCCCATCTGGAACTGATTGCCCTGTCGGAGAAGGTGAGCCGCGTTATTCCGCCGCTCTGGCCGCTGGAGGCGACCGTTGCGGTCAATCCCTTCCTTGGGCACACGGGGCAGAGTTTGGCGCAGGTATCGGCCAAGCTGGGCCGGATCGCGGGCCTGCGGGTGACGATGCCGAATGCCTGGTATCGCGCGCGGATTGCCGAGGGGCGGATCACTGCGGCTGACCTTGAGGCGGCGCTGGCAGAGGCCCCTGCGGGGGCGCCCGCGACGGTGGCTGCGTTGAAGGCGGCGGCAGAGGCGGAGCAAGAGACGCCCGAGGCATTGCCCACCCTCGCGCATCTGGCGCAGGAGGTGTCGGGCGTGGATTGGCCGGGCCTGATCGAGGCGCGCATTGGCGCGTGGGCGGCAGGCTATTTCGATGCGGGTCAAGCGCTCTGGCAGGTGACGGCGGGGCGCGGAGCCTATGAAAGCTGGCAGATTTTTGCCAGCCGGGACCTGACGCCGGAAATCTCGGGTCTGACCGGGTTTGCGGCGCGCGTTGCAGCACAGCCAGGACGCGCGCGGGTGGCGTTGTCACTGGCCTGCGACGCCTTGGGTTTGGAGGCGGGCGCGGCGGAGAGCTATTTTCACCAGCTTTTGCTGGGGCTTGGGGGCTGGTCGCAACTGGCGCGGCAACGGTTGTGGCAAGCCGAGATGGACGGGCAGGCAGAGCCGATCACGACGGACCTTTTGACGATCCGGCTGGTTTGGGAAGCAGCGCTCTTCGCGCAATATGGCGATCAGATTGCGGCACGTTGGGCGGACATACGCGCCACCCATGCGACGCCGGCATGCGCGACACCGGCGCAGCTGGCCGCGTGTGTGTTGCAAGAGGCCGCAGAGCGGGCGGCGCAGCGCGATTTGGCCGAGGTGCTGGAGGCGGAGGTGGCCGAGAAGGTGCAGGCGCGCCCCACGCTTCAGGCGGCGTTCTGTATCGACGTGCGGTCCGAGGTGTTTCGGCGCGCGCTGGAAAGCCTGGATCCCGGCATTCAAACCCTTGGCTTTGCGGGGTTCTTTGGCTTGGCGCATGGGCATCGCATTTTCGCTTCGGATGTGATCGAGGCGCGGTTGCCAGTGTTGCTGGCACCGAAACTGTCGAGCACGGCCACAGCCCCGAGCGCGGCGGGTGCCGATCAGGCCGCACGGTTCGGGGCGCGGGCGGCGCGGGCCTGGGGGCGGTTCAAGCTGGCGGCGGTGTCGTCCTTTGCCTTTGTCGAGGCGACCGGGCCGGTCTATCTGGGCAAACTCTTGCGGGATGCTTTGGGACAGGCCCCGCGCCACAACATCCCCCCTGCGCCACAGTTCAGCGCCGAATTTACCCTGACCGAGCGGATTGCCACGGCTGCGGCCATTCTGCGGGCGATGTCGCTGACCGGGGATTTCGCGCCTCTGGTGCTGTTGGTGGGGCATGGGGCGCGTGTGGTGAACAACCCGCATGCCAGCGCGTTGCACTGCGGAGCCTGTGGTGGCTATCCCGGCGATGCCAATGCGCGGCTTTTGGCGGGGCTGCTGAATGAGGCGGAGGTGCGTGCCGGGCTGATCGCGGAAGGGATCAACATTCCCCATGATACGGTTTTTGTCGCGGGGATGCATGATACGACCACGGATGCGGTGACGCTCTATGCGCAAGATCCCGGTTGTGCCGTGATCCCGGCCCTGTTGGAGCGCGCGCAGATGGTTTTGCAAGAGGCGGGGGCACTGGCGCGGACGGAGCGTGCGCTGCGCCTGCCGCGTGCGGGCAAGGGGGGCGATATTGGCGCACGTAGCGCCGATTGGGCGGAAACCCGGCCCGAATGGGGGCTGGCGGGGTGCAACGCCTTTGTTGCGGCACCGCGCGACCGGACGCGGGGCAAGCCGTTGGGGGGGCGGGCCTTTCTGCACGACTATGACTGGCGGCAAGACGACGGCTTTGGTGTGCTGGAATTGATCCTGACCGCGCCGGTCGTTGTCGCAAGCTGGATCAGCCTGCAATATTATGGATCGGTGGTCGCGCTCGAGGTGTTCGGCGCGGGCAACAAGCTGTTGCATAATGTGACTGGCGGGGTTGGCGTGGTCGAGGGCAATGGTGGCACCCTGCGGGTGGGGCTGCCGTGGCAGTCAGTGCATGACGGGGCGGACTTCATGCATGAACCGCTGCGCCTGACGGTGTGTGTTGCGGCCCCGGCGGAGGCGGTGACGGGTATTCTGGCGCGGCATCCCGATCTGCGTGCGCTGTTTGACAATCGGTGGCTGCATCTGATGTTGCTGGATGATGCGGGACGGATCGTGCAGCGCTATCGGGGCGGGTTAGAGTGGCAGACCTGCCGCGAGGAACGGGGCATTCGCGCGGCGGCCTGAGGCCAGCCGGGGAAAAGATTGCAGCGCAGGAAGGGGCGCATTAAACCTTGGACAGGATTGCGCCCGCTTTGGGCCGTGGTCCTGACCCGCAATCCCCGGACTGATGTCCGACCGGAAAGAAGGCTTGTGTCATGCCCCTGCCGCCCCCTGACATGCCAGAGATGTTGGCGGACCTCAGCCGGTTTCTGGAGCGGCCCCAGACCGATGAGAACGGGGCAGCTTCGGTAGCGCTTGGGCCGCAGCTTCAGGCGGCGCAGGCGTGGGTGCAGGCGCAGGAGGGGGCAACACCCCTAGCGGATTTTCTGGGCGCGCTGCTGATGCGCATGGCGCAGGATGGGTTGAAAGGCCGGATTGCGGCGCAGGCCGCGCAATTCGAGCTATTGACCCTGCGCGCGGCGCAAAAAGCGGAAGAGGCCGACAGGCTGTCGGGCAGGGCGCGGGCGCTGGGCCTGCTTTTGGCGCAGGTGCTGCCTGATCTGCCGGAGGCGCAGCGCGCCATGCTTTTTTCGCCGGAGGAGTACCTGGCGAGTAATCCGGATGTGGCCTTGGCCGGGGTTGATCCGCTGGCGCATTACCTCTCAAGCGGGGCGGCGGAGGGGCGCGCGCCGCGCTGGTTGGATCAAGGGGGGGAAACTCTGGGGGCGCTGATCGAGACCTGCCCCGCGCCCCGGTCTTGTCGCGACCTGCAAGAGGCGCTGCGCGCCGAGGCGCTGGCGCTTTTGGGGCAGCAGAGACCGGAGGTTAGCGTGATCCTGCCAACTTGGAACCGAGCGCATACGGTTGTGACGGCGGTGGCATCCGCCCTCTTGCAATCCTACGCGCCCAAAGAGGTGATCGTGATCGACGACGGCAGCCGCGATGCCACGTTGGAGCTGTTGCAGCAGCGGTTTCCCGAGCCTGTGGCGGCGGGGCGGCTTGTCCTGCTTGGGCAGGAGAATGCGGGGGTGTCGGCGGCGCGCAATGCTGGGCTGGCGCTGGCGCAGGGCGACGTGATCGCCTATCTCGACAGTGACAATTACTGGGAGGCGGATCACCTGCTCTATGCGGTGGGCGGATTGCTGGCGGTGCCGGGGGCGCAGAGCGCCTATACCGCGATTTGTCGGCACAACCTTTCGCAGGGGTGGAGCGATGTGCTGTTTCAGAGTTTTGACCGGGTGGCACTGGCCGAAGAGAATTTCATCGACCTCAACAGTTTTGTGCATCGGCGTGGGCTGGTCAAGACGCTGGGTGGGTTTGATACTGCCCTGACGCGGCTGGTGGATTGGGATCTGATCCTGCGGTATACCGCCCTGTCAGACCCGGTCGCGCTGCCGGTCATCACCGGGCATCATGTGGTGGACAGTCTTGGCCTTGATAATATTTCGACGCGCGAGGCGTTGGGGCCGAACCTTGCCCATATTCGCGCCAAACAGGGCAGTATTCCGGAGGGGCCGTGACCGATCCAGAGGATGATATTGCGCGGGGCATGGCCGCGTTGCGCGCCCAGAACCGGCTGCTGCTGGAACAGGTCGAGGCGCTGCGTGAAACGCTGGCCGCGCGCGAGGATGAGATCACGCGGCTGAGTGCGCGGCTTTTGGAGTTGGAGGCGCTTCGTGCTTCCCCTGAGCCCTCTGGTCTTTTGGCGCGGTTGCGCGCGCGGCGGCGCTGATCCATGCGGCCCGATGTTGATCCCGAAGCGGTCGCGCGGTTGCGCCGGTCGGCATGGTTTGACGCGGGCTGGTATGGGCGGGTCTATCCGGATGTCGCGCGTCTGCCGCTTGATCCCGCCACGCATTATGCATGGATCGGGGTCTTTTTGGCGCGTGATCCGGGGCCGCAGTTCGCGGCGCGTGCCTATCTTGCGGCCAATCCCGATGTCGCGGCGGCGGGGCTTGATCCGTTCACGCATTTTCTGACCACTGGGCAGGCTGAAGGGCGCAAGGCACATCCCGGTGCGGGGCCTGCGCGCGTACCCGCACCCCTGCGGCGGCTCAAGCATTTGCGCGATTTGCTGGAAACCGGCGGGCTTGAGGCTGGGCCGCGGGCGGCGCTGGCGGACATGGCCAAGGGGCAGATGGGGCCGGAGGCCGCTGCCGGGGCGGCAGAGGCGCTGGGCCTTATGGCCTTGCAGCGTGGAGAGAGCGCGGAGGCGCGTGCCTGGCTGGCACGTCGCCAAGAGATTTCGGGTGCGGCGCTGGCGCGGTTGGCCCCGGTGATGGCGATTGCGGCGGCGCGAGATGGGGATCGGGCGGCGGCAGAGGCCATGGCAGAGGATGCGCCGAAATCCCCGGCTCTGCATCTCGCGCGGATCTGGTGGGCGGGGTCCGAGGCCGAGGCGCTGGCCTGTCTCAATGCGGCGCTGGATTTGGCTGGTCATGCGCCGGTGGCCTTGGCAGAGGGCGCGGCGGCGCTGCTTGACCGGCTGATCCCAGCGACATCGGGCGCTGCGGGGGCAGAGGAGGGGCCGCTTGTCAGCGTGCTGATGGCGGCACATGACAGTGCGGCGACGATTGAAACGGCGCTGCGTGCGATGCAGGCGCAAAGTTGGCGGGCGTTCGAGCTTTTGGTGATCGACGATGCCAGCAGCGATGATACGGCGGCGATTGTGGCGGCCTATGCGGCGCGTGATCCGCGCATCCGCCTGATCCGGTTGGACCAGAACCGGGGCGCTTATGGTGCGCGCAATGCCGGGTTGGCCGAGGCGCAGGGGCGGTTTCTGACGTTGCACGATGCCGATGACTGGTCGCATCCTGACCGGCTGCGCTGTCAGGTGGAATTCCTGCTTGGCAATCCCGGATTTGTCGGCTGTCTGAGCCAGCAGGCGCGGTCCATGCCCGATTTGCGCCCCTGTCGCTGGACCGGCACAGGCGCCCTGATTTTCGAGAATATGACCTCGCTGATGCTGCCCACCGATCTGGTGCGCGATTGTCTGGGGGGATGGGACGCGGTGCGCGTGTCCGCCGATAGTGAATTGCTGCGCCGGGTGCAGCATCTTTTTGGCGCGCGGGCGGTTGCCTCGCCCGACACCGGCCCGCTGGCCCTGCAACGGGCCAGCGAGGGCAGCGCGACGGGGGACGGGGCAACCGGCATGGATTGGTTCTATTACGGGGCGCGGCGCGAGTATTATGAGGCGCAGATGCACCACCATGCGCGTGCCCCGCATCTGTGGTATCGGCCCGGTGGCGCGCGCCCCTTTCCCGCGCCTGCCCGGCTGTGCTCTGGGAGGGCAGAGGTTGAATGTGACCGGGTGTATGCGGGGCTGATGACGGTGCGGGATGCCGGGGTGGAGGCGCTGCTTGGTTGGTTGGCCGAGGATCGTGCGGCGGGGCGCAGCGCGGGTCTGGTGCCGCTTTATGATCTGTCGATGCCGGAGGAGGCGGGGCTATTGCTGCATCCTGCCCTGCGTGATCTGGTGGACGGAGAGGCGGTACGGGTGCTTTGCCATGGTGAGGTGGTGCGCTCTGCCCGGTACCGTCGCCTGCCTGGACAGGCCGTGACCGAGCCGCATCGCTATCTGCCGGTTGTATGGGAAGACGGACAAAAAATGCTGGCACCCGGAGAGGTGCCAGCAGAGACAGTGTAGGGGCGCTGACCAGACGCCCGATCAGAGGAACGTGAAATCGTCCACTGTGAGTTGCGCGGCTGTGATGCCTTCGACGAGGATTGTGTTGCCATTCACCGTCATTTGCGCGCCGCCCTCGACATCGACGATGTTCATCGCCGCGACGAACCCCGCCAGACCATTGCCGCCATTGGTGATATTGGTCTCGCCGGTATCCGGGTCCACGCGGCGGATGAAGAAACTGTCCAACCCATCTTCGAAATCGGTGATCACATCCGCCTCGCCGTCGAAGAAGGACGAGAAGACGAATTGATCTGCGCCGGTTCCGCCGGTGATCGTGTCATTTCCAGCGCCCGCATTGATCGTGTCATTGCCTGCGCCGCCGTCGATTATATCGTTTCGGCCGCCACCAGCGAGGAAGTCGTTGCCGTCACCGCCCGAGATGCTGTCGTCGCCTTCACCGCCGCCAACGCTATCATTGCCTGCACCGGCATCAATCGTATCGCGCCCGGTGCCGCCGCCGATATCATCCGCGCCGCCATTGCCAAAGATCAGATCGTTGCCAAAGCTGCCCGACATGCTGTCGTTGCCGTCGCCGCCTTCGAGCGTGTCATCGCCAGCGCCGCCTGCGACCACGTCATTGCCGTTGCCACCGGACACGAAATCATTGCCAAAGCCTGCGCCCAGCACATCGTTGCCGCCGTTGCCAAAGATGGTGTCATCGCCAAGGCCGCCACCGATGCTGTCATCCCCCGGCCCGCCAAAGAGCGTGTCATTGCCATCCGAGCCGGAAATGTTGTTGTTGCCGCCCCCGCCCGAGTCGATGTTGTCATTCCCGTCGCCACCCGCGAGCGTGTCATCATTGACCGTACCAATCAGCGAGTCGTCACCATCGGTGCCCACGATCACCTCGCCGGTGATCCCCGTCCCGTTGATCAGATCAGCCGCGCTGATGAGGGTATCGTCGAATTGGAAGAATTCGACCGAGGTGAAGAAATCCGTGCCCTCGCTTGAGATGATCCGGATGCCGCCGTTGATCACGGAGACCTGCGTATCGGCGCGGGCCACGGCGAGCACGGCGGTGTCTGTGCCGCCCTCGCCGTCGATCGTGTCATCCCCGAGACCGCCCACAAGACGGTCATCGCCGTCCCGCCCTTGAAGCCGGTTGGCCGTGGCGTCACCGATGAGGATATCGTTGCCAGTGCTGCCACGCAGCCATTCGATATTGGAGATCGTATCGGTAAAGGCCACACCATTGGCTGTGCCCGTCACGATGCCGGTGGCGAGGTTGGCGTTGACCGCCGTCACGCCAAAATCGTCATAGCGCAGCCGGTCAAACCCGGCGCCGCCATCGACAGTGTCATTGCCGCCGCCGACGCGGAAGGATTCATCTGCCGTGCCGCCGGTGACCGAGTCGGCCTCGTTGCCCGTCCGAAGCTCGAACACGGTGCCGTTGACGGTGCTGGTGTTGCCGCCTTGGGTGATCGATCCAGCCACGAGATCGGCCGTGACCGCCGTTCCCCGGAAATCGAGCTGGACAAGGCCTGCGCCGGTCAGGTTGTAGGTGTCGCTTCCGCCAAAGCCACGGGCGCTGATCCATTGGTTGGATGCGGTGTTGAAGTTGAACACGTCATCGCCAGAGGTGCCCCGGATACGCAGCCCGCCATTGGCGAAGCCGGAGAGCATCGGGTTTTCGACGTCAAGCAGGGTGTCGAAGCCCTGTGCGCCCTTATCAACGGTGCCGGTATTGGCTGCCCCGTCGATGGTTGCGGTGATCGCAGATGCAAGATTGCCGTAGCTGACCTCGGCAAAACCATCAACCAGACCACCGAAGTCGACCGTGTCATTGCCGCTGCCGCCCACGACAAAGTCGCCGAAGTCGGGGTTGTTCTCGCCCGTGCGGATCAGGTCAGAGCCTGCACCGCCGATGAGTTGGTCATTGCCTGCGCCGCCGTCCAGCGTGTCATTGCCCCCTGCGCCGTCGAGCACATCATCGCCGTCCAACCCGTTCAGCGTATCGTTGCCGGTGCCGCCAAGAAGGGTGTCGTTGCCATTGGTGCCGGTGAACAGCTCGCCATCGGGCAAGAGTTCGCTGGTGGTGTTTTCAAAACTGGTGAGCTGGATGTTCTGGTTTGGGGCAAAGGGCCCAAACGTAACCTGCCCGCCATTCGTGATCGAGGCGTCGAGCGCATTGAAGCCGGCGACCGACGTTGGCAAAATCACCGTGTCATCGCCGCCAATCCGGAAAACATAATCCGTATTTGAGGAGTTATCGAAGAAGGCGATGATGATCGCTGTGCCCTGCGGCGTGGTGATAAAGCCCAAAGAAAGATCGACGGTATCCGCAGCAGGCCCCGTAAGATCAATACCGTCGATCCGTGCGATCGTCACATCGTCTTCGTTGTTCAATTCGATCAGCGGCAAAATCTCTTCGGGGTCGGATACCCCCAGACTGCGGTAGTTGAAAACATCGCCGGTGATGGACAGCTCAAGTTCTATGGCCCGGACTTCAATGACGTTGTCGGCGGGCGAGCCATCTCTGCGTACGGCGATGCCGCTGGTTGTAAACAAATTCATTGTGTTTCCTTCTTAGGCTAGTTCCAAAATGCTCCGGGGACTGTAGCAATCACGAACCCGTGTATCCAACGTTTTTCCCAATGTTTCCAATATTGCACCCTAGGGTTGAATGAGTGAGGGGCGCCGATGGCGCCCCTCTCGTTGATTTGATGACTGCTTAAAGGAACGTGAAATCGTCAACCGTGAGTTGCGCGGCGGTGACCCCTTCGACGAGGATCGTGTTGCCATTCACCGTCATCTGCGCGCCGCCCGTCACGTCGACGATATTCATCGCCGTGACGAAACCCGCCAGACCGTTGCCGCCGTTGTTGATGTTTTCAACGCCAGTATCGGGATCGAAACGGCGGATGAAGAAGCTGTCCAAACCGTCCTCGAAATCGGTGATGACATCCGCCTCACCGTCGAAGAAGGCGCTGAAGACGAATTGATCAGCCCCCGTTCCGCCGGTGATCACATCGTTGCCAGCACCCGCGTTGATCGTGTCATTGCCTGCGCCGCCGTCGATGGTATCGTTACGCCCGCCGCCCGCGAGGAAGTCATTGCCCTCGCCGCCAAGGATGCTGTCGTCGCCCTCGCCTCCGCCGACGCTGTCATTTCCTGCGCCCGCGTCAATCGTGTCGCGCCCGGTGCCGCCGCCGATGTCATCCGCGCCCTCGCCGCCGTCAATCAGGTCATTGCCAAAGCTGCCCGACATGCTGTCGTTGCCATCGCCGCCTTCGAGCGTGTCGTCGCCCGCGCCGCCTGCGACCACGTCATTGCCTGCGCCGCCGGTCACGGAGTCGTCTCCGAACCCGGCCCCGATGATGTCATCGCCCTCACCGCCATCAATGGTGTCATTGCCAAGGCCACCGCCGATGTTGTCGTTGCCAAGGCCGCCAAACACGATGTCATTGCCATCGGAGGCGGGAATCGAGTCATTGCCGTCGCCGCCCGTGATGCTGTCATTATCCAGCGTTCCCGGCAGGAACTCGGACCCGGCGGTGCCGTTCACGATGTTGAACTCGGGTTGTGCCCCGGTGCTGCTGATCGTGGTATTGCCGCCCGAGTTCTCGACATTGAAGGTGGCATTGCTGAAATCGCCCTCGAGCGTGATGGTCGTATCGGCCACCCCGTCGCCATCGGTGTCGACGTCCAGAATGGCGGAGCCAAGGGTCACGACGATGTCATCGAGTCCGAACACGCTTCCGAGGATTTCCAGAAGGTCGTCATCCTGCCAGTCGTCGATGATGTCGCCGTCAAGCTGTTGGGCTGTGCCGCTGACCGTGTCTTCGCCACCGCCAAGCATGATGAGTTCTGGCGCGCCGGTCGCGTTGATCTGATCCGACCCTGTCGAGCCGGGGACATTCACAAAGCTGCCACTGGAGTTGAAGTTGGAGGCCTGCATGTTGCCAATGAAAAGGCCGGAATCAAAGACGAAGTCGCCGGTATCGGCGATCCCGATCTTGATCTCGTTCAGCCCCGCTTGAACGGGGGCAATCACGGTGATCAGCCGCGAAAATCCGTCATATTCAGTGTCGAACTGCCCGGTAAAGAGGTTTGTGGGGTCGTTGACGCCGTTGTTGTTAAAGAAGTTGCCCGGTGTATTGATGCTCTCTCCGACGATCGAGAGGGGCTGACCGGGGTCATTGTTGAAGAGCGCAAAATTCTGCCCGTTCACGAAAACGGCTGCGATATCGACAAACTGGCTGTTGACGAATTCCGGGAATTCATCCGAGCCAAAGAAGAGGTCGAACGAGACTGCCGGGGCATCGCCGATGTCTGTCGCGTCAAAGGTGAATGTGATGACGGAGGCGTCATTGGTTCGCCCTGCCCCAGAGAAGGCATCGCGCGCCGCCTCGTCGAGATCGGCATCGCCGGGTTCATCGAGGACCTCGGAAAAGGAGGCGGAGGTATTGCCGGAGCCCGGGCCGCTGCCGGTTGTCAGGAACACGCCGCGCTCGAGGTTGACCACGGGAGTTACCGTCTCGAACTGAAAATCGCCGTCCAGATCCTCGAGCCGGTTGATGGCAAAGCCATCGGGCAAGAGCGCGATGCCCTCGATTGCGCCGGTGAACGCGACATTGGTCAGGGTCAGATTGGGGTCAGAGACCAGAACGTCTGCGATCTGATCGAACCCCGACGGCCCGATGATGGGCAGGCCAATGCCTGCGGTGGGTGCGTCGGAGAAGCGCAGAGTGGTCGTGCCCTCTTCAACCGATTGCACGAGGGTCGCGCCGAATTCGAAGGGCGATACAGAGAAGGCCGCGTCTTCTGTGCCGTCGCCATCGATATCAATCGACACAGTCAGGCTATCTGCGCTGATGCTGACGATGGAGCTGCTTGTAAGCCCGGTGATGCGAATCTCGTCCCCAAAGGCGAGCGTCACGCTATCGCCGTCAAGTTCGGCCGCTGACCCTTGGATCACATCCAGCCCAAAGCCGCCGTCGAGGATATCAGCCCCTAGCCCACCATTCAGAAGATCATTGCCGTCATTGCCAAACAGGCTGTCGTTGCCGCCATCGCCAAGCAGGGTGTCCTGCCCCTCTTGCCCGTTGATGAAATCGTCGCCATCGAGGCCCGAAATCGCATCATCCGTGCCAAAGCCGATCAGCGTATCGTTGCCATTGGTGGCCGGAAACAGCTCGACCTCGGCGGTTGCAACGCCGGAAATCGTATTGGGCGAGAAGGCAACACCGGGAGAGAAGGGGCCGCCGGGTGGAATATCAGCAAACCCGGCAGCCGCCACGACCGCCGCAAGTTCCGTCTCGGTGGGAACGGGGCCTGCAAAGAGCGGCACGCTGTCCAGTTGGAACAGGAAGGTTTCGCCGGACAGGTCATTGGTGAAGCCGATGAACTGCGCCATCGCGCCATCAAAGGAGACCTCGGCCATAATCGTCTCGAACTGGCTCTCGAAAAAGTCGGGATCAAGATCCTCTAAGCGCGTCTCGAAGAGGTCGCCTTGTGTCACAACAAGATCGCCCTCAGGCTCTGTTGGATCAACGGTGGTCGACGTATAGGTGAATTGCAGATCATCACTTCCCAGCAACTCAAGTGTCGCTGGTTGAAGGCCAACGATACTGTCCCCGGCCGTAATGAACTGAAACCCCGTTAAGGTGAAAAGCGTTGCCATGTCTAAGCCCCCAAGACTATGGAAATAAAGATTAAAAAGTGGGCCTTCGGATGGACATCACAAAAACGTGAACCGATTCCCACAGCCAGAGTTTAGACGGGAAGACGTGATTTTCAATGTTATACGCCGGGTTTGTTGCCGCGAGAGGGGGCGCGCAGCAACAGGCCGGTGTTCAATAGCCATCTTGGTGGGTGGCTCAGAACCTTGCGGCGAGGTCTGCGACGCCTTTGGGCAGGTCAGGCCAGACCGGGCCTTCGCCGCTTTCAATCGCGCGGCGGCATTCGGTCTGCATCGCCGCGACCCATGCTTTCCAGCCCTGCGCCAGCGTCAGATCGCCGTCACGCAAGCCAGAGGCGGCAAGGGCAACGGTACGCGGTGCACCGTCCAGCACGGCGGCGGTGAACACGATCCCGGCTTGGGCGATGTTCATCTGCGTGGCCTCGGAGCCGACGGCAAGGATGCGCGTGCGGCAGTCGGTCTTGATCGCGGTGGCGCGCGCCAAAGCGGCGGCTTGGGCCTTGGCCTCGGCGGTGACGGCTTGGGCGAAATCAATCTGCATCGGGGGTCTCCAACTCGTAGGGCGGCAGGGCCACGGGGCCGTTGCCCGTAAGGGTGAGGGGCGCGGGAAAGAGCGTTTCTTGCGGCGCGTTGGCCCCGTGCGGCAGCACGAGCGTGAGGCGCAGCGTGCCGCCCACACGCTCGACCGGGCCTGCGAACCAGTCGCTTGCGATGGCCTCGGGGGGCAGGGTTGCGCCCTCGGGCAGTGGCGAGAAATCGAACACCTCGCCATTGAGCGTGAGGGTGTCGCCAGCGCGGCTTAGCATAAGGGGCGTGTCGCGGCGGGTGGGGGATAGGGTGATCTGCATGCGTGTCTCCTTTAGAACCAGCGGCCAATGGTAAAAACGTTAGATACCGGCGCGGTGGCGACAGGTGTAAATCTCTCGGCAATGAGCGATGCCGCAGTGTTACTTGCGACAAAGGACGACACCCAGACTTTTCCGACGTTCGTGCATGCGCCGCCGATGGCTGGGGTGATGCCGGGTGCGAACCCGGCGGGATAGGTCCAGTTTGTCGATGTGGCGCCGGAAAAGCCCGCGCCATCCGCGACGTTCGGAGCGCCGAGGGTAATCTGACGTGTGCAAATCTGTGTGCCGTCCGCAAAGCGGACATATTCGCCGTTGGCATTGCTGCCCCGCTCGATGACCGCCCCCGTGGGCACGCCATCGGATTGGCTCACGGCCCCCAAAACCGAGTTTTGATGGTAGATTTCTCTCCACTGGTGCCATGACCCGCTTGCTGGTGGGGCGTCTGACACATATCGGATCGCAGTGCGCCCGCTGCTATGCTCGTAGGCGAGCTGAAGCGTCCGTGATGCATTGGTGGAGATAACCAAAACCGCCCCACCCTGCGAGAACGGCTTGTTGGCAGCTGCACCCGCATAGTTGTAAAAGCCGGCAAGTGCTGCATCATTGAGATCCGTGACCGAAGGTGGAATGGATGCCAGCAATCCCCCCGCCCCGGTCAAGAGCACCCGGCCGGCTGTGGCATCGGTTGGATTTGATTGCACACCGGCACCGCCAAGATGCCCGGTCTGGGCATTGACGCGAAGCGCCTCGGTCCAGGTGGCACCATCGGCGCTGACTTTGATGGTAAAGTCATCCTGCCCGGCGATGCCCATTTCCGCACGCCCGGCAAAGCCGGTCTGAAACAAGAGGCTTGCGGTGGCACCCGCTTCGGCCTTGTTGATCTTGAGTTGATGCCCCGCGCCTGCATGGGTGAGCAAGGTCGCCTCTGCCGCCACGCTCAGGCGGTTGAGCGCATCGGCATCGGTGGCGATGCCAAGCCTCTCAACCCGCTCTGGGATGCTGCGCCACGTGCCATCCCGATAGAGGCGCAGATCAGCAGTTCCGCGCGCGGTCGCAATCCAGCCTTCTTGCGGCGCAACAAAGCCCCAGGCTTCGCCGAGAAAGACGGCGATTTGGCCATCCTGCCCGGCCCAGGCCCCCATCGCCCCTTGGCCAAGGGCATAGCGCGCGCCGGTCTCGGGGGCGGCGGGTGGTTCGGTGGCGTCGAACCCGTCCAGCGCCATCTGGACCAGAAGATCCAGCCGCTGCACAGCCTCATTATAGGTCACATGCTTTTGCGCCTGTGACGGGGCGATAAATGGCAGGTCTAGGCGGGCTGATACATCCGACATCGGTCTCTCCAGAACGGTTGCGCAGACGAGAGACTCGGGAAACGGGATTACCAACCCATTAACAAACGGGGCGATGGTGGGCTATCTATCTGATTATAAGTTCAAAAAGGTCCGGCTGGACGGCCGTTGCATTGCGGCAACAAGCACCGATCAGACGGCAATAGCGCACCTGCGGCACACCAATGAGGTCGGCGTTGGCAGCGGCAACGTCGAGATGAGCCCCTCACCGATTTTGCCCAAGAGCGCCCCGGAGAGTGTGCAGGCCTTTTATCCTTTGAACAGGCTTCAGCTCCCGGCGTATTTCATCACGATGTCTGCGAACTGCTCTGCTGGCAGAACCGGCGGAATGAGGGTCAACACCTTTCCGTCCGCGTCGAGCAGAAAGATATGGCTGCTATGGGCATAGATGGGCCCATACTCTGGATGATCCATGACCTTTTCAAAGGTGATCTGAAACGCACTATAGGCCTTGCTCAACGCCTCGGGATTGCCGGTCAGGCCAATGAGATCCGTCGAGATTTCAGCCAAGGCGGGCCCGATCGTTTTGGGTGTGTCCAGCTCCGGGTCTATGGTGATCATGATCGGGCTGACTGGAATGCCACGCTGTTTCACAAGCTCTGCGGCGTCCACCATCATTGGCAGGGCCGCACTGCAGATGCCGGGGCAATTGGCATAGCCGAAGAATACAAGCTGCATCCGACCGTCCGGATCAGTCTGGGTGCGGGTTTTGCCGGTATGGTCGACAAGCTCGAACGCGCCGCCCAGTTTCCATGGCAGTGCCGTCACTGGATCCGATGGCGCAAGGACGGGCGGCGCTGCGTGCTTTTCCGGGCCATGCGCCCATGCGCCAGATGCGAAACCGCTACATGCCACGGCCAGCAGCAGAGTTCGGAGTTTCATTCAAGCAATTCCTTGATGAATTGCTGTTCTTCTTCAACGCCGATGCCGGTGTAGCCATGTGCGGCAATCTCTGCGTTGACACGCGGGTCACGGCGGAACCATGGCCCCTTGCCATCCGCTTCAGGGTGGTTTTCTGCCCATACGTCCGTCCAGCGGTTGGCGGCGATCCATTCGGCATCGCCCAGAGCGCGGATCTTTTGCACCAGATAGATGTTCGTCGCCTTTAGATCGGGATCCTCGATCAACAGGCCATCAACCTCGACCTGCTTGCCGCAGAATGGCAATATGTCAACCGCCGCCCCTGAGAACGCAGCCTGCGCGTTCTTGTTGGGATAGACCAGAACGTTGTCGGCGTTGCGCAACAAACCCAGTTGGCGCACCCCGCCACCGCAATCTGTCGGGCAATCGCCGGTCAGTTCGCACAGAATATCCACCACCTTGGCCTCAAACCGCGCGGGTTGCTCGGCATAGAGGTTCCATGTTTTCGCCTCGGACCCTTGGGAAAAATCCTGCGCGCCAGCAGGAAGTGCCATGCCGGTGAACGCGAGCATCATCAGAACATGTTTCATTGTGCGTCCCCTCACTGAGCTGGCTTTGGAATGGCGAACGGCGGAACTACCCCGTAATCCTCGTGGTTGAGTTTTGTGATCCCGTGATCGGTGACCACTTCCTCTACCACCAGATAATTCAGCCCGTCGCGATGATAGAGCAGGCCATCCGCCGTAATCTCGTGGCTGGCAAGGCGCAGCTGCGTATCGCCCCCGGCAGAGCCGTCGTCGCCCGCGATCTTGAGCACCATGTAGACCTGACCGTCATCGCCCAGCAGGCCCACAGGGATGCCCCCAGCCGAACACCAGAGCGCACAGGTGTGATGCGCCGAGCCGGTCACCGCGTCCGGGCCGCCCATCACGCCAGAGTAATAGCACCAGGTATCAATGATCTCGCCCCGGACCTGAACGCGTTCACCCTCGGCCGCAAGAGCGGCCAGAGGCATAGTCAGCATCATTGCCGCCAAAAATAGTTGCTTGCGCATGGTTCTACCTCTCAGGCTACGCAGTCTTGTCTGCGAAGCTAACCACTCATTGCTTGCAACAGCCAAATAAAGTTTCTGTCAGGTTTGGTGAGGATTGACCCAAGCGAGCCAGTCCGCGCCGACGGAAACGTCGAATATCTCGCGCCAACCGGGGGGCTGTGTATGATGTAGCGCGGTCAAGCCGGGTGGTTCTGGACGCCAGCATATCGCGCGGCTGCTGGCGGGTATATCATTGAAAGTTAAATATTTCATCGGGGGTGCCAGTCTTGGAAACATTCGACCCGCCCAAGCATATGCCAGTCTCATTTAGCAATGTGATCGACCGCCTGTCTTGGAAGCGGAATTTCAAATTTCGTTGGTCTATATGTCATGACATTCGATTTGGCGGTTTAGCCGGTGGAGGGCTGCAAACTGCGCATAGGATGCCGTTGAGCGAGATATTCTGTGAAAATGGCTGCCCCTTTAGGGCTTTCTTTGCGGGAAGGCGGGGCGCGCTCTTGTCGATAACGCGGGCCTTCGCGCCGGTGTTCTTTGTTCTCTTCATTTCGCTAAAGACATATGGCGGCGAGGATGGTTTGATCGTGTGGCGCACCAAAGGCCAGCAAAGGCTGAACATGAAGGATCAAGCGACGTTGCATTGGGTGGTTTTGGACATTGCCGGTATCCGCCAGAATGAGCGCCGGATGACTGCGACAGCGCCCCTGTGCCATCGACCGAGCGAGGGGTTTATTCGATGAGGCTGGTTATGGTTGGTTGGGGGGCCATTGGATCGGAGGTTGCGCGCCTTTTGAAGGCGCGCGCTGCGCCGGTCGATCTGGTTGGGGTTGCTGTGCGTGATACTGCACGTGACATTGGCGTACCGCTGATTGATGACCCTGCCGCGCTGGCCACGCTGAGACCCGATCTGGTGGTTGAGGCGGCGGGCCGGGCGGCGGTGATGCCATGGGGCCTTGCATCCTTGAGTGCGGGGGCCGATTTCGTGCCTGCTTCAACCTCGGCCTTTGCTGATGAGGGAACGCTTGAGGCACTTTTGGACGTTGCGCGGCGCAACAGGCGGCAGGTGCTGATTCCGCCGGGGGCGCTGGGTGGCATTGACGCGCTGGCGGCGGCGGCGCGGTTGCCGCTGGCGTCAGTGGTTCACGAGATTGTCAAACCTGCCCCTGCCTGGCGCGGGACTGAGGCGGAGCGCCTGTGTGACCTGTCTGGCCTGACCGCGCAGCACTGCTTTTTCGATGGCACAGCCCGTGAGGCGGCGCGGCGCTTTCCGCAAAATGCCAATGTGGCGCTGATCACTGCGCTGGCGGGGTTAGGCCCCGACCAAACCCGGCTTCGCCTGATCGCCGACCCCAATGCCACGGGCAACCGCCATCGCGTGACAGCACAGGGCGACTTTGGGCGGATGGAGATTGTGCTGGATAACCTGCCCCTTGCCAGCAATCCGAAATCGTCAGCGTTGACGGCGCTATCGCTGGTGCGGTTGATCGAGAACCGGGCCGGACCGCTGGTGATCTGATGCCGTGAGCGGCTGTGCAAAACTCGGCCATGCTTGCAGCGCGATCAGCCTGCGGCGTGTGGCGTAATGGTCGCCCAGCTTGACCCTTTGGGGGGCAGGGGGGCATGGATGTGTATCGGGCGGTTGGCCGCACCTTGCTATCCTATGCCAAGAATGGCTTTTTCATGCTTGATGCTCTGGCGCGATAGGGGGGCGAATAGATATGACCCAGCCGGACAGCAATTCGTGTAAATCATAATGCCAAAACGGTACTTGATCATGCGCCAAACAACCTGGGCGGACGTGTGGATTATTTCAGTTCACTGAACAATCATAGGTAGTTTCTTTACTAACCTGATTAAGTATCTGATTTTTATATGTAAAGCCAAAATTTCAGCATGGCGCGGGCGCAGAGACAGCTCTGGCCTGACAGGTTCTGGGAGAGCTGGCGGACCAAAGCACATCTCAGAGGGGTTTCTAATCCATTGAATCAAGGCGTGTTTTGGTGACTGAAAAAGCGATTGACCCGAAACGACAGGGGGGGACGCCCCATCGGGTTCTCAGAAAAGATTTTCAGCCTATGCGGCATTAACAAATTTTTAACTTTCCTTAGAATTGAAAATTCGCAAGTCTTGGGTTTCAGAAAGCATTTTTTGTTTAAAAAACATAACAAATGCAAGTTTCATTCTTGTTTGCTAGGGCGCGAAATGGTTACGTTCGAGTGAAGTAGGCTATCTTTCGATCTTAACGAGTATCTTTCGTAGCGTTGAGCAATGTTCGAGTGTGAGTGACCGACTGTTTCAATCTCAAGATATGGATTTTCATCACTGTCCTAGAATTCATCAGCACCAAAACAAAACACTAAAAATTACACGGTAATAACCCGCATTTTCAGGTGCTTGGTCTGCCCCCATTTAGTGGCCCAGTTTGCGGGGATCAGATCAAGCGCCCATGAACATCTTGAGCTCAGCACGCGAAATTAAATGAGTGACCGTCTTGATCTGATACCACACCTCTTCATCTAGATGCCGCTTAAGTTGACGAACCAGCTGGTTACGAGCCTCAGTGTCGGTGGTCTTAAGGAGGACATACCGCCAGAATGACGGGGCCAGTTCGAGCACCGTCTGAGCGGCTAACCGCACAAGTGCTGAGCGATAGCTTTGACGACTGTTCGCCCCCTCCAATCGTCATGCTCGGCACGAGATAGATACGCCGCATAGGGATCGCGGGAGGGATGCTTGCGCGCTAAAGCTGCCGCCTGCTGCTCATATTTTTGCCAGCTGCCTGACCGATAAAGATCTGCAATTGAATACTTTATGCTAGAATGCAGGGCCAACTGATAGGCCGCGATACTCTTATTAAAGAAATCGTTTTCAAGCCATTTGTTATCAGATGCCGCTTGCAAGTCTGTGAATAGGTCGTCCTTCTCTGGTTTGAAAACATTGGCTTCAAAATATGTCATTATAGAAATCTCTCTCGTTTTAAAAATTTGTGTTCAGATACCGCTTGCGACCAGTGGGTTCGAAATTGAACATCCCATAAGCGAACGTAGTGTTCCCCCACTCCGTCGCGGGGAGGATGGTTAAGCCAAGCCTTTGAGCAGTCTTGAATTTGACCTGTCATGCGACCGCTGATGGAAGCACCGTGGTAACGAAATTCCGCAACGCGGTCGCAAAAATGTAAAAAGCAGTAACAGATTTGTTGAACCATCAGCGCACCCCTAAGCCCCAACGTAACCGTCGCGCCGGACCACCCGGAGGTGGCAAAAATGAGCTTTGCTTTTCCCACTGTAGGGTGAAGAAAACACATTGACGATCAAACGGGCGTCTTGCAGCTTGATGACCCCTTGGAACCATTCGTCGCTTTCGGGCATGGTGATCAGATCGAACGACCGCTTCTCGAGCTTCAACGACAGACCCTGCAGCATTCCAACGCGGCGGATATGGGTCAATCCGAGACGAAAATCAACAGGCATGAGTCGAGATCAGCTCAAACGGCTGAAGGAGCTGGAGACCGAGAACACGCGGCTTAGGCGTGCCGTATCGGATCTGACACTGGACAAAATGATCCTGACCGAGGCCGCCCGGGGAAACTTCTAAGCCCCGCTTGCCGTCGCCGGGCCTGCCGCACATTGGGACAGCATCGATCCACTGAGCGCAAGATGCCCCTCGGGCTTCTGGACGAAAAACGGCTGACCGAGGACATCATTGAACTGACGCGAGAGTTCGGGCGCTACGGATATCGCATGATCACCGGGATGCTGAACAACAGCGGCTGGCATGTAAATCACAAGCGCGTAGAGCGGATCTGGCGGTGGGAGGGGCTGAAAGTCCCACAGAAACAGGCCAAGAAAGGAAGGCTCTGGCTGAATGACGGGTCTTGTGTCCGTCTCCGGCCAGAACGCCCAAACCATGTCTGGCCCTATGATTTCGTGCAGGACCGGACGCATGAGGGGCGGCTGTTTCGCATCCTCAACATCATCGATGAGTTCACGAAGGAGGCCCTGATGATCCGCGTCAAACGCAAGCTTAATTCCGTCGACGTGGTCGACGCCTTGACCGACCTGTTCATCCTGCGCGGTCCGCCGGAATACATAAGATCCGACAATGGCGCGGAATTTATCGCCAAAAAGGTGTGGGCTTGGATCGGAGCAGTCGGTGCCAAGACGGCTTTCATCGAACCAGAATCACCCTGGGAAAACGGCTACTGCGAAAGCTTCAATGCCAGGTTCCGAGACGAGCTTCTGAACGACGAGGTCTTCTACTCGCTACGCGAGGCCCAGATCCTGATCGAGAAATGGCGGCGCCACTACAACACTGTCAGACCGCACAGTGCTCCGGGATACCGTCCACCGGCACCCGAAAGCATCGTCCCGATAGACCAGAGACCTGATCTGATCCCCGCAAACTGGACCATTTGAAGGTGGAGTTTTCCGCTACGATTTCCCGGCTGGGAGAGGAGCGGAATCACATGAAGGCATCGAAGTTTTCGGACGCGCAGAAGGCGTTCATCATCAAGCAGGGCGAGGAAGACACACCTGTTGCCGAGATCTGCCGCAAGGCTGGCATCAGCCAGGCGACCTACTTCAATTGGAAGAAGAAGTATGCGGGTTTGCTGCCGTCCGAGATGAAGCGGCTCAAGCAGCTCGAAGACGAGAACAGTCGGGTGAAGAAGATCGTGGCCGACCTGACCTTGGATCGAGAGATGCTGCAGGATGTCATCCGGCGAAAGATCTGAAGCCTGGTCGTTTGCGCGAACTGGTTCGCGGGATGTGCAGTGATTGGGCGGTCTCGATCCGAACGGCCTGTGGGGCCATCGGCTTTGACCGTTCGACGTTTCACTACAAATCCCGCCGCGTCGATCAGGCTGCTGTGGAGAAGCGGATCAAGGAGATTTGCGAGACACGCGTGCGTTATGGTTATCGCCGGGTTCATGTGCTCCTGGACCGCGAGGGCTGGGGCATCAACATCAAGAAAGTCTATCGCATTTACAGGGAGTTGGGAATGCAGCTCAGGAACAAGACGCCGAAGCGGCGGGTGAAAGCCAAGCTGCGTGATGACCGAACCGAAGCCGTTTGTCCAAACGATGTCTGGGCCATGGATTTTGTCCATGACCAGCTCGCAACGGGCAAGAAGCTTCGGATTCTGACCGTGGTGGACACGTTCTCGCGCTACGTTCCGGTGCTCGACGCTCGGTTCAGCTACCGGGGTGAAGACGTTGTCGCCACGCTGGACCATGTATGTCGAAGATCGGGCTACCCCAAGACGATCCGGGTCGATCAGGGTAGTGAGTTCATCTCCCGCGACATGGACCTGTGGGCCTATCAGCGTGGCGTCACGCTCGACTTCTCACGGCCAGGAAAGCCGACGGACAACGCCTTCATCGGAGCCTTCAATGGCAAGTTCAGGGCGGAATGTCTGAACGCGCACTGGTTCTTGACGCTTGCAGATGCTGCCGAAAAGTTGGAGGCTTGGCGTCGATACTACAACGAGGAACGGCCACACAGTGCGATTGGCAACAAAGCCCCGATCATGCTTACGAAATCAGGGAGCATCACCAGCCTGTCACCCTGAGCGAAGCCGGAAAACTCTGCCTTCGGGCGGTCCAAAGTTGGGGTTCGGATCAACCGACCATGCACTAACATTTAAACCGGGCCACTAAATGGGGGCAGACCAGGGATGGCGATGACGTTGTGAACGGCGACGCTGGCAATGACTCTCTGGGGGGCGGTCTGGGCAATGACACGCTGAACGGTGGCGATGGCAACGACACCATGGGTGGTGGCTTTGGCGACGACTTACTGTCGGGCGGCACTGGCGCTGACGTGGTTGCCGGTGGTGCTGGCAACGACACACTGGACGGTGGCGACGGCAATGACTCGATCTCTGGTAGCTTTGGCAACGATGTGATTAATGGCGGGGTCGGAAACGATCAAATTGGCGGCGGTGCCGGGCGTGATACGATCGACGGCGGCGCTGGTAATGATCAGATCGGTGGCGGTGAAGGCGATGACGACATCAGCGGTGGGGCAGGCAATGACTTCCTCGCTGGGGGTGGGCGCAACGACGTGATTGATGGCGGCACCGGCAATGATACGATCAACGGCGGCGCTGGAAATGACATCATGACCGGTGGCGCAGATGCGGATATCTTTGTCTTCAGCGCGTTCGTTGACGGTGAGCTTGATGTTATTACCGATTTCGAGGATGGCACGGACCGCTTGTTGATCCGGATCGTCAATCCCGATACCGGCGAGGTGAACATCAGCAACGGGGGCAATGGTTTGCAGGGCTTTGTGGATGCGTTGGGTATTACCCAGGCAGATGAAGGCGCGCAGATCAATGTGAACGGTCAGATCATTCTGTTGGAGGGTGTTGATGCCTCTGTGCTGGGGGTCGACGACTTCCAGTTCCTCTAAAAAACATAAAAGGATGCGTGATCGTCGTTAAGATCGCGCATCCTTTTGAAACCAGAGACCTTTTGAAGCCATAGGTAGTTGCCGACAGGCTATCCGAGCGACAGATGCGCGGTGCCCCTGCGCATCTGCGACAAGCGCACAGCCAAGTGCCTTTTGTACAACCTGCGCTAAACCCCGACGTAACGATCCACGAGGCTGCGGTCGGCGCGCAGCGCCTGGGCGGTCATCACCGCCCCGCCCGTGCCATTCTCGAGAAAGGCCACCCGGTCGGCCACATCGAGCACCGCATCGACCCGTTGTTCGACCAGCAGAACCGCAACGCCAGATGCCCGCAACCCCACAATCACCTCGCGAATGGCCGCGATCATCGAGGGCTGCAACCCTTCGGTTGGCTCGTCGAGCAATAGAACTTGGGGGCGCAGGCAGAGCGCGCGCGCCATGGCGAGCATCTGTTGTTCGCCCCCCGAGAGGGTTTGCGCCTTCTGTCCCAACCGCTCGCGCAGGCGGGGAAAAAGCGCCAGCACCTCTGCGCGCACCTCTGGCCCGCTTTGCCGCGTCATGAGGCCAATTTCAAGGTTCTGCGCCACGGTCAGGTCTGTAAAGAGCCGCCGCCCCTGAGGCACATAGCCCACACCGGCGCGGGGCACCTGATGCGCGGGTAGCGTGCTCAACTGTTGCTGTCCCAGCCAGATTGACCCGGAGATAAGCGGCAAGAGCCCCATGATCGCGCGCATTGTCGTGCTTTTGCCCGCGCCATTGCGCCCCAAAAGGCACAGGATTTCACCCGCCTGCACCTCTAGGCTCAGATCGCGCAGCACCTGCGCGCGACCATAGCCCGCGCAGACCCTATCCAGCCGCAGCATCGGACACGCCCCCCAGATAGGCGGCCTGCACCGCGCGGTTGGCATGGATTTCCGCAGGTGTCCCCTCGGCCAGCACCCGGCCACCATCCAGCACGGTGATCCGGTCCGCCAGATCCATCACCACCCGCATGTTATGCTCGATCAGCAGGATGGTCGCCTCTTGCGCCACCTCGCGGATCAGGCGCAGAAAGCTGTCGATCTCGCCCTCGGCAAGGCCTTGTGTCGGCTCGTCTAGGATCAAGAGGCGCGGGGATTGGGCAAGGCCCATCGCAATCTCCAAGAGGCGCTGATGCCCATAGGCCAGACCGCCCGCCTCTTGGCCGGCGCGCTCTGCCAGCCCGACCCGCGCCAGCGCCTGATCGACAGCGGTCTCTACCGCCGCGCCATGCAGATGCCGACGCGCGGCAAGGGCTACGTTTTCCCGCACACTGAGCCGGCCAAAAACCGAGGTGATCTGAAACGTATAGGCCATGCCCAACTGCATCCGCCGATGCGCGGGCAGGGCAGTTATGTCTTGCCCATCGAAGCTTACCCGCCCCGCACTCGGGGCGATACGCCCGGAGATCATGCCCACCAGCGTTGTCTTGCCTGCGCCATTGGGGCCGATCAGGGCGCGAATCTCGCCCTTGGGCAGGTCGAAATCCACGTCCTCGACCGCGCGCAACCCGGCAAAATTCTTGGATAGCCCCCGCGTGGATAGCAGCATCACGGCATCCCCCGCCAGAACCGTCGCCGCACGTCGCCCATCAACCCTTGCGGCGCAAAGAGCGTCAGTGCCACCAGCGCCACACCGGCGATGAGCATATAGGCCGTGGTCACGCCCGAGCTAAGGTCAATCAGGTAGAACATGAAGAGCGTGCCGATGAATGGCCCCAGCACCGTGCCCGCCCCGCCCAAAAGCACCCACAAGAGCGGAAAGATCGAATACTGCACCGAGGCGAATGTCGCCCCCACATAGCCAAACAAGAGGCCATACGCTGCCCCCGCCGCCGCTGCCATCGTCCCCGAAATCACCATGACCGCGAATTTATGGGCGAAGACGTCATAGCCCAGCATGCGTACCCGTTCTTCATTCTCGCGGATCGCCACCAGAACCCGGCCAAAGGGCGACCGCACCAGCCAGAGGCAAAGCAGCAGGCAAAGCCCGAACAGGAGCAGCGCCGCGAGATAGCGATTGCCCTCATCGCTCAGGTCGATACCCCAGAGCATCCGCTGTGTCTGTTGGATCACGAACCCCTCATCGCCCCGCGTCAGCGCCCCGAAATAGAGCACGGTGAGGTAGCCCGCCTGCGCGAACATCAGCGTCACGATCATAAAGGCCACCCCGGCCGTGCGCAGCGCCAGCGCTGCCAACACGCCCGCCACCGCCGCCCCGGCCAACACCCCAAGGATCAGCGCCGGTGCCGGTGTCAGCCCCAGATGCTGCACGCCGAGGCCCATCCCATACATCCCCGCCGCGAAAAACAGCGCATGGCCCAAGCTGAGCAGCCCCGTGTAACCGAACATGAGGTTATAGCCCATCGCGTAACTCGCCAGCACCATCACCCGCGCCAGATTGCCGTGGTGATAGGCAGGCAGCACGAAATGCAGCGCCAAGAGCAGAGCCAGCAGCCCGACATGCAGGGCATAGACCCTCACGTGCTGCGCCCCCCGAATAGACCCTGTGGGCGGAATACCAGAACCAGACCTACAAGCAGCGTCGCCAATATCTTGGCCAGCGTGGGCGAGAAAAAGACCGAGATGATCCCGTCGCTGAGGCCGATCAGCACCGCCGCCAGCACTGTGCCGGGCAGGCTTCCTAGTCCGCCGATGATCACCACGATAAACGACAGCAAGAGCGGGTCCGCGCCCATCAGGTAATGCGCCTGTTGTATCGGCACGATCAGCACGCCCGCCAGCGCCGCCAGCGCGGCCCCCAGACCAAAGACCAGCGCATAAACCCGTTCGACCGGGATGCCAAAGGCCAGCGCCATATCGCGATCCGCCTGCGTGGCCCGCATGACCAGCCCGATGCGGGTGCGGGTCATCAAGGCCCAGACGGCGCAGAGCAGCACCACCGCTGCACCGATCACCGCCAGTTTGTAAGTGGTGGTGCCCAGCCCCCAAGGCCAGATCATCGCCCAGCCCTCGGCCCCATGTTCAAACCACGGAAGTGCAATCCGCGTGTTGAACGGTGCCTCGACGGGGCGCGCATCCGGGCCGTAGCCCATCAGTGTGACCTGCTGAATGATATAGAGCAGGCCGATTGTGGCAACGATGGTGCGCTCTGGATCATACTCCAGCCGCTTGAGGATCGTCATATCGGCGGCCACCGCCAGCGCCCCCACGATCAGTGGCGCTGCCACCAGCGCCAGTGCAAAGCCGATGGCGGGATGCCCCACCACGCTCTGCGCGATCCACCACGCCAGCACCGCGCCCAGCATGAAAAACTCGCCATGCGCGATATTGACCACCCGCATCACGCCAAACACAAGGCTGAGCCCCACAGCCGTCAGTGCCAGCACTGCCGCAGTCACCGCGCCCTCGAGCGTGGCCAGAACGAGATAGGGGCCTAACTCCATCCTAGGGCCATGTGCGGTGCCACGTCATTGCGCGGCAAACTCCAACCCGCCCATCAGGATGCGGTCATCATCGGTCAGGGTCACGATCTGGCCATGCTTGCGCTCTAGCGCGCGGGCCACCACCTCGTTGCGGGGCTCCCATTTATAGGCGCGGTCCTCGGTGACGGGGGCCCAAGTCAGCCGACCGCCCCGACGCCACGGGTCCAGCACGATGCCCTTGCGAAAATCATCGCCTTTGGCGCTGACAATCGCGGTGCTGTGTTCCAACCGAAAGGCATTCTCGGCATTGGCCACCGCGCGGTGCAGATCAAGCGTCTGGAATTCCTCGAGCTTTAAGCGGTCCTCCATATCGCGCGCCCAATGCCAGCAAAGGCCGCGTGGTTTCAGCCCCATATTGACCTTGGTGTTGTGCACAATGGGCGGATCGGTGATCTCGTATTCCAGCGCAAGGCGGTGGGTATGCTCATAGGCGATGCGCGCGGCGCGCGCGGCCTCTTCGGGGTCTACGTCTGGTCCAAGCCCACGGATCGCCGCCGCAAGCCGCGTCACCTCTTGCGCCTCGGGGGGCGGGGGCGGCGCGCCGCACCCCGCCAGAACCGACGCCGCCAGCCCTATCAGAACAAGCCTCCGCTTCACCCTATCGCCCCGCTTGCCAAACTCGCCTTAGAAGGGCTGAGCCGTGTAATCCACCTCATCGGGATAAAGCGTATCCTCGATAGAGGTGCGATGCACGCGCACCAGTTTTCCGCCCTCAACCCGGCTGATATTCTGATGACCAAAGACCTGATGCGTCTTGCCGTTGAAAATCTTGTCGCCCTGCGGATGCGCAAGGCTCTCGGGCAGAGTTGTCATCGCCTCGACCGCCTCGATCAACGCGGCACGGTCCTGCGGCCCGGTATAGCCCGCCGCCTCCATCCCGGCCTTGACGACATGCAGCGTTTCCCAGCAGCCAAACATATGCGCATAGGTCGACACGTCCCGCGGGTCGCTGATCGACGACCCCCGCTCGTTAACACCCACCGCCGCACGATAGGCAGTTTCATGCGCGCTTTCGTCCGGTTGCTGATCGCGGCACATGCCTTCCCAGAAATAGCTGTTTTCAAGGAATTCCAGACCGGGGCTGTCAATCGCCACCGCCTCTAGACTGTCAATAAAGCCGAAGAGTGCCGGACCCTGCCCACCAAAGAACTCGCCCAGCTCCTTGACGAAGGTCAGCACGGCAGGCCCGACCATGACGTGATAAAGCACTTCGGTGTCACGCGGGATCTTGGGGAAATACTTGGTGAATGAGGTTTCCGAGGGCGGGATTGCGATATGTGCCAGCACCTCGCCGCCCTGCGCCTCGATCGCTTGGGTAAAGAAATCGCGGTGATCGTGACCAAAGGCGAAGTCCGGGAAGACCATCGTGACCTTTTTGCCAAGGTTCGCCGCCACATAGGGCGCCATCGCCTGAACCTGGCTTTTGACATCTGTGATGCCCGGTTGCAGCGTGTAGCGGTTGAGCATCCCAGAGGCGACGTGATGCCCTTCGGAGACCACGAAATACGGCAGCTTCAATTCGCCCGCACGCGGCGCAGAGCCAATGACGACATGGCTGAAAAGCGTGCCAAACCCGATGTCACAGCCATGCTGATTGGCGAATTTCTCGACCACTTCGGCCCCGCGCTTGGGGTCGGTGCCGTCATCCTCGGCGACAATCTCGACCATGCGGCCATTGATGCCGCCACCCTCGTTGATCAGCTTGACCGCCGCCTGCGTGGTGCGGTCATACCAGCGGCCATAGGCGGCACCGATGCCGGTGCGATGCACCTGAAAGCCGATTTTGATGGGGGCTGCGGTCTGCGCATGGCTGTAGCGCGCCCAGAGCGGCAGGCTTGCCGCCGCAACGCCACCGACAAGGGCCCCGCGCCGCGTGATGCCGGTTTTTGGCCCGGTTTGCTGGCCATGTTTCGGGGTGTTCATCGCGCATCCTCCAAAGATCAATCGCCCTTACAGGGCAAATGCCGCACCTGCATACCTTGCGCAAGCCCCTAGGGGTTGTCCAGCGGTTAACGTGTCACGCCCCCCGCGGCGTCGCCAATAGCCAGAGGCCAAAGACAGTATAGGCCACCATGAAAAGGGCGAGCGGCACCTGTCCCAGCACGGCGCGCCGCCGCCCTTCGCCTGCGCGCATCGCCAGCGCATGTGCCAGCAGAATGGCGATCACATGGCCTGCGACCACGGCGCCCGCCTGCGTCATCCAGATCAGCTTGACCGGTCCGGGGGTGTTCAGGAATCCGGCGGAAATTGTAAGGTCTGAAAGGCCCAGCGCCCGTGCAATGGCGGCCAGAACATATTGTCCATCAAGCAGAAACGCGGTCAGGTAATGGGCAATGTGATAGGCCAGAGCGATCGGCAGCAGGGTGGGCGCATAGAGGCAAAAGAGCCCGCGCAAGGCGCGCGGTCGCCCCCCTGCCAGCCGCTCACCCAGCCAAAGGGCGGTGGCAAAGACCACAATAAGTGCGATGTTGGCTAAAATTAACCCCAAGATGTTGGGGGAGATGACTGCAGAGCGGCCCGGAAATTCTAACGGGTTCAGGCCCAGAATGCCCAGCCAGAGGAATGTTTCATTGATCCCATCGAAACTGCCAGAGCCAAGCAGGATCAGACAGAAGCAAGCCAGCCCCAAGCTGACGGTGCGGCCTTTTGCAATCTTCCAGCCGGGCAGCCCAATGGAAATGCAACCGTTTGAAAAGCCCAGAAAACTCATCCGTCTATAGGCGCGCATCAACATTGTGAGTGCCTCGGCCCGCACCAGCCAGGCGGGGCCGAAAAGCATCAGCCCGGCCAGCATGGCATACCAGTAAAAGCCCACCACCACCGCCAGCCGCCCCGGATCGGCAGGGGCCGGATCGGCCAGAAGAAACCCGGAAAAGGCAAGGAAACCCAATACGCCAGGCCAATGGCCCAAGGCGCGGGGATAGCGCAAGGGTGCGCGCATCCCGGTGAGGTGGCGCAGCAAGACACCCACCCCCACCCAAGGATTAAGCCAACGCCAGACATCCCCAACCACCCCTTGAACCGTGACCAGCACAATCCAGAACACCACCCAGATCGCCAGCGGCAAGGGGTTGACGCCCGGATCACCCGGCCCGGTCAACCCCCGCCAGACCAGCCAACCCAGCAGGGCTGACACTGCAAGACTGGTGAAATAACGTGCAAAATCAGAGGGGCGCAGGCGGGCAATCCCGATGGGTCGGAACAACCGTTCGGCAAATTCCCCCGGCAGAATGGCCAAGAGCGCCACGGTCAGCGCCACGGTAAGGCCCCCGGCAGCGATGTAAACATCTGTAGGCAACAGCAGGACAAACCCCTGTTCGCCCGCATGCGCCCAGACGGCCCCCGCCGTTAGGCTAGCAAGTCCTCCGCTCAGCATGATCGCGCGCATATGCCTGCCCCGTTTTCCCGCCCAGCCGAGTCTGACCTGTCCCCAACCTGCGGGAAAGGGGGAAATCGCCCCAGACAAACGAAAACCCCCGCACCAGAGGCGCGGGGGCGTACCGTTCACCACACAAACCTGTCGCGCCTACCCCGCGTGGCGGTGTCCTGTCGCGCGAAATTCTGTCACGTCCGTCACTGCAAACCGGCCACCGGCCAGCTTTTGCAGCTTGCCCTGACGCAACAGTTGCCCAAAGGAGCGCAAGCCATCCTCGCGCGAGAAGCGCTCTTGCTCGACTTCTTTGAGTTTCCCCATCAGCATCGGGCGCGAGAATTGCGGACGTCCTTCGACATCCGAGAGATAGGCCGCCGCCGCTTCGAGAAGGTCGGGCAAGCTGTTTGCGCCCACTTCTTCGGCGAATGAGGTGAAGTTGCCCTCATTGGAGGATGTCGTGCTCTCCACTTCGAGATCGGCGGCAGAGATGCGGCGCGGGCGAATGGGCGCGCGCGGTGTGTCGATCCGCTGTTCCGCCACCAGCTTGAGTGGTGCGGGGCGGCTTTCTTCGGGGCGGGCAGACCGCTCTGTCGGGGAAGCGATCTGCGGACGGCGCGGGCGCACGACACTGGCCAAATCGCTGCGATAGGGGGTATCATCGACATTCTCGCGCAGCGTTGATCCCGCGCTCTGCTCTGCGCGGGTGGCGGCCACGGCGGCGCGCAGATGCTGGATGGCGTTGCGCCGCTGGCTGGAGGCGGGCGCCTCAAGCTGGGTGTCGGTCTTGTCGAAGATGCGCGTAAGGTCGTTGGAGCCGGATGCGTCTTCAAAGCGCCGCATGCCCTGCTCTTGCGCAGGCGTCATCGCGCCCTCGTTCTGGTCGTCTTCATCTTCGTCTTCGTCTTCGTCAGTGGCAAGCGGCGGGGTCTGCTCGGCCTCGGCGGCGATGTCCTCGATGTCCTCGATTACGTCTATTTCGTCTGCCTCAGCGCCCTGCGTCGGGATGTCTGCCTCTGGTTCTGGGTCGGCTGTCGTGGCACTTTCGAGGGCCAATTCGGCCTCGACTTCGGCGAGTTCGCGCTGCAACTCGGCCTCTTCCTCTGGGCTGAGAATGCTGGTCTCGGCGTCAAAGAGATTGTCTTCGTCGTCGTCGAAATCGTCGTCGTCATCCTCTTCAAAGATACCTTTGGCGACGGCGGCCTCAAACTCGGTGCGTTTGACCTTGATCACGCGGGCAAGGGGGGGCGTTTCGGGCTTGGTCTCTGGGGTCTCGGTCGGTGTGGCATCCGCCATCAGCGCGGCCAGAGTATCCTCAAAGTCGTCGGCTTCGGCCACTTCTGCCTCTGTTTCCTCTTCGGTCAGCACCTCTTGCGGTTCGGGCGTGGGCACTGGCTCGGCGGATAGGATGGCGTCGAAATCCAGATCTTCGTCTTCGGCCTCTTCGACCGTGACGGTTTCGTTGCGATCATCCTCGGCCATGACGGCGCTTAGATCCTCGGCAACGGTATCGAGGAAATCCTGCGCGTGTTCATCTTCGGTGTATTCAGAGTCTGCGGTCTCTGCGTCCTGCGCCACGACCGAGCGGATACGGCTCAGCTTGGCGGCGATGCTCTCGCTGTCCGGGGCAGATGCCGCATGGATGATCTGCGGCTCTTGCTCTAGCCCCTCGGGCTGAATCGGGGCCTCGTATGCTACGGGCTCTTGGGCGACAGCGGCGGGTGTGTCTGGCAGGCTTGCAAGCTCTTCTTCCGCCTCGTCGGTATCGACCATCTCCGGCGCAGCCTCGGCCATGGCCGGCGGCACAGGGGCGGTTTGGGGCATCTCGGGTGTGGTTTCGGGGTGTTCCGGTTCGGCGGCAACCTCTGGGGTGGGGGCCACCAAGGGCGCGCGCACCACCGCTTGCTCGCTCGCGGCGCGCAGAACGATTTTGCCTCGCTCTTCATGGGCCTCGACGCGCCGGGCGATTTCCCGCTCGGCGATTCGCGCCAGCATCTCGGCATCAGGGGTTGGCGGCTCTGCTCCGAAATACCGGTCATCCGCTGCCAGATCGCGAAAATACTCCGCAATCGCCTTCATTGTATCAAAGGAATCGTCAAAGCCTTCTAATGTGCACGAAAATGTGCCGTAGGAGACCGTAAGTATCTTGTTTGAACCAACCATAATATGCGCTCGCTTTGCTTGCCTGCAAAGACAGGGTTTACCATGACGCCATAGACCAAAGCGGTCCGATTCTTAGATTTTTACCGTATCATTTCGTGTTCAGAATGTGACATCAGGTACGTTAACGCAACGATAACAGGTAAAGTTGATGATTGTTCGCGAAACAGAACCTGTAATCCTGATCGGCGGGGCCTCTCTGCCCGAAGGTCAGGTTAACCAAGTGCTCCGGCTTGCCCGGGTTGTGATTGCGGCGGATAGCGGGGCGGATAGTGCGCTGCAGCATGGGATCACACCGCACGCTGTGATTGGTGATTTCGACAGTATTTCGCAATCGGCGCGTGCCGCGATCCCAGAAGCGGCGCAGTTTCCGGACCCCGATCAGGATACGACGGATTTCGAGAAATGCCTGAGGGCGATTGCGGCACCGCTTATCCTTGGACTGGGATTTTGTGGCGACCGGATGGATCACCAACTGGCGGCCTGCACCGCGCTGGCGCGCCATCCCTGGCAGCGCTGTATACTTTTGGGGGAGCGGGATCTGATGTTTCTTTGTCCGCCCTCGCTGAACCTGCCGCTGCCAGAGGGGGTGCGCGTCTCGCTTTTCCCGATGGGCGCGGTTGAAGGGGTGTCGCAGGGGCTGAAATGGCCGATTGGCGGGCTCAACCTTGCGCCGGACGGGCGTATCGCCACGTCAAATGCGGCGCTTGGGCCGGTGCATCTTGCGGTGACCGCCCCCAAGCTGCTGGTCATCCTGCCGCTTGAGATGCTCGATATGACGGTGGGGGCGTTGCGTGCCACGCAGGCCTATTGGCCAAGCCCCGGCAAAGAGGGCGACCGCGCATGACCCTGACACAGCGCCTGATGACATGGGCCGATGCCGTCGTCTTTGATCTTGGGCGGCAGATGCGCTGGACGTTTCTGCCACCTTTGATGGTCTATTTCGCGGCTGGGTTTTCCGGGCTGACGATGATCGTCGGCACATTCTTTGTGAAAGAATACCTCGACCTTTCGGCGGCCTATCTGGCGGGTCTTGCATTCTGGGCGGGGTTGCCCTGGGCGCTCAAGATGCCGCTTGGGCATCTGGTGGATATCATCTGGCGGTGGAAATGGCTGTTGATCTATCTTGGTGCGGGGCTGATCGGGCTGTCGGTGCTGATCATGTATCTACTGCTGACCCGGACCGAGGCGATGGTGGCGATCATGCCGATGGGGGCGTGGTATGTGACCTCGTACCTTCTGGCCCCATGTGGTCTGGTCATTCAGGACGCGGTGGCTGATGCGATGTCGGTCGAGGCGGTGCCGCGATTTGATGCAGAGGGCCAAGCGATTGATCTGGACAGGTCGCGGGCGCTGCATACCACGATGCAGACGCTGGGGCGGTTTGCGCTGATTTCCGGCACACTCGCAGTGGCCGCGCTCAATATCTACATGTTCGCCGGAATCGAGGAGTTGGGGCCAGAGGCCAAACGCGCCACCTATGCGCTCATTTATCTATCAGCCCTGTCTATTCCGTTGGTGTCGGTGTCGGGTGTGCTGTTGGCGGCATGGCAGAAACATCGCCTGCGCCGTGGCCTGCGCCAAACCGGGCTGAGCGAGGCGGAGGCCGATACCCTCTTTGAGCGTCCCGGCGAAAAGACGCAGGCGAACCCTTGGTATTTCATTGGCGGGGCGGGATTTGTGGCGCTGTCGCTGACCATCGGCCTGAGCGACATCCCCTTTGGGCAAGAGATCATCTTTGCGGGGTCCATGGCGATTGTGCTTTTGCTGATGCGGCAGCTTGTGGCGGTTCTGCCGGTGGCGCAGGCGCGCACATTGGTGGGCACGGCGATCATCATCTTCATGTTCCGCGCCACGCCGCGTCCGGGTGATGGCTATACGTGGTTCTCGATCGACCTTTTGGCGTTCGATCAACAGTTCCTGTCGGTGCTGTCCCTCATCACCTCTGTTTTGACGTTGGTGGGCATGGTGATCCTGCGCCCGCTGATGGCGCATCGCAGCATCGTCTATATCGTGGTGCTGCTCACACTGGCGGGGGGCATTCTGTCATTGCCCAACATCGGGCTTTTTTATGGGGTGCAGGAGATCACGGCGGCCATGACAGGCGGCATCGTCGATGCCCGGTTCATCGCCATTCTAGACACAGCCATTGAATCGCCTCTGGGGCAGGTTGCCATGATCCCGATGCTGGCCTGGATCGCGCGCAATGCGCCGGATAATCTCAAGGCGACATTCTTTGCCGTGATGGCATCCTTTACGAATCTGGCGCTGTCGGCGAGTTCGCTGCTGACCAAATATCTCAACGAGGTTTTCATCGTGACGCGCGAGGTGCGGGATGCGTCAACCGGGCAGATCACGACACCGGCGGATTACAGCGCCTTGGGGATGCTGTTGATCACCGTAACGCTCATCACGGTCGGCCTGCCGCTCTTGACGGTGTTCGTCATTCAGCGCTCACCGTTGCGCAGTAAGGATTAGGGCAATTCCGCCTCTGGGATGACCGGAAAGAACTCGCCGCCGGACCAAAGCCCGAACCAGCCGTCGTGCCGGTCGCCGATCTCGACAAGGCGGTAAAAGCTTTTGCGGTCGATCAGCGCCTCAAGATTGGCGCGCACCAGCACATAAGGCGACGGTTCGCCGGTTTCGGGGTCGCGCGTGACGCGGATGGGGGTATCGGGGCCGGCGGTCACGTGGTCGCCGACATTGGTTTCAAACCGCAGGGTTTGCGCGGCCCCCCTGCCTTCAGCTTCGAAATCCACTGCGACAAAGGGTGCGTCATCGACGGTGATTCCGACCTTTTCAACCGGAGTGACCAAAAAGTAATCATCGCCATCGCGGCGCAGGATGGTGGAGAAAAGCCGCACCAGTTCGGGCCGCCCGATGGGCGTGCCAAGGTAGAACCACGTGCCATCGCGCGCAATCCGCATGTCCAGATCGCCGCAAAACGGCGGATTCCACAAATGCACCGGCGGCAGCCCTTTGCCCTTGGCCCGCACCGCCCGCGCAGAGGCGGCGATGCCTTCGGCTGACGGGCTTGTGACGGAATCTTTGCTCATTGCTTTTGCCATTTCTGTCCCAAGCTATACACTCATACAGAATGATATAGGTCTGACGGGAGTTTTGCCATGACCGATGACACTGATCTCTTGGCCTGTCTGGAGGCGCTGGAGGGCAAATTGGCCCAAGCGCGGGCCTCTATCACCCGCCGGTTCATCGGGCAGGAGCGGGTTGTCGACCTGTCCTTGTCGGCGCTTTTGTGCGGGGGTCACGGCCTTCTGATCGGTCTGCCCGGTCTGGGCAAGACGCGACTGGTCGAGACATTGGGCACGGTCATGGGCCTGCACACCAACCGGGTGCAGTTCACGCCAGACCTGATGCCCGCCGACATTCTGGGTAGCGAAGTTCTGGAAACCGCCGAGGATGGCAAGCGCGCGTTCAAGTTCATCGAGGGGCCGGTGTTCTGTCAGCTTTTGATGGCGGATGAAATCAACCGCGCCAGCCCGCGCACCCAATCCGCGCTGTTGCAGGCGATGCAGGAACGCACCGTGACGGTGGCCGGTGTCAGCCGTCCGCTGGGTACGCCGTTTCATGTGCTGGCGACACAGAACCCGATTGAACAAGAAGGCACCTATCCGCTGCCCGAGGCACAGTTGGACCGTTTTCTTGTTCAGATCGAAGTGCCCTATCCGGACCGCGATACCGAACGTGCGATCCTCTTGGCGACCACGGGCGCTACGGAAGAGGCGGCACATGGGGTCTTTACCCCGTCCGAATTGATTGCCGCGCAACAAATGCTGCGCCGGATGCCAGTGGGCGAAAAGGTGATGGAGGCGATTCTCGATCTGGTGCGCGCCTGCCGCCCCGAGGATGCCAGCGCCGCCGATGGGGTGCGCGCGAGCGTGGCTTGGGGGCCGGGGCCGCGCGCGGCGCAGGCGCTGATGCTGACCGTACGGGCGCGGGCGATGCTGCAAGGGCGGCTTGCGCCTGATGCCAGCGACGTGGCTGCCATGGCGCAGCCGGTTCTGGGGCACCGGATGGCGCTGAATTTCGCGGCGCGCGCGCGGGGCGAGAGCCTGCCTGCGCTGATTGCCCGTACGGTCGAGGATGTGACCCGCGTGCAGGCCGCCGCCTGAGATGGCCGATCTCGCCCCCGCCCCCCTGCGCCCCCGCGCCGAGGCTGAAGCCGCCCGGTTTCCGCCGCTCTTGGCGCAGGCGGAATTTTTGGCGCGCACGGTGCTCTTGGGCGAGCATGGGCGGCGGCGCGCGGGTGCGGGCGATGATTTCTGGCAATACCGCCCGGTGCAGCCCGGTGATAGCCGCCGCATGATCGACTGGCGTCGTTCTGCGCGCTCTGATGTGCAGTTCGTGCGGCAGCGGGAATGGCAAATCGCACAGAGCGTGATGCTCTGGGTTGATCCTGCCGCCTCCATGCGCTTTGCCAGCGACAAGAACCTACCCGACAAGGCTGATCGCGCGCGCCTGTTGGCGCTGGCGGTGGCGATCCTGCTGGTGCGCGGGGGGGAACGGGTGGGCCTTACGGGGAGCGCCTTGCCGCCCCGGCGCGGTGAGGTGCAGGTTGCGCGACTGGCTGAGGCGCTCTTGCAGGAGAGTGGGGCGGATTATGCCAGCCCTGATATGTCTGGCCTCATTCCGCATGGCCGGGCGCTGCTGATTTCTGATTTCATGGGTGATCTGGACCCGTTGCGCGAGGCGCTGACAGGGGCAGCGGATCGGGGGGTGCGCGGCCTTCTCTATCAGGTGCTGGACCCCGCAGAAGAGGCGTTTCCCTATACCGGGCGCACGATTTTTGAGAGCATGGGCGGCACCCTTGCCCATGAGACGTTGAAGGCAGGTGATCTGCGGGCGCGGTATCTGGAGCGTTTGGCCGAGCGTAAAGATGCGCTGGCCGCACTTTGCCATGCGACGGGCTGGCGCTATGGCTGTCACCACACCGGCGAAAGCGCGCAATCGGCGCTCTTGTGGCTGCATGGCGCGATGGCCGGGGGGGCGGGCGCATGATCTTGGGCCCAATTGGCTTTGCGGTTCCTTGGCTCTTGTGGGCGCTGGTGGCTTTGCCGATCCTTTGGATCATCCTGCGCGCCGTGCCGCCCGCACCGATCCGGCGGCGCTTTCCCGGAGTGGCGTTGCTTTTGGGTCTCAAGGACGAGGACAGCGTCAGCGACCGCACGCCGTGGTGGCTCTTGCTGCTGAGGATGCTGGCGGTGGCGGCGGTGATCGTGGGGCTGGCGGGGCCAGTGCTCAATCCGCGCGACGAGGGCGAGGCGCGCGCGTCGGGCCCACTTTTGATCCTGATGGATGGCAGTTGGGCCAGTGCGCGGGACTGGGCAGCGCAAACGGCGGTAATCGACGCGATGCTGGCAGAGGCCGGGCGCGATGGGCGACCCGCGGCTTTGATGCAACTCAGCGATCCACAAGCGCCGGTGTTTCAGGCGGCGGACAGTCTGCGCGCGCGGGTGCCGGGGCTTATCCCCGCCCCTTGGGCTGTCACGTCAGAGGCGATGGCGCGGGCCGTCGATCTGTTGGGCGAGGCAGAGTTCGAGACGCGCTGGTTTTCAGACGGGTTGGACCGCGAGGGGCGCATGCCGGTGCTTGAGGCGCTTGAGGCGCGTGGCCCGGTCACCGTCCACGAAAGCCCACGCGCCGTGCTGGCGCTGACCCCGCCGACGCTGGAAGACGGGCAGATCCAATTGCGCGCGTTGCGCGCCGTGCCGGGGCCGCTGCGCGAGATCGCGGTCAATGCCCACGGGCTGGACCCTGCCGGTGTCTCGCGTGTTTTGGCCACTTTGCCGATGACGTTTGACGAGGGGGCGATTGCGGCGACAGGCGCGCTGGCGCTGCCGCCCGAACTTCGCGCCCGCGTCACGCGGTTCGAGATCGCCGGAGAAGCACAGGCGGGGGCGGTGACCCTGACCGATGATGGGCTGAAGCGGCGCGAAGTGGCGCTGATCGCGGGGCGCGAGGATCGCGAAGGGCTCGAACTCTTGTCGCCGCTGCATTACCTTGAACAGGCGTTAAGCCCTACCGCTGACCTCTTGGAAGGGGGGCTGATGGATGTGTTGCCCGCCAATCCCGATGTGATCGTGCTGGCGGATGTTGCGGTGCTGTCGGGCGCGGAACAGGCAGCCTTGCTGGACTGGGCGGACAAGGGCGGCCTGCTTTTGCGCTTTGCCGGGCCGCGCGTTGCGGCAAGCGATGTGTCGCGCAGCGACGAAGATCCGCTGATGCCGGTGCGCCTGCGCGCGGGTGGGCGCACAGTAGGCGGCGCGATGAGCTGGGGCGAGCCCAAGACGCTGGCCCCCTTCATTGAAGGCAGCCCGTTTCAGGGGCTGGCCATTCCGGGTGATGTGACAGTCAGCGCGCAGGTGATGGCGCAGCCTGATCCCACCTTGGCGGATCGGGTGATTGCGCAACTCAGTGATGGCACACCGCTTGTCACGCGCAAGCGGATCGGGGCGGGGCAGGTGGTGCTGTTCCATGTCACGGCCAATGCCGAATGGTCGAGCCTGCCGCTTTCGGGGCTGTTCGTGCAGATGCTGGAACGTCTGGCCGTTTCATCCGCGATGGCACCGCCCGATGCGGCGGAAATGGCCGGTACGACATGGCAGCCGCTGCAGGTGCTGGACGGGTTCGGTCGGCTGAATGAGGCGGACACGCGCCCCGGTGTGGCGGGCGAGCGGCTTTTGTCCGGCTCGCTTGGCCCCGATCTCTGGCCCGGTCTGTATGAGGGCCCGGAGCGCAGTGTGGCGCGCAACGTGATTGATGGGGAAACCCAACTTAGCCCGGTGGCATGGCCCGCGCGCGTCGCGGTCGAGGGGTTGGAGCGTGCGCCTGAGACGCCGCTTGGCGGTTGGTTGCTGGCGGCAGCCTTGATGCTGCTGACCGCTGATATTCTGGCATCCTTGGCGCTGTCCGGGCGGCTTTGGCCTGCGCGTGTCGCAGCGGTGCTCGCCCTCGCGCTTAGCCTTGGGGCGGTGCCCCAAGCACGGGCGCAGGATGACGCGCGCGCGCTGCTGGCGACCGAGGAATTGGCCTTGGCCTATGTGATCACTGGCGATACGCGGCTGGATGATACGTCGCGCGCGGGTCTGCGCGGGTTGGGGCAAGTGCTCAATTTTCGCACCTCGGTCGAGCCGGCAGAGCCGCTGGCCGTCGATCTGGAACGTGACGATCTCACGTTCTATCCGATCCTCTATTGGCCAATCAGCGCCGATCAACCGACCCCATCGGCAGAGGCCTATGTCAAGCTCAACGATTATTTGCGCAATGGCGGGCTTATCCTTTTTGACACGCGCGATGCCGATGTTGCCGGGTTTGGCGCGGCCACGCCCAACGGCGCACGATTGCAACGGATTGCGGCCCCGCTGGATATTCCGCCGCTCGAACCCTTGCCCGAGGATCACGTTCTGACGCGGACCTTCTACCTGCTGACTGATTTTCCGGGGCGACATTCCGGTCGGGCGGTTTGGGTCGAGGCGGCCCCGCCCGATGCTGAACAGATCGAGGGCATGCCGTTTCGCAATCTCAACGACGGGGTGACGCCGGTGGTGATCGGGGGCAATGACTGGGCTGCGGCCTGGGCGGTGAACGAGCGAGGCGATCCGCTATTTCCGGTCGGTCGTGGCTATGCCGGTGAGCGGCAGAGGGAACTGGCCTATCGTTTTGGCGTCAATCTGGTGATGCATGTGCTGACTGGCAATTATAAATCCGATCAGGTGCATGTGCCCGCACTTCTGGACAGGTTGGGCCAATGACCGGTAGCGTGATATTTGACCCCCTTTTGCCGATCTGGCTGATCGCGGTTCTGGCGGCGCTGGTGGCGTCGGGCTTGGCTTTGGCGCTTTGGCGCGGGTTGGCGGGATGGCCGTTCCGGGCGCTGGCCGGGCTGGTGATCCTTGCTGCGCTGATGGGGCCAGCCTATCAGCAGGAGGAACGCACCGCCCTCAGTGACATTGTTCTGATTGTCGAGGATCAAAGCGCCAGCCAAGACTTGACGGATCGCGCCACGCGCACGACCGAGGCCGCCGACACTCTGACAGCACGGCTGGAAGCGCGCGGCAATACCGAGGTGCGCCGCGTGCAGGTGCCGGATGCACCCGAGAATGGGGGCACGCAGGCCATGACGGCGCTGGCACAGGCGATGGCCGAGGAGCCGCTTGGCCGTATCGCGGGCGTCATTCTTTTGTCGGATGGGCGGATCCATGATGTCGAGCGGGCACCAGACATTCCCGCCCCGCTGCATCTGTTGCACACAGGCCGCGAGGGGGATTGGGACCGGCGTTTGCGGATCGACAATGCCCCGGCCTTTGCCATTCTGGGCGAAGAGGTGCAAATGACCCTCACCGTAACCGATGAGGGCGCAGCCCCTACGGGCGTTACGTCTGTGCCGCTTGATATTTCGGTGGATGGGGCTGAGCCACGCCGCTTTGAGGTGCCCTTGGGCGAGGAAATTACCCTGCCGCTGATGCTGCCGCATGGCGGGCGCAATGTCCTGCAATTCACGACACCTGCCGCGCCGGGCGAATTGACGGATCGCAACAACACGGCGCTGGTGCAGATCAACGGTGTGCGCGACCGGCTGAGTGTTTTGCTGGTGTCGGGTCAGCCGCATCCCGGCACGCGGACATGGCGCAACCTGCTCAAATCCGACAGCGCGGTTGATCTGGTACATTTCACCATTCTGCGCCCGCCGGAAAAGCAAGACGGTGTGCCGGTGCGGGAATTGTCGCTGATCGCCTTTCCGACGCGAGAGCTGTTTCTGGAAAAGGTGGATGATTTCGACCTGATCATCTTTGACCGCTACCGGCGGCGGGGCATTCTGCCGAATGTTTATCTCGAGAATATCCGGCAATATGTCGAGAATGGCGGGGCGGTGCTGTTTGCCGCAGGTCCGGATTTTGCCGGGGCTGAAAGCATTTACCGTGGTCCGTTCGAGGCGATCATCCCCGCCCGCCCCACCGCGCGTGTGGTCGAGGATGGCTATCTGCCCAAGGTCACGGACTTGGGCGAGCGGCATCCGGTGACCGCGGGGCTTGACCGGGAATTTGCCGGGGATTGGGGCCGTTGGTTGCGGCAGGTTGAGGTCACGCAGACGGCGGGCGATGTGGTCATGTCCGGGGCGGATGACCGGCCTTTGCTATTGCTTGACCGTGTGGGCGAAGGGCGCGTGGCGCTCTTGGCCTCGGATCACGCCTGGCTCTGGGGGCGCGGGTTTGAGGGCGGTGGTCCGCAGCTCGAACTGTTGCGGCGTCTGGCGCATTGGATGATGAAAGAGCCTGAGTTAGAGGAAGAGGCGCTCTGGGCCGAGGCGACGGGCCAGCAGATGCGCGTCATCCGACGCTCGTTAACCGAGGATGTTGGCCCCGTGACGATCACCACACCGTCTGGCGAGGTGGTGGAACGCCCGTTGGAAGAGGTCTCACCGGGGCGGTTTGAGACATTGTTCGATGGTCCGGAAATTGGTCTCTATCGTTTGGAAAACGGAGATCAGAGCGCGGTCATCGGTCTGGGCCCAGCAGCCCCGGTTGAATTTGAGCGCACGATTGCCAGTGCCGAGGTGCTGCAACCCGAGATCGACGCGACCAATGGCGGAGTATGGGCGCTGGAGGACGGCGTGCCCGCGATCCGTGCCGTGCGCGAAGGGCGGCCCGCCGCCGGGCGCGGCTGGATCGGGATCACACCGCGCGGCGCCTATGAGACCCAGAGCCTGCGTCAGATGGCGATCATGCCGCCTTGGCTGGTGCTGCTGTTGGTGTCAGGCTTGATCCTTGGGGGATGGCTGCGCGAGGGGCGGCGATAGGGGCCGCGCTTAGTGCCGCAGTTCGACCCGGAAGGGCGCGGTACTCCAGCCATCGACCGAGCAATGCGCCCGCACGAACACCTCTTGCGTGCCCTCAGGAAGGGGCAGACCATTCAGCGAGCGCGTAAAGGGTTGTTCTTCGACATGTGGGTGATGCAGCAGGCGATAGCCCAGCCGATTGCCCGTCGCATCCAGAACCTCCCATCCATCAACATAGTGGTCCCAGCCGGTGTCAGGGTGCAGGACCGTGACCGCAATATTCCAGGCTGTCCCAACCTGTTTCAGTTGCACGCCAAGAATATCGGGGTGATCCGCTGCGGCGGAGCTGGCGACAAAGCCGAGGACGAGGCACAAACATCTCATGCTGCAAGTCTAGCGCATTCCTGCGCAAAAAACACTCAAGTCTCTGTGTGTTGGTCTGGACCGTCCGGCAGAAGCAGCACCGCGCGCGACTGTGACGCGAATTCCCGGCGCAAGAGCATGAGGCAGGTGATGATCGTGGCCCCAATCAGCGCCGCCGGCCCCAAGAGCCATGCCGCCGCCGAGAGTGCAAAGTAGATCGCCCGCAGGCCCCGATTAAATCCCCGCGCGGCGGTGATATTGATCTCGGCCGCTTTGCGGGCACGCGGCAAGGCGGCGGGGTCGCTTGGGTCATTGGGCACGGCGGCCATGATCACAGCGCAATAGCCAAAAAGCCGATTGGACCAGACGAATTTGAGAAAGGCATTGGTGAGAAACACGAGGATCAAAAGGATCTTCACCTCCCAGACAATCACCGGCACCGTGGACGGGGTCAGATCATCGGCAATGCCCATCACCCGTTCCAGATCGCCCAGCATGGCGAGCGCCCCGCCGATAGCGATGAGCGTGGCCGAGGCGAAAAACGCAGTACCCTGCCGCAGGCTGCCCAAGAGCTGCGCATCGAAGATGCGGGCGTCACGGGCAACCATTTGCACCATCCATTCGCGCCGATACTGCGCCATCAGTTTTGTCACCGAGGGCCGCGCCTGGGGTGGGTTTTCGATCAAGAAGCCAAGGCAGAGCCAGCTCAGCGCCAATCCGCCCAAGGCAAGGGCGTCAAGCGTGCTGAAATGTGCCAGTTGATCCATCCAAATCATGCGCGCAAGCTATCGCTATGAGGTTTGACTTGCCAGATGCAAAAATTGGTTATATTTTATTACCAATCAGGAGGAGCTATCATGGAAATGCCCATCCCCCGGCCAGAGATTCTGGCGCGCAAGGCAGAGTTGGTCGAACGTCTGCGCGAAGTTTTACCAGAAGATGCGGTGATTTCCGACCCCGCCGAGACGCGCGCCTATGAATGCGATGCGCTGACAGCTTATAAATGTGCGCCCTTGGTGGCAATCCTGCCGGGATCGACCAAAGAGGTCTCGGAGGCGCTGCGCATCTGTCACGACATGGGGGTGCCGGTGGTGCCGCGCGGCTCTGGCACGTCTCTTGCGGGTGGGGCTTTGCCCACGGCGGACAGTGTCATTCTGGGTGTGGCGCGGCTGAATGCGGTGCTGGAGACGGACTATGACAATCGTTTTATCCGGGTGCAGACAGGGCGTACCAATCTGAGCGTCACCGGCGCGGTTGAGGAACACGGCTTTTTCTATGCCCCCGACCCCTCAAGCCAATTGGCCTGCGCCATCGCGGGCAATATCGCGATGAATTCGGGCGGGGCGCATTGCCTGAAATATGGTGTCACGACCAACAACCTGATGGGTGTGACCATGGTGCTGATGGATGGCACCGTGCTGGAACTGGGCGGCGCACATCTGGAAGCCGAGGGGCTGGACCTCTTGGGGATCGTTTGCGGGTCTGAGGGGCAACTGGGCGTTGTGACAGAAGCGACGCTGCGCATCCTGCGCAAGCCAGAAGGCGCGCGCCCCGTGCTGATCGGATTCGATTCCAATGAGGTCGCAGGGGCCTGTGTGAGTGACATCATCAAGGCTGGCGTGCTGCCGGTGGCCATTGAATTCATGGACCGCCCCTGTATCGAGGCGACCGAGGATTTCGCCAAGGCGGGCTATCCGATGTGCGAGGCGCTGCTGATCGTCGAGGTTGAGGGATCGGATGCCGAGATTGACGAGCAACTGGGTCTGATCGAGGGGATTGCCCGGCGGCACAACCCGGTGGAATTCCGGCAGAGCCGGTCCCCCGAAGAAAGTGCCGCGATCTGGCTGGGCCGTAAATCGGCCTTTGGCGCGATGGGGCAGATCAACGATTACATGTGTCTGGATGGCACCATCCCGGTCAGCCAATTGCCGCATGTTCTAAAACGCATTGGCGAATTGTCGGAACAATTCGGGCTGGGTGTCGCCAATGTGTTTCACGCAGGCGACGGCAACATGCATCCGCTGATCCTTTTTGATGCCAATAAACCGGGTGATCTGGAACTGTGCGAAGACCTTGGGGCCGAAATCCTCAAGCTCTGTGTTGAAGTGGGCGGGTGCCTGACCGGCGAGCATGGGGTGGGTATCGAAAAGCGCGACCTCATGACCCATCAATATGCGCCAGAGGATCTGGAAGCGCAGATGGCCGTAAAAGATGTGTTTGATCCCAAATGGCTGCTGAACCCGGCCAAAGTCTTTCCGCTGGCGTCCTCTGACGCGCGACGCGTGGCCTGAGCGATCCGACCGGGGGCTTTGCCCCCGGACCCATGAGTATTTTTCCAAGAAGAAGCAGCATGACACCCAAGACCGAAGCGGACCTGGCCGAGATCATCCGGGGTGCAGAAGGCCCATTGCGCATCGAGGGCGGTGGCACCCGACCGATTGGGGCGCTGTCCAATGGCGCACGGCTGAGCACCGCCGGTCTGAGCGGGATCACGCTCTATGAACCTGGCGCGCTGACGCTGGTGGCGCAGGCGGGCACGCCGCTTGCTGAGATCGAGGCCGCATTGGACGCCGAGGGACAGCGCCTGGCGTTTGAGCCGATGGATCACCGGGGATTGTTGGACACCCAAGGAACACCCACAATCGGCGGTGTCGTCGCCGCCAATGTCAGCGGACCGCGCCGTATTCAGGCCGGGGCCTGCCGCGATTTCCTGCTTGGCGTGCGGTTTGTGGATGGGCGCGGGCAGATCGTCAAGAATGGGGGCCGCGTGATGAAAAACGTCACCGGCTATGATCTGGTCAAGCTGATGGCGGGCAGTTACGGCACGCTGGGTGTGCTGACCGAGGTCGCGCTCAAGGTCTTGCCGCGCCCGCGCAGCATGGGGATGCTGCGGATTGAGGGGCTGAGCGATGCCGTTGCTGTGACCGCGCTCTGCCGGGCGCTGGCGTCACCCTATGAGGTGACAGGGGCCGTGCATCTGCAAGCCAGTCCAGAGGGGGGGCCCCTGACCATGATCCGGCTGGAAGGGTTCGAGAATTCGGTGGCCTACCGCGCTGAGGCGCTGACGCGGCTTTTGGCCGAGTTCGGCACGTGCAGCTTTGAGGCAGATCCCGAAAAGACCGCCGCGGCATGGGCACATATCCGTGATGTCGGCCCGTTTCAGGGGCGGGCGGGCGATGTCTGGCGGTTGTCGGTGAAGCCCACCGATGCGCCGGGGATCGTTGCTGATCTGAGCGGCGGCGAGGCGTTTTATGATTGGGGCGGCGGGTTGATCTGGCTGTTGGCTGCTCAAGGATCGGGGTTGAGTGCCGCGAAAATCCGCGGCGCGGTGGCCGCGCGCGGCGGCCATGCCACGCTGATCCGTGGCGACAGAAGCCAAGGCGCGTTTCACCCGTTGCCCGGCCCGGTGGCGGCCTTGCAGGCCGGGCTGCGGCAGAAATTCGATCCAAGACAGATTCTAAATCCGGGGCTGATGGCCACGGGTGCAGCCGTCTGAGTGGCGGGAAAGTAGAGATAGATGAAAACTGAATTCACCGCCGAACAGCTTGAAAATCCCAAGATTGCCCGCGCCAATGAGATTTTGCGCTCTTGCGTGCATTGCGGGTTTTGCACCGCCACGTGCCCTACCTATCAGGTTCTGGGCGATGAGTTGGACAGCCCGAGAGGGCGCATTTACCTTATCAAGGACATGCTGGAAAATGACCGCGTGCCGGATGCCAAGACAGTCAAGCATATTGATCGCTGCCTGTCCTGTCTGGCCTGCATGACCACCTGCCCCTCTGGCGTGCATTACATGCATCTGGTGGATCAGGCGCGCGAATATATCGAAGAGCGCTATAAGCGGCCCTTGGGGGATCGTGCGCTGCGCTGGATTTTGGCGCGTATCCTGCCCTATCCGATGCGATTTCGGGTGGCGCTGTTGGGGGCCAAGATCGGGCGGCCCTTTGCGCGGCTGATGCCTGATGCGCGGCTGCGCGCGATGCTGGAAATGGCCCCAAAGCAGGTGCCGCCCGTAAGCCGCAATGACGACCCACAAACCTTTGCCGCGCAAGGCACGCGCAAAAAGAGGGTGGCGTTGATGACGGGCTGTGCGCAAAAGGCGCTCAACACCGATATCAACGATGCCACGATCCGGTTGCTCACGCGGCTGGGGTGCGAGGTGGTGGTGGCTGAGGGCGCCGGGTGTTGTGGGGCGCTGACGCATCACATGGGCAAAACCGACGAGAGCCACGCGACGGCAGCCAAGAACATCAAGGCTTGGGCGCGTGAGATGGATGGGGCTGGCCTTGACGCCATCGTCATCAACACCAGCGGTTGCGGCACCACGGTCAAGGATTACGGCCATATGTTCCGGCATGAGGCGCTGGCAGCAGACGCCAAGCGCGTGAGCGCGATTGCCATGGATGTGAGCGAAATCCTGATGAAGCTCGATCTACCGCAAGGCGCGGATAAGGAGATGGTCATCGCCTATCACGCCGCCTGTTCGCTGCAACATGGCCAAAAGATCAAGACCTATCCCAAGGATCTGCTCAAGCGGGCGGGGTTCGCGGTTGTGGAACCGGCAGACAGTCATCTTTGCTGTGGGTCGGCGGGCACTTATAACCTGATGCAGCCCGAGATTTCCAAGCAACTCAAGGCGCGCAAGGTGCGCACGCTGGAGGCAAAGAACCCGGACGTAATCGCCGCAGGCAACATCGGTTGCATGATGCAAATCGGTTCAGGGACGGGTATTCCGGTGGTCCACACAGTCGAGTTGCTGGATTGGGCCACGGGGGGACCAAAGCCGCCCGCCATGAACCGCGCGGCCCAAGGCATGACCGGGGTTCCGATCCTGCGCTGATCCGGTCATAATCTGGCCCAAAACCCCTGCTATTCGGCAAGGGAATTGAGCGGGACAAAGACCTTATGCTGCGTATCATCACCTTTCTTTTGTCGGTCTGTGCGGCGGGTGCGGCGCTATCGCAGGATAGCCGCCTGCAACGTCTGGATGTCGGCGACGAGGCCCGCGATTGGGAGGCCGTGGGGCGGCTGGAATTGGCCGGGCGCGGATTTTGCACCGGGGCACTGGTGGCACCCGATCTGGTGCTGACGGCGGCGCATTGCCTGTTTGACAAGGAAACTGGTGCGCGGATTGATCCTGCACGGATCGAATTCATGGCCGGGTGGCGCAATGGGCGCGCGGCGGCCTATCGCTCTGTTCGGCGTGCGGTGACGCATCCCGATTATGCACCGGCCGCTGATGTGACTGCAGAGCGCGTGCGCAATGACGTGGCGCTGCTCGAATTGCATCACCCGATCAACAACACGCGCGTCACCCCGTTCGAGACGGATGAGCGCCCGCGCAAGGGGCAGAAAATTGGCGTGGTCAGCTATGCCCGCGACCGATCAGAGGCCCCATCCCTGCAAAACATCTGCGAAGTTCTGGCGCGTCAGGATGGTGTTCTTGTGATGTCATGCGATGTCGATTTCGGATCGAGCGGCGCGCCGATCTTTAGCTTTGAGGGCGGCGTGCCGCGCATTGTTTCGGTTGTCTCAGCCATGGCCGAGGTAGAGGGGCGCAAGGTGTCGCTTGGCACGCAGTTGACCGATCCGCTTCGGGTGCTGCAAGACGCCCTTGATGGCGGCGCTGGCGTGTTTCAGGAGGCCGCGCCCAAGATGTTCACCTCGGGTATTCGCCGCGATACTGGCGCGAAATTCGCCAAGCCATGACAGGCTGGCGCACTGGCCTTGCGGCGCTGGTTGCCCTGATGCTGTGCCCGTCGGGTGCGATGGCGCAGACGAGTGGCCTTATTCGGTTGACGGACCGCGATGACCTGTTCGGCTGGGAGGCGGTGGGGCGTGTCGATCTTGGGCGTGATGGTTATTGCACGGGCGTTCTGATCGCCCCTGACCAAGTGCTGACGGCAGCGCATTGTGTCCATGATCGCGCCCAGCGTGCTATCGGCGCTGACGTCATTCAGTTTCGCGCTGGTCTGCGCGATGGTGTTGTGATCGCGGAGTCTGGCGTGGCCCGCTATGTGGTTGCACCCGGATATGATCCGGCGGCGGGTATGCAGGCCGAGAACGTCCGGCGCGATGTCGCACTCTTGCAGTTATCCGCGCCCATTCCCGCAGCCCTAGCCGCGCCCTTTCACCTTGCGGGCACCCTCGCGCCCGGTCAGCGCGTGAGCGTTGTCTCTTATGGCCGCGACCGCGACAAGGCCCCGTCATGGCAGCGCGAATGCGGTCTTTTGTGGCGGTCCGAGGGGGTGATGGGGTTTGACTGCGCGGTGATCAACGGTTCATCTGGTGCGCCGGTTTTTGCGCGGGATGGTGGGCGGGCGCGTATCCTGTCGTTGGTCAGCGGTGGCAATTGGGACGGGGGCGAAAGCCGCGCCTATGGTATGGACCTGCCCGAGATTGTGGCGCAGCTGAAACAGGATCTGCGTGCGGCGGCCTCGCGCCCCCTCGCGGCGAATCCGGGGTTTCGACGCGTGACGGTAGGCGGGGATGCGGCGGCATCCGGGGCGAAATTCGCGCGGCCCTGAGGGCCCTAGCGGGGTCTTGACAGCCGCCGTAGCACTTCCCAAATCAAGAGCGTTCCGGTGCCGCAGGATGGGCCGGACAGATTGCCTGTCCCCAAAGGGGAAGGCGCCAACTTGGTATCGCTCAATGGAGGATGACCCATGCGTAATTTTGATCTAGCCCCGCTCTATCGCGCCACTGTCGGTTTCGACCAGATTGCCGACCTATTGGATCGTGTGATGTCCAGTGACGTGGCCCAGCCGACCTATCCGCCCTATAACATCGAAAAGACCGCTGATGATGCCTATCGCATCTCGATTGCCGTCGCGGGCTTTGCCGCCGATGATCTGGGTGTTGAGGTCAAGGAAGGCTCACTTGTCGTCTCGGCGCGCAAGAGCGATGAGGAAGAGGGCCGCACCTATCTGCATCGTGGTATTGCGACGCGGGCGTTTGAACGCCGGTTCCAACTCGCGGATCATGTGCGGGTGATCGGCGCCACCCACGCCGATGGGATGCTGCATATCGATCTACGCCGCGAGGTGCCTGAGGCGCTCAAACCGCGCCGGATTGCGATTGCCAGCGGTGATGTCGTGACCAAGGATGTGGTCGATGTCGACAAGGTGAACTGAGCCTGAAGCTATGCCTGCGCCCGGTCAGAGCAGTCTGGCCGGGCGTTGTTGTTCAGGGACGCCGCGCCTCGATCAGCACGCCATCCGTTGCGCCGCCGATCAGGCGCAGCGCGCCATCCTCGGCGATATCGAACCGCGTCACCTGTTCCAGCGCATCGAGCATACGGCGTTCTTGTTCCATCAGAGGTTCGGGGCAGGCCATCATCGTGCTCCCCATGGCACCAAACTGTAGCCCCTCGCCCGTCAATGTATAGCCGCCCACCAGGCGGTTACAGCCCGAGCTGCCCGCGACGCGCCCAGGTGTGATGAAGTTGAGGGTCAGGCGTTCCGGCTCGATCAGCGGGGTCTCACCCAGCACCGTCACCTGCCAAGAGGGCCCTGTCAGAAGGTCCTCGGGCGCGCCCCCACATCCGCGAAACTCTCGCTCGCCAAGGGTTAACTGTGCCGCATCGGGGTGGGGCATGCCGGTGGCATCGTCGCGGCAGATGCCTTCGCGGATGGTCAGTTGCGCCGCAATCTCGGGCATGTCAAACACGTAAGCGCCGGGCAAAACCTGCACATCCGGGCGCGGCAGGCTATGAGTGATCTCGCCGTAATCGGCGGTAATCTCTGCGTTTTCTGCGGTTAGCACAACAGACCACCCCGGTTCATTTCCGCCGGCACGATAGCTTTGTTGTTGTGGCGGCGGCACCTCTTGGCATTCGGGCAGATCACGCCCTTCCAGCCGGAGCATGGCCATATCGCCCTTGTTCCAAAACTCTGTTTCTGGCTCTTTGATACCTTCGAACCGGGCACCTGAGGCAGAGATGACCTGTTTCATCGGAATATCGCGCCCTTCGGCGCGCAGCACCGTTTCTTCGCCCAGGATTCCGAAAGAGACCGTGGTATCGCCACAGATGAAATCAACCGCAAAGGCGAGCGCCGTCACCGGCTCTAGTATCAGCTCACCGAGATCAACCGGCTCCGTTCCATCAGCAAAGGGCAGATCCCTCAAAAGCCAGCGGGGTTGGTTGTTAACCCGGATCACCGCACTCAGCCGCCCGGACAGGTTGGCAGGCACCGTCATCTCAAAGGGCAGCGGCACCTGTTTGCCATCCGCGTCCAGCGTCACCTCGCCCAGCATGGCCCCAAACCGCCCCTCGGCCACAACCACGGCGCGGGCATCGGGGGGCAGGGCTATCCGTTGCAGATAGCCGACTGCGCCGGAGACAAGCCGGGCTTCGTCGTTCTGCGCCTGCACCGTGGAGGCGCAGACTACAGCCATCAGGCCGGCCAAAAGGAAAGAGCGGGGCATTGCCGGCCTCCTTTGCTTCAAGACTTGGTCACATCCTAGCGAGGGACCTGACTTTGGTCGAGTGCCGCTTTGGTCAGATGCTCATGCAAATGTATTTCATTTCGAGGAAGTCCTCGATCCCATGATGGCTGCCTTCTCGGCCAAGCCCGGATTGCTTGACCCCCCCAAAGGGTGCAACCTCGGTCGAGATGATCCCTGTGTTGACACCGACGATCCCGTATTCCAGCGCCTCGGCCACTTTGTAGACGCGGCTGAGGTCCTTGGCGTAGAAATAAGAGGCGAGACCAAAGATCGTGTCATTGGCCATGGCGATGACGTCATCCACGCTCTCGAACTTGAAGAGGGGGGCCAGCGGGCCGAATGTCTCGTCGGTGGCAAAGGCCATATCCTGTGTGCAGCCGGTGACGATGGTCGGGGGCAGGAAAAAGCCCGCGCCTTGCACCGGCTCGCCGCCTCCCAAAATGACCGATGCGCCTTTTGCCTTGGCGTCGGCCACATGCTCTTGCACCTTGACGATCGCATCGGCGTTGATAAGCGGGCCTAGGGCCACACCGTCGTCCATCCCGTCGCCCATCTTGAGCTTTTCCACCGCAGCCTTGAGCTTGGCGGCAAAGGCGTCATAGACCCCGGCCTGCACATAGATGCGGTTGGCACAGACGCAGGTCTGACCGTTGTTGCGGAATTTGCACAGGATCGCGCCCTCGACCGCCGCATCAAGATCGGCATCGTCGAACACGATGAAGGGCGCGTTGCCGCCCAATTCCATCGAGCATTTCATCACCTGATCGGCGGCTTGGCGCAACAGGATGCGCCCCACTTCGGTCGAGCCTGTAAAGGTGATCTTGCGCACGGCCGGGTTCTCGCAGAATTCCTTGCCAATCTCAGAGGCGCGCGAGGAGGTGACGATGTTGAACACGCCCGCCGGAAGGCCCGCACGCTCGGCCAAAAGGCCCATTGCGGTGGCCGAAAGCGGGGTTTCCGCCGCCGGACGCCCGACAAAAGAACACCCCGCCGCAAGTGCGGGAGCGGCCTTGCGGGTGATCATCGCGTTGGGAAAATTCCACGGTGTGATCGAAGCGACGACGCCGATGGGCTGCTTGATGACGGTGATGCGCTTGTCGCGCTGATGGCCGGGAATGGTCTCGCCATAGATGCGCTTGGCCTCTTCGCCAAAGAATTCAATGAAGGAGGCCCCATAGCCCACTTCGCCTTTGGCTTCGGTCAGGGGTTTGCCCTGTTCGGCGGTCAGGATCACGCCCAGATCATGCTGGTTTTCCATCATCAGATCAAAGAAACGGCGCAGGACGGCGGCGCGTTCTTTGCCGGTCCATTTCGCCCATTCCTTTTGCGCGGTCTCGGCGGCGGCAATGGCACGGGCCACCTGCGCACGGCTAAGATCGGCCACATGCGCGATGACGTCCCCGCGCGCGGGGTTCGTGACCTCGAAGGTGCCATTATCGCCATCCACCCACTCGCCATTGATATAGGCCCGCTCGCACAGCAGGCTGGGGTCCTTGAGCATGGATTTCAGGTCGGTCTTGGTCATTGCGTTTCCCTCTTGGCATGGCTTTTATCTCGCCATGACAGACCAGCTTGGGCTAGGAATGTCTAGGGCCAGATAGGGAGGAATACGCCGTGGAACTGGACGATGCCTATGCAAATGTGCCCTATATTCCGGGTGGGGCACAATATCCGGCACGCTGGACCGTGGCCGCCGAGGCGTTTCGTGCCAAGTTGAGCGCGGAGCGGCGCGCAGAGCTTGGTCTGGCCTATGGCGAAGGTGCGCGGCAGGCATTTGACCTGTTTCACCCCAAAGGGGCGGCACGGGGGCTATGCGTCTTTGTGCATGGCGGCTATTGGCTGCGGTTTGATCGATCGCTCTGGTCGCATCTGGCGGCAGGGCCGCTCGCACGCGGTTGGGCGGTGGCAATGCCCTCTTATGATCTCTGCCCCGAGGTGCGGATTGCCGACATCACCCGACAGATTGCCCGCGCGCTCTGCGTTCTGGCCGCACGCCATGAGGGGCCGCTGGCGCTGGTTGGGCATTCTGCGGGCGGGCATTTGGTGGCGCGGATGGCGGTGCCGGGGGTCTTGCCCGGTGATGTGGCTGCGCGGCTCAGCCATGTCATGCCCATCTCGCCGGTCTCGGATCTGCGCCCGCTTTTGCAAACCTCGATGAACGAACACTTCCGGCTCGACCGGGCGACGGCAGAGGCCGAGAGCCCGGCGCTTATGCGGCCCTTGTCTGTGCCAGTCACGGTCTGGGTTGGCTCTGATGAGCGGCCCGTGTTTCTGGATCAGGCGCGATGGCTGGCAGAGGCGTGGAATGCGGGCCATGAGATTGCTGCCGGGCGGCACCATTTCGACGTGATCGAGGCCTTGACCGATGCGAATAGCCGCATGGTGTCACAACTCCTCGGGTGATGCAAAACGTGATGCGGCCCATCACAAAGCCTGAATTGACGCCTCTTGCGATTAGCCTAGAGTGCCGGGATAGCGCGCGAGGATCCAATGCCGAAATCCGCCCCCCTGATTACCCCCGTTCTTGTGGCGGGTTGCACCATTATTCTGATTTCCTTTGCGATCCGCGCCTCGTTTGGCGTGTTTCAGATTCCGATTGCGACCGAGTTCAATTGGCCCCGCGCCGAGTTTTCGCTGGCCATCGCGATCCAGAATCTTGCGTGGGGCTTTGGCCAGCCGATTTTTGGCGCGCTGGCTGAAAAGATCGGCGACCAAAAGGCGATCATTCTGGGCGCGCTGACCTATGCGGCGGGTTTGGTGCTGTCGTCCTTTGCTATCACGCCAGAGGCGCATCAACTCTATGAGATTCTCGTGGGTTTTGGCATCGCGGGCACCGGATTTGGCGTGATCCTCGCCGTGGTCGGGCGGGCAAGTTCGGACGAGAACCGCTCGATGAGCCTCGCCATTGCCACTGCTGCGGGATCGGCGGGGCAGGTGTTTGGCGCGCCACTGGCGGAATTCATGCTCTCGCTGATGACATGGCAGAGCGTGTTCCTGATCTTTGCCGCAGTGATCATCGCGGTTTTGGCGATGCTACCGCTGATGCGCGCGCCCGCCCCGGTGGACCGCACGGTGATCGAGGAATCGATGGGCACGATCCTGCGCCGCGCCTTTCGCGATCCGTCCTTTACCCTGATCTTTCTCGGATTTTTCAGTTGCGGTTATCAACTGGCCTTTGTCACCGCGCATTTCCCGGCCTTTGTCACCGAGATGTGTGGCCCTATCCTGCCCGGTGGGGCGCTGCATAATATTGGCATCACCACCACCTCTGCGCTGGGCGCTGTGGCGATTTCGATCATCGGTCTGGCCAATATCGCGGGCACGCTGACGGCAGGATGGCTGGGCAAGCGCTATTCCAAGAAGAACCTGCTGGCGGGTATCTATCTGGGCCGGACGCTGATTGCCGCGGCGTTCATCATGACGCCAATTACGCCTGCGACGGTATTGCTTTTTTCGGTCTCGATGGGGGCGCTGTGGTTGGCGACCGTGCCTCTGACATCCGGTCTTATCGCGCATCTTTACGGGCTGCGTTACATGGGCACGCTCTATGGGATCGTGTTCTTTTCCCACCAGCTTGGCAGCTTTATGGGGGTCTGGCTGGGTGGCAAGATGTATGATCTTTACGGTGATTACACGATGGTCTGGTGGATCGGCGTGGGCGTGGGGGCGTTTTCCGCCATCGTGCATCTGCCGGTCAAAGAGCGGCGGTTGCAGGCAGCTTAATCGCGCATCAGATCACGCAGCGCGGTCAACACCGCGTCGCTGTGGGTATAGGTCAGGCCATGGCCCGCGCCCTCGATCACCTCTTGGCGGGCGTTTCGGTTGACCTCGGCCAGTCTCGCCATGCTGCGCAGCGGGATAACGGTATCTTCGCGCCCCCAGATCGCCAGCACGGGCAGGCGGCTTTCGGCGATATCCGCATGCTCTTCGGTCAGATCCTCTGAGACCATCCCACTGATGGAACGGGCGACCGCGGGCACAAAGCCGCGAGTGCGCAGTTGGGCCTGTTGTAGATCGACGATGCCCGGCACGCTGGAGGGCAGATGCCGCTCTGCCTCGCAGCCTTTGCGAAAGCTGCGCGGAAATCCCGCAAGCATCAGCCATTGCGCAAACCAGCCGCCGCGCGCCACCCGTTCTGCCAGCGGTCCCAGATCATGCCCAAAGCCCGCAGGTGCAATCAAAATGAGCGCGCGCAGGCGCTCGGGATGCAGGGCGGCAAAGGCCGTGGCAATCGCGCCGCCCATGGAATAGCCCAGAAGCGTAAAATCGCCTGTAATGCCTTGATCCTCAAGCAATTCCTCAAGCTGGTTGATGAAAAAGGCGCTGTCCTGCGGGCCATCTGGCCTATCGCTATAGCCGCGCCCATAAAGGTCATAGACCAGCACGCGGTAGCCAAGTTTGCCCAATCCCGCCGCGATGCCCTGCCAGACAAAAGAGGGCGTGGTCAGACCATGCACACAAACCGCCACCGGCCCGCGCGTGGCCCCCAGCCAGCGATAATGCGTGATCCCACGTGAGAGATGGGCAAAGTCGCCGGGGGCATGTTTGCGGAGCCTGTCATTCATTACAGGCTTCATCGCTTCGCGCAGAAACGGGGCGGCTATGAGCAGCCCCAAAAGGATCAAAAAGCCAAGCCAGATCATGCCGCCGCCCTCCAGGCGTCGAGAATATAGCGGCTTGTCATCAGGTCGAGATGCGCGCCGCCACCGTTTTTGAACAGGGTGATATCTTTGGGCGATTGTCGCCGGAATCGTTCAGGCTGGTAGAAATCTGCAATCAGGTGATCCCGGGTGATCGCCCCGGTGTCCAGTGGCGTCTTGATCTCGCCGATATGATCCACTGTGGTGTCGAAACTATCGACAAACACCCGCGCCCGGGCGATGGCGGCATCATCCGCTTCGCGCATATCGGGGCGATAGGCCCCGATCAGGTCAATGTGCTGACCGGGGCGCAGCCAGCCCCCCTTGATCAGCGGATCGCTGGACATGGTGGCAGAGGTGACGATATCCGCCGCGCGCACCGCCGTTTCCAGATCCTCGGCTACGGTCATCCCCTCACACTCTGCCGCCATCGCCTCGGCATTGGCGCGGGTGCGGTTCCAGATGCTGAACCGCGCTTGCGGAAAGACCGCGCGATAGGCCTGCCAAAGCGAGCGGCCCACGGTGCCCGCGCCGACAATCAGGATGGTTTCGCTATCGGGCCGCGCCAGCCGGGTGGCAGCATAGAGGCTATCACCGGCGGTCTTCCACTTGGTCACAAGGTGGAAATCAACCAGCGCCTCGAGCGTGCCATCGCTATCGGAATAAAGATTGACCGCCCCGTTAATCATGGGCTCGCCCCGCTCTGGATTGCCCGGAAAGATCGTGGCGGATTTCACCGCGAGCCCCATGCCGTCAATCCATGCCGCGCGATTGAGAAGTGTATCGCGGCCCCGGTAGAGCAGCGTATCGGCAATCTCGGCCTTGGGCAGGCGGTGCCCCGCCTCGAACGCAGCACAGAGACCGAGCCAGTCCAGATGCGCCTCGCCTTGGGCAAAAGGAATGATCGTCAGGCTCATGCGTCTCTCCTGTGTTTAGCGGCGATAGGTTGGCGCTTTGGCGGCCAGCGTCGCATCCTTGACCGACTCGCGCCACAAGAGATAGAGCCCAGAGCCCACAATCAGGGCAATTCCGATCCAAGCGGTCGCATCGGGCCAAGTGCCAAACACCGTCACCCCCCACATGATCGCCATCGGCATGGCGACATATTCAAAGGGCGCGGCAAAGGCGGCCTCGGACAGCCGGTAGGCCTGAGAGATGAAGAGCCCCCCCAACATGCCGGATATGCCAAGCATGATCAGGATCGGCCAATCCCCCGGCGCGGGCCAAACCCAAGCGCGGAACAGGAATTCAAGCGAGGGATGCCCCATCCCGGCAAAGCGCCCGTCGCCAAAGCTGAGGCCGATGATCGTGCTGGCGATGATAAAGGTAAGCTGGATGTAGAAGGCCATGGTTGGCGCGCTCTCGGTGCCGCCGATCTTGCGCGCGAGGATATGCATGACGGCGTAGAGAAACGCCGCCGCAATGGGCAAAAGCGAGGCCAGTTGAAACGCCGCTGTGCCCGGCTTGACGATCACCAAAACGCCCAGAAACCCCACGGCAATGGCCGCCCATCGCCGGGTGCCGACGCTCTCGCGCAGGAACAGCACCGAGAACACGGTGATCACCAGCGGTGAGACAAAGAACACCGCCACGGCATCGGCAATCGGCATTGCCGCCAGACCCAGAAAGAGACAGGTATTGGCGCTAACCACGCAGAGGCCGCGCAAAAGGTGCATTTTCGGGCGGCGCGTGCGTATAAGGGCCAGACCGCCCGCAAAAGGCATGACAAAGGCCACAAACGCCGCCATGCCCACCAGTGCCCGGATAAATACCACCTGATGCAGGGCATAGCTATCCGAGAGAAACTTGATCCCCACATCGTTGAGCGAAAAACACAGCACCGCCGCCAGCGCATAGCCAGCGCCGATCAGGTTGGAACGCTGAATGGTTGTGGCGGTGGTCATGGGACGTCCTTTAGATGTTACGGGCCGCAGCCCGCACCGCCCGTTCCAGAGCGTCCAGAAAACGCGAGCGGTCGGCCTTTGTAAACCCTTTGCCGCCGCCTTGGCGAAAGGGGTCTGCGGCGCGCAGGTCGGCCATGAGGTCGCGCGTGGCGAGCACGTTGCCGATGTTGGCCCCCGTCAGCGCCTCGCCGTTGTGTTTGAGCACCAGCGCGCCCGCTGCCACGCATTTCGCGGCCAAGGGGATATCCCCGGTGATGACCACATCGCCTGTCCCCGCGCGCTCGGCGATCCAAATATCGGCCACGTCGGGGCCGTCGGGCACAATCACCATCTCGACAAGCGGATTGCGCGATGGACGCAGGCCGCCGTTCGAGACCACAAAGATCCGCAGCCCGTGCCGCGTGCCGACACGCTCGACCTCGTCCTTGACTGGGCAGGCATCAGCATCGACGTAAATGGGCATAGGGTGGTCCTTTTGCCTGGGGTCAGAGGGGCGCATCAAGCCAAGCGCGAATTTCGGCGCTGTGCTCTCCGCGTGTGGGTGGTGGTGCGACGCTGTGGCGTTGACCGTCAAACCGGGGGGCGGGGGCGGGGCAAAGGCCGCCGCCACCCTCCTGCCAGACGCCACGCGCTGCCATATGCGGATCTTGTGCGGCCTGATCGGGGCGCAAAACCGGCGCGACGCAGGCATCCGACCCGGCAAAGACCTCGGCCCAATGTGCCAGCGGCTGCGCGGCAAAGAGGGCGGCCAATCTGGCCCCCTGTTCGGGCCATTGCGCGCGGTCGTGCTGCGCCGCAAGATGAGGATCGTCCGACAGGCCAAGGCGGGACAGGAACGCGGCGTAGAACTGTGGCTCAAGGCATTGCACCGTGAGCCAGCCGCCGCAAGCGCAGGCGTAGACGCGGCTCCAATGTGGGCCATCAAGCAGGCTTTGACCGCGCGTCATGCTGAGGTTACCGGTGGGCATCATCGACATCAAAAGCGCCATCATATGCGCCGAGCCATCGACAATAGCCGCATCCACCACGGTGCCCTGTCCGGTGCGCGCGGCGCGGATCAGACCTGCCAGCATCCCGGCCAAAAGATAAAGCGCGCCGCCGCCCACATCGCCTACAAGGGTAGCGGGCGTCTGCGGCGGTGTGCCGGGCGCGCCCGCATACCAGAGCGCGCCGGAGGTGGCGATATAGTTGAGATCATGCCCCGCCTCATGGGCGCGCGGCCCGTCCTGCCCCCAGCCGGTCATGCGCCCATAGACAAGGCGCGGGTTGGCGGCCTGCATCGTCTCTGGCCCCAGACCCAGCCGCTCCATCACGCCGGGGCGAAATCCCTCGATCAGCGCATCCGCGCGTTCAATCAGGGCGCGGGCAATGGCGATATCCGCTGTGGTTTTAAGATCCAGCACGATGGACCGCTTGCCACGGTCGAGCAAGTTCTGCGCGCCCGCCACGGGATTGCCGGCACTGGGGCGGTGGATCACGATCACCTCTGCGCCCATTTCGGCCAGCATCATCGCGGCAAAGGGCGCTGGCCCCAGCCCTTCGAATTCCACCACGCGCAGACCTGACAGCATCTTTGCCCCAATCTTGTTTGGGCGCAGGGTAAGGGCAGGCGCGCGCGAAGGCCAGATGCCACGCGCCGCTCCGACTTTCTGCTCTCTTGGCGCGGCATTGGGGCTGCGCTAGGGTAGGGGGGTGATGGAACGGGAGGGACCAAGCAGATGCAGATGAGTGACGCGCGCGACATCAAGGCGGATCGGGCGACGGTCTGGGCGGCCCTGCTGAGCCCCGAGGTGCTCAAGGAATGTGTGCCCGGCGCGCAGGAGGTGACGGGCACGCCCGAAGAGGGGTTCGAGGCGACCGTTGTTCAAAAGGTCGGGCCGGTGAAGGCGACGTTCAAGGGCATGGTCAAAGTGTCGAACATCGTGGAGTTGGAAAGTCTGACCCTGACCGGCGAGGGCAAAGGCGGGGCCGCAGGCTATGCCAAGGGCGGGGCCAATGTGCGGCTGGAAGACAGTGAAACCGGCACGCGGCTGAGCTATGATGTCGAGGCGAGCGTCGGCGGCAAGCTGGCGCAGCTGGGAAGCCGGTTGGTGGACGGTTTCGCCAAAAAAATGGCGGATCAGTTCTTTACCCGCCTCGAAGAAGTGCTGGAAGGTCCGTCAGAGGACGATCCGGAACCCGAGGCGGAAAAGAAAGGCTGGCTTAAACGGTTGATCAGCTAGGTTGCATCACTCTGTCAGAAGTCGATTGCGGGATACGGTGCCGGGATCATTTCCGGCGATGACATCCGCAATACGTTGGCCGATCATGCGGCTGGCCTTGAACGAGGGGTGAATGAGGTCGATCCCGTGATAGGATCGGTCGCCATGCGGCACCATGTCTGCAAGGGGCAGGAAATGCACACCCCGGTCAAGCCCCGCCAAGAGCGCCACGCGACGATCCATTTCGGCCCCTTCATCGGTGCAATGTTCCACAGGTGATGTGATGCCCGGCGTGCGCAGATAACCGACATAGATCACCTGCGCCCCGCTTTGACGGAGGCGCGAGACAAAGCCGGGGATCGCGCCGCGTCGCCCATCCCGGGAAATCAGGCGATCGAGCTTGCCCCCACAGCGCATGCAGCCGCAGCCAAGCCAGAGATCATTGCCGCCGCCATTCAGCACGGCCCAATCCCAATCGCCCTGCCGATATTGCTTGGTGATGTTCAGGCCAAGCGCGCCGGTGATCGGCAGGCGGTAAAGAAACCGTGCTCCGGCAACCGACATATCGGTGACGCGCACCCCCAATTCCCGTTCCACCGACGAGGAAACAGAGCGCCCAGTCAGCTTGTGCATCGCCAAAAGCGAATCACCCATGACCAGAATGCGCGGTTCTGCCTGCGCTTGGCTGACCCCCGTCATCAGCGTACACGCCAGTAGAACAAGCCTGAATATATGCTTGATCATCCCGTTCCCCTTGCCGTCGTCAGGCCCGCCACCCCGTGTGGTCGGTACTCTAGCATCATGCAGGCAAACTATGAACAAACTCACAAAAACAGACTGTTCTTTGATCGGCGACACCGCGCATCGACGCACAGGGACCTATGCCGGGATGCGCGTTGCGTTCGGGTGTCGATGGATTAGGTTCCGCACAAAGGGGAATATCTATGACAGCTATCGTAACGGTCGAGGGTCTGAGCAAGACCTACAAGGGCGGCTTTACCGCGCTCAATGCGGTGACACTCAGCATCGAAGAGGGCGAAATCCTTGCACTGCTTGGTCCCAATGGGGCGGGCAAGACGACGCTGATTTCGACACTCTGCGGCATTACCACGCCGACGGGTGGGCGGGCTTCGGTCGGGGGGCATGACATTGTGACCGGCTATCGTGCCGCGCGGGCGATGATCGGCCTTGTGCCACAGGAAATTGCGTTGGAACCTTTCGAAAAGGTCATCAACACCGTGCGCTTTTCAAGGGGGCTATTCGGGCGGTCGCCGGATGAGGCGCTGATAGAGCGTATTTTGCGGCAACTCTCGCTTTGGGATAAGCGCAACAACCGGATTCGCGAGCTTTCGGGTGGGATGAAGCGCCGGGTTCTGATCGCCAAGGCGCTCTGTCACGAGCCGCGTGTTCTGTTTCTCGACGAGCCGACGGCGGGCGTCGATGTGGAGTTGCGCCGGGATATGTGGGAGGTGGTGCGCGGGTTGAAAGAAAGCGGCGTGACCATCATCCTGACCACGCATTATCTGGAAGAGGCCGAGGCCATGGCCGACCGGATCGCGGTCATCAACAAGGGAGAAATCCTGTTGATCGAGGACAAGGCGGCGCTCATGCGTCGGATGGGGCGCAAATCCTTGCGGATTGATCTGGTGTCGCCGCTTGAGCAAGTGCCAGAGGCTCTCTCTGGTTATGATCTGGAACAGGCCCCGGATGGTCAGGCGTTGATCTATCATTATGACACACGCGGCGAGGGCACCGGCATCACCCGGCTTTTGCAGGCCTTGGCCGCCGAGGGGCTGTCGGTACGCGACATCGAAACACGCCAGAGCAGTCTCGAAGAGATTTTCGTGGGCCTTGTGCGGGAGGACGCAGCATGAACCTGCACGCTATTCGCGCCATTTATATCTACGAGATGAAGCGGTTTTTCCGCACCATCCTTGAGAGTCTGCTGTCGCCGGTCATTTCGACCACGCTCTATTTCGTGGTCTTTGGTGCCGCCATTGGTGGGCGGATCCAAGAGGTGGAGGGTGTGAGCTATGCCGCCTTTATCGTGCCCGGCCTGATCATGCTCAGCGTGATGACGCAGGCAATTTCCAACGCCTCTTTCGGGATCTATTTCCCGAAATTCATCGGCACGATCTTTGAACTTCTCTCGGCCCCGGTCAATTTCCTAGAAATCGTGCTGGGTTACGTTGGCGCGGCGGCGACCAAGGCGTTGATGATCGGCTCGGTGATCCTGATCACGGCCAGCCTGTTTGTTGATCTCGATATTCAGCATCCTTGGATCATGGTGCTGTTTTTGGTGATGATCTGTGTGTCCTTTGCCCTTTTTGGGTTCATCATCGGCATTTGGGCCGAGAATTTTCAGCAATTGCAATTGATCCCGCTGTTGGTGATCACGCCGCTCGTGTTTCTTGGGGGGGCGTTCTATTCCATCTCGATGTTGCCGCCGGCGTGGCAGGTGGTGACGCTGTTCAACCCGGTTGTTTACCTCATCTCAGGGTTTCGCTGGGCGTTTTTCGGGGTGGCGGATGTGGGGATCGGATACAGTCTTTTGGCGGTTGCTGTGTTCTTTGGCCTCTGCCTTGCGGCGGTTTGGATGATCTTCAAGACCGGATACCGCATCAAATCATGACCCTGTCGCGTGATCTTTTTCGCGCGAGAACAGGGGAAATGCCGGGGAAGGGCGATCAGATGCACGGGCTGCCTTGTTTGTCATGCCCTCGCACTCTACATCGGGCGGCATGAGACATATGATCCCCTTCCTCAACCGCAGGCCCACCGTCGCGGTCATCCGCCTTGCGGGGATGATCGGCGGGGGTCCGCGCGCGGCCCTGAGTGACGAAGCCATCGGGCCGGTGATCGAAAAAGCATTTGCGCGCGGCAAGCCGGTGGCGGTGGCGCTGGTCATCAATTCTCCCGGTGGATCGCCGGTACAATCCTCGCTTATCGCGGCCCGTATCCGCCGGCTGGCAGAGGAAAAGAAAATCCCCGTGCATGCCTTTGTCGAGGATGTGGCGGCCTCGGGTGGCTATTGGCTGGCGGTTGCGGCGGATGACATCTGGGTCGATGCCTCTTCGGTGCTGGGCTCTATCGGGGTGATCTCGGCGGGCTTTGGCGCGAACGAGTTTCTGGCCCGGCAAGGGATTGAGCGACGCATTTACACGGCAGGCAAGTCCAAGAGCACGCTTGACCCGTTCATGCCCGAAAAGCCCGAGGATGTGACCCGCCTCAAGAGCATTCTGGAAGACATTCATGCCGCCTTTATCACCCATGTGAAATCCCGGCGCGGCGCGCGGTTGCGCGACGATCCGGATTTGTTCACGGGGGAATTCTGGCTGGGGTCGCGCAGCGTCGAATTGGGGCTGGCCGATGGCATCGCGCATCTGCTGCCGAAGCTCAAGGAACTTTACGGCGACAAGGTGCAGCTTGCCCGCTATGGCCGCAAACGCGGGATATTTCCGCGATTTGGGGCGGCTATCGCCGAAGACGCGCTGAGCGTCGTCGAAGAACGGGCCAGCCTTGCCCGGTTCGGCCTCTGATTTGTTGGTCAAGGTCGTCATATTCTTTCTTGTGGCGATGGGGGTCCTCGCCATGTTTGGCCGTCTCCGGTTTCCGGGGCAAAAGCGGCTCAGTCAGGCCAAATGCCAGAAATGCGGGCGCTACCGCATCGGCAAGGGGCCCTGTTCCTGCGAAAAGGGTAAATTGAAATGATGCCATGGCTCTTGTCGGCGCTGGGGCTGGTGATCCTGCTTCTGGCTGGGGATGCCTTGGTCAAAGGGGCTGTGAACCTAAGTTTGCGTGTGGGGATCCCGGCGCTGATCGTCAGTCTCACGGTGGTGGCCTTTGGCACCTCTGCACCGGAACTGCTGATCTCGGTCAATGCGATTTTGGATGACAAGCCGGGGCTGGCACTGGGCAATGTGGTGGGCTCGAATACCGCCAACATCCTCTTGGTGTTGGGTATTCCGGCTATTCTCGCGGTACTGCATACCAGCAGCTGCAGGTGCTCCAAATCGTATCTCCAGATGCTCGCCGCTTCGGTCCTGTTCATTCTGCTGGCCTTTCGCGGCACGTTTGACTGGATCTCGGGTCTGATCCTGCTTGCGGCTTTGGCGCTTATGCTGGCGGATGCATTTCGCGACACGATGGCGCATCGTCGCGAGGCGGCCATCACGGCCCTGTCCGAGGTGGATGGCATAGAGGATGTGGAAGGCGCAGACCCCAATATGCCGTGGTGGCAGATCATCACTTTCCTTGTGCTGGGCCTTGTGGGGCTGCCGCTTGGTGCGGATATCCTTGTGGACAATGCCTCAATTCTCGCGCAGCGCTACGGCGTCAGCGAGGCGGTGATCGGCCTTACGCTGGTTGCGGTCGGCACCTCATTGCCGGAACTCGCGACCACGGTGATGGCGGCATTGCGCAAACAGGCCGATGTGGCGCTGGGCAATGTCATTGGCTCCAACATGTTCAACCTGCTTGGCATCATCGGTGTTGCGGCGCTGGTTGGTGAAATTCCTGTTGATCCTCAGTTCCTCAATTTCGATCTCTGGGTGATGCTGGGCACGTCCTTGCTGATCATTCCTTTCGTGTTCTTCAAGATCGACATCACGCGTGTGTGGGGCATCGCCTTGACCTCTGCTTATGTGGTCTATGTCTCGGTGATATTGATCTGAGGAGTAGCAGGGCATGACGCGGGCTTTGGTGACAGGCGCGGGTAAACGGCTGGGCCGGGCAATGGCGCTGGAGCTGGCGCGGCAAGGGCATGATGTGGCCGTTCATTACGCCACCTCGCGCGAGGCAGCAGAATCCGTGGCCGATGAAATTCGGGCGTTGGGGCGAGAGGCGGTGACGCTTGAGGCGGACCTGCTGGACGAGGCGCAGGTGATACCGCTGGTGGCGCGCGCTGCCCAAGCACTGGGCGGGCCGCTGACCACGCTTATCAACAACGCCTCGATCTTTGACTATGACAACATCCAGACCGCCACGCGCCTGAGCTGGGATCGCCACATGGAAAGCAATCTGCGCGCGCCCTTCGTGCTGACGCAGCAGATGGCGGCGCAGGTGCCCGCACCGACCATGGACGACTATGACGAGCCGGTGGCGCAGGGGCTGGTGATCAATATGATTGACCAGCGCGTGCACAAGTTGACGCCCGAGTTCATGACATACACGATTGCCAAGATGGGTCTCTGGGCGCTGACCCGGACTGCGGCACAGGCGCTGGCCCCACGGGTGCGCGTCAATGCCATCGGACCGGGGCCGACATTGCAAGGGCATCGCCAGAGCGACAGCCATTTCCAGAACCAGCGCCGGGCGACCATTTTGCAACGTGGCGCCAATCCGCAGGATATCACAGCGGCGCTTGTCTACTTCCTGAATGCACCGGGTGTGACGGGCCAATTGCTCTGTGTGGATGGGGGCCAGCACCTGGGTTGGCAGACCCCTGATGTTCTGGGTGTGGAGTAAAACGCGCGTCCGACGAAAAAAGTTTTGCACTGGCCGTGGGTTCGTCACGCAAGCGTTACAAAATCGTTAGTGTTTTCAACATTTTGCCAAGGGCATATATTTTTGTTGATAGATATCAATGTGTTGATAAACTGCCTAAAAATTAGGCATCTTAACGAACCCAGCCGAATCCAAGGAAAATTTCCACTTCCCGGAAACCTATCCGCAGAGTTATCCACAGAAACCGTGGACAGCTTCCCTCTTGCTCTCCGGGTCGGATCATTGCAGCACTCGGGGGGAATCATATCTGAGAGCCGATGACCGAAAACGCCCCCGAATCCCCACCCAAACCCGGCCATGATGTCATCCGGGACTATCTGCGCACGCTAGACGCGTCGCCGGGGGTCTACCGGATGCTCGATGCGCAGGCGAGGGTGCTTTATGTGGGCAAAGCGCGCAATCTGCGCGCGCGTGTGTCGAACTATGCCCGCCCCACCGGCCATACCGGGCGCATCGGGCGGATGATTTCAGAAACTGCGTCGATGATGTTTCTCACGACCGCGACCGAGACCGAGGCGCTGCTTTTGGAGCAGAACCTCATCAAACAGTTGAAGCCGCGCTACAACGTGCTGTTGCGCGACGACAAGAGCTTTCCCAACATCCTTGTCACCGGGCATGAATTCCCGATGATCAAGAAACATCGCGGTGCCAAGCGTGAAAAGGGGGCTTATTACGGGCCCTTCGCCAGTGCCGGTGCTGTCAACCGAACGCTGGCGCAGTTGCAGCGCGTGTTTCAGTTGCGCAATTGCACGGATGCCATGTTCGAGAGCCGGACGCGCCCCTGCTTGCAATATCAGATCAAGCGCTGCACCGCGCCCTGTGTGGGCAAGATTGATCGGGCAGAGTATGCAACGCAGGTCAGCGATGCAGAGCGTTATCTGTCGGGCCGCTCGACCGAGATTCAGGAAAAGCTGGCCGTGCAGATGGCCGAGGCCGCCGAGGCGATGGAATACGAGCGTGCTGCTGCCCTGCGGGATCGTATCAAGGCGATGACGCAGGTGCAGACCGCCCAAGGTATCAACCCCCGCACCGTGGACGAGGCCGATGTGATCGCGTTGCATCTGGAACAGGGCCAAGCCTGCGTGCAGGTGTTCTTTATTCGCGGCGGGCAGAACTGGGGCAATCAGGATTTCTATCCCCGTGTCGGTGTGGATGTTGAAGAGGCCGAGGCGCTCGAGGCCTTTATCGGTCAGTTCTATGACAGCAAGGAACCACCGCGCGCCTTGCTCTTGTCGCATCCGATTGAGAATGCCGATCTGATGCAGCAGGCGCTAAGCGACAAGCTGGGGCGCAAGGTGACGCTGAACGTGCCCCTGCGGGGGGAAAAGGCCGAGTTGGTCGACGCCGCGATGCGCAATGCCCGCGAAAGCCTTGCACGTAAAATGGCCGAGACAGCCACCACGGGCAAATTGCTGCGCGGCTTGGCCGAGGCGTTTGATCTGCCCGGCCCGCCGCAGCGGATCGAGGTTTATGACAACAGCCATATTCAGGGCACCGATGCCGTGGGCGGGATGATTGTCGCAGGCCCTGAGGGCATGATGAAAAACCACTATCGCAAGTTCAATATCCGGGGCGATGACATCACGCCGGGCGACGACTTCGGGATGATGAAAGAGGTGCTGACCCGCCGCTTCAAGCGGTTGTTGAAAGAAGACCCTGATCGCAGCCAAGGGCATTGGCCGGACCTGTTGTTGATCGACGGTGGGGCGGGGCAAGTCAGCGCCGTGGCCAGTATCATGCGCGAGATGGGGGTTGAGGATATCCCGATGGTCGGGGTCGCCAAAGGCGTGGACAGGGATGCCGGCAAGGAAGAGTTTCACCGCGTGGGCAAACATCCTATGGCGCTGCGCCATAACGATCCGGTGCTCTATTTCGTGCAGCGTCTGCGCGACGAGGCGCATCGTTTTGCCATCGGCACGCATCGCGCCAAACGCGCCAAGGCGGTGGGGGCCACGCCACTGGATGAGGTGCCGGGCATCGGGGCTGCGCGCAAACGTGCGCTTTTGGCCCATTTCGGCAGCGCCAAGGCCGTGAGCCGTGCCAATCTGGCCGATCTGCGTGCGGTCGAAGGGGTCTCAGACGCGATGGCCCAGAAGCTCTACGATTTTTTCCACGAACGCGGCTGAACGTTGTGCATCAGTCAGCTTGACAAAGCATGCTCAAAAAATGAACATGAATTCAGTTTCATTTCTGAGTCACCCATGCCCGCGTCCGCCGATCACACCAGCTATCCCGCGTTTCTCGCTGTGCAGGTTGAGGGCGAGGCAAAGGGTGTGCGCACTGCGCAGGCGCTGCGTATCGCAGCATGCTCTCTTTTGGAACGCGCGGCGCTTCAGGATCTGACCATCGGGGCCATCTGCAAAGAGGCGGGCGTCGCCAATGGCACCTTTTACCTCTACTTTCCCGATCAGGCGCATCTGCTCGACGATCTGCTGCAAGGCTTTGCCGCCTTTCTGCAAGCGGGCATGATCCGCGCCAGCCAGAGCAGCCCCGAGCGCAGCATGCGCCCCGCGACCGAGGCCTATGCCCGCCTATTCGAGGCCAATCGCGGGCTGATGAAATGCCTCATCCATCATCTTGATGCCTTTCCAGCGGCGCGTGCCGCGTTTCACCGGCTCAATCGGGAATGGATCGACACCGTTGTGGCCGCCACCCGCCGCAGGCTCGCCCGCGAGGGGCGGGGTACACTGAGCGAGGCCGAGTTGACCCGCCGGGCCTATGCCTTGGGTGGCATGACGGATCAGTATTTTTCCAGCCTCTATCTCTCGGGCGAGGCGGGGCTGGTCGATGTGTCTGCCGACCGGGCGGCGGTGATTGCCACGCTCACAACCATCTGGGAACGAGGATTGCAGCCATGAGCCTGCTTGACCAAGCCGAATTTGCCAGCCCTGACCGGCTGCGCGCGCATCAGGCCGCCGCTTGGGCGGTTCAAAGCGCCTATGTCGCGGCACAGTCGGAGTTTTACCGCGACCTTTGGCAGGGGCGCACACCCCCTGCTGACCTGCGCGATCTGGCTGAATTGCCCCTGTCGGACAAGGCGCAATTGCGGATTTCGCAGGCGGAACATCAGCCGTTCGGCAACTATATGGCCGCCTCCCGGCGCGAGGCGGTGCGGTTGCACCGTACCTCTGGCACCACTGGGCAGGCGATGAATTTGGCCCTCTCAGCCCGCGATTGCGCGGTGACAGAGGCGGTGGGCGGTCGCTGTCAATCCGCCTCTGGCCTGACGCCCGACGATACCGTGGTGCATTGCCTGAACTATCAGATGTGGATGGGCGGGCTGACCGATCACATGACCTTGCAGGCGACGGGCGCGATGGTGGTGCCCTTTGGCGTTGGGTCCACAGAATTATTGGTACGCACCATTCAGGAGGTGGGGATCACCGCGATTTCCTGCACACCCTCTTATCCGTCAGTGCTGGAACGGGTGATTGCAGACAAGTTTCCGGGATTGAAACCGCGCGATCTGGGCCTGCGTTTGGGGCTCTTTGGCGGCGAGGCGGGGCTGGATGATCCGGCGTTTCGCGCACGCCTGCGGGATGTCTGGGGCATGGAGCCGCGCAATGCCAATTACGGCGTCTCGGATGTGTTCTGCAATTTCGCAGCGCAATGCGAACACGACACGCGCCTGCATTACATGGCGGCCGATGTGCTCTATCCCGAGCTGATAGACCCTGAGACGGGCGCATCGCTGCCGCTTGAGGCGGGGCAGACCGGGGAATTGGTGCTGACCCATCTGGCGCGCGATTGTCAGCCGCTCGTGCGGTTTCGCAGCGGCGACATCATCACCGTGGATGCAACCGATCCCTGCACCTGCGGGCGCAGCGGGTTCCGCTTTCGCGTGGTGGGGCGGTCAGATGATATGGTGGTGGTGCGCGGCCTCAATCTCTTTCCGACGATGGTCGCGGCAGTCATCAACGAGTTTGCGGCGCTCTCTGGCGACTACCGGATCATTCTCGATAGCCCGCCGCCTTATGATGCCCTGCCGGTCACGGTGGAACGGGCCAAGGGGCAGCCTGTGACAGATGGGCTGGCCGAAGAGGTTGCCACCGCGATCAAGACCAAGATGGGCGCCACGGCGCGGGTGACAGTGGTGCCGCATGGCACCTTTCCCCTGACCGAGGGCAAGACAAAGCGTGTGCTGAGAGGCAACCAATGACCGATGTGACCTATGAAACCGTCTTGAGCGAGATCGTGGACGAGGGCGTGCGCTGTATCACGCTGAACCGGCCCGGCAGTCTGAATGCCATGAACCGCGCCCTGATCGACGATGTGGCGCGGGCGTTCGAGCGGGCGAATGCAGATGCACAAACCCGCGCGATCATTTTTACTGGGGCGGGCAAGGCGTTTTGCGCAGGCGACGACCGGCGCGAGCATGTGCATCCCACCTCCGAGGAAGAGGCGCGTGATCTGGTGAAGGCGATCCAGCGTGCGACCGATGCCATCGTTCTGGGACACAAACCCGTGGTGGGCGCAATCAATGGATGGGCGGTGGGCGGCGGCTTTGAGTGGGCGATCAATTGCGACTTCCCGATTTGGGCCACATCGGCGCGGGGGTTCTTTCCAGAGGTGTCACTGAACCTCTTTGTCACCGGCGGGGTCAGTAGCCTGTTGCCTGCGCTTGTGGGGCTCAACAAAGCGCGCGAGATGCTGTTTTTCGGCGACCGTTATGGGGCGGCGGACCTGCACGCGATGGGGCTGGCGTGGAAATGCGTGCCCGACGCAGAGCTGATGGACGAGGCCAAGGCAACTGCCCGCCGGTTGGCCGATCTGCCCCCCTTGGCTGTGCGTGCGATGAAGCGGGTTCTGAACGCCGCTGCGATGACTGACCTGCGCCGCGCCATGGACCACGAGACCGAGGCCACGATTGCCGGGTTCATGGATCCGGAAACCACTCGGAGGCTGCGTGATTTCTAGCAATCAAGGGCGCTTTCCCTCGCGCCTGTGACAGGATAGAACAGAGGCCATGACGTGGACCTTGCCCAATATCCTGACCACGCTCCGCCTGCTGGCAGCCCCGGCAGTCGCGGTCATGTTCTTATATTTTACAAGACCTTATGCCGATTGGTTCGCGCTGATTCTGTTCGTCAGCGCTGCGATCACCGATTGGTTCGATGGGTATCTGGCGCGCAGCTGGAAACAAGTGACCAAGCTGGGCACGATGCTGGACCCGATTGCCGACAAGGCGATGGTGGTCATCGCCCTGATGGTGATCGTCGGCTATTCAAGCATGTCGCCCTGGTTGGTGCTGCCCGCCACGGTCATTCTGTTTCGAGAGGTGTTTGTCTCGGGCTTGCGCGAATTTCTGGGCGACACCGCAGGCACGCTCAAGGTCACGCAACTGGCCAAGTGGAAAACCACCGCGCAGATGGTAGCGATTGCCGTGCTGTTTGCCCAAGGTGTGTTCGAGCACTATTTTGGTATGTCGGTGTTCGGCATGGATGATCATCTGGTTTTGTCCATCCTTGAGGGGCGCGAAGATGATTTGCACGGGTTGACGTGGAAATACACCGGCATGGTTTGGGCCGGCCACGTGGGCATCTGGCTTTTGTGGCTGGCGGCGGCGTTAACCCTGCTGACGGGGTTCGACTATTTCAACAAGTCGATCCCCTATCTGAAGGATGAGAGATGATGGATGTGCTCTATTTCGCTTGGGTGCGGGAACGGATCGGCCTTCCAAAGGAGCGGATTGATACCACACCCGCCACGGTCATGGACTTGGTGAACCAACTGCGCGCGCGCGAAGAGCGGTATGAGGCTGCGTTTGCTGATCTGAGCGCGCTGCGCGTGGCGGTGGATCAAGAGTTGAGCGATTTCGATGCGCCGCTGGCCGGTGCCCGAGAGGTGGCATTCTTTCCGCCGATGACCGGGGGCTGAGCCATGGATATCCGGGTACAAGAGGCCGCGTTTGACCTTGGTGCCGAGGCCAATGCCTTTGTTGCGCGACAGTCCGGGATGGGCGCGGTTGTGACCTTTACCGGGATTGTGCGCGATCTCGATGGTGCGTCCCTTCGGGCGATGCAGATCGAACATTATCCCGGTATGACGCAAAAGGCGCTGGAAAAGATCGCGGAAGAGGCGCGCGAACGCTGGAGCCTTGGGGATGTTCTGGTCATCCACCGCTATGGCACCCTGCAGGCGGATGCGGTGATCATGATGGTCGCCACCGCCGCCCGGCACCGCGCCGATGCCTTTCACGCGGCGGAATTCCTGATGGATTTTCTAAAGTCGCGGGCGCCCTTCTGGAAGAAGGAAGTGACCGACGCGGGTGCCGATTGGGTTGACGCCAAAGATGCGGATGAGGATGCGCTGACGCGCTGGTAAATCATGTGACGCGCGGTTTTGCTTGCGCCCGGACGTGTTCCGGGGTGATCTATCGCGAACCCAATTCCCGACAGAGACCATCCCATGAGTGCCATCATCGACGACTATATCACCACGCTCACGCCCCGCGCCAAGGGCCATATCAGAGGCCTCGCCAAGCTTGTGATTACAGGCCACGGCAGCGTCATGCTCAGCGAGGCAGGCGCGCGCGCCGGGGATGAAGCGGCGGATGTGGTTCTAAGCGCCAGCGACGAGGTGTTTCGCAACATCCTGTCCGGCGCACAAAACCCGGTCATGGCTTATATGTCAGGCAAGCTGAAGGTTGAGGGCAATGTGCAACGCGCGCTCAAAGTCAGTGCGATCCTGACGGCTCAGGGATAGCGCGACGCTGTCACGAAAAGCGGCGGTGCCGATCTGGCCCGCCGCATTGAATTCATAGCGCCACAGGCACACGCACGCGGTTACTTGCAGCGTTTTTCGGCCTCTTCCACTGCCGCAGTATATCCCAGCAGAGAGAACGTATCCTTGGTCACTGTGCCACGCCCTGAGCGGGCGGTCAGAACCGCATCCGCGCCGCGTTTCATCGCTGCGAGAACTTGGGCGTCATCCTCGGTGCTTGCGGGCCAAGCCCATTCGCCTTCGGTGAACAGCTCGAATTGCGTGCCGCCGATATTGAGGTTTACGGTCGAGCCCCCGGCAAACGGATAGCCACCGGTAAAGGTGATCTGGCCCTGCACGCCTGCACCCGGGCGGAAGAATGTCATCAACAGCACATCGCCGCGCCGCACTGCCACCACGCGCCCATCCTTGGTGTTGACAGATTCCGTGGGCGCAGAGACCGCCCAGCATTCGCGCGGATCACTGTCCTCGAACACGCTCCACGCCGTGCTGGTGGCCACCTGATTGGTGCTCGTGCTTTGCGCCTGTGCTGCGGGTGTGATCAGCATCGCCACCGCGATGGCCATACCGCCTGCAAATCTTGATATCATATGTCCAGCCTCCAAGCTGTCCTAAGCCTCAAATCCTTCGGTCGCCAGCTACCCTTTACGGGAATATTTTTATATGCGACCAGTTCTGTCTCGACATTGCAATATTAGCCTGAAACACGCGAGAAGTGAAAGACGCAATTGGCGGATTTCCGCATATCCCGCCTGTCCCCCGATCTGCCGGAGTATACCGATGACCAACGCTGTCCCCTTCACCGAAATCTGGCGCGGACCCTCGCCTGAGAGCGTGCACCTTGGGCATGCGGTGATTTGCGACGCTGGGGGCGCGATTGTCGAGGCTTGGGGCAACCCTTCCGAGACGATCCTACCGCGTTCGTCGTGCAAGATGCTCCAAGCTTTGCCGCTGATCACCAGCGGGGCGGCGGATGCGCATGGGCTGACCTCGGAGCAACTGGCGCTCTCTTGCGCCTCTCATAATGGCGCGGCGATCCATACCGAGCGTGTCAATCGCTGGCTATCTTATCTGGGCCTGAGTGATGATGACCTGCGCTGCGGTGCCCATGACCCGCAGGACAAGGCGGCGCATAAATCACTGCTGTGTTCCGGCACCTCGCCCTGTCAGGTGCATAACAACTGTTCCGGAAAACATGCGGGCTTTCTCACGCTCAACCGGCATCTGGGCGGCTCTGCCGACTACATTGATCCCAGTCACCCGGTGCAAAGGGCCGTGCTCGAGGCGTTCGAAGAGGCCACGGGGGAAACGTCGCCCTATTTCGGCATTGATGGGTGTTCCGCCCCCAATCACGCCAGTTCGCTGCATGGCATGGCCCGCGCGATGGCGTGGTTTGCGGGCGCGTCAGACAGCGGCGATGTGGCCGAGCGCGCCGCCGTTCGGCTTTGGCAGGCCATGGTTGCGCATCCTGAACTGGTGGCGGGTGAGGGGCGGGCCTGCACCGAACTCATGCGCGCCTGTTCCGAGCCTGTGGCGCTCAAGACAGGGGCGGAGGCGTTTTTCATTGCGATTCTGCCCCGGCGCAAGCTGGGTGTCGCGCTCAAGATCGTTGATGGGGGTACGCGCGGTGCGGAATGCGCGATTGCCTCAATCCTCGTGCGTCTCGGTGTGCTCGACCCAGAGCATCCTGCGGCGCGCAAATATCGCAATGCTCCCATCGTCAATTGGCGCGGCATCGAAACGGGCATGATCCGCCCGGCCGCAGCCCTCGCCTGACGCGACTCGGGCGTATCGGCGGCGCTCCTCTCATGCCTGAACCCGGCCCATATCGGCGCCGGGCTGCTCAATTCACCCCTGGCGATGCGCGGCCTCTCGCCCGCTGGCTGACACCGGCGTAGGTCCGCGTATCGGACCCCCGGCATCTGGCCGGTTTCCGCGCTTTTTGGCGCGAAATCAGCGCCCCCCGCGACAGGTGGATCAAGCCTGCGCATGCTCTGTCCATGGGAGCGCCTCTGCGCCCCTCAACCAGAGAAAGGACGACCCAAATGACCAAGGAATTCGGTGCCGCGACTTTTGCACTCGCGCTGAGCCTGCCTGTGATGGCATTCGCGGGCGAGTTTTCCGCGATGGATGCGGATGGCGATGGCTATGTGACCATGTCCGAGTTTCAGCAGGTGATACCCGACGCAACCGCCGAGACCTTTACCACGGCAGATGCCAATTCCGATGGTGCACTGAGCGCCGAGGAAGTGGCCGCCGCCGTCGAAGCCGGTGTGCTGCCCGCATCGGACGGCTGATCCGGGTCTTAGACCTGTGCCATCACCAGCGACGGGGCGGAGGAGGATCTCCGCCCCGATCCGTGATCCTTCGGCCCATCTCTTGAACAACGCCTGCGCACCCCCATATCCAGCCAAACGACCATTTTTCGCCGCAGGCTTGGGGGGCGCGACGTGACTGATCGGACCAGAAAACCATTCCTGACGGGGCAGGCCCCTGCACCGTCGATGCAAAGCCGATGGGACGGCGTTCTGACACCCGAGCAAAAAGCGTGGTGTGATGCGCGCGACATCGCCCTTGCCTATGATCCGCTGCAAATTGGCTGGGTTATCGCCGACATAGACAGCACGTGCTTGCGGTCTACGCCTGCCACTCCCTTGTCATGGAAGGTCAAAACGCCGGGCCTTTTGAATTTCCGGCGCTGGCAGCCGTCGGATGTGCCGGCCTATATGCGGCTTTTGTCCGACCCCGAAGTCTGGCAGCACATGTATGAGGCATGGCCCGGCACCCTGACACAGGCGCTGGCACGCGACCTGATCGACATCTCAGGTCTGAGCGATCATCACGATGTTCTGGCCGTCACACTTGATGCGCAGCCCATCGGGCAGATGCGGCTTGCCTTTGGCGCGGATGCCAGCAGCAGCGATACCGCCGAAATCAGCTATTGGCTGGGCCGTGACTATTGGGGCCGCGGTCTTGGGCGGGATCTGGTGCACCGCGCCACACGGCGTGCATTTGCGGATCATGCCTGGCTTTATCGTCTGGTTGCCTTTGTTCATCCCGAGAATGTGGCATCGGCAAAATGTCTGCGCGCGGCCGGCTATCACGACCGGGGCCACCGCGATGACGGGTGGCAGTGTTTCGTGATCTATCGCGACACCTGAGGATCAGACCGGCGGGCCGGTGCGGGGCTGTGGCCTGTTGCGCAAGCGCCGGTTATGCGCCAGCGCCCATAGGTTTGACGCAAAGAGCGCGCCAATCACCACAACACCCCCGAGGATGGCCCAAGGCCCCGGGTCTTCGCCGATCACCGCCCAGACGAGAAGCGGTGCCAAGACGGATTCGAGCAGGATGAGCAGCGCCACCTCTGCCGAGGCCAGATAGCGCGGGCCCAGCGTGAGCAGGCAGGTTGAGACGCTGATAAACGCCCCATGTGCCAGAATAAGGGGCCAGTTGGCGTGCCAGACGGTCATGGGCTGTGCCGCAGGCCAGATCGCGAGCGACGCCCCGAGAAAGGCCAGCGGAATAGCCGGGATCATCGACACCGCGCGCAACTGCCGCGCCGTGGTCATCGCCCCGGCAAAGCTGGCCGACACGCCAAGCGCGATCAGATCGCCATGCCAATGCGCGCCATGCGTCTCGCCCGAGCCCCAAGCGATCACGCCAAGCCCCGCAAACACCCCTGCCATGGTCAATACCATGCGTTTGCTGATGGACTCGCCCAGAAAAATCCGGCTGAAAATCGCAGCAAAGACCGGCATGGAGGCAAGGATAAAGACCACATTGGCGACGCTGGTCAGGCTTACGGCAAAGACAAAGCCGGGGGCGGTAATGGCAATCAGAAAGGTATAAAGCAATCCATGCTTGCCGGTTTTCGCAACCTCGCGGATGCCCCGAAACCCTTGAAACAGCAGCACGCCCGTCAGGATGACGGACCCCGCCGTGATGCCACGCCAAAAGGCGATGCTGGCGGCGTCGCCGTCGATCAGCCGCACAAAGAGCGAATCCGGCACGACGAACAGCACGCCGAGCGCGGTGATGATCAGACCTTTGAGATGCGTATTCATTGGGCAATCTCTGGGGGGAATGTCGGGCAAAGTAAACCCCGTCTTGGCTCTCGCCAAAGCGCGCGGGCGCGGTCTATGCTGCGCCGGACAGCCAGAGGAGTGCCGCGATGCCCGCCCCCGAAAACCGTTTCAAATCCGCCCTGATGCGCGGTGAGCGTCTGATTGGATGCTGGGCTGGTTTTGCCGATCCTTACGCGACAGAGGTTCTGGCGAGTGCCGGGTTTGACTGGCTGGTGATCGACGGGGAACATGCGCCCAACGATTTACGCTCTATCTCGGCGCAACTGGCGATGATGGCGGGGCGGCAAAGCCTGCCGGTGGTGCGCCTGCCGATGGGTGAAGCATGGGCAATCAAGCAGGTGCTTGACGTAGGCGCGCAGAGCCTGATCATTCCGATGGTCGAGAGTGCGGATCAGGCCCGCGCCCTCGTGCGCGCCACCCGCTATCCGCCAGACGGTATCCGCGGATCGGGCGCGGCACTGGCGCGGGCGTCAGATTTCTCTCGGATCAAGGATTACATCCCCACAGCCAACGCCCAGATCTGCCTGATCGTGCAGGTCGAGAGTATGGCCGGTATAGACGCGCTCGGGGATATTCTGGCGGTCGAGGGCGTGGACGGCGTCTTTATCGGCCCCTCTGATCTGGCGGTCGATATGGGGTATGTGGGCGATAGCCACGCGCCTGAGGTGCAAGAGGTCATTCGCGGGGCACTTGCCCAGATCGCTGCCTCACCCAAGGCCGCAGGCATCCTCGCGCTCGATCACGCCACGGCGCAGCGCTATGCCGATTGGGGCGCACAGTTTCTGGCGGTGGGCATTGACGTGGTGATGCTGGCACAGGCGGCACGGGCGACCCTGGCGCGCTGGCGCGATGCGTGAGAGCCTCGTCGCCGATGTCGGGGCAAGCCATACAAGGGTGGCGCTGACAGCAGGCTCGGCGCTCAAACCGGGCAGCGTGCAGCGCTTTGAAAACGCAGCGTTTGCCGGGCTCTTGCCGATCTTGGCGACGTATCTTGCAGAGCACGGCGCGCACCCGCGCGCAATCTGTGCCGGTGTGGCGGGGCCGGTGCGGGCGGGCACGGCGCAACTGACCAATCTCGATTGGTTCATCGACGGGGCCGAGATGGCCCATGCCGCAGGCGCAACCGAGGTGCATCTGATCAATGACCTTCAGGCGCAGGGCTATGCGCTTGATGATCTTGACCCCGCATGGATCATGCCTGTGTTTGCAGGGCATCCTGATCCTAACGGCCCGCGCATGGTGCTGGGTCTGGGCACGGGCAGCAATATCGCGGTGGTGCACCGGGTTGGTGCCGACCTTTTGGTGCCGCCCGCCGAGGCCGGTCATTCCGGTTTGCCGCATCTGGGCGATGCGGCCAACGCGGTGATCGCGGCCTTGGGCGCAGAAGTAGCGCATAAACCCTATGAGGCGCTCTTGTCTGGCTCTGGGCTTGTGCGCCTGCACCGTCTGCGCAGTGGCGTGACCCTTACCGCGCCGGACATCCTGACCGGCGCATCACAGGGGCAGGGAGCATGCGCTGAGACACTCGCTTTGTTTCTGGAAATTCTGGGCGCTGTCATGGGCAATCTGGCACTCACCCATATGGCGACAGGAGGCGTGTTCCTGATCGGCGGACTGGCCCGCGCTATGGCGCCACTGCTCAATAGGCCAGAGTTTCGTCAGGTGTTTGTCGCCAAGGGCCCGTATCGACCCATTATGGAAGCCATGCCGATCCATCTGATCTCCGAGGATACCGCCGCACTCATTGGCTGCGCGCGCTACTTGCGGCAGAGGTTGAAATAATGGGCGTTTGAGTGTATATTTGAATATACATTCAAAGGATCACCCCATGAAGCGCCTGCATACCAATCAGATCTGTACCATCACCGAATTGCGCGAACCGCAAAAGGTGCTCGACGCGGCAGGTGGCAAGCCGGTGGCAATCATGAAGAACTCCAAATGCATCGGGTATCTGGTGCCCGAAGAGGCCACGCTGCAACAAGAGCCGCGTTATGCGACGATGGACGAGGTGATGGCCGCAGTTGAGGCAACGCACGCACAGGCACAGCCCGTGCTCGACTACCTCAAAGACAAATGAGCTTCTTGCTCTTGAGTGTGGAGCAGGTCGAGACACTCCATGATCTTGTTTTGAATCCCGGCGAATTACCCGGCAGGGCGTTGAATAAATCGCTGTCAGGGGCCTTGGCGCGCGTCGATAACCGGCTGGCTTATGGTATGATAGAGGATGTGTTCGATCTTGCCGCTGCCTATGCAGAGGCAATTGCGCAGGGACATTGCTTCAACGATGCCAACAAGCGCACAGCTTATCGGGTGATGATCGTTTGTCTCCGCCTGAATGGCGTGACAATGACACATGACACCGAAGACGTCGGCCAGCGGATCATCCGCCTTGCGCAGCGCCTGGATGATGCCGGGGAAATGGCCGATTGGTTGCGCGCGCAGGCTGGCGCATAGGCCGCAGCCACTTCCCCCGCCGCGCCCGCTCTGCCATACTGTCGCCCAACCCAAAAAACATAAAAGAGCAGTGGCATGAACGATCTTCTCTCGCCCACCCCGAAATCCGATTATGACGCCTCCTCCATTCAGGTGCTCGAGGATATGGAGCATGTCCGGCTGCGCCCCGGCATGTATATCGGCGGCAAGGACGACCGCGCCCTGCATCACATGGTGGCCGAGATCATCGACAACTCGATGGATGAGGCGGTGGCAGGCCACGCCACATGGATCGAGGTGGAATTACACGCCAACGGCCATGTCAGCGTGCGCGACAACGGGCGCGGCATTCCGGTTGATCCACACCCCAAAGACCCCAAGAAATCGGCGCTCGAGATCATCTTTTGCACGCTGAACGCGGGCGGTAAATTTTCAGGCGATAGCTATCAGACGTCCGGTGGCCTGCACGGCGTTGGCTCGTCGGTGGTCAATGCGCTGTCCGATCATCTGCGGGTCGAGGTGGCGCGCAACCGCGAGCTTTACATGATGGAGTTCTCGCGCGGCACTCCACAAGCGCCCCTGGCCAAGATTGGTGCTGCCCCCAACCGACGCGGCACTTCGGTGACATTCCATCCCGATCCAGAGATCTTCGGCTCTCTGACGCTCAAACCGGCGCGGCTCTTCAAGATGGCGCGCTCCAAGGCCTATCTCTTTTCCGGTGTCGAAATCCGCTGGAAAACCGAGATCAGCGATGGCGACACCCCGCAAGAGGCCACGTTCAAATTTCCCGGTGGCCTTGCCGATTATCTTGGCGAGGCCTTGGGCGGTGCCACCACCTATGCCGAGCGTCCCTTTGCCGGCACCGTCGATTTCCGCGACAAATACAACGTTCCGGGCAAGGTGGAATGGGCGATCAACTGGACGCCTGCGCGCGACGGGTTCATTCAATCCTATTGCAACACCGTGCCCACGCCCGAGGGTGGCACGCATGAGGCCGGGTTCTGGGCGGCGATCCTCAAGGGGATCAAGGCCTATGGCGAGTTGTCCAATAACCGCAAGGCCGCGCAGATCACGCGCGAAGACCTGCTCGCGGGTGGTTGTGCGCTCGTGTCCTGCTTTATCCGAGAGCCGGAATTCGTAGGCCAGACCAAGGACCGTCTTGCCACCACCGATGCCGCCCGCATGGTCGAGGGGGCTGTGCGCGACCATTTCGACAACTGGCTGGCGGCCGATACCAAATCGGCAGGCGCTATTCTTGATTTTCTGGTGCTGCGTGCCGAGGAACGGCTGCGGCGGCGTCAGGAGAAGGAAACCCAACGCAAGACCGCAACCAAAAAGCTGCGCCTGCCCGGCAAGCTGGTGGATTGCTCTTCCAGCACCCGCGACGGCACGGAGCTGTTCATCGTCGAGGGCGATAGCGCGGGAGGCTCGGCCAAGATGGCGCGGGATCGCAAGACCCAAGCTCTTTTGCCGCTGCGTGGCAAAATCCTGAATGTGCTGGGCGCGGCCTCGTCCAAATTGGGCAGCAATCAAGAGATCAGCGACCTGACGCAGGCCTTGGGCGTGAGCCTTGGCAGCAAGTTCAATCTTGATGATCTGCGCTATGACAAGATCATCATCATGACCGACGCCGATGTCGATGGCGCGCATATCGCGGCGCTGTTGATGACGTTCTTTTTCACGCAAATGCGCCCGATGATCGACGCGGGCCACCTCTATCTGGCCTGCCCGCCGCTCTACCGGCTGACCCAAGGGTCAAAGCGCGTTTATTGTCTGGACGAGGCCGAGCGCGATCTGTGGCTGGAAAAGGGGCTGGGCGGCAAGGGCAAGATCGACGTCAGCCGCTTCAAGGGTCTGGGCGAGATGGACGCCAAGGATCTGAAGGAAACCACCATGGACCCCGGCTCGCGCAAACTCATCCGCGTGACCATCGACGAGGATGAACCGGGCCAGACCAGCGATCTGGTCGAGCGCCTTATGGGGAAAAAGCCGGAACTGCGGTTCCAGTATATTTCCGAGAATGCGCGGTTCGTGGAGGAGTTGGATGTTTGAGGGGTTTCAAAAGAAACTTGACGTAAAAGAAAATCTTTACAAATGCATACAAGCTTTTGGCTACATCAGACTCCTGTTTTTAAGCGCTTCGATATTTTTGGCTTACAATATGGGCTTTATTTCGCGGATTGATCCGGGTTTGGTCTCACTTTTTGAAGCCAATGAGATTTCTGGAATTACCTTCCAACTGTTCCTTCATATTTCAATCGCAGGCCTGTTTTTCTACACAGCGCCTCTAGCGTTTGGTTTTCTTGGAATTTTAACGTCCCTCATCTTTGCAAAATACCAATGCATCAAGAGGAAAAAGAGATTTCCCAAGAACTATAGAATAAAGAAACTTGAAATTGCATATCAGCAGCTATTCCTTAAAAAACTTCGAGCACAACGCTTTTTAATGTTTACCTTGCGGTTGGTTATTTCTTTATGGATTTTCTTCAAAATTCATATTGGTGGAGGCATCATTTTGATGCTTGGAACCATCCTAATTGTGATCACCATTTCCTTCGTGGTGTTGACTGTCGAAAGTTTTAACGAGCGACCAACTGCATTCAACTTGTTTTCCGCTGCAGCAGTTTCTCTTTTAATGGTTTTTTATATGCTTGGAATATCCCGCTACTCTCATCTTGCCTCTACGGCGTGCGTAACGCTCCTCGTCGACTCGCGGTGGATTGAAGGTTCAATAGTACTGAGTTCTTCAACCAAGTATTTTGTCGTAGAGAAAGGTATGGAGAAGGTTTCAGTTTTTCCCAGTTCCCAAGTTTTGGTGGCCACGGGTAACAGCTTTCACTACCCGAGAAACAACCAAGATGAATTTGCATTTAACCCGACTCGGCTCCCATTCACGCGCAGCACTTGCCAAACAAGGTGAGCAAGTAGGAGGCGTAGAGTGGGTGCAAATTCCATAAACACCATTACTCCCACAAGGGCGGGAATCTTTGGACAATATGGCGCGACAGGCCGCATGAGATCCCCGCTTTCGCGGGGATGACGGAAAAAGGGGGCGAGGAGTCCGCCTGCGCGGGGATGACGGGGGAGGGGGATAGCCCCCAGCCCCCCTTGTCGCCGCCTCTCTGCCCGCTTATCTTGCACTTTGCAGCACCGGCCCCGCGCCGTGCCTGCTGCGCCCGAGGGCTCATCGCCCTGACCCTGTCAGGCCCCTGATCCCCTGAGCACGACCCGGCCCGGCACCCCGCCTGACCGGGATCAGTCAGGAGACGATCCCATGTCCAAAGGAAAAAGCCAGAGCAACCGTGAGGCCAAGAAACCCAAGAAGGAAAAGCCCAAGGTTCTTGCCACCGCGAATTCCAACAGTGGCAAGAACGCCACCGTGATCGCAGGCAAAGCGGTCAAGTAAACGCTGGGTCGACAGCCGCGCAATCGGCGCGGATGTGACCTGCCCCTCAGGCCGAGCGCAGGCCGGTTTCCACCAGAAGCCCTTTGCGCTTGGCCTCGTAATAATACCCCCGCGCATACCACATGATCGCCGCATCAGGATTGCCATCTGCCACGATATAGGCCCCGCGCAAGTATTTGACCCCGTATTTCAAATTGGTCTCGGCATCCAGCAACTCGGAGGCAGGCCCCCGATGCCCCATGCCGCGCGCCGTCTGGGGCAGGATTTGCAGCAGGCCATAATAGGGCCCGTTGCGCGCACCGGGGCGATGCGTGCTCTCTCGGATCGCCAGACGATGCACAAGGCTGCGTGGCACCTCGTAATGATCGGCATATTTGTTGATCAGACTACGCAACTCGGGCGTTTCATTGGGATAGAGGGGCGGATCAAAAGGGGCGTTGCGGCTGGACACTTCCGGCTCTGGCCGCGCACAGGCGGCTAGCGGGGCAACCGCGATGAAACCCAGAACAAGACGGCGACTGATCAAAGACATGGCGGCTCCTGAAAAACACTGGGTGCAAGATGCCTGTATCCGTCTTTTCGCGCCAGAGGGCTTGTATGCGGCAGGCGAAACCCCGCCGCCTTGCCAATCCCTGCCGCCCGCGCCATGTAAGGGCGATGACACAAACGCTTCTTTCCTTTGGCCACGGCTTTTCCGCCCGCGCCCTTACCGCTCGCCTGTTGCCGCAGGGCTGGCAGATCATTGGCACCACCCGCAGCGCTGACAAGGCCGAGGTTTTGCGCCGCGAGGGGGTGACGCCCGCGCTTTGGCCGGAGGATGATTTGCGGTCTGCTTTGGCATCGGCCACGCATCTGTTGATTTCTGCCGCACCCGATGCGGCGGGCGATCCGGTGTTGGCGCGATATCGCGATGCGATTGCCGAGGCCGCGCCCCGGCTGGCCTGGGTTGGCTATCTGTCGACCACCGGAGTTTACGGCGATCATGCAGGCGGTTGGGTAGATGAGGCAACGCCGCTTACCCCCTCGACCAGACGCGGCCAGATGCGGGTTGACGCCGAGGCGGACTGGCAGGCGATCCCCGGTTTGCCGCTGCACATCTTTCGCCTTGCGGGGATTTATGGCCCCGGTCGCGGACCGTTCGAGAAAGTGCGCCAAGGCACAGCGCGGCGGATTGTAAAGCCGGGGCAAGTGTTTAGCCGCATCCATGTAGAGGATATCGCGCAGGTGCTGGAAGCGTCGATCAAGCGCCCCAATCCGGGCGCGGTCTATAACCTCTGCGATGATGATCCGGCCCCGCCGCAAGACGTGATTGGCCATGCCGCAGACTTGTTGGGCCTGCCACTGCCCGAAGAGGTGGCCTTTGACGAGGCCGAGATGACACCAATGGCGCGGTCATTCTATGCGGAGTCAAAGCGGGTTTCGAACCGACGGATTAAAGAGGAGTTGGGGATAAAGCTGATTTATCCTGACTACCGATCTGGGTTGCGCGCGCTTTTAGCCGCCGGGGATTAAGAAGGGGGCGCTGCCCCCGTCCCGGACGTTGTCCGGGACTCCCCCGAGGTATTTTGGGCCAGATGAAGCCGGGGTCAGCCTTTGGATACAATCTTGTTGGCATGGCCCATCTTGCGCCCCGGCTTGACCTCTGCCTTGCCGTAGAGATGCAGTGAGACGCCGGATGCCCGCGCCAAGGCCGGCACGCGGTCCATGTCATCGCCGATCAGGTTTTCCATCACCACATCGGCATAGCGGGTGCCATCGCCCAAAGGCCAGCCAGCCACCGCGCGGATATGTTGCTCGAACTGGTCGATGGCGCAGCCTGCCTGCGTCCAGTGGCCGGAATTATGCACACGTGGCGCGATTTCATTGACGATGAGGCCCTTGGGCGTCACGAAAAGCTCGACCCCCATCACCCCTACATATTTGAGACTGTTGAGGATTTTGGCCGCCAAAAGCACCGCGTCGGTGCGCTGTGCCGCTGTCAGGCGTGCGGGCACGGTGGTGGTGCGCAGGATGCCACCCTCATGCACATTCTCGCCGGGATCGTAACAGGCGACATCGCCTGCCTGATTACGTGCGGCGATGACCGAGACTTCGTGGGAGAATTCGACAAAGCCTTCGTAGATCGCGGGTTGCCCGGCCATGTCAGCCAGCGCTTGTTCGGCATCGGTAGGGGACATGATCCGCGCCTGCCCTTTGCCGTCATACCCAAAGCGACGGGTCTTGAGGATCGCAGGTATGCCGATTTCGGCAATCGCTTCGGCCATGTCCTCGGGATCATCCACGGCAGCAAAAGGGGCGGTCATCAGCCCCAGATCGCTCAGAAACGATTTTTCCAGCAGGCGGTCCTGACTGACCTTGAGGGCGCGGCGGTCTGGGCGCACTGGGCGCGCACGCTCTAGCACATCGAGGGCTGCGGTGGGGATGTTCTCGAATTCATAGGTGATCACATCGACAATTCCGGCAAAGCGGCGCAGCGCGTCTTCGTCTGTGTAGTCGGCCTGAATATGCTGATGCGCCACATGGCTGGCTGGGCAATCGCCACCCGGCTCAAAGATCACGGTCTTGAACCCCAACCGCGAGGCTGCAACCGAGAGCATGCGGCCCAATTGCCCGCCGCCGAGGATTCCGATCGTGGCACCCGTGGGAAGCATCTCACTCATCGCTGGGCTCATCCGGGATAGAGGCCGAAAGCGCCGCGCGCCAATCGTCCAGGCGCTGTGCAAGCGCGGCGTCAGAAATGGCAAGGATTGCCGCTGCCATCAGCCCGGCATTGGCCGCCCCCGCAGCCCCAATCGCCATCGTAGCCACCGGGAACCCCTTTGGCATCTGCACAATGGAGTAGAGGCTGTCGACGCCTGACAATGCCCGCGTCTGCACCGGCACGCCGATCACCGGCACGCGCGTCTTGGACGCCATCATCCCCGGTAGATGTGCCGCGCCGCCGGCCCCGGCGATGATCACCTGCAAGCCGCGCGCGACCGCCGATTTGCCGTAGTCCCAAAGCCGATCTGGCGTGCGATGTGCCGAGACGATGCGCGCCTCATAGGCCACGCCCAATTCATCCAGAATCTGCGCCGCTTCGCGCATGGTGGGCCAGTCGGATTGACTGCCCATGATGATGCCGATCTTTACGCCTGCCATGTAACGCCCCTCGTATCGAAGCGCGCACTATACTGATCACGTAGGCCTACGCAATGATGTCCGGGTAAAGCCGATCCTCGATCCTTGCGATCATGTCGCGCAGCCAGAGTTTTTTCTTCTTGAGCCGCTGGATCATCAACTGATCCGCCGTGCCCTTGTCTTGCAGCGCGCGAATGGCCTCATCCAAATCGCGATGCTCGCGACGGAATTCCTCCAACTCGACGCGCAACACATCCTCGGATTTCATCGACAGGTCGCTGAAGGCATTCATGGCATGCGATTCCTCTGGGCTCTTGAGCGTTTAGGATAGCGAATCGGAACCCGTTCGCAAAGCCCTTGCACGCCTGTGGACCAGCCCCCATATTCCTATCCATGGCCGCCGAAACGGGGCCAGCAAGATGGACGGTCGCTTAAGCTCAAGGACGTGTCGATGACAAAGCTTACTCTGGGGTCGCACCCCTATATGCTGGGGTTTGAACAGCTGGAGCGCATGCTGGAACGCAGCGCGAAATCTGGAAACGAGGGCTATCCGCCCTTCAACATCGAACAGACCTCGCAGAATTCCTATCGTATCACGCTGGCTGTGGCTGGCTTTGCCGAGGATAATCTGGCGATCACTGTCGAGGATCGGCAATTGGTAATCCGCGGCCGTCAGAGCGATGAGGCCGAAGACCGGCTCTATCTGCATCGCGGCATCGCGGCGCGTCAATTTCAACGCTCTTTCGTGCTGGCAGACGGGGTCGAGGTGGGTGAGGCGATCATGGAAAACGGTCTTTTGCATGTCGATCTGACACGGGCACAGCCCGAACCGGTGGTGCAGAGAATCAAGATCAACAAGGGGTAAGCGATCATGGATACGCGATATGATTTCGGACAGGATACAGATCGCCCCATCGTCTATGTGCGCGCGGTCAAAGTGGGTGATCTTCCCGCCGACATGCGCGAACAGGTGGGGGATTTGACCACGCTTTACGCGGTGCACACCGCCGAGGGTGAGCGTCTGGCATTGGTGCGCGACCGCAAGTTGGCGTTTTTGCTTGCGCGTCAGAACAATATGGAGCCGGTGACGGTGCATTGATGCCCAGTGCTTAGCCGGTCAGATGGCAAAAGGGCCGCCCCGCAGGGGGACGGCCCTTTTTCGTTAAGTTAGCTGCGTTTAGCCGGCGATTAGGCCAAGGCTTTCGAGCTTGAGAATCACTTGATGCGCGCAGTTGTCGACATCGACATTCTCGGTCTCGACGCGCAATTCAGGGTTCTCGGGAACATCATACGGATCGGAGATCCCCGTAAATTCCTTGATCTTGCCTTCGCGGGCCAGCTTGTAGAGGCCCTTGCGGTCACGGCGTTCGCATTCCTCAAGGCTGGTCGAGACATGCACCTCGATAAAGGCGCCGAACTGCTCGACATCCTCGCGCACCGCGCGGCGTGTCGTGGCATAGGGGGCGATAGGCGCACAGATGGCGATGCCGCCGTTCTTGGTGATTTCAGAGGCCACATACCCGATGCGGCGAATGTTGAGATCCCGGTGTTCCTTGGAAAAGCCCAGCTCGGAGCTCAGGTTCTTGCGCACGATATCGCCGTCGAGCAGGGTTACGGGACGCCCGCCCATCTCCATCAGCTTGACCATCAGAGCGTTGGCAATGGTGGATTTGCCCGATCCTGAGAAGCCAGTGAAAAACACGGTAAAGCCCTGCTTGGACCGTGGCGGACGTGTGCGGCGCAATTCGCGCACCACTTCGGGGAACGAAAACCACTCGGGGATTTCCAGGCCTTCGGCCAAACGGCGGCGGAGTTCGGTGCCGGAAATATCAAGCACTGTTGCGCCTTCCGGCACTTCGGAAATCGGGTAATACTGGGCCTTCTCCTGCACATAGACCATATGTTTGAAATCGACCATCTCGATACCGATTTCATCCTGATGCTGCTTGAACAACTCTTGCGCATCATAGGGGCCATAGAAATCCTGACCCTGACTGTTCTTGCCCGGGCCAGCGTGATCGCGACCCACGATGAAATGCGTGCAGCCGTGGTTTTTGCGGATCAGGCCGTGCCAGACCGCCTCGCGCGGGCCTGCCATCCGCATTGCCAGATTGAGCAGGCTCATCGTGGTGGTCGCGCTTGGGTATTTGTCGAGCACCGCCTCATAGCAGCGCACGCGGGTGAAGTGATCCACGTCGCCCGGTTTGGTCATGCCGACGACAGGGTGAATGAGCAGGTTCGCCTGCGCTTCTTTGGCGGCGCGGAATGTCAGTTCCTGATGCGCGCGGTGCAGCGGGTTGCGGGTTTGAAAGGCCACGACGCGGCGCCAGCCAAGTTTGCGGAAGAGGGCGCGCAATTCGTTGGGGGTATCGCGGCGGCCCCGAAAATCATAATGCACCGGCTGTTGAATGCCGGTCACAGGCCCGCCCAGATAGATTTTGCCAGCCGTGTGATGCAGATAGTTCACCGCCGGATGTGCCAGATCATCCGCGCCGAACACATGCTCGGCCTCGCGCGCCTTGTTGGGGGTCCAGCGGTCGGTGACAGTCATGGTTGCCAGGATCACACCCTCTTGGTCGCGCAGAGCGATGTCCTGACCGATTTCCAGACCGTCAGCGAATTTTTCGTTCACATCCAGCGTGATCGGCATCGGCCAGAGTGTGCCGTCGGCCAGACGCATGTGTTCGACAACACCGTCGTAATCGGCCTCGCTCAGAAATCCCTTGAGCGGGTTGAAGCCGCCGTTCATCAAGAGTTCAAGGTCGCAGATCTGGCGCGGGCTGAGATCCCAGCTGGTGAGGCTCGCGGCCTCGACTTTGAGCTTTTGCGCACTCTCGTAAGAGACATAAAGTTCGGGCACGGGGGCGAGATTAGGCAATTGCATCGGAATCCTCGGATAATGACGTTTTAAGAGGTGTTGCAAAGGCAACGTATTGCGGCGCGGCTTAGACCCGTAAGAGGTCTGAAATCAAGGCATAGCCGCATTGCGCGCGCATTTGAGGCTAAAATGATGCGAAAAGACACTGAGAGCGAACATCTGGATTTCTAACGCCTGATCCGGCGAACGTCTCGGGCAATTGCATGGGATATTGAGGCAGATCAATCCGCTCTGGCATTGGCTAGATTAGAATCGTTTCAAACGCGCGACTCATCGAAGCTAAAGGAGCAATTCCGTGACCCCTCCTCTCAAACTTATCCTCGGCACCTTGTCTGCCTTGGCCTTGGCGCAAGGCGCTGCGGCGTCTGATCTGCGCGAGCGCGCGCAAGAGCTTTTTGCGCCGTTGCCGTCGACCATCCCGGCGTTGAATGACAACGTGATCACAGAGGACAAGATCGACCTTGGCAAGGCGCTCTTTTTTGATCCGCGCATGTCAGCCTCGGGTGTTTTCTCGTGCAACTCCTGCCACAACCTCGCCACGGGCGGCGATGACAATATGGAGACCTCCATTGGGCATGCCTGGCAAAAAGGGCCGCGTAATTCGCCCACCGTTCTGAATGCCGTGTTCAACGAGGCGCAATTCTGGGATGGCCGTGCGGCGGACCTTGCCGAGCAGGCCAAAGGCCCGGTTCAGGCAGGTGTCGAGATGGCCAATACCCCGGAAAACGTCGTAGCAACACTGATGTCGATGCCGCAGTATATTGATTGGTTCACCGCCTCTTTCCCTGAGGAGGAGAACCCTGTCAGTTTCGATAATTTCGCCAAGGCGATTGAAGCCTATGAAGCAACGCTGATCACGCCCTCGCCCTTTGATGCCTTTCTCAATGGGGACGACGCGGCATTGAGTGACGGCCAAAAGGCGGGGCTTCAGTTGTTTATCGACAAGGGCTGTTCGTCTTGCCACAACGGCATCAACCTTGGTGGCAATGGCTATTATCCCTTTGGTCTGATCGAGAAACCCGGTGCCGACGTGCTGCCGCCTGACGACCGTGGCCGCTTTGCCGTGACCGAAACGGCTGATGATTCCTATGTGTTCCGTGCCGCGCCCCTGCGCAATATCGACCAAACCGCGCCCTATTTCCACTCGGGCAAGGTCTGGGATCTCAAGGTCGCGGTTCAGATCATGGGGACGTCTCAATTGGGGGAAGAAATCAACGATGCTGAGGCTGATCAGATCGTGGCCTTCCTCGGGGCGCTGACCGGCAAGATGCCAGAAGTGACCTATCCGGTCCTGCCCGCCGAGACCCTTCTGACCCCGCGTCCCACGGGAGAAGTGCAATAAAAATGGCGGGCGGGGGGTGTTTTGCCCCCCGCCGCGCGCCGAGTATGGGCTAGTTGATCAATCCTGCGTGGCGCATGCCGTCTTCGACCAGCGCCTTGGTCGGATCGCTAAGGCCCACCAACGGCGAACGCACCTCTTCGCTGCAAAGCCCTAGCCGCGACATGGCGTATTTGACGCCCACCAGCCCCGGTTCGACAAAGATCGCGCGATGCAGCGGCATCAGACGGTCCTGCAATTCCAGCGCTTTAGCATAGTCGCCCGCCAGCGTCGCCTCTTGGACCTGCGCCACCAGCTTGGGCGCGACATTGGCGGTGACGGAAATCACGCCAACCCCGCCCTGCGCGTTGAACCCATGGGCGGTCGCATCTTCGCCGGAAATCTGGATGAAATCCTTGCCACAGGATATGCGCTGGGCGCAGACCCGCGCCAGATCGCCTGTTGCGTCCTTGACCCCCACAATGCGTGGCAATTGCGCCAGCTTGCCCATGGTGTCAGGGGTCATGTCCACGACGGACCGACCCGGAATATTGTAGATGATGATTGGCAGATCGCAGCAATCATGCAGCGCTGTAAAATGCGCAATCAACCCGGCTTGCGTTGGCTTGTTGTAATAGGGGGTCACGACCAGCGCGGCATTCGCCCCGACCTTGTGGGCGTGCTGCATCAACCGGATGCCTTCAAGCGTGTTGTTGCTGCCAGCGCCCGCAATAACCGGAATACGGCCCGCTGCGGCGCGCACCACCTCTTCGACGACCATCTCATGTTCCTGATGGGTCAATGTCGGGCTTTCGCCGGTGGTGCCTACGGGCACAAGCCCATGGCTACCCTCACCGATGTGCCACTCCACCAGTTTTTTGAGCGTTTCCACATCCACTGCGCCGTTCTTGAACGGCGTGACCAGGGCAGGAAAAGATCCTCTGAACATGACACGCTCCTCTTGCTGACTTTGTGGGCAGGACCCGCTAGTATTCCGGGCCATCGGCGGCAGACCGCACATCTGTACCGGCATCGTGCATGGACGCGGGCGCGCGGGCCGCTTAGGCTGGCGTTGTCTATCCTTCGCAAAAGCGGAAAATGCAAGAGATGTTGCGCGCGCTGATCATGGTTTTGGGGCTGAGCCTGTTGGTTTCGCCGGGGTATGCGTCTGATCTGCCACGGCAGGCACCACGCCCGCTGGCAACTGCGCTTGATGCCATGCAGGCCGGACGCTGGGAAGTGGCTGCTCGTCTGGCGCGGCGCGATGGAATCGCCGCTGCGGATCTGATCGAATGGCACCGTCTGCGTGCGGGTTTGGGCGAACCGGATGCGATCCTCGATTTTCTTGGCCGCAACGCCCATTGGCCCGGTCTAGACTATCTGCGTCAGCAGAGCGAAGAGCCGATGACCCATGCCGATTTCGACGATGTGTTGGCATTTTATAAGGGCTACACGCCCCAGACGGGCACTGGCGCGCTTAATCTTGCGCGCGCTTTACAGGCACGGGGGCGGCAAGGCGAGGCTGAGATTGGCCTTGTGTTGGCATGGCGCACGCTGGACCTGACAGGTGCCGAACATCAGGATTTCCTGCGCGAGTTTGGCGCGCTCTTGGCCCCGCATCACGAGGCCCGGTTGGAAATGGCGCTTTGGCGGGGCTTGGCGGATGTCGCGGATATGCTGCCCCTGGTCCCGGAAGAAGCGCGCCGTTTGGCGAAGTTGCGCGAGACTGTGAAACGCGACGGCGGCAAGGGGCTGACCGAGGCTGAGGCGCGCAATCCCGGCATCGCGTTCGAACTGTTCACCCGCCACCTGAGCAACGCGCCCGAGGATGCTATTGCTGTTCTCTTGCGCCAGAGCCGGATCAAGGCGGGGCTGGGAGAGCCGGAGCGCTGGGCCAGCTGGCGGCGCACATTGGCGCGGCAGAGTATGCGCGCGGGCGAGGCGCAATTGGCCTATGATATCGCGTCCGTGCATCAGCTGGTCGAGGGGGCAAATTTTGCGGATCTCGAATGGCTTTCGGGGTATCTCGCGCTGACGTATCTCGACGCGCCTGAACTTGCGCTTGATCATTTCCAGCGCTTTCGTGCCGCTGTCGCCACGCCGATTTCGCTGGGGCGGGCGGGCTATTGGATTGGTCGCACCCAAGAGGCGCTGGGAGATCCCGAGGCGGCGCAACTGGCCTATGCCGAGGGGGCCGAATATCAGACCAGTTTTTACGGGCTATTGGCCGCTGAGGCGGGGAAGGTGGCATTTGATCTACGTCTGGCCGGGACCGAGGGCACACCCGACTGGCGCGGTGCTGCGTTCGCGCAAACCGACCTGCATGAGATTGGAACGCTGGCCCTGCGCATGGGGGATCTGGGCCTTGCGCGGCGGTTTTTCCTGCATCTGGCCGAAACCCAAGATCGCACCGGCCTTAGGCAAATGGGCCATATGCTCGAAGATCTCAAGCAGCCCCATCTTCAGGTAATGTTGGGTAAGACGGCGGCAGAGCGTGGGGTGATCGTGGAACGCCCCTATTATGCCCTGCATCCGATGGTTGACATGGACCTGCCAACGCCGATGGAACTGGCCCTTGCGATTGCCCGGCGAGAGAGCGAATTCAACCACGTTGTGGTCAGCGGCGCAGGCGCGCAGGGGCTGATGCAGCTTATGCCCGGCACGGCGCGGGATATGGCGCGTGATCTGGGCCTGCTCTATGTGCCCTCAGATGTGCTGAATGACTGGGTTTACAACGCGCGGCTTGGATCGGCCTATCTTGCCGGGTTGGGTGCCCGGTTTGGTGGCAATATCGTGCTGGTCTCGGTCGGCTATAACGCTGGTCCGGGACGCGCGGCGCAATGGATCGAACAGTATGGCGATCCGCGGGGCCGCGATGCTCATGGGATCGTTGACTGGATCGAGCATATCCCATTCCGCGAAACCCAGAATTACGTGATGCGCGTGGCCGAAAGCCTGCCCGCTTACCGCGCCCGTCTGGGTAAAGACCCGCTGCCGCGCCCCTTCTCTGAGGAGCTGGCCGGGAATAGCGTGGCCCCGGTTGGAGAGTGAACCGCGCGACCCAAAGGGCCGCGCGGTCAGTGCCTGTTAGCCGATAATCGCGTTCAACGTCGCACTTGGGCGCATCACCGCTGCCAGCTTGGCCGGATCAGCGTGGTAATAGCCGCCAATATCGGCGGGTTTGCCCTGGGCTGCGGCCAATTCCCCAACGATTTTGGCTTCATTCTCGGCCAAGGCCTGTGCGACTGGCGCGAATTCTGCAGCGAGGGCTGCATCCTCGGTCTGGGTCGCCAAGGCCTCGGCCCAATAGCGGGCAAACCAGTAGTGGCTGTCGCGGTTGTCAGGCTCTCCGACCTTGCGGCTTGGTGAGCGGTCATGATCCAGAATACCCTGCGTGGCGGTTTCGGCAGCCTCGCCCAAGACACGGGCGCGGTCATTGCCGTTGGTTTCGGCCAGAAACTTGAGGCTCTCGCCCAGTGCGCAGAACTCGCCCAAGGAATCCCAACGCAGGTGATTTTCCGACTGCAATTGCTGCACATGCTTGGGCGCAGAGCCGCCGGCCCCGGTTTCGAACATGCCACCGCCCTGCATCAGCTTGACGATGGACAGCATCTTGGCGCTGGTCGCCAATTCAAGGATCGGAAACAGGTCTGTTAGGTAGTCGCGCAGCACGTTGCCGGTGATGGCGATGCTGTTCTCGCCCTTGGTGATGGTTTCCAAAGAGGCGCGGGTTGCCTCACGCGGGGCCATGATCTCGAACTTGTCCTCGACGCCGCGTGCCTTGAGGATCGGTTTTACCATCGCGATCAGCTCTGCGTCATGGGCGCGCGCCGCATCCAGCCAAAAGATCGACCGATAGCCGGTGGCCTTTTGCCGCTCGATGGCCAGATTGACCCAATCCTCGATCGGGGCTTTGCGTGCCGAGGCCGAGCGCCAGATGTCGCCCGCTTCCACGCTATGCTGATGCAGCACGGTGCCATCTTCGAGCATCATCTTGACGGTGCCAGTCTGAGGGATTTCAAAGGTGGTGGGATGGCTGCCGTATTCCTCGGCCTTTTGCGCCATCAGGCCAATGTTCTGCACTGTGCCTGCGGTTGCCGGGTTCAGTTTGCCATGCTCTTTGAAGAACTTGATGGTCTCGTCATAGACCGGCGCATAGGCGTTGTCTGGGATGACGCAGACGGCATCATGTTCTGCATTGTCCGGGCCCCAGCCCTTGCCGCCGGCGCGGATCAGCGCGGGCATGGAGGCGTCGATGATCACGTCGGACGGCACGTGCAGATTGGTGATCCCCTTGCCGGAATCCACCATGTAAAGCGGCGGGCGCGCGGCCATGCAGGCCTCAATCGCGGCCATGATTTCGGCCTCATCCTTTACCTTGGCCAATAGGTCGCCCAGCCCGGAATTCGGATTCACGCCAAGGGCGGCCATTGCATCGCCAAACTGCTCGAACACCGGAGCAAGGAAGGCTTTGACCGCGTGACCAAAAATGATCGGGTCCGAGACCTTCATCATCGTGGCCTTGAGGTGGATGGAAAAGAGCACGCCTTCGGCCTTGGTGCGCGCGATTTCCTCGGCAAGAAAGGCGTCAAGTGCAGCGGCGCTCATGTAGGTGGCATCGACCACGGTGCCCGCCGGATAGCTCAGCCCATCCTTGAGCACGGTTTCGCCAGCGGCGGTTTCCAGAACAATCTTGGCCTTTGCGGCCTGTGGCAGGGTGGCGGATTTCTCGTTCGAGAAGAAATCCCCCCCCGACATAGCGGCCACGCGCGTCTTGCTGTCGGCGGACCAATCGCCCATGCGGTGCGGATTGGCTTGGGCGTATTTCTTGACGGCACTCGCGGCGCGGCGATCAGAATTGCCCTCGCGCAGAACCGGGTTCACGGCAGAACCCTTGAGCGCATCGTAGCGCGCGCGCGCGGTTTTCTCGTTTTCGGTCTGCGGGTCCTCGACGTAATCGGGGATAGCATAGCCTTGTCCTTGCAATTCGCGGATTGCTGCAAGGAGTTGCGGCACAGAGGCCGAGATGTTCGGCAGTTTGATGACATTAGCGGTGGGGGTTTTCACCAGTTCGCCCAGTTCCGCAAGATCGTCGGCGATACGCTGTTCTTCGGTCAGATGCTCGGGGAAAGAGGCAAGGATGCGGCCTGCCAGCGAAATATCCTTGGTGCCGACGGTCACATCTGCCGCCGCCGCAAAGCGTTGGATGATCGGCAAGAGCGAGGCGCTCGCCAGTTCGGGGGCCTCATCGACCTTGGTGTAGATGATATCGGGGGTATTGGACGTGGCCATCGGGGATCCTTTCCGATCAGGGGATGCGCGCGGCGGCCCTGCGGCGCAGGCGCGCGACTCGTTGGATTGAGCTTGTCTTAGCGGATTATTTGCGCGCGATAAAGATAGTATGCGACGGTATACAAAATAAAATGACTCAAACCATTTCCGCTGTGCGTGCCCGCAACCGTTGCATCAGGACAAAGCCGGTCAGCACCGCGCCCAACACCCCTAAATGCGCGGGCATCGGGGTGCCTGCGAAATGCTGCCCGATGGGCACGGCAATTGCCACGCTGCCGACGGTCGCCACAGCCCCGGTCACACTCGCCGCCATGCCCGCAATCGCGCCCATCGGGGCCATTGCGAGCGCGTTGAGATTGCCAAGCGTCAGCCCGGCCTGAAAGAAAACGCTGGTCTGCCAGATCAGAAAGACCGCGAATTGCGCATGAGGCGGAAGGCCGATTTGCCAGAGCGCAATCGCCACGATGGACAGCCCGATTTGTGACGCCAGTGCCGCGCTCACCATCCGTTCCACCCCAAGGCGCATGACAAGGCGGGAGTTGAGGAAGCTGCCACAACCCGCAATCAGCGCCATGAGGAAAAACCAGTAGGGGAAACTCTCTGCGCGGTGAAACGTCACGTCGAACACTGGCTGCACCATGCTCAGAGAGGTGAAAAGCGTGGCCATGCAGAGCATTTGCACGACAATGGCCACCCGCGTTACCGGATGCGCCAACACCTCGCGCAGTGCGGCCCAGAGAGGGGCCGCGCGAAATGGGCGGCGCGCCTGCGGCGCAAGCGGTTCCGGCAGTCGCAGCGCCATCCAGAGCGACAGGATCAGGGCAAAGAGCACAAAGGCTGCGAACACCCCGCGCCACCCTGCCAAGACAATCACACCCGCGCCCAAGAGTGGGGCCATTGCAGGCGTCAGAGCAAACACCATCATCACAAAGGACATGAGCCGCGCCATATCGCGCCCGGCATAAAGATCGCGGATAATGGCGATGGACACGATGCGAAACGCCGCCGCGCCCACGCCCTGAACCGCGCGAGCGGCCAGCAGGGTCTCAAGGCTTGGGGCAAGCATCGCAAGACCCGCCCCCGCCGCATAAATCGCCGCACCGATCAGGATCACCCGCTTGCGTCCGAAGCTGTCCGAAAGTGGGCCAGAGACAAAGGTGCCCAAACCCAGACCCAGCAAAAATGCTGTAATGATCAGTTGCGCCCGGTTCGGCGCCTCTGGCGTCAGCGCCTCGGCTATATGCGGCAAGCCGGGCAGCATCGCGTCGATTGAAAACGCCACCGTCGCAGCCATCATCGCCATCATGGCAATGAACTCTGGCCGGGAGAGGGCAGGTTTGGCAGGCGCACTGTCAGGCATGCGGAAACTTTCGTCGTGCGATCGGACCGCGTTTAGCACGCCATCTTTGGGCTGACCAGACAGGGCTTTGCAAATAGTTGACAAAAATAGTATGTGAAATCTCTTGGGTCCGATAACAGCAACAGGATAGCGATGCTTTCCCATTGCCCAGGCTCAGCCTAGTTGGTCTCATTGGAGCGGTGGCGACCAAGGCCGATGCCCACGCGAGGGATCGCGCGCATGTTTTCATGGGCATGACGGATGAAGTGAAGCCTTTGATAGCGACCAAATCCAATGGTCTTGGCAACGGGGTGCTGCTGCTCCGAGGCGCGGGCTTTTTAAGGTCGAGGACCGGCGCGCCCCACGCAAGGCTCAGTCGTCTTTCAGCCCCGCGCTCCGGTATTGATGGCGCAGGATGCGGCCAACCCTTTGGCTTGGGCCAAGGTCAGCTAAGGCTGGACAAACCAGCCCGCCTGGTGTGTTGTAAGGCAATCCACTGGGTTGCCGTCGATATTCATTGTTTACAAAGAACAATGTTGACCCATTTCCGAATGGCAACCCCAATCAAACAAACGACACAGGGAGAAAAACCATGAAGAAATACCTTAGCTACACCGCTGTGGCCGCCCTCAGCCTTGCCTTTGCAGGCGAGGCTATGGCGACCGAATGGAACGTGTCTGTCTGGGGCAAACGCCGTGCCTTTACCGAACACGTCGAAAAGATCGCGGAGTTGGTGAGCGCAAAGACAAATGGCGAGTTCACCATGAACATCAGCTATGGCGGTCTTTCGAACGAGAAAGAGAACCTTGATGGCATCTCAATCGGTGCGTTCGAAATGGCGCAGTTCTGTGCCGGATATCATGCCGACAAGAACCCATCGCTGACAGTCATGGAATTGCCGTTCCTTGGCGTCGAGACTTTGGAACAGGAAACCGCCCTTGCGCAGGCCCTTTACGCTCATCCGGCGGTGCAGGCTGATCTGGCGCGATGGAATGCGACGCTTTTGATGCCCACGCCGATGCCTCAGTATAATTTTGTCGGTGCAGGTGACGTGCCTGATAGCCCCGAGGATTTCAAAGGTATGAGCGTGCGCGCGCTTGGCGGGATCGGTACTGCCATGCAGGCGATCGGCGCTGTGCCCACCTCGATGTCTGCGACGGAAGTGCGGCAATCAATGGATAGCGGCGTGGTCAAGGCCGTCAGCTTTGCGCCACATGCCCATATGTCCTTTGGGACCATCGAGAGCGCGACATGGTGGACGGCCAATCTCAATCCCGGCACGGTGAACTGTCCCGTCGTGGCCAATACCGATGCCCTCAACGCGCTGAGCGATGCAGAGCGCGAGGCCCTGCTTGGGTCGGTTGATGAGGCGCTGGCGCATTACATTGACTATTACGAGAACGAGACGATGAAGGCTTGGGGGCCTGCACTCGAAGAGCGCGGGATCACATCGGTCAGCTTTGATCAGGCCTCGCTCGATGCGTTCAAAGAGGCGGCCGCTGGCCCTGCCGCGCAGAGCTGGATCGAAGAGAATTCCGCGCGTGGCCTTCCCGCTCAGGAACTCTATGAATTCGTTACAAGCAAACTGACCGAAATCAAGGGCGGCTCCTGAGCCGATGAAACCGGCCCGCCGTGCAGAGCGCGCGGCGGGTCGTTTATCATCCTAAAACGACAGGGGGAAAACCCATGGCGGGTTCCGCATCCGTGCTGTCTGATAACAGCCTATTGAGCCAACTTGACCGGCGCCTTTATCGGTTGGAACGCGTGTTGGCCTTGCTGAGCGGTCTGGCGGTGTTCAGCATCATGATCCTTGCGGTGATCTCGGTCAGTGGCCGGAATTTTTTCAATCAACCTGTCCCCGGTTATGTCGACTGGATCGAGCAAATGATGCCGCTGATCGCGTTTATGGGCGTGGCCTACACGCAGCGCGATGGCGGGCATATCCGCATGGATATTGTTGTAAGCCTGCTCAAGGGCCGGGCGCTCTGGTTGGTTGAACTCATCACCACGCTGGCGGTCTTGGTCCTGATGCTGCTGTTGGTTTGGGGAAGCTGGGCACATTTTCAACGCAGCTTCGACTTTGCTGCACCGATGTGGAGCCGCGACAGCACGATTGATATCGGCCTGCCGATCTGGCCTGCCAAGATACTGGCGCCCATCGCCTTTGCCGTGCTGTCCCTGCGTCTGACGCTGCAACTCTGGGCCTATGGACGGGCCTTTCTTTCGGGGTCAGAGCAGCCAGTGGCGGTGCCTTTGATAGAAGATGTGGCCACGCAGGCCGCGCGCGAAGCCGCGCAATTGACCGGCCATGACACGTAAGGAACGCATCTGATGGAGCCCATCGAGATTGGAATTGTCGTCACTGGACTGATGTTGGTTGTTGTGGTTCTGGGCATGCGGGTGGCTTTTGCCGCGGCTCTGGCCGGTGTCATCGGCCTGATCTGGATTTTCTGGTCCAAAAAGGGCTATGCGGGCGACGAATTCCTCTGGGCTGTGACCGTCGCAGTCAAGACCGCAGGGCAGGTGCCGCATTCCAAGGTCAGCTCGCAGGCGCTGAGCCTTATTCCCACCTTCATCTTGATCGGCTATCTCGCCTATTACGCGGGCCTCACACAGGCTCTTTTCGAGGCGGCTAAACGCTGGATTGCCTGGGTGCCGGGGGGCCTTGCGGTGTCGACCGTCTTTGCCACCGCAGGCTTTGCCGCCGTGTCGGGGGCCAGTGTGGCGACAGCGGCGGTTTTTGCCCGTATTGCCATCCCCGAGATGCTTAAGATCGGCTATGATAAACGCTTTGCTGCGGGTGTTGTGGCGGCTAGTGGCACCTTGGCCAGCCTCATTCCGCCCTCGGCCCTTTTGGTGATCTACGCCATCATCGTCGAGCAGGACGTAGGCAAGCTCTTGTTGGCAGGGTTCGTGCCTGGGATGTTCTCGGCGATTGTCTATGTCCTTTTGATCATCGGTCTGGCCCTGACGATCAAGGGATTTGGACCGCCGGTCACGGGATTTACATGGCGTCAGCGGCTTGTCTCTTTGCCGCCCGCGCTGCCCATCGTGTTTGTGGTCGTCACAATCGTGTTCTTTGTCTACAATCCGTTTGGCGGCGATGCTTGGGGCACACCCACTGAAGGCGGGGCCATCGGGGCGTTTCTGGTGTTTCTGGTCGCGCTCTATCGCGGCATGCGGTGGCGCGAGTTGAAAGATGCCCTGCTCGAGACTGCCAAGCTCAGTGTGATGATCTTCACGATTATTTGGGGCGTGCTGATCTATGTCCGGTTCCTCGGCTTTGCCGATCTTCCGCATGCCTTTGCCAATTGGATCACCTCTCTGACCATGTCACCAATGCTGATCCTGATCTGTATCCTGCTGGCCTATGCGGTGTTGGGCATGTTCATGGATGCAATCGGGATGCTGCTGCTGACCCTGCCGGTGGTCTATCCGGCGGTCATGGCGCTGAATGGCGGTGTCGCGGTCAGCGCGGCGGATAGCACCTTTGGCATGTCGGGACCGATGTGCGCGATCTGGTTCGGGATTCTTGTGGTCAAGATGGCCGAGTTTTGTTTGATAACGCCACCGATCGGGCTCAACTGCTTTGTTGTGGCGGGGGTGCGGGACGATATCAGCGTTCAGGATGTGTTCAAGGGCGTGGCACCGTTCTTTGTCGCCGATGCTGTGACCATCGCACTTTTGGTGGCCTTTCCGGCGATTGTCTTGTGGTTGCCAGGGCAGGTATGACGACGCGAAATCTCTAAAACTTGAGGTGTTAACAGCCCAGTAAGCTCTGTTGTGCTAATCCTTAACGTGGGTGAGTACAAAGGTGGTGAGAATGGGCGCGCAGAGCAATGCGAAGCCAGTCATCATCAAACGGAAAAAGGTTGTGGGCGGTGGCGGGCATCATGGGGGCGCCTGGAAGGTTGCCTATGCTGACTTTGTCACGGCTATGATGGCCTTTTTCCTGCTGATGTGGCTGCTGAACGCGACGACCGAACAACAACGCAAAGGGATCTCGGACTACTTTAGCCCGACGGTCCCGATCAGTCGAACCTCTGGCGGTGGCGACGGTGCCTTTGGGGGCGAGAGCGTCTTTTCCCAGGAGACTCTGTTGCAGAGTGGCTCTGGAGCCTCTCAACCTCTGGCGACCTCCAGCCAACAGGTGCGGGGCGAGATGGGGCTGGTTGAAGGCGGCAATCTCTCGGCTGATCAAGAGGCTGACGCACAGGCGTTTTCCACCATCGAGGCGATGCTGACAGGGCGGAGCGGCGAGAGCATGGTGTCGGACGACCTTCTGCGACATATCGTGACCCGTGTCACCGATGAGGGTTTGGTAATCGAGATTTTTGAGCTGCCCGGTGCCTTGCTCTTTGAACCGGACCAAACAAGCCCGACGCGCCTGCTCCAAGACCTCTCGATGCTCTTGGCCTCTGCCGCCAATCTGGTGATCAACGATGCAGCCCTTGCGGGTCACACGCGCGCGCGACCTATTACTCTGGTACGAAACCCGGTCTGGGACCTGTCAACGGCGCGTGTTGATCAGTTTCGCCAAAGGCTTGAGGACGCAGGGCTTGCGGCCAAACGGATACGTCGAATCGCGGGCCATGCGGATCGTTCTCCGGCTGTGAGCGATCCGATGGACCTGCGCAACAACAGGCTCGAGTTGATCCTGCTGCGATCCGAGAGCGGCCAGAACTAGGGATAATTTTATCTATTAGCGGACTGTTAAAGTTACGCGCGTATGCCTGTGTCCCAAGGTTGGTCGACGCAGCAGAAGGGCGTATCCATGACAATTTCCTCCTCACTCAATGCCAGCGTTGCGGGGCTGAACGCGAATGCCACGCGGCTTGCCACCATATCGGATAATATCGCGAATTCGTCGACCTTTGGCTATCGTCGGGTCGAGGCGGATTTCGAATCCGTTGTGATCGCGGGTCGCGGCGGCAGCTATGCTGCGGGTGGGGTGCGTGCGGGCACGCAGCGCTTGATTGATCAGGGCGGTGCGATTGTAAGCTCTTCGAACCCGACCGATCTCGCGGTGCGCGACCGTGGGTTCCTGCCGGTGGCGCGTGTCACCGATCTGGTAGTTGGCAATGGCGACCCTCGGATGCTGTTGACCACGACCGGATCTTTTCGCGCCGACCCTCAGGGGCGGCTTGTAACGGAATCGGGTCTTGTTCTGCTTGGGTGGCCTGCCAATCCTGATGGCACGATCCCCGAATTTTCCCGCGATACCAGCACCGGGCTGGAGCCTGTTCAGATCAACGTCAACCAGCTGACCGGTGAGCCGACCACTGCCATCAATCTGGGTGTGAACCTGCCAGCCACAGATACGCGCTTTGACAGCTTGGGCGATACCCGGCAGCTCTCTATCGAGTATTTCGATAATCTCGGTACGTCCGAGACAATCTCAATTCAGTTCACGCCCACCATTCCAGCCACGGGCCTCTCGAATGAATGGACCGTCACCCTCACCGACTCTGCGCAAGGCAATGCGCTGATCGGCGAATATGTTTTAACCTTTGATGATGCGCGCGAGACGGGCGGCACGTTGTTGAATGTTCAGAGTGTGACTGGTGGCACCTATGATCCGACCAGCGGCGCCATCATCGTTGATGTCGCGGGAGGCCCGATCGAGATCAATATCGGGCGTCCGGGCACCTCTGCTGGCATGAGCCAGCTCTCGGATAGCTTTGCGCCGCATTCTATCGCCAAGGATGGCTCTCCGGTAGGCAACATGACCTCGGCCAATGTGGACGCGAACGGATTTGTACGCGCCACTTTTGATACCGGGGTCAGCCGGATTGTGTATCAGGTGCCGCTCGTGGACCTGCCAAATCCGAATGGCATGGTCTCGATGGATCAACAGACCTACTTGCCCTCGACCGATAGCGGCTCGTTTTTCCTGTGGGATGCGGGGGCTGGGCCGACGGGCGATATTGTGGCCTTTGCCCGTCAGGAATCCGCCACCGATGTTGCGGGCGAATTGACGGATATGATCCAGACTCAGCGCGCCTATTCTTCGAATGCGAAGGTCATCCAGACCGTCGACGAGATGTTGCAGGAAACAACCAATATCATCCGCTGATCGCTTTTTTGAGGCAGAAGGAAAGGAAATGTCATGAGCCTTGGTTCCGCCCTGTCCAGCGCCCTGAGTGGGCTTGCCGCCAATACGCGCGCAGTGGATGTTATTTCGGGCAACCTCGCCAATGCATTGACCGAGGGGTTCGCGCCGCGCGAGGTCACGCTTGCGGCGACGCGGGACGGTCGGGGCGTGCAGGTCACGGGTATCGTGCGTCAGGTCGATCTGGGTCTTTTGTCAGACAGACGCTTGGCTGATAGCGCGCGCGCGGCCTCTGAGGTGCAGGCCGCGTTCGCCCGCGCGGTGGAAAGTTCGGTTGGCACGCCCGGCGCTCCAAACTCCCTCACAGGGCGTCTGGCCACGCTTGAAGTGGCGCTCGAGACGGCGGCCACCCGACCCGAGGATACAAACCGGCTTGACGCGGTCCTAAGCGCGGCACAGGACCTGACTGCGGGGATCAACGATGCGGCGGCAGACATCGCGCGGCTGCGCACGGCGGCAGATCGCGACATCGCAACAACGGTGCAGGAACTGAATGCAGGTCTTCAAGAGGTGGCCGCGCTCAATGTTCAGATCACCGCGGGGCAGTCGCGTGGGACTGACATCACAGCACTTGAGGGCCAGCGCCAACGCACCATTGACACGCTGTCGCTGATCGTCCCGTTGCGCCAGGTGCCGCGTGGGGATGCCTCTGTTGCGCTTGTCACCACTGCCGGCGGGATGCTGTTGGATGGTCGAGCTGTCAAGCTGACCTTTGCTGCCACACCCCTTGTGACGCCGCAGATGACACACCAAGAAGGGCAACTCTCGGGCATCGCCATCGATGGGGTTGACGTGCCCATCGGTGCCGACCGGGGGCCTTTGCAAGGCGGTCGCCTTGGCGCCCTACTCGACATCCGGGATCGCGCGTCCGTTGAGGCCAATTCCAAGCTCGATGCGCTGGCGCGCGATCTGGTTGAGCGGTTTCAAGCCCCAGGCCTCGACGCAACCCGCGCACCCGGTGCGCCGGGCCTTCTAACCGATGCAGGCGCTATTTTCGAGGCTGGAAACGCGCTTGGCCTTGCCGGACGGATCGCGGTTACCCGCCTTGTCGATCCCTCACAGGGGGGCGCACTCTTTCGACTTCGGGATGGGCTTGGGGCAACGGGTGGCGGGCCGCCGGGGGCGGGGGCGCTGCTTGGGGCGTTGAGCCACGCCTTGACGCAGACCAGCGTCTTACCTTCTGGCCTCTTGGGGGGTGCGGCGCGTTCGGCTGCCAATCATGCCGCCACCCTGATCTCAAGCCTCTCCCAAGAGCGGGTCACAACCGAAGCGCGCCTAAGCTTTGCCACAGGTCAGTCCGCCGAGTTTCGAGCGCAGGAATTGGCCACGGGCGTAGACAGCGATGCAGAGCTGCAGCGCCTTTTGCTGGTCGAGCAGGCGTTCGGGGCTAATGCCCGTATGATCCAGACGATTGATGACCTGCTTGATACCCTGTTGAGGATATGACCATGAATTTTCAGAGCATTGGTGATCTTGCGCAGTCCTTTGCGCTGCGCCGGCAGGGCGTGGACCTGCGCCAGCAATTGGACCGTCTTGGGCTAGAATTGAGCAGTGGCCGGGCCGCAGACCTTGGGCGGCACCTGTCGGGAAACCTCCTGCCACTGGCCGACATCAAGCACGAACTGGTGCTCTTGGCGGGGCATCGCACGGCTGCCCGTGAGGCTGCGACCGATACCGAGGTCATGCAAGCCGCTTTGGCCCGCGTGCAGGGCGTCACCACAGATCTTGCGACACAGGCGATCATCCTGGGCACAGCGGGTACGACACGCCAAGTGTCGGACCTTGCCGCAACCGCAACGCAGGCCCTTGGCTCCTTGATCGGGTCTCTCAACACCGAGGTGGCAGGGCGCGCCCTCTTTTCTGGCGCGCAGACAGACACAAGCCCGCTGGCCGCAGCTGAAACCGTCCTCTCCGAGGTCCGCGATGCGCTTATTGGGGCGACGACTGCCGCAGAGGTAAAAAGCCGATTGGATGTCTTCTTTGATAGTCCCACCGGCGGGTTTCTGGCCTCGATCTATCAGGGCGGGGATAGCGAGGTTGCCCCCTACCGGCTTGGCTCGGGCGAGTCTGTGGCCCTTGATATCCGGGCGGATCATGCGGGGTTGCGCGCGGCGCTCAAGCAGGTCGCCTTGATCGCCGTAAGCGATGATGCGGGTCTGACTCTGGCTTTGGGTGATCGGATCAGCCTTGCCTCTGGGGCCGGTGTTGCACTCTTGGCACATCAGGATGTGCTGACCGAAATGCGCGCAAGTCTCGGGCAGGCCGAAAACCGGATCGCGCAATCTGCCGTGCGTATCGCCGCTGAAATCACCAGTTTCGAAATCGCGCGCGGCGAACTGGTCTCTGTCGATGCGTTCGAGACGGCGGTCGAGTTGGAGCAGGTGCAATTCCAATTGGAATCCCTTTATACCGTAACGGCGCGGGCGTCGCGCCTCAGCCTCTTGAATTTCCTGTCATGACCCTCTGGTTGGGACTTGTCCGGGGGATCATGGCACTGGCGCTTGCGCTTGCGGGCGTTACGGCTTCGGCCAGTCCGATCCGGATCAAGGATCTGGTCGAGTTTGACGGGGTGCGCGGCAATGACCTTGTGGGCTACGGTCTTGTTGTGGGGCTGAATGGCACGGGTGACGGGTTGCGCAATGCGCCCTTCACCGAAGAGATCATGTCGAATATCCTCGAACGCCTCGGGATCAACGTCTCGGGAGAGCAATTTCGCCCCAAGAATGTTGCCGCCGTATTTGTCACGGCCGAGTTGCCGCCCTTTGCCCGTGCGGGCAGCCAGATCGACGTGACGATATCCGCCATCGGCGATGCCAAGAGCCTGTTGGGCGGCACCCTTGTAATGACCCCGCTCAATGCGGCGGATGGTCAGATTTATGCCGTGGCTCAGGGTACGATCATCGCTGGGGGCGTGGCGGCGCAAGGGGATGCGGGCGGGGTCGTGCAAGGGGTCCCGACGGCGGGTGTCATTCCCTCTGGTGCGCGGGTCGAGCGCGAGATCGACTTTGACTTTGCAGGCCTTGATACAATCCGGCTGGCCCTGCGAGAGCCGGATTTCACCACTGCCGGCCGGATAGAGACGGCGATCAATGGCCGTGTGGGCCGGGATGCCGCCATCATGCTGGACGCTGGCACCGTGCAATTGACGCTCTCGCGGATGCGTGCGGCCTCGCCTGCGCATGCCCTTGGCCAGATCGAGAATATTCTGGTCGAGCCCGAGCGCAAGGCCCGGGTTGTGGTCGATCAACGGTCAGGCACCATTGTGATGGGGCAGGATGTCCGTATATCGCGGGTCGCCGTTTCGCAGGGCAACCTGACCCTACGCATTCAGGAAACGCCGCTTGTGGTGCAACCCAATCCCTTTGCCCAAGGCGAAACCGTTGTGGTGCCGCGCACACAGGCCGGGATCGAAGAAGAGCCCGGGATTGGATTGGCCGAGGTTTTACCGGGCACCTCACTCTCGGAGGTGATTGCCGGGTTGAATGCGTTGGGTGTGGCCCCGCGTGACATGATCGACATTCTCAAAAGCATCAAGGCGGCAGGCGCGCTGCATGCCGAGTTCGTCGTGCGCTAGGATCATCCCGCCTTGAGCGCCTCAAGTCCGATGCGAACAGCACGGTTCGGGTTCTGTGCCAGTATGCGCGCCCCCAGCCTTTCGGCGAGTTTGGTGTGCCCTTTGGCAACGGCGCGGGTGAACAACTCGCGTTGATAGCGCGGCAAGTCGCGCCGGGCGCGCAGCAGGCGGTAATAGTCCTCAGCCGTGAGGGTTCCGTTCAGGGCCCCGAGAATGATCGGGCTAAGAATGCCCATCTGATTGAGCGCACTGCCCAAGCGATGCCCAAGAAGGGGCGCGCGCAAATGCTGCACATTCGGATGTTGGAACCGGGCGGCATGTTGGGCATCGAGCGGCTCGTAGGGATCATAGAGGATCGACACGCGATGGGCCGCGTGACTTACCTCTGCCGCATCTCCGTATTTTCCTGAGAAATCTCGATCCCAAACGGTTTTGTATCGCGTTTCCCAAGGCACGACGGACCTGTCGACCGTGCTCTGCGGCGAGATGGCAACCACGTCGCAGCCGGGTGCCGCCGGCGCAAAGGCGCAGGCGGCATAGCCCCCCATCGAGGCGCCATAGAACACCACGCGGCGAAACTGTTTGAAGAACCCCTCTTGTTGGAGGGCGTCGAATTGCGCGCAGACCCATGGTTCGCGGTACCATGTCCAGCCACCAGCCAGAACGCCCAGCATCGACCACCCCTGATCTTGAATGAAACTATACCCCCAAGGCCGCCGATCTTCGCGCTTGGTCATGGCGATATCCAGATTGTCGAAGGTCACAACCAGTGTATCCGGATCGCGTGGCATGAAGAGAAAGCTGTGGCCCTCTGGGCCTGCGCGATACCAGCCATCCTTGCCCGCAAGTTGCTGCGCGATCTGGTCCCAATTGTCGTCGCTGGGTGCAACCTCTGGCGCTTTGGGCTGGAGGCGGATGCGAGTGATCGGATGTCCCTCTTCTTCGCGCGTCGAGAGCGGCGTATAGGTGCCAAAGGCCTTGAGAAAGGGAAAGGCCCCAGAACCCTTGCGCACATCCATAAACACGCGGCTGTCTGCATGCAGACAGCGTTCGAGAAATTTCCCGAGAAACGGCACGTTGTGACGGTCGCCAAACCCCGAGAGGTTGCAAAGCACATCCACGGAGCGCAGCTCGTTCTCTGCCCGGATAACCCGGATACGGTCGGGGCTGACGTCATTCTCGACCAGAAAGGCGGTATATCCCGCCACCCAATCCTCTTCGCCGTCTTTGAATTTGCCGCGGCGGTTGCAGTTGATGAGCTGGATGTCGCAATCGAATTTATGATGCAACGCCAACATGAAACCGCGGGCCTGTCCGGTGAGATCCGCCGCAACGCTGACAGACTCTAGGTCTAGCTCGTCGATAAGCGCACCTTCGAATGTACTGTTGCCGCGCCCTTTGATCGGGGCGAGGGCGGGCGTGATCCCGGTTTCCTGGACTAGTTTTTCCAAATAGGATCCCTTGGGCGGAAGGCCATTGTGGATATTACCCAATTGCCGCTTGTTCGAGGCCCAGAGGTGGAGCGCGGTGGTCTCAGGGGTGATCAGCCCCTCGGCCAATTCAGCCCGGCGCAGGAATTTGAACCGTTCTGGAAAGGTGATCGGATAAAAGGCGTTGAGCGATTGCACATGTGCCTCTAGCCCCAAGGCATGCACATAATGCGTGACCATCATCGGCCCCCAGACGCCCCAAGGCTGTTGCGAGACATGCACCGGTTTGCCCTTTTGCGCCTGTTTTCGCATCATCTCTTGCCGCTTGCGGGGCAGAAAGGGCGCGATGGCATAGCGATCCGAGGTAAATTCCAGCATCTGTGCCAGAATTTCGCTGTCGGCGGGCAGGCCCAATACGGCGTTGTTGACACGATGCTCGCCCGGCAGTTCATACCCCAGCACATAGTCGCTGTCATAGTCCATCGGGCGATGGCAATAGACATCGGTATCCACCCAAATCATGCCGGGGCATTTGTGGATCATGTGCAGGCGGAACCAGTCGGCAAAAAGGGCGTAGCTGTTTTTCTGCTCGTATTTGATGAAATCATCGGTGTCGATAATCTCGCGCCCGTCGCGAAAGATGACGCCTGCGGGCATGTTCGGGATGGGTTCATAGGCGAATAGGGTGATTTTCTGGCCCTTGTCCACAAAGGACTTGAGGCAAATCTGTTCCAGCCAGCTGAGTGCGCCGCCAATCCAGAGCGTTCCAACCTCGCGTGTCCGTGCCACCAGAAACTCTCCTTTTTGCGCGCCATAGCGCTGGCAAATCGCAGTTGCGAGCAGGTTAGACGCTCTGACCGGGTTTGTGAATCGCCAGAATGGGGGGCGTAGGCGAAAGTGCGGGGCCGTGTCAGCCATGCCATGTGGCTTGTCTTGATGGGGATGCTCACATTAAGATGTAGGTAAAACAAAGCCGCCAGACGGCGCGCGCAAAGAGGCGAACATGAGCACAGAAACCTATACCGTCGTCTCGACGATGAAGAACGAGGCGCCCTATATCCTCGAATGGGTGGCGCATTACAAAACGCTCGGTTTCGATCATATTCTTGTCTGCACCAATGATTGCACCGATACGACGGTCGAGATCCTGCGGCGATTGCAAGAGATGGGCCATGTCACGCAACATGACACGGTCGTGCGCAAGGCGGGCATTCATCGGAGTGCCCTGCGGCAGGCCAGCCGCCGCTATGATATTGTGCTGAATGCCTCTTGGGTTTTTGTGTGCGATGTGGACGAATTCCTGAATATCCATCTTGGCGACGGCTCGGTTCGGGCGCTGGTCGCGGGGTCTGGCGCGGATGCGGATGTGATTTCAGTGCCGTGGCGCGTGTTTGGTCCCGATGGTGTCGAGCAGTTCGCGGATAAACCCGTCACTGAACAATTCACCAAGGGTGAATATGAATGGGATGCCGAGGCGCGGCCCAATACCGGCAAGTTTGTCAAATCGCTCTACACCAACCAGCACAAGTTTCAACGGATGGGCCTGCATGCGCCGGTGTCGCGTGACGAGCATGTTGCGACCACGCGGCGCGTCCTGCCCGGCGGGATTGATTATGTTGTGAACGGGCTTCGCACCGACAATCCGCCTCTTTTTACGCATGCGCAGGTTAACCACTATGCGTTGCGCTCGATGGAGAGTTTCTTGGTCAAGCGCGCACGCGGGCGGGCCAATCATTCGCATCACGTTCTGGGCAAAGAGTATTGGGACAAGTTCAATCTGAACGATGAAACCGATACGTCGATTGCGCGCTACAGCGAACAGACCTCTGAATGGCTGGAGCGTTTCAAGCGTGATCCTCAATTGGCTGACTTGCACGCCAAAGGGGTCGAGTGGCACCGGCGCAAGGCGGCGTCATTGCGGATGGACCCGGATATGGACGAGCTTGTCTCGGCGATTGAGGCTGACTTGGGTTAGTGCGCGGTATCGCCCTGCAAATCCACGGTAAAGAACCAGTCTGCCGCGGGGTCGCGTAGGGCGATTTCGTCAGGAATAACGCCCGGACCAGAGAGAAAGACATTCGATCCAAAGTGACCATGCAACCGCGACAGATGTTCCATGCGGGGGCTGGTCAATTCTGCGAAAAAATTGCTGTAATTCTCGGTGGCGCGCAATTCGTCTATCTTGGCCCTGTGACAGGCAACCGAATGGTGATGCGCGGCGGCAATCTCGGGGTCCTGCATGAGCCGGTCAAGTTCTGCCTGCATCTTGGCAAGGCGCGGTTGAATCGAAAGATCTTCTTCGAAGTTGTTGTTCATGCGAAACCAGTAGGCGAGGCCCTGATCGCGGTCCACATGGTTGACGCGGCCTCTGTCACGCTTGACCAGAAAACTCTCGGCAGATCGCACGGCGTAGTGATTGAGCTGCACGAGATCATAGCCATAGGTCTCGATCGTCGAGCGCCAGCCGTTGCGATACATTTCGCGAGGCAGGGGTTTGCCCGACCCATTGACCCAGTTGATCTCTTCCCAGAGTTGGGGGTTGAGTCCCTTGGGTCGATGCACACCTAGTTTCTTGAAAAGGCCAATGTTCTTGAAAAGGGTCTTAAACCCCCAGGCCTGATGCGGCTTGCGTGCAAATTCCGGGGCGCAGCGCAGGAACTGTTCGGTAATGGGGCGGTCGACATAGTCCCGCACATCGCCATTGCCAAAAAGCCGCCAGGTCATCGCGATCATATTGGCCTCTGGCACCGCCTCAAACAGCGCATCAAGCGTGCCGTCGCCTGTTTTGATGTTGATGTATTCATCCACGTCGATGCAGGTGATCCAGGTGGCGGATTTGATCAGCGGTTCGCTTTCGGCCGATTGCAGCGCAGCGTGTTGCGGGGGCATGTCCATTTCGCGAAAGCGGTTGTCGCGGTGCTGCACGTAACCTTTGCGCTCCAACAGGTGCAGCATGGTGTCTGTGCCGTCGGTGCAGTCGTTCGTATAGACAAGGATATCGTCAAACCCGATAGCGCGATGATAGGCCAACCATTCGAGAATGAAGGGTCCCTCGTTCTTCATAGTGGTGACAATTGCGGCGCGACCGCGCCCGCCATGCACCGGATCAGGTGCGATTTCGGGCATGCGAACGGGAGTATGTTCGAAATAGGATTGGGCGCGCTCTAGCAGGGGCGGATGCTCGATCAGCGAGGATTTCGGCACGATCCGTGAAATCGATCCCGTCGGATGGCGCAGTGCCATATGTCGATAGAACCCCTGCGTGCGCGCTGCATCGGGGCGTGCATTGCCCACTCGCAACAGGCGCCAGACCGCATCCTTGGGCAATTTCGACGGGGCAAGGCACCAGCGTTGTCGCCCACCGCCCGAGTCGAACTGAACGCAGCTATGATCGGCAAAGCGCGTCGGCTGACCACTGCGCACGCGCCAAGGATAGCAATGCCGCCCGATGAGGGTGATAAGCCCCCCCCGCGCGGCAACGGCGCTGTCAAAAATCGTCTCGGGCCCCGTTGCCACAAGATCGTGCACGTCGATATTGGCCACAGCACGGGCCTCGGCCAAAAAGCGGTGGCGGGCAATTTCGTAGTAACTGAGTGCGGCGAGGGGCGAATCCCAAGGGGAGGGTGGGGGGATTTCCATCCGGTCTTTGCCCGGTGCCTCTGGCACACAAAAGGGATGGGCCTCGGGTGGCGCGTCAGGATAACCGAGCGGCTGATCGCTTGTCAGCAGGATCACTGTGATGTCGAGCCCGCTCTCTCGGAGACCGTCCCGAAGCGCGCGCGCAAACTCCGGATCTGTTCCGGGGCGCGCCCGGTCAAGGATCACCGCACCAGTCATACGCTGCTGATCAGCATGGAACGAAAGCCAGGTCAGAACTGTGGCGGCATCCTCTCCGTTTCGCACGGCGGCGATGGTGTCTCGCCCCTCCATCAGCGTGAACTCGGCCTCGGCGGGCATCACATCTATCACGCCTTTGGGCGTCTGGAACGCCAGACGACCTTCGGGAGCGGAATAGACAAGGATGGGCGCACCGCCCACACTCATTTCCGCCTGCAACACGGCACCCTTTGGGGGCTGTATCTGAGCTGGTTCAACCTTAGGGGCAAAAAAGAGCGTGACCCGTCGCTCGCCCTCGTGGCGCGTTTCGACGGCATCGAGCAGGACAATCCCCTCACGCATTTGGCCCGCCATACGGCGTTCGATCACTTGCCCAATCATGTTTCGGCGTCACCTCTGGCCATTAGCATCTGTGCCGTCAAAAAGGCACGGCCTTCTTCGGCAGAAGGGGGGGTGCTATCCGTGAGAAACCCTACTCTGAATGCCAGCCGAACGGCGTCGATATCCAGCATCAGCGCTTGGTAGCGGCTAGTATGCGCCGAGAGGCAGGCCGCATGCGCCGCGGCGACACCCGGAAGGGCCATGAGCCTCTCGAATTCTTGCCTTGTATGGCTCATCATGGGCAAAATCTCTGGTGCGTCGACGGTATTCCAATTGCGTTCTGCCCAGTAGGCGATCCCGATTTCGCGGTCCATATGATTGGGCAATCCGCGGGCACGCTTGAGCATGAATTCTTCGACCGAGCGCAAAGAATAATGGTTGAGCCAAGCCACAGGTGGGCCGTTAACTGCACCATAAAGCGAGATGGCACTGTCATTGGCCGCGAACCCCTCGGTCAGGCGCTTGCCGTCTGGACCTATCCAGGATGGGACGTGACGCTGACGTGCGCGCGGGCGGTGGACGCCGGGCTGCCGAAAGGCCGCTGGCCGGTGCAGTGTCTTGAAGAGATGAGCGAGCGGGAAATGCAAATCAAACGGTGCCGCGCGGGTGAAACGCTCTGGCGTCAGGCCTGCACTGCGCTGTTTGTGACCGCCATAGCCGAACAATCGCCATGGCAAGGCGAGGGCGTCGAATGTGCCTGCCTGCCTTTCGTAGTCCGCAAGCAGCTCGCGGAGGTTGTTGAAACGGCCGCAAAGAAATTCGTCACAATCAAAAAAGAGCGCCCAATCGGCATTCTTGTAGCTTTCGCTATCGCGCAATTGGCGCAACGCTTGCCATTGCACGGATTTGCCACCCTTCGGGGCAAAATCCAGATGCACGATCCGTGGGTCCTGGGCCAGTGCTTCCAGCAGTTCCGCGCTGCCATCGGTGCAGTCATGGCTGCAAACCAGCATGCGGTCAAAGCCGAGCATGAGATGGTGCGCAAGCCACTCTACGATATAGGGGCCGTCATCGCGTAGACAGGTCATTCCCAGAATATGCAATGTTGTCCCCTGCTGTCTGCCTCTTGTGGTCGGCGCGCTGGTGGACACTATAAACGGGCCTGCAGATCAAAGTCACCCAATGGGCGCTGCACAATTGAAAATTCTCTGTTCGTGTCGAGTGCAGGTGGCAAGATGCATGCGCAGCGCGGCGCAAATCGCGCAAGCGCGCTACAGATAGCCGCGTACAAGGCTCTCGGCGATCAGCGTCCAGCCATCGGCGATAACAAAGAACGCAAGCTTGAAGGGCAGAGAGACGATGGCAGGCGGAACCATCATCATGCCCATCGACATCAGGATGGCCGCAACCACGAGATCAATGATCAGAAACGGTAGAAAAACCAGAAATCCGATTTGAAAGGCGCGCGCGATTTCCGAGAGCATGAAGCTTGGAATGAGAATTGAAAGCGGCGCGTCCGGTCCTGCGGAGGGGGTGATCGTTTCAGGGCGCAGGGCGGCTATGGTTGCCAAAGTGTCGGGGTCGACACGGCCCAACATGAACACGCGGAACGGTGCCAGCGTCCGTTCAATGGCCAGATCAGGGGACAAGCGTTCCTGTAACAGCGGTTCAATCCCGGTCTCCCAGGCTTGGGTAAAGACCGGCTCCATCACGAAGAAGGTAAGAAAGAGTGCGAGGCTGACGATCAGCATATTGGGCGGGGATTGTTGAAGACCGATCCCTTGCCTCAGGATCGATAGGACCGTGACGACAAAGGGGAAGCACGTGACCATAATGGCAATCCCGGGCGCGAGGCTGAGCACGGTGATCAAAGCTATCAGTTGCAGTGTTCGTGCTGAGAGTGAGGCGTCATCGCCCAAGGACAGAGTCAGATCTTGTGCCGGAGCACCGGTGGCAAGCGCTCCTAGAAAGAGGGTGCTCAGTCCGATGAGGATCAGACCAGACTTCATCACAACCCGTCCTGCAAATTCGCAACTTCGGTCACGCGCACGGCAATCTGCCCGTGTTGATCGCCGGCCAGCTCTTCGAGTTGACCGCGCGCTATCAGGCGCTCGCCGACATAGAGTTCGACCGCATCGTCAACACGCCGGTCGAGAACCAGAACGGCGTTCTTGCCAAGTTTAAGAAGGTCTCTGATCAGCGGGCGTGCCTTGCCGACCGAAACCGTGATCTCGATCGGGACTGACGAGAACGGGTTTTGCAGATCGTTGACGTGGGTTTCATTGCCGCCAGTTTTGTTATCCATCACGCCACTATCCTCTGATTTTGCTGAAAGAAACCGGATATCGCCTGCTCGATCCGAAGCAGGACATCCGGCATGTCAAGAGCGCGCTCGCTCTCGCCCAGGCGCACGCAAACCTGACCGCTTGCCAAGGTTGGATCCTCTGTCAGGGTGCAGGCAAGGTCGGGTAATTCGGCGCTGAGGCGGCGCAGGATCGCAAGATCTGCCGGACCGGCGGCAATCTGCAAAGGCTGACGCCCATTGGCTTCCAGCAAGTCGTGCAGAATTTCGGTCACATGCGGGATCAGCATCGCGTGGCTGATCGGTGGCAGAACCGTTTGGGTGATTTCCTGCAAAAGTTGCTGCATCGCGCCCATGATCGCGGCATGCACCTCTTCATAGGTAAAGCTGATGTCTTGCAGGTTTTGGACAAGATCGGCGGTGATCCTGCGCCCGTCGTCTACCTGCGATTTCACACAATCTTCCCAACCCGCCTGATACCCTTTCTCAAAGGCTTCTAGGCGTTCTTCCTCGAGCGAGACATCCGTGATCGCGATAGGCTTACCCTGAGTGAACGCGCCAAATTCGTTCAAAAGATGTGTGATCGACATCAGGCTCTCTCCTCTTCAGCTTCCAGCCAGTTGCGCAAGATCTCGACGGTTTCCTCTTGGCGTTGGCCGATCAGCGCGCGCAAGCGTGAGACCGGATCGTCTGTGCCCCCATCAAGACGCGGGCGCAGAGAAATCTGAGGTGCCTCAGACACGTCGGACAGGCCTGCTACGTCGATGTCGCCATCCTCGATTACGCCGGACAGGGGGGTAATTGCTGGGTCTTGCACCGGGGCGCGCCGGATTGGGGCGCTCAGTTGTGGGGTGGCCAGAGGAACGGGGCGCGAGAGAATCGGACGCAGCACAAAAAGGCCAAGCACAAGGGCCACGATGGCTAGAACCAGCGATTGCACCAAGGTCATTGTGTCGATCGCAAGGCGCTCAAGTAACCCCGCTTCGACCAGGGTGCCGGTGGGCGCTGACGGTTCGAATTGCAAGGTGCGAATCGTGAGCGCGTCGCCGCGCGTTTCATCAAGACCCACCGCAGAGCCAACAAGATCGCCGAGCGCGGTCAGCTCCTCTTCGGGGCGCGGCGCAAAGATTGGCGTGCCGCTCGCGTCTGGAGTGGTAATCCCGTTGATCAGGATCGCAACGGTCATGCGCTTGATAGCACCGGGTTGCTGGATGACTTCGCGCTCTGTGCTGGACACCTCGTAATTCACCCGTTCGCGTGTCTCGGTGTTCTCGCTGGCCGACGTCGCTGCCGCTGCCGCATCCCCATCTGGTAGGTTCGAGGCAACCGTGACGCCATTGTCCGTGCCATTTGAGGTGTTCGCGCGCTCTTCGGTATCGGTGCTGATCGCAACACGCCCCTCGGGATCAAACCGTCTCTCGCGGGTTGATTCGGTTTGCGTCACCGTTTCCAGCGCAATCTCGACGACCGCATTTCCATGCCCGACACGCGCCTCGAGCAGACGTTGCGCGCGCAGGCGCAGCCCCTCTGCCCGTTCATCGGCGGTGTTGGTCTTGGCTTCTTCGGCACCGCTGAGCAATGTCCCCTCGGCATCAATAATGGACACATCATCAGGCGTAAGATCAGCCACAGCAGAGGCGACGAGGAATTGTAGCGCGCGCGCATGTTTGGCAGAAACTGCGGCCCCATTGGTGCTGACCGAGACTGAAGCGGACCGATGCACATTGCGCTGAAACGGATTGGCACCGGTCGACGCGATATGAACCCGGGCCGCCACGATCGCGGGATGCGAGACGATGGTCCGGGCCAGTTCGCCTTCTTTGGCGCGCCAATAGGCGGCGTCGAACATCTGTGATGTGGTGCCAAAGCCAGACAATCCATCCAGAAGCTCATACCCGCTGGTGCCCGACCTCGGGAGCCCCTCGCCCGCGAGGATCATGCGCAGCTCATCCCGACGTGTCGAGTCGACAAGAATCGCGTCGTTGCGCACTTCATATGTGACGCCTTGCTGCTCGAGGGCTGCGACAACCTCGCCCGCCGCACTGCTTTCTAGGCCTGCGTAAAGCAAGGTCATGCTGGGCGTGGACGCCATGCGCGCAAGGGCCAAAACCGCCCAGAACATCACAAATGCCGCGCCGATGACGATGATACGATTGCGCAGGGTCAGCGCCTGCCAGAGCCTTGTGATCTGCTGCATTGCATGTCCTCCGGTACTTTTGTTCGAGTAATGTTCCGAAGTCATCATTCCCGCATCAGACTTAACAATCGGTTAGTTTCTTTGGGTTTATAAGAGTTTATCGACAACAGGATGGGTGATCATGCCAGAGACCGGAGACACAGAGACGGCACCCGAGGCGAAGCCGTCAAAGAGACCGTTGATGATTGGAATTGTCTTGGCGCTCTTGGGTGCGGCGGCGGGGTTTTACACCATGTGGTCTGGTTTGATTCCACTTGGCGGGGGACACGGATCTATTGCCCAGGGGCCCGCTGCGGGGGCTTCGGCGTCTGACACGCCGATGGGTGATCTGGTCTTTGTGCCGGTGGTGCCCGTGGTTGTCTCAGTCGGGCAGGGGGCTGCGCGGTCACATCTCCGGTTCGCCGCTGAGCTGGAGGTGAAGGCCGCCCATAAATCCGACGTCGAAAACCTGATGCCGCGCATCGTCGATGTGACGAATACCTATCTGCGCGCGCTCAAACTTGCCGATATCGAAGACGCGCAGGCCTTGATCCGCCTGCGGGCGCAGCTCTTGCGCCGGATGCAGGTTGTAACGGGTGAGGGCCGCATCAACGATCTATTGATCATGGAATTCGTGTTGAACTGAGGAGCGCATATATGGAAATGATTGCGGATATCCTGCTTGTTGCGGGTGCGATTGGGGCTGGGGTCTATTGCTTTGTGCTGGCCCGGCGGCTCAACCACTTCAACGATCTCGAAACCGGAATGGGCGGTGCTGTGGCGGTGCTTTCGGCGCAGGTCGATGATCTGACCCGAACGCTTCAGGCCGCGCGGCAAACGGCGGACGGATCCACACGCTCTCTCATCAGCGTCACCGAGCGGGCTGAAGATGTGGCCCGGCGGCTCGAACTCTTGGTGGCGGCGATGCACGATCTGCCCAATCAGGAGGTGTCGGCCCCGCCCCACAGGAAAACACCCGTCAGCCCCCCAACGGCCGATCCTGGCCCGGTTTTCAAGCGCCATCACGATCTGACGCCGGGGGCGACACCATGATCTGGCGATCCCCAACACACAAACCATCCGCAAGGTCGAGGCGTACGCGCGGTGTCTTGCTAATTCTCTCTACCTTTTTGGTCGCATCGGCGCTTTTGCGTTTCGGAGAGGGTGTCGGCAGGGCTTTTGCCCGCGCGCCAGAGGCGACAGAAGAAAGCAGCACACCATCCACGCAGGCCTGTGAGACACCCGAAGATATGAAAGCTTTGCTTGACGCGCTGCAAGAGCGTGGGCGCATGCTCGAGGAACGAGAGACGGCCCTGCGCAATCGAGAGCAGGTGCTCAAACTGGTCGAGCAAGAGGCCGGACAAAAGATTGCGGCCCTGACAACAGCCGAAGAGGATCTGCGCCGCATGATCGCTCTGACGGAAAGTGCCGCAGAGAATGACGTGGCGCAGCTGACCAAGGTTTACGAGTCGATGAAGCCCAAGCAGGCGGCTGCGCTATTTGAGGAGATGGACCCGGTCTTTGCCGCCGGATTTCTTGCGCGCATGCGCCCCGATGCTGCGGCGGATGTCCTCGCAGGGCTTTCGCCCGGAGTGGCGCATGGCATTAGTGTGATCCTTGCGGGGCGCAATGCCACTGCGCCGCGGCGATGAGGGCGGATCGTCAGGGTTTGTTAATCGGTTGGTGGCAGTCTCGGATCAGTGACTGCCTGCGGGGAACGGAATGGTCGGAATCATCGGGATTGTCGTAATTTTCGTCATGGTGTTTGGCGGCTATGTGGCCGCCGGGGGTAAGCTGGGTCTTATTCTCAAGGCGCTGCCGTTTGAGTTCATGATGATTGGTGGGGCGGCTGTCGGGGCGTTTCTCATCAGTAATGACGCGCCTGCGATCAAACACACGCTCGGGGATATCGCCAAGGTCTTCAAGGGTCCGAAATGGAAGCCGCAGGATTACCGGGATCTGCTCTGCCTCTTGTTCGAATTGATCCGTTTGGGTCGGCAGAACCCCATTGCTGTCGAAGAGCATATCGAGTCACCAAACGACTCTGCGATCTTCTCGAAATACCCCAAGATTCTGGCCGATGCAGAGGCCGTGGCCCTGATCAGTGATACGTTGCGCTCGGCCTCCATGAATTATGATGATCCTCATCAGGTGGAAGAGGTTCTCGAAAAGCGGATAGAGGCCAATCTTCACCATGCGTTGCACTCAAGCCATGCTTTGCAAACCATGGCGGATGGATTGCCTGCTTTGGGGATTGTCGCCGCTGTGCTGGGTGTCATCAAGACGATGGCGTCGATTGACCAGCCGCCGGAAATCCTCGGCAAGATGATCGGTGGCGCGCTGGTCGGGACCTTTTTGGGCGTCTTCCTCTCGTACGGGCTGGTCGGGCCCTTCGCGGCTAAGGTCAAGGACGTGGTCGAGGAGGATGGACATTTCTATCAACTGATCCGCGAAGTGCTTGTGGCCAATCTGCACAACCATGCCACCAATATCTGCATCGAAGTCGGGCGACAAAACACGCCTAATCACAAACGCCCAAGTTTCAACGAGTTGGAAGAAGCGCTGAAGTCTCTCAAACAGGACGCGGCATGATCCGGACTGTGACCATCTCGTTCATCCTGTCTTTATGGGCCGCCCCGATGCTTGCGCAAAACGTGGTGGTGCGCTCTGGCGAGCATGAAGGGTTCACGCGACTTGTGTTCGATTTTCCCGCGCGACTCGACTGGCAGGATCAAACCCGAGAGGATGGTATCACGATCACCTTTCCCGGCGGTCGCCCTACATTTGACCTGAGCCGAGTGTTTGATCGCCTCACCCAAGGCCGACTTGCCGGGATCGGCGCGCCAAAGGGGTCTGGGCAGCTGGATCTGACATTTGGCTGCGCCTGTACAACAAGAACGTTCTGGCATTCGCAATCCATGCTGGTGCTTGATATTCTCGCCCCTGGCACCGCCGAACCCTCTGCCGCGCGCCGGCCTCAGGCGCCTTTGGCAGAGGGCGCAACAGCTGATCTGCGAGAGCCTTGGAAAGCGCGGGCCGAGTCTTCGGCGGCCAGATTGGTAGCATCGCGCCTTGCCCCGTTATCAGCCACGAGCAAAACCGCTGCGCCGCTGGGGCCGGAGGATGTGTTGCCGGCGGTGCGCCGCAGCCTTCTGGCGCAAATCGCACAGTCGGCCAATCAGGGGCTGGTCCAGCCGCTGCGCACGCCCGACTTGGGCAACATTACGCGGGCCCACCAAAAGCCTTTGGCAACGGCGATCGAGATTGTGCCGTCTGGCGGCATGGCAACCGGTGCCGAGCCCCCATTGACCGAAGGCTTGCCGTTGGCCACCTCTGGCAATCTCAGAGTGACAGGCACAATCAACCAAGTGCCGGGGCTGGCCTTTTCATCCGCGCTGTCCGATGCGATCCAGACCGCCTGTTTGCCTGATTCCGTTCTGGACGTCGCAACCTGGGGGACGCAAAAGCCGCTAGCAGATCAGATCGGCACGCTCTCCCCTAGGCTTTCCGGTGAATTCGATGTCGTCAATCCAGAGGTCGCGCTTCAGCTGGCCCGCCTCTACATTTACTTTGGCTTTGGGCTTGAGGCGCGGCACGTAGCATCGTTAATCCCGACCTATGCTGCGGAAGTATCGGTTCTGTTCGAATTGGCATCGCTGGTTGATGATCCGGATGCCGCGTCTGCAGCACCTCGGCTCACAGAGGATCTGGGATGCCATGGACGCAGCGCCCTTTGGGCCGCTTTGGCGCATGCGGAAATTCCCGAGGACAAATTGCTGGATCATTCGGCAATCCTGCGTGGGTTCGCGGAATTGCCAGAGCATTTGCGCAGGCATCTTGGCCCGGCGCTTGCCCGCAAGTTGCTTGCGGCAAAGCATCGCGAAACATCGGACATGATCTTGCGGGGCCTTGGGCCGGCAGATCTGTCGGACACCGCAGGCGCAAAGATCGCAAGAGCCGAGCTTGCGCTGGCAGACGGTGATCTCAGCGCCGCCGACCAAAGCTTGCAAGGGTCGTTGTCAGGTAATGATGTGAACTCTGCGCCAGCCTTGGCAGCCCTGATCAACGCCCGGATATCAAGGGGGCAGGACATTGACTATGACACCGCACAACTTGCAGGCGCGCTCTACCAAGAGACCCGTGGCACGCCGATGGGTCAAGAGCTTGGGGGCGCCTATCTGCTGGCTTTGACCGCCTCGCGCTCTTACGCCGAGGCCTTTGCTGAATTCGAGCGCGTTTCGCCAGACTTGTCCCTCGAAAACGCCCAAAAAACGCGCCAAGAGATGCTGCGCCTGCTGGGCGCACAGGCCGATGATATAGAGTTTCTCCGGCAGATCTTGGGTGAGCCCAAGGAAAGCTTTGCAAGGATGCCCGCTGATTTAACCCGCGAGATCGCGCAGCGAGCCTTGACCTTGGGCTTTGCGGATGTGGCTGATGAGATTCTGAGTGTTGCATCGCGCTCGGTGACAGAGCCTGAGCAACGGCTCTTAAGGGCGGAAATAGCTCTAGCTCAGGATCTCCCGCATCTTGCAGAGGCAGAAATCATCGGCCTTGCCTCGCCCGATGCTGACACCCTTCGCGCCCGCGCCCGGACTAGTCTTGGCGATTATGCCGGTGCAATGCGTTATGCCGAGGGCTTGCAAGATGAGGCCGCAAAGCAGCAGGCGGCGTGGCTTGCGCAGGATTGGCAAAGCCTTCTTTCGGCTGGTGATCCATCAACACAGAATCTGGCGCAGGCCATGACACAAGCCGCGCCAGACCAAGCTGGCGGGCTTCTTCAATTCAATCAAAAGTTGATTGATCAAAGCATTGCAACCCGAAGCGCCCTGAGTGCACTCTTGGCGAGCACCGCTATTTCCGATCCCCCGTGACAATCGAATTTCTGGTTACCGAATCGCAAGAGTGATCGCGCAAGCTGACGCGCAGACATTCTGAAAACCTGGGGATCCGTTGTGAGAGAAATTCGGCGATGAGCCCTTTGATACAACGTGAATGGGAGTGCTTATGAGAGACCTTCTGACCGTCCGGTGGTTGCTCTGTAGACGACGTGCGTTCGGAAGTTTGGCGCGGCGCGCTCAGATCCGAGGCGGGCTGGCACCGGCCGCTTGGTTCTTGACGTTTCTGTTTGTTCTTTCTTTGAAGAAGCGTGAGGCGCGCTTGAGCTGCCTTCTGCGCCAAGTGATCACCTCTGGCCTTCTCGGGGCAACACAGGCCTTTGCCGCGCCGGTTGATCTCTGCGATGACGCCGCCCGACACGCTGCGAGACATGCCGATGTTCCCACGAATGTGCTGCGCGCCATTGCCAAGGTTGAAACAGGTCGCTCGGTGGCGGGCACAGTAAAGGCCTGGCCCTGGACCGTGAACATAGAGGGCAAAGGCTATTGGTTCGAGAGCGAAGAGGAAGCGCAGACCTTTGTGCGCGCCGCCTATATGCGTGGTGCCCGCAGTTTCGATATTGGGTGCTTTCAGATTAACTTCAGATGGCATGGCGCAGCCTTCGAGTCGTTCGAAACCATGTTTGATCCGATGGAGAATGCGCTTTATGCCGCAAGATTCCTGCAGGAGCTGCGGCGTGAAATGGGCAGCTGGGCTAAAGCGGTTGGGGCCTATCATTCCAGGCAGCCGCAACGCGCCCAAGGTTATCGCGACCGGGTCGAAGATGTCTATGCCGGGCTGGATGTAGTGCGATCCTCGGAGCCTGTGGCAACATCGCGCCAGAGACTTTCAGAGCCTGTTCTGTCCAGCAACGGCTATCCGCTGTTGCAACATGCGGATGGCGTCACGCGCTCGGGCTCTCTCGTGCCGATGGGGGAAACGCGGCGCTATATAATCCGGCTCGATCAAACAGTTGCGGTGGGGTTCTAAGGTATGGGCGGTCTTTCCATCAAGTCGGTGTTTCAACCAACGGTCCTGCTGGCGCTCGCGCTTATGGCCGTGATTGTGATGATGATCCTGCCCGTTCCGGCATGGCTGCTTGATGTCGGGCTGGCGGCATCTTTTGCCCTCGCAATCCTGATTTTTACGATCACGCTCTTTATCGATCGGCCGCTCGATTTTTCCGCATTTCCAACCATCCTCCTTGCATCGCTGATGCTGCGCCTGGCGCTCAATGTCTCTTCGACCAAGCTGATCATCGGACAAGGCCATACCGGCACCGATGCCGCAGGACAGGTGATCGAGGGGTTTGCCGATTTCATCATCGGCGGCAATGTTCTTTTGGGTCTTGTCGTGTTTCTCGTGCTTTTGATCGTCAACTTTCTGGTGATCACCAAAGGTGCCGCGCGCATGGCAGAGGTTGGTGCACGCTTTGCCCTTGATGCAATGCCCGGCAAGCAGCTTGCCATTGACAGCGACATGTCGGCGGGTGCCATCAATCATCAGGAGGCCAAAGAGCGGCGAGAGCAGGAACAACAGGAAACCACTTTCTTTGGATCGCTCGATGGGGCCTCAAAATTCGTCAAAGGGGATGCGGTTGCGGGCCTTTTGATCACGCTTCTGAACTTTCTCGTCGGTCTTGTGATCGGCATCACGCTCCATGACATGCCGATCGGTAAAGCCTTTGAAACCTATACGATCCTGACAATCGGTGACGGGCTGGTTACCCAGATTCCGGCTGTCATCATCTCGATCGCTGCGGCGCTGCTACTGGCGCGGGGCGGCAATAAAGGCGCGGCGGATCTGGCGATTTCCGAGCAGATCGGGCGTCATCCGACGGCGCTGGCGACAGTCGCTGTCTTGATGGGGCTTTTCGCGCTCGTGCCGGGCCTGCCGTTTGTGCCGTTCCTCCTCGGCGGCGTCGGATTGGCCGCTCTGGCTTTTGCCAGCCATCGCAGTCGGGGCGCGAACCCTGCCTCATCGCAAGAAGATTCCCTTCCCGTGAGCGCGCCGATCAGGTCAATGGGCGACATTCTGGAACTGGATGACATTCACGTGGAATTTGCCCCGGACCTTGTCAACATGGTGCTTGATCCCGGTGTCGGCCTTGAGGCGCGCATCACCAACATGCGCCAGTATGTTGCGACAACATATGGGGTTATCCTCTCGGATATCCGATTGACCGACGATCCGGGTATGCCACCAGGCAGCTACGTTATACGCATTCAGGGGGTGGAACGCGCGCGGGCGTTTCTGCGGGACAATCACCTTCTTGCCCTCGACCCCGACCAATATCCGGCCCTTGCCCCAGGTGAGACGGTCAAAGAGCCGGTGTATGGTGCCCCGGCACGTTGGATTCCTGCTTCAGAGCAGGATCGTGCGGCGCTGTCCGGGGCCACTCTGGTGGCACCCCCAGAGGTGCTTGCGACCCATCTTCTAGAGGTGATCCGCCGCAATCTGAGCCGGTTGCTGACAATGAAGGCCATGCGCCGCCTGCTCGACGAGATGGTCAATCTCTCTGACAGAGGCAGGTCTGAGGCCAACCGCAAACTGCTCGAGGACATGATCCCGGATCGTGTTGCACCGGATCTTTTGCATGCGGTCCTGCGTCTGTTGCTCGCGGAGCAAGTCTCGATCCGAAATCTGCCGTTGATCCTTGAGAGCATTGCTGAAAACCGGCAGTTTGGGCCGCAGCCTGAGGCCATTTGTGAGCATGTGCGCCAGAGGCTTGGGTTTCAGTTGGTGGCCGGCCTGCAACGCCCCGACGGCAGCTTGCCCCTGATCCAGCTTGCACCGGAGTGGGAGGATACATTCACCGCTTTTGAGATGAGCGGCGAGCGTGGCCGCTCCGACGTTGCCCTGCCGCCGGAGCAGTTCAGCACGCTCACGGCCGGGGTCGCCGAGCAGGTGCAACTGGCCGGAGAAAGGGGCCTCTCGCCCGCCCTGGTCACATCGTCTTTGCGGCGCCGATTTCTGCGCACACTTTTGATCGCCAGGAATGTCAACGTTCCCGTTCTCAGCTTTGAAGAAATAGGATTCGAGGCCAAGCCATCGCTAGTCGGCGTGGTGCGCGCATGACGCCTCTCGCTCAGGTCTTTGATCTGTCGATCGAGATGCTTTGGTTGCACGTAGCCGTATTTCTGCGGGTCGCACCGATCATCGGGCTCTTGCCAGGGTTCGGCGAATCCTCCGTCCCGATGCGGATCAAGCTGGTTCTTGTCATCGCCTTTACACTGATCGTGGCACCGGTCCTATCGCCCGATTTGGCAGATCATGCGCGGGCACCGACGGTAGGTTTGATCCTGTCCGAAACGATTGTCGGCCTTGCCCTGGGCGTTGCTCTGCGGCTCTTTCTGATGGCTTTACAAATGGCGGGGTCGATTGCGGCGCAGTCGACCTCATTGGCGCAAATCCTCGGAAATGCCAGTCAGACGCCGCTTCCGGCCATTGGTCACCTTCTCGCAACTGGCGCGGTGGCCCTGATGATGATTATGGGCGTCCATGTGCGTTTGGCTGAGATGATTGTGCTCAGCTACGGGATCTTTCCAGTCGCGGAGTTTCCAGACGTTGGCACCCTGTCGCAATGGGGAGTTGCCCGGATCGCGCAGGCGTTCTCTTTCGGCTTTTCTCTTGCTGCGCCCTTTGTGCTTGTTTCGGTGTTGTATAATCTGACGTTGGGCATAATCAATCGGGCGATGCCCCAGTTGATGGTTGTTCTCGTCGGCGCCCCGGCTGCCATGGCCCTTACCCTCTTTCTGTTGATGCTCGTAGTGCCCACGATGCTGGTGGTTTGGCTCGGAGCATTTCAAAGCTTTGTCACAAACCCGTTTGGAGGGTGACGATGGCCGAGCAAAACGACGACTCTGACAAGACGCTAGAGGCAACACAGCACAAGCTGGACGAGGCCCGCAAAAAGGGAGAGTTTGCGCGCTCTGCCGATCTCAACACTGTTGGAACCTACGCTGGGCTATTGCTGGCCCTCAGTCTTGCAAGTGGCACGCCTGTTGAGACAGTCGGAGCCAACCTCATGACTTTGGTCGAACACTCAGACCAGTTGGCCAAGCTCATATTTCAGGGCGGGCTGGGCGCCTCAGCGCTGGGTGGAATAGCGGCGCAGATCGTTTTCGGCCTGTCCCTCTTTTTGCTTTTGCCAATGGTTATGGCACTTGCGGCCGTGATCGCACAGCGCGCTTTTGTCGTGGCTCCGACCAAGATCGAACCCAGGGTATCGCGCATCAATCCGGTTGAGAACGCAAAGAACAAGTTCGGGGCAACGGGGCTCTTCGAATTTGCCAAGAGCTTTGGGAAATTGTTTCTGTACAGCCTCTTGCTTGGGGGTTTTCTGACCTATCGGCTACCTGAAATGATGAGCACATTGCATGCAGAGGCCCCGATCATCGGGGCGGTGATGGGCAAATTGATCATCGAGTTCATGATTATTGTTTTACTCATCTCGCTCGCAATCGGCGGTCTTGATTATCTCTGGCAGTATTTCGATCATTTGCGGCGTCAGAGGATGTCTCACAAGGACCTTCGCGATGAGTTGAAGCAGAACGACGGCGATCCCGCGGTCAAACAGCAGCGCCGACGCCGCGCGATGGAGTTGGCATCTGGCAGGATGATGGCCGATGTGCCAACGGCGGATGTGGTCATCGTCAATCCCACTCATTTTGCAGTGGCCCTGAAATGGAGCCGCAAACCGGGGGCTGCGCCAACCTGTGTGGCCAAAGGCATGGATCATATAGCGCTCGCAATTCGCGATCTCGCCCGAGAAAGTGGTGTGCCCATCCTTGAGGATGCGCCAACAGCGCGCGCGCTGCATGCCACGACAGAGATCGGCCGTGAAATCGATCCAACGCATTATGCGGCTGTGGCCGTCGCCATCCGTTTTTCCGAAGACATGCGCCGCAAGGCAAGGAGTTTTGGGTGACCGCTCGAAGCCATGCAGATATGGTGGCCTTGACTGACGCGCTCTATCGTGCGGCCTCGGCCAAGATGCAGCGGATACTGTCAGAGGAGGCACGGTTGCGTGCAGACCTTAGCCAGCTTGAGACTATGCGCGGCGCTACGCAAGATATGCCCCAAGGCGATGCGAGCGGATACCGTGCGGTTGGCGCAGATCTTTTATGGCAGGGTTGGATCGGGCAAAGCAAGGCCCGCCTGCATTCCGACCTGGCACGCGTTCTGGGGAGTAAAGGACAACTAAGCCGAGAGCTGCGCCGCAGCTTTGGCAAGTACCAAGCGGCGGCGCAGCTCTCTCAAGAGGAAAGGCACCGCACCGTGCAAGCGCGCGCTAAAGCGCAAGCTGCGCTCTCGGAAAGCCTTGCGCGACTCCAACAGATGCCTCCGGACTGACCGCCGCCGCTTAGACGTCTTGTCGTGCGATTTCCGTGATCAGAACGCCCAGGATAGCATCCCCCAATACCTCTTGCGCCACGTCGCCGAGCGCCGCACGCAGTACATCCATGTTTCGAGCCTTGGTGAATTCCCCTTGAAAACCGCCTCTGTTGGCGTGATCGAAAAGTGCCTGCAACAGAACATCCCGCAGCTTTGGCTCTCGGTCATAGACCTCGGCTGTGCGACCTGCGGTGGTTTCTATGCTGAGTGACAGCACCACAAGTGCGTTTATCCTGTCCTTGGCAACCAGTGGGATGACGAACTGGTTGTTCAGCTTTACGATTTCACTGCCCTTTTGGGCCTCAGGTCGCGGTGTTGCGTGATCCGTGGTTGGTTCGGGTGGGTGTTCCGCCTGCGCGCTCTCTGGCTCAGGCTTGAGCACAAGGCCTGCCCCGCCCCCCGCAGCCAAGCCAATCAGAAGCAAGAACAGAGGCAGCATTTTCGCAAGCATTATGATAGGTCCTGGCTTTGGTTTTCAGAAGGGAAGAAGGCCATCGAGCAACTGCTGACCGATCCTGGGTTGTTGAACATCGGTGATCTGGCCGCGCCCACCATAGGAAATTCGGGCGGCGGCAATTTTGTCATAGGTGATCTCGTTCTGGCGCGAGATGTCTTCGGGCCGCACGAATCCGGACACCAGCAATTCGCGCAACTCGAAATTGACCCGCACCTCTTGAGAGCCTTGGATTTCGAGCACCCCATTCGGCAGAACCTGCATCACGGTTGCGGCCACGCGCAGGGTCAGCTCTTCACTCCGGCTGACCGAGCCTTCTCCGCCGGATTGGCTGGTTGAATTGAGACCCGCCGCGCGGTCAAGACTGGCCCCTTCGGGCAGGTTGGGGTTGATCCGTTGGGGGATGCCGAAGAGATCCGGGATCGCCAGGCTCTCGGACCCGTCCCGAGAGCGCGATGTGGAGTTCGAGATCTGCGCCTCTTCGTCAATTTCAATGACCACCGTCATGATATCGCCACGCTGCGCTGCGCGCCGGTCGCCCAAAAGGGATTGCTTGCCACCGCTCCAGAGCGAGGCTTGTTGAAACGGGGCGTCCTGCGCGGTGCTGCGCGGCAGGCCCGGATCAAGCATGGCAAGCTGTTCGGTGGAGTTCATGGTCGGGGTGAAACTTGGCGGTTTGCCGAGATGGTCGAGCCGCGCGCAGGAGGTGGCCAGCAGAACCACGACAAAGATTAAATTGAGACGCAAGGCAGTCATGGTGGCTCCTATTGCGACACGAGTATCTGGCCGTTTGCCGTCACGCGCCCCGAGACAGTGGCGCGCGACGCAAGGTTCATCACGCGGACATGATCACCAATCCCGGCTCGGTCGAGCGAGCGGCCTTCTGTCATGATCTCTAGGCCGCCACGCAGATAGATCAGTGGGACGACCTGATTGCGCTCGACTACGGTAGGGGGCCCGACATCGCCTTGGCGCACCGGACGACCCGGATAGAGGGCGACGCGCGCCTCTTGCCCAATCAGGTCCTCTAGCGCCACATCGCTGTGGCCCTCGCCCTGTTGCAACAAGAGATCGGCCGGACCAAGGATTTCTTGTGGGCGGATTGTGCGGGTGGCGAGGATGACATCTGCCAAAGCCGGTCCGCTGAGAAAAATGCCGAGCATAAAAGCCAGAGACCGCATCACCGCACCTGTGTTGTGGCGCTGAGCATCTGGTCAGCGGCGGTGATGACCTTGGCATTCAGCTCATACCCTCTTTGGGCCTCAATCAACTCGGTAATCTCACGCACCGGATCGACGGAACTGTCTTCCAGATAGCCTTGGCGCAGCGTGCCCAAACCATCTTGTCCGGCGGTGGTGACATTCGCGGGGCCAGAAGCCTCGGTTTCGACGAAAAGATTGCCGCCGATCGCCTCTAGCCCCTTGGGGTTGGTAAAGCCGACAAGGTCGATCTGCCCCAGTTGCTGCGCCTCGGCGGTGTCTTGAAAAAAGGCGAAAACCTCGCCTTCGGCGTTGATGGTGATGCTGCGGGCATCCTCGGGGATCGTAATCTCGGGGGCTATGGGAAAGCCCTCGGAATTGACGATGACCCCATCCGCCGAGCGTTTGAGCGCCCCGTCGCGGGTATAGCCGGACTGGCCAGAGGGCAATCGGACCTCCAGATAGCCGCCGCCGTCGATGGCGAGATCGAGATCGCCATTGGTCTGGGTCAGCGACCCTTGGGCCAGTTGTACGGAAATCGCCGATGGGCGCACACCAAGGCCCAGCTGCACGCCGGTGGGCAAAACCGTGCCATCGGCCGCATTGATGGTGCCAGCGCGCGCGAGTTGCTGATAGTGCAAATCCGCGAATTCTGCCCTGCGCGCATTGTAGCCGGTGGTCGACATGTTGGCGAGATTGTTCGAAATCGTTTCGACCCGCATTTGCTGGGCGGCCATTCCGGTGGCGGCGATCTTGAGGATATGCATGACGCGCTCCTGAGTTAACGGATGAGGGAATCGAGCGCGGAGGTCACGCGCTCATGTTCGGTATCGAGAAAGCTCTGGCCCATTTCATAGGCGCGCTGCACTTCGATCATGCGGGCGACCTGGCCGATGGGATCGACATTGGCCCCCTCCAGAAATCCCTGGTGAATGACCCCTTCTTCGACCGGTTCGAACCCGCCATTGGCATGGAACATCACGCCATCCTCGCGGATCATGCCAACCCTATCGATGGGGCGCACAAGGCCAATCTGGGCCAGCGGGCGGCCATTGTCGCTGAGCGTGCCGTCGGGAGAGAGACCGATACTGCTGGCGTCAGGGGGAATGAACACGGGCGCCCCGCCTGCATCCAGCACGCGAAAGCCATCCGGCGTGACCAGATCGCCTTGCGCCGAGAGTGTGAAGCTGCCCGCGCGCGTCAGCCGCTCGCCTGCCGGGGTCTCGATTAGGAAAAACCCGTCTCCCTCAATCGCCAGATCGAGCATGCCGCCCGTAAGGGTGAGCGGCCCCTGGAGGGTGGAGGTCATCCGCACATTGCCCCGCGCCATCGAAAGAGAGGGGCCGCCTTCGGTGCGTTTGACGAATTCGGAAAAGATCAGCCCCTCTTGGCGATAGCCGGTGGTCGCGGCATTGGCGATGTTGTTGGCCACGACCTGCAATTCGCGCAAGAGCCCGGATTGCCGGGTGAGGGTTGTGTAGCCCGCGCTTTCCATCTCAGCCTCCTGTGATGATCGGGATGAGCCGGTCCTGAAAAAAGGTGACCAGCGTTTGCGTCATGAAGCCCATGGTGATCCAGAACACGACAATGATCGCGCCCAGTTTGGGAACAAAGGTCAGGGTCAGTTCCTGAATCGAGGTGAGCGCCTGAAAGAGCCCCACCACGAGGCCCGCCAGAAGCGCCACCGCGAGGATCGGAAAAGAGATAATCACCGAAATCCAAAGGGATTCGCGCAACGTGTCAAAGAACAGGACCTCGTTGAGCATCGGATCAGACCGGCATGCGGAGGATTTCCTGATAGGCCTCCACCACACGGTCGCGCACCGTGACGGCGGCCTCAACCGCGAGTTCGGTCTGCGCAAGCGCCTGCACCAGAGAATGTGGATCAGCCTTGCCGATCATGCTCGCTTTGGCGAGAGTTTCGCCCTCTGAGAGGGTGGCGGCAAAATCCTTGGCCACGGTCTGAAAGGCGCTGCCCGCCGCATTGTGACTGGCGGTCGGTTCGGTCGCCATGCGGGCGGCAGAGTATTTCTGGGCGGTATTCAATCCGGTAATATCCATTCTGGATCTCCTTTATCGGCGTAACAGGTCCATTAGCCCGGCAGACATCTGCCGCACCTGATCAAACATCTTTAGATTGGCCTCGTAGCTGCGCTGCGCCTCGCGTGCGTCGGCGATTTCGATCATGAGATCGACCGTGGACCCTTGGTAATACCCGGTTTCATCCGCAAGCGGGTGACTGGGATCGTAGATCCGCTGTGGGGCGCTCTGATCAAGGTGGACCCGGCTCACCGTGACGGCGCCAGCTGTCCCTGTCCCGGCGTGGGTCGCCTCGAACGATACGGTTTTGCGGCGATAGCCGGGCGTGTCGGCATTGGCGATATTCTCGGACACATGCTGCAGACGTTGCGCCTGAGCCTTGAGCCCGCTGGCTGAAACCGAAAGGGCGTTGGAAAAATCGCTCATCTTGCGCCCCTATCGCCGCCCGATCGCCGCGCGCAGCACGGTGAGCGAGGATTTGTAGATCGCGAGCGCGCGGTCGTGTTGGCGTTTCACATCCACCGCGCGCAGCATTTCGGTCTCAAGCGTGACCGAGTTGCCATTTGGGTCCGCGACGGCATCCCTGTCTTTGGCAACAGCAAAATCAAGGCGCGTTTCATGGCCGAGCATATGCCCGCTCCGTGTCGCGCGCGGCATCTGTCCCCCGTCATCAGAGGCGTAGACCACCGCAAAATCTGCGATGTCGCGCGCGGCATAGCCCGGCGTATCGGCATTGGCCATATTCTGCGACACCAGCGCCTGACGGGCACCCGCGTGCTGCGCCAACGCATGAGCCATGCGAAATACTTCCATCTTTTCAAACATCGGGGCTTCTCCCTCGAGTGGCTTCAACCAAGGCTTAACCCTGATTCCTTTAGAAATTGTTTGCGGGATCATGATTGGAGCAGGCGATGCAGAGACAGGACATGGCGGCGTTGCGGGCGGAACTTTCTTCGCTGCGTCTGTCGCGGGTGATAGGCCGGGTCAGCGCGGTGCAGGGAAATACCTTGCGGATCAGTGGCCTGTCTTCTGAGGCACGGCTAGGAGACAGGGTGGACATTCGCCGCCGGTCTGGTGCGCCGCTCTCTGGCGAGGTGATCCGGCTTGAGGCGGCTTCTGTGATGGTCTTGCCTGAGTCCAGCCCCGAGGGGGTTGCCCTTGGGGACCGTGTGATTCTGGGGCAGGCAGAGGCCATCGCGCCGTCACACGGCTGGTTGGGTCGGATCATTGATCCCTTTGGTGCACCGCTCGATGGTCGGCCTCTTTTACGTGGGGCCGAGACACGGGCGTTGCGCGCAGAGCCCCCGGCCCCAGCGCGGCGGCGCGCGCTGGGCGCGCGGCTGGAAACTGGAATGGCGGCCTTTAACACGGTGCTGCCCATCGTGCGCGGACAGCGCGTGGGCCTTTTTGCCGGGTCAGGCGTTGGTAAAACCATGCTGTTGGGGCATCTGGCGCGGCACATGCAGGCCGATGTTGTTGTGATCGCTCTGATCGGCGAGCGCGGGCGCGAGTTGCGCGAATTCGTCGAGCATGTGCTGGGGCCTGAGGGTATGCGCCGCGCGGTGATCGTCGCCGCCACCTCGGACCGCTCGCCGCTTGTTCGCCGCCGTTGTGCCTGGACGGCAATGGCCGTGGCCGAGTTTTTCCGCGATCAGGGTCAGCAGGTGCTGTTCCTTGCCGATTCGATCACGCGCTTTGCCGAGGCGCATCGCGAGGTGGCGACGGCGGCGGGGGAAATGCCAGCGCTGCGCGGCTTTCCGGCCTCAACCTCGCATTTGATCATGTCGCTTTGCGAACGGGCGGGCCCGGGCGAGGACGGGGCCGGCGATATCACCGCGCTTCTGACCGTTCTGGTCGCTGGCTCGGATATGGAGGAACCGATAGCCGACATTTTGCGCGGCGTGCTTGACGGGCATGTGGTGCTGGATCGTCAGATCGCGGAGCGCGGGCGCTATCCGGCGATCGATCTTTTGCGCTCCGTGTCGCGGAGCCTGCCGCGCGCCGCAACGGATGAAGAAAACACCCTGATTTCACGAACGCGCAGCCTTTTGGGCAATTATGCCCGGTCTGAGACCATGATCAAGGCAGGCCTCTATGCCGAGGGCAGCGATCCCGAACTCGATCAGGCGATACGGATCTGGCCCGAGCTTGACGGGTTTCTGGCCGAAAAAGAGGCGGTTTCCGCTAAGAACAGCTTTGCCCGTCTGGGTGTTATCCTGCGGCGGGCAGGAACGCCGCCACTTCGCGGCGCGGCACGTTGAACTGGCTTACGCGAGCATGTGCCGTGCCCGTGCGCCGCGTTCGATGGCGGCGGCATGCAGCCTGTCGATGGTCAGCTCGTAGCGGATTTCTTCGAGCAGGCGCAACTCGCGCTCGTTCAGTGTCCCATCTGCCGCCGCCACATCACAGGCAAGCGCATAGGCCGTCTCGAACAGCCGTTCGGGCAGGTTCGCACGCACAAGACCAAAGAGCGCATCAAGACCATCTTCGACCGTAAACAGGTCGAGCACGGTTTGCGACATCAACCTGAGCCGATCCAGATCATAGTCGGCAAAGATCGGCAGGTTATTCACCGTGCTTTCGATCTTGATGAGTTCAGCGGTGCGCATATCCTCATCCGAGGCCGAGACGGCGATCATCACCGCCACAAGGCAATCTTGCGGTGTAAGCGGGTGGGGCATCGGTTCTGACATGTGCGGGCCTTTCGCGCGGGGCTATGTTGCGGTGCAGAATATTGACTGTCACGCCCCCCGGCAATAGGAAGCGCAGATGCTTTGCCGGGATTTCGGCGGGCTGAAACCTGGAGTGTGACCGATGTCCGAATTGCGCGATGCCGCCATGAATTCGAAAGCCTGGCCTTTTGAAGAGGCGCGCCGCGTGCTCAAGCGCTATGAAAAGGCACCGCCGGAAAAGGGTTACGTGCTGTTCGAGACCGGTTATGGCCCCTCTGGCCTGCCGCATATCGGCACCTTTGGCGAGGTGCTGCGCACGACGATGATCCGCCGTGCCTTTGAGGTGATAAGCGACATTCCGACACGGTTGATCTGCTTTTCCGACGATCTTGATGGCATGCGCAAGGTGCCGGGCAATGTGCCTGACCGTGAAATGCTGATGGAGCATCTTCAAAAGCCTCTCACCTCTGTGCCAGACCCTTTTGGCACGCATGAGAGCTTTGGCCACCATAACAACGCCATGCTGCGGCGGTTCCTCGATACCTTTGGGTTCGACTATGAGTTCTATTCGGCCACGGAATTCTATCGCTCAGGTCAGTTTGACGACGTGCTGCGCCGCGCCGCAGAACGCTATGACGCGATCATGGCGATCATGCTGAAATCGCTGCGTGAAGAGCGGCAGCAGACCTATTCGATCTTTCTGCCCATTCACCCCGAAACGGGCCGTGTGCTCTATGTGCCGATGAAAGAGGTGAACGCCAAGGATGGCACCATCACCTTTGACGATGAGACGGGGCGCGAATGGACCCTGCCGGTGACGGGCGGCAATGTGAAACTGCAATGGAAGCCTGATTTTGGCGCTCGTTGGGCTGCTCTTGGCGTTGATTTCGAGATGTATGGCAAAGACCACTCGACCAACACGCCGATTTACGATGGCATCTGTCGTGCGCTCGGCGCACCCGCGCCAGAGCATTTCACCTATGAGCTTTTCCTTGACGAGAGCGGACAGAAGATCTCGAAATCCTCGGGCAATGGTGTGTCAATTGATGAGTGGCTGACCTATGCCGCCACCGAAAGCCTGTCGTATTTCATGTATCAAAAGCCCAAGACCGCCAAGCGGATGCATTTCGATGTCATCCCACGGGCCGTGGATGAGTATCATCAGCAATTGCGCGCCTATCCCGAACAGACGCTAGAGCAGCAGTTGGCCAATCCGGTTTGGCATATTCACGGCGGCAAGGTGCCCGAGAGCCGGATGGTTGTGCCCTTCTCGATGCTGCTCAACCTTGCCTCGGTATCGGCTGCCGAAGACAAGGAAACGCTCTGGGGCTTTATCCGTCGCTATGCGCCCGACGCCCGCCCCGAGACCCATCCTGATCTCGACGCGGCAGCCGGCTATGCGGTGCGCTACTACAAGGATTTTGTGGCCCCAGCCAAGGTTTACCGTGCGCCCACTGATCTGGAACGTGAGGCCTTGGTGGACCTGCGCGCGCAACTGTTGGCCTATGATGGCCCAGCCGAGGATGAAGCGCTGCAATCCATCGTCTATGCCGTGGGGCGTGACCGGTTCGATCCGTTGCGCGACTGGTTCAAGGCGCTCTACGAGGTGCTTTTGGGGGCGTCTCAGGGGCCACGCTTTGGCGGGTTCATAGCACTTTATGGCGTGACGGAAACTGTGGCACTGATCGACAAGGGGTTGTCGGGCGAGTTGTCCTGATCAGGGCCGTTGCGCAGCCTTGGTGCTCTTGCTACCTTTGGTGAAAACAAAGGGGCGAGCGATGCGTATCTTGGCAATCCTGACCGCCGCAGGCCTTGCGGCCTGTGCAGCGACCGTCTCCATGCCCGATGCGGGCGAGGGGGCGGGAATTTATAATGCCAACTGTGCCCAATGCCACGGGGCATCCGGGCAGGGGGACGGCCCTTGGGCGTCTGGTCTCAGGCCGGCTCCGGCGGATCTGACGCAACTGTCGAAAGATGCGGTTTTCCCCCGCGCCCATGTTTTGTCGGTGATCGACGGCTATGACCGCACCGGACTTCCGGGTCAGGACATGCCCGAATTTGGTCTGCTGCTCGAGGGGGAAACCGTGCCGCTTGATGTGGGTGACGGCGTTCTCACACCCACACCGCGCCCGCTTGCAGCGTTGATGGCCTATCTCGAAAGCATCCAAGTCAAATGAATAAGGGGGCTGACCGGGATTCGGCCAGCCCCCTCTTTTCAGTCAAACGCGATCAGGCGTTGGGCAGGATCACGATTTCGACCCGGCGGTTCTGCGCCTTGCCTTCGCTTGTGAGGTTTGAGGCGACGGGCTGATCCTCGCCCCGGCCAATGGCGCGGAGGCGACCATAAGGCACGCCGCCGCTGGCAAGCACATCCGCAACCGCATTCGCGCGACGCAACGACAGGCCCTGATTATATCCTGCATCGCCGTCGCTGTCGGTATGGCCTACGACCTGCACCGTGGTGTTGGGATAGGCTTGCAGGCTCTGCGAGACCTTGAAGAGATCATCACGCAGCGCGGGGGCCACTGTTGCCCCGTCCACCGGGAAAAGGATGTCTTGCGGCATGGTCAGGATCAGGCGGTCACCGGTGTTGACGATCCGCACATCGCCGTCAAGTTGCTGACGCAACTCGGCCTCTTGCCGGTCCAGTGCGTTTCCGATGGCCGCGCCACCCACGGCACCAAGTACGCCACCAAGCAGCGCGCCCTTCCCCTTGCTGTCGCTGACAATCGCTCCGGTCCCGGCACCGATGAGACCGCCGATGATCGCCCCCTGCTGGGTTTTTTGGTTGGGGTTGGTGCCACCCACATAGCCCGGATCGGTGCAGGCGGTTGCCAGCAACAAGGATGCGCCGGAAAGCATCAGTAAGGGTTTTTTCGCTCGTATCATGGAATTCGCCTCTTCGGTTCAACTGGCCCGATGGATCGGGTCTGCGCCGATGATATGCAATAACAACCCGTATCCCAAGGGTCATTCACGGGGAAAAACCTGGCATTGCCTGCAACTTTCCGCCTATCCGTCGGCGCGGGCGCCCTCCCAGGCAAGAATAGCGCGCTTGACGGGCAAGCCCCAGTGATAGCCGCCAAGCGCGCCTGATTTGCGCAAGGCCCGGTGACAGGGGATAATGTAGCTGACCGGATTGCGCCCAACCGCAGTGCCCACAGCCCGCACCGCACGTGGATTACCGATGGCGCTTGCGATTTCGGAATAGGTGGTCACGTGGCCCGAGGGTATTTGCAAGAGCGCCTCCCAGACCTTGATCTGAAACGGTGCGCCGATCATGTGGACCGCCACCTCGCCGCGCCCGCCAAAGGCTGCATCGACCCAGCCCGCGATTTTGTCGGGCGCCTCGGTATACGCGGCCTTGGGCCAGCGGGATCGCATATCGGCCATCGCGATCTCTCGCCCGAATTCCTCGGAAAAGGCCAGGCCACACAGCCCGCGATCGGTGCCCATGGCAAGCGCCTCACCAAAGGGGCTGTCGAACCAGCCGAAATGGATCGTCAGCCCGTCGCCCCCGCGGGCAAAATCGCCGGGGCTCATCGCCTCCCACCGCAGAAAAAGATCGTGGAGCCGCCCCGTGCCCGACAGGCCCGCCGCATCGGCAGCCTCCAGCGTCGTGAACCGCTCTGCCAACAGCGCCTTGGCATGGCCGAGGGTCAGGTACTGCTGATAGCGTTTCGGCGACACCCCCACCCATTGCGAAAAGAGCCGCTGGAAATGCGCAGCACTCATGCCCATCTCTCGCGCCAATTCCTCGAGCGTCAGCGCCGCGTCGTGGCCATCAATAAGGTCGATAGCACGGCGCATGACGTGGTAGTGATAGCCGGATTCGGGTTGGGCGTTCATCTTGGCGTTCCTGTGATTTCACAGGCAGGATATGACGCCGGTTCTGGGCATGCGACCCGAATGTTGCGCATCCCGCCAAATCCCGGCATAGAACAGCCATGGCACGCCAACTTGACTATCATAAGGTCCGCGAGATTTTCGCCCGGTTCGAGGCTGCAGAGCCGGAACCCAAGGGCGAGTTGGAGCATGTCAACGCCTATACGCTTGTCGTCGCCGTCGCCCTTTCGGCGCAGGCCACCGATGTCGGCGTCAACAAGGCGACGCGTGACCTCTTCAAAGTCGCTGACACCCCGCAAAAGATGCTCGATCTGGGCGAAGAGGGGCTGATCCAACACATCAAGACCATCGGCCTCTATCGCAACAAGGCCAAGCATGTGATGAAACTCAGCCGGATCCTTGTCGAGGACTACGGCGGAGAGGTGCCCAACTCCCGCGCCGCGCTGCAATCCTTGCCCGGTGTCGGGCGCAAAACGGCGAATGTTGTGCTCAATATGTGGTGGCATTATCCGGCGCAGGCGGTGGATACGCATATCTTCCGTGTGGGCAACCGCAGCGGCATCTGCCCCGGCAAAACGGTGGACGCTGTCGAGCGCGCTATCGAAGACAACGTGCCGGTGGACTTTCAGCGCCACGCGCATCACTGGCTCATCCTGCATGGCCGCTACACCTGCAAGGCGCGCAAACCCGCCTGCGGCACCTGCCTTATTCGTGATCTCTGCTTATTCGAGGACAAGACCCTATGACAAAATATCAGGCCGTTGGCATCGGTAATGCCGTGGTGGACGTGATCAGCCAATGCGATGATGCCTTTCTGGCGCGCATGGCCATCGACAAGGGCGTGATGCAATTGATCGAAACCGAACGCGCCGAATTTCTCTATGAGAACATGACCGACCGTCGGCAGATGCCGGGGGGATCGGTGGCCAATACCATCGCGGGACTGGGCGCGCTTGGCCTCTCGACAGGTTTTATCGGACGGGTCAGCGATGACGATCTTGGGCGCTACTACGCTGCGGCGATGGCCGAGGTCGGCACTGATTTCGTCAATCCACCACGCGGCGATGGCGCGCTGCCCACCTCGCGGTCGATGATCTTTGTCTCGCCAGATGGCGAGCGGTCGATGAACACCTATCTGGGTATCTCGACCGAACTCGACGATGCAGATGTGCCCGAGGCCGTGGCCGGGCAGGCAGAACTTTTGTTTTTAGAGGGGTATCTCTTTGACAAGCCCAAGGGCAAGGCAGCGTTTCAGGCGGCAGCGCGCGCGGCGCGGGCCGGCGGCGGCAAAGCCGGGATCACCCTCTCCGACCCGTTCTGCGTCAATCGCCACCGGGATGACTTCCGGGGTCTCTTGCGCGAGTTGGACTATGTGATCGGCAACGAACACGAGTGGTGCGCGCTCTATGAGACCGAGGATCTGGGCTCGGCCTTGGAACAGGCGGCATCTGAAAGCGGCCTCATTGTCTGCACCCGTTCGGGGCATGATGTTGTGCTGGTTCAGGGGGATGAAACTGTCACTGTTCCGGTGCATCGCGTGACCCCGGTTGATACCACCGGCGCGGGCGATCAGTTTGCCGCTGGCCTGCTCTACGGCCTGGCGACGGGCCAACCGCTGGCGGTGGCCGGGCGCATGGGCTGTATCGCGGCGGCCGAAGTGATTGGCCACTATGGCGCGCGCCCCGAGGCGGACGTGAAGGCGCTTTTTGCTGCCGAAGGATTGATCTGAGAGGTTGGCGTCTGGCGGCAGAGCGCAGAGTTTGAGTATTTTTGCCAAAAAGAAGCGCAAGGTTTTATTAACCCTGACGTGAGATGCTGGGTCTGCGGTACAGGCTGGAGAGCCGATGACCGCCCATGAAGAAGCCGCGCCCGGGTGTTGCGTGTGTCAAATCCGGGCGCGCATTTCGGTTTCTTTATGGTCCAAATACTTCGGGGTGAATTGGCCGTAGGCCAAGAGGGGCAGCGCCCCTTTTGGTGTAAAACGCTTACTTGTCGCGGAACTGCGCCTCGCGTTTCTCGGAAAACGCGGCCATCCCCTCTTTCTGATCCTCGGTAGCAAAGAGCGAATGGAACACGCGCCGCTCGAACAAGAGCCCCTCGCGCAATGTCGTCTCATAGGAGCGGTTGACCGCTTCCTTTGCTGCCATCACCGAAATTTGCGATTTCTCTGCAATTTTCTGCGCCGCTGCCATCGCCTCTTCCATCAGCTTCTTGGCTGGGACCACCCGGCTCACGAGGCCTGAACGCTCTGCTTCTTCGGCATCCATGAAGCGGCCCGTCAGGTTCATGTCCATCGCCTTGGACTTGCCCACCAGCCGTGTCAGGCGCTGGGTTCCGCCAAGGCCCGCGATCACGCCGAGATTTATTTCGGGCTGGCCGAATTTGGCGGTGTCCGAGCAGATGATGAAATCGCACATCATCGCAAGTTCGCAGCCCCCGCCAAGCGCATAGCCCGACACCGCAGCGATGATCGGCTTGCGCACCCGGGCGATGGCGGCGCTATCGGCGGTAAAGAGGTCTTCGGTGAAGACATCGACAAAGCTCTTCTCGCTCATCATCTTGATATCGGCCCCGGCGGCGAAGGCTTTTTCCGAGCCGGTCAGCACGATACAGCGCACTTTTTCGTTCTGTTGCGCCTCTCCCAATGCCTCTGCAAGTTCCGACATCAACTGCGCATTGAGCGCATTGAGCGCGTCAGGCCGGTTGAGCTTGATGAGGGCGACGTGGTCTTCTATTTCGACGATGATCGTCTCATAGGCCATGAAATCAGCTTTCATTTGTTTCCATCAGGGCCGATTCATTACCACTGTTGGCCGCGCGTTCAACCTATCTTTGACATAGCGGGCAATAGAAGCTGGAGCGACCGGCCTGTACGACGCGGGCGATCTGGCCTTTACATCCGGGGCTGCGGCAGGGCTCGCCCTCGCGCCCGTAAACATCAAAACTATGCTGGAAATAGCCCAACTCCCCGTCAGCCTGACGAAAATCCCGCAACGAAGAGCCACCGGCAGAAATTGCATCGCTCAACACGTCGCGGATGATCGGCACAAGGGCGGCGGCGCGTTTGCCTGAGAGTGCTCCGGCCCGCTGCAAGGGCGAGAGGCGCGCGCGATACAGCGCCTCGCAGACATAGATATTGCCCAGACCTGCGACGATTCGTTGATCCAGCAGGGCGGATTTGATGGGGGTGTTGCGCCCCTTGAGGGCGGCAACCAAATAGGGTTCGCTGAATGCATTGCCCAAGGGTTCCGGCCCAATCCGGGCCAAGAGTGGATGCGTCTCTGCCGTGGCTGTGGGCAAAAGATCCATGGCGCCAAAGCGGCGCGGATCGTTGAAGGTGATGCGCGCGCCGTTTGCCATGTCAAAAACCACATGGTCATGCTTTTCCGGGGCCGGGTGATCGTGGACAAAGCGGCCCAAAGGGTCGCCTGAAACCAGCATGCGGCCCGACATGCCAAGATGAATGAGAAGGCTCTCGCCGGATGTCAGATCGGCGAGAATGTATTTCGAGCGTCGTCGCAGCGCTGTCACGGTCTGACCAGTCAGCCGTGCCGCCATATTGGGCGGAAATGGCCAACGCAAATCTGGACGGTTCACGGAGGCAGAGGCGATCACCTGCCCCTCCATCACCGGGGTAAGGCCGCGGCGGACTGTCTCAACCTCGGGCAATTCTGGCATATCGGACCTCTGTGGGCACAAGGGGCGCATTGTAACCCCCTGTCATAGCCCTATAAGAAAGGCGAGACACAAGAGCGGCAAGGCCCATGAACGAGAAAACCACGCATTTTGGATTTCAGGATATCCCCGAGTCGGAAAAGGCCGGGCGTGTGCGCGGCGTGTTTGGCAGCGTGGCCAGTAAATACGACGTGATGAATGATGCCATGTCCCTTGGTATCCATCGCATCTGGAAAGATGCGATGATGGATTGGCTGGCCCCGCGCGCAGGCCAACGCCTTCTTGATGTGGCGGGGGGCACGGGAGATATCTCTTTTCGCTTTCTCAAGCGGGCCGGGCATGGTCATGCCACCGTGCTTGATCTGACAGAGCCGATGCTGGTCGAGGGGCGCAAGCGCGCCGAGGCCGAGAGTATGGCAGACAGCCTTGATTGGGTGGTGGGTGATGCGATGGCGCTGCCCTTTCCGGATGCGAGTTTCGACGTCTACACGATCAGTTTCGGCATCCGCAACGTGACCCGCCCCCAAGAGGCGCTGAACGAGGCGTTTCGCGTGCTCAAGCCCGGTGGGCGGCTGATGGTGCTGGAATTCAGCCAAATCCCCAATGAGCTGATGCAAAAGGTTTATGACCTCTACAGTTTCAACATCATCCCGCGTCTGGGGCAGATGATCGCCAATGATCGCGACAGTTATCAGTATCTTGTCGAATCCATCCGCCAATTTCCCGATCAAGAGACGTTTCTGGGCATGGTCCGGCAAGCCGGGTTCGAAAATGCCAAATACCGCAATCTGAGCATGGGCATTGCCTGTCTGCATTCCGGCTGGAAGATCTGAGCGATGCGTGGCCCGCACAATATCCTGCGCCTCATCCGAACCGGGGCGACGCTGGAACGCACAGGGGCGATGGGCCTCATCATGGATGCCTTCGAGGCCCCACCGTTGGTGCGCGGCACGATGCGGTTTCTGGCTTGGCCGTTTCAATGGCTGGGGGACAAGGGCGATCTTGCCACTCCACCCGCGCCGCGTGCGCTGACCGCTCTGGGGCCTGCCTATATCAAGTTTGGCCAGATCCTCAGCACCCGTCCCGATCTGGTGGGCGAGGAATTGGCAACGCATCTGCGGGTGTTGCAGGATAAGTTACCGCCCTTTTCGGTAGATCTGGCCAAACGCAGTATCGCGCAGGAACTCGGCCGACCGGTCGAAGACATCTTTGATGATTTCAGCCCGCCCGTGGCCGCCGCCTCTATAGCGCAGGTCCACAAGGCGCGGCTGCGCGATACGGGCGAGGCGGTTGCCGTCAAGGTTCTGCGTCCGGGGATCGAACGGGCCTTTCGTCGCGACATCGACGCCTTTTATTTTGCCGCGCGCATGGTCGAGCTTTTGGCCCCCGGTGCGCGCCGATTGCGCCCAACCGATGTCATCGCCCATTTCGAGGGCGTGGTGATGGGTGAACTTGATCTGCGTCTTGAGGCGGCATCGGCCTCGGAATTTGCGGCCAATACCGCCAAGGATGCCGGGTTTCAGTTGCCGACGGTGCAATGGCCGCTTTCTTCGCGCCGCGTGATGACCATGTCTTGGGCCGACGGTTTGCCGCTTGGGGACAATGCCGCGCTGGATGCCGCAGGACATGATCGCGCCGAATTGGGCGAACGGGTGTTGCAGCTCTTCCTCAGCCATGCGCTGCGTGATGGCTATTTCCACGCCGATATGCATCAGGGCAATCTCAAGGTTTCCGGGAATGGCGATATCATTGCCTATGATTTCGGTATCATGGGGCATATCGACGAATATACCCGCCGGGTTTATGCCGAGATCCTTTATGGATTTATCAAACGCGATTACCGCCGCGTCGCCGAGGTGCATTTTGAGGCGGGCTATGTGCCTGCGGACCGGGATGTCGATGCCTTTGCCCGTGCGCTGCGCGCGGTCGGCGAGCCGATTTTTGGCATGGATGCCAGCAAGATTTCTATGGGCAGCCTGCTTAGCTACCTCTTTGAGGTCACAGAGCGGTTCGGCATGGAAACGCGCACCGAACTGATCCTGTTGCAGCGCACGATGGTTGTGGTCGAAGGCGTGGCGCGCAGCCTCAATCCACAGATCAATATCTGGCAGGTCGCAAAACCTGTGGTCGAGGACTACATCAAAAAGACCATCGGACCGCGCGCCGCCCTGCGCGATCTGGGGCGCACGGCCATGGTTCTGTCGCGCTATGGTCCAAGGTTGCCGGGGCTGGTCGAGGCTGCGCTTATCCGGCAAACCGCAGCGCCGGTGCCGGTCAAACGCGCGGTCTGGCCCGAGCGCGCGCTTTGGGCCGGGCTTGGGTGCCTGGTGGGTGCGGTTGGCGTTACGCTCACGGTATTTCTGGTCGGGATGTGACGGATTTTTGCACAAATTAAGAGCAATCACAGCAACGGCTGAAACTCACATTGCCGTGCCGCGCTGTGATCGTTATGGTCGCCCGGGAGAAGTTGCAAGGCGCTCGGAACCGGTGAACAGTCGATGACAATCAGATTGCGAAACATCTTGGGCGCAGTGGCCGTTATGACAGGGGCTACCGGCGCATCAGCGAACGATCTGGTCACGACACTTACCAACAACTATGGCACCCCGGGCGGTCTTATTGACATGCCCACCGCCGAGATGGCGCCGGATGCGCAATTGTCGACGACCATCGCCTATTTCGACGGGTTCAGCAAAACGACCCTCAGTTTTCAGGTGGCCCCTTGGCTGACAGGCAGTTTTCGATATTCCGGCACCAAGGATCTGACGCCGCAATTCGATATTTTCTATGACCGCAGCTTTGACTTGCGGTTCCGGCTGTTCAAGGAAACCGAATACTCACCGGCCATCGCGGTCGGGCTTCAGGATTTTCTGGGGACAGGCGTGCTTGGCGCGGAATACATCGTTGCCACGAAATCTGTTGGCAGCCGTCTGCGTGTGACCGCAGGTCTGGGTTGGGGGCGGTTTGGATCCAACAACTCGATTGGTGGATTCGGGACGAGAACACCGTTCAACTTTGCAGGTGTGGGCACCGGCGGGGACGTGAGCATATCCAACTGGTTCAAGGGGGATATCGGCCTCTTTGGGGGGTTCAGCTATAACGTATCGGACAAGCTGACATTCGCACTGGAATATTCGTCCGACAGCTATGATACCGAACGTCGCGCCGGTATTTTTGAGCAGAGCACGGCGGTTAATGCGAGCCTGAATTACGAATTCGCACCCGATGCCAATCTCCGGGCCTATGTTCTGCATGGCGAAGAAATCGGCGTCAGCCTTGCCATCGCGATCAACCCGCGCGGGATGCCTGTTCCGGGCGGGTTAGAGCCCGCACCTCTGCCCGTTGCGGTGCGAGATCCCGATGCCGCCCGCGATCTTGGTTGGGCAGACCAGCCAGCGGCGCGTGCGCAAGTTGCGAAATCGCTCGAGGAAACGCTGGCTTTGGATCAGATTGACCTGATCCGCCTGCGACTTGAAGGGCGTGCGGCCTATGTCGGCATCCAGAATGAGACCTATGACCGCACATCGCAGGCCCTGGGGCGCACTGTGCGCGCAATGACCCGCGCGCTGCCTGCCTCGGTCGAGGATTTTCACGTCACGCTCTACGCCAAGGGTATCCCTGCCAGCACGGTCAGCTTTTCACGCACCGACATCGAGCGGTTAGAGCACAAAGCCTCGGATGAGGCGCTGGCGGCGGCAACCTTTCGCGACAGTCTGCGTTTCGGCAATCTTCCCGAGCCGGTTCTAGGCAAGTTTCCGCGCTACGGATGGAGCATTTTTCCCTTTACGCGGGTCAGCCTGTTTGACCCCGACGAGCCGCTGCGTTTTGACGTCGCGCTGCGTTTGCAGGGGCAGGCCGAATTGGGGCGGGGATGGGTTGCTCGGGCGGCAACCTCTGTCAAGCTGTTCGGCAATCTGGATCAATCCAACCGTTTCAGCAATTCACGCATTCCGCGCGTGCGGTCGGATGCGGCGCGATTCGCCCAATCCGATGCGCCTCGTGTCGATTGGCTGACACTCAGCAAATATCACCGGCTTGCCCCGGATTATTACGGGCGCATCACCTTGGGATACCTCGAACAGATGTATGCGGGTGTCTCGACCGAGGTGTTGTGGCGGCCCGTGGACAGCCGCATCGCCATCGGCGCGGAATTGAACTATGTCCGTCCACGCGACTTTGATGGTGATTTTGGCCTGCGCGACAGCAATACGGTCAGTGGCACCATTCCGGATTTCAACGGGCATGCCTCGGTCTATTACGATTTCGGCGGTGGATACCACGCGCAGGTCGACGCCGGCCGGTATCTGGCGGGGGATTGGGGCGTGACCATCGGTTTTGACCGGGAATTCGCCAACGGCTGGAAAGTTGGGGCCTTTGCCACCAAAACAGATGTCTCTGCGCAGGATTTCGGCGAAGGGTCATTTGACAAGGGCATTCGCATTACCGCCCCGATTTCGTGGCTGTTCGGCAAGCCCACACAGCAGGCCCCAACCGCCGTTATCCGCCCGCTGACCCGCGATGGGGGCGCGCGCGTCAATGTGACGGGCCGTCTTTATGAAACCGTGCGAAACTCGCACGAGCGCGACACCGTGGCAAGCTGGGGGAAATTCTGGAGATGATCGCTGCGTCCCTGCCTCGGCTGAGTCTGTTGGTCTGCGCCATGGTCCTTGCGGGCTGTACGAACCAGCGGAGTTCCGAAAATGTTTTTACCGTCACAAAGAGGTTGATTGAGCAGCGCCGCGCGCAGCCCGTCACCCCGGACCCAAAGATTGTGCAGGCAGTCGCCACGGATGCATTGTCAAGAACGACTGGCCCTGTCTTGCTTTATACTCTGGAGGACCGCAAAGCGGTCGCGGTTCTGCGGCCTATTGCAGAGAATGGTGCCTACCAGACTTGGGCCTCTTATGGCAGTTCCGAGCGGCTGAGCGCCACGACGTTGAACGGTGTTCTGGTCTCGACCCGGGGGCTTGGCAACGACCTGATGTCATCTCGCGTAGAGCCGCTGCTTGAGGTCGTATCGCGCCGTGAGGATGGCGTTGCCACGATCCAGCAACGCTATCTCGATGGTGAAAACCAGATCGTGAATCTGAAATCCGACTGCAAGATTACGCGCGGGGAAACAGAAGCCGTGACCAGTGTCGCTGGTTCGGTGCAAGGGGTGCGCATGACAGCGGAATGCTGGCAGGCCAACCGCAGCGTGGTGAATTCCTATCTGGTCGATGCAAATGGTGCCGTCGTGCAATCGCGCCATTGGGCGGGGCCGACCATGGGCTACAGTACCATTCAGCGGTTGCGTTGACCGCGAGCGTCTGCGCCGCCTCGACTGCGGGGCGCATGCTGTGGTCGAGAGTGACGGCACGTTGCGTGCACCAGATGCGTTCCAATCGTTCCTGATCGGAAACCAGTCGCATTGTCTGGCCGTACAGCCAGCAATGGCCTGCACCCGGTCAGCCGCGCAACGGTCGACATTCCCGTAATCCGGCAAGAGGTGGGCGCGCTTGGCAAGACCTATGGCTATAGGCGTCTGACCCATGCAACGAGCCTTCCGCCGGAGGGCGTGGCGCGCCGCCTCTGCTCTTCTACGACCTGTCCCTGTCTGCATGTCGCGGCGCTGCACCTTGCCTCTGGCAAACCTTTCGTGCTCGAGGATCGTTGGGTCAATTTGCAAACGGCCCCCGCTGCGGCTGCACAGGATTTCGAAACGACCAATGCCAATGAGTGGCTCTTGGCCCATGTTCCTTACACTCATGGGGAAATACGCCTATCGGCTCTGGCCGCCACGGGCGACGAAGCCCGGTTGCTAGAGACCGAACCCGGCGCGCCCCTTTTTGTCATCGAGCGGCTGACATGGGATCATGGGCGCGGCGTAACGCTTGCGCGCCTTTGCTCCGCGCCGGGGCACTTGATCGTGACCCAATTGGGCACCGCCCCTTAATCCAAGGCGGCGATGGTCATGGACGGGTCCGCCTGCTTGGGCTATCAGGCGGGCAATACAGACCAGTCAAGAGGCGCACCATGTCCGGCCACGGCACCCCCATTCCTATGACCTCTCACCGCTCCGGGCCGCTGTCCGGTGTCGCCGATGTGCCGGGGGATAAATCAATCTCGCACCGCTCCCTTATCCTTGGGGCCCTGAGCGTTGGGGAAACGGTGATCACCGGGCTGCTTGAAGGTGAAGATGTGCTGGATACGGCCAAGGCGATGCGCGCCTTTGGCGCCGAGGTGACACGCGATGCGGCGGGTGTGTGGCATGTGCATGGTGTGGGTGTCGGTGGCTTTGCCGAACCGGGGCACGTCATTGACTGCGGCAATTCGGGCACCGGCGTGCGGCTGATCATGGGCGCGATGGCGACCTCGCCTATCACGGCAACGTTTACGGGCGATGCCAGCCTTAACAAGCGCCCTATGGCGCGGGTCACGGACCCTCTGGCCCTTTTTGGGGCGCAAGCGGTGGGCCGGTCGGGCGGGCGGTTGCCCATGACCATCGTGGGCGCAGCAGAGCCGGTACCGGTTCGCTATGTGGTGCCTGTACCCTCTGCGCAGGTCAAAAGCGCGGTGCTCTTGGCTGGCCTCAACGCGCCGGGGCAGACTGTGGTGATCGAGCGTGAAGCGACGCGCGACCATACCGAGCGGATGCTGGCCGGCTTTGGCGCAGAAATCACTACTGAAGACACCGATGAGGGGCGGGTGATTACCCTGACCGGGCAACCCGAACTTCGGGCGCAAACCATCGTGGTGCCACGTGATCCGTCTTCGGCGGCCTTTCCGGTCTGTGCTGCTTTGATCGTTCCCGGTTCTGATGTGCTTGTGCCCAATATCGGGCTAAACCCAACGCGCGCGGGCCTTTTTGCGACGCTGCGCGAGATGGGGGCAGACCTGAGCTATGAGAACCTGCGCGAAGAAGGCGGCGAGCCGGTGGCCGACTTGCGCGCGCGCTTTTCGCCAGACCTCAAGGGGATCGAGGTGCCGCCCGAGCGCGCGGCCAGCATGATCGACGAATATCCGGTGCTGTCCGTTGTGGCCGCCTATGCCACCGGCGAAACCGTGATGCGCGGCGTCAAGGAATTGCGTGTCAAGGAAAGCGACCGGATCGAAGCCATGGCTGCCGGATTGCGCGCTGGCGGTGTCGAGGTCGAGGATGGGCCGGATTGGTGGATCGTACGGGGCAGGGGGCATGGGCATGTGCCGGGCGGCCAGACCTGCGCTAGCCATCTTGACCACCGGATCGCGATGTCCTTTCTCGTCATGGGCATGGCCAGCACTGCGCCGGTGCAGGTCGATGACGCAAGTCCCATCGCCACCTCTTTTCCGATTTTCGAGTCGTTGATGGCACAGCTTGGCGCGGATATCAGGCGTGATTGAACCCGCCGCGCGGGGCAGGCGGTGGGCAAGGCAAATGTGCGTGTGTCCCATTGCGCGCACCAGGGCAGAGGGCCTAATTTCGCCGCATGGATGACCCCGCCCACAACGCCCCGCCACCTGCTCCGCCGCCTGTGAAAACCGGCCTGCTGCGCACGGTGATTCGCTTGGCTGCATTGGCGGTGTTGGCCTTGGCCATGCACCACGTCTTTGTGTGGGCCGAAGGCTATATCCTTGAAAATGAACAGGGTTGGGCGATGCCCGGGTTCCTCGTCATGGCCTTGTTGGTCTATGCGGTGCTGATCGCTATTCCCTTTGTGCCGGGGATCGAAATCGGGTTGATGGTACTCGCAGCGGGCGGCGGCGATATCGCGCCCTTCGTCTGGCTGGCCACGGCCTCTGGGCTGACGCTGGCCTATATGGTGGGCGGCAAGGTGCCCTATCGCTGGCTGCACCGGGTGTTGCTTGATTTGCACCTCCTGCGCGCCTGCCGCTTGCTGGAAGAGTTTCAGACCCTGTCGCCAGCAGAGCGTGCGACCTATATCTCGGCGCAACTGCGCGGACGCTATCTCGACTGGATTGTCCGCTATCGTTATCTGCATCTCGCGGCGCTGATTAATGTTCCGGGCAATTCGATCATTGGCGGTGGCGGTGGCATCGCGTTTGTCTCGGGCCTCTCTGGGATCTTTCGTGCGCCTCTGGCGATCCTCACGCTCTTTGTCGCGACGGCCCCGGTGCCCTTGGCGATCTGGCTATTTGGCTGGTCGCTGACCTGACAGGCCCTGCCAGAGCGGTGCATGCCGCGTGCCGACGATTTTCTGACGCTTGTGGGCTGTCGGACAAGCGCCTATGGCTTATGTTCCCCGCAAGCAACGCTTCAGAAGCAGGATTTCGCATATGTCGACCGACCCACTCGTCGTTTTCACGCCCTCCGGGAAGCGCGGGCGCTTTCCCAAGGGAACACCGGTTCTGACGGCGGCGCGCCAACTCGGCGTTGATCTTGACTCGGTGTGTGGCGGGCGGGGGATCTGCTCGAAATGCCAGATATCGCCGGGCTATGGCGAGTTTTCCAAACATGGCGTCACCGTTCATCAGGATGCGCTATCCGAATGGAATGCGGTCGAGGAACGCTATGACCAGAAGCGTGGGTTGAAGCCGGGCCGCCGTCTGGGCTGTCAGGCTCAGATCATGGGCGATGTGGTGATCGACGTGCCCCCGGAAAGCCAGGTTCACAAGCAGGTGGTACGCAAGGCCGCCTCTGCCCGCGTGATCGAGATGGACCCGGCCACCCGCCTCTATTTCGTTGAGGTGGAAGAGGCCGATATGCATGAGCCCACCGGCGACTTCGAGCGTTTGCAACGCGCGCTCAAGGCTCAGTGGGAGATCGACAACATCCGCGCCGATCTGAGCCTTTTGGCCAAGCTGCAACCCGTGCTGCGCAAGGGCAAGTTTCAGGTCACGGTCGCGCTGCACAGAGGGCATGCGGAAACCCCGGCACAGGTGCTGGAGATTTGGCCGGGTCTGCACGAAGGGGGGCTGTTTGGTCTGGCCATTGACCTTGGGTCTACCACTGTTGCGGCCCATTTGACCGATTTGGAAACCGGCGAAGTCAAGGCATCCTCCGGTATCATGAACCCGCAGATCCGCTTTGGTGAGGATCTGATGAGCCGCGTCAGCTATGCGATGATGAACCCCGGCGGCGACCGTGAAATGACGGCAGCGGTACGAGACGCGATCAATACCTTGGCCGAAGAGATTGCCAAAGAGGCGGGGATTGACGCCAAGCTCATCGTCGAGACGGTCTTTGTCTGCAATCCGGTGATGCACCACCTCTTGTTGGGGATCGACCCGGTGGAATTGGGCCAGGCCCCCTTTGCACTGGCCACCTCGGGGAGCATGGCGCTGAACGCCCGCGAACTGGATTTGGTTGCGATCAATCCGCGCGCGCAGATTTATGTGTTGCCCTGTATCGCAGGCCATGTGGGGGCCGACGCCGCCGCCGTGGCGCTGAGCGAAGAGCCGGGCAAATCCGAAGATCTGGCGCTGATCGTCGATGTGGGCACAAACGCAGAGATCCTTTTGGGCGACAAGACGCGGGTTTTGGCCTGTTCCTCGCCCACCGGCCCCGCCTTTGAGGGGGCGCAGATTTCCAGCGGCCAACGCGCCGCCCCCGGCGCGATCGAGGCTATTCGCATTGATCCCATGACCAAGGAACCCCGTTTCCGGGTGATCGGCTCTGACATTTGGTCGGATGAGGACGGTTTCGAGGCGGCGGTAGGCGACGGTGGCATTACCGGCATTTGTGGGTCTGGCATCATCGAGGCGGTGGCCGAGATGCGCATGGCTGGGCTATTGGATGAAAGCGGTCTGATTGGATCGTCCGAGGCCACTGGCACCACGCGTATGATCGAGGATGGGCGCACCCATTCTTATGTTATCCACGATGGCAGTGCCAAGGGTGGGCCGGTCATCACCGTGACCCAAGGCGATATTCGTGCCATCCAGCTTGCAAAATCGGCTCTCTATGCGGGCGCGCGTCTGCTCATGGACGAACGCGGCGTCGACAAGGTGGACCGCGTTGTTCTGGCAGGGGCCTTTGGTGCGCATATCTCGCCGTTGCATGCGATGGTGCTGGGCATGATCCCCGATGTGCCGCTCGACAAGGTGACATCGGCGGGCAATGCGGCGGGTACGGGCGCGCGCATCGCGCTGTGCAACGTGGCTGCCCGCCGCGAGATTGAGCGCGTGGTGGGTCAGATCACCAAGGTCGAGACCGCCATCGAGCCGAAATTCCAAGAGCATTTCGTGGCCGCCAACGCAATCCCGCACAAGACGGACCCTTTTCCGGAGTTGTCCAAAATCGTGACGCTGCCCAATCCCAGCTTTAACACCCATGGCGATGGCAGCGACGGGGGGCGGCGCAAGCGTCGGCGGGGATAGTGCGAAATCGCGGCTTTTCATCATCTCAGGAGCGGGATACTGACGCGAACACTCTGTAAAAAGGCAATCAGATGAAACAGTTGTTCGTGCCGGCCCTCTTGTCCATTTCCCTCCTGAGCGCATGCGGTGGTCGCACCCCTGATCCCGTGGCCGAAGTGCAGCCCGGTGACAGCGCCCTTACCTGCGCGCAATTGCGCAGCGACATTACGGCCAATACCCGCGCCATCGAGGGCCTTGTCAAAGAACAGGAAACCAAAACCGCCCAGAACATTGTGGCCGGGACTGCCGGGGCCTTTTTGCTGGTGCCATGGTTCTTCATGGATATGAAGGGTGCCGCAGGCGACGAGGCACGCGCCTATCAGCGCCGCAATGAAGCCCTGGTCAGCCGCTACAACGGCATGGACTGTAAACCAGAGATGAAGCTCGCAAAACCAGCAGCGCAGAAACCTGCCGCGCAGACCGAGTGAGGACAGCCTGATAGCAAGCCCAGGGCCGACAGGTTTTGGCCATCGGGCTTGCTCTTGACCCTTCGACGCGCGACAGTTGCAGGATGTCGGAGAGTCAGCGCATGGCAAATCTCGAACAACGGATTGCTCAGGGCCGGGGGGATGAACCCGCCGATTTGGTGCTGCGCGGGGCGCAGGTGTTTGACCTTGTGACGGGGGAAATGATCCCCGGCGATGTGGCCATTTGCGGCGATACCATCGTAGGCATTGGCGACACCTATGACGGGCGCGAGGTGATCGACCTTACGGGGCTGATCCTTGTCCCCGGTTTCATCGACACCCATCTGCACATCGAAAGCTCTCTTGTCACACCCTTTGAATTCGACCGCTGCGTAACGCCGCGCGGCGTAACCACCGCGATTTGCGATCCCCACGAGATTGCCAATGTTCTGGGGCTGGACGGCATCCGCTATTTTCAGGCGGCCTCGGAACAGACTTTGATGGATATCCGGGTGCAGCTCTCGTCTTGCGTGCCCTCGACCCATATGGAAACCTCGGGTGCCGAGATCGACGCCGAAGACTTGCGCGCGGTGATGGGGCATCCCTCGAGGATCGGTTTGGCCGAAGTGATGAATTTCCCCGGCGTGATCCACCGCGATTCGGGCATGATGGCCAAGCTGCGGCTTTTTGAGGGGGGCCATATCGACGGCCATTGCCCGCAACTCACGGGGCGCGATCTCAACGCCTATTGCGCGGCAGGCATCCGCACAGAGCATGAGGCGACCACCGTAGAGGAGGCGCGCGAGAAACTGCAGCGCGGCATGCGCGTGCTGATCCGCGAAGGCTCGGTTAGCAAGGATTTGCATGCGCTCGCCCCGCTGCTGTCGGAGATCACGGCCCCCTATATGTGCCTCTGCACCGATGATCGAAACCCGCTCGATATCGCCGAAGAGGGCCATCTCGATCATATGATCCGGGTGCTGATCGCAGAAGGGGCGTCGCCTCTGGCGGCCTATCGCGCGGCGTCGCTCTCGGGGGCCGAGGCATTTGGCCTCAGAGATCGCGGATTGATCGCGCCGGGGCGGCGGGCGGATATCGTGGCGGTGGGCTCGCTCGCCGCCTGCGACGTGCGGCGCGTGTTTTGCGCCGGTCGTCTTGCGGATGCGGCGGCCTTTGCTGCGCGGGGCACGGTGCCCCCCATCGGGCGATGCTCCGTGCGGGCGCCTGCGGTTAGCCCACAGGACTTTCGCCACGCCGGCAACCGCGCCGAGACGGATGTGATCGGCATTCTTGAAGGCAAGATCCTGACCGCGCATCTGCGCGAACGGATCGAGCCGGTAGAAGGCGACAAACATCCCGATCCCACGCGCGATCTGGTAAGGATTGCGGTGATCGAGCGGCATGGCAAGAACGGCAATATCGCCACCGGCTTTGTTCGTGGTTTCGGGCTCAAATCCGGGGCTATCGCCTCGACCGTTTGCCATGATCACCACAATATCGCCTGTGTCGGGGTGGATTATGCGGATATGGCCCTTGCCGCCACACGGCTGGGTGAGATTGAGGGCGGCTTTGTCGTGGTGCAGGGCGGGCAGGTTTTGGCAGAACTGCCCTTACCTCTGGCAGGGTTGATGAGCCTTGAGCCCTTTGAGGAGGTGCACCATCGTCTTGTCGATCTGCGGGCAGCAGCACGGTCCTTGGGTGTCACCTTGCAGGAACCCTTCCTGCAACTTGCGTTTCTCGCGCTGCCGGTAATCCCGGCGCTCAAGATTACGGACCGGGGTATGGTTGATGTCAACCGGTTCGAAATCCTAGGCTAGAACGCCTTGAAGGTCAGGGTCGTTTCGGTGCGCTCGATCCCGGCGATGTCCAGAAGATTGTCGTTGATATATTTGCCGATATCCTCAGTCTCAGGGATGTAGAGCTTGAGCAGCAGGTCAAAGGGACCGGAGGTCGAGTAAAGCTCTGAATGGATTTCGCGCAGGGCTATGGCCTCTGCCACGCGATAGGAATGCCCCGGTTTGCAGCGGATGTTGATAAAGACGCAGCGCATGAATTCCTCCTGTGGCTCAGCCCCATAGGGCTTTTACTTGCAAGCAAATGCAACGGCAAACTCGGAATGGCCTGCTTGCCACGGCGCAAAACCCAGACGCAGCGCCCAGTATCAAGCCCGGCGCGGAACCGATTGCAACAGCGTCAGCGCGATTGCTTGCGAGGATTGAACATTGAAACTTGCCACCTGCTCGCGCAAGAGGAACCGTTGGATCAATTGCTCCCGCACGCTCTCCGCACTCAGATCCGACAGGGAGCCTATCTTCAATTGCTGCGCGCTGCGGGATTTGATCTCGTCCAACTGCCGATCAAGATCAGCTTGCCCGAAACTGTCTGGAAGACCAAGCGCCACTTCGAATACGCGCCGCAGGGGCGGGTTTCCCAAGATCCGGAACCAGCGCGTGTCCTCGGTCTCTGCATCGCCTGCGATGTCGCCCAATTCGCGTTGGACGTTCAGGGCCAGGCGCAAGGCCTGATTCTGATCCCCGACGGCAACCTCAAATTCCCGACGCCGGAATTTCTCGGTGATCTCGGTTCCAAAGGTCGATAATTGCGTGCGCGGGATCGGACGGTCGGCGAAGGCAAACGCCTCGGACAGCTGTTTGTACCGGTCATCGGCAAGACGGTTGGCAATTGCATCATCCCGAATGGTGCCCTCTTCCAGAATGGCGCGGATAAAGGCGCGGCTGTTGATATCTTCCTGAAGGCCAAACGCCCCCAAGGCCACCCGCAAGAGGCGGCGATCTGAAACCAAACCTTCTGCCGTGGTGATCTTGGCAATGTTCTGCTCGAAATATTCGGTATCGCGCACGATTTGCGGGGATTTGTTGAACAGATCCGTCTGACGCTCGGACGTGCGCGACAAGAGCGCCCAGCCCGACAATCCACCCAGCGGCACTACAGGCGTAAAGTTCATGACGCACGATGCGCCAAAAGACGCTCTTCACGCGGCAGGAGGGCACGCAGGGCCTTGAGGCATTTGTAGTATTCCCCGTCCAGAAGCGCCCGCGTGGCGAGGGTCAACTGGATACGGCTGTCGGGATCGCGCAACGCCTGGCTCAGCTCTTCGATTCGGCGCAGGATCTGGCGGCGCGCGTCCTGCGGATCGCCATCGCCCGAGAGCAGAAGTTGCGTAGCAAAGCAGGCCCTGCGTACAGGCGTTGTTGCACTTTCGGGGTGAATGGCATCCCGAAGCCGCAGGATATGCGCATTTGGCGTCATGATGGACAGCCGCGAGCGGCGGTCGCCGTTCTCGATCACCGCCCCGTTGATAAGCACCCGCTCTTTGGGATTAAGTTTTAGGACGAGGCCGCTCATTGGTCTGCTCTCCTATCGCTCAGCCCGCGCATGATGGCTGTATTGATGTCGATCAAGGGTTGAAGCGATGCGTTTGCATTCAGCACCGCGCTGCTGTGATGATGACAAAACTGCGCGAGATAGACGACTTGGGCCCGCAACGATTGCGGCAGTGGGTTTTGTGGGTCGGCGACGTCAGTCGCCAAGATTGTCCAGAGCCGCCGGTTGTCATGAAGGGCGGCCGCGAGATTGGCTATATCTCTTGGGTCCTGCCCTGCTGCGTGCACGAGGCGTTGGGTGATACGGGCAAAGGCATCATATTCCAGCCCACGGTCAGTCCGGACGGACCGGGATTGGTCGCGATAGGCGCTCTGCGCCAGACGGGTCGCATTCACGTCAAGTCCTTTCAGGGTCAGTCTGTCACCGATCAGATGTCAGGGGCGCCCCGAGAGACGCCCCTGAATGGCTTAGTTCCTGAACAGCGACAGGATGGCCTGCGGGGCCTGATTGGCGATGGACAAAGACTGTGTCGCCAACTGTTGTTGCACCTGCAAGGCCTGGAGACGCGCAGAGGTCTCTTCCAAATCGGCATCGACCAATGCGCCGATCCCGGATTTGATCGCATCCGTCACCTTGCTGACGAATTCGTTTTGATCCGATATCCGTTTGGCCGACGCACCAAGCGCTGCCGCCCCGTCGACCGCCGTCTGGATATGGACTTCGATTGCGGCAAGCGAGGTGTCAGCGGCTGCAGAGTTCGTCACATCAATGTCGCTCAGATCAAGGTTGGCCTCGAAATCAACAGAAGCCACGCTGATGTTCGACGCTGTGACCGTTCCGGTTGCGTCCCGATCGAGGGACGACAGTACCGTTATCCCTGCGTTGCCCGCCGTGTTGAGCAGATTCGCGCCGTTGAATTGTGACGCGCCGATAATCGACGTGACCTGATTCACCAGCTCGTCGACATCGTTCTGGATCTTGCTGTGATCGACGTTTTCACCGGTCGCGGCGACGACCTTTTCCTTGATCTCGTTGAGCAAATTGGTGATCTGCTCTGCCCCGGCCGAGGCCACGGCGACCGTCGATTCGCCCAAAGACAGCGCGTCGGAAACGGCCTTGAAGCCGCTGACGTCGGATTCCATCACCTTGGAAATGGCAAAGATGGCCGAATTGTCCTTGGCCGTTGCGACAGCCTTGCCCGTCGAGATCATATCCTGCGTCTTGGCAAGGTTAGAGTTCACGGATTGCAAGGTCTGAAGAGCGACCATGGCGCTGTTATTGGTCAGAATACTGGACATATCAAGTTCCTTTCGGGTTTGGCGAATTTCGCCATTTCATGGTTCGTCTCCCCGGAGGAGACGGTTTGGACTGTCTTTCTGACGGTTGCAGGGTGCGGGATGGTCCCGGCTGCGCCATCCGTTTCGGGATGCAAGAGATAAAATGCCTTCAAGATGCTAACGGAGTGCTAAGTCCCTTCTCTGAAACGCCGCGAATTTTAGCCAATCCGTCAGGCACGCTTTTCAAGATGGTGCGCGATATCGCCGGGAATCGAGCGTTTGTGACCATTCTGGTCATAGGTGTCCAAGGAACGTCGAATGCGGCGGTGCGCTGCGAGGCGCGCTGCAACGGTGCGAATACCCTGCAAGGCCCCGTCAAGCAGGGCCTGATTGCGGCTCAACTTACCTTGAACCGCAATCAGATCGCCGCTTGCCGTCGCCGAAAGGGCATTGAGCGCGTCTACCAACTGTTCCTTTTTCAACATGAGCGCCACGATCTGCGATAGATCTCCGCGCAAAAGGGCGTCGCGCTCTTCCTCCAGAATAAGGTCGAGCTGTTGGATGATGCGGGTACTCTGATCAAGCGTCATGGGCACGCTCCATCATCGAGCGATAAAAGACATCTGCCAGCCCGATGCCACCCGCTTTGACCATCTCTTGTGCCAATGCCTCGCGGTGAAAGGATGCAAATTGCGATTCGCCCGTGCTTGCCACAAAGCTGTCGCTCTTGGGGTCCAGCCCCCCGAACTTGAGCATTTCAGCAAGAAAGCTTGCCTCTAGCTGTTCGGCCACTTGCTTGGTGCGGGTTAAGCTGGTCGAGGGCCGGTCCACGGCTCTGGAGGAAAGTTGTACAGGGTCAGTCATGAGAATCCCTCAAATTGATCACACTGGACACAAGAAGAACCGAAACCGGTAAAGAAGCAGTAACTGGTTTCTGCAATCCTCCGGCTTATCGCCATGGCATCACGGAGGGCGCCTATGTCAGTAATCCCCGCCAAGGACCCTCTTAATTCTGTCCTTGGGCTTTCATCGGCATTGCCGTCCGGTTTGGGCGCGGCTGCTGCCGGTGGACCGTCGTCTGAAAGGGCGAAAACATTCGCCGACATTTTCCAAAGTGCGGAAGAGGCCGCCTTGGATCTGCAGCGCGAGAAAGACGATTTGTCAGACGCTGGGCTTGCCGCGTCTGTTGTGGATGTCGCGCGGACCCAAATCCGCAAGGAATTGGTGTCCGAGGGTGGATTGCCCAGCACCGATGCCGGGCCTCGGCCACATGCAGGACCGGTGCCTGGGTTATCTGAGGCTGAGGACCAGAACTTGCCGCCTGTCTCGATGGCGGTCGATGGTGCCTTGTCGCAAGCAGAGGAGGATGCCCCCATAGTCCCGATCAAGGGCTATGCCACAGCGCAGTTCGAGGGATCAGTTGCGGACGGGATGACCCCCATAGAGCAGCGATCGGCACCGCATCGGTTTGCAGATCAGACGGCGTCAGCCTCTTTCGCTCATCCGGTGGGCCCGGGCCCAGAGATATCGCCAGAGGACTTCACCCAATTAGACCTAGGCCAAAGATCGTTGACAGGTTCCCATACGGGCGGGGATGCAAAGCAGCCAGCGGCGTGGCGCGCCGATCCTTTTGTCTCTCAGCCCCGGATAAAGGCAGAACCCGACCTCTCCGCGCCCCCGGGTATGCGCCCAGATAGTTCGAATGTTGGCCCGAACCTGACCTATGCCTTAGGGCAATTCGAATTTGATCCAGAGTATGCTCTGGTCACAGAATCGAAGACAGGTTCGCCGCGGGAATTGATATCTGGGTCGTGGGGCGCGTATCCCGCACAGAAGGGTGGTGGATACGCGCTTCCTTCATCTCTGGCCATGCAGTCAGCAGGGCTCAATCTGCTTAGCGGAGGGGAGGCCGCAAAGGCAAACCCATTTGCAGATATCCCGGAGCTTGGTCTTGGAGACGAGGCGGGAATGCCAGCGGTGACCGAGGTTTCCGACTTGCGGTTTGCCGTGTCTACGGGGCCAAACGGGCAATACCAGCCGCTCCTGTCCTTGGCGCGGACCGACTTGCCGCAGGCCATTGCCCAGCAGATTGCGGTGGCGGTGCAGTCGCAGGGTGCTGGCAAATCCACCATCGACCTTCAGCTTGCGCCCGAGGAACTGGGCCGGGTGCGCCTCAGGTTGACAAGCCATGAAGGCGTCGTGGCCGTGACTGTATTGGCAGAGCGGCCAGAAACGCTCGATCTTCTTCGGCGGCACATAGAGACATTGGCGCGGGGGCTGCTGGATGTTGGTTATCAAGAGGCGCGTTTCGCCTTTTCTGGGCAAAACCCTGGCGGAAGCCCGGGTAAGACCCTGAACGCACAAGGCGCCACCCACCGCGAGGATGAGGGGCGCGGCGCGGTGCCAGACTTGTCTGTGCCCCCGGCTCTCAGTTCGCCGGCTTTGGCAGGCGCGCGCATCAATGTCTTGATTTAAAGGAAACAAGATGGACGTGACGACGATTCCACCGGGCACAGCCCTGGACCGCAGCCAAGCAGCCCCCTCCGCAACCAACGCTGCTGCCCCTGCGCGTCCGGCAACCGGTTTCAGCTCTGACTTTGAAACCTTTCTCAGGCTGCTAACGACCCAATTGCGCAATCAGGACCCACTCAATCCAATTGAATCTTCTGATTTCGCTGTGCAGTTGGCGACATTCTCGACGGTCGAACAACAGGTGCTGACCAATGATCTGCTCACAGATCTAGGCGCGCGGTTGGGCGCACAGGGCTTGTCGCAAGTATCCGGATGGATCGGAATGGAGGCGCTGGCAACCGGCCCCGTCGCGTTCTCTGGACAGCCGATTTCCCTGATCGCCACGGTCGAGTCGCAGGCGGATGCCGCCGAAATCGTTGCAAGCGATGCCCGCGGCATCATAGTGAACCGCCAAACGATCCCGGCGCGCTCGGGTCCGGTGGTCTGGTCCGGTCTCGATTCGGCGGGTTTCCCGCTTGCAGAGGGGGAATATACGCTCTCTGTGCACTCCTTCGCGAATGAAGAAACGCTCGCACGCCACAGCGCCAGCTTTTATCGTCAAATCGCAGAAGCACAGTTCGAGGCGGGCGAGACCGTCTTGATCCTCAGGAATGGCGAACGGATCGCCCCTGCACAGGTTCTTGGCCTGCGCCCGGCACCGCAATAGGGCCCCTTTCATTACGCAGGTTTTGCGTATGGCATGGGGTGCAATGTCGACATCAGCCTGCAAACTCTTGCGCGGCTTGGGGCAGCAGATAGGGCACATCCTTCGTTGGCGGCGTACTTATCCTGAGCGCACAGCCGTAGACCGCCGAGAGCGTGCCAGAGGTCAGAACCTCTTGCGGCTTGCCCGCGCCTGCAATCCTGCCCTTCTGCACCATGATGACATGATCGGCGAACATCGCGGTCAGGTTCAGATCATGCATCACCGCAACCACGCCGCCCCCCGCCTCTGCGTAGGTGCGGGCAATCTGCATGACGCTCAATTGTTGGCCAATATCAAGGCTCGAGACGGGTTCGTCCAAAAACAGCCAGTTTGCCCCGCCCGGTCCGACAGGCTCCCAAACCTGCGCAAGAACGCGTGCCAATTGAACGCGCTGCTGCTCACCCCCCGACAGGTCTTGGTAGAAACGGTTGGCCATATGCGCCAATCCCACCCGGGCCAAGGCGCGTTCGGGAACATCAGCCCGCCCGGCATATTGCCCTGCGCTATGGCCTATGCGGACCAATTCGATCACCGTAAAGGGAAAGGCGATCCGCGTGGCCTGTGGCAGCACCCCGCGTCGTGCGGCAAGTGCTGCAGCCGCACGCGGAGTTACCTCCAATTGACCAAGCTGAACGCGGCCCGAACCGGCGCTCTCGCCCGTCAGCACGCGCAAGAGCGACGTCTTGCCCGATCCATTCGGGCCGACAATGGCCGTCACCGCACCTGCGCGGGCAGAAAGCGTGACGTCGCGCAGGATGGTCCGGCCCCCAAGGCCAAGCGTGATCCGCTCTGCAGCCAGCATCACATATCCCCCATCGGGCGCTGTCGGAGCAATATCCACAAGAACACCGGCGCGCCCAGAACCGCTGTGACGATGCCGATGGGCAGTTCGGCTGGGGCAATGATCACGCGGCTGATGATGTCTGCCCCAAGCAGCAAGATTGCCCCGAGAAGCGCCGCATTCAGCAGCAGTGGCCCGTGATCCGGCCCGGTTGCCAGACGAAGCAGATGTGGCACGACAATGCCGATGAACCCAATCCCGCCAGACACCGCCACCGCACCGCCAGTCGCCGCCGCAACCGCGAGAATGGCCAGCGTTTTGGTCTGTTGCACAGGGATGCCAAGATGCAGTGCGGTTGCCTCGCCAAAAGCAAGACCATTCAACCCACGCCCCAGCCCCAGGGCCCCGACCATGGCCACAACAAGGATCGGCATGGCGGTGGCCACCTTGGTCCATGTCGCCCCAGCCAGAGAGCCGAGGCCCCAGAATGTCAGGTCACGCAGCTGCTGATCATCCGCCGCATAGACCATCAGGCCCGACACTGCGCCCGACAGCGCGCCAAGCGCGATCCCCGCCAGCAGCATCGTCGCCACAGACGTGCGCCCACCGCGCGTGGCAACCCCGTAGAGCAAAAGAACAGAGGCCCAGCCGCCCAAGAACGCCGCCGCCGGCACAAGGAACGGACCCAGACTGTCGCGCAGGGCGATGGGCAGCAGGCCGCCCAGCACAATCGCCGTCACGGCCCCAAGACCGGCCCCGGCGCTAACCCCCACGATGCCGGGATCGGCCAGCGGATTGCGAAAAAGCCCTTGCATCACCGTGCCGGAAACCGCCAGAGCCGCCCCAACCAGCGCGCCCAGTAAAACGCGCGGCAGGCGAACCTCCCAAAGGATGATGCTGTGGACGGGTGTATCCTGCCCCCCCGCACCGACCATCGACCAAAGCGAGACCCCGGATGCGCCGGTTTCAAGACTGAGGGCGCACGTCAGAAGCAGACCGAGACCCAGCCACAGATGCGCGCGACGCGCCCGCGCGCGGCGATCCGTGAAACGGCTGGGCGTCAGCGCGTCAGCTTGGGTCACGGTCATTGTCGGTCTCTTGGGGCTGCGGATAAAGGGCTGAGTTCAAATCAAGGGCAGCCGATGCGGTGCGCGGCCCAAAGCCCAACAGATAGAGCCCGTTCATCCGCACAATTGCCTCATTGGCACCTGCCGGCGTGATGCGGATCGCGGGCATGGCAAAGAGTTGTTCGTCCAGGATGGCATGATCGCCAGTTCGGTCCATCATCAGGATCACATCGGGGGCGGCCTCTGCCACAGCTTCATCCGTCAACTGCTTGTAGCCTTCAAAGGCTGTAACCGCGTTGATGCCCCCCGCCATCTCGATGATGGCGGCGGCCTGCGTGTCGCGCCCGGACGCGAGGATGCGCCCGCCTTGCAGGCTGAGGATGAAGAGGACGCGCTTGCGCGCGGCCTCTGGCACTTGAGCAGTCCGCGTGGCCGCGGTTGCAAGCGCGGTGCGCGTCTCTGACGCCAAGGCTTCGGCGCGCTCAGGCACGCCCAAGGCTGCGCCAACAGCGGTAATCTTGGTGATGATCCCCTCGGCACTGTGCGCCTCTGGAATGGTGACAAAACCTACGCCTGATTGCCGCAGGACTTCGATCGTTTCGGGGGGGCCAGCCCCGTCGATAGCGAGGATGAGCGACGGGGCGACCGAGAGCACACCTTCGGGGCTGAGCGCGCGCGCATAGCCCACATCAGGTAATTTGGTCACGTTGGGCGGAAAGGTCGAGGTCGTATCGCGCGCGATCAACCGATCCTCTTGCCCCAAGGCATGCACGATCTCTGTCACCGATCCGCCGATGGACAGCACACGGTCGCCGTCTTGCGCAAGGCTTGTCCCCGCCAAGGCCAAGATCGCCACCTGCGCCAAGAGTGCGCGGCGCGTCAGGGAACTTCCACTCATGTCAGGGCCTCCGTGTCAGCGTTGTGCAGATCCGGAAGCGCCTTTACGACCCGACCAAAGGCCGCGCGGCTGTCACGCCCCTCCTTGCCCAATCCAAAGATTTGAAAAATCAGCGATCCCTGAGCGTCAAACGCTTCTACCGAAATCGCCGCACCGCGTTGCGTCGGTTTGTCTACGGCCCAAACCTCGGCCACATGATCCAACCGCAGATGCAGGTTGAACCCTGGATCCATCACATTCTGCCATGGTCCCATCGGTTTGAGGGTCACAACAGGGCCGGAATGAATCTGAATGCAGCCCCGATTGCCGACAAAGATCATCACTTCGGTGCCTGCCTGCGCCAGTTGGGTCAGAAGGATGTTCACCGCCTCTGGGGCCAATGCCCGCACAAACGGTGCCCCCACGATACGGTAGGCCCCAAGCCGGTTCATCCGCAGTTTGGACGTCAGGCGCAGGAATTGATGCGTATCGGTCATCCGCCGCCATTCCTCGCGCAGGACCTCGATTTTGTCGGGGTTTGATTTCGCAGCCTCCGGGGGCGTGCGCGCCGCAACCGTCAAGCTCTCGGACTGGTCTGGCAGAGCCAGCGAGAGGCGAAGCGCCTCCCATGCGGTCAGCGATGATCCATCGCGCAGGAAAATCTTGTGCACCGCGTCACCTGCGGCGTCGAACACCTGCAGACTGCGCCGGGGCCCTGTCTCGCTCTCGGTTTCGATCATAAAGGCATGGCGCCAATGGCTTGGGAACATCCTGAGGTCGATATCCTCGGTCAGGACCATCGCCGCATGTTGTCCGCTGTGATAATTGTCATAGCGCCCCACTTTTTCATGCACGCAACTTTCATTGCGGGTGAGCGCCATCACTTCGCCAAGGCGTTGGGCGGCCCCCATCACCTGATCGGGGTGCGCGGCAATGGCCGTCACACCGCGTCCGATGTGGGCCGCGACCAGTTGCGCTTCGCTGATGCCAAGGCGGTTCGCCTGATCGCGGCTGCGCATCTTGGGGTTGTCGGCCATAAAGGCACGGAGTGCGTCGGGGGTAAGGGGAGCAGAGTCTGTCATGCCGGCCTCATGTCTGGATGGATGGGCTGGCTGCATCGCACCTGCGGCGCGGACGTGGCTCTCGAAAACGATTTCTCAAAGTTGAATCGCAATCTTGACTCTTTTACTCATAAAAGATTAAGGAGCGCAAGACCGATCCCAGAAAGATCGTTCGACCGCTGAAATCAAACGAAAAAACCGTGCCAGCCTTTCGCAAGCACAACGGTGTGACAGCCATTGTCAAGGAAACGAAAGGGACACGTGATGACATCGCGCACACGCTGCAGACTACTGACTACGACCTGCCTTTGCATGGGGCTCGGCTATGGCTCTGCCAGTCTGGCACAGGAAACACCCGGCCAAGAGGGGTTTCTTGGAACGCTGACGCTGGGAGAAAGCAAGCGTGCGGTGCAAACCGATACCGCCACCCCCACGACCGTGATCGACCAAGACGAAATCCGTGACCGACAGGCGGGTTCGGTGGCCGAATTGCTCGTGACAGTGCCGTCTGTGGCCCTGCTCAATGGCGACACGGCGCAGGGGTCGGGTATCTCGATCCGTGGGTTTGGGTCTAACGACACGTTTGGCACGGATCAAAAGGTGCTGATTCAGGTCGATGGCGCAACGCGCGGGTCCGAGGAGCTTTACCGCATCGGCACACAGCTTTTCACCGATCCTTTCCTCTTCAAGGAGGTTGAAGTGATCCGTGGAACGGTGGGATCGTTCCAATATGGCTCTGGCGTGGTTGGTGGGGTGGTTCGGCTTGAAACCATCGACCCTGAGGACGTCACCGGGGGCGAAACCGGCTTTGGACTGCGTCAGACACTGGAGTTTCAGACCAATGGCAATGGTGTGACATCCTCGACCATCGGGGCGTGGCAGCCCACCGAGGACTTTGGGGTGCTCTTCAACTATGTCAGCCGCAGACTCGGCTTTCCTGAGGATGGCAATGGCGCTGTTATCAACCCCCTGAGGGCACGGATTGACGATCCGTCCTGGTTGATCAAGGCCAAGTATCGTTTTGGCGAAGACAAGGCCCATTCCATTGAAGCCAGCTATCAGGATACCCAAAGTTCGCAATTCGACGTGCCATTCGACAGCTTTGGCAACCTCACCTTTTTCGGGAATGTCGACCGAGAGGTCGAAAGCCAGACCAGCATTCTCAAATACAACTTCAACCCGCTCAATGATCTTGTTGATCTGACGCTGCAATATTCGCACGTTGACGAGTCGATCTTGCAGAACGCGGTGTCTTGTCCTGGCAGCCCGCCCGCGCCGATCACGATTTGCTCGGAGCTTCTCAACGCTGACCATGACTATGAAACCACGACGCTTACACTCAAAAACACGTCCCTGTTTGACACCGGCGCGTTGCGCCATGATCTGACGGCGGGGATTGAGTATATCAACCGCGAGCGCGTCAATGCCTTTGCCGCACCGGGGGGCGAAGACAACCGCTGGGCGATCTTTGCGGTGGACGAAATCGACATCGGCCGCGCCTGGACCTTAACGCCTGCCATTCGGTATGAAACATCAAAGGTCGAGGGGGACACAGCGCCAAACGATGGCCGCTTTTCCGAGGATGCGCTGATGGGTGGGCTGTCGCTGCGCTATGCCTTTGACAATGGCTTTGCCCTGTTCGGCAGCGCCGCCTATACCGAGGTTTTGCCGATCATCGACGATCTGGAATTCCCGATCCGGGTAGGGCGGAGCGAAAAATCACGCACCTATGAACTTGGCTTTTCATATGACCGTCGCGGTCTCTGGCGAGACAATGATAACCTCGCGCTCAAGGTCACGTATTTTGACAGTGAGCTTTGGGACGTGAATTCCTTTGTCGATACGACGCCCGCGCAGAACCTGCTGGATGAAATCCAGACCCAAGGGCTGGAGTTCGAGGCGTCCTATGCCATGGAAAGCGGCTTTTACGTCGATTTCAACGCGACTATCGCCGATGGCGAAGAGGTGGATCTATTGGGCGGCGTGCGCGACTGGCGCAATCTTGCGGCCAACAGCCTGCGTGCGACCGTGGGCAAGGTGTTTGACGATACCTATGACCTGAGCTGGGAGGTTGTCAGCGCCGACTCCATCACCGTCAACGGGGTGCGGGATGACGGCTACACGGTCCACAACTTGCGCGGCACCATCGCGCCCAAGCGCGGCGTGTGGGAAGGAACCGAGTTCCGTCTTGGGATCGAAAACCTGTTTGACGAACAGTATATGCCCAATCTTGCTACCCGCCCGGCGGTTGGGCGAAACTTCAAACTCACGCTGGCCAAAACCTTCTGAGACGGGCTTGGGGCGGTAGAAGGGGCGGGTTTACCCGGCCTGCCGCCCCGGCTTTACATCATGCCGAGACCTTTCAGAGCTTGCGCGCGCGGGATCGCTCGATCACGCTGGGCACGAGCGAATCCAACCCTTCGACGACATGTATCTTTTGTGGTCGCCACCATCCGGCCACATACCATCGCAAGGGGGCAATGAACCGCAAGGAGCCAAGGCATGAAAGACACTGACCCCGATGCAAAGCTGGTCATCCCGCAACCACTGAACCTGATTGGCAATGCTTGGGTTCCCGCGCGCTCGGGGAGGGTGATGGAGGTGCTTTCGCCCATTGACGGGCTGCCCTTTGCCCAGATCGCCGACAGCGATGCCGCCGATATCGACGCGGCCATCGCAGCGGCGCGCGCGGCCTTTGATGGTGGCGAATGGTCAAGGCTGACTGCGGCAGAACGCGGTCGCCTGATGATCCGCCTGTCAGAGCGTATTCTTGAGAATATCGAACCTCTGGCCCAGCTCGAGCGGCGCGACAACGGCAAGCCGATTGCACAGGCGCGCACTGACATGAAAGTCACCGCGCGCTATTTTGAATTCTACGGCGGTGGCGCCGACAAGGTGCATGGCGAGATTGTGCCCTTTCTCAACGGCTATAATGTCGAGGTGCACCGCGAGCCTTATGGCGTGACCGGCCATATCATCCCGTGGAACTATCCGGCGCAGATGTTTGGCCGCTCGGTCGCCCCGGCGCTGGCCATGGGCAATGCCACGGTCCTGAAACCGGCCGAGGATGCCTGCCTCAGCGCGCTTCGGATTGCGGAACTGGCGCTCGACGTGGGCTTTCCGCCCGGTGCCATCAATATCGTGACCGGGCGCGGTGCGGTGGCCGGTCAGGCTCTGGCGGATCATCGCGGGATAGATTTCATCTCCTTCACCGGATCGCCCGAAGTGGGCGTGATCGTTCAGACCGCAGCTGCCAAGAATTTCATCGGCTGCACGCTGGAACTGGGCGGCAAGTCGCCGCAGATCGTGTTCGACGACGCCGATCTTGACGCGGCCATGCCCGTTCTTGTCAACGCTGTGATCCAGAACGCCGGACAAACCTGTTCTGCGGGCACGCGCGTGTTGTTGCAACGCGGCATCTATGACCGCGCCGTTACCGAATTGACCGCGCGTTTCAGCGCAATTGCCGCCTCAGAGTCTGGCGAGGATGCGGTGCTTGGCCCGCTTATTTCGGCCAAGCAAAAAAAGCGGGTCGAGACCTATATCGCCGAGGCCGACGCACCCTTGATGGCCCGTGGCAGCATCGATCCCAAGGCCCCAAAAGGCGGCTATTATGTCGCTCCGGCAGTATTTGGCCCCTGTGATCCCAAGGCGCGGATCGCGCAAGAAGAGGTTTTCGGCCCGGTGCTGTGCCTCATCCCGTTCGAGGATGAAGCAGAGGCCATTTCCATCGCCAACGCCACCGAATACGGTCTTGTCGCCGCGGTCTGGACCAAAGATGGCGGACGCCAGCAACGTGTCGCCAAGGCAATGCGCTGCGGTCAGGTGTTCATCAACGGCTATGGCGCGGGCGGCGGGGTGGAATTGCCGTTTGGCGGCATACGCAAATCCGGGCATGGCCGCGAAAAGGGCTTTGCGGCGCTGCTGGAATTCTCGCGCATCAAAACAATCATCAACAATCACGGCTAGGCCGCACGCAAGCGGAAAAGACCAGACCAAAGGAACGCAAGATGAGACTGGATGGAAAACGAGCCCTCGTGACCGGCGCGGCTTCGGGCTTTGGCAAGGGCATAGCCGAGACCTATATCCGCGAAGGTGCCAAGGTAGCAGTGGTCGATATGAACGCGGACGGTGCGCGCGCCGTGGCACGCGACCTTGGTGAGAACGCCATCGCCGTGACCTGTGATGTCTCCAAAGGCGATCAGGTGCAGGCCGCCGTTGACGCCACTGTTGCGGCCTTTGGTGGTCTTGATATCGTGGTCAACAACGCAGGCTGGACCAATCCCAACAGCCCGTTGATGGACACCGACGAGGCGACATTTCGCAAGATCTATGAGATAAACGTGCTGTCGATCTTTCACATGACCAAGACCTGCGTGCCGCTTTGGCGTGCTGCTGGAGGCGGGGTGATGATCAACATCGGCTCTACCGCAGGTATCCGCCCGCGTCCCGGTCTGACGTGGTATAATTCGTCCAAGGGGGCCGTGAACCTGATGACGCGCTCATTGGCAGCGGAATTGGCCCCCGACAAGATTCGCGTCTGTTGTATCGCACCGGTGATGGGGGCGACTGGATTGCTGGAACAGTTCATGGGCATGCCCGACACGCCCGAAAACCGCGCGCGATTTATCTCGACCATCCCGATGGGCCGCTTGTCCGAGGCACGCGACATTGCCAACGCGGCGCTATATCTCGCCTCGGACGAGGCGGATTTCATTACCGGCGTGGTGCTCGAGGTTGATGGTGGCCGCACCATCTGAGCGATGTGTTGGCGGTGTCGTGAAACTGTCTGTTCGGCCTGATGACCATACGCCAGTGCTTGATCTCTGACGCATTCGCGGCAAGGCTGAGACAGAGCGCTTGGGCGCAACAAGGACCTCTATGACTCCCTTCCGCTTTCTTCATACCTCGGACCTGCATCTTGGGCGCGCTTATGGCGGCTATCCCGAGGGCATTCGGCACCGCTTGCGCGAGGCGCGGCATGGCGCGATATCCCGGCTGGCCAAGGCTGCGCGCGACGGTGGGGCAGGGGTGGTGCTGCTTGCGGGCGATACGTTCGATGCCGAAACGCCCGCCCCAGACACGTTGCGGCAAGCCCTCAGTGCGATGGGCGAGGAACGCGATTTGACTTGGGTGCTGCTGCCCGGCAACCACGACAGCCTTGCGGCCTCCGAACTTTGGCGGCGGATTGCACAAGACCCACCTGGCAATCTGATGGTCCTCACGTCTGAGGTGCCGGTTGCCCTTGCCCCTGACCATTGGCTCTTGCCTGCGCCATGTACACAACGCCGTCCGGGGCGCGATCTGACCGAGGCGATGTCGGCCCCCACACCCCAAGGGGCGCGCCGTATCGGGCTTGGGCATGGGGCGATCACCGATTTCTCGGGCGAAGAGGGGGCCCTGGGCATCATTCCGCCCGACCGGGCCGCGCGCTCGGGTCTTGACTATCTCGCCCTTGGCGATTGGCACGGGCAGATGCAGGTGACGCCCACTACCTGGTATTCCGGCACCCCCGAACCAGACGGGTTCAAGCACGATGCGCCGGGTTCTGCGCTTCTTGTGACGCTCGGGGGGACGGCTGAAGTGACGCCGGTCGAAACCGCGCAGTTCCGTTGGCGTCGCCCGGCCCTCGACCTGCTGCCGGGCGAGGATCTGACCGCTCGCTTTGCTGATATCCTGCCACAAAGCCGTGCACGCGATCATCTGGTGCGGCTCACTGTGACGGGACGCCTGCCTTTGGCTGACCGCGCCGCGCTCGAGGCCGCGCTGGCCGCTCGTGCCCCGGATTTCGGCTGGTTCGCGGCGGACCTCTCTGCTTTGGGCGTCGAGGCGCTGCCCGAAGACCTTGACCAGATCGACCGCGCCGGAGCGCTGCGTCAGGCTGCTGAAGTGTTGCTGGCCGAGGCAGGGGATGCCACACTTTCACAATCCGACCGCGATACGGCGTCTGCGGCACTCGCGCGTCTCTATGCGCTCAGTCAGGAGGTGCAGGCGTGAAGCTCCGGGTGATCGAGGTGACCAATGTGCGCCGTTTCGCGGGTCAGCGCGCACGCCTTGGCCAGATTGGCGACGGCATCACTGTGCTCTCTCAACCGAATGAATTCGGCAAATCGACCTTTTTTGACGCGCTGCATGCGTTGTTTTTTGAACGCCACAACAGCCGGAATGCGGCCATCAAGGCGCTGCAACCGCATGCCGGGGGCGCACCCGAGGTGGCGGCCGAGGTGGAGCTTGCGGAGGGGCGGTTTCGCATTGCAAAGCGGTGGCTCAACCGCCCGCAGGCGCAAGTGCACGACACCAACGGCCGCCTGATCGCTCAGGCAGATGAGGCGGAGGCGTGGATTGACCGGCTGATGGGCGGCGGCCTTGCTGGTCCTTCCGGCCTGCTCTGGGTGCGGCAGGGGTTGATGGGGTTGGAACCAGACGGCAGCAGCGCAGATGACAAGCGTGAGCGCGAGCGCGGGTTGAATGCGCGGCGCGATCTTTTGTCTTCTGTCGCGGGCGAGATTGACATGATGACCGGCGGGCGGCGGATGGATGGCGTGATTGACCGCGTGACCGAGGCGCTGTCGAGATTGGCGACCGCAACCGGACGCCCCAAAGCCGGGGGAGAATGGGCGCGCGCGGTGGAAGAGGCCGCAACACTTGCCACCGAAGAGGCCGAGTTGCGCCCGCGCGCCGAGCGGCTCTCGGATGATCTGATCCGACGGGCGGAGGTGCAGCGTCACCTTGCCCGACTGACCGATCCTGCGGATGCGGCGGCCCGCGCACAAACCTTGGCCGAGGCTGAAGCCGCGCATCAGGCGGCCCAGGCCCATCAGGCCGAGGTTGCACAGGCCGAAACCGCCCTACGCCTTGCCACACTGGATGCCGAGCATTTGCAGCGCGATGTGCTGGCCGCCGAAAGCCGCGCCGCCCGCCTTGAGGAGGCCCGCAGCGCAGTTGCCAAGGCCGAAGAAGCGGCAAAGAAGGCCCGCGCGCGTGCCACTGAGCTGACCGCACGCGATAGTGCCGCTGCGGTGAATGCCGAGGACCAAGGCACCAAGGCGCGTGATCTGCGCAACCGTCTGCATCAGGCCACCCGCGCCCAAGCGGCGCAGGCGGCGCAGATCAAGGCAAACGATCTCCAGCGCCGGCTTGACCGCGCCACCGAGCTTTGGGCGATGCTGAACAAGACCGAAGCGGCGCGCGCCCGTATCCGCGTCACGCCCAAACTGCTCGACGCCGCCGACAACGCCCAAAGCGCGCTTGATCTGGCGCGGGCGCGGGCCGAGGCACAGGCCGTGACGATCGAGGTTCACCCTGACGGCTCTCCAGCGCTGCATGACGGTCAACCTCTTGGCACAGGCCCGACGCCGATCTTAGTGCCGACTGAGCTTGCCTTGCCGGGGTTTGGCAGGCTGCACATTGATCCGGGTTCTGCGCGCGGCACAGACAGCGCCGCCGAGGTTGCGCGTGCAGATCAGGCGCTTGCGCGCCTTTTGGCGGAGGCGCAGGTTGACACGCTGGCCGCCGCCCGCACGCAATGGGCTGAAGCCCAACAGCTTGAGGCAGAGGTGAAACAGGGTTTGGCTCTCTGCGCCGAAGTAGCCCCCGACGGTGTTGAGGCGTTGCGCGCGGCCCTTGCGCGGGCGCAGGCCGAGGTGGCCGATGCCCCGACAGAAGCCGAGGATGTTGCAGCCCTGACCAAGGCGCTGACCGCTGCCGAAACCGACGAGGCGACCGCCCGCGCCGCCGCAAAAGCGGCGCATGAACTGGCCGTGACCGCAGGTGAAGCCCGCGCCGCAGCCGAGGCCAATCGCAGCAGTGCGGCGCGGCAGTTTGACTCTGCCCTGTCCGAGGCCGGAGACCCAGAGGCTCTTGTTGCGCTAATCGCCGATCTCAAGGCCCGACAACCCACGCTCGCGAACATCTGCCTCAGGGCGCAAGAGGCCTGCGACCGTTTGCGCGCCACAGCGCCGGACCTTGCCACCACCGAGGCGCGGCTAACTCGCGCCAAGGGGGCGGTCGAGCAGGCTGCACGTGATCTGGCCAAAAACCGCGAAGACCTTGCCAGCCTGAACGCCACCATCACCGCGCTCGCCGAGGAGGGGATTGAGGAACGCCTCTCCACTCTCGCCGGGGCCCGCGCCGAATCCGAGGCACGCGCGGCCCGGTATGAGGCCGAGGCGCGCACCCTGACCCGCCTTCGGCGCGCGTTGGACGAGGCGCGAACCCTCGCCCGAGACGCCTATTTTGGCCCGGTTCTGCGTGAGTTGCAGCCGCTGCTCGCCATCCTTTATCCGGGGGCACTGCTAACGATTGACGACACCAGCCTTTTGCCCGCGACCCTGACCCGCAAAGGTCAGGCCGAGTCGCTCGAAATCCTCTCGGGCGGCACCCGCGAACAGGTGGCGATCCTGACACGACTGGCCTTTGCCCGGCTCTTTGCGGCCTCAGGGCGCCCCGTCCCTGTGATCTTGGACGATGCTCTTGTCCATTCGGATGATGACCGCATCGAGGCCATGTTTGACGCGCTCCATCGTTCGGCCCGTGACCAGCAAATTCTCGTGCTCACCTGTCGACAACGCGCCTTCGCAGCCTTGGGCGGCACGCGCGCAGAGGTGACGGTTGACCCAACCTGAGCGCCGCATCGGGCCCGTGCGCTGCGATGTCAGGGTAGAGACCAGAAGCGTCACTGGAGACACCAATACGCAAGACCCGTCCCGTGCTTTCCACTCCACCTGGAAATGGTTCATCCCCCAATGTGGCGGACGGGTGCCCCGGAGCATAGGACGTCTCTCGTCGCCCACAGAGCCGCGCGGTCGTAGAACGGGATCACCCAGGTGTTTGATCCCGGACATCTAGCCCTTCAACACGCGGGCAGCCGTCGCGGAGTAGGGCGGTGGTTTGTCTCGTGCGGGGGCGAACGATCTCGCCGCCAAATCGCAACGCGCCCCGGATCGTGACCCGTACTGGCACTGGTTGGCGGATTGCGTCGTGGCGCGTAAGCTGCCCAGAGACAAGCCCCGGTTGGTAAGCGCGGGCCGGGGTTCTAGAACGGTGGAGGCCAGTCGTGTCGAGGATCTTCGGTGTATTCAGGAGCGTGGTTTTCCTAGTTTGGCTCAGTGCGGCGCTCGCGTCCACGGCGATTGCGGCGAGCATCTGGGCGCTGCAGATGACGTCTGCGGTTGCGGCGATGAGCGCCAAGGCCGTGGCAACGGGGATTGCACATCGTCAGCAATTGGCGAAGGCCGTCGCGAAGACCAAGGCGAAGGCCCGGCTCAGGAGGGCAATCGTTGCCGTTCCTATCGCAGGCATCGGCGCAATCGCCTATTTCGAAGAGCAAGACTTTCGGGAATGGCTGGAGGAAAACCCGGAGGGCACGCGCCAAGCCTACGCCTGCGAAGTGGCGGCGTTGACGGCGGAGGTGATCGACGAGGTCCTGCAGGACCTGCCAGAGATCGCGCGCCCGGCGCCAGAGACGGTGCTGGATTACATGCCGGAGTGTGAGTAGTCGGGTAAATCAGGCATCAGAGATATGTCTGCTCACCTCTCGCTGAAAGTGCCACGCCCCGGCGCGACTCGTGCGAGGCGTATTCCGCTGTACCTTTCAGGCCATCCCCTCGCGGGCGGTCGTTGGCTTTAACCCCGAGCCTCTCGAGATCGGCTCACAGGCGGGCAACAAGCGCGACGACTGGGGCTATTGGGCCTACGGGCTCGATCCAGACTACCTCTGACATCCCGCGTGGGAGAGGCCCTCGCCGAGCAATCCGGGGCGTCACCCAAGCCACCCGCCAGCGGGGGCACAAATCGGGGCACTTTCGCGCTGAGAACAGCCCGCGCGCATCATCGGATCAAGGATCGGGAGAACTTGGCTGGGGTGGTAGGAACAAAATCCAACTTTTTCTAAGTGCTTGAATTCAAATAACCCATTGCCATTACAACATTAATTTCTCTAGAACTGTTCCGGAATGGTGTTCCGGAATAGTGGGGCGGAGATGGGTGGACACACGTATTTATGGCGTCGCAAGGCAGTCTATTATGCGCGCATGGATGTGCCGACTGACCTAGTATCGGTTGTAGGTAAGACGACCTTAAAGAAGTCGTTGAAGACCTCGGATGTGGCTACGGCAAAGCGGTGTATGTGGCCGGTGATCCAGCAATGGCAGCGCGAGTTCGATTTACTTCGCGCACAGCGCACTCTCGTTGAGGCTGATTTAGAACTCGCCGTGTGGCAGCATTATACCGATAGCGTTGAGCGTGACGAGGCGCGCCGCCAGAACCTGCCGACACAGAATGACATTGATGAAGCGATTGAGCGCGCTGTTGGCTACGTCGAGAAAGAAAGCATCGACATAAATGACCCGCTCGCACGTCTCGATGCCCGGCTAGAGGTGCAGGTTCTCCAAGATTGCCTGCGAGGAGCGAAGAGTGTCGATGCCAAGGCGCGTAAAGCCAAGCTGTCAGCTCTGCGTAAGCACTTGGCTACCGGAGAGACCGCACTTATCGAGCATGAGGTCGATGCGTTTCTGGCGAGGAACAAGCTAGTTTTGACGCGCGGCTCCCCTGACAGAAAAGCCCTCGCCAGAATGATGATGCGCGCCGAGATAGAGGCGCTGAGGCGCGCACAAGAGCGCGATGAAGGCGACTACAGTGGCGTCCCGCTAGACCCGATCGTGAAACCGGCAAGTGGAAGCGCGAGAGTGCTGGCTGGACCTGGTGAGAGTATTGTCGAGGTGTTTGAGCTCTATTCGGCGGAAAATCCCAACCAGGTGAAGGCTGACACGCTGAACCAGGCGCGCCGTGATATTGGCTTGTTCGCGCAATTTGTCGGCAGCACGTATCCAGTGAAACTGATCAGCAAAAAGAACGTGCGTGAATGGAAGGCGCTGCTCCTCAAATATCCAGTCAAAGCCGCCGAAAGTAAGGTATTCAGAGGCATGTCCTTTGAGCAGACCGTGCAGCACAATGCACAGGTAGGAAAGCCAACAATCACACCTCGCACGGTCAACCGTCATCTATCAAGTCTAGGTGCGTTCTGTAGGTGGCTTGTTAGCCACGGCTATCTGGACCAAAATCCTGTGGATGGCATGACGCTCAACAAGGAAAAGCATTCCAAGACTCTTACATTCAATGCGGAGCAGATGAATGTAATCTTCAGGTCGCCCTTGTTTACCGGGTGCCGCAGTGACGAGTTGCCTCGGTTCATAAGGCAGCCGGGGAATGTAATGGTCAGGGATCACCGATATTGGGTGCCCCTTATCATGTTGTTCTCTGGGGCAAGGCCGGGAGAGATCGGACAGTTGGCGATAAGTGACGTTCGGGAAGAGCATGGGCACTGGATCATGCACATCACCGACGATGGGGACGACGATAAGAGCGTCAAGAACGATAATTCGCGACGCATCCTGCCTGTTCACGAGCAGCTATTAGAGCTTGGGCTTATAAACTATCACTCAAGACTCAAGTTGTCTGGGCAGACGCGCCTTTTCCCAGAGGCGAAGCGAAATGCTAGGGGCCAGATGATGGCTGACTTCTCTAGAATGTTCTCGCGATATCTCTCCGGTCTAGGTATCAAGAACGGCCGTGGCTATAGTCAGTATTCGTTTCGGCATGGGGCGGCAGATGCACTGCGTAGAGCAGGATATCTCGACCACGAATTTACATTCCTGTTGGGGCATGGTGATACATCAATGACTGGGAGATACGGCATGATCCCTCAGGGCCTCCTAGAAAAACGTATCGAGTTGATAAATGCCATCGCCTATCCAGGACTGGACATCGATCACCTCAAGACCCTTTGACCGGATCAACGTGACCAAGAGAAGAGAGCAAGCGGTCCAGTCGGATCCCGTTTTTACTCACCGCTTGCTTTACCGGCTTGTCCGACCTGTCCGATCAGCCCGACCTAAAATTCAGCGTCGACATTGAGTAAGGTGCACACCATAGAATTGACGTGTCCGACTTGAGCTGTCGCAATCAGGAGGTGTTGTCATGCCGACATTGATGATGCCACTCTTTCTGCCGTCAGCCGCGTCAAAGAGCGGCGAGTATAAGCGCAGGTAGGCCCAGCATTCCTGCGCAAATGATACCAATCGAAATTCCCAGACCTTTGAACATTTTACGTTTTCCCTCTTTGACGATTTCCATGCTCTAGAATTAGAACGAAGCGCCGAGGACCAATGCGGCAGGCTGACGCATTCCGCATGAACTCTCCCCAAAACGCTCTGAAGTCCGACTTTCTTCAAATCACATTCGGGTCATGTTCCATCAAACCAAGGAGATAGAGGCTTTCGGGTTTTCTCATCCTGCCGATCAGCCCCATTCATATATTTCTATAATGAATTCAGCAGCATGTGCTGCGCATCAGATTGAGAGAGACCCAGAGATGTCCAAGAAACCGCATCAAGACACCCAGCTGGCGCATTTTGTCGAGCGCCGGATTTTAGAGTTGAGAACCAAGAAAACACAGGGCGAGATCGCCGCGCAGGCGGGCTTCAACAACGCCAATATGGTCACGATGATCAAACAGGGAAAGTCCAAGGCAGCGCTCGACCGTATTCCGGGCTTGGCGCGCGCCCTGGAGTGTGACCCGGCTTATCTTATGCGGCTTGCTTTGGAGCAAGCGATCGGCCGGACCGCTGCTACTGCACTGATCGAGATCTTCGGAGAACCCGTCACTGAAAACGAGACGACTTGGATCAAGGCGATCCGCACAGCGTCCGACAACAGCGATCCGCGCATGACCAGCCGGTCGCAGGCAGCGATCAACGCAATCTTTGGGAAGTGAGCGAGATGCTGCGGATGAAAGATCTCACTGAGAATGAACGCAGCTGGCTTGAATTTCTGCGGATGATCAGCTTGGATCGTGACCCTGCGCCCACTCTGCGGCGCTTGCAGCTCCTGCGGCGTATATGTGCGGCCAGAAAGGCGTAGGAGAAATGGGCGTGTATCCCCGGCGAGGAATGGCTGTGTATCCGTCCCTCGCCGGATCCAGTTTGATAGCGTCCATGAGGTTGCCAAAGGTTTACCTGATGGAAATAGTGGGAAACCTGTAGATCGGGAACTGAGGGTAAAACTCGCCACGAATTGCCTGAATTGGCCATGAAAGGTTGTCGCTAAGTTTACCTTAAGTTGACAAAATTAATCAGAAATAACGTTTTTCTGGGCCTTGATGGAAACGGTGTCGACCTGAAATGCCAATAAAATATAGAGAAACGTCAAAACGGAATCGCGAGAGCAGGGCGTGAGAAACGCCCCCATACTGGCGCTTTGTCAGTCGCATCGTCATTTCGTGGAGACATGCAGATCGTAGTCATGCACCACCCCAGAGCGCCGTGCAGTCGTCCTTCACACCAATCACGTGTCGGGCGTGCTGAGGGACCGTAATATCGAGACGTGGTGAGGCGCTTTGTCAGCATGGATGATGGATTGGCGGGAGAGGAACCTTACGACGATTTGGTCGGAGCGAGGATCATGTATGGGAGCGTGGCAAAGCCGGCGCGCGCCTTGCGCAGCGGTCAGTTAGCCGTGACGGCACTCCTGATGCCATGCATTCCCGCACTATAATTTGGGACGCCTCGTAGGTGTAGTTGAACTAAGCCTATTGAGAAGCGTTCGACTGAAAAACTGCAACCCAGAGCAGGTCGACGGAACTGATCAACAAGTGGCGATAATTGTTTGACATACTTCGTGTTCGGTCTCTTTAACAGGTGAAGAATTCGAATTGCCCACCAAGAATGATTTTCACAAACAAAAGGATGGTATTATGGCGCATGTATTTGACTATTCCTCTTCACAAATCGCGATCGATGAGTTCACGGGCCATAGCCTTAGTAACTTGTTTGGCACCTTAAGTGGAACATTTCTTCCTGCCGAGTTCTGGGACCCTCTTGGAACTCTCTCGGGCGTTGTGAGCTATAGTTTTGAAGAATTCGGCGAGATCAAAACTGGTAGTTTTCGAATTCATTTGGATGGTTCTGGCACATTTTCACAACAATCACTTTCCCCTTTCGCCGATACGTTTATTCCCTTCTTTTACGCAAATGACCCCGAGCTTGTCACCACGGACGCTTTTTTCACAGGCCAAGCGCAGCTGACACTCTTCAGCTTCAGTGACCAGCGATATTTGCGTTTTGAAGGGTTGCCGACACTTGAGCGGAGTTTTGGACCGTTACCCTCAGGACCATTCCTGGATTTCAACGCGGCGTCTGAATTTGCCATCTCAGCCGTGACGCAGGCGAACGCGGATCACCTTGCGAGCTTACAGGCATTACAATCCGCCTCGTTGGCCACGTCCATACGGATCGTTGCGGAAAATTTTGGCATCGACCCGTCTGCTGGGGCCGTCCGCCTCGTATATACACCCGATGCATCTACAAGCCTGACTTTCGCCGATTGGATCGGGCTGGATCCATCGGAGTCGAACGATGCCTATGCCGCGCAGCTTGTCGATACGCAGAGCCTCTTCTCAAATGAGGATGTTGAAGTTGTTCTGACAGATTTTGACGACTTTTTTTCAGATTTAGGTGGAGGCTTTGCCGCGAGGCGCGCGTTCATAGACGCAGGCGGGGGCGATGACATCATCGATATGAGAGGTGACAGTGTCAGCGGTTTCTTTTCCTCGGCATTGACCGTGCCGCTGGATGTATCTGTCGAGGGTGGCGAGGGCAACGACAGTATTTCTACGGTCGTGAGGAACGCAGGCTTCGTGGATGGGGGCAGCGGCAATGATACCATCTTAGCGTCCAGCCTCGCAGATGGCCCGACTGCCTTTTTCGAAGCGCACGGCGGCGATGGCGAGGATGACATCCGCGGTCTCGATGACGGCGCGAATCTATTCTTTGGCGGAAATGATAATGATGTGTTGACAGGTGGATTCGACTCTGCGGATACGATCCACGGTGGGGCCGGTGATGACGACATCGGTGCAGGCTCAGGGTTCGACCTATTCAAGAACGTAAGCTTTTACTCTGACGTGGCAAACTTGCTTTACGGTGATGCGGGTAATGATACCATTGGTGGTGGCAACGGTGCTGACACATTGCATGGTGGCGATGGGGACGACTATATCTTTCCGTTGCTAGGATCTGACTTTGTCTACGGTGGGGCAGGTCTCGATACGTTTTCACTTACCGTTGGTAACAGCGGATTTGAGGGCTCGGATGTCACACGCAGCTTTGGGGATAAGCTCATTGTTGATACTGGCGGCATCCTGGAATTCGCTCCATGGATGAGCGTTGACTTCAACACAAATTTGCTGGAACGGCTTGGGAATGACCTTGTGATCGGCACTCTTGGTCAATCCAGCATTCGGCTGGTTGATTTCTACTCTAATCCTACCGGCTGGATTTCAACTTCTGACGACTCAAGAGAAATCGACTTTGCCCGTGCGGCGACACTTTCTGACTCATCACCAGAGGTGCCTGAGGGCGGTGACACGATTACTGGCGGTGACACCGACGACACAATCGCCGGGAGCGCAGGTAACGATGTGCTTGACGGGGGGGCTGGCAATGACCGGATTGCCGCCTCGGACGGCGATGACCTCGTATCGGGCGGCGCTGGCAATGACAGTATCGGCGGTGGTCTGGGAAATGACACGATCGACGGCGGCGATGGGGATGACGTTATCGGTGGTGGTTTTGGCGCGGATAGCATCACCGGCGGCGCAGGCAATGACGTGGTTGCAGGAGGCGCTGAGAATGACACTCTGTCCGGAGGCGAAGGCAATGACAGCATGTCGGGCAGTTTTGGAAACGATCTGATCGACGCAGGGTCGGGTGCCGATGACATCGGTGGTGGCACTGGTCGAGATACGATTGATGCGGGCTCAGGCAATGACCGTGTCGGCGGCGGAGAGGGTGACGACTCAATCTTGGGTGGCGCAGGCAACGACTTCCTTGCAGGCGGTGGCCGCAACGATACCATCGACGGCGGCACTGGCAATGACACGATCAATGGTGGAGCTGGCAATGACGTAATGACCGGGGGAGCGGATGCAGATCAATTCGTGTTCTCAGCTTTCTTCGATGGTGAGAGCGATGTGATCACCGATTTCGAAGATGGGATCGACAGTTTCTTCATCCGCATTGTTAACCCGGACACGGGCGTGGAGAATATCAACAACGGTGGCAACGGCCTCGCCGGGTTCGTGGCGGCGATGAATATCACCGACACCGCAGCAGGGGCTCAGATGAGCGTAAATGGCAATACAATCCTCGTCGAAGGTATTATCGCCGCACAGCTGACGGTGGATGATTTCCAGTTCCTTTGATGACAAAGGGACCCACCATTCTCAACTGCTGGGTATATCGAGCTGAAAAGCTCTCAGTTCGGATGGTTTCCGGTGGGTCGAACCGAGAGAGGTAAGTCGCCTCTCTCGTCTTCTTGTAACGTTGGACCGGTTGGACCATGTTGACCACTTGGACCGAAATAGTGTTTTGAAATCAATGCGGTCCAACCGGTCCAACCGGTCCAACCGAAATCCCAGATCGATGCCTGGAGATAAAGGTGGCCGTGATGCGCGATCTCTGTCATCTGCTAGGATGAGGGCACCATTTGAATTGCCAAGAGAGGTCCAATCTCGCACCACCGAGGAATGGCTCGACATCCGGGTATGGACACCAGCAGGAATGCATGGGAGCGATCGCGAAGTCCTAGAAATTTCTATCGAACACGAGGGGGATGAGCTGCTACCGGTTTCGTGGACGGCGGGTTATAAACTAGCATAGCGCGGGCCTCGAACTCCATGAGGCTGATGTAGCGGCCTAGAACGTGAGGCTGAATAGTTCAGCTCAATCGATGTGGCTTCGTAGAATTTCTACCAGCTTTGATAGCAAGACGAGAAGATCAACCGAGATGAGTTTAATGACCACGGCGATGATATGGCTTGGATAATCGAATATCCGAGACCAACATAATTCAACATAACGTGGTCAAGGCTCCTTCCGGCTTGCCGAAAGTTGCCCAATCGCATACATTTTTCGATGTTTGTGTTATATCCGCGTGCATTCGAGAATTATGAGGAGATTGTGTGAGCCAGACTCATCCGCACATACTTGAACATATTTACGATGCTGCGCTTCAGCAGTCCTGCTGGCCGGGCGCTATTGATAACCTAGCAGATCACCTTGATGCTAGAGCGGGCGCGCTTTTAGTGCATGATCCTAGTATAACTACTTATTCCATAAACGCCCTTAGCAGCGTTTATATGGACTTGATGACTTCAGGTAGTGCCGACTTGTATCTTGAAACACTCGCAAAATACGAAGCTGAGCAGTGGAAATTCATCGGACTCACTCAAGTCGGTGCTATTCTGCGCGATGAAGAGATGGGAGTAAGCAAGGCAGATCTCGATGAGCGCGAAGACTACGTTTTCTTAAGGGAAGAGGCCGGCATATTGCGGCGCCTTGCCTTTAGACTCAACGATAATCAAGGCTGGTTCGATGGCATGACCATCGGTTTCCCATCGCATGTCGAGCGCGTTCCCGACTCCTCCATAGAAAAGTTGTCCCCGTTTCTGCCGCATTTAGCGAAGGCCGTGGAGATAGGACGAACTTTTGCTCGACTACAAGTCCACTACAAAGCGGTTTTGACTGTTCTAGACAAAGTAAGTATTGGACTCTTTCTGACGCTTGAAAACGGCGAGGTGATCCTCGCAAATCGGGAAGCGCAACGCATCCTATCGTTGCAGGACGGACTTATCCAAACTCCTTCTAACCGCTTGGTTGTGCGGGATGCTACCCTGTCAGCCCGACTTCAAAAATGTATAAATGAAGTTGCGCGCACTGCAGGCGGACAGGCCGAAAGGGCGCAGTATGTGCTTCGTATCCCACGCCCGTCTCTGGCGCATCCTTTCCTTCTGGAAGTGACACCTCTCAGGGATGCGAATGACGAGCTGGGCGATGGATTTTTCGGAGCTTTGGTGATCGTAGTGGATCCCGAAAGCCCATTCGACTTCAATATTTCTTTGTTCGGCGTATTTTACCAACTGACGAAGTCTGAAACGGAGGTCTGCGATCTTTTGGTTCGCGGCTTTCAGACTGGTCAGATCGCAGAAATGCGCGGCACCCATTATACCACAGCAAAAAATCAGATTGCCTCAGTCTATCAGAAAACCGGCACTCGCCGCCGTGGCGAGCTTGTTCGCCTAGTGGTGAAGACCCTGCCGCCGGTGATCTGAAGGAGCGCTGGGGCCAACCGCACGAACCGCTCGCAGATGCAAAAAATGCATGTCTCCCGCGGTTTCAATGTTTGTATAGTCCTTTCGGATCATGAAACCCTTCAGCGAGCGTGTTCTCGTAGGTCTGCAGCTCATAATAGGCCTGCACTTTTTTCTTGAGTCAGGTCAATCGAAAGAAACGCATTTCATCTGGACGTGCCGGAATCCCGAAGAACTTGGAGGAAACGAATGGAACCCGAAAACCTAATCCTTGGAACGGACGGAGACGATACGCTTGTCGGCACGGCCGCAGATGACCTGATCCTTACCGGCAATTCTACGCCGAACGGCGATTTCGTTGGGGCGAGCACGGGCAACGATACCATCGACTTTGCGGGCAATGACGGGGAAAACGGGTTTGTTACGCTGGGCTATACCGGGCTGAATGCACCAATCTCGGTCACGATCGACGGGTCGGCAAATACCGGCACGGTGAACAAAGGGGCCAATGGAACCGACACGCTGCTCAATGTCGACCTCCCGCTTATGGCCGGGAACATCAATGGCGGCCTTCAGATCGTAGGGACCGGCGGCAACGACGGCTTTGTCGTAGCACCCGACGCCGACCAATGGATGGCTTTGCGCCCCGGTGCGGGCGTGGACAGCTTCACCATCAATGGCTCGGGCTTTGTGCGGCTGGATTTCCGCAATGGCAATGGCATTGATATCAATCTTGCCACGCGGCAGATCACCAATGACGGGTTCGGCAATGCTGAGGTCATCAGTGGCACCAACACTGTTTGGGAAATCTCTGGCTCTGCCGGTAACGACCGCATGATCGGCTCCGACGCGAATGAATCCTTCCGCTACGGGGGCGGCGGCAACAACACGGTCGAGGGGGGCGGCGGCATTGACCGGCTGCGCTATGACTTTGGACAGGTGACCTCGGCCACGGTCGATCTTTCGACCAACACCGCGACGGGCACGCTCTTGGGCGGTGGCACGTTCAGCGATCAAATCTCGGGATTCGAGAATGTGCGCGGGTCATTCGGCAACGATACCATCACCGGGGACGCCACGGCCAACCGGCTTCAGGGTCGGTCCGGCGATGACCGGCTTGTGGGCGGTCTCGGAAATGACACCATCGACGGCGAGGATGGCAGCGATACCGCCGTTCTCGCGGTGAACCGCGCCGATGCGACGGCGTCTGCCTTCACTGGCGGCATCCAGATCATCTCCGCCGAGGGCACGGATTTCTTTACCTCGGTCGAGTTCTTCCAATTCGACGACACCCTCATCAGCGCGGCTGATCTGCTCGACGGTGCTGAAATCCCAGGCGAAGAGACCGTGGGCACCAATGGCAACGACACCCTTCTTGGCGGCATTGGCGATGACACGCTGAACGGCCTCGATGGCGATGACGTGCTTGATGGCGGTGCAGGCAATGACCTTATCCTCACCGGCAATTCTACGCCCAACGGCGATTTCGTTGCGGCAAGCACCGGCAACGACACCATCGACTTTGCGGGCAATGACGCGGAGAACGGCTTTGTCACGTTGGGTTACGCCGGGCTGAATGCACCAATCTCGGTCACGATCGACGGGTCGGCAAATACCGGCACGGTGAACAAAGGGGCCAATGGCACCGACACGCTGCTCAATGTCGACTTGCCACTTCTCGCGGGCAATACCAATGGCGGCCTTCAGATCATCGGCACCACCGGGAATGATAGCTTTGTCGTAGCACCCGACGCCAGCCAGTGGATGGCTTTGCGGAGCGGAGACGGAGTCGACAGTTTTACCATCAACGGTTCGGGCTTTGTGCGGCTGGATTTCCGCACTGGCAATGGCATTGATGTTAATCTTGCCACGCGGCAGATCACAAATGACGGGTTTGGCAATGCTGAGGTCATCAGTGGCACCAACACTGTTTGGGAAATCTCTGGCTCTGCCGGTAACGATCGCATGATCGGCTCCGACGCGAATGAATCTTTCCGTTACTGGGGCGGCGGCAACAACACGGTTGAGGGCGGCGACGGCATTGACCGATTGCGCTATGACGTGGGGCCGGTTGCTTCAGTCACGGTCAACCTCTCGACCAACACTGCGACGGGCACGCTATCCGCCGGTGGCACCTTCAGCGATGTCATATCGGGGTTTGAGAATCTACGTGGCTCATTTGGTGACGATACCCTCATCGGGGACGATACCTCCAACCTGCTGCAGGGCCGGGCAGGCGATGACCGGCTTGAGGGTGGCCTCGGGAATGACACGATCGACGGCGAGGATGGCAACGATACCGCCGTGCTCGCCGTGGCCCGCGCCGATACGCAGGTCTCCGTGATCAACGGCGGCATCCAGATCATCTCCGCCGAAGGCACGGATTTCTTCACCTCGGTCGAATTCTTCCAATTCGACGATACCCTCATAAGCGCGGCTGATCTGATCAACGGGGCGGGGATCACCGGCGAGGTGATCGTGGGCACCGATGGTGACGACTCGCTGATTGGCACGGTCAATGATGACACGCTCGCGGGTGGCGACGGGAATGACAACATCGACTCGGGCGGGGGCGGCAACAACAACATTTCCGGCTCGGATGGCAATGACACGCTCTTTGGCGGGCCGGGGGATGACAGCATCGGTGGCGGCCTTGGCGATGACACCATCTTCGGCAACGGCGGCAACGATGTGCTGGGCGCAGGCTTTGGCAATGATTTCGTGTCCGGTGGCAACGGCAATGATGTGGTCGCAGGCGGCGCTGGCGATGACACGCTCGAAGGCGGCGAAGGCAACGACAGCATGTCGGGCAGCTTTGGCAACGATCTGATCTTTGGCAACGGCGGCGCGGATGATATCGGCGGCGGCACCGGGCGCGATACGATTGATGCCGGTGCCGGGAATGACAGCGTTGGCGGCGGCGAAGGCGATGACAGCATCGACGGCGGTGACGGCAACGACTTCCTCGCTGGTGGCGGCCGCAACGATGTGATCGACGGCGGCGCTGGCAATGACACGATCAATGCGGGCGCTGGAAATGACACGATCACCGGCGGAACCGGGGCCGATCAATTCGTCTTCTCGTCCTTCTTCGACGGCGAGGCTGATATCATCACCGATTTCGAAGATGGGTTGGACAGTTTCTTCATCCGCCGTTTCGATCCCGATACCGGCGTTGAGAATATCAACAACGGCGGCAATGGTCTGGCGGGCTTCGTCGCGGCGATGAACATCGTCGATGTCGAGGGCGGCGCGCAAATGACGGTGAATGGCAACACCATCCTCGTCGAAGGCATCACGGCGGCGCAACTCACAGTGGACGATTTCACGTTCCTTTGATGAAGAAGGGATCCACCATTCTCAACTGACGGGCATATCGAGCTGAGAAGCTCTCCGCTCGATTGCTTTCCGTTGGGCAAACCGAGAGAGGTAATTCGCTTCTCTCATCTGCTGGTAATGTTGGCCTGCTTGGACCATTAGGGTCACTTAGATCGAAATAGTATTTTGAAATCAATGCGGTCCAACGGTCCTACCGGTCCAACCGAAATCTCAAATCGATTGCGATAGAAAAAAGTGCCGGTGAAGTGCGCGATCTCTGGCATGTGCCAGGATAAGGGAACCTTTTGAATTGCCAAAATAGGTCCAAATACTCCCTGCCGAGGAATGGCTCGACTTCCCGATATAGACATCAGCTGAAATGCATGGGGGCAGGCGCTAAGACCCAGGTTTTTTGCTTAACACGGCGGGATGTATTCTGGTGCTGACATTGCCCACAAGTAGCACCCAAAATCCGGCTACCACAAAGATGAATTCATCCTGTGCGCCGTTCAGATCGCGTCCCAAAAAACCAAGAGGCCTTTGGCAGCTTCATGCGTCGCGAGTGAAGTTCATCGCTGCCGGGCCTTGCGATCGGCATAGCGCTTGTCGCGGTCAGCTTTGCGGCTTGCCTCATCCTTGATGACGCGCGCAATCATGGTGTCTGATTTCTGCTCAGCTTCGACTTTAGCGCGCGAAGCGACATTTGCCGCATCTAGGTAGGCCGCTGCTTCGGCTTCGCGCCGTTCTTCCGCCTGAAGCAGTGCCTGCGCCTCAGCCTTTAGTCTGTCGCGTTCGCTGCGCCGCGCATCGCGCGCCATGGCAATCGTCATGCGCTCTTGCTCCCGCGCGATACGGGTCGGTTGATCCGCATCCATTTTGGCGCGATATGCGCGCAGAAGTTCAGCTTTTGCATCCAAGGCAGAGCTGCGACGATCAGAGAGGTCATTGCTTTTTTCAGTTCTCAAGGTCTGTGTCCTGTTATTTGGAGATCGATGGGCCTGAAGTCAGGCGCGTGCGGTGAGCTCTGTGGCGGTAGCGACGCTTTTTGCTGCGCCTGTGCCACCGTCCCGCTCTTCGCGGGCAGTTTTCAATCGCAATGTTTTTTCTATGCGGGCACGAGCGATGTCATCATGCTCTTTGCTCGCGCTCGCGCGTGTCAGAAATTGCGATTGCACCTTGGCAAAGGCAACCTTGGCCCGCTGGCGTGAACGGATATTGGTCGGTGACATAAGAGGTTAGTTTCTATCGCTTGGTGCGGTGGTCAGCATGAGGGACGCGATCCGGTGAACGCCAAGGGCAAGGTATCTGATCTTGCGTGTGCCTGCCCCATAGCCGAATCCAATTTTGAAGTGTTCTGATTACGTGGCTTGCGGAGGCGCAAACAATAAAAAGCGGGGGTAACTGATGCTACCCTCGCTTGATATTCTCATCTTTAGACAAGTCCGAGTTCAGGCAAGAACGAGGTTCGTCGCAGATTCACGACCGTTACGGTCGCTTTCCAGATCAAACGAAACCGCTTGGCCATCGTCCAGACTGCGGAGGCCAGCGCGCTCGAGCGCTGTGATGTGGACGAATACGTCCTTTGAACCCTGCGCCGGCGCGATAAACCCAAAGCCTTTTGTTGCGTTAAACCATTTCACGGTGCCATTGGCCATCGTGATATCTCCTTGTGTATGTGCCACCCGCATCATCGCAGTGGCTTGGCTCAGTGTCGTCAGAGTCGCAACTGAAGCCGTAAGGAGACAGAAGATCAAAATTTGAAGCCTAGCTCGCGTGGGTTAGATCAGAAAATCGGCCAACGCAAGTCTTCATTCAACTGTGTTGACCAGACTGAGGCTCCAAAACATGCCTGTCAGACAGATTTTGCTCACTGCTATGATACATCGGGCGTGCTGAGGATCCGCAATATGAAGCCGTGGTGAGGCGTGTCCGGACATCATGGAACTGCAACGCACTCTGTGGAAACATCCTGCCATGATCGAATTCCGCACCCTCGCCGATGACCATCCCGACCTTGCGCATTCTCCGCTGCTTCGGGGCGCTCTTCTGACCCTGCAATATGCACAGGAGCACGGATCAATCGGTCTGACCAAAGCCAAGGCCTTCAAGCGCGTCTTCGTCCATTGGGCCGTCGAACATTTCGACTGGCCGGAGCATGGCGCAGAAGAGATGTTCCGCTACAAAAAGGTGATCAACGAGTATGAGTTTCCCCCGCTTGAGGTTCTGCATTTCCTGCTGATTTCCCTGCGCTTGGGGCGCCACTACAAGGGTGAGTTTCGGTTGACCAAACGTGGTGCAGAGCTGGCGCAAGCCCCTGGCCGCCTCTTTGCCGAGCTGATCCCATATTTTGTCCTCCAGATCGATCACGCGTCTTACGCGCGCTTCGATGACCGCCCCTTCGGAAAATGGGACGTCTGGATGAACGTGATCAACGTAGAGGCCGATCATGGCACGACCGAGGCGGCCTTGTTCGAAACCTTCTACGGTGAGCCGCAAGATTGGCACACCGCAGGATGGCGAGAGATGGCCGCGTTCTCATCTTGCGTGCTGCGCCCGCTCGAATGGGCGGGATTGTTAAGTGAGACCCGAGAAGAAGGCACTGGCGGGAACGTCTGTCATGTGTTCAAGACCCCGCTTTGGCGCAGCGCGCTCAAACTGGACACGGACGAAATCCTACAACCGAAGTCCGTTCACTAAGACGGCTTTCAACGCTGCCGAGACCTGACGCTGCTTGGTTGCAACAGGCCCATATCGGCCGTTCGAGCGAGCAGCGACGCGGCAATGCGGCTTCCTTCCCCAGACCGGACGTTGGCCATGGGAAGCAAGAATCATCCGTGCAGCGGTAAAATTCTGGTGGATGTGGACCGATACGTCGGCCACAGGCTACTTTTTGACTGGGCGATACCGTTAGAGAACAAGTTGCGTGAGACTTCTGACGCGGTTAGTAGAGAAATAATAACCCATTGAATGTGTGTTTCATGCCTGTCCCCCTATTCGCAGTCTTAAGTCAAGTAGCCGTTCGTGTGGTGACGAGCCCACAGATCTGGCAGGTGCTCGGCATTGCGGCTGTAGTCACCTTTGGTGGCAGCTTTGTGTTGGAGACCTTCTTCGAGGAGGTCGTGGCCACGATCTCCGCCCTTTGGTGGGTGGTCGGCCTGATCGTCATCCTTCTCATCTCGCGCATCGCTCTGCCGATATACATCCAAGAACGTGCAAAGACGCAACGCGCTCAGTTGGGCAAGAAATGTCACGATGACGAATAGGCAGGTCCGCTTTATTTCCCGCATTATTGTTGTAACAATTGTCGCGGCCGTGGCAGGGATCGCGGCGCGGGTCGCATTGGATTCCAAAGAACTTATTAAAGTGACCGGTGAGGGCGGCCTGCGAGATCTTCTTATCTTTGCCTCGCCTATCTCCACATTAGCACTTATGCAGTATTCTCTGGCAATCCGATCCCACGGAATACGCGCACTCTCGACCGAGGGTCTAGCTTTCGTGCCGCCACTATGTATTTTCCTCTTAGTAACACTACCATTTTATATGAGCTCGGTCAGCGTAGAGGTCATGGAGGAATGTGCATGGTGGAAAGTCATTGGCTGCAGCACGGAAGTAAGCCGGCCAAACTACTGGATTGTGATCATCCTTCTTTTTGCGACAGCCATGTCAATCCGCGCGCTTGTTCGCCGTGAAGTTCTCCGTCCAGAAGGTTGGGCTGGCAGAACCTGAGGTTCAATCGCGCGTCCAACTGCCGGGCTATTTCGGCCCTATGCGGACTCTCAGCACTGGCTCATGATGCTGCAGCGCGGCCCGTCGAAGCAGCCACTTGTAAATCGCGCAGCATTTCGTGGACTGAATCGTCAGTCAGCGAACAAACCAAACTTGAAATTCCTTCACGACGTCCTGTTTTTGGCTTACGCTGCACCGCAGCAAGAGGCGTGGGCATGCATGTTATCCTGATCTTTTTGGCTCTGACTCTACTGATCGCAGGGGCATGGCGCGGTATATCTGTGCTGGTCCTTGCACCAGTGCTCGCGACGCTTGCTGCATTTGCATCAGGCGCACCCGTTCTTGCGGGCTATACGCAGGTCTTCATGCAAGCAGCGGGTGCATTTGTGATCGCTTTCTTTCCGTTGTTCTTGCTGGGTGCGCTTTTTGGCAAGGTGATGGAAACATCAGGTGCCGCAGCGCGTTTGGCCATTGCGATTGCATCGGCCCTGGGTGCGAACAACGCGATCCTCGCGGTTGTTCTGGCCTGCGCCCTGCTGACCTATGGCGGTGTATCGCTCTTCGTAGTGGCCTTCGCGGCTTGGCCGCTGGCCCACGCGCTTTTCGTGCAAACTGGTCTTCCGCAACGATTGATCCCCGCCACCATCGCCTTGGGGGCCTTTACGTTCACCATGACAGCCTTGCCCGGCACGCCGTCCATCCAGAACGCGATTCCCATGGCGACCTTTGGGACCACAGCCTTTGCGGCCTCCGGATTGGGGCTGATTGCCGGTGCTGTTATGTTGGGGTTCGGTTTGGTCTGGCTGCAATGGCGGGTGCGCAAACTTGCAGGTCACCACGTGGCTGCCGCAACCAATGCCCCGACAACCACTGGAGAGTTGCCGCTCTGGAGAGCCGCCGCGCCGCTCCTGTCAGTCGGGGTCGTTACGCTGATGATGGGCAGCGTCGTGTTACCCCAGCTGGATACCGGATATCTGGCGGCACCCACCTATGGCGCGACCGATTTATCCCGTTTGCGGGGGCTTTGGTCAGTCATTACGGCGCTTGCTGTCGCAGTGATCTTGGCTTTGATCCTCAGCCGCCCGCCGCGGGTTATGCAGTCCCTGAACGACGGTGCGGAGTCTGCCCTGCTTCCCCTGTTCAACACAGCAAGTCTTGTAGGGTTCGGCGCCGTCATAGCCACCCTGCCGGGGTTTGACGTCTTCCGGCAAAGCCTTGACGGATTGGCAGGTGGCAATGTGGTCATCTCAGCGGCGCTATCATCGGCGGCCCTTGCAGGGATCACAGGGTCTGCATCGGGGGGCATGTCAATTGCGCTGGACGTGCTTGGGCCATCAATTGTTGCACAGGCAGCTCTCCAGGGAGTTGATCCCGCCTTGTTGCATCGTGTCATTGCCGTGGCCACCGGGGGGCTGGATACGCTGCCGCACAATGGCGCTGTCGTCACGCTTCTGGGTATTTGTGGGATGACGCATAGGCAGGCTTATGGCGATATCTTTATGGTCGCCGTTGTTGTGCCGACCATCGCTTGCGCCTTGATTATCGCGCTTGGTATGGCATTCGGGAGTTTTTAGGATTCTGCCGTTCGAGACTGTTGGTCGACAGGGCTTGTGAAATCATCAGGGTTCAACGCAACAACCGGACACTCAAGCGTATTGATGATGTTTTCCGCGGTATTGACGATGAACACCCCAATCAGGCCGGTTCTGGCTACTTTTCCATCACGACAACATCGCATCGGCACCAAGCGCTCGGCTTTGTTCCTGAATGACGGTTTCGGTTATCGCCGAATCTATCGAACCCCGAAAGACTGAGGCGTCTTCCGACCTTACCGGACATTGACCATGCAAGTTCGATGCGAAAGTGCAGCCCGTCCAACCGCCGCAATCGCAAAGTCATCTAGCCGTCGGACGACTGCATCGCGGGACTGAGCGTGCAGTCACGACACATCTCACGTGACTCAGCGTCCGTGGTGGCGCGCAGGATCAAGGCGATCGCAATGCAGATCGTGAGAACCCAGATCGATACGTTCGAGTTGCCGCGTCTGCCGCGGATTGGCAAACGTGGGGTCGGTTTCCCGAGGCGCAACAGCTTGGAAGTTGTCCGGCGCTCGGATTTCGATTTGATATCGTCCGGCCGTGTAGATGGCGGAATATGATCCTTCTTTTCGTTTCGCATGTTCAACACGACGATGCTACTGACGGTGTCTCATTCGCTATCGGCACTTCATCATGGGGGACCTGTGTCATGTCAGTTGCTTGCCGACAACAGTCTCTCGGCGCCAAGCGCCAATTGATCGGGATGACCGGACTCATCGACAAGGACGAAGGAGGACCGCCCGCGCTCGAAGAGGGCGATGGTGCGTCCCTGATACTCAAAGGCGCTCGGTGGTTCCTCGGTGTCTTCGGGGCTGCGAGCGACGACCATCAGCAAGAGCCGTCCGAGATCGGGGGCGTCTACGACAATGGCAATGGCGGGGCGATCAGGTGTTGCAACGATTTGCACATCGCGCAGTGTCCAATCCTCGGGCAAGGACGGCATGTCTACCCCGAGTGCTGCGACGATTTCCTGCGCGTTCAGCTCCGCGCTTTCCGGCTGCGACACCATCCAGTGCCGAAGCTCCAGTGCCGACTGCGCGTCGAGCGCCGCCTCCACCAGCGGCGGGGCGCTTGCGGGCACGGTCATTTGCCACGTCGCATGACCTGCCCAACCTGCTGCAAACAAAACAATGGCTGCCGCGAAGGGAACTGCGCGACGCAACACGCGCTGCCCGCGCAAACGGCGCTGCAAACGCTGCGCCTCGGCCACGAGTCGTGGCGGGGCCGGATCGTCCGCAGATGAAAGCGCCATACGCAGTGCGGCCGTGTTGCCTGCATCGGCCAGCAGGTCTGCCGTCCGCTCCGGTCTTTCCTTAAGAAAATCGGCGACGGCCAGGGTGCGATCGGGGTTCAGACGCCCCTCCAGAAGCGCCAGAAGATCGGCCCAGCTGCAAGCAGCCCGAAATGTCGCATGATGCCCGGGTCAGAGACAGGATGAGGTCGATATTGCTCGAAAAACTACTTTTGGGATCATCACTTTGTAGGTCGCAGGCAAAAAATCAGCCGCGTCGTCAGAACATTTTATATTTTTGCGGGGCGCTGATAAATCCGTGAAACAAGCTCTAAAAATCTGGAAATTCTTCGCGCAGAACTCTGCCCAATCCTCTGCGAGCCAGTTCTTTCTTGAAGGGTTCTCGCAGAGCGGGTTTGCGAGCGAGATCCCTCCTGATGCTGCTAATGAATTCTTCGTGCTGGACCACCGCTTCGTCAAATCCTTCCTGTCGAAGCTGCATTTCCAGGGGATCACCTAGATTTTCCATGGCGGTCGTAGGTGCGCAGGGTCGGCCTGCATGAACCCAAGCGGGTTCTGGTTCCAAGGGCATTTGCTTGCCGTAGTCTGGAGCCAGCTCGAGAAAGCTCTTCTTGAGTTTAGGGTCTGCGTTCAGCTCTTCGTTCAGCTGGACTGTGTGTTCGACGTAATCCAAGGCTGCGCGTAATGAGATCCTGCACATTCTGAACCACTCTTCGTTGAGCCGCGCTTTGGTTCTAACTTTCATGGCGTATGTTCTGCGCTCGAGATCAGAGGCTGACTTCGCCATTTTTGCGCTGGCCTGCTCCATTTTCTGAGCACCGCGCGCGATGGCCTCGAAGAACGATTTCATAGAAGACCTTCCTATTTTGGGAGCTGCACTTTGCGTGTGAGGCTCTGCGGGCACTTTTTCTTTCTTCCGCCCGACAAGAAAGACAACGAGCAAGACACATGAAAAAAAGCGCCGGACCACTCATGCCGCCAAATTCGATCGACCCTCTTCACGTTCACCTGACCTTCCCCCCCGGAGCCGCGCCATTGCGAGTTGGAATTTTCCACTTCTGAAAGGATGAAAAGGACTTCCCCGCTGAACATACGCGGCTCGAATCGAAAGAAAAAGGTCAATTGTCAGCCAAGGAATGGATAGTGGATTGCGAACTCCTTTTCGGGAGGGGCGGCCCCGCGCGCTGTGCTACTTGTGAAATCGCTCCTGTGCCTAGGAGCGAGAGTTCGGCGGCTCAACATGGATCCAGGACGGACTGATTTGAAGGTCCGATTTTCACTTTTGTCGTTAGCGTGTTTACATCCGGGGAGAAGGTCCGGTGTCCGCCGATGCTGTTGAAAAAGTCTTCGTTGCAGCGTGGCAAGTCCTTTGATTCAATCGATTATGAGGGGATTGGAGGATTTCGTCATATGGGCACCCAAACGGCACAGGCATAATTGTTCTATGACTTCGATCTGGAGCGTCATGTTCCTTCCGGTCATTTGCTTAGCAAGATTGACCGGTTCCTCGACGCGGGTGGGATGCGAGAGGTTCTTCGCCCCTTCTACAGCCACACGGGGCGTCCCTCATTGGTCCAGAGCTGATCATCCGGATGTTGGTCATCGCGTAAAGTGCCGGTGATGTGCGTGGTCTCTGGCATGTGCAAGAACGGGGCACCATTTGAATTGCCAAGATAGGTCCAAATCTTCCCCGCCGAGGAATGGCTCGACTTTCCGGTATCCAACATTGCCCAAATGCATGGGATCGATCGCGAAGTCCTAGAAAATCCTATCGAACGCGAGGGGGATGCATACTGGTGCCGCCGCTGCCCCACGTCCAAAGCTCCCATACCAAAGCATGCATGCGAACATTGACTTCCAGCACTTCCACTTAGGCATGAAGCAATACCATCATTCCGACGCAGCTTTCGGTCCGGCACTGTCTTTATCATGATGGCGCTCAAGTTTGGCAACCAAGTCCTGCATTTGCATACGCAGACCTTTGCTGAGCGCGTGAAGTGTTGACAGCGACGGTTGGCGGCGACCAGTTTCCAGAAACGAGATGAAGCGCGCTGACACATCTGCGCGTTCGGCCAGCTCCTCCTGCGTGAGGCCAGCCTTCTGGCGTTCTTCGGAGAGCGTGACCGCAAAGGCGGCGATCAGAGAGTCGTTCTGGCGGTCCATGCGGATAGGCATTCCGCATGGCTTGACAACGCGCCACGAACAGTTGTTCTAGTTGCGGCAAAGACCATCTGAGCCGCCCCAAAATTCCAGAGCAAATGACCTTTATAAAGAACCATGGCGCGCGAGCAGATCTCCCAATGAGCGTCCTTGCGTGACGCCCTCCCAGTTTCATAATCGCCGCCAGGCAGCCGCGACATATCCCGTCGTTCGGTCTCTGTCGGCCCTAAATCCAGGTGTCTGAATGAGTTACACGACCATCACGATCGGCGACCTTCTCGCGGATGTGAACAGCCGGTATTTTCTGCCTGCCATCCAGCGGCCCTTTGTCTGGAACTCAGATCAGGTCATCACCCTGATCGACTCGCTCTTAAAGGGCTACCCAATCAGCTCGCTGATGTTCTGGGCTGTAGATGAGGATTTGAAGCGCGAGCTAAGGATCTACAATTTCATCGAGAATTGGAAGCCGGGCCTGCAAAACCTTCCGGCTTCGGTCAACGGTCGGGATGTGACCTTGGTGCTTGACGGCCAACAGCGCATCACCTCACTCCTGATAGCGCTGCGTGGCAGCTTTGCCGAAAAGGCCAAGCACAAGCGCAGTTCGAGCGTGGACGCTTGGTCGGAGAAAACACTCTATATCGATCTGCTCACGGATCCAGCTTCGGAAAATGAGGACGAGGACGTCGAGCATGGCGTGAGCTATGGGTTGCGGTTTCACGCGGTGGCACCGCGCAACGATCACCGGCATCAATGGTTCCGGGTCGGCGATATCCTCAATCACCGCACGCCCGAGAAACTGGAGGTGCTGATCGAGGCAACGCTCGCGCGTGTGCATCACGGTGTGACCCCCTACGAGCGCGACTTGATCAGCACGACACTACGGCGCCTGCACGAAGTGATCTGGGCGGACGCAGTCATCAACTATTACACGGAAACCAGCGCCTCGGTGGACCGCGTGCTCGACATTTTCGTGCGCGCGAATGATGGCGGCACGAAGCTGTCAAAATCCGATTTGCTCATGTCGCTGATCACCTCGAAATGGGAAAACGGATCGGCGCGTGAGGCCGTGTTCGATTTCGTCGACTACATCAACAAAGAATTGCCGCAACCCAACAAGATCTCGAAGGACTTCATTCTCAAATGCTGCCTCGTGCTCTGTGGTTTCGATGTCAAATACAACGTCTCGAATTTCACGCAGCACTCTATCGCAGAAATCGAGCGGAACTGGCCGGATATTCGCGACGCCCTAGAGCGAACCTTTCGCTATCTCAACGGGCTGGGCATCAATGCGGACAACCTGAGTTCTTTGAATGCTGTCTTGCCCATTGCTTGGTTTCTCTATCACGCGCCCGGGGTCACTCTGCGCGGCACATCAGAATTCGACCGTCAGAATGCGCGCGCAATCCAGCGTTGGCTGATCAACAGCCTTCTGATGGGTGTTTTTGCTGGTAACTCAGACAGGACGATTTCGGCTGCCCGTCGGACCCTGAAAGAGGCACGCCAGCTCAGCCGGGAATTTCCCGAAGCCCAGCTCTATCATGCGCTCGCCATCGGCGGTCGGTTGGCACGTTTGGACGAGCGGGCCGTCGAGGACCTGCTCGATCTGACTTACAACAAGCCACGCACCTTCTTGGCCCTCTCACTGATCTATGACGATCTCGACTGGAGCGGGACCGCGCATCATGTCGATCACATCATTCCTCGCAGCAGAGCCGAGCGCCGTGTTCTCATGGCGGCGAACCTGCCCGAACATCGCATACATGAGATCACGGCTTCGGTTAACAGGCTCGGAAACCTGCAACTCTTGCCTGGCCAAGAGAACGTGGAAAAGTCGGACATTCCGTTTGAATCTTGGATCACCGGGCGGAGTGATAGCTATAAGGCGAAACACCTGATCGCACATACGCCCGATCTCTGGACCGAAGCAATGTTGCCTGAGTTCGTGCGTGAACGAGAGAGACTAATCCGCCAGCGCCTGATGGCACTGACAGGCAAGGTTGTTGCGTGATGGATCGAAATGAACTGAAACTGCAGTGCCTTGAGCTTCTGGATGCACGTGCGTCCGAGCATCCAGCCGGCCATCAAGGCACATTGGTGGCGCGCTACCTGCTGCGTGGGCACAAGGGCGATGTGACAGAACTGATGTTCGAGAAAGGTCCGAAAACTCCCGCCAACCTTTGGGTGGCGCATCGCCGTGCCGTGGGGTTGTTGGTGGAGCCTGGGCTGCAGTTTCAGTCCTCCCCGGCATCCATGCTCTATGCGAACAAAGGCGCAAACGGAAAGCCCATCTACGGGCGGCACTCGGGCTTGAAACCCATGCGGGAGCTGGGACATGCTGACCTGATTTGCTTCAGCATCACTGCGCTCGCCGAGCTCGATAGGATCCTGGGCCATCTGGCGGAATGATCTTGGCACCCATTCGGTGTAACTCACTGGCGTAACTGGAAAAAGCCTGAGCGCGGGTTGTGCGCAGATCTGCGTTCATAGTCTGGATCTCAGTGTGCTCGGCGAGCGTCCTAGCCAGCCTTAGGCGTATCCGTTAATTTGATCGGCGTTTTTCACATAAGCGCCGAGACATGTTATCGAAGTTGCATTTCCTTAACACATGCTGGTCATCATGTTAACGCCGATCTGGACAACACCCGTGGTTCCGCCGCCGGTGGAGTTGGAAACGGCTGCCGTCTCGAAGGCGCTGATGCTCGCTTCGAAGAGAAGCATCAGTCGGGCCGAAGCAGCTACTATGTCAATGTGCCACTAGTCGCGTTGTGCATGGAGAGTGGCGCACAGTAGCGCCTTTCGCTCCATGCCCCGAGAGGCGCCTGCTGCAACAGGCGCGGGCAACATGTGTGGCTACGAAACGGAGAAACTCATTCAGCATAAGAAAAAGTTCCGCCTGGCGGGAATGGCAGCATCCTTTTATCCGCAGCTACTAAATCCATTTGACATCATCTGTGATTGTGAATATTATTTTCACATACACAATCACGATCACATAAAGATGGAGAATCAGATGGCTATGTCGGCCAGAGAACGCAAGCAAAAGCAGCTTGAGAATGAGCGCCGGGAATTGGCGCGGCAGATGGATGCGACCTATCCATATTTAAAGGTGCCATTCTTTGAATATCTGTCTGAGGACGGCAACTGGACTTCGGTCCAGCTCTGCTTCGATCTCATGGGTTTTGAGCCTCCGTTTTTCGAGGATGATCGTGGGCCCGCCGATGTTGCCGGTGAAGATTGTTTCGACGACGAAGAACAGCGTATCGAAACCTTCAAGTCCTCCGAGAAATCGATCGGGCGCGCCGAGGTCATGATGGACCTGCTGCTCGACGCGGCGATGGAGCTGTCTGGGATCATCAACAGTTACAAGCAGGGTGAGTTGCAGAAACGTCGTCAAGAACTTGAACAGGCCGACCTGTCCGACCCGGAGCAACGCAGTATGGCGCTTCAGGATGCCGCTGAAATTGCAAGGCTGCAGGAGGAGTTGCAGAAGAATGTTCGGCGCACGTTTCAGACGTGGCGCGTGAAGGTCTTGTGAACTTCGGCGCAACGGCACAACCGGGGCGCTCATACTCCCAATAAAAATCCGAGGCGGCGGGTGCGCCTCAACTGTCAGATGCCTTTGCAGCTTCTGGCAATGAAGAAATCATGCCGGCGCACCCTGCGCCGTCGAACCAAGAAGCCGTGATAAATAGGAGCACATCATGGATGGAAATTTCTCGAAGGACATGGACCCCATCATCTCACATATCCCGCCGCCTGGCTTTGTTGCGAGACTTGATGGCATTTACATCGAGCGGGTCGGTAAGGATGACGAGGTCACGCTCGATTGGCTGTGTTCGCCGATCGCTGTCAAGGCTCTCGGTCGGAACAAAAACAATGAACATTGGTGTAGTTGGATCGAGCTGGTAGATGCCGATGGCATAGTCCACGAGCTGCATGTTCTCGAAGAAAACCTCGGAGGTTCGTTCAGCAAGGTTCTGAAAGATCTGCGCTGTCGCGGCTTCAGATTGGCGGGCGGCAAAGCTGCACGCGAGTCATTGGTTGAGTTGCTGATGAACTGGAAGCCCGCGCGCCGCTATTACACGACAGACCGGCTTGGCTGGACCGACAGCTCGTGCGCAAATTTTGTCTTGGGTAACAAGCGCGTGTTGGGTGATGAGGAGATGGTGTTTCTCAATGATGCCGCGTCGAGCCGGGCGACGGAGATGCGTTCGAGTGGCACCTTGGAGGATTGGCGCGCCGCCGTTGCGCAGCGCTGCTCCGGGAACCCGGTCATGCTTGTCGCAGTTTCTCTCGCCTTTGCCGGTCCGCTCGTCGGGTTTCTCGGTCGGGAATCTTTTGGTCTGCATCTTTGCGGAGATCCTGGCAATGGCAAGACAACGACCGCAAAGGCTGCTGTATCCGTCTGGGGCAGCCCGAACTTCATGCACAGTTGGCGCACGACCGCAAACGCTCTGGAGGGCACCGCTGCGACTTGCAATGGCTCACTGCTCGTCTTGGATGAACTCGCCGCGGTGTCCGGGCGTGAAGTCGGCGATGCGGTCTATATGCTGGGCAACGGCGAGGGTAAGGGGCGTGCGACGGCGACAGGTGACTCCATTCGTGCTCATCGGTGGTCGTTGACGTTCCTGTCTACTGGCGAAATCTCCTTGGCGAAAAAAATGGGGGAGAGCGGAAAAACCCCGATGGCAGGGCAGAACGTGCGCCTGATCAACATCATAGCCGATGCGCGGCTTTTCGGGGCATTCGACAACCTGCATGGCGAGACTAAAAGCGAAATTTTTGCAAAATCCGTGGAGGATGCTTCAGCGTCTTGTTTCGGAGTGGCAGGACAGGCCTTTGTTGAGCGGCTGATCAAGACCCCAGGGCTTCGCGAGAAAGCCACGCGCGCTCTCCAAAATATTATTTCCAGATGGAAGTCGGAACTGGATTTGCCGAGTGATAGATTCGCCTCACGGGTTCTTGGCCATTTCGCGTTGATCGGGGTAGCCGGCCACCTTGCCACAGTCTTCGGCCTGACGGGCTGGCAAAAGGGCGAGGCACACAGAGCTGCCTTCGAGTTGGCGAAGAAATGGCTCGAAGCACAGGACAGGCCGGAGAAATTGCAGGTCGATGCGGCCGTGGAGAGAACGCGTGAATATCTCGTGGCGCATGGTGACACCCATTTCCAGCGTGCCGGACAGCCGCCGGTAACCAACCTCGCTGGATATCGTGATGACGACTGGTTCTACATCCTCGGCGACACTTGGAGCGCCTTGCATGCAGGGCTGAGCCCGACCGAGGAGGCAAAGCGCTTGGCAATTGCGGGCTTCTTTGTGCACGGTGATGGAAAGAACATACAGAGCAAGTCACCCGGCTGGGTGCCTGGGCGTCCGCGTGCCTACAAGGTAAGAGCGAGCATCATCGATATGGCTTCGATCGCCAAGACGCTTTCCATCTCTGGATAGGGCAGGTCGGGCAGTCGGGCAGGCGGACAAAATCCCCTGTCCGACTGTCCGACACGCTGAAGAGGATGAAACATCTGTGGTGAATGCCCGGAGCGCACAGAGCACGTCAATGCGATGGCCGGCTCGGTTGCGATGACACATCTATGGTCATGCGCCGCAATAAGGAACAGTTGTTCTAGTCAATCTGGCGAGGTTATTGGCGGCCATTGTCAGGATGAACCGTGATCTGACGCGCTCGACACCGCGATACATGGTCTGGGCCATGCCGCCGACGGTTTTCGCCCAGCCAAATGCCTCTTCGATCTTCTTCCGGTGCTTTTGGGACAGGGCATATCCCTCATGCCGGGTGGTTCGGCCATCGATTGCTGAATATCGCGATTTCTGTGCGACATCCGGGGTAACACAGGCCTGTCGCAGGTCGCGCACGAACTCTCCCGCGTCATAGCCCTTGTCCGCACCCAGAGTCAGCCGCCGGGTCGATCCGGGTGAATGGCGGTGGACCATGTCCAGCGCGGCCTTGCGTTCGGCATGGCCGTCGGCCTGGGTCAGGTCGCCCTGCACGATGAGACCGTTGCGGTTTTCCATCAGCGCATGCCCCATGAAACACAGCATCGCCCCGGTGCCGGGGGACTTCTTGTAAAGCCGCGCATCAGGATCAGTCTTGGACGCATGGGTGGCGTTCGAGCGCTTCTCGCCCTTGAAATCGACCTCGGCATTGCGGTGGGCTTTGGTGTTGCGGGGCATCGGGTCGGTCTCGGCTGGGGTCTCGGAAGCTGCGGTGTCGGGTGTGGTATCGGAGGCGGGCGGATCGCCCGGCCCTTTATCGTCAGGCGGGGCAGCATCGGCCTCGGGCTGAAAGCTCTTCATCGACGCCCAGGCTTTCACCAGCGTGCCATCAACCGAGAAGTGCTCATCTGACAAGAGCGGCGCGACCTCACGATGCGCAAGGATCGCCGCCATCACCTTGCGCGACATCTCAGTGCTCAGCAGCCGGTCGCGGTTCTTGGTGAACACCGTGGGAACCCAGACGGGGTCGTCAATGCCCAGCCCCACAAACCAGCGAAACATCAGGTTGTAATCCATCTGCTCCATCAGTTGCCGCTCGGACCGGACCGAAAACAGGATTTGCAACAGGCTCGCCCGGATCAGCCGTTCCGGCGGGATCGAGGGTCGGCCGAAATCTGTGTAAAGCGCCTCGAACTCGGCATCGAGGCTGGCAAGCGCGTCATTGACCACCTGCCTGATCTTGCGTAGCGGGTGTCGCTCCGGGATGCGCTCCTCAAGATCAACATAGCTGAACAGTGACCCGCTCGTCTCGTCCGTCCCGCGCATCTTCACCCACGACATTATCGTGCAAAGGGTGAATCATGTTCTCAAATCGTTGTCGAGGCAGGACTATTTCAGCAGCCTGTTAGGGGGACTTGCACAACGTTGACTTGGCGTTGACTCGTTTTTGCGTGGGCCTTACGCAAGTGTTCTTGTAATTCCACCTTAAAGCAAACAAGCTTCTCACTCACAGGATATCTGCTATACCTCGGAAATCACAAGACAATCGGTATAAATGGAAATCGTCGCCCGCCCTCTCCTTGCCTTCCTGACGGATCCATTTCGGAGGCATCCCCGCGCGCTCAGCTTGCGAGACGGATGTATTGTTGCCCAAGGGGGTGCAAAGGGCAGGATAGACTTCCAAGACATGGTTTTGGCGCCATCGACGAAAGACGGATTTCTTTCTTCAGTCCTGACTTTGAACTTGGGCGGTGGCTCGAAGGTGCTCCTCCCGGCCGTCAGAGCGTCGGAGGCGCAAGCCTTTTCCACATCAGTCGAGAAAGCTTGGTCGAGATACAATCTTGAGCAACTTGGCAAGGAAGAAGACAGCATCCGTGGGCTCCTTCAGGCTCTGGAATCCTTGGAAACGCCAAAGGCATATCCATCCGCCTGCCACATGAACCCGCTGGCACGACAAGCGGCCGAGTTGACCGATCGCGTGTTATCGAAGCTCAACCCGGCCGCCGTTGGAGATGATACCATCAGCCGTGTGGCACCGATCATCACCTTCGCCGCCGAACCAACGAAAACCCGCGACATCGCGATCTCTCGTTTCGTCGATCATCAACTCCACCAGTGGAAGGACTTCTTCGATACCGTGGAATCCATGGCGCTGACCCCGGAGCAGCGGCTATCCGTTGTGGTCGATGAGGACGCGACCCTCGTTCTGGCCGGCGCGGGATCTGGCAAGACCAGCGTGATCACTGCAAAGACTGCCTACCTGCTCAAGGCCGGCATCCGGGCACCGGAAGAACTGCTGCTCCTTGCCTTTGCCAAGGATGCAGCCACCGAAATGTCGGAGCGCATCGAAGCACGCTGCGGCGTGCCGATTGCCGCGCGAACATTTCATGCGCTGGCCTACGAGATCATCGGCGTGGTCGAAGGGGAAAAGCCTGCGCTTGCACCGACCGCGACGGACGACAAAGCCTTCCTGTCGCTGATCCGCGACATCCTGCGGGATATCGTCGCCGGGCTTGCCGAGGTGGCCGAGACAGTGATCAGCTGGTTCGCGGGCTTCTTCGATGATTTCCCATCGCCTTGGGACTATCAGTCCGCCCACGCTTGGTATTCCGAGGTCGAAAGCCGCAATCTGAGAACCCTGCAAGGCGAGACGGTCAACAGTTTTGAGGAGCTGCTGATCGCCAATTGGCTCTACAGGAACGGTATCGCCTACGAGTATGAACCCATCTATGAGCACAAGCTCACGGGCACCGGGCGGCGGGCCTACACACCAGATTTTCGCCTGACCGAAAGCGGAGTCTATCTTGAGCATTTCGGCGTTCGAAAGAAGCGGCGGTCTGATGGCACCGAGGAGCTGACCACAGCACCTTTCGTCGATCGCGAGGAATATCTGGCTGGCATGGATTGGAAGCGGCAGGTCCACGCAGAGCATGAGACCGTCCTGATCGAAACCTACAGCTGGGAGCGCGAGGAAGGGCGGCTGCTCGATGCCTTGGCCCAGAAGCTCGAACCACACATCACCCCACGGCCAATCCCCGACATCGAGATCTATGACCAGGTCACACAGGTCGGCATGGTCGACAGCTTTTCGTCTCTGGTCGGCACGTTCCTGCGCCACTTCAAGAATGGCGGATACCAGATCGACGACTGCGCGAAGAAGGCTACGACCCTGAAGCTTGGCAAGCGCGCGGAGGCTTTCCTCAAGATCTTCGAAGCCGTTTTCCGTGAATACCAAAGACGCCTTGGCGAGCGGATTGATTTCGAGGACATGGTGCTCCGCGCAACCGGACATGTCGAAAACGGGCGCTACGATAGCCCATTCAAACATATCCTCGTGGATGAGTTTCAGGACATTTCAACCGGGCGCGCTCGCCTGATCAAGGCGCTCAAGGCTCAGCATTCGGATGCCAAGGTCTTTGCCGTGGGGGATGACTGGCAATCCATCTACCGGTTCGCTGGCTCCGACATCCACATCATGCGGCATTTCGGAACGGAGTTCGGCGGAGAATATGCTCGCACATCAGGCATCCACCGGACAGTCGACCTTGGCCGGACCTTTCGGTCAGTTGATAAGATCGCTCTGGCGGCAAGGCGCTTTGTCCTGAAGAACCCGGCACAGATCACAAAGACGGTCGTGCCAGCAGGGGAAGCCGATCAACCCGCCATCCGGATCGCTTGGACGAGGCGCGAAACCGGCGACAAGGTCCTGGCACAGGCTCTTGCCTCCATTGCTGAAGACGCCGTCTGTGATCGCGCGCCCACAGTCCTCCTTCTTGGACGTTATCGGTTCATCGAACCTGATCTGAGGCGGCTGCGAAGGCAATTCCCGTCGCTCAAGATCAACTTCAAGACAATCCATGCCTCGAAAGGTCTCGAAGCCGACCACGTGATTATCCTGGGTGCCGACAACGCCCGCACGGGATTTCCATCCATGATTGTGGACGATCCGCTTCTGAGCCTGGTCTCCCCCGAGGCCGAACCCTTCGCCAACGCCGAAGAGCGTCGCGTCATGTATGTCGCCATGACCCGCGCCCGCCGCACGGTCACGATCCTGGCCTCCGAGGCGCGCCCTTCTGCCTTCGTTACCGAACTGACAGAGGATCCGGATTACGGCGTCATCAGCCCGCAAGACGTTTCCGAGAGAACGCACACCTGCATGCAATGCGGGGGGCGCTTGCTATACACGCCTGTCCAAGACGGACCGGGCTGGTATCGGTGCGAGCATGTGAAGCTCTGCGGTAATCGGATGTCGGCATGTCCGGCATGCGGTGTGGGCTTACCGATCCGAGACGCCGAGAACGGCAACCAGACGTGTTCCGAGTGTGGGGCGGTGCAGCAGGCATGCCCAACCTGCCACGACGGCTGGCTGGTTGAGAGATCGGGGCGGTATGGACCATTCCTTGGTTGCATCCGTTTCCCAGACTGCGATGGCAAGGCGAAGCTGCGGAAAACAGCTTAGAGCGCAGCTTAGGCCGCATCTTGGGCAATGGGGTAAAAAGGTGAGCGGTTCAGGCCGTGCAAGATGGAAAACAAAGAATAAACTGGTCGCAGGCTGAGTGGTTCGCCGCTAAGCTGATGAAAACAAACTTGGGGCGCACATGACAGCCATTGACCGAATCCTACAATCTTACCGCGAAGCTTCGGAACGTAGCGTCCACGGGCATGGTGTAATTTCTGCGCCGTCAACGGTGTAATCTCAGGTGGCCATCGAGGTGTATGGTCGAGGTGGAGTTTGGCGACTTCAACCACGAACCACACGGAGACCCCGATGACCAAGACCACCATGGACCTAACCGAGCTTCTGCAAAAGCATGATCAGGGCGACTTGCTGCGCTCATTCGCGGAGGCTGTCCTGCAGCAGATGATGGAGAGCGATGTCGACGACGTGATCGGTGCCGGCCGCCATGAGCGGGCCGAGCAGCGCACGACCTGGCGCAACGGCTATCCGTTACTTCACACGTCGCTGTTCGGGTGATAGCCAAATATTGTCGAGCGAGGTAATCTTTTGGGAGAAATGCTTTGACCTACCTTGTCGCCTACGTGAAATTCCCTGGCGCAAAGAAAGACTATCCTACCGATTGTGTGCGCACAGATATCGAGGAACGGGATACTGTTATTGTGCGGCGACGAGATGGAGTTCTTAGGCCTGCAATCGTGACGAGAGTGGAATTTCTTGATTGGGACTGCGGTGCAACGCTAGTTTGCAGGGCGTCTGAGGCTGAGTTCACGGCGGAGGGCATTAAGATTCCCGTAGGAGCGCCCAAAGTGATTGGGCTTTCCACTCTTGAAGCGTTTCGAGACCACCTAGTAAAAAGAGCGTGGATCCCACTAAGAACCAAAAACAACGTCCACAAAGTGGTCCTCACGCATTGCAATGGAGAGGAAATTGCGAATATCTATTTAAGGCGTCGAGGCGTAGACATTCAAATTCTCCCCGAGCTTTATATCTACCCTCCAGCTCAGTTCTCCTACGTCGACTGCTCTATTTCAGATGGTTGCTTGGTTCGTCATCATCTCGCCAAAACGACTTTCAATCTTTACGAGGGTGTTTCTCGGTTTGCAGAAGCGTTCGAGCGTGGCGAAGGAGAATATACGCGCTTCTTTAATCCAGTTGGGTCACGGGATAGAAAAACCAGCGACCTACCTTCTTCCTGTCTTGCCGCCGATGCAAGTTTCGATGCAATGCTTTACGACGCCCTTGGTGGGGATGGAGGATCAGTTTACATCGGCGATGGGCTTTACATGGGCGGAGATGGGGGGTGGTATGATTAGAACACGCTGCGTCGAGTCGAGTTCATACTGCAACCTTGGAGGAGAGCCCCTCGGAGTGTTTGGTAGAACAGCATATCAATGCCCGGGCGTCAGTGTGACGGAAGCACTATGTGGTTTCATTGGAAACTGCGAAGGGCATGATGCAGCGTCCATCGCTGTTTCGATTGTGCAAACCTGTGGAGTCGATGTTTTGCGTTTCGGCATCAAATAGCACAGTGATCAAGCAAAGGGCGCATCAATAAGCTCCAAGACAACTGAATGTTCCGCACTCGCTTGCCGCTGGGTCCCATCCACATGAGATAGAACCGCTTCAATTGCTTGACCGATGTTCCAGCGGTTTCTGCCAGCAGACTGGCATCGGTCATCGAATGCGTGCCCGACTGTCCGACCGGTTGATTATGCGCATTTGCCCTGCAGTAAGTGTCCGGCATTTTGCATGAACTTTTGGAAGTGCCGACGTCATCTTAAACCAAAGGCAACCTGTAGCAAACCTACTGCTGGAACGAACAGTTGTTCGCGTCGAGTTACGCATCGTCAATCGCCATCCAGACGTAAGCATCCGCCGAAGGCCGTGGACGCGCTCTATTGATCAGACGGCTTTTGGTTTGCGCGGCTTGGGAGCCCACTTTTTCCCGAGGCGCTCGAAGTTGTCTAGGATACGGCCGATTTCTGCCTCGTCGGGGTTGAACTTTCCCCCATACCATTCCAGCATCTGCTCGTGCTCTTCGTGCTTAGGGTCGGCCATAGCTTCGAGGAAGTCGGCGTAACCGGGGAACCNTACATGCAGGGCAAGATCGAGATCGACCCGATGATCACCCACACCATGCCGCTCGAGGATATCAACAAAGGGTTTGAGCTCATGCACGCCGGCGAAAGCATCCGCAGCGTGGTGATTTACTAAGTGCGATCCCAAAGAGGGACCGCGACCAAAAGAATGTGACCCGGTTCCATCGCAGAGGAGGGCGGTGCGGGCCGGGATGACAGAAACGACTGAAGTTTTATCCAGGGAGGACAAAATGAAGAAATCACTCTTGATGTCGGCGGCGTTCTTTGTCGGCGCATCCGGCATGGCCACGGCCAACAGCGATCTTCAAGCGCTGATTGACGATCCAACGCAATGGGCGATCCAGACCGGCGACTACGCCAACACCCGCTATTCCGAGTTGGAACAGATCAACAAGGACAACGTTGGCAAATTGCAGGTCGCCTGGACATTTTCCACCGGCGTGCTGCGCGGGCATGAGGGCTCGCCGCTGGTGATCGGGGACATCATGTATGTCCACACGCCCTTTCCCAACATCGTTTATGCGCTGGATCTGAGCAACAACGGCAAGATCATCTGGAAATACGAGCCCAAGCAAGATCCCAACGTGATCCCGGTGATGTGCTGTGACACGGTCAACCGGGGCGTGGCCTATGCGGATGGCAAGATTTTCCTGCACCAGGCTGATACCACGGTTGTGGCGCTGGACGCCAAGAGCGGCGAGGTCAAGTGGACAGCAGTGAATGGCGATCCGTCCATTGGCGAGACCAACACCGCGACCGTGCTGCCGGTCAAGGACAAGGTGATCGTGGGCATTTCCGGTGGGGAATTCGGCGTGCGCGGTCATACCACTGCCTATGACATGAACACCGGCGAACTGGTCTGGCGCGCCTATTCCATGGGGCCAGACAGCGACACGCTGATTGATCCGGAAAACACCACCCATCTGGGCAAGCCGGTGGGACCGGATTCGGGCACGAACACCTGGGAAGGCGATCAGTGGAAGATCGGCGGCGGCTCGACCTGGGGCTGGTATTCCTATGATGCGGAGTTGGACCTGTTCTATTACGGCACCGGCAACCCCTCGACCTGGAACCCGGCGCAGCGGCCCGGCGACAACCGCTGGTCGATGACCATCATGGCGCGCGACCCCGATGATGGCAAGGCCAAGTGGCTCTATCAGATGACCCCGCATGACGAGTGGGACTATGACGGTGTCAACGAGATGATCCTGACAGATCAAGAGGTTGACGGGCAAATGCGCAAGCTCTTGACCCATCCGGATCGCAACGGTCTGGCCTATACGCTGGATCGCGAGACCGGCGAATTGCTGGTGGCCGAAAAGTTTGACCCGGTCGTCAATTGGACCACGGGTGTGGATATGGACCCGGCCTCGCCAACCTATGGCCGTCCGGCTGTGGTGGCGGAATACTCCACCGAGCAGAATGGCGAGGATGTGAACTCGACCGGCATCTGTCCGGCGGCCTTGGGCACCAAGGATCAGCAGCCGTCTGCCTATAGCCCCAAGACCGGTCTTTTCTATATCCCCACCAACCACGTCTGCATGGATTACGAACCGTTCCGTGTGAGCTATACCGCCGGTCAGCCCTATGTGGGCGCGACGCTGGCGATGTATCCCGCACCGGGCAGCCATGGCGGCATGGGCAATTTCATCGCTTGGGACAATATCGAGGGCAAGATCAAGTGGTCGATCCCCGAGCAGTTCTCGGTCTGGTCGGGGGCTTTGGCGACCGCTGGCGATGTGGTGTTCTACGGCACGCTTGAGGGCTATCTCAAGGCGATTGATGCCTCGAGCGGCGATGAGCTTTACAGCTTCAAGACGCCGTCGGGGATTATCGGCAACGTGATGACCTATGAGCATGGCGGCAAGCAATATGTCGGCATCCTGTCGGGTATCGGCGGCTGGGCCGGAATTGGCCTTGCGGCGGGTCTGACCGATCCGAATGCCGGTCTGGGTGCTGTGGGCGGCTATGCGGCGCTTAGCGACTATACGGCGCTTGGTGGTCAGTTGACCGTGTTCAAACTGCCGGATTGATCGCGGATCTGACCCAATGACAGGCGGCGCGGCATCTGAATGTGTCGCGCCGCCGCACCTGAGAACCCAGAAGGAGTTACGAATGTTGACGCCCCGCCGCCTCTTGTCCGCTGGTCTGACCGCATGTCTGGCGCTTGTCGCGCTGCCGGTCCTTGGCGAAGAGGCCCCGTCGCCCGATGATCCCAAATTTGCCGCCTCTTACGAACAGGACGGGCTGTATTTCACCGCTGATGATATTCCCACCTTTAACGTGGCCGAGGATGGCACGGTGGACTGGCAGACGTTTTCAGGGTTTCGTCGCTATCATGCGGAATGCCATGTCTGCCACGGGCCGGATGGTGAGGGCTCGACCTATGCCCCCGCGCTAAAGGAGTCGGCGGTGGCGATGGATTACTACGACTTTTACGGCGTTGTGGCTGAGGGACGCCAAAAGGTGAACGCCTCGGAGAATTCGGTGATGCCGTCCTTTGGCACCAACCCCAATGTGATGTGCTATCTGGATGATATTTACGTCTACCTCAAGGCCCGCGGTTTGGGGGTGGTCGAGCGTGGTCGTCCGGCCAAGAAAGAGGCGAAATCAGAGGGTATACAGGCGGCAGAAGATGCGTGCATGGGCTAAGGCGCTTGGTTTGGCTGTCGCGCTTTTGCCCGGAGTGGCGGGGGCGCAGATGGCAGAGCTGGTTTCGCAATCGGCATTTCGGGTCTGTGCCGATCCGGCCAATGATCCGATGTCGACCGAAGCCGGGACCGGGTTTGAGAACCGCATTGCAGATCTGCTTGCTGCGGAATTGGAACGGCCGGTTGAATATAGCTGGTTTCCGATGGCGACGGGTTTCGTGCGCCGGACCTTGGGCGAAAAGCGCTGTGATGTGATCATCGGGTTCGCGCAGGGGCATGAGTTGGTGCAGAACACCAATCACTACATGACTTCGGTCTATACGCTCATCCTGCCAAAAACTGGGGAATTGTCGGATGTGGTGACGCTGGCCGATCCACGCCTCAAGGGTAAGGTGCTGGGCATAGTTGCGGGCAGCCCGCCGGGCACGCATATGGCGCGCAACGGGCTGATGGCCAAGGCGCGGGCCTATCCGCTGTTTGTGGATCGGCGGGTGCAGTCGCCTGCGAGTGATATGTTGCGCGATCTAGAGGCCGGAGAGATTGACGCAGCCGTGCTCTGGGGCCCCATCGGCGGGCCGTTGGTCAAGCGCGAGCATCCCGATTTGCAGGTCGTGCCGCTGTTGCACGAGGTGGGTGCGCCCAAGATGTTCTACCGGATCACAATGGGTGTACGGCTGGGCGAGGATCAGTGGAAGCGGGAATTGAATTCGCTGATCCGGCGCAATCAGGCGGAAATTGATGCGATTTTGAATGACGCAGGCGTGCCGCTGCTCAATGACATGGGCACAGAGGCCAAGGTGCTCTCACAATGATCCGGGCAGGTCTGGCCGTGCTGATGCTGCTGGCCGGACCGCTCGCGGCGCAGGGGGTGGCCGAGCCGGAGGAGTACCGGGGAGAGCCCTATCGCGCGCCGGTGCCCGAGACCTTGGAGGGCGCGGTGGTGGTCGATGCCACGGCTGCGCATGTGCTTTGGCAGAGGGGCGAGGTGGCGTTTGTGGATGTGCTGCCGCGCGCGCCCAAGCCTGTAAACTTGCCTGCCGGCACGATCTGGCGCGACAAGCCTCGGCTATCGATCCCGGGGTCGGTGTGGTTGCCCAACACCGGGTATGAGCGGATTGCCCCCGAGACAGAGGCGTATTTGCGGGACGGTCTGGCAGAGGTGACGGCCGGGGATAGCGGCCATCCTGTGCTGTTTTTTTGCCTCGAGGACTGCTGGATGTCCTGGAACGTGGCCAAGCGGGCGCTGGAGATGGGATATACCGAGGTTTACTGGTTTCCAGAGGGCACGGATGGCTGGGCGTTTGAAGACTATCCGCTGGAAAAGATCGACGCGAGACCGGGGGAGCCGGGGACGTAGGGCGAAGCCGACGTTGATGGCTGTTGCCCCGCGCGGCTCAGCCCCTAGCGCTGCCTACACTGTCCCCCTCAATACGCCGCTAGGCTGGTGCGGGCGCTGGTCGTCGTGCCGTCGGTATCCCGCAGGGTGACATTTGCTGTCGTGGTGCCTGTCGGAATCGAAACACGCAGGCGCGGATTTTCCGAAAGGGAAATGCTACCGGTCATTGTCAGATAGGGGGCGTTGTCGAGGTTGATTTCCAGCTCATCCACCACGCGCAGGGGCGTGAAAAGCAGGGAGATTTGATCCATCGCCAGACCCGAATGGCTGGGGTGGCTGATATCGACATCAAGCGCGTGGACTTTGCCTGAGAGCGCGGCAAGGCGGGTGTTCACACTCTTGCTGGGGGCTGTGAGGTCAGGCAAGAACGCCAATTCCATCTCTCCCAAGTTGGCCAAAGCTGCGACCGGATCGGTGCCCGGCGGTGCAGCACAGGCACCTTGACCAGAGGTTTTAAGGAATGCCTCGGCCATGTGCCGCTCGCCCGCATCGGTGAGCGCCACAAGGTGCAATGGGGTTTGACCATTGAGGCGGGTGGTGAGGCTGAAGGCGAATTCGGCCTGTGGCGCGGCAAGATGGAATTCGGCGGCCACGGGGGCGGGGTTCTCGTCGATCACCAGCGTCACAGTCGTGATCTTCTGTCCCGGCGGGGCGACGATGTGCCCACCCAACACAGTGCGCGCATCGTCTGTGGCGCGATACGGCGCGTCGAGCGAGACATGCGCGCTCTGCACCACGAGGGGCGCATCGCCATAGAGGGCGGATTGAATGTCAGGCCAAGTGGACTGCGCCAGAGCCGGGCCAGAGAGCATCGCAGCCGCAAGGGCCAAGGCCAAACGTGTCATGTCATCCCTCCACAAACATATGGGTCTTGAAGATATAGCGCATGCCGCGCAGCCAGGAATCGTCAGTATTGGAGCGGATGTCGACCGCGCGGGCGCGCACCACCTCGCCGCTGGGCACAGCGCGCAGCACAAGGTTCATCGACAGGATCAGGTTCGAAACCTTCTGCACCTCGCCCACCAGCACGTAATCGGCATCCAGCCGCGCCGCGAGGCGGGTTTCGCAGCCGTAGCAATCGGCGGGGTTGGTGACGGTGGCAAGATCGGTGGTGATCGGGTCCAAATCTAGCATTGCAAAGCCGGTTTCGGCAAAACGGGTCTGAACATAGTCCTGAACCAGCGCGAGGCGCGCGGTTTCATCGGCGCGCACCGGGTTGTATGCGCCCTCGGTCGAGGTGTCGATGAAGGTGATCCCGAGAAAGGCCACAGAGGCGCCATCGCGCAACGGCACGAGCCCCTGCGCCGTCGCGGCGGAAGCCGACAGAAATCCGGCCAAAAGCCAGAGGAAAAGCGCCCGTGTCATGCGGGCATGTTATGCCGGGTCCGGGCGGTGCGCTATGCGACTTTGGGCGGAGGTCACAACACGGGAGATCCCCGGGTCAGGCCCGGGGATAACGCCAATGGGAGGGGCGCTTTAGACGCCCACCTCGATCATCGCCTTGGCCAAAATCGGCACGGTGCGGGCGTTAAGCCCGGCGATGTTGATGCGGCTGTCGCCGATCATGTAGATCGCGTGCTCGGCGCGCAGGCGTTCGACCTGTTCGGGGGTCGCGCCAAGGCGCGAGAACATGCCGCGATGCTGCGCGACAAAGCCAAACCGGTCCGAGCCAGAGAGGCGCTGCAACTCTGCCGCCAGCGTTTCGCGCAGCTTGAGCATGCCAAGGCGCACGTCTTCAAGCTCTGACTGCCAATCGGCGCGCATGGCGGGATCGCTCAGCACCATCGTCACCAGCCGTGCGCCGTGATCGGGCGGGAAGGAATAGTTTTGACGATTGAGATAGGCGAGGTTGCCTTGGGTGACTTTTTGCAGGCTCTTGTCCTGTGCGACGGCCATCAGAATGCCCGTGCGCTCGCGGTAGATGCCAAAATTCTTGGAGCAGCTGGCGGCGATCAGCATCTCGGGGCAGTTTTCCGCCACGAACCGCACAGCGGCGGCGTCCGCCTCAAGCCCGTCGCCAAAGCCCTGATAGGCGATGTCGACCATCGGCAGCGCCCCGCGCGCGTTGAGCAGATCCACCACCGCCCGCCATTCGGTCATGTTGAGATTGGCACCCGTCGGATTGTGGCAGCAGCCGTGCAAAAGCACCACATCCCCTGCGCGCAACCCGTCCAGATCCGCCATCATGCCGGTGAAATCGACGCCCACGGTTTCGGGGTCGAAATAGCGATACATCACCACCTCGATTCCCATATGGGCAAGGATGCTCAGATGGTTGGGCCATGTCGGATCAGAGACAAAGACGCGCCCCCCGGGGTTGGCCATCTTGACCAGATCAAACGCCTGCCGCACGGCACCGGTGCCGCCCGGCGTCGCAATCGCCGACACCTGATCGCGCGCAACCGCATCGCCCAGAACGAGCGCGATCATCGCATCGGCAAAGGCCGGATCACCGGCAAGGGCGGTATAGGCCTTGGTGGTCTCTGCCTCCCAGAGCTGTTTTTCCGCAGCCTTGACCGCGCGCATGACCGGGGTCACGCCCTCGGGGGTTTTGTAGACACCGACGCCAAGGTCGATCTTGGTCTCGCGCGGGTCTTCGCGGAACGCCTGACCAAGGGCCAGAATCTTGTCAGCGGGTTTTTCTTTCAAGGCGTCAAACATCAAACTTCTCCAGTGGCGACGGGCAGGGTGGGGAATGCGCCCCATTCGGTCCAGGACCCGTCATAAAGCGCATGGTCGGTCTTGCCGATCCGTTCCAGCGCCAGATTGATAATCGCGGCGGTTACGCCAGAGCCGCAGGAGGTGATGACCGGCTTGGTCATATCCATCCCGGTGGCGGCAAAGACGGCGCGCAGGGCATCTGCGTCTTTCATGGTCATGTCGGCGTTCAAGAGGTCCGTATAGGGAACATTCTTGGAGCCGGGGATGTGGCCTGCGCGCAGACCGGCGCGGGGCTCTGGCGCTTCGCCACGAAAGCGGGCGGCAGAGCGGGCATCAAGGATTTCGTAATCCCCGAGTTTGGCGGCTGCCGCGACTTGGGTCACGTCCTTGACCATCTGGTTCTGGCGGCGCACGGTCATGTGGCGATCGCGGATGATGGGGGGCATGTCCTCGATGGCGCGGCCCTCGGCCTGCCACTTCGGGAAACCGCCATCCAGAACGGCGATATTGTCCTGACCCATCAGCCGGAAAAGCCACCAGACGCGGGCCGCAGAAAATAGCCCCTTGGCGTCATAGACCACCACCTGATGCCCGTCACCCACGCCCATGGCGCGCAGTTTGGACATGAATTTTTCAACCGGCGGGGCCATATGCGGGAGTTCCGAGCGCGCATCGCTGATGTCGTCGATGTCAAAGAACCGTGCGCCGGGAATATGCGCCGCCTCATATTCCGTGCGTCCGCTGCGCCCTTCGGCGGCCATGAACATGGTGCCGTCAAGAATGCGCAGGTCGGGGTCCTTGAGATGGGCCGCCAGCCAATCGGTGGAAACAAGCGTTTTCGGATCGTCCATGGCGATTTGCCCCCCGGTTCAAACGCTTTCTGCCTACAGTCTGAAGGGAAAAAGGGCAAGACTATGCAGCGCCGGTGTGGTTATCGGCGCAAGAGGCGGGCGATAGCGCGCAGTGCCCATAGGGTGACGATGCCGCCGGTGGCGGTGACGGCAACAAGCCGGATCAGATAGGCCGTGTCACTGCCCGTGGCCGGGGCATGGCTCAGGAGATATGCGCCAGCCGCCCCGCCAATCGCGCCCATGCCCGCCTGTAAAAGCCAGCCCAGACGCGGCGAGAGCCCAAGGCCTGCGGCGATCATTGCCGCCGTTGCCCCAGCCAGAAGCGCGATCAGCAATTCCATCCAGCGCCCCCTCGGCCTAGCCGTGATCCTTGAGCAGGCGCTGTTTTTGCCGGGCCCAGTCGCGCTTGGCCTCGGTTTCGCGCTTGTCGTGGTTCTTTTTGCCCTTCGCGATACCGATCTTGAGCTTGGCCATGCCGCGATGGTTGAAATAGAGCACGAGCGGCACAAGGGTCATGCCCTTGCGTTGGGTCTCGCTCCAGAGGCGGGACAGTTCCTTTTTGGACACAAGCAATTTGCGCCGCCGCTTTTCGTCATGGCCAAAGGTCTTGGCCTGCTCGTAGGGGGCGATATAGGAGTTGACCAGCCAAAGCTCGCCGTTTTCCACCATGGCGTAGCTCTCGGCGATATTGGCGCTGTTGACGCGCAGCGATTTCACCTCGGAGCCGCCAAGGATTATGCCGCATTCGAGATCGTCCTCGATGGCATAGTCGTAGCGCGCACGCCGGTTCTCGGCGATTACCTTGTAGTTGGGATTTTCCTTTGCCTTGGCCATTCCGCCTACCTAATGGCGCGCGCGGGCACTGTCCAGCGGGGGCGAAATCATTCCGCCGCGCGGCGCAGGCTGGCCATGAGAAGATGGAATTTCTCGCCCTGAATGGCGACATGGCCGCGCAGCACTGTGGCGGCGCGCTCAGCCTCTCCGGCGCGCAGTGCGGTGACCACGGCCTCGTGTTCGGCCATCGATTGCGCCATGCGCCCACGCAGGCGCAATTGCATCCGGCGAAACGGTTTCAGGCGGCGGTGCAGGCGCAGCGCCTCTTGTTCTAGAAACCCGTTGCCTGCGTGGCGATAGATCATGTGATGAAACCGCTCATTCTCGCGGTAGTAGCTATCTGCGTCGTCGGCGGCGATCGCTTCGGTGCAGCGGGCATTGGCGGTATCAAGATCGGCGAGCGCTGATTCCGAGATGCGATGCGCGGCAAGGCGGCCACAGACGCCCTCGATCTCGGCCATGGTTTCAAACATTTCCATCAGTTCGACAAGGCCGGGCTGGCGGATGAAAACCCCCCTGCGCGGGATTTGCACTGCAAGGCCTGAGGCGACAAGCCGTTGCAATGCCTCACGAATCGGGGTGCGCGAGACATTGAATTGACGTGCAAGGCGGATTTCATCCAGCCGATCCCCATCGCTGAAATCGCCGGTAAAGACCAGTTCTTCCAACGTGTCAGCGATCATGTCTGCGCGGCGTATCTCCATAAAAAAATCCTAGCGAGGGCAGGGTTTGTGCGCAAGTGGGAAACTCTTGTATACAAAAATCTTGACTCTGAATTCAAAACACCAAACACTCTCCGACACGGTCCGGGCCACACGTTCGGGCAGAATGGGAGGAAGATATGAACATGATGACTTTCACGGCGGCGGCGGCTGCCGGGATGATGCTGCTGAGCAGCGCAGCTTTTGCCACCGAACTGCGCCTGTCGCATCAGTGGTCGAACAATGACGTGCGCCACAAGGTTGCACAGATTGTGGCCGATGAAGTGGCGGCTGCCGGTGTCGATCTCGACATCAAAATCTTTGGCTCTGAGTCGCTCTTTAAGGCGCGCGAGCAGTATACGCCGCTGAGCCGGGGTCAGCTTGATATGACCGTGCTGCCGCTCAGCTATGCGGGGGGACAACAGCCCGCTTACAACCTCACGCTGATGCCGGGTCTGGTCAAGAACCACGATCACGCCGCGCGTCTGTCCGACAGCCCCTTCATGGAGGCCGTAGAGGCCAAGATGGCCGAAGATGACGTGATGGTTCTGGTGCATGGCTATCTGGCTGGCGGCTTTGCGAGCACGGGCAAGTGCATCACCAAGCCCGAGGATGTTGCGGGCATGCAGACCCGCGCGGCTGGCAAGGCATTCGAGCAGATGCTGGCGGGTGCGGGCGCGTCGATCGCGTCGATGGCCTCTTCCGAGATCTATAACGCGATGCAAACCGGCGTTCTGGATGCGGTCAACACCTCGTCCTCATCTTTTGTGTCATTCCGCATCTATGAGCAGGTGAAATGCTACACGCCTGCGGGGGATGTGGCGCTGTGGTTCATGTATCAGCCGCTCTTGATGAACAAATCCACCTTTGACGGTCTGAGTGCCGAGCAGCAGGCGGCGCTGATGGCGGCGGCGGAAAAGGCCGAAGCCTTCTATCTTGAAGAGGCCAAGAAAGAAGATGCCGCGTCGGTGCAGGTGTTCAAGGATGCCGGTGTCGAGATTGCGTCGATGACCGAAGAGGATTTCGCCGCGTGGCGGGCTCTGGCGGCTGAAACGTCCTATAAGGAATTCGTTGCCAGCGTGGCCGATGGGCAGGCGCTGCTTGATATGGCGTTCGCGGTCGAGTGATCCGCTCAGGCTGCCGCGCCTGATCTGCGCGGCAGCCAACTTCCTACTCCCCCCTGACATGAGGTAGACCATGGCTGGCCATGCATCGGGTGCGATTGCGCGCACCGGACAAAATCCTTTTCTGCGCGCGGTTGCCGCGCTCTCGACCCTGGCGGGGTGGATCTCGGCGGCGATGATCGTCGCGTCGGTGTTCATCACCTGTCAGATGATCTGGGTGCGCTTTGTGTTGAACGGCACGACGGTCTGGCAGACCGAGGCCGTGATCTATCTGATGATCGCCGCCACGCTTTTGGGCCTGTCTTATGTGCAGCGCCTGCGTGGGCATGTGAACGTGGACCTGATCCCGCTTGCGGTGCCGCGCCGGGCGCGCAAGGGGCTGGCGGTCGTGACGCTCAGCCTTTCCATCGTGATTGTCGCGGTCATGCTTTGGTATGGCTATGAATTCTGGCACGTCGCCTGGGCGCGTGGTTGGACATCAGATACCGTCTGGGGGATTGACCTGTGGATTCCCTATCTCGCCATTCCAGTGGGGCTTGGCCTCTTTTTGTTGCAACTGGTCGCCGATCTTGTGGCGCTGCTCTTGAATATTGATGCGCCCTTTGGGCTGGAGGACGTCTGATGGATCCGCTTTTGCTTGGCCTGATCGTTGCGATTGCAACCATCGTGGTTCTGTTCTCCGGCGTGTCGGTGGCGCTGGGATTGCTGATTGTCTCGGGCGGCTTCCTGATCGTGTTCGACGGGATGCGTTCGCTTGAGTTGCTGCCGGAAATCTTCTTTGGCAAGCTCAACAACTTTGCCCTTCTGTCGATCCCGATGTTCATCATCATGGGGGCCTCGATTGCATCGACCCGAGCCGGGGCTGACCTCTATGAGGCGCTGGAGCGGTGGCTGACGCGGGTGCCCGGCGGCCTCGTGATCTCGAACCTTGGGGCTTGCGCGCTGTTCTCGGCGATGTCGGGATCAAGCCCCGCGACCTGCGCCGCCATCGGCAAGATGGGGATCCCCGAGATGCGCAAGCGGGGCTATCCCGATGCGGTGGCTGCGGGCTCTATTGCGGCGGGCGGCACGCTGGGCATTCTGATCCCGCCATCGGTCACGATGATCGTCTATGGCATTGCCACCGAAACCTCGATTGGACGGCTGTTTCTGGCTGGCGTCATTCCGGGCCTTCTGCTTGTGGGTCTTTTCATGGCGTGGTCGCTTTATTCGACTTGGCGGTCGGGGGATATGAACCTGCTGACCGGGCGCAGCTATAGCTGGCGCGAGCGGATTGAGATCTTGCCGCGCGTGCTGCCGTTTCTCTTTATCATCCTCGGCGTGCTCTATGCCATGTATGGGGGCATTGCCACGCCGTCCGAGACGGCGGCGGTGGGCGCGCTCTTGTGCCTCGTGATCGCTATGGTGATCTATAAACTGTGGTCACCTGTGGCTCTTTGGGTGGTGCTGCGTGACAGCACGCGAGAGAGCGTGATGATCCTCTTCATCATCGGGGCGGCTGGCGTGTTTTCCTATATGCTGTCGTCGCTTTTCATCACGCAATCCATCGCCGAATGGATCGGCACGCTGGATGTGAACCGTTGGGTGCTGATGGGGGCGGTCAATGTGTTCTTGTTGGTCGCGGGCTTCTTTCTTCCGCCGGTGGCGGTGATCTTGATGGCGGCACCGATCCTGTTGCCCATCATCACGACGGCGGGGTTCGATCCGATCTGGTTTGCGGTTATTCTGACAATCAACATGGAAATCGGTCTTATTTCGCCGCCTGTTGGCCTGAACCTCTATGTGATCAATTCCATCGCACCGGACATCAAGCTCAAGACGATCCTCGTCGGCTCTTTGCCCTATGTCGGATGTATGGTGCTGGCGATTGTTCTCTTGTGCCTCTTTCCGGGGTTGGCCACGTGGTTGCCTGATCTGGTCATGGGGACGATGCGATGAGCGTTCTGGCCGATCTGCTGGCGACGGTGTTTGAGCGGCGTTATCGCGGCGCATCCGAACCGGATCACAAGAACCGCAGCATCGAGGATCTTTGCCGGGATCTGCTGGGCAGTTCCGGCGAAGTGTCGGGCATGGCGCTGGCGCGGCTGATCCTTGATCGCTACGCCGGGATGGCCGATGCTGAAAAGCTGGAATTCTTTCGGTTCCTGACCGAAGGCATGGGCGTTGATCCCGAGAGTGTGCGCAATGCGCTGGATGCGTTCGAGGCGGGGCCGGATCGGGACAGTTACCGCGGTTTCATGGATGCAGCAGAGCCACCTCGGCAAGAGCTGGCGCGCCGCCTCAATCAGGTGCCGGGGGCCACGGCGCAGCTTGTGGCGATGCGGGCCGATCTCTTGCGGTTGGCGCGAGATAACCCGGCGCTGGCCGTGGTTGATCTGGACCTCAAGCATCTGTTCTCTTCTTGGTTCAATCGTGGCTTTCTGGTGCTGCGCCCGATCAATTGGTCCTCGCCCGCCGATGTGCTGGAAAAGATCATCGCCTATGAGGCGGTGCATGCCATTGACAGTTGGGATGATCTGCGTCGGCGGCTGGCCCCCAAAGATCGCCGCTGTTTCGGGTTTTTCCACCCCGCCATGCCCGACGAACCGCTGATTTTCGTCGAAGTGGCGCTGAGCCGGGGAATTCCGGGGGCGATCCATGACGTTCTGTCCGAAGAGCGGGCCGTGATTGGCGCGCATGAGGCGGATACGGCGGTGTTCTATTCGATTTCCAACTGTCAGTCGGGGTTGGCGGGAATCTCCTTTGGCAATTCGCTGATCAAGCAGGTGGTGGCAGACCTGTCGCAGGAATTGCCGGGGCTTAAGACCTTTGTCACCTTGTCGCCGATACCGGGGTTGACCCGCTGGCTAAGCGAGACCCGCGCCGTGCTGCCCGAAGAGGCCGAGACGCGCCGCGCAGTGACGGCCCACTATCTGCTCAAGGCCAAGCGCCCCGACGGCGGCCCCTATGATCCGGTCGCGCGGTTTCATCTGGGCAACGGGGCCTCGGTGCATGCCGTTCACGCCGGGGCAGACCTCTCGCCCAATGGGCAAAAGCAATCGGGCGGCGTGATGGTGAATTACCTTTACGACCGGGCACAGATTTCGCAGAACCATGAACGATTTGCCGGGGCGGGCGTGATTGCCGCCTCTGCCGAGGTGACGGCGCTGGCCGCTATCGCCGCAAAGAAGACCGAGTGAAGGACAAGAGCCATGGCCAATCCCCTCTATGATAATCTGTTCGGGCGTCATGCCGGGCAAACTGCGCCTTTCCTGCATTTGGCGAATGACGCGGTGCTCAGTTATGATGCATTCCTGCGGATGACGGCGCGCTATGCCCATGCGTTGCGCGGTGCCGGATTGGTGCCCGGCGACCGGTTGGCGGCGCAGGTCGAGAAATCGCCGGAGGCGCTTGCGGTCTATGCTGCCTGCGTGCAGGCGGGCATCGTGTTCTTGCCACTCAATACAGGCTATACCGGCGATGAACTGGGCTATTTCGTGGGTGATAGCGGGGCCAAGGTCTTGTTGTGCGACGGGGCCAAGGCCGGGGCGTTGCAGGGGGTTGCGGATCGTGCCGGGGCGGTGCTGATGACGCTCAATGGCGATGGCACGGGCACATTGCCGGAGGCGGCAAAGGGCCTGAACGAGAATTTCGAGACCGCCCCGCGCGAGCCGGATGATCTGGCGGCGTTTCTTTATACCTCGGGCACCACCGGCCGCTCCAAGGGTGCGATGCTGACACAGCGCAATCTGCTGTCCAATGCCGAGGTGCTGGTGGACTATTGGCGGTTCAGTTCTGACGACGTGCTCTTGCACGCGCTGCCGATTTTTCACACCCATGGCCTGTTTGTGGCGACCAACATTATCCTCTTGGCGGGAGGGTCGATGATATTCTTGCCGAAGTTCGATCAGGATCAGGTGATTGCGCAACTGCCGCGCGCGACCTCGATGATGGGCGTGCCCACATTCTACACGCGCCTTCTGGATGATCCGCGTTTCACAAGCGCGCTGGTCGCGCATATGCGGCTCTTTACCTCTGGCTCTGCGCCTCTTTTGGCGGAAACTCATGTGGCCTTTGAAGAGCGCACGGGGCATCGCATCCTTGAGCGCTATGGCATGACCGAGACCAATATGAACACCTCGAACCCCTATGAAGGGGCGCGGCGGGCGGGCACGGTGGGCTTTCCGCTGCCCGGCGTTGAGTTGAAAATCACCGATCCACAGACGGGGGCAGAGGTGCCGCAAGGCGAGATTGGCATCATCGAGGTGCGCGGGCCGAATGTCTTTGCGGGCTATTGGAACATGCCAGAGAAGACCGCCGAGGAACTGCGCGCCGATGGTTTCTTTATTACGGGCGATCTGGGGATGATCGACGATCAGGGATATGTGCAGATCGTCGGGCGCAACAAGGACCTGATCATTTCAGGCGGCTACAACATCTACCCCAAAGAGATTGAGTTGTTGCTGGATGACCAGCCCGGCGTGCTGGAAAGCGCCGTGGTGGGGGTTCCGCATCCGGATTTCGGCGAAACGGTGGTGGGCTTTTTGGTGCCGCAAAGAGGGGCTGTGGTGGATATTGACGCGATTGCCGGGGCGGCGGCCAAGAGCCTTGCGCGCTTCAAGCATCCTCGCAAGCTGATCGTGCTGGAGGAGTTGCCGCGCAACACCATGGGCAAGGTGCAGAAAAACATACTTAGGGCAGAGTATGCGGGGCTTTTTGCACCAGCGTGATATATGCGGATTTTACGAAAGATGGCCCGGATGCCGAGTGCACCGGGCCTTTTTGTTGCCATTCTTTGGCCTGTGCGACCAAAGTATGAATTTCTATAAACATCTGAAAGATATGTAAAATAACTTGATTTACTTGCATGTTTCCGCGGGTTTGGGCGGAATGCGGCGAAAACACCTTACAAACCTGCCGCTTTTGCTAGGATACCCGTATGTGGCGATCCCGCCACCCCCAAGCCCTTGACGGAGATCGCGCATGTTCCGCCTTGCCTTGCTTGTTTTTGCGGGCCTGATGGCTCTTTCACCGCCCGTCCAGGCACAGGAAGTGCGGGCCGTTGTGCTGCGGGTGGATTATCCTGCGCTTTTGCCGGTGTCGCGGCTTGATCTGCGGCCCGAGGATCTGGGGTTTGCCGGCGGGCAGTTGGCGACCGAGGACAATCAGACCACAGGCCGGTTTATGGGCCAGACCTATGTGACCGATGTGGTGGCCGCCACGCCCGAGACTGCCTTGGCCGAGTTCGAGCGCTTGCAAGGCGAGGGGCTGCGGTTCTTTGCGGTGCAGGCGCGGGCCGGGGAATTGCTGGCGATGTCAGAGGCCGCAGCACCGGATACGCTGATTTTCAACACGCTGGCACCAGATACTGCGCTGCGCAGCGCCGAATGCCGGGGCAATATCCTGCATGTCGCGCCGTCGCGGCAAATGCAGAGCGATGCGGTGGCGCAGTTCCTGATCTGGAAAAAGTGGCCGCGCTGGGCGCTCATTCATGGCTCGCATCCCGAGGATATTGCGCTGGCCGAGGCCTATCGCGCCTCTGCCGCCAAGTTTGGGGCCAAGATTGTGGATGAGCGGGAGTTTACCGATACCGGCGGCGCGCGGCGCACCGATACCGGGCATGTGCAGGTGCAGCGGCAATTGCCCGTCTTTACCCAAGACCTGAAAGAACACGACGTCATCATTGCTGCCGATGAAACCGATGTTTTCGCCACCTATCTGCCGTTTCACACTTGGCGGCCCTCGCCCATCGTCGGCTCTGCGGGGCTGCGCCCTTTGGCGTGGCATCCGGCGTTGGAGGCTTGGGGAGGCACGCAATTCCAGCACCGATTCGAAGAATTGACGGGCCGCTATATGCGCCCAGAGGATTACACAGCTTGGCTTGCGCTGCGGGTGCTGGGCGAGGCGGTGACGCGTACCCAGAGTGCCGATCCGGCCGCAATCCGGGCCTATGCGCTGAGCGAGAATTTTGAACTGGCGGCGTTCAAGGGGCAAAAGCTGACCTTTCGGGCGTGGAATGGCCAATTGCGCCAGCCGATATTGCTGGCCGATGGGCGGATCACGCTGAGCGTGTCGCCGCAGGACGGGTTCCTGCATCAACGCTCGCTTTTGGATACGCTGGGGCTGGATCAGCCCGAGAGCGCCTGCACTGCCTTTGCCCAATAGGAGAGACGTCCATGCACCATTTGGCCCTTGCGACCGCGTTTGCCGCCCTGATGACCAGCCCTGCCTTGGCGGGCAAGGTATTTGTCAGCAATGAACGTGGCAACACGATCACCGTTGTGGACAGCGAGACATGGGAGGTGATTACCGAATTCGCTGCCGGCAACCGTCCGCGCGGCATCACGGCCAGCCCCGATGGCAAGCATCTTTATGTCTGTGCATCGGATGACAATGTGGTGCGGGTGTTTGATACCGAAACCTATCAGGAATTACACACGCTGCCCTCGGGGCCTGACCCGGAATTGTTCGTGCTGCACCCGTCGGGCAACCCGCTTTATATCGCCAATGAGGATGACAATCTGGTCACGGTGACGGATGTGAACACCCATACCATCCTCGCCGAAGTACCGGTGGGGGTAGAGCCAGAGGGCATGGGGATTTCGCCCGATGGCAAATACGTGGTCAATACCTCCGAGACCACGAATATGGCGCATTTCATCGACACGACGACGTTTGAGATCGTGCAGAACACGCTGGTCGATCAGCGCCCGCGTTTCGCGCAATACACGGCGGATGGCAAATACCTGTTCGTGAGCGCCGAGATTGGCGGCACGGTGAGTGTGATCAATCCGGAAGGGGGCGGGATTGAGCACAAGATCACCTTTGAAGTGCCGGGCATCGCCCCGGAACTTTTGCAGCCGGTGGGGGTGCGCGTCACCTCGGATGGCAAGAAAATCTTTGTGGCGCTGGGGCCGTCAAATCGGGTGGCGCTGGTCAATGGCGAGACCTTCGAGGTCGAGAAATACCTTCTGGTGGGCCAGCGCGTCTGGCAGTTGGCCTTCGATGCCGAGGAGAAATACCTCTACACCACCAACGGCAATTCCAACGATATCTCGATTATTGATGTCGCGGCAGAAGAGGTCGTGAAATCGGTGCAGGTGGGGCAACAGCCCTGGGGCGTCGTGGTCGTATCTGATTGATCCAAGAGGAGAGAGGGAACACTGATGAAACATATGCTGACTGCCGCTGCGCTGGCCCTTCTGGCGATGCCCGCCAATGCCGCGCCGCTGTGCGATGATCTGGGCTTTGCCGGGCTCTTGGCGAAATGCAACCGGGGGGACGAGATCAAGGTCACGCTGGCCTCGGGGCAGCCTCTGGGCGAGGGGCCGATCACCCTGCAATCGGGAGCCTATTACGAGATGGAGATCACCGCCGATGGCAGCGCGGAATTGGCGCTGACCGGGCCGGAATTCTTTCGGGCGATCTGGATGGATGAGATCGTCATCAACGAGATCGAAATCAGGCCAATGGCGATCGACAGTTTCGAGTTTGACGATGCAGGCACGGCGGAGTTTTCCTTTATCGCGATCAAGCCGGGTCGTTATCACATGCTTATCCCCGGCACGAGCGGCGACAGCCAGCGGCTTGAGTTCATCATTCAATAAGGTCGCGCCCCGGTCTATGCTTTCGGGAGGACAAGGCAGGAACGCGGCATGACGGGGCTAAGGATTGAAGGGCTGGGATTTTCCTACGGGGCCAAGCGGGCCTTGGAAAACGTGAGCTTTGAGGTAGAGCAGGGCGCGTTTTGTGCCCTGCTTGGCCCGAATGGCGCCGGGAAATCGACGCTCTTTGCGCTGCTCACACGGCTTTTCACGACGCGCGAGGGGCGGATCAGCGTTGCGGGGCATGATATTGCCAGCAACCCCCGGCAAGCGCTGGCACGGATCGGGGTGGTGTTTCAACAACAGACGCTGGATCTGGATCTGAGCGTGCGGCGCAACCTGCGTTATTTCGCGGCACTGCATGGGCTGGCGGGGCGCGCGGCAGAAATGCGGATCGAGGCGGCGCTGGAGCGGATGGCAATGCGTGAGCGCGCGGATGAGTTGGCGCGTGATCTCAATGGCGGGCACCGCAGGCGCACCGAAATTGCCCGCGCGCTGGTGCATCAACCCGCTGTTTTGCTTCTCGATGAGCCGACCGTGGGACTGGATGCCGAAGCACGGCGGGCGATTACCGCCCATGTGCACGACCTCTGTGCCGGTGATGGGCTGACCGCCCTTTGGGCAACACATCTGACCGACGAGGTCTGGCCCGAGGATCGGCTGGTGATCCTGCACCGGGGCTGCGTGCTGGCCGATGGCATCACCCGCGAGATTGCCGGACAAGAGGGGCTGACCGAGCGCTTTCTGAGCCTGACAGGGGCACCCGCATGAGGCCGCTTTTGATCGCGCTGGCGGCGATTGTCACGCGCGAGGCGCTGCGCTTTGCGCGGCAACGCTCGCGGTTTGTGTCGGCCTTGGTGCGGCCATTGGTGTGGCTGGTGGTCTTTGCCGCCGGGTTTCGCGCGGCGCTGGGCCTGTCGATCATTCCGCCCTATCAGACCTATATCACCTATGAGACCTACATCGTGCCGGGGCTGTGCGGCATGATCCTTTTGTTCAACGGCATGCAATCCTCGCTCAGTCTGGTCTATGACCGCGAGATGGGGTCCATGCGGCTGTTGCTGACCAGCCCTTTGCCGCGCTGGTGGCTTTTGTTCGCCAAGATCCTTGCAGGGACTGCTGTGTCGGTGCTGCAATGCTATGCGTTCCTGGGCATTGCGGCGGCGATGGGGATCAAGATGCCGGTGATGGGCTATTTCTACGTTCTGCCTGCGCTGATCCTTGGGGGGGTGATGCTGGGCGCGCTTGGCGTGGCGCTCTCGTCCTTTATCAGTCAGATGGAAAATTTTGCAGGCGTGATGAATTTCGTGATCTTTCCGACGTTTTTCATGTCTACCGCGCTCTATCCGCTGTGGCGGATGGCAGAGAGTTCGATGCTCTTGCGCGATATCTGTGCGGTCAATCCGTTCAGTCACGCGGTCGAGTTGATCCGCTTTGCGCTCTATGGGCAGTTCAACGGTATGGCGCTTTTGTGGACGGCGCTGGCAAGTCTTGTGTTTCTTGCTCTGGCGCTCTGGGGCTATGATCCCGGGCGTGGGCTGATGCGGCGGCGGGGCTGAGGGCCTCAGACCTTGGTGTGAGTAGGCCGATCAAGCGGCCTTTGCTAGGATGATCGAATGACACCGAAAACGGCGCATATCCCCGGAACCCGTCCCGCCCCTGCGGGACCGGGGCGTTTTACCACGGCCCTTATCGTCGATGATCATCCGCTGTTTTGCGATGCGCTGTCGATGACGCTCAAATCGGTGGCGGGGATTGGCCGGATTGATACCGCCGAAAGTTTGGATCAGGCACTGGCCATGGTGGCCGAGAACGGGCCGCCGGACATTATCGTGCTCGATCTCAACCTGCCGGATGTCAGCGGGCTGGACGGTTTGGCGCGGCTGCGCGCGGTGGCGGGCGAGACGCCAATCGTGGTCGTCTCTTCGATGTCCGAGAGCCGCATGGTGTGTTCCGTGATCCACGCAGGGGCGGCGGGCTTTGTGCCCAAACACAGTCAAAGACCGGTGTTCCGCGCCGCGTTCGAGGCGATTGCGGCGGGTGAGATTTTCCTGCCTGAAGGGGTCGTTTTGACCAAAACACAAGAGCAGCCGGTCAATGACCGCGACGAGGCGGTAGAGCGTCTGGCGCATCTGACACGGCAGCAGGCGCGTATCCTGCAATTGATCTGCGAAGGGCGGCTGAACAAGCAGATCGCCTATGAGTTGTCGATTGCCGAAACCACGGTCAAGACGCATGTCACCGCCATCATGCGCAAGCTGGGGGTGCAGACCCGCACCCAAGCGGTGTTGATCGCGCAGATGGCCAGCTTCTCTAACGTCTTGCGCGAGGCAGAGTAAGCGGATTACGCTCTGACTGGGGTGGAGGACCCCATGGGAGGAGCCATGGACAGCAGCCTGTCAGAGCTGATGCTGTGCGATCAAGCTATAGTTGCGCGCGCTGAAGTGCCCCATGATGCCTGTGACCCCATTGGCGCGCTGCGTCGGGCCATGGGCGATGTGCGGCTGGCACTGGTTCTGTTCTTTGTCACCCCAAAGGCGGATTTTGAGGCGCTGATGGTCGAGGCCGCGCGCGTCTTTGTCGATAGTCGCTGTGTTGGCTGCACCACTGCGGGTGAGATCGGGATGAGCGGCTATGCCGAGGGTAGCATTGTGGCCGTTGGCTTTGCTTCGGATCATTTCCACGCCGTGTTGCAGGTTGTGACGCCCCTGTCGGAACTGGATAGTACGGCCTGCGTTTCCCAGACGGTGCGCGCTCGGGCGTGGCTGGCCACGCAGGCGGGGCAAAGCCTGCCCAATGAGTTTGCCTTTCTTGCTGTCGATGGCTTGTCGCTCAAGGAGGATGAGCTTGTTGCCGCGATTGCGGCTGGGCTGGGGCCGATGCCGCTCTTTGGCGGGTCGGCAGCGGATGGTGAGCGGTTTGCGCAAACGCTGATTTCCTGTGACGGGGTGACGTTGCGCAATGCGGCCGTGGTCTGTCTCATGCGCACCGATTGTCCGGTGCGGGTATTTCGCCTTGATCATTTTCAGCCCACGGATCGGCGTATGGTGGTGACGGATGCCGATCCCGCGCGCCGCATCGTGCATCAGATCAACGCCGAGGTGGCGGCGCAGGAATATGCCCGCATCCTTGGCTGCCGGATCGACGAGCTAACGCCCTCGACCTTTGCGGAAAATCCGGTGGTGGTGCGGATCGGCGGGCAGCATCATGTGCGCGCCATTCAGCGCGCTGAGGCCAATGGCGATTTGCAATTCTTTTCCGCGATTGACGAAGGGCTGGTTCTGACCCTCGCGCAATCACAGGATATGGCGGCGCATCTGGAGCATGAGCTGGCAGGGCTGGGCGCCGAGACGCCGCCGTTGGCGGTGCTGGCCTGCGATTGCATCCTGCGCCGAACCGAAGTGCAGCAGCGCCAGATCGGGCCTGAGATTTCACGGATTCTGGCCGCGCATCGGGTGGTGGGGTTTTCCACCTATGGCGAGCAGATCAACGGGCTGCATGTCAACCAAACCATGACCGGGGTGGCGATTTATCCCCCGATTGGGCGCTGACCCATGTCGGCGGCGTTGATCGACAATTCTGACCCGCTGGACCGGCAGAATGGCAAGTTGCTCAAGATCATTGAGGTGCTGATGCGCCGGGTCGAGCAGGTGACGGATGATGGCGGTGCGGCCTATGCACATTTCGAGCGGGCGGTCATTCTTGAGGATCAGATCAGCGAACGCACCCGAGATCTGGAACACGCGCTCGATCTGCTCAACGACTCCAACGCGCAATTGGCGCAGGCCATTCGCGAGGCCGAGCGGGCACGCTCGGACCTTGCCAATGCCATCGAGACGATTCAGGAGGGTTTTGCTCTTTTCGACAGCGACGGGCGGCTGGTGCTACACAACAGCCGTTTTGGCATGTATATGCCCGATCTTGTGGCCGAATTGCGCCCCGGACTGGAGTTTGCCGATTACGTGCGCCACGCCAGCCAAAGCCGGTTTCTGGAACTGCCTGATATGCAGAGCCGTGGCGATTGGGCGGCGCGGCGGATGCAGTTGCATCAGGAAAAACATGTGATGTTCAACCTCAACCTGACCGGCGATTGCTGGGTTCAGGTGAGTGAGCATCGCACCCGCGACGGGCAAACGGTGATCCTGCAAACCGATATCACCGATATCATCCGGCTCGAGCGGCGCGAGCGTGGCAAACTGCTGGATGATCAGGCGCAGTTGATCCGGGCTACGTTGGAACACATTGATCAAGGCGTGTGCATCTTTGATCGCAGCGGGCAATTGCGCGGCTGGAATCAGAATGCGGGCAGCATGTTGTCGATTCCCATTTCGCGGTTTCGGGTGGGGATTGAATTCGATGTGATCCTGCGGCGCATCGGCAGCGATTTCGAGATTGAAGGTGGGCTGAGCGCACATGATATCGCGGTCTGGGTCGGCGCACAGGACCGGCGCGCGCCGTTGAGGTTCTACATGCGCTCGGGCACGCATAAGACGCTGGATGTTTTTGCCCGGCAGATGCCCGACCGGGGCTTTGTCATCAGTTTTTCGGATGTAACCGCCGAGCGGGCGGCCGCGCGCGCCCTGGCGCATGCGAATGAACGGCTAGAGCAGCGGGTGCGCGACCGCACGCTGGAGTTGGAGGATGCCTTGGCCAAGGCCGAGCGCGCCAATGCCTCTAAATCGCGGTTCGTCGCGGCGGCGAGCCATGATTTGCGCCAGCCGCTTTCGGCGGCGCGGCTCTATCTTGCGTCGCTGCAAGAGGAATTGGCCAGTGCCGATCACCGGGTGTTGATGGACAAGGCGCAGCGGGCGCTGACAAGTGTTGAAGACATCATTGACGCGCTGCTGGATATATCACGGCTGGAATCCGGGCATGTCGAAGTCGATGTGACCCACGTGCCGCTCCGTCGGATCACGGATCAACTGATCGACGAATTCGCACCGATTGCCGCGATCAAGGGTTTGGACCTGCGCTATGTTCCCTGCGGTGCCATGGTCGAGAGCGATGCAAGTTATCTGCGGCGGGTGTTGCAGAACTTGATCGCCAATGCCATCCGCTACACACCTTCGGGCAAGGTGCTGGTGGGGGCGCGGCGGCAGGGGCGCAATCTGCGTCTGGAAGTGCGCGACACGGGGCCGGGTATCGCCCCCGCCGATCAGGACCGCATTTTTCAGGAATTTCACCGGCTGGATGCACATGTCAGCGCCGCCGAGGGGATGGGCCTTGGGCTGGCTATCGTGGACCGGGCCTGCGCACTTTTGGGGCATCCGTTGGAATTGCGCTCTGATCTGGGGTGTGGGGCCTGTTTCAGCGTGACGGTGCCGCTTGTCTCTGTGGCGCGGAGCGGGCCTGAAATCCGGGGCGTGGGCGGCGCCCGGGCAAGAGCCTCGCTCGAGGGGCGGATCGTGCTTTTGATCGAGAATGATCCCGATTTGCGCCACGCCCTGACCCTGCTTTTGCGCGGTTGGGGGGCGGATGTGGTGGAGGCGGGTAATCTCTTGGAAGCATTGACGCAACTGGCGGATTTAGGGCTGAGCCCTGATGCGATGTTGGTGGATTATGAATTGGACGAGGGCGTGCGCGGGCCCGAGGTGATCGCGCGGATCATCGCGCGCCACGGGGTTATTCCGGCGCGGATCATCACCGGGCATCTTGTGGCGGAAATGCACGCGCATTGCCGCGCGGCGGGGCTGGAGGTATTGCCAAAACCGATTGATCCCGCAGAGCTTGAGGCTTTTCTGAAGGCGGCAGTGGGATAAGACGCGTGGTGCCTTAGCCGATAAAGCGGCGGGCCACCGCGCCTGCCATATAGCTGATCCGCCCCTCAGCCATGGTTGCCACCACGCGGCGTGTATCGGCCGCGAGGATAACAAGATCGGCACGTTGGCCGGGGCGGAGCGTGCCGCGGTCCGACAGCCCCAAGAGCCGCGCCGGACCAGAGGATATCAGCCCCCAAGCGGTCGCCAGATCACAGACCCCGCCATCCGCCAGAAGAAAGGCCGCGCGCCTGAGCGAGGGGTAATGGTAATCAGAAGCCAGCGCATCCACGAGACCCATCGCCACCAGACCAACCGCGCTGACATTGCCCTTGTGTGATCCCCCGCGCACCAGATTGGGCGCGCCCATGATGACGGCATCACCGCCCGTGCGCGCCTCTTCTGCGGCTTCGAGCGTTTCGGGGAATTCGGCGATGGTCATACCGCGCGCGCGCGCCTGCCTGCGGCCTTCGGCGGTGGCATCGTCATGACTGCCCAGCCGCACGCCGCGCGCGGCCAAACCTGTGGAAAGGCGGTCCAGTGCGGGGCCGACCTCGGGTAGTCGCGCGTGCAGGCCTTGGATATATTCGAGATGCTTTTCGGGATTGCGCCCGATGCGCAGCGCTTGCCCGGTCAGACCTTGCGGTTTTTTGCCCGCAGCAAGTGCCTTGTGCGGCAGGTGGTCGTTGAACACGACATAGCCGATGCCGTGGCGTGCGACCATGTCTTCGACAGCGGGGTAGTCATCGAGCAGCGACATTTCAAAGCGCAATTGTGCGTGCAGATCGGTTTCGACATGCTCGCGCACCGCAGTCAGGGCCGCAAAGACCTGATCGGCGAATTCCGGCCCGCGCATGCCGCCTTCCCAGCTATAGAACTGCGCCAGAACAGCAGTGGTGATGCCATTGGCCGCCAGTTCCGCCTCGGTTGCGATCATGCCTTGGGCGAGGTCCTTCATCGCGCCGCGCCGGGGGGCCAGATGCCGCTCGAACCCATCACCATGAATATCGACGATGCCGGGCAGGATCATATAGCCGTCCAGATCAACCGCGCGGCCCGATGGCGCGTCGGCAATCCGCCCGTTGCTGAGCGAGAGGTCGCAGGCTGTCAGCCCCTCGGCTGTCAGCACCTGCGCCCCGCGCAATGTGATCTCAAGCGTTGTCATTGTCATCTCCACCCGAGGAGCACATCGCCAAGCGTCAGGCCATGGTTGAATTGGCCCTGCGCCAGAAATTCCTCGACCTGCGCGATCACGAGGGGGTTATTCATCAGAAAGGTATGCGTGACTGGCAGAGTGATATGATCCGCCATGCCTTCGACACGGGTTGAGGCGACCGAGACTTTGCCATCGTCCGGCCCGTCGATCAGGCTGGAAAAATAGGGGTTGAGCGAGCGGGTGCCGGCGATCACCCCCAACTCGAAATCCACAGGCGGAAGGTTTTCCGGCACGCCGCCCGGCCCGGTTTCCAGCTGAAGACCCGCAGGCCCGTTGAGCCAGCGGAAAAGTTCGAGCCCGCCCAGTTCATCCACCAATTCGCTGCCATGGTTGGGTGGGGCCAGCATCACGACCCGGCCCATCTGGTCAGGGCGGTTGTCCTTGAGCCAGAGCCGCAAGAGGATGCCGCCCATGGAATGTGTGACGAAATGCACCCGCGTCGCGCCGCAAACCCGGACCGCAAAGGGCAGCGTTTCGCGTGCGAGCCGCTCGATTTCCTCTTCGGTCGAGGGGTAATCGGGGCTGAAGACGTCATATCCGCGGGCCTCAAGCACCTCTTGCAGGATGACAAAAGATGCGTCCGAGCGCGCCAACCCATGCAAGAGCACCACGCAATCGGCCCGCGCCGCCGTGGTCCAGAGGGCCAAAATCAGGCCTGCAAGGATGGTCATTCTGCTCATGTCGTCCCCATAGGCGCAAATGCGCGTGCTGAACAGGGGTCACGCGCCGTCGCGTTTGGCCAAGCCTGCTGCACGCATCTGGCTGAGCGTCATGCGCGGGGTCAGCGCCTCGGTCGAGATCACAAGATCGAGCACGGCACCGGTCGGCGAGGCGCAGGCGCGGGTGAACGCATCTGCGAAATCCTCGGTGCGCTCTACCCGCTCGGCGTGAAAGCCATAGGCGCGCGCGAGGGCCGAAAAATCGGGATTGACCATATCCGTGCCCGAGACGCGTTCGGGATAGTTGCGTTCCTGATGCGCGCGGATGGTGCCGTAGATGCCATTGTTAAGGATGAGAATGACCGGCTGCGCCCCCGCCTGTGCGGCGGTGGCCAGTTCCTGACAGGTCATCTGAAAATCACCATCCCCCGCAAAGCAGAGCACGCGCCGCTCTGGATGCACGACTTTGGCGGCAATCGCCGCTGGGATGCCATAGCCCATGGCCCCCGATTGCGGAGCCAAGAGGCGCATCGCAGCCCCGTATTTCAGGAACCGCCCTGACCAGATCGCAAAATTGCCCGCGCCATTGGTGATGATCGCATCCTCGGGCAGAACCTTGCGAAGATAGGCTGTGACCTTGCCCATATCGACGGGCGAGGGCAGGTCAGGCAGGTCAAACCCCGCCTCATACCCGGCGCGCGCCTCGGCCCGCCAAGCGGCCCAATCCCCTTGCACCGACCCACCTGCGTTCAAGGCGTGCGCAAAGGCATTCGGCCCGGCCTGAATGCCCAGTTCCGGCTGATAAACCTTGCCCAATTCCAGATCTGAACCATGCACATGGATCAGACGTTGCTGCGGCTCTGGCAGGTCAAACACCGTATATCCATCGGTCGAGTTCTCGCCAAAGCGGTTGTTGACGGCCAGAATGACATCCGCCTCAGCCAAGAGGCGGCGCACATTGGGCACCATGCCCACGCCCGCCTCGCCGCAAAAGACCGGCGCGTGATTGTCGAACTGATCCTGATAGCGAAAGACCGAGACGACCGGGATGTCGGACGCCGCTGCAAATTCTTGCAGGGCTGCGCGCCCTACGTCTGTCCAGTTGCAGCCACCATAGAGAAGGAGAGGCCGCTTGGCCCCCGCCAGCATTGCGCGCGCTTTGGTTATGGCCTGAGCCCCCGGTTCCGGCTCTGGATAGGTTCCCGGGCCGGAGAGCGGCGGCACCTCTGTCATATCGGTCAGCATATCCTCGGGCAGGGCCACCACCACCGGGCCGGGGCGGCCCGTCACGGCGGTTTTCCACGCCCGCGCCACGATTTCGGGGATGCGGCCCACCTGATCAATCTCGACCGCCCATTTCACCATCGTGCCAAACACAGCGCGGTAGTCCAGCTCTTGGAATGCCTCGCGCCCTTTCATATCGGTGCCTACCTGACCCACAAAAAGGATCATCGGCGCACTATCCTGCATCGCGGTATGCACCCCGATTGCGGCATTGGTCGCCCCCGGCCCGCGCGTGACCCAACAGATGCCAGGACGGCCCGTCAGCTTGCCATAGGCTGCGGCCATAAAGGCGGCTCCGCCCTCTTGGCGGCATAGGGTAAAATCAAGTCGCCCGGCTGTGTCGTGCAAGGCATCCAATACCGCAAGATAGCTCTCGCCCGGCACGCCGAAACTGTGCCGCGCCCCCAATGCCAGCAGGCAATCCACCAGCAATTGCCCGCCGTTGCGCGTGTTGGTTCCCATGTCCTGCTCCTTTGTCTTGGTCGCGCGCAAGCTGGCCCAAGGCGGGGGGCAAAGACAACCCCTTTTCACCGGTCGACCTGCCGCCTAGGGTTGGCCCAGTCGATCTTTGCCTCAGGTGTTCTCATGCCTTCGCCCCGCCTTGCTGCCCGCGCCGTGATTGTGGATCAGGGGAGGTTGTTGCTGGTCAATGCCTATGCCGATGCCGCCAGCACGCTGTGGTGTGCGCCGGGCGGCGGGGTCGAGCTGGGCACATCGCTGCCCGAGAACCTGATGCGAGAGGTCCATGAGGAGACCGGATTGACGATCCGCGTGGGCACACCCTGCCTGATCAACGAGTTTCATGCGCCCGCCACAGGCTTTCATCAGGTCGAGGTGTTCTTTCGCTGCACAGTGGTTGCAGGAGCGCTTTCGGAGGATTGGCGCGATCCCGAGCAGATTGTAACCCGCAGGCGTTGGGTGACAGAGGCGGAGATGGGGAACCTCCGGTTCAAGCCCGACAGTCTCGCGCGCGTCGCCTTTCAGCGCGGCATGGGTTACGATCCCTTGGAGGAAATCGTTGGTCCCTGAGGACGCATCGGGATCACCGAGACCGCAACGCCGCCCAGCACCAGCGCGCTTGCCAGCACGAATTCGGCGCTCAGCGCCTCGCCCAAAAACAGCATGCCGCCTGCCATGGCAATGACCGGCACGGTCAGTTGTGCCACCGCCGCAACCGAGGCCGCCAACCGAGGCAGAAGGCTATACCAAAGCGCGTATCCCAAACCGGATGTCACCGCCCCCGACAGCACCGCAAGCAAGACGCCCTGCGGCCCGATCACGATTCCCTCGGCCCCCTTGGGCACCAGCCAGCCGACCAAGAGGCCCACGGGCGCGGCCCAGATGAAATTGGCGGCCGTGGCCATCAGCGCATCGCCTGATTTGCGCCCCGTCAACGAATAGACGCCCCAGCCTATGCCTGCCCCTGCCATCAGCAGGCCATGGATGACGCTCACCTGTGGTCCGCCTCCGGGCCAGAGCAGCCACGCCAGCCCGGCAAAGGCCAGCCCGGCCCCGGTCCAGCGCCGCACTGGCATTGCCTCGCGCGCGAAGAGTCCCCCCGCGAACATGGTGATCTGCACCACGCCAAACAGGATCAGCGCGCCCAGACCAGCATCAAGCCCCCGGTAGGCTATGGAAAATCCGTAGAGATAGATCAAAAGGGCCATGACCCCAATCGCGCGCCCCGGCCCCAACAGGCGCAGGCCACCGCGCAGCACAAGGCACAAAAGCCCCAGCATCACCGCGCCAGAGATCAGGCGGATCGTCCCAAAGCTCACGGCATCTATGTCGCCCCCGGCAATAGCCATACGGGTCAGCACCGAATTGGCGGCAAAGGCGATCATGGTGAGGGCGGTCAAAAGAAAAAGGCGCATGCCTGTTGCTACCCGCTCTGACGCGCAGGGTATAGTCAGATGATCGTGAAGCTGCCCGCTTTCCTCGGTCTACACAGGCTCAAATCCCGACCTTTCCGCCGGATATTGCCAGCGCCGGGAAAGGGCCGCCCTTGGGCGACCCCAGATGCCGATTGCTCAGCTTTGCGCATCCAACTGGCCGCTGCGAAAGAGCAGACCCGCCGCGACGGTGCCGATCACCGGGGCGACGATAAAGAGCCACAGTTGCGCCAATGCGGTGCCGCCGACGAATACCGCAGGCCCGATCGAGCGCGCCGGATTGACCGAAACGCCTGTCACGTTGATGCCGACGAGGTGGATCACCACAAGGGCAATGCCGATGGCCAGCCCCGCCAGATGCGCGGGTGCGCCTTTGCCGGTGGCCCCAAGGATCACGACCATGAACAGAAAACTCGCCACGACCTCGAAGAGGAAAGCCGCCGTCATGGTGTATTCGCCCAGATAGCCCGGACCCCAGCCATTCTGGCCCAGCCCGTTTTGGGCAAGGCTGTAATCCGCCTTGCCGCTTGCGATCGTCATCAATACGAAGGCCCCTGCCACAGCGCCCAGGATTTGCGCCACGATATAGCCCGCCGCCGTGGTCAGGGACATGCGGCCCGCCGCAACCGCCCCCAACGATACCGCTGGGTTGATATGGCAGCCCGAAACCGGACCGATGCCATAGGCCATGCCAATCAGGGCAAAGCCAAAGGCAAAGCTGATGCCTGCAAGGCCGATATCGCCCCCGGCAAGCACTGCCGCCCCACAGCCAAAGAGAACAAGAGTGAAAGTGCCGATAAACTCGGCCAGTTGCTTTTGCATTGGAAACCACCTGCTGAACTTGTTGAACAGCGCTAGATTATCGCGGGTTTCAATCTCTGGAATGGGGAATTTTCGGTGTTTGGGTTACGTATTTGATGCCCGGTCACCGTCCAAAAAAAAGGGGCCGCCCGAAGGCAGCCCCGATCCGATTGCACAAGGCAAGCGTGATTTACATCATGCCGCCCATGCCGCCCATGTCGGGCATACCGCCGCCACCGGCGTTTTCTTTTTGCGGCTTGTCGGCCACCATCGCTTCGGTGGTGATCAACAGGCCTGCGATCGAAGAGGCATCTTCGAGAGCGGTGCGGACAACCTTGGCCGGGTCGATGACGCCAAACTTGAACATGTCGCCATATTCATCAGTCTGTGCGTTATAGCCGAACTTGGCGTCAGAGCTCTCGCGGATTTTGCCTGCGACGACGGAGCCGTCAACACCGGCATTCTCTGCGATCTGGCGCAGCGGCGCTTCGAGCGCGCGGCGCACGATGGCGATACCGGCGTTCTGGTCACTGTTGACACCTTCAAGACCGGCCAGTTTCTTGGCCGCCTGAACCAGAGCCACACCACCGCCGACAACGATGCCTTCTTGCACGGCTGCGCGGGTTGCATTGAGCGCGTCATCGACGCGGTCCTTGCGCTCTTTCACTTCGATCTCGGTCATGCCGCCAACGCGGATGACAGCAACGCCACCGGCCAGTTTGGCCACGCGCTCTTGCAGCTTCTCGCGGTCATAGTCCGAGGTGGTGTCCTCGATCTGCTGGCGGATTTGGCTGACGCGTGCTTCGATCTCGGCCTTTTCGCCCGCACCATCGACGATGGTGGTGGCGTCTTTGGTGATCGAAACTTTCTTGGCGCGGCCCAGCATGTCCATGCCGACATTCTCAAGCTTCATGCCGAGGTCTTCGGAAATCACCTGACCACCGGTCAGAATGGCGATATCCTGCAGCATCGCCTTGCGACGGTCGCCAAAGCCGGGGGCCTTGACGGCAGCGATCTTGAGACCGCCACGCAGCTTGTTCACGACCAGCGTTGCGAGGGCTTCGCCTTCGACATCTTCGGCAATGATCAGGAGCGGTTTTTGCGACTGGATCACTTGCTCGAGCAGCGGCACCATCGGCTGAAGGCTCGAGAGTTTCTTCTCGTGCAGCAGGATGAGGCAGTCCTCAAGGTCCGCAACCATTTTGTCAGCATTGGTGACGAAATAGGGGCTGAGATAGCCACGGTCGAACTGCATGCCTTCGACGACATCGGTCTCGGTCTCGAGGCCTTTGTTCTCTTCGACGGTGATGACACCCTCGTTGCCGACTTTCTGCATCGCTTCTGCGATCTGACGGCCAATTTCGGCCTCGCCATTGGCAGAAATGGTGCCAACCTGCGCCACTTCGGCGCTGTCGTTGACGGGGCGCGATGCGGCTTTGATGGCCTCGACAACCTTGCTGGTGGCCAGATCGATACCACGCTTGAGGTCCATCGGGTTCATGCCGGCGGCAACCGCCTTCATGCCTTCCTTGACGATGGCCTGAGCCAGAACCGTCGCGGTGGTGGTGCCGTCGCCGGCCTCGTCATTGGTGCGGCTGGCGACTTCTTTCACCATCTGCGCGCCCATGTTCTCGAACTTGTCTTCCAGTTCGATTTCCTTGGCAACCGATACACCGTCCTTGGTGATGCGCGGTGCGCCAAAGGATTTGTCCAGAACCACGTTCCGGCCTTTGGGGCCGAGGGTTACTTTGACCGCATCGGCCAGAATGTTCACGCCCTTGAGCATGCGATTGCGGGCGTCGGTATTAAAGCGTACGTCTTTTGCAGCCATTTGAGGTGCTCCCGTGTTTGATTTCCGGTTGGATCAGCGTAAGGGGGAATGCCCTTACGAAATCACGCCCAGAATGTCGCTTTCCTTCATGATCAGCAGCTCTTCGCCGTCGACCGTGACTTCGGTGCCGGACCATTTGCCGAACAGAATGGTGTCGCCAGCCTTGACGGCCATTGCGATCAGTTCGCCATTGTCCTTGCGGGCGCCATCGCCGCAGGACACAACTTGGCCCTGGCTCGGTTTTTCTTTGGCGCTGTCGGGAATGATCAACCCGCCCGCGGTTTTAGCTTCGCTTTCAACGCGGCGGACAAGCACGCGGTCATGCAGCGGTTTAAATGCCATCTCTGAGGCTCCTTGGCTCAAAGTTACTCCCTAATGATCCCCGTTTGGAGATCATTAGCACTCATGGGGTTCGAGTGCTAACGGCGCATAGCTAGGGAGTGCGCCGGGGTGAGTCAACCGTTTTGATCCTCAAAAATTACCTTTTCGACCAACCCCGCTTTGGGATTTTATGCCGCAGTGCAGCATCGGGCAGGTGACAAGCCGTGCCCACCCACCTATAAGGCGCGCAAACCCGCATCAATGACAGGATGACCCCTATGACCACGCTTGTTTTCGGCCATAAATCCCCCGACACCGATTCCACCGGCTCGCCTATTCTCTGGGCTTGGTATCTCAATGAGGTGAAAGGTGCGCAGGCCGAAGCTGTCCTTTTGGGCGAGCCCAATACCGAGGCTGCCTTTCTCCTGCGCAAATGGGACCTGCCCAAGCCGCGTATCATTGCCGATGTCGACGCCGGTCAGCCTTGCGTGATCGTGGACACCAACAACCCGGCCGAATTGCCCGCCAACATCAACAACGCCGACATTCAGGCAATCATCGACCATCACAAGCTGGTGGGCGGTTTGGAAACCAAAGGCCCGATTGACATCACCGTGCGCCCGCTGGCCTGCACCGCGACCATCATGCTTGACCTGATGGGCGACGATGCCGCGAAAATGCCAAGCTGGGCCAAGGGCACGGCGCTGACTTGCATCCTGTCAGACACGCTCGAATTCCGCTCGCCCACGACCACCCCACATGACCGCGCTGTGGCCGAAAAACTGGCTGCCGATCTGGGCATTTCGATCCCCGACTATGCCGCCGAAATGTTTGCCGCCAAATCCGATGTCTCGGCCTTTTCCGATGCTGAACTGCTGCGCATGGATTCAAAGGAATATGAGGTTGGTGGCAAGTCGTTCCGCGTGAGCGTGCTTGAAACCACATCGCCCGCCATCGTGCTCGACCGCAAGGCAAGCCTGATGCAGAGCATGACCACCGTCGCCGCTGAGGATGGTGTCGATCAGGTGCTGCTCTTTGTGGTGGATATTCTGAATGAAGAAGCCACGCTTCTGGTGCCCAACGATCTGGTCAAGACAGTTGCGGAAAAAAGCTTTGGCGCGACCGTGTCGGGTGATGCCGTGGTTCTGCCGGGTATCATGAGCCGCAAAAAGCAGATCATCCCCAATCTGGCGCTCTGAACGTCATATAGAGATTTCGAGCAGGGCCGCCGATGGGCGGCCCTTTTCGTTTCAGAGGGTCGAATCTGGCCGCAGACGCCATAACGCAGCGTTCCGGGGTGACAATATCGCGGTGCCGCGCCATGGTGCATTCCAGCCAAGGGAGGTCCGCCATGTCCGAATATCCGCATCTTCTGAGCCCGCTTGATCTGGGGCACGTGACCTTGAAAAATCGCGTGCTTATGGGGTCCATGCACACCGGGTTGGAGGAAACCCGCGATTGGAACCGGGTGGCAGAGTTTTATGCGGCACGGGCGCGCGGCGGTGTTGGCCTTATGGTCACGGGCGGCATGGCCCCCAATCGCGAGGGCGGCGTATTTCCCGGCGCGGCAGGGCTATTCACGCCCGAGGATATCACCAATCACCGCATCGTCACGGACCGGGTGCACGAGGCGGGGGGGCTGATCGCGATGCAAATCCTGCACGCTGGCCGCTACGCCTATGGCAAGGAATGCGTCAGCGCCTCAGCCATCAAGTCGCCGATTTCGCCCTTTACGCCCAAGGCATTGGACGAGGAGGGGATCGAAAAGCAGATCGCCGATATCGTCACCGCCGCGCAGCGTGCGCGCGAGGCAGGCTATGACGGGGTCGAGATCATGGGGTCCGAGGGGTATTTCCTCAACCAGTTTCTTGTGACCCACACCAACAAGCGCGAGGATCGCTGGGGCGGGTCGTATGAGAACCGGATGCGCCTGCCGATTGAGGTGGTGCGGCGTGCGCGGGCGGCGGTGGGGGATGATTTCATCATCATTTACCGGCTTAGCATGATTGATCTGGTGCCGGGTGGCAGCACCCATGACGAAGTCGTGCAATTGGCGCAAGAAATTGAGCGTGCAGGCGCTTCGATCCTCAATACCGGTATCGGCTGGCATGAGGCGCGGATTCCCACGATTGCAACCAGCGTGCCGCGTGCAGGTTTTGCCTGGGTTACGAAAAAACTGATGGGCAAGGTGGGGATTCCTGTCATCACCTCGAACCGGATCAACACGCCTGACGTGGGCGAGGCGGTTTTGGCAAGCGGGGCCGCTGATATGGTCAGCATGGCGCGGCCGTTTCTGGCGGATGCAGAGTTTGTGAACAAAGCGGCGGCAGGGCGCAGCGCTACGATTGCGCCCTGCATCGCCTGCAATCAGGCGTGCCTTGATCACACATTTTCGGGCAAGCTGACATCCTGTCTGGTCAATCCGCGCGCCTGCCATGAGACGGAACTGGTGATTGCGCCCGCAGAAATGCCCAAGCGGATTGCGGTGGTCGGTGCGGGGCCTGCGGGCCTCTCGGCGGCGATTACGGCGGCGGGGCGAGGGCATCAGGTGACGCTCTTTGACCGGGCGACAGAGCTTGGCGGTCAGTTGAACATGGCCAAGGTCATCCCCGGCAAGGAAGAGTTTCGCGGGCTGGTGGACTGGTTTGGCACCATGGTGGCCGAGTCGGGCGTCGATCTGCGTCTTGGGCAAGAGGTGACCGCCGATCATCTGGACGGCTTTGATGCCGTGATTATCGCCACCGGCGTGATTCCACGCGATCCGGGTATTCCGGGGCAGGATGGGCCGAATGTGGTGACGTATGTTGACGTATTGCGGGGCGGTGCAGAGGTGGACCACCGCGTGGCCGTGGTGGGCGCGGGCGGCATCGGTTTCGACGTGTCCGAATACCTCGTGCATGAGGGGATCAGCCCGACCGAAGACATCACATTGTGGCGTACCGAATGGGGCGTGGGCGATCCGGCAGAGGTGCGCGGAGGCCTCGCGCCGCAGGGACCGCAGCCAGAGCCGGCTGCGCGCAAGGTCACGCTCTTGCAACGCAAGGCAGAGGCACCGGGCAAGCGGTTGGGCAAAACAACAGGCTGGATTCATCGCGCCGCCCTCAAGATGAAGGGCGTCGAGATGATCGGTGGCGTCAATTACGAAAAGATTGACGCAGAAGGGCTGCACGTGAGTTTTGGCGAGGCCCGCGAACGCCCGACATTGATTGCGGCGGATACCGTCGTGCTTTGCTCGGGGCAGGTGAGCGAGCGCAGTCTGGCCGATACATTGGCGGCGCGCGGAATAGAGGCGCATGTGATCGGCGGCGCGGATTTGGCCGCCGAACTTGATGCGAAACGCGCGATAGATCAGGGCACGCGGCTGGCTGCCACGCTCTGACGCGGTTTATTCGACGGTGATCGTGATCACTTCGGACACCACGGGTGGGGCGTGCGGCACATGGTTGAGGTCGCCCATCACCAGTTGCAGCGTATGCGTGCCCGGTGCCAGATCAAGCGTTGCCTCTGTCTGGCCGCCGCCGAAATGGCGGTGATTCTCATCCGCGGGCAGGCCGACGGTCAGCTCTTGCTCCCCGTCCGGCCCTTCGCCCAAGGGCGGGCGGTTGACCAGAATGTGATGGTGGCCTGTCGCCTCTTTTTCAGTGCCGGCAGGGGCCACGCCCATGCCTTTGAGACCAAAGATAACTTTGACGGGTGCTGTAACGGTGGCCCCATCCTCGAGATTGACGAAATAGACCTCGGCCCCTTCAGGTGCGGGGGTATCCCCGGCGAAGAGGGGAAATGAGAGACTCAGAAAGGTGGCGGCAGTGATTGCAATGATGCGTGTCATAGTGGCTCCTCCCTAGGATATGGTAACATAGGTGGTGCGTTGGCCTAACCCGTCAACAATCGCAGCTTGATGTTTCCGTGTTTCCAGCTGGCGAACGATGCCGACGAAATCCAGATATTGTCCGGCAAGCGCCCCAGTTGTGCCTGATTTTCCCGTCACAAAGGCCCTCAAGACGCAATTCAGAGGTATTAGGATGGATCGCCTGACCGAAATGGAAGCCTTCGCCACCGTGGTGGATCAGGGCGGATTTACCGACGCGGCCCGTAAGATGGGCATATCAAAATCCGCCGTGTCCAAACACGTGTCGTCGCTTGAGGCGCGTTTGGGGGCAAGATTGCTGAACCGCACCACGCGGCGTGTCAGCCCGACTGAAATCGGCCTAGCCTATTACGACCGGGCCTTGCGCGTGCTCAACGACGCGGGCGAAGCGGACGCGCTGGTGAGTTCGATGCAATCCGATCCCTCTGGCCTGTTGCGCATCTCTGTGGCGACAGATTTCGGGGTCAATCATCTCAGCCCGGTTCTGGGCCAGTTCCTTGATGAATTCCCCGATATCACCGTCAACATGGTGCTGAATAACCGCTATGTTGAGCTGATTTCTGAAGGCTTTGACATGGCCGTGCGCATCGGAGAGCTGGAGGACAGCACCCTGCGGGCGCGGAAACTGACCGAGACCACCAAGCGCATGATCGCCAGCCCCGGCTATTTCCAAAAACATGGGCGGCCGCAAAAGATCGACGATCTGAACGAACACAAGCTCTTGCATTACTCTAGCCAAGCGGGCGGGGCGGTATGGAAGCTGACCGCGCCTTCGGGGGAAAAGCGTCAGGTGCGCACGGCAGGTGGTCTAAGTGTGAATGACGGGCAATCCCTGCTGAATGCCGCGATTTCTGGCTTGGGTATCGCCTATCTTCCGTCCTTCCTTTATTCCCGTGCGATGGCGGATGGGCTGGTCGAAGATGCGATGCCCGAGTTGCCTCTGGAATTGCAGGGCATTTATGCGGTCTACCCGCCGGGCCGGTTCACCCAGCCCAAGGTGCGCGCCTTTATAGATTTTCTGGTCCATCAATTCGCCGATAAAGGCCCGGTGGACTGGTAACGTCGTCCTCCTCGCCACGCATGGCGGGTGCCTGCCCCGGCCGCGGTCTGCTCGCCGCGCCGGGGTTTTTCATTCGGTGCCGGTGTGGCGCACAAGCCCTGTGCAGTCACTTCATATTGTCAAATTCCCTCCATCGCCCCAGTTTGATCAGTGAAACTGATAAACCCGTGAGAGGATGACACATGGCTAACCCAAAACTTCTGTTGATTTCCGGATCGCTGCGCAAGGGATCGTATAACCGCATGCTGCTGGCCGAGGCGGCAGAGGCATTCGGCCCCGCAGAGATCAGCGACGGCAGTCTTGATCTGCCGCTCTACGATGGTGATCTGGAAGAGGCAGAGGGTGTGCCAGAAGCGGTGAAACACCTCGCGCAGCAGATCAAGGACGCCGATGCCGTGATCATTGGAGCACCCGAATACAACAAAGGGATAACCGGCGTTCTCAAGAACGGGCTGGATTGGATCAGTCGGGTGCCGGGGGCGGCGTTCAAGAACAAGCCCGTTGTGGTGGTCTCGGCCTCTGCCGGGCGCACCGGGGGCGAGACGGCACAATTCATGACGCTGTCTTGCCTTACGCAGTTACAGGCGCGGCTGGTGCCGGGCACGGCGGTTTTGATCGCGGGGGCGATGAACGCCTTTGACGATGCGGGCAAGCTCAAGGATGAGACATCGCGAAAACTTTTGGCGGAGCGGATGGCTGCGCTGCGCGCCGAAGTCGTCTGAACGCAAAGGGCCGCCCCTGAGGGGCGGCCCGATCTGTTGTGCAGGACGGTTTTACGCGTCGAGCCAGACCTGCTCATAGTGCATTTCGCGGAATTGATGCGCCTGCACGCCCTTGACCTTGTCCGTGTGGTGCAGCGCCTGATTGCGCCAGAAGGGCTGAATCACGGCACCGCTGTCTTGCAGCATTGTTTGCAGCTTGGCCGAATATTCGCGGCGCTTGTCCGCGTCGAAAACACCCAAGGCTTCATCCAGCAGCGCATCGAATTCCGGGTTTGCATGGCCAGATTCATTCCATGCCTCGCCCGATTTATAGGCCAGTGCCAGCACCTGAACGCCCAAAGGACGCGGACCCCAGTTGGTGGTCGAGAAGGGATATTTGGTCCAGTCGTTCCAGAAGCTTGCCCCCGGAATCACCGTCCGCTTCACGTTGAAACCCGCCTGACGCAGTTGGTCGCCGATGGCATCGGTGGTGGTGGTCCGCCAGTCGCCATCAATCGAGATGATCTCGATCTCTGTGTCGCCATGCCCTGCGGCGCGTGCCATTTCGATGGCCTTGGCCGGATCAGCCGCAATCGCAGGCAGTTCGGCATATTCCGGGTGGAACGGAGCCACGTGGTGGTTTTCTGCCGGAATACCCTCGCCATTGATCGAAATGGCCAGCAAAACGGCATTGTCGCAGGCCAATTGGATGGCGTTGCGCAATTCTTTGCTGTCATAGGGCGCGGTATCGGCGCGCATCCGGGCGACGATAGTGTTGGCGGTTGTCTTGGACTGTTTGATCAGACCAAGGGCATCGTAGGACTCGATGAAATCGGCGGTGGATTCGTCGTTGATGTCGATCTCATCGCCGTCAAATGCGGCTACGATCGAGGCGTTATCTTCGCCAAAGTCCACAAAGCGGATGCCGTCGAGATAGACATCGCCACCCCACCACTTGCCGTCTTCCCGGCGCTTGACCTCGGCGGCGACGCCGATGTCCATCGAGACAAGCTCGAACGGGCCGGTCCCGATGGGGGCCTTGGCCAGATCGCCATCGTCCCCAAAGCTGGGGTGGACGCAGAGCGCAGGATAGTCGGACATGCCCGCGATGATGGTGATATCGGGGCGGGGCAGATTGAGGCGAATAGTGAAATCATCCACTCGCTCAATGGCCCCATCGAGCGCGCGGCCTGTGTCTGGGTCGATCAACGTGGCCATCCGCGAGGCCATGGAATTGCCTTCGGCGGCTTTGTCGCACCAGCGGTTGAGATTGTGGATCACGTCATCGGCATTGAACGCGTCGCCATTGTTCCAGACCGCGTTCTGACGGACCTTGAGCGTGTAGGTCATGGCGTCATCGCTGACCTCCCAGCCTTCCAGCAACATCGGCTGAAAGCTGAAGTCAGAGGCCCAGCGTACCAGCGGTTCGCAGAACTGGCGGGCGACATTGCCCGGCTCGGTCCAGGAATATTTGCGCGGATCAGTTATATCCATCACGCGGCTTGCCACACGCAGCACGCCGCCTTTCTTGGCGTCTTCAGCATATGCGGCTGTGGGCACTGCAAGTCCGAGCAACCCGTAAGCTGCAGTGGCAGAGGCACCAAAGGTCGAGGCGAGCGCCACGAATTCGCGGCGGCTCATCTTGCCGGCGCGGGTGTCCTCGGCCATTTTCGCGACGACCGGGCGCACGCTGTCGTGCGAGGTGTCTTTGGTCATTGTCTTCTCCCTGTTGATTATCATGTTGGGTGCTGTCGTTTTTTGGACAGTCTTGCCGCTAGTGTTAGCAGGGCGTGCGCCCTGCACCAGAGTTTTCTGAACGCGCTGGCCCAAGTCCCTCATCGTTGCTCTGCCAGCCCATCCCGCGCCAGAGACTATCGCGATTCGCCGGTATGGATCGCCTGTTTGCGACAAAAGCCCGCCAAATTAGCTTGAGGCCGGGGCGAGCCGGGGCTAGATCAGCGCCAAAGGAGCCCCGCGCATGAGCCTCAACACCTTTGGACATCTGTTTCGTTTCACCACCTGGGGCGAGAGCCATGGGCCCGCACTTGGGGCCACGGTGGATGGTTGCCCTCCGGGGGTGGCGCTGGATGAGGCGATGTTGCAGCACTGGCTGGACAAGCGCCGTCCGGGGCAGAACAAGAATATGACCCAACGCAACGAGCCGGATGCGGTGCGTATCCTGTCGGGCGTCTATGAGGGGCAGAGCACGGGAACACCGATTCAGCTGATGATCGAGAACACCGATCAACGCTCGCGCGACTACGGCGAGATTGCCAAGACATTCCGCCCCGGTCATGCCGATATCACCTATCATCTGAAATATGGCCTGCGCGATCCACGTGGTGGCGGGCGGTCTTCGGCGCGGGAAACGGCGGCGCGAGTTGCGGCGGGGGGCGTGGCACGCGCGGCCTTGGAAGCACTTGTGCCGGGGATCGAGATCAAGGGCTATATGGTCGCCATGGGCGAGATGGAGTTGGACCGCGCACAGTTCGATTGGGACGCGATTGACGGCAATGATTTCTGGCTGCCTGACGCGGCGGCGGCCCCTGCGTGGGAAGACTATCTGCAAGCGCTGCGCAAGAAACATGATTCGGTCGGCGCGGTGATCGAAGTGGTGGCACGCGGTGTGCCCGCAGGCCTTGGCGCGCCGATTTATGGCAAGCTGGATACGGATCTGGCCGCCGCGATGATGTCGATCAACGCCGTCAAAGGCGTTGAGATTGGCGAAGGCATGGCCGCCGCGCGCCTCACCGGCAGCGCCAATGCCGATGAGATTTTCATGGGTGAGAACGGCCCGGAATTCGCCTCGAACCATGCGGGCGGTATCCTTGGTGGGATTTCCACCGGCCAAGAGATCGTTGTGCGGTTTGCGGTCAAGCCAACGTCGTCGATCCTGACCCCGCGCCAGTCGATCACCGTGGATGGAAACCCCATCGAGGTCGTGACCAAAGGGCGACATGACCCCTGCGTCGGCATTCGTGCCGTTCCCGTGGGCGAGGCGATGATGGCGTGCGTGATCCTTGACCACTTGCTGTTGCATCGTGGGCAGGTGGGCGATGGGCCGCGGGGGCACATCGGCTAAAGCCATTTTCTTGAAAAGAGAATGATCCGGAACTTTTCAAAAGTCCCGGCGCCTCACACCCGCCCTTGCCGCGAGAGTTGCACCGCCAGCATCCCGGCCATGATCACCAGCGCGCCAGAAGTCATCCGAGCGGACCTATGTCGGTTGTTCCCGAACGCGTCGGCTATGCCACCGGCCAAGCCTCGCTCTCAGGAGCAAAAACGGCTTGCGACGGCATCGACGCTGGAGCCACCCGAGCCGTAGATGTAAAACTGTGGATTGTTGTCTGGGTGATACCTGACATCAAAGGTCTTCCCGTCTGCGCACCGACCGCGTGCAACAACCGTCTGCGCGTTCCGCTCGTAATTGATCCGCTCTGTGATCGTGTAGCCGGATTTTGTCTCACGCGACGCGGAGCTTGATGTCTGCGACCCTCCTGATGAGGAGGATTGGGGCTGAGCCGAAGCCGACGAATAATCACCGCCGGTGCATCCGCCCGGGCCACATAATTTTTCTGAAGCAGCCCCAACGGCAACTGCTCCGACCATAGCCACGCCCGCAGCGGCGATGACTTTGTCCCACCCGAAACCGATGTCAGATTGGCCACCTCGGGCAACTGTTACCGATCTTCGGAGGCCCTTTGTATCGCCGCGTTCAAAGCTACTCCAGACGACGTCGGTACCCGCCGGGGCACAGGTATCGCCCTCCGGGTCTTCGGCCTGTGTGACGCGCATCGAATAACATATCTTGTCATTCCCGGCCCACCAGCGACCGGCTTCTTGCCTACTATACCCTTTGTCCGTGCGCTTGCTGTATAAGGCGTGCCCATCCGTCTGATGATAGATGTAACGTGTCCCCAATGAAGGGTTGTTTGGTCCCAAATGATCCATGCGTTTTTCGCTGGTCAGTTTGGCCACCGTGTTGCCACTATACTTTTCGATGACTTGTGCCTGTGTCATGGGCTCTCCGCAGCCCGCAAGAATGGCACAACACATCAGTAATCCGGTTTTCACACACCGCATAGAATCAACCCAAATCAACACAACCTTACCAAGGTTCACAACTTCGTCATGGCGTGTCAAGCCCGGTGCCTCAGACCCGCCCTTGCCGCGAGAGTTGCACCGCCAGAATCCCGCCCATGATCACCAAGACCCCGATCAGGTCGCCCAATCGGAGGGCTTCGTTCAAGAGCACAGAGGCGATCGCTACGCCAAAGAACGGGTTGAGGAAATGAAAGGTAGCGGCGCGCGTTGCGCCGATCCGCTCGACCAAGAGAAACCAGACCAGCGTGGCGGCGAGGCCGGGAACGAGCGTGGTATAGAGAAACGCCAAGACAAGCTGCGTGCTCCAGTCGATCACGAGGGGTTCGGTGGCAAGGCCGATGGAGCCGGTCAGGACTGCGCCCACCATCATCTGCAGGCCTACGACCATCAGAAAATTGCCCCCCGATGCCGCACCGCGCACCGCCAGCGTGGCAAAGGCCAGCGCAAAAACCGCGATCAGGCAGAGACCCACGCCGTAAAGATCCATTCCCCCCTGAAGCCGCGCGCCCATGATGATCACCACGCCGCCTAGCCCGGCAAAGAGGCCCATGATTCCAACCTTGCCAAGCCGCTCCTTTAAAAAGATCCAACTGAACAACCCCACGATGAGCGGCATGGCCGAGGCGATGATCGCGGCAAGCGAGGCCTCGATTGTTTGCATCGCCACGAAGTTCAGCCCGAGATAGAGCGCATTCTGGCAGATGCCGAAAATGATCGTGGCGCGCCATTGTGCGCGGGTCAGTCGCCAGCTTTGGCCCAAGATCAGGGCGATGGTAATGCCAAGTAGCCCGGAAATCAGGAAGCGCAGGCCAAGCGCTGTCAGGGGCGGGGCTGCAGAGACGATGATCCGTGCCGAGGTAAAGGCCGAGGACCACATGAGCGCAAAGCCCAGCCCCATCAGGATTGCCCGGATATCCATGTCTTGCCCGTCCCGTCTGATGCGCGTGCTTGGCGCGACCATTGAGGAAATACTGGCGGGGTTCAAGGGGCCAAGAGGATGGATCAGCGGATCGGATCAAAGAGCGCATCGCGCAGGGCGCAGTCGCGCACCACATCAACGCCGCAGGGCACTGGTGCCAAATCGCGCGACAGGCAAAGCCGTGCCTCCTGAATGCGCCCGGCGCGGCAGGTGATGGTCAGCATGTCGGGTTCCAGCCCCGGATTTGCCTTGAGAAACGCCTCTTCGACCACTTTGGCGGGCAGTTTCACGGGCTTGGTGAGCTTGCGAAAGACCTCTGGCCGCGTGAATTGATCAAAGGCCGCGCGCGACAGCGCATAATAGTCGGCGGCACTCAGCCCTGAACAAGAGCCGTGTTTCTTCCATTGATACCAGGCAAGGCCTGTGCTTCCCATCACATCTGCCATTGCGCGGGTCATGGCGCGGGTGGGGGGCGCATGCACGCTCTGGCAATGCTCGGGCCAGCCGCGATGATATTGCGGCCAAAGACCGTGCAGAATCCAGCCGGTGTTGGCGGCATCGTCGCATTGCTCGGCACTGCGCGCGTCCCCCTCGAGCGCGCACCAAGTGGGCGACCAACTGAGGCTGAGCACGTAATAGTCAAACACGCCCGCACGGTGTGATTGCGCGGTGGCAGGCAGAGGCGGAAGCAAAAGACAGAGCAACAAGGCAACTTGGGCACGCATTCTTTGGTCTTTCATTTTATCGGCAAGGTCAGTATAAGCTGCCCGAGTTCCCCTACAATGGAAACCCGTTCCGGCCCGCCGGAACCGCCTTTCAGGCGCCGGGGAAGTTTTGGGTAAAGGAGACCTGAGAGATGTCAAAGCCGATCATGGCCAAGGCCACAGCTGTCTGGCTGGTGGACAATACGACGATCAGTTTCAAGCAGATTGCCGATTTCTGCGGCATGCATGAATTGGAAGTGCAGGGGATCGCCGATGGCGATGTGGCGGCAGGCGTTAAAGGTTTTGATCCGATTGCCAACAATCAGTTGACGCAGGACGAGATCGAACGGGCGCAGGCAAGCCCGCTGCACAAGCTCAAGCTCAAATTCAATGCTGCCGCCCAAGGCGAAGAGACCCGGCGCGGCCCGCGCTATACGCCGCTGTCCAAGCGGCAGGATCGCCCCGCGTCGATCCTTTGGCTGGTCAAGTTCCATCCCGAACTGGCCGACAGCCAGATTGCGCGCCTTGTGGGCACAACGAAGCCGACCATTCAGGCGATTCGTGAACGCACCCATTGGAACATCGGCAGCATCCAACCGATCGACCCTGTTGCGCTTGGCCTGTGCAAACAGTCCGAGCTTGATGCCGCCGTGCAAAAGGCCGCTGCGAAGAAGGCCAAAGATGGCGCCGCGCTGACCGATGACGAACGTCGCAAGCTCTTGAGCACCGAGCAAAGCCTTGAGGCGGACCTTGAGCCACGTGTGCCGACGGCGATGGAAGGGCTGGAGAATTTCACCCTCGGGCAGGATTACCACCCCGAAGTGCGTGAAAAGAAATACGACGCCGACAGTTTCTTTAATCTGCCCGCCTCGGATGACGAGGATGATGAGGATGATGATCAGGATGCTGGACGTCGTCGCCGCTAAAGCGGCTTAGATCACCAAGACCGCAATGGCCCGGGGTTTCCTGGGCCATTTTCATTTTACCTATGCCTCAGGCCGCAGGGATCCAGGTTGCGGCGAGCCCCAGGACATAGCTGGTGGCATGGGTGAGAAACACCATAACGGCGGCGCGGAACTCTGGCAGCACGAGCGCCCCGAGAAATCCGATATGCAGAACTGCAATGGCATTGAGCGACGTGCGGAACGGCTCTTTGCGGGTTTTGTGGCGGAATATCCCCTGTCCGGTCTTGGCCCCGAGCGATCCCCCGATCAGACAAAGCGTCAGAAGCGTACTCTCAGGCACGCGCCAGCGGCGTTCGATGGCACAGCGCTTGTCCCACCAGAACAAACCCAAGGTGAGTGCGTTCAGGGCTAAAAGATACAGCAGGGTCAAGGCAAGTGGGGACATGGCTAAAAAAGGGGTCCAGTATCATTTGGGGCGGATGCCGCTAGGGGCGTGTCACAGACGCTTGCGGGCCGAGAGGGCCGCACTGATCGTACCGTCGTCGAGATAGTCCAACTCGCCGCCAATGGGAACACCCTGAGCGAGCGAAGTGAGCGTGACTTTACCGTCGAGCTGATCTGCGATGTAATGCGCGGTGGTTTGCCCCTCGACCGTGGCGTTGAGGGCCAGAATGACCTCGGTTATCGCCTCGGAATCGACCCGCGCCAAGAGGGCTGGAATGCGTAGAACCTCGGGGCCGACCTGATCCAGTGCCGACAGCGTGCCGCCCAGCACATGATAGCGCCCTTTAAAGGCCTGCCCACGCTCCATCGCCCAGAGATCGGCCACATCCTCGACCACGCAAATCTGGCCATTGGCACGCTTGGCATTCGTGCAGATATCGCAAATCTCGGTCGTGCCGATATTGCCGCAGGTGGCACATTCCCGCGCCGTGTCGGCCACGGTCTGCATCAGCTTTGCCAAGGGCGATAGCAGCAAAGCGCGCTTGCGGATCAGGTGCAGCACCGCGCGACGGGCCGACCGGGGGCCAAGCCCCGGCAGGCGGGCCATCATATCAATGAGGGCGTCGATATCGCGGGTGCTGCTCAATCTAAGGCTCCGCTCAGGGGGCAAGCGTTGGGGTTTTGAGTATTTATGCCAAAAAGAAACCGCGTCTCAGAAGGGCAGTTTCATGTCTTTGGGCAGGCCCATGCCCTCGGTGATCTTGCCCATTTCTTCTTGGGCACGGGCCGAGGCCTTGGCTTGGGCATCCTTGATCGCGGCAAGAATCAGATCCTCGACGACCTCTTTGTCATCGGAGTTGAAGATCGACGGGTCGATATCGAGCGCCTTGAGCTCCCCCTTGGCAGAGCAGGTCGCCTTGACCAGACCTGCGCCGGATTCGCCCGTCACCATGATTGTGTGCATTTCCTCTTGCAGCGCGGCCATTTTCTTTTGCATTTCCTGCGCGGCCTTCATCATCTTGGCCATGTCGCCCATTTGGCCCAAACCTTTGAACATGCTGTAATCTCCTGTGGTTTTGGCCCGCAGGGCGGGCCATTGAATGACGTTGCCGCCTTTAAGCATATCTGTGGTCTTAAGGCGACAGGCAAGCGGTGCGGTGCTCAATCCTCTTCGAAAGGGTCCCATTCCTCGTCCACCTCGGGCAGGGCCTCGGTCTCGGCATGGGATGCGATATCTTTCTCGGTTTTCACCCGCGCAATCTTTGCCCGTGGAAAAGCGGCAAAGACTGCTTGCACCAGCGGATGCTGCCGGGCGTCAGACTCTGCCGCATCTTTGGCGGCACTGCGCGCCTCGAGAATGGTGGGGGCGGTGGCCGAATTCACCAAGGTGACGGCCCAACGATTGCCGGTCCAGCGTTGTAGCGCGCTGCCCAGACGCTGTGCCAGATCGCCGGGGGCATCGGGCGTGGGGGTGAATTCAATCCGGCCGGGGCGATAGTTGGCAAGGCGGATATGCCCTTCGACCTCAAGCAGGAGCTTGACGTCGCGATTGGCGCGGATCAGCTCCAGCACATGCTCAAAGCTGGGGTAGCGGGACAGCACCTCTTCCGGGTCTGTGGCCAGCATGGGCGACACAGCACCTTGCGAGACTGGCCCTGATGGACCGGAATGGGTGGGCGCATAGGTGTGAGCCTGAGCATGGGTGCTCTGGGGTGGGTTGGCCTGCATGCGGGGGCCGCCGCCGCCGCCCGGGCCATTGGGCGGCGCGTCTTGGAGGCGGCGCACGAGGTCTTCGGGCGTGGGCAGGTCGGCCACATGGGTGAGGCGGATCACCGCCATTTCGGCGGCCATCATCGCGTTGGGTGATTGCGCCACTTCCTCTAGCGCCTTGAGCAGCATTTGCCACATCCGGGTGAGCACGCGCATCGGCAAGGCGGTGGCCATGTCCAGACCTCGGGCGCGTTCATCGGGGCCGATTGTGGGGTCGTTGGCGGCATCGGGCGTTATTTTAACAACAGAGATCCAATGGGTTATCTCGGCAAGATCGCGCAGTACGGCCAGTGGATCGGCCCCTTCGGCATATTGCGCGCTGAGTTCCGAGAGCGCCCCGGCCGCATCGCCGCGCAGGATCATGTCAAAGAGATCAAGCACCCGGCCACGATCCGCCAGCCCCAACATGGCGCGCACCTGATCCGCCGTGGTTTCCCCCGCACCATGGGAAATCGCCTGATCCAGCAAAGAGGTGGCGTCGCGGGCAGAGCCCTCTGCCGCGCGGGTGATGAGGGCCAGCGCGTCATCGGTGATCTGCGCGCCTTCCCGGTCGGCAATGCGGCGCAGGAGCGCGATCATCACCTCGGGTTCAATGCGGCGCAGGTCAAAGCGTTGGCAGCGCGACAGCACTGTCACCGGCACCTTGCGGATTTCGGTGGTGGCGAAGATGAATTTCACATGCGCGGGCGGCTCTTCCAACGTCTTGAGCAGGGCGTTGAACGCATTGACCGAGAGCATATGCACTTCGTCGATGATGTAGATCTTGTAACGTGCTGAGGCGGCGCGATAATTTACGCTCTCGATGATCTCGCGGATGTCGCCCACGCCGGTCCTGCTGGCGGCGTCCATCTCCATCACATCGACATGGCGCCCTTCCATGATGGCGCGGCAATGTTCGCATTGGCCGCAAGGTTCGGTCGTGGGGCCACCCTGCCCATCGGGACCGATACAGTTCATGCCCTTGGCGATGATGCGCGCCGTTGTGGTTTTTCCGGTGCCGCGAATCCCTGTCATTATAAAGGCTTGCGCGATGCGGTCGGCCTGAAAGGCATTCTTGAGTGTGCGCACCATCGCATCTTGACCGACCAGATCGGCAAAGGTCTCGGGCCGGTATTTGCGGGCGAGAACCTGATAGCCGGGGGTCGGGGTGTCGGACATGGGGTACCTTTTCAGGATTCGGATGCCTTCGTAACGTAAGGCGAGGGGGCGGAGGCGTCCACCTTGCTTTTTGTGGGTAATCTGGCAAAGCTGGACAGACGTGACGGAACGCTTGTCATCAAGGTGTTTACTTTATGGATGATTTCATCATCTACGCGCTCCGGGTTGGCGGGGGCACTCTAGCGCTTGCGCCGCTACCGGGGGCGGGGGGTGCCTATGCCGCCGACCTTGCGCATATCCGCGACTGGAAACCAGCGCTTGTGGTGTCCTTGACCATGCCAGCCGAGATGTTGAGCGCGGGGGCCGAAACATTTGGCAATGATGTGCAAGAGGCGGGGAGCCGTTGGGTGGCGTTTCCGATCCCGGATTACGGCGTGCCGGACACAAGCCAGATCGAAGCCTGGACTAAGGCCAGCCAAGATATCGCGCGCGCGCTGGCCGGGGGGGGTTCTGGTGCATTGCCGGGGGGGCTGTGGCAGATCGGGGATGGTGGCCCTGCGGTTGATGATCGCGCAGGGCGAAGACCCTGATGCAGCATTGGAGAGGTTGCGCCATATCCGGCCCTGTGCGGTGGAAACGGAGGCGCAGTTGCGCTGGGCGCGGCGCGCAGGCGGCTGAGCGCGCAGTGTACGAACCTTACAAAATCCTGCGAATTTGTGCAGGTCTGGCGCGCTGAGCGGCAGATCCGGGGGCCGCGCTTGACAATTGACCGGGCGCGCGCGACAGACGCGGGCATGATGTCCGCATTGCTTCAGGTGGCCGTGGGGGGCGCGATTGGATCGTGCCTGCGCTATGGCGTGGTGCTCTTGGCACAGCGCTTGGCTGCGCCGGGTTTCCCGGTTGGCGTGCTTGGTGTTAACGTTATCGGATCCTTCCTGATGGGGCTGGCCGTGGTGATCCTCGCACAGCGGGGTGCCGGGCAAATCAGCCCCTTGGTCATGACGGGCCTTTTGGGTGGCTTCACGACGTTTTCGGCGTTCTCGCTTGAGGCCTTCATGCTCTGGGAGCGGGGGCAGGCGATGGCGGCTTTGGGATATGTCGGCCTGTCGGTGGGATTGTCCATCGGGGCCTTGATTTTGGGCGTCTGGCTGGCGCGGGGGTTTTTCGCATGAGCGGAGTGCAGACACGGATTGTAGGACCGGATGACGGCGATCAGCGGTTGGATCGCTGGGTTCGGCGGCTGTTTCCGCATGTGGGGCAAGTGCAGATCGAAAAGATGTGCCGCAAAGGCGAGTTGCGGGTCGATGGCGGGCGGGTAAAACCCGCGACGCGGCTTGAGGTTGGGCAGAGTGTGCGTATTCCGCCGTTGCCCGATACCGATGAGCGCCCGACAGGAGCTTTGGCGCGGATCAGCCCGGCGGATGCCAAGATGATCCAATCCTGCGTGATTTACCGCGATGACCATATCATCGCCCTGAACAAACCGCCGGGCCTGCCGGTGCAGGGCGGCAGCAAGCAATTGCGCCATGTGGACGGGTTGGCGGAGGCGCTGCGCTTTGGGGCCGAGGACAAGCCGCGTCTGGTGCATCGCTTGGACAAGGACACATCGGGCGTCTTGTTGCTGGCGCGCACGCGGGAGGCGGCCAAGGGGCTGACGGCGGCGTTCCGGCATCGCAACACGCGCAAGATTTACTGGGCGGCCGTGGCGGGCGTGCCCACGCCGCGTATGGGCACCATTCGCTTTGGTCTGGTCAAGGCGCCGGGGCATGGGGCCAAGGGCGAGGGCGAGAAGATGCTGTGCTTGCATCCGCGCGACATTGACGCGACGCCGGGGGCAAAGCCTGCGACCACCGATTATGCGGTGATCGAAGCGGCGGGTGCGCGCACGGCTTGGATGGCGCTGATTCCGGTGACGGGGCGGACGCATCAGCTGCGCGCACATATGGCCGAGATCGGGCATCCCATCGTGGGCGATGGCAAATATGGCGGATCAGGGCAGGAGAATCTGGGCGATGGCTGGGGCGCGCAGCTGGGTGGCGATGTAAGCCGCAAGTTGCATCTGCACGCGCGGTCGCTCAAGATCGAGCATCCGGTGTCACGGGCCATTCTGCACATCACAGCCCCACTGCCCGAGCATATGGCGCGGACTTGGGACTTGTTTCAGTGGGTGCCCTCCGAAGCGCCGGAGGACCCGCTAGAGGATATGGCATGAGCCGTCCCTTGCGTCTGGTGATCTTTGATGTCGATGGCACGCTGGTGGACAGCCAAGGTGACATTCTGGCGGCGATGCGGTCGGCGTTTGATCGGGCCGGGGAACCGGCACCTGTGCGCGAGGTGATTTTGGGCATTGTCGGTCTGTCGCTGGATGTGGCGGTGGCGCGACTGGCGCCGCAATTGCCCGGCGATGTCCACGCGCGGATCGTGGCGTGGTATAAAGAGGCCTATATGGGTTTGCGGGCAGAGTCTGGCGTGCAAGCCTCTTCGCCGCTTTATCCCCACGCGCTTGAGACGTTGAAGGCGCTGCATGCTGTGCCGGAAACCCTGTTGGGGGTCGCCACGGGCAAATCGGCGCGGGGTCTGGACAAACTCTTGGAGGGCCATGATCTCCGGTCTTACTTCGTGACGCGGCAGGTGGCGGATCATCATCCATCCAAGCCGCATCCCTCGATGCTGCGGGCGGCGCTGGCAGAGACCGGGGTTGCGCCAGAGAATGCGGTTATGGTGGGCGATACGAGTTTCGACATGGACATGGCGCAGGCGGCGGGGATTGCGGGCATCGGTGTTTCTTGGGGGTATCACCGGCCCGAAGCGTTGGGGGCCGCCCGCGAAATCGTGCAGGATTTCCGCGCGCTCCCCGAGGCTTTGGCGCGGATTTGGGGGTAGACGATGAGCGAATGGAAAGCCAAGCGGTTCTGGACAGAGGCGGGCGTTGTCGAAGAGGGCGACGGGTTCGGCGTGCGGCTAGACGGGCGCGCGGTGCGCACCCCGGCCAAGGCGGTGCTGAGCGTGCCGACGCGGGCCTTGGCCGAGGCGATCGCCGCGGAGTGGGATGCGCAAGAAGGCAAGATCGACCCCGGCACCATGCCTTTTACAAGGTCTGCCAATGCGGCCATCGACAAGGTGGCACATCAGAAATCCGAAGTGGCCGAGATGCTGGCCGCCTATGGCGACAGTGATCTGATCTGTTATCGGGCAGTGAGCCCCAGCGAACTGGTCGAAAAACAGGCAGCGGCATGGAATCCGCTGCTCGATTGGACCGAATCGGTCCTGTCCGCCAAGCTGCTTGCGGTTGAGGGCGTGGTGCATGTGCCGCAGGATGTGCAGGCAATGGCACGGCTGCGGGCTCATGTGGATGCGCTGGACATTTGGGCTTTGACGGCCTTTCACGACCTTGTGAGCCTGAGTGGGTCGCTTGTGATAGGATTTGCGGCTTTGGATGGGTTTTACCCCGTTAAAACGCTCTGGGACCTGTCTCGGGTCGATGAAACCTGGCAGGCAGAGCAATGGGGTAGCGATGAAGAGGCGGAAGAGATGGCCGCAAGGAAACAATCTGACTTTATCCATGCCAAGCGGTTTTATGATCTTTCGCGTAAGGATCAGTCAGTCTGACCGCCAAGCGACTGACGCAACGGCAGGGGCCGGTTTCGCCGGGTTTTGCCATATGGTTTCGTGAACAAAGACTTGACGTTTCATGATGAATCCACACAAACTTGGCGTCACTGAGAGGGGTGAAAGCCCTGCCAACAGTGTCACAATGGGCCGATTGGCCCGACAAACCGCTCTTGAAGGGCGGATAATCAGGAAGAGGTAAACATGAAAAAAACCGTATTTTTGGGCGCGCTGACGGTGGCCGGCCTTGCGGCTGGCGCTTCTGCGGCTGCCACGTTGGATGACGTGAAGGCCCGCGGTAAGCTGAACTGTGGTGTGACCACCGGCCTCGTGGGCTTTGCCGCCCCCGATGCAAACGGTGTTTGGGAAGGTTTTGACGTGGCGATCTGCCGCGCTGTTGCCGCCGCTGTGCTGGGCGATGGAAATGCCGTTGAATTCGTGCCGACCACCGGCAAGACCCGCTTTACAGCGCTTGCCTCGGGTGAGATCGACTTGCTGGCGCGCAACACCACTTGGACCTTCTCGCGCGATACCGACCTCAAGTTCGATTTCGTCGGCGTGAACTACTATGACGGTCAGGGTTTCCTTGTGCCCAAGTCGCTGGGCGTCAGCTCTGCCAAAGAGCTGGACGGCGCAACGGTCTGCATCCAGACTGGCACCACCACCGAGCTGAACCTTGCGGATTTCTTCCGCGCCAACAACATCAGCTACGAGCCGGTGCCGATTGAGACCAACGCCGAAGGTCAGCAGCAGTATCTGGCCGGTGCCTGCGATACCTACACGACCGACGCGTCGGGTCTGGCATCCACGCGCGCTGCGTTCGAGAATCCCGGCGATCACGTGATCCTTCCGGAAATCATCTCGAAAGAGCCGCTCGGCCCGCTCGTGCGCCATGGCGACAACGACTGGGGTGATATCGTGCGCTGGACGTTCTACGCGCTCGTGGCTGCCGAAGAAATGGGCATCACCTCGGCGAATATTGGCGAGCTGTCTGCCGCAGCCGGTGCAAACCCGGAGATCAACCGTATCCTCGGCACCGAAGGTGAGCTGGGTGCGATGATCGGCCTCGACAATGACTGGGCCAAGCGCGCGATTTCCGTCGGTGGCAACTATGGCGAAATCTTCGAGAAGAACATCGGCGAAAAGACCCCGATCGGTCTGGCCCGTGGTCTGAATGCGCAGTGGACGCAGGGCGGCATCATGTATGCCCCGCCGTTCCGGTAAGCGATCCTGACGAAGGGCGCGGGAAATTCCCGCGCCCTTTTCACCAGTAGACTACTTAAAAATCGGCCCACGGCAGCGATGCCGATAAAAATCCGGGTCGAAACACAGGGAAACCCAAGATGACAACGATGACCGACCCTCCCAAGGCGTCGTTTCAGCTTTCTATGCTGATTTACGATACACGGTATCGCTCTTACACTTTCCAATTCATCGCTCTGGTTCTGTTGATGTTGTTGCTTGGCTATCTCGGGGCCAATCTTGTCAACAACCTTGCGGCGCAGGGGCAGAATATCTCGTTTGGGTTTCTGAGTAATCCAGCGAATTACGACATCAATCAGCGGCCCATCGAATACGACAGTCAGTCTAGCCATTTGCGCGCCTCTCTGGTGGGCGTGATCAACACTTTGATCGTGGCTTTCCTTGGCTGTGCGACGGCGACGATTTTCGGGGTCACGGCCGGTGTGCTGCGGCTCTCGCCCAACTGGCTGGTGCGCAAGTTGATGGCCTTTTACGTCGAGATCTTTCGCAACATCCCGGTGCTGATCTGGATCCTCATCATCTTTACCGTGATGACGGCGGTTTTGCCTTCGCCCAACCAGTTTAGGGGCGACAACGCAGATGCATCTATGCTGTTCGACGCCTTTGCCTTTACCAACCGGGGGATCTACACGCCGGCGCCGGTCTGGGGACCGGGATCGTTGGTGGTGGTGCTGACGTTCCTTGCGTCGATCTTTGGCGTCTTTGCCTATCGTCGCTATGCAACCAAGTTGCTGTATGACACCGGGCGGCTGTTGCCGATGGGCTGGCCGTCTTTGGTTATCCTTTTTGTGCCGACGATCCTGATCTACTTTGTTCTGGGTCAGCCGATCAGCCTGAATTATCCTGCGCTCAAGGGCTTCAACTTTGACGGCGGGCTACATATTCGCGGCTCTCTGATTGCGCTGTGGTTCGCGCTGGCGATCTATACCGGCGCTTTCATCGCCGAGAACGTGCGCGCGGGTATTCAGGCGGTAAGCAAGGGCCAGACCGAAGCGGCGGCGTCCTTGGGCCTGCGGCCCAACCGGATCATGAACCTTGTGATCCTGCCGCAAGCCTTGCGGGTGATCATTCCGCCACTGATTTCGCAATATCTGAACCTGACCAAGAACTCGTCGCTCGCCATTGCCGTGGGGTATATGGATGTGACGGGCACCTTGGGGGGGATCACGCTTAACCAGACGGGGCGCGCGATTGAATGCGTGCTGATGCTGATGTTGTTCTATCTCACGATCAGCCTCGCGATTTCGGCGATCATGAACGTCTACAACAACTCGATCAAGTTGAAGGAGCGTTGAGCATGGGCCGTGATCAATTCGCCTTTGTGCGCAAGCACATGCTGCCCGAAGCGCCGCCCCCTGCGACGCAAACGGGGGCCATCAAATGGCTGCGTGAGAACCTGTTTTCCTCGCCGGGCAATGCACTTCTGACGGTTGTGTCGGCCTATGTGGTGTTTCAGATTGTGATCTCAGCGACACCGTGGTTTCTCAACGGTGTCTGGGACAGCCCGAGCCTGTCAGCTTGTCGTGAGATTCTGGATGGCAAGACCGGGGCCTGTTTCGCGGTGCTGAGTGAGCGTTGGAACCAGCTCTTGTTCGGGTTCAAATACCCATCCGAGCTATACTGGCGTCCGGGGCTGGCCTTTGTGCTGCTGTTCATAGCCGCCGCACCCGTGCTGTTTGGCAAGGTGTTCCCACGCAAGATGCTGATCTTTACAGGGCTTTACCCATTCATCGCCTATTGGCTGATTTGGGGCGGGTCCTTGATGGTGCCAGTCTTTGCCTTGATTGGCGTGCTAGTGGGAGCGGTTGTCTATAGCCGCGTCGTGACGGTCAACGCCGGTGTTGCGGTGATAGCGGCGTTTGTGGCGGCGCTCATATTCTGGATACTTTCAGGTTATGTAACCGGACCGATGGAGAATGTGCTGGCCATCGAGGCCGTGGCCTCGCGCGATATGGGCGGGTTCATGATCAACCTGATGCTGGGGGTGGTCTGTGTGTCGCTCTCTTTGCCGTTGGGCATTCTGCTGGCGCTCGGGCGGCAATCGAGCATGCCGATCATCAAGTGGATCTGCGTGGTCTTTATCGAGTTTATCCGGGGCGTGCCGCTGATCACGCTCTTGTTCGTGGCCAATGTGGTGCTGGCGTATTTCCTGCCGCCGGGGACGAATTTCGACCTGATCCTGCGGGTGATCATCATGATCACGATGTTCTCTTCGGCCTATATTGCCGAGGTAATCCGGGGGGGCCTCGCTGCGTTGCCGCGCGGGCAATACGAGGCGGCGGACAGTCTGGGTCTGGACTATGCGCAGGCGATGCAACTTATCATCCTGCCCCAAGCGCTCAAGATCTCGATCCCCGGTATCGTCAACGTGGCGGTGGGCCTCTTCAAGGATACGACGCTGGTTTCGGTCATTTCGATGTTTGACATCGTGGGCATGATCCGGGGTCCGATTCTGGCGTCTGCGGAATGGAACGGGGTCTATTGGGAGCTGTTTGGCTTTGCCTGCGTCCTGTTCTTCATCACCTGCTACGGTATCTCGCAATATTCCCAGTGGCTGGAGCGTCAGCTTCGCACGGATCATCGGTAAGGAGGGTCATCATCATGGCCGCTGAAACACAAATGAATGTCTCGGATCAGGTTGCCGTCGAGATAACCAAGATGAACAAGTGGTATGGCGCATTTCATGTGCTGCGCGACATTGATCTGACCGTCTATCAGGGCGAGCGGATCGTCATCGCGGGGCCGTCGGGATCGGGCAAGTCCACGCTCATCCGTTGTATCAATGCGCTGGAAGAGCATCAGAAGGGCAAGATCACGGTTGATGGCACGCTCTTGTCGAATGACCTCAAGAATATCGACAAGATCCGGTCCGAGGTTGGCATGGTGTTCCAACATTTCAACCTGTTCCCGCATCTGACAATTCTGGAGAATTGCACGCTGGCCCCGATTTGGGTGCGCAAGACGCCCAAGCGCGAGGCCGAGGAAGTGGCGATGCATTTCCTGGAAAAGGTCAAAATCCCCGAGCAGGCCAATAAATATCCCGGCCAGCTGTCGGGGGGGCAGCAGCAACGGGTGGCGATTGCGCGCAGTTTGTGCATGCGGCCCCGGATCATGCTGTTTGACGAGCCGACTTCGGCGCTTGATCCCGAGATGATTTCGGAAGTTCTGGATACGATGATCCAACTGGCCGAAGAGGGAATGACCATGCTCTGCGTGACCCATGAGATGGGATTCGCGCGGAAGGTGGCGAACCGGGTCATCTTTATGGATCAGGGCCAGATCGTGGAGCAGAACGAACCGGAAGAGTTCTTTAACAATCCGCAGTCGGACCGCACCAAACTGTTCCTGAGCCAGATTCTGGGGCATTAAAGCAGGGGTGGGGGCGCTGCCCCCGTCCCGGAGCAAGTCCGGGACTCCCCCGAGGTATTTTGGGCCAGATGAAAGGGGCGGCAGTTTTGCGGCCCCTTTTGCGTTTAGACCCAAACGGCGCGGCGCGCGCGCAGGTGTTGGATCGAGGCGCGCAGGTCATCCGCGATGGGGCCGGGGCGCGGGGCGTCGCGCAGCGTGTCGATGAGGGGCTCGTCGGGGAACGCGGGGCGGCGGGACCATGAGAGAGCCGCCAGAATGGCGCGGGCGGGTTCGGGCAGGCGGTCGGGGATTTCAGTATTGTTGAGGGTGGCCCAGACCCCGGACCAGAGGCGGCCCACGGTCCAAGGGTTATAGCCCCCGCCGCCCAACACAAGCAGGCGCGGGGCGAGGGGGCGCAAGAGCGCCACCGCTTCCCAATGGGCGTTGTTGGAAAGGCAGAGGCGCGACAGCGGGTCTTCGGTCACGGCATCGGCACCGCATTGCAGGACCAGCGCATGCGGGGTGAAGGCTTGCACCGCTGGAAGAATGACCTCGTGCAAGGCCATGGCAAAGCCGCTGTCATTCGTGGCGCGGGGCAGGGGCAGGTTGATGGCATGGCTGCCCGCGCGGTCGTCGAGTGTACCGGTGAAGGGCCAGCGCCCGGCCTCATGCGTCGAGATCATCAGCACGCGGGGGTCGCCGTGGAAGGCGGCGGCCACCCCGTCGCAGTGATGCGCGTCGATATCGACATAGGCGATGCGGCTGAGACCTTGGGCGAGAAACGCCTTGATCGCCAGCACCGGGTCGTTGAGGTAGCAAAACCCGCCTGCGTGATCGGCCATGCCATGATGGGTGCCGCCGCCGGGATTATAGGCCACGCCGCCATGTGCGAGCAGTTCGGTGGCCAGAAGCGAGCCACCGGCGGCGGTGGCGGGGCGGCGGAACATCTCTGGGAAAACTGGATTGGACAGCGTGCCGATCTGGTGGCGGGTGCGGATTTCGGGCGAGACTTGGCCCAATGTTTCAGCCGCTTGCAGGGCGGCGATATAGGCCGGGCTGTGCCACGCGGTTAGCGCCTGTGGTTTGGCGCGCGGGCTGATGCGGTATTGCGAGGGTGGCAGCCAGCCCAGAGCGCGGCAGAGGTCGATCACGGTGGGCACGCGCGGTATGGAAAGGGGGTGGCGTGCCCCGTAGGAGGAGCCGCGATAGATCTCTGATCCGATAAAGACGGGCGTTTGCATAGGCCGGTTATGGCAGGTCGCGCGGCGTCAGAAACTGCAACACGGTGCCGCTGCCGGGCTGGAGCGCGGCCCAGTCGGCGATGTCGAACCGGGCGATGAGTGTGGCCCCAGTGGGATAATCGTCGAACCGCTCGTGATCCGGGGGGGTGGCGACCAACAGGGCCGCGAATTCTGCGATGCCGGGGTTATGGCCCAGCATGAGGACAAGGCTGCCGGTGGCGCGACGCAGGACTGTCAGCATCTCATCGGCCTCGGCCAAATAGAGCGCGTCGTGCAGGTCCGGTGCGGCATCAAGCTTGAGCCGGGTGCAGGTTTCCTGGGTGCGCACAGCAGAGGAGCAGAGGATCTGATCGGGGGCGAGGTCTTGGGTGCGGAGCCAATGGCCGAGGGCGGTTGCCGCACGGCACCCGCGCGCGTTGAGGGGGCGGGCACTATCGGGCAGACGTGGATCGCCCCAATCGGATTTGGCGTGGCGCATGAGGATAAGCGTCTTCATCCGAAATATCCCATATGAAAGGCGGATTGTTCTTCGCGTCGGCCATAGGATTGGCTGAGCGGGCAGGCGCGCCGCACGGCACAGCCGCGCGCGCGGCAGTCGTTGCCGGGGCGGTCGAGATCGGCTTTGCAAGCGGGGACGTTATAGGCCTCGGGGATCAGCGCCTCCACCGGGCAGGCGCTGCGACAGGGTTGATCGGCGCAGCTGTCGCAGGGGCGCGGGCCGGTGGGCGGAAGCGCGAAGCGATCCGCAAAGGCCAATGCGCCGCGATAAGAGATCATGAGCCCCGCCGCGTCATGCACCAAGAGGCCGACGGGCGAGGGCCAAGCACGGCCACTGCGGCGTGCCCAATCGGTGAAGGGCTGCCACGGCGGGCCGGAAAACGGAAAAAGCGGGGTGGCCCCAAGGGCATCGGCCATGGCGGTGATGACGCGGATAGACCAGCGGTTCATCGGGTCGCGCGCGCCGTCGAGATATTCCGGAGTAGTGGTGAAATGCGGCCAGAAGCCCGGCTCTGCCGGGCTGAGGAGCACCAGGGTTTGATGGCCGGGCACGTCGCCGGATGCCAGATGCAGCGCGCCGGACAGGGTTAGGTGATGCGCGGCGGCGAGGTCATAGAGCGCCGGGGGCAGGGGGGACACGCGCCGCGCTCAGGACTGGCCCGGATAGCTTGAGCGTGGCACGCGGGGTGTATTTGTGCCACGGATCAGCGACCCCGCGCCATGTTCGGTGAAAAGCTCGAGCAGGGTCGCGTTCGGCGCGCGACCGTCGAGGATGACCACCGCGCGCACGCCGCCGTCGATGGCGGCAAGGGCGGTTTCGGTCTTGGGGATCATGCCGCCCGCGATGATGCCGTCGCGCGTCATCTGTCGGATCTGCTCGGCGCTGAGTTCGGTCACGACCTGTCCTGAGGCATCACGCACGCCGTCGATATCTGTCAGCAGGAGCAGGCGGTCGGCCTTGAGGGCGGCGGCCACGGCACCGGCGGCGGTATCGCCGTTGATATTATAGGTCTCGCCCGCCTCGCCTGCGCCCAAGGGGGCGATAACGGGGATCATGCCGGCGGCAAAAAGCGTGTGCAGGATGGTGGGATCAATCTCGGAGGGGTCGCCCACAAGGCCCAGATCGGGATGTGAGGGCGTGCAGGTGATGAGCCTTGCATCCTTGCCCGAGAGGCCGACGGCGCGCCCGCCTTGACCGTTGATCGCGGCCACGATGCGTTTGTTGACCTGACCGGAGAGCACCATTTCCACCACGTCCATGGTGGCGGCATCGGTCACGCGCTTGCCATTCACGAAGTCGGATTTGATCGCCAGCTTTTCCAGCATCTGATTGATCATCGGGCCGCCGCCATGGACGATGACCGGATTGACGCCGACCTGTCGCATCAGCACCACGTCGCGGGCGAACGTGTCCATCGCCTCATCGCTGCCCATGGCGTGGCCACCAAGTTTGATCACCACGATGGCGCCGGTGTAGCGTTGCAGATAGGGCAGGGCCTCGGAGAGGGTGCGGGCGGTGGCGATCCAGTCGCGATTCATGTCTCTGGCCTTCATGCTGGTCTCCGACGCGGGGTTGCGTCTCTCATTACAATCTGCGCGGGGTGGTGCCAAGGGCCGTTGCGGGTGAGCCGCAAAGCGCTAGGGTTGGGCCCAAGGAAATCCGCGACCGAAAGAGGTGTAGCATGTCCGAGACCAAGACGCTTTTGTTGACGGGGGCGAGCCGGGGAATCGGGCATGCCACGGTGCGGCGGTTCAATGCGGCGGGCTGGCGGGTGATCACCTGTTCGCGCCAGCCGTTTCCAGCGGAATGCCCCTGGGGCGGGGGTGCGGAGAACCATATTCAGATGGATTTGTCGGACCCGAATGATGTGATTGCCAAGGTCGAGGTGCTGCGCGAGCGGCTGGGTGGACGGCTGGATGCCTTGGTCAATAATGCGGGGATTTCGCCCAAAGGGCCGGAGGGTGAACGCTTGGATACGTTCAGCACGGATCTGCGGACCTGGGGGCAGGTGTTTCACGTCAATTTCTTTGCATCGGTCGTGCTTGCGCGCAGTTTGCGGGATGAATTGGCGGCTGCGCGCGGCGCGGTGGTCAATGTCACCTCGATTGCTGGAAGCCGGGTGCATCCCTTTGCGGGCGCGGCCTATGCCACATCCAAGGCGGCGCTGGTGGCGCTGACGCGCGAGATGGCGCATGATTTCGGACCGCTTGGGGTGCGCGTGAATTCGATTGCGCCGGGCGAGATACGTACCGCTATTCTGTCGCCCGGAACGGATAAGCTGGTCGAAAGCATCCCGATGCGGCGGCTGGGTGAGCCTGACGAGGTGGCCAACACGATCTTTTTCCTGTGTTCCGAAGGGTCGTCCTATATTTCCGGCACCGAGATCGAGATCAACGGGGCGCAGCACGTCTAACGGGTACGGGGCGGCCATTTAGCCGCCCCGCTTTTGTCATCCGTGAGGGGTGGATTATTCAGGCAGGATCACGGTGTCGATCACGTGGATCACGCCGTTGCTGGCCTCGATATCGGCCTGCACGACCTTGGCCCCGGCGACGGTGACACCGTCCGTGGTGCCGATGGTGACATCCGTGCCTTGCACGGTGGTGGCGGTCATCCCGTCCGAGAGATCGCCCGACATCACTTTGCCCGGCACCACGTGATAGGTGAGGATCGCGGTCAGTTGATCCTTGTTCTCGGGCTTGAGCAGGTCTTCGACCGTGCCTGCAGGCAGGGCGGCAAAAGCGTCATTGGTTGGGGCAAAGACGGTGAAGGGGCCTTCGCCTTTGAGCGTATCAACAAGGCCTGCGGCCTGAACGGCGGCGACAAGGGTCGAGAAGCTCTCGTTGCCGGCGGCGATGTCGACGATGTCTTTGCCTTTGGTCTCGGCAAAGGCAGGACCGGCCATCAGCACGGCGGCGGTCAGAGCGAGATAGGTTCTGCGAAACATGGTGTGCGTCTCCGTTTAAGTGTCGGTTTCCATGACCCCGTTGTCGGGATCATGCGAGGCTTACGGGGCGCTGCGCGTTTTGGTTCATAGGGGTTTTCCGCCGACGCGGTTTGACCTTTTTGGCGCGTCCGCTAAGCCAGAGCGTGCTGAAATTTCCAGTCACGTTTTTGTGAATTGGCGGCAATTATCCCGCCTGGCGTGGGTGTTTCAGCCGGGTTTCCCGTGGCAATGGCGGGGGGCAGGCAAATGGCCTGATACTGGCCCTGACAGGATGAAACATTGGGCAAACCCGCCCTTTGTCAGCTTGTTTGACGCGCTGGAATGGCGCAGGTTGCGCGCGAGGCGCGTCGGCTGGGCGCGGGCGGGGTATTGGAGTTTTGAGATGGGTATTCTGACGCAGTTCCTAGAATTTCTGGCGTTGCTGTTTGTTTTTGCCATTGGGGCGGTCGTGTTGGCGATAGGGGTCTTCTACGTGCTGGATCGCACGCAGCCCGGCGACGCGATCCGGCGCAACTATCCAGTCATTGGCCGGTTCCGAGGATTGTTCACCAAACTGGGCGAGTTTTTCCGGCAGTATTTCTTTGCCATGGACCGCGAAGAGATGCCGTTCAACCGTGCGCAGCGCGATTGGGTGAGCCATGCGACCAAGGGCGCGGGCAACACGATTGCCTTTGGCTCGACCCGGAATTTGGGGGTGCCGGGCACACCTATCTTTGTCCCTGCGGTGTTTCCGCCGCTGGACGATCAATTCGCCATCACCGCGCCGATGCAGATCGGGCCGACGGCGGCGATACCTTATATGGCCAAGTCAATTTTCAACATTTCGGGCATGAGCTATGGCGCGATTTCGCGCCCGGCGGTTGAGGCGCTGAGCCGGGGGGCGGCCAAGGCGGGTATCTGGCTGAACACCGGCGAGGGCGGGCTCAGCCCGTTTCATTTGGTGGGCAATTGCGATCTGGTCTATCAGATCGGCACTGCCAAATATGGCGTGCGCGACGCCTTGGGCAATCTGAGCGATGCGCGGCTGCGCGAGGTGTCGGACAATCCTTGCATCAAGATGTTTGAGTTGAAGCTGGCGCAGGGGGCCAAGCCCGGCAAGGGCGGCATCCTGCCCGGCGAAAAGGTCAACAAAGAGATTGCCGCCATTCGCGGCATCGAACTGGGCAAGGACAGCATTTCGCCCAACCGTCACGCTGATATCAATGACTATGGCGAGTTGCTGGATGTGATCGGCCATATCCGGCAGGTCACGGGGCGCCCTGTCGGTTTCAAGACAGTGATCGGCTCGTCCGAGGCCTGGGAGCCGCTGTTTGAAATGATCATCGCGCGTGGGCCGGATTGCGCGCCGGATTTCATTGCCATTGACGGTGGAGAGGGTGGCACCGGGGCCGCGCCCATGCCTTTGATGGATCTGGTGGGCATGCCCATTCGCGATGCCTTGCCGCGGATGGTCGATCTGCGGGATCGCTATGGTCTCAAGGATCGTATCCGGATGATTGCGGCGGGCAAGCTTATCAATCCCGGCGATGTGGCCTGGGCGATTTGCGCAGGCGCGGATTTTGTCGCCTCGGCGCGTGGCTTTATGTTCAGCCTTGGCTGCATTCAGGCGCTCAAGTGCAATCGCAATACCTGTCCGACCGGCATTACCACCCATGATCCCCATTTGCAGCGCGGTCTGGTGGTCGAGGACAAATACCTGAAGGTCGCCAATTATGCCAAATCGGTGATCAAAGAGGTTGAGACCATCGCCCATTCGGTCGGTGTGGCCGAACCGCGCCTGATGCGGCGGCGGCATGTACGGCTGGTGCAGGCGGATGGCACGTCGATTGCGTTCAACAAGATCCGGCCAAGTTACAATCCGGACGCGGTATTGTGACCGGATGTTGAAACCCTTCGGTGGCGGGAACCGTGTCTGTCTCTATATACTTGGGGAACCCATAGGAGAACTGACATGGCCCATCGCTGGACAAACACGCTGAGTGACACGGATGTGACGCCCGAGGCGGCGTTTCTCAATCGCCGCCAGATGATCGCCGGGGTGGCGGCAGGGGTGGGTCTGAGCCTGACGGCCCGGAGCGCGCAGGCCGAGACAGAAGCCGAGGCTTTGACGCCCAATAGCTGGGACGACATCACCACTTATAACAACTATTATGAGTTCGGCACCGACAAGGGCGATCCGGCACGCAATGCCCGGACGCTGACCGTCAGCCCTTGGAGCGTGACCATTGACGGGCTGGTGGACCGCCCGGGTGATTATGCCTTTGACGAGATCATGGCCAAGATGACCATTGAGGAGCGGCTTTACCGGTTCCGCTGTGTCGAGGCCTGGTCGATGGTGGTTCCCTGGAATGGATTTGAACTGGCGGATCTCTTGGATCTGGCTGGGGTGCAGAGCGAGGCCAAATACGTCGCCTTCGAGACGGTGTTGCGCCCCGATGAAATGCCGGGTGTCCGCTTTCCGGTGCTGGATTGGCCCTATGTCGAGGGGCTGCGGCTGGACGAGGCGCTGCATCCGCTGACGATCATGGCGACGGGGATCTATGGCCGCGACATTCCCAATCAGAACGGCGCGCCGCTGCGCCTTGTGGTGCCATGGAAATATGGGTTCAAGTCGATCAAATCGGTGGTGCGCATTACCCTGACCGACAAAGAGCCGCCGACAAGCTGGAACAAGGCCAATGCGCGCGAATACGGGTTCTATAGTAATGTGAACCCCGAGGTGGATCACCCGCGCTGGTCGCAGGCCACGGAACGGCAGATCGGCGGCGGACTGTTTTCGCCGCGCGTGCCCACGCTCATGTTCAACGGCTATGCCGATGAGGTGGCGGGGCTCTATGCCGGGATGGATCTGAAAAAGAACTTTTGATGCTACGGGACCAGATCAACGGTCTGGCCCGGCGGGTGCCGGTCTGGGCGGTGTGGCTGATCGGCCTGATGCCGGGGGTATGGACGTTTTATCTGGGGCTCACCGGCGGGCTGGGGGCGGAGCCGATCAAGGCGTTGGAGCGCGAGCTGGGCGAGGTCGCGTTGCAGCTCTTGATCTTGGGGCTGTGTATCACGCCGTTGCGTAGACATGTCGGAGTGAACCTGATCCGGTTTCGTCGCGCGGTGGGATTGCTGACCTTTTCTTATGTCGCGTGGCATCTTCTGGTCTGGCTGGTGCTTGATGTGCAGATCCTGGCGCAGATCTGGGCGGATATTGTCAAACGGCCCTATGTGACAATTGGATTTGCCGCGTTCCTTTTGATGATCCCGCTCGCGCTGACGTCGAATGACTGGTCGGTGCGGCGGTTGGGGCCGAGATGGCGGGCCCTGCATCGGCTGACCTATGGGGTGGCGGTGCTGGGGGCGGTGCATTTCCTTTGGCTGAGCAAAGGCTTTCAAATCGAACCCTTGGTGTATCTGGCCGTGATTCTGGGGCTGCTGGCGCTGAGATGGCGCCCCATTGGACAGAGTCGCCGGGTTTGAGTCGGGCCGGACGCGCTGGTTTTACCCTCTCTTGGGGGTAACTCTGTGGATAACCCAAGATGTAGGAGAGGGGCGTATTAGGGGTGGGCAATATTGTTGCGCGCGGGGCGGTGAATCTTGGCATAATTTCCCCTAACCCTTTAATATTCCGTAAAAATACGGGTTTTTGAAAAAAAGATGACAAAAGCCAAAAAAAGGGGTTGCGGGTCTGAGCCTCTAACCGTAAATACCCCTTCACCGGCGCTGCTGAGGCGGTTGCTGGGACGCGGAACGGACTTGGGCGGATGTCTTGGGAAGGGAAGCGGCTAGAAATTCTGAGGTAGGATTGGCGGGTTGCGCTAGGTAGATTGGCGCTCTCGGTTGATTTTGTCTCGACGCTCTTTGAAAATTTAGTAACTGAAGAGATATGTGGGCGGTTTGGTTCATTTCGATGGATCAACGTCTGTANCCGTAAATACCCCTTCACCGGCGCTGCTGAGGCGGTTGCTGGGACGCGGAACGGACTTGGGCGGATGTCTTGGGAAGGGAAGCGGCTAGAAATTCTGAGGTAGGATTGGCGGGTTGCGCTAGGTAGATTGGCGCTCTCGGTTGATTTTGTCTCGACGCTCTTTGAAAATTTAGTAACTGAAGAGATATGTGGGCGGTTTGGTTCATTTCGATGGATCAACGTCTGTATATCAACGCTACTAGAGAGCAATCTCGATGATGTAGTGTCAGCTTCACTGTCTTGTATGGACTTCGGTTTCTTTGGAAACTGATGTGCATCAGACAGATGACTTTCAATGCGGTCGTTTCCTTAGCCGGGTCGACCATGCTGCTGAGTGATTGTGTGTGGATTTATTCGCACTCAAGTAGCGCAGCGGTAGTGCATTGAAGATGTGCAGAGGTTCGAACGTCAAGGATAAGCAGCGATGCTTTTCAACTTGAGAGTTTGATCCTGGCTCAGAACGAACGCTGGCGGCAGGCCTAACACATGCAAGTCGAGCGAACCTTCGGGTTAGCGGCGGACGGGTGAGTAACGCGTG